>JADKDZ010000029.1 GCA_016718265.1 Uliginosibacterium sp. | reverse complement strand
TGAATTCGCCGTTGAAGACGAAACTGCCGCTCAGATCGTTGCTGAATGGCAGGCGCTGCTGGATATCTTTCGCCAGTGGCCCCGGTGCAAGCCTCGCTGAATTCGCCCCTTTGCTGGTGAAACGCCCACCGCGGCCCTCAATCGCCACATCGCCGCCGAGCCTGTTCTGGTAAAGCTCCGCCCTCGAAACTGGGGCAACGGTCATGCGTCCGCCTGCCAGCGCGAAGGGCGACTTCAGGCTGCTAAGGCGCAAGCCGCTGTCGAGCCGGAATTGTGTCATCGGGCGTGCTGCTGAGCTTTAGTTTCTCGACCACGGCTGGCAGCGCGTCGCACGTTGTGTGAACCCGGCCGGTGCGAACACACCACCCAGGTCAAATCGGTTGCTGGCAGAGCGCAAGTTGCCCGGCGAGCGGGCCACAAACCCCGAGATCGGCACTCGCGTGCAGGGTATCGCGACCGTGGCCGAGGCCAGACTGAGTGTCGTCTTGCCGGGCAGCTCGTAAGCCACGCCCCCGCAGCCAGGCAAGTGCTTCTGGCTTCGAAGGGCAGCGACGCTTTGCCGGCCTTCAAGGCTGCATTAATAGTCCGCCACCAGCGTGCTCGCAGCAGGCGCGCTCAGGCCGCCCTGATCGAAATCCACTGCCAGCGGGCTCAAGGCCTCCAACGCCAGAGCATGTTTGCCGATGTGGTGCGCCAGCTTCTTTGGATGCCCAGGGTTCAGTTTTGAAGCCCTGCTCCGTCGAGGTCGGCGCGGGCAAGCTTGCCTCAAAGGCAAAGCCGGTCGCGCGCTCCGCACCACCAGCCGCGCTCTTCCAGTCCTTACCCCGGACGCCCAAACCTTCCTTAGCCCAGTGCGGGCAAAGCCTGCCGAGAAATCGAGTGCGTCACCACCCAAGGCGCCACGGAGGCTGAGCGCGCCGCTGGCAAGATCGATGCGTTGACCGCCGTTCTGCTACATCACCCCCGCTGCCTGAAACGACCCGGTCGCTCCCTTGAGGCCCCGCTGCGTCGCCATCAAGGCGGACGTTCAGCTGATCAACTGGCTCCCGCTACCAACCGGTCGGCGAGCGTGAGCGCCCTTCGGCACGCAGCTTGACTTTGTCGTTGTTCGCCGCCTCGCCCAGGGCGACGCCGCGCAGTGCGAAACTGCCCGGTGACTAGTCGCCGCAAAGCGCCGGTCAGCAGCGAAACATCGCTCAGCACAGGGGGGCATGGCAGTCGCCAGATCACTCAGCTTCAGCGTGCGGAGTCAGCTGACGTGCAGGCGCTCGATCTGAACGGGCCAGGGCAGCGCCCCAGTGCCGGTGCTGCTGGCCAGCAGATCGCCGGCATTCCTGCCACTCGCCACGCCGCGCACAAAATGGATCTCTGCCTTGCGAGCCTCGCGCCTTGACGACAGTCTGACGAAGCAGGAGCGGCACTAACTCCAGATCAAGACTCAGCGGATCAAGGGTGGCAAACACCCGGCTCCTGCCCGGCGCCGACAAGCCGAGCTTGCCCAGCTCTAGCACCATAGCGGCCGCAGCAGCCAGCAAGCGGGGCGCTCGCCGATGCGCAAGCTGCGCCGGTGTACTGATCGCTAGTAAATACTGGCTGAGGCCTGCATCTTCACCCGGCTGGAACCAAACCATCTCCAGATGAACAGCAAGACCGCCAGCGAGACCGCAAAGAAGCCCCCGAGCAAAAAGCCCAACACACGCGTCAGGAGTGGCAATTCTGAGGACATTCAGGCGAGATCCGGGCTGCGAGTGGAAGCCGCATCATACCCCAGCGCCATCGCTTCCTTTTACAGCGCCTCCCCGCACCGCGCCGGGTTGCCGACTCTGCGGCAGCCGGCCTGATTCGGGCAGCCTGCGGCGCGGTTGCCAGCCAGCGCTGTTTTCGCCACATTGCACTCCGGGACCGCATGCCCATGGCGTGCAACGCGGCAACAACAACCGGACAGGAGAGGAAAATATGAGTTTTGTCAGTGAATTCAAGGAATTTGCATTAAAGGGAAATGTGGTCGATCTGGCGGTCGGTGTGATCACGGGCGGCGCGGTCGGCAAGATCACGATCCGTGCAGGCAGACGTCATCGATGTGGGCGTTGGCTATTGGCGCCATTGTCGGCAAGGTCGATTTCCTGAACCTCTTCATCGTCCTGGGCAGCGTGCCCGAAGCAGCACCGTGCGCACCCTGGATGCGCTCATGAAAGCCGGCGTTCCGGTGTGCTGGTTTACGGCAATTTTATCACCATCGCCCTGAACTTCCTGATCCTGGCCTCGTGATCTTCATCATGATCAAGCAGATCAATCGCCTCAAGCGCGAACCCGCGCCCGCCCTGGCCGAAGCCCCCGCTACGCACGGAAGACGTGGTGCTGGGGCGCGAAATCCGCGACGCGCTGAAGAAGCAATCGACACCTGCCGGAGAACCTGCACTCCCAAGGGCTTCTCCGGCCTCCCTTTCCAGTGCGCTCTCGAGCCGCGCCGTGCGCATCGCCGACCGCCGGCCCAGATAGTCAAAGCGAACTCTACGAATTTTGCTGTTCCAACCCAGCGCTCGTCCGGAGAAGGCCATGGCACGCCGACCGTTCCTCACGCTCGCTCTGAAGCAAGCCTGCTCGTCGGCCAGACTTCCTCGGCGGATTGGTAAGCCGGATGCCATCAATAAAATGCGCGGTCTTGCTGAGGCCACCCAGGCTGATTTCCGGCCAGGAGCACCCGCGTGAGCTCGCCCGCAGCAGTGGTGCTTGATGTTTGGCAGCATGCGCCGCAGCAAACACCAGTCCGGCTTTGTGTTGCCCGACGGCTGCTGTGATTTGATCTGGCACCGGACGGCAGACGGGCAGTCAAATCCGCTTCGACGCGGTTTCACGATACCCTTAGCCCAATGGAGGCCGGTGGTAGGCGAGCACTACTGCGGCTATATCGCTTCGGTGGCCCGGCGCCGTTGTCGACGAAGCGCACTTTGCTGGCCGCCTGCAGTTAATCGTCGCGATCCTGATTCTGTCGGATGCCCTGGCGCTGCTGTCCGAATGCCAGCCTCGATCCGGGCTTTCGACTGAGGCGATGGCTTCTGTCTGGCGAAAGCCGCATCGCTGCTGCAACCCGGCAACTCGGCCTTTCCGGAACGCAGCCTGAGCGCCTGGTGATGCGCCAAACCGGGCGCACGCCGGGCTACTGGAAGCAACTCGCCCGCACTCGCCGTGCTGCACGCGCACTTGCCGGGTCGGCGACGCTGGCCGACATTGCCTTCGCGCATTGCTACGCCGATCAGGCGCAGATGAGCCGCGATTTCCAGCGCTGGTTCGGCGTCACTCCTGATCTAGCTTCCGGCGCGATCCCGCTTCGCTGGCGCTGGTTGCCGCGCCGATTTGATTAGGTTTGCTGACTTACATTCAACGATCCGCTGAATGCAAGTCAACAGACCCTAACCCATTGGCGTACAGATCTCCACCAGAAAACCATTGATATCCGCCACGTAGGCGATGGTTTGGCCCCAAGGCATTTGCGCCGGCGCCTGTCGCAGTGTTGCTCCGGCAGTCACACGCCACGGCTGCAGGCAGCCATCGGCGGTCGTCAGGGCGATTTCAAAACACGGTGACTCGATCCGCGGTGGCTGCGGGTTCTTGCCAAGCTCCCGCATCTGGTGTGAGGAAAACGCCAGGTGTTGTCGCGCCGGTATCCAACTCGCCGTAGTCGCCACTGTCATGCAGAAATTTCGCCGCCGGGACCAAAAGCCTGTTCATAAAAACCAAGCGTTTGCTTTGACGTCTGCAACGTGTATGATGGTGTATCCGGAGTTTCGCGGGCTTTTCCTGAACAAGTGAACAGGCCTGAATATAGGCATTTCTGCAGCCGAGCGTCTTGAATCAAAAATCCGACAGCTCCAAGAAGCACGCCCCGTCTCGCACTGCACAAGCATTGGTCAAGACGCCCAGCGGACGCACTCTTCAGACCCCTTGCCAGACGAACGCGAATGCCTCATTCCGGCTGGTGGATCGGCATGGCTGGGGTTCGCGGTCAGCGCAGGTGCGCTTCGCGGAGCTTGTCTTTCTTACTCTTTGCGCTTGCCTCTTTACCCCACCGGTCGCGGCGGCTGGGCTGGCAACTTCGGTCGGCTCGAAGCCTTCGATCTGCTCGCGTTCCACCCAAATCCCAGGCGTTTCTGATGAGACGGAAACGTTGCGGGTCAGCATCGGCAGGAATAAAGCTTTCGACTGCCAGCCCGTCTTCGCCCGCGCGGCCGGTAATGACCGATGCGCGGCGACCGGCCGCGGCACGCGGCAACGTAATTCACTACCACTGGCAGCGCGGGATATCGGGAGGCCACGGGCGGCCAGATCGGTCGCGACCAGTACGTGCAAGCGCCTGGCCTTGAAGGCGGCCAGCACTTCGCCGCCACGTGCGCTCCGACTCATCTCAGCGCAGGGCGCGGCCTGAACGCTGGCGCGCGAGCTTGTGGCTACGAGTCGCGCAGGCGTATTGCAGCAACGGAAGACCGCAGCCGCCAACCAGCCTTCCCGCAGTGATCAGCATGCGTAGCAAGGCCGTGCGGCGTTTCGCACTCACCGGGCGCAATCGCGTTGGGGATGTCCGGCGATCTGCAGCAAGTGGCTTCGAGGCGCGGAGCGCGGGAGGCGGCGCTGGACAACTACCTCGATGGCTACCGCAGGCTCTTCACCGACTTCGAATCCCGCTTTGAGAAGGGCCAGGGCGTCGACGCCTTGTTCCAGATCATCGACGATCTGATCCCGCTCGCCCCGCTCATCCCGCGAACATGGAACAGGCATTCCAGTCAGCGCGCGAGCAAGCTGGGTGATGACATCTTCCTCATCACCATGCGTGACCGCGCCAATGACCCGCCCGCGGCTTCGAGCTCCTGCTCGCCGACGCCCCGCCTCGCCCTGGACTTCCGCCGGGCACAAACGGCCGAAGCCCCGGCCCGCGCCATCAAGCCCAGGCTCGCGCCCAGCACAAGCTCAACATCCTCGCCGCCATCACCTTCCCGCTGATGTGCATCGCCACCGTGTTTGGCATGAATCTGCGCAGCCGCGGTCTGGAAGAGCTGCCCGTCATCGCCTTCTGGCTGGTGTTTGGGGTGGCCTGGGCGTGGGGTTGCTCGTCAAAGGCTGGGTGGAACGCCGTGAAAGCCGGTCAAGCCTTAAAGCGCTAAGGCAACGACCGCCAGGCTCACGACGCATCACCCGCTCCCGCACCTTCATGGGAACACTCGCCATGCAGCCCGACCCATTTATTGCTCCACCGGTACTATTTGCGATTTCCGCTCTGTGCGGCCTGCCCGTGGTTGGCAGCTCGGCACCTGGTTTACAACGATGCCGACGATTTTCTGAACGCCCTCGGGCTGTTCTTTGAGCCGGACTGGCTGTCCTTTCTGCGTGGCGAGTGGGCGGACGACCATTGGAAACCCTCAAGCTCCTGTTCTTCGTCGGGCTCTGCGCCGGGGTCGCGGCGATCATCTACAAAGGCGCACAACACTTCTTCGAGCACGTCCGTGGCGCTGGCACGCACAAACCTGCCCGGAGAGCCGCATGGGTATTGGCTCCCGGGCAGGTGTTTAGCGGCTTTCTTGAGCTGCTTCTGGTAAAGGAATTCCAGAATCGCTTGCCGGCAGCGAATATATTCCGCGTCATCCGCGAGACTCAGACGGTTGCGGGGTTTGGCGAGATTCACTTCCAGGATTTCGCCGATGGTGGCGGCCGGGCCGTTGGTGAGCATCACGACGCGGTCGGAAAGCAGGACGGCCTCGTCCACATCATGCGTCACCATCACCACCGTGGCGCCCGTCTTCTGCATCACGCCGATGAGCTCGTCTTGCAGCGCGGCGCGCGTCAGGGCATCCAGCGCGCCAAAGGCTCATCCATCAGGAGATCTTGGGCTCCATGGCAAATGCGCGGGCAATGCCGATGCGCTGTTTCATGCCGCCCGAGACTTCGCCTGGTGCTTGCTGGCGGCATGCGCCATGTGCACCCATCTCGATGGCAGCCTGGGTGCGTTCGCGCAGCTTTCGCCTTGCTCTCCTTGCCACCAAAAACGCGCTCCACGCCAAGGTAGACGTTGTCAAAGCAGGTGAGCCAAGGCAGCAGGGAGTGGTTCTGGAACACCACGGCGCGTTCCGGACCGGGGCCGGCGATCTCGCGGCCATTACAGATCAAGGCGCCATCGGTGGGCAGGGTCAGGCCAGCAATGAGGTTGAGCAGCGAACTTGCCGCGCACCGGAGTGGCCGATCAGCGAGACGACTTCGCCCTCGCGGATCTGCAGATTGACGTCGCTGAGGGCGACGAAAGGCCCTTTCTTGGTGTCGAACTGCATGCCGACGTGTTCGATCTGGACGAGTGGTTTCACGGCGTTTACTCCTGATAACGGGTAAGAGGTGTGAGGTGGTGAGAGCGGGCGACACGTGTCATGTATCGCCCTTCACGTGTCACGCCCTACGAATTTTCGTAACTGAAGCGCTTGGCAAGCTGAATCAGCAGCTGTTCAAGCAACAGCCCGACAAAGCCGATCACGAAGATGGCGATGATGATGTGCTCGACCTGAGGTTGTTCCACTCGTCCCATACCCAGAAGCCGATGCCGACACCGCCGGTCAGCATCTCGGCCGCGACGATCACCAGCCATGCCGTACCGATGGAGAGGCGGATGCCGGTAAGCATGTAGGGCAGCACAGAAGGGAACAGAATCTTGGTGATGATCTTCCACTCGGAGAGATTGAGCACGCGGGCGACGTTCATGTAGTCCTGCGGCACGCGCTGTACGCCTTGGGCAGTGTTGAGGATCATCGGCCAGATCGAGCAGATGAAGACCGTCCAGGTTGCGGCGGGGTCCGCTTTCTTGAACACCAGCAGGCCGATCGGCAGCCAGGCAAGCGGCGACCGGGCGCAGCAGCGAGATCAGCGGATCAAGCGCCTTGTTGAGGAACTGGAAGCGGCCGATCAGAAAGCCCATCGAGACCTACCGCTGCGGCGAAGCCGAAACCGATTGCGACCCGCTTGAGCGAGGACAGGATGTTCCAGCCGATCCCCTGATCATTCGGGCCATTGCTGTAGAAGGGTCGGAGAACAGGGCGACGGCTGCGTGCCAGACCACGAGCGGACCTGGTATGCCCTTGGTTTTCATCGACACGAGTTCCCAGATCAGGATCAGCAGGGCAAAACCCAGGATCGGGGGGATCACGGCACGCAATACACGTTGCGTACCGTCACGCAGTGCGGTGCGGCGCGCATTGGGGACCGCGGTCGGCGAGGGAGTGTGGATTGTTTGCATGGTCTCTGCAGAAGTTGAGGGGTGGCTCGTCACGGTCTGTGCCGGTTGGGCGCGAGTAGGCAGATCGCGGACACTGCCAAGTTCTGAAGCGAGGCTTGCGGTGCTCATGGCATTTCTCCTGCCGGGTGATCGCGGGGCGCGCATCAGCGCACCCCGGCTCAGCCGGATGCAGATCAGGCTTTGATCTTGAAGCTGGCGGCATACTTGGCGGGTCTTTCCGTCCCAGACGATGCCATCAACGAGTTTCGAGCTGCGCATGTCAGACTTGGGCACCGCAACCTTGACGATCCCGGCAGCTTCTTTGTACAAGGCGATCTGGTTGATCTTCTTGGCCACGCCGAGGTAGTCAACATCGCCCTTGAGCAGCCCCCAACGCTTGTGCTGGGTGAGGAACCACATGCCATCAGAGAGGTAAGGGAAGTTCACTGCGCCATCGTTGAAGAACTTCATGTAGTTCTTCTCCGTCCAGGTCTTGCCAAGGCCGTTCTCGTACTGGCCGATCATGCGCGAGCGGATCACGTCAGTATCGGTGTTGATATAGGACTTGGCTGCCACCGTTTCAGCCGTCTTGCTGCGATTCATCGGGCTGGCATCAATCCACTGCGAAGCTTCGAGAATGGCGCAGATCATGGCACGCGCGGTATTGGGATACTTCGCAACAAAATCTGCCGTGGCGCCGAGTACCTTCTCGGGGTGATCCGCCCAGATGTCTTGCGTGGTGGTTGCCGTAAAGCCAATCTTGTCGACGATGGCACGCTGATTCCACGGCTCGCCCACGCAATAGCCATCCATGTTTCCCACGCGCATGTTGGCGACCATCTGGGGAGGTGGCACAACGATGGTTTTCACATCCTTGAATGGATCGACATGCGCCGCCATCCAGTAGTACAGCCATGGCATGCGTACCAGTCGGGAAGGTCTGCGCGAAGGTGTACTCGCGCTCTTTCTGGCAATGAGCTTTGAGAGCGTTGTGCCATCCGTGGCACCCT
Organism: Uliginosibacterium sp.; assembly: GCA_016718265.1. Lineage (GTDB taxonomy): Bacteria > Pseudomonadota > Gammaproteobacteria > Burkholderiales > Rhodocyclaceae > Uliginosibacterium. The sequence goes on along the minus strand of JADKDZ010000029.1, from coordinate 292,510 downwards.
TTGTCGCGCAGTTCGTTCGACAAGGTGATGGCCTGGCCATTGTTGTTGAGCGTCATCAGCACGGCCATGTCCTTCTTGGGCCCTACCGATGCCAAGGCGCACGCCGTAAATCAGACCATGCAGCGCATGTGCTGCGTGCAACTCGCCATTGACGAGCTTGTCCCGCACGCTTACGCCGGCCCACGAGGCTTCCTTGGTCGCGTTGATCTTGATGCCGTACTTGTCCAGACCCAGCACGCTGGCCATGACCACGGAGGAACAGTCGGTCAGGGGAATGAAACCGATGTTCACTTCCGTCAATTCGGGTTTGTCACTCCCGGCTGCCCAGGCCGTACTGGCAGGGATGACACCGGCAACTGCGGCGCTGCTCATGACGAGCCCCTGCTTGAGGAAGTTGCGGCGGTTCGTGTTTTCATCAAATTTCTCCGTCATCGTAGTTCTCCGTAGGCGATGAATGAAAATAGGCGTCTCGGCAAGGTCGCACGTGATACACTGCTACGTGACTGCCTTACCGGACGCCGTTGGTCCTTATCGAGGGTCAGCGTTGACCCTTGCTGGTCATTCCCTTAGCAGCTCGTATGCCACTTCAGAATTGTTGCTGTTATTCAATGAGTTAAGAAACATTCCCTGGCCTTATTCGCGCGCCCAGCCCGCCAAGCGTGGCACTGCATGAGTGCGTTGTCGGGGCGCGCGCACCAGTTTGACCTGTGTCAAATTACTCGCCGGGAGCATTCAAGTAAGTTGCAGTCTGGCCGTAAGTCGAAGGATTGAAGATCACGGGCACTGCGGCCATGGCAGGTTCGATTCTGAAACAACCAACCAGCATTTCCTGAGCGCTTTGGTCAAGTTGTCCGAAGAGCAGAAATTCACGTCTCTGAAGACGTATTCAGCCACACCGGCATGAAGCTCATCGCACGCGGCACGCAAGTCAGTAAGGGCCTGTATGAGCGGATCGTGAATCTGCAAGTTGCTCAGGCCGCTGAGCTCAGCCTCAGCGTCAGTGACGGCGCCCTGCCGGACTACTCCAGCATGGGCGAACATCTGTTCGATGAGATGCCGAATCGAAGCAGATTGCGGACTGGAAGTACGGGCGCGTCACGCCGGTCGGCATGCTCAAGGAACTGAAATTCCGCGCCAGGCCCACCCCGTCTTGGCACTTGCGGAACGCCGCACCACCTGCAGCCTGAAGGTGATGTGCTGGTTACCCTGCTCGCGATGGGCATCGCGAACGCGTATCGCTATAACGATGCTAAGTTGATGGCACAAGTTGCTACGGCGGCCATGCTGCACGACGTGGGCGAGTTGTATATCAACCCGGCGGTCGTGGCACAGCACGAGAGCGCGGAGCCCCTTGAGTGGCTGCAGTACTCGGCCCATCCGGTCATTGCGGCCACGGTTGCCCGCGAAGTCATCGGCCTGGATCCGGCGATCCAGCGTGGCGTGCTCGAACACCACGAGACCCTCGACGGTGCGGGCTACCCCCGCGGCTTGCACAGTGATGGTATTTCCGAGATTGGCATGATTGTGGGCACTGCGGCCCTGATCGCCACACTGATTGGCGAAGACAACCCCTGCCAGCGCATCGGAATAGCACTGAAATTCATGCCAGGCGAGTTTGATCCCCGGCTCGTCAGCAGCATCAGTGAATTGATGCGGGACGTTCATGGTGCATGCGACGGGCAGCCGGCCTCGGAGAGCAGCCATTTGACCACCCGGATTCACCGCACCTTGCTTTGGCATGGGCGGCGTACCTGAGACCTACGAGAAACTTGCGGCACGCCAGCGGGAGTTGAGCAAGGGTGCATGGGTGATGCTGGAGCATTTCTGAACGTTTCGTTCGCCTGCAACGTGCCTTTACCAGCACCGGTGTCGCTGGCTTGCCGAAGATCTCGTCAGACGGCGAAGGAGCCGAGGACGCGTACTTCGAGGCGCGATGCGTCTTGCAGGAGATCGGCCGGCGCTGTGCCAAGCTCGCCCGGGAACTGGCTGCAAAAAGCGGTCGAGACAAGAGCTTTACCCCGGTCGACCAGGCCTGCCTGATGGAGTTTGCCAACGCACTCGCCGCCGCTGGCTAAGATCTTCAGCCCAGCAACAGACGGGAGCTGGCGAGCACCTCTTCCGCGACTTCGCCGAGCTTGCGGCCGCGCTCCATGGCCAGCTTGCGCAAGGCGTGGTAGGCCTCGTCCTCAGTCATACCCCGGGCCTGCATCAACACCCCCTTGGCTTTATCGATACTGACGCGCTCAGTGAGTTTGCGGTGCGCTTCGTCACGCTCACGTCGCAGCGCCTGGTACTCCTCGAACCGCGCCATGGCGACCTTGAGCAAGCCCGCCAGCCGGGTGGGAGCCAACCCGTCAACGACGTAGGACGACACGCCGCAGCGCATGGCCTGGCGAATCAGGTCATCGGCATCGTCTTCTGCAAACATCAGGACCGGATGCGGCAGACTTCTATCCAGGACGGCAAGGTTCTCAAGCGTGTCACGGCTGGGCGACTCGGTGTTGACCAGGGATGACGTCAGGGCGGATCTGTTCTACCTTGCGGTGCAGGTCGAGCGCGTCTGGCAGAACGGCAGCGACCATATGACCCGCGCGCGTCAGGGCTTCGCAGATTTCGAGGGCGCGTTCCTGAACTTCGTCGATGACGAGAATCTTGAGCATGGCAGGCAGTTCGGATGGCGGGGGCAGGTACATCCTAGCAAGCGGCGTGCAAATCCCAAAATGACAAAAGCCCTTTGTTTAAAAGGGCTTTTGTGTTAGCAGCGTCGCGTCGTCTTCGTGTTTCAGGTCTGCTTCATCGTATCGGCCTGAATCGCCGTGAGCGCGATCGTGAAGACAATGTCGTCGACCAGGGCGCCACGCGAAAGATCATTCACAGGCTTGCGCAAGCCTTGCAGCATCGGGCCAACCGATACCACCTTGGCACTGCGTTGTACCGCCTTATAGGTGGTATTGCCGGTGTTCAGATCCGGGAACACGAAGACCGTCGCCTGACCGGCCACTTGCGAGCCCGGCGCTTTCTGGCGCGCCACATCGGCCACCGTTGCTGCGTCGTATTGCAGGGGCCCGTCAATCAACAGATCAGGCTTCTTGGCGCGGGCCAGTTCTGTCGCTTCACGAACCTTGTCAACATCGACGCCCGTACCCGACGAGCCGGTCGAGTAGCTGATCATGGCCACTTTTGGATCAATCCCGAACGCCGTCGCGGAGCTGGCGCTCTGCAAGGCAATCTCGGCGAGTTCAGTCGCATTGGGATCAGGGTTGATTGCACAGTCGCCATAGACCAGCACTTGATCGGGCATCAGCATGAAGAAGACCGAGGACACGATCGATGAGCCGGGCGCGGTCTTGATGAGTTGCAGAGCGGGCCGTACCGTACTTGCGGTGGTATGAACGGCGCCAGAGACCAAACCGTCGACGGTATCCATGGCCAGCATCATCGTGCCGAGCACCACGGCATCGGTCAGTTGCTCGCGCGCCTGGCCAGGCGTAAGCCCCGCGCATCCGAGGACAGTTGCTCGGCCGCAGCGTCCAGCACAGCATTCATGCGCTCATAGTCGTCTGCCGCGACCGCCTGGGAAACCCGGCTGATGCTGGCAGCCGTCGCGAAACTGTCGAGCGGTACGCGCAAGATCGGCAGACCGGAATCAAACGCGTTGGAGGCCAGATCCCAGATGCGTGGGTCAATCGAGGTGGAATGGGTCAGCAGAAGCCCTGCCAGCTGGATGCCCTTGGACGCAGCCAAGGCGGTGGCGATCATGATGTCATCGCGATCGCCGGAGCTCACCACCAGCGCACACGGTGCCAAGCGGCAGATCACTTCCGTCACCGAGCGCCCGGTCACGACGGTCTCCAGCACGCGGCGACTCCTGATCTCGCCCTCCACCACGATTTCAGCCTTCAGGTGGCGTGCGACATCAAGCGTCCGCGGCGCCAGCAAGGCGGGATTGTTACGAATCACGCCCCATAAGGACACCGACCCCATGGCTGTCTGCGCAGCCACTTCGTCAAAATCAATCGGCGCTTTGTTCAGGATGGCGCCGGCAATATTGCACCCCGAGCCACGGAATTGAGATGCCGTCAGCTTCACTTCTGCCGCGGGGTTTTCTTCCTGCGCACCGGCGACCAATACCATTTCAGCCTGCAGACTGCGCGCGATATCCGCATTCAGACGCGTGGTAAACGAGAAACTCGCATCGGTGTGCAGGCCTTCGATGACCAGCACGTCAGCACCCTGCGCCGCTGTCATGCACAGGCTGACGATGTCTTCGAGCAACTCGTCGATCTCGCCAGCTGAAATGCGCGAGACCACCTGTGTCATCGACAAGGCGTTGGGACAATTGACCTGGCAGATCTCCCGCGCAAAGTGAATCGAACGCTCACTGGCGGAATCATCCTGTGCAACAGGCTTTGAGAAGCCCACGCGCAAGCCTTGCCGTTGCAGGGCACGAACCACGCCAAGCGCAACGGAGGTAAGACCAACGTTCTGGCGGGTGGGGGCAAGAAAAAACGTTTGCATGATGTTCGGTCTTCTGACGCAGAGAGATTAGGCATGCGATCAGGTTGCACCGCGGGCAAGGCAGCCAGGACGTGGAAACCGCATTCCCACGACCGGTCAGCATATGTCGGGCGGGCACAACCCTAGGGCTTACCCTAATTCGGGCACAGTATTGTGTCAGAGACGCCGGTCAAAAGACACCGCATACATCAAGTCGGCGCGGCTTAAATCCGGCTTTCTTGCTGCATAGCAAAACAAGCGTTACTGTGCTCAAGGAAGTCGCAACAAGCTATAGCGAACAGATACTTGCACCAAGTTGGGCTGTTTGCTGTGGTGCACGATTTTAGTTCATTGGTGATAATGCGGAAGCGCCCGTCCTTCAGCCTTGGCAGCGATGCCGAATGAAAGCTGCGACTGAAATCGACTAGGATGTCGCACCCGAAATCCTAGGTGAATCGCCCATATGTCTCCAGACCCCATCGCAGACGGCCTGACCGTGGCGGTAATCGGCGGTGGCCCTGCTGGCCTGAGCGCAGCCGAGGTCATGAGTCGGGCAGGCCTCAAGGTCAAGGTCTTTGATGCCATGCCTTCCCCCGGACGCAAGTTTCTGCTTGCGGGCAAAGGGGGCTTGAACATGACACATTCCGAGCCCCTGACGACATTTCTGGCGCGGTATGGCGATCGGCAGATTCTGCTTGAGCCGTACATCCGGGCGTTCGGCCCGGACGCCCTGCGTGCGTGGGCACGCGACTTGGGTGTGGAGACCTTCGTGGGCACATCGGGACGGGTGTTCCCGGCAGGCATGAAGGCCGCACCACTGCTCAGAAGCTGGCTGCAGCGCCTGCGTGCGCAGGGCGTGCAACTACATGTTCGTCACCGCTGGCAAGGGTTTCAGGCGGCTCCCGGCGGATGGAAAGTTGAACTGACCACACCCGATGGGCCGCATTCACAGCACTGCGCGGCACTGGTACTGGCCATGGGTGGGGGAAGCTGGGCTCGCTTGGGATCAGACGGTGCCTGGATGCCAACGCTGCAGGCGGCAGGGGTAAGCGTGGCACCTTTGCTGCCCAGCAACTGCGGCTTCGACACGACGTGGTCGACGCATTTTCGCGAACGTTTTGCCGGGGCGGCCATCAAGAATGTCGCCGCATGGTACGGCGACGAGAAAGAAACAGGCAGCGCGAGGCGCGGGGAATGCCTGATCAGCGACACAGGTCTGGAAGGTGGCTTGATCTACGCCTTGAGCGGCGGCTTGCGTCAGCAGTGGCTGCGAGAGGGCCGCGCTACCGTCTGGCTGGACTTAATGCCGGAGCGCACCGCAAGCTGGCTGGCCGATCAGATCGCGAAGGGACGCGGGGCGCGTTCGATGGCGAGCCATCTGCAGAACCAGATTGGGCTGAAAGGCGTCAAGGCCGGTTTGCTACGTGAAGCCTGCTCCGCGGAAATCTATGCCGATCCACGCGCGCTCGCCGCGAGGATCAAGGCCCTGCCCGTCGTATTTCATGCCATGCGCCCGATTGACGAAGCGATCAGTACCGCTGGCGGTGTGCGGTTCGAGGCGCTTGATGAGCACTTGATGGTCAAGAATATGCCCGGCATATTTTGCGCGGGTGAAATGCTGGACTGGGATGCGCCAACCGGTGGCTATCTGCTGACCGCCTGCATGGCAACCGGCCGGGCCGCCGGAGACGGCGTTCTGGACTGGTTGGCGAGCGTGGCTCAGGCGCCGGGGTCGGCTGACGACACCATGAGTGCCAGACTGCTATCCGGTTGAACAGCTTCGAAGCGCAACGCACAGTGGATTTTGTAGAGCAGGTTCGACTGAAGATTAAAGCTCTCAAACGCTTTGATCAGACGCTTCTCCAGTTCGCTGACGAAGCGGGCATCGGCATCCGAGCACAGGGCGACGAAATGGTTCGGTTCGGCGCGCCCCACCAGGTCGGTCGCACGCAGCATGCTTGCGAAGACCCGCGCAGATTCGTTGATGGCTAGGGCAACTTCGAATTGCCCCAATTCCGCTTCAACAGCTTCGAGGCCCTGAATCCAGGCGTGAATCAAGAGGTGGCGATTCAGATCACTACGCTTCAGGCGGAGCGTGGCTTCCTCGATGAAACCCTGGCGATTGAGCAAACCTGACAGCGGGTCATGGCTGCTGATTTGTTCGATGCTCCGACTGGTTCGCGCGAGCGGATGTTGCGTCTTGTCGAGGTAGTCGCGTACACGTCCGATTTCCTCGACGAGCAGCGAGCCGATCAGTGCGCTGGCAATCGCCTCCCGGACACTCTCAAGACTGATGCCGATCGGGCGCTCGGGACCAAATACGATATAGCCGTAGTGACCCGCTTGCTGAAAGGCAGGCGCCACGATCAAGGCCTGCTTGCCTGTGAGCGTCCAGACTTCTTCCGGCAGAAGCACTGCGGTGTCGAAGGGGCGCCACAGCTGGTCATTGTGGCGCTTGCCATCAATCAGACAGGCCACAAGCTGGGCTTTTGCAGGCAGGAGGTAGTCGTTCGAGGTATTGAAGTAGCCCTGGTCTTCGTAGAACGCAATGATGCAGGTTTTGATTCCGAACTGCCCCAGCAAGGCGGGCAAGTTTGCCATCTGCTGGTGAATCTCGAAGGAAAGCAGTTGGCGCTTGAGGTGATTGATCGAGCCCCCGGTGATGCCAATTCGCTCGCCCAGCACGACAGCGTGCATCGTCTTGGCTTTGAGCAGCGAGACTTGTGCGTGACTGAATTGCAGACCGATCCGCCAGTGATCGTGCGGAGACAAGACGTCGGGATCAATCAGGTGCGTCTGTATCCCCAAAAGCAAGGATTGCAGGACCATCACACTGTCGCCGAGCCCAAAGCACTCACGCGCGATGTCCGCGACAGCTCGCTCAAGCGCGCGCGGGGCCTCCGATGACAGCGCGTCGAGGCAGAGCTGCATGTAACGTTCAAAGCGCGGACGGTCTGCTTCGCTCAACGCCAGACCATCCAGAACGGCAGATTCCCGTTCCGCCCAGCCAAGATCACGGCCAAGTGGCTGGCCAGGCTCAAGCATGCAGCCACAGCTTTGGCGAAAGACGGGCTGTGACGGTACGAAACTGAGTGGCGGGACAGCGAGGCCGGCCATCTGGTCGAGCAAACATCTCAACCCGGTACTCAACTGCTTGTCGAGCGCCGTGTTGACGGTCGTCAGCCCCAGGCCAGCCACGTGGGTATGGAGGTTATCGACGCCCACCACTGCCAGTTCTTCCGGGACCCGGATGCCCCGGGTGGAGGCGACAGCGATCGCTGCCATGGCCATTTCATCGTTCGCCGCGACGATCACACGCACAGGCAAGCCAGAGGACAAAATACGCTCCGCCGCAGCCCGTGCGCTGTAGTAGTAGAACTCGCCATCCTGAATCAGACGAGGGTCGACCCGGATCGCGTTCTCTACCATGACGGAACGAAAGACTTTCAAGCGCTGCTGCGCGTCGTAGCTTCCGGCCGGTCCACTGAGGAAGGCGAAATCACGGTAGGCATGAACGTGAAACGAGGTGTTCCAGCATCGCCCGAAATCCGCCGGCATTGTCAATCAAGACGCTGGGAATGTCGTTAAGTGCAGCCGTAACGCTGACGCGCGGCAGAGGTGCAAATTTGCCCAGAAATTTATGGACGATGGATTCGGTCTGGTCACGCATGAAGGTCGCAGTGACCGACAACACCCCATCGAGGTGGCGGCCATCGGCGAGGTGATAGGCCATGTTCATCTGCCGCTCAAACCAGGTTGGCGTACCCACCACAGTGCCTGAGTAGATGAGCGGCTTGATTCCAAGGAGGTCTGACTGCCTGCGCAGCTCGTCAAAGAAGCGCTCCTGATAAGAGCTCTCGATGTCGCTTATCAGAACGCCGATGACGGGGAGCGTGTTGCGGTGCTTCAAGAAGAAGACTCCAGACAAGAAAGGACATCACTGCAGACGCAATGAGAACAGGATAGCCTTTAACAGGCTGCTATCTTCCTTCATTTCGCCCTCCGGCCTCTACGGCCTGAGGGGTCGTTGCACGAAACAAGGGGTTGTGCTACCCGCGCCCAGAGGCGCGAAGCCTTCGCCACAAGCTCGGGTAATATGTGTGCCCACTGCCTGCTGAAGCGCCCTCACCATGTTGTCCCACTTGAATTCCCCTCAGCGCGAAGCCGTCAAGTACCTGGACGGCCCCTGTCTGGTGCTTGCGGGTGCCGGGAGCGGAAAAACACGGGTCATCACACAGAAAATCGCGTGGATGGTTCAGCAGTGCGGTCTGGATACGCGCAACATCGCGGCGATCACGTTCACGAACAAGGCTGCCCGCGAGATGCGGGAACGTGTGGGCAAACTGCTCGACAGCGCCCAGAGCAAGCACTTGACCGTGTGCACTTTTCACGCGCTGGGTGTCCGCATCATCCGGCAAGAGGCAAAGCTGGTCGGGCTCAAGCCGCAGTTCTCCATCCTCGACACCAGTGACATCCACCAGATTCTGGCTGAACTCGCCGGGAGCACCGACAAGGCAACACTGAAGGCAATTCAGTGGACGATCTCCGGCTGGAAAAACGCATTGATTCCCCCCGCCGAGGCTGAAAAACTGGTCAAAGACGAGTCCAGCCAGGCGGCTGCCAAGCTTTATCCCGCCTATGAACAGACCTTGCGCGCCTATCAGGGCGTCGACTTCGACGATCTGATTGCCCTGCCCGTGCGCCTTTTTGATGAGCACCCCGACGCACAGGAACGCTGGCAAAACAAATTGCGTTACCTGCTCATCGACGAGTATCAGGACACCAACCGGGCACAGTACCGGCTGCTGCGGCAGCTTGCAGGTGTGCGCGGCGCCTTTACCGCGGTGGGGGATGACGATCAAGCCATCTACGCGTGGCGTGGCGCTGACGTCGAAAACCTGAGTCTGCTGCAGCAAGACTATCCCCGTCTCAAGGTCATCAAACTTGAGCAGAACTATCGTTCGTCCAACCGCATCCTGAACGCAGCAAATACCTTGATCGCCAACAATGCCAAATTGTTCGAGAAAAAACTGTGGTCGGATCACGGCTTGGGCGAACCGATCAGCGTCATTGCCGCCCGGAATCCCGAGCACGAAGCGGAGTTGGTCGCCATGCGGATTTCAACGCACCGCTTTGAAACCCGCAGCCATTTTCGCGATTACGCCATTCTTTACCGCGGCAACCATCAGGCCCGGCTCTTCGAGCAGCAGTTGCGCAACCATAAAATCCCCTACGTACTCTCGGGTGGCCAAAGTTTCTTCGAGCGCACAGAAATCCGCGATCTGCTCAGCTACCTGCGCTTGATTGCCAACGGAGACGACGACTTGGCCTTCATTCGTGCGGTTACCACGCCGCGCCGTGGCATCGGTGCCGCAACGCTCGAAGCGCTCGGGCGCTATGCCGGCGCCCGCCATATCAGCCTTTTTGCCGCAGCATCCGAAGAAGGCGTGACCGAGCATTTACCCGCGCGTCAGCTGGAAACGCTGCGAAACTTCACCCGTTTCATCCACCAGCTTGAGCACCGCGCCACACGCGAACCGGCCGGTCGCTTGTTGAATGAACTTCTGAGTGCAATCGGCTATGAGGCCTGGCTGCTGGAAAGCTGCGATGTGCGCGAAGCCGAACTCAAGTCCAGCAACGTTCGCGACTTTATCGACTGGCTCAGCAGGAAAGGCGAAGAAGACAACAAGAATCTTCTGGAACTCACCCAGACCATCGCCCTGATCAACATGCTGGACAACGATGAGGAAGATATCGACGCCGTGCAGCTCGCTACCCTTCACGCCTCGAAAGGTCTCGAGTTTCCCCACGTGTTTCTTGTCGGTGTCGAGGAAGGACTCCTCCCGCACCAGAGCAGCATTGACGAAGACAAGGTAGAGGAAGAACGACGCCTGATGTATGTCGGCGTAACGCGCGCTCAGCGAAGCTTGAGCATTACCTGGAGCGAGCGCCGCAAGAACGCCGGTGAGATCTGCAGCATGGAACCCTCGAGGTTCATCGAAGAGCTGGGTGATGGACTCAAACGTAACGGGAAGGATGCACCCGTCGTCAGCAAGGAAGAAGGAAAGGCACGGCTCGCGAGTCTCGCCGCCATGCTGCAGAAACGCTGAAGACGACAATCTGAGGGGAAAATTTGTTCCGCCCTGTTGACGGGGTGGAGAAGGCTCACTAGAATGCGCAGCTCGGTTCCCGGCGGGTCGTTAGCTCAGTTGGTAGAGCAGCGGACTTTTAATCCGTTGGTCGCAGGTTCGAGTCCCGCACGGCCTACCACCGGATTGCCATAGTAATGATTTTGGGGGTATAGCTCAGTTGGTAGAGCAGTTGACTCTTAATCAATTGGTCGTAGGTTCGAATCCTACTGCCCCTACCAAAATTTAGTGCTTGTGAAACAAGTGCTTGCAAGTGAAAGCCTGGCTCTGACGAGTCAGGCTTTTTTGCTTTTGGCGCGGCGCACCAAAACTTGGCGCCACTCGGCTCAAGTATCTGCAGGCATGAAAAAGCCGGCTCCTGCATAACGCACGAGCCGGCTCGAATTTGGTGGTGGCCTGGGGCGGAATCGAACCACCGACACGCGGATTTTCAATCCGCTGCTCTACCAACTGAGCTACCAGGCCAACAGAGAGCAATATTATAGAGACAAGCTTGCGATAGTGCAAGCCGGATAGCTCATGCCTGAAGCTTCAGATTATTGACCAGGCTGCTGGTCAGGCCCGCCTGATTCAGGGAGTAGAAGTGCAGGCTTGGCGCGCCGCCCGCAATCAAGCGCTCGCAGAGCTTAGTGACGACTTCCAGCCCAAAGGCACGAACGCTTTCAGCATCGTCACCAAAGCCTTCGAATTTTCGCCGCATCCACTGCGGAATTTCGGCGCCACAGCTCTCCGAGAAACGCGCCAGTTTGGTGTAGCTGGCTATCGGCATGATGCCTGGCACGATGGGCACGCTCACGCCTGCCTTGCGCGCAGCCTCAACAAAATAGAAATAGGCGTCGGCATTGTAGAAGTACTGCGTAATCGCGGCATCCGCACCCGCATCGACTTTGCGGACAAATGCCGCCAGATCTGCGGCGAAATGTCGGGCTTGCGGGTGCACTTCGGGATAGGCAGCGACTTCAAGCGTGAACTCGCTGCCTGTCTCGGCGCGGATGAACGCAACCAATTCATTGGCGTAGCGAAATTCGCCTGGGTCTGCCATCCCCGAGGGCAGATCGCCCCGCAAGGCGACGATGCGCTTGACGCCGATGTTGCGGAAATCTTGCAAGTGTTCTCGAATGCTGGCCTGCGTCGCGCCGATACAGGACAGGTGGGGGGCTGCATCCAGCCCGGCTTCGCGGATCTCGCGTACAACCTGCAGCGTGCGATCACGCGTAGAACCGCCGGCGCCATAGGTGACAGAGAAAAACTGTGGTTTGAGAAGGGAAAGCTGCTCGCGGACGGCGCGCAATTTCTCGATGCCCTCCGGCGTAGCCGGTGGGAAGAACTCAATGCTGAATTGCGGTGGACTGTTCATGTTTCATATTCCTTGCCGGGCGCAGCCAAGCCCCGTGGGCGGGCTGCGCCGTGTGGATCAGTAGCGGTAGTGATCGGCCTTGTAGGGGCCTTCAACCGGCACGCCAATGTACTTTGCCTGTTCGTCAGTCAGCGTCGTGAGCTGCACGTTGAGCGTCTTCAATTGCAGGCGCGCAACCTTCTCGTCCAGATGCTTCGGCAAGGTGTAGACGCCGACTGGATAGTCCGCCGTCTTGGTAAAGAGCTCGATCTGGGCGATGGTCTGGTTGGCGAAGGAAGAAGACATCACGTAGCTCGGATGACCCGTTGCACAACCCAGGTTCACGAGGCGCCCCTTGGCCAGGAGGATGATTCGACGGCCATCCGGGAAGATCACGTGGTCGACTTGCGGCTTGATTTCTTCCCACTGGTATTGCTCCAGCGAGGCGACATCGATCTCGTTGTCGAAGTGACCAATATTGCAGACGATGGCGTTGTTCTTCATCTTGACCATGTGGTCGTGGGTGATGACGTGGAAGTTGCCGGTGGTCGTCACAAAGATATCCGCCTTGTCGGCAGCGTATTCCATGGTCACCACGCGATAGCCTTCCATGGCCGCCTGCAGCGCACAGATCGGGTCGATTTCGGTGACCCAGACCTGCGCAGACAGCGCGCGCATGGCTTGGGCGCACCCTTTGCCCACATCCCCGTAGCCGACGATCACGGCAACCTTGCCGGCAATCATCACATCAGTGGCGCGTTTGATGCCGTCGACCAGCGACTCGCGGCAGCCATAGAGGTTGTCGAATTTGGACTTGGTCACCGAGTCATTGACGTTGATGGCCGGGAACTTGAGTTCGCCCCGGGCATGCATCTGGTAGAGGCGATGAACGCCCGTCGTCGTCTCCTCCGTCACGCCCTTAATCGCAGCCAAGCGCACGGAATACCAGCTCGGATCGATCGCCAGCTTGGCCTTGATCGCCGCAAACAGGATGGTTTCCTCTTCCGACGATGGCTTGGCGATCACCGAAATGTCTTTCTCCGCGCGGGCACCGAGGTGCAGCAGCAGCGTGGCGTCGCCACCATCGTCCAGGATCATGTTGGAGTAGCCGCCATCGGCCCACTCGAAGATGCGGTGGGTGTAATCCCAGTAGTCGACAAGGGTCTCGCCCTTGACGGCGAAGACAGGGATATTCGCGGCCGCAATCGCAGCGGCGGCATGGTCTTGGGTCGAGAAGATGTTGCACGACGCCCAGCGGACATCCGCACCCAGCGCGGTCAGCGTTTCGATCAGCACCGCCGTCTGAATCGTCATGTGGAGCGAGCCGGTAATGCGTGCGCCACGCAATGGCTGGGTTTTTGCGAATTCCTCGCGGATCGCCATCAGGCCGGGCATTTCGCCTTCGGCAATCTTGATCTCCTTGCGGCCCCAATCGGCCAGCGTGAGATCGGCAATGACGTAATCGTTGAATTGAGCCACGGTGTTCTCCTTGAACAGGTGGCCGAGCGGAAAGGGGAGCTTGAAGCGGCTCACCGTCATTCCGTGCCCGGCACGGTTGGACAGGTGAGCGCCGTTGAATCTGGGCCTGAGCGGACTCAGGTTCCGAGCCTGGGATGTGGAACGATTGTTCCAGCACTCTCGCAGCGCTCCTCGGAATCGTCGGATTATAGGTGTGCTGACGCGTCAATGCCAGTGGTGCGGATCAATGCAGACGCCCGGCCTGATGCTGACGAATCCAGCCGAGCAGATCCGGCAAGGGCATTGGGCGACCAAACAGATAGCCCTGCGCTTCCTGGCAGCCCATTCGTCGCAGCAAGGCGGCCTGTTCCAGTGTTTCCACGCCCTCTGCGATCACTTCGACCCCGAGCTTGTGGCCCAGCTGAACGATGACCCCAGCGATGCTGGCCTCGAACGCCGCCTCGTCCAGATCTTTGACAAAAGCGCGGTCGATCTTCAATCGATCAACCGACAGCTGCTTGAGCTGAGCCAGCGACGAGTAGCCCGTACCAAAATCATCAATCGCCAGCTGGATGCCGTGCTGGCGAATCGTGTCGAGCGAGGCGCGGACATAGGCTGCGTCTTCCATGGCGACCGACTCGGTAATCTCAAGCTCCAGCTTGCTGGAATCCGCGCCGACGCTACGAATGATATCGCCCAGCTCCGAGAGGAAATCAGGATCGCGGAACTGCACAGCTGAGACGTTGACCGCCATCCTGACCGCATCGAGCCCTGACTCGCGCAGGGTAGTCAGCACCGTCAGCGCTTCGCGAAGCACAAAGCACCCCAGCTCGCAGATCAGGCCGGATTGCTCTGCCACCGGAATGAAGCGATCCGGGCCAATAAAATCGCCCGCTTCCGTGCGCCAGCGCACCAGCGCTTCCAGCCCGATCAAACGGCCGTCGTCTAGCGCCACTTGGGGCTGGTACACCACGAACAGGCCAGTGCTTCGCAGTGCCTGGCGCAGGCCGGCCAGCAAGGTGACGCGTTCGTGCGTACGGCGCGACATTTCGGGCGTATACCAACCGAGCTGACCACGCTGCTGTGACTTCACCGCGCGCAAAGCCTGGAACGCTGCTTCCAGCACGGCCGCACCGCCTTCGCTCTCCACGTCGGCAAGGCGCGTCAGGCCCAGGCTAACGGAGACCATGGTTTCCTCGCCCAAGACACTCAGCGGCAACGCAAACATCGGTAGCAGGGTTTCCGGGCACACCCGCTCGTTAGGCCCCAACACCGCAAAAATATCGGCCGAAATCCGCGCCAGCGTGACCACCTGCGGTAGTCCTGCCCGCAAGCGTGCACCGAGTCCTTTCAGCAAGGCGTCGCCAAACGCTTGGCCCAGCGCCTCGTTGAAACCGCCAAAGTCATCAATGTCGATAAGCGCCAGCGTCAGGGCTTGCTCACTGCGCGGCGTGCAGCGCGCCTCCAGCAACTCGCTGAGGTAGCGACGATTCGGCAAGCCGAGCAAGCGGTCAAAGTGTGCATCGTGATTGAGGCGTTGCAGCAGCAGCCGGTTATCCAGGCAGGAGCCGAGGTGGCCGACAAAGGTCTCAATGACGGTATCGTCCAGCCATTCCGCCGCAGATTGCTGGGCCTCCACGAACAGCAGCAGATAGCCGCCGTCTTGCGCACTGACTTTCAAAGCTGCGCCGAGCGCGCACCACTGCATACCGCCGCTTTGGGCGGCACGCAAACAGACCCCTGCTGCATCGGCCAAACCCGCTTGCCCCAGGTCGTGGCCCACCCACTGCGCGTAGTGCGATGTCCCGAGGCTCACGTCAGCTTTCCCCACAGGATCCTGGCTACGATGGACTGCCACAAAACCGATCGTGGCCACATCGAGCAGGCCCGCAAACAGCCCGAGCACGCCTTGATAAAACTTCTGCTCATCCACTTCACCGATCGACACGCTGCCCGTCTGAATGATCCGGCGAAGATGGTGGCGCGACGTATCGATCCGGCGGATCTGGCGATACGCCCGCAAGGCCGCTGCAATGCAGGTACACAGGTGATTGCGGGTCAGCTCGGACTTGGTGCGATAGTCATTGATGTCGTAATCGCAGATCGCCGAGATCTCGGGCGCAAAACCGGGCTGACCGGTATGCAGGATGATGCGGGTATCGGCGATGCCTAGTTCATCGCGGATCTTCTTGACGACCGCAAGACCGGCATGCTCGCTCTCCATGACCACATCAAGCAGGATCGCCGCGATATCGGGCTCCCTGCGCAGAATGCCGAGCGCTTCGTGCGCCGAATATGCGTCCAGGAATTCGAGCTTGCGGTCCAGAAACAGCATATCGCGCAAGGCAAAAGCCACTGATCGATGCACGCTTTCGTCGTCATCAACAATCAGGATTCGCCAGCGCGCAGGCTCTTCAAGGGCCGCGATGACGGGCTCTTCATCGCAGAACTCGATGAAGCTTGCATCGTGCTCGTTGTGCTGATCAGAAACCATTGCTCAGCACCTCAAGCCGCTATGACGGATACGACAGCACAACGAAAGCATCGTGTCACCCGCTCGTTAAAACGAAGTTGAAGCGTATACGAAATGGCATGGCGGCGGGAGCTGCCTTTTGGGGCTCGCGAGGAATATGCCGCAGGCCGAAAGGCGGGCGGCGCCTGAGACTATCCTTCAAGCGCTGTCGTCTGACCCAGCACCTGGATTGTGCCGCAGGTGCCCGATCGGAGAGAATGCGGCCTTTCCGTTCCCGCCTACAGGACAGACCATGAAAATCGCCAAAGACACCGCCGTGACCGTGAGCATGCGCGTAACCGACACCAAGGGCATGACGATTGACGACGGCAAGCGGCCGGTGGCTTATCTGCATGGCGGCTACGACGGTATTTTCGCCAAGCTGGAAGCTGCGCTGGACGGACAGGAGGCGGGTTTCGAGACCCGCCTGGCGCTGGGCGTGGAAGACTGCTTCGGCGAATACGACGAGGCGCTGCTGCAAACCATGCCGAAGGCCGAGTTCCCCGCGGGTATCAAGGTCGGCGGGCAAATCCAGCGTCAGGACGCCAAGGGCGAGCTGCGCTACTTCTTCGTCACCAAAATCAAGGGACCGGTCGTGATGCTCGATGGCAACCACCCGCTCGCCGGCAAGGCAATGAACTTCGTCGTCAAGGTGCTGGATGTGCGCGCGGCAACGGACGAGGAGATCGCGCACCAGCACGTGCACGGCGCGCACGGGCATCATCACTGAGCGGGAATCGGCACCGGAAGAACTGCCTGTCAAGCCAGACTGGGTGCGGCGCTTCAGGCAGGCTTTAGCATCACCAGCTTGATGTGCTCGTGCTCCACCGGCCGCAGGGTCACCTGCTGGTAATGGATCAGGCCGCGCTTGGAATGTTGGAACCCGCGCTCGCCGCCCTGGCGTTCGAGCACGTCGTGCTGCTTCCAGAACTGCGCGAAATCGGGGCTGGCGGCGGAAAGCTCGGCCACAAGCCGGAGCAGAGCAGGCTCATCCAGCCGGGTGCGGCAATCGGCACGGAATTCCGCAGTAATGCGCCGCGCGCGGATCTCCCAGTCGATCAGGAAGCCGCGGGTTTCCGGGCCGCAGGAAGACGAAGCGCAGCATGTTGGGCGCGACATCGTTCTCGCTGCGCGGCTGATCCAGCCAGCCGGTGAAGAGCTCGGCAGCGGCAGCATTCCAGCCGAGAATGTCCCAATAGCGACCCATGATGTATGCAGGCACGGCAATGCTCGCCAGCAGCGTGCTCAAGAGCGGCGCTGCATCATCGTCTTCAGGCAGGCTCGCCTGCGGGTCGCGCCGGTCGGCCATCTCGAAGAGGTATGCCCGCTCAGAGCGTGTCAGCTTGAGGCTGCGGGCAAGCCGGTCCAGCACCTCAGCGGACACATTCACCTCGCGGCCCTGCTCGATCCAGGTGTACCAGGTCGGGCTGATGCCGACGAGCTGCGCCATCTCCTCGCGGCGCAGGCCCGCCGTGCGGCGCCGGCTGCCGGCGGCAAAGCCAAAATCTGCTGGCTGGCTACGGCTGCGCAGCACCTGCATGAATTCACCGAGTTCCTTGCGACGGGTGTCCATTGATCTATCCTGACTGATCAATCCTGTTAGTGTTGGTACTAGTATAAGTACTAGTCTTGTTCGGGTATAGAAGCCCGCCTAATATCCGCCCCACAGACCGGGGCTTTGCTCCGACGCACCCAGATCCGCGCCACTTTCTGGCGCCCAGGCAAGGAGTTATCGCATGGCCAAGACGCTTTACGACAAGTTGTGGGATGCCCACGTTGTCCGCCAGGAAGAAGACGGCACCTGTCTTCTCTATATCGACCGTCACCTCATGCACGAAGTGACCAGCCCGCAAGCCTTCGAAGGCCTTCGCCTCGCTGGCCGCAAGGCTTGGCGCAACACCTCGATCGTGGCGGTGCCCGATCACAACACGCCGACCAACAACTGGGATCGTGACATCGAAGACCCGATCTCGAAGACCCAGGTCGACACGCTGGACGCGAACATCAAGGAATTCGGCTCGCTGATCTACTTCCCGTTCAAGCACAAGAACCAGGGCATCATCCACGTGATCGCCCCGGAAAACGGCGCCACGCTGCCGGGTATGACGGTGGTGTGCGGCGATAGCCACACCGCGACCCACGGCGCTTTCGGCGCGCTGGCGCACGGCATCGGCACCTCGGAAGTCGAGCACGTGCTCGCTACCCAGACTTTGGTGCAGAAGAAGTCGAAGGCGATGCTGGTCAAGATCGACGGCAAGCTCGGCGCGGGTGTCACCGCCAAAGATTTGGCGCTTGCCGTGATCGGCAAGATCGGTACCGCTGGCGGCACGGGCTATTGCATTGAATTCGCGGGCACCGCGATCAAGAGCCTGTCGATGGAAGGCCGCATGACGGTCTGCAACCTTGCGATTGAAGCGGGCGCACGCGCCGGCATCATCGCCGCGGACGAAACCACCTTCGCCTACCTCAAGGGCCGCGAGCATGCGCCCAAGGGCGAGCAGTTCGACAAGGCTGTCGAATACTGGAAGACCCTGCACTCGGACGAAGGCGCGAAGTTTGACGCTGTGGTCGAGATGAAGGCCGAAGAGATCGAGCCGCAAGTCACCTGGGGCACCTCGCCCGAGCAGGTTTTGGCGGTGGGCGGCCGTGTGCCGAACCCGGCGAACGAAGCGGACGCAGTCAAGCGCGCCGGTATCGAACGCGCGCTGCAATACATGGGCTTGCAGGCCGACATGCCGATCACCGACATCACGATCGACAAGGTGTTCATTGGCTCCTGCACCAACAGCCGCATCGAAGACATGCGCGCTGCGGCGGCCGTAGCCAAGGGCAAGAAGGTTGCTGCGAACGTGAAGCTCGCGCTGGTGGTGCCGGGTTCCGGCATCGTCAAGCGTCAGGCTGAAGAAGAAGGGCTCGACAAGATTTTCATCGAAGCCGGTTTCGAATGGCGTGAGCCGGGCTGCTCGATGTGTCTGGCGATGAACGCCGACCGTTTGAGCCCGGGCGAGCGTTGCGCCTCGACCTCGAACCGCAACTTTGAAGGTCGCCAAGGCCCCGGCGGCCGCACCCACCTGGTGAGCCCGGAGATGGCCGCTGCCGCCGCTATCGCGGGTCATTTCGTCGACATCCGTCTGGCTTGAGGAGATAAACAATGAAAGCTTTTACCCGTCTCAATGGCCTCGTGTGCCCGATCGATCGCGCCAACGTCGATACCGACGCGATCATCCCGAAGCAGTTCCTCAAGTCCATCAAGCGTAGTGGCTTCGGCCCCTATCTGTTCGATGAATGGCGCTATGCCGATTTCGGCGAGCCGGGCATGGACTGCACGAACCGCCCGAAGCGTCCGGAATTCGCGCTGAACCAGGCCCGTTATCAGGGCGCGCAAGTGCTGCTGGCGCGTGACAACTTTGGCTGCGGCTCCTCGCGCGAACACGCCCCCTGGGCCATCGAGGATTACGGCTTCCGCGTGATGATTGCGCCGTCGTTCGCCGATATCTTCTTCAGCAACAGCTACAAGAACGCGATCCTGCCGATCGTGGCCTCTGCTGAAATCGTCGACCGCCTGTTCAAGGAATGCGAAGCGACTGAAGGCTACAAGCTCGACGTGAATCTGGAAGCCCAGACCGTGACCACGCCGAGCGGCTTCAGCTTCAAGTTCGACATCACGCCGCACCGCAAGCACTGCCTGCTCAACGGTCTGGACGATATCGGCCTGACGCTGGTGCATGCTGAGCAGATCAAGGCTTTCGAAGCCAAGCACAAGGCGGCCCAGCCCTGGTTGTTCTCGGTCTGAGTTGCGCGCGCTTTGCCATGAAAAACGCCGGGCATGTCCCGGCGTTTTTCATGGTGGCAAGGCTCGGGGCGTTTGCCTATAAGCGCGCAAACGCGGCGTCTGCGGCCGCTATCGTGGCGGAGATGTCTGCATCACTGTGCGCGGCCGACACAAAACCCGCTTCGAAGGCCGACGGTGCGAGGTAGTGGCCAGCATCGAGCATCAGATGGAAGAATTGATTGAAGCGCTCACGATCTGACGCCATGACATCAGCAAAAGACTGTGGCAGATCGGCACTGAAATACAGCCCAAACATGGCGCCCACCGCTTGAGCCGAGAAGGCGACGCCATGCTTTACAGCGGCTGCCTGCATGCCGGTGACGAAAGCAGCGGTGCGCGCATTCAAAGCCTCAAAAAAGCCGGGCTGACGGATCAGCTTGAGGGTGGCCAGGCCCGCCGCCACGGCCACCGGACTGCCGGAGAGGGTGCCAGCCTGATACACCGTGCCGAGCGGGGCGATTTTTTCCATGATCTCGCGCTTGCCGCCGAAGGCGCCGACCGGCATGCCGCCGCCGATGATCTTGCCCAGCGTGGTGAGGTCTGGCGTGATGCCATACAGCCCCTGCGCGCAGCCCAAGCCCACACGAAAGCCGGTCATCACTTCGTCGAAGATCAGCACGACGCCATGTGCCGTGCACAGCGCGCGCAGCCGATCCATGTAGGCCTGCGAGGGGCGCACGAGATTCATGTTGCCGGCCACCGGCTCGATGATCACACAGGCGATCTCGGCACCCCGCGCAGCGAAGCACTCTTCGAGTGCGGCGAGATTGTTGAAGTCCAGCACCAGGGTGTGCTTGGCAAAATCGGCAGGTACGCCACCGGACGACGGGTTGCCAAAGGTCAGGAGGCCGGAACCAGCCTTGACCAGCAGACTGTCGGCATGGCCGTGGTAGCAGCCCTCGAACTTCACAATGGCGTCCCGCCCGGTAAAGCCGCGAGCGAGGCGAATGGCGCTCATCGTCGCTTCGGTGCCGGAGGAGACGAGGCGCACCAGTTCGATCGAGGGCAGCATGTCGATCAGCAACTCGGCCATTTCGATCTCGCGCTCGGTCGGTGCGCCGAAGGACAGGCCATCAAGTGCCGCGCGCTGCACCGCCTCAATCACCTCGGGGTGGGCGTGGCCGAGAATGGCGGGGCCCCAGGAGCCGACGTAGTCGACGTACTGCTTGCCATCGGCATCCCAGGTGTAGGCGCCCTGGGCGCGGGTCAGGAAGCGGGGCGTACCGCCCACCGAGCGGAAGGCGCGGACCGGTGAATTCACCCCGCCGGGGATGCTGCGCTGGGCGCGTTCGAAGAGTTCGGAATTCTTGGACATGGCTGGCAGTCGTGAAGATAGGTGCACCTGCGCACCGGGATCATGGAAACAGTGCGGCAATCTTCGCGGCCTGAGCCCGCGGATCGGCGCTCTGATAAATGTCGGTGATGACTGCAACCCAGTCGGCACCCGCTTCGACGAGCGGTGCGGCGTTGTCGGCGGTAATGCCGCCGATACAGGCAACACGGGCGCCAAGCTCAGTCCGGGCGCGGCTGATCAGCTCGATGGGCGCGAGAGGCGCATGGGGCTTGGTCGGCGAGGCGTGCATCGCGCCGAAGGCCACGTAGTCTGCCCCGGCAGCATGGGCGGCCTGCGCGCGCCCAAAGTCGCCGTAGCACGAGACCCCTATCGCAAGACGCCCGCCGGATGCAGCTCTCAGGGCAGGCAGCTCGCCATCGTCACGCCCGATGTGGAGGCCGTCAGCCTCGGCCGCGAGCGCCAGCTCCAGACTGTCGTTGATGATGAAAAAGACGCCCAGCGCGCGGGTCAGCGCCCGCAAGGCCTGCGCCTGCTCGGCCTTGAGCGCAAGGGAAGCCGTCTTGTTGCGGTATTGCAGTATGCGAGCCCCACCCAGCATGGCAGCACGACTGAGCGACACAAGGCGCTCCGTGTCATCGCTATCCGGCGTCACCAGGTAGAGGCCGGCCGGAATCATGCCGGTTTGGTCGGAAAACGGTTAGGCAAAGACTTGCCCATTCCGGGGCGGGTCCCCTGGGCCAGCGCATCCCATG
The DNA here is from genome assembly GCA_016718265.1 of Uliginosibacterium sp. Taxonomy (GTDB): domain Bacteria; phylum Pseudomonadota; class Gammaproteobacteria; order Burkholderiales; family Rhodocyclaceae; genus Uliginosibacterium. The sequence continues at coordinate 270,680 of JADKDZ010000029.1, read as the reverse complement.
TGTAGCGCTGCGCCAGATACACCGCATCAAACATCGCGATTCCTTGTGCCAGATAGGTCGCCAGTGCGGCAGACTGGGTGCTGCCTGCGCCATGGAACACACCGGGCAAGCGCTCCCAAGCGTCCGTCCGGATAATGCCCCCCGGCCCATACAGCGTGTTGACGATCTGCGCCGCCTGGTCGTGTCGCCCACTGATCAGCACGTGGCCGCAGCCCAACTCCTGCAGGCGGCGGGCGCAATCGGCCGCGCTGAGTGGCGCGTCGTCCTCGTCTTCTTCTTGCACCAGACTCCGCGCCTCCGCCAGGCTGGGTGTAATGATGGCTGTCTGCGGCAGCAACAACTCGCCCAAGGTGGCGAGAAAGTCCTCATCCGCAAGCGGATCGTTGCTGCCCAGCATCAAGGCCGGGTCATACACAACAGGAATGTCCGGGTAGTCCGAGAGCACCTCGGCCACCGCCACGATGCTCTCCACACTGCCCAAAGTACCGACCTTGAAGGCGTGCACCGGAATGTCTTCAAGCACCGCACGGGCCTGATCGGCAATCCAGTCATCATCAATGGACAGCAAGCCTTCGAACAGCGCCGTGCTCTGGATGACGACGCTGGTCGTGACGCCTAACGGCATGCCGCCCAGGGCGGCGATCGTCAGGATGTCGGCGTGCAGACCTGAACCGCAGGTCGGATCGGCGGCGGAAAAGCTGAGTATCGATGGAATAATTCGCCCCCCTGGGTCGGTAAATGCTTGAATCGGCTTCATTCTTGGCGACTCCAGCGACCCGCCGGAGAGAAATGCGCTAATATCGGCCGCAGTTTAACTCATGCGGCGGCGCAGGATGTTTTGCTTTCTGGCGTGAGAAGGCTTCAGATATGTGAGGGCCGAGCCGTATATGCCTTGTGGTGCAGCGTGCTCCAGACGCAGAAATGTGTCGGCTCAGGCTCGAGTCGAGTGTTGTATGTCGCGCAAATCCGGGCTTGCCTTTGTTTGGTATAGTACGCAGGGCTTGGCAGATCGCTTGGGCCTGAGCGTAGAATAAATCCGCGAGACGCGCAGGCGCCGGGTTATCTCCCGGTGTAGGCCGAAAAAGCACACATTGCTGTTTCGGTAGAGAGGAGCAGACGTTGGCAGAAAAAACTGATGTCTCTGGCATTAAGGTGATGGTGATTGACGACAGCAACACCATCCGCCGTAGTGCGGAGATTTTTCTCGCGCAAGCAGGCTATCAGGTCTTACTCGCCGAAGACGGCTTTGACGCACTGGCCAAGATTGCCGACCACCACCCGGATCTGGTTTTCGTGGACATCATGATGCCAAGGCTCGATGGCTACCAAACCTGCGCACTCATCAAGAAGAATTCAAAATTTTCTGCCACACCCGTGATCATGCTCTCCTCCAAGGATGGTCTGTTTGATCGCGCGCGTGGCCGCATGGTCGGCTCTGACGAGTACCTGACCAAACCTTTCACCAAGGACAGCCTGCTGAAGGCTGTCTCCGAACACATCTTGTTGCGCGAACAGCGCTGATCGTTAATCTGGGGTTGATGAAATATGCCGATCAAAAAAATTCTCGTTGTCGATGATTCACCGACTGAGCGCTTTGCGCTGATCGAGTTTCTGTCCAAGCAGGGATTTTCGGTCGTGACGGCCGAAAACGGTGAAGACGGCGTGGTGAAGTCCAAGGCGGAGCTGCCTGACTTGATCCTGATGGACGTAGTCATGCCCGGCATCAACGGCTATCAGGCGACGCGCACCATTTCTCGCGACGAGGCCACCCGGAATATCCCGATCATCATGACGACGAGCAAGGATGCCGAGACCGACAAGATCTGGGGCATGCGCCAGGGTGCATTCGATTACATGACGAAACCGCTGGATCTGGACGAGCTGCTGAAGAAAATCCAGGCAATTGGCTAAACGCGCGGCCAACCGGCTCAGGCCGGGAAAATAACAGGGATGAGGAGACAGGCATGGCCAAGCGCATCAGCTTACGGGAGTTTCAGCAAGATCTGACACGGCGTCTGCAGGACGTCGGCAACAGCAATCGGCGTGCCGCGCTGCTCGCAGTTGTGGCCGGATCGGAGAACTGGCTGATTGACCTGACGGATGCGGGTGAAATCATCGCCATCAATGCCCTGACGGAAGTCCCGCTGACGCGCACCTGGTTTCGCGGGCTCGCAAACGTGCGCGGCAACCTGTACAGCGTCGTCGATCTGGCGTCGTTTTGCGGCGAGAGTCTGTCGCCCATGTCAAACGAGTCCCGGATGATGCTGATCGGTACGCGGCACGGATTAAATACGGCGCTGCTCGTGACGCGGGCCTTGGGCCTGCGCAATCCCGACGATTTTGAGGTAGACGAGAGTTTCACAGACACCCGCCCGTGGGTCGGTCACGCGCTTCGGGATCACCAGAATCGCCTGTGGAAACGATTGATTGTCAGACCCTTGCTCGTCGACCCGCGTTTTATGGACGCAAGCGCTGACGTGCGTTGAACCATGATCGAACCAAGTGTGACACTGCCTTTACCGTGTTTTGACCAACAAACAGATTCACCGCCCGCACCTATCGGAGCATTCGTATGGCACTGATGAAATTTCTTCGCCGCAGGGGCCGCAACAGCGACTCGGATAGCACGATCCTGGACGATAGCCGCGCAACGGTCGTCGATACGCCCACACCGGGCGCCGCTGCGCTTCCCGGCAATTTCGCGCTTCCCGTGCTGGGCAGAAAGCCTATTGCCGAGCAGATGCGGATATTGGGCTGGTTGTTTGCCGGGCTGCTCGCTGTTGTCGTCGTGCTGACCTTCTGGCAGATCCGGTCCGCTTCTCAGGGTACGGCATTCGTGTCCGCGTCACGTCAGATGGGTACGCTGTCGCAAACCCTCGCGAAAGCTGCACAGCTCGCCGTGACGGGGGGCTCACGCTCCCGAATGAGTACGGCAAGCGGCACCATGACCAACATTGGTGGTACAGGTTTTACGGAGCTCAAAGAAGCGCGTGAGCGTTTCCTGGAGTTGCTGACTTCCGTCAGCAAGGGCGGCGTGATTGATGGCGTATCGGTGCCTGAGAGCCCGGCATCTGTGCAGACTAAGCTCAAGGAAGTGACAGAGGTTTGGGGTAAGGTTGATAAAGACGCAACGACGCTGATCGAACAGCAGGTGAACCTGACCCGGCTGAGCAGTGCGGTCGCCACCATCAATGCCAATAACGCGCAGTTGCTCGACTTTGCGGAGCAGGTGGCCCGCGCAAAGCTTGAACGCGGTGCGTCAGCGAAGGACATCGATATCGCGCATCAGGTGGTGATGTTGACGCAGCGAATGGCAAAGAATGCAAACGCTTTGCTCGCCGGTGAGTCTGCAGACCCAGAGGTCATTTTCCTGCTCGGACGTGACTCAAACACCTTCGGTGACCTGCTTGAGCAGATCTCGAAGATGAGTAACGACGACGATACAAAGCAGAAGCTGGAGCAGCTTGCGCTGTTTGCCAAACGCCACCAGGACGCCGTCGGCGGGATCTTGGGCAATATCCAGCTGCTGGTTCAGGCCAAGCGCTCCGGGATCTCGATTTTCCAGGATTCGAATGAACTGCTCGAGCGCATCAACGAACTGGCGCAAGGCTTCAATGAGGCCTACACGGGTATCAACCTCAAGATCGTTTTCATTCTGGTGTTTGGTCTGGCGGCCTTGGTCGCTCTGGCCGGCCTGGCCTGGGTCTATAACAGCGATCAGGCCCACCGACGGGTTGAAGCGGAGCGCCAACGCTTGTCGGCAGAAACAGACCGGAACAATACCCAGCAGGCCATTCTGCGGCTCATGAACGAAATGGGCGATTTGGCAGACGGTGACTTGACCGTCCGGGCGACGGTTACGGAAGACGTGACCGGGGCCATCGCCGACTCGGTTAACTACACGATTGAAGAACTTGCGGTTCTGGTACGCCGAATCAACGACGCGGCGGGCCGCGTGACGACGGCAACCCAGGCTGCACAGCGGATTTCGGGTGAGCTGCTGGACGCTTCCGAGCGCCAGTCGAAGGAAATTCAGCACGCCGGTCAGCAGGTTCAGGAGATGTCCCGGTCCATGACCGCGGTGTCCTCAAGCGCCTTGCAGACGGCACAGGTGGCCCGGCGCTCTCTGGAGGCTGCGCGCAAAGGTACTGACGCGGTGCAGAACTCGATCAAAGGCATGAACGAGATTCGCGAGCAGATCCAGGAAACTTCAAAGCGGATCAAGCGGCTGGGCGAATCTTCACAAGAGATCGGTGAGATCGTGGAGCTGATTTCTGACATTACCGAACAGACAAACGTTCTGGCACTTAACGCAGCCATTCAGGCTGCGACAGCGGGTGAAGCGGGACGAGGTTTCACGGTGGTTGCGGAAGAAGTGCAACGGCTTGCAGAACGCTCAGCAGAAGCCACGAAGCAGATTGCGGCGATTGTGAAGACCATTCAGACCGACACCGGCGATGCGGTGGCGGCTATGGAAAACTCGACCCGTGGTGTGGTTGACGGTGCCAAGCTGTCCGACGCGGCAGGTCAGGCCCTCGCTGAGATCGGTGACGTGTCGGTCGAAATGGCAACCCTGGTTGAGCGGATTTCAGCAGATACCCAGCGGCAGGCGAACGTCGCAACGGAAGTGTCCGAGGCGATGAAGAGCATTCAGTCGATCAATGATTCGACGACCCAGGGTACGCAACAATCCGCGTTGTCTATCGGGCAGCTGGCTGATCTGGCTGTGGAACTCAAGGGTTCGGTGTCGGGCTTCAAGGTCTGATTCGATCCAACCGCTGTAGCGCTTGACCTGCACTACGGCACGATTTGTGCCCCTGATTCGTCGATCGGGGGCTGGCAAAGAGTGCCGGGTCTCGAGAGGCAATAGATGAGCCAAAACGACGAATTGGATATCGGCCCACTGACGTGGGTAAAAAACGAGATCGATTCTGCATTGAACACGGCGCGCGACAAGCTCGGCGAGGTGTTGAGCGATCCCGAACAGCGTGAGCCCCTGCGCTTTGCGCAGAATCATATCCACCAAGCCGCCGGGGCATTGTCCATCGTTGGCCTGGATGGCGTATCGCAATTCGCCGAAGCCATAGACAAGCTGTTGTCAGCGGTATCCACAACGGGTGAAGCGAGCGATATCACCCACTTGGCTTTGGCCCAACGCGCCATCGGTGTCCTGGGCAATTACATCAATGAGATAGCGGCAGGTGCGCCCCATCAGCCCTTGCGTTTGTACCCGCTGTACCGGGAGCTGGTAACCGCCCGCAACGCCGACGCTCCACAGCCAAGCGAGCTGTTCTTTCCGGATTTGAGCATCCGGTTGGAACTGGGTGCCTCTGCGGCTTCGGTAACGCCAGAGCGCGCGTCGCACGAAGCGCGTGCGTTGCGTGCACATTTTGAGAAAGGGCTGCTGGCCTGGCTGCGCAAGCCTCAGGAGGTTGCCGGCCCACAGGAAATGCTCCGCGCGGTGCGCCGTATCGAGCAACTCCAACAGGTGCCTGCAACACGCTCGTTCTGGTGGTCGGCCATCGCCTTCTTCGAGGGTTTGGCTACCCAGGCCATCCCCGCAGACCGACTTTCACAACGCTTGTGTCGGCGCATTGACGCGCAGATGCGCCGCCTGCTGGAAGGCTCACAGGTCGTCGCCGAGCGGCTGATCCGTGACGTGCTGTACTTCGTTGCCGCCAACCAGATTTCCACACCGCACGCACAGTCCGTTCGTCACGCCTACAAGCTGGATCGAATGCTGCCTGACGCCACGGCGGAGTTGTCGGACACGTATCGTCAGCCCTTGGTGCTGCGCGTGCGTGAGTCTCTTGAGCAGTGCAAGGAGTTCTGGAACCGTTTTTCCGCCGGCGCTGCTGTTGCCCTGCCCCAGTTTCAAGAGCAACTGCTTGAGCTGACCGCACGGACAGGGAAGCTGCGCATCGAGCTCGCCAGCCGGCTGTTGCAGTCTTTGGGCGAGCTTGTTGCCTGGCTGCGGGCGGATCCCATGCGCCAGAGCGAAGATCTCTCAATGGAGGTCGCGACGGCGCTTCTAGTCGTTGAGCAAGCCGCTGAGTCCCCCAATGTCGACGCGGATTTGCTGCGGCATCAAGTAAGCCTGCTCTGCACACAGTTTGATGCCCGCATGCGTGGGGAGTCCCCAGGCACGCTCGATGACCAGCCGTTTGGGGAAGCCGCCCGTCACGCCCAGGAACGGCTCTTCTTCAACCAGTTGGCCCGCGAAATCCTGACCAACCTTGGCCACATCGAACAGGGGCTGGACAGCTATTTCCGCAACCCCAATCTGCGCGACAATCTGGCGAGTCTTGCGAATCCGCTCAAGCAGATTGAAGGCGCGTTTGCGGTGCTTGGCGATAATCAGGCGCTGGAGCTGGTCGCCAATAACGCCAAGCTGATTGCTGATTTTGTTACACGCGAGCAAGCGCCGTCACAGGATGAGTTCGACGCCGTCGCGCACGAGTTGTCTGCCCTCGGTTTCTATGTTGAAGCCCTCAAGAGCGGACCGGCTCGCCTGGAAGACATCCTTCACCCGAATCGCGCCAAGGCGAAGCAAGAGGTGATCGACGTCCCGCAACAGACCGTTGAAGCACAGTTGCAGCGTGAGACGCAGGAGGCCCAGCAGCTGGTCGAAGCGCTCAAAGAGACGCCTCAGAGCACTGAGCTCCGCCAGCAATTGGTGAGCAACCTGGAAGCAATCCGTGACGACGCGCAGCTCGTGGCGGATTCCGGGCTCGAACAGAAAGCCAAAGAAGCCCTCGCAGGCCTGAAATCCGGTGAAGCCACGCAAGCCCAGCTTGCCGAGACGCTCGCGACGGTTTCATCTGTGTCGGCCCCTGCCCCCTCGGCAGAAGCAGCCAGGCTGATGTCGGTTAGCAACGAAGAGCTTGATGCCGAGTTGCTTGCGATCTTCCTCGAAGAAGCACACGAGGTGCTCGGCACGATTGCCGACAATGCTGTTCAGGTTAGCGCCGAACGCCACGACTTTGATTCCCTTACCACCATCCGGCGCGGCTATCACACACTCAAAGGTTCGAGCAGGATGGTGGGCCTGCAAGATTTCTCCGAAGCTGCTCGCCACGTAGAAATGGCGATGAACCGCTGGCTCCAACTTGAGAAAGACGCCAACGAAACGCTGTTGAGTCTGATTCATGACAGCCACGCACTGTTTACAGAGTGGGTCGCACAGCTCGAGAGTGGTGGCAGTTTATGGCGCGACGCAACCGCCGTTGTGGCGCAAGCCGAGTCGCTTTTGGCCGAGTTGGGCCTGCCCTCTGACGAGCTTCCAGTATCGACCTTCGCCCCGACCGCCGTCGTGGCAGCTGCTGCACCCGTCGCCCGGGAAACGGCGCTGGATGCAACGCAGTTCGATTTTGATCCTTTTGCGGCAGAAGCGGATTCCGAGCAGGAGGCCGTTGAAGCGGGCATGGAAGCCACACGGCTCTTTGCGCCACAGCCTGACATGGGTGGGGGCTTTGCCCCGGCTTCTCCCACCGAGACGGCTGGTCCCGAGCTGGATCTGACGAGCACCCTGCTCGGCAGCGATCTTTTCGCAATTCCGTCTGGCGAACAGAACGACTACGAAGTCGACCTGGCGGCAACTGATTTTGATGGTGATGCACTGCGCCTCTTCACGGCAAGCGCAGACGAACAGCGGGAAGGCCTGGAAGAACAGGAGCTCCGCTCGATGGAATCCCCGCTCACTGTCGATTTCGAACTCAACGAATTCGAAATCGACGACGACGCGATACCTGAGCCAGAACCCGTTCTGGGGGCAGTGGCTGAAGCTGACATCCAGATCGAAGAAGATGAGGAAGAACTGACCGAACTGGATCTGACAAGCACCTTTATTTCTGGTGAGTTGGAGGCCTTGGTCAACGCGAGCAATGACGATGACCAGGACCTGACGGTTACCGACCTTGAGCTCAACCTGAATGAGTCGATCAGCGAACCCGCGCTCGTCACCTTCGACGACGAACTCCTGGTGACCGTACCCGACACCGCTGGCGTACTGGAGACCTCGCCCGCGAATGTCGAGGCACCAACAACTCTCTCTCCGCAGCCAGAGAGCGAGCTTGTGCCTTCCGCCGAAGACCTTGAAATTACAGTAGCGCTTGAAGAAGTCCCTCTGGATACGCTCGAAGTGGCGCCCGCCACCATTGGTCAAACGTCTGACAGCGAAGTACAGATCGGGGATCAATCACTTTCTCGTGGGCTATACGATCTCTATGTCGGCGAAGCCCGTCAGCATCTGGATCAGTTGGTCGCGGAAATTCGCCACCTTGAGCTGAGCCCGCTGCGCGTGCCCAGTGTGGAAGCCCTACGTGCCGCACACACCCTGGCAGGTATCTCCGGAACTGCGCGGATTGATCCGGCTTACAGCCTGGGCAAAGCTGTAGAGCACGCGCTGCATCGCTTTACGGACATCAGCTTGCCGCCTGAGCCGCAACAGACTGCCATATTTGGCGCCGCGGTTGCCAAACTCAATGAGATGTTGGCGGACGTCCTCGGTATGATCATGCCCGAGCCTGCCTCGCACCTGATCACGCAGTTGGAGCAGCTGCATCCTGATCTGCTCACCCCAGAGGAACGCGTCTCAGCCCTCGTTGCGCCAGAGCCGGATTTGCCGGGCATTGAGCTGGTTGAGCCCCTGGCATCGATCCCTGAACAACAAGTCGAGCCCGATGAAGTCTTGTCAGAGGCACCAGTGGCCGAGCCTCTCTTTGAGGAAGTGCCCGCCGACAACCAGGCACTGGGCGCGGTGCTGACCGATGCACGCCTGTCTGACACGGGTGGAGAGAGCTTTGAAGCGGCAGCCGTTCATGACGAGCTGGACGACCAGCTCCTCCCCATCTTCTTCGAGGAAGCCGATGAGCTCGGTGCCGCACTCGGGACCGAGCTGCGCGAGCTGCGTGCCAACGTAGCAGACGAGTCACATCTGCAAAGCGTTGCACGCTTGCTGCACACACTCAAAGGCAGCGCCCGCATGACTGGCGCCATGCAGCTCGGCGCCTATGTTCACGGCCTTGAAAGCCGCCTGCAGGAACACGCCGGTGGCAGCGTCGATATCCGTCTGGTTGACGAGCTCGAATCCGGTCTCGACCAGATCGGCACCCTCGTTGAATTGCTTCGCCATCCCGATATCACGACTGATCAGGCACACGCTGAGGGCTCACAGCAAGCCTCCGCCACTGCGCATGACGGTACCGCGCCGGAGTTCTCCTCAGCAGGATCAGGCTTGACGCCAGCCGGTTCGGTCATTGACGAGCTTGAAGTCGCTCAGGGGCAGCGTGCGCCCTTGCGCGTCCGGGCAGACCTGATCGACCGCTTTGTCAATGAGGCAGGTGAAGTCTCGATTGCTCGAACCCGAATCGAAGGGGAGTTGCGCACGCTTCGGCGTTCCATGCTCGACCTGACGGAAAACGTTATCCGGTTGCGCAACCAGCTGCGCGAGGTGGAAATTCAAGCCGAGTCGCAAATGCAGTCCCGGATTGCTGCGGCAGAGTCCCAGCACTCCGATTTCGACCCGCTTGAGTTCGACCGCTTTACCCGCCTGCAGGAACTGACGCGGATGATGGCCGAGTCGGTCGGTGACGTCACCACCATCCAGCAGAACCTGCTGCGTAACCTTGATGCCGCGGATGCAGCGCTGCATGCGCAAGGACGCTTGTCACGCGATCTCCAGCAAGCCCTGATGAGCGTTCGGATGGTGCCGTTCGAAGAGCTCGCGGATCGTCTCTATCGCATCGTTCGCCAGACGTCCAAGGAAGTCGGCAAGCGGGTCAACCTGGATATTCAGGGCGGCAGTATCGAGATCGACCGTGGCGTGCTAGACCGGATGACTGCGCCGATCGAACATTTGCTGCGCAATGCCATCGCCCACGGCGTCGAGATTCCTGAGCAGCGCCTGGCTGCCGGCAAGCCCGAGTTTGGCCAGATCACCTTGAAGCTCAACCAGTTGTCCAACGAAATTGCGCTGGAACTGTCCGACGATGGGCACGGCCTCGACTTCGAGCGAATCCTGGCACGCGGGCGTAAATCCGGCTTGATCGGAGAAGCGGAGCGCCCGACGGAAAACCGCTTGACTCAGTTGATTTTTGAGCCCGGTTTCTCCACCGCAGAGTCAATTTCTGGCGTGGCAGGCCGCGGTGTGGGGATGGACGTCGTCAAGAACGAGACGCTTTCGGTTGGTGGTCGGATTGACGTTTCTTCGGTCAATGGCCAGGGCACGAAATTCATTGTCCATCTGCCCCTGACCCTCGCCGTCACCCAAGCACTGCTGGTTCGTTCGGGCGAACGGACCTACGCGATTCCCTCGAACATGGTCGAACAGGCCCTGGAGGTCAAAGAGCAGCCGCTTGAGGAAGCCAGATCGCGGGGCTACGTGGAGTGGAATAACACGCAGTATCCGTTCGCTTATCTCCCACGTTTGCTGGGTGACACACAGTCAAGACCCGCCAGCTCCCGCTTCCACTGGCTGCTGCTGACACGCGCCGGCAGTCAGACCTTGGCGGTGCACATCGATGAATTGCGGGGCAACCAGGAAATCGTGGTCAAGAATGCCGGGCCGCAGTTCGTGCGCCTGCAGGGCTTCAGTGGCGCCACGGTGCTGCCTGACGGTGAGATCTCGCTGATTCTCAACCCGGTGGCCCTCGCCGCTCGCCATGTGGTGACGACCAGCCGCAATGATCTGACAGACGAACAGGGCGGCGGCATGGCCGCCGAACCAGTCGAGGAAACGCGTATCCCGACGATCATGGTCGTCGATGATTCCTTGACGGTTCGCAAGATCACGAGCCGTTTGCTAGAGCGCGAAGGCTTCCAGGTCGTCACCGCCAAGGATGGCGTCGACGCGCTCGAACAACTCGTTGATATGAAGCCAGATGTGATGCTTCTCGACATCGAGATGCCGCGGATGGACGGCTTCGATCTTGCAAGAAATGTACGGGCAGATGCACGTCTTCGTGACATCCCGATCATCATGATTACCTCCCGCATGGCCGACAAGCACCGCAATTACGCCATGGAGATCGGCGTCAATCACTACCTCGGCAAACCCTATCAGGAAGAGCAGTTGCTTGAGCTGATTGCGGGCTTTATTGCGCGCAAACTCTAACCCTGCGTATGAAACCGGACTGGCTGCGTAGTCGGTCCGGTTCCACCGTCCAATTCCCTGGATCCCCCCGCGCCAACGGCGTCCTCGCTTACGTGCAGCTTTTTGTTTTCCCGCGCGGCCAATTGACCCTTACCCCTTCCGGCGGCATGCAGTAAAATTCCGCGCCCTCCCATTGCAGTAGTCCCCATGGAATTCGCTGGTATCCACTTGAAAAACAACCTGTTTGTTGCGCCGATGGCTGGGGTAACAGATAGGCCGTTTCGCCAACTGTGCCGCCAGATGGGTGCGGGGCTTGCGGTATCGGAGATGGTCACGTCCAATGCTTTGTTGTATGCATCCACGAAAACACGAAGACGTACCAACCATGCTGGGGAGCTTGGGCCGGTGTCGGTTCAGATCGCAGGTGCAGACCCTTCGATGATGGCCGCAGCCGCTCGACTGAACGTCGAGAATGGCGCTGATTTGATCGATATAAACATGGGTTGCCCAGCCAAGAAAGTCTGTAACGTTCAGGCTGGCTCGGCGCTGATGCGTGACGAGCGCTTGGTCGCGCAAATCCTGGCAGCGGTCGTCGCAGCAGTGCCGAACACGCCAGTCACTCTTAAGTTCCGCACCGGCTGGGATCGAGACTGCCGTAACGCGCCACAGATCGCGCGTATCGCGGAAGAGGCGGGCATTCGACTGCTGGCGGTTCATGGGCGTACCCGCGCTGACCAGTACACCGGCAACGCTGAGTACGACACGATCGCGCTGGTGAAATCTACAGTGGCCATCCCGGTTGTCGCAAACGGCGACATCAACTCGCCTGAGAAAGCGCGCTACGTGATGGACTACACGCAGGCCGATGGACTCATGATCGGCCGTGCCGCACAAGGCCGTCCCTGGCTGTTTCGCGAGATCGCGCACTACTTGAAAACAGGTGAAAGCCTGGACGCACCCCTGGTCAGCGAGGCGCATGCGATCTGCCGAAGCCACATCGCACAAATCCATGCGTTTTATGGCGAGGAGGCCGGCGTACGAATCGCGCGCAAACACCTCGGCTGGTACGCGCGAGGGCTACCTGGCGCGGCCCAGTTCCGCGCCCGCGTAAATCCCTTGTTGTGCGCCGCAGATCAGCTTCTTGCGCTCGAAGCGTATTTTGCACAGCTCGCAGGCCTGTTTCCACGCCTACAATATGCACTCCCGGACAACACAGAGCAGAAGGCCCTCGCAGCATGAGCCATAACAACAACGATTTAGCCTTATGCGTCGCCCACGTACTCGATCGCTATTTCACCGACCTTGATGGTGAAGCGCCCGACGCGCTGCACGAGATGGTCATGCGCCAAGTTGAGCGCCCCTTACTCGAATACGCCTTGCGCCGCTCGAACGGCAACCAGACTCAGGCCGCCGAACTGCTCGGCATCACACGCAACACCTTGCGCCGCAAGATCGCCGATTATGGGCTGCTGGCCGGTTGAACCCTCTTGAACCTACTCGATCCTCACATCATGACTGTCTCCCAAGCCCTCCTCAGTGTTTCTGACAAACGCGGAATCGTTGAATTCGCGCAAGCGCTCGCAGCACTTGGTGTCAAGCTGCTCTCAACCGGCGGAACAGCCAAGACGCTGCGCGATGCTGGGCTCGCAGTCACAGACGTCGGTGATTACACCGGGTTTCCAGAAATGCTGGACGGACGGGTAAAGACCTTGCATCCCAAGGTGCATGGCGGGATTCTCGCCCGACGCGATTTGCCCGAGCATCTGGCAACGCTTGAGGCACACCAGATCCCGCGCATCGATCTGGTCGTAGTGAATCTCTACCCGTTTCAGGCAACCGTCGCCAAGGCAGGCTGTACGCTTGACGATGCCATCGAGAACATCGACATCGGCGGGCCGACCATGGTGCGCGCCGCCGCCAAAAACCATGGCAATGAGGTGGGTGGCGTCGGCATCGTGACCGACCCGGAAGACTATGCGACCATTATTGAAGAGCTGAAGGAACGTGGCGGCAATCTGGCGTACAAGACGCGTTTTGAGCTGGCACGCAAAGCCTTCACCCACACCGCTCGCTACGATGCCACCATTGCGAATTGGCTGACGGCAGTGGATGAAAATCAGCTCAAGGGAAACGCCGCTCCGGAGCGCGCAGAGTACCCGACACGCCTGCAGCTCGCATTCGACAAGGTGCAAGACCTTCGCTACGGCGAGAACCCGCATCAGACAGCCGCCTTCTACCGCGATCTGACCGTGCCGACTGGCGGCATCGCCAACTACACGCAGTTGCAGGGCAAAGAACTTTCGTACAACAACATTGCGGACGCCGACGCGACCTGGGAGTGCCTCAAAGCGTTTGACGCTGAGGTTCCCGCCTGCGTGATCGTCAAGCATGCCAATCCGTGTGGCGTCGCGTTGGGGGCCACCGCGGAAGAAGCCTATCGCCGCGCCTTCACGACCGATCGCGAAGCCGCTTACGGCGGAATCATCGCCTTTAACCTGACCGTTGACGAAGCAGCGGCCAAGGCGGTCGCTGGCCAGTTTGCCGAAGTCATCATTGCACCGGCTTACACCGCCGAGGCACTGGCAGTGTTTGCCGCCAAGCAGAACCTGCGTATCCTGACCTGCCCCCTCGGTCAGATCAGCCAGGCGGATTACAAGCGTGTGGGTGGTGGTCTGCTGGTGCAGACCTACGACGACGCCTGCATCCAGCCTGCCAACCTCAAAGTAGTCACCCAGCGCGCACCTACCGAAACTGAATTGCGTGACATGCTGTTTGCGTGGCGTGTTGCCAAGTTCGTCAAGTCCAACGCGATCGTCTACGGCAAGGATGGCCTGACGCTGGGTATTGGGTCCGGTCAGGTCAAGCGCGTCGACTCGGCGCTGATCGCCAAGATCAAGGCGGAAGCGGCGGGTTTGTCACTGGCAGGCTGTGCAGCCGCGTCAGAAGCGTTTCTCCCCTTCCGTGATGGTCTGGACGTCCTCGCGCAGGCGGGCGCAACCGCACTGATTCAGCCTGGTGGCTCAATGCGTGACGCTGAGGTCATCGCCGCAGCCGACGAGCAAGGCATTGCAATGGTCTTCACCAGTATCCGCCACTTCCGTCATTGATCCGTACCCATAGAAAGTCATCATGAAGATTCTCGTCATCGGTTCGGGTGGTCGTGAGCACGCTTTGGCCTGGAAACTGGCTCAGTCACAGCGTATCCAGAAGGTCTACGTCGCACCGGGAAATGCTGGTACAGACCGCGAACCGGCACTGGAGAATGTCGCCGCCACCACCATCCCGGAGTGGATCGCCTTTGTCCGCAAGGAAGGCATCGGTCTGACCATTGTCGGCCCCGAAGCGCCCCTCGCGGCGGGAGTTGTCGATGCCTTCCGGGCGGAGGGCTTGCCGATCTTCGGCCCCACGCGGGCTTGCGCTCAACTTGAATCTTCGAAGGACTTCGCCAAGCAGTTCCTTGTGCGCCATGGCATTCCGACGGCCAAGTACCAGACTTTCTCCGATGCGGCAGACGCACACGCATACATCGACCTTGAAGGCGCGCCGATCGTGATCAAGGCTGACGGCCTTGCCGCCGGCAAGGGCGTCGTTGTCGCCATGGATGCCGACGAAGCCCACGCGGCCATCGACATGATGCTGGTGGGCAACAAGATGGGCGACGCCGGTGCCCGCGTCGTGATTGAAGAGTTCATGCAGGGTGAAGAAGCGAGCTTCATTGTCATGGCTGATGGCAAGCATGCGCTTGCGATGGCGACCAGCCAGGACCACAAGCGCCTCAAGGACGGAGACCTCGGGCCCAATACCGGGGGCATGGGCGCCTATTCTCCAGCACCTGTGGTAACCCCGGCCATCCACGCACGCGTGATGCGCGAGATCATCAACCCGACCCTGGCTGGCATGGCCGCCGATGGCTTGCCGTACACCGGCTTTCTGTATGCGGGCCTGATGATCGACGAACAAGGCGCCCCGCGCGTTGTCGAGTTCAATTGCCGTTTTGGCGACCCGGAAACCCAGCCCATCATGATGCGCCTGAAGACCGATCTGGTTGAGCTGGTCGAAGCGGCGTTGGCAGGCAAGCTCGACACGGCTGAAGCAGACTGGGACAGGCGCGTTGCGTTAGGTGTTGTCATGGCAGCGGGCGGCTATCCCGACGAGCCCCGCAAAGGCGATGTCATCAGCGGGCTGGAAGCGACCCTTGAAGACGCCCACGTGTTTCATGCCGGTACTGCCCAGCGCGACGGCAAAGTGGTAACGAGCGGCGGCCGCGTGCTATGCGTGACCGCACTGGGAGACTCGGTCAAGGTCGCGCAGAGCCGCGCGTACGAGCTGGCGGGCCACATTCAATTCGAAGGCATGCAATACCGTCACGATATCGGGCATCGCGCCGTCAAGCGCTGACTCAGGCCGGCGGCTCGCGCTGGGCTCGGGCCACGGCATCTCGAAGCGATTCGATAGATACTGGCTTGGTGATGTAGTCATCCATGCCCGATGCCAGCGCTGCATCGCGATCATCGGCCATGGCGTCAGCACTGACGCCAACAATCCGGGTCCGCAGCCCGCGCTGGCGCAGTTCACGCGTGGCCGCCAAGCCGTCCATGATCGGCATATGGGTATCCATCAAGATCAAGTCATACGTGCTGCTCTCGCAGCAACGCACGGCTTCCTCCCCGTTCTGGGCGACGGTAATCGCCGCCGCGCCAAGTTTCTTCAGCAATTTGCTGATCACCAACACGTTAACCTGATTGTCTTCAACGACCAGAATCGGCGTGGCAGGATCAATGCTGACGGCCGCGAGGCTGTGGGTGAGACTTGTGCCTGCCCGTGCCTCCTCGCTTCCGCGGGCGAGTACCGCGGTAAACCAGAACTCAGAGCCCTTGCCTAATTGGCTGTGAACGCCGATTTCGCCGTGCATCAATTCGCAAAGCATGCGACAGATCGAAAGACCAAGCCCGGTTCCTCCGAAACGGCGCGTCGTCGACATATCCGCCTGCTCGAAGGGGCTGAACACATGCTCCAGCTTGTCAGCGGGGATACCAATCCCCGTGTCGACCACCGAGAAGCGCAGCCTGAGCTTGTCACCCAGATTCTCCAGCTCGCGCACACTGAGTTCCACGTAGCCGTGCCCTGTAAATTTCAGGGCATTACCTATCAGATTCACGAGAATCTGTCGCAAGCGCACCGGGTCACCGTAGAAGAACTCGGGCATGCCTGGCGCCATCCGAACCCGGAAATCAAGCTTCTTGTCCTGCGCCGAGAAGGAGAACAGCCTCGAAATATCTTCGACCAGTCGGCCCAGATCGAACTGCGTGCGCTCCAGGTTCAACTTCTTGGCCTCAATCTTCGAGTAATCCAATATGTCGTTGATGATCGCCAACAGCGACTCGCTGGAGGAACGGATCGTACCGACGTACTGCTCCTGCTCGCTGTCCAGCTTCGTACCTTCCAGAAGCTGGGCCATACCGATGATGCCATTCATGGGTGTGCGAATCTCATGCGACATCATGGCCAGGAAATCACCCTTGGCCCGATTGGCCGAATTGGCGGCGTCGCGCGCCGCCACCAGCGCCCGCTCGGCCTGATTGCGCTCGGTCACATCGGTAAAACAGAACACCCGGCCAATGATCTGCTCGGCGTGTCTTGCCGGACGGGACTTGCACTCGAACGTACGCCCGTTGATCAGACTCAGCGAGTCGAAAGTCTCGCCCTGCAACTCCTGCCCGGCATGCGTCGTCAGTTCGGTAAACCGTGTTGGGTCAATGAGCAGGGTGGCGAGAAAGTCGAGCAAACGTCGATCTTCGTGCTGCAAGAGCAGTTCGTCAGGAATCTGCCAGAGCTGCGCAAAACGCCGGTTCATGTTGGTGATGGCGAGATTGCGATCCATCACCAGAATGCCGTCTACCGTCGCCTCAAGCGTCGCACGCAATTGTGACGCCACGTGCGCGAGCTCTTCTTCGGCTCGCTTCTCTGCATCGATCCGGTGGGCCCGGATAACCAGCCAGCCCGCCGGCGTGCGGAAGATGCTCTTGGACACCATGAGCATCTCGCCATCAGCCTTACTGTAAATGCCTTCTGCATCGCACAGCTCGGGGTTGCCACCTACCCTTACGTCCTCCCAGAAGAACACGTCGCTCAGCGCACTCTCGATGTCGGTAATCGGCTTGCCCAGAAGCTGTGCAGGGTCATAGCCCAGTTCGCAGCACGCGCGCGCATTTGCGGCGCGAATCTCCAGCGTCGCAGCATCCACCACCAGCATGATGTCGCTGGCGTAGTCGAGCAGGACGTGATCCAGAGACTCGGTCATGACCCGCCTGCCTTGCCAGCGCTGTCGCCGTCAAAGTAGTAAGTGACCCGTTTGCGTGGACTGAGGTAGTCGTACACCATGGCTGGCAACTGGATCGGTCGTATCGCTTTGCTGATGTTAAGGTCCGGCTCACGCTCCAGATCGATCATCACCGCTTCCTCTTTAGGAATATCGGGATCGTAGAGCAATACCCAGGGGCGCAAGGGCTTCTGAGGATTGACCGACTGAACCAGCCCCAGAGCATCATTCGAGAGCTTGACGATCGTTCCGGGCGGAAATACCCCCAGACAGCGGATCAGAAGTTGCAGGGTCTGTGCATCGAATTTGTTGCGCCGCTGCGCAAACATCAGCGACAGTGCTTCATGCGGAGTCAGTGCTTTCGCAAGATCGGTGGGATTGCACAGATTGTCATAGTAGTTAACGACCGAAATGATGCGGGCGAGCGGGTGGGTAGCCGCGCTTTTCAGCGCTTTTGGATAGCCGCTGCCGTCAGCCATTTCATGGTGCTGGTAGATGATCGCCAGCACCGCATCAGGCAGCCCGATCTTCTGGCCGATACGCAGACCATACTCGCAATGCATTTTTCTGAGTTCATTCTCTGCATGCGTCAGCTCATCCGTTTTCTTCAGCACTCTGTCCGGGATGTCCATCAGTCCGATGTCGTGTAGCAAGGCACCCAGCCCAAGCAAACGCCCCTGTTCAAACGTGATT
Source organism: Uliginosibacterium sp. (assembly GCA_016718265.1). GTDB lineage: Bacteria > Pseudomonadota > Gammaproteobacteria > Burkholderiales > Rhodocyclaceae > Uliginosibacterium. The sequence goes on along the minus strand of JADKDZ010000029.1, from coordinate 252,576 downwards.
CCAAGGTCCTTTGCCAGCATCATCGACAGGATCGAGGTATTCAAACCGTGGTAGTAGACCTCTTCGCCGCCAGCCTTGTCGCCCATCACGTGGAGCGTCAACTCAGGGGATTCCAGAAACGCCAGTACCATCTGATCAACCAGTTCGCCCACCTCTTCCAGGCACTCGCGCGAACGCGAAAGCAGGTTCCGGTTGATGTTCCGCATGATTCCGGCAGCCTTGGTAAAGGCTTTCTCAACCTGCCCAATCTTCTCGCGCCGCTCTTTCAAACGCGCGACACGGGAGTTCTTCACAACCGTGTCTGGATCGGTTGGGACTTCATCTACCGGCAAGCTCGACTCGACAGGCTGAGGGACACCTACTGTGGCGGGGATGTTCTTCGCGTCGCTTTTCGCGGGATCGATCCGGAACTGCTTCACTCCCAGTGTTCGCAAGGTCGCGATCTGGTCTGGTGAGCGAATCTTGAAATGATTGAAGCTGAAGGGGTGGCGAAACCAGGGCAGGTCGATAAAAACATACATTCCTACACACAAGTTTTCTGCAGCGACAAAAATTGCTTGGTCTTCAGAACTCATAGCGGAACGAACCAGGTTGCCGGAGGGGACTAAAGCATTAACGGCATTCGGGTGCTGCGGTTGAGCACCCGCCACCATTTATTGGCTTGACGGTAAGCAATTGTTCGAATAACTTAGAACAATGGAACACGAAGCCTTAGCTAGAGTATTCAAGGCACTTTCCAATCCTCAACGCCTGAGAATCTTTCGCATGTTATGTGCGTGGCAAGAGGCCGGAGAGTTCCCCGACGGCGACCCCTGCGAAGGGGTCGCCCGCTGCTTCACACGCGCCTGCTGTGCAATAGGCTTGTCACGCTCCACAATTTCTCACCACTTCAAAGAGTTGCAGAACGCCGGGCTGATTACCGTCAAGCGCTCCGGGCAAAGTTTCGTGTGCCGGATCAACATGGAAGCGGTCGAGGACGTCCGTAGTTTTCTGCAGCAATTACCCACTCGGGTGGCAAGTCCTGACGCCTGATGCCAAGGCGGGCTAAGCTGGCAAGCCCGGCCGTGCAGGAAGTTCTGAACCAAGGAGTATCGAATGAACAAACCGTCTCTTTACGACCTCGACTGGGTGTCACAGCGCACCGTGCCTGCCATGTTGCGCAGCGGCGCTTTCGGGATCGAACGTGAGGCGTTACGGGTAAAACCAGATGGCAGCCTTGCGCTGACACCTCATCCGGCAGAGTTTGGTGACAAGCTTGAGAACGATCGGATCACGGTGGATTTCTCCGAGAGCCAGCTTGAAATGATCACCCCGCCTTGTGCATCGGTAGACGAAGCACTGGGTGCCTTGCGCGGCATCCAGGCGGAGGTCGAACAGGTGCTTGACGCACGCGGTGAGCGACTCTGGCCCTTGAGCATGCCCACTTGCTTGCCCGAAGAGTCTCGCATTCCGATTGCCCGTTTCGCAGATACGCCAGAAGGGCGTATGCGCGAGCTCTATCGTGTGGGGCTGGCGAACCGCTATGGGCGGCGAATGCAGATGATCTCCGGCATCCATTTCAACTTCTCGTTCTCGCGCGAATTGCTGGCTGCGCTTGGCTACACGGATCGGCACGGTGTCGACGCTGCCTACTTTCGAATGGCACGGAATTTCCTGCGCCAGCGCTGGCTACTGGTCTGGCTGACGGGGGCGTCACCTGCCGCAGATGAGAGTTTCAGCGGCGTCGTCCGACAGCAAGTGCAAACTGTCAAAGCCTGTTGCCGTGGCTGCAAAGCCTTCATCGATGAGCACGAGCAACACGCCACCTCGTTGCGTGTCAGCCGCTACGGGTACGCCGATACGGCCTTCAGCGACATGCCGGTCTCGTTCAATTCGCTGGCGGAGTACAGCCACGATATCCGTGCGCTGATGGCGACCCCGAGCGACAAATTCCAGAAACTCGGGTTGATGGCCAATGGCCTGCCGAGCCAGATCAACGACCGGGTTTTACAGTCCGAAAGCGAGTTCTACGCCGCCATCCGCCTGAAAGGCCGCATCCGCAAGGGCGAAGGGCATCTCGACGCCATGGATCGCGACGGCGTGTATTACGCGGAAGTTCGCATTCTTGATCTGAACCCCTTTGCGCCCGAGGCGATCGATCTCGATACCCTCCGTTTTATCCAGGTACTGATGCTCGATTGCCTGTTGGGCCAAGACACGCCGATCGGGCCGGAGGAGTGGGCACTCTTGCAGGAGAACCACCACCGCGTCGCCCTCTCCGGTCGCAACCCAAGTTTGCCGCTGTGCGCGGATGACAGCCGGACAGGCATGCGCGAACTGGCGGAGCCCATGCTGCAACGCCTGCTTGCGCTGGCAAGACGCATGGATGCAGGATCAGACCGGCAGGACTTCGAACACGCTGTGGACCTTGCCTTGCAGCGGCTGGCCAATCCGGCCACCCTGCCGTCCGCTCGGATCTGGGATGCCATGCAGATCAACCATCTCGGGCACGTCGCCTACGGTACGCGTTTCCTGCAGGCCGCCCCCACCTGCCTCTCCACCGTTGCAGCCTGATCCGGCGGTGGCGTCACGGAAACACCCCCTTCGGTCAACTACCTGCCAGAGAATTGAGCCGTTGCAATTACAAACGGCGATGTTCGGACATACAATCAACGCCCAATTGCCCTAGCCTGGCTCGGGCCGTCTGCACCGATTTCTGAAAACAACTCATCTCTTGAGAGGAAGTCCACGATGTTCAAGATTCAAACGCTGAACAAGATTGCCGCCTGTGGCCTCGACCGCCTGCCGCGTGACAATTACGAATCCGCCACCGAGATCGTCAACCCGGACGGCATCATGTTGCGCTCGGCCGACATGCACACGATGGAAATCCCCGCTTCGGTGAAGGCCATTGCCCGTGCTGGCGCTGGCGTGAACAACATTCCGCTGGACAAGTGTGCCGAGCGCGGCATCGTGGTGTTCAACACCCCAGGCGCCAACGCCAACGGCGTGAAGGAAATCGTGATCGCAGCAATGCTGATGTCGTCGCGCAACATCCATGAAGGCATCACCTGGTGCCAGACGCTCAAGGGCAAGGGTGCCGATGTGCCGCCGCTGGTGGAAAAGGGCAAGGCCCAGTTCGTCGGCCCCGAAATCCAGGGCAAGACGCTGGGCGTGATCGGTTTGGGCGCTATCGGCGTATTGGTGGCCAACGCTGCCAACGCGCTGGGCATGAAGGTCATCGGTTTCGACCCCTTCGTGAGCATTGATGCAGCCTGGAAGCTTTCGCACGAAGTGCAGAAGGCTGCCAGCCTGGATGCGCTGATTGCTGAGTCCGACTACATCACTATCCACGTGCCGGCCACCAAGGACACCAAGAACCTCTTCAACGCCGAGCGCATCGGCCGCATGAAGAAGGGCGCCCGCCTGATGAACTTCAGCCGCAACGGTCTCGTTGACAACGCTGCCATCAAGGCTGCGATCGCCTCCGGCCAAGTAGCTGGTTATGTGATCGATCTGCCGGAAGATGAACTGCTGGGCGTGGACAAGATTCTGTGCGTCCCGCACCTGGGCGCCTCGACACCGGAATCGGAAGACAACTGCGCCGTGATGGCTGCCGACCAGATCCGTGAATTCCTTGAGCGTGGCAACATCAAGAATTCGGTGAACTACCCGGCCTGCGAAATGGCCCCGACCGGCAAGACCCGTATCACCGTGGCCAACAAGAACGTGCCGAACGTGATCAGCAACCTGACCACCGCCATCGGTGCATCCGGCCTGAACATCGACGACATGATCAACAAGAACAAGGGTGACTACGCCTACAACATCATCGACGTTTCCGGTGAAGTGTCGGCTGATCTGGTGGCCAAGCTGCAAGCGGTAGACGGCGTGATCAACGTTCGCGTACTGCCGAACTGCCAGTAAGCCATCGGCCCAAGGGTTCGACATGCGGGCCCGTCTGCGGACGGGCCCGTTTTCATTGCCTGAAGAACCGCATCCAGCAAGGCTCTCCAGGCAGGTGACAGGGCGCTTGTTTTATGCAGCAGCCTTCTTCGATGCCCTGTTCGGAACGATTGGCGCCAAGCGTCAGTTGGAATCGGAGCGCTTTGTGAGTTGGGGCGTTGCGCCGGACAAACCTTCGATCGGTGTGATCAAGCCTTATGACGGCCAGCCGGCCACGGTTGGCAACGGCTCGATGACCTCTCTCTACTTGCCCACCCCGGAAGCCGTCGCGGCCTTCCACAAAAAGGCGCTGGAACTCGGCGGCAAGGACGAAGGCGCCCCCGGCCCACGCGGGAACGACGGCTTCTACGCCGCCTATTTTCGCGATCTGGATGGCAACAAGCTCGCGGCCTTCACAATGGGCTGACGCGGGTTCCGAGCGGCAGCACGAAAACGCCCTGAACGCCAGGGCGTTTTTTTCTTGGGCCTGGTATCGCGAGTCAGACGACTGGAACGGTCTGCACAAACGCGGCCCGCTCCGCGAGTCGCTTGGCGTAAGCGGTCAGATTCGGCCGGCTGCTGCGCCAGTCGTACTGCGGCAGGCGGAAATCCAGCCAGAGAACGCAACAACCCGCGGCGATGTCGGCAAGGCTGAGGTGGGTGCCATACAGCCAGTCTCTCCCTTGGAGTTTGTGCTCCAGCGCATCCAGACCGCGCTCAATCTTGCCACGCTGGCGGTCGATAACCGTTGCGTCCTGCTTGTCTGCGGCGCGACGCGTTTCCAGCAGCCAGACGACACCTGCGTCGGTCACGCCATCAGCCAAGGCTTCAAGTTGCTTGACGCGCACGGCTTCAAGCGCCTCAACGGGAATCAGCCGCACCGCTGCGGGCAGGGTTTCAAGGTAGTCGGCGATCACCGGCGAATTGAAGAAGATCTCGCCATCATCGGCTTGCAAAGCGGGAACCTTGCCCAGCGGGTTGTAGTCGCAAACCTTGTTGCCCGGCTCCCAGGGTGGTTCGTTGACAAGTTCGAACGTAAGACCTTTTTCCAGCAGGGCGATGCGGATCTTGCGAACATACGGGCTGGTCAGTGATGCGATCAATTTCATGGCGATGCTCCCGAGGGTGGCTAAAAGCTTCAATCGCACTCGCACGACGCGCGGTTGATGATGTCACGTAGCGTATGGAGGCGTCCGTGGAAGAAGTGGTCCGCACCCGGAACAACCACAACAGGCACGTCCAGCGGCTCCGCCCAGCGCAGTACATTTTCAAGCGGCACAGTTTCGTCTTTCGAACCATGAATCACGAGCGTGTCCGGACCGACTGCCTCGGTGTCGTACTGGCGTGCACCCTCGATGAAGCCGGCCGCAGTGCCAATCAGGATCAGACGCCTGGCCGGATGGCCTGCCTCGGCAAGGCGCCGCGCGACACGCGTCTGCACGTAGGCGCCGAACGAAAACCCCGCCAATATGCTGGGCCGATAGACATCGAGTTGCCAGTGCTGGTGAGCCCAATCGAGCACGGCAAGCAGATCTTCTGTTTCGCCCACACCGTGGTCGTGGCTGCCGCCACTTTGACCCACACCGCGAAAGTTCGGGCGCAGCGCGACGTGACCAAGGTCCCGCAGCGTACGCGCCAGGGTATGCGTTACCTTGTTGGTGTTGGCACCCCCAAACAGCGGATGCGGATGCGCAATCAAGGCGATGCCCCGCGGGCTGGAGGGCGCGTCCACCAGCACCTCAATGAGACCGGCAGGCCCGGCAATCAACTGTTGCGTCGTGGGTGCGGCCTTCATATACGAAGCCGCTCCACGACCCGCCCGTGCTGTAGATGCTCGCGGATGATCTCGTCGATATCTTCGCGATCCACGTAGGTGTACCAGATACCGTCGGGATAGACCACCAGCACCGGGCCATCATCACAGCGGCCCAGGCAGCCAGCCTTGTTGATGCGGATCTGCCGGGCGCCATCCAGCCCCAACGCGCGCACTTGCTCCTTGGCATAAGTCTGCAGCGCACTGGCACCGTGATTGTTGCAACTGGTATCGTGCGCCTCCCGCTGGTTGCAACAGAAGAAAACATGATGCTTGAAGTGGGATTCCATTATTCGTACGCTCCGGGTGGGGCAATGATTATAGACGCGCTCGCTAAAGCGATTGTGCGTCGCTATCGTGCCTCCTTACAGATATTGATTGGATTCACGCGCGTACACTGCCGTTATCGATAGGTGTCACGGTGTCGCTTTCCGGAGCTCGCTCATGTCACTCGCTCCGCCCAAACTGGAACCCTGAACCAAGATGCGATACGCGCTGATTGCCGATATTCATAGCAATATCGAAGCCTTCGAGGCGGTCATTGCCCATGCGCGCGCCCACGGGGTCTCAAGATTCATGCTGATCGGCGATCTGGTGGGATACGGGGCGGACCCGGAGGCGGTGCTGGAGCGATGCATGGCGCTGGTCGAATGCAAAGAAGCGGTCGCCATTCTCGGCAATCATGACGCCTTGGCCTGTGCCCGCTTTCCTTGCCACTTGAATGCCGATGCACAGGCGGCCATCGACTGGACCATCATGCAGCTCAAGCCCCGCCAGCTGGAATTCCTGCGGCGCCTGCCACTGATGCATCAGGAGAACGGCATCACCTGCGTTCATGCCTCGGCTCGCACACCGGAGAGCTGGCGCTACATCAGCACCGGCACCGAAGCATTTGAGAGCCTGCAGGCGGCCGGCACATGCTGGGCGTTCAGTGGCCATGTGCACGACCCCGCGCTGTACTACAGTGGTCGCGATGGCCACATGTTCGCCTTCCGCCCGGCCGAAAACATGGCGGTCGGCGTACCAGACCGCAGAAACTGGCTGGCGATCGTCGGCTCCTGCGGTCAACCGCGCGATGGTCTGACCGGTGCCCGATATGCCATTTTTGATCTGGAACGACAGCGGCTATCGTTCTTCCGCATTCCCTATGATCACCGCGCTGCGGCTATCAAGATCAAGGCTGCCGGCTTGCCCCCGCGCCTGGCCCTCCACGTTTTGGGCCGCGCCTGATCAAGGGCGCACTGGCGTCACCCCTGGCAGCTTGCTGTCGAGCACCACCGCTCGCAGCAGGTCGATCACCCGGGTTCGTGGATAGGTGACCCGCCAGGCGATCGCGACACGGCGGCTCGGCTCGGGCGCAGAAAACTTGCGGATCGATACGAGGCTCTGGTTGCTGACCTGCGGGTCGGCCGCCGAGCTGGGCAGCACGGTCACACCAAGGCCCGTCGCGACCATGTGTCGAATCGTCTCCAGTGAGCTGCCTTCCATGGTTTTCTGCAAACCCGTGCCGTGTGCACAACGCGGACAGGCCTCCAGCACCTGATCCCGAAAACAGTTCCCGGCGCCCAGCAGGAGCAAAGGCTCCTCCTGCAATTGTTCGGCAGAAATCGACTCATTCTTGGCCCACGCATGGCTCTTGGGCAGAACAATGCGGAAAGGCTCGTCATACACCGGCTGCGTAACGATCCCGGGCTCCTGAAAAGGCAAAGCCAGAATCGCCACATCAATTTCACCCTTTTTCAGCTGCTCGGCGAGGCGATGCGTGTAGTTCTCCTGAATCACCAGCGGCATGCGCGGCGCACGAGCCGCAAGCAAGGGGACCAACGACGGCAGCAGATACGGGCCGATCGTGTAGATCACTCCCAGATGCAAGGGCCCGGAGAAGGAATCGCGTCCCGCTTCGGCAATATCGCGGATCTGGTTGGCCTCATGCAGCACACGCTCGGCCTGCTCCACAATACGGCGCCCGATTTCGGTCACTTTGACATCAGCCGCACTGCGCTCAAACAACAAGATACCCAACTGCTCTTCGAGCTTCTTCACGGCCACCGACAAGGTCGGCTGGCTCACATGGCACTTTTCCGCGGCGCGGCCAAAGTGGCGCTCTTGTGCCAAGGCGAGGATATAGCGGAGATCGGTTAGCGTCATGACGAAGAGTCCGGTTGAGGATTCCCTGTGGCTCGAAGCATAGGAATTGTTAATTATAATCCGTCATATGGATAGTCAAGACCTTGTGTGCAGAAAACTCTTGAACTTGCGTCAAACGCCCCCCACTTTGTAAGCGTTTGTTAGCAGCCGGAACCGCCGGACGGGCGTGCCGTCAGAGCCCCTGTCATTGCCCGGCCAGGTCGGGCCGATTCATCCAATTACTTGAAATTCAGGAGGAGTTTTCATGCTCAGGTCTTTTCCTCGTGCAATGCTCGTCGCCGGCATTGCGGTGATCGCTTTCACTGGATGCCTGAAGGAAACAGGTATCAGCACCACCCATGCGAATGCCTCAGCCCCCGAAGCCTCACCCGCCGTTGCGCCCGCCCGCGGCAGTTTTCCGGACTTTGCCTCGCTTGCCGAGAAAGTCGGCCCATCGGTCGTCAACATCGGCGTCAAGAGCGTAGATCGACGCCGGATCCGCTCGCCGTTCGGCAATGAAGACGATCCGTTCTTCGAGTTCTTCCGCCGCTTCGGCATGCCGGCACCCGGCGCCGAGCGCGAGGAAGCCCCGCAGATCAGCCAGGGCGTCGGCTCCGGTTTCATTGTCAGCCACGACGGTTACATCCTGACAAATGCGCACGTGATTGACGGCGCCAGCGAAGTGACGGTCAAGCTCACCGACAAGCGCGAGTTCAAGGCCAAAGTCATTGGTTCAGACAAGCGCAGTGACGTTGCACTCATCAAGATCGATGCGAACAACCTGCCAGCCGTCCGTACCGGGGATGCTGGTCGCGCCCGGGTCGGTGAGTGGGTCCTCGCGGTCGGCTCCCCGTTTGGCTTCGAGAATACGGTGACCGCCGGGATCATCTCCGCCAAGGCTCGCCGCCTGGATGGGGACAACTACGCCAACTTCATCCAGACCGATGTGGCCATCAACCCTGGCAATTCGGGAGGTCCGCTGTTCAACCTCAATGGCGAGGTGATCGGCATCAATTCTCAGATCTACTCGGGCACAGGCCAGTTTGCCGGGATCTCGTTCTCGATCCCGATCGAAGTGGCCCTCAAAGTCCGCGATCAGCTGCTCAAAACCGGCAAGGTCTCGCGGGGCAAGCTCGGCGTGGTGATCCAGGGCGTCGATGCCGAGCTGGCACAGTCCTTCGGGCTTGAGAAAGCCGCGGGTGCGCTGGTCAGCCTGGTCGAGCCGAATGGCCCCGCCGCCAAGGCTGGTTTGCAGGCGGGCGACATCATTCAGCAGGTCGACGGCGTGGATGTCGAGGCATCAACCGACTTGCCCCGCCTCATCGGTGAACGTGCGCCGGGAGAAACCGTACGCCTGAAGGTCTGGCGTGACAACAGCCGTCGCGACATCACGGCGAAGCTTGGCGAGCAGACCGATGGCAAGGTCAGCAAGGAAACGGAGAAGGCCGAGACGGGCGGCAAGCTGGGTCTGTCCGTCCGCGAGCTGGAATCTGCGGAGTTGCGCAAGCTGGGCATCACAGGTGGCGCGCTGCTTGTTGAATCCGCCACCGGTGCGTCAGCCAAAGCCGGCATCCGTCAAGGTGACGTCATCCTCGCCGTTAACAACCAACGCGTCAGCAGTATCGAACAGTTGCGCAAACTCGCCGATGCCGCCGGCAACCGCGTACCCGTCTTGATCCAGCGCGGAGAAAACCGGCAGTACGTCGTGGTCAAGCTGAACTAGTCACGCTCCGTCTTACCCCCGGCACCCCCCGGTGCCACCTCCTCTTTGGCCGCCTTCGGGCGGCCTTTTTTCATGCCATGTCCCGCTCAGGCGAGCGCCTGGTTCCCTTCTGCAATCAGGCGCTTGAGTTCCGGCACGCAAGAGCCGCAGGACGTGCCGCACTTGAGACTGGCTTGCAGGCCGGGCAGATCGGCGCCGGACGCCAGCGCCGCACGAATCTCGTTCTCTGACACGTTCAGACAATTGCACACGATCCGCCCGCGTGCGGCCCCGCCGACCGGCGCCTTGGGCAGCGGTGCAAACAGCCAGCGGCGGACTGCTTCGGCGGGCGCACGCTCGACCATCAACTCTTTCAGCCAGCCACTCGCCGCAGTCTCGCCGGTCAGGCGCAAACCCGTCAGCATCCCGTCCTCAACGACCGCCTTCTTGCTGATGCCGCAGGCTGCATCGGCGTAGCTGAGGCTATGCTCGCCGTTCAGATCCATCAAGGCATCGAGTTCCTCCAGCCATGCCTGCGGGATCGGCACGGCATGGGCGATGCGTACCACGACAGTCGCAAACTCACGCCCGGCGAGCGCGACACTGGCATAGTCAAAGCGCGGCAGCCACGCCGCGAGCGCGGCAGCCCGCTCGATGGCCAGGCTATTGGCGGCATCGGCATACACGGCACTGCGCATCAGAATGGCCTGGCAAGGCAGGTCAACACGCTCGATCTGCACCGCAGCATGCTTGAGCTCCGGCTGTTGCGAGGCGGGGTCCACCGCGTTGAGGGTCAGCTCGTTCGCGCCCGACGACGAGAGCAACTGCCGCCCCCAATGCATGGCCACAAAGGCCTGCCCGGGCTGAATCTCAGCGCTGGCGTGCGCCCGCAGGATCACGGCACCGCGCTGGCTTGCTACCCGTACCAGATCGCCCGCCGCGATGCCCCGTGCGCTCAAGTCGCTCGCGTGGAGCTCGATACGAGGCTCGTCGACATGGCTGTACAGCCGGGCAAGCTTGCCCGTGCGGCTCATGCCGTGCCATTGATCCCGCAGGCGGCCGGTGGTCAGGCTCAAGGGATACTGCGCATCACAGCGCTCGGCCGTGAGCACGTCTGTCGGCACCACAAAGCGCGCCCTGCCTGTGGCAGTCTGGAAAACACCATCGGCGTACAGCCGCGCTGTCCCGCGCGTTGCGCCCGCCGGGCAAGGCCACTGCTGCGGGCCATGCAGATCCAGCGTGGCGTAACTCAGCCCGGTAATGTCCAGATCGCGGCCCCGCGTGCTCTCGGCATGCTCGAGGAACACGGCTTCCGCCTCCGCATAGCCAAACATCCGCTCGGCAAGGTGTCCTCGCCCCAGCTTTGCCCCCAGCACACGCGCAAACTCGCAGGCGATCTGCCAGTCGGCGCGCGTCTCGCCCGGGGGCGACACGGCAGGCCTTACATGGGTGATGCAGCGCTCCGAGTTCGTTACCGTGCCCTCTTTCTCGGCCCAGGTCGTCGCCGGCAACAGCAGATCGGCATACGGTGCAGTCTCGGTGTTGCGATACGCTTCCTGCAGCACCACGAACTCGCACTTCTCAAGCGCCTCGCGGATCAAAGCCTGCTGCGGCATCGAGTGTGCCGGGTTGGTGCACACGATCCACAGGGCGCGAATGTCTCCGCTGCGCACCGCCTCGAACATATCCACCGCGGCAAGACCGGGTTTCTCCGGCACCGCCGCGACTCCCCATAGCGCCGCCACTTCCGCGCGGTGCGCCGGATTGGCGAGATCGCGGTGGGCAGACAGCAGGTTGGCGAGCCCACCGACTTCGCGCCCCCCCATGGCATTGGGCTGACCGGTCAACGAGAACGGACCGCAGCCGGGCTGGCCGATCTTGCCTAGCGCCAATGACAAGGCAATCAGTGCGGTGCCGTTGTGCGTGCCGTGATGGCTCTGGTTCAAGCCCATGCACCACAGGGAGAGCGGCGCCTGGGCCGCGCCCCACCAGCGAGCTGCGGTGACGATGTCATCCTGACTGACACCGCATACCTCGGCCGCCACGCCTGGCGTGATCGGGAGCACCGCCTCCCGGAGCGCTGCGAATCCCTCTGTATGCGCCTCGATCCAGGGCAGATTGACGTAGCCCTCCGCAATCAGCACATGCAGCATGGCGTTGAAGAGCCAGATATCAGTACCCGGCTGAATCGCCAGATGCAGATCCGCGCTCGCAGCGGTGTCGGTACGGCGCGGATCGACGACGATGATCTTCATCCCGGGCCGCGCAGCCTTGGCCGCCTCAATGCGACGAAACGCGATCGGGTGGGCAAATGCAGGGTTGGCGCCAGCAATCAGCAGGCAATCAGCATGATCAAAGTCTTCGTACGCGCAAGGTGGCGCGTCCGCACCGAGGGTCTGCTTGTACGCGGCGACCGCGCTGCTCATGCACAGGCGCGAGTTGGTATCAACGTTATTGCTGCCGATCAGCCCCTTGGCCAGCTTGTTGAAGACATAGTAGTCCTCGGTCAGCAGCTGACCTGAGAGATAGAATCCGACGGCATCCGGACCGTGCCGGGTGATGACATCGGCAAACCGCTGTGCGGCCGTATCCAGCGCCTCGCCCCAGCCGACGCGCTGACGCGCCTCAGCCTTGCCAGGACGCATTTCTGGAAACAGCAGACGCCCCTCCGGCCTGGCGGTAAAGTGCAAGGTGGAACCCTTGGTGCACAGGCGGCCAAAGTTGGCCGGATGCGCTGGATCCCCGCGCACCTCGATGACGCGCTTGCCGTCATGCTGGATGATCACCCCGCAACCGACGCCGCAGTACGGACAAGTGGACCTGGTTTCTGCCATCATGAAATGTGCTCAGCTTGAAGTCGCATACAGTTCGGTTAACTTGTCCATCACTTGCAGGATGTTTTCCGAGCTCACCGCCACGTTGTTGTCGAGATAGTCCAGTTCGCTGCGCTTGCTGCGCCCACTGCGTATCGCCTCATCAAAGAAGACCCACTGCGATTCTGCCAGCGTGATCCATGACTGGACGCGGTCGGCACTCTCAGGCGCCCGCTTGAGGGTTTGCATCGCCGCGATGAATTCGCTGCGCGACGCTTCAAGGCCTTTCCGCACCTCCGCGTTGTCCATGCCGTTGGCAATAAAGAAGTAGAATTTCGACATCCGCTGCGAGAGCATGCGCTGCCGACCGGCGAGATTGACGAGCTTGCCAAGCGAGCTTCCGTTGAGCCTCTCCAGCTGCAACGTGCCCTGATGCGCGGTGGCCAGTACCTGCTCGTTCAAGCTGGCAATAGCCAGGAGTCCGTCCGGGTTGGCGGGGGCGCTGACGACCTGCCTGTAGTCACGCCAGCCAGCGCTCAACTTATCGTATGTCTGAACGATGTCACCTGCATTCCTGCTTGTGGCCAGACGTCGAAGGGTGTCAAGCTGACTATCGAACAGGCTGATCGAGCTGCTCATCAGGGCTTGGGCGTCGCTGGCGCGGACACCCCGCACCTGCTGGGCATACAGCTTGGCCATGCGCTGTGACAGCATGCGCTGGCGGCCCGCCTGGTTGATGGCTTCCAGCATGCCGATCTCGCCGGGTTTCGGTCCGGCAGCCCGCGCAACCCCGGTCAGGGGCAAGCTGGCCAATGCGAGCAGGATGTGTCGACGAGCGGGATTGGGGAGGGGATTCATTATTGTGTTCCTCATGGTCTGTCGGGTAGAAATGGCCGCCAGTGATAAGTGGGCTTGTCTGCTCAGCCCGCTTGCACCGCGCATCAAGCCTGCGTGTCTTCTTCGTCGTGGCCGAAATCGGTTTCCCATTCGCTCATGGCGCAGCTCCTCGTGGGGTAACAGGTTTTACAAAGTGGCGGGACAGTGGCTGCCGTCTGCCGCGGCGTGGGGTGGGCCAAAGAGCAGGTGCTGGCGAATCGCCGCAACTTTCTCGCCCGCCTTGATCATCTGGAAGTACCAGGCGCCATCAGCGGTATCACCATAGGTGACGGCACCAACGATCCGGTCATCCTGGATCACGACGCGCTTGTAGACGCCACCTGAGGGGTCGGACAGCACGATGTCTTCGCAGCCGTCGCCACCCATGAAGTTGCCGGCCGAGAAGACGTCTATCCCGGTGACTTTCAGCTTGGTGGAAGTCACCGAGCCCTGATAGGCCGCGGCGCCATCACTCGCGAGCTGCCGGGCGAGCACCTCGGCCTGCTCGAACAGTGGTGCCACCAGGCCGTAGGCCACCCCACGGTGATTGGCGCACTCCCCCACCGCATAAATGTCCGGGTCACTCGTTTGCAAGCTGTCACTCACCACGATGCCACGCTGACACTGAATGCCCGCAGACTCGGCCAGCGCCGTGTTCGGGCGGATGCCGGCAGCCATCACGACCAGTTCAGCCGGCAGCACTTCACCGCTCTTGAGCGTCACGGCGCAGACGCGGCCGGACTCTCCCTGCACCAGCTCGGCGGTGTGGGCAGCAAGCCTGAACTTCATGCCCTTGGCTTCCAGCGCGCGCTGCAGCATCGTTGCAGCGGGGCGGTCGAGCTGGCGCTCCATGATCCATTCGCCGAGATGCACCACGGTCACCGTCATGCCGCGTTGTGCAAGGCCGTTGGCCGCTTCCAGCCCCAGCAGTCCGCCACCGATCACCACTGCATGCCGATAGCGTGCCGCGGCCTCGATCATGGCATCGGCATCGGCGATATCACGATAGGCATGCACGCCCGGCAGCGTGCTCCCCGGCACAGGCAGGATGAAAGGCGTGGACCCGGTCGCCAGCAGCAAGCGGTCATAGCTGATCGCCAAGCCGTCAGCGGCCTGCACCGTGCGCGCCTCGCGGTCGATCTTGACGATCTTCTGGCCTGTCATCAGTCTGATACCGTTACGTCGGTACCAGTCAAAGTCATTCAGGATGATGTCCTGGATTGTCATCTCGCCCGCGAGTACGGGTGAGAGCATGATGCGGTTGTAATTGGGGTGAGGCTCGGCACCGATAACCGTGATGTCGTACAGGTCTGGCGCGATCTTTCGCAGCTCTTCCAGCGTGCGTACGCCGGCCATTCCATTGCCGACCACGACGAGTTTGGGCTTGTTCATGCCAGTTTCCTCTGTTGAAAGCTGCGAACGTGCGTGCGCGTTCGGTTGTGAATGCTTCAGCTACACCAGAGATCGCCCTTGACCCGGTACCGCCCGACCTCGTTGCCGGCGGCTTGTGTACGCGCTGCAATTGCGACTGCGTACGTGGTGCTCAAATTTGATCTTGATCAAAGCAGGCGGTGTGCCAAGTACTGCAAGTGCTTGAACTTAGGGGCGTTGATGCACGGATTCCTGGAGAGAACCGCGCAAAGATGCACGAGCGGGGTGCATGGGCAAGCGGCCTTGAACGCACGCGGTGCGGCGGCTCGGGACGGCACACGGATCCGCCTTCGCAATCAGGCACGGACGCGCTTCAGACCGGCGTTATCTGGACAAAGCTCTTGCTTGCTTGAAGGTGCGACTCAAATGCATGCCGGAGCGCCGCACCAGGCCTTGATCTCCAGAGGCATGGCTGCGAAGAGCCATCTGGCGAGGCTCTCCGGGCTGGTCCGCCGGGCTCGCGCCGCCGCCGGATCAAACGCGCGGTGAGGAACGGCAGCGGCGGGCGATCAGCAGCACCCCGACACTCAGTACGAGCAAGGCGGCAGGATCCAGCACCGGCACCGCAGTCGCCGCTTTCTGCAGCACCAGATGCAGGGTGGCTTCCTTCTGGATGTTGTAGTCGGACAGCGTGCGCCCTTCTTCCAGGACCTTGCCGGCAAATAGCAGACGCTGCTGATCGGGGGGAATGCCTTCTTTGTCCTGAATCTTGGCTTTGACGTTCTCGATGGTGTCACTGGCCTCGACTTCGAGGGCAATGGTCTTGCCCGCCAGCGTTTTGACAAAGATCTGCATCCCCCAGGCCTGCGTGGCGCCCCCGAACAAGGCTGAGATCAGAAGGAGCCGGAATACGAGTCGAGTCGTCATGATTGAGCAATCGTTTCGAATGGTCTGGAAGTGGAAAAACTGCGTAGAGAACTACCCGGCGAACGCCCGCCACACACACGCCTGGCCTTAGCGCCCCTGGCGCACGCCAGCCACGCCCGAACCCAGCAGCAACATCGCGAGGGGATCCAGCACTGGCGGCACCGCAGTCGCCGCTTTCTTCAGTACCAGATGCAGGGTGGCTTCTTTCTGGATGTTGTAGTCGGCAAGGGTCCGATTCTCTTCCAGCTGCTTGCCTGCAAAGATCAATCGCTGCTGATCGGGCGGAATAGCTTCCTTGTCCTGGATTTTCCCTTTGACGTTCTGAATCGTGTCGGTGGGTTCAACATCCAGCGTTATGTTCTTGCCCGTCAGCGTTTTGACAAAGATCTGCATGCTCCATGCCTGCGCAGCGCCACCGGAGAGCGCTGCGATCAGAAGGAGCCGGAGTAAGAGGCGAGTGAGCATGTTTGTGCGATCGGTTCAAATGGACTGACGACGGAGTAACCCTGCGAGTCAGAAGGATACTCGGCAAAGCGAGACTTCCCACCCAATTAAGTCTCGGCCGTGAGCAGAAGTGGCGCAGATCAAATCGGTCCGCCGTGCACGGCGCATCGGTAGAATGGGGTGGCAGCGACCAAGCCAAGGATGCATCGGTATGAAACTGAGCACGACATTCCAGCACTTCTTTGAATCCGAGAAGGCCAGCGGGGTTGTACTGATCCTGTGCACCGTGCTCTCGCTTCTCTGCGCGAATTCCGCCTGGGGGTCGGCCTACCTCGGGTTCTGGCACCACACGCTGTTCGGCCTGAGCATCGAGCACTGGATCAACGATGGCCTGATGGCGGTGTTCTTCCTGCTGATCGGGCTGGAGCTGGAGCGCGAGCTGTACGTGGGCGAGCTGGCGGATTTCCGTAATGCCCTGCTGCCGATCTTTGCAGCCTTGGGGGGCATCGCCATCCCCGCGCTGATCCACTTCGCCCTCAACGCAGGCACGCCCACGCAAGCGGGCACCGGTATCCCGATGGCGACCGATATCGCCTTTGCCTTGGGCGCGCTGGCCTTGCTCGGCAGCCGCATCCCGCCGGCACTCAAGATTTTCCTCACCGCCCTGGCGGTGATGGATGACCTGGGCGCGATCATCGTGATCGCCCTGTTCTACTCGGGCGGCCTGTCGCTGGGGTATCTGCTGGGTGCTCTGGCGGTGTTCGGGTTGTTGCTGGTCTGCAACCGTGTGTTCCGGCTGATGTCGCTGTGGCCCTATCTGCTCGGCGGCGCGCTGATGTGGTTCCTGATGCTGCGCTCCGGCGTGCACGCCACGATTGCCGGCGTCCTGCTGGCGTTTGCCATTCCGTTTGCGTCGCGCGGGCCAGCAGAGGCTTCACCCTCGCACCGGCTGGAGCATGCCCTGCACAAGCCAGCCGCATTCCTGATCCTGCCGCTGTTTGCGCTCGCCAACACCGGCATCGTGGTCGGCGAGGGCTGGCTGCAAGGGCTGAGCCAGCCCAACAGCCTGGGCATCCTCGCTGGCCTGGTGCTGGGCAAGCCACTGGGAATCGCGCTGCTGAGCTTTCTGGCCGTCGCCATCGGTCTGTGCCGGCTACCCGCCGAGCTGCGTTGGGCGCACATCGTCGGCGCCGGCTGCCTGGGCGGGATCGGCTTCACGATGTCGATCTTCATCACCAACCTGGCCTTTGCCGGCCAGGTCGAGCTGATCAATGCCTCGAAGATGGCGGTATTGATCGCTTCGGTGGTCTCCGGCGGGCTCGGGCTGCTATGGCTACGCAGCCTGAGCCCGGCGCGGCCTGGCGGATAAGCCGATCAGGCCTCGAAGTCGCGCAGCCGGGCCACGTCCGGCACGCGGATGGTCTTGCCATCGACCTCGACCAGCCCGTTGCTGCTCAGTGTGTGGAGGATGCGCGAGAAGGTCTCTGGCGTCACCGACAGGCGTGAGGCCAGGACCTGTTTGCTGGTCGGCAGATCGATTTCCAGCGCGCCCTGGGCGAGGCCGCCATCCCCGGCTTCGCGCAGCAGGTAACCGATCAGGCGCTGGGTGGAAGAGCGCAGCGCATAGCCTTCCACGTCCTTCACCAGCGAGTGCAGGCGCATCGAGAGCCCGGCGAGCATCTTGCGGGCAAACAGCTTGTTGTGGTCGATCAGGTCCTGCACCGGCTCGCGCGGGATGCTGAGCACCAGCGAGTCGGTCAGCGCCTCAGCCGTGACCGGGAAGGGGCGCTCCAGAAACATCACCGCTTCGCCAAAGCTCATGTGGGCGGGGATCAGTTCCAGCACCTTTTCGTTGCCGTTCGGCGCGGTGACGGCGAGCTTGATCTGGCCGTGCACCACCACGTAGAAGCCCGTACAGGGGCTGCCCTGGCGGAAGAGCACCTCACCGCGGGCCAGGCGATGTTCGCCAACGGATGCAGCGATGCTGTCGAGCGACTCCGCGTCTACGGCGGCGAAGAGCGGCAGGCGGCCAAGCAGGCCACGCACGTCGGCTTTGAGTTGTTTTTCCATCGGGTGCCCGGTGCTGAGAGAATGTCAGGGAACCCGCATTCTGGCCAAACTCTTCATGCCCGTCACGCGCTGCGACATCTTCTGCAAAGTCATCGATAACTATGGGGATATTGGCGTGTGCTGGCGGCTGGCGCGCCAGCTCGCCGGCGAACACGACCTGGCGGTGCGGCTGTGGGTGGATGATCTGGCCAGCTTCCGGCGCCTGGCGCCCGGCATTGACCCTGTGCTGGCCGAACAGAGGCTTGGCGGCGTGGTGATCCGGCGCTGGGATGGCAGTGCTGCGCTTGCCCAGCCTGCGGATATCGTCATCGAAGCTTTTGCCTGTGACCCGCCCGAGGCCTATGTGGCCGCCATGGCGGCACAGCCACGCAAGCCGGCCTGGATCAATCTGGAGTACCTGAGCGCGGAAGACTGGGTGGAAGGCAGTCACGCGCTGCCTTCGCCCCACCCGCGGCTGCCGCTGACCAAGTATTTCTTCTTTCCCGGCTTTACACGGCGAACGGGGGGTTTGCTCTGCGAAGCCGCATCCCTGGCTGATCTGCAGGCATTCCAGGCCGACAAGTCCGCGCAGAGCGCCTTCTGGCAAAGGGTGGCTGGAGAGGCCCACCCGGAGCGGGTCTTGAAGGTATCTTTGTTCGCCTACGAGAATGCCGCCGTCGGCAGTCTGCTCGATGCCTGGGCCCGCGGCCCGCAAGCCGTGGTCTGCGTCGTGCCGGAAGGGCGCATCCTGCCGCAGGTGCAGGCCTGGCAAAGCACGCATGCCGATTCTGGTCAGCTCAGGCTGATCCCTTTGCCGTTTCTCGCACAGGCGGACTACGACACGCTGCTCGCCGCCTGTGACCTGAATTTCGTGCGTGGCGAAGACTCCTTCGTTCGCACCCAGTGGCTGGCGCGGCCGTTTGTGTGGCACATCTATCCGCAGGCGGACGACGCCCACCGGCCCAAGCTGGCCGCGTTTCTACGCCGCTACACGGCAAGCCTTTCGCCCACGGCTGCGGAAGCCCTGGCGAATTTCTGGCAGGCCTGGGAAGACGGCGAAAACACCGCCGCGCATTGGCCGGCGCTGCACGTCGCCCTGCCCGAACTCACGCGGCACGCCGCCGCCTGGGCGCAGATTCTTGTAGAAAATGGTGATTTGGCCTCCAAGCTGCTGATTTTTTGCAAAGATTTGCTAGAATGCCCGGCTTCTTAAAAACCCAGCTTGGCGCTCGTGGGCGCCGCATGAAGGTGTCCCTATGAAAACCGCTCAAGAACTCCGCTCCGGTAACGTCGTGATGGTTGGCGCAGACGCGCTGGTCGTCCAGAAGACCGAATACTCCAAGGGCGGTCGTAACGCTGCCCAGGTGAAGATGAAATTCAAGAACCTGCTCACCGGCGCCGGCTCGGAATTCGTCTACAAAGCGGACGACAAGTTTGAACTCGTCCAGCTCGACCGCAAGGAAGTGACCTACTCCTACTTTGCCGACCCGATGTATGTCTTCATGGATGAAGAGTACAACCAGTACGAAATCGAGCCGGACAACATGACCGACGCGCTGAAGTACCTGGAAGACGGCCTCAAGTGTGAAGTCGTGTTCTACAACGAGAAGGCGATTTCGGTTGAACTGCCGAATTCGGTCGTTCGCGTGGTGGAATACACCGAACCCGCCGTCAAGGGCGACACGTCCGGCAAGGTCATGAAGCCTGCCCGTCTGGCCACCGGCTTCGAATTGCCCGTGCCGGCCTTCGTCGAAATCGGTGACAAGATCGAAATCGACACCCGCACCGACGAGTACAAGAACCGCGTGAAGTAAGCCCACGGGTCTTGCAGCGCACAAAAGAGGCCGCATGGCCTCTTTTGTTTTCCGACAGATGCCCTCGCCACGCCGGCCCGGAAAGCTTATCTTTAGCGCCGTATCGTTTGCTTCAGGGGTAACAATGCAATCTCGTGTGCGATTCTTGCTTGGTCTGGGTGCGTTTTTCTGCGTATCGTTGGCAATAGCCACTGAGCCGGAACCCGCCGCCAGCGCACCAGCCACAGCCACCAGCGGCGTCGTGGAAGGTGCCAAGTCGGCCAGCAGCAGCGTGGCCGAGGTAGCGAAGACCGCAACCGGCGGGGTGATCGACGCTGCCAAGGGAGTCGTCGATCTGGCCAAGAAGGTCTACCACGGCGGAGCAGACGTCGGTAAGCAGATTGGCAAGGACGCGGCGGAAGTGGGCCGTGAAACTGGCAAAAAGGCCAAGGAAACCTTCAGCAAGTGAGCAAGCTTCTATGCTGACCGGACGAGTCGTTTGAACGACGGAGACTTTTGTGCCTGAACCCTTAGCCCAAGCGGTGCCCGCAGCCATGCCAGAACGCGCGGCCCCCCTGTTGAATCCGGCGCAGAATGCCTTGCCGCCGGGTTCGCGCATGGGCGAATTCGAAATCATTGGCCTGGTGGGCGAAGGTGGCTTCGGCATCGTCTATCTGGCGCAAGACCACTCTCTGCAGCGGCGCGTGGCGCTCAAGGAGTACATGCCGGCGAGTCTCGCCGCGCGCAATCCCGACGGCTCGATCTCGGTCCGCTCAGACGTACACCTCGAAGCCTTTGCCGCCGGCCGTAGCAGCTTTGTGAATGAAGCGCGCCTGCTGGCGCAGTTTGACCACCCCGCGCTCGTCAAGGTCTTCCGCTTCTGGGAAGCCAACGGCACCGCCTATATGGTGATGCCGCTCTATGTCGGCAAGACGCTCCGCCAGATCCTCAACGAACGCCCCCAGCTCGAAGAAACCTGGATCAAACGCTTTCTGGCGCCCGTGCTCGATGCACTGGAAGTCATCCACCGCGCCAATTGCTTCCACCGCGACATCTCGCCGGACAACCTCCTGGTACTGCCCAACGAGAAGCCGGTCCTGCTCGACTTCGGCGCTGCCCGCCGCGTAATCGGCGACATGACCCAGGCGCTGACGGTCTTCGTCAAGCACAGCTATGCGCCCATCGAGCAATACGCCGAGATGCCCGAGCTGAAGCAGGGCGCCTGGACGGATATCTACACCCTGGCGGCGCTGGTCTATCTGATGATCACGCGCAAGCTGCCACCGCCCTCGGTCGGCAGGATTGTGCAGGATTCCTACGTGCCGCTCACCCAATGCGCGGCCGGGCGCTACAGCAATACCCTGCTTGCCGGCATCGACAAATGCCTGGCAGTACGGCCAGAGAATCGTCCGCAGAGTATTACCGAGATGCGCACACTGCTTGGCATCCATACCAAGAGCAGCAGTAGCAGTAGCAGTAGCAAAGAAGCGGCGGCACGCACCGAGCGCAAACGCAGCAGCAGCAAAAGCAAGGCTGTGCCGAAAACCTGGCGCCAGCAACTGGGTGAGAATCTGGTCCCGGCTGGCGCCTTCCTGACTGCGCTGGTCGCGCTGGGCGGGTTTGCGTATTACAGCGGGCAACGCTCGGTGCAGACGCCCATCACGCCTGCCACCACCATCAGCGCGCCCGTGGTCGCCACCCAGAGCCCAGTGGCCGTGGCACCGGCGGCGGCCGACACCAGCAAGCCCGCGGCCGAGGCGAAGAAACCGCGGCAAACTGCCGCCAAATCAGCCAGCGCCAAGCCAAAGAGCGCCAAGGACAAAGACCCCACCCTCGTGGATGCCGCCAAGAACGTCGGCAAAGGGGTGAAGTCCGCCGCGGTCGGCATTGCGGGCTGGGCCAAGCGGACCTTCGGCGGCGGCTCGTCGCGCTGATCGCCGCCGGGCTGCTTGCGCAGCTCAGTCCTGCAGCTCCGCCTCGAAGCGGTCCAACTCCTCTGCCAGATCCCCGCGCCCTGCGAAGTTACGTCCCGCCCGCGCATACCAATACGCAGCATTCGCCAGGTCCTGCTCGGCGATATGGGCCATGCCGTGCAACCACGCCCCGAGAAGGGACTGGTCGTCCTGCACCATGCCGTGCGCCTGCTCCCAGGCACCGTGGCGGGCGTGGGTGAGGGCGTGCCGAAGATTCACCATTTTCGTCTCCTCCGTTTGAGCTGATCCTGCGACAATTCTGGCTCCCCCAGAAGCGGAACGCCCATGTCACACCCCTATATCCGTATCCGCGGCGCGCGCCAGAATAATCTCAAGAATCTCTCCATCGACATTCCAACCGGCGAGCTGGTCGTGGTGACGGGGCCGTCGGGCTCGGGCAAGAGCTCGCTGGTGTTCGATACGCTGTACGCCGAGGGCCAGCGCCGCTACGTCGAGACCTTCTCGCCCTACGCCCGCCAGTTCCTCGACCGCATGGACAAGCCGCAGGTCGACGCCATCGAGGGCGTGCCGCCGGCGATTGCCATCGACCAGACCAACCAGGTGCGCACCTCGCGCAGCACGGTCGGCACGATGACCGAGCTGAACGATCACCTGAAGCTGCTGTTCGCGCGCTGCGCCTCGCTGTACTGCCACAGCTGCGGGGTGAAGGTGGTGCGCGACACGCCGGCGACGATTGCGGCGGCGATCCGCGAGCGGGCGGCCAAGGCGGCCGATCCGCGCCTTGCGGTGCAGGTGGCGATTGCGATTCCGGCGAATTTCAGCGAAGAAGAAATCCGCGCCGCGCTCCAGGCCCAGGGCTACACCCGGGTGGAGCCGGACCCGGCCAAACCGGCGAGCCTGATCGTGACGGTGGACCGCTTCCGCGCCGGCAACGTCGAAGAATCCCGCCTGCAGGAAGCCCTGGAAGCCGCACTGCGCCTGGGTTCTGGGCGGGTGCAGATTCAGGCAGGGAGCGATGCGCCGTCAGTCCCCAGTCCTGAGTCCTCAGTCCCTGCGCTGTGGCGCTTCTCGGCCGACTTTCACTGCGCCGAATGCGATATCCACTACGCCGATCCGACGCCTGCTCATTTCTCGTTCAACAGCGCTGTCGGCGCCTGCGAGGCTTGCCGCGGCTTTGGCCGGGTGATCGGCGTCGATGCGGGGCTGGTGATTCCGGATGAATCCAAGAGCCTGAAAGACGGCGCGATCAAGCCCTGGCAGACCGAGAGCTACCGCGAGTGCTATGACGACCTCGCCAAGCACGCCAAGCTCAAGGGCGTGGCGCTGGACATCGCCTGGCGCGATCTGCCGGAAGAGCACCGCCAGTGGGTCTTCGAGGGCGATCCGCGCTGGAAGAGCTGGGAGCAAAGCGGCACGCGCTACTGGTACGGCGTGCGCCACTTCTTCGACTGGCTGGAGACCAAGGCCTACAAGATGCACATCCGCGTCCTGCTGAGCCGCTACCGCGCCTACACGCCGTGCAAAACCTGCGGCGGCGCGCGCCTGAAAATGGAGCCGCTGCTGTGGCGGGTGGGCAGCCAGGACGTAGCCCGGATGGAGGCCGCAGGCCGGAATCCGGGATCGGAAGCACCGCCTGGATCAACCCCCGGATTCCGCTCCGCTGCATCCGGGCTACGACAAGCCATTCAGCGCTACCGCCCCGTCGGTATGCGCATGCCCGAAGCCGCTTTCCAGGCGCTGCCCGGCGTGAATCTGCACGAGGCGATGCTGTTGCCGATTGAGCGCTTGCGCGACTTCATCCTCGGCATGGCGCTGCCAGCGCCGCTCGATCAGGCCACCGAATTGCTGATGGGCGAGCTGAAGAGCCGGCTGGGCTACCTCTGCGAAGTCGGCCTCGGTTACCTGACGCTGGACCGCCAGAGCCGCACGCTGTCGGGCGGCGAGGTGCAGCGCATCAACCTGACCACGGCGCTCGGCACCTCGCTGGTGAATACGCTGTTCGTGCTGGATGAGCCCTCGATCGGCCTCCACCCGCGTGACATGGCACGCATCAACGGCGTGATGCACCGCCTGCGCGACGCGGGCAATTCGCTGGTGGTGGTTGAGCACGATCCGGCGGTGATGTTCGCCGCCGACCGCATCCTCGACATCGGCCCCGGCCCGGGCAAGCACGGCGGCGAGATCGTGTTCTGGGGCACGCCGGACGAATTGCGGGGCCGCAGCGATACGCTGACGGCGAAGTATCTGGGCGGCACCGCGCGGGTGGATGCCGGCCTGCCGCGCCGCATCGTGGCGAAGAACGCGCCACGGCTGAGCCTGCTCGGCGCCAGCCAGCACAATCTGCGTGAGCTCGATTTGCAACTGCCGCTGCATCGGCTGGTGGCGCTGACCGGCGTCTCCGGCTCGGGCAAATCCACCCTGATCCAGGACGTGCTCTTCCCGGCGCTGCAAAAGCATTTCGGCGAGCCGACCGAGGCGCCGGGCAGCTACCGCGCCATCAAGGGGCTGGAGGCCTTGAGCGGCGTGGTGATGGTCGATCAGTCGCCCATCGGCAAGACGGCGCGCTCCAATCCGGCGAGCTACGTCGGCGCCTGGGATGCGATCCGCAAGCGCTTCGCTGCGGCGCCCGAATCCGCTCAGCGCGGCTACACCGCCGGCACTTTCTCGTTCAACGCCGGCGATGGCCGCTGCCCGACCTGCGGCGGCTCGGGTTTCGAGCACGTCGAGATGCAGTTCCTGTCCGACGTGTGGCTGCGCTGCCCGGACTGCGATGGCAAGCGCTTCCGCGCCGAGATTCTGGAAGTGCGGCTCAACGGAAAATCCGTCGCCGACATGCTGGAGCTGACGGTGGCCGAAGCGCTGGAGTTCTTCGCCGGTGAGGCGGATCTGGCGCGCGCGCTGCAGCCGCTGGTGGATGTGGGCCTCGATTACCTGCGCCTCGGCCAGCCGGTGCCGACGCTCTCCGGCGGCGAGGCGCAGCGCCTCAAGCTCGCCGGCCATCTGGCGGCGACGGCGGAAAAACTCGGCAAGCGCGCCAGCAAAGCCAAAGCTGCAGAATCCTTATTGCTCTTCCTGTTCGACGAGCCCACCACCGGCCTGCACTTCGAGGACGTTGCCAAGCTTCTCCGGGCGCTCTCCAGCCTCGTCGATGCCGGCCATTCGGTGCTGGTGATCGAGCACAACCTCGACGTGATCGCCGCCGCCGACTGGGTGATCGACCTCGGCCCCGAGGGCGGCGAGGGCGGCGGTGAGATCGTGGCGGAAGGCACGCCGGAGGCGATCATCGCTTGCGCGGCCTCGCATACCGGACGGGCCTTGGTGGAATACCTGGATGCCTTGGCGAAGCCGGCAAAAAGTAGGGTGGGTTCGCGCGCAGCGCAACCCACCGTCTCTCGTGCCGGCGCGGATGGTGGGTTGTCGCTTCGCTCCGAACCCACCCTACTCGCCGCCAACGACGCACAGGTATTGCTGGCCGCAGAGCCGCATGCAGCCTACCTCTCCAGCCCCCTTGCCGGGCGGCCGCATCGTGATGCGATCAGCATCGTGCGGGCACGCGAGCACAATCTGAAGAATGTCTCGGTCGAGATCCCGCACCAGCAATTTACGGTGGTGACCGGCGTGTCCGGCTCGGGCAAGTCCACGCTGGCCTTCGACATCGTGTTCGCCGAGGGCCAGCGCCGCTATCTGGAATCGCTCAACGCCTATGCACGCCAGTTCGTGCAGCCTGCCGCGAAACCGGATGTGGACGCGATCTTCGGCATTCCGCCCACGGTGGCGATCGAGCAGCGCACCAGCCGCGGCGGGCGCAAGAGTACGGTCGGCACGCTGACCGAGGTGCACCATTTTCTGCGCCTGTTGTTCGTCAAGCTCGGCACTCAGCATTGTCCGGAGCATGACATCGCGATTGAGCCGCAAAGCGAGGAAGCCATCGTGGCGCGCATCCTGCGCGAATGGAAAGGCCGCGAGGTGACGATTGCTGCGCCGCTGATCGTGGGCCGCAAAGGCCTGTACACCGATCTGGCGAAATGGGCGGCCAACAAGGGCTACGGCCATCTGCGCGTGGATGGCGAGTTGCTGCCCACCAAGCCCTGGCCGCGGCTGGATCGATTCAAGGAACACAATATCGAGCTGCCGATTGCCAGCCTCAAACCCGGCGTGCGCGAAGAGGCCAAGCTGCGCGAGGTGATCGCGACGGCGCTGGAATTCGGCAAGGGCGTGCTGCACCTGATCGACGCCGAGGGCGCGACGACGGTTTTCTCGACCCTGCGCGCCTGCCCGACCTGCGGCGAGAGCTTCCCCGAGCTGGACCCGCGCCTCTTCTCCTACAACTCCAAGCACGGCTGGTGCCCGGAATGCTCGGGCACGGGCGTCAAGCTGGCGAAGTGGCTCAAGGACCCGGAGCTGGATCAGACCGAGATGGAGTTTGCCGGGCTGAATTACGATCAGGCCGACGACGAAGGCGAGCACGAGGAAACCTGCCCGGTATGCCAGGGCTTGCGCCTCAACCCGGTGGCACTGGCGGTGCGCTTCAAGGAATACAGCATCGCCGGTTACGCGGCCTTGTCAGTCGGCGAGATGCTGAGTTGGGTGCGCGCACTCAAGCTTAAGGGACGCGAAGCCGAGATCGGCCGCGACATCCTGACCGAGCTGGAAAGCCGCCTGTCCTTCCTCTGCGATGTCGGCGTCGGCTACCTCACGCTGGATCGTGCCGCCCCCACGCTCTCGGGCGGCGAAGCCCAGCGCATCCGGCTCGCCTCGCAGCTCGGCACCAATCTGCGCGGCGTCTGCTACGTGCTTGATGAACCCTCGATTGGCCTGCATCCGCGTGACAACCAGCTCCTGCTCGACACGCTGCATGCCTTGCGCGACAAGGGCAATACCGTGGTGGTGGTGGAGCACGACGAGGACACGATCCGCCGCGCCGACCATGTCATCGACCTCGGCCCCGGCGCGGGTACACGCGGTGGCCGCATCGTCGCGGCAGGCTCGGCGGCCGATCTGATGGCGGTGGAAGAGTCCACCACCGGCCGCTGTTTGCGAAGCCCGCTGCAACACCCGCTGCAAGCGCCACGGCCCGTGGATGCGGACACGCCCGCGATCCTGGTTGAGGACGTGCATCTGCATAACCTCAAGGGCGTGGCGACGCGGATTCCGCTCGGCCGCCTGACGGTGGTGACCGGCGTGTCCGGCTCGGGCAAATCAACCCTGGCGCGCGACGTGCTGCATGCGCGCCTCAAGCGCCTCGTGGGCGAGGAAAACAAGTCCGCCAAGAGCAAGGCTGCAAGCGGCTCTCCAGCCACCCCTTTGCGTGCGCCGCAGGGCTCGGCGAAGCTCTCCGGCTGGCAGCAGGTCGGCCGGGTGCTTGAAGTCGACCAGACGCCGATCGGCAAGACGCCGCGCTCCTGCCCGGCGACCTACATCGGCTTCTGGGACGCGATCCGCAAGCTCTACGCCGATTCCGAAACCTCGCGCCTGCGTGGCTGGGCGCCGGGGCGCTTCTCGTTCAACACCGCCGGCGGGCGCTGCGAGGCCTGCGAAGGCCAGGGCATGAAGACCGTCGAGATGAACTTCCTGCCCGACGTGAAAGTGCTCTGCGATGTGTGCGGCGGCAAGCGCTTCAACGCCGAGACCATGACCGCGACCTGGCGCGGCAAATCGATTGCCGACGTGCTGGCGATGGAAGTCGACGAGGCCGTCGAGTTCTTCGCCGCCCACCCGGCGGTGTCGCATCCGCTCAAGCTGCTGCAGGACGTTGGCCTCGGTTACCTCACCCTCGGCCAGCCTTCACCGACGCTCTCGGGCGGCGAAGCCCAGCGCATCAAGCTGGTGACCGAACTGGTCAAGGTGAAGCCGGACGGCGCCACCCGCGGGCGGGCCAAGACGCCGCACACGCTCTACGTGCTGGATGAGCCCACCGTGGGCCTGCACATGGCGGACGTGGAAAAGCTGATCTTCGTGCTGCACCGTCTCGTCGACGCCGGCAACTCGGTGCTGGTCATCGAGCATGACCTCGACATGATGGCCGAAGCCGACTGGATCATCGACCTCGGGCCGGAAGGCGGCGACGAGGGCGGCGAGATCGTCTTCGCCGGGCCGGTGAAGGCCTGCGTGAAGGCGGCGACCCACACAGGCAAAGCGCTGAAGCACTTTCTGGCGCGCATGCGCTGAGCGAGCGAACGCCCTGCAAACCACCGCACCGCCCTGGCTTGCGCCGGGCGCTTGATCTCCGCACCTCGGACCCGGCGAAATAGCCGGGATCAGGCGTAAAACGCTTGCAATGCGTGGGCGCCAAGCTTGGCGTCCGTGCGCGTTTTGCCTGAAAACTCATCTGCGTGCAGGGAATATGAAGCGACCAGCGGCCTGCCAAATTGCATAAATCTCCGCCATCATCTCGCGCCACAATCGACTCGACTCTCAAGGAGACTCAATGAAGGATCGTTCCGTTTTCGTCCGCATGGCTTTGGCGCTTGGCTTGGCGCTCGGCAGCTTGACGGCCTCCGCTGCTTTCGATGGCGTCTGGCGTACCGAGGAAGGCACTTTGTACCGCGTTGGTCCGTGTAACGATGGCTGGTGCGCGGTATACCTTGGTTTTGGTGGGCTGAATTCAGCGCGCGAGGGATGCGGGATGCTGCTGGCAAGCGGGCTGCGCCCTGAAGGTGAAAGCTGGCTGCGTGGGGGGAAGGCCAACAGCACCGAGGCAGGCAAAGAGCCGAAGATCAGCATTCACGCCCTGTCGGCCGAGAAGCTCGAAATCCTCCTTTTCGAGAAGCACGAATCCCAGGCCGAGCGCATGCTTGTGCAGCGGGAAGTCCAGCATTCAGGGCGCTGCGAGAAATAGGTGGTGAAGCCCAGCGGGCTGACACTGAAGCGCTTTACGGGGAGCGGAAAGGCAACCGGCAGCGCCGCTTGCACAGGGCGTCTGTGGGGTGCTGATATCTGCAGCAGGTACAACTATTCGGGCTGCAAACGGCCGTGTAGCGTTGAACGGAGGCACGAGCATGGAGCGAATTGCAAACATCGTCGTTGAAGCGCAGCACCTTGAAAGCTACAGGGCCGCGTTGACAGAAGAGATAGAAGCCTCAGTCAAGCTGGAGCCGGGCGTTCTCGCACTTTATGCCGTTTCGGCGAGTGAAGACCCAACACGCTTCACCATTCTCGAGATCTACGCTGACCAAACCGCTTATGAGGCCCACCTCAAGACACCCCACTTCCTTAAGTACAAGTCAATCACGCAGGGCATGATCAAGTCACTGGAACTTATCGACGCAGTCGCCTTAGTGCCAGGCATGAGGATCAAGGGAGCGCAATAGGAGCCCGCGCCTAGGGCGCAATAGTCGAGGGGCATTGCGCCGGATGCAAACCTGCCCGGTCGGTGCAATGCCACTGCGCGGCAATTGACGTCCAGCCGCTAGCCCCCAAAAATCTTGCGTGCCAGCGTACCAACCGCTTCGGCAGGGTTGGCGCGGATGGCGCGCTCTTCATCGGCGATGCGTTGATACAGAACATCCGGCGCAATGCGCGCCTGTGGCGCTTAGATTGCGCCCTACGATGCTGCTGATGCTGTAGAAATTGCAGAAAAACAACTCACTACAAACAAGTTGAGGCCTTGAGTACATATGCCCGAACCAGTCGTTCCTCTCAGTCAGTTCATTGACGCATTCGCGACCTCGCCACTCGCGCGCTGGAGTTCTTCTGCACCGTGGGAACTGACCAGCCTGTCCGAAGCACTGGTAAGGCAGTTGCTCGCCGAACTGGTCGCCAACGAGTTCAATATTTCCGGGGAAATCGCCATCCACAAGACAGCGACCGTGGAATCCGGAGCGGTTCTAAAGGGTCCGCTCATCCTGGGGCCGCATTGCTTTGTCGCCGCGGGCGCCTACCTTCGCGGCGGTAACTGGGTCGCCGAACGCTGCACGTTCGGTCCTGGCGCGGAGCTGAAGTCCTCTTTCGTGTTTTCGGGTACCAAACTCGCTCACTTCAACTTCGTTGGTGACTCCATCCTCGGCACAGATGTCAACCTGGAGGCGGGGAGCATCATCTGCAACTACCGCAACGAACGCGAGAACAAGGAAGTCTTAGTACGTCTGCGCAGTGGCCTGCACCATACCGGTTGCGAGAAGTTCGGCGCGGTGGTCGGCGATCACGGTCGCATTGGAGCAAATGCCGTGCTTGCGCCTGGCGCAGTTTTGTTGCCTCGAACCGTCGTCCGCCGCGCGTCACTTCTGGACAGTGAAGTACTCGGAGCCAGCACGTAGGGCGAAATAACCGCATAGCATTGACTGGCGATTGGCGCCCGCCCGCATGCGCAGCTTGCCGCTGTGCTAGCCCCAAAAGATCTTGCGTGCCAGCGTACCAACCGCTTCGGCAGGGTTGGCGCGGAGGGCGCGCTCTTCATCGGCGATGCGTTGATACAGGGCGTTCAGCGCGTGGCGGGTGACGAAGTCTTCGACCTTGGCGTCTTCGTCCTTGACCAGACCGAAGGTGGCGCCCTGGCTGGCGATGCGGTTGTATTGTTCGGCGAGCTTCAGCTTGCTCGTGGCGCGGGTGACCACGGGGAGGAACTTCTGCGTCAGCGCCTCCAGCGTTTTGCCGCGGAAGTACTGGGTGACCGAGTCGTCACCGCCGGTGATGATGTCCTTGGCATCCTGAACGCTCATCTTCTTGACGGCATCCAGGAGCAGGGGCTTGGCCTCGGCGACCGCGGCTTCCGCCGCGCGGTTCATGGCCAGATGCAGCTCGTCTACGGCCTTGCCACGCCCCATCATGCGCAGCGCCGGAGTCATTTTTTCAATCGCGTCCGGCAGCGGAATGCGAAATTTGGGGTTGCCCTGGAAGCCATCTTCAATCCCCAGCGTCGCCACCGCTGCGGAGGCGCCTTGCTCCAGCGCCTGCTTGAGCCCGCCGCTGGCGTCCTTGTTGCTGATCGCGTCCAGGAAATCCGCCTGCGCGATGCAGGGCAGGCAGAGCAGGAGGGCGAGCAAGCAGCGTCGAGCAAACATGGCGGGTCCTTTCCGGTGCGATAAAGATGGCGCAGCATACCGCCAGATGGGCGGTTTTGGCGGGCGTGTCGGCCAAACGTGTGCCCCGCACGTTAAGGCCGTCTGCCCACACACCCTCAGGATTTGCCGCCATGAAAACGCTGCTGATTGTCGCCTTGTCTAGCTTGTTGTTGCCGCTCGCCGCTCAGGCCATCAACAAATGCACCGGCCCGAATGGCCACGTGACCTACACGGATGACGCCTGCCCGGCCAGCAGCAAGGCAAGTGGCAGACTGGTCGAGATGCCACCACCGCTGCCCGAGGATGTACAGCGTGCGCGGGACGAGGCGGCACGTATCCAGGGCGAGTTGCGCCGCGCCGATGAAGAGCGCGAGCAGGCCCGCGAAGCTCGCCTGCGCACCGAACGCGAGGCGGCACGCGAGCGTGATCGGCAGGAATTGCTGGCGCTGGAGCGGCGCAAGGTTGAGGCCCTGGAGGCGCAGGCGCGCGCCGCCGCCTCGGCGCCGGTCGAGTTGCCGGTTGTGGTGGTGCGCGAACGCCACGCACATCGCCCACACCTGGCGCCACCACCTGTGGCACAGTCGCAAGCCAGCGAGCGTCGCAGACGCGATACTCGCCTTGACGGCCCGAAACTTCCCGCACGCTGACCCGAACCTCCCCCTGATGCAAATCCCTTACCTGTGGCTGGCGATCATCCTCGCCTTGCTGAATGCGATCGGCCCGTTTGCCATCGATACCTATCTGCCGGCTTTCCCCGCCATCGAGCGGGGGCTGGCCACCACGCCGCTGGCGATGCAGCAGTCGCTCACGGCCTACATGCTGCCGTTCTCGATCATGATGCTCTGGCATGGCGCGATTTCGGATGCGCTCGGGCGGCGCCGGGTGCTGCTGTGGGGGCTGGGTCTGTTCGTGCTGGCGTCGGTGGTGTGCGTTGCCGCCACCTCGATCCAGATGCTGTGGCTGGGTCGCGCGCTGCAGGGCATGTCGTCCGGGGTCGGTGTCATCGTGGGCCGCGCCGTGGTGCGCGATGTACTGGAGGGTGCGGCGGCACAGCGGCTGATGTCGCATGTGGCCATGGTGTTTTCGATTGCACCCGCCATTGCGCCCATGATCGGCGGCGCCTTGTCCGAAGCCTTCGGCTGGCGGTCGATCTTCGTGCTGCTGGTACTGCTCGGCGCGGTGCAGATTTTTGTGACCTGGCGCTACCTGCCGGAAACCCTCCCGCCTGCACAGCGGCAGTCGCTGCACCCCACCTACCTGCTCAAGGCCTACGGCAGCATCCTCGGCAGCCCGGCGTTTGTGGCCATGGTGCTGGCCATGTCGCTGTTCTTCGCGGCCTTCTTTCAGTATGTGATGTCGGCGCCGGTCTTCCTGATCCAGCACCTTCATCTCAAAGCCACAGAGTTCGGCTGGTTGTTTGTGCCTATCGTTGCGGGCATGCTGGCCGGCTCGTGGTGTTCCAGCCTGCTGGCCGGACGACTGACGCCCAGGCGCACCATCTTTCTCGCGTTCGGGATTGCCGCCGTGGCCAGCCTGTGGAATCTGCTGGCGAATTACGGGCTGGCGGAGACGGTTGCAACCCGGATTCCGCAAATCGCCCTGCACACCTTTGCGATGAGCCTCGCCTTCCCCTGCATGGCGCTGATCGCACTCGACATGTTTCCGGCTCAGCGCGGCACGGCGGCGAGTTGTCAGGGATTCATCCAGAACATGCTGATGGCCGGTCTCGCCGGCTTCGTGTCGCCATTGCTCTGGCACAGCACGCTGGCCATGGCTTGGGCGATGGCGGCAATGCTCGTGCTGGCTGCGCTGAGCGCAGCATTGCATTTCATGCTCGCCCCGGCGACACACCCGCCACCCTGAGCCCGGCAGCGCCGGCTCTGCTACGCTTCACCGTGCGCTCTGTACAAGGAATGTGAATCGCCATGCTCTGGACGGCAAGCCACGCTTTTTACCCCGACTATGTCATGCACATCGGCGTTCATCCCGCATGGCCGATGCCCGCTGCTGATCATCCGCCGCACTACCTGCTCTGCGTGCTTGAGCACGGTGCTGCCTGGCTGCGCGGCGCCGACGGTGTGCAACACATGATCAGCGCACCGGCCGTCTTGCTGCTCGGCGAGCAGGTCCAGCCGGCGGTCGTGCGAGCAGTCGATCTGCGCGGCCGCTGTGTCGCCTTCGACCCCTGCGTCATCAACGATGCGCTGCGACTTGACGGCCTGCCGCAATCGCCTGAAGGCCTGAGCGGCACAGTCAGGCAGGACTTCTTTCTCATTGAACCCTTTGCCCGACGAACGGCGCACCCCTGCGCGCTGGCCCTCCCGCCCGAATCGGCGCGACGTCTGCTTGAGAGTCTGGACCGGCTCCAGGACGCGCTGCAAGGTCAGGACTCCCCTTTGTGGCCCTGCCGCGCGCGGTCTTACCTGATCGAGCTGCTGTTCATGCTGCGTTTGCTGCGCGATGAGCAGGCGGCGTCCCCTGCCAGCGGCCCACAGCCGCTGGTGCCTGCCGCGCCTGCGCGTGACGATCTCAGCGCCGCCCTGCTGATCCTGAACTGCCGCTATGCCGAAGACTGGACGCTGGAGCGCCTCTCGCGCCAATGCTGCAGCAATCGCACCAGCCTCAATGCCTACATCCGCCAGCGCACCGGCATGACCATGCGCGGCTACCTCAGCAGTCTGCGCATGACCATGGCCGCCAACCTGCTTCGCGACACCGAGCTGCCGGTGAGCGAGATCCTCAGTCGGGTCGGCTATGACAGCGCCAGCCATTTCTCGCGCGCCTTCCGCGCCCACCACGGCGTGAGCCCGGCCGACTATCGTCGCACGCCGGCCTGAGTCCGCTCGATTGCAGCGGCGCACAGACGGATTGCTGACGCGGCATGGCGGCAATCCGTCTGCCGGCGTAAGGTTTGACCATCGTCCACTCAGGAGCAGACCATGCCGCGTTACCTCATCCCCTTCGCCCTCGCCTGCCTGATGAGCCTTGCACTGCCCGTCGCCCGGGCGGCGGCGCCAGAAGCCGTGTCGCTCAAAGCGGCGGATGGTCTCGTCCTCAAAGCTGACTGGGTGCGGAGTGACAAACCCGCGAGCCGCGCCGTGCTGCTGCTGCACATGATGGGCGGCAACCGCGGTGGCTGGGCCCCGCTGGTCCCCCGGCTGACCGCGGCCGGCTTCAATGTGCTCGCGGTTGACCAGCGTGGCTTCGGTGAGACCGGTGGCGAGCGCAACTGGTTGCTTGCCGCGACCGATGCCGTCGCGTGGATGCAGTGGTTGCGCCAGCAAGCCGGGATCGATGAGGCGCAGGTCGCCGCTGCCGGCGCCAGCATCGGGGGCAGCACCGCCTTGCTCGCCTGCGCGCTGGATGCGCAATGTGCCACGGTGGTCTCGCTATCGGCGCCCGGCAATTTCTCCAGCGTCCTGCCAGAAGGCAAGACGATCCCCGCCTTGCTGGAGAGCTACGACGGGCGTTCCGCCTATCTTGCCGCGGGCCGGTTCGACCGCATTTTCGCCAACGGCGCCCTCGACTATGCACGCTTGCTCAAGGGCGAAGTACAGCTCCACATTTATGACACCAGCGCGCACGGCACCGTGATGCTCAGTCACGAAGACACGCCTGGCCTGGCCGATGAAGTCCTGCGCTGGCTCGACAGCCATGTCGGCGCCGCGCCGCGGGATTGATCCCGCCGCGCTGGCCTGAACAACCGGGCTGTCCGATCCGCCGGATTGTGAAACAATGCTCGCCGAATGACGCGGCGGGCATGCGGCCCGGCCCCTGCCGCCGCGCTCGCCGGAAAACGCATCGGGAGTCAGGCAGATGAAGAAACTCGTCATGGCATCAAACAACGTCGGCAAGCTGCGCGAATTCCAGACCCTGCTCGCGCCGTTGGGCTGGGAAGTTGTCCCCCAGGCTGAGCTGGGGGTGGGTGAAGCGGAGGAGCCGCACGGTACCTTCGTGGAAAACGCGTTGGCAAAGGCCCGCCACGCTTCGCTCGCCACCGGCCTGCCAGCGCTGGCCGATGATTCGGGCATCTGCGTATCAGCGCTGGGTGGCGCGCCCGGCGTACAGTCTGCGCGCTTTGCCGGCGAGCCCAAATCCGACGAGGCCAACAACGCGCTGCTGCTGACGCGTCTGCGCGAGGTGAGCGACCGCCGCGCCCACTATGTCTGCGTGCTGGTCTTCGTCACCAGCGCCAGCGACCCGCAGCCGATCATTGCCGAAGGCGAATGGCACGGCGAGATCCTGCCCGCCCCGCGCGGCAGCGGCGGCTTCGGCTACGACCCCTTGTTCTGGCTGCCGGCGCTCGAACAAAGTGCCGCCGAAATTCCGCCCGAACTCAAGAACACCCTCAGCCATCGCGGCGCGGCCTGCCGGCATTTGCTGGATAGGCTGGCGCGCACGGAGTGAATGCCGGATAGCGTCCGCGCGCCCTTAATGCCGGATTAATGTGTGTGCGCCGGTTCGCGGACTACACTCCTGCCATCGAACAGGTCGATTCCTGCTGAATCGGCCTGTTTTCTTTCGTACCCCAGAGAGGATCGCTCGTGAAACCGCGGATCTGGATCGCTGCATCCCTTGCCGCACTGGCCGTTGCGGCATTTGTGGTTGTGAAATCGAGACCGGCCGGGCCAGCGCCGAGCACAGCCAACGCGGCACCTCGCGTGCTGGAAGTCGCCAGCGTCGACCTCATTGCCGTCAGCGAAGGGCCGCTGGCCCGCTCCGTGGCGGTGGCCGGCCTGCTGGTGCCGCTGCGCCAGACCTTGCTGACGGCCGAAGTGGAGGGGCGGATCGCCGAAATCAACGTTCGCACCGGCGACAAGGTCGCGCAGGGCCAGGTTCTGGCGCGCATGGATCCGCAAGACATCAACAGCCGCATCGCCGAGAGCCGTGCCAATGTGGCGGCGGCGCGCGCCCAGCTGGATCTGGCCGAGCGCACCCAGCAGCGCAACGAAGAATTGCAGGCCAAGAACTTCATTTCAGCCAATAGCCTGGACAACAGCCGCGGCGCGCTGGCTTCAGCCCGCGAGAACTTTCGTGCACGCGAAGCGCAGCTGACCCTGACCGTGCAGGCGCTGCCGAAGGCCACCATCCGCGCGCCCCTCAAGGGCGTGGTGTCGGAGCGGTCCATCGAAGTGGGGCAGCACGTGGGGGCCAATGCCCGCCTGTTCGCGGTGGTGGACCTGACCGAGCTCGAATTCGCCGCCAAGCTGCCGATGAGTGAGATCGGCGCCATCCAGATCGGTCAAGCCGTCACCTTGACCGTCGAAGGGGTGAGCGAGCCGGTGGCAGGGCGCATCGAGCGCATCTCACCGGTGGCGGAGGATGCCTCACGCATGATCCCGGTGTTCATCCGCGTGGCCAATCGCAGCGAAGCACTCAAGGGTGGCATGGTCGCGCGGGGCGAGATTGTGGTGGCTGGGCGCGAGAAGGCGCTTTCAATCTCCGACCAGGCCTTGCGCGACGACAATGGCAAGCCCTGGGCGCTGGTGCGGGTGGGTGACCGGCTGGAGCGCCGCATGCTCGAACTCGGCATTCGCGACGAGCGCAGCGGCCAGGTCGAAGTCCGCGCTGGGCTCCGCGCCGGCGAGCAGGTGTTGCTGGCGCGCGTGCCCCTGCTCGACCTGTCACGCAAGCTCGTCGTGCGCTAAGCCGCATTTCCCCGCCATTGCGGCGACCCCTCTTGTCACGGGAGCCCTATCGTGTGGTTCACACGCGTCAGCCTGAATAACCCGGTCTTTGCGGCCATGATGATGTTTGCCCTGCTGGTGCTGGGGGCTTTCTCGTACAAGCGCTTATCGGTCGAAGAGTTTCCGGACGTCAAATTCCCCATCGTGGTGGTGGTCACGGGCTACCCCGGCGCCTCGTCGGAAGTGGTGGAGACGGACATTTCGCGCAAGGTCGAAGAAGGCCTGTCTGCCATCAACGGCGTGAAGAATCTCTACTCGTACTCCTATCAGGGGCGCTCGGTCGTTGTCACGGAATTCGAGCTGTCGGTCGATCCCGAAGCCGCGGTGCAGGACGTCCGCGAGAAAGTGGCGGGCATCAAGACCGGTTTCCGCAAGGAGATCAATGAACCCGTCATTTCGCGCTTCAACCCCGATGATCGCCCCATCGTCAGCGTCGCCGTCACCTCGCCCACGCTGTCGATGCGCGAACTCACCACACGCGCCGATCAAACCATCCGCAAGCAGTACCAGACGCTGACCGGCGTCGGGCAGGTCAACCTCGTCGGCGGCACCAAGCGCGAAATCCAGATCCAGCTCAACCCGGATGCGATGCGCAGCTTTGGCGTGGGCGCCGACCAGGTGATTGCGGCGCTGAAGGAAGACAACCTCGAACTGCCCGCCGGCAGCATCGTGGTGCGTTCGGTGGAGCAGCAGGTGCAGATCAAGGGACGGCTCGCCAAGCCGCAGGACTTCGAGCGCATCGTGGTCAGCAAGCGCGGCAACACCGCCATCTACCTCGGCCAGATTGCCAAGGTCATCGACGGCGAAGCCGAACGCGAATCGATTTCGATGGTGAATGGCAAACCCGCGCTGACGCTGGATATCCTGAAGGTACAGGGTGGCAACACCATCGAAGTCGCCAAGCTCGTGCGGGCCCGCACTGCCCAGCTGGGGGCGGAGCTGGCCGCGCAGGGCATCGAACTCTCGGTGCTCAGTGACAGCTCGCGCGGGGTGCGCAATGCGCTCGCCAATGTGGAAGAGAACCTGCTCGAAGGCGCCCTGCTCACGGTGCTGATCGTGTTCCTCTTCCTGGGTTCCTGGCGCAGCACCATCATCACCGGCCTCACGCTGCCGGTGGCCCTGCTCGGCAGTTTCTTCTTTCTCTACGTGGCCGGTTTCACCATCAACGTGATGACGCTGATGGCACTCTCGCTCTGCGTCGGCCTGCTCATCGACGATGCCATTGTCGTGCGCGAGAATATCGTGCGCCATGCCGCCATGGGCAAGACAGCCTTCAACGCGGCCATGGACGGCACGCGGGAAATCGGCCTCGCGGTGTTTGCCACCACCATGAGCATCGTGGCGGTCTTCCTGCCGGTGGGCTTCATGGGCGGCATCATCGGCCGATTCTTCTTTGCCTTCGGGCTGACCGTGACGGCGGCCGTGGTGATCTCGATGTTCGTGAGCTTCACGCTGGACCCGATGCTCTCCTCCGTCTGGCCCGACCCCGATGCCCACGCCCACAAGCGCCGTGGCCTGCTGGCGCCGGTGCTCAACGGCTTCGAGCGCATGATGGATCGCCTGTCCGAGACGTATGCCCGGCTCATTCACTGGAGCCTCGCCCATCGCCTGGCGGTGATGCTCATCGCCACGGTGTCGCTGATCGGCGCGGTGGCGCTGGCCAAGGTGGTGGGCGGCGAGTTTGTGCCCGAAGCCGATATCTCGCGCCTGCAGGTTCGATTCGATGCGCCGGAGGGTGCAGCGCTCGACTACACCGAGGCCAAGGCCCGCCAGGTGGAGCAGGCGCTGCACGAGTTCCCGGAGGTGGAGGAGACCTATGTCTCGGTCAACGTCGCAGGCGCGCAGGGCAAGAATGCCGGCAACATCGACATCAACTTCGTGCCGCGTGCCAAACGTGCGCGCAGCACCAAGCAGCTCACGCCCCTGCTGCGCGACCGCATCAACCGCATTGCCGGCATCACCCTGAAGAGCATCGTGGTGGCCAGCGGGCCGGGCGGCGGACAGAAGCCGATCTATCTTTCGATCCAGGGCAGCGAGTTCGGCGAGCTGAAACGGATTGCCGACGAAGTCACGACCAAGCTCGCCAAGGTGCGCGGCGTGGTGGATCTGGACACGAGCCTGCGGGCGGTCAAGCCGACGCTCGCCGTGGAATTGAATCGTGACGTGGCCGCCCAGGTGGGCCTCTCGCTTGCCAGCGTGGGCAACGCGCTCCGCCCGCTCATTGCCGGTGAAGCGGCCACCTCCTGGCTCTCGCCCGAAGGGGAAAATTACGATGTCAAGGTGCGGCTACCCATCGATCAGCGCAGCTCGCGCATCGCGCTGGAGCAGCTGCCCTTTGCCAGCCGCATGAGCGACCCGCAGACCGGGCGGCCGGCGATGATTCCGCTCGCCCAGGTGGCCGAGATCCGTGAAAC
Organism: Uliginosibacterium sp.; assembly: GCA_016718265.1. Taxonomy (GTDB): domain Bacteria; phylum Pseudomonadota; class Gammaproteobacteria; order Burkholderiales; family Rhodocyclaceae; genus Uliginosibacterium. The sequence continues at coordinate 213,703 of JADKDZ010000029.1, read as the reverse complement.
AACCGCGCCCTCGCAGATCAACCGCCGCTCGCTGTTCCGCGAAGTGGCCGTCACTGCGAGCCTGGATGGCCGCCCGCTGGGCGAAGTTTCGGCCGAACTCAAGGAGATCGTCGCGGGCATCACCCTGCCGCCGGGCTACCGGTTTGACCTCGGCGGCGCCAGCCGCGACATGGCCGAATCCGCCGCCTATGCCGGCTCGGCCCTGCTCATGGCGATCCTCTTCATCTACATGGTGCTGGCCAGCCAGTTTGGCAGCTTCACGCAGCCACTGGCGATCATGAGCTCGCTGCCGCTCTCGCTGATCGGCGTAATGCTCGCGCTACTGCTCACCCGCAGCACCCTGAACATCTTCTCGATCATCGGCGTCATCATGCTGATGGGCCTGGTCACCAAGAATGCCATCCTGCTGATCGACTTTGTGAACAAGGCCCGTGCCGAGGGCATGGCGCGCGTGGAAGCGATTGCCGAGGCCGGCCGGGTGCGCTTGCGCCCGATCCTGATGACCACCTTCGCGATGGTTTTTGGCATGATGCCGCTGGCGTTATCGGTGGGCGAGGGCTCGGAGCAGCGCGCGCCCATGGCGCACGCCATCATCGGCGGCGTGATCGCCTCCACCCTGCTCACCCTGGTGGTGGTGCCGGTGATCTTCACCTGGCTGGACGATCTGGTGATCTGGCTGCGCCGGCACAAGCCGGTCGAGGTCGTGAAGCAGGACGGCGCGTAGACTTTCCCGCAGCGCGGCCTAATCGCCGCCCACGCCGGTCTGCAGATCCCACTCGATCTGGCAGGCCTCGCACTGCGCGACCCACTGCGTGCGCGTCGCATCCTTGGTGGTGCGGGTCTTGCCGCCGCATTGCAGGCAGCGGACGTGGTACAGGTGCCAGGTCAGGAGGAGCAGGCCGCCCACACAGAGCACGCCGAACACCGCCGCCATGACCCAGCCCCACTGCGGGTAGCCCTGGCGATGCAGCACCAGACTGGCGGTGATACTGAGCGCGGCGCTCAGCCAGAGCTTGATGAAACGGCGCTGGAGGGTTTTCTGAAAGTGTGGATGAATGCGTGTCTGCATGCTGAAGAGCCTTTACGGGTGCGGTTCTTGAAGCAAACGTTCAGGTAATGCTTGTCAAACAATCCTCTGCAGGCGGGCAGGCTGAAGATGCCCTATGGATAAGCCTCTCCAGCCTGCCTCCCGCTACGATCCTGAACAGCGGCTCAGGCGGTCTTGACCGGAATCTTGCCAATCCTGGCCTGCCATTCCTTCGGCCCGGTCTCGTGCACCGAGATGCCCGTGGAATCCACGGCGACGGTTACCGGCATGTCCTGCACGGTGAATTCGTAGATGGCTTCCATGCCCAGATCTTCGAAGGCCAGCACGCGCGCGGCCTTGATCGCCTTGGAGACGAGGTAGGCGGCGCCGCCGACGGCCATCAGGTACACCGACTGGTGTTTCTTGATCGCCTCAATGGCAACCGGGCCGCGTTCGGATTTGCCGATCATGCCCAAGAGACCCGTTTGCGCCAGCACCTGCTCGGTGAACTTGTCCATACGCGTCGCCGTCGTCGGGCCGGCCGGACCGACCACTTCGTCACGCACCGGGTCGACCGGGCCAACGTAGTAGATGAACTTGCCGGCCAGATCCACCGGCAGCTTTTCGCCGCGGTTCAACATGTCGGTCATGCGCTTGTGCGCGGCGTCGCGCCCCGTGAGCATCTTGCCACTGAGCAATAGAACGTCGCCCGGGCGCCACGAAGCGACTTCCTCACGGGTGACGGTGTCCAGATTCACGCGTTTGCCCTTGGACGCGTCGTAGGTCAGGCTCGGCCAGTCTTCGAGCGAAGGTGGATCGAGGAATACCGGGCCGCTGCCGTCGAGCACAAAGTGCGCGTGGCGCGTGGCGGCACAGTTCGGGATCATTGCCACCGGCAGGTTGGCAGCGTGGGTCGGGTAGTCGAGCACCTTGACGTCGAGCACGGTGGTGAGGCCACCGAGGCCTTGCGCGCCAATGCCCAGGGCATTGACCTTCTCGTACAGCTCGATACGCAGTTCCTCCGCGCGGGTCTTGGGGCCGCGCGCGATGAGATCGAGAATGTCGATCGGCTCCATCAGCGCTTCCTTGGCCAGCAGCATGGCTTTCTCGGCGGTGCCGCCGATACCGATGCCCAGCATGCCCGGCGGACACCAGCCCGCACCCATGGTCGGCACAGTCTTGAGCACCCAGTCGACGACGGAATCCGACGGGTTGAGCATCGCAAACTTGCTCTTGGCTTCGGAGCCACCGCCCTTGGCGGCGACGATCACATCCACCTTGTCGCCGGGCACGATGCTGAAGTTCACCACGGCCGGGGTGTTGTCCCGGGTATTCGTGCGCTTGCCGGCTGGATCACTCAGCACGGAGGCACGCAAGACGTTGTCCGGCAGCAGATAGGCGCGGCGCACGCCTTCGTTGATGGCGTCATTGAGCGAACCGGTGAAGCCTTCCCAGCGCACGTCCATGCCGACCTTGAGAAAGACCGAGACGATGCCGGTGTCCTGGCAGATCGGGCGATGGCCCTCGGCACACATGCGCGAATTGATCAGGATCTGCGCCATCGCGTCCTTGGCGGCGGGGCTGGCTTCCATCTCATAGGCACGGGCGAGGCCCTTGATGTAATCGACCGGGTGGTAGTAGCTGATGTACTGCAGCGCGGCGGCGATGCTGTCGACGAGGTCTGCCTGGCGAATGGTGGTCATGACATCCCCTCTCAGTGGTCGAGCTGCTTGCTCATGGCCAGCGTGCTGTTCATCACCTTGTCGGTGTAAGCCATCAGCAAGGCCGAAGCCACAAACGTCAGGTGGATGCCGACCTGGAAAATGACGCCGTGCTCCAGCTTGGTCAGCGTGAAGGGATCGGTCGCCACCGCCATCTTGTTGCCCACCTCGATAAACACCTTGAGCAGGTGGATCGACGAGATCCCGATCAGGGCCGTCGCGAGCTTGATCTTCAGCACCCCGGCATTCACGTGCGAGAGCCACTCGGGCTGGTCCGGGTGATCGTCCAGATCCAGGCGAGAAACAAAGGTCTGGTAGCCGCCCACGGTCACCATGATCAGCAGGTTGGCCACCATCACCACGTCGATCAGGCCCAGCACGATGAGCATGATGTCGACTTCGCTCAGCGACACCGCATGGCTGACCAGATGAAACAGTTCGTGGAGGAACTTGTACACATACACGCCCTGGGCAAATACCAGCCCCAGGTAGAGCGGCGCCTGCAGCCAGCGGCTGCCGAAGAGAAAGGCCTCAAGGTAGTGCGAAGCGGATTTGTTCATGATCTCTTGTTGGATAGCGAAAGTTATTGGGGCGCGGCCGCCTGATCGGGCCCGTCCGGGACAGCGCAAGGCTGCCCTGAAAGGCGTTTGACCTGCGATAAGTGCGACGCGCGGAAAGTATAGCAGCCATGCTTCGGCCCCCCGCGCGCCGGTAGAATCCCCCCACCCATCACAGGAAACGACCCATGCTGCTCGACCCGAACTACCTGCGCGACCGTATCCGCACCGTGCCCGACTGGCCCGCCCCCGGCGTCCAGTTCCGCGACATCACCCCGCTGCTGCAGTGCCCCGAGAGCCTGCGCGTGCTCGTCCAGCACTTCGTGCTGCGCTACATGCACGAGAAGATCGACGTCGTCGCCGGCATCGACGCCCGCGGCTTCATCATCGGCTCGATCCTCGCCTATGAGCTCAACGTCGGCTTCGTCCCGATCCGCAAGAAGGGCAAGCTGCCCTTCACCACCATCGAGCAGGAATACGAGCTCGAATACGGCAGCGCCACCGTCGAACTCCACGCCGATGCCTGCAAGCCCGGTGACCGCGTGGTGCTGATCGACGACCTGATCGCCACCGGCGGCACCATGATGGCCGGCAAGAAGCTGCTGGAGCGCCTCGGTGCGACCGTGGTGGAAGGCGCAGCCATCGTCGACCTGCCCGAGCTGGGCGGATCGAAGCTGCTGCGAGACTCGGGGCTCAAGTTGTTCACCCTGGTCGATTTCGCCGGGCATTGAGCAGCAGATGGTGACCAGAGCCTGCCGCTTGCCATCGTTGTGGGTGCTATCTGACGATTGAGCGATCACATGCGTCGGAACGCTCTTCGCCTTCCGATCTGTGCATTCGGATTACGGCCTTGTCAGTTGCCTATTTCGAGGTTGGCTGTTTGCGCGCAGCGTGTGATCCTATGCCATTGACACAGCCAAGGACGTGTTTGCTTTTTAAGTCTGCTTCGGAAGAGCGTTCGGTCTCGCCGTTTTTGGGAGCACAAGACTTGGGTTACTCGAAGCAAAAATTGAACAACTACGGAAGCAAGCAGAACACGATGGGCCAATTGCAATACTGCAATCGACACTGACAGCAAGTAGCCTGAACACGGGCTGAAAGGAGAGATCCGGGACTCGGCAACCCCCCCGGCCGCATTCGTCGACGCCCTATTCAGGCGGCCCACACTCACCAAGCCTCACCCGCCACACGACGCCGGCAAGATCAGGACGGATGATCGTCACACTCCAATAACGGTATCGCTGTAACGCAGGATCTGCTGGTCGTGCGTCATCAGGCGCATCGGTTCGCTGAGTGCCTGGGCGACGAGGAGGCGGTCAAAGGGGTCTTGATGGTGTGGCGGCAGGTCGGCCACCGCCAGCACATGTGCGGGCTCTACACTCAGTACCCGGTAGCCGGATTGCTCAAAGTAGTCGAGCGCGTTCTTGCCGGAAACGGGCATGTCACCCCGGCCCAACGCGTGCTTGATGGTGATCTCCCACAGGCTGGCAACACTGATCCACAGGGTGTTACCGGGCGTCTGGATCAGTTCGCGGGCACGGAGGGAGAGGCGAGCGCTGTCGGTAATGGCCCACAGCGCGACATGGGTATCAAGCAGGATGTTCATGACACAGCCTCGCCAAGGAAGAGCCGAGCCACGTCAGCGTTGTGCGCGTCAATGTCGTCGGGCACATCGAACGCGCCTTTGGCGACGCCGATGCGGATCCCGGCGGGGCGACTGTCGAGTGCCACCAGGCGGGCGGCCGGACGGCCATTGCGGGCAAGAATGATTTCGCGCTCGTGGCCTTGCTCGATGGACTCGACTAGACGCGAGAGCGAAGTCTTGGCTTCGAGCATGTTGATGGTTGGCATGGTCAGGCTCCTTTTAGCCACCTTAGTCTGGTCTAGCTAACTGGATAAATCAAGCCCACTCACTAGTACGTCGCGCGGACGGAAGAATTGCTAGCCAAGCTGCGCCCACAACGCGCCAAACACCGCGTAGAACTGCTGCACCAGGGCTGGCTCACGGTGAACGATCAGGTTCTCCTCATTCCATTGGGCTGCGCTGCGCGTCCAGTTGTAACTGCCATTGATCAGGACCTGCCCATCAAACAGCGCGAACTTGTGATGCATATGGGCGCTGCTGCGGTCGACGCGCACGGCAATCCCCTCGGCGCGAAAACGGGCGATATCGCTGCCCGGGTCGAGTTCCTTCTCGTTGTCGGTAATGACGCGCACCGCGAGCTTGCGCTGGTGGGCAGCCAGGATCTCGCTCGCAATGCGATCGTCCGAAATCGTGAACACGCAGATGTCGATGGAATGACGCGCGCTGCGCAGCTGCTGGTTGATCGCCTGCAGGCAGGCGTCGCCGGGCGAGAAATGCGCCAGCCCGGGCGTGGCCGCCGTGACCGGACGGGCACCGTCGATGGCGCGCATCAGCCCCTCCAGCCAGGTCACCACCTGCAACCCGGCATAGCCTTGCGCCATGTGCGCACGGGCGATTTCGAATGCCCGGTTCCGCACGCGTCGCAGCGTCTCCTCCAGCGGCCGCGCCTCGCGCAGCGTTGCGGTCAGCTCCCGGCGCTCCGCGTCGGTGAGCACTGCGTCCGCCAGGCAGGCTTCCACCGCGGCAATGGCATCAGGGGCTTGAATAAAGTCGGGCATGGGAATGGACGTCGCCTAAAACGAGAACGCCGCAATTTACCGCGCCTTTGCAGGCGTGGATGGCCGTTCAGCGCCTGCCCGGAGAGCCAATACCCATGCGCCTCTCCAGGCATGCCCTGCAGGCACCCCGCGCTATACCTTGAAGCGTTCGATCTGCGTACGGATCGCGCCAGAGAGCTGCTCAAGCGTTTGTGCCGCCTGGGCAACCTGATCCACCACCGTCTTGCTGTCATCGGCCGACTGGGCCACCTGTGTCACGTTGACCGCCATGGCTTGCCCGGCCGTCGACTGCTCGGCAATGCCATGTGCAATCTCGTGGAATGCAGTACTCGCCTCGCCAACCGCCGTCTGGATCTGCTCGATGGCCACGCTGGCCTGCGCACCCAGATTCGAGCCTGCATCTGCATCGCCCAATGCCACCTTCATTGTCTCGCCGGCCACTTCCACGCTGTGCTTGATGCGCGCGATCATCGCCGCGATGTCCTGGGTTGCTTTTGCGGTGCGCTCGGCCAGCTTGCGCACTTCGTCAGCCACCACTGCGAACCCGCGTCCCTGCTCTCCGGCACGAGCGGCCTCGATGGCGGCGTTGAGCGCCAGCAGATTGGTCTGATCGGCGACCTCGCGAATCATCGCCACGATGCCCGATATCTGCTGCGTCTGCTCGCCCAGGCCGACGACTTGCTCGGCCACCTCGCGCACCTCGCCCGAGATCCGCGACAGATCTTCCACGGCCTCATGCAAAACCTTGCCCCCTTCGCCCGAATGCGCGGTCGCGCGCTCTACCACCGCGATCGCCGTCTGCGCGTGGTCGCGCATATGGTCCAGCCCGACAGACATCTCTTCGACCGCTGCCGCCATCTGCGTAGCCGAATCGCTGGCCGTTGCGGAGCTGCGCGCGGACAGGGCAGAGTGCCCATTCAAGGCTTGCGCTGTTGCATCGATCCGCTGCATCTGGCTCGCCAACTCGCGCAGCATGTCGCGCAGCGCCGCGATCAGGGTGTTGAAGCTCTGCGCCACCGAGGCAATTTCGTCGCGTCCCACCACCGCGACCTGAACGGAAAAGTCTTGCCGCTCCACGAGATCCGCCATGGTTTTGCTCAACCGGTCCAGCGGACGGACAATGCCATGCGCGAGCAAAATGCCGCCAACCAGCAAGACCACCAGCGAAATGGCGATGCCCGCCACCGTGTAGAACGCCGTTCCGCGCGCCTCGCCCACCGCATGGTCAATCCCCACACGCGCCGCGTTCACCTGCGCCGCCACCACCGGCTCAAGCGCTTGTTGCAGGTCGGTCGACACCTTGTCAAATTCGCCCATGATCGGGTTGCCACCGGCTGGCCCCTCCGCCACGTAGGCTTGCGCCATCTTCTGACCTGTCGCGTACCACGATGTCATTCTCGTCCTGATCTGCTCGATGCTCGCCAGCCCCGCTTCATTCTGCTCTCGCGCATAGGCGGCACGCAGCTGATCCAGATCGGCCATGAACAACGCATGGGCCTTGGCCGCCTCCTTGAAGCCATCGTCCATCCCGTCCTGGCCACGGGTGGCCGAGATATCGGTCAGCCACTGCTGGATCTGCACCACCTGCATCTGCATGTCCTTGGCGACGATCGCGTCCGGCAAACCATGCTCGCGCACCGTATCCAGGGTTTGTCGCAACTCGGTAAATGACAGGGCCGATACGAGCAGCACGCCGGCCAATACCACCGCCACGACCCCCTCGATCAGCGCGATCTTCTGCCCCACACGGAACTTGCTTAGCAGTGCAGAAAAAGGGGGGGTTGGCACGATCAGACTCCCGGCAACATGGCGTGGCACAGATGATTGCCCATTATAGGGACCCAGTCTTTCCCGCAACCGCACCCCCGCCCCGCTCACCGTGGCTTGACACCCGAGCCCGCATGACGCCTGAGAAAACAAGTGTATCCGCGCCGCGCTTGCCCAAATGGACGGTCGCAGGGACCGCAGCTGGCGCCCCCAGCGGCGCGGCATCCAGGAGAATTCACCGCCTTGCGAACCGTTTGGCGTCCTGAACCCCTCTTAGTCGCTGAGGGCCATCCGCATCATCCAAGGAGTTCATCATGTTCTACACCAAGAATGTTCCCGCCTGGGAGCGTCTCGTGCGCATCGCCGCTGGCGTCGCTGGGCTGGTTTTCGCGACCATGAGCTGGGGCGTGTCGGGCATCGCCGTCACCGCCGGTTTGACCGGCGCGGTACTCGCGCTGACCGGCCTGGCCGGTTTCTGCCCGATGTGCGCGCTGGCCGGGCGCAAACTCAAGGCGGGGCGCTGAACAATGGCCGCCGGGATCGACCGCACCGCGCTGTGGCGCCGCACAGCCGGCGATCCCCGCCATCGCGCGCTCGCCGGCGGCCGATGCGACGCTCGCTACAAACCCCAGTCCCTGCCGCGCCGCCAAGTGACCGCCCAGGGCCGCGATTGCTTTTTCCGGCTGGCTGTCACCCTGGCCCGTCTCCGCCGCCACGATCCCGAAGACGGCCCGCGGCACGCACCGACCACGGCTTGCGGATTGACCTGGTCAACGCCCTGGAGTCCCTGCCTGCGCATTACCTGAACGTCGTGCTCTTGCGTGATTTCGAGGAACTGACCATTGCCGAGATCGCCGAGCGCCTGAACGAGCCGGCCGGTGCCATCAAAAGCCGGCTGCACCGTGCCCGAACCCTGGTGCGCGAATACCTGCTCGGCCCGGAGGACTGAGCACGCGTCGAGGAATGCCAACGTCTTGATCAGCGTGAAGCGGCGCGATCCAGAAGATCGGATCGCATCACCGCAGTGGCACGCCCTGTCTGCTCGGCCACACAGCATGGTGGATCGCGCGTGGAGCAGCCGGATAGAAATGTGGCAATGCGTAAATTCTCCGACCCTGATGGCGTTCCCACGCTGACACCGGCCGTCCTCGACGAGATCGAAGCCTGCCTCGACGCAGGCCTGTTTCTCCAGGCCCATCCGCATATCGATCCACTCATTGCCCAAGGCGGCCCGCGCGGCGCCCTCCTTGCGGCACGAGCGCTCAGTCACCTGGGGTCCGATCGCCAAGGCGATGCGCTCATCCTGAGAGCAGCCCGGCGTTACCCACGGGACCCCGCGGTTGCCACGGCCTTTGTCCGCCAGCGCCTTGGCCGACATGGGCCCTACGAAGCCTGGCGCCTGTGCGCGGCCAACCGGCTGCACGACTGCTCGGCCGCCGAGCGCGCGCTGAGTTCCTTTCTCTGCAAGCGTATGTGTTTTGCCTGCTACGCGACTTTGAGAGCTGTTCGCGACTCCGCAGCGAAGTCCTGGCACTGGCGTCAGACCTGCCCTGGCTATGGGTTGAATGGTCGTACTGCTGCGAACGCATGGATCGCTATGACGACGCGATGGCAGCCGTCGACCAGGCCTTGCGCATCCATCCGGCCTATCGCTCGGCGCTCCAGCAGAAAGGACAGCTGATGGTGCTGGCCGGCCAAACCGCGGAAGCGATGAATTTCTTCGCCACGGCCTTTGCACATTCGGAAAGCTGGGGCCTGGGTTACCAGTTGTTCGAGCTGCAATACGACGGCCAGGACTATGCGGCGGCACGGCACAGCCTGGCACGCATCGAAACCCTGCTGCCCAGGCCGAACAAATGGATGTGCTCCTGGCTTGCGGCACGACGCTGCGATCTGGCCATGGGCGAAGGCAATCTCGCAGAGGCCCGTGCCGAGGCAGCGCAGGTCATCGGCCCCGGCTTTTACCAGAACATCCTCCAGCGCATCGATGACGGCGCCACATCGCAACGCCATGTCGTACTCCCGGTCGGCTTTGTGCGCCAGCACTGGAAAACCTGTGCACCGGCGACCCTGAGCGCCCTATGCCACTATTTCGGCTTGCCCGCCAATCATCTCGATATTGCCGAGGAGATCTGTTACGACGGCACCACCGACTATTCCGAACGGCGGTGGGCAAGCGAGAACGGCCTCTACGCCCGGGAGTTCCGTCTCGATTGGCTCAGCGCCCAGGCACTGCTGGACGCCGGCATCCCATTCACGCTGGCGACGGTCAGCGCTGGCTCCGGGCACCTGCAGGCCGTCATTGGCTATGACTTGCTGCGCGGATCACTGCTGATTCGTGATCCCTTTCAACCCACGCATGCCGAGTTCGATGCCATGGCCTTGTTCGAAAGCCATCAGGCCAGCGGCCCCCGCGCCATGGTGATCGTTCCGCTGGCCGAGCGCGCACGGCTCGACGGCATCGACCTGCCGGAAGCAGACCTGTGGGATCACTACCACGCGCTCACCGCCGCACTCGCCCGGCATGCGCGCGACGATGCCTTGCAAGCGCTCGATCTGCTTCGCGGTCTCGACGCCACCCACCGACTCAGTCTGCTGGGGGCCCGGGCCATTGCGATGTATGACGGCGACGAAAACGCCATCCTCGCGGCGACCGAGACGCTGCTCGCGCGTTACCCGGACGACCTGAACCTGCAGCTGTCCAAGGCCAGCTCGCTGTCGGTGATCGGTGGCCGCCCACAGCATCTGGAATACCTGGCCGAGCTTGCCCGGGCGGCTTGCCCGCCCCCGCAGGCGCTGGTGCGCTATGCCGCGCTGCTCGCCGAAGACGGGCGCAACCAGGCCGACGCACGCGCCATCGTGCAGCGCGCACTGCGCCTCGCGGCCCTCAACCCGGCCGCCTGGAGCGGGCTGGGGGACCTTGCCTGGCAGGCGGGTGACAAGGAAGACTGCCTGGCGCTGTACCGCATCGCAGCCTGTCTGGATGAGACCAACGAGAACCTCGCCAGCGAGTACATGCGCCAGTGCCACATTCTGGGCCGGGGCGAGACCGGGCTGGCCTTCCTCCGCAATCGCCTCGCGCGCCTGGGCGCCCGGTCGGCCGCCCCGGCCCTGACGCTGTTTGAGCATCTGGACAGCCTGGAACACGCAGGCGAAGGCTTTGCCGTACTGGAGGCCGCGCTGGCCGTGCATCCCGACGATGCCCATCTTCGCGTCCAGTTCGTCGAAGCCCTGATTCGCCACGGCCGCCTGGCGGAAGCCGAGCGTCTGCTTGGCCCGAGTGACCAGGGCTTTCGCCGCGCCAGCTGGCTGCGCGCCCGGGCCATGCTGGCCGAAGTGCAGGGCGACGTGTCGGCGGCGCTGGTCACGAGCCGGGAAGCCTGCGTCCTGCAGCCGCTCAATCTGGCGCACCACCGCATGGTCGCGCGCCTGCTCGCCAGCACGGAGAGCCAGACGGTTGCGCTCGATCACATCCGCGCAGCCTGCGAGCGCCACCCGCAGCACTACGGCCTCAATCGCCTGCTTTACGACTGGCTGCCGCGTGGCAGCGCGGAGGAAGAGGCGCAACTCCGCCATCTGGTCGGGCTCTATCCGAACGATCTGTGGAGCCTGCGCGAGCTGGCCATCCGCCTTGCAGACCAGCAGCGCTGGGACGAGGCCGAGCACTTCGCCCGCGCAAGCCTGAGCCGCGCGCCACTGCTGGCGGCCTCCCACGGCACGCTGGCCCTGGTGCAGATTCGCCGCAGCGGCTATGCCGCGGCCGAAGCCGCCCTGCGGGAAGCCGTCCGCCTCGACGTCGACTACCGCTATGCCCTCGCGACCCTCATCGAAGACGCCCCGGACAAGACCTGCGCCGACGAGGCCATCGCCTTTGTGCGCGCCGAGCTGATCCGCCAGGTCACGATCGGGGATGCCCTGCTCGGCTTTCAGGAGTCCGCGCGCGTCTGGCTCTCGCCCGAAGCGCTGCTGCCGCCCTTGCACGAGGCCTTCGAGGCGCGCCCCGATCTGTGGCAGACCTGGGTCAGCTATGGTAGCCAGCTCACCCGCAGCGGCCAGGCCGAAGCCGCCCTGGCCCTCTTCGCTGAGGCCGTGGAGAAGTTCCCGGCCTTGCCCCGACTGTTCGTGGAGTACGCCCAGGCGCTCAAGTCGCTCGGCCGTCGTGACGAAGCCCGTGCCCAGGCCGCGCGTGCACTCGAAATCAGCCCAGGGTGGAATCGCGCCGTGCGGCTGTATGTCGACACCTGCACCGAGAGCGGAACGCACTGGGAAGAAGCGATCGCCGCGCTCAAGCGCGCGCTGGTTCGCGAGCCGACCGATGCCGATTTGCGCGGCCTGCTGGGATGGGTGTTCGAGCAGCGCGCCGACTACGAGCAGGCCTGGCAGGAAGTCGCTCAGTCGCTGCGGGCCGACCCCAGCCCGGCCTGGGTGTGGGAGACCGGGCGACGTGTGCTCGACCAGCTGGGTCGCGCCGACGCGCTGCTGCAGCTGCTCGACGAGATCGAGCAGCGCCGGGCAGGCGACCCCTGGACCTGGATCGCCCGAGCCCGCCTCCTCCCCGATCCGGCGGCGGCCCTGCACGCAGCCGAGCGGGCGACCGAACTCGCTCCCCGGCTGGTGGAGGCCTGGACGGCGCGGTTCGAACTCTTGCTCCAGCAGGCACGCCATGCGGAGGTCCCGCCCTTGCTGGCGGCGCTGGACTGGCCGCAAGGCGTCCCGCCCAGCCTGCGCCTGTTTGCCAGCCAGGCCAGACGCGCCGGCGGCGACAAGGCCGGTGCCGTGACCGAGCTGCGCGCGCTCATTGCCGAGATGCCGAATCACTACAGCCTGCACCGCCAGCTGGCGGACTGGGCCGACACCGATGAGGATCACGCCGCCTATCTCGCCGCCAGCGAGGAGCTGATCCGCCTCGCGCCCAACTACGCCGCGGCACAGGGTTACCTGGGGCACGCCCTCGTCAAGCTGGGGCGTTCCGAGGACGCCATCGCGCCTTTCCAGCGCGCGTTCGAGATCGACGGCGAGTACTTCTTCGCCGGCAAGCATCTGCTGGATGCCTGCCTCCAGCACGGCCGCCTCGCACAGGCGCTTGCCACCGCAGAGGCCCTGTGGGCGCGCTACCCGCAGGCAGATGTGGCCGCCGAAGCCTGCCATGCCGCGGCGCAGCTGGATTCGCGGAACGAAGCAGAATCCTGGCTCACACGGACGCTGTCGTCCGCCCGTTACGATACAGACTCGACACGACGCGCCTATGACGCCGTACTGAAGGTCGGCTGGGAGAAGATGGCCCATGCCTGCGTCAAGCAGTGCATCCGCGCCGGTGCCTGCGCCAGCCACGCCGTGTCCCGCTGGCTGAGCTATCTGCACGAAACGCGCAGCGACAAGCAGCTCCTGCGGGACCTCGAAGCGCTGCTGAAAGAAGAATCCGGCATCGCACTGAAGATGGGTTTGCTTGATCACGCCGCCCAGCAAGACGACCACAGGCTGCTCGACCTCGTGCTTCGTGCGCATGCGCCACGGCTGCGTCAGAACGATGAAACCTGGGGCCAGGTCAGTTACGCCCTGCAATGCCATGACAAACACGCCGCGACCCGCCACTGGCTGCGAGACTGGCGGCAGCGCCCCGAAGCGCCGGGCTGGGCGCTTGGCAATGCCTCACTCGCCCACGCCTCGCTCAACCAGTTTGCCACCGCCGGCGAAATCGCCCGGCATGTGCTCAGCCGCGAGCCCGCCAATCCCGACGCACGACTCTGGCTCTGCGTCGAACTCGCCTTGAGCCGCCAGTTCGAGGCCCTGGCCGAGCAACTCGCGCAGCTCGACGACTGGGAGCCCGATGCCTGGATGCGCCAGCCAATCCGGCTGCTGAAGGCCTACCACGCCGCCAGCCAGGGCCAGACCAGCGAAACCCTGGCCGCTTTCCGCGCATTGCGCGCCGCCTGTGGCCACATGCCCAGCATGCGCCACCTGCACCGCAGGCTTCGCTACCCCGTGCTGCGCTACTTCAAGTGGTGGCAGTGGCCGCACGCCCTCTTCGCGCTGCACCAGTAAGGCTCATCCGCCGGGACCCCGCGCATTGGCACCGGCAGGTGGGGTGGCTTCAGTGGGCGCAGCGTGCAACGTCAGGGCATCGCGATACGCGGCGTACGAGAAGCCCAGTACCACCACCGACCTCTCGGTGACGGACAGCGAAGCCAGACCGCCGGAAATGTGCAATTTCAGCGGAAGCTCATCCGTCATCTGATTGGCGAGCATCAGCCTGAACGGCGGCATCTTCCGGCTTAAAGCGTCACGGTCGTCCGCCCCGACTGCGAGCCCACACCCGAACGCCGCCAGAAGCGCGCACACCACGCGGCGGGCGGGCATGGTGCGGCTGCGCGACGACAGGGCAGCGCTAGAGTGGGCGCTCATACGTGAATGATCCGAGTTTCAGCCAGCGAGCACTGACCGGGTGCCCGTTGGCAAAGCTGACACGAAGCTGACTGAAGATTGAGCCCCCGTATCCGTTCCACTTTGCCACCAGGATCAAGTCTTCCGACGGTGGTCCAAGAACCTGATAGACCTGATCGGCGCGCATGTCGCGCGTGATCAACGACAACTGTGCAAAGGCCGCGCGCTCTTCCGCATCCATCGCGCGAACGGCCTGCTCACCCCGGGTGGTCACGGTGCGGCTTACGCAGGTCGCAGCCAGGACGCTCAGCCCCCCGAAAACCACCATCCCCAGCACAACAGCCAGCACGATCCGGCGCTTCATCGTGTGCTCCCCGCGAGTCGGCGGTGCGCCATGCGACCGATGAAGAGGCCCAGCCCGAGCGCCGCCGCCGGTAGCCAGACCCATAGCCACTCCGATTTGAGCACCTTCAGGCCGGCGGGACCGAAGAATCGGTGCAGGCTCAGCGGTGAGGCTTCGATCACCTGCACGGGGAAGAAGAAACGTTGCTCGCTCAAAGGCCAGGCCAGGGCGACGCCGAGCCCGCCGTTGGTCAGCATGTCCAGCAGACCGTGAGACGCACAGGCCAGCGCGATGAAGAGAAACGCGGTCAGGCGCCTCGACCGGAGCGGCCCGGCAAACAGCGCCGCCACCGCGCCCACGAGCAGCGCCACCGGCAGCGCGTGCGAGAAGCCCCGGTGGCCCAGCTCGTGCGCGTAGCCGATCCCTAGCCGGAAGCCGATGACATCCAGATCCGGCAGCACCGACGCCACGACCCCCGCGAGCAGAAGTCGCCCGGAGACGACACGGCTGCCCAGCGCAAGGCCGATTGCCAGCGGAACGGCAGGATGTGACAACACGGTAGGCACGAAGGGCTCCAGATCAAGGGGGTGGGGCGGCGACGCCATCTTACCGAGTCCCCCGCAAGCCGGTGCACCCGGCCATGCCCCCGGTGCCCGGCGGCCATCAAGCCGCCGTGCAGGCCGCAATCTCGTCCCGGGCAGACTTCGCCAACTGTGCCGGGTCCAGCCCCATGCACTGCAGGCTGCGCGGCGTCACGCCATACGTCGCCGAGAGGGCCGCCAGCACGACGTGCGCGCCCAGCAAGGGGGCGGCATCGGCCTTGCGGAGCTGCCACAGGGCGTCCATCAAGGCCTTGACCGCCGGCTTCGCACGGAACGGCCCCATGCCCGCCGGCACACGCACCGGCACCATCGCCGGCGCGCTGCCCGATGATGGAATCATCCCCAGGTCTTGCAGGGCCAGAGCGTACTGCCGCGCAATCGCGGCTTCAAACTGTGCCGGATCTGCGTTCGCGCGACAAAACGCCTGCCGGGCCGTTCCATCCGGCAGATCAAATGCCGCCAGGATGAAGTGTTCAGCGCCCGGCTCAGTTTGCCCGCTCGCATTGGCGTGCTGCTCGGCACGCTCGCAGAGGGACTTGATCGTCTTCATATCGCGGAAGGTCTGTCGAAGTCTGCGCAGCACGAATGTCTCCTGAGGCCGCTCAGCGCGGCTTGGCCATCAACCCGGCGAGGCGCTTGTGTGCCGCTTGCTTGGACACACCCAGCGCCTCCGCAATCTGGGACCACGACCACCCCTGCTCAAGCGCCGACGCCACCGCGCTCAGCTCCAGCTGGTCCGCCATGACGCGCAGCGCCACCACGGCAGCCAGTGCCTTTTCGGGATCGGTCGGGGACGGGAGGCTTGTCAGGGAGGTCATGCGTCAACTGGCGGGCCCGGCCCCCGCCCCCCCCCGGGTGGGGCCCCCCCCGGGGCCCCCGGGGGGCCCCCGGGCCCAAGACCATCGCCCGAATGATTCTCGGCATCCGCGCACGCGCCGCTCACCAGCATTGACGAGCTGGCCCTAGCGGCTCGGCCGCCTGACGCAGGTTGCCATTCTCAAACGCCTCTCCAGAGCCTTTCGCAATTCGTGCCGGCCGTATGGATAAGCCGGTCGGATAAGCCGCAGGCGCCATCCGACGTATGTCAGCCGCTTGAGACGTGTCGGAAGGCGATCCGCTTATCCGACCGACAGACTAAATTGGCGTTTGGCAGCGCGACGCGGCGTACACCCCACCCTAATTCGTCACCGCCGGCAGGCTCGCGCCCTTCGGCCACAACAACCACAGCTTGCCTTGCGAGCGCATGCGACCGGCCTGGGCGCCGGCCTCGGCGCCGAAGCCCCAGTAGTAGTCGGCGCGCACACGGCCGCGGATGGCGCCACCGGTGTCTTGCGCCAGCATCAGGCGGTGGAGGGCCGCGCCGTCGGGGCGGGTGGTGGCGAGGTAGACGGGCGCGCCGAGGGGGATGGTGCGGGGGTCGACGGCCACGGCGCGGCCGGCGGCCAGGGGCACGCCCAGCGAGCCTTTGGGCCCTTCGCCGCTCGCCGGCTCTTCGCGGAAGAAGACGTAGCTGGGGTTGGCGTTGAGCAATTCCTTGAGGCGCGTCGGGTTTGCACGCACCCAGGCCTGAATGCCCTGCATGCTGGCCTGATCGAGCTTGAGCTCACCCTTGTCGATCAGCCAGCGGCCGATGGACTTGTAGGGGTGGCCGTTCTGATCGGCATAGGCGATACGGATGCGGCTGCCGTCGGCGAGTTCGACCTGGCCGGAGCCCTGTACCTGGAGGAAGAAGAATTCGACCGGATCGGCCACCCACATCAGGGTCTTGGCGGGGAAGCGTTCGCCCTGAGTCTCGATCTGGGCACGCGACCAGTAGGGGACGACCTTTTTGCCGTCGAGTCGGCCGCGCAGGCGCTGGGTCTTGGTCTCCGGGTAGAGCTCGGCGATGTCGATGGTGAGCATGTCATCCGGTACGCCGTGGACGGCGACGGGGAACTTCGCGCTCTTCCAGCGGCTGCCGCGAATCAGCGGCTCGTAGTAGCCAGTGATCATCCCGCTCGCGCTGCCGTCGGGATTGATGATCTGGAAGGGGCTCAGCCACTCTTCAAGCAGGGCGCGGATCTGCGCGGTGCCCGGCTTGGCGCCCAGGCGCTGTGCGGCTTCGCAGGCACCGATCCAGGCAGCCTTGATCTCGGGCTGGCGCATGGCCTTGCAGGAGGCGAGCAGGCCGGGCAGGGCCTGGGCGAGATCGTCGCGCTGCCAGTCGGGCAACTCGGCCCAGCTGGCCTCGCGGAACGGTGCGGCCGGCGGGGCGGAGGCGGGCGCATCGGGCGGCGGCTCGGTACAACGCGGGCACGCCGGGCACACGGCGGCAGCGGGGCCGGGGCAGACCTGGGCCGCCGGCGTCGCCTCGGGCGTGGCGGGCCCACTGGCACAGCCGGCGAGCAGCCAGCCAAGGCTGAGCATCACGGCCCATCGGGATTTGACTGCCCATTGCTGGCGGATCTGCTTCATTGCACGGCTCACTTGGTGAAACTCTCGGAGGCGAAAGTATACTGGCTGTACCAGGGCGCATCCCCCGCCCCGAAGAAGGAATTTGCAGATGACGCCCCCCGATCTTGAACGCCTGATCGACCGCGCCGAAGGCGTGCTGGCCCGCCTGGAAGCGAGCCTGCCGCCCCCGCCGTCCGTGCCGGACTGGCAAGCGCTCGCGCACCGCTGGCGCACGCGCCAGGGGCGGGGCTGGCTGGAGGCCATCCGCCACCTGCAGCAGATCCGCCTGGCCGACCTGCAGGATGTGGAGACGCAGAAGGCGCGCATCGTCGCCAACACGCGGCAGTTTCTGGCCGGCAAGCGCGCCAACAATGTGCTGCTGACCGGCGCGCGCGGCACCGGCAAGAGCTCGCTGATCCGCGCCCTGCTCACCGAATACGCCTCGGCGGGCCTGCGCGTGATTGAAGTCGACAAGAGCGATCTGGTCGATCTGCCGCACATCGTGGATCTGGTGGCGGGGCGTGCGGAGCGCTTCATTCTGTATTGCGACGACCTCTCCTTCGACGAGGGCGAACTGTCGTACAAGGCCTTGAAGAGCGTGCTCGACGGCAGCCTCGCGGCCGTGCCCGACAACGTGCTGATCTACGCCACCTCCAACCGCCGCCACTTGCTGCCGGAATACTTTGAAGAGAACGCGCACACTCGCCACGTGGGCGAAGAGATCCACCCCGCCGAGGCCATCGAGGAAAAGATCTCGCTCTCCGAGCGCTTTGGGCTGTGGCTGAGTTTCTACCCCTTCAGCCAGGAGGAATATCTGCGCATCGTGCAGCACTGGCTGGCAGAGTTCGGCGTCAGCCTGGCGAACTGGGAGGGCGAGCTGCGCACCGAAGCCCTGCAGTGGTCGCTGCTGCGCGGCTCGCGCAATGGCCGCGTGGCCTGGCAGTTTGCCCGCGACTGGGCCGGGCGCGTGCAGCCATGAGCGATTACGCCCTCGACCCGCTCGCCCTCACCGGCCGCAGCGACCAGCACGTGCAGGCGTTCAGCCTGCCCGATGGCAGCACATTCCGCGCACATCCCGATGCCGCGCAGGCGTTTCTGGCGATGCGCGATGCGGCCCTGGCGACGGGTATCGATCTGGCGGTGTCCAGCGCGTTTCGATCTTTCGACGATCAGGCGCTGATCTGGCAACGCAAATGGCAGGGCGAGCGCGTGCTGCTCGACGCCGACTGCCAGCCCATCGACCCCGCCTGCCTGGACGACGCCGGGCGGGTCGCGGCGATCCTGGAATGGTCGGCCCTGCCGGGCGCCAGCCGCCACCACTGGGGCAGCGAGTTCGATGTGTTCGACCGCGCGGCCAAACCCGCCGACTACACCCTCCAGCTCATACCGGCGGAATATGCGGCGGAAGGCCTCTTCGCCGGGCTGACGACGTGGCTCGATGCGAACATGGCCCGCTTCGGCTTCTTCCGCCCCTACGATCTTGAGCGCGGCGGCGTGCATCCCGAGCCCTGGCACCTCTCCTGGGCGCCGGTCTCGGTGCCCGCACTGGCCGCCCTGCACCCGGCGCTGCTGCGCGCGGCAATTGAGGCCAGCACGCTGGCGGGCAGGCCCGCCATCCTCGCCCGCCTGGACGACATTCATGCCTGCCAGGTCTGCCGGGTTGGCCTGCCGGACGCATCGCCCGCACCGGCAGCCCCTGCGCCACGCAAGATCGTTCACGTTGCGGCTGCGGTCATCACCCGCCCGGACGGCAGCTTCCTGCTCGGCCAGCGCGCGCCGGATACCTTCTACCCCGGCTACTGGGAGTTCCCCGGTGGCAAGGTCGAGCCGGGCGAAACGCCACGTGCGGCCCTGATGCGCGAACTGCACGAGGAGCTGGGCATCCTCGTCGACACCGCCTGGCCCTGGCTCACCCGCCAGCACGAATACGAGCATGCCCACGTGAGCCTGCATTTCTTTGACGTGCCACAGTGGCAGGGCGTGCCGAACGCCCACGTGCACAGCGCCCTGCGCTGGCAGCGCGCCGATGCGCTGGACGTGGGCCCGATGCTGCCGGCGAATGGCCCCATCCTCAAGGCGCTGCGCCTGCCACGGCAGATGGGCGTGACGCACGCCTGGCAGATCGGCGTGGAGGTGCAGCTCGATGCGCTGGAGACCGCCCTCGCCAACGGGCTGCGCTTCGTCCAGATCCGCGAAAGCGTGCTGCCTGAAGAGCCGCGCCAGACCTTCATCCGCGAGGCACTTGCCCGCTGCGCCAATGTGGGTGCGGTTGTCGTGATCAATGGCCCGGAGATCCATACCGGAAGCGGCTCTCCAGCCGGCATTCATTTGACCTCCACCCAGCTGATGGCCTGCACACAGCGGCCCGAAGCCGAGTGGGTGGGCGCCTCCTGCCACAGCCGCACGGAACTGGAACAGGCCGCGGCATTGGGGCTGGACTACGCCCTGCTCGGCCACATTCATGCCACCGCCTCTCACCCCGGGCAGACCGGGCTGGGCTGGAAGACCGCCGCCGGGCGCATCGCCCATCTGCCGCTGCCCGTGCTGGGCATCGGCGGGCTGGGCCCCGAAGACGAAACCCAGGCACGCGAGCACGGCCTGCATGGCGTGGCCATGATCCGCAAAGCCTGGGTGCCGCGTCACCACCCACGCATCATCAGAATGCCCTGAGCATCCATCCCACAGAGAGAGAACCCACCCCATGAAGCTGCCACCTTGCCGCATCGGTCTGCTGCTCGTCGCCCTCGTCGCCGCCTCTGCGCAGGCGGCGCCGGCCACGATCACCAGCGCCTACACCCGCTCCACGAAAGACTGCGCCCCCCCACCCGATGCCGATGACAATGCCGAATACCTGCGCTGCAAGCCGGTGGGCGAGTGGCAGGCGGAAATCGGCTGGAGCGCGGTGACCTTGTCCGTCAACCTTCTCAAGACAGGAGCAACCAAGCGAGGGGAAGAGCCGATCCAGCTGGGCCAGCGTCTGGGCGACAAGGATGACTTTGCCATCGAGTGGCGGCTGGCGAACGGCAAGCCCTTTGCGGTGATCTTCCGCGAGCAGATCGTGGAAGAGCATCCGGACTGGATGAAGAAGAAAAACGTACCGCAGTAC
This sequence comes from Uliginosibacterium sp., assembly GCA_016718265.1. Lineage (GTDB taxonomy): Bacteria > Pseudomonadota > Gammaproteobacteria > Burkholderiales > Rhodocyclaceae > Uliginosibacterium. The sequence continues at coordinate 193,123 of JADKDZ010000029.1, read as the reverse complement.
CGGGTGGCGGGCGAACGTCTGCGCGTGCATAACCTGATGGCCCGCGTGCCGCCGATCGAGATTCCCGCCAAAGCAGCCAACGCCAACGAGGAAGCGCGCAAACGCGCCGACGCCTGGCTGACCGACACCAGCCGGCCCTGAGAAGCTGTCTAAGTCCGCTTCTTGTCATCTATTCACCCTTCGACAGGCTCAGGGCGAACGGCGTTAAGGACTCCCCCGTGCTCAAACCCCGTTCGTGCTGAGCACGTCGAAGCATGAACGGGCGCCAAGGCCAAGTTCCGCATGACTTAATTGAATCGTAAATATCCTCTGAGCGCGCGAGCTCAGCCCGCCACCATGCTCCGGGCGACGGCCTCGGCGACTTCAATGCCGTCGATGGCCGCGGAGAGAATGCCACCGGCGTAGCTCGCGCCTTCGCCGGCGGGGTAGAGGCCGCGGGTGTTGAGGCTCTGGTAGCTTGCCGGATCGCGCTTGATGCGGATCGGCGAGGAGGTGCGGGTCTCGACGCCGGTCAGTACGGCATCATGCAGATCGTAGCCGCGGATCTGGCGGGCCAGCGCCGGGATGGCTTCGCGCAGCGCGGTAATGGCGTAGTCCGGCAGGGCGGTGGCAAGGTCGGTGAGCGTCACCCCTGGCTTGTAGGAAGGCTCGACTTCGCCGAGCTTCGTCGATGGCCGCCCGGCGAGGAAGTCGCCGACGAGCTGGGCCGGGGCGTTGTAGTTGCGGCCCCCCAGCTCGAAAGCGCGCGACTCCCAATGCCGCTGGAATTCCATGCCGGCGAGCGGATTGGCCGGGTAGCCGGGGTAGTCTTCGGGTGCAATGCCCACCACCAGCGCGGCGTTGGCGTTGCGTTCGTTGCGTGAATACTGGCTCATGCCATTGGTGACGACGCGGCCTTCTTCGGAGGTGGCCGCGACCACCGTGCCACCGGGGCACATGCAGAAGCTATACACCGAGCGGCCGTTGCCGCAGTGGTGCACCAGCTTGTAATCCGCCGCACCCAGAATCGGGTGGCCGGCGAAGCGGCCATAGCGGCACTCGTCGATCAGGCTCTGCGGGTGCTCGATGCGGAAACCTATCGAGAAGGGCTTGGCCTCGATATACACGCCGCTGGCATGCACCATCTCGAAGGTGTCGCGGGCGCTGTGGCCGACAGCCAGCACAACGTGGCGGCTGGCGAGGAATTCGCCATTCACGCGCACACCCCGGATCTGGCCATCCTCGATGACAAGCTCATCGACCTTGCTCTGGAAACGGATCTCGCCACCCAGCGCGATGATCTCGGCGCGCATCTTCTCGACCATGCCGACGAGGCGGAAGGTACCGATGTGCGGGCGGTTGATCCACAGGATCTCTTCCGGCGCGCCCGCTTTGACGAACTCGGTGAGCACCTTGCGACCCAGAAAACGCGGGTCTTTGACCTGGCTGTAGAGCTTGCCGTCCGAGAAGGTGCCAGCGCCGCCTTCGCCAAACTGCACGTTGGATTCGGGGTTAAGCGTGTTTTTGCGCCACAGGCCCCAGGTATCCTGGGTGCGCTCGCGCACGGCCTTGCCGCGCTCCAGCACGATCGGCTTGAAGCCCATCTGCGCCAGCACCAGCGCGGCGAGGATGCCGCAGGGGCCAAAGCCGATGATGATCGGCCGCTCGGCCAGATTCGCCGGCGCCTGGGCCACAAACTTGTAGCCCATGTCCGGCGTCGGCCCGATATGGGGCTTGCCCGCAAAGCGCTGCAGCACGGCGGCCTCGTCACGCAAGGCCACGTCCACCGAGTAGATCAGCAGGATCGCGGATTTCTTGCGCGCATCCGGGCTGCGCTTATACACCGTGAAGCTCAGCAGTTCATCCGCCCCCACACCCAGCCGCGCCAGGATCGCCTCCTGCAGCGCAGCCTCGGGATGGTCGATGGGAAGCTTGATTTCGGTGAGGCGCAGCATGGGATTTCGGGCGAGAGACGACAAGTCGGGGTGGCGTATGTTAACAGAGCCAAGGTGTTTCGATTGCCAGGATCGCAGGCGTGAGGCCGGATGCAGCCGGGAGCGGCGGGCAATTCTGTGTTAGCCTTCGACCGGAAAGAAGCGCCTTCCCGCCGCCGTTTACTCCCATCGTCATCATGCAATCTCAACTCCCGCCCGAGTCTGGCCGCACGCCTGGCAAGCATCGGCCGCCTGTCACGCGCCAAATTGCTCCGCAGCGGGTTTTCCGCTGGCTGGGCGAAGGATGGCGCCTGTTTGTCGAGCGCCCCATCGAGTGGGTGCTGATGGCACTGGCCGCGTTTCTGCTGCTCGCCTTGTCGACGCTGGCGGTAACCCTGCCCTTGATCGGGCCCCTGCTGCCGCCCTTGCTGATGACCTTGCTGCTGGCCGGCATGCTGTACGCGGCACGCCAGCAGGTGCTGGACCACCGCCTGCGGTTCAGCCAGCTCTTCGAAGGCTTTCGTCGGCACCCGAGCAATCTGACCCTGATCGGGGTGTTTTACGCACTGCCGCTGATCCTGATGCATCTCCTGACGATGCTGGCGCTGGGCGGTGGCCTGCTGATCGGCTTGCTGGGCTTTTCGTTGGGGACGACGGTGAACCAGCTCGCCGCAGGGGCGATCAGCTTCCTCGCCGGCCTGGGGGTACTGTGGGTGTTGTTCCTGCTGCTGTGGGGCATGCTGCTGCTGGCCATGCTGTTCGCACCTGCGCTCGTAATGCTCGACAACTACCCGCCGCTGGACGCCATGCGCTACTCGCTCAAGGCCAGCCTGGGCAGCCTGGGCGCCATCGTGCTGCTTGCGGTGTGTCTGTATGTGCTGTTCGTGGTGGCGCTGATCCCGCTGGGCCTGGGCGTGCTGGTCTACATCCCGGTCGTCGTCGGATCGCTGCATGCGGCTTATCAGGATGTGTTTATCGTGGCTGAGCCTGCGCCGCGCACCCAGACGAGCTGACAGGACGATGCAAGCGCGCAAGCTGACGCCCGCAAGGGGCTTGAGTTGGTTGCTGGCGGGCATGGTGCTGGTGCGCCGCTCGCCGATGCCGTTGCTGTCGGCGGCTTCGACCATCGCCATGCTGGCGCTGCTGCTGGGCACGACGCCGGTGCTGGGTCAGGTGGCGCTGTTGTTGCTCTTGCCGGTATTCGAGGTCGGCATGTTCCTGAGCTGCCGTGCCGCCAGCGAGCGAGAGTTCGTGCATCCCGCCCTGCTGTTCTCGGGTTTTCGCATGAACCTGCGGCCGCTGTTCGCGCTGGGCGGCATCCGTTTGCTCGGCTCCACGCTGATCCTGCTCCTGGCTTTCATGATCAGCGGTATTGATGTTGAGGCCCTCAAGGCCGCTGCCATTTCAAAGCAGCTCCCGCCCGAGGCGCTCCAGCAAGCGGCGATGCGCCTGGTTGCCTGGTTCGTGGCCTTGCGCTTGCCCCTCGAAATGGCGACCTGGTTTGCAACACCCTGCATCGCCTTGCGCGGCGCCCCGGTGATCAAGGCGCTGTTTTTCAGCTTCATCGCGTGCTGGCGCAATCTCGGCGCGATGATCGTCTTCGTGCTCGCGCTGGCGCTTCTCGGTGGCCTGTTGCCGAGCCTCTTGCTCACGGCACTGGGGGCCCTGCCGCAGATGGTGGCCCTGCCGCTGTTTGCCGTCGCGGTGGTGGTCGGCGTGGCGGTGTTTTATGCCGCGTTCTATGTCAGCGCCTGCGAGGTTTTTGGCCCCTGGCCGCACCCGTGGACCCATGCACGCTAAGGCACTGGGGGTCATGGGCGGCACCTTTGACCCGATCCATTTCGGCCATCTGCGCCTCGCGGAAGAGGCGCGCCAGGCACTCCGGCTGAGTCAGGTACGGATCATCCCGGCGGGCCGGCCGCCGCATCGCGCGCAGCCGTGCAGCAGTGCCGAAGATCGGCTGGCAATGGCCCGGCTGGCCCTGGCAGATTTGCCACAGTTCGCGCTCGACGATCACGAAGTGCGCGCCGAGCTGCCGAGTTACACCGTGCCCACACTGGAACGCCTGCGTGGCGAGCTGGACGAGGATTGCCCGCTGGTGCTGGTGCTGGGCGTGGATGCCTTTCTGGGGCTGCCGTCCTGGCATCGCTGGCGGGAAATTTTCGCGCTTGCCCATGTTGCCGTCGCAACCCGGCCGGGCTATACGCTGAATGCGGCGCAGCTGGACGAGGCCTTGCGCGGCGAGTTCGAACGCCGTGCCTGCGCATTGTCTGCGCTGCCGGGGCAGGGCGCTGGCGGGGCGATTACCAGCTTTGCCATGACCCCGCTGGCCATCTCTGCGACGGCCATCCGCGCACTGCTGGCACGCGGTGAAAGCCCACGTTTTTTGCTCCCCGACGCAGTCCTTGACTATATTCATCACCATCACCTTTACGAAAACTGATCTTTCCCGCTACCTATGGATATTCGCAAGCTACAGAAAGTCGTCGTCGACGCCCTGGAAGACGTCAAGGCCGTTGATATCGAAGTCATCAACACCACCAAGCTCACCTCGATGTTTGACCGCGTGGTCATCGCCAGCGGTACCTCGAACCGCCAGACCCGTGCGCTGGCGAACAACGTCCAGGTCAAGGTAAAAGAAGCCGGTGGTGAAGTCATCGGCGTGGAAGGTGAAGAGAGCGGCGAGTGGGTGCTGGTCGACCTCGGCGCGGTCGTCGTGCACCTCATGCAGCCTGCTGTGCGCAGCTACTACAACCTGGAAGAGCTCTGGGCCACGACCCCGGCGCGCAAGCGCAAGCTGCTGGCGGAAAGCGAAGAGGCGGCCGCAACCGAATGAGATTGATCGTCGCGGCCGTCGGCACACGCATGCCGGGCTGGGTGGAGGAGGGGTTTCGCGAGTTCGCCAAGCGCCTGCCGCGGGATTGCCCGCTGGAGCTGCTCGAAGTGAAGGCCGAGCCGCGCACCACCGGTAAAACGCCGGCAGCGATGATGGCGGCGGAAGCCGAGCGATTGCGCAGTGCGCTGCCCGCGCGGCGCAGGCTGGTGGTGCTGGACGAGCGGGGGGACGATATCTCGACCCGTCAGCTCTCCCAGCGCCTGGCACGCTGGATGACAGAGGGCGACGACGTCGCTTTCGTGATCGGTGGACCGGATGGCCTGGACCCTGGGTTCAAGGACGAAGCCCAGGAAAAGCTCCGCCTCTCCAGCCTGACCCTGCCGCATGCCATGGTGCGCCCGCTACTGGCCGAGGCGCTTTACCGCGCCTGGAGCTTGTTGAACAATCACCCTTATCATCGCGAGTAGCCGGCCATGCACTACAGCTCTCATCGCATTTACCTTGCCTCGCGCAGCCCGCGCCGGCGCGAGTTGCTCCACCAGATCGGCGTGCCCTTCGACACCCTGCTGTTTCGCGCCCCGCCCCGCGAGGATGAGGACGTCTGCGAAGACGTTCTGCCCGGTGAGGCCGTGGAAGCCTATGTCGTGCGCGTCGCACGCGCCAAAGCCCAAGGGGGCGTCGAACGGGTGGCGGCTCGGCGCTTGCAGCGCCAGCCTGTGCTCTCGGCCGACACCACACTGGAACTCGATGGCACGATCATCGGCAAGCCGGAGAGCCCGGCCCACGCGGAAGACATCCTCAGCCGCCTGTCTGGCCGGGACCATCAGGTGCTGACCGCGGTGGCACTCGCGCATCAGGACCGTGTGGAACACCGTCTGAACCAGAGCGTGGTGCATTTTCGCGCGCTGAGCCACACGGAAATCAAACGCTATGTGGCCGGTGGCGAGCCGATGGACAAGGCAGGCGCTTACGGCATTCAGGGTTTTGCGGCGACGTTCATCGCCGACATAAAAGGCTCATACACCGGCATCATGGGTCTGCCGCTCTTCGAGACGGCCGAACTGCTGCGGCACTTCAAGCTGCTCGACAACTGAGCGATGCTCAGGCGGGCCGCTTGGTCCGCATGTCTGCCCGCGCGGCATCACGGCGGATCTGCGCGCGGCTGAAGTCCAGAACGTCGGCGTTGCAATCTTGCCGCCGGCGTGGCTCGGCCAGCCGCTCGGCCAGAAACAGGCGACCCAACAGGGTCTCGCGCCAAGCTTCCTTGCCCGCCAGCTGGTAAAACCGTGTCCGCTCCAGATGCGCCTGCTGCAACAGACGGATGGCTTCCTTGGGCGGCTGCGCCACGATCGTGGCAAGGGTCAGATGATTGAACACGGCCGTATCCAGTGCCTCATAGAAGGCCCGGGTCTCATCACCGCTGAACGGAAGGTAGTACTCGTGCCACTGGGTGGGGTGGGCGGGGATCAGGTCGATCGCCGGCTTGGTCAGCCAGTAAAGATTCCAGGCCTGCACGTCACCGTGTTTATGAATCAGGCGAAAGACACAGTGGCTGGCCCCCGGAATCGCGTAGTAGTCGGGCGTACGGGGGGCATACATGACGACACCGTTCCAGAATCTCATTTTGTGACTCCTGCTCAGGGGGCCGATGGCAATCGTTACCTACAACTTTTGTAACGGTCGTCATGACGCCGAGCTTGAGCCTTTAGTACGAGAAAACTGCCCGGGATTTGTGTCGGTTTGTGGCGCTGCAAGCCTTGCCGGATGCGGCTTCGCGCCTTATCGCTTGCTGCGGTGCAAGGTAATGACCTGCGGCGCCTGCTCCGCGGCCGGACCGCAGGTGGAACAGCTGTCGCAGCTTGTGCAGCCCTCGCCACGCGGGGCCGTATAACGGCCGGGCAGGAAGAGCGTGGGCGAGACGCCCAGCCGGCGCGCCAGCGCGATCAGTCGCTTCGCCAGCGCCGGGAACAGTGGCAGGATCTGACGCAGGCTGTAGAGCAGAAAGGCGGCGATGGCAAAACCTTCAAACAGGCGGTAAGCGCTCATGTCAGCAGCCCGGTGAGGCGATACACGATCAGCGCCACAGCGTACGCCATGCCAGTCAGCAAGGCCGTAGCTCCCAGGGTGGCCTTGAGCGAACCCGTCTCGCGGCGGATCACCGCCAGTGTCGCGAGGCACTGCGGGGCGAACACGTACCAGGCCAGCAAGGACAAAGCGGTTGCCAGCGACCACTGACTGCCCAGTGCCGTGGCCAGCGCGTGCTCCACGCCGGCCTCACCCGCGCTGACGGCATACACCGCCGCCAGGCCGGAAACCGCCACCTCGCGTGCAGCAAGACCCGGGATCAAGGCCACACAGATCTGCCAGTTGAAGCCGATTGGCGCGAACAAGACCTCCATCGCACGCCCGATGTGGCCCGCAAATGAGTACTCGATGGCCGGACGCGTCCAGTCAGCTGGCGGGGTCGGGAAGCTCGACAGGAACCACAGCAACACCGAGAGGGCCAGAATGATCGTGCCGACACGGCGCAGGAAGATCGCACCACGCTCTCTCAACCCCAGCGCCACATCACGCGGGTTCGGGATACGCCAGGCCGGAATTTCGAGCAGCAGCGCCTGCTCGCCCGCACGGCGACCGAAGCGGCGCGCCACCAAGGCCACCAGCATCGCGCTCACAATGCCGGCCGCGTAGAGCGCGAACAGCGTCAGCCCTTGCAGGTTGAACAGCCCGAACACCCGCTGATCCGGGATGAAAGCGCCGATCAGCAGAGCATACACAGGCAAGCGGGCCGAGCAGGTCATCAGCGGCGCCACCAGGATCGTCAGCAGGCGATCACGCGGATCGGGAATGCTGCGCGTTGCCATGATGCCGGGCACGGCACAGGCAAAGCTGGAAAGCAGCGGAATGAAGGCGCGACCGGAGAGACCGGTGCTGACCATGAAGCGATCCAGCAGAAAGGCCGCCCGGGGCAGATAGCCCGATTCTTCGAGCACGAGAATGAAGAAAAACAGGATCAGGATCTGCGGCAGGAACACCAGCACACCGCCGGTGCCGGCAATGACACCTTCCACCAGCAGGCTACGCAGCAGGCCATCGGGCATATGCGCCGCGAGCTGCGTGCCGGCCCAGCCCAAAGAGGTTTCAATCGCGTCCTGAAACGGCCCGGCCCAGGCATAGACCGCCTGGAACACCAGCAGCATGGTCGCGGCCAGGATGGCAAGCCCCCATACCGGGTGCAGCACCCAGCGGTCGATGGCTTCGTCCATCGGGCTGGTCGGCTGCGGCATGCTGACGGCGCTGGCGATCAGGCGTCGTGTTTCAGCGTGCAGATCCTGTTCGGCGCTGGCAGGCGGAACGGCGGGCATGGTCAAGGCGTGCTCATCCAGCGCGCTGATCAGATCGGCGGCACCCCGCCGCCGCACGGCGACCGTCTCGACGACCGGGAAACCAAGCGCCTGTTCCAGTTTCTCGCGGTCGATCCGGATACCGCGACGCTTGGCCGCATCCACCATGTTCAACGCCAGCACCATGGGCCGGCCCAGCCGCTTGAGTTCGAGCACAAAACGCAGATGCAGACGCAGATTGGTGGCATCGGCCACGCACAACAGCAGGTCGGGCTGGGTTTCTTCGGGGTGCTGGCCAAGGCAGACATCACGCGTGACCGCTTCGTCCGGGCTGGTCGCATTCAGGCTGTAGGCGCCGGGCAGATCCAGGACCCGCAGCTTGCGCCCCGACGGCAGGACGAGGCGGCCCTCCTTGCGCTCCACGGTGACACCCGCGTAGTTGGCCACCTTCTGGCGGCTGCCCGTCAGCTGGTTGAACAAGGCCGTCTTGCCGCAGTTGGGGTTCCCCACCAGGGCGATGGAACGCGGCAGTACCGCAAGTGTGGCTTCAGACATGAGACGGCTCCTCGCTGCTCACCCGCACCCGCTCCGCCTCACTGCGGCGCAGGGCAAAACGCGTAAATCCGACTTGCACCAGCATCGGGTCGGCGCCAAACGGGCCATAAGCGACCAGTTTGACGGGCTCACCCGGCACGAAACCCAAGTCACGCAGACGCACCGCGACGGGGTCTGACGCGGTACGTGCCTGCACATCGGTCACGAAGGCCTGGCTGCCGGGCGCAAGTTCAGAAAGTAGTGTCATGACGCGAACCAGAATGATTTCTAAACAAGAATAATTCTTATCAATGAAAATGGGAAGTAACAACCCGTCGATTCGTAGGGAAAATTCGCAAGATTTGCGCCATGTCAGAACATGAACGCACCTGGCGCCCGATACGCGGCACGCAAACTCGCTCGATTTGGCTGACAATCCGCGCCACACATGGATGCGAACGGATACTCGTCATGAATGAAGCCAAGCAAGGGGCGCGTGGCCTGCGCCGGATTGGGAATGCTTTTTTCTACTCTTTGGCGGGTTTGCGCCATGCCTTGCGCCATGAAGCAGCTTTCCGACAGGAAGCGCTGCTCGCCCTGATCCTGCTTCCGCTGGCCCTGCTGAGTTGGGCGAGCCCCTTGGGCAAGGCGGTCATGATTGCGGCCGTGATGCTCGTGCTGATCGTCGAGCTGCTCAATTCTGCGATCGAAGCCGCCATCGACCGCATCTCGCTTGAGCACCATGCGCTCGCCAAATTTGCCAAGGATGCGGGCAGCGCGGCCGTCCTTTTGAGCTTGCTTAACCTGGCTGCGGTGTGGGCGCTGATATTGTTTGGCTGAGGCCTACGCGGCAAGGCGACGGACAGATGCTGCGGGATAGAATCCACCCTTTGAACCTTCTCACACTTGAGGCAACACATGTCTGCACTGATCTGCGGCTCCATGGCTTACGACACCATCATGGTGTTTCACTCCCAATTCAAGCGCCACATCCTGCCCGAGCAGATCCATATCCTGAACGTGTCCTTCGTCGTGCCCGAGATGCGGCGCGACTTCGGCGGCTGTGCCGGCAACATCGCCTACGCGCTCAAGCGCCTCGGCGGTGAACCCCTGATCATGGCGACCGTGGGGGACGACGCCGGCCCCTACCTCGCACATCTCGACAAACTCGGCATCAATACCCGCCACATTCGTGTGGTGGCAGACAGCTACACCGCACAGGCCTTCATCACCACCGACCTCGACGACAACCAGATCACGGCTTTCCACCCGGGCGCGATGAGCTTCTCGCACCAGAACCACGTGCGCGATGCGGCCACGGGAGTCAAGGTCGGCATCGTCTCGCCCGACGGCAAACAGGGGATGCAGCAACATGCACGGGGTCTCGCCGCCGCCGGCCTGCCTTTCATTTTTGACCCCGGCCAGGGACTGCCGATGTTCTCGGGCGAGGAGCTGCTGGAGTGCCTCTCGCTCGCCAGCTACTGCACGGTGAATGACTACGAAGCCAAACTGATGATCGACAAGACCGGGCTGTCGCTCGACGCCCTGGCCAGCCGGCTTGACGCCCTGATCGTCACCCTCGGCAGCCAGGGTTCAAGAATCTATTCCGGTGGCAAGGTGCTGGACGTCCCGTGCGTCCCCGCCAGCGCGATTGCCGACCCGACCGGCTGCGGCGACGCTTACCGGGGTGGCCTGCTGTATGGCCTGCTCGAAGGCTGGACCATCGAGAAGGCTGCCCGGCTGGCCGCCACCATGGGTGCCATCAAGATCGCCCACCGCGGCGGTCAGAACTACACCGCAAGCCGTGACGACATCGCCACGCTGTATGCCGGCACCTTCGGCGAACGCCCCTGGTAATCCAGCGATGACTGAGCCGGCGGGCCACGACGGCCCGCCTGTCATCAAGCTGAAATACCGGCGTCACCGGATCGCAACATCGCCTTCCTATATTGGGCCAACGCGGGCCAGACCCGCGTCACGCTCAAAAGGAAAGAATCTCGCTATGTTGCACCTTGAACGCCGGCTGACGGAACAGAAATCCCGCAATCTCTGGGTCGGACTTGCGACCAGCGAGTCCGAGATCCTGGAAGCGCAGAAGCTGCGCTACCGTGTCTTCGCCGAAGAAATGGGCGCGCGCCTCAGCTGCCGCGTACCAGGCGTCGATCGCGATCATTTTGACCCCTGGTGCCAGCACCTGATCGTGCGCGACGAGACGCAGGGTCGCATCGTCGGCACCTACCGCATCCTGACGCCTGAAGCCGCCCGGCGCGTCGGCGGCTACTATGCCGAAACCGAATTCGACATCACCCGCTTCCTCCACCTGCGTGATCGCATGGTCGAGATCGGCCGCTCCTGCATCGATGCCGACTACCGCAGCGGCGCCGTCATCACCCTGCTGTGGAACGGGCTGGCGCGCTTCATGGTGGAGAATGGCTACGACTACCTGATGGGCTGCGCCAGCATCGGCATGGGGGACGGCGGCCACAACGCGGCCAACGTGTTCACCGCCCTGCACGACAAGATGGCCGACATCGAGTACCGCGTCTTCCCGCGTCACCCCCTGCCCGTCGAACATCTGGTCAACGACACACCGGCCGAGGTGCCGCCGCTGCTCAAAGGCTACCTGCGCGCCGGCGCACAGGTCTGCGGCGAACCCGCGTGGGACCCCGACTTCAACACCGCCGATCTGCTGATCATGCTCACCATGTCGCGCGTGGATAACCGCTACGCCCGCCACTTCGTAGAACGTCAGCACGCCTGAGCACGGCCATCATGATGCGCACACCGTCTCGGCGAAGCCAGCGTGGCTTCCTGCTGATCCCCGCCCTGCTGCCGCTGTTCCCCGCGGCACGCGAGATCCGCGCGGCGTGGCGACTCGCCCGGCTGGCACTCCTGCTGCTCAAGGGCTTTCTCATCCTGCGCCTGCTGTTTCCGCACTGGAGTTCCGCCAAGCGGCGCCTCGTCAAGCAAGCCTGGTCGCGCCAGCTCGCCCAGGTGCTGGGCGTCCGCCTGCCTGCGGAATGCCTTGATCTGCCACCCGGCGCGCTGATCGTCAGCAACCATGTCTCCTGGCTGGACATCTATGTGATCAATGCCGTCACCGAAACCCATTTCGTCTGCAAGGACGAAGTGCGCGACTGGCCCTTGATCGGCTGGCTGGTCGAACATGCCGAAACAGTCTTCATCGCCCGCGGCAGCCGCACCGCCGCAGCCCGCACCGCACGGACCATTGCAGCCCGCCTGGCTGCAGGCGAGCGCGTGGCGGTCTTCCCCGAGGGCACCACCAGCTCAGGCACGGTGCTGCTGCCTTTCCGCAGTGCCCTGTTTCAGGCCGCTGTGGAGGCCGACGTACCGGTGCTGCCCGTCGCACTCCGATATCGGAATGCGCAGGGCAAGCCTTCCAGCGCCCCCGCCTATGCCGGCGACACCACGTTCTGGGATTGCCTGCGCGCCATCACCTTGTCCACCGGGTTGCGCGCCGAGCTGGAATTCCTGCCGCCGCTGCCCGCCGGACTCGATCGGCGCGAACTGGCCAGCCGGGCCGAGCATGACCTCGCCTGTGCGCTGGGCCTCAGCATCGGCAGTGCAAGCGCCGACACCAGTTCGTCCCACGCATTCGCCGGAAGCCAGCGCCGCAGACGGACTGGCCTCGTAGTCTCCGGAGGCCGCCCGATCAGCAGCCGAAATACCCGCGATACCAGGCCACGAACTTCGCCACGCCCTCCTTGATCGGCGTGCCCGGCGTAAAGCCCGTCCAGGCGCTGAGCGCCGACACATCCGAGAAGGTGGCCGGCACATCGCCGGGCTGAATCGGCAGCAGGTCTTTCTGCGCCGTGACGCCCAGCGCCTCTTCAATGGCTTCGATGAAGGCCATCAGCTCCACCGGCCCCTGATTGCCGATGTTGAACACACGGTAGGGCGCGCGCGAGGTGCCGGGGTTTGGCGCCTGCGGATCGAAGCTGGCATCCGGCTCGGCCGGGCGATCCAGCGTGCGCACCACGCCTTCGACGATATCGTCGATATAGGTGAAATCGCGCTGCATCTTGCCGTAGTTGAACACCTTGATCGGCTCGCCGGCGAGGATGGCCTTGGTGAACAGGAACAGCGCCATGTCCGGCCGGCCCCAGGGGCCGTACACCGTGAAGAAGCGCAGCCCGGTGGTCGGCAGGCCGTAGAGGTGGCTGTAGGTGTGCGCCATCAGCTCGTTGGCCTTCTTGGTCGCGGCATACAGGCTCACCGGATGATCGACACTGTCGGATTCCGAGAACGGCATCTTCTCGTTGCCGCCGTAGACGCTGGAGCTGGAGGCATACACCAGATGCTTGACGCCGCTGTGGCGGCAGCCTTCCAGGATGTTCACGAAGCCCACGATATTGGCATCCACATAGGCATGCGGATTCTGGATCGAGTAGCGCACACCGGCCTGCGCGGCCAGGTTCACCACCTTGTCAAAACGCTCGGCCGCAAACACGCGCTCGATGCCCGGCCGATCCGCAATATCCATCTCGATGAAGCGGAAGTTCGGGAAGGCCGAGAGCCGCGCCAGCCGGTCGCGCTTGATCTGCGGATCGTAATAATCGTTGAGGTTGTCGATGCCGACCACCTCGTCGCCCCGCGCCAGCAGGACGAGGGCGGTGTGCATGCCAATGAAACCGGCCGCGCCGGTAATGAGGATTTTCATGGGGGTTTCTCTCTTCAAGTAGGTCGGAAAAGCCGCAGGCCCCCCCCCGCCGGGCTCCCCCCCCCCCCCCCCCCCCCCCCCCCGCCCCCCCCCCCCCCCCCCCCCCCCCCCCCCCCCCCCCCCCGGCCGGCCGCCCCGGCCACTCCGCCCCCCCCCTCCCCCCCCCCCCCCCCCCCCCCCCCCCCCCCGTGCTCCCCCCCCGGGCCCCCCCCGCCCCCCCCCCCCCCCCCCCCCGCCCCCCCCCCCCCCCCCCCCCCCCCCCCCCCCCCCCCTCCCCTCCCCCCCCCCCCCCCCCCCCCCCCCCCCCCCCCCCCCCCCCCCCCCCCCCCCCCCCGCCCCCCCCCCCCCCCCCCCCCCCCTGCCCCGCCCCCCCGCCCCCCCCCCCCCCCGGCCCGGCCCGCCCGGCCCCCCCCCCCCCCCCCCCGCCCCCTCCCCCCCCCCCGCCCCCCCCCCCCCCCCCCCCCCCCCCCTCCTCCCCCCCCCCGCCTTTTCCCTTTCCGCCGGTTCCCCCCCGAAAAGTCCCCCCCCCCCGCACCCCCCCTCCGCCGATAGTCCATTGCCGCGCCCTTGTCCACCGCCCCAACGCCAAAGCCCCCCCCACCCCTGGTCTCCCTTGGCGCCCCAGCTCAATCACCTTCGCATACTTCGAAAAGCTGTTGAAGCAGCCGATCAGGATGTGGATGAGGCCGGCGACGCCGTCGAGGCAGCCGCCGCGCAGAAAGTAGAACTTGATGAAGCGGAACAGCGGGCTGATCAACAGCTTGGCCGCCGAGATCTGGGCACCTTCGTCGACCAGCGCTTGCGCCGCGAGCGTGGTGTAGCGATTCTGTTTGGCGAGATAGCTCTCGATCTTGTCTTCCGAATGGTGCAGCAGATCGCCCCGCAAGCGGCTCACCGTACCGAGGGTGAACACCTTCTCGTGCACCACGTCATCGGACCAGCGCGCCTGGCGGCGGTCGTAGAGGCGCAGCGAGTAATCCGGGTAGCCTTCACCGTGCTTGAGGTAACGGCCAAGGAAGCGGTTGCGGCGCGGGAATTCGAAGGCCTGATCGGCCGGCTTGTCGAGCGCGACAAGGATGGATTGCTGCAGCTCGGGCGAGACGATCTCGTCAGAATCGACACACAGCACCCAGTCGTGCGTGGCCTGGTCGACCGCGAACTGCTTCTGCGGGCCAAAGCCCCGCCAGGGCTCGTGAATCACGCGGGCGCCAAATTCCTCCAGCAGCGCGACGGTGCCATCGGTGCTGCCGGAGTCGACAGCGAGAATCTCATCACAAAAACGCAGCGATTCAAGGGTGGCACGCAGGGGCGCCACGCAGTTGAAGGTGATGAGCACGGCAGAGAGCGGCAGGCGAGCGGGCATGGGCGGGGGCGGGTACAATTCGGCCGGCTCACATTCTAAGCCAGCCGAAGCCTTTCTCCTTCATGCGCGCCATCCTCCTCGTCAAGACCAGCTCGCTCGGCGACGTGATCCACAACCTGCCGGTGGTGAGCGATCTGCGCCGAATCTGGCCCAAGGTGGCCATCGACTGGGTGGTAGAAGAGAATTTCGCCAGCCTCCCGCGCCTGCACCCTGAGGTACGGCGGGTGATCCCGGTCGCCGTGCGGCGCTGGCGCAAGCAGCTGGGGCAGAAGGCCACCTGGGCCGAGATGCGCGCCTTCCGCCGTGAGCTGCAGCGCGACTACTACGACCTGATCATCGACACCCAAGGGCTGATCAAGAGCGGCCTCATCACCTGGCTGGCGCAGGGCCTGCGCTGTGGCTACTCGGCCGAGGTCGCCCGCGAGCGGCTTGCCGCCTGGGCCTACGACTGCAGCTACCTGATTCCCCCCAACGCCCACGCTGTGGAGCGCAACCGCTGGCTGGCCGCCGCTGCCGCCCAATACACGCTTGACCTGCCGCTGCGCTACGGCATCCAGGCACCGGCCGAAGCGCCCGCCTGGCTGCCCGCCGAGCCCTGCTGCGTGCTGCTCACCGCCACCAGCCGGGACGACAAGCTCTGGCCCGAAGCGCACTGGATCGCACTCGGCGCACAGCTCCATGCGGCCGGCCTGCGCAGCGTGCTGCCCGCCGGCTCGCCCCGCGAGCGCGAGCGCGCCACGCGCATTGCCACCGCGATTCCCAACGCCATCGTCGCGCCGCCCTGCGATCTCGACACCCTGGCCGCCGTGTTCGGCGCGGCCCGCGCCACGGTGGGCGTGGACACCGGGCTCACCCATCTCGCCGCTGCGCTGAATCGCCCGGTGGTGGCACTGTACGTCGCCACCGACCCGGGGCTGACCGGCGTCCATGCCGGGCCGCGCGCCATCAACCTGGGCGGCATCGGCCAACTGCCCGAGCCGGGCGCCGTCATGCACCACCTGCAAAGCCTCATGGCCGAGACCCCGCCGCGATGATCGGCCGCGCCCTCTACACGCTGCTCTGGCACCTCGCCCTGCCCCTGGTCGGCCTGCGCCTCCTCTGGCGGGCGCGCCGCCAGCCGGAATACCTGCAGCAGCTCGGCGAGCGCTTCGGCGCCGCCCCACTGGCGGGCGAAGCCCGCCCGATCTGGCTCCACGCGGTCTCGGTGGGCGAGACCCGCGCCGCCCAGCCACTCGTCAAGGCCTTGCGCGCGGCTTACCCCGACACGCCCATCCTGCTCACCCACATGACGCCGACCGGCCGCGCCACCGCGCAGGAGCTGTTCGGCCAGGACGCACGCGTCACGAGCTGCTACCTGCCCTACGACCTGCCCTGGGCGATGCGCCGCTTCCTGCGCCGGGCGCGCCCGCGCCTGGGCATCGTGATGGAAACCGAAGTCTGGCCCAACCTGATGGCAGCATGCCGCGAAGAGGCGCTCCCCGTCTTGCTCGCCAATGCCCGCCTCTCGGAACGCTCTGCCCGCGGCTATCTGCGGCTGGGCAGGCTGGCGAGGCAAGCCTATGGCGGCTTCGCAGCCGTGCTCGCCCAGACAATTGATGACGCGCAGCGCCTCGCCGCATGCGGCGCGCATGCCCCGCAGGTGCTCGGCAATCTGAAATTTGACCTCAGCATCGACCCCGCCAAAGCCGCGCTGGGTGACGACTTCCGCGCCATGACAAACGGGCGCCCCGTGATCCTCGCCGCCAGCACCCGCGAAGGCGAAGAAGCCCCCCTGCTCAATGCGTTCGCCCGCCACGCCCCCGCCGACGCCCTGCTCGTGCTCGTGCCGCGCCACCCGCAGCGCTTCGACGAAGTCGCCGGACTCATCGCCGAACAAGGTCTCCGCTTCGCGCGCCGCAGCGCCGGCAACGGCATCTCCACCGACACCCGCGTCTGGCTCGGCGACAGCATGGGCGAAATGCTCGCCTACACCCGCATGGCCGATGTCGCCATCATCGGCGGCAGCTGGCTGCCCCTCGGCGGCCAGAACCTCATCGAAGCCTGCGCGCTCGGCGTACCCGTGCTACTCGGCCCGCATACCTTCAACTTCACTGAGGCCTCGGAAAAAGCCATCGCCGCCGGCGCCGCCCTGCGCTGCCCCGACCTCGACGCCGCCCTGCGCCTCAGCACCGAACTCCTCGCCAATCCAACCCGCCGCCAAACCATGGGCCAGGCCGGCACCACCTTCGCCACCGCCAACCAGGGCGCGACCGCGCGGACGATGGCGGTGGTGGCGGGCTTGCTCAAAGACCGAAGCTGGACTGCCTGCCTGAGTTAGGCTTGATGAAGCGCTGGCCGCCGGAATAGCCAGGCGGCGACAAGTCTCGTCGCGGGCAACCCATCCACTGCCAGCCGTATAATTGCTGCTCACCCTGCAGCCCGATCATCATGGCCACTCACAAGCTCACCATCGCCCGTCTTGAGCACCTGTTGTTTGAAGCCTGCGGCATCTTGCGCGGCAAGCTCGACGCTGACGAGTACAAGGAATACCTCTTCGGCATGCTCTTACACTCGAGCTGATCAATCTTGAAAATCTGAGACGCATAGTCATGCCGCAACCCGACCTTGTCGAACAACAATTGATCCATGAACGCATGATGTCCGTGTCAGCACGAGAACAAGCCTGTTCCGTCAGGCTGAACAAGCTGCTGTTAGAAAATCGGCCACATGGATGATCTGCTGACCGGCCGCGTGCGCGTGAAACTCACTGAAGCGGAGGCCACATGAACCCTGCGGAACTGAATGCCCAACTCGATACCCTGCTCGCGCTGCCGGTTGAGAACGAGTGGGTTGAGTTCAAGGAAGCACGCGACAACTTCGATCTGCGCGATCTGTGCAAATACTTCTCGGCACTCGCCAACGAGGCAAATCTGCACGGTCAGCCCTGCGCCTGGCTAGTCTTTGGTGTGCGGGACAAGTCCCGAGAAATCATTGGCAGCCAGTTCCGCAACACTCCGGCCAGTCTGCAATCGCTCAAGCACGAAGTAGCTGATGCGCTGGCACCCGGCATAACTTTCATCGACATCCATGAACTTCACCACCCGCAAGGCCGGGTGCTGCTGTTCCAGATTCCGGCCGCTCCACGTGGCGTGCCGGTCGCGGCCAAAGGGCATTACTTCGGTCGCAATGGTGAATCGCTGGTGGCGCTGTCGATCGAGAAAATGGATCGCATCCGCCACCAGTTGCGCCGTGAGGATTGGTCTGCCGAATTGGTAGCCAATGCGACGCTGGCCGATCTTGATTCTGGTGCGCTGGTGATAGGGCGGCAGCGTTACCGCCTCAAGCATCAGAAGAATGCGCTCCTGTTGGCCGAAGAGGCTGACTGGGATGACGCCCATTTCTTAAGCAAGCTGAAAGTACGCAAGGATGGCGTGCTGACCCGCGCGGCGCTGCTGCTGTTCGGCCGCGACGAGGCAGGCGCCTTGCTGCCCGTGGTGCCCAAGGTGAGCTGGATTCTGAAGGATGCACAGGGCAATGATCTCGATTACATCCACTTGGGCCTGCCGTTGATTTTCGTGCCCGATACTCTGTTTTCCTGCGTGCGCAACCTGACGGTGCGCTACATTCCACCCGGCACGCTATTCCCGACTGAGGTGCCGCAGTACGACACCTGGGTGATCCGCGAAGCCTTGCATAACTGCATCGCGCACCAGGATTACGCAATGGGCGGCATGGTGCGCGTGGTGGAAAAACCGGATGAGCTGATCTTCAGCAACCTCGGCAACTTCATCCCTACCTCCGTGGAAGCCGTCATCGAGGAAGACGTGCCGCCAGAGGAGTACCGCAATTCATGTCTGGCGGATGCGATGGTGCAGATGCAGTTGATCGACACGATCGGAAGCGGCATTCGACGCATGTTCCAGACCCAGCGCAGCCGTTTTTTCCCGATGCCGGATTACCTGATCGACCGCGAACGCCAGCGCGTGGAGGCTCGCATCCCTGGCCGCCTGATCGACGAACGCTATACCTTCGCGTTGATCCAGCACCCAAGCCTGAGTCTGCATGAGGTAATGCTGCTCGACCGCGTGCAGAAGAAGGCTGAGATCACGGCCGAAGAGGCGAAGCTACTCAAGCGTAATGCGCTGATTGAGGGGCGGGCACCGAATTATTTCGTGTCGGCGGAGATTGCCAAGACGATCGGCGAACAGGCTCAATACACACGCAACAAGGGGTTGGACAAGACGTTCTACAAGCAACTGATACTTAGCCATCTGGCAGATTGTGGGCAGGTCAATCGCAAGGGTTTTGAAGACTTGCTACTAGAAAAATTGCCAGAAATCCTGGATGAGCAGCAGAAACGCAACAAAGTGAAGAACCTGCTGGCAGAGATGGCAAGAGAAGGATTGATTAAGGCAAGCGGTCGCGGGCCACTGGTAATGTGGTCACTGAAAACGAAAATTTAGTTGGCTAAACTAGGGCTACGTAGGACCTATGTTAGCTGATGCCTATCCAACTGCTCATCACTAAGTCATTGTATTTAAATATTTTACAATGGATAAAAGCAGCTGCTTCTGTTGAAGTCTAGACGACTCCGAACCCATGTCCGAATACCTCCTTGTAGAGAAGCCTTTCCTTGACCAGCTTGCCACGCTGGGTTGGCAGGTGGCACCTCGCTGCCTGGCTGCCCTGTGTTTCCCGCTCGTCTCGCTCTGTGCACACGCTAGCGTCACCGAGAGCCTTGTCTACACCCGCTATCCGGCTGACGCGTCGGCGGCCCGCTCGCTGCTGGGCGCGCTGAATGCCGCGTCGCCGATTCGCGAGAACGGGCAGATCTTTCATGCCTACACGCGCTGGCAGGTCGACTGGCGCTTTCGCTGGCATGAGAAGCCGGACGGCCGCTGCCGGATCACCAGCGTGTCGACCCGCCTCTCCGGTACGATTCAGTTGCCGGCGCTGACGGGTGGGCGTGCCGCGCTGCGGGAGCGGTTCGAGACGTATCTGGCGGCACTTCGCGTGCACGAGCTCGGCCACTTCCAGATTGGCCGGGACGCGGCGGAGGCGATTGACCGCAAGATTCTGGCCCTGGACGAAATGCCCGGCTGCGCAGCCCTGGAAGCCGAGGCCAACGCGCAGGCGCACCGGACGCTGGATGAGTTCCTTCGACGCGAGCGGGACTATGACGTGCGCACCACGCACGGCAAGACGCAGGGCGCCTGGCTGGAGGAGTAGACACCTCGCCGAGGCTGCCTGCGAAGCCGCATGGGGATTGGCGCTCCAAGGGCCTGCCAGCGGCGCCTTCGTCACACTGATCGACCCGCAGACGATCCAGCTCCGCCACACATCAACTGCGCCGACTGAGTGCTTGCCGGCAGCGGTTTGCTGGCAGAATCGCGGCGGCAGGGCAGGCGTAGATCACCGGCTGGCCTGCCCGACACCTTGCCCGCGAGAGCTGCCATGAACCTGAATGTCATCGAAGACTTCCTGCGCCGACACCGCCACGTCGACATCATCGAGGCGGTGGTGGATACCACCTGGGCAAACGACGCGGCCGTACCGTTTCTCAATCTGTGGGCGTGGAAGGTGTCAGACAAAGCACGACTCGACGATGCACAGCGCAAGGTCTGCGAAACGGGCGACCCGGGCTTCTGGTACGACCTGCTGGATGAGGCAGGAAGCCTGGCGTTTGAAGTGGAGGTGGGCGCGCACTATCCGGACTGGCCGGCGGGGATCGCAGAAGGCGATGCAACGATCCTCGCCCGGCTCTCAGCCCTGGCTCGCCCGCACCTGCAGCAGACCTCGGGGCAGCTGCGGGTGGTGTTTCATCATGTCGACGCCTGGCCGCTGATCGAGATCGACGCGCGAGACGCCGCACAAAACTTGCATGGGATGTAAATACGCCTAGGCTGGCGCGGTCCTTCGCTGGCAACGCGCACACCGGCGTGCATGCCCGGCTCGGTTAGCATGCTGGCTGCAACCACTTGCCCGTCCAGCGGGGGATTTTCCATGCCCGAACAAGCCATTGAAATCGTCGACTACTCCCCGCACTGGCCGGCGCTGTTTGCCAGCGAACGCGAGCTGCTGCGCAGCGCGCTTTCTGCATGGCTCGCAGGAATGCCCGAGCACATCGGTAGCACGGCGGTGCCGGGGCTCGCCGCCAAACCGGTTATCGACATCATGGCGCCTGTGCGCTCGCTGAAGGAATCCGCAGCCGCCATTGACGCTGCGGTGGCGCTGGGCTACCTCTACTACCCGTACAAGGCGGACGAAATGCACTGGTTCTGCAAGCCAGACCCACTGGCGCGGACGCATCACCTGCATCTCGTGCCGCTCGATAGCCAGCGCTGGCGGGATCACATCGCGTTTCGTGAGGCACTCCGGGCCGACGCGAGCCTCCGCAGCGCTTACGAATCGCTGAAGCGATCACTGGCAGAGCTGCACCGAGACGATCGCGAGGCCTACACCGCCGCCAAGGGGCCGTTCATCCGGCAGGTGCTTCAGCAGCACGCCCTAGCGGGAGAGCAGACCGAAAAGTAGCCAGGCGGCTGTCTGGATCGCCGCACAGGCCGGCACGCTTCAGCCATACCCTCAACAGAAGCAATCGTATCGGCGTCGTGGAGGAAGGCATGCCGCAGAGGCAAGCCGGACGCGGCTTTCCGGGGCATGAGGATGGCGGCTCCGGCCCTCGGCCGGAACCGCCCGAAGCGGCTGCCAATCAGACGATCATGCCGGCGCCGACGGTGTTGTTGTTGCTCTCGTCGATCACGATGAACGCGCCGGTCGCGCGATTCACGCTGTAGGGGTCGGCAAACAGGGGCTGGGCGAGCTTGAAGCCGACCTTGGCGATGTCGTTCATCGCGAGCGTGGTCGCGTCCACATGTTCCTGTGAATTCACGTCCACCTTGAACGCGACGCCGGTGAGCTTGGCCTTGGAGGTGCGCGTGGTGTGGCGGATCAGGTAGGTACGAGCGGGCGACAACGGGGTTTCGGAGAGCCAGCAGAGCATGGCGTCGATCTCTTTCTGCTGCGCGGGCTGTTCGCCGGCCTTCACCAGCATGTCGCCACGCGAGATGTCGATTTCATCTTCGAGCAGGATCGTGACGGACTGCTCGGTCACGCCCTCGCCAATATCCACGCCGCCAATCTGCACGGCTTTGACACGGCTCTCGCGACCATTCGGCAAGGCGGCGAGCAAGTCGCCGACCTTGACGGCGCCAGACTCGATGCGGCCCTGGAAGCCACGGTAGTCGTGCAGATCCGGGTTGGCGGAATCCTGCGGACGGCAGACGAACTGCACCGGGAAGCGGAAGGCTTCGGAGCGGCCGGCGTGCGCAGACGGGGCCGTTTCGAGCAGTTCCAGCAGCGTCGGGCCCTGGTACCAGCTCATGACTTCGGAACGATCGACGAGGTTGTCGCCATTCAGTGCCGACATCGGGATGAACTGGATGTCACGGCCATCGGCAAACAGCCCCATCTTGGCGATGAAGGCTTTGTAGTCGGCGACGATGGCATCGAACTTGGCTTGGTCAAAGTCGATCAGGTCCATCTTGTTCACGGCCACCACAATGTGGGGGATATTCACCAGATGGGCGAGGTAGCTATGCCGGCGGGTTTGCGTCAGCACGCCTTTGCGCGCATCGATCAGGATGATGGCGAGATCGGCGGTGGACGCAGCGGTCACCATGTTGCGGGTGTACTGCTCGTGGCCGGGTGCATCGGCAATGATGTACTTGCGCGTGCCGGTGGAAAAATAACGGTAGGCGACGTCGATGGTGATGCCCTGCTCGCGCTCGGCCTGCAGGCCATCGGTGAGCAACGAGAGATCCACCGCCTCCATGCCGCGCTTTTTCGAGGTTTTTTCGATGGCGTTCAGGGTGTCGACCAGAATGGTCTTGGTGTCATACAGCAGGCGCCCGATCAGGGTGCTCTTGCCGTCATCCACGCTGCCACAGGTCATGAAGCGCAGCAGGCCGTTGTCTTGAATATTTTCGTGTGCAGACATCTCAGAAATACCCTTCTTTCTTCCGCTGCTCCATGGAGGCCTCGGAAGTCTGATCGTCGAGGCGCGTCGCGCCGCGTTCAGTAATCGTGGTGGTGGCGGTTTCGATAACGATCTTTTCGACCGTGTCGGCATCCGAGATCACCGGTGCGGTGCAGGGAATATCGCCGACGGTGCGGAAACGCACTTCCAGGTCGATGATCGCTTCGCCGGCCTTGGGCTGGTTGAGCACTTCGCCGTTGGCGAGCGGCACGTTCACCGGCACGATGGCGCCCTGACGCATCACCACCGGGCGCGTGTGCGCGAAGTAGATCGTGGGCAGCTCCAGCTGCTCGCGCTCGATGTACTGCCAAACGTCCATCTCGGTCCAGTTGCTGATCGGGAAGGCGCGGATGTTCTCGCCACGATGGACGCGGGCGTTGTACAGGCTCCACAGCTCGGGACGCTGGTTCTTCGGGTCCCAGGAGCCGAATTCGTCGCGGAAGCTCATCACGCGCTCTTTGGCGCGGGCTTTCTCTTCGTCACGGCGGGCACCACCGATACAGCAATCGAACTCGAATTCGGCGATGGCTTCGAGCAGCGTCACGGCCTGGTGCTTGTTGCGCGATTCGTCCGGCGTCTTCAGCACCACGGTGCCACGCTTCATGGAGTCTTCGACCGAACGCACGATCAGGCGCTCACCCAGCTCGGCGGCGCGCTTGTCGCGGAAATCAACCACTTCCTGGTAGTTGTGACCGGTATCGATGTGCATCAGCGGGAACGGAAACTTGCCGGGGCGGAAGGCTTTTTCGGCGATCCGCAGCATGCAGATGGAATCCTTGCCGCCCGAGAACAGCAGCACCGGGCGCTCGCACTGGCCAGCGACCTCGCGCATGATATGGATGGCCTCGGCTTCAAGCCAGTCGAGGTGGGAGAGGGTTTGTTTGGTCATCGTCATCATTCGTCTGTCAATCTGAGCAACAGGTGAGACGTGATGGGCGACAGGTAGCACCTGCGCCCGGCTCACGTATCACTTGTCACGAATCGCCTGTCACTTCTTGTGAAGCCCGCACTCTTTGTTGTCGGGATCTTCCCACCACCAGCGGCCAGCGCGCACGTCTTCGCCCACTGCAATCGCCCGTGTGCAGGGCGCACACCCGATGCTGGGGTAGAACTGGTCGTGCAGGGCGTTGTAGGGCAGGCCATGGATGCGGATGTAGGCCCAGACCTCCGCCTCGCTCCAATCGGCGAGCGGATTGTACTTCGCCAGGCCGTTCGCTTCATCAAACTGGCGCACGGGCAATTCCGTCCGCGTCGCACTCTGGGCCGCCCGCATGCCGGTGATCCAGGCCGATTTGCCCGCCAGCGCACGTTTGAGTGGCGCCACCTTGCGGATGGCACAGCATTGCTTGCGGAGCTCAACACTGTCGTAGAACGCGTTGATCCCCTCGCTGCGCACATAGGTCTCAACCGCCGTGGCGTCCGGGAAATACACTTTCAACCGGGTGCCGTAGTGCTGCTCGACCTCGCCCATCAGCGTGTAGGTTTCGGCGGGCAGGCGGCCGGTATCGAGCGAGAAGATCTCGATCGGCAGCTTCTCCGCCAGAATCAGATCCGTGAGGACCATGTCTTCGGCGCCAAAGCTGTTGGCGAACGTGACCGCACCATGCTCTTCAGCAATCGCGTGCAGCAGTTCGAGTGCATTGGCACGCTTCACCGCGATGTTGGCGCGCACGACGTCATCGATCACGGGGTTCGTGGTCGGGTTCGTGGCTCTGGGCTTTAGGAATGAAACCGCCTCGCTCATGGCTCTGTCTTTCGTAGGGTGGGTTAGCGCAAGCGTAACCCGCCGATCAATCAATTTCCGGACGCTACGCGTCCGCTGGTCTACAACCGGTGGGTTACGGCCTGCGGCCTAACCCACCCTACCTTTCATCGCGCGTGCCTGCGCCATATCGGCTGATCGATCACGACGGCGGCCTGGTAGGGCTCACTGAAATCACTCAGCGACGCCAGCGCATCTTCGGCAGAACGGTCGGCACGAATCTGGAAGGCATCGAATCCGCAGCGCTTGAGGAAGAAGAGCTGGTCGCGCAGCACATCGCCCAACGCACGCAGTTCATGCTTGAAGCCGAAGCGGCTGCGCAGCAGCGCGGCGGTGGAATAGGCGCGGCCATCGGCAAAGCGCTCAATGAACACGGCGATGAGCGGGAAGACGTTAAGGTCTGGCTGCGCTTCGGCCAGGGTTTCCACCAGCTCATGCGGCTCCAGCCAGACGCCGACTTCGCCCGCTGCAAGCCGTGCAGCGAATTCTGCCTTGCGGGCCAGCCACACCGAAAGCGGCAACACGACGCGACCTGCCGGCACCTCGGTGGCGGCGATCTGCTCGGCGGTGGCGCTTTCTGCGCCCGTCAGCTTGAACAGCACGACCTTGCCCGCCTGCTTCTTCACTTCCTCGGCCACGGCGGGCAGGCGCACGATCTGCCAGGCGTCATCAGCGACGATGCTGGCTACGCCAGCGTTCAGTTTGATCAGATTCGACATGGCTCAGGCCTCCACTTTCTTTTTGCCCGGCTGACGGTCGGCATACACCCGCTCTTTGAACGGCGCGACACCCAGGCGGCGGGCTGTGTCGATGAACCGCTCTTCCGGCGTACGGTGCTCGACGTATACATCGATCAGGCGCTGGACCACGCCGGCCACTTCGTCGGCCGCAAAGGACGGGCCGATCACGTCACCCAGGCTGGCATCATTACCCTGTTTGCCCCCAATGGTGACCTGGTAGAACTCGGAATCGTTCTTGTCGACCCCCAGCACACCGATATGGCCAACGTGGTGGTGCCCGCAGGAATTCATGCAGCCGGAGATGTTCAGCTCCAGCTCGCCGATATCGTGCTGGTAATCCAGATCGTCAAACTGGCGCTGGATGGCCTCGGCGATCGGGATGCTCTTGGCGTTGGCCAGATCGCAGAACGAGCCGCCGGGGCAGCAAATGATGTCGGTAATGAGCCCGATGTTCGGCGTCGCCAGCCCGGCCGCCTTGGCGTCTTGCCAGAGCGGGTAGAGATCGGCGAGCTTGACGTCGGAGAGCACGATGTTCTGTTCGTGCGTGGTGCGCAGCTCGCCATAGCTGTAGGTGTCGGCAAGGTCGGCGACGACGTCGAGCTGCTTGTCGGTGATATCGCCCGGCGCGATGCCGGTGACCTTCAGCGACAGGGTGACAGCACGGTAGCCAGGCTGCTTGTGCGCATGCACATTGCGTTTCACCCAGTTGGCAAACGCCTTCTCTTCGCTGCGCTTGGCCTCGAAACCGGCATCACTGTCGGCCAGTGCCGCGTAGGCGGGCGCTGTAAAGTACTTGGAGACACGATCCAGCTCGGCCTGGGTCAGGGTGGTGGGGCCATCCTTGTGGAAAGCCCAGTCGGCTTCAACCTGACGTTTGAACTCTGCAATGCCGAGCGCCTTGACCAGGATCTTGATGCGCGCCTTGTAGGCGTTGTCGCGCCGGCCCCAGCGGTTGTAGACCCGCAGGATGGCCTCGCAATAGCTCAGCAGGTGCTGCCAGGGCAGGGCCTCTTCGATCACTTCGCCCAGGATCGGGGTGCGGCCCAAGCCACCGCCCACCCAGACCTTGATCAACAACTCACCGCCCGCGTTGCGGTAGAACTCCAGACCGATGTCGTGCATCTGCACCACAGCCCGATCCTGCGTACTCCCGCTCACCGCGAACTTGAATTTCCGCGGCAGCAGGGCGAATTCGGGGTGGAAGGTGCTCCACTGACGAATGATCTCGGCGAGCGGGCGCGGATCGACGACTTCATCCGGCGCAATACCCGCAAACTGGTCGGTGGTGACGTTGCGGATGCAGTTGCCGGAGGTCTGGATCGCGTGCATCTCGACCGTCGCCAGCTCGGCGAGGATCTCGGGCACATTCTTCAGCTCGGGCCAGTTGAACTGGAAGTTCTGTCGCGTGGAGACGTGGGCATAGCCTTTGTCATACACCCGGGCGATATGCGCAATCTTGCGGATCTGCTTTGAGTTGAGCAGGCCATACGGCACCGCCACCCGCAGCATCGGCGCGTAACGCTGGATGTAGAGGCCGTTCTGCAGGCGCAGGGGACGGTACTCATCTTCCTTCAGCTCGCCAGCAAGGTAGCGGCGGGTCTGATCGCGGAACTGCGCGACGCGCTCGTCCACGATTTTCTGGTCATAGTCGTCGTACTTGTACATCGCTTCGTCTCGATTACAGGGGTTCAGTATGTCGCAATGAGTTTGCCGCCAATCAGCACCAGCATGCCCGCCAGGATCGGGCGCAACACTTTTTCGGGCACTTTGGCAGACACGTGGCTACCCAGCCAGATCCCGGGGAGTGAGCCCACCAGGAGACTGCCGAGCAGAAACCAGTTCACGCTACCCAGCATCCAGTGGCCGACACCGGCCACAAGTGTCAGTGGCACGGCATGGGCAATATCCGACCCCACGATGCGATGCGCGGGGAGCTGAGGATACAGGAAGAACAGGGCCGTCACGCCGAGCGCCCCAGCGCCAACGGACGAGATCGACACCAGAATGCCGAGAATCGTACCCGTCAGCACCGTGAGCCAGAAAGTACGGCGCGGATTGGGCACGGCAGGCGCATGGCGCTGGGCGAACGCCTGCAGCCGCTTGCGGAAGATCAGCGCACACGCCGTCAGGACAAGCGCGATACCAAGCGAGAAAGAGATTAACTTGGTCGCCCCGCCAATGCCGCCGGGAAAATAGTGGTGAACCAGAATCAGGGTCAAGGCAGCACCGGGAATCGAGCCATACGCCAGCGCGCGGGTAATCGCCCAATCAACCGTCCCCTTGAGACTGTGCGCGAAGGTACCCCCCGCCTTGGTGACGGCGGCGTAGAGCAAGTCGGTGCCCACAGCAACGGAGGGGCTGACGCCGAAGAGCAACACCAGAAGGGGCGTCATCAGTGAGCCGCCGCCCACACCCGTCAAGCCGACGATGGCGCCAACGGCGAAGCCCGCGAGGGGGTACATCAGGTCCATGAGTGTTCTCTCGGTGGTGATCGGTGGGCACGCACCGCAGCACGCGTCCTTGGCAAGGATGATAAGCGAGACATATCTCGAACCAAGCCAGGAAAAATCAGGTTGCTTATTACGATTACGAATAAAGAATCCGCGTCGCGACGCCAGCTCATCTCGAATTCTTGACAAATTCGATCAGCTATACAAGGATAGAGTTGTCCCAAGGGGGAGTAGCTCTTCGCCGTGGTGTCGTCAATACGGTAGCGGCATGTGCGCTACCCGGCACCTCGGGTGGCGGTCTGGTAACCGCCATGAGCAAGACCTTTGCCGCGATGGCGGAGGTCCCCTTGTCAGAACACAGGCCCTTTCGTCCTTGCTGGACAAAGGGCTTTTTCATGGCTGTCATCGGCAGAGATGAAAAATAAACAGCTTCTGACCGGGGAGAATCACACAATGGAAACAATCGGTACATGGTGGATGTGGGCGGCGTTTGCCGGCATCGTTCTGGTGATGCTGGCGATCGACCTGTTCGTCGTCGGCGGCGGCAAGGAACATCGGGTCTCATTCAAGGAGGCGGCCACCTGGTCCGGCATCTGGGTGGCCGTATCGATGGCCTTCGCGGCGGCGTTATGGGCCTATCTGGATGCGTCGGCAAGCCGTGAGCTCGCCAATGCCAAGACGCTGGAGTTCATCACCGGCTATCTGATCGAGAAGTCGCTCGCCGTCGATAACGTCTTCGTCTGGCTGATCCTCTTCAGCTTCTTCTCCATCCCGCTTGAACTGCAGAAGCGCGTGCTGATCCTTGGCGTGCTCGGCGCGATCGTCATGCGCACGGTGATGATCTTCGCCGGTGTCTGGCTGATCACCCAGTTTCACTGGCTGCTGTACGTGTTTGGCGCTTTCTTGCTCGTCACCGGCGTCAAGATGTGGCTGTTCGCCGAAGCCAAGCCGGATCTCGCCAACAACCCGGTCATCAAATGGTTGCGCGGGCACCTGCGAGTTACCGATACGCTCGAAGGCGAGCGCTTCATTGTCAGACGGCTGGAGGCCGGCAAGTGGGTGACCTACGTTACCCCGCTCCTGCTGGTGCTGGTGCTGGTCGAGCTATCGGACCTGATCTTCGCCGTGGACTCGATCCCGGCGATCTTCGCCATCACGACCGACCCTTTCATCGTGCTGACCTCGAATGTCTTTGCCATCCTAGGCTTGCGGGCGATGTATTTCCTGCTGGCCGACATGGCGGACCGCTTCTCGCTGCTGAAGTACGGCCTTGCCATCGTGCTGATGTTCATCGGCGTGAAGATGCTGCTCATTGACCTCTTCAAGATCCCGGTTCTGGTCTCGCTTGGCGTGGTTGCAGCGGTCATCGGCACCTCCATTGCCCTCTCGCTGCGCCGGGAGCACACGGGCAAGCCCTGATCCACTTCAACAAAGACAAGGCGGTTTGTTGACGCACCTCTGCCGATTACGTGGATGCGCCTCAACAGACCGCCGGAATTCCGGCAAGATAGGGCCCGGTTCTGCCCACCCTCTCACGCCGCCATGAACCTTCAACAACTCCGCTATGTGCTGGAAGTGAACAAGCACAAGCTCTCGGTATCGGACGCCGCCGATGCCCTGTTTACCTCCCAACCCGGGGTCTCGAAGCAGATCCGTATGCTTGAGGAGGAGCTCGGGATCGAGATTTTCACCCGCCACGGCAAGCGCCTCGTTGCCCTCACCGAACCAGGCAAACAGGTGCTGGAGATCGCCGAGCGCATGCTGCGCGAAGCCGATAATCTGCGCCAGGTCGGGCGGGAGTTCGTCGATGAAGACAGTGGCAAACTGACGATTGCCACGACCCACACCCAGGCGCGCTATGCCTTGCCGCCGGTGGTGGGCGAGTTCCTGCGCCGCTTTCCCAAGGTGCAGCTCCACATCCACCAGGGCAACCCACATCAGGTGGCCGCACAAGTGCTGGCGGGCGAGGCCGACATCGGTATCGCGACCGAGGCACTTGCGGATTTTCCGGATCTTGTCACCCTGCCCTGCCGGCAGTGGAATCGCAGCGTCATCGCCCGGCCCGGGCACCCGATCCTGCGCGAATCACCCTTGACCCTCGAAGCGGTAGCGCGCTTTCCCGTCATCACCTACGACACGGCGTTCGCCGGGCGCGGCGCCATCAATCGGGCTTTCCTGTCGCGGGGTCTCAAGCCCAACGTGATCCTCACTGCGCTGGATTCCGACGTGATCAAGACCTACGTCGCGATGGATCTGGGTATCGGCATCATCGCCAGCATGGCCTTTGATCCGCTCGTCGACCGCAGCCTGCAGGCCATCGATGCGGCTCACCTATTCGAGTCCTCGACAACCCGCATCGGACTGCCGCGCAAGGTCTGGCTGCGCGGCTACGCCTTCGCCTTCATCGAGCTGTTTGCGCCACATTTGACACGCAAGATGGTCAATGCCGCCATCAGCGGTGCCCATGGCAGCGACCCCGGCCTGTAAGCATTCAGCTTGCAAGCGGCCGGCCGTAGACACAGGCGGAACCTGATCACGGAGCGCAACGTGCTTGAAAGACTGAAGGCCCTTTTCACCAGCCGTCCTGGCCCGCAGCAAGCGGAGAGCGTTGC
Source organism: Uliginosibacterium sp. (assembly GCA_016718265.1). Taxonomy (GTDB): domain Bacteria; phylum Pseudomonadota; class Gammaproteobacteria; order Burkholderiales; family Rhodocyclaceae; genus Uliginosibacterium. Next base: position 162,871 of record JADKDZ010000029.1, on the reverse strand, counting down.
GCCCGCGCCCGCCACCCCAGCACTTGCCCCGCAGCCGCTCGCGCAGGCGCTTCCGGTGACCGAACCCGACGCCCTCCCGACCGCTACCGAACCGGTGCTGGTCCACCGCGAAGTGCTCGACGACGCACTGGCCGTCCGGGGGATCGAGTTCTTCATCCGCGGCGAACTGCAGGACAAGCTCAACACCAGCCGCAGCGGGATGCGTCGCTTTCTGGATGGCATGCTGCTCGACCATCTGCTCAGCCTGCGCAGCAAACCACTGCATGAACGCGGCGTCTGGGTGCAGATCTCCGAAGCCAGCCTGCTTCGCCTGGGCACCTCGCGCCTGCCACCGCAGGCCTGCGTCCTGCTGGTGGCGGAAGACACCCAGCATGTCGCGGGCCCCGACACCCGCGAAGCCATTCTTGGCATGCAGGAAGCCGGCCATCAGGTCTGGCTGGATGACTGTCTCGATACCCCCTGGTTTGCGAGTCTGGCCGCGACGGCCAGTGGCGCGACACTGCGCATGGCGCTGCGCCTGCCCACCGAATCGGCCGATGCCCTGCGCCAAGCGCGCGAAGCGCATCACACCCTGCGTCTCGGTGCCTGGGATGTCAGCACGCTCGAAGACTATGAGCTCGCGCGCAAGTTTGGCTGCAAGTGCTTCTCGGGCAGCTTCGTGACGCGTCGTGAAGACTGGGCGGGCCGCGAGCTTTCGCCGCAAATGATGAATGTGGCGTCGATGATCAACCGCATTCGCGAGGAAGCGAATTTCCGCGCCATCGCGCAGGTGCTGAAGCAGGACATGGCAATGTCCTACCGCCTGCTGCGCTATGTGAATGCGGCCACGCACGGTCTGTCGCAGCGAATCTCATCGATCGAGCAAGGGCTGATGATTCTCGGCCAGGATCAGCTCGACCGCTGGCTCACGCTGGTGCTCCTCTCGGGCGGCGCATTGGGGGATACCGCCCTCACCGAAGTTGCGCTGACCCGCGCCCGCTTTCTGGAGCTGCTGGGCGCGCCGCGCTTCACGCCCGAGCAATGCGAGCGGCTCTTCGTGCTCGGTTTGTTCTCGATGCTGGATATTGCCCTCAAAGTGCCACTCGAAGCCGCCATTGCGCCGCTCCGCCTGCAAGAAGTGATGAACAATGCCCTGCTCCGCCGCGAAGGCCCGTACGGCCCTTACCTTGCCCTGGCGGACGCCTGCGAGCGCGGCATCGCCCACGAAATCTGCAAGTACGCGGTGATGCTGGGGCTGACGACCCGAAAGGTCAGTGCCATTCAGGTCGAGGCCATCAACTGGGTGGCCAGCATCTCGACCAGCCCGGCCGAAGGACAGGGCTGAGGCGCCGCCTCAGGGCTTCTTGCGTGCCCGGGGATGGGCGGCGTCGTACACGCTGGCCAGGTGCTGAAAGTCCAGATGCGTATACACCTGCGTGGTGCGGATGCTGGCGTGGCCCAGCAGATCCTGCACCGCGCGCAGATCCCCCGAGGATTGCAGCACGTGCGAGGCAAAACTGTGGCGCAGCATGTGCGGATGCACGTGAATCGGCAGGCCCTTCACCCGCGCCCAGCGCGCGAGACGCGCGCGAATCATGCCGTCAGAGAGCCGCACCCCGCGTTGCGAGACGAACAGCGCGGTTTCGCCCGGCTTTGCCAGACTGGCCCGCAGCGCTAACCACTTGCCCAGCGCTTGCTGCGCCTTGCGCCCCACCGGAATTTCACGCGTTTTGCCGCGCTTGCCCAGCACCGTCACCGACCCGCTCTGCACCGAATACCGCCCCGCACAATCGAGCCCGGACAGCTCCGACAGGCGCAGCCCCGAGGCATAGAACAGCTCGAACATCGCCACATCCCGGATTTCCAGCAGGTCGTCGGCCGAGGCGTCGAGCAAGGCGCCGGTCTGCTCGACCGACAATGCCTTGGGCAGAAGCCGCGGCCCACGTGGCGGCCGCACCCCGACCACGGGATTGGCCGCAACCTTCTCGTCTCGGCTGAGCCAGCGATACCAACTGCGCCAGGTCGACAAGATCCGCGCAATCGAACGTGACGCCAGCCCCGCACCGTGCAGGCGGGCCGAGAAGCGGCGGATCTCGGCGGTTGTCAGGCTTGTCGCCTCCCGCCCCGCCGCAAATTCCTGCAGTCGTTGGAGATCCTGCTCGCTGGCACGCAGCGTGTGCACACTCATCCGGCGCTCGCTGGTCAGATAGGCCAGATACGCCTGCATTGCCGCAGACAGAATCAATGACTCAGCCTCTCGCATTGCTACCCTCTGTGCCCGCTTGCGGGGATGGATAGAAGTCCCGATACGTGGCCACAAGCGGCACCACAAGGAAGAGAACAAACACGAGATTCAAGGCCGCATTCGGCCAATAGCCAGACCACAGCGAAAATACGGTATCCGGAATGAACCACGCGGCAATCGACACAACAAGAATCCCCCAGCCTGCCGGGCTGCCACGGGCAAAAAGGCTACCCACCACGCCCAGCAACGCAACACCCCAGCCAACCATCGTGCAGCCCAGCACAGCATGCATCAGTGCGATGTAAGCAAGCGCGTCGGCGCCAAAACCGTTCAGACGCGCGGCATCGGCATAGATCAGCCAGGAAAAGCCGTGGCGCGTCATCCCCGGCGCGAGCACCAGGGCAAGGCCAAAAATCATGACGCCGACCAGCGTGGCAAACAGCCAAAGCACCCAGAACCGTGAGGGACCTTCTCGCGCTGCCATGTCAGGACTCCAATCGATCAAGCCACCCGAAATGCGATCACCGTGCACAAGCAAATCATCAGACCACAGCCCAGCCGCGTGTCACAAGCCAAGCAGCATGTCGTGTGCCAACGACGACAATAAGCCATTGTTTTATATGGAATTGACCGACAACCCCGATGATCCTGTCGGCCCGCGGCGACAGTACCTCCTGGTCAGGATAGCCTTAAGCAAATGATTTAAAACGATAAATGCGCTTGGCACGCTTGCTGCTGTGAGAAAGACGGAATGCGGCACATCTGTTTGGCCACATTCGCCCCTTAACGCAAGAAGGAGAAACCATTGAAAAATTCATCCCCCTCACAAAGCCGTATCTTGAAGTGCTTTTTATTCACGTCTTTGCTCTACCTGTCCTTGCCGATAGCGCAAGCGGCGGGTAACCCGGCGCTGGCGAACCTGTCGTTCGCGGAAATCGACTACAACCATGACGGCGCAATCGATGCCCGGGAGGCGGCACCGATCCCGGAACTGGCGGCGCTGTTCAACACGCTGGACAAGAATAAGGATGGCGTGCTGTCAGAACAGGAGTTCAAGACTGCGAGCAAACCGCTGGGCTGACAATATTGAGCCTTGGCGCCGACGAAGCGGCGCCTGATCCGCTTCAAAACACCCATCCGAAGAGGCTTGCCAGACAAGCCTCTTCAGCCATCATGGCCCGCTGCCTTGTATGCATAAGCTTCCTGGCTGTGCATGCCTGAAGAAGCGCATGCGCATTGGCGCTTGAAGCAGTGCCTTCAACCGATCTGCTTCAGCACCGCCGCCCCCACCAGATCGCCGATACGCTCGACGTACATGGTGCCCATCTCAGGGAAGAAGCGCTGCGGGTCTTCGCTGCCGAGTGCGAGCATGCCGAAGACCTGGGCATCGCGACGCAGCGGAATCAGCGCGAGCGAGGCGAGATGCGCTGCAGACTCGCCAAACCATTCGAGAATCTCGGGAAACTGCGCCGGGCCGCAATAGGGCTGGCGTAGGTCGGCCGCAAAGAAGCGCAGTTCTTCGCTGGCGTCGATGAATTCGTCGCTCTCGCGCTTGAGGATGCTGTTCCAGATCCGCAGGCGCACATGCGGCACGGCAAAATCATCCTGCAGATGGGTGTAGACAACGTGATTCACCAGCTCGAAGCTCTCGGCCAGCAGTAAGGAGAGGCACAGACGGTGCACCTTCTCCGCAATGATGTCGTTTTCCTCGCCAAAGCCGACCAGCTCGGAGAGCTTGCCCTGCACCTGGGCGAGTTTCTCGCGCAGGGTCAGGAGCTGGCGCTCGGTGAGCGAGATCGCCTGGCCATTCTGCGGATGGGGCACGGTAATCTGCGAGAGGAGGTCAGGGTAATCCTCGAAGAATTCGGGATGTGCGAGCAGAAAGTCATGAATCTCTTGGGCTTGCATGCGCGGGGGTCCAATCATTCGGTAGGGTTGTTGATCTCGATTTCGCCGTCAAACACCGACACGGCAGGGCCCGTCATCAGCACCGGCTGACCCCGCCCCGCCCAACTGATGGAGAGATCGCCGCCACGGGTATGCACGAGTACCGTAGCGTCGAGCAAGCCACGCAGGATGCCGGCCACGACCGCCGCACAGGCGCCCGTGCCGCAGGCCAGGGTTTCGCCAGCGCCGCGCTCAAACACCCGCAGGCGGATTTCGCCCCGGCTGATGACCTGCATGAAGCCGGCATTGACCCGTGCCGGAAAGCGGGCGTGGGTCTCGATCAGCGGGCCGAGCTGCGCGACCGGCGCCGCGTCGACGTCGGCGACCACCTGCACCGCGTGCGGGTTGCCCATCGAAACGGCGGTGATGCTGAGCGTCTGCCCGGCCACGTCCAGCGCATGTTCAATGGCGTCGGCCTCAGCGACAAAGGGAATGCGTGCGGCGTCCAGCACCGGCACGCCCATGTCGACCGTCACCAGTCCGCCTTCGGCCAGGCGCGGCGCGATGATGCCGGACTTGGTTTCGACACGGATCTCGGTCTTGGCGGTGAGCTGCTTGTCGACCACGAAGCGCACGAAGCAGCGCGCGCCGTTGCCGCATTGCTCGACCTCGGAGCCATCGGCGTTGAAGATGCGATAGCGGAAATCGACCTCGGGCTGGCTGGGGCGCTCGACGATCAGGAAGCTGATCGCAGCCAACGCCGAAACGGCGGTCGCCAAGCTGACGGGCAAGTTCGGTACTCATGTGCACGGGCTGGTTGATCGCGTCGATGACGACGAAATCGTTGCCCAGCCCCTGCATCTTGGTGAATTTGAGCTTCATCGCAGCATTATCCCGCATCAGACCAGCAAGGCTACGGCATCGCGCCAGACGCAACGGTCCATCACGACTTGCAGGCCTGCCGCCTGGGCGCGTTGTGCTTCAGCCTCGTTGACGACCCCATCCTGCAGCCACAGGCGTGGTGCGGCAATCGCGAGGGCGTCATCGACGATCGGTGCGATGTGCTCCGGGTCGCGGAAAACGTCGACCAGATCGACTGCGAAGGGAATCTCGCGCAACGAGGCATAAACCTTCTCGCCGAGAATCTCCTCGGCCAGCGGGTGCACCGGCACCACGCGGTAGCCGAGCTTCTGCAAGCCGGCGGCCACGCGGTAGCTGGGCCGGTCGGTCTTCGGCGAGAGGCCGACGATGGCAATCGTCTTGATGGTCTTCAGCAGGGTACGAAGCTCGTCTTCACTCGGGTTAGCAAACATGCTCACTCCTTGAAATCAGTACACTTTGGCCTCGCCCGGTGGGCGGGTCTTGAAGCGCTTGTGCACCCAATAATACTGCTCGGGCGTCTTGCGCACTTCCGCCTCGATATAGGCGTTCATACGGGCCGTATCGGCCACCGGATCTTCGCCCGGGAAGTCGGTCCAGGGCTCGCCGAATTCGGCGAGATAGCCTTGCCCCCAGGGCTTCATGCGCACGATCAGCGGCACGACCACAGCGTTCGCCAGACGGGCAATCCGTGGCAAGCCGGGCACCGTGGCGGTCTGCACGCCGAAGAAGGGGACGAAGACCGATTCCTTGGGACCAAAATCCAGGTCCGGCAGGTAGTAGAACGGGCGACCCGCCTTGAGCGCCCGCACCGCACCGCGAATGCCATCCTGACGCGAGAGCAGCGCTTGCTTGCCAAAGCGCAGGCGGCCATGCAGGAGCATGTTCTCCAGCACCTTATTGTTCTGCGCCGAGTACATGCTGACGCAATCCATCTCCATCGCCATGCGGCTGCCCGCCATGTCCAGCCCGACGAAGTGCGGCACCAGCATCACCACCGCCCGGCCTTCAGCATGCAAAGCGCGGATCTTCTCCACCCCACGCAATTCGACCAGCTTGCGGATTCGCGATTCCGACGCCCACCAGATCACGCCGCGCTCCAGCATCGAACGCGTGACAGCCACCACGATGCGCCGCGCCAGGCGACCGCGCGCAGCCGCGCTCATCTCTGGAAAACACAGGCGCAGATTGGTCAGCACCACACGGCGGCGGGGCACCACGGCCAGGTAGAGCACCTGTGCCAGCAACCAGCCGCAGACGGCCTGCACCGGCAAGGGCAGCCAGTGAAAGCACCACAGGAAATAGAAGAACAAACGGGTCATGATTCGGTCGTGGATGACGGTGGTGGCCTCACGCCTGCCGGCACCTTGTAACGGTTGTAGGCCCAGAGGTATTGCAGCGGCTGGCGCAGGATGATGCGCTCGACTTCCCGATTGATCACCGCAGCGCGGGCGTCAATCGTGCCGTCGACCGGCTCAGCAGGCACTTCGACATGGATCCGCCAGCCCTTGCCAGCGATCCGCTCACCCCAGAACAGCAACACGGCGGCCCCCTTGACCTCGCTGAGCCGCGCCGCCAGCGTCATCGTATACGCCGGCTCTCCAAAGAATGGCAACCAGATGCCTTCGCCATTTCCCGGTGCCTGATCGGGCAAGAGGCCGGTCGCCTCGCCTTGCCGCAGCGCTTTGATCAGGCGCCGCACGCCTGAGAGGTCGGCAGGCGCGAGCTGAATCTGGCCCCGCGCGCGCCCGGCACGCAGAAAGGGCTCCGCCTCGGTCTGCTTGGGCGGACGATACAGCACCGTCATGGGCATCTGCGAACCGATATAGAGCGAAATAATCTCGAAGCAGCCCAGATGCGGTGTCAGGGCGATCATCGGCCGCCCCGCTGCACGCAGGGCTTCGACCTTGTCCCAGCCCCGCACCTCGACGATCCGGCCAAGCACCGCGTCGAGCGGACGCAACCAGACGAAGGGCAACTCGAACATCATCCGCCCCGTTTCGGCCGCGTTCGTAGCCAGCTCTGCAAAAGTGGGGGGGCGGCCGAGCGCACGGCCAAGGTTCACCGCAATCCGCCGCCGCTGTGTCGGGCTGGCCAGCAAAAAGCAGCGCCCGACTAACGCACCCGCGCCATGCGCCCAAAACAAGGGGCAGCGGGCAACAAGGCGAAACAGGGGCGGAAGCAGACGGCTGAGACGCAAGGCTGGCCTTATCAAACCGGAACAGAAGGATATGAAAAATGCCGCATAGGGAAGCCTTGCATTATACGGGGCACGCAGGTCTATAATCCTTGCACCGCCGAGTTAAAGACAACTTGCAGGGCGGCTGCGGCACCAAGGTGCTACAAAAAATACTGCTAAAGCGTCGTCCGCTCGAAACCCCGGAGTCGGCCGCGCCGACGAACATCCGGGGTTTTTCGTTTTCAGGAGCACACATGGCTGAATATCTCTTCTCTTCGGAATCGGTTTCCGAAGGCCATCCCGACAAAGTCGCTGACCAGATTTCCGACGCCGTGCTCGACGCGGTGCTGGCCGAAGATCCGAAAGGCCGCGTGGCCTGCGAGACCCTGGTTTCCACCGGCCTGGTGGTCGTGTCGGGTGAAATCACCACCAGCGCCCACATCAATTACCGTGAAATCGCACAGGAAACAGTGCGCCGCATCGGCTATGACGATTCCGAGATCGGTTTCGATTACAAGAGCTGTGCAGTGCTGGCCGCCATCAATCGCCAGTCGCCCGACATCGCCCAGGGCGTGAACGAAGGCCAGGGGCTGGATCTCGAACAGGGCGCCGGCGACCAGGGCCTGATGTTCGGCTATGCCTGCAACGAAACCCCCAGCCTGATGCCGCTGCCGATCTACTACGCGCACCGCATCATGCAGCGTCAGGCCGAGGTCCGTAAGGATGGCCGCCTGCCCTGGCTGCGCCCGGACGCCAAGAGCCAGCTGACGGTGAAATACGTCGACAACAAGCCGGTCTCGATCGACACCGTGGTGGTCTCGACCCAGCATAGCCCGGATGTATCACACAAGGATCTGTCGGAAGCGGTGATCGAGCTGATCATCAAGCCGGTCCTGCCCAAGGAACTGCTCACCGGCAACGTGCGCTATCTCGTGAACCCGACCGGACGTTTCGTCGTCGGCGGTCCGCACGGCGACTGCGGCCTGACCGGTCGCAAGATCATCGTCGACACCTACGGTGGCATGGGCCGCCACGGCGGCGGTGCCTTCTCCGGCAAGGATCCCTCCAAGGTCGACCGTTCGGCCGCCTACGCCGCGCGCTATGTGGCCAAGAACATCGTCGCGGCTGGCCTGGCCGATCGCGTGGAAGTGCAGATCGCCTACGCGATCGGCGTGGCACGCCCGGTTTCCTTGTCGGTGAATACCTTCGGCACCGGCAAGGTTGCCGACGAGAAGATCGTCGCGCTGATCGAGCAACATTTCGATCTGCGCCCGAAAGGCATCATCCAGAGCCTCAACCTGCTGCGGCCGATCTACTCGAAGACAGCCGCCTATGGCCACTTTGGCCGCGACGAGGCGGATTTCACCTGGGAAGCCACCGACAAGGCGGCCACCCTGCGGGCCGACGCGGGCCTGTAAGTCGTTGGGCAGAAATGAAAAACGGGCCGTTCGCGGCCCGTTTTTTTACGCCTCAACGGATTCGACATCCGCCGGATCGACACGCTCCAGCCGATAGCCAAAATTGTAGGTGGGCACCAGGCGGAAACCATTTTCAGGCCGAAGCTTGAGTTTGCCACGCACCCGCGAGATGTGAGTATCGACGGTACGCGTCGCGAGATCCGGATTGCGTCCCCATACCGATTCGAGCATGTGGCCTCGCGAAACCAGTCGACCGATATTCCGGAAGAGGAACACAGCGAGCTCGAACTCCTTTTCGGTGAGATCGATCTTCTCGTCATGAATCTTGATCGATTTTCTCGTTGGATCAACCACATACGGCCCGATCGTGATGATCTGCTCGGCAACGTCCCTGGGCTTGCTGCGGCGTAAGACTGTCTCGATCCGCGACATCAAGACGCGCTGACTGACCGGCTTGACGATGAAGTCGTCTGCCCCTTCAGCCAAGCCGCCGACAATGTCGTCTTCAGAATCCAGCGAGGTCACAAAAATGGCGGGCGTATCGTCGCGGCGCTCTTGTCGCAGCCAGCGCAGGAAATCCTTACCCGATATGTCGGGGATCATCCAGTCGAGCAGGTAGAGGTCGACGCTTTCCCGCGCAGCAAAACGCTGCAGCTCGCGCGTCAGAGCGAACTCATGGACGTCGTTCCCGGCTTCTCGCAACCAAGTCGTGAGCAGCAGTTTCTGGGTGGGGTCGTCTTCTAGTATTGCAATCCGCATGTCCGTCTCCAGCGAACCAATTGTTATTCTGAGGGATGCTGTTTCATTCTAGCCATGGTGACTCGAATTGATATGACACCCAGGGGAAACTTCCCGTAAGTCATCCCCAATCAGCAAACTCACCTACAAAACTGTTGTTTGCCCGTTCTTCCCCGATCGTTGACATGGGTCCGTGCCCGGGAATGAAAGCAACGTCATTCCCCAATGCCCAGAGCTTGTTACGGATGGAGTTGATCAATTCTTGATAGTTGCCGCGCGGAAAATCCGTTCGTCCTATGGAGCCAGCAAACAAGACGTCTCCGACAATTGCGAGGCGTGCGGCCTTGCTGAAGAAGGTGATATGCCCCGGTGTGTGGCCCGGCGTATGCAACACCGAGAGCGACTCCTTGCCGAAGCACACTTCGTCTCCCTCTTCCAGCCAGCGATCCGGACCAAAGGGCGGGGTATGCGGAAAGCCGAACATCCGGCTCTGTTCAGGCAATGCCTCCAGCCAGAAAATATCTTCCCGCTGAGGCCCGTCAAGGGTCACCCCATGCTCACGTGCCAAGGAAACCGCTCCACCAACATGGTCAAGGTGCCCATGCGTGAGCAACACCCGCACAAGCTTGACCCCCGCTTCAAGCAGCGCGGCATCAATGCGTTCAACATCACCGCCCGGGTCCACCACAACGGCCTCCATGGTCTGGTCGCACCACAGCAGACTGCAGTTCTGCATGAACGGCGTGACGGGAATGATTTTGTACTGAAGTGCCATGCTGTTTCTTGACTCCTTAACTCTGCGACGACGCCAGGCGCAGATCCCGCTCGATGGCTTTTGCCACCATTGCGCCATGCGCCATCGCGCTCACCACGCTTGGAAAAACCGGGTTACATACATCGCCTGCGGCATAAACCCCCGGCACGCCACAACGACCGGCCGCATCCGTGCAGAGGTAGGCCTGTTCGTCGCGCCGCAACGCTCGCCAGGTATCGACATCGAAACCCGTCGAGAAATCGCTGTTGGGTTCGTACCCTGTCAGTACATGCAGGCGCTGCGCCTTCACCACCAGCGATGGACACGCCTCCGAAAACAAGGTCGCCGCAAAGTCTCCGGTCGGCAGCGGGCGAAGCGCAAGAATACGCCCCTTGCTGACACAGCGCGCCCGTGGGTTTGCCACAATCCTGGCCATCATCGCTGTTTGTGCCCGAAACTCAGAGCGGGCTACCACGACGACTTCCCCCCCCGCGGCCAGGAGCATATGGGCATTCTCAGCCGCGTTGTCGCCACCGCCGACAATCAGTGTGAGCCCCCGCGCGGCCTCCGGTATGTCGTCGAAAGCCGTTGGGCCGTATCGCACATGCGGCGAGATCTCTTCAAGCCCAGGAACACCCGAGAGGGACTCGGCACCGCGCACCCGCGTTCCCGTCGCGAGGACAACGGCCGCGCAAGCGAGGCGCCGGGACTCCCCGCGCTCCTGCCATTGCGCCTGAAACCCAAGGTCTCCGCGCACCATCGACAATCCGTCGATACCCAGGCTGATCGGCACTTGCAGGGACGCCACGTGGCGCACAAAACGCGCTGCCAGTGAAGGCCCGGTTTCACCCACTTGTCCGAGCACCCAGTCATTCGGGAGGGTATTGCGGTTCATCAAGCCACCCGCCAGCGCAGCCCGATCAAGGATGATCGGCGCCAAGCCCAGCTTCTTCAGCCACAATGCGCACGACAGGCCTGCAGGCCCGGCCCCGACGATCAGAACCCCAGGTGTTTGCATCATCAAACGCAGTCAGCCATTGCGCTGACCCGTGTTACGCCAGATCACGGGTGTTTGCGCCTGCAAAGCACGCCGGAGCATGTCCTGCAAGGGCACAATCCGCTGGGCAAGATTGACCGCGGTGTCATGTGCGTGGATCCGCTCATCCTCGTCATCCTCCGCACGAGCCGCGGTGACAGCGCTTTCACGCCGGTTCTGCTCTGCCACCTGCTGTAGCCGGGCGAGTGCGGCCGGCAGTTGTTCAAGGGTGAGAATGCCTTGCGCGTCCTGCGGATCTTTGCCCAGCAGCGCGAGAATCTGGCTGGCGACCTCGCCGAACATGATCACATCTGCGTCGGCTTTTGAAGTAAATGTCGTCAGCACTGCACACGCCCCCTAACGGCGAAAACTGGCCAGCAACACGCCAGCGCCCACGAACAGGCCGCCAAAGAATCGATTGATACCACGCAGATGCGCAGGACTACGAAGCGCCCGCAAGACACTTGCAGCCAGGAGGGTGTAAGCACACATCACCACGATATCGGTCAGCAAGAGCGTCGCAAGGCAAACAAGGTACTGCGGCCCCAGTGGCTTTGCCGGATCGATGAACTGGGGCAGCACCGCCAGCATGAACACGATCCCCTTCGGATTGCTGGCGTTGATCAGAAATGCCCGTATGACCAGACCACTGCGCGTTTCATCAGCCTCCGATGCAGCGACCATGGGAGCCGGCTCAGCCCGCCACTGGCAAACCCCCAGCCAGATCAGATAAGCCACTCCCGCCCACTTGATCAGCTCGAACGTCAGCTGAGAGGCAATCAGCACTGCGCCAAGGCCGGCGGCAACGATCCCGACCAGCATGATCACGCCCAACTCAAGGCCCAGAATATTCCATACCGCGCGGCGAAACCCGTGACGCATCCCAGCGGCCATGCACGAAAGCGCGCCTGGGCCTGGTGAAAGACTGATCAGCCAGGCTGCCACAAAGAAGGTCAGCCACGTTTCGAGCGACATGCACACCCCGTTCCGCATCTCAAGAACCAATTGTAGGGGAGTTCGTGCGCAAGCTCTGTGCAGAACAACACATCTCGACGGTACAAATATGCCGAAAGAGGGGGGAAGCCGCTTTACGGACTAGCTGGAGAGCCGCATCCAGCTTGGCTCTTCGGACAACTATGCAATGAAGTCCGAGCTGATGCGTGATTCCAACAACACAACCAAAGAAATAGATTCTGCTTAGATCTTGTAGCCGCGATGCAAGGCGACAGCCCCCGCGGCCAGATTGAAGTACTCGACGCGCGACAGCCCCGCCCCACGCAACATATCGGCGAGACACGCTTGATCGGGATGCACGCGGATCGACTCAGCCAGATAGCGATAGCTTTCGGCGTCGCCCGCAACCTTCTTCCCCAGCCAGGGCAAAACCTTGAAGGAGTACACATCGTAGGCTTTGCTCAGCGGTTGCCAGATTCGGGAGAACTCGAGTACCAGCAGGCGCCCGCCCGGCCGCAGCACGCGGCGCATCTCTTGCAAGGCCTGGTCCTTGTGAGTCATGTTGCGCAGGCCAAACGCCACCGTGACGAGATCGAAGTAGTTGTCTGGAAAGGGCAGCTTCTCGGCGTCACACTGCAAGGCTGGCGTGGCAAAGCCCTTGTCGAGCATGCGATCACGGCCGACACTGAGCATGGCGTGATTGATGTCCGTCAGCCAGACCTGACCACTTGCACCCGCGCGGTGGGCAAACGCCAGCGACAGATCGGCTGTCCCACCCGCTACGTCGAGCACGCGCTCACCCTGGCGGACGCCGGCAATCTGAATCGTGAAAGCCTTCCAGAGCCGGTGCATGCCGCCCGACATCAGGTCGTTCATCACATCGTATTTCTGCGCCACCGACGAGAATACGCCGCGCACGCGCCCGGCCTTTTCCGCCTCTGGCACCTGCTCGAAGCCAAAATGAGTTGTTTTGTCTTGCATGCACGTACTCTCAGTGCTTGGCGCACGCCTTGGGCGCAGCCTTGGGTTGCAGGGCAGGCGGCACGGGTGCCGCTGGATCGCGGCTGGCACCAGCTTCGGTCAGGCGGCCAAGGTAGTGCTGCCACATGGCGTCGTGCACGCTTGCCAGTTCGTAAAGATAATCCCAGGAGTAAATTCCGCTGTCGTGCCCATCCGAAAAAACCAGACGCACGGCGTAGTTACCAACCGGCTCAATCGCCGTGATGACGATCTCGCGTTTGCCACACTGCAACACCTCCTGGCCTGCTCCGTGGCCACGCACCTCGGCCGAAGGCGAGTACACTCGCAGGAATTCGCAGCTCAGCCGCGCGGTCAGCCCGTCGTCAAACGCCAGTTCCAGTTCCGCTGCGGCCTGGTGAAGCGTGATTTGGGTCGGTACAGGGGTGGTGGGATCGATTCCGGCCATCGGGGATTTGCCATGAAACAGTGCGGCGATGATACCCGAGCCGGCACAGGTCGAGGACGGCGAATTCTGTTTCAATCAGGTTACGCGTCATAAATCCTTCACATACAGGAAATAGACTCGCCGTAAGCAAACAGCCCGGTCTGGAAACGCAATGCCTGCAAATATTCTCCTTGTTGAAGATGAACCCGCTATCCAGGAGCTGATTGCCGCCAACCTGATGCGCGCTGGACATACCGTGTTACGGGCGGCGGACGCCGAGATCGCCCAGCGCATCGTCCGCGATGCCCTGCCTGACCTGATCCTGCTGGACTGGATGCTACCGGGCCAATCGGGGATCGAATTTGCCCGGCGCCTGCGCGGCGAAGAGCGCACCCGTGGCGTGCCGATCATCATGCTCACTGCCCGCAGCGAGGAACATGACAAGGTCTTGGGACTGGAAATCGGCGCCGACGATTACGTGACCAAGCCCTTCTCGCCGCGCGAGCTGATGGCACGGATCAAGGCAGTACTGCGCCGCCGTGCGCCACAGACGACCGAAGACGCCGTTGAAGCGGCCGGCTTGCGCTTGGACCCGAGTACGCATCGGGTGTCGTGCGGCGAGCAAAAGCTCAATCTGGGGCCTACCGAATTTCGCCTGCTGCATTTTCTGATGACCCATGCGGAACGCGTCCATTCGCGTGCGCAGCTCCTTGATCAGGTTTGGGGCGATCACGTGTTTGTGGAAGAGCGCACCGTGGATGTGCACATCCGGCGCTTGCGTAGCGCGCTGGAATCCACTCAGCACGACCGCCTGATCCAGACCGTTCGCGGTGCGGGCTATCGCTTCTCGACCGAGATCACCGTAGCTGAAGCGGAATAAGGGAGCACAAGCATCGAACCCTTGCGCTACATTCAGCTCGCGGTTGCCCTGCTGCTGGCAGGGCTGCTGACCGTTGCAGGCCTGGCCTGGTTCTTCTTTGGCGCGATGCCGGCAGCGCTGATCGTCATCGGGCTGCTGTTGTTACTGTTTGCTCACCACCTGCGCAACGTCGGCAAAATGCTGGCGTGGGCCGCTGAACCCATCGGTACCCCGGTGCCGCGTGCGATCGGTATCTGGGATTATATTTTTGCCGCCACCAGCCGGCGCGCGCGCATTGCCTACGACCAGCGCGAGCGCCTCGCCCAAGCCTTGTCGCGCTTTCGTGAAGCCAGTCAGGCCATGCCGGACGGCGTGGTGTATCTCTCGGATCACTTCACCATCGAGTGGTGCAACCGCACGGCAGAGCGCTTTCTGGGCATCAGCGCCGAGCACGACACCGGCCACGCCATCACCAACCTGGTTCGGCAGCCGGCGTTCGTGAGTTACCTGCGGCAAGGAGACTTTCGTGAGCCTTTGCTGCTGCGCTCATCTCGGCAGGAAGGATTGATCCTGACGGTGCAGGTAATCCCGTTTGGCGCCGAACAACAAATGATTCTCGCCCGCGACATCACACAGCTTGAACGTCTGGAAACGATGCGTCGCGACTTTGTTGCCAACGTCTCGCACGAGCTCAAGACTCCGCTGACCGTGGTCTCAGGCTTCGTCGAGACCCTGATCGACGGTGGCGACGAGTACTCACTTGATCAGCGTGAACACTTCCTGAACCTCGTCCTTCAACAGTCGGTACGGATGCAGCATCTGATCGACGACCTGTTGACGCTATCGTCGCTGCAGGCCGCCAGCGTCATCGCCGAAATCGAACAGGTCGATGTCAGCGCCCTGATCACCGGAATTGCCCGTGAAGCTGAAGCGCTCTCAGCCGGAAGACACCAGATAGCGTTCGACTGCGGCCCGCGGAGTATCGTGCTGGGCAATCCGAAAGAGCTCCACAGCGCATTTGCCAATCTGGTGAGCAACGCCGTGCGCTACACCCCAGAAGGCGGGCAGATCAGGATCAAATGGACACTCGAAACCGATGGGCGCGGCGCCTTCAGCGTTGACGACAACGGGATCGGGATCGATGCAGAACACTTGCCCCGACTGACCGAGCGCTTTTATCGCGTTGATCGTGGCCGATCACGCGAAACCGGCGGCACCGGCTTGGGTCTCGCCATCGTCAAGCATGTTTTGACTCGCCACCAGGGCGCGCTTGAAATCAGCAGTCAGCCAGGCAAGGGAAGCTGCTTTACTGCCCGCCTGCCCGCCCACCGGGTATCTCTTCCCGAATAAAACTGACGCGATCAAAATTCGCACCACGTGAAACCAGCTTCTCCAGGCGTGCTTGCCAAGTGATCCCGTCTACCTGCACGGCAAGCCTTCGATCTGACTGGAACCACCCCGCAGGAATCAGCATGGAGATATTTGTCTTCAGGGCGGGTACCGGCGGAATGATGAACCCCAACCGATATTGATCACGGATACCGCGCTCGTTACCCGTAATGCGCACCGCCGCAACGGCGGGTGGACTTGGCAGGACCGAGATCCCGGCGCTGAGTGATCCGTCCTGGCGATACTGGAGCCAGCTGATCTCGGCCAGCAGCAAGCGTTCGCCTCGCGGTATACGCAGCCCGATGAGCTGGCGATGCTCGACGCGGGAGGCCCCCTCTTGGCGGACCATCTTGAAACCCGCCACCGACTGGTCGACGATGTCCCAGGTTTCGAGCGAGTAACCCAACTGCGCCGCGCGCACCTCGATTTTCTCCTCGGCCAGATCACCGGACTCCACCAACTCACCCAAGGTCAGCATCGATTCAGAGCGAGTGAAATCCTTGATCCGCTGACGCCCGTCCTGATCAAACTGCTTGCCCGTAATGAAAAACGCAGACGCCACCGGATCTGCACAAACCTGCGCCTGCTGGCTGGCACGATGGCGTGGAAAGCGACGCCCAGACGAAGCCAGCCCCCAAGGACGATACAGCGACACCAGCAGCCGCGCACAGGCTGGCTGCACGCAGTCTTCCCCCAAGCCAAGCGACGCCGCGCTAACACCCTTCTTGAGCTGATTGACCACCGCGTGAATGTGCGTCGCAAGCTTTGCTGTATTCAGGCTGAACACACTCTCGCCCACCGTATTCGGCACATAGGGCCGCAAACCGCAATCAGACGCGATGTCGAGCACAAAGGTGGAATTCTTGTCCTGCACCTGAATGCCGGCTTGCAAAGCACAGTAGGGTGCGAACCGCTGTGCCCAGCGCACTACCCAGGTGAACTCCCGCGGCGTGCGGCTGTATGGGCTGGCTGCATCAATCAGCAAGGCAGCAACGTAGCACTCCTTCGCGCTCTGTGCCCCCCAAGTCTCGTTCAAGGTATCCGGCACCCGGACGTCGACCACACCGGCCCGCTCGGCCGCCAGGTATTGGCTGTGCAAATCCTGCCAGAGGCCCACCGGCATCTCGCGCCGCGCACGGAAGTACTCGATCATCGAAAGCGTGTGGTACTGGATTCGCCGTTGCGTCAGCAAGGCACGCTGCTCTTCCAGGCCCGGGCTCACCGCCGAAGACGCCCGCTGAGCCACGAACCCGTAGTTGGTGGCCATGATGGACCACAAGCGAGTCACTTTCTGCAGCACTTCGTCTTCAACACTCAGCGGTGGCAGCGGCCGCGAGGCATAGCGCTTGGCCGCCTCGCCCAGCACAAAATCCAGCGTCTGGCGCGCTTCTTCCAGCACCTGCAGGTGCCCGGCCGGCTCGGGAGACGCCGTTGCCATGCCCTCCAGCACCTCCAGCAAGGCCGTCATGGCAGGCTCGACGTTCGTCGCATTCACGTGCTGCAGAAACGCCAGGCACTGCGAGGCCTGGTTGAAGTCAACCGCACTGCTACTGCGAGAATGTGTGAATTGCATGCGCCTACCGTCCACCAAACAGTATCTGTATCACGACCGGCAAACTTGCCAGGCACCCGAATTCAACCGCCAAGGATGACAAGCTATCAGAATATGCCGAAAAGCTGCCACGGCAGCACGAGTTTACCCATCAACTAACGCCGCCCAGCGCCAAAAACACCACAATTCCCGGGGGCGGACGATCCTGAACCCCGACCTGGCACCCTACCCCCCAGCAGCCTACGTGTTAGGCAGTCTCTGGAGTATGGCAAATGCCACACTCTTCCACACGAAAGGATTCACGCCTGCCCTTCGGGGAACCTCACAGCACGGGCCAACAGGCAAGCCGCAAGTACCTAATGTGAGCACAGGCTGCGCTGTCACATCGCCGTTGACGCAGCACCTGAACACTTGGTTTCGGACCATTGCCGCAATGATTGCACCGCCATCGCCACCGAAGAGTCCCTTACGTTCGCCCGCGCGTGCCCGCTTTGCGAGCGGCTGCCTGCATCCTGCAACACTTCGCGCTCGTTGAACTTCGGAAGTCGTTCAGCTTCGCTTACCAATCCTTGAGGAAGATTTCCTTGCGGCGCTTGGCGTGATCCTCGGCGAAGTCCAGCAACATACTGCGGTTCAGCTCGTCGATTTCACCTTACGCAGGTAGTTCTTCGCCACGCTCACACCGGTCTTGTTCACGATCCGACTTCCAGCTCGTCAGCCCCATGTTCGGTGCCTATCGCTCCTCATGGATAGCTCAGCCGCCTCTGCCCGTCACCGCAAATGCAGCTTGTTCTGAGGCTGGAAGAACTGGGTCGTCTCGGCCAGGCTTGACGAATAGTCCGCCGCCATGGCGAAGATCTCGCGCACCCGCAGATACATGCGCCGCTCGCTGGCGCGGATGTCGCGGATGCGGCCGAGCAGCTCATCGAAGTAATCCGGCGCCAGCGACTGCCCCACGGGCGGATTCTTCAGGCGCTCGTCATCCATCGTGAAGCCCTTGACGAGGTACTCGCGCAGCCGCTCCGTCGCCCAGCGGCGGGCCCCGCGAGCAGCCCACGGCAGGATGGCGTCAGGTTGTAGTGATCCAGTTCTGCGACGCTCTGGCGAACTATTTGGAATTTCCATGTTACCTCGCGAGACTCAGTAATGGATTCGATTTCGTTGATTGTGTACCGTCACCGGAACGATCCCTGGCCTCGTCGCCGCAGACTTTCCTCCGCGAACCGGCATTGACCGCCTCGGCCTCGAGGAGACCGTGGGTTCCGCCGAAATTCGCAACGCTTCTTCTGCCCTGATCTGGAGCTTGCTCCCGTGCTCGCACCCCGCCCAGTGCGCACCTCTGCCCCTTAAAGCTGGCCGCTGTTGCCCTTCACACCAGCCGTCCGGCGGGCCCATGGATCCAGAATCTTCTGGCTCTTCTTCAAGCCCTTGCGGGCGTGGATGTCCTTGGCCCCAAGTCCGCCGTAAAGGCCTTTGTAACCGTGCTCCTGGAAGATGGCGAAATCGAGCGAGGTCTCCACGCCGGCATCCTTGGCTGCTGCGGCGAGATACTTGTTGTGCTGCGCCAGCTCATTGCGGATTGCTACACGCTTCTCGTCCTCGCTCAGGCGCGCGAAACTGGCGTCGTCCGCCAGCTCCTGGCGGCGCGCGCATGCAAAGGGCTGGCCTGGCGATCCCTGGATCCCGTTTGGAATCAGGTGCAGGCGTAGCGACAGGTGAACGTTGGCACCGGGCGCTGCCCCCGATGTTGACCATTTGGTGACATCACCGAAATGGTCCGCTGCTGTCTGGCCGGACTGTTCGCAGGCCAGCCGCGCCTTGTCCACCACCTGCATGAAGTTGCGCCAGTCCTGGTAATCCAGCAAGGGCGCGAGCGCACGGGCTGACCAGAATTCGTCGCCCGCTTCATTCTCCTGCGCAAGCCTTCAAAGGTGGCGTGTGCTGCGTCGTGATGGCGTTTTCTTCTGCCCTCCTGATTCCAGGTCATTGTCGCACAAATAATCAATGAAACCAACGGCCCTTCCGCGTCTAGACGAACTTCTGTTCGTACTCGCCGTGCGAACCGGCGCGATGGCCGTGGGCATGGAGCTTAAACTTCACAACAAATAGAGCAGGACCTTCACTCTTCTATTTTCAACGCAGGGCTCCAATTGCCCATGCACAAGCTGGCACCGAACTTGGTAGATGATCTCCAACAAGCCATTAAAAGGCTACCGCAGCGAGTTATGCCCCCCTTCTACCAAACTCCTAGCTCTTGGGTTGGTGCAAGCAGGCAGTTGCCGAAGGTCATTACGCTACTTGGTCTGCTCATCCCAAAGAAGTTGCCTATTGACGAAAAGGACAGCGCTTCTATCGCATTGATTAACTCCGGACGCTCTTTGGTGTCAGCAGCACTCAACAATCGATCAAAGCGGGTATAGATTTTGTTGCGGGTGCTGGATCGTCACGCAGCTTGTTCAGAAAATCGCGATCCTTGCGGGTTGTGATTTCCGAATAGTGCGAGCGATACCAAGCATTGGTTGAAAGCCAGAGCACAACAAGCTGCGGGAAGTAATCGACCTCCGCCTTAGTTCGCCATTCCTTGTAGAAATCTCCGCTCACATTACCCCCTTAAGGTAAGTCATGGAAGGCTAATCGCGATTTCCCGCATTGGCATAGGAGTTGTAGCGCTGGCGGCCACCATTTCGCGAACAGCAGCAAGGTAATTTGCCTGGCCGGAAATCAATCCGTGGCAGCGGTAGGTTCAACAACTCGCGCTCATCAAAACGAGGGTGATTCGAGCCGTCCTGTGACCACTTGAAAACGATTTGCGGCAAGCGCGAGCGCAGATAGATCAACAAGGCCTCGACAGACAGGAGGCCTCCCTTCTTCGGCCGGAGAACTATGAATTCGGTCGAAGCGACGGATGCACCGAATCCCGGCAACACCACCGCTTTTCCCGCGTGGGCGCAGACGCGACACAACCAGATCGCCAGCGGCAATTTGTTTCTTGGTGCTCGCAATTTCCTCTGGCGCTACCGGTGGCTTCATCGGATCAAGGAAAGGATCAGCGCATGGCGAGTAGTTTCGAACTGGACCCGATGCAGCATCTTTTGGCTGCCAAAGCTCACGGATGGAGTCAAATAGGTCACCGACGCGCACGTTTGAAGCGGCACGCAAATCGGCCAGCGCCTTGGCCTTGGCTGGGTGAAAATACTCCGCATCGAAACGCCCCGCAGCAAAGGCCCGGGGCGAGGGGCGGGCTCAGGCGGTTTAAAATGTCGAAACCTGAGGCACCGGCAAACGTAAAGGTCCTGAGGCAACCAACAAGTTGCTTTTTAGTCGGTCTTTGAGCGCTTGGCCGTAACGACAGATCAGATAGGCCGCCAATAGATAGCGATCAATCTGATTCTTCGTAGTGAGTTTGAAGCAGGTTCCGGTAACCAGTGTCTTTGCGGGAAAGTCATCTGGTACTAATGCAACCTTCTCTGCCTTGCCTTTAACCTCATAAGCAACTCCTGTTTTATATGCCCCTTTGGGTAACGACCAATCGCCGAAACACAATCGCCTGGTGAACGGGGTAGCTGCGCTTAGAAGTAGGCAGCCCATTGCCCCTCGTGCTCTGTTGTAACGACTCTCGACACGAGTCACCAAGAGTTGGTGCCAACTTTGACAGTGCAATGATTGCATCACGCTTGAAATACTCAGGGTCAATTCGAGATGTTTCGGTGCCACGCAAAGCTTCAGAGAACAAAACTTCCGTCCGCCCTCAAGGCCCCCAAGGGGTAGCGAAAAAAGCTCTTCCGCCTTGGCCAAGCGGGGCCAGCTTAGGGGCATCAAGATCGATGGCAGCCTTCCAACTCTGCGGCGCTGGCATCACGCAAGGCAGAAATTTCATCCAGTCGGGCTGCTGCTTCGTGTCGATCTTCTGTTGCGCGCCAACTCGCGGAGTTGTAGCTCTTCGTGTCGATGGCACGCCATTTGGCCTGCAGACGTTCAATTTCCACGACTTCAGCATCCGGCGCATTGCCGGACAGAGCGGTAAATCTTGTCGCCGGAGTTGTCCTTTGACGGTTCGCGCATCGTGGCGAAGAAAATCGAGTAGTCCGCTACCTTCGGGCAATATGCGTCTGACTTCGGGTCGTCGTTCCACTTCTGGATGAACAGCACACTTGTCTTGGTGCCTGTGTGTGGTTTGAACACATTGCCATGCAGGCCGACCACAGCGAGGATGCGGCAATGCTCAGCCACGTATTCGCGCAGCGCCTTGTCGGAAGCGTTATTGAAACGTCCTTGGGGCAGCACCACGGCCATGCGCCCACCGGGTTTGAGGAACTGGAGGTTGCGCTCGATGAACAGGATGTCGCGCCCGACGTTGGTCTGGTGCTTGACTTTGACCTTGCGGTAAGTGCCATCGCCCATTTTGTAGATGGTTTCGTGGCTGGCGTGCAAGGCTTCGGGGAAGCTGGGGTTGCGCGCGGTGGCATCGACGATGTTCTTGTCTGCAGGATCGACCTTGGCGATCTTGTCGAAGCTGACCGAGCGTGCCAGATCTGCGGAGGATGCGCTATCGCCCAACGGCGATTTGCCATCGGACATCGAACTGAAATCCGGTTTCGGGCTCGCCAGTTTTCGCAGACCTTCCAGCCCTCGCCGTAGCTCCAGCCCCTCTGTCGTCGCCAGTTTCGACCAGCGCTCGTAGTCCAGCGTGTAGGGCAAGACGTTGGTTGCCCGTCGCCGCAATTAGGTTGAGCGTGCGGCCGACGCGCACGGCCTTTTCGTCGAAGTCGATGGCGAAGACCTTGTGACGATGGCGTAGCGGCCTCTTTGGGGTGAACAGGATGCGGGGCTCCAGATCATGTCCGGGAAAAGCCGCGACCGCAACTCCTGGAGATATAGCGTGTCTGCGGGTTCATCATCTTTACGCACATATCGATGACGTAGCGCGGCGTGAAGTACTGCCCCTTTTCGCCCTTGCTGGATTTGTTGATGAGGTATTCGAAAGCCTCATCCACTACTTCAAGGTTGGAGTTGAAGAGCTTGACCGTTTCCAGTGATGAAACACATACCGCGAGGTGGCTGGGGGTCAATTCAATCTTTGCCCCTTCTGGAAATACACCTTCCCAGTATTGGGCTTTCAAAGAGGTGAATCTTGGCTTTGAGTTCGGTTTCCATCTCCGTAGTTCTTGAAAACGAGTGCGCTTGGATCCTGCCCCCCCCAAAGCTGGTGAAAATCAGCTTGAACAGCTCTTCAAATACATCGACACCGGCATTCGCCAGAACCTCATCCTCCATTTCTAGGATCAGGTCTTTCAGTGACTTACGCTCGTTGACGAGTTTGTCGCGCTCGACCAAATCTTCGATTGTCCAGCGCTCCGACAAGATGTCGGAGAGCTTTTCGTGAGCGGATGGAATGGACGGAATGTCTTCGAAGTAATTTGGATCTTTTCGGTGGTAATGGGAAATCTGCTGACCGTTGGTCCATACGCCCATGGGCGCGCCAGTGGCATTGCAGTAGCTCTTTAACTGCTCTTTGCCGTCCTTAAGTTTCGGCTTCTTCAGCTCAACCAGGATGTAGGGCGTCGTCGTTTTGTCTCTATCGAAGATGCAGATATCCGCACGCTTCTTCCGCGGCAAGACTTGCTCAGGCCATAGGCTGACGGGGTAGCCAAGATCTCCGCACCGCAGCGCCCCGGTTGCCGCGCACGGTCGGCCCCGCGCGACCCGCCCTTTCGGGCTTTTCCATGTGATTTTGTATTTCTTTATTCAGTTGGCGCGGATTTCAAAGGGTTTGTAGCAATGTGAGCAATTTCGAATTTATGAACAACTTTTCCCGCCCCGCCTTCTCCTCCCGAAGTATGCCAATGTCGCACAGCTTCTTGAGGTGCGTAGAGGCGGTCTGCCGGTGTGAGAGCCCCGCATCAACCAGATTGCCGATGCGGCAATAGGGCTGCTCGAAGATCAGTTCGACGAGTTCGCGGCTGTAGATCTGCGGGGCGTCGCGGCGCATCTTCTCGGCGGTATCTTGCATCAGGCTGCGTATGGCGCGGATGCGGCCGGTGGTCCAGCGGGCGGTGTCGGCCACGGCGTGGAGCATGTAGAGAATCCAATCGTCCCAGAGGTTTTCACGGGTGACGCCAAGCAGCAGGCGGTAGTAGTCCGCTTTGTTCTGGATGATGGCGCGTGAGAGGTAGAGCACAGGCGTATCGAGTAGCCCTTGATCCACGAGGTAGAGCAGGTTGAGCACGCGCCCGGTACGGCCGTTGCCGTCGATGAAGGGGTGGATGGCTTCGAACTGGTAATGGCCGATGGCCATGCGCACCAGCGGGTCAAGCTCGGTGGTTTCGTGGAGGAAGCGTTCCCAGTTGGCGAGCTTGTCGCGAATGAGGGCTTCGCCTTCGGGCGGCGTGTAGATGCGCTCGCCGGTGGCGTCGTTCATCAGCGTGGTGCCCGGCGTGCGGCGGATGTCGATATCGGTGCCCTTGATGATGCGGCAGACCTCGACGGCAGTTCGATTGGTGAGCGGAGTCTGGGAGAGGGACTCGAACCCCTGGCGCAGCGCGGTACGGTAGCGCAGGGCTTCCTTGGTGGCCGGATCGGCGTTACCGCTGCGGTCGTCCGCGTACTGGAAGAGCCGGTCGGCGGTGGTGACGATGTTTTCGATTTCGGAGCTGGCCTGGGCTTCGAGCAGGGGGATGCTGTTGATGAGCACGGCTTGGTTTGGGATCAGCTCGCCCGCTTGTTTGAGCTCGGCCAGCGCGGCGCGGGCCTCGATACAGGCCTTGAGGACGGCGCGTGTCTCAATCTCTGCCTGGGGTGGCAGGGGCGGGAGATCGTTGTAGGGCTTGCTCGGATCAAAGATCGTAGCTGAGACCATGGGTCGAAAATTCTCCGCCAGATCGACACGTTTTCAGGAAGTGTCGAGTGTATCGACATGTTCTGTATTTGTGTCGAAATTTCTATTGTTTTTCGACTTTACCTGAAAATAGGCATAGAAAAGGGCTGTTTCCTGTACACGTCGGTAAAACATGCATGGAAAACAGCCCATCCCCGGATACGTCATTCAGTGGCTGTAAATCAACCATTCGGTGGTTGATTTACAGCCAGGATCAGACGTCAATATTCCGTGCATTCAAGGCGTTACGTTCGATAAAGTCTCGGCGTGGCTCAACCTGATCGCCCATCAGCGTGGTAAAAATCTCGTCGGCGGCGATGGCGTCGTCGATCTGTACCTTGAGCAGCCGGCGAACAGCGGGGTCCATGGTGGTTTCCCAGAGCTGGTCGGGGTTCATTTCGCCCAGACCTTTGTAGCGCTGCTTGCCGAGGTTGCGTTCGACTTCGTTGAGCATCCAGGTGATGGCCTGCGAGAAGCTGGTGACCGGGCTGCTCTTGTCGTTGCGGCGCATGGTGGCGCCTTCGCCAAGAAGGCCCGTAATGAGCTGGCTGGCGCGGCGAATGGTGACGTAGTCGCCGGAGACGAGGAAATCCTGATCGATGACAGTACGCTTGATGTTGCCATGGTGCATGCGCTCAAGCGCAAGTTGCCAAGCCTCGCTGACGGGATCGAACTCGGCGCGAATGGTAACGCTTGCGGGTGCGACGGGTTGCAGACGCTGGGCAGAAGCCAGTGCGCTGGCTTCGTCGTCGAGCTTGAGCTCGATGTCATGGGCCATCGCGCCCTGCAAGACGTCTGGGTCAATCCAGCTGACGAGGCGATTGATGACGGCTTCGGCGAGCAGATAGGCCTTGGCCATCTCTTCGAGCGCGGTGCCTTCGATGGGCGTTGCGCCTTCGCGTGGCAACAGCGAAGCTCCATCGAGGGCGAGCCTGAGGAGGTGGCCGGACAGTTCGTGGTCGTCTTTGATGTACACCTCGTTGCGGCCATGCTTGATCTTGTAGAGCGGCGGCTGGGCGATGTAGATGTGACCACCTTCGACCAGCTCAGGCATCTGACGGTAGAAAAAGGTGAGCAGCAGGGTACGGATGTGGGCGCCGTCGACGTCGGCATCGGTCATGATGATGATGCGGTGGTAGCGGAGTTTCTCGGGCTTGTAGTCGTCTTTGCCGATGCCGGTGCCGAGCGCGGTGATCAGGGTGGTGATCTGCTCGGAGGAGATAAGTTTGTCGAAGCGGGCACGCTCGACGTTGAGCACCTTGCCGCGCAGCGGCAGCACAGCCTGGAACTTGCGGTCGCGGCCCTGCTTGGCGGAACCACCGGCGGAGTCACCCTCGACGATGTAGATTTCGCATAGGGCGGGATCTTTTTCCTGGCAGTCGGCAAGTTTGCCGGGCAGGCCGATCCCATCGAGCACGCCCTTGCGGCGCGTCATTTCGCGGGCTTTGCGGGCGGCTTCACGGGCGCGGGAGGCTTCGACGATCTTGCCGCAGATGGTCTTGGCATCGATCGGGCGTTCAAGCAGGAACTCGGACAGCTTGGCAGCAACGACTTCTTCAACCGCAGGGCGGGCTTCGCCGGAGACCAGCTTCATCTTGGTCTGCGAGGCAAATTTCGGATCCGGCATCTTGACCGACAGCACGCAGGCAAGGCCTTCGCGCATGTCGTCCCCACTGATCTCGACCTTGGCTTTCTTGGCAATTTCGTTTTCGTCGATGTACTTGTTGATGACACGCGTCATCGCCGCACGCAGGCCGGTGAGGTGGGTGCCACCGTCAGATTGCGGGATGTTGTTGGTGAAGCACAGCACCTGCTCCTGGTAGCTGTCGTTCCACTGCATGGCGACTTCAACGGTTAGCTCGACGTTCTGAACCTGGCCAGTCGTAACCAGGGTAGTGCCAGCCGCGTAGAACACGTTGGGGTGCAGGGTAGTCTTGGCGCGGTTGATGTAGTCGACGAAACCTTTGACGCCACCGGCAAAGGCGAAATCTTCTTCTTTGCTATTTCGCTGATCGACGAGCTTGATCTTGACGCCGTTATTGAGGAATGAAAGCTCACGCAGGCGCTTGGCGAGGATTTCGTAATGAAACTCGACCTTGCCGAAGATTTCTTCGTCAGCCAGAAAGTGAACTTCAGTGCCACGCTTCTCGGTGGTGCCCAGCACTTTGAGGGGAGAGACTTCAACCCCTTGTTGAACCTCGATTTCGCGATTGATGACCTTGCCCTGGTTGAATTCCAGGAAGTACTTCTTGCCATCGCGACGAATGGTGAGGCGGAGAAACTTTGAGAGTGCGTTGACGCAACTTACGCCCACGCCGTGCAGACCACCCGAGACCTTGTAACTGTTCTGGTTGAACTTGCCGCCAGCGTGAAGCACGCACATCACGATTTCTGCGGCAGAGCGCCTGGGCTCGTGCTTGTCGTCGAACTTGATACCAACCGGAATACCACGGCCATTGTCGGTAACGGAGATGGAGTTGTCGGTGTGGATGGTGACCACAATGTCGTCGCAATGCCCGGCCAGTGCCTCGTCGATCGCGTTATCCACCACTTCGAAAACCATGTGGTGCAAGCCCGTACCATCGGAGGTATCGCCGATGTACATGCCGGGCCGCTTGCGCACAGCTTCCAGCCCTTCAAGCTGCTGGATGGAATCTTCGTCGTAGGCGGGTTGCTGCGGATTTTGCTGATCAGACATTTGGCTGTGCTTATTTGTGTGGGTGACGACAAGGCAGAACGATGTGAGGCCTTGAGCGGCTTGGCCGCCCATAAGACCGCTCGCTAGATGCGCATCGGCATCACGACTGCCTTGAACTGATCGTTACCCGGAATCGTGAAGAGCGCGGAAGACATGCTTTCGTTCAGGTGGATCTCGACTTCGTCGACGGAGACGTTGTTGAGCACATCCAGCAGGTAAGTCACGTTGAAACCAAGTTCCAGAGGTTCGTGACTGTAATCGATTTCGATCTCTTCCTGCGCTTCTTCCTGCTCGGCGTTGGAGCTGATGACCTTCAGGCTGCCGGATTCGAGTACGACACGCAGACCCCGGAACTTCTCGTTGGTGAGGATGGCAGCGCGCTGCAGGGCAGCCAGGAAAATCTGGCGGCGGACTTTGACGAGCTTGGGATTACCTTGCGGGATGACTCGCTCGTAATCGGGAAACTTGCCATCAATGAGCTTGGTAATCAGTTCGATGGTGCCGAAACGGAAACAGGCCTGGTTGCCAGTGATGGTGATATCGACGGGCTCATCGCTATCGGAAAGCTGGCGAGAAAGCTCCAGCACGGTCTTGCGGGGCAGGATGACTTCGGTTTTCGGGTGCTCGACTTCGAGATTGGTTGACGCGAGCGCCAGGCGATGGCCATCAGTGGCAACCATGCGCAGCTCGTTGCCCAGCACCTGCATCAGCAAGCCATTGAGGTAGTAACGGATGTCTTGCGCGGCCATGGCATAGCCGACCTGGGAGAGCTGACGGCGAAAGTCACGCTGGGAGAGGCGAACATTCAGACTGTCACCCGTATTGAGCTGCATGCGCGGATAGTCCGTCGCGGGCAAGGTCTGCAGAGCATAGCGGCTGCGCCCGGCTTTGAGCGTGACACGCTTGTCGTCAAGCACCAGGCTGATTTCACCTTCTGGCAATGCACGCAGGATGTCTTGCAGCTTACGCGCGCCCAGCGTGACCGAGGCGTCGCTTGCACCGCCTTCCACGATGTTATGCGTCGTGATCTGGATTTCGATGTCAGTCGCCAGCAAGGTCAGCGCGTCACCGTGTTTTTCGATCAGTACATTGGAGAGGATTGGCAGGGTATGCCGCTTTTCAACAATGCCCGCAACCGCCTGCAAGGGCGCCAGCAGCGCATCCCGTGTTGTTGTTAACAAAAGCATTTATATAAATCTCCTAATACTTATATACCGCGTACATTTCTGTGAACAAGCAGACTTTCGTCTTTTTAATCAGAGCGTTAGCCCTGTTGATGAAACTGTTGGCGACTGACTGTACAAGGGTGTGAAGAAGTGTGGAGGGTTTTCGCGAAGGGCGTATCTCCGGTACTTGCTCACAATTCCTCACCAGTGATGCAACATCGTTATCCACAAACCACTCAAGTACTTTGATTTTCAAAACCCGGCGAACAATTCTGGTGAGACAAGTTGCTTGCGCTTCAGCACCTGATTTTCAGTGTGCGTTGTTGTTGTTAACAAAAGTAAGTATACAAACTAACTACTAATAATATACCGGCAAGCTTTCTGTGGGTAAGTCGTTTTATTTCAGTTAAAACAATTAGTTATGTCTGTTCATAAAGCTGTTTGAAGAAGCTGTATTGAGGTGTGCATCGTTGGGGACGCTTTTGGCCATATCTGCCGGACCTTGATTTGTGCACATTTCGTCACGTGGTTTCAGCCTGGCTTACCCACATCTATTCAGCCCTTCAATACCTGCACGAGTACGTGCAAATCATGGTTCAGCTGCTGGTCATTCAGACGCAATTCGGTGATCGTGCGGCAGGCATGTAACACCGTTGTGTGGTCTCTGCCGCCAAATGCATCGCCGATAGCCGGCAATGAGGCTGGGGTGAGCTCTTTGGTGAGATACATGGCTACTTGACGTGGTCGTGCGATGTTGCGCGTACGCTTCTTGGAGAGCAGCTCGGCCAGCTTGATCTTGTAGTAGTCGCACACGGTCTTCTGGACGAGCTCAAAAGTAATCTGGCGATTGAAGGCTGCCAACAGATCACGCAAGGCTTCGCGGGCGAGTTCGAGTGTGATTTCGCGATTGTGAAAGCGTGCATAGGCAAGCACTTTCTTGAGAGCGCCTTCGAGCTCGCGGACGTTGGAGCGCAGGTTCTTGGCAATCAGGAAGGCCACGCCGTCGGGGAGGGCGATTTTGTCGATCTCGGCTTTCTTTTGCAGAATGGCAACGCGCATTTCGAGTTCCGGCGGCTCGATCTGTACGGTGAGTCCCCAATCGAAGCGCGAGATCAGTCGATCTTCGAGCCCCTGGATGTCTTTCGGATAGGTATCACAGGTAATAACGATCTGCTTCTTGGCTTCAGTCAGTGCGTTGAAGGCGTGGAAGAACTCGTCGCGCGTGCGCTCCTTGTTGCCTACGCCCAGAAACTGGATGTCGTCTATGAGGAGCAGATCGAGTCCGCGGTAGTAACGCTGAAACTGGTCGAAGCTCTTTTGCTGATAGGCCCGCAACACGTCGGCAAAGTAGTCTTCCACGTGAACATAACGGACGACGGCGTTCGGGTTGTGCTGGAGCACTTCATTCCCGATTGCGTGGATCAAGTGAGTCTTACCTAATCCAACCCCGCCATAAACGAATAAGGGGTTGTAGGACGTACCCGGATTACTCGCCACCTGCATGGCGGCTGCACGAGCAAGATCGTTGGCGCGGCCGGTAACCAGCGTGTCAAAGGTGAAAGACGGGTTCAGCCGGGTTTTCTCATATCGCGAGCTCGCGGGCGAAGCCGGGACTGCGGCTGTGGGCGCCACGTTCTGCGCAGCTCCGTGCTGAGTTTTAGCCGGCGTCTGTGTGCTGACTGTTTTCTGAGCGGCACTCGTGACCGGGTTCTGCGCTGGCAACGCTGTTGCGGGTGGGCGTTTGCCAGGATGACCAAGATCGACGCTGACGGTTGTCGGCTCATTAAAAAACTCATCGGACAACTGCTGGATTCGATCCAGATAGCGCTCTCTTACCCACTGCAGAACAAAGCGGTTTGGCGCGAACAGGCGGATGGTGTTTGTGTCGGCTTCAGCCGACAGTTCAAGGGCACGAATCCATGTATTGAACTGCTGGGGAGGAAGTTCCTGCTCCAGGCGATCAAGGCAGGCAGTCCAGAAAGCATTCGTCACGTTGTACTCGAGAATTGAATATCGGTGAAACAGAGGACGCGAAAACACGATGAACTTCCGACGGTGCCGGTCATTCCGAACATCAATCGCTTGCGGTAGGGAAGCAGGTGTTTCAGGTCCCGCCAGAGTTGAAAACATCCACGCTCTGGCGGCAAAACTCCCTTTGTCCGGCCGCCTGATTCTACCTTTTTGACGGGTATTTATCCACAGGCCCGTCGCCCGCGCGGGCGCGTAGGTGCTTGACACGAATAGCAATAGCCTGTCTAATCACGCGTTTCTGCGCCTCAGACTTTTAGGAATCAAACATGAAACGCACGTATCAGCCCTCAGTCGTTCGCCGCAAGCGCACGCACGGTTTCCTGGTTCGCATGGCGACCAAGGGTGGCCGCAAGGTTATTGCAGCCCGTCGCGCCAAGGGCCGTCATCGTCTGGCTGTCTAAGGCAGCAGACGAAAGTTCTGCCATGGTGCAGATCGCACCGGTTAACGGTGCAGGCGCTTCTGGCAAGAACCAGTCTTTCAAGGCGGTCTATCGATTGCGAAAAACGGATGAGTATTCATCCGTTTTTTCTTTTCGGAAAACGGTACGCGGCCGCTACTTTGTATTTCATTACCGGCTGACGGGTGAGTCGGCCCGGCTTGGGCTCGTCATTGGCAAGAAGCTGGCGCGTCACGCCGTGTTACGTAATCTTCTCAAGCGCATGGCCCGCGAGCACTTTCGGCAACTTCGTGAACGACTTCCGCGCTACGACATTGTTGTGCGTCTGTCTGCCAAGCCGATTGGGGCGACGAGGGCAGAATTGAATGACGATATGGCATCTTTATTCAGGAGGCTTGGGCGATGAAAGCACTTTTGGTTGCGCCGCTGATTGCAATATTGAAGCTGTATCGTTTTGCGCTGAGTCCATTGCTTGGTAGTAACTGTCGTTTTCACCCCAGCTGTTCTGTGTACGCAATCGAAGCCTTGCACAAGCATGGTTTACTGGCTGGGCTTAAACTCTCGATCTGGCGGGTGTTGCGCTGCAACCCATGGTGTGCCGGCGGGCACGATCCTGTTCCATGATCAGCTTTTCTATTCTTAGTCATTAACTCCTCCGGATCATTTCATGCAGATGGATACTAGGCGCGTAATTCTGTTAGTCGTGTTTGCAGTTTCGATGATGATGTTATGGAACAACTGGGCCATACATAACGCACCGAAGAAGGCAGCGGCTCTTGCCACACAATCTGCCAGCGCTGAAGCCACGGGAATTCCGCAGCCGATGGCGAGCAGTCCGGAGTCGACGGCCAGTGCAGTTGCTCCGGCAGAGATCAAGGCAGCAAATTACGATGCTGCCGCGAAAGCGATTGTAAAGACCGACAACCTGATCGCAGTGGTGTCTGCTCAGGGGGGTGACATCATCCGTGTCGAGCTGACGAAGCACAAAGCAACTGGTGACCTGAGCAAGAACTACCAGTTGTTGCAGGACGCGGGTGATCATATCTACGTCGCAAACTCGGGCTTGATCGGTGAAGGCCTGCCAAACCACAAGACGGTGTACGCATTACAGCCGGGTGAGTACAGCCTGAAAGATGGTGAAGACAAACTCGAACTGAGAATGGCAGCACCCGTCGTGAACGGTGTGGCGGTGACGAAGGTTCTCACCTTCCACCGCGATTCCTATCTTGTCGATGTGCGTCACGAAATTAATAACGCCACAGATAATCCAATTAAAACAACGGCTTATTTTCAGATTGCGCGTGATGACAAGCCTGTTGAGCACAGCACGGGCATTTTTGGTGGTGTGACGACATTTACTGGCCCAGCCGTCTATACAGAAGCCGGGAAATTCCAGAAAGTCGAGTTTTCGGAGATTGCAGAAGGCAAGGGAAAGTACGTCAAGGAGGCAAAAGACGGCTGGATTGCGATGGTCCAGCACTATTTTGTCTCGGCCTACCTGCCTAAAGGAGATAGCCCGCGGGAGTTTTACGCACGCAAGATTAGCGACGGCTTCTTCGGGTTTGGCGTGAAGATGCCCGTGAGCGTTGAAGCGGGCAAAAGCGCGAGCATTGAAGTGCCCCTGTATGCGGGTCCGCAAGAACAAAGCAAACTCAAGGCGCTCGCACCAGGTTTCGATCTCGTGGTCGACTACGGTTGGGTAACGATCATTGCTGTGCCTGTGTTCTGGTTGCTGTCGACAATTCACACGTTTGTAGGCAACTGGGGCTGGGCGATCATCCTCGTCACACTGGTTATCAAGTTGGCGTTTTTCCCGCTCTCGGCGGCTTCCTATCGTTCCATGGCAAAGATGAAGACCCTGATGCCGCGAATGAAGCAGATTCAGGAGCGCAACGCCAACGACAAGATGAAGCAGAATCAGGAGATGATGGAGCTGTATAAGCGCGAGAAGGTTAACCCGATGGGGGGTTGCTTGCCGATGGTGATCCAGATCCCGGTTTTCATCGCGCTGTACTGGGTATTGCTGGGCGTTGTTGAAATGCGGCAGGCGCCATGGTTGGGCTGGATTACCGATCTGTCGGTGAAGGATCCCTATTACATCCTGCCGTTGATCATGGGCGCATCGATGCTGATCCAGACCAAGCTCAATCCCAGCTCGCCCGATCCGGTTCAGGCCAAGGTAATGATGGCAATGCCTGTGGTGTTTACGGCGATGTTCCTGTTTTTCCCTTCCGGATTGGTGCTTTACTGGGTGGTCAATAACGTGCTGTCGATTGCTCAGCAGTGGTATATCACGCGCATGATCGAAGCTGGAGGCAAAGCTGCCAACGACGCCTGACACCATTGCCGCAATTGCAACGCCTCCGGGTCGGGGAGGCGTTGGTGTCATCCGTATCTCCGGTCATTCGCTTGCTGGTCTGCATGAAGCGCTGACCGGCAAGTCAGCAAAGCCCCGCGTGGCAACACTGGCGCGTTTTAAAGACGCGCATGGTTCAGTGTTGGACGAGGGGCTTGTTCTTTTCTTCCCGGCGCCGAATTCCTACACCGGTGAAGACGTGATCGAGTTGCAAGGCCATGGCGGCCCCGTTGTGATGCAACTCCTGCTGGGACGTTGCCTTGCACTCGGCGCCAGATTGGCGCAACCCGGCGAGTTTACGCAACGTGCTTTTCTGAATGGCAAGCTCGATCTCGCACAGGCCGAAGGCGTTGCCGATCTGATCGATGCGTCGACGCAACAGGCGGCGCGATCTGCGGTTTTGTCACTATCCGGGCGCTTCTCCGAGGCGATTCATGTCTGGCGCGACAAGTTGGTTGACTTGCGAATGCTGGTCGAAGCAACACTGGATTTTCCGGAAGAAGAAGTAGACTTTCTCAGTGCAGCGAGAGCCATGCCGAGGCTTGAGGCGCTGCGTGCAGAGCTTGACGGAATTCTGAGCAAGGCAAGACAGGGAAGTCTGCTTCGAAGTGGACTACATGTTGTACTGGCCGGACAGCCTAACGTTGGCAAGTCCAGTTTGCTGAATCAGCTCTCCGGTGATGACCGAGCGATTGTGACTGACGTCGCCGGCACCACCCGCGATGTGTTGCGGGAGACAATCCAGATTGAAGGCATTCCCCTGCATATTATTGATACAGCGGGCTTGCGTGATACTGACGATGCCGTTGAGAAAATCGGCATTGCCAGAACCTGGAAGGAAATCGCCAAAGCCGATGTGATTCTCAGGCTGGTTGAGGCTGCGAGCGGCATCACGGAAGCCGATCACGAGATCGACTCAGCTTTGCCCGAAGGGGTGCCCGTCATCTGGGTTTTCAACAAGATCGATATGGTGGGGGCTGACCCACGGGTTGAACCCTATGGCGAGGCAAAGGCGGTATGGCTTTCCGCTGCCAGTGGGCAGGGTGTTGATCTATTACGGGACCTTCTCCTGGAGGTCGCTGGCTGGGAGGTTCATGGTGAAGATGTTTATCTCGCGAGAGAGCGGCATCTTCAAGCATTGAACGCAGCACGGGCTCATGTCGAAATGGCGCTTCAGCAGCAGACACAACTTGATCTGTTGGCGGAAGAACTCCGCTTGGCGCAGGAGTCAGTGAACAGCATTACGGGTGAATTTGGCGCAGATGATTTGCTTGGGGTTATCTTCTCGCGCTTCTGTATTGGTAAGTAGGAGCAAACGCGATGGCCCAATTTGAAGATCATCAAGGTGATGCACTGGATATATCCCGCGAGATCGCGCGCAAGCTGATTGTGCTGGGGATTGACTGGGCGGATTCACGAGCAATGCGTGAGATTGCGCACGAGGCACTCCGGTATAGCGCAGACCACAACAACGAGTTGGCGGAGCGTCCATCCCGGGCGAAGCTGGAGCTTTTCGGCTTGATCGGCCTGATGCTGAGAACCATGGAAGAAGGCGCCGATCGTGGTAGTCACATTCATGGCAGCGATGTCTGGAAGGCGATGGCTAAGGCTTTATGGGAGGAGAAAGGGCAGGGTTAATGTTTCACGTGAAACATTTTTCCTTCTACTCTTTGTTCCTGATACGCACGAAACTGCTGCGAAGCACTTTACTTGATCCCTGGTCGCTGCGATGTTTCACGTGAAACAACGATAAAGCTGAATTCCACAGCTTATCCACAGACCTATCCACTAGGCCCCCCCCCCCCCCCCCCCCCCCCCCCCCCCCCACCCCCCCCCCCCCCCCCCCCCCCACCCCCCCCCCCCCCCCCCCCCCCCCCCCCCCCCCCAACCCCACCCCCCCCCCCCCCCCACCAGGCCCTAAAAGTGGCGAGGCGTATCATTGCGGGCCGCGCGCCGTTTCCGGAAATTTCCCTGATGCTGTATCCCGATCGTTTTGACGTCATTGTTGTTGGTGGTGGCCATGCTGGTACCGAGGCGGCGCTTGCTTCGGCGCGGACGGGCTGCAAGACCTTGCTTCTGAGCCACAACATTGAAACCTTGGGTCAGATGAGCTGCAACCCCTCTATCGGAGGAATCGGCAAAGGGCACCTGGTCAAGGAAGTCGACGCGCTGGGTGGCGCGATGGCAGCTGCCACCGACGAAGGTGGCATTCAGTTTCGCATTCTGAATGCCTCCAAGGGGCCGGCGGTTCGAGCCACCCGCGCCCAAGCTGACCGAATTCTGTACAAAGCTGCCATTCGGTGTCGCCTTGAAAATCAGCCGAATCTGACCTTGTTTCAACAAGCTGTTGACGACATTACCGTGGAAGGTGATCGCGTCACGGGCGTGGTGACAGCTATCGGGTTGCGTTTTGAAGCCGCGACCGTGGTGCTGACGGCCGGTACATTCCTCAACGGCAAGATCCATGTGGGACTGGAAAACTATTCTGGGGGCAGGGCAGGAGACCCTCCTGCCATTGCGCTGTCTCATCGTCTACGAGAGTTGGCGCTACCGGTCGGTCGCTTGAAGACGGGTACGCCGCCGCGCCTAGACGGAAAGACCATCGATTTCTCGGTGATGCAGGAGCAACACAGCGACAATCCGCTGCCGGTGTTTTCATTCCTCGGCAACGCGGCTCAACACCCGAAGCAGATGCCTTGCTGGGTGACCCGCACCAATTCGCGCACCCACGACATCATCCGTGGCGGGCTTGATCGTTCGCCGATGTACACAGGGGTGATTGAGGGCGTTGGCCCACGGTATTGCCCGTCGATTGAAGACAAGATTCACCGCTTTGCAGACAAGGATGGCCACAACATCTTTCTGGAGCCGGAAAGTCTCAGTTCGCACGAGATCTATCCGAACGGGATCTCGACCTCCTTGCCCTTTGACGTACAGCTGTCACTGGTCCGATCAATTCCTGGTCTGGAAAACGCCCATATCCTGCGCCCCGGTTACGCCATCGAGTACGACTATTTCGACCCGCGCAACCTGAAGAGCAGCTTCGAGACCAAGTCGATTTCCGGGCTATTCTTTGCCGGCCAGATCAATGGCACCACGGGCTACGAAGAGGCCGCGGCGCAAGGGCTGCTGGCAGGGGTGAACGCCGCACTGATGGCGCAGGGCAAGCCGGCCTGGAGTCCCGCACGCTCTGAGAGCTATCTGGGCGTGATGGTGGATGATCTCATCACGCGCGGTGTGACCGAGCCCTACCGCATGTTCACCTCGCGGGCGGAATTCCGCCTCTCGCTGCGCGAAGACAATGCCGATTTGCGCCTGACCGAGCAAGGCCGCGCCCTTGGGCTCGTCGATGATCACCGCTGGGCTGCTTTCTCAGCCAAGCGCGAAGCCATTGAACGTGAGACTGCTCGCCTGCGTGCGACCTGGGCAGTGCCGCACAAGCTGGTGGCAGGCGAAGCAGAAGAGAAACTTGGCCAGACGCTGGAACGCGAAGTGCGTTTCTTCGATCTGCTGCGTCGCCCGAACATGACTTACGCCGCACTGATGAGCCTGTCAGTCGCCCCGGAAGATCCCGAGAGAGACGTACAAGTCATTGAACAGATTGAGATTTCGGCAAAATATCAAGGCTATATCTCGCGCCAGCAAGACGAAGTGCAGCGCCAGTCCAACCAGGAAAATACCGCACTCCCGCTCGACCTTGAGTACAGCACTGTCAGTGGCTTATCGCGCGAAGTGCAGCAGAAACTCAAGCAGCATCGGCCGGAAACGATTGGTCAGGCCTCGCGCATCCAGGGCATCACCCCGGCGGCCATCTCCTTGCTGCTGATTCATCTGAAGAAGCACGAGATGATGCGCAAGGTGAATCGCGTAATTGCGGAAGGGGAGGGCGCATGAACGCCGCGCTCAGCCGCCTCAGTGCCGGAATCGAGAAACTGGGCCTCGCACTCGACGACCCCACTCGCCAGCGCCTGATAGCCTATGGCACCCTGCTGATGAAGTGGAACAAGGTCTACAACCTCACCGCGATTCGAGACGAAGTCTCGATGATCGACCTGCATCTGCTCGACTCGCTTGCCATTCTGCCTCACGTCCAGCACCTCACGCGCGTCGCCGATATCGGCAGTGGTGGCGGTTTGCCAGGAATCCCGCTGGCGATCTGCCGGCCGGATTGTGCGGTTGCGCTGGTGGAGACGGTGGGCAAGAAGGCCAGCTTCCTGCTGCAGGCCAAGGCCGAACTGGGCCTTGCGAATCTTTCCGTGCACAACCTCCGTGTCGAGAATCTCAAGCCTGAGCAGCTTTATCCGGCCGTATCGTCACGTGCATTCGCCAGCCTGAATGACTTCGTCACGCTGACCGATCACCTTGTCGCGCCCGATGGGGAGTGGGTCGCCATGAAAGGCGTTTACCCTCAAGACGAACTCGACGCGCTGCCGTCAGGCTTCCGCTTGCGCGAATCGCGCCGCTTGCACGTGCCCGGCGTCGATGCCGAACGACACCTCCTGTTCATTACCCGGAACTGACCATGGCCCGAATCTTTGCAGTAGCCAACCAGAAAGGTGGCGTGGGCAAAACCACCACCACCGTCAATCTTGCCGCGGCGCTGGCGGCTCACGCGCAGCGTGTACTGCTGGTTGACCTCGATCCGCGGGGCAATGCCACCATGGGCTCCGGGGTCGACAAGCGGGCCGTGGCAACCACGGTGTACCAGGTCTTGATCGGGCAGAGCGAGGTTTCCGCTGCCCGCGCCCGGTCCGAGGCTGGGGCTTACGACGTACTGGCTGCCAACCGTGAGCTCGCCGGTGCCGAGATCGATCTTGTGCAACTGGATAACCGAGAGAAGCGCCTCAAGGACGCTTTGGCCAAGGTCGAAGCCGATTACGACTTCATCCTGATCGATTGCCCGCCCTCGCTCTCCATGCTCACCCTCAACGGCCTGTGTGCAGCCCATGGCGTGATCATCCCGATGCAGTGCGAGTACTACGCGCTTGAAGGCCTCTCCGACCTCGTCAACACCATCAAGCAGGTGCATGCCAAGCTCAATCGCGATCTCAAGATCATCGGCCTCCTGCGGGTGATGTTCGATCCGCGTTCCACGCTCTCGCAACAGGTGTCCGATCAGCTCGAAGCGCACTTTGGCGACAAGGTGTTCAAGGCCATCATCCCGCGGAATGTGCGCCTCGCCGAAGCCCCGAGCCACGGTCTGCCGGGCGTGATTTTCGACAAGGCCGCCAAGGGGTCACAAGCCTATCTGACTTTCGCCGCCGAGATGATCGAGCGGATCAAGGCCCTGTAACGCCCATGCGCCCGAGCGAACGCCTCCAGCACCAGCGTGCCGCCATTCTTGAACTGGCCACGCGCCACCATGCCGCACACCTTCGAGTATT
The DNA here is from genome assembly GCA_016718265.1 of Uliginosibacterium sp. Lineage (GTDB taxonomy): Bacteria > Pseudomonadota > Gammaproteobacteria > Burkholderiales > Rhodocyclaceae > Uliginosibacterium. The sequence continues at coordinate 124,690 of JADKDZ010000029.1, read as the reverse complement.
CGGTTCGGTGTTGCATGGCAATGATCGGGAGGACAGCGATATTGATCTGCTCGCGGACTTCCAGCCCGGCTCAACCCTGTTTGACGTCTTTGCCTTGCAGGAAGCCCTTGAGGCGCTTCTGGAATGCAAGGTCGACCTCGCCACGCCCAACGGTCTGCATGCAAGAATCCGCGATGCCGTGCTGAGCGAGGCACGCGCACTATGAACGCCAAGTCCATCCGCAACGTCGATCTATGTCTGTACGACATGCTGCAGGCTGCTCGCGAGATTCAGGAGTTCTGCGCTGTCGACCAAGCCGTCTTCATGCAGGATCGCATGCGTCAGCGCGCGGTGATCCAGTGCTTTGAAGTCCTCGGCGAGGCGTGCAAGAAGCTGCCAGCCAGCTTGAGGGATCGCCATCCCGAGCTGCCCTGGCGCTATATGGCGGCTTTTCGTGACAAGCTGATTCACGACTACTTTGAAATCGACTTGCAGCTCGTCTGGTCAACCGCGCGCCAGGAAATTCCAAAACTGATTCCACAACTCGACACCATCGCCTGCACGCACAGGCGCGACACCGACTTATGAAACCAAAAATGAAAGGCCTCGGTCGCGGCCTCGAAACGCTGCTGGGCGGCGACACCCTGCCTGCCGATGCCGGCAACCTCACCACACTCGCCACCGGCAGGTTGCAGCCTGGCAAATACCAGCCGCGTACACGCATGGATGCGGGCTCGCTCGAAGAGCTGGCGGCCTCGATCCGTACTCAGGGCGTGATGCAGCCCATCATCGTGCGCAGCGTGGGGGAAGACCGCTACGAGATCATTGCCGGGGAGCGTCGTTGGCGGGCTGCGCAGCTTGCCGAACTCGCCGAAGTGCCGGTGATCATCCGCGAGATTCCGGATGAAGCTGCGCTGGCCATGTCGCTGATCGAAAACATTCAGCGCGAGAACCTCAATCCGCTCGAAGAAGCGCTCGGCATCCATCGCCTGATCGAAGAATTCGACATGACCCACCAGCAGGCCGCGGACGCGGTTGGCCGCTCGCGTCCCGCCACCTCCAATCTGCTGCGCCTCCTGCATCTGCCTGAGCCCGTGCGCGAGCTGCTGATGGCGGGCGATATCGAGATGGGCCACGCCCGTGCCTTGCTCTCCGTCGAACCCGCGCAACAGGTACTCTTCGCGAATCAGGTCGTCGCCAAGCGTCTCTCGGTACGCGAGATCGAGAAGCTCGTCCACGCCGAGCTCAGCCCAAAGGACAAGAGTCTGAAAGCTCGCGCAGAGCCCAACCGGGACGTGCTCCGCCTCGAAGAAGAACTGGCCGACAAGCTCGGCGCAGTGGTGAAGATCAAGGCCAACAAGAAAGGCGTTGGCGCCGTCACCATCGAATTTGCCAGCCTGGATCAGCTCGACGATCTGCTGGGCAAGATCAGGGCTTGAGTCGAAGTGGACGGGCAGGCGCAGCTGGACGCGCGCCACACATGAAAGACAGGCATGACCGACACCTTCGTCACCATCGATGCGGGCAATATTGCCCGCTTCGCCCCGCTGTACTTCCGTGTCTTCAACGCGCCGCCCTGGAATGATGGCTGGGCGAGCGTGGAGGAGGTCGACAAGCGCTTGCAGCTGTTCGCCGCTTTCCCCAGCTTCCTGGGCCTTGGACTGGTGATGGATGCCGAACCGGTGGCGTTTGCCATGGGCTGGGGCGAGTACTGGGTGAGCGGGCCGAGCTTCTTCATCAAGGAATACTGCGTGGCCACCGAGCGCCAGCGTGCCGGCCTCGGGCGGGCGCTGTTTGGCGAGCTCGCCCGGCGCCTCAAGGCCGCGGGCTATACCGGCACCTATCTGCAAACGGACCCTGATTCCGCTGCAGAGGCCTTCTACGGCCGCATGGGTTTTCAGCGCCTGGATCTCATTACCATGGGCCGTGGCCTGCAAGACGCTGTCTGAAGCACCGTATCCAGCAAGGATCTTCAGCATGGGTCTCGTGAAAGCCGCATCAGCATTGAATCTCCTGCATCCCCTGCCGGAAACAGGCGTCACAGAAGCCTTCCAGACGCTGCTCACGCGTCCCGGTGTACGCGTCGAGCGGATCGTGTCCGATGGTCAGTGCAGCCCGCCCGGATTCTGGTACGAGCAGGCCTGGGAGGAGTGGGTGCTGATCCTGCAAGGCAGCGGGACGGTGGAATTTGCGGAAGGCCAAGTGTGGACGCTGGGCGCCGGCGATAGCCTGCTGATCCCCGCGCACTGCCGGCATCGTGTCGCCCACACCGCGGCGCGGACGGTGTGGCTGGCGCTGCATTTTGGCGAAGACCCGGCGTGAGGAACGGCTTCCCGCTCAGCTTTTCAGGGTACGAAGCCACGCCCGGAGGGCCTGCACAAGCTGCCGGGCGGCCTGCCATGCTGGATGGCGGGTGACCCGCGCATACACCTCGGCCCGTAGCGTGACGAACCACTGCCATAAGCGGGCAAACCACGCCAGCCGCATGAGCGAGTCGCGCGTCAGCGTGAAAATCCATGCACAGAGTGCCGTACCCACGACCTTGGCGCCGACGAATACCGTGGTCCCCAGCAGGAGATGGCCCTTACCCAGCAACCACAGCCCGACAATCTTGAAGGGCAGCAAGGCCAGCACCGGAATCGCGTAACAGGCCAGCGCCACACTTGGTGGTGCCCGGCGCAACAGCGCTTCCAGCTGGCGAATCAAGGGCAGCGCGCCAATCAGCCGCATCAGCTCGGCGAGCGGCTCCCAGAGCCATTCTTCAAGCCACAGCAGCAGCGCCAGTGCCAACACAAAGGGAAACGCCAGGGCGCGGCGCAGACGCAGCAGGAACGGCTTCATTCGGGGCATTCCCAAGGGGGTCGCAACCTCAGACAGATGCGCCTGCCGCAGCGAATTACAAGGGCGCTGTCTTGATGTGCATCGTCCTCCGTGCCGTAGCCGGATGCGATGCTCCCGCTTGCTCTCAGGTCTGAACGCCCCATGCACACCATTCTCCTGGCCCCTGGCCGCTACCTGCAAGGCCCTGCCGCCCTCCAGGCCCTGCCCGCTGAAGCCGAGCGCTTGGGCCGCGGCGTGGCGCTGATGCTCGACGACTTTGCCGCCCGCCAATTGTTGCCGCGGCTGACGGCGCTGTTCGACAGCCAGGGTGGCCTGGCGGCCACGCAGATCCTGACCGGTGCCAACAGCGAGGCGAATGCCTGCCAGCATGCGGCCACGCTGCGGGCCGTGGGTGCCAGAGTGCTGATCGGTGTGGGGGGCGGCAAGGTGCTGGATGCCGCCAAAGCCGCCGCCGAGCTGGCGGATTGTTCCCTGATTCTGGTGCCGACGGCCGCATCGACCGACGCCCCCTGCAGCGCGGTGGCGGTCATGCAGACTGACGAGGGGCGCTTCTCGCACTATCGCTTCCTGCGCCGCAGCCCGAGCACGGTACTGGTCGACACCACGCTGATCGCCTCGGCACCGCCGCGCATGCTCGTCGCGGGTATGGGCGACGCGCTGAGCACCTGGTTCGAGGCCGAAGAAGCGTGCGTCCAGGGCTGGCGCAACGTCGCGGGCAGCCCGCCGGCACGCTTTGCCCTGTATGCCGCCCGCCAGTGCTACGACACCGTGATCCAGCAAGGCCTTGCGGCGGTCGCCGAGCTAGGCACCGGCCAGCCCGGCGAGGCCTTCGAGCGTGTGGTGGAGGCCAACATCCTGCTCTCCGGCATCGGCTTTGAGAGCGGCGGCCTCGGGACTGCCCATGCCATCCAGAACGGCCTCAGCACCCTGGCCGAATGCCGCGGCGCCCTGCACGGTGAACTGGTGACGATCGGTCTGCTCGCGATGCTGCGCCTTAGCGCTGAGGCCGCGCACTACGCCAAGGTGCGTGATTTCGCCGCCTGCATCGGCTTGCCGGTCAGTCTCGCGGAGATTGGCCTCGCGGCGGTGTGCGACGACACCTTGCACGCCGCCGCTGTGCTCGCCTGCACGCCCGCGCCGATGAACCGGGTCGCCGCAGGCATCGAACCGGCGGCATTGGTCGCGGCCTTGCGCGGTCTGGCGTGAGGCTTACTTCAACCGGAAGTAAAACGGTACACGCAGCGTCTCGGCGCGGCCCGTCGGCTGGCAGTGCCACTGCAGGGCCGCGCGGCGGACCGCGTGTTCGAAGTAGCCGGGCGGCTCGGCGCTGAGGACATCCACGCCCGCTACGGCACCGCTGGCGTCAAGCTGCAGGCGGGCAATGACGCGACCCTGCGTGATGTCATCCTCCTGTGCCACCCGTGGGAAAACGGGCTCCACTTGCGTCGGACAGCGCTGCGCCAGGGTGTCTTCCGTGACCGCCCGGGTTGGGCGTGCTGCGTCAGCGGAGGGGGTCGTTGCGTTGGCAAGGGGTGTTGCGTGCGGGCTGGCTTCGGCCGTGACACCGCTGCCGGAACTCGGCAGGGAGGGCGCGGCGGGCGGCCGTACGTGATCCGGCAGGAGGGCTGAGGGGGGCTCGTCCCGGGTCAGGACGGCTGGCGGTGTGCGCGGTGTACCGGTACCGGGCTGGACGGACGTGCGTGGGCTTTGTTTGGCGAGCGTGGGGCGTGTGTCTGGCGGCAGCCGTGCAGGCGCTTCAGGCTTGGGCGCCAGGATCGCTGCGAGCGCGGCTGCGGTAGGCGCCCGGGGCAATGGCGGCGGGGTGAGGCTGAGGCAGGCGAGCATCAGGAGCGTGAGGGTACACGCGCCCAGCACAGCGATTGGCCAGCGCAGCGGGTGAAGCCGAAGGCAGACGCCGATCCCCGTCCGCAGCGCTTCAGCGCGGGGGTCTGGGGGGAAGGGCTGCGACAGGGCGGCAGTGCTCATGAACCGGCAGGGCTGAATGCGTCAATCTCGTGCCGAATGGTAGCGCGTCTCGTGCCGGCTGCGGGTCTCAGCGACCGGACGCGGGCTGCCCGCTCGGCAAGCCGCGAAGCGCACCCTCGACGGTCAGGCGGCCCCCTTCTGCGCTTACGCGGTAGCGGACTTCTGCACCCGCAGGCACCGGCCCGTGCGACACGCCATTGACGAACACCTCGCCTGCCCGGATCTCGACGCTGTCGCCATTGACGCTTGCCCGGCAGTGCGTGCCCGACAGCGTGACCTCGGAGGCTCCGGATGAATGCGAGGAGGAACTGCTGGACGCGGAGGACATGGGCGGGCCTTTGATGGGTGAGAGGTGAAAACCAGCCCTCCGGCGTGCATCTCGGGCAGGCATGAAAACCGCGCACCGGGCCGGCGCCAGCGATTGTAGGCCGATCCGGCGGCGACCACGCATTCCTGTGGCACTGCCCGGAGAACCAAGCGGGGCGCGGCTCTCCGGGCAGGTCTTTTTTCCGCTGGATCAGCCGGTAACGGCGTCGGGCTGATCGCTGAAGCGCGCGAGCAGGGCGCCGACGCTGTCGGCCGGCAAGGGCAGCCAGACGCGGTGGCCGCTCCCCGGGGCGACGGGCATGGGGCTGCCCTCGGCGTTCTCCATGCGGTCCAGCACAAAGCTGGTATTGCCTTGCGGGCGCAGCAGCTCGATCTTGTCGCCCATCGCGAAGCGGTTCTTCACGTCGATTTCGGCCAGGCCGCGCGCCGCGTCGAAGCTCACCACATCGCCCACATAGCGGCTGCGCGAGGATTCAGAGTGGCCGCGCTCGTAATTCTGGTGACTGGCGGCGTGGTGGCGCTCGAAGAAGCCCGTGGTATAGCCACGGTTGGCGAGGCCGTCCAGCGAGTCGATCAGCGCGGGGTCAAAGGCGCGGCCGGCAACGGCATCGTCAATCGCCTGGCGATAGGCCTGGCAGCTGCGCGCCACGTAATAGGCGCTCTTGGTGCGGCCCTCGATCTTGAAGGAATCGACGCCCACCTCCACCAGGCGCTGTACGTGCTCGATGGCGCGCAGGTCTTTGGAGTTCAGGATGTAGGTGCCGTGCTCGTCTTCCTCGATCACGTTGTACTCACCGGTGCGCTTGCCCTGCTCTTCGATCAGGTACACGTCGCCACCCGGCTCGGTCTTGCCTTCGCGCAGCTTGAAGTCCCAGCGGCAGGAATTGGTGCAGCTGCCCTGGTTCGGGTCGCGGTGGCTGAAATAGCCCGAAAGCAGGCAGCGGCCGGAGTACGCGATGCAGAGCGCGCCGTGGATGAACACCTCCAGTTCGGTCTCCGGGCAAGCCTGGCGGATCTCGGCGATTTCGTCGATCGAGAGTTCGCGCGAGAGAATCACCCGCGACACACCGTTCCGGGCCCAGAACTTCACCGCCGCGGCGTTCACCGTGTTCGCCTGCACCGAGAGGTGGATCGCCTGATCCGGCCATTCTTCCCGCACCATCATCATCAGACCGGGGTCCGACATGATGAGCGCATCAGGTCCCAGCGCAATCACCGGCGCCATATCGCGGATATAGGTCTTGAGCTTCGCCCCGTGCGGGTAGATGTTCGAGACCAGGTAGAACTTGCCCCCCGCTGCGTGGACGTGATCGATGCCGGTCTTGAGCACCTCCAGCTCGCCAAAATCGTTGTTGCGCACGCGCAGGCTGTAGCGCGGCTGACCGGCATAGACCGCGTTGGCGCCAAAGGCCAGCGCGGTATCGAGCATCGCCAGGCTGCCGGCGGGGGCGAGGAGTTCAGGGGTTTTGTTCATGATGGGGCACTGCGGGGGATCGAGCGCCGCATGCTAGCGCCTGTGCACCCGGCGAACAAGCCGGCTGGCAAAGGGGATTTTGCCGGGCTCGCGCCGGGCAGCGGCCAGGCCGCGCCCACGCGCGGTCTCCGGCCGGCTGCGCCTGAAAGGCCTACTGGCCGCCCAGGTAATCCTTCTTGCCGATCTCGATGCCGTTGTGCCGCAGGATGTTGTAGGCCGTGGTGACGTGGAAGTAGAAATTCGGCAGCACCCACTGCATCAGATAGTCCTGGCCCTTGAAGTCCAGCTTCAGGTCGCGCACCTGCACCACGATATCCTTGCCCTCGCTGCCATCAATCTGCGCGGGCGTGAGGCTGTCCAGGAAAGCGATGGTCTTCGCCAGCCGTGCCTGCAGCTCGGCAAAGTTCGCTTCATTGTCCTCATACTTCGGCACCTCCACCCCCGCCAGCCGCGCCGCGCAACCCTTGGCCTGGTCGGTCGCGATCTGCACCTGCCGCGAAAGCGGGAACATGTCGGGGAACAGACGGGCGCCGAACAGCACCGCCGGGTCGATCTTCTTCGCCTCAGCGTGGGCGGCTGCCTTGTCAAGAATCGTCGCCAGACTGCCCAGCATGCGCTTGAGCATGGGGATGGAAGACTGATACATCGAGAGTGCCATGTGGATTCCTTTGAACGGGGGTTGGGGGCCTCATTCTAGCCCGTGCATCGCCAGGATTCTGTGGGCGCCTCAGCGCTATGTTCCGGGCAAGGTGCTTCGGCTATGGGCCGTCAAGGGTGAAGACCGGTGAAGGATTGCGCCATTCTTTGGACCGGGACTTGCTCAGGAAGCCTGCTCTGCCATGCATGAGTATTGCTCGCATGAACCTGTTCCATTTCTGGAGGATTGATCTGGAGTCAGTAATCCTGCTGGCGCGCAGGCTTGCAGGTAAGTCCGGTATTGAGTAGAACTCGGTACTGGTAGGCGCCTAAGCCAGAACCACGGCCACGACTTTCATCAAACTGCTTTCGCCCCAGGTTCATCAATACGAATCGTGTGTTGCGTAGATAAACGACCGCCCAAGACTGTGGTTCAGGCTTAACCCGGCGACAAATCCCGGGTTGCTGGATGAATGGCCGACTGAAGCAGGACTTCGCCACCCTCGGTGTTCAGCACCGCTCGGCCAGAGAACCAGTTGCGATGAAATTCAACGAAAGATGAAGCGACCGGGATATGTGTTTTCATAGTGGCGATGGTCAAAACTATTGATCCGGCCTGATTTTGTTTGAACTTTTGCACAAGCCCATGGCCGTAGCCCGGCATGAAGCGCAGCGGAATCCGGGGCTTTATCGGCAACAAAGGATTATCTCCCGGATCCGCTGCATCCAGGCTACCACTCAACTTCACCGCCGGATCAATTAAGCCATTGCCGGCCCCGATGATCGGTACCAAGTTTTGGTGCAATGCCCTTCGGTTATTGCACCCTACGTACTGAATCGACCTAGGCGGGCTGAATCAGCCCCAGCTTGCGCAGCTGCATCGCCAGCGCCTCAATGTCGTGCCAGGGCAGGATGGGGGCGTTCTGGCGTTCGTCCGGCGGGTTGGCGGGCAATGTATCCGACCATCCGCCGCAGCCCACCAGCGGCAGCAGCGGGCGTTTGTGCAGCCAGGCCAGCGCGACTTCCGAGATCGTGCCGGCACGGCCGCCGATGACGAGGCAGGCGTCACCCGCCAGCGCCATCAGGAGGTTGCGCGCATCCCCCATGCCACAGGGCAGCACAACGCTTGCGGGCCAGTCTGGCGGCGGCATCTCGTCCGGCGGGATGATGCTGAGCACCAGCCCGCCCGCCGCCACGGCGCGCTCGGCGGCCACGCGCGTGGCCGGACTGCCACAGCCGCTGACGACGGTGATGCCGTGGCGCGCCAGCAAGGCGCCGGCCTGGCCGGCCAGTTCAAAGGCGTCGGAGCCCGGCTCGGCGCTGCCGAGCACGCAGACCTGTGGTTTGCGGATGGAAGAGGTGGGCATGGCGATTTCCCAAGGGTGGCATCACGGAAAGGAGCGCCCATTCTGCCAGAGCCCGGACAGGTGCTTCGAGTGGCCCGTGCGCTTGGGGCCTCAGCCACCTGCCGCGGGTTCCTCCAGACGGAACCTCAGCTCGGCCGCGCAGCTGTCGAGATGGCGGAGGAATTCCTGCGCGATCGGCGAGAGGCGCTTGCCGCGCGGGGTGAGGGTCCACCAGCTGCAGCGGATCGGGAAGCCGGCCACCGGCAGGACGGTGAGCTGATCGTCGGCCAGGTGGGTGGAGAGGGCGTGCTGCGAGAGCACCGAGATGCCCATGCCACCGGCTACCGCCTGCTTGATGGCTTCGTTGCTGCCCAGCTCCATGCGGACGCGGGGCTGGAAGCCGATGCTGCGGAAATACGCGTCGCACGAGGTACGGGTGCCGGAGCCGCGCTCGCGCAGGATGAAGCGTTCGCCGGCAAGGGCCTCCAGCGCAACACTTTTCTGGCTGGCGAGGGGATGGGTGAGGGCGGCGACGACGACCAGCGGGTTGGGCAGGAAGGGCTGCTTGTCGATGTCGATGTCATCCGGCGGGATCGACATGATGTAGAGGTCATTGCGATTGGTGCGCAGGTTCTCGATCACGCCATTGCGGTTCTGTACTTCGAGTTCGATGTCGATCTCCGGGTAGCGCTGGCAGAAGCTGCCGAGGATGCGCGGCACGAAGTATTTGGCGGTGCTGACCACGGCGACCGAGAGGCGCCCCCGGGTGAGGCCCTTCATGGCGTCGATGCGCTGCTCGAAGTCGGCCCACTCGGCCACCATCGCGCGGGCGGTATTGGCCAGGGTTTCGCCCGCCGGCGTAAGGTGCAGGCGCTTGCCGACCACTTCGTAAAGCGGCAGTCCGACTGCATCGGTCAGCTCGCGCAGCTGCATCGATACCGAGGGCTGGGTGACGTGGCAGGCGCGTGCGGCGGCGGTGATGCTGCCGTGCTCGGCGACAGCGAGGAAGAGCTCGCGGCCGGCGCTCCTTCTGGCCGCCCCCCCCCAAGCGCCCCCCCTCCCCCCCGCCCTTCTCCCAAGTGCGCGAACTGGCATTGCTTAGGATCATCAGTATTTCCTTATTCTGAACATAATAATTATAGATTTTTATTGATTCTCCGTCTTCGCTAGGATGGCTGCCGTACTCAACCCGGAGCGTGCAGCCGATGAAAGCCCTGGCCGACCCCACCATTCTGTTCTTCGCGTTTGGCTTGCTGGCGGGCATGGTCCGCTCGAATCTGGAGATTCCGCCGCAGATCGCGCGCTTCCTGTCGCTGTATCTGCTGATGGCGCTGGGCCTCAAGGGCGGCTTTGCGCTGGCGGAATCCGGGCTGGGGGGTGAAGTGCTGCCCAGCCTGCTCAGCGCGGTGGCGCTCGCCTTTGCGGTGCCGGCAATCGGCTTTGTGCTGCTGCGGCGCTTCCTGTCGGGCTTCGATGCTGCCGCGATTGCGGCCACCTATGGCTCGGTGAGCGCGGTGACCTTCATCACCGCCAGCCAGTATCTGGAAACCCGCGGCCTCGCCTTCGGTGGCCACATGGCGGCGGCGATGGCGCTGATGGAATCGCCCGCCATCATCATGGCGGTGTGCTTTGCCAACGCCTTGCGGCAGCGGGCAAGTGGCGCCGTGGGCGGTGGGCCGGCTGTGCTGGGTACACCGACCCAGCCGGTGCCGCTGCGCAAGATCCTGCATGAATCCTTTACCGATGGCGCCCAGCTCCTGCTGCTGGGCGGGCTGGCGGTCGGCCTGATCACGGGCGAGGCCGGCAAGGCAGCGATGCAGCCGTTCTCGATCGATATTTTCAAGGGCATGCTGGCCTTCTTCCTGCTCGACATGGGCCTGCAGGCGGCGCGCAGCCTGCGCGATCTGCGTGGCACCCCGCCCGGCCTGCTGCTGTACGCCGTGCTCGGGCCGCTGAGCCATGCCGGGCTAGCCTTGCTGCTGGCCCTGGCGACCGGGCTGTCGGCCGGCAATGCCACCTTGCTGATGGTGCTGGCGGGCAGTGCCTCCTACATCGCGGTGCCGGCGGTGCTGCGCTATGCCCTGCCCGAGGCGCGCCCGGCGCTGTACCTGGGCATGTCGCTCGGCATCACCTTCCCGCTCAACATCCTGTTCGGCATCCCGCTGTATGCCGCGATTGCTCACACCCTCATCGCCTGAAGGAGCTTCACCTCATGTCTCACTCCGCCACGCCGCAGGTCGGCATCGTCATGGGTTCGGATTCGGACTGGCCGACGCTGATCGCCGCCGCCCGCGTGCTCGATGGTTTCGGCATCGCCTACGAGGCCCGGGTCGTATCCGCCCACCGCACGCCTCAGTTGCTGTTCGACTACGCCCAGGGCGCACGTGAGCGCGGCTTGCGGGCGATCATCGCCGGGGCCGGCGGCGCGGCCCATCTGCCCGGCATGCTGGCGGCGCTGACGCCGCTGCCGGTGCTGGGCGTGCCGGTGCAGTCCAAGGCTTTGTCCGGGCTGGATTCGTTGCTTTCCATCGTGCAGATGCCGCGTGGCATTCCGGTGGCCACCTTCGCCATCGGCGAGGCCGGTGCCGCCAACGCGGCACTGCTTGCGGTCGCTCAGCTCGCCACCACCGATGCCGCACTGGCGGCCCGGCTGGACGCCTTTCGCCAGGCGCAGCGCGACAAGGTGCTGGCGATGCAGCTGGAGATGCCATCGTGATCCTGCCTCCCGCAATGCTCGGCATTCTCGGCGGCGGCCAGCTTGGCCGTTACTTCACGCTGGCGGCGCGCGACATGGGCTACCGTGTGATGGTGCTCGACCCGGATGACGACTGCCCGGCTGCCAGCGTGGCGGATGTCTTCCTTGCCGCCGCGTATGACGACGCCACCGCGCTGGCCGAGCTTGCGCGCCAGTGCGCGGCCGTCACCACCGAATTCGAAAGCGTGCCGGCGGCGGCCTTGCGCCAGCTGGCCAGCCACCTGCCGGTGCATCCCGGGCCGGAGGCGGTGGCGATCTGCCAGGACCGCGCCCGCGAAAAGGCTTTCCTCGCCGAACACGGCCTGCCGCATGCGCCCTGGGCACGGATTGATTGCGAGGCGGATCTGGCGGCGCTGCCCGCCACGCTGTTTCCGGCCATTCTGAAGCGCAGCCGCGAGGGCTACGACGGCAAGGGGCAGGCGCGCGTGGCCGATCTTGACGCGGCCCGTGCCGCCTTCCGCGAGCTGGGCAGCGTGCCTTGTGTGCTGGAGCAGCGCCTGGCGCTACAGACCGAGCTGTCGGTGGTGCTGGCGCGCGGCGCGGACGGCCAGCTGGCCTCCTACCCGGCGAGCGAGAATTCCCACCGCGAAGGCATTCTCGACATGTCCGTCGCCCCCGCCCACCGCCTGCCCGCGGCCATGCAGGCCGAGGCCTGCCGGCTCGCCGAGCGGATCGCCACGGCGCTCGATTACGTCGGCACGCTGGCGGTGGAGTTCTTCGTTGTCGACGGCCGCCTGCTGGTCAACGAGATCGCGCCACGCCCGCACAACTCCGGCCACTGGACGCTGGATGCCTGCGCCAGCAGCCAGTTCGAGCAACAGGTGCGGGCTCTGTGCGGCCTGCCGCTGGCCGATACCACGCCGCATGCGGCCGCCGTCATGGTCAATCTGCTCGGCGGCCTGTGGCCGGCGCCCGAGCATCTGCCGGATTTCTCGGTCGCGCTGCGCGAACCGGCGCTCAAGCTGCATCTCTACGGCAAGCGCCAGGCCCGCGCCGGCCGCAAGATGGGCCATTTCACCGTGCTGGGGGCAGATGCGCCCAGTGCGCTCTACGCCGCGGCGCGGGTGCGTGCCGAGATCGGGCTGGATGCCGGCTGAGGTGCTTATGCGTCAAGCATGGCATGCCTGAAGAGGTCCATCCAGCGCGGCTCTCCAGCCTGCCCTGAACCAATCTGCGCAACCGTGGCATGATCCCGGACTTCTTCTTCCTTTTGCGCGGGGGCGCCCGGGCGCCCCCCTCCTCCCCTCCCTCCTCCCGGGGGGGGGGGGGCCCCCCCCCCCTCCTTCGGGGGGGGGGGGGGGGGGGGGGGCAGACCCTCCCCCAAAGGCCCCAAAAATGGCGCCTACGAGGCAACTGCAGCGATATGGAATACTTGCCCCGGCTGGCGCGGATCTTCGCGGCCGGCCCCCGACAGACCGACCCGGAGAGCGCGAAGCATGAGCCCGACAGACAGCACCGCCGTGCGCGATTACCTGTGTGATCTGCAGACGCGGATCGTCGCCGCCCTGGCGGCCAGCGATGGCACGCCGTTTCTCGAAGACAGCTGGCAGCGCGAAGAGGGCGGTGGCGGCATCAGCCGGGTGATCGAGGGCGGCAAGCTGTTCGAGCGCGGCGGCGTGAACTTCTCGCATGTCATGGGCAGCAAGCTGCCACCCTCCGCCACCGCCAGCCGGCCCGAGCTGGCCGGCGCGGGCTTCGAGGCGATGGGCGTGTCGCTCGTGCTGCACCCGCGCAATCCCTACTGCCCGACGGTGCACCTCAATGTGCGCTTCTTCATGACCCGGCCTGCCGACCCGGCGGTCGCGCCCGTCTGGTGGTTTGGCGGCGGCATGGATCTCACGCCCTACTACCCCTTCGAGGAAGACGTGCGCCACTTTCATGCCGTCTGCAAGCAGGCGGCGGCCCCCTTCGGCCCCGAGCTGCATCCGCGCTTCAAGGCCTGGTGCGACCGTTACTTCTTCCTCAAGCATCGCAATGAAGCACGCGGCGTCGGCGGCCTGTTCTTCGACGACTTCAACGAAACCGGCTTCGCGCAGAGCTTTGCGCTGACGCGCAGCGTGGGCGACGCCTTCCTTCCCGCCTACCTGCCCATCATCGAGCGCCGCCGCGATCTGCCCTACGGCGAACGCGAACGCGACTTCCAGGCCTACCGCCGCGGGCGCTACGTGGAATTCAACCTCGTCTGGGACCGCGGCACGCTCTTCGGCCTGCAATCCGGCGGCCGCACCGAATCCATCCTGATGTCGATGCCGCCCGAAGTGAAATGGCGCTACGCCTGGCAGCCCGAGCCGGGCAGCGCCGAGGCGAAACTCTACGAAGATTTTCTGCCGCCGCGGGATTGGGTGTAGCTGCGGCGCGACGAAGGCGTAGCCCGAATGCAGCGCAGCGGACTCCGGGACGCACCGTTCGCCAACTCCCCGGATTCCGGCTTCGCCTTCATCCGCCCGACTTGCTTCAGCAACCGCAGGCAGCTTCCCGGCCGGAGAGTTGCGCGGCTTTTGCGACGAAGGCTGTGCCGGTCGCCAGCGAAGAGAGGTACAGCCTGTCGTCATACCCACAGTTGTCGTCGGGCAGATCAAGCAGGAAATCTGTTTTGCCGTCTCTGTCCAGATCGCCTACCCAATGAACGTACGGCGTCGTGCCTCCTCCGTAGTGGCTTTGCAGGCTGGTCGCAAACAGGAACTGCTTGGTTTTGCCATCGCTGAGGTGGTAACGGAAACCGCCTTCCTCGGGCAGCTTGACCCACGATAAGCTCAAAGGAGCTGCGCCCCCGGGCATCCGCCACTGCCCGAGCTTTTGCAGCTGGGAATAGTGACGGCCATCGTAGCCAGACTTCTCAGTCTTGAACCACGTCACAACCTTGCCGGCCTGTAAAGGAACACCGTGAAACAAGGCCAGTGGTGCATCGGCGAATTCGACCACATCGATCACCACTTCTTCTTCCAGGACGTTATCCCTTGTCGTTGTCGAGCCAATTCTTACGGCTGCGTCCCGAATCTCGCAGTCCGAGCCTTTGCAGTAGAGCCCGAGCCAACTGCCTTGGCGAGGAAAGGTCTTGTCGCCAAAGGTCCTCGCAGACTGGATGATGACAATCGGCTTCGCTGGTTCGGCCGAAGCAGGGCTCAAGCATGTGCCGAGTACCATGCTCACGAGGAAGTGTTTCATCATGCCGATGCCCTCAACGCTTAAGCGATCAGTAAGTCGGGTGACAGGGATGGGGCGCGTGGCCGAGATCGGCCTGGCCTGATTGCTGCGCAGCGAAATCCCGGGCCACCCTTAGCCGAACTTGAGGAACATCTTCGCGTAAGGCGGTTTCATCTTGCTCAGCGCTTGTTTGACTTTTGTTGCATCGTTGGTAGAAAGCGCTGCCTTGAGGTCTGCTACCGACTTCTCAACTGCCTTGAACAGGGCGTTGAACTCTTCTTTCTGTGCATACGCGTCCGGGGCCATGGTTTGCAGGCGGGCCGCAAGGAATTCCAGTGCGCCGGCCTGGGCAGTCAATTCATGCATGCCACGCTGGTCTTCCAGTGCCTTGCCATCACTCAGCACCCGTTCCATCTGTGCGTGATACGCATTCATGTGGTCGCTATAGACGATCACGTTGTTGCGATGGCGCAAGTCCGCCAGGATGTCTCGGGCATTCTCGAGCGTTTCGTGTGCTTCTTTGAGCTCATTCCTGGTGATCTGCTCAGCGGCCGTGGCGTAGACCTTGCTGACCTCCGCCAGGGACTTGGAGAAATCGGTATCGCGGTCGTACGGAGCGCTTGGCTTGGCGCCAAACTGGGCGGCAATCTGGTTCCATTCCTGTTGGGCCTGAGTGATGGCTTGCTGCGCTTCGACTTGCGAGTTGCTGTTGGTTTTGAACAGCGCCACGCGGTACGGCTCATACGCCTTCTGCATCGCATCGGTGACGGGGTCTGCAGCGCGGGCCAGGCAACTGGCGAGCAGCAGGCAGAGGATCAATGCGGGCTTGAACATGGCGATGTTCCTTATGGTTGTCTTTGATGGGGGACTGAGCTACTTAGCCGTTTTACAGTGCGCAAACGGCAAGCAGTGCTCGAACTGGCTCGCTATGCCGGCGAGGCAAGCGCGAGGCGTCCATCTCCAACAGTATCACTTCAAATGCCTGCCTGCAGAGGTCCGCTGCGCGCGGCTTCGCAGGCAATGCCGCTCAGTCCGTCTTTACCGCCTTGCCCGGCTTCAGGTGGGTCACGCCACAGAGCACCAGCGCGAGGCCGGTAATCTGCCAGGCGGAAATCGCTTCGCCCAGGATCACCCAGGCGGCGATCAGCGTGAGCACCGGGCCGAGGTTGCCGAAGGTGGCGGCGTGGGCGGCGCCCAGGCGCTGGATGGCGAGCGTGGCCCAGTAGATCGGCAGCGCGGTGGAGAGCACGGCCATCAGTGCGGCATAGCCCCACACCGCGCCGGGCAGGCTGAGGAGCGTTGCCCAGTCGCGGCTCAGGCTGTAGTGGCCGATCACCAGCCCGCAGGACACGCTGCCCACCAGGCCGGCCAGCCGCATCGAGCCCATGCGCTGGAGCAGGCGGGCAGAGCCGATGTAATACAGCGCGTAGGTCACCGCGCTGGCAAACACCCAGGCCGCGCCGGTGAGCACGCTGTGGCTGGCGCCGGCGAAGCTCACGTCGTGGAAGAAGGCCACGCCCAGGCCGGCATAGCAGATCAGCACGGCCGCGACGGCACGCGGGGTCGGGCGCTCACGCGCCAGGGCGGCGTGGATCAGCAGGACGAGGCTGGGGTAGGCGTACAGGATCATCCGCTCCAGGCCGGCCGTGATGGTTTCAAGCCCGTAGAAGTCAAACAGGCTGGAGAGGTAGTAGCCCACCGTGCCCAGCAGCAGCACGTGCCCGGCGTCTGCCCAGCCCAGGCGTGCATCGTTGTTGCCGCGGCTCAGGTGCAGCAGCCACAGGAACAGCGGGAGGGCGAGCCCCATCCGCAGGGTGAGCAGATTGAGCGCACCGCCCGCACCGGCGGCATAGCCGAGCTTGACGAAGATAGCCTTCAGGCTGAAGCCGGCGGCCGAGAGCACGGCATAGAGGCGGCCATCGGCGAGCCAGCGGCGACAGGTGGAATTCATGGCAGCGGGTGATGCGTACGCAAAAAGGCCCCTATTGTGACCGCAAGGCGTGCCGCGCAGAAGTCCCGCTCTGGTGCGCACTGATCTTAGGCGTTCTTCCGAACAAATTCGCTTTTGTCATGCCGGATTGCAAACAACTGCCACAAGTCGGGTGGCCGACACGCATCGCCACAAACCGGCCTTTGTTTTCTGTCATGCCCTGCATACGCTGAAATCAGAGCAAGTCGATACATGTGGTGCCGGCTTGCAATTCTGTAAAGGCAAACTCGTTGAAAGACGAGGACGCAAAGCCTCCGGCCTTCGGCGCTAAAGCGCACAGGTAGCGGGGTTGCCAGTGAGTGATCGGTCCATGTCGGCCGGTCGCGGGCGCCGAGCCTCATCACTGTGACTGCGTAGCCTTTACGTTCTGACAGAGCGGGGGGCTATATGAAAACGACAATCCAGTCACGGCACACCAGGCTCACCATCGCGTGCGCAGCAACCCTTGCAGCGTTCATGCTTTCGGGATGTGGCGGCGGTGGCGGCAGCAGCGAGACCGGCGTGGAGGCCTCGGCAGGCGAAGGCTCGGTGCAATTCGAGATTGCTGCCGAAGAGGCGACACTGACCCTGGTGGATGACGGCAGCACGATGCCCGCACTGGCGGCTGATGCGGTAGCGCAGCCCTTGTTCCATCTGGCGCCTGTCGTACTCGACGAACCCGATCTGGACGACGCGCTCGACAACACAGCTTCTGGGCGCCGCGCGCCGCATGCGCAGCGTGTGCCTGCCGGGCTGGCGGGATTGAGCAGCGAGCGGCTGACCCTGCAGGACATCGAATCTGGCCGGATGCAGATTGCATCTGCATCCACTGCCGAGGACGGCACTGCGTCTGCGCTGGCAACTGGTACGGTGGCGAAGACCTATACCCCGGCGCAAATCCGGGCGGCATACGGGCTGCCGGCGCTGCCGGTCGCGGGTGCCAGCCTGACGGCCGCCCAGGCCGCGCAACTTGGCGCCGGCCAGACCATTTATATCGTGGATGCCATGCACAACCCGAATGCGGCCGCCGAGCTGGCCGCCTTCAACAAGACCTTCGGCCTGCCCGGCTGCAGCAGCCAGCTTCTGCCTGTCGGCACTGGCTTGCCGCTTGCGGCAGCGCCGAAGGACAACTGCGTGCTGAGCATTGCCTACACCACGACCTCAGGTGCCTTGACCAATACCGCGCCGGCTTACAACGCCGGTTGGGCCACCGAGATCGCGCTGGACGTGCAGTGGGCCCACGCCATCGCGCCGCTGGCGCGCATCGTGCTGATCGAAGCACCTGATCCCTCCGTCAACTCGCTGACCAACGCTGTCCGGCTCGCCAACCAGATGGGGCCAGGCGTCGTCTCGATGAGCTTCGGCCTGGCTGAAGCCAGCTGGACGACGCAGCTCGACAGCGCCTTCGCCGGCACGGGGATGAGCTACCTGGCGGCCACGGGTGACAGCGGTGCGGCCGTTTCGTGGCCATCCGTCTCCAGCCGCGTGCTGGCCGTGGGCGGCACGAGCCTCAGCTACACCGGCACCGGCTCGCGCAGTGAAGTGGCCTGGACCAAGACGGGTGGCGGCATCAGTGCTTTTGTGGCGACGCCCACCTACCAGAGCAGCGCCCTGCCAGGCGTCGGCAGTCTGACGCGGCGCGGTGTTGCGGATGTGGCCTTCAATGCCGATCCGATGACAGGGCAATACGTTGCAGTCATCAAGCCGGGTGCCACCACGCAGAGCTGGGTGAGTGCCGGAGGCACGAGTATCTCGGCGCCGCAGTGGGCAGGCTTGATCGCTGCGGCCAATGCCATGCGCGTTCTGGCAGGCAAGCCCGTGGTCGGTTCGGCGCACGCCACGCTCTACGGTCAGATTGCAGCCGTTCCCGGCACCTACGCCGCCGCTTTTGCCGACATCAACGCTGGCAGCAATGGTAGCTGCACCATCTGTACTGCCCGCACAGGCTACGATGTGCCGACAGGACTGGGCACGCCGAATGTGAGCGGGCTGCTGGGCACGCTCTCCGGCGCGAGTATCAGCACACCGCCGGTGGTGTCCTCCGCAGGCGTGAGTGGAAAGGCAGGCTCGGCACTCTCGTTCAGCGTGATCGTATCTGCCGCCAACCCGGTGACCTACGCGCTCGGTGGTGCACCCGCGGGCATGACGATCAGCAGCACCGGTGTCATCAGCTGGGCGAAGCCTGTTGCCGGCAGCTTTACCGTCACCGTCACCGCAAAAGACAGCAAGACCGGGCTGAGCGGGCAGGGCAGCTATGTGATCACGATCACCAGCGCCGCGCTGCCACCCGTGATCAAGGCCAGCGCCATGACGGGCGTGGCCGGCCGCGCACTCGCGGGAACGATCACGGTCTCTGATCCGGGCGGCTACGCCATGTCGATCAGTATCAGTGGTGTGCCGGCTGGCATGACTTTCAGCTTGCGTGGCCAGACCATCACGGCGACCTGGGCCCGGCCGGTCACCGGCAAGTACACGCTTAACATCACGGTGACCGATGCGATCGGTCTGAGCACAAAACTCGCCTTGCCCATCACGATCAACGCGAAATGACGATAGGCTGGACCTGCCCGGAGAGCCGCACTGGTATTGGCTCTCCGGGCAGGTGTTTTTTTGATGGCGGCGGTTGTTGCGAGGCTTGCACAAGCCCTTGCAAATCCGCGCCAGGCGCGGCAGGGTAGTGATCCCGTCGTCCGAGCTTCGCCCGCCATGCGCCAGAAAGATAGCCTCCTCAGCCGTGTCGTGCTGTCCCTGTTTGCCCTGCCGTTTGCGGCAGGTGGTGTCGGTCTGTTCCTGTTTCTGTGCCTGCCGATGCTGGTCGACTGGGGCCGGATGCAGGCCTGGGTGCCGGCGCAGGCCGAGCTGATCGAGGTGCAGATGCATCGCGGCAAATCTGACACCTATCGCGTCGAAGCGCGCTATCGCTACGCGTTCGGCAATGACACCCATCTTGGCGAGCGTGTCGCCATCACCTCGCGGGCCGACAACATCGGCGACTTTCAGTACCAGCTGGGCGCGCGCCTGGCCGATGCGCGCGCGCGGGGCGAGCCCGTGCCGGTCTGGGTCAATCCCGCGCAGCCGGGCGAGGCGGTGCTGGATCGCAGCTTCCGCCCGGGCCTGCTGGCCTTGCAGATGGTGATGGTGCTGATGTTTGCCGGCTTCGGTTTCGGCTTTCTCGCTTACGCCTGGCGCAAGCGCCCCGCGCCGGCCGAGGCCGCGGTATCGGCAACGGCGTCGGCGCCCGCGGTGCCGGGCGAGAACGCCATCCGCTCGACCAAGAAGTGGGAGGTCTGGGTGGCCTGGGGCTTCTCGCTGGTGTGGAACGGGATTTCGGCACCTATTCTTTTCCTGCATCTGCCTGCAGCGCTGAGCGATCCTACGCCCCCACGGGTGATCGCGATGGTCTTTCCGTTGATCGGGCTGGCGCTCCTGATCTGGGCGATCCGGGCAAGTCGCGATGCCTGGCGTTTCCGCCGCGTGCGCCTGGTGCTCGATCCCTTCCCCGGCGCACTGGGCGGCGATGTGGGCGGCAGCCTGATCGTGCCACTGGCATTCTCTGGTGCACGCAGTTTCGCGCTTACGCTGGATTGCCGTCTGCATACCAGCCGCCACAATGGCAGCGAGACCGAGTCGGTCGAGCAGCTGATCTGGGAGACGCGTGGCGCCGCCAGCGCTGAACGCCACCTCGACGGCACGCGGCTGAGCTTCCGCTTTGATGTGCCGCGCGATCTGCCGGCCAGCGGTGGCGAGCACATCTGGCGGCTGAGTGTCGCGAGCAGCGGCGGGGCACCGCACTTCGTGCGCCAGTTCGAGATCCCCGTGCAGCCGACCGGCGCGCGCAGTGCTCAGCCGCGCCGGGAGTCCGCCCAGCATCCCGAGGCACAGCGTGCGCTCGACGCACAGATCGCCGCCCTGGGCCAGATCGAGCCGCTGCACGATGGCCTGCGGCTCTACTTGCCATACGCCCGTGCGCTCCGCACCAGCCTGAGCTGGCTGGTCATGAGCGTGAGCTTTGGGGGCGTAGGCCTCTTCATGGCGCTGCAGTCCGATGCGCCCGTCATCCTTGTCATCGTCTTCTGCCTGATCGGTGCGTGCTTCACCTTGCTCACGCTCTACAGCCTGGGCAACAGCCTGCGCGTGCAGATCGACAGCCAGGGCCTGCTGGCCGAGCGGCGCGTGTTCGGCATCCCGGCGGTTCAACACCGGGTCGCGCGGCGAGCGCTTCGCCACCTTGCCCTGCGCCAGAGCTATCAGACCCAGACCGGCACCCGGCGCGAGACCACGTATCGCCTGGTTGTCGAGACCACCGACGGCCGCGCTATTACGGTAGCCGATAACCTGAAGGGCCAGCCGCTCGCAGAGGCCCTTCTGGCGCGCTTCTCGGAGCAGAGTGGCTTGAAGTCGGCGGTCTGAGGCGTCACGCTCAAGCCGCCTGCCCGCTGCGCACACGGCGGCTGGATTCGCTGGCGGCCGGCAGGCAGCCCAGGCCGCGCAGGCTGGCTTCGAGGGCGGCGTCCAGCGGGGTGTGCGGCTCGTGGCCCAGGGTGGCGACGAGCTTCGTGTTATCCAGCCAGACCGATTCGCGCCACAGGTAGCGCATCTCGCGCATCTCGCGGAAGGTGGCGAGGAAGGGCGAGAGCACGTCGATCAGCCACAGCGGGAAGCGGCCGATCTTGGGCGTGAGCCCGCCGTGCCGCGCGACGACGCGGGCCACGGCGGCGGCCATCTCGCTGCCATCGCGGTCGACATGGCCGGCCATGTGGAAGCGGTTGAAGGCCGGCAAGCGCGCGCGTTCGGCGAGCAGGGCGACCATGGTGCGCGCCACATCGGGCAGGTAGGCCCACTGATGCACCGTGCCGGGCAAGGCCAGATTCTGCACGCTGCGCACCGGGGCGCCCGGCTTGATCATGGCCTGGGCAAACCAGTTGCCTTTGGCCTGAGCGCCGAAGAAATCGCCGGCACGGACGATGATGGCTTGCGCGCCGCGCCGGGTGGCGGCTTCGAGGCGGCGTTCCATCTCGACGCGGATCGCGCCCTTGCGGGTCAGCGGCTGCTGCGGCGCGTCTTCGGCAATGCAGGGGAAGGCGTCGGGGCCGAAGTTGTAGACGTTGCCGGGCAGGATCACGCAGGCCTTTTGTGCGACGGCGGCGGCCAGGGTGTTGTCGAGCATTGGCAGCACCTGGGTATCCCAGTTGCGGTAGCCGGGCGGGTTGACGGCATGGACGATGGCGGCGCAGCCCTCGGCCGCAGCGGCCACGGCCTGCGCGTCGAGCGCATCGCCGAGCCGCCATTCGATGCCGGTGCTGCCGCTGGGCGGGGCTTGCCGGCGCAGGGCGCGCACCCGCCAGCCGGCGGCGAGCAGTTGCCGGGCCACTTCACTGCCAATGCCACCGGTGGCACCAAGAACGAGGGCGGTTTGCTGGGGGGTCATGCTGGGCTCCTTGTGTTGAGGCGCTGGCAGGCAGCGCGTTGAGGTGGAGCCATTCTGCCGAGGCGGGTGATCGAAAGAAATTGCCGAAGATGTCAGAGCAGCTATACATTTATGCATGACTCGAAAACTCAGCTGGGAGCTGTATCGCTCCTTCCTCGCCGTGCTGCGGGCGGGCTCACTCTCGGGCGCGGCGCGCGAGCTGGGGGTGGCACAGCCCACCCTTGGGCGGCATGTGGCGGCCCTGGAAGCCGCGCTTGGCCAGGCCCTGTTCACCCGCACCCAGACGGGCTTTCTCGCCACCGAGGCGGCACGCGCACTGCAGCCCTATGCCGAGGCCATGGAGAGCACGGCTGCCGCCCTGCTGCGGGTAGCGGAGAGCAAGGGGGCCGGCGGCCTCCAGGGCACGGTGCGGATCACGGCGAGCAAGGTGATCTGCGTGGAAGTGCTGCCGGCCGTGCTGGCGCGACTGCGGGCGGCCCACCCGGCCCTGAAGCTGGAGCTGGTGGCCAGCGACCAGGTGCAGGATCTGCTCCACCGCGAAGCCGATATCGCCGTGCGCATGGTGCGCCCCGCGCAAAGCCAGCTGATCGCGCGCCGTGTCGGCACGATTGCGCTGGGGCTGCACGCCAGTCGCGATTACCTGGCCCGTGCGGGCGTCCCGACCAGTCTGGCCGACCTCCAGACGCACAGCCTGATCGGCCCCGACAAAGAGACGGCCTATCTGCGCAGCGTGGGGCAGGCCATGGCCGGCCTGTCGCGCGAGAGTTTTGCCCTGCGCTGTGACGATCACCTCGGCCAGCTGGCGCTGATCCGCGCCGGCGCGGGCGTAGGCATCTGCCAGGTGCCGATCGCCGCGCGCGACCCGAATCTGGTCCGCCTGTTCGCCGAGCAACTCTCGCTACCGCTGGAAACCTGGCTCAGCATGCACGAAGACCTGCGCCACACGCCGCGCTACCGCGTCTGTTTCGATGCGCTGGTGGAGGCGCTCACGGCCTATGCCGCGCCGGTCGCCTCCTTCGGGGCTGACACCCGAGGCAGCTGAGCCACGCGTGTCACAAAAGAAAACGCCGCCTCGTGACAGGCGGCGTTGGGGTGGGCAGGGCCTATTTCGCAGCGGGCAGCAGTACGCGGTCGATCACATGAATCACGCCATTGCTGGTGAGCACGTCCGTGCCGACGATGTTGGACGTACGCGCACGTTGATCGGTGATGGCGAGCGTCGCGCCAACCTTGAAGGTTCCGGTCTCCACCGTTGTGATATCAACGCCTACCGGCACGTCTGCCTTCAGCACCCGGCTGCCGACCACGTGGTAGGTGAGCACCTGCGTCAACAGGGTCGTGTTCGCCAGCAACTGCGCCTTGGTCACGCCCAGCTCAGCCAGCAAGTTGGCAAAAGCCTGATCGGTGGGGGCGAAGACCGTGAAGGGTCCCGAGCTCGACAGCGTCCCTGCCAGGCCAGCGGCTTGGACGGCTTCCACCAGGATGCTGAATTCCGGGTTGGAGGCGATGGCGGTCTCAACGATGTTCTGGTTGGCCGGCAGGATCACCTTGTTGATCAGGTGCACAACGCCGTTACTCGCGAGGATATCCGTCGCAGTGATCTCTGCGGTGCGGTTGCGGCCATCTGTGATCAGCACTTTGCCGCCCGTCGCGTCAATCTTGAAGATGGCGTTGCCTGCCAGCACGGGGTCGATGGCCTTGCCCAGGGGAACGTCTGCCTTGAGCACTTTGGAGGCGAGCACGTGATACTTCAGGATATCCCGCACCGTGTCTTTGAGCGATGGCACGAGCAAGTCTGCAGCGGCCTTGCCCGGGCCCAGCAGCTCGATGGCCAGTGCGTCGAAGGCCGCATTGGTGGGCGCGAACACCGTGAGCGTGCCCGGATTGCCAAGCAGGGGAAGCAGCTTGTCGTTGCTGCCTTCGTCGACATACTGCAGCGCCGCGACCAGGGTGCTCAGGTCGGCGGTCTTGACCGCCGTCTGCGCCACGCTCGGGGTCGGTGCGGGGGCGGTCGCCTCATGGGTATCGTCGCCGCCACCGCCGCACGCGGCGACGAGGCTGGCGAGACCAAGGCTGGCCAGGATATTCAAGAGTGGTTTTTTCATGGCTAGGAACCTCCAGAAATTGGCTGGGCAGACGCCAGGTGGGCGATCTGCTCTGCAATCAGGTTGATGACCCCCGGCCGGACTGGCACGACAGTGATGCCGTGCGTGAGAGGCCAACTGGGGGGAGCGGTGCATCGGATACCACCCCTGACGCATCAGGATGGCGCGGTGTGGATACGATGCCGGGTCGCGACAAACTCAGTTCGGTATGATCACTTTGTCTAGGACATGAATCACGCCATTGCTCGCTTCGATATCGGTTTTCACCACGCGCGCAGCGTCCAGCTTGACGCCACCGTCAGTGGTGACCGTGATCGTGTCACCTTGCACCGATTTGACTTCGCCGGCTTTTACGTCCTTGGCCATGACCTTACCCGCCACCACGTGGTAAGTGAGTACCGCAGTGAGTTTGGCCTTGTCCTTGAGCAGCGCGTCGAGCTGATCCTTGGGGATGGCTGCGAAGGCTTCGTCCGTGGGGGCAAACACCGTGAACGGCCCGGCTCCCTTGAGGGTATCCACGAGTCCGGCGGCCTGTACCGCAGCCACCAGCGTCTTGAAACTGCCGGCGCCGATCGCGGTATCAACGATATCCTTGCCCGCAGCCTGAACGGAAAAGCTGCTGGCTACCAGCGCCGACGCGACGAGATAATTGCGAATGCGTGTCATGCGATCTCTCCTGAAATGGGTGTGAATTAAATGAGTGTCCTGCCAACCCCTGCGCCTTGAAGAGTGCTCCGGGGATAAGTCATGGTGGCAGCCCTGCCACACGTTGTCTAGGACAAACGAACAAATATTTAGTTCAACACCTGTTTTGCTGTCGCGTGAACGGGTCTACAAGCCGGCAGTGTCGCGGTGGCTGTGAGGACTCCAGAAAGGCGGCTGAAGCCGGCACGCGGTGGGGGGCAGCCGCTCAGCGAGAGAGGGGAAAAGCTAGCAACCTGATCACCGCCGTTGGCGGGACGCGAAGCCGCTCGTCCCGTTGATCCCTCAGGGGGAACGGCTTCTGGACGGCGCGACCAGCCGGTGCGTCCGGAGACGGCCGGCACGGGGCCGGGCCTGAATCAAGGGGGCTAGCGAAGTGAAGTGCGCCCGAAGCCGCCCCACGCTTGATTCTGCAAGGCAGCTGCCTGCCGAGGGCTGAATCATCCGGGCCCTGGCGACGGCAGGCTGTAGACGTCCATCCCATGCGCCTCTTCAGCATGGTATCGGCGCACCGCTGGCGCAAGCTCGTGGTGCCGTGGGCGGCTGTTCACGATCTTTTAGCTGTTGTGCGGAACGCGGTCTCGGCGCCCGTTCATGCTTCGACAGGCTCAGCACGAACGGGGTTTGCGCACCGGGAGATCCTCAAAGCCGTTCGCCCTGAGCCTGTCGAAGGGTGAATAAATGACAAAGAAGAGATCGTAGACCGCGTCTTACGCGTAGCGGACGCCTGCGGTTTGCGCGAGGTGATCGAGAAATCTGGCGATGCGCTCGCGGTGGTGGAAGGCGTAGGTGAGGCTGCCGACCTCGGCAAGCGGCAGCCAGCGTACCTCGGCGGTTTCGTTTGGCTCGCAGTGCTCGATGCTCACCGCCGGCAGTTCGCTGACGCGTGCGTGCAGACCGTGGTGGATGGTCACGTTCTGGCGGTTGTCGCCGGGGGTCGAGCTCACATCCCAGGGCTGGTCGAAGAAGGCCACGGTGGCTTGGGGCAGCAGGTCCAGGGTATTGACGCCGCATTCTTCCCACACCTCGCGCACCGCTGCCTCGGCCGTGGTCTCGTCGTAATCCAGATAGCCGCAGGGCAGGTTCCAGTAGCCGGGGTAATCGGGCATGCCCGGGCCGCGCTGATTCACCAGGATGTAGGGCTGGCCCTGGCATTCCAGCAGCACGCAGACCGTCACTGCCACGCTGCGCGAGAGCCACACCTCGCGCCCGTCCGCGGTCTTGACGCATTCATTTGCCCGATTCTTGAATTTCATTCCCCGACCCGCCTTGTCTGCCGAAACCGTAAAACGCAGACGATACGCCAGGTTACGCGGGAAGGGCCAGCCTCGCGCGCATCCGGAGCGGGCCGGCGACCGGCTCGCCGGATGCAACGCGTGGCGCTTACAAGTGGTAGTCCAGCCAGTTCACAAACTCCGGAATGCGCGAGCGGTCGTCGTCAAACAGGGTTGTAATGCCGTGGGCGTTTCCTTCAACAATATGCACGGCCACATCGCCTTGGGCCTGGACAAATATCGCTTGGGCGGAGAGGAAAGACGTCTTGTCTTTGTGGGCAGCGAGCACCAGCAAACCGCGACCTTTGAAATCGAGCGTCTCCTTGTTGGAGCCATTGCACGGCGACAAGGCAATGACGGCTGCGCATTGTGAGTCACGCGAGCAGACGGGAATGCTTACATCTGCCCCCATGCTGGCCCCCGCTACGCCGATGCGATCCGGTGTGATGTCGGGCTGCCCGCGCAGCCAGCTCAGCCATAATCGAGCGTCTCCCATGGAATCGTTGAAGTTCATGGCGCCGCCTGTCTCACCGTAGCCGCGCTGGTCAATGGCGAGTACAGAGATGCCGGCCTGCAGCAAGGGTTCGACGACGCTGGCCCAAGTTCCGCGGCTGCCGCTCATCCCGTGAAGCAGAAGCACAGCCCGCCCGCTGGACTTTTCAGCGGCATGGAAAGAGCCCTTCAGAACCAGCCCGTCCGGGGCTTTGATCTCGACCGAGCGTGGCCCTGCAGCACAGAGCGGCAGACAGAACGCGGACAGGAACAGGCTGATAAGCAGGCGACGCATGGCGAACCTCGTGCTGAGAAATGAAGGAAGCCTCAGCCTATCGCCTGTGTCCGCTCGCCGCCTGATCAGGATTGTCCCGCGCAGGCGTCAAGCCTCGGCCACCGGTATGCACAATTCGCCGGCAACGCGGGCCGTGGCCGGCAGGTGCAGGGCGGGATTGTCGGCGAGGCCAAAACGCTCGAAGCTCAAGGCGTTTGCCACGCACAAGCCATTGCGCGGGAGCCACACGGCGAAGATCCAGCGCCACAGGCGGTGGATCTCCTCCGGTCGGCCATCAATCGGGCATACCAGGTGCAGTCCGCCGGGAATGAGGCGCTGGTTCAGACACGCCGGCGCCTGTTCGCCCGGGCGCAGCACAACCCCCACTTCATGCCGGCACTGGGAGACATGCGTGATGGATGGGTTGTCGGGCCAGCGCGCGATCAGCTCACGCTTATCGTCGAGAAAATCGGATTCGCCCAGCTGCGCAATCAGCCGTGACCACAGGATGCGGACATGCCCGCCATAGGCACCCCGGCTGCGGAGGTAGGCGATCCTTTGCGGCGCCAGGGTGCGCAAGCTGAAGAAAGAGCAGTCCGGGCGATACGTACTCAGCCCGAGCGGAAACCCGTCAATGAGGGCGAAGGTGCGCTGTGCCGTGTCCGTATCCGGTTGCCAGGGCGAGGTGGAAAACAGGGGCTGCGCGGGTCGCTGCCAGGCCTGGTGCTGGTGCATCGCGGTCAGACGGGAAGCGGCATGCGCGCCGGCTTGCCAGACGCTCGGGCTATGGCCGAAGCGCTGGCGGAAGGCGCGTGCAAAGGCCTCGCCGGAGCCGAAACCGGCGTCCAGCGCCACGTCGAGGACCGCCGCGCGCCGATTCATGAGGCGGGCGGCCGAGCGCTCCAGGCGGATGCGGCGGACATAGGCGGCCGGCGTCTCGCCCAGGCAGGCGAGAAAGATCTTGTGGAAGTGCACCGGCTCAAAGTGCGCCGTGGCAGCAAGCTGCGAGAGATCCAGTGCTTCATCGAAGCGGGCGTCGATGTCGTCCAGCACCCGGTTGAGGCGCAGAAAATAGGCATCGAGCTTCTGGGCGACGGGCATGCTGCCTCAAGCCTCGGCGCGACTAGACATCCAGGTCTTCCCACTGGTCATGGCGCGCGCGACGCTCAGCGCGGTAGTTGGTCACTTCGAGACGGATGCCATCCGGGTCGGTGAAAAAGCTGGCCCAGTAATCGGGCGCGTACTCGGGGTAGCACCGCGCCGGGCTGGCAGCGATGCCACGCGCCTGCAGCGCGGTGGCGACTTCTTCGACCTCGGCGATGCTGTCCACGCGCAGGCAGAAGTGATGCAGCCCGGGTGCATAAGGCTCGTGGGGTGTCGCCTTGCGTGCCGGGCGCAGCACGTAGCCGAAGTGGCGGTTGTAGTACTGGATGTGGGGATCGTCGCCGAGCGTGAAGCGGTTCTTGCGAAAGCCCAGCACCTCGATGAGCACCGCGTCATAAAACACTTCCGCGCGGGCGAGGTCGCTGACGCTGAGGTAGAGGTGATCGATGCCGATGACGTCTGCCATGCGCGGGGTCCTCAGTCTTGCAGGGGGCGGATGCGGCCGCTGGAGCGCGCGCTGAGCGTCTGGCCCTGCTCACTCAGATAGCGTTTCAAGGCCTCAAGGTCGCCGCCGGCGTCGCTGCGGGCTTCGCCATGCGTAAAGGCGGTGTAGCCGTCGCCCCCGTCGGCCAGGAAGTTGTTCACCGCCACGCGATAGACACGCGTTGGCACGATGGGCTCACCCGCCAGTTTGACGTCGACCAGACGTTGCGTCGGGTCGGCGCTGGCCCGCCACCGGTAGCTGAGCCCGCTGGCACTGTGCAGGAACAGGGGCTGGGCGAGTCCATCGCGGAACTGTTGTTGCAGCGCCTGCAGCAGATGCTCGCCGCGCAGGCTCATCACGACGATGCGATTGCCGAAGGGCTGGGCGGCAAAGGCATCGCTATGGGTAATCTGCACCGCAGTGTCGCTGCCCTGGGCGGGCAGGTCGGTGCGTACGCCGCCGGCATTGGTGAAGGCGATGTCGACCGGCCCGAGCCGGCGCGCGGCCGCGAGCTGCGCGTCGGCCACCACAGTGCCGAAGGGCGAATCGGTGAAGCCGTCAGTCGGCTGGCGAGGCAGGCCTTGCGGGAGCTCGGTCAGCACTTCGCCGCGGATTGCTGCGGTGAGCGATTCCAGCTCGGTGACATAAGCCGCCATGGCCGGGTTGGCCGGATAGCGTGCCTGATCAACGAGGTGAATCGTGGCCTCGCTGGCGACCACGTCGTGACTGCGCGGGCTGACTTTGAGGCGCAACTCCGCAATGGCGGTACCGTAGTTTCGCGCTTGCAGCACCAGACGGCCGTTAATGCGGCAGGCATAGCCCTGGTGGGTATGGGCGGAGAACACCGCGTCGATTGCCGGGTCCAGGCGATTCACAATGTCGACAATCGGCCCGCTGAGCCCTTCGCAGCGATCATCGGGCACGTTCAGTGGGCCGGCATATTCCGCGCCCTCATGAATCAGGGCAATGATGGTCTCGACACCCTGGGCACGAATCTCGGGCACGACGCGATTGATGGCGATGGCTTCATCCTCCACCCGCAAGCCGGCGAGCGCGCTGGCGGGGATCATCGCCGGCAGGGTGCGGGTCACCGCGCCGACAAAGGCGATGCGCTGCCCGGCAAGCTCGCGCAGGACATACGGCTTGAGCCAGGGCCGGCCCGTGTCAGCAGAGAGGACATTTGCGGCGAGGTAATCGAATCGGGCACCGTCGAACGCCTGGGTCGCGCAACCCTGGGCGCCGCATTGGCCGGTGGCGCGTTCCAGCAAAGCCGCCTGTCCGCGATCCAGCTCGTGATTGCCGATGCTGGAGACGCTCATGCCGAGGCGGTTCAGCACCAGGATGGCCGGCTCGTCGCGGAGCAGGGCCGACTGGCTGGGCGAGGCACCGATCAGGTCACCTGCCCCGATCAGCAGGTGATTGGGTGCGGCGGCGCCGAGTTCGGCCAGCGCGCTGGCAATGTGCGCAGCGCCCCCGGCGTCAACCCGGCGTGTCTGCCCGGGCTGTGCCGGGTCGGGCAAGCTCAGCCGGGCGGGCAAGGGCCGGCTGGCCTGAATGTAGCCGTGAAAATCATTCAGGGCGAACAGCGATATCTCGACCGGCGGCGCTTCCGGCACTGTGGCGCAGCCCGCCAGCAGACTGGCCAGCGCGGCATACCCTCTCCAACGCAGAATCATGAGCGGCCTCTCACGGCAAATGCCTCAGGGGCGGATTGCCTGCAGGGTTTCGTCGGCCAGCCCGACCAGCAGCGCGCGGCCATCGGGCATGACACGGAATTCGCCATAGCGTGCACGGCTCCAGCGCAGACCGTCGCCTTCCTTGAAGAACCAGGCGTCGCTCACCACCGTCCAGTCCCGCTTCGCCGGGCTGAGTTCGATGACCAGCTCACTGCCGCCGGGCTCGCCTTTGGCGAGCCGTGTCAGGCTGAGCACGCCCTTGTTATCCAGGCTACCGATCAGCTTGGGGCGCGTGAGCTTGCTGACTTCGCGCAGGGTGTTGCGCAAGCCCGTCGGCATCTCGTAGCGCAGCGCCATGTAGTCGCCCTGCATCAGCGAGCGCGGGTCCACCGGCGCCAGCTTGATGAACACTGGCCGGCCATTGGCGATGATGTCTTCCTTCTGCCAGATGCCGAGATTCACCACCGCGAGCGTGGCCAGCGCGGCCAGCCCGATCAGCACCCGGCGCAAGCGGGTATCGGGCAGGGCAGTGGCCTGATGGGCCGCCAGCTGCCGGCGTACCAGCCAGGCCAGGGCGGCGAGCGTCAGCCCCGCGGCGAGCAGGATCTGCGCCTTGGTCACCAGATCCAGATGCAGCGTGTAGTAGAAGTGGCCGATCAGCCAGAGTGCCGCCACCGCCGCCGCGCCGGCCTGCACGACGCGCCCCGTGGTGAAGCTGACCAGCCCGACCAGGGCCACCAGGCCCAGGCTGGGCATGACGCCGGAGAGGCCGACGAGCACCGCCAGCAGGCCAATGCCGCTGCTGCCGCGCAGCCCGGCCCAGCGGCGCCAGGCCCAGACCGCGCCCGCGAGGGCGCTGGCCAGCCCCAGGCCATGCGCCACCCAGACTCCGGGTTCGCCATAGCCAATGGCGCGGAAGCGCTCGTCGGGAAACACCACCAGCGCGAAGAGCACCGCCACGATCCAGCCGCCGAGGATCCACTCCAGCGTGACCGCGTGCCGCGCGAAACGTGGTCTCGCCAGTACGCGCTGCTGCAGCACCAGGCCGCCCAGCCAGAGCAGGACAAATAGCTGTGAGAGATAGATCAGCTGAAACCGGAACTCGAAGCGTGCCTCGAACAAGGCCCCGTAACCCAGGATCACCGCCAGCGCCGCGAGCAGCGGCTGTACCCAGCGCACCTGCACCAGCCCTGCCAGCACCAGCGACACGCCCGCGCACAGCGCATAGCCCAGCGCATGCAGATCGCGTCCGGCGGCGTAGAACACCAGGCCCAGGCCGGCGAGCAGGAAGGTGAGCGCCAGACTTTCGACAAACAGCGGCATGCGCCGCAGGCGCAAGACAGTGCCACAGGCGATGACCACCCCGCCCCCAACCAGATAGGGGACGACGCCGGCTTCCATCAGGCGTCGGCCGAGGAACAGCGCCAGAAAGGCCACCACCGGAATGGCCGCCAGCAGCGCACCGATGAAGGACATCAGCACCAGCGGCCAGGGGTGGGGTGCAGTGGGCGGTGGGCGGTCTGCCGCCTCAGCCGGAAGAATGCCGGCGGTGATGGCCGATAGCAGCAAGGTGTTCCAGTTCATGGCTGTGTCTCCGTCTGCAAACGCTGTTCATGCCGGCGCACCAGCTGGCGCAAAGCCGCCGCGGTCGCGGCCACGATGATCGCAGAGAGCAGGCCCAGCACCAGGAAGCTCAGGATCGCGTTGCTGTGGGCGTCCATGATCAGCCAGGCGAGGCCGCCGATCACCAGCACGTCCAGCGTCAGGCCCGCAAGGCAGAGCGCGAACACGTCAAACACCCGCCTGCGTGACACGCAGACCGCATACAAGGTGGCAATCAGGAGGCCGGCGCCGTAGTGCGGCCCGCTGTCGCTGTCGAACAAGGCCATCAGGCTGGTGGGGCAGAGTTGCCCCAGTGCGAGGAGCAGGCTGGCGCGGTAGGTCCAGGCCCCGGCATTCAGGCGACGCTGCAGGGCGGGCAGCGGGCTGAACACAACCGCAACCCCAGCCGCCAGCAGCCAGCCCACGTAGTGCACGCTGGCCGCCTCCTGGCTGAAGCCCCAGCTGTAGCCGGCGTGGGCCTGCACCCACAGGCTGATCGCTGTCATCACCACAAGGCTGAAGGGCAACCACAGCGCGCCGCTGTGCGCCGCCGCGGCCAGTGGCAGGCCCAGTGCCGCCCACAGCGCAAACAGCTGCCAGGGGTCGGCCCCCGTCTGGTAGGTCTGGCCAAAGAATGCCAGCACGCCGCCCTGCGCCAGAAAGGCCAGCAAGAGCAGACCACTGCGTGCGGCCGGGCGCCAGATCGCGCCGGCCACGCTGAGCACGACCAGCCCCTCCAGCAGTGCAAACTTGCTTGCCCGACCCAGATCGGGCCAGTTTGCCGCCACCCACAGAATCACGCCCAGGCCGAGCAGCCCGCCACCCAGCACGACCAGCGTACGCGCCAGCCAGGTCGCCAGGGCGGGCGGCTCGCCGCCCAGCCGTGCCAGATCTTCCAGCGCCTGTCCTTGCTCGGGTGCCAGGCCAAAGGCACTGCGCAATTCGTAGATCGCGAGACGTCGGTTCATGAATTCCCCCTCAGGCCAACCCGGCCCGCCTGGCCGCATCGCCCGCATGTTACCGGAGGGCGGCCCGGAACGATGCCGACTGGATCAATGGCGGGCCTGGCACGGCGGCCATTGAGTCGTCTCAGAGACTGTTCACGATCTCTTAGCCTGAAAACCGCAGTTCACAAGAAGAAATCCCGATCATGCCCTTCGACAGGCTCAGGAGCGCCTTCGATACCTCAGCACGAGCGGGATTTCTCCGGACTCACCCGGTGGGTGGCGCCGTCCAGAAGCCGTTCGCCCTGAGGTATCGAAGGGTGGAGCGGCTTCGGGTCAAGCCAACTGCGGTTTTCAGGTTTGGTTGTCATGCGGAACGCGGTCTCTGTGCCCATTCATGCTTCGACAGGCTCAGCACGAACGGGGTTTGAGCCCCGCGAGATCTCTATAGCCGTTCGCCCTGAGCCTGGTTAAGGGTGAATAAATGACAAAAAAGAGATCGTAGACAGCTTCTCAGAAAGGGAGGGTCGATCGACCGCTGAAGTGCCACCCGGCGCCGGAAGCGATTGTCTTGGGCGCCGGCGTGGCGACGAGTCACACCGGGTCGGAGGGCGCGCCCGTCGCTTGCGCCGGGGACGGCTGGAACGAAGCCGTCTCCGCAATCCCGACCGCATTCTTGCCACGGTGTTTGACGTGGTACATCGCCTTGTCTGCAGCGGCAAGCAGCGAAGCTCCGTCCTGGGCGTGATCGGGATATAGCGCCACCCCCAGACTGGCGCCGGCCTTCACCATGCGGTGGCCGAGCCGATACGGTTCGCGGATGCGGGCGAGGATGCGCCTTGCAACGCCCTGCGCCGAGTCCGCCGAGTCGATGCCCTTGATGAGCACCACGAACTCGTCACCGCCCACGCGTGCGGCGAGATCGAAGTCCCGCAGCTCAGACTTGATGCGACTGGCGATGACCGTCAGTACCAGGTCGCCCGACTGGTGACCGTAGGTGTCGTTGATGGGCTTGAAACCGTCAAGATCAATGAAGATGAGGCCGACGCGCGTGCCCGATCGTCTTGCCATCGAGATGGATTTGTCGAGATCTTCCGTCAGGCTCAAGCGGTTTGCCAGGCCGGTCAGTGCGTCCATCCTCGCCAGGGCCTCGGCCGTCTGTGCTTGCGCCAGCATGGTCTTCTGGTGGTGAAGGAGGCGCGTGATCGTGGCCGGGATGAAGAACACCAGGCCGCCAAACAGCACGATGTAGGCGGAGCGATAGACCTGGCCGAGCAGGTCGGCGCTGACGAGCGCCGAGGCCAGCTGCGGGTCCATGTATGGCCGAGCCAGCAACCACAGGGTATTCATTGCGAGCAGGGACACGGCGGTGGCGAAGACAACAAGCCGCGGGTCCTGGCGCAGGCTGGCAATGAATATCAACACCGGGTAGAGCAGCAAGGCGGAGGTGGTGACCGGCGCCAGCGCGGAATTCACCACGGTGTCGGCAGCGTTGTACAAGGTCAGGCAACTGATATCGACCAGCACGGATACATAACGTATCCAGAGTGTGGTGCGAGACTTCAACACGAGCGGAGTGATCAGGCAGTTGTAGAGCAGCGCCGCGCCCGCCAGCGCAACACCGTACACCCCTGCGCGGCTATCCTGCACATGCCAGACAAGATTGGCGAGTACGAACACCAGACCGTACATGAACCAGCGGAAAATCCAGCCCACCTTCTCGCCCCGCGCGACTTCCTGGCGAAACAGGTACTGGTCGATCAGGTCGTTCGTTTGGGTTCCCGGCATGAAGGCTTTCTAGAATCGGCGTGAGGCCTTGCAAGATGAATCCGTCATAGTCTGCGCCGCTTGCCGGACTCAGTGCGAAAAGATCCGCCGGTCCGGCTCGCGTTCCGGTGTGGCGCAGGCCTCGATCGGGCCCGTGGGCGCAGGGCAGCGGCGCAGATCGCCCAGCACGGCCTCACTGCGTTCGCGGAAACGCGCCTCCGTTTCGCCCTCGGCAGGCGTCTGCCCGGGCAGCACCGCGCGCAGCTCCACTTTGCGCAGCGGCGGCTGGTCGGCATAGGTCGTCTGGAAATAGGCGACAAGGCGGCGCTCGACGAGATCGACCGTTACGATGACCGGCCGCATCGGCACCGGGATCATCGCGCCGCTGTGGTAGCGCAACAGCACATAGGGCTCGGTGGGCGAGGGCAGGCTCAGCCGGAGGAGGGCACCTTTCTCCGGCTTGACGGCCAGCACCGCCTCCCGCGGCAGAAAGCCATCGAGGCGTACCCCGGTGGAAACCCGATGTGCGCCCACGCAGGGCTGATAGACCCACTCCGTCGCCCGCGCGACCTTGCCGCGCACGCGCAGGGCGCCGCCTTTCTCGCCACTCAGCGTCGCCAGCTTGAGCGGCTTCTGCTTGCCCGCCCGCACCGAGATCAGCTTGCCGCCCCGCACAAAGATCGCCGTATCCGGAAACCAGGTGTTGCGCTGGTTGCCCGGGCTGCCCTTGGCGGTGCAGCGCCCGTCCTCTGCAGGGTCGTCGTCGACAGTCAACGCCGGCTCCTGCGGCTCGGCCACGCCGAGACGCCCTTGCCGATCAATGTCGAAGCTGAGCTTCACGTTCCAGGTGTAGTAATCCCGCCCGACCCGCGTGCTGCACGCGCCGTCGCACATCAGGATATTGCCGGGAAAGGGCGTGAAATTCACCGTCTCGGGCGGCGCAGGCGCCACCTCCGTCACGGGGGTGGGTGCGGGCTCCGGTTTCGTCGCCGGCGCCTCGCGGGGCGGGGCGGGCGGGGTCTGGGCGCAGGCCGTCAGCAAGGCCAGGGCCAGGAGGGCAAAGCGCGGGGTCAGCAGGGTCATGTCGGTTCTCGGTTTGCGATGGCTGCCATGCGGTCTCGGCAGCCTCTGGCCGAACATTACCGCATTTTGCCACCCCGGCAGAGGCCCGGCCGACGGCCCGGGACGGCCGCGCAAAGCCGCGCCCGGCAAGGCTCTCGCAATGCACCCGGCGCAGCAGGGGCGCGTCGCGCACGCCCGACTCCCACCCGTCATGCCTGCGAAGGCAGGCATCCAGCGGCTTGAATCCCCCGGCGGCGACAATCGGACACGCGGACCACTTGAACATCGGCAAGGCAACGTCACTGGGTCCCTGCCTGCGCAGGGACGACGGGGTGTATGGCGACCTGCCCGCGAAGCCGCATCCCGCTTGGCTCTCCACTGACCTGCCCGCAAACCCCTTGCCCCAGGAGGCTCCCCGGGCACCGCGCGTGGCGCGCGGCGCCCGTTATGCCTGCGCAGGGGTGATGACGAGGATGCTGGCGACTTACTTCGCCAAAGGACCACGCTCGTCAGAAACAGACAGACTTGACGATGGCCTATGCGTAAAATATGCGGACATTTCTACAGCTGTACCTTACAAGCAGAAAGTCATATTCATGCAAGGCCAACTGATTGCAAAAATGAAGTATGCGAGCAGAAAGAATTTTCTGTTCTTGTTGCTAATATGCTTGACCGCATTGTCGACTGAAGACGTACTTGCAATCAGCTACGACCAATGTCTTCACGTGTCGAAGGATGGAACGCATGAATGTACTGACGCCGTACCGAGCCAGTGGGCTTATTCAGGGAACGGGTGGCTGACGGGCACGTACAACGCGGTCGCAGACTCATATGGCGGAGCTGTAAGCATTCTTGAAGCAAATGCCTTAATCAGCGGAAACTATGTCTGCAGCTACAGCATTACTTCGTCGCCATCGTGGGCGGTATTTGCTGGAACATACCTTGGCCTTATCTGGCATGAAGTTACCACTTACTCAGCGACTGTAAGATTCGGTACCCCGGAGGGTTGCGGAAGTGAGCCATCCTCAGATACTGGGAAAGTATACCGGGATCGAACATTCTCTTGTCCTGAAGGTTACTTTCAGAGCCACGACAACCAACGCAACAAGCTGTTTTGCGCGCGCCCAGCGGAGGTTCCTAAGCAGTGCACGCCAATTAGAACAGAGTTCGGTAATCCTGTTTCGTCATACGAGTGCGCGAAGCTGCAGAAGGAAGATGACTTCCGGCCAATCACGGCCAACTCCTTCAGTATCGAGCGGAAGTACAACTCTTTGTCATTTGATCCCTATCAGCCGAGAGGGGGTCTGAAAACTTCCTCAGTTTTCTGGAGATTCAACTTTGAAGTTAGCCTCAGAAGGGTGACTGACTCGGTTATAGCAGTATCAGACATAACTGGCACGGAGTACTTCTACTTTGAAAATGGCGTGTGGCTTACCCATGCATCCGGGGCTCAAAGCTGATTGTTTTAAACATATGAGGTAGTAACGAGTGGATCCGGATAAGAAGAGACAACAGCGTCGATACATTCGATTCATTCGGTAATTTCACAGGCAGAAAGAACCCAGAGGGTATTGTCTTTAGCATTTCCCGTGAATCAGACACAAGCAGCGCAATATCTGACAGATTCGGTCGCGTTTTTCGTGTCACCCGAGACGGTTTGCAGCGAGTAAAAGAAATAGAACTTCCAACGAAGAAGATCATTTCATACGGGTACAAGGCACCTGTTCCAACGAATACGTCACTCGACATGCCATTGAGCAGTCCTGACGGTTTGGATCGTGTGTTGTTCGAGGATGGAACAGGCAAGTCGTATCTTTATGAGACTGAGAATCAGCCATACTCGATGACGGGTATTGTCGATGAGAACGGTAGTCGATACGCGAATTTCTCTTATGTTGACTCTGCAACTGCCCCCGGATACGCCTATGCAACC
Source organism: Uliginosibacterium sp. (assembly GCA_016718265.1). GTDB lineage: Bacteria > Pseudomonadota > Gammaproteobacteria > Burkholderiales > Rhodocyclaceae > Uliginosibacterium. The sequence continues at coordinate 87,386 of JADKDZ010000029.1, read as the reverse complement.
GAGCATGCCGGTGGTGCTTTCCGGTATGAGATGCTGAACCCTGGGATACCGGATGGAAACGTGACAAGACGAGTCAAAACGCCAGAAGGGCACATCGATGAGACTTACTACGTCACTCATCCAGGAATTGGTCATTTGCCGCATGTGCAGCAGAAGAAAGATGCCTCTACGAATGCCGTGTTGTTTGCCAAAAGTGTTGCTTACGATGCGAACGGAAACGTATCAAAAATTCATGTAAATGGGTTGGAGACGCTCTACGACCAGTACGACCTCACCCGCAACCTCGAACTGCACCGCATCGAAGGCTATGGTTCGGCGAATGCCCTGCAAGTCAGCACCCAATGGCACCCATTCTGGCGGCTGAAGACGCGGGTGGCGGAGCCCAAGCGGATCACGACCTGGGTGTATAACGGCCAGCCGGACCCCAGCAATGGCAATGCGATCCTGCGCTGTGCGCCGGCGGAGGCCAAGGTGGTCGGCGAACCGATTGCGGTGATCTGCAAGCGCATCGAGCAAGCCACCACCGACGAGACCGGTGCGCTGGGCTTTGCGGCCACGCTTTCAGGCAAGCGACGCGTGTGGACCTACACCTACAATGCCTTCGGCCAGATGCTCCGCGAGAACGGCCCCCGAACTGATGTCGCCGATACCACCACCTATACCTACTACACCGACACCGTCTTCAACGCCGCTGGCGAGGGCCATACGATTGGTGATCTGCGTAGCATCACCAATGCCGCCGGGCATGTCACGAAGTACACGCTCTACGACCGCGCCGGGCGGCTCCTCAGGCGGCTGGAGGCCAATGGCGCTGAGACCCGTTACGCCTACAGCCCGCGCGGCTGGCTAACGGCCGAGGTGCTGCGCTACCAGGGCCAGGAACGCTTCACCAGCTACACCTATGACAAGGTCGGCCAGCTCACGCAGGTGATCGCGCCCAACGACTACGTGATGGACTTCAGCTACGACGCCGCCCACCGCCTCACCGGCCTGCGGGACAGCCTGGGCAACCGCATCCAGTACACGCTGGACGCCGCCGGCAACCGCCTGCAGGAAGATGTCACGGATGCCGGTGGCGTACTCGTCAAACGCACCAATCGACTCTTCGACCAGCTCGGTCGCCTGCAGAACGTGAAGGTTACGCAATGATGTTGCACACCATACCTCTCAAATCCAGTGCCAGAACGGGGCTGCAATTGCTAGCGCGTGTCGCTGTGCTTCTGAATCCTTTGCTGCGCTGTCTCGGGCTGCTTATCTGCGTGGCCGGGTGGAGTGTCTCGCTGGCTCAAGCCGCGGCGCCGACCACCATCGCGCTTAGCACGAGCACGCCAACGTTCCCGATGGCAAGCGGCTGGCTGACGATCACTGCGACAGTGAAGGGAGCGGCCCCGACCGGCATTGTCACGCTCAAGGAAGGCGCGTCCAGTCTTGACGGACGTTGGCTGAGCGGGGGCGTTGCCACGCTCGAAATCGACCCTCGCGTGCTGGGCGAGCATCGTTACTTTGCCGAATATGGTGGAGACGCCAACAATGCCGCCAGCACTTCAGCGGAAATCCGCATCATCGTTACGAAAGCCAATACCAGCGTTGCGCTGAGCCCAAGCAAGCCCGTCGCCAGCGTCAACGTGCCGCTGACCTTGTCTGTTCGGGTCAGTGGGGCATTGGGCAGTGGCGTCGTCAGTTTCATGGATGGCCCAACGCTGCTCAAAACGGTTACGCCAGCGTACGGCACGGCCAGCCTGGAGACTGCGTTTACCACCACCGGGACGCACGCACTGACCGCTATCTATTCCGGCGATGCGCAAAGCAACCCAAGCACCTCCGCAACGGTCAATCTGAACGTAATCCAACCCCAATCCACCTTCGAGTACGACGCCAACGGCAACCTCACCCGCTACACCGATCCGCTGGGCAGCGCCACCGAGCACCGCTACGACAGCCTGGGCCGGCTCAGCACCACCTATGAGCCCAACCCCACCCCCGGCGCGACCAGCACCCAGGGCACGATCAGCTACGCCTACGATGCGCTGGGCCAGCTCAAGCGCCTGACCGACCCGCGCAGCCTGGCCACCACCTACACCACCGATGGCCTGGGCAACACCACCGAACAGGTCTCGCCCGATACCGGCACCACGCGCTTCACCTACGACGAAGCCGGCAACCTCAAGACCCGCACCGATGCGCGGGGCAAGATCACCTACTTCTTCTGGGATGCGCTCAACCGCCCGCAGCAGATCGACTTTGGCGATGCGCGCATCGATTACCTCTTCGACACCGCCACCCTCGGCCGTGGCCGCCTGGGCGAAGTGCGCACCGTGCCCGCCAACCAGGGTGCGGATACCCGCCTGATCTGGGAATACGACGGCCTGGGCCGCATCACCCGGCGCGATCAGCAGATCGCCGTCGGCAACGCCGCCAGCCTCGTCTCGCTCAGCCAGCGCTATGGCTGGAATGCGCTGACCGATACGCTCGACACCCTCACCCTGCCCTCCGGCCGGGTGCTGGGCTATCGCTACCGTGCCGATGGCGTGCTGACCCAGATCGATCTGGACGGCCAGCCGCTGATCGCGGATATCCGCTTCAATGCCTTTGGCCCGCTCGCGAGCTACAGCGCCTTCAGCCGCCAGTACAGCCGCCGCTACGACCTCAATGGCCGGCTCACCACCCTGCCGCTGGGCGATCTGCAGCGCAAGCTCGCCTGGGATGCCGCCTCCCGCCTCGTGCAGCAGGACGACATCCCCACCGCAGGCAACACGGAAAGCCGCCGCTTTGGCTATGACCGGCTCGATCGCTTGCTGAGCCAGGATGTAGATGCCTCCCCCAGCGCGACCAACACCCAGCAGTTCCGCTACAGCTGGGATCTGGCCGGCAACCGCAGCACCTACAGCTACAAAGACGGCAGCGGCAGCTGGACTTACACCCACAGCACACCGAGCAGCAGCAACCGGCTCGATTCGGTGACCGGCAGCACCGGCAAGCTCAGCTATACCTACGACGAAGCCGGCAACCCCAAGGGCGATGGCGACAAAACCTACACCTGGCGCGCCAGCGGCTGGCTGGAGAGCCTCACCCGCAACGGCCTCACCACCCGCTACGCCTACAACGGCTTCGCCCAGCGCGTGGCCAAGCTCAGCGGCAGCACGCCCAACACCAGCACCGACACCCGGCTCTACACCTACGACGAAGCCGGCCACCTCTTGGGCGAATACACCGCCAGCGGCCAGCTGATCCAGGAACACGTCTGGCTGGGCGACACGCCCATCGCCCTGATCGACGCCCAGGGCGTGAAGCTCGTCTTCGCCGACCAGCTCGACACCCCGCGCCGCATCACCGACACCACCGGCAAAGCCTTGTGGAAGTGGAACGGCGAGGCCTTCGGCCTCACCCTGCCCAATGAGGATGCGGATGGGGATGGCAAAACCCTCACCTACAACCTCAGATTCCCGGGGCAGGTTTTTGATAAGGAGTCGAACCTCCATTACAACTGGCATCGGTATTACGATCCGGCGACTGGCAGATACATCAGCAGTGATCCGATTGGGCTCGATGGGGGGATCAATACTTATGGGTATGTGGGGGGGAGGCCCATCAGCAGAGTAGATCCCGAAGGGTTAATGGATGATTCCCTAGTCCTTCCCATCGCGACCCCTTCAATTACCGCAGCGTGTTTGTCAAATCCGTTCGCTTGTGCAGCCAGTACGGCAGGAGTGGGTGGATTTGCGGTCGGATCGTGGCTGTACCCCTATATTGAACCGGCGATCACTCGAGCAGTTGACTATGCATGTAGCAGTAGTGTCCCCGACAAGAAAAACTGTTCAACTGCGATTAAGATGTTAAAAAACGTGGAAAGACTCGCACAGAAACTTGGTAAAAAACTCCCTCCAAGAAGAATTGAAGATCTTAGAAGAAAGATTGAAGATCGTACGATTACTAGCGGAGACTTGCCTGCTGATATACAAAACGAGTTTCCAAATGAGTTTAAGGGAAAGACTCTTGACGAGATAATGAAGATATGCGGAAAGTCCTGATGAATGTTTGATGCCATAAATCTGCAAGGGAAAACGCTTTCTGATCTGATGGGGTTGTTTTTTTGCGATATTGAGAATGACGATGACTATTACGATGTCATTGCTTACAATATCTCCAAATATTTCCCTGAGTGCATGGAATCCATGCTCAATAATTTGTCAGGCCAGAGACTGCGTGGAGCCATTTGCGGTCTTGGTATGGCGGGGATTGGTCTTCACAGAATTCTTGCCTACGTCGCTAGTGGTGATGAACGTGTGGCTTGTGCTGCGATTGACGCTTTGCGACGAGTCGGAACAGAAGATGAGTGGAGGGTGATCTTTCCTTTGCTTAAGCATGAGTCGGCGAGTGTTCGAAGTGCCGCAATTAGGTTTGCTCGTGCAGTGCTCGGGGATAGGGCTAAAGAGTTTTTGTCTAATGCCTTGACTGATCCCGCGCCCTTGGTGCGCGAAAACGCATTGGATGAATTAGATGGGCTCGTGACAAATGATCTCAGACCAATAATTACATCGTTGCTTCAGGATGAATCGCCATCAGTTCGCGAAGCAGCGCAATCGCTGCTTGATACGTTATAACACTCGCAAAACCGGGGTCAAGGCCGTAAGGCGTAATCGGTAGGGTGTAATAACCGTAGGGCATTGCACCGCATGCAATCTTTCCCGTTCGGAGCAATGCACCTACGTGGAGATTGAAGCCAGGTAAGCCCGGTAGGGTGCGCAAATTGCCCAACCCCCCTTTCGCATACTGACGAAGGTGCGCCGCGCACCCACTGCGAAGCGCAGGCGGCTTAGCCGCAGGCGTAACCCGCGCGGAATGCCGAATGTATCACCGCCTTGCCTGTTCAATATTGCTACGGGTTGATGAACCGACGTTTTGGCGGGTTACGGCTGCGCCTAAGCCGCCCTACGAAAACCCACCTGCGAAGCCGCACCCCGCTTGGCTCTCCAAGCCCCTGCCCGCAAACCCATACCCTGTGCGGCTCTCCGAGGCACGCACCGTAGGGGCAAGCGGCGCTCGCCCGGCTCCCTCCCACTCGTCATGCCTGCGCAGGCAGGCATCCAGCGGCTTGCCGCCTCGTGCGTGACCGCGCGGACACGCGTGTTGACGCAGGTACGCGCAAAGCAAAGACACTGGGTCCCTGCCTGCGCAGGGACGACGGGGGTGGCGAGCTGCCCGCGCATCAATCTCCCATTCGGGTCTACAGCCAGGTAGGGCGGCTTAGCCGCAGGCGTCACCCGCGCGGAATGCCGAATGCATCACCGCCTTGCCTGTTCAATATCGCTACGGTTTGATGGCCCGACGTTTTGGCGGGTGACGGCTGCGCCTAAGCCGCCCTACGAAAACCCACCTGCGAAGCCGCACCCCGCTTGGTTCTCCAAGCCCCTGCCCGCTGAGGCTTATCGGGTGCGGGTCTCGGGGCGGTGACGGGGTGCGCCAGGCGGCCTTAACGCTGCATTCTCAAGAGAATCTTCAAAACCCGCTCTGCCGGAAAGTCCTGGCTGCCGATCATGGCGAGGTAGTTCTCGTCGTAATACTCAAGGTCGTAACCGGTAGGCTCGATCGGTATCCGGTTCTCTTCGATATAGTCGAAGACTTTCTTGAACCACGCGGGGTTCAAGTCCTTGGCTTTGACTGCAAAGGCGCAGTACGCCCCCTGCTCTCGGGTGAACTGGGTATAGCCTTTGTTGTTGTCGAAACTGTGAACAGGGACCAGGGGTGTATAGCTGAAGCTGCGCTCGGTGAAGTCTGCATCCATTGCCATGAAGTGCGCGTCGTGGTCAATGTCGTGAATGCGGGCTGCACACACATCCTGATGCAGCTGAGAGAAGTCGACTTTCTCGGCTTCACTGAAAAGGACGCTTGTTTTGATACCGACGTATTTCTGCTCTTTCAGTTCCAGTAGTTCATGTCGCAGCATATAAACCGCTCCTCGTTATGGCTTGTGTTGTCGCACATGATGCCGGAGGCTTGCTGACAGCATGGTGTCAGCAGAGGCGCAGGCGTAAGCCGCTATCACGATCAATCCACGCAAGTCCGTCAGGCGTAATGGGCAGGGGAGACAAGCCGAATGGCATGGCGCGGAATGCAAGCCTTCGCCTTCGGCGCAGCATGCCTGCGCTACACGCCCGCTGTGCGTTTGTGGCAGCTTGTGGCCGACATGACCGACAGTGACTCGTCGCGCTTCTCCATCCAGCTCAGCAAGGTCTCGTACAGTTTCTGCGGATCGACGGGTTTGGCGATGTGGTCGTTCATTCCGGCGTCAAGGCAGACGCGACGATCCTCATCGAAGGCATTGGCGGTGATGGCGAGGATCGGCGTCTCTTGGCAGGCGGACATGGCTCGGATGGCCACGGTTGCATCCAGGCCGTTCATGTGCGGCATCTGCATGTCCATCAGGATCACGGCATAGGGGTGTTGCCGGGCCAGTGCGAGTGCCTGCAGGCCGTCCTCGGCGATATCCACGACCAAGCCCACCGCCTCCAGCAAGCCGCGAGACACTTCCTGGGTAACGGGTTCGTCTTCGGCCAGCAGGATTCGCGTGCCGGCGTATTGGGCGATCAGGCGCTGCTCGGCCGTCCGCACGGCGGAGCTTGGCATCGGCGTGCTGGCACACGGCTGGCGCTTCCTGAGCGGAATGACGAACCAGAAGGTGCTGCCATGGCCTGGCGCGCTCTCCATGCCGATTTCGCCGCGCATCAGTTGCACGAGCCGCTTGCAGATCGCGAGGCCGAGCCCGGTGCCGCCATATTTGCGGGTCATGCTGTTGTCGGCCTGCTCGAAGGGTTGGAACAGGCGCGTCTGCGCTTCGGCGTCAATGCCGATGCCGGTGTCGGTGACTTCAAAGCGAACCTGGATCGCGTCAGGCGTTTCGCCGACCGTGCGCGCGCGCAGGGTGACTTCGCACTGGTCGGTGAATTTGATCGCATTGCCGACGAGGTTGATGAGAATCTGCCCAAGGCGCAGCGGGTCGCCAGCAAGTTGGCTCTGGGCAAGCTGGGCGGGGATGTCGACGACGAGGCGCAGGCCTTTCGCCTCGGCCTGGTGGCCAATGGTGGCGCGAAGACTGTCGAGCGTATCGGCCAACCGCAGCGGCAGGTCTTCAAGCACCATGCGGTCGGCTTCGATCTTGGACAGGTCGAGGATGTCGTTGAGTACGCGGAGCAGGTGCTCGGCGGAGCATTTGGCCTTCTCCAGCTGATCCAGCCCCTTGGCGTCGGCCATGCGCCGCTTGGCGAGTTCGATCATGCCCATGACACCACTCATTGGCGTCCGCAGCTCGTGACTCATGTTGGTGAGAAAGGTGTCCTTGGCCCGATTGGCGGCCTCTGCGGCCTCTTTCGCCAGCGATAGATCGGCGGTGCGGGCGGCGACCAGCTCCTCCAGGTGCTCGCGATGCTGTGCGAGCTCGGCTTCATTCCGAAGCCGGTCGGTCACATCCCGATCGACACCCTGAAAACCGACGAGCTCGCCATTGACATCGAGGATCGGCGAGGCACTCGACTCAAAGCCGCGGAAGAGGCCATCCTTGCACCGCCGGCGAATCAGAACACCATGCCAGCCCTGCAGCTTCATCGTTGCGGTCGAAATGACGTCGAGAAGCTTCTCATGGTCCTCGGGATGAACAAGGCTGAGGAAGTCAGTCTGGAAGAATTCCTCCCGGCCAAGGCCGAGCAATTCGAGCCCACGATCATTGGTGTAGGTCGCCCGACCATCCAGACTGATGCTCCAGATCCAGTCGGCCGAGTTCTCGGCCAGGCCGCGATAACGCGCCTCACTCTCCCGCAGCAGGCGATTGGCCCGGCGGTGGCGCAGGATGTAGGAAATCCGGTCCGCCAGATGCCCGCCAAACAGGCGAATGAACTTGTTGTCGAGTTCGTTGAACGGTTCATGCCGGGCGGCGACACTGATCTGGGCCATGCAGCGCCCGCCCCGGATAAAGGGCAGCACCTGAATCTGGGTGATGCTGGGTCCGGTCAGGTGCTCGGGAACACTGACGCCCGCCGGCGCGTCGGATGCCAGGAGCAAGTCTGGGCGCTGGCGGGACCAATGATAGTGGTCCCACCCGGAGAGCGCCTGCACCTCGGCCAGGCTTGCTTCGCCGCGAACACCATCGATGACAAGATAGCCCTCGGCATCGACGACGACCAGCCGCCAACAGACGGCATTGGCGAAATACTTCCAGTGCGTCGCCACTCGCCGCGCGATCTTTGTCAGGTCATCGGCAGCCAGAATGTCTTCAAAAAGCTGGGTGAGCGCCTCATAACGGACCAACTGCTGGGCAGCGGGGGAATCCCATTGTCTGTTGTCCGTCATGCCGGGCTACCTCAGGCGCCAGGATCAGAGTACTGCGCGATATTCCGGGTCGAGGTCCAGGCGCAAGGCGCTGGTATAGACGTTGAACATGGTGGCGAGGTCGATTACCGCGATCACTTCGCAGATCTCTTCCGTGCTGAATCCTTCATCCATCAGGGCCTCGAAATCGTTATCCGCGAGGCTATTGGCGTCAGCCACCACCTTCAGCGCGAAGGCCACCACGGCTCGGTAGTAGGGTGGCAGCTTGGCGAGCGCATCGGAGCCGAAGAAACCCTGGAGATCTTCGAAGCGCAGGGTTTTATCAAGGCTCAGCACAGCCTGGGCATGGCATGCAGAACAGTAGCGGGCACCGTTCTTCGCGGACACCACAAACACCAGCATTTCCTTGAGCGGCAGCGGCAGCGAGCCGCCGAACAAGGTGCCCTTGGCCCGTTCCCAATACGCACGGGCAAGTGCTCCGGTATGCCCCAGGCTGCGCAACCACAGGGGAACCGAGGTCGCCCCGGTGGTCCGCATGAAGTCGTCGTACACGGCTTGTGCCTCCGGGGAGGCGTCGGCATATTCGGTTAGCACATATCGCTTCATTTTCTCCCCCGATTTCTCCCTGCGAACGCTATGCAAGGTGCGTGTTTGTCGGCGTATGGTAGTCCCCACCGACCCAGTTGAACAGCCTTATGGCAATCAGGGCAATACTGCTGTCTGGCCGGAGTGCGCGTGGGCGCAGGTGTGAAAAGCTTCCCGCCTTCGGGGGAGCGCGAAGCGGCGCACGAAGGCAGGTATCCAGCGGCTTGCAAGCCCCGGCGTGACCGCGCGGACACGCGTGTCACGCAGGTATGCGCAAAGCAAAGGCGCTGGGTCCCTGCCTGCGCAGGGACGACGGGGCTGGCAGGTTGCCCGCGAAGCCGCATCCCGCTTGGCTCTCCAAGCCCCTGCCCGCAGAGGCATATCGGGAGCGGGTCTCCGGGCAGGGGTGCGTGGCGGGTCGTGATCGGTGCGGCGCGGTCAGCAGCCGCACGCCACGATGCCGCTGTCGCGCATGCTGCCGGGGTCGTCGCCTGGGGCGATGGGCCAGCCTTCCTGCCGCCAGAATTCGAGGCCGCCGAGCAGCTCTTTGACGCGGAAGCCAAGGCGCGCGAGCTTGTGGGCGCCGTGGGTGGAGCCGTTGCAGCCGATGCCATTGCAATAGCAGACGTAGACGCGGGTCTTGTCGAGCTGCGCGGTGCTGTCGGCCGAGATGTCCGTATGCGGGAAGCAGAGGGCGCCGGGGATGTGCCCCGCGCGGTAGAGGTCCGGCGAGCGGGTGTCGAGGACGACGATCTCGGTCAGCCCGGCGCGCAGGTCGGTGGCCACGTCCCAGGCGTCGGTGTGGTAGGCCAGTTTGGCGGCCATGAAGGCAGCGCTGTCTTCCGGCGTGGGGGCGGGGGTGGAGAGGACGAGCGAGGGCGGGCGGGGGGCAGGCATGGCGGGCTCCTTGTGTGCAGGCTGTGCCGCGAGTATGCGCGGGATGGGCCTTATACTTGAGACCCATTCTGGCCGGAGGATAAGACCCATGGCGCTGCGTGCCCCCTTCTGGCTGCAACTCTTCGAGCAGGCCGGGCCGGCGGCCAGTGGCGGGCGACGCGAGCAGCTGGTGGCGGCCTTGCGCACCGCCATGCTGCGCGGGGTCTTGTCTCCGGGCCAGCAACTGCCGTCCAGCCGGCAGCTGGCGGCGGATATTGGCGTGTCGCGGGTCACCGTGGAGGCGGCGTATGGCCGCCTGGAGGCCGAAGGCTACCTGTGGCGCGCGGTCGGGCGAGGCAGTTTCGTGGCCCTCGATGCGCCAGCGGCCGGGCCGGTCGCACGTGTGCGGCGTGTGGAGACGCCAGCAGTGCTGTCGCAGCGCGGCCAGCAGCTGGCGGCGCGGGGCGGCTGTCGCGATCCTGCGCGGCCCCTGCCGTTTGCAGCGGGCAGCCCGGATCTGCGGGCTTTCCCGCTCGAGCTGTGGCGTCAGCTGCTTGCCCGCCACCTGCGGCGCGGGCCCACCTTGCTCGGCTATGGCGATCCGCAGGGCGACCCCCGCCTGCGCGAAGCGATTGCCGCCTATCTGAACGCCGCGCGCGGCCTGCGCTGCACGGCGGATCAGGTGCTGGTGCTCAGCAGCTCGCAGCAGGCCTTGCAGCTGGCGGCGCTGATGTTGCTGGATGCGGATGACCCGGTCTGGCTGGAAGACCCCGGCTACCGTGGCGCAGCCAGCGCGTTCGAGGCAGCCGGCGCGCGACGGGTGGCCGTGCCGGTGGATGCGGAAGGCCTGAGCTGGTCGCCGGATCAGCCCTGGCCGAAGCTGATCTATCTCACGCCCTCGCACCAGTATCCGCTGGGCATGGCGCTCAGCCTGCGGCGGCGGCGGGCGCTGCTGGCCCAGGCCGCGCAGCACCGCACCTGGATCATCGAAGACGACTACGACAGCGAGTTCCACTACGACGGCAAGCCCATGCCCGCCCTGCAAGGTCTGGACGAGGCCGGGCGTGTGCTCTACCTTGGCACCTTTTCCAAGGTGCTGTTCCCCTCGTTGCGCCTGGCCTACATGGTCTTGCCCGCGGCCCTGGTCGGCCCCTTCGTCGAGGCACGCACCACGCAAGACGGGCACAGTCCGCAGCTGGCGCAGGCGGTGACGGCCGACTTCATCACCGCCGGACACTTCGCCGCCCACCTGCGCCTGATGCGTCGCCTGTACGCCCAACGCCGGGACGCCCTGCTGGAGGCCCTGCGGCCGATGGCGGACTGGCTGCAGCCGCAGCCCAGCCCGGGCGGTCTGCAGCTGGCGGCGCTGCTGCCCGAAGGCGAAGAGCCCGCCTTGAGCCGCGCCGCCGCCGCGCGCGGGCTGGAGACGCCCAGCCTCTCGCGTTTATATGGCGGTGCCCCGCGCCGGGATGGCTGGATTCTGGGCTATGCCGCGCTGACCCCGGGCGAGATCGCCGAGGCCTGTCAGCAGTTGCGCCAAGTGCGTCTGTAGGCCGCCGGAGAGCCGCACCGGATGGACGTCTGCGAGGAGCTTATTCGATGTGCCGCGAGGGTATTGAGGATCAGGCAGGGCATGCTGCAGAGCGCCACGGGGGGAGCCTTCGCAGGCAGGGCGTGATTGGCGAGAGGGCCGCATGCGGGGTGCAGAACGGCCTTCGGTACCGTGAGTGCGTCGACGGTGGAACTCAGTCATCCTTTTGTTGTCCTAGACAAATAGTAAGCTGGCGCTGTGTTCCTTGATTCGCCGGGGAGCCATGCCGGCGATTCAGTTGGGCAGGACTTGGGTCTATTCGTCCCCTTATTGGGGGAGATGACAGGACGCGCATTCGAAGTCTGGCGGCCGCACGGGCCCTGGCGGAGAATCAACACTGACTCTGGACGGCTGTCCAGGTGCCAACAACTTGTAAACTCGCTGCCGCCGGGCGAGTGAACGCTAAGAAAGCATGCCATGACGCGACAGAAAATCTTGATGGCCCTGTGCCTCGCCTGGGGCGGGCTGGCCCAGGCTCAGATGGCCGGCAGCAGCGTATCGGTGGGCCAGGTTCATCTCAGTGATGCCAGGCTCGATTCCGGCTCGGCGGTCTCCGTGAGCACGACCCAGTTTTCCCTTGGCCATTCGATGCAGATCGCGCCGACCACCAGTGTGGGCATCCAGCTGCGTGCCGATCAGGAAAGCTGGACGTTTGACGGGCCCGTGCCAGCCCTCTGGCAGGATGTGCGGCGGCTGTCCTTGGGCGTGCCCCTGACACACCGTTTTTCCGAGAGCTGGGCAGCGATGATCACGCCTCGCGTGGAATGGGCGGGTGAGGAAGGCTCGAAGGGCAGCGACGCCATCGCCTGGGGCCTGATTGCCGGCGCCAGCAAACAGCTTGCGCCGGGGCGCCGGATCGGGCTGGGCCTGTCGCTGTCTCGCACCCTGGACAACAGCACCGAGCTGTTTCCCTTCTTTCTGGTGGATTGGCGCTTCGATGACCACTGGCGGCTCTTCAACCCGCTGGGGCTCGGCCTGTCCGGGCCTGCCGGGCTGGAACTGGCCTACCGTGTGACACCCGAGCTTGAGCTGGGCCTGGGCGGCGCGTGGCGCAACACGCGCTTCCGTCTTGCGGAAGACAATCGGCGGGCAGCCGGAGGGGTCGGTCAGTTCAGCTATGTGCCCGTGTTTCTGCACGCGGCCTGGAAGCCCGTGCCCGCTTTAAGCCTGGACGCTTTCGCTGGCGTGCTGCTCAATGGTCGTCTGAAAATTGAAGACCGCAACGCGCAGCGTGTGGAGAGCCGTGACATGAAGAGCACCCCCGCGTTCGGCCTGACGGCCGCGTATCGATTTTGAAGTCAGCGTCCGACTCGCGCCCGGCTCACCCGCGTCAAGCGGGTGCTGAGGCGTCCGCCGTGAAGTGGTTTTCCTTGCCTGCTGCGGCCGTGCGCCGCCAGGCTTGTTTGCGTGGCTGCCATATGTACGTCCAGGACAAAACACCGCCGGATCACGCTTCATACAACGCTCTCCCGTCCCGATAACCATGCGCCTGCCCTTACGCCTGTCCCGTCGCCTGCTCTTGATTCTTGGCGTGCTCCTCGCGAGCCTGCTGCTGATCTGGTGGATGCAGCGCCCGCCCCGGGTTGAGGTGCTGCGTCTGCAAACCGCCCCGCTGGTGAGCAGCCTGCAGGTGTCTGCCCGCGTGGCGGCTCTCAGCCGGGTGGATCTGGGCAGCACGCTCACCGGCCGGATCGTGGCGGTGGCGGTGCGCGAGGGGGACAGCGTGCGCGCCGGGCAGCCCCTTATCGGCCTGGAATCTGACGAACTGGCCGCCGTTCTCCAGCAGGCCCGCGCCAGCGAGCGCGCGGCGGATGCCAGGTTGGCGGGGCTGCGCAGCAGCGGCCGCAAGTCATTGCAGGCCAGCATCGCCCAGGCGCAGTCGGTACTGGCGAATGCACGGGCGGACCTGCAGCGCCAGCAATCGCTGCTGGCGCAAGGCTTCGTCAGCGCCGCCCGGCTGGATGAGGCGCGCCGTAGCTTGGCGGTGGCGCAGGCGCAACTGGAGAGTGCCGAGGCACAAGCCCAGGCCAATCAGGACCAGGGCGGCAGCGAGATCGCCCTTGCCGAGGCGCAGCGGGCGCAGGCCAGCGCCGCTACCCGGGCCGCCGCGGCCAAGTTGGCCCAGGCCACCTTGACGGCGCCTGCAGCGGGGCGGGTGCTGGCGCGCGAAGCGGAACCCGGCCAGATCGTGCAACCCGGGCAGAAGCTGCTGACGCTGGCGCTGAGCGGCCCGACCGAACTGCTGGCCCTGCTCGACGAGCGCTACCTGGCGCAGTTGCGCGTCGGGCAGCGCGCCCAGGTGCTGGCCGATGCCTATCCGCAGCAGCGCTTTGCCGCGACCGTGCAGCGGATCGCGCCGCAGGTGGATGCCCAGCGCGGTTCCATCGAGCTGCGCCTGGCGCTCACGCCGCCGGAGCCCGCTTTTCTGCGGGAAGACATGAGTCTGTCAGTCGAGGTCGAGACGGGTCGGCGTGACAGTGCACTGGTGCTGCCGCTTCAGGCGCTGCGCAGCGAAGGGGCGGACGGCGCTGCCAGCGTGTGGCGAGTCTCCCCGGATGGGCGGGTCGAAATCCGCGAGATCAGGCTGGGTCTGCGCACGCTGGCTGGCGTGGAGGTGCTGCAAGGTCTGCAAGTGGGTGATCTGGTGATGCTGGGCAACGCCGCCACACCGGGGCAGACGGTGCGCCCCCGAAGCGCCTCCACAGGCACCAGCGCGCACTGAACGGGAGTTCCGATATGGCGGCATGGCTAGGTTTCGAAGGCCGGGTGGCGGTGCGCTTTCTGCGTGAGGGGCGCTTCCAGACGCTGCTGATCATCGTGGGCGTGGCCGCGGGGGTGGCGGTCGTGGCCTATATCTCCGCCCTGATCGTAGGGCTGCAGCGCAATACGCTGAGCAAGACGCTGGGCGCGCAAGCCCACGTGACGCTCAGGCCACTGGACGATGAAGTGCTCAGCGCGCGCCTGCCGGACGCGCCCGGCACGCAGGCCCTGGTGCAAACCCAGGCGCGCAGCCAGCGGCCGCGCTCGATTGCCAACTGGCAGCAGATCGTTCCCGTGCTGGAGGCGCTGCCCGGCGTGTCGGCGGTTTCTCCCATGGTATCTGCCGCCGGGCTCGGCTTAAGGGGCGATGGCGCGCGCGCCATTGCGCTGATGGGCGTGGAACTGGCGCGCTACGACCGCATTGTGCAGTTGCGCAGCAAGGTGGTGGCCGGAGAGGCCCGCCTCGGCCCGGGTGAGGCGATCATTGGCCGCGAACTCGCGCGGGATCTGGGGCTCAGCGTGGGAGACCGCATCAGCGTGGTGCTGGGCAGTGGGGGCCGCACGGTCAGTGAGTCCCTGCGCGTCACGGCGCTGGTGGATCTGGGCGTGCGCGATCTGAACCGCCGCACGGTGTACCTGCCGCTGCGCAGCGCCCAGAGCCTGGTTGGCCTGCCCGGCGGCGCGACCAGTCTCGACATCACGCTGCGCGACGTCTGGCAGGCCAAGGACCTTGCGCGCGAGCTCTCGGGCCGCTGGCCCTACGACGTGGAGAGCTGGCAAGAGGCCAACGCCCAGCTGGTCTCTGCGCTGAACGCGCAGTCCGTCAGCACCAGCCTGATTCGCAGCGTGGTCATGATCGTCGTGGTGCTGGGCATCGCCAGCGTGCTGGTGGTCTCGGTGGTACAGAAGCAACGCGAGATCGGCATTCTGCGTGCCATGGGCTGCACCCGAGGGCAGATCTTGCGCGTCTTCCTGCTCCAGGGCGCACTGGTGGGCGCGTTCGGCTCCCTCCTCGGCGTATTGCTCGCGAGTGCCCTGATCTGGGTCTTCACCAGCTTCGTGCGCGGCGCGGACGGTCTGCCGCTGTTCGCCATCACGCTGCAACCCCTGCTCGCGGCCCAGATCTCCGTCATTGCCACCTGCTGCGGCGTGCTCGCCGCCATTGCGCCAGCGCGTCGCGCCGCGGCGCTGGATCCGGCTCAGGCGATCCGTACATGACATCCGCTGACCCCATGAACCCGCCCCTGATCGAGCTGCGCAATGTCAGCAAGCGCTACAACATTGGCCAGCCCACCGAAGCGGAGGTACTGCACGGTGTGTCGCTGCAAGTCGAGCCCGGCGAGTTCGTGGCGCTGATCGGCCCGTCGGGTTCGGGCAAGAGCACCTTGCTGAACATCCTGGGCCTGCTCGAACCCCTCAGCGGCGGCAGCTATCGGCTGCAGGGCGAGGAAGTATCCGGCCTGGACGATGCCCACCTCACCCTCAAACGTCACCGTGCGCTGGGCTTCGTCTTCCAGTTCCACCATCTGCTGCCGGCTTTTACCGCGCTGGAGAACGTGACCCTGCCGGCACTGATGCGCGAGGGTCGGGTGAGCCCCGCGCAAGACCGGCATGCGCGTGCACTACTTGCGGATATGGGGCTGGGCGAGGCGTTCCAGAAGAAGCCCGGCGAACTCTCCGGCGGCATGCAGCAACGCGTCGCGATCGCGCGCGCACTGATGATGCAACCCCCCCTGGTGCTTGCCGACGAGCCGACCGGCAACCTGGACATGCACACGTCGGACGAAGTCTTTACCCTGTTGCGTGCGATACACGCCGCGCGGCGCACATCTTTTCTGATTGTCACCCACGATCCGCGACTGGCCGCCCGGTGCGACCGGGTGATCGAACTGGTCGATGGGCGGATCAGACAGGACGGGCAGAGCCCGGCGACATGAAGCGGGGCACCGGCCTGACGGCGTCCGTCATGCCATGCACCTGAAATTGAAGAGGAGATCAGCGTGTCCATGCTTGTAGATCAACGCACCGTGTTGCTGGCCGGGGCCACGGGACTGGTGGGCGGCCTGATACTTCAGGCCCTTCTGACGGACGAGGCGGTGTCGACGGTGCATGCCTTGAGCCGCCGACCCATGAGCCTCCGCCACCCCAAGCTTCAGGTCCACATCGTGGACTTCGCCAGCTTGCCCGCGCTGCCGCCGGCCGAGGAAGTCTATCTGTCGCTCGGCACGACGATCAGGGTGGCCGGCAGTCAAGCGGCATTTCGTGCTGTCGATCTGGACGCCAACCTGGCGGTCGCCCGGGCGGCGTTTGCGGCGGGCGTTCGACGGGTCGGCCTGGTCAGTGCGGCAGGCGCAAACGCGCGTTCATCGGTGTTCTACAACCGCGTCAAAGGTGAGTTGGAGGATGGTCTCAAGGCGATGGATCTGAGCGCGCTGGTGATCGCACAACCCTCGCTGTTGCTGGACTACCGCGACGGACTGCAGCAGCCCCCGCGCCTCGGCGAGCGGATTGCCATCCCGATTGCAAGACTGCTCGCGCCCCTCCTGCCCGGCGTTTATCGGCCGGTCCGTGCACGGGCCGTCGCCCAGGCGCTGGTCAAGACCGTGCCTGCAGCCAAAGGGGTGGTCGTGCTGGCGTCTGACGTTCTCGCCAGAATCGGCGGCGAGCACTGAGCGGGATAAGGCGTTTGCAGTCTCGGGTAAGCCGCCGTTTGCCTCAGCTTGATGGAGTCTGTGCGTGACAAAGCATCCTTACCCCGGCCTTGCCTTGCTAACAGCCCACAAGGACGAATCGCAGGCAGGCTGGAGAGCCGCACCGGATGGACGTCTGCGAGGAGCTTGTTCGATGTGCCGCGAGGGTATTGGGGATCAGGCAGGGCATGCTGCAGAGGCCCACGGGGTGTGCCTCTGCAGGGAGGGGGACTAACGGGGAAAGTTTGCCGCGGCCATCACCGAGGATGGCCGCGTGCGTGGGCTCAGTTGAGCTGCTGAATGCCCGCCAGGGTCCAGCCGCGGTTGCCGTCGGTGGGCTTGGCAAGGTGCCAGACCTCGTTGAAAGGTGCAGCGGCGGCGCCATCTTCTTCGCGCAGGCTGCCGGAGTAGTGCACGCTGGCGATGTACTGGCCGTTTTCCTCCACCACTTCGAGCACCTCGGCATTCAGGATCACGATGTCGGTCTTCTGCTTCTCGCCACCGCGCTCGTCGATGCCCAGCTTGATCTCGGCGAACACCTCGGGCGAGGTGAAGTCGCGGATATCCGCCAGATTGCAGGCATCGTTGGCCGCTTGCAGGCGGATGAAGTTCAGCTTGGCCTGGCGCGCGAAGGCGTCGGCATCAAAGCCAGCCGGAAAACGGGCATCGGCTGCGCTGCTGTCTGCAGCGGCGCCACCGAATGCCGCCGCGGGGGCGGCTTCACGCTGAATCGGTGTGACCCGGTCGGGGTTGCCCATGCCGGCATAGGCTGGCTGCGGCGACGCGTTGCGTGCACCCCCCAGAAAGCGACGGAGCAGGGCGATCACCACGACGCCGGCGAGGACGGCGAGCAGGATGCCGGCGAACTCGGCGCCTACGCCGAAGTGCGAGAGCATGGCCGCCAGGCCGATGCCAGCTGCGAGCCCGGCGAGCGGACCCGCCCACTTGCGCCAGCCACTGGCGGGGGCTTGCGCGCCGGGGGCGGGCTGTGCCGTCGAGCGCGCGGCCTGGGCCTGTTGCGGTGTGCTGGGGGTGGCGGCGGGCGGTGTGGCCTGCCGCTGCGCGGGCAGGCTGCGCTGGATGCCGGTATTGCGTCCGCCACCCAGGCGGCGCCCGGCTTCGGCCACGTCGACCTCGAAGCCGGCGATGGCCGCGATGACCGCGACGGACAGCATGAATTTCTTGATCATGGTTCTCTCTCAGGGCGTGTTGCAGAAGGTGATGCAGTCCCTTAGATGACGACCCTGCGGCAAAGTTCAAGCCGTCGATGAAGGAAAGTTGGCATCCGGGCTAAAGCCGGAATCCTGTCCGCACCATCAAGCCCTGCACGGCCCAGGGGAGAAGTCGATGCAAGCGAAGCACCGCGGCCATCATCACCGGCGCCACCACGTGGCGGCGCTGGCCTTCCACGCCGCGGATGATCGCGTCCGCGGCCTCGTCCGCCGAGAGCGGGCGCACCAGCAGTCGGGCGATGCCGGGCACGCGTGCCCGGCTCTGCGGGTGGGTCGCCCAGTACGGGGTCTCGATCGGGCCACTCTCGTAGTGGGTGAGGTGTACGCCGCTGCCGCGCAGATCGGCAGCCAGTGCGTCGGAGAGCCCGCGCATCGCGCGGCAGGCGGCGATATACGCCGTAGCGCCTGGCCACACCAGGGTGGAGGCGACCGAGCTGATATTGACGATATGGCCGCGCTGCCTTTGCCGCATCGCCGGCAGCAGGGCGCTGCTCAGCCAGGCCGCGGCGAGGTAGGGCACCGCCATGGCCTCGCGGATCTCGGCAAACGTGCTGTCTTCGAGAAAATTCCACGCGCCTGCGCCGGCGTTGTTCACCAGGATGTCGACGGGGCCAGCGTGTGCGCGGAGCCAGTCGACCACGGCGTGCACATCGTCTTCGTGTGAGAGGTCGGCCAGCACGGCGTGGGCGTCGGCGCCGTCTGCCTGCAGTGCGCGCACCACCTGGTTCAGCCGCGCTTCGTGGCGCCCGAGCAGGATGAGCCGGGCCGCCCCGGCGCGCCACATCCGCTGTGCCAGGGCCGCGCCGAGGCCGCTGGAGGCCCCGGTGATGACGACAGTCTTGCCGGCGATTTTCATGTCATGTCCTTTCCGGTATGGGCCGCGTGTGATCTCAGTCGGGCTGGCGCAGCAGCTTCGCGATCGAGACGAGGTGGAACCAGAGCCAGAGCGGCGCGGGCAGGAAGACGGCGTACATCATGGCGTGGTGCGGGCCGATCTGCGGCAGCAGGATCAGGGCGAGGGAGCTGGCAACGATGAGGATGTCGGCCAGGCCAAAGAGGTTGGCAAACCAGGCGCGGCGCCGGCCACTGACCCCGGCCGCCAGCGAGAAGGCCGCAATCAGGCCGAAGAAGCCCGCGCCGATGTGGGTGAAGCCATCCAGGATCCCAAAGGTCTGCGGCAGCACGCCCTGGCTGGCCTGCATGAGGAAGGTGGCGCCGAAGAAGACGCGGATGCCTTGCAGCAGCATCAGCTGGCGCTGATCCAGCTCGACCAGCAGGCGGCGGATCGGCGGGACCGCAAACAGCAGCGCGCCCACCAGGCCGACGCCGGCAAAAATGATGAGCAGGAAGCCGATGCCGGAGATGTCGGCCGGAAAGAGCTGTTGCCGCGAGAGGCCAAAATGCAGCAGGCCCAGCCAGCCCAGCAGGCCGACGGCAATGGCCGGGCCGAGGCGGCCCAGGGGCCGGAAGGCCGAGACGGCCCAGAGGGTGTAGACGATCATCAATAGATCGAGGCAGAGCATGGTGAGGGCGGGGGAAAGATTGGGCATGGTCGGGCTCCGGTGTGCTAGGGTTCGGTAATGCATGTTAAGCACATGAGCGGATAGCTTCTATGTCACAAACAACCAATAACTTTGCAGAAGCAACTGATTACGCTGGGTTTGCCGATCCAATCGGTGATGCCCTGGCTTCCATGCGGGTGAGTGGCAGCCTCTTGCTGCGTGAGGCCTACAGTCCGCCCTGGGGCATTGCCATCCCGGATTCCACCGAGCTGGCGGCCCTGCTCGGGGCCGAGGCGGGCACGCGTGTGGTGGCGTTTCATCTCGTCGAGTTTGGTCACTGCCAGATCGAGACGTCTGCGGGCGTGCAGGTGCTGTCTGCCGGCCAGCTGGCCATCAGTTTTGGGGGCGTGGCGCACACCCTGTCCTTGGGGAACGCGGTGGCACCGCGCCCGGTGGCGGAACTGCTGAGCACTGGCGCGGCGCGACGTCCCCCGCCCGAGATGGCGCCGAGCGCCACCACCTCTTTGCTGTGCGGGGTGTTCCTGCTGCGCCATACCGACTTCAACCCGCTGTTCGCGGCCTTGCCGCCGCTGCTCACGACCACCCTGGGCCGCCCGGGGGAATTGCACAACCTCTCGGGCGTGGCGCGCTTGCTGGCGGAGGAAATCAGCCGCGAAGCCCCGGCGGGGCAGTACATCGTGGCGCGGCTGCTGGAGGTGTTCTGTGCCGAGGCGGTGCGGGCCTATGTGGTTGGCTCGCCGCTGGGCGAGGCGGGGTGGATTCGCGGCCTCCGCGACCCGGTGGTCGGCCGGGCGATTGCGTGGATCCATGCCGACCCCGGCCGTCACTGGTCGGTCGCCACGCTGGCCGACAAATCCGCGATGTCCCCCTCGCGCTTTGCGGCGCGCTTCTCGACGATGCTGGGGGAAAGCCCGATGGCTTATGTGGCGCGCTGGCGGATGAATGTGGCGCGCGACAAGCTCGCCCGCTCGCGCCAGCCGGTGGATCGCATCGCGGAAGAGGTCGGCTACGAAAGCCTGGCGGCGTTCAACCGCGCCTTCAAGAAAATCGTCGGTGCGCCCCCGGCGCGCTGGCGGGCCGCAGAAGCCCGGCGCGCGGCGCGATCCTCAGACGTCTTGCAATAGCGCGATCAGCGCCTTGATGCGGGGCGACTGCGTGCCGGCCCGCCAGGCCAGCACGGTTTCGCTCTTGCCGGTGAGGCCTGCCAGGCGGTGTTCGCTGAGACCCGCGCGCCCGGAGAACGCCGCGAGCAGGGATTCGGGGACCAGCGCGACGCCCATGCCGGCGACGGCGCAGCCGAGCATGGCGTGATACGAGCCCAGCTCCACGATCCGGGCCGGTCGCGCGCCCTGTGCGCCAAACCAGGTTTCGAGCCGTTGCCGATACGCACAGCCAGCGGGAAACGCGAGCAACGAGGCCTGTGGGACATCCTCGGGCCCGCGGATGGCCGGGTGGCCGGCTGCGGCGACCAGCACCAGCGCCTCGGTAAACGCGGGCATCGTTTCCAGACGTGGATCGTCCTGCACATCGGCGGCGATGGCCGCCTCGATCTCGCCGGCCAGGACGCGCGCAATCAGCTGCGCAGTCGGGCCGGTGGAGAGCTCCAGCGTTACCGCTGGATAGCGTGCGTGGTAACGGGCCAGTGGCGTGGGGAGCCGCACGGCTGCCGCCGCCTCCATGCTGCCCAGGCGCAAGCTGCCGCGCGGCTCGGTGGTATTGAGCGCCTCACGTGCCGCCTGCGCCAGCGCGTTCAGCTGCTTTGCGTAGCCCAGCAAGGTATGGCCGGCCGGGCTGAGGATGAGCTGGCGGCCATCGCGGGAGAACAGGTTCGTGCCGAGTTCCTCTTCCAGTTGCCGGATGCGGGTCGTGACGTTTGAGGGCACGCGATGCAGGCGTTCCGCCGCCCGCGTGACCCCGCCGGCCTCGACCACGGTACAGAAAATCTTCAGATCCGAGAGTTCCATGTTTCTAATTTGAGAACGTTAATTCCATAATTATTCATTATACGTGAACAAAGGCGGGCGTTAGAGTGGCTTCTGTCTTCTTCAACGGAGCGCCTCAGCGTGCCACCCGCTTCCCGACGCTCTGCCTATTCCCTGGCCTTGATGGTGGTTGCCATCTGGTCGGGCTTCATCCTGGTTTCGCGGATTGGCGGCGCGAGCGCGATGACGGCGTGGGACCTCTTCGCGATCCGCTACGTGACGGCGGCCGCGATCCTCATTCCGGTGTGGCGCTACCGCCGTCGCCCGGCGCTCCTGGACGGCCGGATGCTGGCGCTGACCGCCATCGGCGGTCTCGCCTACGGCTTGCTGGCGTTCTCGGGTTTCAAGCGCAGCCCGGCGACACACGCCGCCATCCTGCTGCCGGGCTTGCTGCCCTTTGCGATCGCCATCGCGGCGCGCGTCCTGCTCGGTGAACGGCTTGGTGCGGGGCGCTGGGCGGGCCTGGGCCTGATCGGGGCGGGGGTGGCGAGTCTGGCGGGCGAGGTCTTCTCGGGCAACGCGGCCAGCCTCAGCGGGGACCTTCTGCTGGTGGCTGCCTCGGCCTGCTGGGCGGTCTACACCGTATTGCTGCGGCGCTGGGCGGTGGCGCCACTGGATGCGACGGTGGCGGTCACCCTGCTGACGGCGCTTCTATATCTGCCGGTTTATGCGCTGGCCCTGCCCAGGAATCTTGCCTCCGTCCCCTGGCCGGAGATCCTGCTGCAGGCGTTTTACCAGGGCGTGCTCGCCAGCATCGTGCAGATGCTGCTGTATGTCCGAGTCATTTCGCTCCTCGGCCCGACGCGCCTTGGCGCGCTCATGGCGCTCGTGCCGGCCGTCGCGGGCCTGCTGGCGCTGCCCCTGCTTGGCGAATCCCTCACCGCGCAGATCCTGGCGGGCCTGGTGCTCGTCAGCGCCGGCGCCTGGCAGGCCAACCGCACATTTCCCTCATCAGAAAGGAGTCAACACTGCCCTACGTCAACATCCGGATCACGCGAGATGGCGCCACGGCTGCACAGAAAGCGCAGCTGATCGCTGGCGTGACCACGCTACTGGCCGAGATTCTCGGCAAGAACCCGCACACCACCGTCGTGATCATCGACGAAGTGGAGACGGATAACTGGGGGATTGGCGGCGAGTCGGTGACCGCCCGCCGGGCCCCTCCCCAACTTACTACGCAAACAGGATGAAACTCATGTCAAACCAGCACGCATTCATTGTTTACGCCGGTCCGGGCGAGCCCGGCCGTGTCTTTCACGCACTCGTACATGCCAAACAGGCGCACGCCCGTGGCGATGGGGTGTTGTTCTACTTTGCCGCCGAGGGCACGGCCTGGCCCGGGCTGCTCGCGCAGGCCGATCACCCGATGCACGCGCTCTACCAGGAGGTGGCCGGCACCGGCGTGATCCAGGGCGCCTGCCGGAATTGCGCCGCCGCCTTCGGTAACACCGAATCGGCCGGGGCGACTTGCGGACTCATCGACGGGCCGGCGGCGAGTGCCGGCCAGATCGATATCCTGGGGCTGGATGACGCGGGCTACCGGGTCTGGCTGTTCTAGTCGCCCGGCGCCGAACGCAGCGGCGCGCAAGCACCGCTGCGCAGCTCAGACCGCGGCCAGCAGTGCGCGAACCACTCCGCAGGCGCCGCCCAGCATGGCGACCATCAGTGCCAGCGCGCCAATGGCAAAGCCGGCGGTGCGTTTGCTGGCGTCGCGCTGGTAGCTCACTGCGTAGACGATCCGGCCGACGATCCATACCGCCGCGACAATCCCCGCCCAGCAGTCGCTCATGAAGGCGGCGAAGACCCAGAGGCAAGGCAGGAAGCAGATTGCGCTCTCCAGGGTATTCATCTGCACGCGGTAGATGCGCTCAAAGGTCGGTTCGCCGGTGGTGGCAGGCGCTTTGACGCCGTATTTCATCCGCGCTTTGCCCACATTGAAGGCGAGGACGAACATGAGCGCGGCGATGACGAGTGTGGCGAGGGCGGTGATAGGGTAGGCGTTCATGAGGATGATCTTTCGCGGTGGTTGAGCGACGGATTCTAGTCGCTTGGTGAGCACAGGCCGTGGTCTACCTTAAGGCAGGATGAATGCGCCGATTCCCCTTTGCTGCGTGATGCGGGATAGTGCGGCGCGTGGCCTGCGGTGCGGGCCGGATCAAAAGGAAGCCTGCATGCCCGTAAGCCCGGTCCTGAAAGCTGTCGCGCCCTCGGCGTCGCGTGAGCTATTGATTTCCTTATTGCGGCCGTATCGGCGGCGGATGCTGTTTGCGGCGATCGCCCTGGTGTTGGCGGCGGCGGCGATGCTGGGCGTCGGGCAGGGTCTGCGGGCGGTGATTGACCGGGGCTTTGCGGCGGGCGACCCGGCCTGGCTGGATCGCACGCTACTGGCGATGTTTGGGGTGATCGGTCTGCTGGCCGGTGCCACCTGGATGCGCTTCTACAACGTCTCCTGGCTCGGCGAGCGGGTGACGGCCGATCTGCGGCGGCGCGTCTTCAATCATCTGCTGCGTTTGCCGCCGTCCTGGTTTGAGTCCGGGCGGACAGGGGAGGTGATCTCACGGCTGACCTCGGATACGACGCAGATCGAGAGCGTGATCGGTTCGTCGGTCTCCATCGCCCTGCGCAATACCTTGCTGCTCATCGGCGGGTTGGGGATGCTGCTGGCAACGAGCTGGAAGCTGACCCTGCTGGTGCTCGCCGGGGTGCCGCTGGTGGTGGTGCCCATCCTGTTCTTCGGCCGCAAGGTCCGCAAGCTGGCGCGTGAGAGCCAGGATCGGGTGGCCGATCTGGGGGCGCAGATTGACGAGACCATCCACGAGATCCGGATCGTGCAGGCCTACGGGCATGAGGAGGTGGATCGGGCCGCGTTCGCCGACCGGGTGGAGCACGGGTTCGCGACCTCCGTGCGGCGCATTCAGGTGCGCTCGGCCTTGATCGTGGCGGTGCTGGTGCTGGTGTTTGGCGCGATCTCGCTGATCCTGTGGGTGGGGGGCATGATGTGCTGGCGGGGCGGCTCTCAGCAGGCGATCTGTCGGCATTCGTGTTCTACGCCGTGATCGTTGCAGGCTCGGTCGGGGCGCTGTCTGAAGTGTGGGGCGATCTGCAGCGCGCGGCCGGTGCGACCGAGCGCTTGGTCGAAATCCTCGCGACGTCGCCGGGCATCGCAGTACCCGAGCACCCGCAGGTCCTGCCCGCGCCGGCGCGCGGCGAAATCCGCTTCGAGGAGGTCGGTTTTCACTATCCGACGCGGCCGGACATTCCGGCGCTCGACGGCGTCTCGCTGAGCGTGCGGCGCGGCGAAACGCTCGCGCTGGTCGGGCCTTCCGGTGCGGGGAAAACCACAGTCTTCCAGATGTTGTTGCGGTTCTACGATCCTGCCAGCGGCCGTGTGATGATCGACGGCGTGGACTTGCGCGACGTTCATCCTGATGCGGTCCGCCAGCGCCTCGCGCTCGTGCCGCAAGAACCGGTGATCTTTGCCAATAGTGTGCGCGAGAACGTGCGCTATGCCCGCCCGGACGCGAGTCTGGAGGCCGTACGCGAGGCTTGTGTGGCGGCATTCGCCGATGAATTCATCCAGCAGTTGCCGCAGGGCTATGACACCGATCTGGGCGAGCGCGGTGTCCGACTATCGGGCGGGCAGCGCCAGCGGATTGCCATCGCCCGTGCCATTCTGGCCGATCGCCCGATTCTCTTGCTCGATGAGGCCACCTCGGCGCTGGATGCGGAGAGTGAGCGCATGGTGCAGGCCGCGCTGGAGCGCCTGATGCGGGGGCGGACCACCCTTGTCATCGCGCATCGCCTGGCCACCGTGCAACGTGCCGACCGGATTGTGGTGCTGGAGCACGGCCGCATCATCGAGACCGGCACGCACGCCGAATTGGTGGCGGCGGACGGGCTTTACGCCCACCTCGCGCGACTGCAGCTGACCGCGTGAGTACTGCGGCTCAGCGCAGCCAGCCCTTGCGGCGGAAATACCAGAAGGGCACGGCGACGGATACCGCCATCAAGCCGATCGAGAAGGGGTAGCCGTATTGCCATTGCAGCTCGGGCAGGAACCTGAAGTTCATGCCGTACACGCTGGCGATCAGCGTTGGCGGCAGCAGGGCGACGCTGGCGACCGAGAACAGTTTGACGATCTTGTTCTGGTTGATGTTGATGAAGCCGACCGTGGCATCCATCAGGAAGTTGATCTTGTCGAACAGGAAGGCGGTGTGGCCGTCCAGCGACTCGATGTCGCGCAAGATCTGGCGCGCGTCTTCGAGCTGATCCTTGCTGAGGAACTTGCCCCGGATCAGGAAGGCCACGGCACGGCGGGTGTCCATCACGTTGCGACGGATGCGTCCGTTCAGATCTTCTTCAGACGCAATCGCAGCCAGGATCTTGGCGGCTTCCGCATCGGTCAGCTCGGTGCTGAGCACGCGCTTGCCGACGGCTTCCAGCGAGGCGTACACGGCTTCCAGTGCATCGGCGGAGTATTCGACGTCGGCGGCGTAGAGGTCGAGCAGCACGTCTTTGCCATCATTCACATAGCCGGGCTGGATGCGCGCGCGCAGGCGCTGCAAGCGGAAGACCGGCAACTCTTCCTGCCGTACCGAGAACAGGATGTTGCGATGGAGCACGAAGGCCACCGCCACGTTGCGTGACTCGTCTTCCTTGTCGAGCAGGAAGTCGGAGTGCAGGTGGACCTGTTCGCTCTCGTCTTCGATGTAAAAGCGGGCGGACTCTTCCAGGTCGGTGAGGTCGTCGGGGTCGGGCAAGGACAGATCAAAGATATCCTTGATCCACTCGCGCTCTTCAACGCCCGGTGCGATCAGGTCGACCCAGATCGGGCTGGTGGTGGCAAGTTGCGTCTTGCTTTCGACCAGAATCTGGCGCAGGCGGCCATTGTGCAGCTCGAATGCGTTCAGCATGATCTGGCGTTTGGGCGTCTCAGCGACCTTGGCAAGCGTTTCGCGCAGGGCATCGTCAAGTTCGTCCAGAATGGCTTCGCCACGGGATTCGCGCACCATCTCCCAGACCACCAGCGATTCGTTGTGCGGCAGGGCTTCGAGCACGCGGGCGATGTCGGCCGTTTCCATCTGGCTGAGCTTGTGGGTAAGCTCGCCGAGGTTCTGCTTGTGCACCAGGTTCTCCACCAGACCGTGGCGTGGCATTTCCTGGCGATGCACCAGGTCTTCAACCAGACGGTGGCGGCTCAGCAGTTGCTGAACGTCGTGGAGGTTGCGCCGCAAAGCCTCTTCTTCTGCGCTGTTTTGGTTTTCGACTTCTTCAGACATGGTCAGCGGGCGTGTAAAAAGGCTTGGCAAATCCGGCTTTGACGCCGGGCGAATAGGCGGGACACGCGCTAGGGTAGCTCCGAACTCTGCATCCGCGACTGAATGCGCGCTGCGTGCGCGGCCAGTCGGGGCGAGAAATTGTATTCGTACTTGCGTGGATTGGGGAGCATGACTGCCATTCTTGCCGCCTGCGCGGCCCCCAGCTGGCTGGCCGGGATTTTATAGTAGCGCCGGGCGGCGGCTTCGGCACCGAAAATCCCGTTCCCCCATTCCACCACGTTGAGATACACCTCCAGGATCCGGCGCTTGTCCCACAGCGCTTCGATCATCAGGGTGATGATGGCTTCTTCGGCTTTGCGCAAGTAGCTGCGGCTCGGGCTGAGGAAGAGGTTCTTCGCCAGCTGCTGGCTGATTGTCGAGCCACCGGCGACCGCTTTGCCCTTCTTCTGGTTCTTCTCGATGGCTTTCTGGATGCCTTCCCAGTCAAAGCCTTCGTGGTCGACGAACTTGTCGTCTTCAGCGGCGATGACGGCACGCTTGAGCTGATTCGAAATCTTTTCGTAAGGCACCCAGCGATAGTGCAGGTTCGCCTCCGGCTTCTTGGCCTGGAGTTCGGAGAGGCGGATGTCCATGAAGCTGGTCTCGCTCGGGTTGAACCACTTCAGCCACAGCACATTGCCGAGCAACCACAGGTGCCACAGCACCACCAGCAGCACGAGCGCGACGAAGCCCCGGCGGACCCAGATCGCAAGCACTTTCATGGCTGGGCAGTTGCCTCGGCAGGGTCGGACGGACGCGCGATGAAGTTGCGGCCCTGCGGGGTGGTGAGGAAGAACTCGGCAAAACGCTGCGCACCCTCTTCGGCGAGACCGTAAGCCGCGAAATCAGTCGGTACGTCGAGTTGATGCAGAAACGCTTCGAGGCGTGTGGCGGGGTCGGACTCAGCCCTGCCGAAAATCTCGGCCAGTACCGCATCGCGTTCGGGGTCATTGCCTTGCGCCTGGCGCCAGACCCAGGGCAGCGAAAACGCACAGGCCAGGCCATGCGGCGTGCCGTGGATGGCCGAGACCGCGTTGGACAGGGCGTGGGCCAGGGCCGTGCGGGTATGGCAGGCACATTGTCCGGCACGCAGGGCGGCGAGAGCCAGCTCACTGCGGGCGGCGAGATTGCCGGGATAGCGCCACACCTTGGGCAGATTCTCCAGCACGCCGCGAGCGGCCTGCACGGCCAGCCGGTCGGTCAGCGGGCTCGCCTTGCGGTTCCAGATTGCCTCCAGCGCGCGGGCGAGGGTGTCGAGCGCGGCGTTGCGCAAGCGCTGGCGTGGCAGGCTGAGCGTCAGCTCCGGGTCGACCAGGGCGGATTCTGGCCAGAGTTCCGGCAGGTGCAGGATCTGTTTTGCGGGCTTGGCGTTCGGGCCGTTCCAGAGGGTTGCAAAGGGAGTGACTTCGCTGCCGCTGCCCGCCGTGGTGGGGACTGCGATGACGGGTCGACGCGTCGCGATCTCGCAACGCTCGCTCAGAAGCGGATCGAATCCGTCTCGGGCTGGGCGGCAGGAGAGCGCCTTGCCGGCATCGAGCACGCTGCCACCGCCTACCGCAACGACAGTTTCGAATGCCGGACCCGCCCAGACCTGCGCATGCAGTGCGCGGACGAAATCCAGCTCGGGTTGCGACGGCACCTTGTCCACGATCTCGACGATGCGATCGCCGAGCAGGCTCTTGAGCCGGGCGAGCAAGCCACTGTCTTGCGCGGAACGGAAGGTCACCAGCAAGACGCTGCGCTTGCCCACAAGCTCGGGCAGCATATCCAGCGTACCGGTGCCGAATACGACGCGTACCGGGTTGTGCCAGAGAAACGCCGACATGGTGGCTCCTGTCGTGCTCAGGGTTTAGTTGCCGGGTCGGCGCAGATGCCAGTCCGTCGTCTGTTGCAGCTGGTGCGCCACATTCAGCAGGCGCGCTTCGCCAAAGTAATTGCCGATCAGTTGCAGACCGACCGGGAGGGCTTCCGCCGAGAAGCCGGCCGGCGTCGACAAGGCGGGCAGGCCGGCAAGGTTGACGGCAATGGTGTAGATGTCGGCCAGGTACATCTGGACCGGGTCGTCCGCCATCTGGCCGAGCTTCCAGGCCGCGGTGGGGGCAACCGGGCCGGCGATCACGTCACAGTGCTGCAGGGCTTGCTGGAAGTCCTGGGCGATCAGGCGGCGGAGCTGCTGGGCCTTGATGTAGTAGGCGTCGTAGTAGCCGTGGGACAGCACATAGGTGCCCACCAGAATGCGGCGCTTGACCTCGGCGCCGAAGCCTTCGGCACGGCTTCTGGCATATAGCTCGGCAAGATCCGAGAAGTCGGCGGCACGGTGACCGTAGCGCACCCCGTCGAAGCGGCTGAGGTTGGAACTGGCCTCTGCTGGCGCGATCACGTAGTAGGCCGGGATCGCCAGGTGGGTGTTGGGCAGACTGACGTCCACGGTTGTGGCGCCCAGCTTGCGCAGCTCGGCGAGCGCGTTTTCGATGGCTCCGCGGACGTCCGCTGCAAGCCCTTCTCCGAAGTACTCCTTCGGCAAGCCAATGCGCAAGCCCTTGAGCGGCAGGGCGAGGTCGCGCACGTAATCTTCCTTGGCGCGTTCCAGGCTGGTCGAATCGCGGTTGTCGAAGCCGGCCATGTGATTCAGCAGCAAGGCGCAGTCTTCAGCGGTATGGGCGAAAGCGCCGCCCTGGTCGAGCGAACTGGCGTAGGCCACCATGCCATAGCGCGAGACCACGCCGTAGGTGGGCTTGATGCCGGTCACGCCGCACAAGCCGGCGGGTTGGCGGATCGAGCCGCCGGTGTCGGTGCCGGTGCAGGCCGGGATCATGCCGGCCGCCACGGCCGCGGCGGAGCCGCCGGAGGAGCCGCCCGGCACGCGGTCGAGGTTCCAGGGGTTCTTCACCGGGCCAAAGAAGGAGTTCTCGTTCGTCGAGCCCATCGCGAACTCGTCGCAGTTGGTCTTGCCCAGACTGACCACGCCAGCCGCCTTGAGCTGGCTGACGACGTGCGCATCGTAGGGGCTGACAAAGTTGGCCAGCATTTTCGAGCCGCAGGTGGTCAGTACGCCTTCGGTGCAGAAGATGTCCTTGTGCGCGATGGGCAGGCCCGTCAGCGGCGCAGCGTGGCCGGCTGCAATGGCCTGGTCGGCTGCGTCTGCCGCGGCCAGTGCGCCGTCCCGATCCACCGTGATGAAGGCGTTGATGGCCGGGTTCCTGGCGTCGATCCGGGCGAGGTAGTCGGTGACCAGCTCGCGGCTGGAGGTCTTTTTCTGGGCCAGCGCATCGGCCAGCGATTTCAGGGTCTGGAGGGTCATTTGGCGTCGACGTAGCCCATGCCGATCTCGATGTGATCAATCAGGGCGTGAATGAATTTGATATGGATTTCCTGAATGCGGTCGGCATAGCCGAAATGCGGCACGATGATCTCGGCGTCGGCAAGGCCTTTCATCTTCCCGCCGTCCTTGCCCATCAGCAGCACGACCTTCATGCCGCGGCTGCGGGCCGCATGCACGGCGGCGAGAATGTTGCCGGAGTTGCCGGAGGTCGAAATGCCGAGGAACACATCCCCCGGCCGGCCGAGCGCCTCGACCTGCCGCGAAAAAATGGCCTCGAAGCCGTAATCATTGGCCACACAGGTAATGTGCGAGGGGTCCGACACCGCAATCGCCCCCAGCGCAGGGCGATCACCGCGATAACGCCCCGACAGCTCTTCGGCAAAATGCATCGCATCACAGTGCGAGCCGCCGTTGCCGGCCGCGATGACCTTGCCGCCGGCCTTGAAGCAGTCGACCAGAAGGTCGCCTGCTTGGTCGACCGACGCCAGGACAGCCTCGTCGGCAAGCACTTTGCTCAGCAAGCCATGGGCCTCCTGCAGATGGCTCAGGAGGCGGCTCATTCGATGACCTTGGGGACGAGGTAGAGACCTTGCTCGGCCTCAGGCGCCACACGCTGGAAGGCTGCGCGGCGATCGCCTTCGGTGACGGCGTCCGGCCGCAGGCGTTGTACCACATCCTGCGGGTGCGACATCGGGGCGACACCGGTGGTGTCGACGGCCTGCATCTGCTCGATGAGGCCGAAAATTCCGTTCAGTTTGGCCTGGGTTGCCTCGGCATCGCCGGGGGCCAGTTCGATCCGTGCCAGCCGCGCAATGCGGCCAACTTCTTCAAGCGAAAGTGCCATGGAAATCGCTGCGCCGAGATTACCGGCGGAATGAAATTGAACAAGCTAATAGGGTAACATAGCCGACTATTTCGATTTCCAGACACATGCCCTGCGGTGCCACGCCGGCAGGGTCGATGGGCACACACATGTTCGGACTCTTGCGCTCCTATTTTTCCAATGATTTGGCCATTGACCTGGGTACGGCCAATACCCTGATTTACGTTCGCGGTCGCGGCATCGTGCTCGATGAGCCCTCGGTGGTCTCGATTCGTACCGAAGGCGGGCCGAACGCCAAGAAAACCATTCAGGCTGTCGGCCACGCGGCCAAGCAGATGCTGGGCAAGACGCCGGGCAACATCACCGCGATCCGGCCGATGAAGGATGGCGTGATTGCCGACTTCACGGTCACCGAGCAGATGCTCAAGCAGTTCATCAAGAAGGTGCACGATTCGCGCTTCTTCTCGCCCTCTCCGCGCATCATCATCTGCGTGCCGTGTGGCTCGACCCAGGTCGAACGTCGTGCGATCCGCGAATCCGCGCTGGGCGCTGGTGCCTCGCAGGTGTATCTGATCGAAGAGCCGATGGCCGCCGCGATTGGCGCTGGCTTGCCCGTGGCGGATGCGACCGGCTCGATGGTGGTGGACGTGGGCGGGGGCACGACTGAAGTTGGCGTGATCTCGCTGGGCGGCATGGTGTATGCCGGGTCGGTGCGTGTCGGTGGCGACAAGTTCGACGAGTCCATCGTCAATTACATCCGCCGCAACTACGGCATGCTGATCGGCGAAACCACCGCCGAATCGATCAAGAAGCAGATTGGCTCGGCCTTCCCGGGCAGCGAAGTGCGCGAAATGGAAGTCAAGGGCCGCAATCTCGCCGAAGGTATCCCGCGCTCATTCACGATCTCGTCGAACGAGATCCTCGAAGCGCTGACTGACCCCCTCAACTCCATCGTCTCGGCGGTCAAGATCGGTCTGGAGCAGACGCCGCCCGAACTCGGCGCCGACATTGCCGAGCGTGGCATGGTGCTGACGGGCGGGGGCGCATTGCTGCGTGACCTCGACCGTCTGCTGATGGAAGAGACGGGCCTGCCGGTGATCGTGGCCGAAGACCCGCTTACCTGCGTGGTGCGTGGCTCTGGTCTGGCGCTGGAGAAAATGGACAAGCTCGGGTCGATCTTCGCCTCCGAGTAAGGTGCTCGGGGTCGCGGGCGTGATCGTGGCATGGTATGCAGACGCCACTCGTTGCTCAGCCGTGAGCGGCTTGGTGACGCGCCCTTTCAGGTGCGGCGGGGTGCCTTCGGGTAATGCTGGATGATTGCGGACCATCAGACTCCCCCGTTTTTCAAGCGCGGTTTGCCTGCTTCGGCGCGGCTCACCATCTACATGGTGTTCTCGTTCGCCTTGCTGGTG
Organism: Uliginosibacterium sp.; assembly: GCA_016718265.1. Taxonomy (GTDB): domain Bacteria; phylum Pseudomonadota; class Gammaproteobacteria; order Burkholderiales; family Rhodocyclaceae; genus Uliginosibacterium. The sequence continues at coordinate 54,953 of JADKDZ010000029.1, read as the reverse complement.
GCGGATCTGCGTCTGCACTACCTGGAGCCCCTGCGCCAAGGGGTCGCGATCCTGACCTACCCGCTGCAGATCGCGGCGGCGACGCCGGCTGAATTTGTCCGCAAGACCTCGGATTATTTCTCCGGCCTGATTTCCCTGCAACGCGAGAACTCGCGCCTCAAAGCCCACCAGCTGGGGGTCGCCAGCAGGATCTTGCTGAACGAGCAGTTGCGTCAGGAAAACGAGAACTTGCGCGGCCTGCTGCAGATGCAGGCGCAGACCCCGGTATCCGCGACCGCCGCGGAGATCCTGTTTTCGGCGCGAGACCCCTTCTCCCGCAAGGTTGTGCTGAATAAAGGCGGGCGTCAGATGATCGAGCCCGGCTCACCCGTGGTCGACCCGGCAGGGGTGATTGGTCAGGTCACGCGTGTGTATCCCCTGCATGCCGAAGTCACCCTGCTGTCCGACAAGGATCAGGCGATACCGGTGGTGGTGGAGCGCAGTGGCCTTCGTGCGGTGATGTTCGGCACCGGCAACGGGCTGATGGAGTTACGTTACCTGGCGGCCAACGCCGATGTGCACCCGGGCGACCGTATCCTGACCTCGGGTCTGGATGGCGTGTATGTTCCCGGATTGCCCGTGGCCACGATTCTCAAGGTTGGGCGTGACAATGCCGAATCCTTTGCGCGCATTCTGTGCCGCCCGATCGGTACGGTGGAGCGAACCGGCGCGGTTCTGGTCCTGGCCCGCGCCAGCGGCCGGCTGGAGCGTCCCGAGGACGAGAGCGCCGACGATACGCAGCGCAGCTCGGTGGGCCGGGTACGCAAGCCGGTCACGAGCCGGCCGGCTGAAGCGGCCAGCGCGCCTGCGGTTGCCACCACATCCGCGCCGCGTGAAAAGCAGGTGCCCTGATGCAGCCGACTAACCGCTCCAGCCGATTGCTGCTGCCCGTGCGCATGGGATTTGTCATGCTGAGCCTGGTGGTGGCGCTGGGCCTGAACTTCATTCCGGTCGGCCGCTTCTATGCGGTGCCGGACTTCGTCGCCCTGGTGCTGGCGTTCTGGTGTGTCCGTGAGCCGCACCGGGTCAGCATGGGCACGGCCTTCCTGCTGGGCGTGCTGGTGGATGTCGTGCACGGCGCCGTGATGGGGCAACACGCGGTGGCGTATGTGCTGCTGGCCTGGGCGTCGGGCGTCAACGCGCGGCGTTTGTTATGGTTCTCACCGCTTTCGCAGGCGCTCCACATGGTGCCGCTTTTCTTCATGGTGCAGGTGGTCATGCTGGTGCTGCGCCTGTTTGCCGGTGGCCGCTTTCCGGGTTGGGAGTATTTCTTCACCTGCTTCACCACCGCCATCCTGTGGATTCCCGTGCATTACCTGCTGCTGTTGCCGCAGATGCGCCCGATTGATCGAGATGAGAACAGACCCTTGTAACGGTGAATCGTGACGGCTGACTTGCGCTGCGCGCTTGGGCAAACGCTAAAACTGGCCCGTTCGCGACGCACCCTTCACGATTTGCCCTTCACGCACCACCCGCACAATGGATCTCAAAGCCCCCGAACAGCAACTCTCGCGCTTCCGTGCCCGCGTCGCCGCGGCAGGGGTATTCGTGCTGATCGGCTTCGGGCTGGTGGTGGCCCGCTTTGTCTACCTGCAGGTTGTTCGCTACGAGTATTACGCGACGCGCGCGGAGGAAAACCGCATTTCCCTGGTGCCGATTGCGCCCAACCGCGGCTTGATCATGGACCGGAACGGTCTGGTCCTGGCCCGGAATTACTCGGCCTATACCCTTGAAATCACGCCGTCCAAGGTGCGTAATCTTGAGGACACCATCGACGAGCTGTCGACGATGATCGAGATCCTGCCCAAGGACCGCAAGCGCTTCAAGAAATTGCTCGAAGAGAGCAAGAATTTCGAATCCCTGCCCATCCGCACGCGATTGTCAGACGTGGAAGTGGCGCGCTTCATCGCACAGCGCTATCGCTTTCCCGGGGTCGACATCAAGGCGCGGCTGTTCCGCCAGTACCCCTTCACCGAGTTTGCGGCGCACGCGCTGGGCTACATTGGCCGGATCAACCAGAAAGAGATGGCCAGGATCGAAGATGACGAGGAGCTAGCGGCCAACTATCGCGGTACCGAACATATCGGCAAGACCGGCCTGGAGCAAAGCTACGAGAAAGAGCTGCACGGTGTGACCGGCTTCGAGCAGATCGAAGTCGATGCCTCCGGGCGGGCGGTCCGTTCGCTCGCGCGGACGCCGCCGGTACCCGGCAACAATCTGCAACTCACGATTGACGCGGAACTGCAGCGGATCGCCGAAGAGGCCTTCGGCAACCGCCGCGGCTCCCTGGTGGCGATCGAGCCAGGCAGTGGCGGTGTGCTTGCCCTGGTATCGACGCCGCGTTTTGACCCGAATCTCTTCGTGGATGGCATCACACCGGATAACTGGGATGTGCTGAACACCTCGCTCGACAAACCCATGGTGAACCGCGCGCTCAATGGCGCGTATCCGCCGGGTTCGACTTTCAAGCCCTTCATGGCATTGGGGGCGCTGGTGACGGGTAAGCGCGCTGCCCACGTCGCCATCAGCGATCCGGGCTATTTCGTGTTCGGCAACAATACCTTCCGCGACGACAAGGTCGGCGGCCATGGCATGGTCGACATGATCAAGTCGATCGTCGTGTCGTGTGACACCTACTACTACACGCTCGCTAACGAGATGGGCATTGATCTGATCGCCGAATTCATGGGCAAGCTCGGTTTTGGTTCCCGCACCGGGATCGACATCGAAGGCGAGTCCATTGGTGTACTGCCTTCACAGGCCTGGAAGAAGAAGCGCTTCAAGAAGCCCGAGCAGCAGAAGTGGTACGCCGGTGAAACAATCTCGATCGGGATTGGCCAGGGCTACAACGCCTATACCCCGATCCAGCTTGCCCATGCGACGGCGACGCTCGCCGCGGGCGGCGTGATGTTCCGCCCCCACATCGTCAAGTATGTCATTGACGCGCAAACTGGCGCCAAGCGGGTCATTGAACCCGTCCCCATCGCGAACCTCGGCTTCAAGCCGGAGCATCTCGATGTCATCCGCAAGGGCATGGTTGGGGTCAACACGGGTGGAACGGGTGCGCGCGCGTTTGCAGGCGTCAAGTACGAAGTCGCCGGTAAGACCGGGACAGCCCAGGTCTACTCGCTCAAAGGCGCCAAATACAAGGAGAGCGAAGTGCATGAGCGCATGCGCGATCACGCCCTCTACATTGCCTATGCGCCCGCCGACAAACCCCGCATTGCGCTGGCCGTGCTGGTCGAGAACGGTGGTTTTGGCGCCGCCGCCGCTGCGCCCATCGCGCGTCAGGTGCTGGATTACTACCTCATGGGGATCAAACCCAAGGGTGCCGTGACCGATGACGTGGAGGCGGAAGAATGATCGACGTTCGCGGATTCGTACTCAAGCTGGTGCGCCCTCTCGATCCTGCGCTGCTCAGCATCCTGGCGGCGATCATGGGGGCGACCTACCTCGTCATGCTCAGCGCCTCGCCCGAGCGCATGTCCGCGCATATCGTCAACGTCACGGTCAGTCTGCTGGTCATGTGGCTGGTCGCCAGCCAGCAGCCCCAGCGTTTGCAGAACCTCGCCTTGCCGCTCTACATACTGGGCGTATTACTGCTGATTGCGGTGGCCTTGTTCGGCGATGTCTCCAAGGGGGCCAGACGCTGGCTGAACCTCGGCTTCGTGCGCATACAGCCCTCCGAGTTGCTGAAGATAGCCATGCCCTTGATGCTTGCCTGGTACTTTCAGAAGCGGGAGGGGGCCTTGAAGGTACGTGACTTCCTGTTTGCCGTCGTCTTGCTTGCAATACCGGTTGGCTTGATCATCAAGCAGCCCGACCTTGGCACGGCCATCCTGGTGCTGGGGGCAGGATTCTTTGTCATCTTCTTTGCCGGCTTGTCCTGGTGGTTGATTGCGCCGGTCGCGGCTGTTGGCGTTGTGGCGGTTGCGGGCGTCATCTTTTACCAGTCTCAGATCTGTGCGCCCGAGGTCGCGTGGCCGGGGCTGCATGACTACCAGAAGCATCGCGTCTGCATGCTGCTCGACCCCTCGTCCGACCCCCGCGGTAAAGGCTTCCATACCATCCAGTCCACGATCGCGGTGGGGTCCGGCGGCCTGCTGGGCAAGGGCTGGCGCAATGGCACGCAAACCCATCTGGACTTTTTGCCGGAGCGCCACACCGACTTCATCCTTGCGGTGATTTCCGAAGAGTTCGGCCTTGCCGGCGTGATGTGCCTGCTGATCCTTTACTGTCTGCTGATCGGCCGTGGCTTGTTGATCGCCACCAATGCGTCGACCATGTTCTCGCGCCTTCTTGCGGGCTCGATCACCATGATTTTCTTCACCTATGCCTTCGTGAACATGGGTATGGTCAGTGGCATCTTGCCGGTAGTGGGCGTGCCCTTGCCCATGGTGAGTTACGGCGGAACCTCCCTGCTGACGCTCTGCCTGGGCGTCGGCATGCTCATGAGCGTGAAGCAGCAGCGCCGACGGGTGGCCCGATGAACCGCCTGGGCCCGTGGTCGCCGCGTCTGGTCCTCGCGCTGGCGGTATTGCTCCTCGCCGCCTGCGCCGGCTCGCCGCCGGTGCCTGTTGCCTCGCGTCCCCCGGTCGCCAAACCTCAGCCGGACGCAGGCGGCGAGAAGCGGCCAAGCCCGCCACCTGTGCAGAGTACGCCTGTCCCCGACGCGCCGCCCGCCACCACGACCGGTATTAAACGCGGGGGCGGCTTCTACAAGGATGACGGCCCTGGCGAGACGCCGCCACCCGACATGGCGGCTATCCCCGATGCCACGCCGCAGGCGGAGCCCCTGCACCGCTTTGCGAACCGGCCTTACAACGCCCTGGGGCAGGATTTTGTGCCCCTGCAGCAGGTGCAGCCCTACAGCCAGCGCGGCATTGCCAGCTGGTATGGCCGCCGCTTTCACGGCAAACGCACGTCCAGTGGCGAGCCCTACGACATGTATGCCATGACGGCCGCGCATCCCACCCTGCCGATTCCGAGTTACGTTCGCGTCACGCATCTGGGCAGTGATCGCTCGGTCATCGTGCGGATCAATGATCGCGGGCCCTTCCACCGCAATAGGCTGATCGATCTTTCCTACACCGCGGCCTGGAAGCTGGGCTACGTGCAGCAGGGCAGTGCAGAAGTTCTGGTCGAAGCCATCGTGCCGGACGAAGTCGACATGCTGGTCGCCCGCGCGGACAGGCCGCCCGCGAAGAAGACCCTGCCGGAGACGCCCGCCAGTATTGCCTCTGCAGGCAGCCTGCCGGCCGATGTCTCCGTGCCTGCCGCCGAGCCGCCGAGCCGCGAGGCGGGCACCGGCCTGTATCTGCAGCTCGGGGCCTTCTCCTCGCTGGCCAATGCCGAACAGTTTCGCGATTACGTGCTGGGCGAGCTCAAGTGGCTGACCCAGAGTCTCTCCAGCCAGTCGGGTGGCGACAAGGTGCGCCTGCACCTCGGGCCCTTCGAGAGCGCTGACGAGGCCCGCCGGGTTGCCGATAAAATTGCCCGGGCGATCAAGCTCAAACCCTTTCTGGTGACGCGCTGAGTCACCTGCCGCTGCCGAGGACTGCCACCGTGAGCCAACCGGACACCCTGCTCGAATTCCCCTGCGACTTCCCGCTCAAGATCATGGGCAAGCGCGAAGACCACTTCGCCCAGACGATTGCCGAGGTCGTGCTGCGCCATGCGCCGGACTTCGACCCGGCCACCATGGAGATGCGCCCATCGTCCAAAGGCAACTACCTCGCGCTCACCTGCACCATCCGCGCCACCTCCAAGCCCCAGCTCGACGACCTCTACCGCGAACTGAGCAGTCACCCGATGGTCAAGGTGGTGCTGTGAGCCAGGCGGCTGGCGCCAGCGGCGCGCCGCAGGCCGTCTCTCCGTGGCTCGTGCCGCGCCAGCTGGGCCTCGTCGACTATGCCGAGACCTTTGCCGCGCAAAAACGCTTCACTGCCGAGCGCGGGCCATCGACGCCCGACGAACTCTGGCTGTTGCAGCATCCGCCGGTCTACACCTTGGGCCTGGCCGGCAAGCCCGAGCACCTGCTGGCGCCGAGCGAGGTCCCGGTCGTCCACATCGACCGCGGCGGCCAGATCACCTACCACGGCCCCGGCCAGGCGGTGGTCTATCTGCTGATCGACCTTGCGCGGCGCAACCTCAAGGTGCGCGAGCAGGTCCGCTTGATGGAGCAGGCCATGCTCGACGTGCTCGCTGCCCAGGGCGTCGCGGCGGAGCGTCGCGAAGGCGCGCCCGGCGTGTATGTCAAAGACGCCAAGATCGGCGCGCTCGGCCTCAAGATCAGCCGCGGGTGCAGCTACCACGGCCTCTCGCTCAACGTCGACCTCGATCTTGCTCCGTTTCGCCGCATCAACCCGTGCGGCTACGAAGGGCTTGCCAGCACCAGCTTGAAAGAGCAGGGCGTCGCCACCACCTGTGAAGCCATCCTGCAGGCCCTGGCCGAGCGGCTGACTGTGCTACTCGACAGCGACTACCCCTTCCCCCGCGCGCGGCCGCCTGAGCGCCGCACGCCCCATTTCTGCACAGAGACCCGATCACAATGAGCACCGACAAGCCCAACAAACTCCGCGGCGCCGACAAGACTGCCCGCATCCCCATCAAGATCGTGCCCGCCGAAAAGCTCAAGAAGCCCGAGTGGATCCGCATCAAGCTCGGCACCGCCGAAGAGACCGCGCGCTTCAACGAGATCAAGGACACGCTCCGCGATCACAAGCTGCATACCGTTTGCGAAGAAGCCTCCTGCCCCAACATCCACGAATGCTTCGGCAAGGGCACCGCCACCTTCATGATCATGGGCGACATCTGCACCCGCCGCTGCCCCTTCTGCGACGTCGGCCACGGCCGCCCCGAGCCGCTCAACGAAAACGAGCCGAAGGAACTCGCGCAAACCATTGCCGCGATGCGCCTCAAATACGTGGTCATCACCTCGGTGGATCGCGACGATCTGCGCGATGGCGGTGCCCAGCATTTCGTCGACTGCATCCGCGAAACCCGCGCCGTCAGCCCGCGCACCCGCATTGAGGTGCTGGTGCCCGACTTCCGTGGCCGCATGGAAATCGCGCTGGAGATCTTCAACCAGATTCAGCCAGACGTCATGAACCACAACCTCGAAACCGTGCCGCGGCTTTACAAGGCCGCCCGCCCTGGCGCCGAATACGCCTGGTCGCTCAAGCTGCTGCAGGAATTCAAGCGGCAGCACCCGGAGGTCTCGACCAAGAGCGGCCTGATGGTCGGCCTGGGCGAAACCGACGACGAGATCCTTGAAGTCATGCGCGACCTCCGCGCCCACGATGTGGAAATGCTCACCATCGGCCAGTACCTCCAGCCCTCCGGCGGCCACCTGCCGGTGCTGCGCTACGTACCGCCCGAGACCTTCAAGATGTTCGAGACCGAAGCGCTCAAGATGGGCTTCAAGAACGCCGCCTGCGGCCCCATGGTCCGCTCGTCCTACTGGGCGGATCAGCAGGCCCACGGCGCCGGTGTGGTGGATGACGCCGTCGTCCGGCGCGACTGAGCGCGGCGCCCCGACGCCTGTCAGCCGGGGCGCCTCTACCTCACGCCCGCCACCGACCAGGCCAGCACCAGCTGCGCCACAAAGTAGGCCGGCCAGCCCCACAGGCGATTGACATAGGCCTCGCAGACGAAGCGGTCGCGCGCCACCGCGAGGTCTGAGGCGGTGAACAACACCGCGCCCAGCAGCACCGCCCAGTGCGCATGGGCGACGGCATGCCCGGCGGCGGCAATGTTCATGCCCAGAATGACGATGAGGTAAGCCACGACGGGCAGCCTGAAATCGGCCGGCGCGTGCGGCAGAATCCAGCGCAGCACCGCCACCCCGAACAGGATCGCCAGACCACCTGCGATCCCCATCGCGCCCAGCGCAAGCGACCCTTGGACGAAGGCGGTGGCAAACAGCCCATGCGAGAGCAGAAACGCCCCCAGCCCGCCCATGAACGCCCACGGCGCGCGGCCCAGCAGCAAGGCATCCCCGACCCAGCCCAAGACCAGCGCAGCCAGTACCCAACGGCCATACGCCGAGTCTGCCGCACCGAGTGACACCGCCACCAGCACAAAGCCCGTGCTCGCCGCCAGCTTCGCCAGCGCCCGGCCGGTCGCCGACGCTCGCCAGTCAGCGATCAGCAGGACGAGCACCGCGGCAAGGCAGGCGAAGGTCAGGAGCGAGGGGGTGAGCATTGGTGACATGGGGAGGTGTTGGTCGCTGATGTGATCGAACGGTACGGTTACTGCAGGCAAGGACGTAACGCGATGCGCGGCATGGCCGCGTTCTCTGACTAACGTGCTGGCGAGTGTTGCATCACGGGTATGACTCAAGTGCCATTCTTAGAGTGGAAGCCTCATACGCACGGCCATTCAGGCACAGCAGATATTCGCCTTTGCGAATTGAAATGCTGACACCTTCCGAGACGCCCGGATACTTGCGTAGATAAAGGGTGAGTGTTTCATTTTCTTCGCTCGCCCCGACAAGATCCCACAGACCGCCGGTGAGATCGAGCAAGACATTCTGTGTCGCGACTTCTTCAACCTTCGGTGCATAGATCCAGTGAGACATGCGCATCTCATGTGGGATTGCGGTAACGCTGACTTGGCCATCGAAGTATGTACTTACTCTATCCATGAGGCGCTCAAGAAAAGTGAGTGTGAAAGCAAGCTGCTTGACCGGAAGCACCATTCCACTTGACAGGGTTGGGCTCCCACTGTGCCGAGGGTTCCAGTTCCAGTAGTGCCGAGATTGCATCGCCAAGGTGCACGCCCAAGTGCTCAGCAGCTGCAGACGCACCGCCGTCTTCACTACTCGCGGTGAGAACAAACTGACGAAAGTGATCCCACGTGGCGCCGAACTGGGAAACGATGATCCTCGCCAGATCGTAGGAGAGCTCGTTGCCTTCATCAGCACGTAGAAAGGACTCGCCGGACCAGAACTGCTGGATCTCAGCGGGCCCCCAGAACTTCTGATGGCGCGCGTGCATCTGCAGCGGCGTTGTTGCGGAGGAACCCGGCATTGGGCAGAGCCGTCGCTCAGTATTGACGGCGATGCCTTCGTTCAGCCACGTGGGGATGGGGAGATGGCTGAGGCATGCGTGGGTGAGCTCATGAGCGATGACAGGTTCGATGGCACGCAGGTCCGCCTTCACGGTCACGAAGTGGCCGCAACCCGCATTGATATACATGCCGCCGCTTCCTGCAAACTCACCGGCTTCTTGGTAGTAGTGCGCGACGTACTGGTAGTAAGTGTCTTCATCGTCGAAGACGATGAGAATGTCGTGACCCCACTCGGGGACATGAGCGACGCCGTCAAGAATGCGCATCACTCGTTGAAGTGTCTTGTTGACGAACGCGAGCGTGGCTTCGGCAACGTTGTCTTCCAGCGTGGAGAGAAGCAAGGCAGCGCCACGTTCTCGCAGCTGGTACTCAGATCCGAGGGCCTCGCGCAGATGCGTGAGCCACGCGTGCTCGCATTCAGACCAGGCCTGCCCCTGCGCTGTCTCGCCGACAATTCCATCTACCCACTGCTGAGCGGCATGCCAGTCAAGCACGGGTAGGCCATTTGCGTCGAGGAGGTTATCGGTGATGCTGAAATCATCCGTACCCCCCGCCGAGATTGATGAGGGAGGTGAGCGTGTCACGACCGAGTCAGAATGGATAGGCTGCTTTGGCGCGAAAAGAGAACGAAGTAATTGCAGCAAGATAGGTATCCAAGCGTGGGCTAAGTGTTACCGGGTACGGGTTCGTTTTCAGTCATCGGTGCGTGCTCTTCCGATGCGACCGATTGGGAAAGACAGCGCTTGCAGACGAGGTCTGCGGCGAGTGAGCGCGTCTCGCAGCATGCGGACAGGACCGAGAAACCCCAGCTGGGCAATAGCTTACGGGCACGCTGGCGATATGTCCATGGGCTTCTTTCTGGCCTGCCCGGAGAGGCGCACCCCTATTGGCTTGGGTGGCAGATGGTCTGCAGAGTTAAGCACAGTGCGGTCTTCTGGCATGCCTCACGGGAGACCAAGGCGGGGAGCGGGTATCCGGCCGGCATGGTCGGTGGCCTTGCGTTCGGCGGTGTAGTGCCACCAGGGCTGCGGGGCGTCGCCGGCCATGAAGCGGGTGATTGAGAGGAAGACGTCGAGCACGCAGGGGTCGTGGCGGGTGTGGGTCCGCGCGCAGAGCTCGTCATACATTGCGTAGGGGTCGCGGCCGAGGAGTTGCGTGGGGGTGTCGATGCCGAGCAGGCGGAGGTCGGCGGCCATCGCCGGGCCGATGTTGGGCAGGTCGGTGAGCGCCTTGACGCGTTCGCGGATGACCTTGGCGGGATTCATGCGGAGGCCTTGCCAGCCTGGCCGCGCAGCTGCATCAGCCAGGCGATGACGTGCTGGATCTGGGCGTCCCAGTAGGCCCAGTCGTGCTGGCCGGGGCCGCTGGTGTAATCGAGTGGCAGGCCGAGCTGGCGGGCGTGGGCGGCGAAGCGGGTGTTGTCATCGAGCAGGAAATCGTCGGTGCCGCAGCGCTGGAAGAGCAGCGGACAGCGCCCACGCTCGCCGACGGTGCGGGCCAGGGCGAAGAGGTCGTTGCCTTGGGCAGCCATGTGGGCGGGGGGGCCGAATATGCCGTGCAGCTCGCCAGCGTGGGTGATGGCCTCGTCCTGCGCGCAGCGCACCATGTCGAGCGCGCCGGAGAGGCTGGCGGCGGCGGCAAAGCGCTCGGGGTAATGGAGGGCGAGTTTGAAGGCGCCATAGCCGCCCATCGAGAGACCGGCCACGTAGTTGTCATCGCGTGCGGCAGAGAGCGGGAAGAAGCTGCGCGCGAGGCGGGGCAGCTCTTCACTGAGGAATTGCCAGTAGCGCGGGCCGTGGTGCATGTCGCTGTAGAAGCTGCGCCCGCCGGCGGGCATGACGACGGCAAGCCCTGTGCCTTCGACATAGCGCTCGATGGCAGATTGCCGCGCCCACGCGGTGTGATCGTCCGAGAGGCCGTGGAGCAGAGTGAGCGTGGGGTGCCCGCGAGCGGGATCAAAGCGCGGCCAGTGCGGCGCGCGCGCCAGCGGCTGCGGCAGGATCACTTTCATGCCGCAGTGCATGTCCAGGGTTTCGGAGAAGAAGTGGCAGTCGATCAGGGCCATGGCGCGGCGTCCGCGTGCAGAATCAAGTGCCACCATTGTCGGCGACAAGTCGGGCCGATGGCCAGTGCGGGCGAGCCATCAGCGACCGTGTTGGGGTCGCGGGGTGTCCGAGTGTGCAGACGAAAGCCCGTTTGTACGCCGCCGCGGGATAATGGCGGCAGGGGTGACGGGGGCTGTCTCGTCAAGCGAAGGCAGGCCCGGCAAGGTTCCCGCGACGTGTGGGGCGGTCACACGCCGTTCTATGGAGGCGATGCGAGTCAGATGAAGCCAACTCCTTTTCTTTCTGGACGTCTTCTGCCGGTCTTTGTGGCATTGGCGGCCGCATGCGCGTGTGCTGCGGCGCTTGCGCAGCCGGCCTTGAAGACGCTGGTGATCGGCACGATCGACATGCCGCCGCACAGCAGTGCGGACGCCGCCAAGCCGTCTTTGAGTCGCGAGCTGTTTCAGCACGCGATGGCCAGCCAGGGGTATGCGGTGGACATCCGCTTTTACCCTTGGGCCCGTGCTTATGAATTGGGCAAGCAGGGTGAGGTGGATGCCGTTTGGCCCGCCATCCATCAGCCAGACAGGGAGACCTGGTTCATGTTCGGCTCGCCGGTGATCCGCACCCACTACGTGCTCATCAAGCGCCGTAATCTGCCCGTGAGCTTCAGGGGCCTTGAAGACGCCAAGCCGTACATCATTGCGACGCTGCGTGGCGGGATCACCGGCTCAAGGCTCGATGCGACGCCTTCTGACTATCGGATTGAGCCAGGGTCCAGCTTTGAGCAGAACCTGAAGAAGCTTGCGGCTGGACGGATCGACTTCATGACCAGCGAGCGCTACACCGGCGCGTATCTGTTGAGCACGGAGTTCCAGACGCTGAGTGAGTCGGTGGAGATGTTGATGCCACCCATCAGTGGCATCAGCTTCCATCTGATGTTTGCGAAGAATGCGCCTGCGGCGCAGGAGAAGATGCAGGCCTTTGAAAGAGGCTTGCGCCTCATGCGCGCGAACGGCCTGCTTGCAGATATCCTGCGGCGTCATGGCTACGATGTGGCGATGGCGAAGCCATAACCGCATGCCAACGGGGCACTCAGCAAGCCACCTGCTCGCGGCGACGCCACGCGGCCAGTACGACGCCGAGGGCGACGAAGATCAGCGGCCAGTCAGCCCATAGCGTGTAGGGGGTGCGGCCCTGATAGCCGGTGACGCGCTGGCGCAGGGCGCCGCTGCGGAAGGCGGGCAGGGCGGCGCTGACCTGGCCATCGGGCTGGATGACGGCCGTCATGCCGGTATTGGTGGCGCGGAGCATGGGCCGGCCGGTTTCCAGCGCGCGCAGGCGTGCGATCTGCAGGTGCTGGGGCTGGGCATGGGAATCACCGTACCAGGCGAGGTTGGAGAGGTTGAGCAGCATGCTCGCCTGCGGCAGGGCGTGCAGCAGTTCGGCGCCAAACACGTCTTCGTAGCAGATGTTGACGGCGATCTGCTGCCCGGCGAGGGCCAGCGGCGCCTGCGGGCTGCCGCCCCGGGACTGGTCGGACATGGGAATGGCAGCCAGCCGGTAAAACCAGCCGAACAGGGGCGGGGAGTACTCGCCGAAGGGCACGAGGTGGTTCTTGCTGTAGCGCTGCGCGGGCGCGCTGCCCAAGGTGAAGGCGCTGTTGAAGATCTGCTCGCCCTCGCGGGTGAAGGCGCCGACGATGAGATCGGCGCCGCGCGGGGCAATGCGGGCCTTGAGCGCCTCCAGGTAGCCCGCCGGCAGCTGCTCGGTGAGCACGGGCAGGCTGGTCTCGGGCAGCACGACGAGGCGCGCCTCCTGGCGGGCGACGAGGGCATAGTTCAGCTCCAGCCAGCGCATGACTTGCTCGGGCTGCCACTTCAGGTCTTGCGGAATGTTGGTCTGCAGCAGGGCGACATCGAGGGGCTCCCCGACCGGCGTGGTCCATGCCACCCGGCGCAGGCCGGCGCCGGCGAGGCAGACGATCAGCACGGCCAGCAGCGGGGCCCAGGCACGGCGGCTTGCGGGACTGCGCAGCGCCGCGAGTACCGAGACCGCGAGGGCGGCCAGGCTGGCGACGATGAAGCTGAGCCCGAACACGCCGAATACGGGCGCCCAGCCGGCCAGTGGGCTGGGCGGCGTCTGGGTGTAGCCGATGGTCAGCCAGGGGAAGCCGGTGAACAGCCAGCCGCGCAGATATTCGCTGCCTGCCCATGCTGCGCCGGCGAGTAGCGCATCGGCCCACCAGATCTGGCGGCGCAGGCGGTGATACACCACGCTGGCCAGCATCGGGAAGAGCGCAAGATAGGCGCAGAACAGCAGCACGGCCAGGCCCGCCAGGAGGGCCGGCATGCCGCCATATTGGTGGAGCGCCACATACAGCCAGCCCACCCCGGCCAGAAATGCGCCCAGCCCCCAGACAAAGCCCAGGGCGGCCGCACGCCTTGCGGACGGCGCGTGGTGCAGCAGCATGAACAGGGTGCCGAGACAGACGAAGGCCAGGGGCGACACGCCGAAGGGCGCGAAGGCAAACACACTGGCTGCGCCCGCCAGCAGGGCAAACATCATCGCGCGCATGGTCGGGGAAGGGGCATGGTGAGCAAAGCCGCGATTCTACGCGCGGTGGGTGACAAGCATGTGGCGCTGTGCAGGAACCGGCCCCCGGGCACTGCCCGGAGAGCCAATCCCCATGCGGTTCTCCAGGCAGGTGTTTTCAGGACTTACCGGCAAAGTAGCGGTAAAACCGCAGGGATTCGGGGCACTTGACCAGCTCCTTCAGCTTGAAGGGCGCCTCGTGGACCAGGTGCTTGGTGTAGGTGTTCTGGGCGTGGGCGATGCACAGGATGGCCGAGCGGGCGTCGAGCTGCACCATGGGCTGGCTGAAGTCGCGGGTAAACAGGGCTTCGTCGCGGATGATGGCGGCATCGTCAAAGCGGTTCTCGGCGAGATAGGCGCGCTTGTAGGCAAAGGTGCCGTTGGTGGCGTGATTGGGCCCGAACGGCCCCATCTGGAAGACCTTGTTGCGCAGGCAGTCATACACGTACATCAGGCTGGAGCCGGCGATCTGCGCCTCGCTGCGGCTCAGGCGGGCCACGGCGTCGCTGACGCGGCGCGGTGGGTAGTAGTCGTCATCGTCCATGTGCACCAGGATGTCGCCCAGCGCGGCCTCGGTGAGCAGGTTGCGCTTGTGGCCCAGCGCCAGTCGCTCCTCGCGGCGCAGGTAGCGCACGCCGGGCTGGCCTTGCAGCAGGTCTTCGACCTTGTCGTCGCCATCATCCAGCACCACCAGTTCCATGCGATGGGCCGGGTAATCCTGGCGCCGGTAGTTGCGCAGCAGTTGCGGGATGAAGCGGCGGCGGTTGGCCGTGGGGGTGAGGATGCTGACGAAGGGGAGCATGGTCGGAAATCACAAAAGAAAACGCCCACCGACGGCGGGCGTTAGATCGGGCAGGGCGGGCTTATTCCTTCTCAGCCCCTTTGAGTTTCACGGGCTTGGGGTAGCCGGCGGCATCGATGGCGTTGTTCCAGTTGCTTTCGCTGAAGCCTTCCACCACCTTGCTGCCCACTGCCAGCGCCGGCACCATGGGCGCCTTGCCCAGTTGCTTGACCAGCTCCTTGGCATCCTCGGTCGTCTTCACCGGCTTTTCGGTGAAGGGCAGCTTGCGCGCCTTCAGCAGATTGCGCGCGGCGTCAGACGCTTCCTTGTAGTCGGGCGAGGAATAGAAGGTGATCGGCGCGGCCTCGGCGGCCTTGCGCACCTCGTAGGGCAGCTTGTCGACCTCGATGGTGTTCTCGCCCAGCTTGCGGGGCTGTGCATTCACATCGTTGGGCGGCACATCGGAATACTGCACCTTGCCATTCTTGTCGACCCAGCGATAAACCTCTGCCTGGGCGACCGTGCCGAGCGTCATTCCCAGTGCCAAGAGTGCTACTGCGCAAGCCCGTATCATGCTGATTCTCCGTATTAAACCTGACTGCTTTCCACCATGCCGCTGTGCCGAAGCAAGGCGTCGATGCGCGGCTCACGCCCGCGAAACGCGCGGAAGGATTCCAGCGCCGGCCGCGAGCCGCCTACCGCGAGAATGGCGGCGAGGAAGCGCTGCCCTGTCTCGCGATCCAGCACGCTCTTGCCGGCCTGCCGGGCTTCTTCAAACGCCTCGTAGGCATCGGCCGACAAGACTTCTGCCCACTTGTAACTGTAATAGCCCGCCGCGTAGCCCCCCGCAAAGATATGCGAAAAACTGTTCGGGAAGCGCTGCCAGGCGGGCGGGGTGACCACGGCGACTTCGGCACGCACTTCGTTGATCACGGTCTGTGCGTCCTGTGCCTGAGCCGGGGTGGACTCATGATGCAGGCGCAAATCAAAGAGTGCAAATTCGAGCTGCCGGACGGTTTGCATGCCGCTCTGGAAGTTGCGCGCCGCCAACATCTTGTCAAACAACGCACGGGGCAAGGGTTCGCCGGTGTCGACATGGGCCGTCATGGTGGAGAGTACATCCCACTCCCAGCAGAAGTTCTCCATGAACTGGCTGGGGAGCTCGACCGCATCCCACTCCACCCCGGCGATGCCGGAGACCCAGAGCTCGTCCACCTGGGTGAGCAGATGGTGCAGGCCATGCCCGGCTTCGTGGAAGAGGGTCTGGACGTCGTCGTGGCTGAAGCTCGCGGGCTTGTCGCCCACCGGGCCCGGGAAATTGCAGACGAGGTAGGCGACCGGCGTCTGCGTGCCGCCTGCCAGCTGGCGGCGGGTGATGGCGCTGTCCATCCAGGCGCCGCCGCGCTTGGTGTCGCGCGCGTAGAGGTCGAGGTAGAACTGACCGACGAGCTGGCCTTCGCGCTCGATGCGGAAGAAGCGGACATCGGGGTGCCACACGGGCGCCTGGTCTTCACGGAGGCTGACGCCAAACAGGTTCTCGACGACGCTAAACAGCCCGGTAAGGACCTTGGGCTCGGGGAAGTACTGCTTCACGTCCTGTTCGGAGAACGCATAGCGCGCCTCCCGCAGCCGCTCAGCCGCCCAGGGAATGTCCCAGGCTTCCAGGGTGTCGAGCTGCAACTCGCTGGCGGCGAAGGCACGAAGCTCCTGCATGTCGCGTTCGGCAAACGGCTTGGCCCGGTGGGCGAGCTGACGCAGGAAATCGAAGACCTGATCCGGCGTGTCGGCCATCTTCGGGACCAGTGACAGCTCGGCGTAGCCTGAGAAGCCGAGCATGCCGGCCAGCTCGGCCCGCAGTGCGAGGATGCGGGCGATCAGGGGCGTATTGTCCCACTCGGGGTGGCCGGCCTCGGCCGAGAACTCGGATGCGCGTGTGGCGTAGGCGCGATACATGC
Organism: Uliginosibacterium sp.; assembly: GCA_016718265.1. Lineage (GTDB taxonomy): Bacteria > Pseudomonadota > Gammaproteobacteria > Burkholderiales > Rhodocyclaceae > Uliginosibacterium. The sequence goes on along the minus strand of JADKDZ010000029.1, from coordinate 38,466 downwards.
GGGCCCGCAGGTCGCGGTTCTCGGCGTACTGCAGCACGGGCAGGTAAGACGGCATCTGCAGGCTGAAGAGCCAGCCGGGCTTGTCTTGGCGCTCGGCGGCGGCGCGCGCGGCGGCGACCACGTCGTCGGGAATGCCTGCCAGCAGCGCGGGGTCGGTAACGTGCTCGCTGAAGGCGTTGGTCGAATCCAGCAGATTCTCGGAGAACTTGGCGGCCAGCGCGGCCAGTTCTTCCTGGATGGCCTGGAAGCGCGGTTTCTGATCGTCAGGAAGCTCGGCGCCGGAGAGGCGGAAATCGCGCAGCTCGTTGCTGATGACGCGTTGCCGGGTGGGCGACAGGTGCTGATAGGCATCGCTCTCGCGCAGGGTCTTGTACTTCACGAACAGGGCGAGGTTTTGCCCCAGCTCGCTGTAGTAGCGGGTGACTTCCGGCAGCATGGCGTTGTAGGCTTCTCGCCAGTCAGGGGTATCCATGACGCCATGCAGATGGCTGACAACACCCCAGGCACGTGACAGGCGCTCGCCTGCGTCGATCATGGGCGCGACGAAGGCGTCCCACGTCGCGGGGGTCTCCGACGCGCTTTGCGCAGCGATCAGTGCGCGGCCGTCGGCCAGCAGTTGGGCGATAGCCGGCGCGACATGCGCGGGCGTCACAGTGTCAAAGTGCGGCAGGCCGCGGGTGTCGAGCAAGGGGTTCGTCATGGTCGTGTGGGTAATAAGCCTGAAGTTCAGGGCAGATTGTGCCGAAATCACGGGGAAGATTGCGTAAAACCGACGGGGAGTTTTTAAAAATGACTGAGACCAGAGATCGCCGGGCCGCGTTCAGCGATGTGATTGAACGCGAATTACGCACCGGGGAATTCGTCTTCCCGACGAGCATGCAGGCCGCAGTGATGATCCGCCGCGCGCTGGAGTCCGACGCCGGGATGAGCGCGGTCAGCAAGGCGATCAGCCTGGAACCGGTGCTCTCGGTCAAGCTGCTGCGGATGGCGAATTCCGCTTTCTACAACCCCTCCGGCACCAGTGTGACGGATGTACTGCGGGCCTTGATGCGGGTGGGTGTCAACAATGCGCGCACACTGGCGTTTGCCGTGATTGGCGATCAGCTCGCCACTGCGGCCGAGTTTGCGCCGGTTATCCGGCTGGCCGAGCAGCTCTGGCGACACTCGCTGGACGTTGCATCGCTGTCCTTTGCGATCTGCGTACAGCTGGAAAACGCGACGCCGGATACCGCCATGCTGGCAGGCATGGTGCATGACATCGGTCAGTTTTACCTGTTGTCACGGGCGCACGATTACCCGGAGTTGCTGGAAGAGCAGAGCGAGCTGGCGGAGTTCATCCTATGCTGGGACAAGCAGGTCGGCCAGGCCGTGCTGCGCTCCTTGGGGACGCCCGATGTGATCGTTGATGCGCTGGACAATCAGGATGTGTGTACGGGTGTTTGGCCCCCGCAAAAGCTCTCGGACATCATCTTCCTTGCCAACAGTGCGGCAGGCACGCCGAATCCCTTCAGCACCGTGTCGCTGGAAGATCAGCTGGAGATGCGGCGCGCGGCTTTCAAGGAGGTGGATCCTGAAATCATGAACCGCCTGCTTGACGAAGCCCGCGTGAAACGTGCCGCCGCACTCGCCATGCTGGCGGGCTGACGCCAAAGAAAATGGCCGGTAGTTCCGGCCATCTGGTGCCAACAGCGCTACGCCGCCGCGGATTTACAGGGCGAGTGGCTTGCCCGTCAGCCTTTCATAGGCTTCGACGTACTTGGCACTGGTTTTCGCAATCACGTCTTCCGGCAGATGTGGCCCCGGCGCCGTCTTGTTCCAGTCGAGCGTTTCCAGATAATCGCGCACAAACTGCTTGTCGTACGAGGGGGGCGAGATGCCTTCGCGGTAGCCATCGGCTGCCCAGAAGCGCGAGGAGTCGGGCGTCAAGGCCTCGTCGATGAGGTAGAGCGTGCCGCCGTTATCCAGGCCGAACTCGAACTTGGTGTCGGCGATGATGATGCCGCGAGACGCTGCATAGTCACGTGCTTCGGAATAGAGGCGCAGTGCTGCATCCTTGGCCTTGCTGGCAAGCGCGCTGCCCATGAGCGCCTCGCACTGGGCGAAATCGATATTCTCGTCGTGCGCGCCTTGTTCGGCCTTGGTGGAAGGCGTGAACAGCGGATCGGCCAAGCGGGCGGCCATCGAGAGGCCGGCGGGCAATTCGATACCGCAAACCTTGCCGGTCTTCTGGTAATCCTTCCACCCCGAGCCGATGATGTAACCCCGGACGACCGCTTCGATCGGCAAGGGCTTGAGGCGCTTGACGACCAGCGCACGGCCGGCGACCTGCTCGCGCTCGTGCGGATCGACCACATCTTCGGGGGCAATGCCGGTCAGCTGGCTGGGCAGGATGTGGCCGAGGCGCTCGAACCAGAACAACGCCGTCTGGGTCAGCACACGGCCCTTGTTGGGAATTGGATCGGGCAACACCACGTCGAAGGCGGAAAGCCGGTCAGAGGTGACGATCAGCAGCTTGTCGCTGTCCACCGCGTATATATCGCGTACCTTGCCACGCCCAAGCAAAGGGAGGCTCTGGACGGTGGACTCGAATAAGGGCTGACTCATGAACGGGAACTCGGTAATGGAAAGTCGCGATTCTAGTGCAAACTGCGCTATCGCATTGATTTGGTACTGCGAAGTTTTACGATGAGCTCAGTTTTTTATCTGGGTCTCAGCATACAAAGCCGCGCCAACAATGCCTGCCTGGTTGAGGAACCTAGCGGCGACGATGGGCGCCTGGATGGTCAGCAGTTCGGCGAATTTCTCCAGCTTCGCGCTGGCGCCACCGCCCAGGATGACCAGATCCGGCCAAAGCAGTGCCTCCATCGTGCTCAGGTAGTGGTTGAAGCGTACCCCCCACTGTTTCCACTTCAGCTCTTCGGCGTTTTTTGTGGCTTCTGACGCGAAACGCTCGGCTTCGATGCCGTTGTCGAGGTAGATGTGGCCGAGCTCGGTATTCGGGAGCAACTGGCCGTTCGTGAATAGCGCAGTGCCCAAGCCGGTGCCGATGGTGACGATCAATACCACTCCCGTATTCGCCTTGCCGGCGCCAAAGCGCATTTCGGCAATCCCCGCGACGTCGGCGTCATTGGCCACGTACACCGGGCAGCCGGTCTGCGACGAGAACAGCTCAGCGATCGACAAGCCGATGAAGGTTTTGTCGACATTGGCGGCCGTGCGTGCGATCCCGTGCTGGATGGCAGCGGGAAAACCAATGCCGATCGGGCCCGTCCACGCGTGGCGCTGCGCCAGGTCTTTGACGGTCAGCCCGACGGCCTCCGGGGTGGCAGGTTGCGGGGTCTCGATGCGGATGCGCTCGCTGACCAGCTCACCCGTCACGGTGTCAACGATGGCCCCTTTGATGCCGGACCCGCCGATATCAACGCCTAGAATGTGCACTAGCTCTCTCCTGATCGCAGCAATCGCCGCTTATTGAGCGGGCGGGACATAGCCTGACGCGGCATCTGCACCGCTACCGAAAAAATGGCGCTCCATCTGTTCAGCGAGGTACTGACGCGCTTTCGGGTCGACCAGACTCAGCCGGTTCTCGTTGATCAGCATGGTCTGATGGCGAACCCACTGTTGCCATGCTTCTTTGGAGACGCTCTCCCAGACTTTCTTACCCAAGGCGCCGGGCAGCGGGGGCAGATCGAGGCCTTCCGCTTCGATGCCGAGCTTGATGCATTTCACCATGCGAGCCATGACGTGATTCCTGTAGCAAGGGTGGTGGTAGTCCGGATTCGCCAGAGAACCTTCAAAACCCTTGGCGTGCGGTGGGTTTGACGGAGCGACGAGATTTTGCCGAAGCCGGAAACGAGAGCGCAATTGTAGGGGCTTAGCCGGTAAAACGACAGGGCAGAGATACCACCCGGCACGCGCATTTCTGTATGCAGCACTTGCAGTTTGGGCGAAGATTTGCCACTGTAAGCGCTTACAATCTCGATTTGATCTTCTGAATCCCACTTGTTCCAGAGAGAAAACCATGGCACGCCGATCGGAAGTTGTGTACCAGATTTTTCCCGAGCGCTTTGCAATCGGGGCACCTCACACCAGCGCCAGCAAACTGGCCTTGCCGGTGTACCACGCCAAAGGCAACGCCAGGCGGGGCTGGCATGAGTTGCCGGCACCTCGTCCAGGCGAAACGGAGGGCCCGGGCAAGGTCTTCTACGGTGGCGATCTTCAGGGGGTGATCGATAAACTCGATTATCTGCAGTCCCTGGGCGTGACAAGCTTGTACTTCACGCCGATTTTCAAGGCGCCGTCGAACCACAAGTACGACGCCGTCGACTTTTTCAAAGTCGACCCGATGTTCGGCGATGAGAAGACGCTCAAACACCTGATCAGCGAACTCAAGAAGCGTGACATGGGCGTGATTCTGGATGCGGTGCTCAACCACGTGAATTACCACAACCCATGGTTTCTGGCCGCCAAGCGTGGCGAAGCACCCTACCGGGACTGGTTCACTTTCGATGCCAACGGCAAGCATCAGTGCTGGTGGGGAAACGAGTACCTGGCTGAGTTGAATCTGGAAAATGAAGCCTTGCAGGAGATCCTCTTCAAGGGTTCCGACAGCTTTCTGGCGCACTATCTGGAGATGGGCATCAGCGGCTGGCGTTTCGACACCGCGCAAGACCTCGGCCTCAAGACAGCACGCCGCATGCGCGCTGCGATCAAGCCACGGTTTCCGGAGGCGCAGTTGCTGGGTGAGTTGATCGCGTATGCAGGCGGCTGGCTCGACGGCAGCGGCTTTACGGGAATGATGAACTATTACTTCCGCGAGGCCATCCTGGCCTGGCTGGCAGGGGACATCAACCATCGCCAGATCAACCTGGCGATGCAGGACTACTACCTGGCCTGCGGCCACGAAGGCTCGCTGAATTCGTGGTTGATGCTCTCAAGCCACGACACGATGCGGCTACGTACCGCGATTCCGGACCTCAAGCTGCGCCAGCTCGCCATTGCGGCGCAGTTCACGCTACCGGGTATCCCGTTGGTCTACTACGGTGAAGAGAACGGCATGCAAGGCGCCGACGACCCGGATTGCCGTCGTCCGATGGTGTGGGAAGAAGATCAGTGGGAAGCGCCGATGCGCGCATTCATCAGCCGGATGATCGCGCTCCGCGCGCAACACGCGGCACTGCAGCACGGTGCGCTCGTGATGCTGGGCGACCGTCAGGACAGCAACGCGCTGGTCTTCGCCCGCCATACCGAGGTGCCGGGCGAGTACGTCTTCGTGGTGATCAACCTCGGTCGCAAGCCCTTCAAGGAGACGGTCTTCATCCCGGTGCCACATGTTTATAGCAGCGTCCCGTTGCGTGACCTGATGGATCCGGAGCGACCGCCCATCAAGACGGGCGGCGGCTTCGTTAACCTGGAGGCACCTGCCAGCGGGGTAGCGGTCTATGCGCCCTTCGAGCCGTTCGACAACTTCCGTTTCTACAAGGCGCGCAACCGGTAAGTTTTGCGCAAGCCGCGCCGGCCTGTCGGCGCGGCGCAGGCCAGACACGGCCGGTTAGCGGCGTGCCATCTCGCGCAGCAGGCGGACGCGCTCTTCAGTTGGCGGGTGCGTGGAGAACAGCCCTGCGAGCCCTCCCCCGGCAAGCGGGTTCATGATCATCATCTGCCCGGTTTCAGGATGCGCTTCCGCCGAAGGCATGGGGATGCCACGCGCGTAGTAGTCGATTTTCTGCAAGGCGTCTGCCAGCGCATTCGGGTCGCGGCAGAATTCGGCGCCACCCCGGTCGGCCTCGTACTCGCGGGAACGTGAAATTGCCATCTGGATCAGCATGGCAGCAATGGGTGCAAGAATCGCCACCGCGATACTGGCAATCGGGTTGGCCGGGCGACCCTCTTCGTCGCGCCCGCCGAAGAACATTGCGAAATTAGCCAGCATCGAGATCGCACCCGCCATCGTGGCCGAGATTGTCGAGATCAGGATGTCACGGTGCTTTACGTGTGCCAGTTCGTGCGCCATTACGCCACGCAGCTCACGTTCGCTGAGCAACTGCAGGATGCCGGTGGTTGCCGCGACTGCTGCATGCTCGGGATTGCGCCCGGTAGCGAATGCGTTCGGCTGGTGCTCGTTGATGATGTAGACCTTCGGCATCGGCAATTCAGCGCGCTGGGCGAGTTCTCGCACCATGTTGTAAAGGTAGGGCGAGCTGGCGGCATCGACTTCCTGCGCGTTATACATGCGCAGCACCATCTTGTCGGAGAACCAATACGAGAAGAGGTTCATCCCGCCGCCGAGAATGAGGGCCAGGATCATGCCACGCTCGCCGCCAATCATCATGCCGACCGCGCCGAACAAGGCCACGATGCCTGCCATCAGGATCGAGGTCTTGAGCCAGTTGAACATTTGCTTAACCTGCCTTTCGTATCCAAGCCCGTGCTCATGCACGCAAGCACTTAGATGGTGGTCCCGCGGAAAGATTCAATGGCGCGTAAAGATCTTTGTACGCGGGAAGCTCAGGACGGTTGGGTGTCTGGCAGCGTGAAATGGTCGCCGGGCGCGATTGTAAATCCACGCAGGAAATCGGCAGCGGCGAGTTGCTTGCCGCCCGGTTTCTGCAAGCGGGTCAGGCGCAGAAGGCCGCTGCCACAGCCCACGTCGACCCCTGCCGCGTCGACACGGATCACCGATCCGGGTGGGGCGTTTCCATCTATGGCTTCGCCTGCCCAGAGCTTGACGATATGTCCGTTGATGTGCGCTGCACCGCCCGGGAACGGGAAAAATGCCCTCAGCTTGCGCGCCAGTGTCTCTGCGCTGAGACGGAAGTCCAGCAGGGCTTCACGCTTGTCGATCTTGTGGGCGTAGGTGATGCCCTCGGCAGGCTGGGGAGTGGCAGGTAGTGCGCCCAGCGCGAGTTGTCGCAATGTTGCAACAATCATCTCGCCGCCCAGGACGGCGAGTTTGTCATGGAGCGATGCGGTGGTATCGGTCGCCAGAATCGGCAAGGCGCGCTTCTGCAGCATGGGCCCGGTGTCGAGTCCGGCCTCCATCTGCATGATGGTGATGCCCGTCTCTGCGTCGCCGGACTCGATGGCACGATGGATCGGTGCCGCGCCCCGCCAGCGTGGCAGCAGTGAGGCGTGGATATTGAGGCAGCCCAGGCGAGGCAGATCCAGAACAACTTGTGGCAGGATCAGGCCATAGGCCGCCACGACCAGTACGTCCGCACCACAGGTGGTGAGCGTGGCTTGCTGTTCCGCAGTGCGCAGCTTCTCCGGTTGGTCGACGGGGATGTTGTGCGCCAGGGCGAGCTGCTTGACCGGGCTAGGTTGCAATTGCATGCCCCGCCCGGCGGGTCGGTCAGGCTGCGTCAGCACCAGAGGCACGTGGAAACCCGCGTCCAGTATGGCTTTCAGCGCAGCCGCAGCGAAGTCCGGTGTTCCGGCAAAGGCAATTTTCATGGGGTGATTGTTTAAGCGTGTCGGCCGAGAATTGGCTATGCGGCTCAGACCGTAATCCGCGCCCGTTTGGCGAGTTTGCTCTTGATTCGGTTCTGTTTGAGCAGGGAGAGGTATTCCACAAACACCTTGCCATCAAGGTGGTCCAGCTCGTGTTGAATGCACACGGCCAGCAAGCCCTGAGCCTCAAGTTCAAATGCCTCTTCGGACGTGTTCAATGCCCGGACCTTCACCCATTCGGCGCGTTTGACCTCTTCATAAATACCCGGTACCGACAGGCATCCTTCCTCGCAGATCTTCTCGCCGCGAAGCTCGATAATCTCCGGATTGATCAGCGCGATCAGGCCGGTTTTGTCCTCCGATACATCGATCACCACAATTCGCTCATGCACATTGACCTGTGTGGCTGCCAGGCCGACACCCGGCGCGGCGTACATGGTTTCAGCCATATCAGCGACAAGCTGACGAACCCGTTCGTCGATTTTGACTACCGGCCGAGCTCTGGTGTGCAGTCTGGCATCGGGATAGTGGAGAATGGGCAACAGCGCCATTTGTCAGAAAGCCTTGAAGTATGAGTATGCTACGTGCAGAATCTAACGCAAAACTTGAATGTTTGCAGCCGGGGTTTGCCTTCATCAAAGGTCCATATTCGCGATGATACCCGGTTGTTTGGCCTAGAATGGCCCACTCAGTCGCCGCAGCAACTTGCGCGCGGTAGCGATCGACCATACGGGGTTCGCCATGCAAAAACTACTTACCGGGCTGCTTTTCTCTTTGATTGCAGGCTTTTCGACGCTTGCTTATGCCGCCGATGAGGCTGAGAAAGAGAAAATCCAGATCGCCGAGAATGCACCAGACAGTTATGTCATCCAGAAAGGTGACACGCTGTGGGGCATTTCCGGCAAGTTTCTCAAGCAGCCTTGGCGCTGGCCGGAAGTCTGGCGGCTCAACAAGGACGAAATCCGGAATCCGCATCTGATCTACCCGGGGCAGACGGTTTATTTCGACCGCAACGGACCTAGCCTGTCCCTGAGCCAGAACACCGGTGCGGGCGGGAATGAGAAGCTTTCGCCCAAGGTTTATGCGACACCTGCTGAGGCGCCAATCACAAGCGTGAAGATGGATGCGATCAGACACTTCCTGGTCGAGCCGCTGGTGTCTGAGTCGGGTGACGAAGGTGGATTGCCATCCGTGGTTGCCATTGAGAATGATCGCGTGCTCGGGGGCCCTGGTCACGTCATCTTTGCCAAGGGCGTGAGCAACGTCACCGAGCAGTGGAATATCTACCGTCGCGGAGAGCCGATCCGGAATCCGGAAACTCAAGAGATCCTGGCGTACGAGGCCGTATTCCTTGCAACGGCGGTGACTGTCTCCGCCGCGCAGGGCAACACTGCGGCAGAATTGAAGATAGTGCTCTCTCGCCATGACGTGATGGTGGGTGACCGCTTGGTGCCGGCTGCGAAGAGCGAGTCGCTTTCCTACGTGCCGCATGCGCCAGCAGCAAGCACCAAGGGGCTCGTAACCTCCATGTATGGTGGTGTAGGCGCAGGTGGTCGCTATTCGGTCATTGCCGTCAATCTCGGCAAGAACGATGGCATGGAGCCTGGGCATGTGCTGGGAGTCAACCGTAACCGTGGCTCGACGGTCTATCGCGAAGATGGCGGTAAGGAAGCCTTTGTGCTGCCGGATGGACGCTCAGGCCTTGCGTTTGTTTTCCGCGTGTTCAACCGGATTTCCTACGCTTTGCTGATGGAGGCGTCGGAGCCGGTCTATCTTGGTGACAAAGTTACCGCTCCCTGAGCTTGGGCGTCGCAACTGACGAGCGCGCTCATTGGCTCCGGCTCTGCCTGATTCCAGGCATCGGGCCGGAGCGCCAGCGTTTATTGCTGGCAGCGTTTGGTCTCCCATCCAGAGTCTTCGCCTGCTCCCGTCAGGCGCTTGCAGCGGTCGTCGGTGATCGGCTGGCGGAGGTGTTGCTGGCTTGCGATAACCGGGCTGAAGTCGGGCATGCCCTGAAATGGGCAGACGAGCCCGGCAATCACGTGCTCACCTTGGCGGATGACGCCTATCCGCGAAACCTGCTCGAAATTCCCGACCCGCCGAGCCTGCTCTATGCGAAGGGTGACGTGCGCCTGCTGGAGGCGACAGCCTTGGCCGTGGTTGGTGCACGGAACGCCACGCCACAAGGCGAGTTGAATGCCGAGGCGTTTGCAGCGGCGTTGTCGGCGGCGGGGATCCCGGTCGTCAGCGGTCTGGCGCTCGGTGTCGACGCAGCCGCACATCGCGGTGGTCTCAAGGGTCCTGGCAAGACCATCGCGGTCGTAGGGACCGGCGCAGACCGAATCTATCCCGCGCGCAACGCTGATCTGGCCCGGGCAATTGCTGCGGAAGGCCTGATCCTTAGCGAGTTTCCGCTGGGAACGCCGCCGGTTGCCCACAACTTTCCCCGAAGGAATCGCATCATTTCCGGGCTGGCGCGCGGGGTTCTGGTAATTGAAGCTGCAGTAGACTCCGGCTCGTTGATCACGGCTCGGCTTGCGGCAGAGCAGGGGCGAGAGGTTTTTGCGGTGCCGGGTTCCATTCACTCGCCCCTTGCAAAAGGTTGCCACCAGCTCATCAAGCAAGGAGCCAAGCTGGTTGAATGTGCCGACGACATTCTGGAAGAGCTGAGCTGGCCGCTTGCACACGCACCAAGGGCCGCCCCGGCGGCGGAAGCTGATAGTACCGGGGAGGCCAGCTTGCTAAAGGTCATGGGCTTTGATCCGGTTGATGTCGACAGTTTGGTGATGCGGTCGAGCTTGACGCCCGAGGAGCTCTTCGCCATGCTGACGCTACTGGAACTCGACGGGCGCGTTGCGCGTTTGCCGGGCGGATTGTTCCAGCGCATCAACTAACGCGTCGCTTGAAGCTGGTTTTCCAGGTGACGCATATCGGGGCCGCCATGATTGACATACTGGTTTATCTGTTTGAAACCTACGGATACGCCGAAGCCTGCCCCAACGAGCCCGATCAGCTGGCTCGCAAGCTTGCCGCAGCGGGGTTTGACGAAGCGGATATCGCCGAAGCGCTTGATTGGCTATCGGGGTTACGCGGCACGGTGCAGAGCGCGCTGCCGCCCGCTGCGACTGACAAACGCTCGATTCGCGTATTCAGTGAGGACGAAGCCGCGCGGCTGGATGTCGCCAGTCGCAGCTTTCTGCTGTTCTTGTGCAACACGGGTGTCGTCAGCGCGCATCAGCGCGAGCGCATCATCGAGCGGGCCTTGGCCCTGAGTTCATCGGATATTTCGATCTCGGAATTCAAGGTCATGGTGCTGATGGTGCTGTGGCAGGACAAGACCCCGGTTGACGGCCTCATTTTGGATGAGCTGATGACCGAGGAAGTCGAGGGAGAGGGTGAAGATTGGGGCGAGGCGATCACCGTTCATTAGGGCTCCTGCGCCGTGACCGGTATCCGCAACGCTGATTGCTCGGCGCTTCGTTCCTTTCCGCCAGTCCTTTTCATCAACCAGCCGTTGTGCAGCCGGCGCCAGCCATCAGTACGGGAGCACTTGCGCTCGTTCGCTTGCCGCTTCTATCATCCGCCGTTCCCGGCGTTTGCCGGCCGAGGCCAGCGTAGTACTTGATCGAATACCACACCCATGACCAAACAGCTCATCATCGCCGAAAAGCCTTCAGTCGCGCAGGACATTGCCCGCGCCTTGGGCGGCTTCACCCGCGATGGCGATTACTTCGAGAGCGAAGAATACGTGCTGTCCTCCGCGGTCGGCCATTTGCTGGAGTTGGCCGTCCCCGAAGAGTTTGAAGTCAAACGCGGCAAGTGGAGTTTTGCCAACTTGCCCATGATTCCGCCGCATTTCGCGCTGAATCCGATCGAGAAGACCGCGTCGCGTCTGCAGTTGTTGTCGCGGCTGATCAAGCGCAAGGACGTTACCGGCCTCATCAACGCGTGTGACGCGGGGCGTGAAGGCGAGCTGATCTTCACCTACGTTGCCCAGCATGCCAAGACGGCCAAGCCGATCAAGCGACTGTGGTTGCAGAGCATGACCGCGCAGGCGATTCGCGATGGCTTCCAGCAACTGCGCACGGCCAACGACATGTCCGGCTTGCGGGAGGCCGCGATCTGCCGTGCCGAAAGCGACTGGCTAATCGGCATCAACGGCACGCGCGCCATGACGGCCTTCAATTCCAAGAGCGGTGGTTTTCATCTGACCACGGTAGGCCGCGTCCAGACGCCGACCCTGGCGCTGATGGTGGAGCGCGAAGCGCGCATTCGCCAGTTCAAGCCCCGCGATTACTGGGAAGTCGAAGCGCACTTCGGTGTATCCGCGGGCGAGTACGCCGGCCGGTGGTTTGATGAGAAGTTCAAGAAAACCGAAGACGACGAACACGCCACCGCCAATCGTTTGTGGGATAAGGCACGGGCCGAAGCGATTCGTGCCAAGTGTGCGGGCAAGCCGGGCGTGGTTGAGGAGGAGTCCAAGCCTTCAACCCAGCTCTCGCCGCTGCTGTTTGACCTGACCTCGCTACAGCGTGAAGCCAACGGCCGCTTCGGCTTTTCGGCACGTACCACGCTGCAACTGGCTCAGGCGCTCTATGAAAAGCACAAGGTGCTGACCTACCCGCGAACCGACGCACGCGCCTTGCCCGAGGACTACGTGGCCACGGTACCCGCGATTCTGGGCGCTCTGCCGCAGGCCTACAGCGCGTTCTCGACGCAGATCCTCAAGCATGGCTGGGTCAAGCCCAACAAGCGGATCTTCAACAACGCCAAGATTTCGGATCACTTTGCCATCGTGCCGACCGGCACCGAGCCCAAGAATCTCTCCGAGGCCGAATACAAGATCTACGATCTCGTCACCAAGCGCTTTCTGGCGGTGTTCTTCCCGGCGGCGGAGTATCAGCTCACCACCCGGATCACGCGTGTCGAGAATGAGGCCTTCAAAACCGAAGGCAAGGTACTGGTCAATCCGGGCTGGCTGACCATTTATGGCAAAGAGGCGGCGGTCGAAGGTGAAGAGGCCACAGGCTCGCTCGTGCCGGTGCAGAAAGGCGAGGGCGCTTCAACCGAGGAAGTCCTCGTCAAGGCCAACCAGACCAAGCCGCCAGCGCGCTTCAACGAAGCGACGCTGCTCTCCGCGATGGAAGGTGCGGGCAAGCTCGTCGATGATGAAGAGCTGCGCGCTGCGATGGCCGGGCGTGGGCTGGGGACACCGGCGACACGTGCCCAGATCATCGAGAACCTGATCGCTGAAACCTATGTGCTCCGAGAAGGGCGCGAGCTGATCCCGACGGCCAAGGCCTTCTCGCTCATCACCCTGCTCACGGGTTTGGGTGTGACCGAGCTGTCGTCGGCCGAGCTCACCGGCGAGTGGGAGTACAAGCTCGCCCAGATGGAAAAAGGCCTGCTGACGCGCGCCGAATTCATGCGCCATATCGAAGCGATGACGCGCGACATCGTCGAGCGCGCCAAGACCTACGATTCGGACACCATTCCAGGTGATTTTGGCATCCTGCAAGCTGCCTGCCCCAAGTGTGGCGGTCTGATCCGCGAGAACTACAAGAAATTCCAGTGCTCCGACTGCGACTATTCCCTATGGAAAATTGTGGCCGGACGCCAGTTTGAGCCGCACGAAATTGAGACCCTGCTCACCGCTGGGCGAGTCGGGCCACTGATCGGCTTCCGCAACAAGATGGGGCGTGCCTTCAACGCTGAAATCCGCCTCAACGACGACAAGATGCCCGAGTTCGATTTCGGTCAGCCCCGCGAGGGCGAAGCTGCCGAGGCGCCAGATTTCTCGGATCAGAAGCCGCTCGGCAACTGCCCGAAATGTGGTGGCGGCGTGTTTGAACATGGCACCACGTTTGTCTGTGAGAAGGCTGTTGGCCCCGAGAAGAGCTGCGACTTCCGCTCCGGCAAGGTGATCCTGCAACAGCCGATCGAGCCCGAGCAGATGGAGAAGCTGCTCAGCACCGGCAAGACCGACCTGCTGCGCAACTTCGTTTCTGCACGCACACGGCGCAAGTTCTCGGCGTTTTTGACCTGGGACGCAAAAGCCGGCAAGGTCGGCTTCGAATTCGAACCCCGCGCGCCCAAGGCCACAGCGGCCAAGAAGGGGTCGGACGACCCCGCAAAAGACACCGCGGGCGAGGCCAAGCCCGCCAAGGCAGCCGCCACCAAGAAAGCGGCGGCCAAGCCCACCCGGGCCAAGAAGGCCGTGGTCAGTTGATGCCGGATCCGGCTCGGTAGTATCGATTCGCCCATGGACGTCGTGGCCGCAGCCCTGCGTGTAATGCTGTCGTGTACGTTGTGCGCCAGCCTCGGTGTGCAAGCACAGGATGCCGAGCGCATCCCGTCGGCTGTGCACGACCCCGTATTTGGCAAGCTCGCGCAAGCGCCCGACCTCAAGGAAAGCGACGGCAAGTGGGCCGGTTCACTGGGCTTGGGCGTTACCCTGCGGCGTGGCAGCACCAGTGCCACGGAGGGCAGCCTGTCGCTGGACGCAGAGCGTACGATGCGTGACAGCCGTCTTTTCGCGAGCCTGATCGCGGTGCATAGCGCCGAGAACGGCGAACGCAGCAGCGACACGATGACCGGAGACCTGCGCGGCGAGCGCAAGCTCGGCGAGCGTCAGTTTGGCTTTGTGGGCCTGGGCCTGGAGCGCGACGCGCTGCAAGACATGACCGCCCGGGGGAGCTTGAGCACCGGCCTTGGCATGCGCTGGCTGAATGCAGAGACGCACGCGCTGACGCTCTACGGCGGCTTGGCCTACAGTTTCGAGCACTACCGCGCCAGCGAAGACGCCAAGGGCGTCGAATCCCTGTTCGGTGCCGAGTGGCGCTACGAGATTTCACCCACCAGCCGCATCAGTCAGCGCCTGGTGGTCTATCCAGCTTCCATCCGTGGCGGTGCACGTCTCGCGCTGCAGGGCAGCCTCACCACGCGAATCAACAGCCATTTTGGCCTTCAGGTGGCGGTGCTGCAGAAGTACCGCGAGACGATTCGCGATCAGAACAGTCACGCCGACACCGTGTTTTTCACCGGCATCACCACCGGGTTCTGAGCCCGCTCAGGCCGTGCGCACTTCCACCGTGATGTGCACCAGCTCTTCATGAATCTGCAGCTGCTGCCTGAAGAAGTCCGCGCTGACAGCCTCAGCAGCGAGCAGGCTCAGGATGCAAGCATAGCGGCCCCTCCCCACCTGCCATACGTGCAGATCCAGTATCTGTGCGGCAATCGGGCTGGCCGCAATCACCTCGCGAATCTCCGCCACCACTGGCGCATCCATTTCCGCATCGAGCAGCGTGCGGCCGCTCTGGCGCAGCAGGCCGATTGACCAGCTGCCAACCAGCACGCCGCCGACCACGCCCATCACCGGATCCAGCCACGCCGCGCCCCACAGCCTGCCGGCAAACAGCGCCACGATGGCCAGCACCGAGGTCGCCGCGTCCGCCAGCACATGCAGGTAGGCTGCGCGCAGGTTCATGTCGTGATGGTGGTGATGATCGTGGCCATGCTCATGTCCGTGATCGTGGTGATGCTCATCGCGCAGCAGCCAGGCGCAGGCCAGATTGACCAGCAGGCCGATGATGGCGACGACAATCGCCTCGTCGTAGCGGATCGGCGAGGGTGCCAGCAGACGCTGTGCCGATTCGACCAGCATCAACACCGCCACGCCCAGCAGCAACAGCGCGCTGGTATAGCTGCCCAGCACCTCAAAGCGCCAGGCCCCGAATGAAAAACGCGCATCGCCGGCATAGCGCCGTGCCATGGCGTAAGCCAACATGGTGAGGCCCAAGGCCAGCGCGTGCGAACTCATGTGCCAGCCGTCCGCCAGCAAGGCCATCGAGTTGAAATACCAGCCGCCCACGATCTCGGCGACCATCATCAGCAAGGTCAGGACGATGGCCAGGCGTGTCTTGCGCTCAGCAAGCGGATTGCCCGCGTCAAACTGGCCCAGGTGGCTGCAATGGTGAGGAAGGAGGGGTGATGACATGATCTGGCGGGGCGTCGATATATACTCCCCCCCAGTATAAACAGGAACGCCGAGGCCGACCATGCCCCACACCATTCGCGACCGCAAACCCTTGCTGACCCGCGTGCGCCGCATCCAGGGCCAGTTGCGCTCACTGGAGGCGACGCTGGAAGCGGGCGGCGAGTGCGCCGCCGTGCTGCAGCAGATTGCCGCGGTACGCGGGGCCGTGGCGGGGCTGATGAATCAGGTGCTCGAAGGCCATATCCGCGACCACCTTGGCGCGCCGGACGCTACGCCTGCGCAGCGCAGCGAAGACATTGACGAAGTCCTCGCCGCGCTGCGCGCGTACCTGCGATAAGTTTGGTCGATGCGTCGCTCAGCGTTGCCCGGTCAGCAGCTCGGCGGTCGCCACTTGCGGCTCGACATGGAAGACCACCTCCTTGATTGCGCCCGGCGCGACATCGGCACGGACCAGGTGGAAAGCTTGGGTGACGGGCGTCGCCGCCGAGGCATTGCTGGTCGTCACGGCCTTTGCTCTGACATAGAGCACGCCCTCACTGCTCAGGCTCAGGTACTCGATGTTGGCTGCGACTGACGGCGTTCCCGGCGTGTTGCCGAGGAAGACACCGACCACGGACTGCGTGCTGAAGTCGACTGATGCCGGATCGATGCTGATGCCGCCGCTGCGTGCCAGGTGGGTCTGCAGCAGGGTGGCGAAACTCGCCTGGTCCGTGATCAGCCGATTCTGCGCAGTCGTGACGCCTGAGCTGATGCCGGTGTCGAGGGTGGAGAAGCTCACGTTCGACGAGTCGGCCAAGGCTACAAACTCAGACGCCTGCACCGCATTTGCGGCCAGCTCGGCCACCACGATATGTACGGGGCTGTGGGGCTGCGTTACACAGATCGCAGTGCGGTCGTGTACCGCACGGTAGCGTACCTTCAGTTTGCCGGCTTCTGCCTGCTGGATGTCTTCGATCTGGACGTAGCTACCACAAAGGCAGCTGACCCGTGGAAACCGCCAGGACGGTCTCGCGGGCGAAGTCCACGCTGCCCTTGGGCAAGGAAGACTTGGCCCCACCGAAGTACTCGGCCAGCAGTGCGTCCAGCGCGGCCTGATCCTTGATCACGTGGGTGCCGGCCGTCATCACGCCGCTAGATCCTGACTCGGCCAGCGTCCGGAAGCTGACGGCCTGCGTGAGCCCGCCTGAGCTGCTGGACGAAGAACTGCTTGACGAGGAGCTGCTCGAAGAAGAGCTGCTGGAAGAAGAACTGCTCGAAGAAGAGCTGCTGGAGGAAGAGGAACTGCTCGAAGCGGCGCCACTGTCGCCGCCCCCTCCGCCGCCACAGGCGACGAGCGCCAAGCAGACAAGGCATACCGACAGAAGCTGTCCGAGCGTTTGGGGAATTGGGGTCGTGGGTTTCATTCTTTCTCCTGTTTGGGGTTTTGCGTCTAAGCGATGTGCATTCGTCAAAGCCCATGTGCGCATGGCATCACGCAATGTATCCTATTCCAAGCCGCCTGCGACGGGCGCGCGAACGCGATCAGTGGCTTGACGCAGATTCGCGCGTCAACGGAACCGGCTGGAGAGCCGCAGCCAGCAAGGCTGACAGGCAACCCTCACGGCATGAATGCGATCTTGCTGCTTCTCCCGATGGCCTGCCCTGAGAGCCAATGCTTGAGCGGCTCTTCGGATAGGCCCTCACTCATGGTGAATTCTCCGCAGGGTGCGCCGTGCGCACCATCCTCATGGCTTGCCCACCGCTCGGGCAATTCAAGAGGCGACCGTGGCGTGTCGCAGGGGCTGCGCATCCGCCGCTTGCGTCAGCCACCCAGGCTCGGGATACTCGCGGGCAGGTCATCGTTGAGGGAATGCGCATGGAAGAGGTGGAAGCCGTCGTCATCGGTGCGGGCGTCGTCGGGCTGGCCTGTGCGCGGGCACTCGCCCAACGTGGTATCGAAACCCTGATCCTGGAGCAGCACGATCGTGTGGGCATGGAGACCAGCTCGCGCAATAGCGAGGTCATTCACGCCGGACTCTACTACCCCACGGGCTCGCTCAAGGCCCGGCTGTGCGTACAGGGGCGCGACCAGCTCTATGCCTACTGCGCCGAGCGCGGCATTGCACACCGCCGCTGCGGCAAGCTGATGGTTGCCACCCGCACCGCGCAGCTCGACACGCTCGCGCACTATCACGCGCAGGCCCTTGCCAACGGGGTCACCGACGTGGTCCGGCTTACCGCAGAAGAAGCCCGTGCGCTGGAGCCCGCCGTGCAGTGCGTCGGCGCGATGCTGTCGCCCTCCACCGGCATTATCGACAGCCACGGCCTGATGTTCGCCCTGCTGGGCGATGCGGAAGCCGCGGGCGCCATGCTGGTTCTGCGTACCACCGTGACCGGCGGCGCGATCGACGCCAATGGCATCGTGCTGCACACGGGGGGCGACGACGCGATGACGCTCCGCACCCGATGGCTCATCAATGCCGCCGGCCTGCATGCACCCAGTCTGGCGGCTCGCCTGACCGGCTTTCCCGCGAACAAGATCCCGCCCTGCCATTATGCAAAAGGCAACTACTATGCCCTCAGCGGGCGTGCACCGTTCTCGCGTCTGATCTATCCGATGCCCGAAGCGGCGGGCCTTGGCGTACACCTCACCTTCGATCTGGCCGGGCAGGCCCGCTTCGGGCCGGATGTCGAGTGGATCGACGCGATCAATTACGATGTGGCCCCCGAGCGCGCTGACTGCTTCTACGCCGCTGTGCGGCGCTACTGGCCCGATCTTGCCGACGCCTCACTGGTGCCGGCCTATGCCGGCATTCGCCCCAAGATCACGGCGCCAGGGGAGGCCGCGGCAGATTTCCTGATCCAGAGCCCGGCCGACCACGGCGTGCCCGGCCTGATCAACCTCTTCGGCATCGAATCCCCGGGGCTGACGGCCTCGCTGGCCATTGCCGGACACGTGCTCACGCGTCTCGACTGAGCCTCCGGTACGCCGCACCATCGACACTGACAACCCCAATCGGTTTATCGCTGAGCCCGCCCGCAAAGACTGTGCCCGTGCGGCTCTCCGGGAAGGCCTGGTACCTTCCCCGGGACTGAGCGTGTTCGCCCGTGCCCACTCAACACCCGCGATCTGGTCTTCGCTGACTTCGAGGTCGATAGAGAGGCGGAGCGCCTGGGGGACGCTACTCTGCCCTCAAGCGTTCGACGAAGGCTACACCCTCATGCTCGGCAATCCGATGTTCTAACTTGGTTCGCGGCGTCACCTGAGGAGGGCTGCAGCGGCCAAGAGAAGTGAGAGCAAGAGCATCCCGGCCTCTGCTGCCCACAGAGCCAATACCAGAGCGGCTCTCCAGACAGCAGTGAAAGCGGGGCCCATGATTTCAATCCGGTCTGCGTCGCGATGGAAGGGTTCGCCCTGCCAGCACTACGAGCATGCCTGCCAACACCAGGCACAACCACTCGTTGAGTGTCGGTACGGGTGCCGCAGTGATCGCGGCATCGGGTGCCGTAACCAGAAACTGCACATTGTCGATGCCGATGACCTCTTGGCCATTTCTGAAGGCGGTGTTGATGATCGCAAAGCGCACAGTGCTGCCGGCAAAGGCCGAGACATCGAATGAGGCCCCCAAGGTGATGCTGCTCAAGGCGACATCATTCCAAGTAGTGCGCATCAGGGAGGCGCCGGGGACCAGGGGCGCAGTGAGAAGTCCCGGTACGGTTGCGGTCGAATAAACGCCGACGCGGGCGGCATTATCGACGTTACTACCTGCTGCACTTTTGATGCCAATATCGTAGCTGAAAGTCGCGGTGGTCGCCCCGGCGGGAATGGCCACGTCCTGATACAGCACGCAGCTGAAGCGGTTGGCGGCACCGCTGGTGGATTGGACATAACCCAGCGCGGTGCGCGTGCCGGCGGTAGCGGCAAAGCCGGGCATGCTGGTCAGCGTTTCCGTGCCCGGCGCAACGGCGGGGCTGTTGTAGCCGCAGTTTCCGGCCGCTCCGGAGGCCAGGTTGGTGGCGGTGGTCCAGCCGGCCAGCCCGGTTTCGAACGAGCCATTGTTGAGAACATTGGTGACGGCGGCCGGCGCTTGGGCTGCGGCGAGCAGCAAGGCCAGCGCGGCACTTGCCTTGACGAAGATATTTTTCATGATGTGTCCCTTTGGCGAATAGCCCTGATTTTAGCAAGGATATTCCGAGTACAGTCGCTGCCAAGCCGAAAGTCTCAGGGTGGCGCCAACTGAATCCACCCGTTTCAAGGTATACGCAACCCGCCCGCGCCAGCCGGACGTAGCAAAAATGGGGTCAGCCCCGTCGCGAGCGCATTGCGCACCGTTCCAGTGACGCCTCCACCGCCGAAGCAAACCGCTGGCATCGTCGCGGCATGCGGTGCAGGTTCCATGTGCATGGCGTGTTGATCCTGTCCGCACTGCTGCCTGCAAAGCCAATACCCGCGCGGCTCTGCAGGCAGGTCGATTCGCTTTCGTCCGGCCTCAGCCCGCCTTCGCCAGCGCCTGTTCGAAATCCGCGATCAGGTCGTCGCCGTCTTCTATGCCGATCGAGAGGCGCACGGTGCCGTCGGCGATGCCCATCTCGGCGCGGCGCACCGGGCCCATTTCAGCGTAGATCGTGTGGGCGACAGGAATCGCGAGCGTGCGGTTGTCGCCGAGGTTGCTGGCGAGGATCACCAGTTCCAGCGCGTCGAGGAACTTGAAGACGTCGACCTCGGGCTTGAGTTCGATCGCCATCAGCGAGCCGAAATGGCGGAACAGCGCCTTGGCGCGACCATGCTGCGGGTGGCTCGCGAGGCTGGGGTGGAAGACCTTGGCGATAGCCGGGTGGGCGGCGAACCAGGCGGCGAGCCGCGCGGCATTTTCGGCGCTGCGGGCCTGGCGCAGCGGCAGGGTTTCGGCGCCGATGGCGATGTGGTGGGCGGATTCCGGCGCGAGCGTGGCGCCCATGTCGCGCAGGCCCTTCTTCTTGATCTGGGTGAGGCCCCAGTTGCTGGCCGGCCCGGTCTTGTAGGCCTCGATCAGGTTCGGGAAGCGCGTCCAGTCGAAGACACCGGTCTCGGTGACCGAGCCACCCAGGGCGTTGCCGTGGCCGCCGATGTGCTTGGAGAGCGAGTTGATCACCAGCCCGGCGCCGACCGTCTTGGGGCGGAAGCTCCAGGGCGATGTCATGGTGTTATCCACCACGTAGAGCAGGCCGCGCTCGGCGCACAGCGTGCCGATGCCGGTCAGATCGGCGATCTGGGTGCAGGGGTTGGCCACCGTTTCGACAAACACCGCACGGGTATTGGGCTGCAGCGCGGCCGCGACGTTGGCCACTTCGGTCGCATCGACAAACGTGACTTCAATGCCAAAGTTCTTCAGCGTGTTGAAAACGCTGTTGGTATTGCCGAACAGGAAGGCGCTCGACACCAGATGGTCGCCCGCCTTCAGCAGGGCGAGGAAGGTGGAGCTGATCGCCGCCATGCCGGTGGCAAAGCAGCAGGTGGCGAGCCCGTCTTCCATCAGGCTGAGTTTCTTCTCCAGCGCGATCGTGGTCGGATTCACCTGGCGGCCGTAGCTGAAGCCCGGCTGCTTGCCCTGAAACACGGCGGCGATGTCCGCCGCGCTGGCGTGGGCAAAGGTGATGGAGTTGTGCACCGGCTTGTGCAGCGAGCCATGCTCGACGCCGCCGAAGCGGTCGCTATGCAGGATGGAAGTCGTGAAACCCTTGGTTTTCATGATGGGGCGGGGAGGGCGGTTGGCGGGGGAGCCGCCATTTTAGCCCAGACCCTCCGCCACGGCTGCCGTCTTCAGCCCTCGCGGTTGCGCATCCAGTCGGCCAGCGCGACCACCCGCTCCCAGAAGGCGTCCCGCGCCGGGCCGGGCGGCAGGGTCTCGTCAAAGGCCTGCGCCATGCACAGCAGCCAGGCATCGCGCTCGGCCACGCCGATCGCAAACGGCATGTGGCGTGCCCGCATCCGCGGATGGCCGTACTTGCTTTCGTAGAGCGGCGGGCCGCCGAGCCAGCCACTGAAGTATTCGAAGAGCTTCTCGCGCGCGCTGCCAAGGTCGTCCTGGTGCAGCTTGCGGATCACGTAAGCCTCGGGCAGCTCGTCCATCAGCGCGTAGAAGCGCGCCACCAGCTGGCGCAGCGCCGCCTCGCCGCCCAGTGCGCCATACAGATCCGTCTCGACTGCTTCGCTCATCGCCTGTCCTCTGCGTTCAATTCGACCCGCCAGATCGCGCCCTCTGCCCGCACCGCAAAGCGCAGCGGCAGAAAGCGTTCGATCACGGCGATATTGGTGTGGAGGTGCGAGGATAGCGCCGCCACCGAAAATCCGCCGCCGCCCGCCAGCGCAATCGGCAGCAGCAACTGGTCGGCCAGGTACTCGCCCACAGTCGCCCCGCTCGCTTGGTGCGCCAGCACACCCTGCGCAAGCTGGCTCGCCACCAGCTCGGCGGCCACGCCTTTCTCGCCAAACGCGGTGAACAGCTCAGTCAGCCCCGCATAGGCGAGCCGCACCATCACCACATTGCCCGGCCCCTCGTGCGCCGGCAGGCCGAGCAGTTCGGTCTCCAGCGCCCCGAGCGCAGGCGTCAGGCTCGCCTCCAGCACCGCCAGCTCGCGCTTGGCGATCTCTGCCGGCAAGCCCGCAAACACCGCCTTGGCAGAGGCATGCTGCAGCGAGCCGCGATCCTCCAGCCACAGCGGGCGCAACGCCGGGCAAGGCGCCACCTGCGCGACCAGCTCACCGCCGCCGGCCGGGTAGAAACCGTGGCGCAGCAGATCCAGGCGCATCTCCGCCCCCATCCGCGCCAGCAGCGGCAACCACACGGCCTGCAGAAAATCCGCCGGCGGTGCCGCCGAATTGTGCGTGCCGCCGCTCACCGCCACCGTGCTCGGGCCGGCTGCGTGCCACAAGGCCGGCAGCACCGTCTGCAGCACCAGCGTCGCGCTGCCGGCCGAGCCGATCGCAAAGCGGTAATCCCCCCGCGCGGATCGCGCCCGGGCGAAAGACGAGCTGCCGCGCGCCCAGCTCGGCCCCGCTCACTTCCGCGCCACAGATCGCCGCCGCAGCGTTTACCGCCGTCAGATGCTGGCGCAGCAAACCCGGCTTCGCCCGCCCGGCGCGAATGCGCTCGATGCGAAACGGCGTGCCGGTAATCATCGACAGGCTCAGCGCCGTGCGCAGAATCTGCCCACCGCCCTCGCCCTGCGAACCATCCAGTTC
Source organism: Uliginosibacterium sp. (assembly GCA_016718265.1). Classification (GTDB taxonomy): domain Bacteria; phylum Pseudomonadota; class Gammaproteobacteria; order Burkholderiales; family Rhodocyclaceae; genus Uliginosibacterium. Next base: position 15,820 of record JADKDZ010000029.1, on the reverse strand, counting down.
AATCATTTCCATTGCAAAAATTCTCGTTTTAGCTGCCCGGAGAGCCAATACCAGAGCGGCTCTCCGGGCAGTGTTTCAGGGGCTATCCGGCCACTTTCTGCCACACCATCCCGCGGAGGCAGAGCTGGTAGGTCGCTTCGTTCGCCACGTAATCCTCTTTCTCGCCATGCATGATGATCTGCTTGCCACCACTGATGCGGACCTGGCTGTTGACGCCCTGCAGGCTTTGTCGCGGCTGATCCAAGCACAGCGCGGCTCTCAGGGCGGTGTTTCTACGCTGATACAGCGTTCGCCGATCCGCAATTCAGGCCGGCAGATGCGGCGTCACCTTCTTCTCCAGCAGCGCCACCAGCTCGGGCTGCATGAAGCGGTAGTTGTCCGGAATATTGAGGCAGACCACGCGCTGGCCGTGCAAGTGTTCCCCGAATCGCTCCCTCAGCCGGCTGCGCTGCGCCTTCTCCATCACGAAGATCAGCTCCGCCCAGGCCAGCAGCTCGGGCGTCAACGGATTCTCCGCGTCGTGGTTGAGGCCGGCGGATGTGCAGGCGATACCGGGATAGTCGGCAAACACCTGCTCAGCCGTCGGGCTGCGCAGCTTGTTCTGGCTGCAGAGGAAAAGCACGTTTGTCATTGCCGTGCTCCCTGTGCCATCACCACCTCCATCAGAAACCGGTCCAACTCGTGAGCCTCGCCCTGCGGCCGCTTGTAATCCGGGTTGCGTTCCGCGCTCTCCAGCTCCGCCTCGATGAAGGCGTTAATCGCCGGCCAGCGCGGGCTGCACTCGGCTTCGCCAGACGCATCTTGATCGCCAGCGGGCGGTTGATCTCGTCGATCAGCACATGCGTCTTCCAGTACGCCAGTGGCGAGATCGGCAAAACCCATTGGCGGCATGCCGGGCCCGGCGTCGATCCAGCGCACGGCCAGCAGCGGATTCCGTGCGTAGAGTACTTCTTCAATCGGACTGATTCGCCTTGCAGGTAACCACGAAAGTTCTTCTTCGCCATCGCAAGGTAGTGATAGCGCCCACGCAGCGACGAGAAGATTTCGGCGCCAGCGCCACGCATGCGCGCTGCCTGCTGCGCGTCTTCGCGATACAGCCGGCGAATCCAGCCATTCCAGCAAGGTTGGATTGGACTTCCTCAGCAGCTGCAGTGCCTTGCGCACATCCCAGCCACACACATCCAGCTCGTCGCTGATCGGCAGTTCGATCACATCGCGCTGCGGCTCCACGGTCAGATACCAGGGCAAGCGATTCACGTAGACGAAGCGCACGTCATAGTCACTGTCCGGCGAAGCAAAGCCCCAGCCACGGCTGCCGGACTCGCAGGCGAACAGCACCGTCACATCATGCTCGGCCTCGATCTGGTCGAGCGCTTGCAGCACGCGCGTGCGGATCGCGTCGTCGATGGGATGGGCGCTTAACAGAGCAGGTATATTAGTCATTTCAATCACATAATCTTCTGGCACTTGCGTGCCGCTATAGAGGTAGCCCGGATGCAGGCCGAAGGCCGGAATCCGGGGCATATCTCGTTGATCGTCCACCTGTCCCGGATTCCGCTGCGCTGCATCCGGGCTACTTGCTACCCATCTGCCCACAAACCATTGGTTTGCAGGGCGAAAGCCAGCAGGCGCTCCGAACTCACGATGTCGCGAATACGTCGGTCATTCAGCAACAACGTCAATCTGCCTCTCTCGTTCGCATCAATCCGGATAGCCGAGCACCCTTGCTGGCGTTCCCAGTTGAGTAGCGCTTGCCGCACCAGTTGCCGATCTTCGTCGCTTCGGCTCTCACCGAGACAAATGAAAAGCCCTTCCAATCGTCCCCAGATCGCCATCAGTGCGCACACAATCAATGCACGCTCCATGCAACCAGACGACAGAAGCTTCTTTACGGCTCTCAAATACTGATCGTGAGTCAAAGCAATCTGGCCACGCGAAATGATCAGCCGTGCTTGTCGGGCAACCTTTGTTGGAGCTGTCGGCCAAAGCGTTCGCAACAAACTCATCCGCAGCGTCACGCTCCGTCGAAACAAGATAAGCAAGCGCCGCGCACGCACAGCAGCTGTTCCCGAGTTCAGAGCTGCGCGCGCATAACCCGACGCCTCCCGCATTTTCAGCGTCGTCATGAGCCCCAGCAGAGAAACCATGGCTCGAGTTTCAGGCGCCGCTTGTGCAAGAGCCTGCGCAGCAAAGGCCTCCAGATCAAAACCGGACTTGCGTGCATACCAGATCGCCGTTTCACGCACTGATCCGGCGTTGTCCAGCAATGCCGAATTGAGCAGAGCAACCCGTTCAGCTTCGTCAGCAAGCTGCCACAAGCAGCACAGCACCTCACGCCGAACACGCGGATGGCCGTCATGCCTGAGCTCTTCGAGGATCGTTCGATAGCGTTCAGATTGGGCGCGGCAAAGCACAACCACTTTGAGCCGTACTACGCAGTCAGCATGCCGGGCGAAAGCGCGGATGCACTCCTCGTCTGGCACTTCACCATCTGCACTCAGAACCTCCAGCAGATAGCGAGCAGCCTTGCCGTCACACAAAGTGAGCATGGTCACCAGAACGGATCTCACTTCGGCCGAACACAAGATGCCCGCCGCGCGCTGAAGCACAAAGGAGTGATCCGCCCGGCCTCGCACACGCAAGGCCATGATCGAATGCAGATTGCGCAGAAGAAGCTCGGCTGACTCAGGCCTCAGAAAAGGCTCCAGGCTCGCTTGAGCCGCCTTGCGCACCCGAGAAACCCAGTCATTGAGACGCTCGACAATGGCCCAAATGCAGCATCGGTTCTGAACTGAGCCAGGTCCCTGACCGCAGCTTCACGCACACGACCGTTGTAGTCGCGTGACAGCTCAACAAGCTTTTCTTCAGGCTGCCCGCTCATATCTTCCGCAGCCATTGCCTGGCTTGGTGAAGTCGGTTCAATCGGGAAAGGCGAGCCTTTCCCGAAGACTCTTTTGAACCACGCATCAATATCAAAAGTCATTCCTCACCCTTTCACACAAACCACCTGCCTTAAGGTATGCACCACTTCCACCAGCTCGCGCTGGGCGTGCATCACGGCGTCGATGTCTTTATACGCCATCGGGATCTCATCGATCACGTCGCTATCCTTACGGCATTCTACGTGGGCGGTGGCACGTTCCTGGTCGGCGACGGTGAAGCGCTTCTTGGCCTGGGTGCGGCTCATGGTGCGGCCGGCGCCGTGGCTGCAGGAGCAGAAGCTCTCCTCATTGCCGAGGCCGCGCACGATGAAGCTCTTGGCGCCCATGGATCCGGGAATGATCCCGAGCTCGCCTTTTTGTGCGGACACCGCGCCCTTTCGCGTCACGAAGACTTCCGCGCCGAAGTGGGTTTCGCGCTGCACGTAGTTATGGTGGCAGTTCACGGCTTCCACGCTGGCCTCGAAAGGCTTGGCGATCACCTTGCGCGCTGCCGCGATCACGTTCTGCATCATCACGACGCGGTTGCGGCGGGCGAAGTCCTGCGCCCAACCCACGGCTTCGACGTAATCATCAAAATGCTGGCTGCCTTCCTTCAGGTAGGCCAGATCACGGTGCGGCAGATTGGCGATGTGCTGCTGCATGTCCTGTTGCGCCAGTTCGATGAAGTGGGTACCGATGGCATTCCCCACCCCGCGCGAACCGGAATGCAGCATGAACCAGACGCGATCGGCTTCATCCAGGCAGACCTCGATGAAGTGGTTTCCCGTTCCCAGGGTTCCCAGATGCTTGTGGTTGTTGGTGTTCTTCAGGCGCGGATGCTTGTCGACAATGCGCTTGAAGCCTGCCAGCAGTTCTGCCCACATCGCGTCCACCGTTTCGGGCGGGTTTTCCCAGGCGCCTTTATCGCGCCCGGCACGGGTGCTGGTGCGGCCGTGCGGTACCGCCGCTTGAATCGCGCAGCGCAGGGCGTGCAGGTTATCCGGCAGATCGCTCGCCACCAGCGTGGTGCAGGCAGCCATCATTCCGCAGCCGATATCGACCCCGACAGCGGCGGGGATGATTGCGCCTTGCGTGGGGATCACGCTGCCGATGGTGGAGCCTTTTCCGAGGTGCACGTCCGGCATCACGGCCAGGTGCTTGTAGATGAAGGGCATCCTGGCCGTATCCATCAATTGCTTGCGGGCGTCATCCTCGACGGGTACGCCCTGCGTCCACATCTTGATGGGTTTTCCGTTCTGTACTTCGAGCAGTTGGTAACTCATTTCACTCTTCCTTTACTGCTGGGCACGCGCCCGCTTCGCGAGCAGCCCCGCCTGATGAATCTGGCGCGCAATCTCTTTTCGTGCGCGCTCATGTGCGCGGCATGCCTTGCATCGTACCGCGCGGGTCTCAACATTGCCTTTGGCGACTTCGTACCACCATTTCTGCCGGGCCGCCGTCCAGATCCCTTCGGCCCCACATTCCTTGCAGCGGAAGGCGGTATCGACGTAGTAGCCGCGATGCACGAAATCAGGCGCTCCGTAACTGTTGCTGGGTGCCAATTGTGCCGGGTTGCAGGCCACGACATTGGCTGACAGATACGCGGCTAGACGCTCAGGCACGCCCTGAAGCCCGGCACTGCGTTTGAGTCGTGCCGCCTTGATCTCAGCCTTACGCTGCTTTCCGCTTTTCATGATTTTCCATTCTGTTCGAGCCCCACTGTCTAACCACGAGCAGGGCGTAATACGGGTGCGGTGACAAGGGGCGCAGAAACATTTTGACTGAGCTACCGGCTTGCGCCGACCGGGGATTGAACCCGGGACCTTCCGCCCGGAGGCAGATGCTCTATCCGATGTAGTTCCTGCTGCATTCACCGCGATACAGGGAGGCGACAAGTCGTGACGAAACATGATTCCTGCTCTACCTGCTGAGCTACGGTTTCGATGCGCTGAAACCGGCGGGGCTCGAACCCGCGACCAAGTAGTTCCGTCGGCATTCGCCTGTAAAACTGGCGGGCGACAAACTTCCGGTGAAATGCCATGCCTGACCGCTTGGCTACAGCCCGCCGTGGCGGGCTGGCAGGAGTCGAACCTGCCTGGTGTAATCTCACCTGCATTCGCCCTTGAAAAGGGTGGCGACAAGGGTTGATGAAACTGTTTCGCGCTCTACCACTGAGCTACAGCTTCGGTGTTCTGAAACCGGCGGGATTCGAACCCGCGACCTCGACCGTGAAAGGGTGTAGTTCCATCGGCATTCGCCATGAGAGGGGTGCGCGACAAGGGTTTGCTGGGTGAGCGGCAGGCCGGGTCCGACCCAGCGCCTGTTCTGATGTACACCCGACGGCATTCGCGCTTCACTCTGGCAGGACAAGAGATGGGATGACATCGGCACGAGTGCCGCCGGGAGTTGAACCCGATTCACCCTTGCGGGCTTTTTCCATGTAGTCATTCCAGGCATTCCTGCCAGAGCGAAAATCTGTTCTGTACTTCCTTTCTGCCTTGCCGGAGCCGCCCGATGAAGGGCGGCTCCGGCTCAGCGTTATTACAAAGCGACCGCTTCGATCGCTTCCACCCAGTGCGTGGCGCCAAACTGGCCGGACACGAACTGGCTCACTACATCAAACACGGCATCGCCGAAACCACCGACATTCAGGATGTCGGCCTGCTCCTGTGCCTGCGTCGTACCGTACGGCTGCAGGTCGATGCACACCAGGCGGGCATGCGGGTTGAATTGCTTCAACAGATGCCACTGGCGCATGGTTTCCGTTGCGCCGCGACGCGTCGCATCAATCCACGACTCGTTGTCGGACACGATGATCACCACATCCACCTTCGCCTTCTCGCGCACCAGTTGCGCCAGCGGTGCGCTGCAATTGGTGCCACCCCCACCGACTGCCGCCAGCTTCTCGGCGTTACTCATCACGCTGTCTCGCGGGTTGAGCTGCAGCTTCACCACGTCCTGCTCAAAGGGCAGCACTCGCGCATCGGCATGCTTGCGCAGCACTGCCGCCGCCATCAGCGCCGCCACGTCGATGCAACGCACTGCGCTGGTGGCGCCCTTGCGGTAGCCGGTCACAGCGCTGCGCATGGAGCCCGACACATCCGGGCACACCACCACGTGGCCTTCCAGCTGCGGCACATTGGCCAGCGATACTTCCAGCGCATCCTGCAAGGCCTCGCGGATCTGCAGCGGCACGCCATCGCCGGTCATGCGGTAGGCCGACAGCAACTGGTACGGATACACCCGTGCCTTGGCAATCTCTTTCGCATCTGCCAGACGCTGCGCCACACGCGCCACCACTTCCGGCATCTCGAACACGCCATTTCGTGCCAGCGTGTTCAGGTTCATGCGCAAAGCCTGCCAGCTCATGCGGCCTGCCAGTTGTGCCCACTGGGCGGTGTTGAGCGATTCATTGCTCAGCAACAGGAAGGGCACTTCCGGCAACCCGCCGCCCTGCTGACGGAAAGCCAGCAGAGCCTGCGTGGCGGGCGGCAAGGTTTCAGCCTTGAACGACTTGCCGATCAGCCAGGCGAAGAAGGCTTCACGCCATGCTTCCGTGGGCTTCGGGTGCACCATCTTCACCACGTCTGCCAGCGACGGCGCATTGCCGACCGACGCGCTCAGCAACTGCGATTCAGTGGCCGAGTTCAGCCAGGTCTGTACCAGCTTCTTCGGACGCGACCCCAGCGACTTGCGACCCGTGGCCCCGCTGCGCAGGATCTGCACGAAGTTGCGCAGCATCTTGCCGCTGTCGATCACACGCGCAAAGGCGGCCGCGAGCAGGGGCGAACGGCGCGTTGCCAGCACCACGACCAGCAGTGCCGCCATATCCTTCATCTGGCCTTTTTCGCGGCAGTAGATTGCGGTACGGGCAATGTAGGCGTCGTCCATTTCGGCGGTCAGTGTCAGCACATCGGCCAGCTGCGTTTCCGCATCGGCGTAGTAGGTCTGGCTCAGGCAACCCGTCATGGCCAGCTGCGCCAGCTTGTGACGCGGGCTCAGCGCATAGGCCGGCGCGCCGTGGGTATTCACCGTGTTGGCCGGGACCAGCTTGGCGAACAGGGTGTTGAACAATTGGGTGTTGGCCATTTCGTTTCTCCTTTGTCTCAGCAATCGTCTGGATGCCTTCCTTATTGCGAAGAGCGTGCCAGCTCGGCTTCTGACGGCGCAGTTGCTTTCAAGTAATTGTTTATAAATGAATAACTTTCCATTGCGCGATCATTTACTTCGGAGCTTTCTCGTGATTTGCTAGACTAATCGCTAGTACATTAGCTAATGAGATAAGCCATGAAGAAAACCGTCGCGATCGGCTTCCTCGGTACCCAGCTGGACTTTGCCGGCAAGGGCAGCCAGCGCTGGGAGAAATGGCGGCCCACGGTGGGCCTGTGCCAGCAGGAAGATCTGCTCGTGCATCGCCTGGAGCTGCTGCATGACGCGCGCAGTGCGAGCCTGGCCGAGCGCATCCGCAGTGATATCGCAGCGGTTTCTCCCGAAACCGAGGTGCGAAGCGTGGAGATCAGCCTGCGCGACCCCTGGGATTTCGAGGAGGTCTATACGCTGCTGCACGATTTCGCGCGTGCCTATCCCTTCGACATCGAGAACGAGGACTACCTGATCCACATCACCACGGGTACGCACGTGGCGCAGATCTGCTGGTTCTTGCTGGCGGAGGCGCGCTACCTGCCGGCGCGCCTGATCCAGACCTCGCCACCGCGCAAGAAGGAGATCGCCAACACGGTGGGCAGCTACGCGATCATCGACCTCGATCTCTCGCGCTATGACCGGATCGCCCAGCGCTTCCAGCGCGAGCATGACGATACGGTGAGCTTCCTGAAGTCCGGCATCGCCACGCGGAACTCGGCGTTCAACGGGATGATCGAGCAGATCGAAAAGGTGGCCGGGCGCTCGCGCGCGCCGATGCTCTTCGTCGGCCCGACCGGTGCCGGCAAGTCCTTTCTCGCTCGGCGCGTGTATGAGCTCAAGCGGCAACGCCAGCAACTCGGCGGGCGCTTCGTCGAGGTCAATTGCGCCACGCTGCGCGGCGATTCTGCGATGTCGGCGCTCTTTGGCCATGTGAAGGGCGCGTTCACGGGGGCGCAGAGCGAACGCCCCGGTCTGCTGCGCGGCGCCGATGGAGGCCTGCTGTTCCTGGACGAGATCGGCGAACTGGGGCTGGACGAACAGGCGATGTTGCTCAAGGCCATCGAGGAGAAGCGCTTCTTTCCATTTGGCAGCGATAAGGAAGCCGCCAGCGATTTCCAGCTGATTGCCGGTACGCACCGTGATCTGCGCCAGTGGGTGCAGGAAGGGCGCTTCCGCGAAGACCTGTTTGCGCGGATCAACCTGTGGAGTTTCGATCTGCCCGGCCTGGCCCAGCGCCGTGAAGACATCGAGCCGAACCTGGCATTCGAGCTGGAGCGTTTTGCCCAGGAACACGGCCAGCAGGTGCGCTTCAACGTCGAAGCCAAGCGCCGCTACCTGGCTTTTGCCAACTCACCGGATGCGCACTGGCGCGGCAACTTCCGCGAGCTCGGCGCGTCGCTCACCCGGATGGCGACACTCGCCGATGCCGGACGCATCACCGAGGCGCTGGTCGATGAGGAGATCGCCCGGCTCAAGCAAAGCTGGGGACACGGGTCGGAGACCGATGCAGCGGCGCGCGCACTGGGGGCGCAGGCCGACACGCTGGACCGCTTCGACCGCCTCCAGCTCAACGCCGTACTCACAGTCTGCGCGCAAGCCAGCAGCCTGTCGGAAGCCGGGCGTTTGTTGTTCGCCGTCTCCCGGCAGGAGAAGAAAACCGCCAACGATGCCGATCGCTTGCGCAAGTATTTCGCCCGCTTCGGGCTGGACTGGGCCACGATTCGACGGGGACTGTGACGACTCAGTGGGCAATGCGACGCGGGGAGGGCGGTGATTCTGTTAGCCTTGCCCGGCGGAAGCGTGTGAGTGCCGTGTTCATGCGAGTCAGATGAAAGGGAAGCCAGTGTTGCGAGTATTCATACTGCTGTGTGGGGTTCTGTTCGGGGCATCAGGAGTGCAGGCGGCCGATCCCGCTGCCCTGGTTAATCGCCTGGGTATGCCGTTTGTCTGGGTGCCGGCGGGCGAGTTCATGATGGGGAGTGATGAATCACCCGACGCGCTGGCGGCAGACTTTCCGCAATACGAGCGTTCGCGCTTCCTCAAGCTGGATGACGAAGCCCCGGTGCACCGCGTGCGCATTACGCACCCCTTCTACCTTGGCAAGACGGAGGTCACCGTTGGACAGTTCCGCCGCTTCATCGAGGCATCGGGCTATGTGGCGGAATCCGATCGGGATGGCACCGGTGCGTACGGCTACAACCCCGATTACGACCCGGCGACCACCGAGCGGGGTGATGCCTTTGAAGGCCGCCATCCGAAGTACTCCTGGCGCAACCCCGGGTTTCCGCAAACCGACGAGCACCCGGTGGTCAACATCACCTATGCCGATGCGCTGGCCCCGGCAGCGTGGCTGAGCAAGACCGAGGGTGTTCGCTATCGCCTGCCGACGGAGGCCGAGTGGAGTACGCCTGCCGCGCGGGTAGCCGCAGCCGCTTTGCGAGTGGCGATGCGCCGGAATCCCTCGCCAGGCTTGCCAACGTGTTTGACGCAGATGCGGCTGTCAACTGGCGGAAGTGGCAGGCGTTTGCGCTGAAGAGTCATGATGGCTACCCCTTCACCGCGCCGGTGGCCAGCTTCGCCCCCAATGCCTTCGGCCTCTACGATATGCACGGCAATGCCTGGGAGTGGGTGGCGGACTGGCATGCCGACGACTACTACGCGAATTCGCCGCTTGAGGATCCACAAGGCCCCGCCAGCGGCACGGTGCGTGTGCGCCGCGGGGGCTCCTGGCACACCTGGCCCTTCTACGCACGGGCGGCGTTCCGGAACTGGAATACGCCGGAAACGCGCTACACGTTGCTGGGCATGCGCCTGCTGCGGGAGCTGGGCGAGCCCTGAGGCACGGGGGTCGCGGGTGGGTGCGTCGTGATGTGCAGCAATCGGTATGACGAAGTACGCGGCTCCTTTATAGTCGCGGTCTGAGTGCCATGTTCGGTGCACCCTGTCAGGATTGTTGATGCGCTTGCTGATTGCCTTGCAGTACTACCTTCCCCACCGCACCGGTTATACGCTGCACGTGCAGCGCGTGGCGGAGGCACTGGCCGCGCGGGGTCACGCGGTTACGGTCTTGACGGCACACCATCTGCCGCACTTGCCGCTGCGAGAGCACATTGCCGGCGTCGAGGTCGTCCGCTTGCCCGCGCCGATCCGCATCAGCCGCGGGGCGGTGATGCCGGTCTATCCTTGGCAAGCCTGGCGCCTGGCGCAAGACGCAGATGCCATCTGGATCAGCTCTCCCTTGCTCGAAACCGCGTTGTGGGCGGGTATTGCCAAGCTGAAGAAGAAGCGGCTGATCATGACGCACCACGGGGATCTTCACTTGCCCGCCGGCGGTTTCAACCGCTTCATTGAGTCCTTCACGCGGGCCAATTACCGGATCGCCGCCCGTGCGGCACACCGGATTGTGGGATATAGCGAGGACTATGCGCGATTCAGCCCCTACCTGCGGCCTTACGCCGAGAAATTGAAGGTCATTTATCCGCCGATCCTGATTCCGCAACCGGATGCCGAAGCCGTGGCCAGCCTGCGGCGCCAGTTGAACCCGAGCGGGGGGCCGATTATCGGTTTTGCAGGCAGGTTTGTTCAGGAGAAGCGACCAGACGTGCTGTTGCATGCGGCGCTGCAGCTCCGCAGCCAGTATCCGGATTTGAAGCTCGTTTTTGCCGGGCAGCACAATCTGGCATACGAGAAGACCTGGCACGCTTGCGCACCACTGGTTGAGCGACTGGGTGACGGAGCTGTCTTTCTGGGTTTGCTGGACGATGCCCAGCAGTTGGCCAACTACTATGCCGCCTGCGACGTGCTCGCACTCCCCAGTGAAAGCGAATGCTTTGCTCTCGTGCAAGTGGAAGCCATGCTCTGCGGGACGCCAGTGGTGGCCAGCGACATCGACGGTGCACGGGTGCCGGTAACGGTAACCCGGATGGGGCGCTTGTTCGAGTGCGGCAATGTGGACGCCTTGGCAGCAGCGCTTCACGCGGTGCTGACCGCACCCGATGACTACCACGTTGACCGTGACGATATCGCGCGCATCTTCAGCTTTGACGATACTGTTCGCGCGTACGAAGCGGTGTTTGGAGGAGCGGATGCGCCAGCCGTATGATGACGTCGTTCCCGGGCTGGCACGGCTGATCGAGGCGGAGCTGGACCCCGCCTACCGGCGCCGGGTGGCGCAGGTCATGCAGTGGTTGCCACCTTCCGCCGCGGCGGATTCGCATGTGGTGGATGTCGGTTGCGGTCGCGGCTATTACCTGCAGTACTACGCCGAGCTCGGGCAAGCCCGGATGACGGGCGTGGAGCTGGATGGCTGGACCGTGAGTCAGGCCGCCCAGGCACATGCGCAACGGGCAAACGTGCAGGTGATTCGCGCAGATGTTACGCAGCTACCGCTGCCCAGTGCGGCGTTCAGCGGCGCGATTCTGAGCGAGATCCTGGAGCATGTGGCGGATGATGAGGCCGTGCTGCGCGAGGTGTATCGAGTCGTGCGCCCTGGGTCGGTGGTGGCCATCACTGTGCCGCATACGCGTTATCCCTGGGCCTGGGATCCGATCAACCGGAGCCTGGATATTCTGGGGATCGCGCCAATCCGGCAAGGCTGTCTGGCCGGCATCTGGGCGCAGCACCTGCGGCTCTACAGCGCAGATGCCTTGCAGGCCGTGGTTCTTCGAGCCGGCTTCGAGGTGGAGGAAGTCCATACGCAAGTCAGGTACTGTCTCCCGTTTGCCCATAACCTGCTGTATGGCATTGGCAAACCCTTGTTTGATTCCGGGTTGCTGCCCAAAGGCTTTGCCGACACGCTCGACCGTTACCGCTCAGCAGCCGGCCCGCGCCGCTCGCCTTCGCTGCTGATGCGGGCCTTGCACGGCGTGTTTGACCTGATTGACCGCTTCAACCCGCCGCAGGCCGCGGCGGGAAGCCCGGGCGTCAATCTTTGCCTGAAGGCGCGTAAACCCGCGTGAGGGGACGCCCGTGATGGCGCATAAGAGGCTCAACCGCCAATTTCGATGACGCAGCTCTCGCCGACCTGGAATGCAACGCGACCCAGAGATTGCAGCAAGGCGGTGTTGAGCGTCGGATGGCGTTCTTTCTCGAATCGCCCCAGAACAAGCCAGTGCACCCGATACCGGGCGAGTACGGCTTTGGCATCCTCGCTGCGTGTGGCCTGGTAGAGTCGGGCGACATCATCCCGGCGCGTCCATACTTCGGGGGCGCTGCCGCGCCAGAGCTGTTCATGAACCGGCCAGCCGATGATGTTGGCCAGCCCGGTGTTGCTCGCGATGCGTGCGCCGAACGTGTAGCTGTCGCCCACGGCTTCGGCGAGCACCTGCCCGGCATGGGCGTTCTGGCCCAGCCAGTCGATGATGGCTTTGTCTTCCGGGTGTGACTGAGTGAGATAGCGCTGTCCGTCCAGCGTCCAGCTGCGTTCTTGCCAGACCCCAAAACCGCCTTGGGCCACAAACCAGGCGTAATACAGCGGCGGCACCGCAATCAGCTCGGCCAGCAGGATCAGCAGGACACGCGCACGGGCCGAGCGCGCGCGTTGGGTAGACAGGAACAGCGCCAAGCCGATGCAGGCGGCCAGCGTGAGGACGGTAAAGGCCTGAAAGCCGAACTTGAACGCGGTGTTGCTGCGGTAATACTCCGGTGCGTAAATATCTTTCAGGTAAATGAATTCGGGCACCAGCGCACACGCCAGACCGAAGGCGGTAAGGGCGAACAGCAGGGTTTTCTCGGGGTGATGGAGGAATTCAAGCCGGTGTTTGTGGGCCAGCCCGCACGCCAGGCAGGCCAGCAGCGTTTGCAGGCCGTACAGAATCAGCCACTGCCAGACCGGTGTATGCGTATGGGTGGCGAAAAATCCCGCCGAGAACGGGTGAAAGTTGAGGAGAAACGGGGTCGCCGTCAGGGCCGTGACCCCGGCGGCAAAGAGGCCCTGGAAGACGGCGCGGCGGCTGGCCACAAGGCCTGTTGGGAGCGCCTGCACGAATGCCAGGATGAGAAGCCCCCCCAGCAAGCTGCCGTACATCAATGCATCCCAGCTATTGGTCATGGCAAAGATGCCGACCAGCCAGGCAGAGAGCGCCAAGGGCAGGAGCGACGCGAAGGCGTGAGTCAGGCGGCTCTGCGCACGCAGCCAGCAGAGCACGAGGCTCAGCAGCAGCAGCACGCCGGGAAGATTGCTGAGGTGCCCATGCAAATCGCCGACATACAGGGCGTAAGCCGGAAACTCGTGGATCAGCCGGTCCGCGGTTTGAGGATCGTAGCCGACGAAGCGGGTCGGGTCCGAGATCAGGAAAGCCTGACGCGGCGGCGCGACCCAGCCAAAGCTGACCAGCCAGGGTTTGACAAAGCCATACAAGAAACCGTGCAGGTTGCCCCCCACGCACAGCCAGATGCCGGCCAGCAAGGCGGCCGAGCTGCTGATGCGCGTGGAGAGTCGGCGGGTCATCTCGGCAACGAAGGCATAGGCGAGCTGGAACAGGCTGGCGAAAATCGTCGCGAGCATCAGGTTGTAGCCATACGCGGCCGGGACACCCGAGAGCTTGCAGAGAAACGCGGCCAGATAGTGGCCAAAGTAGTAGTAGTTGATGGCGTGTCCGGCAAACCAGGGGTCGGGCACCGGCACCGTCGGCGCCTGCAGCGCGGCATTCATGTACGCAAAGTCCATGAATTTTTCGAGCCCGATGATGTCGTGGTTGAAGCCACGCATGCCCAGGTACAGGGCAAAGGGCACGAGGAACCGTGCCTCGGCGCGCACGATCTGCCGCAGGCTCGATGTCGATCCAGGGCCGGTGACGGGAGCGCATCCAACGAACGTCAGCAGCGCACAGGGGCCGCCAGACCCAGGCGCACGCCGGCGGGGCTAGAGCCATCCCACCCTTTTAGCGCCAGAGCGCATAGCCCGCCAGCATCACGGACAGGGTGCGGGCCATCCCCAGCCGGCGTCATGCCGTTCACAAAAAATGGCGGCGCGTCAGCGCCCAGCCCATGAGCGTTAACAGCGACAGGCTGGCCCACCAGACAAGCGCATGAAGCAGGGAGAAGTCACTCACGAGCGGGGTCCCGCCAGTCATCAATGTGCGCGGGAGAGCGCCCGGTCGAAGCGGAACAGCTCGATCAGCGCCTTGCGACAGAAGACGCTCAGGCGCTTCAGGTTAAGGGTGGTGACACCGGCGCGCCGTGCGAAATGCGGAACCGGCTGCTCGATCACGCGGCACGCTCGTCGCCGGAGATACACCGTCAGCAGGATCGACGGAATCAGCGCCTGGGGCGGCATGAGTGCGGCAGCCGCTTGGGCGAGGTCTCGGCGCACGAGCTTGTAGGGAGCGTTGGCGTCTGCGGCGTGAATGCCCAGCACGGCGGCGAGCCGACGCACTGCGGCGCTGAGGACCAGCCGGTGGCGGGGGTCCTGGCGGTCACGGCGCACGCCGAGCACGGCATCGCACTGCTGCGCCAGAGCCCAGCTCTCGGCAAAGTGCTGCAGCCCGATCTGGCGGTCGCTGTCGAGCAACAGACAGTAACTTCCCCGTGCTTCACGCAGCCCATGCAAGAGGGCCGGACCATGGCCCGCGTTGGGCTGGCGGATGACGCGGATGCGGGGCTCCTGTCGTGCGTGGTCGCACGCCAGTTCGTAGGTAGCGTCCCGGCTGCCATCGTCGATCAGAATCAACTCCGCTACGGGGACGACCGCGAATACGTGGCGTACCACCTCATCCAGTGCGCCTGCGATGCTCGCTGCCCGTTGTAGGCAGGCATGATCACGGAGAGCGCCGGTGCGCGGGCGTCTTCAGCTTGCGCCGCGGGGCTTCTTTGTGCATCGCCGAACATCATGGACTCGCCTTATTCTCAACATAAAGGCCCGGAGCCGGGCCTTTTTTAACGAAACGTTGTTGCCGGTGTCAGCGGGACTGACCGGCAGGGATCCGAGATCACGACTTGCGTGTCGAGCGACCCGCGAGCCACGCCACAATGGCCGTCATTACCGCCAGCGCCGCGATGCTGCCGGGTGTGCCGACGGGCACGCCAACCGGCGAAGGCGTTGCATAGGGAGTCGGTGTGAGGCTTGGCGTACTGGTGCCGGTCGGTGTGGACGTGAGCGTCGGCGTGCCCGTATCCGTCGGTATGGAGGTCGGCGTCACCGTGGGGGTATCCGTCGGGGTGCCGGTGGGCGTGGTCGTCGGCGTATTGGTGGGCGTTGAAGTGGGCGTGGCGGTCGGGGTGTTGGTCGGCGTCGCGGTGGGTGTGATTGTTCCCGTCGAGGTTGGGATAATCGTTGGCGTGCTCGTCTGCGCCATCACAGACTGGATGGCCAAAAGGCCCAATACGGACAACAAGGACTTCGCCAGATGTTTCTTCATTCTATTTACGTCTCTGAACGTCACCAGCAACAGAGGAGGCCGAGGCGGCACGTGGCCCGGTGCGACCGAGAGAATCAAATTACGGATCAATGGGATGCGTTACCAGCGTCAAGGCGGCCTGCACTGCGCGCGCATATGGTGGCATCTTATGTTCATCTCTCCTGGGACGCAAGCTGCCCGCCCGTTTAAGTCTTCTGGCGGTACACCTGCGTGCGCCTCGGCGTTCTATCCGGTGCGCCCCCGAGCCCTTAAACTCTGGTCATTGCGATGGGGAGGGCCGCGCGAAAGCGTGTCATGATCCGTCGCTTCAAATGGTGATGGTGATCGGACTCATGAATGCTCTGACGGTAGGAATGGCCTTGCTGGGTGTCGCCATGGTCAGCCTCGCGCAGGTGCTGT
>JADKDZ010000028.1 GCA_016718265.1 Uliginosibacterium sp. | reverse complement strand
CGCAACGGTGTCGGCATCAAGAGATGCGCGGCGTTGAAGAAGCTGTTGTTCGGCTCAGGTGCTGGCGATACCGACGACCTGAAGCGGCCACTGGCGTTGTGACCGTGTGGACCGCAGGCGTCGCCGACTCATGATGAGTGATGGGGCTTCGGCCCCGTCTTCACCAAACCATTCAAAGGACACATCATGGCTACTCTCACCACAGACCGTGCGGCGGACACGTTCCCCGTTTTTCAACCAACAGGCGCGGGCATTGTGTGCGCTGCTTACGGCACCTACGCCCTGACAGCCGACCCCGCTCCCGCCGACATCATCGAGATGTGCAAGGTGCCCGCTGGCGCGGTGATCGTGGGCGGCCACGTCTACGCCGCCGACCTGGACACCAATGCAACCGAGACGTTCGACATCGACGTTGGCTGGCTGGCTAACAGCCGGAACTGACTACGATGCCGCCGACGACGACGGCCTCCCGCAACTTCAGCGTGATCACTTGTGACGCATTCGCCACAGCAACATCTCCAACGTGACCGGCGTCAACCTGCCATTGGCTGGTCTGCTGGTGACTGGCGTACTGCCAGCGTTCACCAAAGAAACCACCCTGGCCATCACGGTTGTGGACGACACAGCGACCTTCACGGCTGGCTCTATCAGCCTGGTTGTGTTCTACGTGGTGCCTTGATGGCTCAGTTCGTCTACATCGGCGACCATGCGACGACGAAAGTCCTAGGGCTTTCGTTCGTCCGTGGGCAGGCTACAGATGTCACAGACGAGCGCGCAATCCGAAAGCTGCGCGTGAACTGCGACTTCACTGAGTCGTTCGATGGTGTTGAGGTGCTTGACGCTATCGAGCAGCCACAAGAGCGCACCAAGCGCAAATACACACGCAGGACAGAGTAATGCCTACATACGCATTCACACGGAACCGCGAACAGTTTGCCGGTGATGTGCTGCGCAAGCTCGGCGTGCTGAATGCTGGAGGCACGGCACAAGCGCGGGACTACGCATCAGTCAATACTGCGCTTGATTTGCGCTTGAAGGAGCTTCACGCACTTGGCGTGCTGTGGTGGCAAGTATCTGGCGCGACGACGAGCGTAAGCCTGACGGGTGGGGTTGTGTCAGCAACGATCAGCGCAACTGACTACCTGTTTCCCGTGTCGATGGCTGTTGTCGTCGGAACGGATGAGATCCCGCTAGAGATCATCGACCACCGCGCTTACCAAGCGATACCAGACAAGGCCAGCACTGGCGAGCCTGAAAAGGTTTTCATCTCTGGAACAGCTGCGCGTTTCTGGCCTGTTCCACAGAGCAACTACACGGCAAAGCTGACCTATCAGGCAATTGCGGCAGACAGCGAAGTCAGCGCCACGCCTGACGTGCCTGTGTCTTGCCTGCGCGCACTGGTTGACATCGTTGCTGGTGATTTGGTCGATGACTACGAAACACCAGAACCCAAGGCATCGCGCCTTCTGCAAAAGCAGGTCATCGGCCTGACAACTATTCGAGCACTCAACGCCCAGCGCGTCGATGTTGCGACCGTAACACCTGACTACTTCTGATCATCATGACCACCATCGCAGCAGGCAACCACCAGCAAATTTACTTCGATCACCTTGACGACATCGTGATCACGCCAGGCAGCGGCGGCACGGTCAAGTTTGATTGCTCGACACCAAACAGCGCAGCAACTCGACCCACTGCCCGCATCATCTACAGTGAGACGGCTATCAGCATCCCGGCTGGGTCTACTGTTTTTGGATGCTGTCGGTGCGGATCCGACATATGATCGTTACACGTACTCTGAAAGCGGGTCTTCACTGTGAGCGCATGCCCACCACCAAGCAAGTGCGGGAATAGTGAGATAGTGCGTGGCGTCATGTGTCACGGCTGATGGCACCAACTGGGTGGCTAATGGGGCCTGG
The DNA here is from genome assembly GCA_016718265.1 of Uliginosibacterium sp. Classification (GTDB taxonomy): domain Bacteria; phylum Pseudomonadota; class Gammaproteobacteria; order Burkholderiales; family Rhodocyclaceae; genus Uliginosibacterium. Next base: position 3,516 of record JADKDZ010000028.1, on the reverse strand, counting down.
GCCGCAGGGGTGCGATACCTGCTGTAATCATCGGGAGACGGTTTTGGTGCGCAAGAGTGGACGATTGCGTCGTCGCAGGTACGCACAATGCAGCAGGTCTGTTTACGACGCTCAACGGATGGCTTGGGAGCCCGTTCGACATCGTTGCGGATCTAGCCACATCGGGGTACACGACAACGCTGTGGGCCTCACAGGTTGACGCTGCGGCTGCGTACTCACCGAGGGCGTTATTTTTGTTTTGTGGGTACACGAACGACATCGCAACCGGCGTCAGTTCCGACACCATCATCACAAACCTGAAAGCCGCGTACGCCAAGGCTGCGGCCATGGGGTGCCGCGTGTATCACGCCACGAACGTGTCGGCCACATTGGCCGGGTACTTCGACACCTACGCCAAGCGCTCCGAGTTACAAAACGTGTATGAGTGGGTTACTACCCAAGCGGAAAAAACATATCCGAACGTCACGGTAATCGACGCCTACAGCGCATATACGGACCCCGCTAACGGCCATCCTGCAACAAACGCAACAACCGACAACCTGCACCCCAATGACTATGGGGTGAATCTAATTCTGCCGACGGCGTACGCCAAACTGTACGCACAAGGGCTCGGCCGTGCACATGGGTTTGGTCAGTACGAGGATTACCGCAACCTTCTGGTGACACCCGCAGCGAAGGGCGCAGGCCTGGGAGGGGGCACATCGTCCGCGTATTTTGGCAACGGCACCGGCGGCATCAATGGCGGGTCCGTTACCTCGGGTTGGCAAGCGTCGAACGAGTATCAAGGTGCAGCCAATGGGACGTGGTCTGTTGTGGCGCGTACAGATGGGCCTAACGGATCGTGGTCGCGCATCAACGCGGCCAGTGGAGTGGCAGCGTTGGGCTCGTCAAGTTCTTGAAATATGGGGCTGGAAGCAATACCACTTGGTCAGCCACCGCGGCGAAGACAGCCAACGTAGACGCCGTCGTTCCGACGGTCGCTAACGGCTTCGTCTACATGGCACTGACCACAGGTAGCACGGGAGCAACTCAGCCGACGTGGCCGACCAAGGCGGGCAGGACGGTGGTCGATGGTGGCGTTACCTGGGTTGCCCAGGCGCTACCGTATGCGGGCGATATGGTGCGTATGCGCATCGAGTTTAGGTTCCCAAATGCCGCATCGCAAAAGGGAAATTACACCATCAAATTTGCGACGGCTGGAGTTGCGTTACTGTTGGCTCAGCGTGGAACCAAGCTACTGCGGGGCACAACAACCTGCCAACGAGCACGGTCGTTTTTGAGACGCCTGACTTGATCATGCCGGCAGGTGCCGTCAATGAACTGTCGGCAAAGGTGCTGATCAACGCGAACGGCGGCACAGCGCTCGATCTTGATGTCGGGCGCTGCCTGATATGGGTCAAGAGTCGGGCGGCGGGGTCTTCGTACGCCCTGTGATGAGCATGTGCACGTCTGCGCTGACCGACTGGGCCGCGATATGCCCCGCAAAATGAGCTACCGATCACGCATCCTGGCCCCGCTGCAGGCGGGGCCGCTCACGCTGCGGGACGCCTACGCAATGGCGACAAACAAACGAAGCGCTATCTCTCGATTGCCTGAAATGCGGGCACGCGGCGAGGTGGTGGACATGATTGCTTTGCCCGAGAAGGCTTGTAAAAAACCATGAGCGCATTTGTCGGGTCTTCGTATGCAATGCGCAATCGTTCAGGCGCAAAGCAGCGGGCGGTAAACCTCATCCCTGTGCCTGTAGAGGGCGCTGGCGAGCCTGTGAGCAAGTCGTTCAAGGACTGGCCCGGATTGGTGGAGTTTGCTGACCTTGGCGCGCAGATTCGCGGGGCCATTAACAGCAATGGGCGGCGCTTGGTTGTCTCTGGTTCTTCGCTGGTTGATCTGGCGTCGGATGGCATGACAACTAGCCGTGGTTCGCTTGGTTCGTCTACTGGGCTGGTTGACTTTGCTGCCAACGCTTCGCAGATTTGCGTGACGGACGGGGCGAGTCTGTACGTCTTGAACAGGACTACCAATGTGCTCACAACGGCGGCTGGTTATGGCGGCGGCTCACGAATCGACGTGCTGAACGAGTTCCTGTTTTTTGTTGACGCAGGAACTGGCCGCGTTGGCTGGACCAATGTCGGTGACGCAGCAACGATTGACGCGCTGGACTACGCCACAGCCGAGGAAAGCCCTGACAACCTCATCTGCCCGATTGTTTCCGGTGGCGAGCTGCTGCTGATCGGCAAGAGTTCGATTGAGGTTTGGCGCTTGATCGGTGGGGATGAAGTGGTCGTGCCGTCTGGCCGCTCTATCGAGGTTGGTTGCGATTCGCCCATGACGCCTCGCAGGCTGGACAACACTGTTTTCTTCGTTGGCACTGACGAAGAACGTGGGCAGCGTGGCGTGTTCAAGATCGCTGGCTCAGTTCATCAGCGCATCTCTACCCGCTGGGTGGAAGAGTTGATCAGCGGACTGGATCTGACTGAGGCAGTTGGGACGGCGTTCTACTTCGAGGGCAACGCCTTCTATGCGCTGAACGTGCCAACACTCGAAACAACGATTGTCTTCGATGTGATGTCTGGCCTGTGGTTTGAGGCTGGTGAATGGGTCAATGGCGCATGGCAGCAAGTGCGGTGGAATGTGCACCTGTCGGCATTCAACAAGACGCTGCTAGGTGGCGCTGACGGGAAGCTGTACGAGCTCGATGCAACAGCCTCAAGCAACGATGGCGACGTGCTGCGACGTGTTCGCGTTATGCCTGAGATTCGCAGAGCTGACGGCAAGAGAATCCGCTTCCCCGAGCTGCGCGTTATCTGCGACACGGGGGCCGGTGGAAACCTCATGGTGCGTTGGTCAGACGACAGCGGAAATTCATGGGGCGACTGGGAATACATCAGCCTTGGCGACATCGGCAACTTCGACCACTGGGTGAGCCTTCACGCTATGGGATCGGCGGATCGGCGGACATACGAACTGGTCGTCACGGACGATGTGCCGTGGAACCCTTCTGACGTGATCGTCCGGACACCGCAGTAGCGGCGGCAGCACAGCACAAACCGAAATACTGCGGTGACAAATGCAACGGCTGCGCGGGCTACAGCCAACACCGCAAACAGCACCGCCAACACAGCAAACACGACAGCGAACGCACTCAAGGCGCCCACATACGTCACATTGAGCGCATCGGCTGATCTGACGAATGAGCGGGTTCTAACGGCTGGTGCTGGCGTCAAGTTCACAGACGCCGGTGCTGGTGGCGCGCTGACCGTAGCGGTTGACTCGAATGTCTCTCTAAAGGACTCGCTTGCTGTGATTGTTGAGGTGGATGACGGCGCGCTTGGGTTGTTTGGCGCCACGCCAGTAGCTCAACCCGCCGCAGCAATCACAGGCGCATCTTTCACGGCAAACGCTGGCACAGCGGTTAACGCATCCACATTCGATGGTTACACCGTAAACCGAGATGGCGGCGGCGCTCTGCGTTCATTTGGGGCGCTTGCGCGATCCACCTAGACGAATCAAGGCGGG
>JADKDZ010000027.1 GCA_016718265.1 Uliginosibacterium sp. | reverse complement strand
GCAAGACAGAGAACAGCTTTCAGTTCAGGCAGGGAGAGGTGACTTTGCTGGGCTGGGGTGAATGGTCACGGCAAAAGCCTTGTGCAGCTGGGCAATGCGGCCTGTCATTGATGGGGCAAGGGCTTCGCGTGTGCATCGCATCTTTCAGATGAAGCCACGGAAAACGCTAGAGCGCATGGCTCTTAATGGCATGACAACGGAGTCCAGCCAGGATCAGCGATCACCCGGACATCATCGACGGATACAAGGACATCGTGCGCCAGTTTGCGGGCTGGACCGATACGCGTCTTTGGCTGTACGACCAGCAGGGAACCGTGAGCCCTGAAACCATTGTGGCCGTCACTCGCTACTGCGCCAAGGAACTGGGCATTCAGCACATGTTCATTGACTCGCTAATGAAGTGCGTCAAGAACGAGGACGACTACAACGGCCAAAAGTACGTGGTTGATGAGCTGTGCGCCATCGCTAAAGACCACGAAATGCACATCCACCTGATTCACCACATCAAGAAGCTAGCGAACGAAGAGCAGACGCCAGGCAAGTTCGATGCAAAGGGGTCAGGCGCGATTACCGATCAGGTGGACAACATGTTGATCCACTGGCGCAACAAGGGCAAGGAGGGCGCCATCAAGCGCGGCGAGTCACACGACGCCAGCGAACCTGATGCGCTCCTGATCTGCGCCAAACAGCGCAACGGCGAAGACGAGCCATTGATTCAGCTTTGGTTCGACTAGCGAAACCCACCAGTTTGTGGGGAATCACGGCGATAGGCCCGTCAGCTTTGATAGCTGGCCTCATCGGGCGCATGGGCTTCGAGGATCCGGCCAGTGGAATCCCGACGCTGACGACATCAAGGCGCGCTGCATCGAGGTGGGCGACTGCTGGGAATGGCAGGGCGCAATGGCTGGTGATGGTCAGCCGCGCCATCGGATGAATGGGAAGGATTGCAAAGCGCACCAGACCGCATTCCAGTTTGCAGGCAAGAAGAAGCCGCACGGTATGTATCTGGTTCGGTGCTGCGGGAATCTGTCGTGTGTGAACCCGGCTCATATCGTGCCCATGACGCGATCAGAGCAAATGAAGCTGGCCGCATCTATGGGTAAGTGCTCGCGCCCGGATCAGACGGCGGCACGCACAAGAGGCAACCGCGCTATCTCCAAATACAGCATGGGCCTCGCCGAACAGATCCGCCAAATGAGAAATGACGGCCGCAAGTGCGTTGACATCTCTGCTGATTTGGGCGTGCCTGTCGATGTTGTCTCAAAAATGAGCCTAGGCCAGATGTGGGCGCCACTTCAAAGCGCCGCGTCTGTATTTTCGTGGAGGCCGTCATGAGCGCCCGCAAACGCTACCGCCCAAAGGGCGTGTCCGCTGATAGCTGGAAGATCGCCATTCAAGGATCGTGCCTGCTGTCCAAGGCCGATCAGAAGGTGCGCGTCGATCTGCTGTCCGATGCCGTCGAGAAGATCGGCAAAGGGCAGGGCAGCAAGGAAATCTGGCAATCCGTCTTTGACTGCATGAACATGCTGGAGGCGTTCTCACGGATGCCAAAGGTCATGCGCAACGCCGATGACTACATCGAGTCCATGCAATCCGTGATTGTCGGCCTGCTGGATCGGCAGAAGCAAACCGGTACCAAGGCGCTGTACCCATCCGAGCTGGCAGACCTGCGCGGCCTGGTCGAAACGTGGCGTGATGTGCTTTCAACGGTCACTCACGCTGGTATTTCAAGCAGAAGAGCGGACGCACCAGAGACTCAGGGCAATTCTGAGCGGCAAGACGCCCGGCGTGCGTGTGGTGGAGGCGGTATGAGCAAGACCGACACATGCACAAAGTGCGGCCAGGTGGGCCACACGGCCAGCAGTTGCAAGCGCGTGCAGTGCGTGGCCTGCGGAAACTTCCGCATGACGCCGCGCAAGCCGCTGCACCGGTGCGTTGTCAAGCCAAATTGGTGGAGCCCGTCGGCGACGAATTTGCGCGAATGCGGTAGATTTGGCAAGGCGACACCGGAAACCGAAACCAAGCGGCGCGAGGCGCTGCGCAACATGGGGAGCATCAAGGCATGACCACACGCACATTACCCGGAGACGTTGCCAGATGCGCCGGCATCGGCTCAGACGAAGAAGGATGGTACGAAGAGTGCGAGACGTGCCTGCGCCGCACTGCTGCCCCATCCGGCCATCCGTGGCAGTCTCACATGGACCCGCCTAGGATCATCACGTTTTTCTGCCCAAGCTACATGAGTGAGGAAGCATGAGCGAGATCCTAATGATCAAGGCCCCAAACGGTGCGCGTCCTGGACGACGACCAGGCGCAAAAGCTCAGCGCTTCAAGGTTGGTTCAGTGGTGCGCGGCGATTTCGTCGAGATGCGAAACGGCAAGTTCTTCAAGAAGTGGTGGACGCTCGCTCAATTGCCTATGACATCTGGTCTGATGGCATGGAGCCCATCGAGTACCGGGGGCAGCGCGTCCAGCCCGTGTTCGACAAGTTCCGCAAAGACCTCACCATCCTTGCGGGCTACTGGCACCCCGTGTTCAACATCGACGGGACATTCAAGGTGGAGGCCGATTCGCTCGCATGGGCAACCATGAGCGAGGAAACATTCGCCGAGCTTTACAGCAAGACCATTGACGCCATCTTGGCGAAGGTGCTTCCGCGCCACGGCCTCAAGCGCGAGGCATTGGCCCACCACGTTGACCGCGTATTGGAGTTCGCATGAGCACCGAAAGAATCCCCGCCGCCGCCCGTCGAAAGATCGAACGTCTGGAGCGCGAGAACGAAGAACTGCGAGCCGAGATCGCAAAGCACATGGACGTGTACCGCGAGACGCTGTACGAACTGGTGACGTACAAGGTTCGATGTGAACAGGCCACGAACGTGCTGAAAGGGTTGGACGAATGAGCCTAGTTTGCGTCCGCTGCCGTCGCCCCATCTTTGTTGTGCTGGGCCAATCCACCTCAAAAATGAGCATCCGAGAGATGTCGGATTTGATGGAGCTAATGAGCGCCTTCGGTGCTGAACGTGGCGTGCGCTTCACTGCGCCGGAGTATGCGTGATGAAAATAGTTGACTGGGTAAAACCAGAATCCCAGATGGCTTAGGCTTGGTCGCCACCTTGTGTACCACGCCTGTTTGAGCTTGCTCGAAACCTGCCGGTGATGGATGTGGTGATCGACCACATGAGCACCTATTTCGTCTACGAGAAGTTGACGCTACGCGAACTCATCGCGCACATGAAGGCTGTCGAGGCGGCTGACCTGAGTTACCCGATTATCCTGGACGAAGACGGCGGGCGCTGATGGACGGGCGCCACCGCCTCATGAAGGCATCATGCAGGGGCACGCCACCATCAAGGCTGTACGCTTCGATGAGAACCCATCGCCGTGCCGGGTGGACGAATGAGCCTAGTTTGCGTCCGCTGCCGTCGCCCCATGTCTGCTGCATTTGCCACTGTCGGTGAGTACGCCTACGGCCCCAAGTGCGCCAAGATAGCCGGGTTGCTGCCAAACGTCAGCCACGCACCACGGGCACCGATGAATCAACCAGAGGTGGACGCCAGCCAGCTTGCCTAGACCTCGCCAGCGAGCACAAGCCAGCACGTCAGGGGCACAGGTACACCCTGGGAGAAATCAGCGTCATGGCGATGGAAAACGGCGAACGCATCGAAGTCGCGGAAATCGGCCCGCTGTGGCTTGGAGCACGGCACACGGTCGATGCGCGTGATCTGGTCCCGCAGCCGATGGCGTACTACCACGGGCAAATCCCTCAATGACCAAAGCAGAAGCGCAGCACAAAGCGAAGTTGGCGGGCATCGGTTGCATGTTGTGCCGACGCTTGCATGGCCCGCACGAACCCGGCCCGGTAGAGCTGCACCACCTACGCACCGGAGGCTGGGGCAAGGGCGACTACAAAACCATGATCCCACTATGCCGCGAGCACCACCAGGGGAAAACCGGTGTGCATGGAATGGGGACAAAGGCTTTCGAGCGACACTATGGGCTGACCCAGCAAGACCTGCTAGACGACGCACTGAGGGCAATCGGATGATCTACCATCTCCCCATCAAGACCGTCACCGGACTAAACGCACGCGAGCACTGGCGCAAGCGCGCCGCCCGTGTGAAAGCGAGCGCCACACAACCGCCATCGTTGTGAAGCCGTTCCCTGTTCCTGCATTGTCCGCATGGTGCGCCTATCCCCCGCGCTGTGCGACGACGACAACCTGCAAGGGGCCTGCAAAGCCATCCGCGACGAAATCGCCAAGGTTTGCGGAGTCGATGACGGGCCACGCGGCCCCATCACATGGGCCTACGCCCAAGAGAAATGCAAGCGCGGCCAATACGGCGTGCGCGTTGAGTTTTTGGCAATTTGAGGCCAGAGAGTTGGAAAAGGAGACTGCATGAACTTCGTTGATTTCTCTCACGTACCCAGCAACCAGACAGAAATCCACGACCGCCTAGAGAACTGGGCCAAGTGGTGCCGTGGTTCAGGCTCGCGCAACGTCCACCCCATGTTCCGCCAGTACCGCGATAACTATTGGGAGGCGCAGCCAGCCCCTACCTATCTCAACACCCTAGACGCCACCGAAATTCAAAAGACTATGGCGCACATCCCCGAGCGCAACCGTCTGGCTGTCCAGTGGTGCTACATCGCCAAGAGCAACCCAACACGCATGTGCATGGCGCTGGGCGTGTCAAAGCAAGGCCTGTTCGATCTGGTGACGGATGGCAGGACGATGGTCAAAAACCGCTTGACTGTACGAAAAGACATGTGTATAAACGCAGCAACGTGAGCGCATACGCATAGGTCGTTGGCATCCATTCGGAGGATGCGGCGCCTTTGTAAGTTCACCAGAAACCCGCCCTGAGCAATCTAGGCGGGTTTCGTCGTTCTGAGCCAGCCTTGACATGCGGAGGTTGACCAGTCCGAGACCGGCGAATAACCCCGGTAAGCGGAAGACTGCATGACCGGCCACCAGGGCGACGCGCTTGCCGGACACGCACTCTCTAGCCCACACATGCGAACTACGTGCCTCAGAGCGTCATAGCTTGGGCCGAACTCGGGTGCAATACCGCCGGATGCGTAACCGGCACAATTTCGTTTAAGTCCCGGCGTCACCGCCTCAACCCTGCCATGCGTAGCTCCTGCGGTGCTAGTGCCGGGGCACCAGTATTGGTAACAAGGCCGAAACAATGGCGTTCGTTAAAGGCAAGTCAGGCAACCCGAGCGGTCCGCCAAAGATCCCCGTAGAGGTCAAGAGACTGGCCAAAGCCTACACAGAGGACGCCATCAAAACGCTTGCTGACGTGATGAACAACGTGGAAGCGCCACCCGGTGCGCGTGTGACTGCGGCGGAAAAACTGCTCGACCGCGCCTGGGGCAAGTCTGAAGCAACCGTGAATGTCAACGACAACCGAGCACCCCGCGACCTCTCAACCGCAGAAATCCTTGCCGCACTCGCTGCTGCTGGAGTTGCTGGGCAGGAAGAGGGCGCGGAGACGGTAAAGCGGTTCATTGACTACATTGATCTAGGGTTTCATCCGGCCAAGCATCACACGTTGCTGATTGACGCTTTAGAGCGCGTTGAGAGAGGCGAGATTGAGCGGCTCATGGTGTGCATGCCGCCTGGGTCGGCAAAGAGCACATACACGTCGGTGATTTTCCCCGCGTGGTTTTTGGGTAGAAACCCCGCTAAGTCTGTGATTGCAGCGAGCCACACGCAAGAGCTTGCCGAGAGATTCGGGCGGCGGGTGCGTAATATCGTAGCGGCCAGAGAATACGGCAATGTGTTCGGCGTTTGTGTCGCAGAGGACAGCGCGGCTGCGGGTAGATGGGACACCGACAAAGGGGAGGCGAGTATTACGCGGCTGGCGTTGGTGGCTCTATCACTGGCCGTCGAGCCGATCTAGCCATTATTGATGACCCGGTGAAAAGCCAGGGAGGACGC
>JADKDZ010000026.1 GCA_016718265.1 Uliginosibacterium sp. | reverse complement strand
CCGGAAATTTAATGAAAACACGCAAAAAGATAGGGTAGGGGAGCTGCCCCTTCCGCAGTTTCCCCCCTCCCGCGCAGAAAATCCGATCTTTTTTTAAGCCCCCGCGCATTTTTTCCGCCAAAAATCCCCGCCCCCTGCCCAAAACCCGCCTCCCCCGAAAAAATCCCAAACCCCAACCGCCTATCTTCCAGCCGCCTATCTTCATCAAAAGAAATAAAATAAAAATAAATGAAAAATAATGCGCGGATCATTAGGACGTAACGGAAAAAGCCCTACCTTTGCATCCGCAATCAGGGATTAGCGCCACGGCGCAAAAGCACTGAAAGCGAGGGATGATTGAGGCAAGGGACAGCACGCATTTGTGAAAATGCGGGAGAAGAAGCAAAAGACATACTTAATAATTTTTTACTACGGAGAGTTTGATCCTGGCTCAGGATGAACGCTAGCGGCAGGCCTAACACATGCAAGTCGAGGGAGAATGCAGCAATGCAGGGAACCGGCGGACGGGTGCGGAACACGTATGCAACCTGCCCTATCCAGGGGGATAGCCCGCCGAAAGGCGGATTAATACCCCGTAATAATGCGTTCCCGCATGGGTTTGCATTTAGAGGAGCAATCCGGGATAGGATGGGCATGCGCAGCATTAGCTAGACGGCGGGGTAACGGCCCACCGTGGCTATGATGCTTAGGGGCCCTGAGAGGGGCATCCCCCACACTGGGACTGAGACACGGCCCAGACTCCTACGGGAGGCAGCAGTGAGGAATATTGGTCAATGGGCTCACGCCTGAACCAGCCATGCCGCGTGCAGGAAGAAGGCCCTCTGGGTCGTAAACTGCTTTGGGTGCCGGCGAACCGCGGGGACGTGTCCCCGCCTGACGGTAGGCACATAACAAGCACCGGCTAACTCCGTGCCAGCAGCCGCGGTAATACGGAGGGTGCGAGCGTTATCCGGATTTATTGGGCTTAAAGGGTGCGCAGGCGGCCCGATAAGTCGGCGGTGAAACCCGTGCGCCCAACGCACGGCCTGCCGCCGATACTATCGGGCTAGGGTAGAGGCAGCGCTTTTGGAATGCGTCAAGTAGCGGTGAAATGCACAGATATGACGCAGAACGCCGACCGCGAAGGCAGGGGGCGGGCCATCTACCGACGCTCATGCACGAAAGCGCGGGTATCGAACAGGATTAGATACCCTGGTAGTCCGCGCCGTAAACGATGATAGCTGGCCGTGCGGGAGCGATCCTGCGGGGCTGAGGGAAACCATTAAGCTATCCGCCTGGGGAGTACGCCCGCAAGGGTGAAACTCAAAGGAATTGACGGGGGCCCGCACAAGCGGTGGAACATGTGGTTTAATTCGATGATACGCGAGGAACCTTACCCGGGCTCGAACGCCGCAGGGATTATCCGGAAACGGGTAAGCCAGCAATGGCCTGCGGCGAGGTGCTGCATGGCTGTCGTCAGCTCGTGCCGCGAGGTGTCGGCTTAAGTGCCATAACGAGCGCAACCCCTGCCGCCAGTTGCCAACGGGTCATGCCGGGGACTCTGGCGGGACTGCCGCCGCAAGGCGCGAGGAAGGCGGGGATGACGTCAAGTCAGCACGGCCCTTACGTCCGGGGCTACACACGTGTTACAATGGGGCGGACAGAGCGAAGCCACGCAGCGATGCGGAGCAGACCGCAAAACCGCCTCCCAGTTCGGATTGGAGTCTGCAACCCGACTCCATGAAGCCGGAATCGCTAGTAATCGCGCATCAGCCACGGCGCGGTGAATACGTTCCCGGGCCTTGTACACACCGCCCGTCAAGCCATGGGAGCTTGGAGCGCCTGAACCGCATAGCCGCAAGGCGTGCCCAAGGGCGATACAGGCGACTGGGGCTAAGTCGTAACAAGGTAGCCGTACCGGAAGGTGCGGCTGGAACACCTCCTTTCTGGAGCCTTCTCCATGCTGTCCGCTTGCACTATCCTGTAGCTCAGTTGGTTAGAGCGCTACACTGATAATGTAGAGGTCCGCAGTTCAACTCTGCGCAGGATAACACGCTTCCCAACGGGGGGCGCAGAGAGATGTTTGGCATGCCGGGCACTAGAAATAGTGCCGAAATGATTGGATACGAAGAAACGAATTTAGGGCACACGGGGGATGCCTAGGCTTCCAGAGGCGAAGAAGGACGCGGCAAGCTGCGATAAGCTGCGGGAAGGCGCATACGGCCGCAAAACCCGCAGGTTTCCGAATGGGGCAACCCATCCCGCAGGGGATACCTATTATAGGAGCCAACCAGCCGAACTGAAACATCTAAGTAAGCTGAGGAAAAGAAAGAGACATCGATTCCCCGAGTAGCGGCGAGCGAAACGGGAAGAGCCCAAACCGGGGCGGTTACGGCCGCGCCGGGGTTGTAGGGCCGCATTTAGGGCGTATATCGATGCAGGAACAGCGCTGGAAAGCGCGGCCATAGCGGGTGACAGCCCCTTGCTTGGCGGATATGCGCCTGAGCGGTACCCTGAGTAGGGCGGGGCACGTGAAACCCTGCCTGAATCCGCGCGGACCGTCGCGCAAGGCTAAATACTCCTGGAAGACCGATAGCGTACCAGTACCGTGAGGGAAAGGTGAAAAGTACCCCGAACAGGGGAGTGAAATAGATCCTGAAACCGTGTGCCTGCAAGCGGGCGGAGCATTCATTTGTGACGCCGTGCCTTTTGCATAATGAGCCTACGAGTTGCTCCCAGCCGGCAAGGGTAAGCCCTTCAGGGGCGGACCCGGAGCGAAAGCGAGCCTTAACAGGGCGCGAGTCGGCTGGGGCAGACGCGAAACTTTGTGATCTACCCATGGCCAGGCCGAAGTCCCGGTGAAGCGGGATGGAGGGCCGAACCGGTAAGCGTTGAAAAGCTTTCGGATGAGCTGTGGGTAGGGGTGAAAGGCCAATCAAACTGAGAGATAGCTCGTACTCCCCGAAATGCATTTAGGTGCAGCCCGGATTATGAGCCCTGCGGAGGTAGAGCTACCGATTGGACGAGGGGGCTTCGCGGCCTGCCGAATCCAGACGAACTCCGAATGCCGCAGGTTGCTTTTCCGGAGTGAGCCCCGGGGTGCTAAGGCCACGGGGCGAGAGGGAAAGAACCCAGACTGCCGCCTAAGGCCCCCAAACGCGCGCTCAGTTGTCCCCCAACGGGGTGCGGCTGCAGAGACAGCTAGGATGTTGGCTTGGAAGCAGCCATCCATTTAAAGAGTGCGTAACAGCTCACTAGTCGAGCGGCCGCGCATGGATAATGACCGGGCATAAGCGCGCTGCCGAAGGCGCAGGATAATTAATTATCGGTAGGGGAGCATCGCGCACGCGCTGAAGGCACCGGGCGACCGGTGCTGGAGCGTGCGGGAAAGAAAATGTAGGCATAAGTAACGACAAGGCAGGAGAGAAACCTGCCCGCCGAAAGGCTGAGGTTTCCTGATCAACGCTAAACGGATCAGGGTAAGCCGGGACCTAAGGATAAGCGGATAAGCGATTCCGATGGAAATCAGGTTAATATCCCTGAGCCCAACCCCAACAATGGCGACGCGCTGCCGAGGCGTGCGCGGGCTGACGGAATAGCCCGCCTGAGCGCTCCCCTCCGGGGGAGGGCGAGCACGAGCAGGCAGCGCCAGGAAAAGCCGGGGATTGGCCCGTACCGCAAACCGACACAGGCAGCCGGGATGAATATTCTAAGGCGCTCGGGATACCCATGGCTAAGGAACTCGGCAAATTAGCCCCGTAACTTCGGGATAAGGGGAGCCGCAGCAATGCGGCCGCAGAGAAATGGCCCAAGCGACTGTTTACCAAAAACACATGGCTTTGCAAACTCGAAAGATGAAGTATAAGGCCTGACACCTGCCCGGTGCCGGAAGGTTAAGAGGAGATGTCACGCAAGGAAGCATTGAATCGAAGCCCCGGTAAACGGCGGCCGTAACTATAACGGTCCTAAGGTAGCGAAATTCCTTGTCGGGTAAGTTCCGACCTGCACGAATGGTGTAACGACTTGGGCGCTGTCTCAGCCATGGCCCCGGTGAAATTGTAGCAGCGGTGAAGATGCCGCTTACCCGCAGCGGGACGGAAAGACCCCGTGAACCTTTACTGCAGCTTAGCGCTGTTCCTGGGCAGGCGCTGTGTAGGATAGGCCGGAGGCGATGAATGGGGGGCGCCAGCCCCCCTGGAGCCTACCTTGAAATACGGCCCTGCACCTGTCCGGGACCTAACGCCCGAAAAGGGCGGACACCGCTTGGCGGGCAGTTTGACTGGGGTGGTCGCCTCCAAAAGAGCAACGGAGGCTCCCAAAGGTACCCTCGGCGCGCCTGGCAACCGCGCTCCGAGAGCAATGTCAGAAGGGTGCTTGACTGCAAGGCCGACGGGCCGAGCAGGTACGAAAGTAGGGCATAGTGATCCGGCAGCCCGCTACGGTGCGGCTGTCGCTCAAAGGATAAAAGGTACTCCGGGGATAACAGGCTGATCGCCGCCAAGAGCTCATATCGACGCGGCGGTTTGGCACCTCGATGTCGGCTCGTCACATCCTGGGGCTGGAGAAGGTCCCAAGGGTTCGGCTGTTCGCCGATTAAAGTGGCACGCGAGCTGGGTTCAGAACGTCGTGAGACAGTTCGGTCCCTATCTGCTGCGGGCGCAGGAATTTTGAGGGGGGCTGTCCCTAGTACGAGAGGACCGGGACGGGCGTTCCTCCGGTGCGCCAGCTGTCCCGCCAGGGGCACCGCTGGGTAGCCGCGAACGCAGGCGATAAGCGCTGAAAGCATCTAAGCGCGAAGCGCGCCCCGAGATGGGAATTCCCTTGAGGGCCGCAGGAGACTACTGCGTCGATAGGCCGCAGGTGGAAGGCAGGCGACTGCTGCAGCCGAGCGGTACTAATAGCCCGGGAGAGTTTCCCGTATCCAAGATATAGGCATGCCATACGATATTCGCAATGTTGAATGCTAAATGTTGAATTTTAAATGGATGCAGGGATTCCTGCCCTCATTTAAAATTTAGCATTTAAAATTTAAAACTGCAAAGATAAGGCGGCAGAGCGGCAGGGCCCCACCTCTTCCCATACCGAACAGAGAAGTTAAGCCTGCCAGCGCCGATGGTACTGGTTCATTCCGGGAGAGTAGGCCGCCGCCACCCTTTTTTGCCTGCCTAAGATAGGCACGGCATACAGCCCCAGCAACATAGTTGCTGGGGCTTACTGTCGTAAGACTCTGGGATGGCAGACAATCGGCATCTGCTGACCTGGAAAAGCCCCTTCTCCTCCTTTAATCGGGGAGGTAGGGCTTGTTTTGGGGATGCCTCTCTTTCCCAAAAATGGGAAAACGCGGCGAAGGATGCTTGGTATTTCAAACCAATGCAGAACGCGCCGCCAAGACCGCCCCCGCCTTGCCCCCCAGATTTATCTCTGACAGTATCCCACAATTTTCTGGAGGCGATTATGTCGCTGATAACCAATCCATGCGCTCATTCGCGCGCGTGTTCATGGGGCGTTGCCCCATGCTACAGATTTTTCAGGCCTGTAGCCTGATTTGGGGAGGCGCATCGAAGGAGCAAAGATAGGGGGGTATCCATCCTGCCCGCATGGGCATTAAGAAGACAAAATGTTAATTGTCAATCTTATATAATATTTAACATGGAGAGGTATCCAGTTTTAGTAGTCTATCTTCAATGCGCTCCCAAGATAGGCTACAGGCCTATACTTTGCCTGCAGCATGGGGCAACGCCCCATGAGCAATGCCGGTCGGCAGTTTTCGAAAAATTGTGGGATACTGCCAGAGATTTATCTGGGGGTTGTTGTTGGGAAAGGCCTACACGGCCTTAATCCAGAGCAAAAGATAGGCTTGTTGGGACTGTAAATTATTCTATGAAACACGCGGTGTTTGGAAGTAGAGACAGGGCATGCCCTGTCTCTACAAGACCGCTGTAAATCGGCAGATTGAATATCACCGGGAAATTTGCAACTCCAAAGGTCTTCAAGACCGTGAGGATTAACCTCCGAAAATCAGAGAAGCATTTGTACTTGACAATAGAAAGCATTCATATTAACGTTTCTTCTCACTGTACGGCAGCGGGCATTGTTCCCCGATGGTGCGGACTGCACCCTTCGGCACGCAATGTTGCCTTTTTGATTATGCTCAAAAAAAAACGCCAGCAAACCGTAGTCTGCTGGCGTATATGGATGAAAAGCCTAAGGCTTATTCTTTTCCTTTGATGACGTTGATGCTGCGTGTTTCGCCAAAAAGCTCGCGAGATTTTTGGTTGTAAGCCTCAGCAGCTTCTTCGGCAGTGTCAAAAATGCCAAGGTTCAACGGCTTGCGGTCCACATAGATGATAGCGCGGAAACGCTTGCGGTCTTGGATAACACCACGGTAGCCAAGGCGGTTTTCCGTTTTGTTGGTGTTACGGACGACATTTGAAAGTGTTGTCCATGTAAGGTTTTCAAGCAGGCAGTTCATTGGCGTGCCATCGTTGAAACGTACAAACAAGCGACGCTCGCTTTTTGGTTGCTCCAAGAACTTCTCTGCCAGCAGTTTGTGCAGGTAGATAGTCTCGCAGTTGTAGCGGCCGTCTGGCTGGCGCCAGTTTTTCTGGAAGAAAGCGTATCCGCTTGAGTGGCGGCGGAGGTTCTGTGCAAAGTTTACTTTTACCAGATATTCATCGGTTGTGATGAATTCATAGCACTTGTCATCGATTGTAACTTCGCAATCGGAGTTTTTCAGTTTGATAATTGTTGCCATAGCTGATAGGTTAAAAGGTTTTTGCAGCTTGCAGTGGTCAATTGCAGGCTACTGGGTTTGAATTGTTTGTTGTTGTGCAAATATAACAAGAAAAGTTGATAAAAAAACAGAGGCTTTAAATTTTTTTCAAAAAAATAGCGTAGAAATGCTCACTCCTTTTGGGTACTTTTGCTTTAAAAAAAACAAACACTGCTCATTTGATTGGATGATTCAAATCAATGCTTCTCTTTATATGTCTGAATGTCAATTATTTGCAGGTGCTTGTTTTTCTATTGAATTTGCCATTGCTGCATTTTTTTATTTTCTAGGCGCACTATTTTTGCTTGATTACGCTGCTTTTTCTGCGTGTTTTTTGACGAAAAACAATGCCAGAATCTAGAGCATACAGAGAGTTTTATCCGATATCGGATTAAAAATAGCCCAAATTACCGATTGCTAAAATCGCATCGTCGCGTGAAATGCTCAAAATGGCATATTGCCCGTGTTTTTGCTTCTTTGCGATAGCTGCTGTTTATGGGAGAATTCTAGCGGCCGATTCATAGATATGGACTTGACATGCGGCTCGCTGAAGGTGTGCGATGGCTTTTTGCATGTTGTATATGCCTATCTTTTGCTAGGTGGTTCTTTATTAGTGTTGTTTTGTATCTGGAAACAATAAAACATTGATGGCTGTACTCCCGCATTTTTCGTAAAAATACCCATAGCCTCAACCCTTGAGAACCCTTGAATCTTGCCTATCTTTGCAGTCTGCTGTAGGGAAGGAGTGGGCTGCGCATCTCTTAATGGCAGCCTATCTTACTCTGAGCTATAATTTATAGCGATACCTTATATATGTATTCTTCTAGCATGTATTTTAGAGATGCGGACTTTGACCGTTTCTATGACAAGGCTTTCAAGGATTCTGTGCCAATTGTCGCCGAAGACGCCGAGGCTCAAATACGCTGCCTCAATGACATCTGCGCGCGTATGGAGCAGTCCGGCGACTTCAGCATCAGCCCGTTCAGTGGCAAGAAGGTGCAGCATTACGCCAAAACAGAGATTGAAGGCTGCTCAACAAGGATGAGCTTTACGGTGAACCTGAGCATCAAAGAATATGCTGATACGACATTCAGCCTTGAATTTAAGGGGAATACTCTGTACCTCTCCAAATCATACGGCCGAAAGTTTCCGGTGCAGGATTATTCCCAGCTTCTGATCTTCAAGAATGAGATGGAGCTGACTGCTGCAAAGGAATGGGCTATAGAGAAGGCAAAAAGAGACAAGCAGGCCAAACAGGAAAAGCTCAAGCAGCTCAAGCATAATGCCATAATCGGCAGCATAAAGGCCGCGGCCCAGGAGCATGGCTTCGAATTTATGATAGAGGACGGAAACGCGAGGATTGTCCTCTATATAAGGCTCGCCAAATGGGATTACATCCAGATATTCATCCCCTACAAGAGTTTTCAAGAAGTGCTGCCGCATATCTCCGAGACCTATCTTTATATCCGGAAGCTCAGGGATATAGGCGTCAAAATAAAGACGGGGGCATCGACCAAAATCAAAGAATCGGACTGGAAGAAAGTCTCCAAGGAGGCATAGCCCGCCGAAACAGCATGTAAAGCACCCAGCTCCACCCTCAAGAGGCTTGCAGGGGAGCTGCTATTTTCTCACTTTTTCTATTTCTTTCATTCATGGCAATCAAGATAGACGTAAAGGAACTCTTTGAAATACTGGATATGACGCCAGCCGATCAAAACATCATGCTGGTGGGCAAGCACGGGATAGGCAAATCCCGCATCATTGCTGATTATTATGCGAAGAAGAAGCTGAAGATTGTTTCCTTCTTCCTTGGGCAGATGAGCGACCCCGGCGACCTCATCGGGCTCATGTACAAGGACGAGAAAAGCGGCCATTCCGAGTTCCTCCCCCCATACTGGTGGCCGGCGGAGGGCAAGCCCATCGTCCTCTTCCTCGACGAGCTCAACCGCGCCCGCCCCGAGATACTCCAGTCGGTCATGGATCTCACCCTCAACAAAACTCTGGCAGGCAAGAAGCTTCCTGCAGGCGCGATTATTATTTCTGCCGTGAATGAGGGCGAGGAATACCAGCTCACCGACCTCGATCCTACTTTTGGTATCCCGCTTCAATATATATGAGTTTGCCCCTACTGCCGAGGACTGGCTGCTCTGGGCAGACCGGGCTGGTGTGGACAGCCGCGTGCTGCAGTTTATCCAGAAGCACCGCCACTTCTTGGACAGCGACGGCACAAAGAAAGCCTATCAGGACGGATTCTACCTTTCCTTGAGCAAGTCGCCCGACCGCCGGGCATGGGAGCGCGTCTCCGACCTCATCAAGCCCCTCAAAGAAATACGCGACGTCCACCTCAAAGCCATAGCCGGTATCGTGGGGCTGCAGGCGACCTTGGCGTTGAAGAAGTCGCTGGACGAATTTATGAAGATTACCGTGGAACAGCTCCTCCTGGACTACGATACCCATAAGGGCAAGCTCAAAGAACTTAAGCTTCAAGAGTTTGTCTTCCTCAACGAGCAGATTGTGTTCTGGATTAATGGAGAGCATTACAACAAGGCAGACAAGAAGCAGATGCTGGTCAACCTCAACTCCTATCTCCTTG
Organism: Uliginosibacterium sp.; assembly: GCA_016718265.1. Lineage (GTDB taxonomy): Bacteria > Pseudomonadota > Gammaproteobacteria > Burkholderiales > Rhodocyclaceae > Uliginosibacterium. The sequence continues at coordinate 986 of JADKDZ010000026.1, read as the reverse complement.
CGCTCAAGAAGCTCAAGATGAACGAGGCATTGGCGCATTTTGCCTCAATGCTGGAGAATGTAAAATTCGGCAAGGCAGCAAGCACCATCCTTGTCGATTCGCCCACCATCATGCAGACTATTGCCGAATATATCGGCAATATCGATTTGTAGTATCGACAGGCCGGTGCAGCATATATTGGCAATATCGAGTTGTCGGAAAGATAGGGTGCTGCCCCCGCATTGGGCTTAGCATCTTTTATGCTTCCGCACTGCCTATCTTCCGCAACCGCTCTCGCCTGCCCGCCTCCCAATGCCCGGCCGCAATACAGCGCCCCTCCCGACCCCTGCATTGCAAGGGGGAGGAGGGGCGCTGCCGTTTCCCCTATCCTTCATGATAGGGCTGAGTATAAATGGCAGCTGTGCAAGGCGGTCATGGCAGCTGTGCAAGGCAGTCATGGCAGCTGTGCAAGGCGGTCATGGCAGCTGTGCAAGGCGGTCAAGGCAGCTGTGCAAGGCGGACAAGCCTCCGTTACCCGCTTGGGCAACAAAATACGACATCCCGATCATAGTGCGCAGATAGCTGCTTTTGCCCATCCCTATCTTGCCTATCTTTCCTTCTCTGCCCCCTCGATTGCGCGGTGGCTTCCTCCCTATCTTTCAGGGCAACCTCAGCCTATCATTCCCATCACTGCTCTACGGTTGTACAATATTTTAATTCTCAGTACAAAGTAATTTCCTTGCAACAATTGGCTACCCTGAGCTGTCTTGGTACTGTTGCCTGAGCAATGGAATAAATCTCCATCTATTTGGATTAATTTTATCATTCAATTCCGGCTGATAGAGGATAATAATCGGTCAAAAGGCTCTATATTTGTTGCTCTTTTGATAGTATTCTTGCTTTTAATGGCAACATAAGTTTGTTTTGGTTCTCATAGAAGCCAATTGTCTCATAATCTAGTTACATCGTTCAGTTATGATTAAAAACGTATCACTCCAGAAGGTATT
>JADKDZ010000025.1 GCA_016718265.1 Uliginosibacterium sp. | reverse complement strand
TTATCGGTAGCGCCTACCGTCACGAGCACAGCGCCGCATCAGCCTGCGCATTCGCCACCGGTCATGTTTCACGTGAAACTATGCTCCGAGGTGCGCAGCCAACGCGTTCAGCCGCGCCTCGATACGTGCCAGGGTGACGAGTATCAGCGGGTCGCCTGGGGCGGGGTCGGGTTCCACGTTGACAGAGGTCAGCACGAATACCGCGTGTAGGGGTCCGTTGTGGGGCGTGCCGCCTTTCATCCCCGTTTTTGTGAGACAGTCCGAGGGCGCCGACGATAGCACCCAACTTGAGTAAAACGGCCCGTAGGTGCTGCCCAGCCCGAAGCCGGTGACGCCGCTTGCCTCAGTGCGTTGGATCACGCCGCGCGTCGCCCAGTTGTGCGGGGAGGGTGGCAACGGTAGCAAGTGCTCGGACGGCTCCGCGAGTGACGGCCATGATAGCACGATAGGTTGATTAGCGGCAGGGGTGACGCCGCGTCGCGCCTCAGCCTTCAGCACAGCCGGCCCGGTGGTGCAGTACACCGCCGCCAGCCGCCAGTATTCGCTTGCGCCCGCGGTGTTAGCGGGGAGCACGTAGCACCCGTCATAAGCTGCCGCCAGCCATGCAGCCGTGCGCGGGGTGCCGTCTATGTCGAAATATTCTGTCAAGGTTTCACCTCACAATCCTTCACCGTCACATTAACCGCGTAGCACGTCACGTCAATGCGCCCGTCGCTGTGTGTCTCGTTGCAGTGCCTAAACTGCCAGTCACCGGGCGGGAGGTCCGCCGGCACCGTGCGCGTTGCGGTGGTAGATACCTCGTAGCCGTCAAGAAAATTCACGTAGTGCTCACCTTCTTGAAACGCCTTCGGGCAAATGCCGTCATCCACCCTGCACCATCCTTCTGTGATCCTCGACACTGCGTCGGTTTCGTCAATGCTGATAACTACCGGGTAAGTGAACGCCTCGCCTGGACACACCGCGCCCGGCGTTGGCGTAAGGTACCGCTGAGGATACTCGATTGCTTGCGGCGCCGCACGGAACAGCAGCACAGCACCCGCCGCCGCGATGATGACGAACAGCATCATGAGCACCGCAGCCCTTCGTGCTCCGTGTTCGTTCGCTCCACTTGCTGATTATGTAACCAGTTAGCGCGCTCACTTGATGCGCTCCTTGAGCTTGGCGTTAGCGAAAAACCACGTAACCACTGCCAAGCTGATTAATGCCCCCTCAAGCATGACGCCGATAACGGGATAGGTCACAAGCACGTCAAACTGCCAGGCGCCACGCACAAGGCCAGGAGCACCGCAAACGCCGCAAGCACCCAGCACCGACACGATCCACGGCGGGTGTATGTGCCGCTCGATTGCCGTGACGCGCCCCTCAAGTCCCATGACGCGGGTGTCCAGCCGCGCCAGCGCCGCCGCGCATTCGTTGATTATGGCGTGTGCTTCGGCGGGGTTGTCACTCACGAGCGCCTGCCCCAGCTCGGACACCTTGCGTTGCAAAATCTCAAGGTCGCCATTGCCGCGCCGGTCAAGCGCCGTGAGTTCAGCCGCCGCCCCTTCCCGGTCAGCAGCCAGCCCGTCGCGCTTTTCGCGCAAAGCCGCGAACCGCTCGCCGTCCGTTTCGGTGGCTATGTCGCGGTCAACGGCAGCAATGCGACGATTGATGTTGTCGTACCGCGCCTTTGCTTCTTTGCGTTTCTGTGCGTCAAGCTGCGTTTCAGTCACACGTCACCCTAGCACTTCCGTACGTCGAACGTCGCCCCAAATCATGCGCAAGCCCGACGCCGCGAAGCACAGCAGGCACACAAGCATAGCCTGTAAGCCCAGGATCACGCCGATGCCCACGCAATTCACGAACACGCCAAATGCAACCTCGAAGCTGGTCGCGCGAAACTTGGCGGGCAGGTGGCGCGCCAAGTTCTCCACGAACACGTCATTGTAGAAGATGCTGAAGGCTGCGAGCGCCGCCAGGACTGCGAAGGTTTGAAGCGGGGTTGTTTGGATCATACTACCTCATGGGGGCGTTGTGGGCGTCGGCGTCGGTGTTGGCGTGTAAGTCGGCAGGGATAGCGCACCGTCCGGCCCGATCATCACTTGGTCAACCGTGTCGGCTGAAGGCGTGCCACCGGGAAGCGGCGTAGGCGTTGTGTCGTTATCCCAAATCCCGAACGTGTAGCCCAGCGCCGAGCCGTTGCCGATGGACGCCCAAATCGAGGATAACGGCACCTTCATCTCGAAGCGCCAGTTAGAGCCGGGGGTTGTGCGTGCTACCACGGTCGCGCCAGCGATCGGGCGGTTGTAGTCCAGCGCCCGGCTTTGCGTGTCCACAAAAAAGTCATGGTCGTCTTGCCCTGGTCGCGTGATCCCGTCGTTTAGGCCGTCAACCATGATCTGTGCCGCGTCGCCTACGTAGATGTCGCCTACGCCTTGCATAGGTACGCTATCCGTGATGACGCCAGCGACGAGTAGATCGTTACCCGAACAGGCGACCCAATACGCCGCGCTCATGTCGGCTGCGCTTGGCGTTGGCGCGCCTGGTGCCAGGTAGACACGATTGGCCGCGCTCAGGTATTGCGGCGTTGCGTTGGCCCACTCCGCGATGTTGCCGTCTACCGTGCCGCTGCGCACACCGCAAGCGACGGGGGCGGGGGTCGTTGTGCGGGTAGGCGTTGCGGTGGGGGTCCCGGTTGCGGTTGGCGTTGGCGTGCGTGTGGGCGTGACGGTGGGGGTTGGGGTTGGCGTCGAAGTGTTGCCCGTTGGCGTTGGCGTGTAGGTGTTCACGGGGGTGGGGGTTGACGCCGAATCGCGCACCAGAACGTAGCCGTCCCAAGCAGGCACGCTGATCGTAGAAGGCGCTGCCCCGCCGGGGTTGTGGGTGTGATCCCCACCGTAAGCCGTCGAGCCGTTGACGTACTCCCAGCCCGCGCCAATCGCAACGTTCTGCGCGGAGGTCGTGGCGTTGAACACGGCTAGGCCGTTGCCGAACTCGCGCACCCACACCAGCCCATTTAGTGCGTCCGTGTTGCTGATTGTTTGGCGCAGCGTCAAGCCGTCCGTGGTGTTGAGCGCGTCGAAGTAGGGATATCCCAGCCAGCCTAGATTTGCTATGTCAACGCCTGCCGCGCCGGTAGAAGCGTTCACCAAGCACTCGTCGCAGGGGTACTGGTCAGCTTGCCGATCTTCGCGTGGCACGGCGTAGGCGTTGAGCAGCGCCGAAATCACGTTGATGCGCCGCAGGTGGTTATCGTCGCCGGTGGCTATGTACGGGTCCCAATAGCTGTTTGAGTAGATGCTGTTATCGCTCATCAACACCGTGAGCGCGTTGGTATCCTCCCACTTCACGGCGCCCCGCATCCCATAATCCCAAAGATTGCCGCCTGTCCAGCCGGCGGGGTTGGGAATAATCGAGTCACTCGAAAACGTGTAGGGGTTGATTAAGCAGCGCGGCCAGGTCGTCAAGGGAAACGAGCCGATGAACCCACCCGTAGCATGGCCGGCCAGGTATGGGTCTGCCAGTGCGTCGGTAAGCCCTGATATAGCGGTTTCGCCGCCTGCCACAGTGATACCGCTGGAAGCCAACAAGTCAAAGAACAAGTTGAAGCCGTCCATCTGGTTCGTGTTGACGCGGCATTTATCCCACTCTGCCGCACTCCCGTCGCGTATGCCGTTCTCGTTGCCGTCAATGTGCAAGAAGTTACTCAGTTCGTGCGGTATGCCAGCTTGTTCGAGATAGACGCCATCCCAACACAGCTCCCCGTCACACGTCGCCGCCATAAGCGTACTGGTGACATAGTGCGCCGCCCAGCGCCCGTAACTATCCGCGCTGTCGGGGTCCAGATTGACGCCCCAATTGATGTACCACTCGTCATACGGATTTGATGCGGGTTTGAGTTTGCCGCCGCCGCTATCCCGCGCGTACCAGCCGTCCCCCGCTGCCGTCGCGCCGTTGGCGGTATCGGCTGCCGTGAACAGTGCGCAGCGGTTCGGGAAGGTTGCCGAAATGGTGCAATTCGAGGAGGGGTACTGGTAAGTACGCAAAGCCGCGATAAACCGCACGTCACTGTTGAGCGACCGGGTGTAACTGAATGGCTGCGTCTCACTTGGCGTTGTGCTGTACTGGTAGTAGGTCGGCCAGTCTTGCCCCCACAGGATCGCGTGATAGCGCGCCAGCTCCGCGAGGTGCGCGTCGTTCGAGTCTGCTACCACGTCGCCGCCGTCCGAGGCTATGATGCGCGGGTAAGCGTGGATCGTGTTCCAAGGCCCGCCGTTGACGACGCCCGCCGCCGAGCCGTCGAACATCACCGACCGGGTGTCACGCTGTTCGGCTATGATCTCGCGCAGGTCGTCAAGGCTCAGGCGCCCGACTTGCTCAGGCGTTGGCGTTGGCTTTGGGCCAGGGCCGGGTGGGGGCTGGCACGATGCGACATAGCCAGCGCCAGGACAATGACGCCGAGCAGAATTAGCTTTTTCATGGGCCGATCTCTTCTATACCGACTTCGGTGATTATGCCCGACTTGATGCGCAGCCATCGGAGCGTGTGGGTGTCATCGTTGCTTGGATACAAGCCGTCAGCGATTGGCACCACGCGCCCGACTGACAGGACTTGTCCATTCTGCACGTCAAGCGTAACCGGGTTTCCAGCCGCGATGGAGGTGTAACCGGTGGCTGGCACGTCAACGCTACGATCTGTTTCGACTTTGCCCATCAATCGGGCGACCGCCCGAAAGTCGTTGAGTGACCAGTAATCCACCGTTGCCACCGTAAAGGCTACGGTCTGCGCTCCGCTATCGTCAATCGTTTGGGTCGTCTCAAGCACCCACAGCAACAGGTCCGAGATGTTGACGGCGTGGAAGTTCTCTACCCACTCGTGATAGTCCACGCGGATTGTTTGCCCCGGGCCACACCTCGTATTTTGACGGTACAACCTCCAACGAGTAGGCGTATTGTAGCTGGCACTTGCGCCGCAGGTTGGCAAGCACCCGGTCATAGAGCGTGTTGGCGGCGTTGACGATTTGCGCCGCCGAGGTATCCACCGGGGCTATGTCGGGGTAATCCTCGCGCTTGTCGATCCTGCCGTAAATGGCGATTGCCGCATCCGCTTCGAGGTACGCGCCCAGCGCGCCCAGCGTGTAGCCCGATGTGCTGCGCGTCGTTTTCTCCATTGTCAGACGCCCCGAACCCACGCCCGCGCCGAACGCATACGCCCGCGTGTAAAGCTCGTAGCTGTCCGAGGCCTTCGACAAGTCGGTAATGAGCATGATCGCTTGGCTTGTCGCATCGGGCGCGAAGGCACCGCTCAGGGTTGCGTCCGTGGATTGCACCGCGCGGATACCGCTGCTTTCCTGCGCCTCGCCAATCCACCATACCCGCCGCGCGGCTGCCGAAAGCGTGAAGTGCTCGCCGGTCTGTTCGGCCAGCAACACAAGCGCACTCAGCACGCTTTCACCTGCGAACTGCATGTAGACGCTTTTGGCTTCATCCTCGCTTATATCCCAGGTGGCATACATGCCAGCCGGGTCCAGTGACCAGCCCTCAGGCGCCAGCGCCATGATGCGCTGCAAGCCGTCCGTGACAGGCTCGACAATCGTGACGGTGCAGCTTTGGACATAGAACTGGTCAATCTCCGTCTCTTGGTCGAAGATGCGGATCGTGTAATAGCCGTCATCAAGCGTCCAGCCGGTGGGCGGGTCAAACTCGATAGAGCCGTCTTGCCCGAACGGGATGATATGCTCGCCGGTGCCGACGTTGGTTGTGTTGACCACGCCCCCGACCGCTTCCCAAGTCGGCATGTCCGCGTCTTGCGCGTTGTAATACTGGATTTGCAGCGTGCTCGTTTCGCTGGCGTTGAACGTGGTCAGGTTGAAGTTGATCTTCGAGAATGGCCGGGCGTAGCGGATGAAGACAAAGTTATCCGTGTTTAGGTTGACGTTGCCGGGGATCGTGATAACTGAATAGACGGGCTGGTACTCAAGCCGCGGTGTGTAAGTCACAGCCTCGAATAGCTCCAAGTCGCCCACCGTGCGATTGGCAAGCTCGCGCAGGAGGTCGCTCCCCGACACAGTGAGCATCGTCGCGCCGTTTGCGTCAACCGTCCATTCTATCGTGTCAATAATCCCCGCGCCCTTTTCGCGTATGCCGTTAGCATCCGCCGCCCAACAACGCACAACGCGCTTGTGTTGCAGTAGCGCCGTGCCATCTGCGCACAGTAGGCGCGGGTCACTGGCTGGCATGGTGAACGTGAACTCCCCAGCCCGGTCTAGGCGACGCGTGGAAGTCCAGCCCGTCGCCGTCCGTATCGGCCCGTCGCCGTAGCGTGTGCCGCTGGCGTTCTCTACGTCAATCCAGATTTGCATTATGTAATTCCATCGTAGATTGGAACATAGCCCAAGACGTTTCCTGCTTCGTCCCAAACGGGTACTTTCTTGACTACGTTCCCAGGCGTCGTCGCCGCGGTTGTTGCCGAAACGTTGATGCCCCAGCCAAGATCACTCGAAAACACGCCGCCTTTATTGATTACGATACGCGGATTGCCTGCGGACCATTGCGAGTAACAAATGTTTCCTATGCCACCCGTCAACGTCAGCGGATAGGCATTTCCATCTTCCGCGCAATTGTACCAAATATTGTTAAGCGCCGCTGTGCGCACGGTTCCGGCTAGACCGTTTAGATTGTACGTGCAACCATTCATTGTGGCGGCATTGATCTGCATCGTTGTTCCGGCCACGA
>JADKDZ010000024.1 GCA_016718265.1 Uliginosibacterium sp. | reverse complement strand
AGACTCCCGACGGAAAGTATGTAGGTCCAGACGGGGTTGAGCCAGCCCTCGGAGTTCCTCCCCGCAATCCGCAGGCCGGACGCATCGACCCGGACCTCGCCATTCGACTTGGACTTACTGCAACAGGAGTGGCCATTGGCGGCTACCTCGCAGGAGACGGAAAGCTATCGGAAATAGCCTTCGGATCTGTCGGTGTTTTGGGCATGATGGCTGATAAAGGTAAAATTCCCAAGGGTAGTGCCGCTCGGGAGTTCAAAGTCGATCTCGCTAAAATGGCTGAGCCCGGACACAAATCTCGATATCGTTTGGTCGAGATGCCGATCTCCGATTTCTTGAAACTAGCCAAGCAAGACTCGACCGACCAAGTAAAGACTCAGCGTGTATCCGATGTCCGTAAGACAGGTGAAAAATTTGACACTGTCCCGTATCTGTACTTCGACGTAGATGGGCGTGTCGCAAAAGTCACTGGGCACGAAGGTCGTCATAGAGCTAAGCAACTGGCTGCTGAAGGTTACACCACAATCCCGGTCGAGGTCCGTGGCCCTATTCGCTGGTCGGAACAACTTGATCCAAACAAGTTCGACTATCGGGAAACCTGGCCGGAGAAGCTGATAGCCGAAAGTGGCAATGCTGAATTACCTTTCCCTGTGTCGCGTGAAAAAGCTGCGTCAGCTTGGACACCCGAATCGTCCTTTGCCGGAGCGAAGAGTCAGCAAGGCTTCATCACCTCTGATCAGGCTGTTAAGCTTGGGGCTATCGCTTCTGGAGCTGCAATCGGAGGCTACCTCGCCGGGGATGAGAAGCTGGCTGGCATGGCGCTCGGCGCTATCGGCGGTTTGGCCGCGACCAGACTCCCGGGCCTGGGTCGATCCCTCGGCAAGGCGATCTCCCCGCAGCAAGCCTTCGGCAGCGCCATGCGCATCTCCGCGGCACTCGGAGCTGGCTACTACCTCGGCGGGAAGGTCGATCACCCGATCGAGGGGGCGGTTATCGCCTCTGGCCTGCTGATTGGCCGGCGCTTCCTCAAGCCAGCGATCGCTCGCGAAGGTGACGCTCTTGTCAACGCCCGCAACGGGAACCTCGCCGTCTGGGAGTGGATTCGCCACAACACCAAGCGTGACATTACCGAGGCTGTGCCGGATGAGGCTCGTCGCACGGCGATCTACGAGGCACTGCAGGTTGGTGCTCGCGGCCGACTGGCTCCGAACGAGCAAAAGGTCTTTGACGTTGTGACGGACCTCAACGCGGTCACTGGCCGCGATGCGGTGGATTCGGGGGTACTGAAGTCACTCCGCCAGAACTACGTGACCAGCGTGGTGGAGCGGGAAGTTGTCGGTACTCCGAACACCAAGGCGGAGCTGGTGCGCAAGATTATGGGTATGGCCTTCCACGAAGATACCGGACCGAGTACCCGCTTCGCCAGGGCTCGCAAGTACGACACGCTGCAGGAACTGGAGGCTGCCCTACGCGGAACTGGACTCAAGGTAAAGACCACTGACGTTGCGGAGGTGCTGGACATTTACCTCAAGTCCATGCGGAAGGCCGTCGAGGATCGGGTCCTGATCAACGCGGTCAAGCAGACTAAGGCCTCCGACGGAACTCCGTACATCGCCAAGCGTGACAAGTACGGACGTTTTCCCCGAGGGATATAAGCAGATCGACCATCCGCAGCTGGGAGACAAGGCCGTCCACCCGGAACTCTACGATAGTCTCAAGATCGTGTTTGAGTCCTCCCAGCCGGACGTTGTGACCGCGGGACTCCTCGGCGCGTCGATGGCGATCAAGCGGGCGCAGGTCTTTGGCAGCCTGTTCCACGCGAAGAGTCTGGGCGAGGTCTATGTCCTGGCGATGGGCAGCGACATGCTCCCGCGTCCCGGCGATCTGACTCGGCCCAAGCGTATCATCGACGAGGCACTCAACAAATTCCGCACGCAGGGACTTGGCGGGGAGATCGAGGGACTGATCAAGGCTGGAATCAAGTTCGGTATCCCGGATGACGTCTCTACCACGATCGTAGCTGACGTTGGGGCGTTGGCTGATTCTGCCACTGGAGTTAAGCTCGGGTCGAAGGTGGCAGAGAAGATCGACTACGTTAACAAGCACTTGGACAATGCAACCTGGGACTACATGCACACGGGAGTCAAAGCCTCGGTCGCATTGAAGGAGGTCGAGAACCTCATCCGAAACAATGCGGAGCTTCACGCCCTTGACCCGAAGAAGTATCGGCTCAAGTCCAAGGAAGAGATCTACCAGGAGGTGGCCGGAACTGTCAAACGATATTGCCGGAGGACTCGACTGGTTCCGCATCGCTACCCAGGCCAAGACCGAACTCGGTCGCTCGATTGCCCTGCACTTCGCCAGTCCACAGGGTCGCCGCCTCGCACAGATCATCGCATTTGCCCCGGACTGGCTCATGTCCTCGATGCGTGCTGGATTCAAGTCCTTCGGGGAGAGTGACGCAGGGTTCCGGGGTCTGATCAAGCCCAACAACGCGATTGATCTGTATCGACGCTATGCCCTGCGGTCGGCGGCGATCTGGGTTACGATTCTGAATGGTACTCAGTACGCTCTCACCGGAACCCCCGTCTGGGAGAACAAGGACCCAACCCGTCTGCAGTTCCCCGATGGAACTTCCCTGCAAGCGGCCAAGCACTCGATGGAGGTACCTCACGCGGTCGCCGATCCGGTTGGGTTTGCCCTCAACAAGCTTGGATACTTCCCCAGCCTAGGGGCCGACATAGCGCAATACTACGCTGGCGGCGGACACATGAAACAGAGTCAGGATTCTCCTGTAGTCTATGCAGCTAAAAAGGCAGCACCATTCATGGCCAGTCCGCTCCTGGACCACAACCTGTCGGCTGGAGAGCGTGTTGGCCGCTCGGTGTCCGGGGCTCTGGGCATGCCCCTCTACGGCTACAACCAGGAGCAACGTCTCGCCGCCCGCCGTTCCAGGCTGGAGAAGCTCCAATCCCGCAAGCAAAACCAATAACCAGAAAAGACCGCAACCCAACCGAAAGTTAGCCAGATGAACCATACCCCAGACGATGTTCTACCTTACAGCGGAGTCTCTCGAGTTGAGCCAAAGCACCAGACTCAATGCGAACGCGATGGAACCTGCTGGAGTGGGGTAGAGCGCAGGCAGCCGATGCTCAACCTCATGGACGATATCAACCAGCGCCTGAATAGACAAGACGATCTGCTGCTGGAGTTTCACAAAGCCTTCATCCAGCACACGACCGAAGCGAAAGAGACCAAGGAGTTGTTGAACGAGCTGCTCGACCTGTACAAGGGCGGGAAGTTCATGGTGACTCTGGTCAAGTTCTTTGTCCCGATAGTGGCCACTGTTTCGGCCATCGTTCTGTGGGCCAAAGAGCACCTCAAATAACGCACGAAAGGATTGACATGTACTCGACAAAAACGGTATCCTCGCAGACGACCTCTCCGTGGATTCCCCTGGATGATAACCAAGCTGCGTTCAGCGCGACGGTGGCGGTGGAGGTCTCCGGCACGCTGACCTATACCGTGGAGTTTACCCTGGACAATGTCCAGGACCCGGCGGTTACTCCGGTTGCCTTCCCGATCGGACTGGTGGGGGAGACGACCAGCAACACGACCTTCATCAAGTCCCCGGTCAAAGCGATTCGCCTCAATGTGACGTCTTTCACCAGTGGCTCGGCTACCATCGGCGCTCGTCAGGGAACGGACAATGTCTGGGGCTATCCGGACTCGACGGACTTTGCCGACGACTTCTCGACTACACCGAAGACTGTTCTGTCGATTGGAAGTCCATTTGCCATTCTTTCCCGGAGACGGGGCCGCGGTGGGGATGTTCTTCACCGGAACGGCTGGCGCATTCACGCTTTCGGCGGCGATTTTGACCAATGCATGGAATGCGCTGAAGGGCTGCTGGTGCTACCTTCCGGCGAACTCGGAGGCAAACTTATCCGGCCGGCTGGTACTGGGCTGGTATTTCCAGCGACACCGCGGGAACTTTGTACACGGATACGTACAACCCGGCCAGCACGTTCCTCCATTCCACACTTACCCCATTTCCCGACAACCAGCGGATGGTTGACGCAAACCACGAGTGAAGTCACTGGCCCAACTGGCTTTCACTTTTGCGGGGGCAATGGGGCCGAATGGCGTTATAAAAAGGCACTTCGAGGCATTATTGAAATACAACGGCGAACAAAAAATTCAAAGAATATTTCGAGTTTAACCTACAGTGGACAAAACGGGCCGACCTAACGTCCCTGTAATGAATTTTGATTGCAACTGCTATTTTCAGTAGGGAGATCCTACAAAAGCAAGTGATACTCTACGGCAAAGCACTTCCTGGGTTGGGGCCGGTGCGACCTTCACACCTTCGCAAGTCCAACGATCGCTACGTCGTTGATCAAAACATCTCGTTAGCCTGCAAAGTCGCCACAAAACACTGCCTGCGCAATCTTGCTGCATGCCGACGTTACTGTTACCTACGGAGCATAGAAATGGCCAAACTAACTTTTACAGGACCAACTCGTGAGGCCGATCGCATCTGGCTTGCGGAGCTTGTTGGAGACGCTACGCATGTTCACATGCTGGTTGACAGGCGCTTGATCTACGTCTATACTGCTGAGGATGTGCAGGTATTCGATCCGAGGCCGACTGTCAGCAAGTGGCAGTTTGTGCAGGCCTGCGCCGATGCGGGAATCACGGAGGCTCAGCTCAACGCTGCCGCCGCGCTGCTGACACCCAGGCGGAGACGGTTTTGGGAGTCACCCAGATCCTTGACCGGGACAACCCCTTCTGCTCGGCTGCGGACCAACATTCTCCCAGTGCCCACGCCGTCCCAGTGGAACGCTATCTTCCTGGCCGCTGCCGCACTTGATCCGCTGACCGTTTGACAGTTCCACCAGACGAAGAAAAGCCGGGTTAGAGTTGATGCTCTTTCCCGGCCTTTTTGTGTTCAAACAATCGGAATATTACCTGTTCATCTTATCCCGAAACCGCGATTCGGCTTCCAGCAGCGCATAGCCAATCCGATCCAAGGCCGAGTCGACGTGATCCCCTCCGGCCTGGTCCTGGCGAACGTCCTTCAGATAGCCGAGGAGAACCCACCCATCGGTCTCTGGTAAGTCGGTGGCCGGTTCGCAGGTTGAACAACTCAACCGCCTTCGCCATGCTGCGCTCTCCCTCCGGGGAGTCATAGTTTATCCCCCGCTGACTCAAGGTGTCAGCAACTTCTTGCAAGAACTCATTCGCTGTATAGACTTCCATTGCTACTCTCCTTTATAAACAAGGTGCATATCGGTGCCCCGCTGTTCCAGGCTAACCCAGCCAGCCCGGATAAGTCCTGTGATTGCTCCCTCCAAGTCCCGGGCCTGCGGGAAGGCGTTGTGGAGCAGCTTGAACGCCTGCGTGTAGGTGGTGTCGCCCATCGACTTGATGTAGGCGAGGAGCTTGTCGACCTCCACAGCCTCGGTGGTCTTGCCAACGTGGGCAAAGACCTTGTGGTAGCCTTCCTCCGTTGCGGACAGAATCACGTCGGCCAGGGCGAGGTCCTCCTGCTCAATCACCAGGACGTCTCGCTGCGACGCTGCCAGGATCATGGCCAGTTTGTGTAGATGGGTCTGCTTCCGCGCCATGTAGACTGAGAACCACTCTTCCCGCCATTGGGAGGTGACCGACTTCCAGTGCCGCTCGTACCAGGACTCCCCCCACCGGCGGGCCTCATCGGTCAGGTGATACTCCCCGCACAAGGTCGTGGCGATGTGCTCCAGATCCTGCATCAGCTTCTGCGTGGTGTCTCGCCCGTTGTCGGGGAAGTTGTACTTCGGGTAGGCGATGAACCGCTCCTTCATGTCAGCAAAGACGAAGATGCAGCGAGCTGTAAATCCTCCACCGACGATCCCCGCGTGCAGGTTGTTGGCCAACCAGTTCGGCGTGGTGCAGGCCAGCATGTTGATCCACGGCCCCTCTACTATGTCGCAGCCACTGGCCTTGGTGTCCTTCCGCAGGGTCTTGCGACCGTCCCACAGGTCGATGAAGAGGTTAACCATCTCCTTGTTCTGGAAGTCGATCAGGTTGCCGAACTCGGATGAGCACAGGTTGAGGGCAGACATTGGGTAGTACTCCTCCTCGTACTCGAACGTGTCACAGGCGGAAGCGAACGAGGTGACAAGCGACTGCCAGGTTACCACGTCCGGCCCGAACTTGATGCCGGGGATATCCCGGAGGAACGCCTCGGCAAAACCGGCTGTGGTGGACTTGGAGACAATCCCGGGGGGAGCCACAAAGACGATGAAGAAGTTTGGCACCCAGCGGAAAGCCACCTGATCCATCCACACCCGCTTGCGCAGGACCCCGGCGATTGTCCAGACTCCGGCCCAGAAGTGCATCAGTTTCGGGGCCTCGGTGTGGGCTGCATAGGTCACGTAGGTGTCCAGCCAGGAGGGAAAGTTACGCTTATACCCCATGATAGAGCCTGTACTTCCAGGAGTACCAGGCCAGGTAGGGTGTGTGTCCCTTGCCAGATTCTCCAAGCATCCCCTTGTAGTAGCTGCAGAACCAAGCAGCCCCCTTGCGATAAATCCGCGGTTTCACTGGCAATCCCCCCAACTGGTCAGACTGGTTTTGATTCCCACCGGGATGATCAGTGGGTCCTCGTATGGTATGACGATGCGGCTGTGAGTCTGTATGGCCTCCAGGCAGGCTTCCCGCTTGGCCGTCGGGAACTGGCCCATCAGGGAGTCATGTACCTGGACCAGCACGGTCACGTCAGGCACGTTGTCGTGGATGGATACCCAGATTCGGTTGATGTAACAGCCGACGGTCGACTGCGGCGTCCAGGCCAGGGCTTGCGGGAGGGCCCTGTCCAGGCGGTCGAAGATGTACCAGCGATAGCCGAAGCGGTTTTCGACGAAGTGGAATCGCTGGATCTGGTCGAGGGTACGATCGTGCCAGCTCCGGATGCCTGGGTGTGCGGCGAACCAAGCCTTTTGCGCCCGATCAATCTCTTGGACGGAGCGACCTGTTGCTGCTGCTACCGTGCGGGCTTGCCCTCCGTAGTTGGTGGCATGGCAGAATACCTTGGAGAACTCCCGCTTGTGCTTGCGGGGACCTCGGTGGTCTGGATACTTCGGATGGGTCTCGACCAGTTCCTCCAGCGGCGGTGGGTCCCTCCCGTCCAGGGAATAGACATTGAGCAGGTGGATGTCAGCTCCCATCCGCAGGGCCGCCTTGAGCATCGTGTCGTCTGATTCCCAGACCACCACCTGCAGGTCAGCCCGGTCCAAGTCCATGTCGAACATGGTGTAGCCTGGGTCTGGCATGTACATGCCCCGCATGTTGGGGAGCTTGAACACCATGCCGCGAGCCAGCGCCTTGCCAGCTGACTTGGACTTGTCGGAGGGGATGTTCTGGAAGTTGCACCCGCCTCCGAAGGCGTTCTTCGATGAGCTGAGTCGATACGTGTAGGGAGCAGACTTCCCGGTGTCACTCCCCCCGATGTTGAAGGAACTCCGCATTCGGCCATCCACGTCCACGGTCGCCTCGATGAAGGTCGAGACCAGCACCTGGAGGGTACGGATATCCGCGATGCAGTTGACGATTGGCTTGAGCAGCGGCTCCCGCTTGGCGATCGTCTGCAGGGCCTCGTCATCGCAGGTGATGTGAGGGACTACTCCCCGCTTGGGCCTGGACATTACCGGGGGCTGGCCGAGTCGTCGGTAGAACAGGTCCTTCATCTGCGGCGGCGACGCGAGGTTGATCTCGTTCCCCAAGACCGTGGTTAGGAAACGCTTGCGGGAGTCAATCTCCGTCTGGAGTTCCCGGCGGAGCTGCGCCTTCCGTATGGCGTCCACCCGGACTCCGACCTGCATCGCCTTCAGCACCGGCCAGAAGAGTTTCTGCTGAAAGGCCTCAACGTCCTGGAGATGGAGTTCCTCGATGATGCGGAGTTCCTCCTCCCCGACCTCCCGCGTGCGCACGCAGTCTACGCAGTTGTATTCCCACAGCTTGGACTCGGGCTGGTTCGGCTCCCAGGTCTTGCCGTCGTCCTTCCAGTAGACGTAGTGGGGGGAGTACATCGACGCTTGGAAGGCCAGGGACTTCGGCAGGGAGACGAACGCGGTGTGCTGGGAGATGAGGGTGTCCTGCACCCCTCGCGGGACGAAGTGCCAGTGGCGCCAGATATACTGCGCGTCGTAGAGTCCGTTCTGCCAGCGTACCGCCACGTTTCGGTGGGTGAGTACCCTGTGCAGATGCCACAGGATGACGGCCTCGTCCGTCTGGCGCCAGTAGCCCTCATACCGAGCGACGCACATGAACGGGATGCAGAGGGCGTCCTCCCGCGACCACGACAGGCCCAGGCAGGCGATGTGCCCGGCCCGCGTCTCGAGGTCGAGCTCCAGCCAGAATGGCTCGGTGGCCGCGTCGAGCTGGGCCGTGAGCCACTCCAGGCAGGAGACCACCTCATTCCTCGTGGGCTTGACGATGAAGTTCCACTGCGGAATGTGCTCATACACGCGGGACTCAGACTCTCGCTTGACCCGGCGCAGGTCCTCCACCGTGTGCGGGCGAAGCTGCCATTGGGCCAGCACCCATGCGGGCGGGTAGGTCGGAATGACCTTGGGGAGAAGGCCACCCTCCCGCAGAGCTTCGTGCGGTGGCGAGAGTGTGAGGTGGCTCCCCCTCCACTTCGTGATGGACTCGGCTCCCGTCAGCAGCCACGTGGGAACCGTGTCCAGGGAGCAGATGACATTCGGCTTCACCAGCTCGATCTCCTTGAGCAGCCGGTTGTAGCCGATGACGAGCGGGGGCAGAACGT
Source organism: Uliginosibacterium sp. (assembly GCA_016718265.1). Classification (GTDB taxonomy): domain Bacteria; phylum Pseudomonadota; class Gammaproteobacteria; order Burkholderiales; family Rhodocyclaceae; genus Uliginosibacterium. The sequence continues at coordinate 1,808 of JADKDZ010000024.1, read as the reverse complement.
ACTTCCCGTTCAGCGAGGTGTGGTTCGCCGTAACATCAGCCTTGCGGTAGGCGATCAGACTGTCGATGCGCCCTCCCTGCGGCTGGCTGTTCACCACGTTGGTCAGGTAACACTCCGACCGCAGAATCCCAGCGTCCTTGAGCATTCGACTGAGTTCCATCCCGGCGGAACCCTGGAACGGGGCACAGGCGCGGGTGTCCTCGTCGCTGTAGCAATTGCCGACAAGCATGATGCGAGCGTCGGCAGGCCCGCTTCCCAGGGTGCTCTTTCGCCGGAGCCGTTTCGAACGGTCTCCGGACGGTTCAGGAGCTGCCTCCCGACTAACCAGGTCGAGTGCCCTAGCTCACGGCCAGCAGATTTTGCCTTCCGGTCATCCGAAAGGATGGTACCCCGAAACCAGTCTTTCCAGGATAAGTGGAAAGGGCCCCCTCGGATCAGCTTGCCCGGAGATCCAGCAGTAAACCGCCTCGTAGCTTGACCAGCCAGACCCTATCACTCAATCTTAACACTCTGGTCCATCTCTAGCCCTCCAGCAAGTTGATCTGCTTCAACGACTCCCCGTAGTACGCCTTGTCCAGCTCCACCCCGGTGGCCAGACACTTGTGCTGGTAGGCTGCCCCGAAGATCGGCCCGGTGCCGCAGAACAGGTCCAGCACCTTATCCGCTGGCCGGACCGAGCGGCGAAGCAGTTCCGAAAACAGGGCGACCGGCTTGGCGGCTGGATGCCCGACACCCGCTCCGGCGGACTGCAGCTGGATCACGTCCGGGGCGATGAGGTTCACCTTCTTGTCCCCCTTGATCGCGTAGAGGATGAGTTCGTATTTCCGCTGCGGACCGGAGTCAATCCAGGGTGTGCGGAAGCCGGTGGGCTTGACCCAGATCAGCGGGGTACGGAACACCTTCCAGCCGGCGGTCGTCAGATACAGTTTCCACTCGAAGAACCAGTCCAGGTCACAGAACAGGTAGAGATGTGCCTCGGGCTTGGTCACGCGGAAGGACTCCTCCGGGAACCACTTCATTATACCGAGCAGAACATCCTCCGAATCAGCATACCCGTGTGCCGTTGCCGTCCCTCCGTCGGCTGTCCCGAAGTTGTCCGCTCCCATCCCGTAAGGTGGATCAGTCAGAATCACGTCGAACGTCCCATCGGGACAGGTCTTGACCCACTCCCGGGAGTCTTGGTTGAAGCACTGGAAGCGGCTGGACTTCGCCATGCCGTCGGTGCTGTTGGCAAGCGTCAGATTCTTCTCCCGGATTTCCGCCAGCTTGAGAATCTGCATGGCCTCCTTCGCGGTCTTGGCCTTGGCAATCTCCGGCTTGTGGAGGTGCTTCGCCAGGATCAGTTCCTCCTTGGCCTTGGCCGCTGCCGCGGTCGGGTGCATGGGATCTGCCCCGGAGCTGTAGGCCTCGATCGCCAGTTCCTTTGTGGTCGGAGGTTTGAGGCCGGCCAGTCCCGCCTGGATTGTGCGAAGCTTCTCCAGCTGGGACAGGGCCGTGGCGGATTCCTGCCAGGTGAAGGCCTCCCGCTGTTGGTTCTCGTCGACCTCGATCTGGAGTCGCTGCAGGTCGGTGAGGGCCTCCCAGGAGGAGTAGGGGATCATGCCGAGCTCGACGGCCTCCCCGTTGTACGCGATGCGTCTGCCGAACTCCGCCAGATCGCGGACGGCCCGCAGGCGACGCTCACCAGCCCGCAGCACCAGGCCGTAGTCGGTCTCTTCCAGGACGATGGCGTGCAGCAGGCCGACGGTTCGGATGGACTCCTGGAGGTCTTGGTTACTCTTCTCCGAGAAGGTCTTGCGGTGACGTGA
>JADKDZ010000023.1 GCA_016718265.1 Uliginosibacterium sp. | reverse complement strand
TGATTGGATTCAATGGGATAAAACTCTATCCACATCAACGCTACGCCCGTCAGAATAGACAGAACCCAAAGAGACCATTTCATTGAGACTTTGCTCTTTGGTGGAGCGACTATTTTTGACATGTGCACTCCGGGTTTTGCTCCAAGTAATTCCTATACATAGCATCTGCGTCGACTGGTCGCTTACGAGGCTTTCCCCACATCCTCGGCTCCGGTCTCCGATCACTTGGTCTCTGCAGCCCGAACTCCCATGCTTGCCTTTTCCAAATAGAACTATGAAGCGGCGCGTCGTCGTCGTTCGACGAAGTCAGCAATTCCCATACACTTCCTGAGCTATGCATGCCTTCGTGAAAGACCATGGCAATGCGTTTGTAATACTCGCTTGGTGACAAACACCCTTTCTCCGCCCACTCAGAAGGAAAGGTCATATTTCCTAACCTGTCAGTCTCTGCAATGTTCTCAGAAGATGGTGTCCCGAATTTCCAGCTTCCGCTTGGTGCCCACTCTGGGAATTCATGATGTAGTTGCCGAATCATGATATTTATGTCAGCTCGGCTAAACCCATCGAAATCAAAGAAAATTAGCGGATTCCCCCCCACATACCCATAAGTATTGATCCCCCCATCCAACCCAATCGGATCGCTTGAGATGTATCTGCCTGTGGCCGGGTCGTAATACCGATGCCAGTTGTAAACAATTCGCCCCGACGTGCCAAATCGTAGCAACAGCCCGCAAACCCAGACGCAGTGCGGCTTGGCGGCGTAAAATTCCCTGAAGCAAGCTGCTTAAAGAGCAAAAATCCCGTAGACGCGAGTTTGGCCGATCAGGCGCGCGCGAAGCAAGGCGTTTTTCCTTCAGCGGCTAAGCGGCAAAGCCCGGCGCGATGCGCCCACCGTCAAGGCTGCGCGGAACGCGCACCCGTCAGGGCTTGGCCTTGATCGGCGCACCGCCAGCGCAGCGCTCACGCTCAGCCGTGCGGTGCAAGGCGGGGTTTGAGCCTTGCACCGCATGCAAGCTCGGCGGGGTGACTTTGATCTTCAGGGAATTCCTTGAGGGGGCAAGCGTCACGACTTTTCGTGCGCATGGCGGGCACAGCAAATTTAAAAACGTTTTACCTATCGCCCCCTATGTCGTGACGGCATGCTCCCGACAGCTCCGGCCCCGAATCTTTAACGCACATTAAAAGACTTCGAGGCGTCGTGATGCCAGCCTGTCAGAGCTAGACGTTTCCAGCTTTTCCCTCGACAGGTCTGGCACACAACATGGCCGAGCGGTCTTCACAATGATTGAACAGGAGTCGATTGATGAAGGAACTGTCGCAACTCATCATCAGCATGTCGGGGCTAGTCTTTGCGCTTGCGATTTTGCTGTTCGCAATGGCCGTACTCAAGCTCGTGACATGAGCATGGGGCGGCGTAACATTCAGCGTTGCGGCGCGTCTGGCACGTGCGCCGCAACTGCCTCACCACCCTCGTCGTCTTCCTCGCCAGCCTCCGCATCGAGCAGCGCCAGCAAGTTCTGGTGCGCTGCTTTCACTTGCGCCGCAGGATGCGTCGCGGCATGCACGGCCTGCAACTTGCCGATGGCGACATGTGTGTAAATCTCCGTCGTCGAGAGATCGGCATGACCCAGCAGAGCCTGGATGAAGCGCAGGTCTGCGCCGTTCTCCAGCATGTGGGTGGCGCAGGCATGCCGCAAGCTGTGGCAGGAGCCTTGCGTAAAACCAGCCAGCAGCATGTAGCGTTTCACGAGATCGGAGAGCCTGCCACCGGCGTACGGCTCGCCGTAGTCGGTGAGAAACAGCGTCCAGTCGTTCTGCTCGACCACGAGGCTGGGGCGCACCTCAACGAGGTAGCGGCCCACCCAGTGCGCGGCGCGCTCACCGATCGGAATGAATCGGTCCTTGCGCCCCTTGCCCTGCCGGACCATTACCGTGCAGGCCACGGCATCGAGGTCGGCGACCGTGAGATGCCTCAGCTCCATGCGGCGCATGCCGCTGCCGTACAGCAGTTCGAGCATGGCCCGATCCCGAATGCCGGTGAGGCCGCCTATGTCAGGTTGTGCCATCAGAGTGTCGATTTGCTGGGGACTCAACAGGCCACGCGGCAAGGTCTTGGGCGTACGCGGCAAGATCAGCTCGGAGGCCGGGTTGTAGGCCAAATGATGTTCCCGCGCCAGCCAGCGGCAGAAGGTTCTGAGCGGCTGCAGCAGGCTTTTCTGGGAACGGATGGAGAGCGGCTGGCCGTCTTGTTTGCGGTACAGGTACAGATGGCGCTGGTAGGCTTCCAGCACGCTACGGGTGATCTCGGCCGGTTGTGTCATGCCTCGCGCATCGGCCCACGCGATGAAGCGCGCCAGCGCCCGGTCGCGGCTCTGCGCGGTCTGCTCGCTGTAGCCGGTGCTCTGTGTCCAGGCGACATGCGCGCGGCGGTAAGCGTGCAAGGGGTTCGTGTCACTCGGGTGCGTGGTGCTGGTCGATGGATTGACCGTGCGCTTGGCGCGCAGTTTTCGTTTGGCTCGGCGCACCGTCTGTGGGGTGGGGATCGCCTTGGCCTGCGCCATCAGGCCACCGCCTGCGGGTACGATGTGACGCCAGCATGCAAGGCCGTGTACTGTGCACTCGCCACTTCTTCAAACGCCTGCCCGGAGAGCCGCGCTGCGCTTGGCTCTGCGGGCATCTCTTCACTGCGCGAACGCCCCGCTAACGGGCCGCTACCGCCCCGCGAGTTGATGTCTTGGCCCCGCGAGTTCGCAACCGTAGGCGCAGACGGTTCGGTCAGCCGTGCTTGCAGCTCGGCCACCTCGATCAGCCCGGCGACCTTGGCACGCTCATCACTGCCGACCGTGTAGACCAGCTCATAGACGTACTTGCCACCCGGCCCCTCGCGATGCGCGAGCACATATTCCAGCTCGACCAAGCGCTCCAGGTGCACGCGCAGTTGCGTGTCACCCCAGTGGATCGCCTCACGCAAGACACGGCGGCTAAAGCGAAGATCCGCGCGGGGGAGCTGCTGACGCGCGCACTCGTCCATGACGTAGCCATCCATGAGCTTGAGCAAGCGCCGCGTCTGCGGCGGTAGCTCATCCAAACTACGGCCCAGCACTTCATGCGCAATCGCGTTGGCCGCTTTAATGTCGGCGAGCGTGACCTCGATGTATTCCAGTTGCTGCGTGCCACGGCTGGCGGTCTTGATTGGGCGCTGGTACTGATGCAGGAAGGCGATGGTGTCGATGAGCGTGAGGTACTTTTCGTGATCGCGCCGCAGGCGCGTGGTCTGGTCGGGGAAACTGAGGTATTGCGCGAAGGGGTTGAGGACGGCCAGCGGACGCAAGAGGCGTTGCGCGTTTTGTTGTACAGCGATGCAGCCAGCGCGCTGGTGTTTGGCCAGCAAGCCATCGAGCGTGCGCCGCTCACGCTGGCGCTGGTGAATGGCACGGGTCTGCTCGCGGCCTTCATCGACGGCCAGCACCAGACAGCGGTTCATCAGCTCTTCATCAAGATCCCGCGCGGTGGTGGTCAGCAGCAAAGCCACCGGGCCTTCGACGTGATAGGTCTGCGTAACCAGGTTGCCGGTGGCGGCATCTTTGCCTGTACTGGCCATGGTCAATTCGCCTTCACTCTGCAAGAGCTTCAGGGCATAGCTGGCACGGGAGGCGCCTTCTTCTTCGGCAATCGCCAGCACCTTGTGCCGCAGGTTGGTCTGGCCAATGTAGAACAGGCTTTGCCCGCTCATGGCGCTGTACTTGACCTTGTCTTCCTCCGGCAGGAAGGCCAGCACGGCATCCATCAGCGTGGTTTTACCCGCAGCAGAACTGGACTGCACGACCACGCCCAGCGGTCGATCCAGCTTGCGGCTGACCGCCGCGAGATAGCCCACCAGTTTGTTGGTGGTCTCTCCCGTGAGCCCGCAGGCGTCGAAGTCGGCGAGGATTTGCGCGAGCAGATCCGGCGCTCGCAACCACGCCAGCGCGGCGTCACGTTCCGCGTCCGTCATGGTCGGCAAGGCAGCTTCTTTCGGGGCGTTGGCTTCCTGCTCGCGCTGCGCAATGGCCTCTTCGCAGGCGAGCAGCACACGGCCCAGCTCACGGCGCAACACCTCTTCATTCTCCCGCAGCTCGGCAGCGGCCTGCGTGGCGAACACGGCACGGGCGCGAGCGTTGTAGAGGTCGATACTGTCGACATGCAGGGCCAGACTACCGCCATCGGTTTTCTGGACACGCACATTGAGTTTCAACACCGCCCCCGGCGATTTCTGCGGCAGGCCACGTACCTGCCAGACGTGCGCGCCGCACGTGAGGCGCAGGGTGTCACCGTCGAGCTGGGCCTCGGGTTGCGTGGGTGCCGGGGCTGCGACCGGCGAAGCGGGCGCTGCAGGCTCCTCGGAGAGCCGCGCCAGTATTGGCTCTGCGGGCAGTATCTCAGCAGCTAAAGCCTGCCCCGGTATGCCTGAAGCCGGGGGAGGTGATGGTGGTTGCGGCAAGGCCGGTGCGACTTCTGGCGTGGCCTCCGGTGGCTGACCTTTGCCGAGCCACACCGCCTTGCGGATCAGCAGCCCCAAGCTCCTGTCGGCAGACTGAACTTTCAGGGCGTAGCTGTTGGCGTCCATGCCTTGGGGGAAACTGGATGCGCCAGCACTCGATGCCCGCCGCGATCAGGCATTCGGCGAGCTTTTGGGCGGCGCGCTCGCCGGGCTCGTCCCGATCAAACGCGATCAGCACCCGTTCTGTCTTGTGCTGCTTGAATGCCTTCAGCATTTCATCCGTAAAGCCTTCGATGCCGTAAGCCGTGGTGACATTCCGGTAACCGGCACACCAGAAGGTCAGCGCATCAAGAATCGCTTCGCAGAGGATGATTTCGCGATGCTCGCGCACGGCAGCTAAATTGAAGATGCCACGCCCGCCGCTTCTTTTATCTGCAGGCAAGTACAGATGCTTCGGCGTGCCTGCCCGCAGGTTGTCGAGAAGCTTCCTGCCATACACTTCGACCACGTTCCCAGCCTCGTCCAAGATCGGCACGACCAGGCTGCCGTTGAAGTGTTCGTGGCCCGACTCGCGCAGCAAACCCACTTTCTGCAGGCGGCTACGGATCTCGGCACCGGCCACCCGGCGTTTGTCCGGCAGGTGCAGGCCCAAGGTGCGGTCGGCCACCCCCAGCCGGAAGGTCGACGCCAGCTCGGGATGCACGAGGCCACGTGCGGCCAGATACCTGCAGCGTCCGGGGTTGCCAGGAAACGCTCGTGATAATAAGCAATCGTCTGGTTGAGCAAGGCCTGGTCGTCCGCGTCGAACGCGACCGGTGCAGGCAAAGTGCGCACGGTACTGCGCTTCACAGGATCGGCAGCTAAGGAAGAAACCACCGGCACCCCCTCGCGCAACAGTTCCACCGCGTGGCGGAACGAGACGCCGTTCTTCTTCATCACCCAATCAATCGGCCCGCCGCCACACTGGCAACCAAAGCAGTGCCACAAGTTCTTGGCAGGCGTCACGATCAGGCTCGCCGTGTCGTCGGCATGAAACGGGCAACGCCCGGCCAAGTCTTTACCGGATTTCTTCAGCTCGATCCCCGCCGCCTCGATCAAGCGCTCGACCGACACTTCTTCCTTTAGCCGCTCGATCTCGTTCTCGGGGATGCGTGCCATATCGGGTTTTCTCCAAAAATGCGTCAAGTCACCTGCAGTGTATTTTTATCGTATCATGTACGTATCTTAGAAGGGAACGCTTATGAACCCTGTTCGTACCATGCAAGCTCCTTTGGCCATTCCGAGTTTTTACGCCATGAGCTTTGCTCTCCGTCTGATCGCGCTACGGCGCGAACGTGGCCTGACCCAGCAAGGGTTTGCAGATGCCACGGGTATCCATGTGCAGCAGATCAAGCGTTACGAGGCGGACACCTCGCAGCCTTCAGCCGAAGCGCTCAAGAAGATCGCCAAGGCGTTCGGGGTGACGACCGACTGGTTGTTGTTCGAGGACGCGGAGCGCGGGCCGGATGAGGATTTGCGCTTGCAGTTCGAGGCAATGAGCCAGCTCACGCCCGAGGAGAAGGAGGTGGCGCGTGCCGTGCTGGAGGGCTTGTTGCTCAAACATGTGGCGCGCAAGTGGTCGAGCCCGGCCAGCGGGGGCGGCAAAGCCTAGCGGCCACCCGCCACCGCCATTGCAGCGGCTAACAGTTGAAACCCCGGCGCACCGTTGCCACAGCGGAGCGACCGGGTTTTTGTTTATTAAAAATGAATAGACTACCGATTCGGCCAAAGACCGCATGCGATTTTAGTATCTAGGCTTATTGCATATACGCCATAATAGGTTATGGTATATTCCGAAGTGGGTTTCAGGATTATCGGATGGCCAATCCCATCCATGATCCGAACTCGCAGGTGTTCCGCCAAATGTTGGCCGAAGCGCGTACCGCCAAGGGACTGCTTCAGGCCGAATTAGCTGAACGACTCCGCAAGACGCAGTCCTTTGTCTCTAAGTACGAGCGTGGTGAGCGACGCATCGATTTCCCGG
>JADKDZ010000022.1 GCA_016718265.1 Uliginosibacterium sp. | reverse complement strand
TTGCACAATGCACTTGCTTCTGTTGTAGGGTATTGTGCTACCCTGTTAAACAAACTCAAATAATACTTCTGTAGTACTTTCCTTCTCCCCATCTTTATTGCGAATGTCCTTCTTACTGTTATGTTCCCAAACAATAGTGGCTCCATCTGGAACATTATACTTATATTCAGAGGTTAGTATACGACACCCATTCTGTTGTTGTGCCCAATCATAGAATTTCTCATGATCAAAATCACCAACAGCACTATACTGTGTTGTGCCATTATAAGGGATGTCACAATATACAAGAGAGCCTTCTGGGCAGATAAAGTCTGAGTAGTCCATGCAGAAGAAAGCAACATCCTGCATCTTTGCAGCCTTCTTCATTGTGCTGTTATATGCGTTCTCTGCATAATTTCTACCTTCGCCACCTCTGGCATACCCTCCCCACCACTTACCAGCAAAGCTACAGCCAAACCCAACAAAGCCCTTGGTGGCAATCTGTTCAAGCGTATCCTCGGGCATGTCCTTTACCATGTAGTACATTTCTTCTGGCACATCTTTAGGTAACTTCATGCCGTGCTGAATGCGCTCAAAAAGAACAGGGAGGTATTTGTTTTTATCATTAGCGTATCGTTTTACATCAGAACGTATGTTACTAACAACGTTGCAGCTTCCACAAAACAAATCAATAAACACTTGGCCGGGAACAAGCTGCATGTTTAGAAACTCGCTTAAAGGCTTTGCAATTCTTTGCTTGCCACAAAAATACTGCATATTCCCTCCTTTTATATCTCCAAAACAGCATTATCCTCTTTTTTCACTATCTTGTCAACATTCTTAGTGAAATTCTTTGCATTCCCTTTGCGCCTGTCTTCCCGCTTCCAACGTGTTACAACATCATTGACGCCCTCAGTGTAGCACAAGTCAATCGAGAAGTCTTCCAGCCAATCAAGATGATCTGATTCCCTGCGGATTGCATGCACAGCCTTCCTGAGAGATTTTGAATCATAATAGGATTTCCCAATACTGTGCAGATAGTCAACAATCCCGTCAGCCTTATATTGAATTGTAACACTCCAATCATCTGCTGACACTACGCGCCCTTTAGGCCATCCCTTATTAAACATCAAACGGTACTTGAAATACACTCTAATGTAAATGTTGATACGATCTATCCTATACACATCGCTGCGTTCAAAAGCCATGAGGATGGCCTTGGTGCAATGGGCAAGGATTCTGCCGTAGTCAACATCCGTAGCCTTCTTCAATCGCTGCAGGATGGCTGCAGGGGGTTTCTTGTTGCCCCTGCGTAGCTTCCCAAGCCTTAGCTGTTCCCGGATGGATAGCCCTCTGTATATTGAGTCTTCCTCGTGGAAGCTATCAAGGAAGGGCTGTGGGAAGTTGTCTAAAGACTGGCCTGCTGAGTGGGCGGGGATGTCGGGGGCTTCTGTTAGTTCTTCGATCACTTGTTCATCATCAGTGCACATTTTTCCAGCTCCCGTTATAAGCCATCTTACCCTCTCCTGCAAGAGGGATAGATAACTTCAGAATTTCACCTGCTTTAATGATTCCCTTCACAGTCATCTCCTTTATTTCGTCTTGAACCCCGTCTTCCACTTCCCAAGAATACTCGTCGTGCATCTGGCATATACGCTTAACTACGCACCCTTTATACAAGTAGTATGGTCTGCCAAGGTCATCAATGTACAATTCGCCAAGCCAATTATCCATAAGACAAGCAGCATAACTCATTGCAATAGCTCCAAGCCCTTGACCAAGACAAGAGATGAGCACATTAGCACCACGAACACTAACCAATCTTCCATCTATCGCTGGAATATATTTCTTCTTTCCGGGGCCGTTGAAGTATTTCTCTACGGCCTCTTTCAGCTTACCAAGCCCTTCGTTCTTCTCCCAATAGTTATCATATGCCTCTTTACCTTGAGCTTTAGATAGGCCAAGGGATGATGCGAGCTTAGGGGCTCCTCCTTCCAAAAGCAAGCAGGTAGGCGCCAGTCTTAGCTTTAGCTCTCCAAGGCTTAAACTGCGGGTTTTCTTTGTTCTCAGGGTTGTTCGGATCAAACTCATTGAGTAGATGTGGGAAGAATGCGAATGCGTTGAAGGAGTGAATGTCTCCTTCAAGGTTCATTTGTGCAAATTTTCCACCATCATACTTGGTTGTGTACGAGGCAAGTGTGCGATTTTCGAGGGCTGCTGCATCGGTACCACAAAACCAATACCCATCATCCACAACCCATAGGTCACGCATCTCTGCGCCGAGTAGCACTTTGATGTCGGCTTTTGGGCAATTAACGAGCGTCCGATGACGTACACGAGACGTTGGGGCATACCCAGATATCTCTGCACTGATGCGCCCGTCAAAAGGAAGTCTCCAGTTATTTAGCCACCCTTCTACAACACCTTTGCGATTACGATAGGATAGAAACTTAACTACCTTCTTTGGAATCTCACCCTCAATCTTCAATAGGTTGGGGCAGATTTGTCCTTGGTGCTGAATCTTAGGGGTTGTCTTGATAAACTTCCCTTTGTCATCACGTACAGGCTTCCCTGTTAACGGGTCTTTCTTAAAGTTCCAAAAGTCCTCGTGTGGCTTCCACCCATTAGCCAAGAACCAGTCCTTTAGTTCTGTGTTGTCTTCAATTTCCATAGGAAGTTTCACAGGAAGAATCTCCCCTGCAACAAGCGGAACTTCCAGTCCATAAGCCTTGACAACGCCTTCTTCAATGGTTGCACTATGCTTCTCCAGCCATTTCACCATTATGGCAGACATTTCACCAGACTTTGTGAAAGGCTTTGCAGGCATCTTATAGAAAGCCATCTCAGCAGTTTTCAATGGGCGTGGTGGAAGTTCAGGATCAACCTGTGCCTTGAGTTCTGCCATCTTTTCTTCAATATGTTCAATCAGTGCCTTAGCCCGTTCTTGATGAAACTTAGCCCCTGTATAGGCTTGGGCAGAGTATAGCCAGTAATCCTTCTGCATCTGACGGAAAGAAGGGTGTAGCCATGAATCACTATACATCTCTATAGCCTTTGCCCATAGCTTACGGAACACCCCTGCGAGAGCCTTCACATCATCATCACAATATGTAGCCATAAGAGGGTGCCAGAAGGTGAACTCATGCCCTTTAGGCTCATTACCAACCATCACTCCTGCATCCACAAGAGCTGCTCGATAGTCCATCTTTTCATCCTCTGAGCCAGATGCCAGATATTCAAGCGAGTGCTTAGGGGAATCAGGATTCAGGTACATGGATAACACGAACGTATCAACATATTGGACGTGTTTGCCATCAAGCCAGTCCTTCCCTTGTTTGCCAACACGAGGGACAATGTCCAAGAGTTTCCAGATGGCCCATACATCAAAACCAATTTGATTGTGAGCCACAATGTAACACCCATCCTCAAAGGAATGTAGCCACTCAAGGAATTGCTCACGTGCAACATCCACGCCATCCTTAAATGGCATGATTTTTATGGAACGTGTTTCGTCAATCGAGGTAAGACGAATGTACCAAATCTTTTTGCTTTGCAAATATAGCCCGTCTGCTTCCACATCCCATAGAAAACCCTGCATCACCCCTCCCCTTCGATAATTTCCTTCCACTCGTTCGGTAACACACAATTCTCAGGAGCATCCTTAAACATTGGGGCAATCTCAGAGCTGCTATACCCCGCTAGTCCTGTGCCAATAGCTGTTACGAAGAACGTATCTTCAAAGTTATCTGCAGCAGCTTCAATGAAGTCGTCTACATACTCCTTAATGATGCACAGAGGAAGGGTCACAATGTTCTTATCCTTTGTAGGAATGGCGTAACAATTTCCTTGGTAGCCAACCCCAGCCCCATACACTGCCCTTGCATATTGTACAGCGAACTTGGCTGCCCCTGCCCCATGTCTTCCAGCCAAATTACTCCCAAAGACAAATATAGAATTCCCATCCCATTGCCCGTTGTGATATGTACGCTTAGCCATAGGGGTCACTTCACCAACTCTGCTGCATATTCAATCAACCACACTTTAGGGGCAATCCAAATCTTCAGTGCCTCTGTAGCTGAAGAACACAATCCACAAAAAGGCCCTACAATAAGAACTGCTGCAACAAATGTAGGATATCCTTTTGATACATGATCCCCCTCAGCGTGTAGTTTCTTCTCAGCCTTGTAGGCAAAATAAACAACAGCGATAACAATCGCAAAACAGAGGGATGCTTTTAAAAAACTATAGGTCAGATTCCACATCAACAACTGATGAATCACATCAGGAATCTCAGCAGCAAGGAAATTTGTAGCTGTGTCAATCCCAGAGACAGCCTTCTCAATCATTATGGCAACAGCTTTTTGTAGTGTTTCATTCATTTGTTTTCTCCTTCGTTTTCCAGTTAATCATGTGCTGAGTCATAATCTCATGTATCCATGTTAGCACATCATCTGGCGTTGTGCAACAACTAAAATAGAATGCTGCTGTGTCTTCAGACAAGCCGTACTGAGCACACAAGCTGTCACGATAAGATTGTAATGAGGAAAACCCTCTCTGCTGGAGAGAGGCACGTAAGGCTTGGTGTTGTTGGAGGGTCATGGCGACATCCCTTCTTCATTAAGACATGTACACATTCTATCTTATTTTTCTTGTTTGTCAAGCAATCTTTACAGAAGCTCTTAACAGGGTTCCTATAAGAGTAATCCTATTAAGTAATACTATAAGTATACCTATTAGTATAAGTTTTTAATATACTATCCTTCAGGAACTAAACTTACAGAAACCCCTAGTCTTCTCGGTAAGCAAAAATAGATAAGCAAGTCTTATCCTGATGCTCATAGCGAGAATACGAGTTTCTGTAGCTTGTTCTAAAGGGTTCCTCTGTGCCTTGCTTATCCTTCGAGGTGACCAGTATCAGACCAACATAAATGTTGCTGTATCTTCTGTGAGAGAAGAAGACAGAGTAATCTTCCTCCCACTACAGGTAGTGTTCCAGCACTCCTGCACACGCAATGTTGCTATCCATATTGGACGATAGCCTACCGGGCCATTGCGACAGACGAGGGCACAACTCCTCGTCCCAAACCAGCCCTTGCACCTTGGAACTTCTAGTGCTACGATACAGCCCGAAAATACACACGATTGTTCTTCACCTTTCTCCCGTCCGGGAGGCTTCACAAAGGCATGCTGGGTCTAGAAACACGACTGTAAAGAAGAAGGGGATGGCTGCTAAGACATCCCACTCCATACCTCTATTATACCCCTAAAACACAAGAAGTCAATAGGCTATCAAAGTAAACCACAGAAATAGTTACAAAGATATTGACAAACTGGAATACGTGTTATAGAATGGATGTACTGTGCTAAAGAGAAAGGAACAATGATGTCTGAAGAATATGAAGCCCCTTGCATCAGAATAGGGGAGTTCACCCTCGCACTAACATGCTACGCATGCCCCGAGCAATACGATGCCTATATAGGGGAAGAGCAAGTGGGCTACTTCCGGCTACGACATGGAAGGTTCTATGTTGACAGCCCTGATGTTGGAGGATACACTGTGTACCAAGCTAGTCCAAAAGGCGATGGAATCTTTATGGACGATGAACGTGAGTACTACCTGACAGAAGCGTGTAATGCTTTGAGACAATACCTGAATAAAGGAGAAACAGAATGAAAACGTATCAAGTGTTCCTTAAGCCCTGTGAGCAATATCCAGAAGGCTCCCTGTGCATCGACCCCTCTTACATCCATCAGGACAAGGAGGACAAAGATGGCTATGCTGTATTCTACAAGAAGAAGAGCGCACAGAAGCTGATTGATTACCTGTGTAGCGTTGCGTGGGCAGATGAGTCGTATACAAGGGCTTCTAACAAACAAGAAGATTATGAGATTGTCTGTAGTCATAATGTGTTCTACTGTGTGTTTGACTACGCAGATAAAGAAGGACGCGTAGACATGTTCTTTAACACTAAGAAAGAGGCTAAAGATGTGTTGAAGTTGTGCCAAACCGACTGCCCAGAATCAAAGGATGATTTTGTTGTAGCAGAACTTATCATCCCAAAGAAGAAGGTAGTGTGATGCAAAAATCCTGTACATGCTGTCGCGCCCCTCTGTCTCTTGAGGAGCTTGAGGACAATGTTGTTGTGTGCTATCATTGCACAGAAGGCTTCGAGGAGACAGATGTCAGCTTCTACGTCTCTCCACGACGACGATATGATGACGAGGAGGAAACAGCTTGCGATTGGCTGTCTTAGGATGTATTCTCTGGCTATCCTTCTACCCGTCCTTTATAGACTCTTCAGAGCGACCAAAGGGGCATGCAGGTAGGGTGATAGCCAGCTCAGAGATTGAATGCCTTGCAGGGGCCATATGGGCTGAAGCAAGGGGAGAACCAACGAAGGGGCAAGAGGCTGTTGGGCATGTGATTCTGAACAGGAATGCCTCAGGAAATAGCGATGTTTGCAGCGTGGTGGCACATCCCTACCAGTTCTCCTTTTACACGCGTAATTACCAATGGAAATACCACGCCAAACAGAAGGAAATAGCTGTACGTCTGCTACAAGACGAGTACAATGGAAACAGACAGGATTTTCTAAAGGGAATCACACATTACACCAATGTAAAAGTGAAGACAGTTTGGATGAAAGCTTTCATGGTGGAGACGGTGATAGGAAACCATAAATTTTTGAGGGAGAAGCGATAATGGAGGAACAATCCTTAGTGGAACGTCTCAGGGTGAGAGCCTACATTCGTAGGCAGATTCCTACACGGAAATCTGTACAGGAGAATAAGCCTGACAGGCTGGCTGATTTGTTGGAGGAGGCTGCGGAGGCTATTGAGAAGAAGGATGAGATGATTCATTCTTTGAGGCAGGCGTTGAAGTTTATGAGCAGAGGAACCTCATAGTTATGGGGCAGTTCATAAGGAAAGAGGCGTGCCCTAAGTGTGTATCCGCCGGAAGAGATCATAGCAAAGACAA
>JADKDZ010000021.1 GCA_016718265.1 Uliginosibacterium sp. | reverse complement strand
CACCATCATTACGCTGCGAATTCTTGACTGAAGCGGGCATCTGGAAGATCCAAGTCACGAGGGTCCGCTGTACCGCCTTGTTAGGTCGCGCACATTCATGCCACAAATCTTCGAGACCGTTATTCCGCGCATCAGCGCGGACCATAGACATCATCATATTCTCCAGCGGGCACTTCATCTCATCCCGCGCCTTGGGGCGCGGGTAACCGAGCCGGCAGTATAAACACCATACCTCCGACATTCTTTTTTAACGAGGCAAGACCTAACGACAAAGGTCAGCGGGCCCGTGGCCGACTGGCGTGGATTGGAGAGACATCGTGGATGACGATTGGAAAGCTGGGGAGTGGAGCGTCAAGAACTGAGCGGCGACCCAGGGCCACAGTGCTTGGTTCATCACCCCATTCCGCCGCGAATTCTTGACCGGAACCTTTCTGGTTAGAACACGTCACAGGCTCCGTCTGCACCGCCTTGTTGAACTCTTCCATTATTTTCCATTTGACCCGACGTTGTTTCTCAATGTGCGTTTCAATGAATTTATATCTATATGCTTGATTGGGGGAAAACGAAGACGCATTTTGACCCGGAGGGTAATCTACAACAAATATATTGTCATATTGAATCGATGGCTGTTCAATACCTTTATTTGGCAAAGTAAACAAATCAGAACTTTTCACGATAATTCCACAATAGTGTTTTCGTGTTCTATCGGCTAGGATAATTGCAATGTATTCAGGATTAAAAAGAATGTTTTTACTTTCATTGTCAGACCATCTCATAATCGACTTATTAACAAATCCATTGCCGTATTCAATTTTAATGATTCTCGCTGCGTCTCGCAATAGATCGATGTCTGGAAATTCTTTGTTTTGCATACTGTCACAACTGTACTCTGCAATTCCATACCCAGGATATTTTTCATATTCAGAGTAAAAATTTAAATACATCCAATCTTCAGGAGACGAACTGTACCGAGACGACATCCATGACGGAGAAGCGTTCTTATTAATCTCAATATTCCTGCCTGGCTTAAGTTTCGCATTCTCAACAGTTAACAAAGACACGATATAATTACCTACTAACTATACAAAACGTGTTTGTTTTCATGATTGAGTCTAACGACAAAGGTCAGCGGGCCCGTGGCCGACTGGCGTGGATTGGAGAGACATCGTGGATGGCGATTGGAAAGCTGGGGAGTGGAGCGTCAAGAACTGAGCGGCGGCCAAAGAGCCTTGAACTTGGTTCATCATCCCATTCCGCCGCGAATTCTTGACCGGAACGCGCCTGAAAAGAACACGTCACGGGCTCCGTCTGCACCGCCTTGTTAGCCGCAATTCTTGTCCAAGTAAGTCCTTAAGACATCCCATCCGTCAACATACCATTTTCTGGCATTATCTTTGTGTTCGTAATCATGTTTTATCAGTTTACTCAGATAAAGTGGAACTTCTTTTAAGAGATAGTATTCGTGCTGCTGTTCGGATGGTTCATCAATGTAGCCTGGTATGTTGTGTAGATGATCTGCCTCTATTTCAGCCAATGCCGATTGTCCTTTGTTGATATGATGCGTCCGAATATGCTGCAACCCCTTTTTCGAATCCACAAGAAGTATGCATCCGTTTCGTGTCTCCAAGAACGGCTTTTGCATAGGAGTGTCTTGTTGCGGCTAACGACAAAGGTCTGCGGGCCCGTGGCCGACTGGCGTGGATTGGAGAGTCATCGTAGATGGCGATTGGAAAGATGGGGAGTGGAGCGTCAAGAACTGAGCGGCGGCCAAAGAGCCTTGAACTTGGTTCATCACTCCATTCCGCCGCGAATTCTTGACCGGAACGGGCCTGGAAAGAGCATGTCACGGGCTCCGTCTGCACCGGCTTGTTAGCCGCTTTTTCCTATGTTTTTCAACCGATATGTTGCCTTTTTAGCGGGTTCGCAACCTGTGGAAACTTATCTGCAACCAGCTTTTCTGCGTAGACCAAATCCCCTGCAACCACAGAATACTGCAGCCAATGTGCAAATCCTTCTCTGATAAATAGATCATCGCTATCAACAAATGCCTGTTTTTCTGGCAAGCCAAGATCCTTGCAGACTGGCAGATAAATCAACATTTCTTCAATGGCCTCTTGAGATCCATCAGACATCAATGCCCTAACCGCTTCCCTAAGATCAAGCGGATTTCTTGCATTTCAATGCAATCTATGTCCTTCGATGCTTCGCCTAATCTCGTTAGTTCACTCAGAAATTCCCCAAGGCACTTAAATGCAATTCGCGCACCATCGTCATGACACATGTGAAGTATTTTTCCAGAGCACGGGCCGTGGCCAATATAACAAAATGGATTTGAGTCATTTGCATCATCAAGAACCCACAATTTAAAGAACTGAGCGGCGGACGACAACCTTCCTTACCTGCAGAAAACCTGTTACCGCCGCGAATTCTTTACCGAAGCGGATCTGGAAATACCCACGTTTTCAGGTCCATTTCACCGACTGGTTAGGCCAATTACATTGCTAATTCATCTTTTAATGACAATATATTATAATTTCGCAACAATATTTATTGGCAATTCAATCATTTTCATTATATTTTTCTGAGTTTAACCGGCACTTTTTGAATTATGATTTTTCCCATTCTTCCATAATGAAACCATCATTTAATTAATCATCAAAGATGTTCAATTTAACCACCCACCGACATCATTGTCCAAATTGACCAGTTTCAATGCCAATTTCCATATCGGAATATTTTGATTGATCCAACTTATTTCTCCAACACCATTCATTTGAGATCAATTAAAATCCACAGCAATAATGCGTCCATGCCATTAATTCATTGGGGAAATATGATAACGATAATTCATATCATCGTTTCCGGCATAATGGCCTAACATAAAGGTAAAGGGCCTGAAAGCCGACTGGCGCCGACCGGAGCGGCCAGCGTGGAAGGCAGTCGGAGAAGCCAACGAGCGGAGCGTAAAGAACTGAGCGGCGGACGACAACCTTCCTTACCTGCAGAAAACCCGTTTCCGCCGCGAATTCTTTACCGAAGCGGATCTGGAAATACCCACGTTTTCAGGTCCATTTCACCGACTGGTTAGGCCCTATAAATTCATCCAGCATAATTACACGAATACAAATGTTAACCATATATTCAACGTATAACATATATTCTGAAAAATTCCACCCTATCTTATTGTCGCACCATAAATCAATTTCGTTTCAACAATTCGATCTTACAAACCGCATTTTTATAATCACCATTATTATCAATCATTTTTGGAATCAAATAAATATATCCTCACTATACCATGCCACTCATTTTTGTCGCCACCAGATCTTCATTCCTAATGGGTAAAAATCGAACCACCATTACTTTAATATTTCAATCTCCCAAAGCAGCTTCTACCATATTTACTTTTACCCCAATAAATCAATAATTACAACATTATGCATAATTCTAACTGTTCCATGTGCTAACATAAAGGTAAAGGGCCTGAAAGCCGACTGGCGTCCACCGAAGAGTTGACGTGGAAGGCAGTCGGAGAAGCCAACGAGCGGAGCGTAAAGAACTGAGCGGCGGACGACAACCTTCCTTACCTGCAGTTAGATCTGGTTCCGCCGCGAATTCTTTACCGGAGCGGATCTGGAAATACCCACGTTTTCAGGTCCATTTCACCGACTGGTTAGGTTCGATATTTCATCCTTTTCCATTAATTTTTAACATGATTTATGGAATAAACCTTTCAATTCGCATGCTTGGGCACCAATATTTTCGTATCTCCTACAATACATCCACTTTTCGCCATGAATTAACTTGATAATCCCGTGCTTCATCATTGAAATCGTAAATCTCACTATCAATAGCCATTTCTTTACGAAATTAAACATTCCATTAATTTCTTCATGTATCTACAGTTAATGGCATGATTCACGAATCCCATTCATGGTATCATTCATTCATATGTTAATCACCAGCAAACAATAATCACATCACAGCAATATTGCAATATCCCCATTATGACAATCAGATATTATTCATGTATCATCGCCTAACATAAAGGTAAAGGGCCTGAAAGCCGACTGGCGCCGACCGAAGCGGCCAACGTGGAAGGCAGTCGGAGAAGCCAACGAGCGGAGCGTAAAGAACTGAGCGGCGGACGACAACCTTCCTTACCTGCAGAAAACCTGTTACCGCCGCGAATTCTTTAC
>JADKDZ010000020.1 GCA_016718265.1 Uliginosibacterium sp. | reverse complement strand
TTTGCCATGTGGCTTTTGTGCGTCAAGTGCTCGGCAATGGGAAACGTCCCGCTTCTTCACCTCAATAGAAAAACCTTTTTCAACAAAATAAGCAACCTTGCTTACTGTCAAAACATTGTCTGATATTCATATTTCGGCAAATTGACTTTTTGATGCTTCCAGTTCCTTAAACTTTCTGCACAAATCAGCCGCACCGATGATCTTCAAATCTCCAAACATATTCGAAACAAAAGACGTTTTTATAGTTGCGCCGTTTGCATAGGTAATATCCGCCGATGCAATGATATGAGTAACGTCAATGTCAGAAGAGAAAGATGTAAGATGTGGACCAAAAAGAAAAAACCGAATGCCGTGTTCAATATAAAATCGGCAAATCTTCGATATGATTGAAAATGGAGGGTTATCAATCACAACCATATCGCCAGAATATGGCACGCTTTCAAAATCGCCACCGGGATAAAATGGGCGAACAATCGTTGCTCCTTCAATGTTGCACTTTTCCCGCACATAATCAAGAATAATCTTGTATGCTTCCGGTGGCGTATAACAGTCATCCGTTGTCTTTTTGGCGTGAACTTCTCAACAAATCCGTCATAATCGTGCATGTCTGTTTGTGTTCTTTGCGATGATTCTGCAACCACATCGCGCTCAACACCAAACAAATCAACGACTTTGTATTTTACTGATCCCATTTCTTCCTCTCTGTTGTTTAATCATCCCTAACAATCCCATTCAACCCACATCGCGCTCGTTGTCATGCCGTTTTCGCGAGCGGGTTAATAGGGGCGGTTAGGGACATCTGCGAGGCAAGCGCGTCAACGCCCTGCCAAAGCCTTCGGCACCTCGTCCTTTTCAATAGTCTTTTTGAATCCAAAGCCACCAGCAACATGAAAGCAAACCACTCCTTCAGATTTCATAAAGCCCATTGCTGCGGCGCTCCCGTTGTCGCGAAGCTCTTGTAAGCAATTCTCCACAGCTTCCGTGGTAAAAATCCCACGGTAAAGTTCTGGCACAAGTCCAACGCAAGGCGGCAATGTTTCCAGCGTCCAGCGCGAGACATTGAAAAGAGAAAGGCGCTTTTCCTTCAATCCATAGTTGCGCTGGATTCCAGCACCCCACCACTCTCCAAAGTGTCGTCCAGGTCCAAGGCGCAAAAGCTCTTCCTTGCGCTCCATGCACCAGCGAGCAAAGCCGGCGTTGTCGTTTTCTGGCGTAATCCAGCGAGTGCGCGAACCAATCAGCATGGTTTCGCAGTCATCAGCGATAAAGATTTGGGCGTTCGTGCCGTCAATCTTTTCAGTGATTACACACTCACGCGACAATCGTGGCATCTTGGGAAATTCAACAAATTCCATTTCTCAATCATTTCAGTGGTTACTAACCGGGACGGACACGCCTCCAACGCCCGCCGCACCCCCGCGAACGCCGCGACGAATCGTGCCTCCGCCTCGGATGTCCGCAGGATCGGGAGCTTCGGCAGGCCGTCCAGGGCGCTCTTGGCCCATGCGGCAATCAGCACATCGTCGGCGGTCTCGTTGATGGCGGGGTGGGCGGAGATTGATGCCATTGGATCGGGCGGGATCAGTTCGAGCTGGTCCTCGTATCCCACCCACCCACGCCCTTTTTCGCAGCGCCCTTCGGCGTCGGATCCTGTTGTTCCCAATCTGTCCAAACGAATCCACGGCTCTTGGTCGTCTTCGAGCACCGTGGCCGTATCGCCAATGCGGATCCCAAGCGACATGTCGCCAAGCTCCAGGTTGCCCGTAAAACGAACCCGATCCCCCTTCTTGAACTTCGGCGCGCTCATGCCCGCCTCGTCCCCGGCAGAATCACCAGGCGCCCCAGCGGGCTATCCGGATCGTCCTGCGCCGCCGCGACCACGCAGAGGGCCAGAGCAGATCGGGCGTGGCTGGAAACGCCGGGAAGGCGCCCCGGAGCGCCCTTGCGGCTCTTGGCCGTCTCGGGTGTGCACCCGTGGACCTGGCACAGCCGAGCCCAGGCTTGGGCCTCCTTGGCCGTCCGGTTGTCGCAGAGGATCCCCAGGACGTTCGGACGGCTCAATCTCCGCACGGGGCCTGGGCATGCCTCCATCATGGCGCCGATTTTCATTGCCGTCTCGATGGTCGTGGCTCCGGTTTTGCCGTCGCTCACGATGTCCTCGATGATGACCGCGCAGTCCTTGATTTCGTGCGAGTGCCAGTTGCCAAGGCGCAACAGAGATAGGACGGATTCCGTCTCCATCACCTCCGCGCAGATGGGGCTCATGCTGACCGGGTGGTACAGGCAGATTCCGGAGACGGTGGGGCCGGGGTCGATGCCCAGGTAGATGCGGGGGGTCATGCGACCCACCGAGCGGCAACAGCGCGGAATGCGGATTCCAGGATCTCGCGATCCTTGCCGAAGCGCGCAAGGACATCGGTGTCCGCGATGACAGGGGACTCGGAGTCCAGTAGGCCGGAGAGCTGCGCGGCGAACCACCGGGACGCCCGTTCCATGTCGGGGCGCTGGGCCTCGATGCGCGCGAGTTCGGCGGCAACAGCGGCGTCGTGCTCCTTCTTGAGGCGTGCGGCAATCTCTTCGTTTTCGATCCGCTCCGCCTCGATGCGTGCCGCTTCGGCCTTCGCCGCTTCCTCGCGTTCGATCTTCTCGCGGGCCTCGCGCAACTCCCGCTCCTGTTTGGCCAGTTCAGGCGGCGCGGGCCTCCTGCTCGATCCGGATGCGCTCCTGTTCCGCCTCCATGGCGGCACGATCTTCGGCCAGGCGCTTGCGCTCGGCGGCGGCGCGGGCCTCCTGCTCGGCACGGGCTGCAGCTTCCTCGGCGTCCCGCTTGGCGCGTTCGATGGCTTCAGCCTTCTCGCGGGCGATGCGCCCTTCCTCGGCGATCCGGGCGCATTCTGCGGCCTCGGCGGCTTCGCGTGCGGCGATGGTCTCGCGCTCGTCCTTGGCCGCTTGCAGGGTGGTCAGCAGGTCCGAGAAATCGGATTCGGTCGCGGCTCCCAGGAATCCAAGATCCGGCACGCCACCGAGGGCCACAACAGACTGCACCCGAGCCTGCAAGGCTTCACGCGCCAATCGCTCGGCCTCAGCGCGTTCGGCGGCGATGCGGTCTTCCTCCGCCTTTTTGATCGCGGCGAGACGCGCTTCATACTTTTCGGCGTCCTTCGACAGCTCGATTTCCCGGGGCTCGACCAGCGCGGTCAACCGCTTGGCCTCGGAATCAACCAGCTTGCCCAGGTCGATGATGGGGCGCTTCAGTTCGGCGCGGCGGTTTTCAATCTCGACGCGCTTGGCCTTCAGGTCCTTGCGAGCCTTCTCAACTGCCTGGTAGCCCTTCTTTTCGCCCTCGGCATGGCCTTCGACGGTGATTCCTTCCGTGAGTGCCACGGCCTCGCGAAGGGCGGCGTCCGTTGCGGACCATTCGGCGACTTGGGTTTCGATGCTCTTCTTCTGCTCTTCCATGATGTCAGTTCCTGTCTATTTGGTGGAGCGAAAGCCGTGCGCCGATGTGACGCACGGCACGAGAGCGGATCAGTCTTCCCAGGGCATCCCGTCGGTTCCTGCGGCGGCGGGGGCTCCCGTGGACGGCTGGGGGGCGGCGGGGGCGCTGTCGGCCTCGAAGGCCATGGACCCAGCCAACACGGAGGCGCGCTGTCCACCGGTGGCGAGGCGTTCGCCGGGGGCCACGCGCCCAATCTCCTGCAGGTACGCTTTGACCCCCTTGGTCTCCAGATCGTAGCTGGCGAGCTGGATCACGGCCACGCAGACGGCGCCAGCGTAGATCTCGTTGTGGATGATCGGGGCGATGGTGGTGCTGGCCGAAATGATGGCCTGGCCGACCATGTGCTGCAATTTCTCTGGATCCTTGCCCATTTCCTCGACCAGGCGGGTCAACTCGCGATCCCCGTCCTTCATGGCGGCGATCTTGCCTAGGCCCTTCAGCTCGTTCTTGCGGACCTCGACACAAGCGGCGTTGAGGTCCTTGACGCCCGGGGCGTTCTTGGGCAGGTACAGGGCGACGGACCACTTCTGCTTGGGGTTGCCGTTCTTGTCCATCACGGGGGCCTTGTTGGCGTCCAGGATGGGCTCGGGGGACTGGATCTTCGGCCAGTGCGCCACCGCCCCGTACACGGTCACGACATAGGCGCCCTTGTCGTTCTTGTTGATGGCGATGCTGGGGGTCTTCGGGTCGATCATTGGGTTTCTTTCGGTTCGATTGGGTTGCGTTGGGTTCCGTACAGGTGCATTTTGCGCCGGAGGCTTGCCCGACAGGGAAGAACATATTATGTTGTAACTCATAATGCAAGCCCCTACCATCGACGATCTGCAAAAAATCTTCCCCGAGGCCCCCGAGAACGCCCGGATCTACTCCTACCCTGCCATCGGCGTGACGCCGTGGGCCGTGTGTGAGTGGCAGCATCGGCGGGTCAACATCCACTGCCGGGCGGCTCATTGGGTCGCAGGAATCCCCACGCGCAGTCCGGATCGGGGCTGGCCGCTCTACATGGCCGGGTCGTGGGAGACATCGGGCGTGTTCCTGGTGGCCACGGAGCGCGAGGCGTCGGCACTCCAGCGCATGGGGCTCGACGCAACCACATGGCACGGCGGGCCGTCCGAGATGCAATGGGCCGACTGGGGATCTCTGGACGGGATCGGGGTCATGGTGTGGATGTCGGATGCCATGGCACGGCAGGCAGCTCGGCACCTGTGGCGGCACTGCTACGTCCCTGCATCCGCTGGGGAGCCGTTGCAGTGGCTCAAGAGCGCATGGGAGAGGCACCAGGGTGATAGTGGCAAGATCCGGGAGGATGTGCTTTGGATGGCCATGGAGGCGCCGCCGCTTGCCAAGCGGGCGGTTGGGGCGTAGATTGGATAGAGCGACGGGGAACAGGCTGCTACCCTGCCGTTGCGAATGCGTGACCAATTGGCCCTTTGGCTGTCCTCCTGCCCGAGTCACGACGGGGTAGCACGGGGGGATAGCCAGAGGGCTTTTCCGTTTGGAGAAGGCAATGGAAGCACCGTGCTCTGATTGGGAGGAGAAGATTCTCCAGTCTGTTGATGGATCTTTTTGCGGATATGCTGGACGTGGGCGCGTTGTCGATGGAACCGGGCCAAAGTTCGCACAAAGGGTTCATACCGGATGGGTTGCGACAGAGTTCCTGGCCAGGGTTGAGCTCGAAAAAGCGATGGCTGCTGCATGATCCGCCCCGACGGCAAGCCGCTCCACCCCGAGGACGGCTGGGAAGATGAAGGGCACCCGCTGACGTTCCAGTGGTCTGGATCGGTCAAGCGGTCCGAGTGGGACGGGCAGGCAACGGTCCCGTGGAATCGGGCCATCATGGACCACAAGCGCGCGCCGGCCAAGGATGCCGCGCCCCTGTGGTCCTTCTGCCTGGTCAATAGCCGAGCTCGCGAGTCGAAGTCTGTAACCCATGTCACGGCATTGGTTTACGACTTTGACGCCAAGGGCGGACGCAACTTTGTGGACGTGGTGGATGGGCTTCTTGGCGTCCGGTGGTTTGCTCACACCACGTTCTCCCATACCGACGAAAACCATTGCTTTCGGGTTATCCTGCCGGTATCAGAGGCGATCCCGGTCGAGCTCCACCGCGATGCGCTCGAAGCGGTCGCGGATGCGCTCGGTTTCGACGGGCGCGATCCGGCATGTAAAGATCCGGCCCGCCTCTATTACGTCCCATCCTGCGCTCCCGATGCTTCCCCGTGGCTGGAGTACCAGGACGGTGACTGCATCGACTGGCGCGGGTGGCTGGAGTCGCGCCGGCGGGCCGATGCTGCAGAGGTGGCCCCACCGGTGCGTGCGCCGGCAAAGCTGGTGCGGAGCACCGGTCGAGCTCACCGCGACACACCGGAGTATGAGAGAGTCCGCTTTCGTGCTGCCGCAAGGCGTATGCTTGAGCTCCGCGATCCCGACTGCAATATGCTTCCATGGCTCCGGACGATCTTTGCCATCGTGGACGGCTTGGGGCATGAGGGATACCAGATGGTGGACGAATGGTCAGCGCGTGGGACCAAGTACAACACGAGGCAGATGGCATCGCTAAGGAGGCGCCTCGATGGCTGACCGCAAGGTGCGCAAAGAGACCCTGTATTACGATCTCGCCAACGAGCTCGGGATTTCTCCGTCAGAGCTCGCCAGAAGGATCAACGACGAGGCAGATGCAGAGCTCGGGATACCCAGCAGGGCGGAGGAAATCAGATCCGAGAACCACGCCGCATCTCTGGTCGAGGGAGTGGCGTTCGAATCGGACGATCCGCCGGCGGCACCGGTGGTATCCACGCCGGCACCGGTGGAGGTCCATGAGATTGGATTCCCGCCCGGCGTTGCCGGCATGGCGGCGCGGTGGCTGGAGCCAGGCAACCTGGCGCCGAACCCGCTGGCATCCATCGTATCCGTCCTTTCGGCGCCCGCGGCGATCTGCGGGCGTGCATGGACCAACGACCAGCCACAGCGGGCCGATGGGCTCAGCCTATATATGTGCCTTCTGGCCCCTTCTGGCGCCGGCAAGGAATGGATGGTAGGAGGAGTGCGCCGGCTAATCCGTGCATCGGGGGCGCCGTCCGATTGCCTTGGAGCTCGCCCCGCATCTGGCGCCGGCCTGGAAGAGTCTGTAGCCGATAACCCTTGCCAGTCCATCCCCCTGGGGGAGATTGGCAAGTGGCTCCAGCAGGTTGCATCTGGCAAGGCGGCTCCGTATGAGGTGGCGATCCAGAGGGCTATCCTGGCGCTTTACAATGAGACGGACGAGTACGCTGTGCATGTCGGCACCGCCAAGGCCGGCAAGGCAGGAACCAAGTCCGTCGAATCGCCGTGCCTCTCGATTATGGGGGAATCGACTCACGACTCGTTCTATCAAGCATTGTCGGACGATGCACGCAAAAACGGACTGCTGTCCCGGTTCGTGGTGTTCGACGCCGGCAGGGAGCGCCCCCGGCAGCGCAGGACGGCCAACATGGGCCCGATACCTCCGGAGGTCGAAAGGACCCTGCAGGCCATGGCCGGCACGCGAGCTCGGGGGATGTCCCCCAGCGTCTACGGTCGCAACCGGATCAGATGGAGTCCCGAGGCCATCCGGTTGGATGAGGAGCTATTCGACCGGTGGAATGACGTGATGACGGCATCGCCAGACATGATCTCGGAGCTCATATCTCGCACCAGGCAGAGCTCTCCGCGCATTGCCGGCATCCTGGCGCTGTGGGATGATCCCGATGACCCCGAGGTTATGCCGGTTCATGTCCAATGGGCGTGGGATGTCTGCAACGCCGGCGGGCGCTCGATGGCCAGAGCGTTCCAGACGGGCGAGATTGTCGGCGAGTCGGTCGACTTCGAGGAGATGGTGTACCAGTACATGGCGCAGCACGCCAAGGAGTCGAACGGCTGGACGGTCCCGCGCAACTCGGTGCGTGCATGGATGGCAAAGAGCCCAGCTTTCCGAGGGCGCCAAAGTGACGCGCTGTCCGATCTGCTGAACAAGATCATCAAGCAGCTTTGCGACGGTCAACAGATCGCACCAGTGGGAGAGGAGGACCGAAGGCGGCTCAAGATTCGAGGGCAAGCCTATGTCGTGCAGAAGTAGCTCGACGCACCAGTAAAACATGGTAAGCCCCGATCCGCCACCAGGATCGGGGCTTTTTTGTGCGCACCAGGATTTACGAAGGCTCGGTAAACTCAGCCTGGCTTTACGCTGAAAACCGCATGGATAAAGGGCTAGAGAGTAGAAATATATATGGTAAAATAATAAAACTACACACACACACACACGTACATGAGGCCATGAACAGGCCCAAATCCATGTATTGGTATATGCACCGGCTTTACGCTTTACGGCTTTACCGACTGATGGAGCTCGATCTGTGGAGCTCGACACCCTTGCCTCCCACCCCCTCCATAGTGCATATTATGTCCATGGAACAGCCTGCACCTCAGCCCAGCCCTCCGGTCCAATGGACCAGGACGACCAACGTCCGCTCGGTCTACATCGGCAAGCGCCTGGCGCTGGAGGTCGATGCCTACATGGCTCGGCACCGCATGGCGTGGAGCAGCATGGTCAAGGTGGCGTTGCGGGTGCTCATGGATGAGTCCAAGGAGATGGAGCACATGGACACTGTTCGGGATCGGGTGGGGGTGGATGGATGAAGCCCCCATACCGATGGCATAAGGAGCGCGGCATCCTCGACGCCGATGGAAGCCAGGCGCTACCGAGAGCCGCAACAAGTTCGGTCCGCACCTGGCGCAACTCATGAACGACCTCGCAATGCCGCAAGAGACAGCCAAGGATGCGGTTTCGACACTCGGGACGGGTTCGGATGCGTCTGAGCAGGTTAACCGATTATTGGTGAGCGCAGGACCGATACGCGAGGCGATGTGGCTGCACGTCGACGTCCTGACCGGAGAGGAGCGGGCCTATGTGCGCGTCGGGGACTCGATGGGGTTCATTCCCGCGGCGTCAACCGCGGCCGAGCTGGTCAATCTGGCCGAGTCCTGCCGAAGGCTCGAAGTCGCCATGAGAATCGAGGCGAACGCTGGGACCGAATATGCCGCTTGACATCGCTCGACCCTTCCCCCATCTTTAGGCCTGTTCTTGTGGGGGCCGAGCGCGGGGTTTACCCTGCTGCATCGGCAGTACTGCGGGAGTGTGTTTTCGATCCTTTCGAAGTGTGGAGAGAGCCGTCTAGGGATTCACGACCTGGGCGGTTTTCGTTTTTTGGGATTCGGCCGTATATTTAAGGCATGACCGAACGGGAAAAAGACGAGATCGCCGGAGTCGTCACCGGCACAATCCTCATCGCTGCGGCCTGCGTCGGCATCGTCTGGGGGACGCACGCGATTGCGACCGCTCGATGCTCCTCCCGCTGGGAAGGCGTCACGCGCACCGAATACGGAGCCCTGACGGGGTGCCGGGTCGAGACGGTCGCCGGGTTCATCCCCGAGCAGAATTGGGGCCGGTGATGGCTGGGGGAAGGCCGAGCGAATATGATCCCAGGTTTTGCGATCTGGTGGTTTCGCTTGGTGGAGAAGGGAAATTTCCGGTCGAATGGGCTGCAGAAATCGGCGTGACAAAGAAGTGCTTGCTCGGATGGAAGCTCGTCCATCCAGAGTTTTGTGACGCATACGACATTGCATTCACAAAATGCGAGTCCGAGCACATGTCAAAGTCGCGAAATCACGCAAACACTGGAACAGGATCGCCCGCTTTGATCAAGTGGCTCGGATCTGCAGTATTCGGATATCGCGAGGCGATGGATGTTGAAAATACCCTGATCGGGAAAGACGGCGGGCCAATTCAACAGTCCCTGACCGTCGAATACATTGACGCCCCCAAGGAATAACATCCAGATGCCGCGCTGGGCGGCACGTCTTCGGGAAACGCATCGGTTCTTCGTGATCTACGGGGGCCGCGGATCATCGAAGTCGTGGACCATCGCGCGGGATCGGCTCCTCCTGTCATCCCAGCAACCCCTGCAAGGGCTTTGCGTGCGCGAAACGCAGGAATCACTGGCCGACTCGGTGCACCGGCTCCTTGCCAACCAGATCGAGGAAATGGGCCTGCCGGATGGACCGTGCAACGCGATAGGATCTTCCACGCCAACGGCTCGAAATCACTTTCGCAGGCATTCGCACCGACCCGAACAAAATCAAATCGGCCGAAGGCGTAGATTGGTGCTGGGTTGAAGAAGCCGAGACAGTTTCGAAGGCGTCGTGGGATATTCTGATTCCCACAATCCGCGGGCGTGGAATGAAAATGCCGAACGGAGGATATTCCGGGGCGCAAATCTTCATTTCCTTCAACCCGCGCGAAAAGACAGATCCGACCTATCAACGGTTCATCGAGAATGCTCCGCCGAATGCGCTGGTGCTCAAGGTGAATTGGCGGGACAATCCTTGGTTCCCCGATTCCCTCAAAATCGAAAAGGACCACCTGGCGCAGAAAGACCCGGACGCCTATTTGCACATCTGGGAAGGCCAGCCCGTGTCCCGCTCGGATGTCCAGGTTCTCCGCGGCAAGTGGTGCGTGGATCGCTTCGAGCCGAAGAAGGATTCGTGGGACGGTCCCTACTACGGGATGGACTTCGGGTTCTCCCAGGATCCGACGCACGCTGTCGAGGTCTGGAGGCACGCCAACAGCCTCTATATTCGGCGAGAGGCGCGCGGGATCGCCGTGGACATCGACAGATATCCCGACCTCCTGGCGAACCTGCCAGAGGCCGAGAAACACGCGCTGCGGTGCGACAACTCCAGGCCTGAATCGGTTTCCTATCTGCGCAACCACGGATATCCGAAGGCGCTTTCGTGCCGCAAGTGGCCCGGGTCCGTCGAAGATGGCGTGGCGTGGCTCCGGTCGCATGATTCGATCGTGATACACCCAGATTGCCCGCACCTCATGGACGAGGCCCGCCTTTGGGCGCACAAGGTCGACCGTCTGACCCAGGACATCCGGCCGGAGATCGTGGATGCGCACAATCACGGGTGGGACGCGGTTCGCTACGCCGTCGAGCCGTTGATTTTCGGCCACGCAAAGCCATCTTCCGCGCCCATTGTGATCCCGAAACGCTGGTGAATTGCGGAATTTGGGAAATTAGCGTATTTTTGGAAACATGGCCGACGCGAACCACGAGAAAATCCGGAAGACGATCGACGCCGACCTAGAGGCGCGCGCCCGGCAGCGGAAAGCCTACCAGGATGATACGGAGTTCGCCGTCCTCGGTGGCGAGAAGCAGTGGGACAGCAACGAATGGGCGCGCCGCGGCTCCGACAAGCTCCCCCGCATCACCTACAACGTCTGCGGCCCGATCATCCGGCGCGTTTCCAACGCCATCACATCGAAAGCCTACTCCGTCCACGTCACGGCACAGGGCCGGGGCGCATCCCAGGAGATGGCCGAATTCCGCGCGGGCATGATCCGAGCCATCGAGATTACCGGAGGCGCCGAAGCTGCGCGCGCGGCCGCGGTCAAGTGCATGACAACCGGAGGCTTTGGAGCCTACCGCGTTGTGCTCGGCCAGGATGCCAACGGCGCCCCGCAGATCCGCTACGAGCGCATCCTGAACCCCCTGCACGTCGTTCCCGACTGCGAGGCGAAGGCCGTCAACTTCTCGGACCAGCGGCACTGCACGGTGTACGTTGACCTTTCCGAGGCCACCTACAAGGCCAAGTACCCCGACGGGTCCGCGACATCGGCCGAGCCTCCCGAAGGCGCCGAATCGTGGGTCAAGGAAGGCTCGATCCGGGTTGCCGAGTTCTGGGAGAAGCGCGAAGACGGGACGATCTGGCAGACGTTTCTCGACGGTGCGGGCGTTCTCGGTGAGCCCGAGCAATTCCCCGGCGCCCTGATCCCTATTTTCTTCCTCGTCGGCGAAGAAGCCGACGTCGGCGGAGAGGTGATCTACAAGGGCGTGGTTCGGGACATCAAGGAGCCTCAGCGGTTCAAGAACCTGTGGAAGTCGGAGGAGTACGAATACCTCTCCGGCAAGAAGCAGCCCCCCGCAACGCTCACGCCCGGCATGGTTTCGGATCCGTCCGTCCTCCAGTCCTGGTCCGGTGGAAGCGCCGCGGCCTTCCGCCTGTGGATTCCCGACGCCAGCAACCCCAGCGCGGCCCCGATCTTCCCGAGCGCCCCCGAGATCCCGGCCGGATACGCCAACGCCAGCGCCGAAGCGTCCGAAGAGATCAAGGCGATGTCGGGAATCTTCGACGTGCATCTGGGGCGCCAGTCCAGCGAGTCCGGTCGCGCCATGATGGTGCGCCAGGAGCAAGCGGACCTCGGCACCTACCACTACGAAGCGAACCTGCGATCCCTGATCGAGTACGAAGGGGCCGTCCTGAATGGCCTTCTGTCCGTGTTCGCCGATGAGCAAATGATCCTGCACGCAGCCGAAGACGGCAAGCTGACCTCGCAGGAAGTCGCATCGATCCAGGGCATCCGCGAAGACCTGCAGGGGTTCAACGGCGGCACCTACGGAGTCCGCGTCGTGAGCGGCCCGAACTTCCGCACCAAGCGCGAGCAGTTCGTTTCCATTCTGTCGGAGATCGGGACGAAGAACCCCGTGATCGCCCAGCTTGGCGCCCCCGAATTGATCCTCGCCATGGACATCCCCGGAGCTCAGGAGCTTTCCCAGGTGGTGGAGAAGTACCTCATCAAGCAGGGAATGCGCGAGGCCAAGCAGGACGAGAAGCAGGGCGGCGACCCGCGCGCGATGCTCGACCAGATGGCGCAGGCCATGGAAGCCCTGCAGGCGGAGCTTGCCGAGGCCACGAAGGCCCGCGGGCTCATGGCGCAGCACATCCAGGAACTGGAATCCGGCACCGATGCCGAGATCCAGAAGACCACCCTGCAGGCGCAGACGACTATCCAGAAGGCGCAGATCGACAGCGAGGCCAAGATCCTTTCCGCGCGCATCGCCGCCGAAACCGACCTCCAGATTGCGGCCATGAAGGAACAGGGCTCGAACGAGCGCGCTGTCCTTTCGGCCGTTACGACTCCGACCCCCGCGGCGACGGCTCCCGCGGTGGACGTTGACGACGAGCCGGACGATGGCTACCCAGTCATCTCGATTGCCCCGGAGGGCATCCAGTGAGCGAAGAAACGACCAGCGAAATCCTCGAAACCGAGATCCCCGAAGATGTTGCGCCCAGCGTCACCGACGCCGCGGAACAGGCTCCGGCCGGCCCCGAGGAAGCACCGAAGCAGGAGCAGCCCAAGCGCGAACTTCCCAGCGCCATTCCGTACTCCCGTTTTTCTGCCGTGGTTTCCGAAAAGAACCAGGCGAAGGCACGGGCCGCGGAGTTGGAGCGACAACTCGCCGAACTGACGCGCCCCCAGCAGGCGGCGCAGCAGGCCGACGACCTCCCGGATCCGTCCAAGTATTCTTCCCTCGAAGAGTACAAGGCCGCTGTCCGAGAATACACCCACGCCACGGCTCAATCCCTCGCTTCCAGGCATTCGCAGCAGACCATCCAGGCCGCACAGCAGCAGGCCGAAATCCAGACGCTCGTCGGAGGATTCAACGCCCAGGCGCAAGCCCTGGCCGCGACGAATCCGCAGATCGGCGACGCCATCGATATCTTCCGCAACTTGGAGCAGGATATCCACCCGGATGTTTTCCGCGACATCGTTGCAGAGGGTCCTGGGCTCGTCTGGGACATCGTGACGAATCAGGAGGTCATGGACCGACTGATTGGCGCGACCCC
>JADKDZ010000019.1:7500-10149 GCA_016718265.1 Uliginosibacterium sp. | reverse complement strand
GCCTCACCATCCACCAAAGTGCCGTTCATCGAGCCTTCGTCGACCACCCACAGGGAATCCCGAGAACGCGGAGCAACGCATGCCTGCGCGAGGCGTCCTCGTCCGGCAGAACGACGTCGCATGCCCTTGCCCGCCCAGCAATCCCAGGTCGGGAACGGCGATGGGCTCCGATCCGTCGACGGAAATCGCGTATGGACTTGGTTGCAGCGGCTTTGCGCCCCCTCCGGCCTGCACCCCCTCGGAGCTACTATTGTCGCTTCCTTTCAACTCTGGAGCCTCCCATGATTCGCTACGAGCACAAGAATCTCAAGCCCTGGATCTCCGACGAGGTCCTGAAGGCCCTCCAGCCCCAAGTGTCCTCGGCTTCGGATCTTCTCGCCACCCGCAAGGGTCCGGCGGCGACTTCCTTGGCTGGTACGATCCCTCCAAGGTTGTGCCTTCCTCCGAACTCGATTCCATCAAAGAAGCATCAAAGCGCATCCAGGACCAGTCCGAACTTCTGGTCACCGTCGGAATCGGCGGCTCCTACCTGGGCGCACGCGCCGTGTTGGAAGCCCTTCCCTTCGAGGAGGCGTCCGAAAACGGCGTCGACATCGATTTCGCCGGCCACCACATGTCGGCTCGCGACACCGAGATGCTGCTGGATCATCTGGACGACTACGAGATCTCGATCAACGTGATCTCCAAGTCCGGCACCACCACCGAGCCCGCCATCGCCTTCCGCCTGCTCAAGGCCTACATGGAAGAGCGCTACGGCAAGGAAGAAGCCAAGACCCGTATCTACGCGACCACCGACGCCAAGAAAGGTGCGTTGCGCAAACTGGCCACCGAAGAGGGTTACTCCACCTTCGTGATCCCCGACGACGTCGGCGGCCGTTTTTCCGTGCTTTCCCCCGTCGGTCTCCTGCCGATCGCGGCAGCTGGCTACGACATCGACGTTCTGCTGGCCGGTGCACGCGGTGCATTCGTCAAATACGGGGCATCCACCAGCGTCCTGGAAAACGACTGCCTGCGTTACGCGGCCTCTCGCGTCGCCCTCTACCGCCAGGGCAAGGCCATCGAGATCCTCTCGACCTTCGAGCCCGCTTTCCACTACCTCATCGAATGGTGGAAACAGCTCAACGGCGAGTCGGAAGGCAAGAACGGCACCGGTCTGTTCCCCGCCGGTTGCGAATTCTCCACCGACCTCCACTCCATGGGACAGTGGATCCAGGAAGGCCAGCGCAACGCCTTCGAGACGTTCCTGATCGAAGAAAAGTCTTCGGCCTCCGTCGTCGTTCCCGACACCGGCGACGATCTCGATGGCTTGGCCTACCTGGCCGGCCGCGATCTTTCCGAGATCAATCTCGAGGCCTGGAAGGGTGTTTCCCTGGCCCACTACGACGGCGGAATGCCCAACAGCTCGCTGATCGTCGAGACCATGAACACTCGCACCCTCGGCGAGATGATCCACTTCTTCGAGCGGGCCACCGGCATTTCCTGCTACATGCAGGGAGTCAATCCCTTCGATCAACCCGGCGTCGAAGCCTACAAGGCGAACATGTTCGCGCTCCTCGGCAAACCGGGCTTCGAAGCCCAAGCCAAGGCTCTCCGCGCCCGTCTCTGATCTGGGATCAAATTCCGCAACTTGCGAGGCCGCACCGTTCCCACGGTGCGGCCTTTTCCATGGCGTCAAGGATGGATGTCCCCGGCGTGGTGGGGTATCTTTGCCAGCCATGAATCCGTTGGTCATCGCTCCCTCCATCCTGTCCGCCGATTTCGCCCGCCTCGCAGGCGGTGCGCCTCCGTCCAGAATGCCGGAGCCGACTGGCTGCATGTGGACGTGATGGACGGGCACTTTGTCCCGAATCTCACCATCGGCCCGGTCGTGGTAGAAAGCCTGCGCAAGACCACCGGCATGTTCCTCGACTGCCACCTGATGGTTTCCGACCCGCTCGAATACGGTCGACGCTTCGCCAAAGCCGGAGCCGATCTCGTCTCGTTCCATCTCGAGGCGGCCATGGATCCCGGCGCGGTCATCGATGGACTTCGCGCCGAGAGGGTCCAGGTCGGGCTCGTGATCAACCCCGGGCGCTCGCCGGAGGAACTGTTCCCCTACCTCGACCGTGTCGACCTCGTCCTTGTGATGAGCGTCTGGGCGGGATTCGGTGGCCAATCCTTCATGGAAGCCGCGCCCGCCCGTCTGCAGGTCCTCGCGGACGAGATCTCTCGCCGGAATCTGTCCACTCGCTTGCAGATCGACGGCGGGATAAACGCGCGCACATCGCGCCTCGTTCGCGACGCCGGCGCCGACACCCTCGTTGCCGGCACGGCCGTTTTCGGCGCTTCGGACCGAAGGCAGGCCATCGCGGATCTGAAGGCGTGATGGACTCTCCGTCCTGGGCTCACCAAGACGGAAGCCTGTGGACTGTGCGGGTGAAGGCCGTTCCGGGCTCGTCCCGTACCCGGATTCAAGGGGCGCTCGGCGACCACCTCAAGGTCCAGGTCGCGGCTCCCCCCGAAGGCGGCAAGGCGAATGCGGCCATCCGCGAACTGCTCGCAACCCACTTCGGCGTTCCGCATTCGTCCGTGGAACTTCAATCCGGCAGCACCAGCCCCCGGAAGGTCTTTCGCATCACGGGCGGACGGCTTCCGACAGATTCCGACTAG
>JADKDZ010000019.1:0-2500 GCA_016718265.1 Uliginosibacterium sp. | reverse complement strand
ATTCTGATCTACGATTACTAGCGATTCCAGCTTCATGGAGGCGAGTTGCAGCCTCCAATCCGAACTGAGGACGGCTTTAAGGATTTGCTCCACCTTGCGGTATTGCTTCCCACTGTACCGACCATTGTAGCACGTGTGTAGCCCTGGGCGTAAGGGCCATGAGGACTTGACGTCATCCCCACCTTCCTCCCGGTTAACCCGGGCAGTCTCTTTAGAGTGCTCAGCATAACCTGTTAGCAACTAAAGACAGGGGTTGCGCTCGTTGCCGGACTTAACCGAACATCTCACAACACGAGCTGACGACAGCCATGCAGCACCTGTGCGGAATGTCTCCGAAGAGAAAGCTCGATCTCTCGAGCGGTCATTCCCATGTCAAGCCCAGGTAAGGTTCTTCGCGTTGCATCGAATTAAACCACATGCTCCACCGCTTGTGCGGGCCCCCGTCAATTCCTTTGAGTTTCACCCTTGCGAGCGTACTCCCCAGGCGGAACACTTACTGCGTTAGCGACGACACCGGAAGGAACCCCTCCCGACATCTAGTGTTCATCGTTTACAGCGTGGACTACCAGGGTATCTAATCCTGTTTGCTCCCCACGCTTTCGAGCCTCAGCGTCAGTATTGGTCCAGTCAGTCGCCTTCGCCTCTGGTGTTCTTTCCGATCTCTACGCATTCCACCGCTACACCGGAAATTCCACTGACCTCTACCATACTCAAGAACTGCAGTCACAAAGGCAAGTTCCAGGTTGAGCCCGGAGATTTAACCTCTGTCTTGCAATTCCGCCTACGCTCCCTTTACGCCCAGTAATTCCGAACAACGCTTGCACCCCCTGTATTACCGCGGCTGCTGGCACAGAGTTAGCCGGTGCTTCCTTCATGATTACCTTCAACACCGGGGCTTTCCACTCCCCAATGCTTTATTCATCATCGACAGAGGTTTACACACCGAAATGCTTCATCCCTCACACGGTATTGCTGCGTCAGACTTTCGTCCATTGCGCAAAATTCCCTACTGCTGCCTCCCGTAGGAGTCTGGGCCGTATCTCAGTCCCAATGTGGCCGATCACCCTCTCAGGCCGGCTACCCATCGTCGCCTTGGTGGGCCGTTACCCCGCCAACTAGCTAATGGGACGCGAACTCATCCCCGAACGTTCCAATTGGAACTTTCTTAAAAAGGCCAGGTGGCCTCAATAACCTATCTGGTATTAGCGGCTCGTTGGAACCGTTATCCCGGATTCGGGGGCAGATTGTTCACGCGTTACTCACCCGTTCGCCGCTGACACATTGCTGTGCCCGCTCGACTTGCATGTATGAGGCATACCGTCAGCGTTCGTTCTGAGCCAGGATCAAACTCTCCAAGCTATCCATCCTGACTTTCATCTATTCTTTGGCGCTCGCAAGATCACCCATTCGTCCTTCGATCCCTAAAGACCGAACATCGAAGTTGAGGACCAGCACAAGTCTATCCTACCAAGATGTCAAAGAGTCGAGGCCGAAGCCTCTTCGAGCCGAAGCTCACCAGATCCGAAGATCCCGACCGAGCCTTTTGAGGGACTCGGCGGCCGCCTTCTTGCGGCGGGTTTGTAAACATACGCCGTATCCTGAGCACGGTCAAGGGCTTAGGGGCAAATATTTCTCAGATCGCATCCGAGGCGGATGCATCGACATCGCTTCCTTCAGAGGCGTCGGGTCCTTCGCAGGATGCGACAGACCCCGCATCCGGAATGGGCGCAACATCCAGCACTTCGTCGTCGCCCACAGCGCTCCCTGCGGCGGATTCCGACAGCAAGAAAGACTCGTCTTCCTGGAAGGTCTCATCCACGGATTCCGTGGAGGCATACTCGGCCTCGGAGAAGCCATCACCACCATCGCCAAGATCCGGCACGGCCGGCAAGCTGGCTCGCGCCGCAGCCAATGCCTGCTCCAACCAGGAGCTGCCGCCCGCTGCTACGGCCGGCTCCGATTCCGCGGCAGGGACAACCAGCGCCGAGCGCCCCTCCTCCGACCCCTGCGGATCGATGACTGCCACGGCAGCGTCAGGAACCTGCCCCAGGCGGGATCCTCAGCTCAATCGCATTCGGGAGGCCGTCCTCGAGGGGTACCTCCCCACCTCGGCGGACTCCCGTATTCGTCGACCCTCGATCGATCGGGGGCGGAACTTCGGCCACCACTCCCCCTGGCCCGGGAGACGCCTCGGCCAGAAGATCGTCGGACAAGCCGGGTAGAAGCTCTCCGGTTTCGGGGTCGTAGCCATTGCCGCCCCAAGTCGCCTCTTCGCGCGCCAGCGCCTCGAGGCGGAGCCGCTCCTTCTCGGCCAGCAGGCCCAGTACGTCGGGATTGACGATCGGATCCGGAGTGTAGATGTGGTCCATCTGGGCCAGATCGTCGGCGAAGCGCTCATCGGCCTTGCGGTACACCGTCATGGGCTGGAAGGTGCCCGCCTGCCGGAACGCCAGCTCCTCGTTCTTCGTCAGCTCCATGATCGCCATGAAGGTCACCACCG
>JADKDZ010000018.1 GCA_016718265.1 Uliginosibacterium sp. | reverse complement strand
CGTGAAATTCTCGCTCCGATCCTCGGTTTAATGCCCGGCCTGCGTCACTTTACAACGAGTTCACATAGTGGCGTTTGTCCTCGTCCATCATTGTCGATGTTCAATCAAACACAGGTACTAGACGCGCACTGCAAGCTGATTGAAGACAACAAAAGCACGATTCAAGCGGCTATGACTTTTGCCTGGGCAGCTATCGCACTATTTATAATTCTTTCAGCATAGGATTAAACATGTATGGAATTTTCCTCTCCGCAATCAACGCGGCTTTAGTCTGGCTGGTTCGTTCAGTATTGGTCAAGTTCTTCATCTTCTTCGCACTGTATTTCGTCACAACAGAGTTCATCGGCGTGGCTCTTGAGTTATTGCCGGACGGAAGTGCAATAAATAGCAGTTTGAGCGGCATTGGTTCGGGTACTTGGTTCTTTTGGGAAACCTTTGCCGTCGACACGGGTTTGGCCGCCGTGGTATCGGCCTACACCACAAGGTTCATCATCCGCCGAATACCAGTCATCGGCTAATTTCACATCAACTTAAAAAAGAGTAATTATGCCAATTAACGCTTATACCGGCTTCGGTGGGATCAGGTAAAAGCTACGAATGTGTGCTGTCCGTCATCATCCCGGCAATCAAGAACGGTCGCCGTGTCGTGACAAATGTTGCTGGCATTGATAACGAAGCAATCAGAGCCTATTGTCGAGACAGATTCAGTATTGATACGGACAACCTTGGCCAAGTCATTTATTGCAGCAACAATGACGTCTCCAAGCCCGACTTCATGCCCTACGGTGAAAATGTCGATACGTTCTGCAAGCCGGGCGACATCCTCTGTATCGACGAGGCTTGGCGTTTTTGGGGAACAGACTGCAAGCTATTAGCTCAACACAAAATATTCTTCCGCGAGCATCGGCACTTTGTCGATCCCGAAACGAAGGTCTGTTGTGATCTTGTGTTGATGGTGCAGGACATCGGTGATCTTCATCGATATCTGAAGGTCATTGTAGAGGCCAGCTTCCGGACAACGAAAATCAAAACGCTAGGCTGGCACAAGGTTTATCGGGTCGAGATGTGGGAAGGCTGGAAGCAGAACGCGCGTATTCGGGTTTCCGTTGAAAACAAGAAGTATGACCCTGCAATTTTTCCGCTCTACTCGTCCTATGTCGGTGGTGCGGGTAAAGAATTGAGTGTGGATGATCGGCAAAACGTCTTGAAGAGTCCTAAGGTCTGGGCGCTTGGGGCACTGGTCGTCGCGCTGTTCTCAGTCAGTCTCTACTCCGTGCTGCATTTTTTCAGCCCAGCCCGGTACAAAGACAGATACCAGGCGTCCGAAGCCAAAAGTAAGTTAGCAGTGGCAGGTTCAGCACAATTAGTTCGGCCTGATGGCTCAGCAGCTGGCGCAGTCGCCGAAACCTCTGATACTTGGCGCTTGGCTGGCACAATTCAAGTTGGCTCCACTCTATATGTTGCCGTGGCTAATGAGCAGGGACGCATTCGCCTTGAACATCCATCGGCCTTCCAAAACTCTGGCTTGGCGATGGTTGGTCAAGTCGACGGTCAGCGGGTTCTGTATTGGACTGGGCTTTTGCCTACACAGCACATGTCTCAAGGAAAGGAGGGATAGTGCGAGCTTTCATTCTCGTGGGCGCGTTAGTGTTTTGGAGTTGTTCAGCGCTCGCGCAATCAGCCCAAAACCAATCAAACTGGATTTCAAAGGCATCAACGTAGCCCAGGCGGTACAGCTTGTGTATAGCGAAGCCCTTGCAACGCCCTACGTGATTGATCCGGCACTTCTCGCAGATGAGCGTTTCGTGTCGTTTCGGTACTCGACAGACAAAGGTGATTTGCATGCCTTCCTCAAAACCTTTCTGGACTCGTTGGGCTACGAAGTCGAGTCAAGAAATGGGATTGACCTTGTTGGGAAGAAAAAGGGGGAAGAGAAAGCAGCCCAGAAGCTCGATAGTTTTGTTTACCGGCCGCAATACCGGGATGTGAATTATTTGGCACGTCTGCTCTCCCCGCTCTTTCAGGGGTCTTTCTCAGTCAATCGCTCCATCCCCGTCAGAGAGGGAAGTAAATCTGATAAGCCTGTCCCGGATGGCTCTGCTGCCGCACTACTCGATCAGAATGCCGACGCGATGGTATTTACTGGGACGGACAAGGAAGTAGAATCGCTCAAGAAACTGTTGTCACAAGTGGATTTTGCACTGGGCGAAGTGGTCGTACGCGGTGTGGTCTATGAAGTTAGTACCAGCGAGAAAGATGGCTCAGCATTCGGTTTGCTGGCTTCACTGCTCGGCGGCAAGGTTTCGTTTGGGATTGGCAACGTAGCCAATGCAACTGAGAGTTTCGCTCGCATCAAAAGCAGCACCATCGATGCTGTGTTTTCGTTACTGAGCCAGGATAGTCGTTTCAAGGTGGTATCAAGTCCATCGTTGCGTATCCGCTCTGGCGCCAACGGTACATTCTCAGTCGGCCAAGACGTTCCCGTACTTGGGGCAGTTAGCTATGCAAACAACGGGCAGGCTGTGCAGAGCGTTGAATACCGATCCAGTGGTGTGATCTTCACTGTTCAGCCGACAGTACGGGAAGGAGGTATTGATCTGAACTTGGATCAGCAGCTTTCCAACTTTGCAGCGACAACAACTGGTGTCAATAACAGCCCTACTTTAACCAAGCGTGCGCTCAAGACATCAGTGTCTGTGCAGGATGGCGACTTGATCGTGTTGGGCGGGCTGACTGAAAACAAGGAAGGCAGCACTCGTGACGGTCTTGCTTTCCTGCCCAAATTTCTACACACGAGTGGCAAGGACGATAGCCGTTCGGAAATCATGCTTGTGCTGCAAGTGCAGCGACTTTAGCCAAGGAGAAATGATATGATTCCGAGAATACCTATTGGGCGGTCTCCGCGTTGCGGTTCTGATTGGCGCTGTTTTGATGCTCATTGGGTTGACAGCACTCAAGCTTGGTTGGATGTAAATTTCGCGTCCGCGAAATTGTGTGTCGAATTCGGTAACTTAATACGTCACCTTTCCAATGAAACCGTGGTGCCCTGGGGCTAATCTCAGGACGAAATCCACCGGCGATCAGGGATGTTTTTTGGAGTCAGCACTCAAGAAAACCGCCACAATGAGTACTAAAAGCAGGTGTTTTTGGGCGGAAATGGCAGTTTTTACTGGTTTTTTTTTGTAGCGTTTATTTTTACCGGCGATCAGGGATGAAACTGTAGAAACACACGCAAAATCAATGCCGTAGCACTGTTCAAATACAGCATCCGCGACACTTGGGTACAAGAGATGAAGACACTGATTTTTGTTCGGCACGCTGAAAGTCTGGCAAACGCTGGCGGCGTGACGATGCCGAATGCAGAAATTCCACTTAGCTCACACGGACATGGGCGGGCGCAACAGCTTGCTCGGGCATTGGATGTAGTCCCATCTCAGGTGTTGACGTCATCCTTCCTCCGCACGCAAGAAACCGCCAGACCATTCTGTGAGCGTTTTTCCGCTGTCCCAGCAGTCCATCCCCTGCTGCATGAGTTCTGTACCATCGACCCGTCGCTGATTGAGGGCATGGACTTAGCGCAACGACGACCTATCACCGAGGGCTACTGTGCGAAGCAGATCCGGATAAACGTATGGGGGATAACGCTGAGACGTTTCGAGAGTTCTCAAACCGAGTCGTAAGTTTTGAGAATGAGATGAACGCGCTACCCGATGCGACGGTGATTTTTGGTCATGGGATGTGGCTGGCGTTTCTGGTGTGGCGCCTGCTGGGTTTTGGTGAGTATTGTGACAGTACAGGCATGTGGGCATTTCGTGGCTTCCAGCTAGCGTTGCCGATGCCGAATTGTGCCGTTTTTGTTCTCAAACAGACTCGCAGTGGTGCGTGGGCTGTTCGAGCGGCCCATTAGGCTGTAATGCTGATTTAGCCGGTCATGA
Organism: Uliginosibacterium sp.; assembly: GCA_016718265.1. Taxonomy (GTDB): domain Bacteria; phylum Pseudomonadota; class Gammaproteobacteria; order Burkholderiales; family Rhodocyclaceae; genus Uliginosibacterium. Next base: position 46,184 of record JADKDZ010000018.1, on the reverse strand, counting down.
AGCATCGTCACTTATCGAGCACTGTTTTTGATTGTTTGAGAGTCCATATGTTGCAAGCTATCGCAAACCAATCTATTGATAGATTTTGATTTCGTATACGTGCCTGTTCTAAGATTCACACGCGTACGGTCCCGTGACCTTGTCGTTCTAATCCTTTGCACCTGGACAACGACGATTGATACGTGTTATTAGGCTCAGTGCTAGAATGCAGAAACATCGAGGGAGTTGACATGACGAAAGAGTGCCGTTTTTGTGAGATAGCCCTTGGGAAGAAAGCGTTGGGTCAAGCCGATCAGATCGTTGCCGAGACCGAAAATTTCTTCGCCATACCTTCTATAGGGTCTCTTGTAGAGGGGTGGACTTTGGTTGTGCCTAAATCTCACGAAATTTCTCTGCGCGATCTTTACACATCAGAGGATTTTCAATATTTTGTTCGCAGTACCGCACAAAAAATTAACTCAGCGTATGGTAGTGTCATTGCATTTGAGCATGGGCCTAATGCAATAGGCTCCAAAACAGGTTGCGGTACAGACCATGCACACCTCCACATCGTTCCTTTCTCTGCATTGACAAAGAATGACGTCATTTCAGCTAGCCTTAATTTTAAAAAAATAAATCCGAATCAAATTAAGGATGTTGTGAAAAATGACGAATATTTGGTGTTCTTTGAAGATATTTTGAATAATTCTGGCGAGTGCTTTTTGTCGGTGCTAGAAGTTCCTCACTCTCAGTATTTCCGTCACCTCATCGCACGTAAAATAGGCATAGAGAGTGATCAGGTTGATTACAGAACCTCCCCAAGAGTGGAAGTTTCAGTGGCTACATCTACACGCCTTTTGTCGATACAAGGCTGATTTTATCCAAAATATTGGAAAGGATTTTTGGTATGAGCAGCCAGGGGGAAGGGGATGATGCTGATCAAAGCAAAACTGGGCTAACGGGGAGGATGGACACTGCGGACTCGACCGATGGGCGCAAACCCTACGAATGGAAAAGCAGGTATGACGGGGCATGGCGGCAAATAATATTTGAAGCGGCGTATACTGTATTTGTTGCTTTGCTTTCAATGCTTCTGATTTATCTGGTGTGGCGGAGTTGTCCAGCGATACTTGGATATAAAAATTCCATCTGAAGTTAAAACATTCAGAATATACACTTTGTATTTTTCTGCAGGAATGCTTGGTGGGTCGGTTTTTTGTTTAAAATATTTTTACCGAGTTGTTGCCCGAGGATACTGGCATCAAGACCGTTCACTTTGGCGTTTTATGTCACCTTTAATTTCAGCGCAACTTGCGTTTGCAATAGGTGCTCTAATTAATAGCCAACTGATTAAATATTCGGCTGCGCAACACACTTCAACCATTGTTGGTACAGGTTTTTTAGTCGGTTATTTTGGCGATCTTGCGGTTGCGAAAATGCACGAGGTATTAACGTTTTGTTTGGCACTACTTCGCGGTAGCTAGCTGTGCCACTGGTCCCACAGCAGTCTATTTCGTTTATTGAGAAGAGCGGAGTTACGGTATTAACCGAGACTCATATTTCCCCTTTGTCAGTAGGGGAGAAGGCTTTGGCTTGTTGCCTGCCTGCTGCTTGGACTCTTCCTTTTGCGGTAGTTTCCTCAGAGTTGTATTCAGAGTATGGCTACTACGCCTGAGGATCGGCTACAGGTTATTTTTGCTTGGCGCTACAAGATTGTTTCAGGTCTAAGCTCTTATATTTTCTCCGCAGAAATCTGTTTGGGTGCGCTCATCGGGTGTTAGCGAAACAATAGCAGACCGTGGGAGGCTGCACTCGGAGTGCTGTACGCTTGATGTCCCTGCGATTGCGGGAGCTATTAAGATTTGCTTGCAGCACGCATCAAAGGAAGCTGAACCTACCGGTGAACTTTTTTTGATATTCCAGGAGGCTGTGTTACCGGTGTACGCCAAGGGGCATCTTTCAAATGAGCGCCAGCACTTCGAGGAGGCAAGGGACTGGCTTGGTCAAATTGAAGAGCCGCTTCATAGCAGCCCAAATTTTCAAATATCATTACGCGATTGGCGAAAAAAAAGCGCCTCCTTGACTCAAGGTAACGCGCTTTCTTGTTCCGTTGTTGCTTCTATTTCTCAGGCGCTTAAACCCGCCGCTGCATGGGCTGCAGGCCAGAATCTACGCATCCATTTTGAATGGGTGTGGGATGGGAGGACTGTTTTCATTGTTCAAGCAGATGAAGCAGCTCCAGTCGAAGGTTTCGACCCGCGAAAACAACTCAAGTGCTACAGGAAGCATTCGTCCGAGCGGCCGAAATTGAAATGCCTTCAGGAGATTAGCAGCAGCCACGCGAAGAGATTCAGCAAAATCAATAACGTTGCTATCTATAAGAGTCTAGAGCTTCCTTCTTGCCCAATATTTGTTTTAGACGACGAATCTGTTTTCAAGAGGTTACTGGAAGGAGCCCAGCTGATTTGATTTAGACTTGACTTGAGATGCTTGTGCGAATTCTCTTTGGTCGTTAGAACAGATATTGAAACAAATGATAAACGCAAACGACAACTTCTACCAAGAACTTCTGAATTGCGCGACCCTCATGAAGCCCTTAAATTTATGGAAGGAAACATTGGCTGTCTTTGAAAAGATTGCGTCAAAGAGAGTGTAGCTTTCATATTTCACAATTTTATTCCTGCAACAAGCTCTGCGTTTGCATATGCGGAGCCGAACTCTCGTAAAGTATATATAGAGTCCTTGTTGGGATTGCCAGAGGGCCTTTACTACAATAGTCATGACAGCATATCTGTTGACACAAAGAAAACTAATGCGACTGATTTTACCGCTGAAGAAAAATTTAGATTCGACTTTAAATATAAACCTAGATACAACGGCTTTTGTGTAGCTCCGAATAGTAAAGGGGAGTGGACGAGAGAGCGTTTGGGTGACGATTTTAACTGGAGTAAATCAATCAGTTCGGCCGACTGTATTAAAGAGATTGCAGCTCAATCAAGGCGCATAGCAAATGTAGTTGGGGAGCCGGTTAGTGTTATGTGGTTTATAGGCGTTCCTAAGCGTTTTTCTTCTGCATCAACTTTCCCGTGGCATCATGAACCGTACTCTGCTCCCGAAATTAACAAGAATACGAGACGTGCGAGAGGTTCAGCAGTTTAATAAGTTGGTTCGTAACGGTATTCCGTCGAAAATTTCCAACGGCGGGGAGATTGTTTGGGTTTCGCATTTGGATGGAGACAATTACCTCCATGCATTAAAAGAGAAGTTGGTTGAGGAGGCAGTGGAAGTGCTTGATGCATTTGGGCACGATAGGATTCTTGAAGAGCTGGCAGATGTCGAAGAGGTTGTCGACGCCATTCTGGCTAAGTTGGGCGCAACTAAGAAACAACTACTTGCCGTACAGAAGAGAAAGAGGGCCGCTGTAGGGGGGTTTGAAGATGGCGTGGTGTTGCTTGAAACGAAAAATCCTAGTGTTCAGCAGAATTCAGCTGAAGACCTGTTTAGAGAAATAGATGCCCCGTCTGCGGGAGGTATTGTTCAAACATCGCAAAGTCAACGGGAAGCGATTATTCGGCGCTGGGGTGATAAAAGAGAGTACTTAGATGGTACCCAGCAACGAATTCTGAAGTTTTCCGTAGGATTAGCCCAAGACAGTTGGTTTACCGACACGCGCGAGCTGATGGTTGACGAAAAGGTCGGTGCATCTGTTCGGGCAAAAATAACAGGGAAGCGCAAAGGCTCTTCAATCGATATAGAGGTTTCAGTCTACGCCTTGGCTATACAAGGTAAGCTCTTTGATTCATAGACAATTTCTAGTAATTAGAAGCTCTTCTTTCTTGATCGCATGAGCGGTGCGCATTTGAATTTTTTCGACGCATAGGTTTTGTTGTTTTGCGAAACTCATCGCGATTTCATTAAGGTCGTAGGTCATCAAAAAGTCGTGATGTGTTTTACCAACAAGTTCGAATAGTTTTCGATGGTTGATACTGTTGAATCTATATAGAGGTTTGATTCCTCTCTCTTGAAGTTTTATGTATGGCGGGTCTATAAATAATTTAACATGAGACTTGCGTCGGTTTAGGGTGGAGAGTTTCTCAAGTGCATCGCCTTCAATAACACTGAATTTTTTAGCGTAAGAGTTAAGCATAAAAATTCTTTTGCAAAGAGTCTCCGGGTACCATCTCGACGCCATTCCTTTTTTGCGCTCGCCTAGTTTGAGCAATCCCGCCCCTGGCGCCAGAATCCCTCCGCGTCTTGCGCGATTCATTACGATGGTCCGGAAAGCAAGCATTACCTCGCTTTCAGGTTCTACGCTCAATAGTTCACGCACAGACTTTTCATCGAATGTAAACTTTTCTATTAGGGCACAGAGATCATCTGCTGTTGGCGAAAATATGCTCCGCCAGACTGCGCAAACAGCCGGGTCTAACTCAACAAGCGTAGCTTTGCTTACATAGCCTTCTACGACTGCGAGCAATGATGCGAATGCGCCGCCTGCAAAAAGCTCTACAAGTTCAGAGGATGGATTTATCGACAGCCATGTCCGAAGCTCTAGAGCGAGCCAAGACTTTCCTCCTGGATATCTTAAAGGGCTGTAATACACTCTCACTTTTGCAGTTCTTTTATTATTGATGTAAAAATTTAACGACTGTATTTGCCAAAATTCTGAAAAATAATTAGATTTTTAATGTGGATGTTTTGCCAGTATTTTGTGCGCTGTTCATTTTTTTATTACTATTTGTCAATAGCCCGGTGGTGTTTGTAGAGGAGATTTAACCGTTAGTACAATGTCTTTCACCGATGTGAGCCTATCTCCGCCTAGTCTTTAGACTATTGTCTCATGGACGAAACGAATAAGAGTAAGTGCTACCTAAAAGCAGCTTGCTTTTGCATCGCTGCTCGTCCAAATTGGGCTCAAATCGGCTTCCGTCAAGGCCGCCGTAGGCGCCCGTTAGGGCTTGGCCTTGAAGGCGCTCCAAACCATATAATTGCTGCATGGGCTGTGGGGCGGCCTTATCTCCCCGCAGCCCATGCAGGCTGTGCGTCGGTTTATTGATTGGGCCCTGGTAATTAGTGGCAATTTAGTCGTATGGCTGACCGAAGTCGGCCTTTTCGCCGGTATTGTGGTGACTGAAAAGTCGCGCCTACGTTTCAAACCAGAACCAGGCCGAATCATTAGTGGCTTCTCTGCGCTTGGCTGAGGTACGAAACGACTGGATTGGCGTTGTTGCGCTATTGTTGGCTTTAATTGGGATAGTCAAATTGATGACGACAAAGTGGCAACGGTAAAGCTGGTTAATGCGGTTCTATTGCTGCCTTGACGCAGAATAAGCTGTTGATTTGACGGCCAATGCAAGGACAATGCTGATCTGATTGTGGGATTGAAAATCCGCGTGTCGGTGGTTCGATTCCGCCCCAGGCCACCACCAAATTCGAGCCGGCTCGTGCGTTATGCAGGAGCCGCGCTTTTTCTCATGCCCGTGCAGACACTCGAGCCGAGTGGCGCCAAGTTTTGGTGCGCCGCGCCAAAAGACAAAAAAGCCTGACTCGTCAGAGCCAGGCTTTTACCTACAACACTTGTTTCACAAGCACTAAATTTTGGTAGGGGCAGTAGGTTCGAACCTAGGACCAATTGATTAAGAGTCAACTGCTCTACCAACTGAGCTATACCCCAAAATCATTACTATGGCAATCCGGTGGTAGGCCGTGCGGGACTCGAACCTGCGACCAACGGATTAAAGTCCCTGCTCTACCAACTGAGCTAACGACCCGCCGGGAACCGAGCTGCGCATTCTGGTGAGCCTTCTCCACCCCGTCAACAGGGCGGCGCAAATTTTCCCCTCAGATTGTCGTCTTCAGCGTTTCTGCAGCATGGCGGCGAGACTCGCGAGCCGTGCCTTTCCTCTTTCCGCTGACGACGGAGCATCCTTCCCGTTACGTTTGAGTCCATCACCCAGCTCTTCGATGAACCTCGAGGGTTGTGCAGATCTCACCAGCGTTCTTGCGGCGCTCGCTCCAGGAAGGTAATGCTCAGGGCTTCGCTGAGCGCGTTACGCCGACATACATCAGGCGTCGTTCTTCCTCTACCCCTTGTCTTCGTCAATGCTGCTCTGGTGCGGGAGGGGTCCTTCCTCGACACCGACAAGAAACACGTGGGGAAACTCGAGACCTTTCGAGGGCGTGAAGGGTGAGAGCTGCACGGCGTCGATATCTTCCTCATCGTTGTCAGCATGTTGATCAGGGCGATGGTCTGGGTGAGTTCCAGAAGATTCTTGTTGTCTTCTTCGCCTTTCCTGCTGAGCCAGTCGATAAAGTCGCGAACGTTGCTGGATTTGAGTTCGGCTTCGCGCACATCGCAGCTTTCCAGCAGCCAGGCCTCGCCAGATTGCACTCAGAAGTTCATTCAACAAGCGACCGGCCGGTTCGCGTGTGGCGCGGTGCTCAAGCTGGTGGATGAAACGGGTGAAGTTTCGCAGCGTTTCCAACTGACGCGCGGGTAAATGCTCGGTCCCGCCTTCTTCGGACGCGGCGCAGAAAAGGCTGATATGGCGGGCGCCGGCATAGCGCCCGAGCGCTTCGAGCGTTGCGGCACCGATGCCACGGCGCGGCGTGGTAACCGCACGAGTGGAGGCCAAGTCGTCGTCTCCGTTGGCAATCAAGCGCAGGTAGCTGAGCAGATCGCGGATTTCGGTGCGCTCGAAGAAACTTTGGCCACCCGAGTACGTAGGGGATTTCATGGTTGCGCAACTGCTGCTCGAAGAGTCGGGCCTGATGGTTGCCGCGGTAAAAGGATGGCGTAATCGCGAAAATGGCTGCGGGTTTCAAAGCGGTGCGTTGAAATCCGCATGGCGACCAACTCGGCTTCGTGCTCAAGTTCCGGGCGGCAATGACGCTGATCGGTTCACCATGCTGTGGTCCGACCACAGTTTCTTCTCGAACAATTTGGCGTTGTTGGCGATCAAGGTATTTGCTGCGTTCAGGATGCGGTTGGACGAACGATAGTTCTGCTCAAGTTTGATGACCTTCAGACGGGGATAGTCTTGCTGCAGCAGATTCAGGTTTTCGACGTCAGCGCCACGCCACGCGTAGATGGCTTGATCGTCATCCCCCACCGCGGTAAAGGCGCCGCGCACACCTGCAAGCTGCCGCAGCAGCCGGTACTGTGCCCGGTTGGTGTCCTGATACTCGTCGATGAGCAGGTAACGCAATTTGTTTTGCCAGCGCTCCTGTGCGTCGGGGTGGTCGTCAAAAAGGCGCACGGGCAGCGCAATCAGATCGTCGAAGTCGACGCCCTGATAGGCGCGCAAGGTCTGTTCATAGGCGGGATAAAGCTTGGCCGCCGCCTGGCTGGACTCGTCTTTGACCAGTTTTTCGGCCTCGGCAGGGGGAATCAATGCGTTTTCCAGCGGAGATCGTCCATGGAATTGCCTTCAGTGTTGCCTTGTCGGTGCTCCCGGCGAGTTCAGCCAAGAATCTGGTGGATGTCACTGGTGTCGAGGATGGAGAACTGCGGCTGAGCCCGACCAGCTTTGCCTCTTGCCGGATGATGCGGACACCCAGCGCGTGAAAAGTGCACGGTCGAGTGCTTGCTCTGGGCGCTGTCGAGTAGCTTGCCCACGTTCCCGCATCTCGCGGGCAGCCTTGTTCGTGAACGTGATCGCCGCGATGTTGCGCGTATCCAGACCGCACTGCTGAACCATCCACGCGATTTTCTGTGTGATGACCCGTGTTTTTCCGCTCCCGGCACCCGCAAGCACCAGGCAGGGGCCGTCCAGGTACCGACGGCTTCGCGCTGAGGGGAATTCAGTGGGACAACATGGTGAGGGCGCTTCAGCGGGCGGTGGGCACAATATATTACCCGAGCTTGTGGCGAAGGCTTCGCGCCTCTGGGCGCGGGTAGCACAACCCCTTGTTTCGTGCAACGACCCCTCGGCGTAGAGGCCGGAGGGCGAAAAGAAAAAAGAAGGAAGATAGCAGCCTGTTAAAGGCTATCCTGTTCTCATTGCGTCTGCAGTGATGTCCTTTCTTGTCTGGAGTCTTCTTCTTGAAGCACCGCAACACGCTCCCCGTCATCGGCGTTCTGATAAGCGATATCGAGAGCTCTTATCAGGAGCGCTTCTTTGACGAGCTGCGCAGGCAGTCAGACCTCCTTGGAATCAAGCCGGTCATCTACTCAGGCACTGTGGTGGGTACGCCAACCTGGTTTGAGCGGCAGATGAACATGGCTTATCACCTCGCCGATGGTCGCCACCTCGACGGGGTACTGTCGGTCACAGCGACCTTCATGCGTGACCAGACCGAATCCATCGTCCATAAATTTCTGGGCAAATTTGCACCCCTCCCGCGCGTCAGCATGGCTGCACTTAACGACATTCCCAGCGTCTTGATTGACAATGCCGGCGGATTTCGGGCGATGCTGGAACACCTCGTTCACGTTCATGCCTACCGTGATTTCGCCTTCCTCAGTGGACCGGCCGGAAGCTACGACGCGCAGCAGCGCTTGAAAGTCTTTCGTTCCGTCATGGTAGAAAACGCGATCCCCGGTCGACCCTCGTCTGATTCAGGATGGCGAGTTCTACTACTACAGCGCACGGGCTGCGGCGGAGCGTATTTTGTCCTCTGGCTTGCCCGTGCGTGTGATCGTCGCGGCGAACGATGAAATGGCCATGGCAGCGATCACTGTCGCCTCCGCCAGGGGCATCCGGGTCCCGGAAGGCTTGGCAGTGGTGGGCGTCGATAACCTCCATACCCACGTGGCTGGCCTGGGGCTGACGACCGTCAACACGGCCCTCGACAAGCAGTTGAGTACCGGGGTTGAGATGTTTGCTCGACCAGATGGCCGGCCTCGCTGTCCGCCACATCAGTTTCGTACCGTCACAGCCCGTCTTTCGGCCGAAGCTGTGGCTGCATGCTTGAGCTCCGGCGGCCAGCCACTTGGCCGTCGATCTTGGCTGGGCGGAACGGGAATCACCGTTCTGGATGGTCTGGCGTTGAGCGAAGCAGACCGTCCGCGCTTGAAGCGTTACATGCAGCTCTGCCTCGACGCGCTGTCATCGGAGGCCCCGCGCGCGCTTGAGCGAGCTGTCGCGGATATCGCGCGTGAGTGCTTTGGGCTCGGCGAATTGTGATGGTCCTGCAATCCTTGCTTTTGGGGATACAGACGCACCTGATTGATCCGACGTCTTGTCTCCGCACGATCACTGGCGGATCGGTCTGCAATTCAGTCACGCACAAGTCTCGCTGCTCAAGGCCAAGACGATGCACGCTGTCGTGCTGGGCGAGCGAATGGCATCACCGGGGCTCGATCAAATCACCTCAGCGCCAACTGCTTTCCTTCGAGATTCACCAGCAGATGGCAAACTCGCCTGACTTTGCTGGGCAGTTCGGAATCAAAACCTGCATCATTGCGTTCACGAAGACCAGGCTACCAATACCCTCCGAATGACCACCTCCTGCCTGCAAAAGCCCAGCTTGTGGCCTGCCTGATTGATGGCAAGCGCCACAATGACCAGCTCGGGCGCCCCTTCGACACCGCAGTGCTTCTGCCGGAAGAAGTCTGGACGCTCACAAAGCGCAGGCCTGATCGTGGCGCCTGCCTTTCAGCAAAGCGGGTCACTACGGCTATACCGTGATTATCCCGAGCGCCCGATCGGCATCAGTCTTGAGAGTGTCCGGGAGGCGATTGCCAGCGCAATTGACCGGCTCGCTGCCTGTCGAGGAAATCGGATCGTGTACGCGACTACCTCGACAAGACGCAACATCCCGCTCGCGCGCAAAGTCTGAATCGCCACTCCTCCTTTACCAGACCCCACGCCGGATTCAGCCTCGAAGCAGTTGGGAAGCAGACCAGTACCGAAGTTGCGCTAGCCATCAACGAATCTGCGCGGTCTTCGCAAAGCATGCTGCGTGCGACCGACTCCGGTGGCGCGGCTGAACCGAACCATTTCGTCGCCCTGTGCCTGGATGCCGATGCCCGCTTCGTCAGCGAACTGAGAAGCGTCTGATCAAAGCGTTTGAGAGCTTTAATCTTCAGTCGAACCCGCTCTACAAAATCCACTGTGCGTTACCTCGAAGCCGCTCAACCGGATAGCAGTCTGGCACTCATGGTGTCGTCAGCCGACCTGGGCGCCGAGCCACGCTCGCCAACCAGTCCAGAACGCCGTCTCCGGCGGCCCGGCCGGTTGCCATGCAGGCGGTCAGCAGATAGCCACCGGTGGCGCATCCCAGTCCAGCAGGTCTCACCCGCGCAAAATATGCCGGGCATATTCTGACCATCAAGCGCTCATCAAGCGCCTCGAACCGCACACCGCCAGCGGTACCGGACGCTTCTTCAACGTCGGGGCGTATGGCAGCGAATACGACGGTAGGGTTTTCGATCCTCGCGGCGAGCGCGCTTTGATCGGCGCATAGGTTTCGGCGGAGCAGGCTTCGCGTAGCAAACCGGCTCTGACGCTTTCAGCCCAATCTGGTCTTGCAGATGGTTTCGCCATCGAACGCGCCCCTGCGTCCTTCGCGATCTGATCGGCCAGCCAGCTTGCGGTGCGCTCCGGCATCAGTCCAGCCAGACGGTCGCGCGTCTCTCGCAGCCACTGCTGACGTGTGCCGCCGCCCGAGGCGTAGATCAAGCCACCTTCCAGACCCGTGTCGCTGATCAGGGCATTCCCGCGCCTCGCGCTGCCTGCTTTCTCGTCGCCGTACCACGCGGCGACATTCTTGACGGCCGCCCCGGCAAAACGTTCGCGAAAATGCGTCGACCTACGGTCGTGTCGAAGCCGCAGTTGCTGGCAGCAAAGGTGCCACGCTTACTCCTGCCGCCCTGCAGCGTTGGCATCCAGGCTCCGTCTGATCCCAAGCGAGCCCAGCCTCCCCACCCATGGCCAGTACCAGTTGCCGCGCAGTGTTGTGAATGCGGCCCATCGGGTGTGGTCAGTTCAACTTTCCATCCGCCGGGAGCCGCTTGAAACCCTTGCCAGCGGTGACGAACATGTAGTTGCACGCCCTGCGCACGCAGGCGCTGCAGCCAGCTTCTGAGCAGTGGTGCGGCCTTCATGCCTGCCGAACACCCGTCCTGATGTACCACGAAGGTCTCCACACCCAAGTCGCGTGCCCACGCACGCAGGGCGTCCGGGCCGAACGCCCGGATGTACGGCTCAAGCAGAATCTGCCGATCGCCATACCGCGCCAGAAATGTCGTCAGGGGCTCGGAATGTGTCATGTCTAAGCCCCTTTGCCTGCAAGCAGAAACTTGCGTCCGGGGGAAGGCATGGCATCAAAGACCTTGACCTTGAGGCCTGCCCGACTCGGCGACCTCGGCTGCGCTCAGGCCAGCAGGGCCACCGCCGATTACCGCCACGGTCAGGCCGTCTGCGATGGGGTCTGGAGACATATGGGCGATTCACCTAGGATTTCGGGTGCGACATCCTAGTCGATTTCAGTCGCAGCTTTCATTCGGCATCGCTGTCAGCGCTGCAGCGCAAGCGCTTCCGCATTATCACCAATGAACTAAAATCGTGCACCACAGCAAACAGCCCAACTTGGTGCAAGTATCTGTTCGCTATAGCTTGTTGCGACTTCCTTGAGCACAGTAACGCTTGTTTTGCTATGCAGCAAGAAAGCCGGATTTAAGCCGCGCCGACTTGATGTATGCGGTGTCTTTTGACCGGCGTCTCTGACACAATACTGTGCCCGAATTAGGGTAAGCCCTAGGGTTGTGCCCGCCCGACATATGCTGACCGGTCGTGGGAATGCGGTTTCCACGTCCTGGCTGCCTTGCCCGCGGTGCAACCTGATCGCATGCCTAATCTCTGCGTCAGAAGACCGAACATCATGCAAACGTTTTTTCTTGCCCCCACCCGCCAGAACGGTTGGCCTTACCTCCGTTGCACTTGGCGTGGTTCGTGCCCTGCAACGGCAAGGCTTGCGCGTGGGCTTCTCAAAGCCTGTTGCACAGGATGATTCCGCCAGTGAGCGTTCGATTCACTTTGCGCGGGAGATCTGCCAGGTCAATTGTCCCAACGCCTTGTCGATGACACAGGTGGTCTCGCGCATTTCAGCTGGCGAGATCGATGAGTTGCTCGAAGACATCGTCAGCCTGTGCATGACAGCGGCGCAGGGTGCTGACGTGTTGTGGTCATCGAAGGCCTGCACACCGATGCGAGTTTCTCGTTTACCACGCGTCTGAATGCGGATATCGCGCGCAGCCTGCAGGCTGAAATGGTATTGGTCGCCGGTGCGCAGGAAGAAAACCCCGCGGCAGAAGTGAAGCTGACGGCATCTCAATTCCGTGGCTCGGGGTGCAATATTGCCGGCGCCATCCTGAACAAAGCGCCGATTGATTTTGACGAAGTGGCTGCGCAGACAGCCATGGGGTCGGTGTCCTTATGGGGGCGTGATTCGTAACAATCCCGCCTTGCTGGCGCCGCGGACGCTTGATGTCGCGCGCCACCTGAAGGCTGAAATCGTGGTGGAGGGCGAGATCAGGAGTCGCCGCGTGCTGGAGACCGTCGTGACCGGGCGCTCGGTGACGGAAGTGATCTGCCGCTTGGCACCGTGTGCGCTGGTGGTGAGCTCCGGCGATCGCGATGACATCATGATCGCCACCGCCTTGGCCGCGTCCAAGGGCATCCAGCTGGCAGGGCTTCTGCTGACGCACTCCACCTCGATTGATCCGCGCATCTGGGATCTGGCCTCCAACGCGTTTGATTCCGGCCTGCCGATCTTGCGCGTACCGCTCGACAGTTTCGCGACGGCTGCCAGTATCAGCCGGGTTTCCCAGGCGGTAGCGGCAGACGACTATGAGCGCATGAATGCTGTGCTGGACGCTGCGGCCGAGCAACTGTCCTCGGATGCGCTGCTGGCGCGGGTCAAGATGCCGTCCTCGACGCGCATGTCTCCGCCCGCCTTCCGCTACCAGCTTATCCAGAAGGCACGTGCAGCCAACAAGCGCATCGTGCTCCCGGAAGGTGACGAACCCCGCACGATACGGGCTGCAGTCATCTGCGAAGAGAAGGGTATCGCCCGTTGTGTCCTGCTGGGCAAGCGGCTGGCCATCGAGACTGTGGCGGCCAGCCAAGGCGTCAGCCTGCCCCCGTCGCTCGAAATTCTCGATCCGGACGACATCCGCGAAGCCTATGTGGCGCCGATGGTCGAGTTGCGCAAGAGCAAGGGGCTTACGCCTGGCCAGGCGCGCGAGCAACTGACCGATGCCGTGGTGCTCGGCACGATGATGCTGGCCATGGATACCGTCGACGGTTTGGTCTCTGGCGCCGTTCATACCACCGCAAGTACGGTACGGCCCGCCCTGCAACTCATCAAGACCGCGCCCGGCTCATCGATCGTGTCCTCGGTCTTCTTCATGCTGATGCCCGATCAAGTGCTGGTCTACGGCGACTGTGCAATCAACCCTGATCCGAATGCGACTGAACTCGCCGAGATTGCCTTGCAGAGCGCCAGCTCCGCGACGGCGTTCGGGATTGATCCAAAAGTTGCCATGATCAGCTACTCGACCGGCTCGTCGGGTACGGGCGTCGATGTTGACAAGGTTCGTGAAGCGACAGAACTGGCCCGCGCCAAGAAGCCTGATCTGTTGATTGATGGGCCCCTGCAATACGACGCAGCAACGGTGGCCGATGTGGCGCGCCAGAAAGCGCCGGGCTCGCAAGTGGCCGGTCAGGCGACGGTCTTTGTTTTCCCGGATCTGAACACCGGCAATACCACCTATAAGGCGGTACAACGCAGTGCCAAGGTGGTATCGGTTGGCCCGATGCTGCAAGGCTTGCGCAAGCCTGTGAATGATCTCTCGCGTGGCGCCCTGGTCGACGACATTGTCTTCACGATTGCGCTCACGGCGATTCAGGCCGATACGATGAAGCAGACCTGAAACACGAAGGCGATGCTGCTAACACAAAAGCCCTTTTAAACAAAGGGCTTTTGTCATTTTGGGATTTGCACGCCGCTTGCTAGGGATGCACCTGCCCCCGCCATCCGAACTGCCTGCCATGCTCAAGATTCTCGTCATCGACGAAGTTCAGGAACGCGCCCTTGAAATCTGCGAAGCCCTGACGCGCGCGGGTCATATGGTCGCTGCCGTTCTGCCAGACGCGCTCGACCTGCACCGCAAGGTAGAACAGATCCGCCCTGACGTCATCCTGGTCAACACCGAGTCGCCGAGCCGTGACACGCTTGAGAACCTTGCCGTCCTGGATAGAAGTCTGCCGCATCCGGTCTTGATGTTTGCAGAAGACGATGCCGATGACCTGATTCGCCAAGCCATGCGCTGCGGCGTGTCGTCCTACGTCGTTGACGGGTTGGCTCCCACCCGGCTCGCGGGCTTGCTCAAGGTCGCCATGGCGCGGTTTGAGGAGTACCAGGCGCTGCGACGTGAGCGCGACGAAGCGCACCGCAAACTCACAGAGCGCGTCAGCATCGATAAAGCCAAGGGGGTGTTGATGCAGGCCCGTGGTATGACTGAGGACGAGGGCCTACCACGCCTTGCGCAAGCTGGCCATGGAGCGTGGCCGCAAGCTCGGCGAAGTCGCGGAAGAGGTGCTCGCCAGCTCCCGTCTGTTGCTGGGCTGAAGATCTCAGCCAGCGGCGGCGAGTGCGTTGGCAACTCCATCAGGCAGGCCTGGTCGACCGGGGTAAAACTCTTGTCTCGACCGCTTTTTGCAGCCAGTTCCCGGGCGAGCTTGGCGCAGCGCCGGCCGATCTCCTGCAAGACGCATCGCGCCTCGAAGTACGCGTCCTCGGCTCCTTCGCCGTCTGACGAGATCTTCGGCAAGCCGGCGACACCGGTGCTGGTAAAGGCACGTTGCAGGCGAACGAAACGTTCAAAGAAATGCTCCAGCATCACCCATGCACCCTTGCTCAACTCCCGCTGGCGCGCTGCAAGTTTCTCGTAGGTCTCAGGTACGCCGCCCATGCCAAGCAAGGTGCGGTGAATCCGGGTGGTCAAATGGCTGCTCTCCGAGGCCGGTTGCCCGTCGCACGCACCATGAACGTCCCGCATCAATTCACTGATGCTGCTGACGAGCCGGGGATTAAACTCGCCTGGCATGAATTTCAGTGCTATTCCGATGCGCTGGCAGGGGTTGTCTTCGCCAATCAATGTGGCGATCAGGGCCGCGGTGCCCACAATCATGCCAATCTCGGAAATACCGTCACTGTGCAAGCCGCGGGGGTAGCCCGCACCGTCGAGGGTCTCGTGGTGTTCGAGCACGCCACGCTGGATCGCCGGATCCAGGCCGATCACTTCGCGGGCAACCGTGGCGGCGATGACCGGATGGGCTGAGTACCGCAGCCACTCAAGGCTCCGCGCTCTCGTGCTGTGCCACGACTGCCGGGTTGATATACAACTCGCCCACGTCGTGCAGCATGGCTGCCGTAGCAACTTGTGCCATCAACTTAGCATCGTTATAGCGATAAGCGTTCGCGATGCCCATCGCGAGCAGGGTGACCAGCACATCCACCTTCAGGCTGCAGGTGGTACGGCGTTCAGCAAGTGCCAAGACGGGGTGCGCCTGGCGCGGAAATTTCAGTTCCTTGAGCATGCCGACCGGCGTGACGCGCCCGTACTTCCAGTCCGCAATCTGCTTCAGATTCGGCATCTCATCGAACAGATGTTCGCCCATGCTGGAGTAGTCCGGCAGGGCGCCGTCACTGACGCTGAGGCTGAGCTCAAGCGGCCTGAGCAACTTGTGATTCACGATCCGCTCATACAGGCCCTTACTGACTTGCGTGCCGCGTGCGATGAGCTTCATGCCGGTGTGGCTGAATACGTCTTCAGAGACGTGAATTTCCTGCTCTTCGGACAATTTGACCAAAGCGCTCAGGAAATGCTGGTTGGTTGTTTCCAGAATCGAACCTGCCATGGCCGCAGTGCCCGTGATCTTCAATCCTTCGACTTACGGCCAGACTGCAACTTACTTGAATGCTACCCGGCGAGTAATTTGACACAGGTCAAACTGGTGCGCGCGCCCCGACAACGCACTCATGCAGTGCCACGCTTGGCGGGCTGGGCGCGCGAATAAGGCTAGGAATGTTTCTTAACTCATTGAATAACAGCAACAATTCTGAAGTGGCATACGAGCTGCTAAGGGAATGACCAGCAAGGGTCAACGCTGACCCTCGATAAGGACAACGGCGTCCGGTAAGGCAGTCACGTAGCAGTGCACGCGTGGCGACCTTGCCGAGACGCCTATTTTCATTCATCGCCTACGGAGAACTACGATGACGGAGAAATTTGATGAAAACACGAACCGCCGCAACTTCCTCAAGCAGGGGCTCGTCATGAGCGGCGCCGCAGGTTGCCGGTGTCATCCCTGCCAGTACGGCCTGGGCAGCCGGGAGTGACAAACCCGAATTGACGGAAGTGAACATCGGTTTCATTCCCCTGACCGACTGTTCCTCCGTGGTCATGGCCAGCGTGCTGGGTCTGGACAAGAAGTACGGCATCAAGATCAATGCGACCAAGGAAGCCTCGTGGGCCGGCGTGCGTGACAAGCTCGTCAATGGCGAGTTGCACGCAGCACATGCGCTGTATGGTCTGATTTACGGCGTGCACCTTGGCATCGGTGGGCCCAAGAAGGACATGGCCGTGCTGATGACGCTCAACAACAATGGCCAGGCCATCACCTTGTCGAACGAACTGCGCGACAAGGGTGCCACGGATGGCACAACGCTCTCAAAGCTCATTGCCAAGAAAGAGCGCGAGTACACCTTCGCGCAGACCTTCCCGACTGGTACGCATGCCATGTGGCTGTACTACTGGATGGCGGCGCATGGCATCGATCCATTCAAGGATGTGAAAACCATCGTTGTGCCACCTCCCCAGATGGTCGCCAACATGCGCGTGGGAAACATGGATGGCTATTGCGTGGGCGAGCCGTGGAATCAGCGTGCCATCGTCGACAAGATTGGCTTTACGGCAACCACCACGCAAGACATCTGGGCGGATCACCCCGAGAAGGTACTCGGCGCCACGGCAGATTTTGTTGCGAAGTATCCCAATACCGCGCGTGCCATGATCTGCGCCATTCTCGAAGCTTCGCAGTGGATTGATGCCAGCCCGATGAATCGCAGCAAGACGGCTGAAACGGTGGCAGCCAAGTCCTATGTCAACACCGATACCGACGTGATCCGCTCGCGCATGATCGGCCAGTACGAGAACGGCCTTGGCAAGACCTGGACGGAGAAGAACTACATGAAGTTCTTCAACGATGGCGCAGTGGAACTTCCCTTACCTCTCTGATGGCATGTGGTTCCTCACCCAGCACAAGCGTTGGGGGCTGCTCAAGGGCGATGTTGACTACCTCGGCGTGGCCAAGAAGATCAACCAGATTGCCTTGTACAAAGAAGCTGCCGGGATCGTCAAGGTGGCGGTGCCCAAGTCTGACATGCGCAGCTCGAAACTCGTTGATGGCATCGTCTGGGACGGAAAAGACCCCGCCAAGTATGCCGCCAGCTTCAAGATCAAAGCCTGATCTGCATCCGGCTGAGCCGGGGTGTGCTGATGCGCGCCCCGCGATCACCCGGCAGGAGAAATGTCATGAGCACCGCAAGCCTCGCTTCAGAACTTGGCAGTGTCCGCGATCTGCCTATTTGCGCCCAACCGGCACAGACCGTGACGAGCCACCCCTCAACTTCTGCAGAGACCATGCAAACAATCCACACTCCCTCGCCGACCGCGGTACCCAATGCGCGCCGCACCGCACTGCGTGACGGTACGCAACGTGTATTGCGTGCCGTGATCCCCCCGATCCTGGGTTTTGCCCTGTTGATCCTGATCTGGGAACTCGTGTCGATGAAGACCAAGGGCATACCAGGTCCGCTCGTGGTCTGGCACGCAGCCGTCGCCCTGTTCTCCGACCCCTTCTACAGCAATGGCCCGAATGATCAGGGGATCGGCTGGAACATCCTGTCCTCGCTCAAACGGGTCGCAATCGGTTTCGGCTTCGCCGCAGCGGTAGGTATACCGATGGGCTTTCTGATCGGCCGCTTCCAGTTCCTCAACAAGGCGCTTGATCCGCTGATCTCGCTGCTGCGCCCGGTCTCGCCGCTTGCCTGGCTGCCGATCGGCCTGCTGGTGTTCAAGAAAGCGGACCCCGCTGCAACCTGGACGATCTTCATCTGCTCGATCTGGCCGATGATCCTCAACACTGCCCAAGGCGTACAGCGCGTGCCGCAGGACTACATGAACGTCGCCCGCGTGCTGAATCTCTCCGAGTGGAAGATCATCACCAAGATCCTGTTCCCTTCTGTGCTGCCCTACATGCTTACCGGCATCCGCCTCTCCATCGGTACGGCATGGCTGGTGATCGTCGCAGCCGAGATGCTGACCGGCGGCGTCGGCATCGGCTTCTGGGTATGGGACGAGTGGAACAACCTCAAGGTCGAGCACATCATCATCGCCATCTTCGTGATCGGCATCGTCGGCCTGTTGCTTGAACAGCTGCTGATCCAGCTTGCCAAGCGCTTCAGCTACGAAAACGCGTAGGGCGTGCGGTGTGACGGGCGACGGACGTCGCCCGCTCACCACCTCACACCTCTTACCGTTATCAGGAGTAAAACGCTGTGAAACCACTCGTCCAGATCGAACACGTCGGCATGCAGTTCGACACCAAGAAAGGGCCTTTCGTCGCCCTCAGCGACGTCAATCTGCAGATCCGCGAGGGCGAAGTCGTCTCGCTGATCGGCCACTCCGGTTGCGGCAAGTCCACACTGCTCAACCTCATTGCCGGCCTGACCTTGCCCACCGACGGCGCCCTGATCTGCAATGGGCGCGAGATCGCCGGTCCGGGCCCGGAGCGCGCCGTGGTGTTCCAGAACCACTCCCTGCTGCCTTGGCTCACCTGCTTTGACAACGTCTACCTTGGCGTGGAGCGCGTTTTTGGTGGCAAGGAGAGCAAGGCGAAGCTGCGCGAGCGCACCCAGGCTGCCATCGAGATGGTGCACATGGCGCATGCCGCCAGCAAGCACCCGGGCGAAGTCTCGGGCGGCATGAAACAGCGCATCGGCATTGCCCGCGCATTTGCCATGGAGCCCAAGATCCTCCTGATGGATGAGCCCTTTGGCGCCCTGGATGCCCTGACGCGCGCCGCGCTGCAAGACGAGCTCATCGGCGTGATGCAGAAGACGGGCGCCACGGTGGTGATGGTGACGCATGATGTGGACGAGGCCGTCCTGCTTTCCGACCGCGTCGTGATGCTCACCAACGGCCCGGCCGCCACCATCGGCGAAATCCTGGAAGTGAATCTCGCCAAACCCCGCAACCGTCTGAGTCTCGCGGATGACGCGGAATATATTCGCTGCCGGCAAGCGATTCTGGAATTCCTGTACCAGAAGCAGCTCAAGAAAGCCGCTTGAAACAAGAAAACACCTGCCCGGAGAGCCAATACCCATGCGGCTCTCCGGGCAGGTTTGTGCGTGCCAGCGCCACGGACGTGCTGCTAGAAGAAGTGTTGTGCGCCTTTGTAGATGACTGCCGCGACCCCGGCGCAGAGCCCGACGAAGAACAGGAGCTTGAGGGTTTCCCAATGGTCGTCCGCCCACTCGCCACGCAGAAAGGACAGCCAGTCCGGCTGAAAGAACAGCCTGAGGGCGTTCAGAAAATCGTCGGCATCGTTGTAAAACAAGGTGCCGAGCTGCCAATACACGGGCAGGCCGCACAGAGCGGAAATCGCAAATAGTACCGGTCGAGCAATAAATGGGTCGGGCTGCATGGCGAGTGTTCCATGAAGGTGCGGGAGCGGGTGATGCGTCGTGCCGGCCTGGCGGTCGTTGCCTTAGCGCTTCTTGAAGCTCTGCTTGACCTGCTTCACTGCTTCCACCCAGCCTTTGACGAGCAAGCCCACGCCCAGGCCACCCCCAAACACCAGCCAGAAGGCGATGACGGGCAGCTCTTCCAGACCGCTGCGCAGATTCATGCCAAACACGGTGGCGATGCACATCAGCGGGAAGGTGATGGCGGCGAGGATGTTGAGCTTGTGCTGGGCGCGAGCCTGGGCTTCGGCGGCGCGGGCCTGGGCTTCGGCCGTTTGTGCACGGCGGAAGTCCAGGGCGAGGCGGGCGTCGGCGAGCAGGAGCTCGAAGCCGCGGGCGAGGTCATTGGCGCGGTCACGCATGGTGATGAGGAAGATGTCATCACCCACTTGCTCGCGCGCTGACTGGAATGCCTGTTTCATGTTCGCGGATGAGCGGGCGAGCGGGATCAGATCGTCGATGATCTGGAACAAGGCGTCGACGCCCTGGCCCTTCTCAAAGCGGGATTCGAAGTCGGTGAAGAGCTTGCGGTAGTCATCGAGGTAGTTGTCCAGCGCCGCCTCGCCGCGCTCCGCGCCTTTGTAAAGCCACTTTCCGCCCGGCAGGCGCAGAAACACCTCATGTTCGCGCGCGTCCCGGTCCGCCTTGGGCGGGGCGTGCAGCACGAGCAGGAGATGCTCGACTTCGTAGAGGGCGCGCTGCGCGCCCCAGCTCTCATTGCCAAGGCGGGCCTGGATTTCCTTGGGGAGCGTCCATTTGTACTGGCTGCGTTGCATGACGGGTGTTCTCCTGGCAGATACGGTTGGACTACTTCTTCTCGGCTTGCTTGCGTGCAGCCCCCGCTTCAAGCGATTTCTCCAGCTTTTCCACGTAGCTGGAGAGGCGCTTCATTTCTTCCCACATGGTGTGGTCGAGCTTCATCTTGTGATAAGTCGCGGTCACCAGCGGCAGCAGGATGCGGTCATAGGCTTCGGTCATGCCCTTGATTGATTCTTCGATGCCGCTGACGTCGGGCGCCTTGTTGTCGACGTTGATCCTGACTTTCAGCGCGGCGAGGGTTTCGGTCAGCCCCGTCAGGCCCTGGCGCAGGCTTTCGTCGACACGGGTGTCGCGCTTGAGGCTGTCGACGGCGCGGGCGAGGTCGAGCACGGTGCTGGCGATCTTGGTGCTGCCGTCATCGCTGCCGCCGAGTTTTCTCAGGCGCACGAATTCGTCGCAGATCTCTTGCCAGCGTGCCTGCTCTTCGGCCCGCGCCGAGCCGAGGAGCTGGCTGAGCTTGAGCAGGTTTTCTTCGGCGCCGGTGGTGAGGGTCTGGGCTTCGCCACGGTAGTGGTCACGCAGGAGTTCGTCCAGCTCCTTGTCATGCATCAGCGGGGTGATGCGGGCGGCGAGCTTGCTCATGTTGCGGTAGCTGCCCTGCAGCTTGAAGGGCGGCTCGGTGCGGTATTCGTCCTGCTGGGCGGCAGAGGCAATGTAGGCGCCATTCACCTTGAGGAGTGCATCGCGGGCACGGAACAGGCGCTTGAGGAGTTCGGCGATTTCCTCCAGTTCCTGCGCGTTGTAGGCGTGGGCGAACTCGCTGCTGGCGACTTCTTCGCCCTGGGCGAGGCGGATGACGCGCTGGATGTCCTGCGGGTCGCGCGAGGCCAGCGGTTGCAGTACCGGGTTGGCGGTGATGGCGTTCTCGATGTAGGACATGGAGAATAGCGCCTCGCGACCACTGAGCACGTCGCCGAGATTGTAGATGTCGGCACGGTTGGCGAGCATGTCGGGGATGCGGAAGACATCGCCCGATTCGGTGTAGGGGTTGCCGGCCATGGCGATGGCAAAGCGTTTGCCGCGCATGTCATAGGTGCGTGGCTCGCCGTTCCAGACGCCTTCGATCCGGCGGGTGCCGTCGGCCAGCGCGATGAATTTCTGCAGGAATTCCGGGCTGGTGTGCTGGATGTCATCCAGATACAGCATCACGTTGTTGCCCATCGCCAGACCGAGGTTGATCTTCTCCAGCTCCTGGCGGGCGGCGGAGTGCTTGGCGCTGGCGGGGTCAAGCCCGGTGATTTCGTGGCCCAGTACCGGGCAGTTGATACGCACGAAGATCAGGCCGAGGCGGTCGGCGACATATTCCAGCAGCGTGGTCTTGCCGTAGCCCGGTGGCGAGATCAGCAGCAAGAGGCCCATGCGGTCGGTGCGGTTACCCGCGCCGGTGCTGCCGATCTGCTTGGCGAGGTTGTCGCCGATGATGGGCAGATAGACTTCGTCGATGAGCCGGTTGCGCACGAAGGTGGCGAGCGGCTTGGCCTGGAACTGGCCGAGGCGCAGCCGCGATTTCTCGTTGGCGACGAGCTGCTGGCGGAGTTGCTGCAAGGCATTGAATGCCGGCACCACCGTGCGGCAGTGGGCGACGTAGCGCTGCCAGAAATCGTTGAGATTGAGGCGCAGCGCGCCTTGGCTGATGCGCGCATGTTCGCCGAGCAGGCGGTCGAGCTGGCAGTCGAGATCGACGTTGATGCGTTGGCGCTGCGCCGGGAAGGCAAAGTGCAGCGCGGCATCGGGAATCCAGTTGCGCGCCGATTGCGGCTGGGCGGCGTCGAACGCGGCGAGCCATTCGCAGGCAAGCGTCCAGCGCTCGGCCGGGCTGGCATGCGCCAGCTCCTGTTGCCAGAGCGTGAGCTGGTTGTTGCGCTCAAGCTGGCGGGCCAGTTCGGCGGCGAGGTCTTCGCCGGCACCGGAGATGACCCAGGCATCGGTGCCGCGCTCGCTGGCGAGCTGGGTGACCAGGTATTCGGCGGCACGGGCGGCAAGCGTGGCGGCCTCGGCCTCGTTCATGCCTTTGTTCAGACCGAAGCGTGGCACGAAGGCCTGCATGGCCTTGGCGATCTCGCCTTGCAGGCGTTCGGCGCTCTGGCGGGCGCCGAACAGGCTCAGCATCTGCTGGGCGGCGCGGGCACCACGCGACCAGCTGTCGCGGTCGGCGTCAAAGCAGCCTTGCAGCCAGAAGAGCTGGGCCCAGGCGCGTTCGATGGCGCTGAAGGCGAGCAGCCCGGCCTCGGCCTGCATGCGCACGAGCTGGCGGAAAATGACGAGCGCATCGCTGTCATGCACGCCCTTCTGGTAGCCCTCCTGGTAGCGCGCTGCGGCAAAGCCCTGCAGCAGCTCGGCCAGGCGGGTGTCGGCGTCCGGTGCGTGGCTGAGCTTGAGCAGTTCGTCCCAAGGCAGAGGCCCTTGGCCGGTGAGGATGGCTTCGAGCAGCGCGCCGGCAAGGTATTCGGCGCGGTACAGGCTGTCGCTCTCCGAAACCAGGCTCTGGTTCCAGTAGGCCTTGAGCGGGGCGAGGCGCTCGTCCTGCACCGGGGCGTAGTAGTCGGTGCCGGTGAGGTGGTAGAACAGGCTGCCATCGCGTGGCGCCAGGGTCAGGTCGAGCGCCTGACGGCTGACGGTGAATTGGTGGCGACCCAGGCGCAGGCTGTTGCCGCCATCGCTAACTAGATCAGCACGGTCGCGCACGGCCCGCAGCGCTTGATCGCGCGCGGTCTTCAGGCGGGTGTCGAGTTCGTCGGCGGCGACGTTGGCATCGATGGCGCGCAGGTCTTCGATCAGCTTGCGCAGCTTGGCGAGCAGCGGGTCGCCCGCGAAGTAGCTTTGCACGGCGGCAAGGTCGGCGAGCTGCGAGACGCGTCGCGGCACGCCGTCGAGAATCCGTGCCGCTGCGTCGACCAGCGCCTGACTGCGCTTCTGGCGTGCTTCAAGCAGGCTCTGGCGGCGGGCGGTGATGGCTTCGTATACCGTTTCGCGCTTGCTGGCGATGTCGGCGATGAATTCGTCCTGCTCGATGAAGCGGCCTTCGAGTTCTTCGAGCTGGGCGAGCAGGCGGGTCAGCGCGTCGTCGCATTTCTCCGGGGTGTCGGCGAAATCCAGTGCGTTTTCGACGGCCTGGCTGAAGAGCTTGAACTGGGCGCCGAATTCGGCGGCCGATTCGGTGCTGCCCAGCGCCTTGCGGCTGCGGCGGGCCTCGGCGCGCAGGCGGTTGGCTTCGGCATACACGCTGCCGATCTGGTCGAGGATGCGGGTACGGACCACAGCGTCGCCGCCGGGCAGGCTGCCGAGCTGCTCGGTGAGCAGGTCGAGTGCGGCGGCGGTTTCGTCGAGCTTGCTCAGGGCCTGATCGATATCGCGCGTGGTGGTGGCGCCTGGCAGCTCGCGGGCCAGCTTGCCGAGCACATCGCGATAGCCGTTGAAGGCCGAGTCGCCAGCGAGGAATTCCACCGCACGTTCGCCGACGCGGTTCTGCTCGGCGGCGAGTTCGGCGTCCAGCGTATCGATCAGGGCGAGGTCGACGTAGCGCAGCTCGCGCAGGCTGAGCAGCTTGCCACGCTGGTCGCGCAAGCGGCCCAGCGCACGCACGAAATCGTCGGGCTTGTGCCACAGAGTGCTGGCCACCTCGCTCATCAGGCTGCGCTGCTCGCTTTGGGCCAGGCCCAGCGCGCGGGCCGTGTCACGGCGAAGGGTGTCGACCTTCTCGAATTCGCTGAGCGTTTGCTTGGCGCCGTCGCTGATGTGTTTGAGCGCGTCCTGCAGGCCGCCGGTTTCGTCGGCGTTGAGCCAGAAATAGGCGTCCAGCGCCCGCCCGCACTGGCGCACCAAGTCTTCGTAGGCGGTGCGGGTCGGGGTCTGCTCGCGCAGCGCCCGGGCAATGGCGACCAGGTCGGAGACGCCGCGTACCAGATCGGCATTGCCAACGCGCCCAAAGAAGCCATCAGCCTTGGGCGCAGCCGCAGCATGCTCCTCGGTGCTGAAGGGGGTTTGCCACAGCTGCATCGGGTGGACGCGGGTGGGCTCGCCGCCATCGGCGGCAAAGACCAGGATGCGGCCATCGGCAAGCCTAGCGTAGCCATTGGCGATGATTGGCGTGGCGAGCGACTTGTTGATGAGGTTGTAGGTGAATAGCCCGTAATGCCCGACGCCGGGGGCATAGAAGACATAGAGCACATCTTCGCCATTCGGCGAGCGGATCATGCGCTTGAAACGCAGGCCGTCGACGACTTCGCCGGGGATGTCGAAACGTTTGTGCTCGCCTGACTGCAGGTAGTAGCCGCCGGGGAAGATGATGCCCTGATCTTCCGGGAGCTGGACGCAGGCGCGGCCAATGGCATCGATGCGGGCGACCTGCTGGGTGCGCAGGTTGTAGACCAGGTAACGCTCGGCCTGCTCGCGGTAGGGGCGCACGCGCAGCAGGATCAGCGAGCCGAGCTTGGCATAGGCGATGTCAGCATCGGCCAGTGCCTGGTTGCGGTCTTCGACGGGCTCGCTGTAGATGCCCTGGCCGCTTTCGGTGTTGTCCTCGATCTTGACGGTGAGGTCGCCCCCGATCGTTTCGATGAAGACCGTGTCGAGAATGTTGATGTGCGGATGCTTGCCCCCGACATGATCTTCGCGCGTCGTGGTGGTCCACTCGAAGTCGTGGGTGGGTGGCAGGGCGATGTCGCGTTCGCCACGGTTATCGATATAGACCAGCTTGCCATCGCGTTCGATGCTCCAGCGGAACACACGCACGTCATGAATCTGGGCGCCGATGCGGAAGGCGACCAGCAGTTTGTCCTGGGTGACACGCAACTGGGTGAGCTGGGATTGCTTGTAATAGGCATACAGCTCGCGAAAGTCCGAGACGAAGCGCGGCTCTTCGAGAAAAGAGCCCGCCAGCGCCACGTTTTCAAGCTCGTCGCCGCCACTCTGGCTGGATAAACGATACAGGGCGAATACGTCGCCCACACTGGTCTCACGGCGCAAGCCGAGGGTGACGTTGAAGCCGAACAGGAACAGCTCGCCAATGCGCACGATGTCGCGCGGCACGCAGTTGTTCTCGGTGCGGGCGCGGGTGCGCAGCAGCAGCGTCTGGTCGGACTTGCCGTAGGCGCTGACCCGTGCCTCGTTCAAGGTAGTGACCTTGGCGAGCAAGGCGTCGCCTTGCTCGGCGAGGCGCTTCTTGAGCAGCTCGTAGCTGCCGCTCTCGGCGACCATCGATTCGGTCTGGCTGTCCGTCGGCGCGGCTTCGTTGGGTGCTTGCATCATGGATATCCAGCGTGAGGGGTTACCAGCCGGTTCGCAGCAGTGCGATCAACTCGTCGCGGTGGGGCTGTTCGGCGAGCCAGGTACGGATGCGCGCCAGCTCGTCGAGACAGGCGTCGCCATGTTTTCCGCGCAAAGCCGCTTCGCGCTGCTGGCGGATCTCATCGTTCTGCAGGCGGCGCTGCCAGCGCTCGGTGAGGATTTCGGCGAGGCGTCCGGCGAGCCCGGCCTGGGCGAGTGCTGGCCACTCGCCGCGATCGAGCCATACAAGCTGACAGGGCGCGCAGTGGTCGACGCGGAAATCGGGTGAGCTGCCCACACGGTGGCGCTGCATCAGCCGTCCGCATGCCGGGCAACTGCGCGCCGAGGGGCGGTCTTCGATCTCAGGGACGTGCGGCGGCTGTGTCACGGCGGCAGGCGCCGGCTGCCAGCTGCGGTAATCATCGAGCTTGAGCACGCTGCCGTCGCAGGCCGGACATTGCAGGGCGGGAAGGCCAGGGGCGAGTTCAACGCCTTGCAGCAAGGCTCCGGAGGCACAGTTGCAGCGGGGAAAGTTGCCGGTTGTCATGGTCAGATTCCAACCTGCGCACGCACGGTCTCGATTTTGACGAGCATTGCCGGGGTCAGCTCGTCGGTCTTCAGGCGGCGCAAAATGTTGCGCAGCACGCGTTTCTCGTTCTCGTCGACAACGCCATCGCGCAGAGCAATTTCGACCAGCTTGTCGAGTTCATCCACCTTTAACTTGCCGTCGTTGGTAAAACACTCGATCGAGCGGAACGCAATTTCAAGGTAATCACGACTTTCAGCCATTTCTTGTCTCCAGTTAGCGCGGTATTCAGCAGGGTATGGGCTCCCGTGCAGCACGCGGCCGCTTTCACAGCCGCACCATGTGGGTGGCGGCCGTGAGGGTCGTGTCGGGAGATGCGTCGATTACTTGCGGAAGCCCTCCAGCAGCGATTGCAGGGCGGCCTTTTGGCCATCCGTTCCGTCTCGCTGGATCTTGGTCAGCAGGCTGGCAACCGAAAGGTTCTGCAACTCGCCTGCTGCCCCACCCAGTGCGCCCACCAAGCCTTGCAGGTCTGCGACCATGTCGCGCTCGCCGGAGAGGTGATCTTTCAGCCCGACCTGCAGCGTCCGGCTCTTGCCTATGGCACCGTCGATGCCCTTGCCGACTGAGAGTGCGCGCACGAAGCTGTCGAAGTAATCGCCTTCGCCGCCCACAATGTCGATCTTGGCATTGGTGAGCGCCGTCCCCAATACTTCGGCTTGCTCTTTGGCGATATTGGTCTGGGCTTCGATGGCCTTGAGGGTCTCGATATGCGCACGTTCCAGACGCATACGGAATTCCTCGTGTTCGCGCGTGTCCTGACTCATTGCCGACATGGCTTCGAACTTCTCGCGCAGGCCCTTGGCTTCTGCCTGGAAGCGGGCTTCGATGACTTGAGCATCGGCCTGGCCTGCCTTGACAGTGGCGTCGGCATTCGCCGTGCGCACCTGCACATCGGCGAGGCCCAGTTTCTCCTTGCCCTGTGCTTCCGCAATCAGCTTGGCACGCAGTGCCTCCGCCTCCGCCACGCCATACTTGCTGACAGCTTCCGCCTCGGCGATCCTGACCTTGGCGTCGATCATGCCTTGCTTCTCTTTGGCGTCGGCGGTGACCATCAAGACCTTGGCCGCAGCCAGACCGTTGGCGGCTGCCATCGCTTCTACGCCTTCAGCTTCACGCTTCCTGGCGTCGGCCGAGCGCTCGGCTACCTTGAGGCGGGCATCAGCGAGGGTCAGCTCCTCGGTGGCCTTGTAGCGCGCGCGGCGCTCTTCGGCCTCGGCAGCCTTGACGGCGAGCACGAGTTTCTCTTCGGCTTCGCCCTCCGCAGTAATGATGATGGATTTCTTGGTCCGGTCGGCCTCGGCCACCAGGCGTACTTCCTTGATCGCTTCTTCCTGCTCGGCCACCGTGCGCTCGACGACGATGCGGTCGCGGATGACGTCGGCAATCGCCTTTTTCTGGATTTCAACCGCCTTGTCTTTCTCGATGCCTTGCAGCGTCACTTCGCGTTCGCGGTCGACAATTTCAAGCTGGCGAGCACGAATGACCTTTTCTTCTTCGATTGCCACGGCACGCTTGCGGTTGTTTTCGGCGACTTCCTTCTCGCGTTGCACGTTCTCTTGCTGAACGGCGAGGGTTTGCTCGGTCTGCAGACGGGCCAGCTCGGACTTGGCGCGCTCTTCCGCGCTGACTTTCTGAGCTTCGGCTTGCTCGCGAGCCTGTACTGAGGCGATCTCGCGGCTCTGGCGGGCTTCGGCCTCAGCTTGCTGACGCTCCAGCTCCAGCATGGTTTCGCGCGTCTCGACGTCTTTCTTCTTGATCTGCATCTCTTCGTTGCGACGCAGCTCGTTCGTGCGTACGTGTTCGGTCGCGGTCAGATCGGTAATCTTCTTGATGCCCTGGGCATCAAGGATGTTGTTGGTATCCAGGCGGGAGAGCGGGGTCTGCTCCAGATAGTCGATGGCGACGTCTTCCAGCGCATAGCCCGAGAGGTCTTCACCGATCTGGCGGATGATCTCGTCGCGGAAACGGTCACGCGATTGATAGAGTTCGACGAAGTCGAGCGATTTGCCGACGGTCTTCAGGGCTTCGGAGAACTTGGCGGCAAACAGGCTCTCCAGTGTTTCGATATGTGAGGCGCGCTCGCAGCCGACGCGTTGGGCGACCTTGAGCACGTCTTCGGTCGGTCTTGTTCACGTGCACGAAGAACATCACCTTGATGTCGGCGCGGATGTTATCGCGGCAGATCAGGCCCTGGTTGCCAGAACGGTCGATCTCGATCGCCTTGAGCGAGATGTCCATCATCTCGGCCTTGTGGATGATCGGGTAGACCATGCCACCCGTGAAGGTGACATCAGGCTCGGAGCGCAGGGTGTTGATGATCATGGCGTAGCCTTGTTCTACCTTGTGGTAGAACTTGGAAAACATGGCAAAGATGCCAAGAATGAAGAACAGCAGTATTCCGGCAGCAATCAGGATTGTTTCCATGTGGATCCCCCGAGGTTTAGAAACTTAGAGTGGTGGTTGTACGTTGAGTGCGGTGGCGGCAACCAGGTAACTGCCGGTTGCCTCGTCGTAATCGATGATGAGTGTTTCGCTTCCGCGCGTCAGGATATTGGGCGACGAGGCGCGAACGCTGAGGTTGTAACTGGAGTTGCCAACGGTGGCTTCAGCACGGCCGAATTTCTCGTCCACGCTGAGTGTGAGTACCTTGCACCGATGGCCCACCAGTGCCCGGTTGCGCAGGGCGGTATGGCGAACAAAAAGGCCGCGCAAAGGCCGGATCAGTCGTGCCGTAATGGGGATGGCGATCGTTTGAGCGGCGAGGATCGCCAGCAAGCCCGCAAGCAGGCGTAGCGGATCGGTGGGGACCAGCGGGATCAGCCACTGTGCGCTCAGGCAGACGAGTACCCAGGGAATGAGCACCAGGAAGCTGACGACAATCGAAAACGGTACGCCGTCGAGGCCCATTGCCATGAGGAAGCTGGCGAGCTCGCTCACGTCATCGGGCTTGTGATTCAGTTCAGTGTCGACGTGCAGACCGTCCTGGTTCCCGACTTCGAGGTCATGGCCGGGATCAAGCTCTGGACCGTGGTCGTTAAAATCGAATATGCCGACAATGGCGAGTACCCAATAGACAAGTACGACCAGCAGCAGCACCGAGTAGATCATTGTCGGCCATGACGTGGCGACCTCCCAGAAACTAGGCATGTTGTTTTCCCGGACTCATGACAGCGGCGATTGGATCACGGCGCCAGTGATTTCGCAAAATCGATCAGATCCATGGTGACCCGTTCCTTGATGCGCAGGCGGTCATCGGGGTTCAGGCCGTAGCGCTCGGCGAGCTGGACGTAGTCTTCCGGGCCGAGCGACACGGTCAGGCGCGGGCGCTTAGGCCGGCTCGACAAGGGCAGGGCCAGAATCTGCCGAATCTGGTCGGGCGTCGACAGGTTGTTGTCGAAGGCAGCGCGCCGGACGGCCTGGAGCACCGCCTCCTCGACATCGAAGGCAATCTGGACCGCCTTGATCGCCTCGTCCGAGCCCTGCCAGCGCAAGGGCTTGTTGCGGATGCTCATGCCGGGTCCCCGGGCGCAGCTGCCGGCTCGTTCGCTGGAGGCGCCTGCCGGGCGCGGATGCGGGCCATGATCTGCGCCTTGCGGTCGGCCTCTGCACCGATGCCGGCAGCAGCGAGTCTGGCTTCGAGTGCCTTGCTGCCGATCTCGCGATCGAGCTGCTCGGCGGCCAGCATGCGGTCGGCAAGATCTTCGTGGCGCTGGCGGATACGCTCCAGCGACTCTTTGGCGCTGAGGAGTTTTGAACCGGTGCCATCGACACTGTCAGCAATCGATCGGGTGGCGCGATAGACGCTCTCGGTTGTCTTGGCCATGGCGAGTTGGCGGTCGTACTCGCGGATCTTGGCGTCAGCGCCCTTGATCAGCTCCTTGAGCTTTGCCACTTGAATGGCATAGGTCGCATGGGCTTTTGTTTGCTCATCGAGCTCGGCTTCGATTTCAGCAACGCGACCCGCGACTTCTTCGGCCAGTGCAGCTTCGTTCTTGTTCAAGGCTTCGAGTGCGAGGGTTTCAAAGCGGGCGGCTTCGCCGCGCAGACGCTCGATTTCGCGTGCGGACTGCATCTCCTTGGCCATCACCATCGTCAGGTCGCCGCGGGCCTGGGCCACATTGTGGCGGGCATCGACGATCTCCTGCTCATAGACCCGAATGGCATTCGCGTCGACGACGCTTTCGCCGATTTCGCGCACGCTGCTACGCATCAGGGTTACCAGTTTTCTCAAGACAGACATGATCGCCTCCGCTTACTTCAGGAATTCAGACATGGCGTCGAGGGCATCCAGGGCGTTGTCGCTGAGTGCGGCAATATCCTGAGCGACGTCTTCGACACGTGCATTGCGAGCCAGCGCACCGAGCAGCACATAGTGCTTGCCGATGCGGCCAAACGACGACAGCGGTACGGAGGGGTTCAGGTCGAGCAGCGTCTCCAGCAGTTCCGTGCGGCGTGCGGGCAGCACTTCTTCCTCGGTCCAGAGGTAGCACATGCACAAGAGCTGGCTGTCCGAACAGGTGATATAGATCGGCAACGACTCGCGCTGTTCGATGCAGACCTGGAGAACCTCGACGGCGCCAGGAATCGGGTGAATCTGCACGTCGAGCCCGGAGAGCGCCGCGCTCGTCACCCCGTCCAGCCCGCGCATTTGTTCTTGCAGCGTTCCCATTCCCTTCCTCCCCGGTGTTGTGTCGTATGCCTGCAGCGTAGGGAGCGTGACATAAAATGTCAAGACATATTATGTCGGTTGCCGCCAAGCGGTCGAGATGAGGGTGTAGCGCGAACGCGCAACCCCAAACGGGGTGCCTGAAGACGTCCTGCTGATGCGGCTCTCCAGGCCGTTTTGCCAGCCGGATCCGGGTTTGGCGACGGCAAGGATCTGACGCGGTGCTCACACTTGCCTATCATCTCGGCCTTGCTCCTCTTGTGTACCCGCCCGATGCCTTTCTCCTCCCTTGGTTTATCTCCTGCGCTGCTGCGTGTGCTGGCAGAGCAGGCGTTCAGCCGGCCCACCGCAATCCAGGCCGACGCGATTCCGGCTGCGCTGCGGGGTGACGATATTCTTGGTTCCGCGCCCACAGGCTCAGGCAAGACCGTCGCCTTTGCCTTGCCGATCCTGCAACAACTGGAGGGGATTTCACGGCGTTCGATCTATAGCGCGCCGCGCCGTACCCATGCGCTGATCCTGGCGCCGACACGCGAGCTCGCGCAGCAGACCGGCGAGCTGCTGCGCGAATTTGCCAAGGCGCTGGCCGAGCCGGTGAAGGTCGCGGTGCTGTTCGGCGGCGTCTCGCTCAACCCGCAGATGATGGCGCTGCGCGGCGGCGCCGACATCGTGGTGGCCACACCGGGGCGCTTGCTGGATCTGGTCGAGCACAATGCCTTGAGCCTGGCAGGCGTCGCGACCCTGGTGCTCGACGAGGCGGATCGTCTGCTCGACGCGGGCTTTGCCGACGAGTTGAGCCGGGTGCTCGCATTGCTGCCGGCTAAGCGCCAATCGCTGCTGTTTTCCGCCACCCTGCCGCCTGCAGTCGAGGCGCTGGCGGCCGCGCTGCTGCACACACCGACGCGCATCGAGATTGCCACGGACGCGCCGAGCATCGCCCAGCACGCCATCGTGGTCGACGCGAAACGCCGCACAGCCTTGCTCCGGCGGCTGGTCCTGCAGGAAGGCTGGACGCGGGTACTCGTGTTCGTCGCCACCCAGTACGCCTGCGAGCTCGTGGCCGACAAGCTCGCCCGCGCCAGCATCCAGGCCGCGCCCCTGCATGGCGAGATGAGTCAGGGCGCACGTGGCGAAGTGCTGGCCGCCTTCAAGGCCGGGCGCTTGCACGTACTGGTCGCGACCGATCTGGCCGCCCGTGGCCTCGATATCGCGCGCCTGCCAGTGGTAGTGAATTACGACTTGCCGCGTGCCGCGGCCGATTACGCCCACCGCATCGGTCGTACCGGCCGCGCGGGCGAAGACGGGCTGGCGATCAGCTTTATTCCTGCCGATGCCGAAGCGCATTTCCGCCTCATCGAGAAACGCCTGGGATTCCGGGTGGAACGCGAGCAGATCGAAGGCTTCGAGCCGACCGAAGTTGCCAGCCCGGCTGCCGCGACCGGTGGGGTAAAGGGCAAGCGCAAGAGCAAGAAAGACAAACTCCGCGAAGCCGCCGCCCTGGCCGCGAACCCCAGCCATGCCGATCCGCAGCCGGAATGAGGCATTTGCGTTCGTCTGGCAAGGGGGTCTGAAGAGGTGCGTCCGCTGGGCGTCTTGAGCAATGCTTGCTGCAGTGCGAGACGGGGCGTGCTTCTTGGGGCTGTCGGATTTATTCAAGACGCTCCGGCTGCAAGTGCCTATATTCAGGCCTGCTCACTTGTTCAGGAAAAAGCCCATGAAACTCGGATACACCATCCTTTACGTTGCAGATGTCAAACAAACGCTTGGTTTTTATGAACAGGCTTTTGGTCTGACGCAGAAATTTCTGCATGACAGTGGCGACTACGGCGAGTTGGATACCGGCGCGACTGCGCTGGCGTTTTCCTCACACCGGCTGATGCGGGAGCTTGGCAAGAACCCGCAGCCACCGCAGATCGAGTCACCGTGTTTTGAAATCGC
This sequence comes from Uliginosibacterium sp., assembly GCA_016718265.1. Lineage (GTDB taxonomy): Bacteria > Pseudomonadota > Gammaproteobacteria > Burkholderiales > Rhodocyclaceae > Uliginosibacterium. The sequence goes on along the minus strand of JADKDZ010000018.1, from coordinate 13,170 downwards.
CCTGACGACCGCCGATGTGCCTGCAGCAGTGGCCCGTGCGGTGACTGCCGGAGCAACACTGCGACAGGCGCCGGCGCAAATGCCTTGGGGCCAAACCATCGCCTACGTGGCGGATATCAATGGTTTTCTGGTGGAGATCTGTACGCCGATGGGTTTTCGGGCTAATCAATCAAATCCCGGCGCGGCAACCAGCGCCAGCAAAGCGGGATCGCGCCGGAAGCTAGATGGGGTGACGCCGAACCAGCGCTGGAAATCGCGGCTCATCTGCGCCTGATCGGCGTAGCAATGCGCGAAGGCAATGTCGGCCAGCGCCGCCGACCCGGCAAGTGCGCGTGCAGCACGGCGAATGCGGGCGAGTTGCTTCCAGTAGCCCGGCGTGCGCCCGGTCTGGCGCATCACCAGGCGCTCCAGGCTGCGTTCGGAAAGGCCGAGTTGCCGGGTTGCAGCAGCGATGCGGCTGGCATCCGCCAGACAAGCCATCGCCTCGGCCAAGCCCGGATCAAGGCTGGCACAATCGGACAGCAGCGCCAGGGCATCGACAGAATCAGGATCGCGACGATGCTGCACGGCGGCCAGCAAGGTCGCTTCGTCGACAACGGCGCCGGGCCGCAGGCGATAGCCGCAGTAGTGCTCGCCTGCCGCGACCTCAAGTGGGCTGGCGGTATCGTACAGCCGCGTCAGAAACCAGTTTGACTGCCCGTCTGCCGTCCGGTGCCAGATCAAATCACAGCAGCCGTCCGGCAGTACAAAGCCGGACTGTGTTTGCTGCGGCGCATGCTGCCAAACATCAAGCACCACTGCGGGCAAGCTCACGCGGTGCTCCTGGCCGTCAGCCTGGGTGGCCTCGGCAAGACCACGCATTTTATTGATGGCATCAGCTTACCAATCCGCCGAGGAAGTCTGTGCGACGAGCGAGCTTGTGACGAGCGTGAGGAACAGTCGGCGTGCCATGACTTCTCCGGACGAGCGCTGGGTTTGGAACAACAAAATTCGTGGAACGTGACTATCTGGGCCGGCGGTCGGCGATGCGCACGGCGCGGCTCAGGCACTGGAAAGGGGGCCGGAGAAGCCCGTGGGGTAAGGCTCTCCGGCAGGTGTCGATTACTTCTTCAGCGCGTCGCGGATTTCGCGCAGCAGCACCACGTCTTCCGGTGTAGCCGGGGCTTCGGCCGGGGCGGGTGCGGGTTCGCGCTTGAGGCGGTTGATCTGCTTGATCATGATGAAGATCACGAAGGCCAGGATCAGGAAGTTCAGGGCGATGGTGATGAAATTGCCGTAAGCCAGCACCGGAACGCCGGCTTTCTTGAGCGCATCCAGGGTGCGCACGGTGCCTTCGGGCACGCTGCCCAGGACGATGAAGAGGTTCGAGAAATCGACCTTGCCGACAATGGCGCCAATGACCGGCATGATGACGTCTGCCACCATCGAATCGACGATCTTGCCGAAGGCGCCGCCGATGATCACACCGACCGCCAGATCGACCACATTTCCCTTTAATGCAAATTCCTTGAATTCACTGACAAAACTCATGTTTTCCTCTCCTGTCCGGTTGTTGTTGCCGCGTTGCACGTATGGGCATGCGGTCGGGTGCAGTGTGGCGAAAACAGCGCTGGCTGGCAACCGCGCCGCAGGCTGCCAAGTCAGGCCGGCTGCCGCAGGTCGGCAGCCCGGCGCGGTGCGGGGGAGGCTGTAAAAGGAAGCGATGGCGCTGGGGTATGATGCGGCTTCCTCGCAGCCGGATCTCGCCTGAATGTCCCTCAGAATTGCCACTCTGACGCGTGTGCTGGGCTTTTTGCTCGGGGGCTTCTTTGCGGTCTCGCTGGCGGTCTTGCTGTTCATCTGGGTCAGTTTTGATTCCAGCCGGGTGAGTACGACCCTCAGCCAGTATTTTCGCGATCAGTACCAGCGCAGCTTGCGCATCGGCGAGGCGCCCCGCTTGCGGCTGCGGCCGCTGCCGGTGCTGGAGCTGGGCAAGCTCAGCTTGTCGGAGCCGGGCAAGAGCGAGGTGTTTGCCACGCTTGATGCGCTGAGTCTTGATCTGGAGCTGGTGCCGCTCCTGCTTCGTCAGACTGTCGTCAAGGGCGCGAGGCTCACCAAGGCAGAGATCCATTTTGTGCGCAGCGTGGCAGGTAGCTGGAATGCCAGCGATCTGCTGGCCGGCGGCACCGGCTTGCAGGCGCTGCCCTGGCCCGTTCAGATCGAGCGCCTGCACGTCAATGACTCCACGCTGAAGCTGAGTGATCTGGCGACTGCCAGCCACTTTGTGCTGAGCGATGTTTCGCTGCTGACCGGCGCTTTGCGTGACAAGTCACCGGGCAGTTTCGCACTGCGCGGCGTCGCCCTGGGCGAGGCGGCGAACGGCGATGAGGTCAAGCTGCGTGCCGAAGGGCGCTACACGCTCGCCGACCAGTTGGTAGCGGGGCGGATTGATCAGCTGAACGTCCGCCTTGATGGCGACGCATGGGGCCTCAAGGGAGCGACCGGGTCGTTTCAGGCGGCGGGGGTGATGTGGCAGAACGGCGGTCAACGCATCGATCTTGCCAGCGGCGCGCTCAGCCTCCGTGGCGCCTTGGGTGAACAGGCGCTCGATTTCTCGGCGGAGCTGCCCGCACTGGGCCGTGAAGGTTTGGGCGTCCGGGGTAAGGACTGGAAGGCGCGGCTGGTGGTGCGGGCGCGCGACCGTGAGACGCGCTTTGAGGCAAGCTTGCCCGCGCCGACCTCGACGGAGCAGGGCTTCAAGGCAGAGACCCTGGGCGTCAAGCTGGCGCACCGCATCGGCAAACATGCTCTGGCGTTGGAGGCCTTGAGCCCGCTGGCAGTGGATTTCGATCAGGGCGGCCTGAGCGCGCCTGCTGCGCGCGGCACGCTGGCGGCGGACTATGCGGCCTTGAAGGCCGGCAAAGCGTCGCTGCCCTTCAAAGCCCAGCTTGCCTGGCTGCGGGGGCGTGGCGAGCTGCCCGGCAAGACGACACTCAGTCTGGCCCTCAGCCACGGTCGCGATACCCTGCACGCGAGTGCCGATCTCCAGGGTTTGTGGCCGCTCGCCGGGCAGCTTGCGCTCGCAAGCAACCGATTTGACCTGGGTGGTGTGTTCGCACCGGCCGGGTTCCACACAGCACTGCGCGACGCGCTGCCAGCATTGGTCGAAGCAAAGCTCAACGGCACGCTTGGGCTGACACAATTCCGGCTCGACAACGGCTTGCGCCTTGGCAGCCTGAAGTCGCCCTTCGCGCTGGCGGGCGGACGCATGACGTTGCCCGGTTTCGAGGCGGAGCTTTACCGGGGCAGGCTCGGCGGCGATGTGGCGATTGAGGCCGCGAGTGGGCGTTTCACCAGCAAGGGCGAATTCAGCGAGCTTGCACTGGGGCCACTGGCGAAAGATATCCAGCAGCGCCTGCCATTCAGCGGCGATCTGAGCGGCAGTTTCGTCTTCAACGGCGAATTCAAGCCGGGTGTTCCGCTGGCTGAGCACCTGCAGGGAGCCGTGCGCTGGAAGCTGCAGAATGGCGCCCTGCAAGGTTTTGATCTGGCTCGCAGTCTGCGCGACTTCCGCAGTGCGATCCGGAGTGTGAGCGCGACCGCGCGGACACCGGCGGCCAGCGAGCAGACCCCGGTGACCACCGCCAGCAGCCGCTTTGTGCTGGACCACGGCAAGCTCCAGGCTGAGAACATTCTTGCCGCGAATGACTGGCTGAGTCTCAGCGGCAGTGGCAGCGCAGACCTCCAGGGTGGCGAGCTCGACTTCGCGCTGGGGGCCAGCCTGTCGCCAAGAATCGCGAACACGGCAGCGCGCGATCTGGCGGATCTGCGTGGCAAGCCCTTGCCGATCCGTCTAAAAGGCAAGCTGACGCGACCGGACGTCCGCTTTGAGCCTGCGCTCAAGATTGCGGCGTCGGCCCTCGCGGGCAAAGCTGTGGCAAACAAGGCAAAGCAGTAGTGGCAACCCGCTTCAAGACTTACATTGTGGGCGGCGCGGTGCGCGACCGCCTGCTCGGCCTGCCGGTGCAGGACCGTGACTGGGTCGTGGTCGGCGCCACGCCGGAGGTCATGCTCGCCGAGGGTTTTCGCCCGGTGGGCAAGGATTTCCCGGTCTTCCTGCACCCCAAAACCCAGGAGGAATACGCCCTGGCGCGCACCGAGCGCAAGACGGCACCGGGCTACAAGGGCTTTGTCTTCCATGCCGACGCCGGGGTGCGCCTCGAAGACGATCTGATCCGCCGCGATCTGACCATCAACGCCATGGCCGAAGACGCCGATGGCGGCCTGATCGATCCCTTTGGTGGCCAGCGCGACCTGGCCGCCCGGGTATTCCGCCACGTCAGCCCGGCCTTTCTCGAAGATCCGGTCCGCATCCTGCGGCTGGCGCGCTTTGCCGCGCGCTTTGCCGAATTCAGCGTCGCGCCCGAGACCCTAGCCCTCATGCGCGACATGGTGGCCAGTGGCGAGGTCGACCACCTCGTACCGGAGCGTGTCTGGCAGGAGATTTCGCGGGGCCTGATGTCCGCCCGCCCGTCGCGGATGATCGAGGTACTGCGCGCGTGCGGGGCGCTGGCGCGACTCATTCCCGAGCTGGACGCCCTGTTCGGCGTACCGCAGCCACCGCAACACCACCCCGAAATCGACACAGGGGCCCATATCCTGCATGTGATTGATGATGCCGCTGCCCGCGAGGCGAGCCTGGCCGTGCGCTGGGCAGCCATGCTGCATGATCTGGGCAAGGGCACCAGTCCGCCCGAAAACTGGCCGCACCACCACGGCCACGAGGCGCGTGGTGTACCACTCGTTGAAGCGGTCTGCGCCCGGCTCAAGGTGCCGGTGGACTGCCGTGATCTGGCCGTGCTGACCTGCCGCGAGCATGGCGCCGTGCACCAGGCGCCGCAGATGGGGGCGTCGGCGCTGACCCGCTTTCTGACCCGCGTGGATGCCCTGCGACGCCCGGCCCGCCTGGAAGACCTGCTTTCGGCCACCTGCAGTGATTTCTATGGTCGGCCGGGATTTGCGGCGCGTGATTTCGTCGCCCCGGACCTGATCCGGCGCGCGTTTGTTGCGTTTTCCGCCGTCGACGCGGGTGCCGTGGCAGGCAGTACCAGCGACAAGACGCAGATTCCGGCACGTCTGCACGAAGCGCGCTGCGCCGCGGTGCGCGCCGCCCTGAATCTCGGCGCGGATGATGACGATGCGGCTTAGCCTGAGCCGCGCCGGCTGGGCGCGCAGACTGTGTGGCCCCCTGATCATCGTCGCGCAGCTGCTCGTGGTGCCGGCGGCGGGAGCACAGCAGGTGCTCCCCAGTTTTGCCCAGGTGCGTGCCGGCCACCACCCGTCTGACGCCCTGCTGCTTGACCGCCATGGCGAGCCGCTTGCCGACATTCGCTTCGATCTCGACACCCGGCGGATGGACTGGCTGACGCTTAGCGCTGCCCCGCCCGCCTTGCGTGAGGCTTTGCTGGCGGCCGAAGACAAACGCTTCTTCGAGCATACCGGCGTTGACTGGGTCGCGGTGGCCAGCGCCGCCTGGCAGAACCTCTGGGGCTCCCGGCGTGGCGCATCGACGCTCACGATGCAGCTTGCGGGCTTGCTGGAGCCGACCTTGCGAATGCCGGGCGCACCAGGGGCACGCCGCAGTGTGGGCCAGAAATGGGATCAGGGGCTGGCCGCGGTGGCCCTGGAGAAGCAATGGACCAAGCCGCAGATATTCGAGGCCTATCTCAACCTCGCGCCGTTCCGGGGCGATCTGCAAGGCGTCGGTGCGGCCAGTGAGATTCTGTTTGGCAAATCGCCCGCTGCCCTGACGCACAAGGAGGCCTGCATCCTGGCGGCGCTGCTGCGGGGCCCCAACGCCAAACCGGCCCTGGTGGCGCGACGCGCCTGCCTGCTGGCCACCAAGCTTGGCAAAGCGACCTTGTGTGGCGAGATCAACCAGTTAGCGACAGCGCGGCTCGATCTGCCACGCGGGGCACGCTACCTGGCGGCGCCCCACTTGGCGAGGGCCGTGCTCAAGCAGGCCGGCCAGCGCCTGACGAGCAATCTCGATGCAACGCTACAGCGCAAGCTGCTCGACGAGATGCAGCGCTGGAATGATCCGGGTGCCGCCGCCATCATGCTCGACAACGCCAGCGGCGAGGTGCTGGCCTGGGTGGGCCGCGTCAATCCGGCCTTGCCGGACGGGGTCAGTCAGCGTCGCACGCTGCCGGAGTGGAGCTGGCCACATCTGGCGGCGCTGGGGATCGAGCGCCGTCAGCTCACCGCAGCCACACCTTTGAGCGACGCACTGGCCGTGCTGGATGCCCGCGATGCGCGGCTCGACTGGCCCTGGGCCAGCTTGCGGCAGACCATTGCCAGCCATCGCGCCGGTGGCATGCGGCAACTGGCGGGCTTTGTCGGGCGTGAGGCCATGCTGGAGCGCCTGCGTGCCCTGGGTGTCAATCCCGGCGAGCACGGCGAGTCCGCCGACGAGGTATCGCTGGCCCAGCTTGCCGCGGCGTGGCGAAGCTTGCTCGGGGTGGCCAATTACGTGCCCCCTCGGCTCTTGCCTGGCGATAACGGCCTGCGCCCGCTGGGGCGGGCTGATGCAGCCTTCATTGCGCTTGACCTGGTCGGCCAGTCGCATTCCGCCAGCTGGGAGGCGCTGTGGCTCATGCCCGGTGAAGCGGCCGGTGAGATGATTCTGGTCGGCAGCAGCGAGAAATGGACGCTGGCCGTGTCTGCCCGGACAACACTCAATCCGCGCCTGAGCTGGCAGGGACTGTTGCGCGCGCTGGGTGCCGAAACCCCGCGCCGTCCGCCGCCCCCCGATGGGCTGCAGCAGGCGCTCGTATATTTTGATCCCTCCGACGAGCCGCCGCGACGCGAGTGGTTCATGCCTGGTCCGGAGCCAGGTGGCCTGATCAGCTACCTGCCCGGCCGTCGCGCGCGCATCCTTGAGCCCTCTCCTGACAGTGTCCGGGCCCTGACTGGAGCGTTCGGCGAGCGTTGGGAGTTTCTCGCCAGAACGGGCGTGCCGGTGCGCTGGTCGCTGGATGGGCGGGTGTTGGGCGAAGGCGAGCGGATCGAGTGGGTGCCACGGCTTGGCCGCCATCAACTGCGGCTGCTCGGTTCGGGTGACGAAGTGCTCGATAGTGTGGTGTTCGAGGTGATGCTGCCCGCCCAGCCTTGAACGCCCGGCGCTTGCGAAAGGGCTCAGTGCCGCGCTAGGCTGCAGGCGGGGTCCGTCCATTTGACTTTTCGGGTGCGCGTTTCATGGAAAACACCGCAGCAACACTGCCGCCGGGTGCCAACCGCGATGCCATGCTGGCCTACGCGCGGCAGCGCTTCGTCACCACGCTCGCAGAGACCGCGAGTGCGTGCGGCATCCGCACGCCCGGCCTGAGTGCATGCCTGATCGCGGCGGCTGGACGTGCCTTCGACGATCTGGCCGGGCTGCGTAGCCGTGAAGAATTCGTCAAGCTGCGCAGCCTGACTGCGTCCCGTATCAGTCTGGTCCATCCGGAAGACATGGATCTGACGGTTGCGATGATCAACCTGGCGCACGATTTGAGCGATGCGTGTGAAGCCCAGCTGCCGAAGCTGCACTTGTTGTTCATGACGCTGCTCGACCAGCACAGCTCGGTGGTGGATCAGTTGCCCGTCGGCCCTGACGCGGTGTGCGCGGCCCTGCGCGAGTTGTGTGACCACGACGAGATGCCCGCCAGTCAGCGCCTGGGGATTCCCGAGCGCGTGGAGAAGCCGCTGGCGAGAGCGCTCAACCAGTTTTACGCCGATCTCACCGAGGCGTTCACGCAGGCAGGGGTCACGCCGAAATCCTTGCTGCGCTCGGCCAATGAAACCGGTGACGTGGTGCGCGCCGCACAGGGTCTGGGAGGGGCTTCGAGCCTGCCGGTTGCGCCGGATTCGACCGCCGATGGTCCGCTCGCCCAGCTCCAGAACAATGTGTTGCGCAAGCGCAGTTTCTCCTGGCGAAGGTGGCGGCAGCGGCATGACCGATCCGGCGCTGCTGCAGGCGATTCTTGACCAGGTGACGCAGTGGCTCACCGAGCGCCAGCTGGATGCCGCGCATCAGCCCTACGGTGCGGCGTCGGCGCAGGTCAATCTGGGCGAACTCTCTGGTTTGCTGCCGGCGAGCAGTAACGCTTCGCTTGAAGCCTTGAACCTCAGCTTTGACGCCCTGCTGCTCGACAAGACCCTTTGCTCGGCGATCAAGCCGAGCCTCGGGCGTTTGCGGCTGCCGGTCTGCAAGGCTGCCTTGCTCGACGGCGAGTTTCTGGCGCAAGCCGATCATCCGGCGCGGCGACTGCTGGACGTGGCCCTGCGTCTGGCGGCCACCCTGCCGCTCGATGAGGCGTCTGCGCATCCGGTGTGTGTAGCGATTGAAGAAGCCGCTTGCCGGGTGCAGCGAAATTTCGCCAATGACGTGGTGATCTTTGCCGATGCGGCCGCGCCGCTCGAAGCGCTTGAGAAATCCCGCGAGGCAGACGCCTCGGCACGTGCGGCTGCGTTCGGCCCCTTGGCCGAGCGCGAAGCCCGCCGCGAGCAGGCACGCAGCCGGGCGGCACGGGCGATACGCGCCTTGTGCGCAGCGGCCCCGCCGGCGCCTGTCCAGATATTCCTGGAGCGCCTGTGGGTGCGGGTGCTGGCGGCGATTCACCAAACGGCGGGAGAAAAGTCCGCAGACGGGTTGCCGCCCTGGCAACGGCCAATCATCTGATTGAAAGCGTGCAGGCCAAGAGCGATGCCGAGGCTCGGCAGCGGCTCACAGCCGAGCTGCCCACCCTGCTTGCCGAGCTGCGTGCCGGCATGGAATCGATTGCCACGCCACCGATACTGGCGGAGCGCGCGTTCCAGAGCTTTGTCGCCCTGCATTCGGCCGCCTTGCGTGGCAAAGCGCCCGACCTGTCGGCGTACCAGGACGTGTTGCCGCCCGCCATGCCGCCGCGCGTCGATACCGCGACCGATATTCCCGGCCTTCATGTCGTCAGGCTCTCGCCCGACAGCGATACCGAGCGGGATCTGCCCGACTGGATTGCACAACTCCAGCTGGGCGACTGGCTGCTCCTGAGTTTGCCGGATCAGACGCCGCAGCGCCTGCGCATCGGCTGGATTGGTGGTACGCCGCGCTTGCTGTTGCTGACCCGGCCAGACGACGACTTCACCGTGCTGATGCCCCTGCGCTGGCTGGTGATGCGCGCGGCCGAGCAGGCCGCCAGCCCGCTGCCGATGGAGGCCCCTTTTGACCGGGCCGCGCAGGCAGCTATCCGCCTCATGCAGGGCTATGCTTGAACCTCAGCGCCGCCGCTTCATGCTTGAAGCAAGGTGGCAGAACAGGGGATGCAGCATGAACACCCGAATCATCCGGGCCAGTCTGGCGATGGTCCTGCTCGGCGCAGGCGCGCAGGCCGCCGCAGCCGAATCGCCGACCCTGGAACCCATTGCTGAACCGGGCCCGGCGGCCATCGCCAATACCGATGAGGCCCCCGAGATCACCATCCGCAAGCGCGGCCGCGACCGGGTGGAGGAATACCGGATGCGTGGCCAGCTCTACATGGTCAAGGTGACGCCGCGCATCGGCAAACCCTACTACCTGGTGGACACCCGTGGCGATGGTCGCTTCGTGCGTCGCGACAGCTTTGACACGGGCCTGATTGTGCCGACCTGGATTCTCAAGACCTCGGTAAGGCGCGCGGCGGGGAGGCCTCGCACGGCCAGCTTACTTCGCTACGAACGCGGCGCGTTGCAGATCTTTGTGACGGGACGATGGGCCCACCAGGATTTCAAACTCGCCCGGCTCTACCACCCATTCGGCATCCTCATTGCAGAAGGCCAGATCGGCGTAGGGCAGGCTGAATGTCACGGTCCGCACTTCACCCGGTGCCAGGGTGACGCGTTGCCAGGCTTTCAGCTTCTTCTCCGGCCAGATCGCCGAGGTGTAGGTGTCCTGCAGGTAGCACTGGACGGTTTCTTCCACCGGCAGATTCCCGCGGTTATTGACCCGGATCACAAATTCCAGCGCTCGCCTGTTTCTCCAGTGTTGTCTTCGCCAGTTCCAGGCGGAAATAGCGCACCGGGCAATACGACAAACCGAAGCCGAAGGGGAACAGGGCGTTGAAGCCGGCGTCAGGCAGATCCGGGTAGCCGATGTGGTGTGCGCCCGGCACCTGGTCGTACCGCACGGGCACGGCCCGACATGATGCGGCCAGGAGACAGTGAGGCGGCCGCTCGGGTTGAAGTGGCCGAACAGGCCGGCGATGGCGGTGCCGCCTTCCATGCCTGCCTGCTGTGCGCCAGCAGGATGGCGTCGGCGCAGCTGCGCGATCTGTGGAATGGCCAGGGCTTGCCGGTGAGCAGGATGACGTTAACCGGTGTGCCGGTGGCCACGACGGCATCGAACAAGGCTTGCTGGTCGCCCGGCAGGTCGAGGGTGGCGGTGGACTTCATCTCGCCGGTGTAGGCGATCGTGTCGCCGAGACCGGTACGGCGACATCAGCGTCCTGGCAGCGCACCGCGCGCTGGATTTTTCGGGCGCCGATTCGTACGCCGTCGCCAAAGGGCGGGGTGACGTGGGCAAAGCCGATAACGCGTCAAAGCCGCGCGGCTTTGGTGCGGGCACGCCGCAGCCCTCGCCGTGGCCAATCTCGATGGCTTCTGAGCAGGTTCTGCAAACCTTGCAGCACCGTGACGGTGGATTCTCGGGGCACATACATGTCGCGGGTATTGTGATGCTGCCCGGAGCCGAGCTGCCAGTCGCCGATGAGTATGGACCCAGTCGTCAGCATTTGGGCCGATGACGGCGAGCTTCTTCACGCGGTCTGTCCAGCGGCAAGAGGCGCCGGTTCTTGAGCAGCACAAGCGACTTGCGGGCCGATTCCCAGCGCCAGCGTGCGCTGGCCCAGCTCCCGCCGCAGTGGCAACCGCCTTGGGGATGTCTGGCAGGCGCGGGTTCTCAAACAGGCCGAGACGGAACTTCAGGCGCAGCACGTTCCGAACCGCCGCGTCGACGTCCGCCATGTCGGCTTCGCCGCGCGCCAGCGCGTCGCGCGTGTCCTGGTAGAGCTCGGCGTGGTCGCTGATCATGTCGTTGCCAGCGTGCAGGGCGTGTCGGGCAACCTTTCTTTCGGTGTGGTGGCGCAGATGCGTCGACCACGGGTGCATGCGGCCAATGATGTCCCAGTCGGTCACCATTAATCCGTCATACGACCGTGCCTTTGCGCAGCACGTCGCTGAGCAGCTTGCGGCTGAAGGCGATCGGTACGCCGTCGGACGCGTCGTGAGTGCGCCTGAAGGTGGCGCAGCCCGCTCTTGGCCGCGGCCTCGGAAAGGTGGCAGGTATAACGCCGGAGTGCAGGGTGCGCCAGGAATGCAGCGATTTCTGAGGCGACGGGCCCGCCCTCTCCTTCGCCGTAGCCGACAGCGCTTGGCGCAGGCCGCGATGGATTCGGGGTCGGTGAGTTTGTTGCCCTGGTAGCCCTTGGATCGCGTCGAGGCCCAGGCGGGCGATCATCAGGCTACCTTCGCCAAACGACCCTTGGTCTCGGCCCCAGCGCAGGTAGGTCGCGCGGCATGCAAGGCACCGGGCTGAAGGTCCAGCGGATGCCGGTGTAGGCCACTTACTGGGCAGTGGTACGGGCCACGTCCCCGCAGAGCTTCTCGTCCCAGGCTTGCGACAGGGCCGGTATTTTTGGCTAGGGGAACATCGTGTGTGCCCCACACGTTGTGACCGTGGACCCACTCATCCCCACTACCAGCGGAACCCCCGGGAGAGCGCAGGGCGGCCGGCAAACGGGCGCACTTTTCGCCGACGGCGCAGAGATGTTGTCATTTCGCCTGCTCACAGGCCTCGGGAGAGGCGAAAATCGAACTCGGCGATGCACCGGCAGCTGCATCGACCTAGACCGACTTTTCTTCGATCTGGTCGCGCGCGAGCAGATCCTCGACGCGGGTCTCAATGGGGCGATGGTGAACGTTATAAGGCAACATGGCGTATTCCTTCTTATTCGGAGTGCTGATCCTAAGCGCCACCGAACGGAAGCCACATACCCTTGAAGGCCGAGAAGCGCTTGCCCTTATCTGACGATCCGGGACCGATTCCGGTCCTGCGCCATCTGTAAAGCTGAATCCGCCCCGTAGTTCCTATGGGCCGCCCTCAGTTGATATAGGTGCTGCTACAGAAGCCTCAGTACCTTCTTGATGATTAGTTCAGTTCGATGAAGGCCGGGCCGGAGCTGATGTGGCGCTTCGCCGAAGGTCAGCAGGGTCAGACCATACTTCGACACCCGGCGTGCAGCGGCCGTTGCGCGCGTAGAGCAGAGTCTTGGTCATCAGCAGATCGTTCTGCCGGTTGCGCAGATGCTCGGCCAGCCAGTATGCCCACCGGGAGAGGTAACCCCGCAGATAGGGCTGCTGATCGATGGCGAAGGCAATCTGTCCCTCGCGGATCGCCTGGGTGATCTCGGGCGATGTTCGAAGCTGACGAAGTAGGGGCGCCTTGGCGCCTTGGTTGGCGGGGCTTCAGCACTTGCCAGCGCCGCGCCCGCACCCGGTGGGCTGGGCAAGGGACACGAGGGTCAGGCAATTTGTTGGCGGCGGGCAGGCAACAACGGGTTCCTGCATTGCTTGGGGCTCACAATTCAAAAAATCAGCCGGGTCGCGCCTCTAGTCCCAGCCCTCGGGGGCGAAGCCCCTGGCAGCGCTGGTGCGAGGCCGGGTACTGCGCGTAGTGATTCAGGCAGAGGAAGCTCGGACTTGACCCCTGACCCTTGGCCTTGGTGCCTGCGGCGTTTGCCACGTCGTCCGGCTGGCCGATGCGGCGGATGGCGCTGACCGACTCCGGGACTCTGGGCATGGCTCCCCTGTCGACGGTAATCAAGGGAGCGTCGCCGCCCGCACGGCCGCCGTGCGGCTTGAGCGCCGGGAACTGGATCGCTGCAAATGATGCGCCGTCACCGGCCGCCACGGCAGCGTCAATCAGCTGGCCAGCCTCTTTCACGCCGTCGCTGGGCGGCGGGCGGCAGTCCGCGGGACACGTTGAAATCGCTGCCCCGCATCCCCGACGCGCTTAGCGACGGTCTGCCACCAGGGCGCGGTGTCGGACGCCATCATGATAAACGCAATCTTGCCCGCAGCGTGGCTCTACACAGCTCAGGCTGGAGAGGATCAGGAACATGAACAGCAGTAAAACGC
>JADKDZ010000017.1 GCA_016718265.1 Uliginosibacterium sp. | reverse complement strand
GGCAACCAACCCATGCCGTCTTTAGCTTTGACCACAAATTCGTTGTAGAAGAAAATTCCAGGCCAGAATCCATATAGCGCGACGATAGCCGCCGTGATCGCACCCCCAGAGCGGACTCAGCCGGGACTCAATAGTTTCTTTAAGGCTTTGCATTGGGAATTAGCTCTTCGATGAGTTCTCTCGCGGACTTGCCGCGCATGACCCACGCTGGTTGAGTGCTCACAGACTTCTCCTGATGCTTACGTAGAGCTAACGGGCGCTGCGCGGCTTTATCGCGCAGCGTCCAGCGACCGAAGGGAGCGAGGTTGAGCGCCGGGTTGAACGAAGCCGCTCCGCGGAGGATTCGCGTGTTGCTGCGGGCCGAAATATCCTGCACGTCCATCCCCCTCGTGTGTGAGGGGGTGATTGTGCAATATTTCGCGAGGACCTTCCATCATGCAAAGCGACTTCCTGAGCCATTTGCCCAGCAGTACCAGAAGCATCTTAAACATCTTCGCCTGCAGGGGCTGCAACCCAAGACCATTGACGCGTATGCACGTGCCATCCGTTGCCTGGGCGCGCACTTCTCGTTTCGGATTGATGACTTGTCCGAGGCCCAACTGCTGGACTATTTCAGCGTACGTCTGACCTCACATTCGTGGAGTGCGGTCAAACTCGATCTGTACGGCTTGAAGTTCTACACCGAACACGTCTTGCGCAAACCTTGGGTCATGCCCCGGCTGATCAAGCCGCCGAAGTGCGTGCGCCTGCCGGACATCGTGACGGTCGAGGAAGTACAGCGGATCGTGGCGGCGACACGGGTGCTGAGCTACCGCGTGTTCTTCTTCACCCTCTACAGCCTGGGGCTGCGTCTGGGGGAAGGGCTGCGCCTTGAGGTGGGTGACCTTGATGCAGTGCGTGCCCGCGTGCATATCCGGGACGCCAAGGGCAACCGGGATCGCTTTGTGCCACTGCCCACGGCGACGCTCGATCTGTTGCGCAGTTTCTGGCAAACCCATCGCAATCCGGTGTTGTTGTTCCCCAACCGTCACGGCGGTCTGTCGGGTGCGCACACGGCGGCAACACCACTTGATCGCGGAGGCGTGCAGATCAGCTTGCGCAAAGTGGTGGCCACCTGCGGCCTAAAAAAGATCTCGCCCCACAGCCTGCGTCACAGCTATGCCACGCACTTGATCGAAGCGGGTGTCGATCTGATCGAAGTGCAGAAGATCCTCGGCCACCACAGCATCCTCACCACGGCGCGCTACACCCACCTGACCGATCAGACCAAGCACCACGCCATCGACCGCATCAACAGCTTGATGGATGGTTTTACGGTGCGCTGGGGGACGGTGCAGGAGCGCTCGCAATGATCCGTCTGGCCTCTGTCATCGAAACCTTTGAAGCCGACTTTCTGGCCCGCTACGGGGGACGCATCCGTCGCGAACACTTGCAGGCACTTTCTGCGATCAAGCAGTGCCGCACCCAGGCCAGCCCGAAGATGCTGAGCCGCTGCACGGACACAGGCTGTGCGCACCAGAAACTCGTCCCGCATTCCTGTGGCCATCGTCACTGCCCGCACTGTCAGCATCATGAGAGCCAGCAATGGCTTGAGCGTCAGCTCAAGCGCCAACTGCCGGCCGAGTACTTTCTGCTGACCTTTACCGTACCGGCCCAGTTCAGGCACTGACCGCTGCAGCGCCAGCGCTGATCTACGATCTGCTCCTCACGTGTAGCTGGGGAGACGGTGCGCACCTTTGCCCGCAACGACAAGCAGCTACGCGGTGAGGCGGCGCCATTGCCGTGCTGCCGCATACGCGCCGACTCGACTATCACCCGCATGTGCATCTGGTAATGCCCGCTGGCGCTATTGATCAGCGCACTCGGCAATGGCGCACCAAGCCCAAGCGCAAGAAGGCCGCTGGCGCTTACCTGTTCAATCACAAGGCGCTCGCCAAAGTGTTTCGGGCCAAGCTCTTGGCAGCCCCTCGAAGCCGCTGGCTTGCACTTGCCCCCCGGCGTATCCCGCGGACTGGGTGGTCGACTGCAAATCGGTGGGCAATGGCCAATCGGCGCTGGTCTATCTGGGGCGCTATCTCTATCGGGGGTGATCCGAGAGCAGGACATCGTCGTCTGTGCCGATGGCAAGGTCACTTTCCGCTATCGCGATGCCCAAAGCGGCAAGATGATGCTGCGCACGGTGAGCGGGCCGGAGTTTCTGTGGCTTGTCTTGCAGCACGTCTTGCCCAAGGGCTTTCGACGGGCGCGCAATTTCGGCTTTCTGCATCCGAACTGCAAACGCTTGATCGCCTTGCTGCATCTGTTGCTCAAATTCATCCCGACGCTGGCGAGTGACTGCGTCAAGCCACGTCCTGCGGTGCGGTGCCCGTGTTGTGGGGCGGCGATGAAGATCGTCAAGACACGTATCCCGGCATCGGGGCCACCACGAACACCGCCGCCCGTGCACCCGCGAGGGCAACAAGCGCCCGTAAAACGCTGCGCTTCCTCACAACACACTCGGCATTCAGCACTTCCCCAGGCTGAGCATGGCGTACGTCTGAAAACAGGCTAAAACCGGCAAGTCGAGGCCCAAAACCCGGCTTTGCCGGCACGTGCGGCCCATGCAAAACATCCGCCCGCCACCCGAAAAATGGCGATGGCATCGTGGCGAGTAACTTCAAAAGAGATTTTCTGGGCGCCCAGAAACGGCGCAGGGAACGGGCTTGTTCAACAAACGGATCAGATCGTGGCTGCGCACGATCTATCCTTATTCGTTAGGCCACATGGCGATTACGACACCAGAAAGCCAAATGAAAACCCCATGCAATAGGTATTGCTAAAGCGCCACCAAGGTATGCAGCGTTGTGCATGTAGCCAACGCACAGGAAATGCCGAAGATCATTTACGCCCGAAGGGATGAACCAGTTTGTATAGCGCGATGGCTCAATGGTTTCAGTTTGTATGAACCCGTAAGTGAGGCCAGCAATGGCAAAGGCCAAGGTGAAACCAACAATTACAAGAAGTGACCAAGCCAAGGCGCGTTGCATTTTTGCGGGAGAACGATGTATGAAGGCTGCAACTCCTGAAAGAAGGCCAAGAGGAATACCCATCCACCAAGAGGCGAGAAAGCCGACCTGAGCAGCACGAAGGCGCTCTGGGACAGCGGGGTCAAGCAATTGAAACTGAAAGAATTTGAAACGAGTGAAATATTCAGGTGAAACGGAGTAACTGATTTGATCGTGCAAAGCACCAAATGCACCTGCGGCCAATACCGCGAGAACGAGAAATATGCAAAATGCTAGGAACTTGTGCATGGGATTTTGTGGCCTAACGAGGCTGTAGAAAAATCTACCGAAGTCCGCATTCTGCGGTGAACGTTTTGTCATGGCAAGGCTCCAAGGGGTGTTGGTTCTGGAGACTTTGGGATGGCGCGTTACAAACACATCGATACCAGCCCGAGGTTTCTCGCGGTGGATCTGGAGAAGCAACTCCTGCCGGGCAGCTTTGCCCATGCGGTGCATCACCTGCTCGATCAGGACTTTGATCTGTCGGGCTTCGATGCCCGTTACCACAACGACTCCGTGGGCGCCCCGGCGCTGCCACCCGGCATGCTGCTCAAAGTGATCCTGTGCGCCTACGCTGAAGGCGTGGTCAGCTCTCGTGGCATGGAACGCCTGTGTCGCGAGCACGTCACTTTTATCGCCTTGTCGGGCGACAGCGCGCCGCACTTCACGACGCTGGCTGCCTTTGTCTCCAGTCTGGGCCTGGAAGTAGCCTCACTCTTCGCGCAGGTGCTGTTCCTGTGCAACCAGCAGGGTCTGATCGGACGGCAGATGTTTGCCATCGATGGCGTCAAGCTGCCTTCGAATGCGTCCAAAGCCAGGAGCGGCACACGAGCGGACTTCGACAAACAGGCCACCAAGCTTGAAGAGGCGGCACGCAAGATGATCGAGCGCCACCGCGTCAATGATTGTGATGGCGGTGCTGCCAGCACGACCGAAGCGACGCGGGAGGCCAAGGCGGCCGCACGTCTGACGAAGCTGCGCAAGGAGGCCGCCCATTCGCAATGCTCCGCGGACTCAGATCAAGGAGAGCTTGGCATCTGAATCGGTTTGAGTAGATCGGGAAATAATTCGGCTCCTTTTCCTCGGTTCTTGAATCTTCAGCAAGATCCTATACTGCATTTCCCGTCAGTGGGCTTTGTCGAGGTTTGGTAAGAGGAGAGCTCAGTTCCAACACGCTGAACCACGCCTGTCCAGTCGCCCGCGGCGTTCTGTCTGTACAAACGCGTTTGCGGATACCAGGGCGTGTCATCTCGGTCTGTCATCCAGCGCCATTCTGCACACGCAGGAAGCATGATCCAGCAGGGAACGCCGAGCGCGCCGGCGAGATGGGCCGGCATGGAGTCAATCGAGATGACGAGGTCAAGCTGCGCCATGATCGCGGCGGTGTCCAACACATCGACGATCGCAGACGCAGGTGTGACCAGCCCGTATTGTGCGGCAAAGAACGCAGACTCGCTTGTGCTGGTGTCTTTCTGCAGGTCGAAAAATCGTATGCCAGACAGTTCAAATAAAGGCGCCAGCACATCCAGACTCGGCAGGGATCGCCTCGCGTCGTTCTGGTGGTTGGGGTTTCCTTTCCAGATGATGCCCACCTTCAGCATTCCCTCCTGGTCGTCCTGCGCCAGGTGTTCTCGCCACTGGCAGATTTTATGGTCTGGAACGCGCAGATAAGGACAGTCCAATGGAATATCCGGGATTGCCGTGCGCGCCAAGTGCGGAATGCTCATCAGGGGCGCCCAGTAGTCGTGACTCGGCAGGTCTTCTGCACGGATCGGTTCATAGCTGTGCACCGGACAGATTTGCTGAGCATTGAGAAGTGTGTGCAGAGGGGGCTTGCATACGAGTTGCACGGTGCAGTCAAACTTGTCTTGTAACGGCTGGAGATAACGGAAGAACTGCAGTTCATCGCCCATCCCCTGCTCGTGGGCGACGAGCAGTGTCTTGCCTTGGAGAGGCTCCCCTTGCCAACGTGGTGCGCGCGTATAGGGGTGGTCGGTATCCAGCATGCGGACCAACCGGGCTTCATAGGCGGCCCACCCCTCGCTGAAATGGCCCTGCGCGAGGAGCAGCATGGCCAGCCTCAACTGGGTATCGCTGTCTGCGGGGTGCGCGGCGACTAACTCGCGCGCCAGTCGGGTGGCTAGTGCGAGGTGGCCCGTCTCCTCATAGGCGGCGATCAGGGCGGTATTGGCCGCCCGCTCGTTTGGTGACTGGCGAACGGCGTCTTGGGCTGCTTTCAGGGCTTCAGCGAGTTTGCCCGTCAGGCGCGCATAGTGCGAGTAGGTCGTTGCGATGACAGCGTTTTGTGGCTGCGCCGTGTACAGGGCTCCAGAATTGTCTTTGCCTGTTCCAGGTCTCCTAGTTCGAGCAGGCTTTGAGCAAGCCCGGCACGCAGGAGAACATTGCCCGGATGGCGTTGAAGGGATTGCTCATAGTGGAGGCGTGCTTCGGGATAAGCTGCGCGCGCGATGAGTGCGAAACCCAGGCCCAGATGGGCTTTCACGCTGGTTTGAGTCAACCGCAGGGCTTCACGGAATGCCGCTTCAGCCTGGTCTGGCGTGTGCAAGGCGATGTAGGCATCGCCCTCCAGGCACATCAGCGGGGCGGATTTTCCCAGGACTTGTTGCGCGGACTGAATGCAGGCCAGCGCTGCCGAAGGCCGCCCGGCCATCAGCTGAATCCGCGCCGTTTCGACGGCTGCGGTCTCACCGCTTGCGATGCGCTGCGGCAGTTCGGCCAATAGAGCGTCGAGCGTGTCAAGGTCTTTGCTGTGCGCGGCAAGCTCGGCACGCATTTGCAGGGTCTCGAGGTCTTCGGGGGCCGACATCTGAGCGCGCTGAAGGTGGACGTGCGCTGCCGCGTCATTCCCCCGAGCGAGTTCGGCTTGGGCCAGCGCGCGAAGCAGTATGGGGTTGGCTGCGGCGAGACGTGTCTGGAGTGCCTCGAGGATCTTTACTGCTTTTTCTGCGTCACCGGTCTTGCGCAAGAGAGCCGCATACTGTGTAGCGGTAATGACATTCGACGGCTCGTTCGAAAGAGCCGCTTCAAAATGTTCGCGCGCTTTGCCTAAATCACCCTGTGCTTCTGCCAGCATCCCCAGTCGGGCCAGCACGGTCGCGTGTTGACCGGGCAATTCGCGGAGGCGTAGAAAAGTCCTTTCCGCTTCGGCGTACTGCCCGATCTCCGTCAGGCAGATGCCCAGGTTGTTCAAGGTCTCCGCTTTTCCGGGATCGAGCTTCAGCGCACCGACATAGGTGGCATGCGCGCTTGGAAAGTCGCCTTGTGCCTGCTGCAAAGCCCCCAGGGCGTTCAGCGAATCTGCACTCCTGGGGTTCAACGCGAGCGCTTTTCTCAACAGGGGTTCGGCGTCAGACAGGCGCTTGGTATTGAAATAGAACTTGCCAAGGTTCAGGTAAGCGATGGCTTGCCCGGGGGCGATCTTGATGCACTGGCGCCATAGTGCCTCGGCTCGCTGGGGGTGCCTGGTGTGTATCGCTGCCACGGCGGCGGCATTCAGAACCTCGGCCGACTTGGGGTGCAATACGACAGCATGCTCTGAAACGAGCGAGGCCTCTTGAAATGCGCCACGCGAAATGAGCTGGAAGATCTGGCGTGCCTGCTCGTGGGGGGGCAGTGGGCTTCGGGAGGCGGGGTCGCGCGGGAGATGTCTGGTGGCGCATATCGAGGCTGGGGCGGGGTAATCCGGGACAAATTGAGGAGGAGGCTCTCGTGATTCGACCAAAGGTCAGTGCGGCCACGGGTTTCTCGTCCTGATTGTCTAACGAGGCTGTAGAAGAATCTACCGAAGCCCGCATTCTGCGGTGAACGTTTTGTCATGGCAAGGCTCCAAGGGGTGTTGGTTCTGGAGACTTTGGGATGGCGCGTTACAAACACATCGATACCAGCCCGAGGTTTCTCGCGGTGGATCTGGAGAAGCAACTCCTGCCGGGCAGCTTTGCCCATGCGGTGCATCACCTGCTCGATCAGGACTTTGATCTGTCGGGCTTCGATGCCCGTTACCACAACGACTCCGTGGGCGCCCCGGCGCTGCCACCCGGCATGCTGCTCAAAGTGATCCTGTGTGCCTACGCTGAAGGCGTGGTCAGCTCTCGTGGCATGGAACGCCTGTGCCGCGAGCACGTCACTTTTATCGCCTTGTCGGGCGACACCGCGCCGCACTTCACGACGCTGGCTGCCTTCGTCTCCAGTCTGGGCCTCGGAAGTAGCCTCACTCTTCGCGCAGGTTCTGTTCCTGTGCAACCAGCAGGGCTGATCGGACGGCAGATGTTTGCCATCGATGGCGTCAAGCTGCCTTCGAATGCGTCCAAAGCCGGAGCGGCACACGAGCGGACTTCGACAAACAGGCCACCAAGCTTGAAGAGGCGGCACGCAAGATGATCGAGCGCCACCGCGTCAGTGATCTTGCAGCCGACACCGGATCGAGGCCACACTGGAGGCTAAAGCATCGGAGCGTCTGGCCAGTCTGCGCAAAGAAGCCGCCGATCTGCGCGCCTGGCTCAAGGACAATCCCGAGGATAGAAAGGGAGTCGGCAAGCGAGGCAGCGTACGCCTCTCTAATCGCACCGATGGCGAGAGCGCGAAGATGGCGACCAGCAAGGGCGTCATTCAGGGCTACTGTGGCGTTGCCGCCGTCGATGCAGCCCACCAGATCATTGTTGACGCCCAGGCACATGGCACCGGTAGCGAACAGGAGCTGCTACTTGGCGTGGTTCAAGCCACCCAGCGCCATGCCACGCCCGACACGCTCTATACGGCAGACGCCGGCTATCACAGTGAGGCCAACCTCAAAGCACTGGCCGCGCAGAACATTGAAGCGCTGATCGCCGACAGCGGCATGCGCCAGCGCGATGAGCGTTTCAAAGATCAGGCCCGCCACAAAGACAAGCCGCATCCGCTACATGACAAATCAAAATCAAAACCCAAGGCCAGCACACCCGGCCAACGTTACAAACCCAGCGACTTCAACTGGAACACCGAGACCGGCACCTGCATTTGCCCAGCCGGAAAATCGCTCTACCAGAACGGTGCGAACTGCACGATCAATGGCCGGCTCTTCATCAAATTCACCGGTGCTCAGCGTGACTGCGCCCACTGCACGCAGCGCGACAAATGTCTGCGTCATCCTGACAAGACACTCGTGCGCCAAGTGTGCTTCAACCGTGGCAGGGTCGATCCTGCGGCAGAGAGTTTCACCGACAAGATGAAACGCGCCATCGACAGCGAAGACGGCAAACGAAGATATGGCCAACGCTTTGCCACCGTTGAACCGGTTTTCGGCAACCTCCGGCACAACAAACAGCTCAACCGATTCACCCTGCGCGGGCAGCAGAAAGTCGACACGCAGTGGAAACTCTACTGCCTCGTGCACAACATCGAAAAACTTGCGCATCACGGCTACGGGCAGTAGGCAGAAAGGGCGGAAAAGCCTCTTTTTCCGCGCCTGTGGCTCATGAACGATCTACGGGCCGACAGCCGACGCCCGTGACAAAACCAGATTATCTAAAACAAATGGCGCATCCAAACAGATGCGCCATTTCTTCGGATGAGTTTTGGATGAAAAACGGGTTTTTCTACAGCTTCAACGTGGAGCCAACCGGCCTGCGTGGCTTTTTGCGCAGGCCCGGCTGAGCGCATGGTTATGCAATATGGCTACCACACCAGTTCAGCTTGTCTATCAAGAAAGCCCGGTATACAGCCGGAGCCATGTAGCTGAAACACACCCCTCCCACCAGAAGCGAAAGACCACGAGTGACGCAATCGCCGAAACTAGGGCAAGGAAAACGCAATTGCGATAAAAACCGTAGCGTGAAAGATAGACCATGAAGGTTGTGCTGAGCTGCTTGGTCTCAACGTACTCCTTGCAGATGGCGTATGGGCTAAGAATGCGCCCAGACAAAGATCCTAGATACTTGGCGCTGATTTCTAGCCAGCAACTCTTCTTCCCCCGTGTTTCTCCTTCCGTGGGATAACGCGTTTCAACACGGGGGCAAGAATCGTTTGGTCAGCGTAGTTCGCAAACGGCTCAATGAGCATGCCAAACAGAGTAAAAGGCGAGTGGAATAGCCACCAACATTATGGGTGCGTTTAGCCCATTGATCTGCGCGATCAACGAACCGGCCGATATGTCGCCCGATGCAATTGCGAAGACGGCTGCTATAGCAATCGCCAAGAACCCCGTTAGAAAAAACGAGAAGATATCCCAGAGCGAAATTCGGATCTTTCAAGCACGGCGGCAGGCTCCTTCTCTCAATGCATAACGAGGCTGTAGAAAAATCTACCGAAGTCCGCATTCTGCGAGAACGTTTTGTCATGGCAAGGCTCCAAGGGTGTTGGCTCTGGAGACTTTGGGATGGCGCGTTACAAACACATCGATACCAGCCCGCGCTTTCTCGCGGTGGATCTGGAGAAGCAACTCCTGCCGGGCAGCTTTGCCCATGCGGTGCATCACCTGCTCGATCAGGACTTTGATCTGTCTGGCTTCGATGCCCGTTACCACAACGACTCCGTGGCGCCCCGGCGCTGCCACCCGGCATGCTGCTCAAAAAGTGATCCTGTGTGCCTACGCTGAAGGCGTGGTCAGCTCTCGTGGCATGGAACGCCTGTGCCGCGAGCACGTCACTTTATCGCCTTGTCGGGCGACACCGCGCCGCACTTCACGACGCTGGCTGCCTTCGTCTCCAGTCTGGGCCTGAGAAGTAGCCTCACCTTCGCGCAGGTTCTGTTCCTGTGCAACCAGCAGGGGCTGATCGGACGGCAGATGTTTGCCATCGATGGCGTCAAGCTGCCTTCGAATGCGTCCAAAGCCAGGAGCGGCACACGAGCGGACTTCGACAAACAGGCCACCAAGCTTGAAGAGGCGGCACGCAAGATGATCGAGCGCCACCGCGTCAATGATCTTGCAGCCGACACGCAGGTCGAGGCCACACTGGAGGCTAAAGCATCGGAGCGTCTGGCCAGTCTGCGCAAAGAAGCCGCCGATCTGCGCGCCTGGCTCAAGGACAATCCCGAGGATAGAAAGGGAGTCGGCAAGCGAGGCAGCGTACGCCTCTCTAATCGCACCGATGGCGAGAGCGCGAAGATGGCGACCAGCAAGGGCGTCATTCAGGGCTACTGTGGCGTTGCCGCTCGATGCAGCCCACCAGATCATTGTTGACGCCCAGGCACATGGCACCGGTAGCGAACAGGAGCTGCTACTTGGCGTGGTTCAAGCCACCCAGCGCCATGCCACGCCCGACACGCTCTATACGGCAGACGCCGGCTATCACAGTGAGGCCAACCTCAAAGCACTGGCCGCGCAGAACATTGAAGCGCTGGATCGCCGACAGCGGCATGCGCCAGCGCGATGAGCGTTTCAAAGATCAGGCCCGCCACAAAGACAAGCCGCATCCGCTACATGACAAATCAAAATC
The DNA here is from genome assembly GCA_016718265.1 of Uliginosibacterium sp. Taxonomy (GTDB): domain Bacteria; phylum Pseudomonadota; class Gammaproteobacteria; order Burkholderiales; family Rhodocyclaceae; genus Uliginosibacterium. The sequence goes on along the minus strand of JADKDZ010000017.1, from coordinate 15,822 downwards.
AAAACCCAAGGCCAGCACACCCGGCCAACGTTACAAACCCAGCGACTTCAACTGGAACACCGAGACCGGCACCTGCATTTGCCCAGCCGGAAAATCGCTCTACCAGAACGGTGCGAACTGCACGATCAATGGCCGGCTCTTCATCAAATTCACCGGTGCTCAGCGTGACTGCGCCCACTGCACGCAGCGCGACAAATGTCTGCGTCATCCTGACAAGACACTCGTGCGCCAAGTGTGCTTCAACCGTGGCAGGGTCGATCCTGCGGCAGAGAGTTTCACCGACAAGATGAAACGCGCCATCGACAGCGAAGACGGCAAACGAAGATATGGCCAACGCTTTGCCACCGTCGAACCGGTTTTCGGCAACCTCCGGCACAACAAACAGCTCAACCGATTCACCCTGCGCGGGCAGCAGAAAGTCGACACGCAGTGGAAACTCTACTGCCTCGTGCACAACATCGAAAAACTCGCGCATCACGGCTACGGGCAGTAGGCAGAAAGGGCGGAAAAACCTCTATTTCCAAGCCTGTGGCTCATGAACGATCTACGGGCCGACAGCCGACGCCCGTGACAAAACCAGATTATCTAAAACAAATGGCGCATCCAAACAGATGCGCCATTTTTTCGGCTGAGTTTTGGATGAAAAACGGGTTTTTCTACAGCTTCAACGTTTGACGTGAGGGGCCGCCGTAGCGGCGAAGCCGCGAAGGGAACCCGCAAGCGCAGCTTGTGGGCGGTCCCTCTCGACGGAATGGTTGAACGAAGCCGCTCCGCGGAGGATTCGCGTGTTGCTGCGGGCCGAAATATCCTGCACGTCCATCCCCCTCGTGTGTGAGGGGGTGATTGTGCAATATTTCGCGAGGACCTTCCATCATGCAAAGCGACTTCCCTGAGCCATTTGCCCAGCAGTACCAGAAGCATCTTAAACATCTTCGCCTGCAGGGGCTGCAACCCAAGACCATTGACGCGTATGCACGTGCGATTCGTTGCCTGGGCGCGCACTTCTCGTTTCGGATTGATGACTTGTCCGAGGCCCAACTGCTGGACTATTTCAGCGTACGTCTGACCTCACATTCGTGGAGTGCGGTCAAACTCGATCTGTACGGCTTGAAGTTCTACACCGAACACGTCTTGCGCAAACCTTGGGTCATGCCCCGGCTGATCAAGCCGCCGAAGTGCGTGCGCCTGCCGGACATCGTGACGGTCGAGGAAGTACAGCGGATCGTGGCGGCGACACGGGTGCTGAGCTACCGCGTGTTCTTCTTCACCCTCTACAGCCTGGGGCTGCGTCTGGGGGAAGGGCTGCGCCTTGAGGTGGGTGACCTTGATGCAGTGCGTGCCCGCGTGCATATCCGGGACGCCAAGGGCAACCGGGATCGCTTTGTGCCACTGCCCACGGCGACGCTCGATCTGTTGCGCAGTTTCTGGCAAACCCATCGCAATCCGGTGTTGTTGTTCCCCAACCGTCACGGCGGTCTGTCGGGTGCGCACACGGCGGCAACACCACTTGATCGCGGAGGCGTGCAGATCAGCTTGCGCAAAGTGGTGGCCACCTGCGGCCTAAAAAAGATCTCGCCCCACAGCCTGCGTCACAGCTATGCCACGCACTTGATCGAAGCGGGTGTCGATCTGATCGAAGTGCAGAAGATCCTCGGCCACCACAGCATCCTCACCACGGCGCGCTACACCCACCTGACCGATCAGACCAAGCACCACGCCATCGACCGCATCAACAGCTTGATGGATGGTTTTACGGTGCGCTGGGGGACGGTGCAGGAGCGCTCGCAATGATCCGTCTGGCCTCTGTCATCGAAACCTTTGAAGCCGACTTTCTGGCCCGCTACGGGGGACGCATCCGTCGCGAACACTTGCAGGCACTTTCTGCGATCAAGCAGTGCCGCACCCAGGCCAGCCCGAAGATGCTGAGCCGCTGCACGGACACAGGCTGTGCGCACCAGAAACTCGTCCCGCATTCCTGTGGCCATCGTCACTGCCCGCACTGTCAGCATCATGAGAGCCAGCAATGGCTTGAGCGTCAGCTCAAGCGCCAACTGCCGGCCGAGTACTTTCTGCTGACCTTTACCGTACCGGCCCAGTTCAGAGCACTGACCGCTGCAGCGCCAGCGCTGATCTACGATCTGCTCCTCACGTGTAGCTGGGAGACGGTGCGCACCTTTGCCCGCAACGACAAGCAGCTACGCGGTGAGAGCGGCGCCATTGCCGTGCTGCACACGCATACGCGCCGACTCGACTATCACCCGCATGTGCATCTGGTAATGCCCGCTGGCGCTATTGATCAGCGCACTCGGCAATGGCGCACCAAGCCCAAGCGCAAGAAGGCCGCTGGCGCTTACCTGTTCAATCACAAGGCGCTCGCCAAAGTGTTTCGGGCCAAGCTCTTGGCAGCCCTCGAAGCCGCTGGCTTGCACTTGCCCCCGGCGTATCCCGCGGACTGGGTGGTCGACTGCAAGTCGGTGGGCAATGGCCAATCGGCGCTGGTCTATCTGGGGCGCTATCTCTATCGGGGGTGATCCGCGAGCAGGACATCGTCGTCTGTGCCGATGGCAAGGTCACTTTCCGCTATCGCGATGCCCAAAGCGGCAATATGATGCTGCGCACGGTGAGCGGGCCGGAGTTCCTGTGGCTTGTCTTGCAGCACGTCTTGCCCAAGGGCTTTCGACGGGCGCGCAATTTCGGCTTTCTGCATCCGAACTGCAAACACTTGATCGCCTTGCTGCATCTGTTGCTCAAATTCATCCCGACGCTGGCGAGTGACTGCGTCAAGCCACGTCCTGCGGTGCGGTGCCCGTGTTGTGGGGCGGCGATGAAGATCGTCAAGACACGTATCCCGGCATCGGGGCCACCACGAACACCGCCGCCCGTGCACACCGCGAGGGCAACAAGCGCCCGGTAAAACGCTGGGCATCCTCACAACACACTCGGCATTCAGCACTTCCCCAGGCTGAGCATGGCGTACGTCTGAAAACAGGCTAAAACCGGCAAGTCGAGGCCCAAAACCCGGCTTTGCCGGCACGTGCGGCCCATGCAAAACATCCGCCCGCCACCCGAAAAATGGCGATGGCATCGTGGCGGGTAACTTCAAAAGAGATATTTTCTGGGCGCCCAGAAACGGCGCAGGGAACGGGCTTGTTCAACAAACGGATCAGATCGTGGCTGCGCACGATCTATCCTTATTCGTTAGGCATAGCCGGCACCATCCTTGAGTTGCCCTCTGAGGAATTTACCTGAACCACCTTTCAGCTCGCTACGATTAAATAGCTTGCCGGAGAACTGGAACTGCTCATCAATACGAACGATGAGTAGTTGCTCAAAGTTTCCTTGGCTCTTAACAAGGACATGATCGTTTGTTTTTTCTGGGGAAATTGTTTTTACTTCGACCAGTTTTCCTGCAATCGTGCCATCAGACCCTTCCTTGTGAGAACCATGACGGCAGAGGCCAAATTTGATCTCGGCGTATATCTCCCCGAGCTCACCCCAGATTTGCAAGTACCTTCCAGTATTGTCAAAGTGACGCGTAGCGCATTCAATCAGATCGTGAAAGATCTCCACTTGTTCGAGTGTGCTGTATGGGAAACCATCTCGACTCTTGAATGTTTTTTTTGCTTGGTCTGTCGCGGAGGCTGGAAACTGGGAATCAACCCACTCGCGGTCAATATCAATGTAATTGACCTCCCAAGGGTTGCACCCACAAGCGGCGGCATCAGCTATTTGCTCTGAGCTATAGCCTTCGTTATGCATGTCGTGAAGAAAGTCCCAATCGCTCATGCTTCTTGCCTAACGTGGAAGTGAGGGGCAGCCGGAGTGCGAAGCACGGAGGGAACCAACAAGCGTAGCTTGTTGGCTGTCCCGCTCGACTGCCGGGTTGAACGGAGCCGCTCCGCGGAGGATTCGCGTGTTGCTGCGGGCCGAAATATCCTGCACGTCCATCCCCTTTCGTGTGTGAGGGGGTGATTGTGCAATATTTCGCGAGGACCTTCCATCATGCAAAGCGACTTCCCTGAGCCATTTGCCCAGCAGTACCAGAAGCATCTTAAACATCTTCGCCTGCAGGGGCTGCAACCCAAGACCATTGACGCGTATGCACGTGCGATTCGTTGCCTGGGCGCGCACTTCTCGTTTCGGATTGATGACTTGTCCGAGGCCCAACTGCTGGACTATTTCAGCGTACGTCTGACCTCACATTCGTGGAGTGCGGTCAAACTCGATCTGTACGGCTGAAGTTCTACACCGAACACGTCTTGCGCAAACCTTGGGTCATGCCCCGGCTGATCAAGCCGCCGAAGTGCGTGCGCCTGCCGGACATCGTGACGGTCGAGGAAGTACAGCGGATCGTGGCGGCGACACGGGTGCTGAGCTACCGCGTGTTCTTCTTCACCCCTCTACAGCCTGGGGGCTGCGTCTGGGGAAGGGCTGCGCCTTGAGGTGGGTGACCTTGATGCAGTGCGTGCCCGCGTGCATATCCGGGACGCCAAGGGCAACCGGGATCGCTTTGTGCCACTGCCCACGGCGACGCTCGATCTGTTGCGCAGTTTCTGGCAAACCCATCGCAATCCGGTGTTGTTGTTCCCCAACCGTCACGGCGGTCTGTCGGGTGCGCACACGGCGGCAACACCACTTGATCGCGGAGGCGTGCAGATCAGCTTGCGCAAAGTGGTGGCCACCTGCGGCCTAAAAAAAAGATCTCGCCCCACAGCCTGCGTCACAGCTATGCCACGCACTTGATCGAAGCGGGTGTCGATCTGATCGAAGTGCAGAAGATCCTCGGCCACCACAGCATCCTCACCACGGCGCGCTACACCCACCTGACCGATCAGACCAAGCACCACGCCATCGACCGCATCAACAGCTTGATGGATGGTTTTACGGTGCGCTGGGGACGGTGCAGGAGCGCTCGCAATGATCCGTCTGGCCTCTGTCATCGAAACCTTTGAAGCCGACTTTCTGGCCCGCTACGGGGGACGCATCCGTCGCGAACACTTGCAGGCACTTTCTGCGATCAAGCAGTGCCGCACCCAGGCCAGCCCGAAGATGCTGAGCCGCTGCACGGACACAGGCTGTGCGCACCAGAAACTCGTCCCGCATTCCTGTGGCCATCGTCACTGCCCGCACTGTCAGCATCATGAGAGCCAGCAATGGCTTGAGCGTCAGCTCAAGCGCCAACTGCCCGCCGAGTACTTTCTGCTGACCTTTACCGTACCGGCCCAGTTCAGAGCACTGACCGCTGCAGCGCCAGCGCTGATCTACGATCTGCTCCTCACGTGTAGCTGGGAGACGGTGCGCACCTTTGCCCGCAACGACAAGCAGCTACGCGGTGAGAGCGGCGCCATTGCCGTGCTGCACACGCATACGCGCCGACTCGACTATCACCCGCATGTGCATCTGGTAATGCCCGCTGGCGCTATTGATCAGCGCACTCGGCAATGGCGCACCAAGCCCAAGCGCAAGAAGGCCGCTGGCGCTTACCTGTTCAATCACAAGGCGCTCGCCAAAGTGTTTCGGGCCAAGCTCTTGGCAGCCCTCGAAGCCGCTGGCTTGCACTTGCCCCCGGCGTATCCCGCGGACTGGGTGGTCGACTGCAAATCGGTGGGCAATGGCCAATCGGCGCTGGTCTATCTGGGGCGCTATCTCTATCGGGGGGTGATCCGAGAGCAGGACATCGTCGTCTGTGCCGATGGCAAGGTCACTTTCCGCTATCGCGATGCCCAAAGCGGCAAGATGATGCTGCGCACGGTGAGCGGGCCGGAGTTTCTGTGGCTTGTCTTGCAGCACGTCTTGCCCAAGGGCTTTCGACGGGCGCGCAATTTCGGCTTTCTGCATCCGAACTGCAAACACTTGATCGCCTTGCTGCATCTGTTGCTCAAATTCATCCCGACGCTGGCGAGTGACTGCGTCAAGCCACGTCCTGCGGTGCGGTGCCCGTGTTGTGGGGCGGCGATGAAGATCGTCAAGACACGTATCCCGGCATCGGGGCCACCACGAACACCGCCGCCCAGGCACACCGCGAGGGCAACAAGCGCCCGGTAAAACGCTGCGCATCCTCACAACACACTCGGCATTCAGCACTTCCCCAGGCTGAGCATGGCGTACGTCTGAAAACAGGCTAAAACCGGCAAGTCGAGGCCCAAAACCCGGCTTTGCCGGCACGTGCGGCCCATGCAAAACATCCGCCCGCCACCCGAAAAATGGCGATGGCATCGTGGCGGGTAACTTCAAAAGAGATATTTTCTGGGCGCCCAGAAACGGCGCAGGGAACGGGCTTGTTCAACAAACGGATCAGATCGTGGCTGCGCACGATCTATCCTTATTCGTTAGGCATCGGAGCTGCTGACAAGGGCACTTATCTCCCGAACAACATATTTTTCGAACACTCCTTTGAGCATGCTTTGAAGTGCCTCGTAATCAAGACTCGCCTCGCTTGTGCGAACTGTTTCAATGATCATGGGTACTTCTGGCACAGCTTCGGACGCCTCTTTTCCAAGAGCCTCGAAGATTTTTGTGGTGAATGGCTGTGACAGGTAGTCATCCTCGTACTCGGTAATCATGTCATTCAGCTCACACAACAGAGCAATGACCGCGCCGCGGCGAAGGAGATCTTGATTGATCTCACTCCTCTGATCAGGATCGACTTCAACCTTCACATACTCAAATGCATTGAAATCCTCGGGGTCGACATAGATCGTTTGATCATGGGTAATGCCTCCCTCCCGCAACAAGTGGTAGTAGAGCAGCAATACAGCAGCAATAGCCTTGTTGCCCTGCATTGAGTTTGCGATGCCAATGAACACGGTGTGCCTAACGAGGCTGTAGAAAAATCTACCGAAGTCCGCATTCTGCGGTGAACGTTTTGTCATGGCAAGGCTCCAAGGGGTGTTGGCTCTGGAGACTTTGGGATGGCGCGTTACAAACACATCGATACCAGCCCGCGCTTTCTCGCGGTGGATCTGGAGAAGCAACTCCTGCCGGGCAGCTTTGCCCATGCGGTGCATCACCTGCTCGATCAGGACTTTGATCTGTCTGGCTTCGATGCCCGTTACCACAACGACTCCGTGGGCGCCCCGGCGCTGCCACCCGGCATGCTGCTCAAAGTGATCCTGTGTGCCTACGCTGAAGGCGTGGTCAGCTCTCGTGGCATGGAACGCCTGTGCCGCGAGCACGTCACTTTTATCGCCTTGTCGGGCGACACCGCGCCGCACTTCACGACGCTGGCTGCCTTCGTCTCCAGTCTGGGCCTGGAAGTAGCCTCACTCTTCGCGCAGGTTCTGTTCCTGTGCAACCAGCAGGGGCTGATCGGACGGCAGATGTTTGCCATCGATGGCGTCAAGCTGCCTTCGAATGCGTCCAAAGCCAGGAGCGGCACACGAGCGGACTTCGACAAACAGGCCACCAAGCTTGAAGAGGCGGCACGCAAGATGATCGAGCGCCACCGCGTCAATGATCTTGCAGCCGACACGCAGGTCGAGGCCACACTGGAGGCTAAAGCATCGGAGCGTCTGGCCAGCTCTGCGCAAAGAAGCCGCCGATCTGCGCGCCTGGCTCAAGGACAATCCCGAGGATAGAAAGGGAGTCGGCAAGCGAGGCAGCGTACGCCTCTCTAATCGCACCGATGGCGAGAGCGCGAAGATGGCGACCAGCAAGGGCGTCATTCAGGGCTACTGTGGCGTTGCCGCCGTCGATGCGGCCCACCAGATCATTGTTGACGCCCAGGCACATGGCACCGGGAGCGAACAGGAGCTGCTACTTGGCGTGGTTCAAGCCACCCAGCGCCATGCCACGCCCGACACGCTCTATACGGCAGACGCCGGCTATCACAGTGAGGCCAACCTCAAAGCACTGGCCGCGCAGAACATTGAAGCGCTGATCGCCGACAGCGGCATGCGCCAGCGCGATGAGCGTTTCAAAGATCAGGCCCGCCACAAAGACAAGCCGCATCCGCTACATGACAAATCAAAATCAAAACCCAAGGCCAGCACACCCGGCCAACGTTACAAACCCAGCGACTTCAACTGGAACACCGAGACCGGCACCTGCATTTGCCCAGCCGGAAAATCGCTCTACCAGAACGGTGCGAACTGCACGATCAATGGCCGGCTCTTCATCAAATTCACCGGTGCTCAGCGTGACTGCGCCCACTGCACGCAGCGCGACAAATGTCTGCGTCATCCTGACAAGACACTCGTGCGCCAAGTGTGCTTCAACCGTGGCAGGGTCGATCCTGCGGCAGAGAGTTTCACCGACAAGGTGAAACGCGCCATCGACAGCGAAGACGGCAAACGAAGATATGGCCAACGCTTTGCCACCGTCGAACCGGTTTTCGGCAACCTCCGGCACAACAAACAGCTCAACCGATTCACCCTGCGCGGGCAGCAGAAAGTCGACACGCAGTGGAAACTCTACTGCCTCGTGCACAACATCGAAAAACTCGCGCATCACGGCTATGGGCAGTAGGCAGAAAGGGCGGAGAAGCCTCTTTTTCCACGCCTGTGGCTCATGAACGATCTACGGGCCGACAGCCGATGCCCGTGACAAAACCAGATTATCTAAAACAAATGGCGCATCCAAACAGATGCGCCATTTATTCGGCTGATTATTGGATGAAAAACGGGTTTTTCTACAGCTTCAACGTTTGACGTGAGGGGCCGCCGTAGCGGCGAAGCCGCGAAGGGAACCTGCAAGCGCAGCTTGCAGGCGGTCCCTCTCGACGGAATTGTTAGGCATATGCGCCATTCTTTGAGCAGCCTCTAAGGACGTCCTGGCCACACGCTGGCGCGCCATTGCGAAAGATAAGTTTCTGCCTGTTGCTGAGGCACTTCATCTTCTTCGGGGTCGAACTCACCCTTGAGCCAGCGATTCAGCAACGGGCGAATTTCGTGCTCCTCAGCGGACCAACTACCGTCTTGCTTGGCCCGCTCAAGCAACCCATTGCAAAAATCATTGCCCGCCATGGAGGAGCGAAATATCTCCACCGGACTGCCTGTCATATAGTCAAAAACGAAATAGTGACGGTCCATGTGGAATGAGGCCTAACGAATAGCGTTTATCCGCCGCGCGGCGATGCTTGTACAGGGCGTGATCGTCATCGCGGCGGATAAACCTTGTTGGACTAAACCGCCGGGCTGGCGGTGGATAGGGGGATTGTAAGCCAGAGCAGGTGGATTTCAGGAGCATGGCATGCGCCAAGCGATGGCTGCTGGCGCTGCCGAGAGCTTTCTGAGGGGGCGATTCGGGCTCTCGACAGCGGTTTTGCCCCGATGTCACCGGGGCTGCAGGGGTAACGTGCGCGCTGGGTGTGAGCGCCAGCCTGCCCGGTGAGAGCATGTGTGCTGGACGTGCAAACTTTGAAGTGCAGTCGCTTTGTCATGGCGGTCCCCGTGTGAGCGGCAGCGATGCCGGCCGGGTGGGCGGAAGCGGCGTCAGACGTAGGCCGACGTGGCCGCAGCACGGACAGCGCTGAAGATCGAGGTGTGCGACACGCTGCATGAACTGCGCCACGCTCTCGACGATGGCCGGATCGGGCTCGGGTTGCTGCAAGGCGGCGCGGGCTTGTGCGAGGCGTTTGTTCTTGTGCGCAGGCGCGAGCAGGCCGTAATGTCGGATACGCTTGAAACCCGGTGGCAACACGTGCAGCAGGAAACGGCGAATGAACTCGCTGCCTTCGAGCCGGATGGTTCGCCGTTTGCCCTCGCCTGCTTGGTGGGCACGCACCCGGAAGGAAACCTCCTGGCCGTCGATGCCGACAATGCGTTCGTTAGAGATGGCGACCCGGTGGGTGTAGCGCCCCAGATACGCCAGCACTTGTTCAGGCCCGCCCAGGGGTTGCTTGGCATACACCACCCAGTCATGAGCATGGAGTAGCGCGCGCAGTACCTGCCACTGTGCTTGCGTCATGGTGGGCAAGGCCCCTTGGTTGTGATGCTGCTGCAAGGCGGTGATGAAGCCATTCGGCGCATTGCGCTGCGCTTCGAACGGGCCCTTGTCTTGCCCCCTCCCCTGCCCGCAAAGCCAATCCCCGCTTGCCTTTCCGGCATGCCTGCCCTGCAGGGCAATCCCCACCCGACTCTTGAGACTGCTTTGCCTGCGAAGGCAGGCGGGATGCGGCGCTACGGCCTGCGCTGTTTGACCCGAGTTCGGCCTGATGCTGCTCCGGCGACTGGCGGGCCTATCTGCAAGGCCTGGCCGCGATGACAAGCTGAGGGCATGCTGCCCTGCCACGCGACATCCGCGCAGCGGCGCGCTAGGATGTGGCCCCCAGGCCTCTTCCCGCTTTCAGCCATGACGCAGCTGCCCGATCTCGCCAGAGTCGTCGAACGCATCCACCACGCCAGGCGGATTCTGGTCATTACCGGCGCGGGCGTCTCTGCCGACTCTGGTTTGCCAACCTACCGCGGCTTTGGCGGCCTCTACAACGACGATGCGCGCACCGATGAGGGCATGCCGATCGAGGAGGCGCTCTCGGGCCACACCCTGGCGCGTGCGCCACAGATCACCTGGAAATATCTGGCCCAGATCGAGGGCAACTGCCGGGGGGCGAAGCCGAATGCGGCACACCGCCTTCTGGCGGCGCTGGAGGAACGGGTGCCGACCACGGTGCTCACCCAGAACATCGATGGTTTCACCGTGCCGCAGGCAGCAGGGATCTGATCGAGATTCACGGCGATCTGTTTGATCTGCATTGTGTGCATTGCGATTACCGGACCACGGTCGACGATTACGCCGGGCTGACCACGCTGCCGCCGCCCTGCCCGCTCTGTCTCGGCTATCTGCGGCCGGCGGTGGTGCTGTTCGGCGAAGCCCTGCCGCGTGCCGCGCTGACGCGCCTGCAGGCGGTGCTCGATCAGGGTTACGAGCTGGTGTTGTCCATCGGCACCACCTCGACCTTTCCCTACATCGCGCACCCGTTTTCCTACGCCCACGATTACGGTGCGCTGGCGGTCGAGATCAACCCGGGCGAGACGCATGTCAGCCGCTTTGCCGACATCCGCTGGCGGCTCGGGGCGGCCGCGGCGCTGGAGGCGCTGTGGGCGGCGCTGGAGAGCAGCCAGGCATAGGCCGGAAACCCTCGTGAGGCGGTATCATCTGCAACCAAAGTGGATGTGCTCAAACCATTCTTTGACGAACGATGCCAAACCAATTCCAGATCATCTTCCTCGGCAGAATCCTGCCCGGACACACGCCTGAACAGGTCCGCGAAAATGTTGCCAAACGCCTCGGGCTGAGCACGGCCAATCAGGAAGCACTGTTTTCCGGCCGCCGTGCGGTGCTCAAGCGCGGGCTGGACTTTGCCACCGCCGACACGCTGCGCGAGGAATACGCCCGACTCGGCATGAAGATTCATGTGGAGCCGGAACAGGCACCCGCCCCCGTCGCCAAGGCTCAAGCAGAAGACGATTTCGACATCCTGCCGCCCATCGACGATGCCGAACTGGCCAGCGAAGCGCCAAGTGCTACGCCTTCTGCCGCGCCCTTGTTCACCACCACGGCGCCCGCATCGCGCGCCCACGCCGGCGGTCGTTGTCGATGCGGGGATTGAGGAAATGACCTGCCCCAGTTGCAATACACGCCAGGCCAAGCGCACGCTGTGCCGCTCGTGCGGCATCGACATGCCACGCTTTCTGGCCGGCCAGCAGCAGGCCGAACGCGATGCACGGGCAGAGCGGGCGGCCGCTGCAAACCAGCGGCGCGTGCTGCCCGTCCGCCGCACCGAGCGCCGACCTGAGCGAGAGCGGGTACGCGCCCCGTGCACAAAACGGATCAGGCGCTGCTGTTCGGTGTCGACTTCAAGGGCCGCTTCAGCCGCAGCGGCTATCTGGTCAGTAGCCTGCTCTCGGTCTGCGTCATGAGCCTGGCGGTAGTCGCCACGGTGCATATCGGCTTCGGCGCCTTTGTGATCGGGCTGATCTTGATGCTGGTGCAAGGGGTGCGCGCAACCATTCTCCGCCTGCATGACACGGGCCAGAGCGGCTATATGGCGCTGCTCTTGCTGGTGCCCGGGCTAGGGTCGCTGTTTTCGCTGGCGCTGGTATTCTGGCCGGGCGACGTGGTCGCCAATCGCTATGGCGAGGCGCCAGAGCCCGCACCGCTGCCTCTGCAGCTGGCGCTATTTATTGTCACGGTCGTGGTGGTCGCGTTTGCCTTCACCCAGGCCGAGAACTCCAGCTATCTCTCCACCGGAAACACCACGACCTGGAGCGCCCCAAGTGACCGCTAAGCTCGGCCACACGTGGGCCCGGGAGCCAATCGATCCCACGCCAGCAGGAACACCATGAACGACACAGACCCGGATTTTCGCCACGCCGTGCTGGTTTTCAACACCGATGGCATGGGCCACGGCGAAGCTGCGCTCAGCCAAATACTCGCCGCGAATTACTTGCGTGCGGTACTGGAGGGGGAGTTTCGCCCCGCCGCGGTCTTGTTTTATGCGGCCGGCGTCAAACTGACCACGCAGGATTCGCCCTGCCGCGAGACGCTCAATCTGCTGGCCGCACAAGGCTGCCGGATCATCATCTGCCGGACCTGTCTCGATTTTTACGGCTTGATGGATGCGGTGCCCGAGAACGAGATCGGCAATATGCTGCTGATCCTGGAAGCCCAGGCGGCCGCACGCAAGGTCATCACGCTGTAGAGAAAGCTGTCGCCTCAGGCCGCAGTCGCCACACCCAGCGGGCTCAGCAGACGCAAGACCTCGGCAGAGAGACTGCTGGGGATCGGCACATTGACCATGGAAGACAGCGGCTCTTGCCCGACCAGGATTTCCAGCTCATCGATCCCGTCTTTCGATAAATCCCGTCCGGCAATGGCATAGTTGCGATTGAGGAATACCGCACCACGGTTGTAGCCAGCGAGGTCGGCCTCGCCCGCCCGGTCAGCCGGATCGTCGGCGCGGACCAGCATCAGGAAGCGCCGGGTCAGGGCAATGCAGCCTGCATGAAGGCGCAAACGGTCGACCGGATCAGCGACATCGGCACGACTCCAGCTGACGAAGTCCAGCAGCGGGTCTCCCGGCACCAGGGATTCTCCCAAGGTACTGCGCAAGGCAAACGAGAGTTTTTCGCAGGCCGCGGGCAAGGCTTGCGTCGGCGTATCGGCCCCGCCGACGACCGTACCCCGGCTGAGGATGACGGCGAGTGCGTCGTGGAACAGCTCGCGGCTGCTGAGATTGAAGCGCAGGATGCAGGGCAGCTCACCTACTTCGCCGGATTCGAGCACCAGGCAGCCCTGGAGCAGCGCCAGCGAGAATTCGATCAGGCGGGTCTGGTTGAAATCGGAATAGCACACCGTGGGGCGCCGGCACGCTCGGCGGAAAGGCCAGCCACTCGTGATCGGTCACGATGAACAAGGTGGCCGGGCGGTACTCGCCGAAGGTGCCAAATTCGGGCGTAAAACAGAATGTGGCGGATGTTCTGCTCGCGGCCTTCCAGGAGCCGCGCAACCGTCTTGCGAAACTGCAGCGGCACGTCGGCAAGCGCGGAGAGCCGCGTGGAAAAGGGAAGTTGGCGCCCCGTGCTGCGCGAGAAAGTTGCAGTGGCCAGTGTCGTCACGATCCTGAGTCTCCCGAAAATAGTCCCGGTTCAATTGAAATGACTGTCGCGTGTTGCGCAGGCATCCACTATGGCTCAGCGGGCAAGTCCCTTTCACCGCGCCATGCCCTTTTATGCAGACCCGGCGACAGGCGAATCTGGTGCCGGAAAGACTGCGAAAGACCTAAAACCCTAATAGAATCGCGGACTTTGAAAAATCGCTTCAGGATCTGCTTTTTCGCTTATGTCGAACGCACAACCGATTTCCTTGCACCGCCCCACCCGATCGGCGCCGATCGCCTGCGAACAGGCGCACGCGGCCATCCCCGGGCACCGCGTTGAGCTGCAGCTGCTCACCACGCTCAGGTGCAACCTGAAATGCACCTACTGCTCGCTGGGCGTGGGAGAGGTGCTGGGCTCTCAAAAGCATGTGGATTACTCGCTGGAGCAACTGGCGCAGTTCATCGACAGCCAGCTGGCGGGCTATGAAACCTACGTCACCTTCTATGGCGGCGAGCCGACCTTGAACACGCAGTACATGCAAGAGGTGATCGCACGCTTCCCGAATTTCCGCTACCAGTTGCAAACCAATGGCACGTTGCTCGACGGCCTGCCGGACGCCGTGCTGGCACGCATGTCGAACTACCTGATCTCGGTTGATGGTGGCGAGCGCACCACCGACGGTTACCGTGGACGCGGCATCTATCGCCAGGTGATGAAGAACCTGGCCGCGATTCGCCCGCGAATTGCCGGAACGGTCACCGCGCGTGTCACCTGGAGCCATCCGGAAATCAGCTTTGAAGAGCTGGATCATCTCACCGAGGTTTTCGACTACCTCTACTTCCAGTTCGTGGCGGATCGGGGGGCCTATCCCGCCGAGGGCATGGCCAAGCGCAAGGCTATCCTGGCGCAGATGATTGCGAAGTTCTTCCGCCACACGGACCGGCTCTACCCCATCGTGCCGATCATGGGCATGGTGCGCAACAAGGTCATGCCGTCGAAAGCGCAAGAGCTCTACCAGGGCAAAACGCAGTGCCGGGCCTCTACCCATATCCTCAACGTGATGCCGGACGGGCGGATTTTCCCTTGCCCGGACCTGCTGTATCTGCCCGAGATGCAGCAAGGCAGCGTCGTCGAGAACTGGTTGCGTGCCAGCCCGCTGCAGCCCGACCCGGCCATGCCCTGCGGCGAGTGCGCGGCGTATGGCTTCTGCCGTGGCAACGCTGCATGAAGAACCTGTACCTGGCCTACGTGAAACAGGATGAGGACTACCGCCGCGAGGTCCGTCGAGCCGATCTGCGAGCTGGTGCGCTTCGCGGGTGAAGAGATCGATCGCCACGCGCCGCAGGAATGGTTCGCCCGCGCCACACTGCCGGTGCGCAAGCTCATCACCGATTGCGAGGTTTATGAGTACGTCGAAATCATGGCCTGGAGACCACGGACAGGTGGTATTCAAGACGCCCGCACGCTACACTCGGCATGCCAAAGACTTCAAACCCATCCCGAACATGCCTGAAGACCCCTCTGGGCTTGGCTCCGCGGGCAGGCTAAAACGTAATTTCAACCATCTGGAAGACGACCCCAGGATGTTTTCCCACCATGACGAAGCGGGCTATATCCCGGCACCGTTGGCATTGAGCGCAAGACCCTGGTGCACGGCGACAAGACTTTGCTGGTTGAATTCCGCCTCAAAGCAGGGGCTTCCTGCTCCCGCGTCACGCGCATCCTTATGAGCAGACCGGCTACCTTGTCAGTGTGGAAGGATTCGCCTCCGGCATTGGCGATGAGACGCGCGAGCTCCGTCCCGGCGACGCCCTGGAATATTCCGAGTGACATCGAACATGGCGCCGACATTCTGGAAGACAGTGTCGCCGTGAAGTCTTCTCTCCCTTGCGAGCGGACTATCTCTGAGGGCTCGCTTGCCCCCTGATCGGACAGCACGCTTCAGCAGCAAACCGCAGCATGAAAGCATGACTCATGGAAGTGACGCTTCAGAACACAGCTTGACTACCACCTCGCCTATCTCCGCTACGTTGGTCCGTATGGCACCGCGGAAATCACCCAGCTCTGGAATGTGCTCAAACGCTGGCGTCAATCCCAAACATGGGGCGCCGAAACGCGCCAGCCGCTGGGCATTCTCGACGACCCGACGATCACACCGCCGCACCTGTGCTGATACGATGTGTGGGTTTGATCGACACCCGCCCGGCGGAGACTTTGGCGTTCAGACGATTCTGGCGGCGCCTATGGCCGCGCCTGCTTTGTGGGTCCGGTGGCGGAAATCGGC
>JADKDZ010000016.1 GCA_016718265.1 Uliginosibacterium sp. | reverse complement strand
GCCCTTGATGACGGAGGCCAGCTCACCCGGCGGAACTTCCCGCATGGATTTGTACGGCTGGCCGTTGCGCTTCACCGTCCCCTTCTTGGTGCGAGCGTCAGCCTCGGCCGCGGTCAGTGGCCGGTCGAAGTCAATATCTCCTGGGTGCGGGGGAAGAGGTTCCTCGGGAGTCGGGGGAGCCTCAACCGGCTTGCCGTTTTTCCACAGGTCGTGAAGCTTCTTCAGGCCCGACACAGCTCCGTGCATGACCGGGGCCATGATAGCGCCAGTCGCCGCAGCTACGCCGGTCCGTTTCCAGTCCATCTCGTCGTTCTTCAGCTGCAGGGCGGTGTCCGACAGTCCCATGAGGACGGCCCCCTCCGCTGCGCTTCCGCCGATGGTTGCTGCGACGCGGCCAGCCCGCCCAAGCTTGGCCATGTCCGCAAGGCGAGCGGCCCCGCGCACAGCCCCGAAGGAACCGATGCCAAGAAGCTCGGGGTTGGCTGCAAGGTCCTTGCCCATCTCGGAGAGTGTGTGCCCTGGGTTTGCGGCCATGTAGCCCAGGGTGCTGGCCACCGTCTCCATGAAGGACTCGTCGTTCTTCTCAGCCTTGGGGCGGTCGAGTTCATCGACAGCCTTCTTCCCCTCGGAGGTTAGGGAGACGAGCTTCTCCATCATCCAGCCGCCGGCAGATCGAGCGGCACTCCGATTATACCAGCCCTCGACCGCGTTGGCAGCGGCCTTGGGGAGGTATCGCTCAGCCGCGTACTTGAGATCGGTGTTGGCGTAGCTTGGATCGGAGGTGGACGCTGCAGCCTTGGCCTGGAGTTGGTCGAAGGTCAGCTCCTCGTCGTCTGGGGAAGCGGTGGCTCGCGGCGCAAGTTTTCCGCTTTGGCGAGATTGCAGTTGCTCGAAGGTCAGTTCTTCCATGTTAGTTCCCCGCTTTACGATACTTGCCGTTAGGCTGAAGTTGCCAGACTTCTCCATTCACCTCCATCTTGGCGGGACGGGTTGACTCGGAGGTGGAGGCCTTTCCGCGTACCCGAGTGGGCTTGTTCCACATATACTCCCCGGGGCGATCTCAGCCAGCACACCCATACGAGCCTCGTTAAGCGCCTCCTCCGGATCGAGCTTCGGGTTCTTGGTCATGGCCTGCTTCGCGCGGAGATAGACGTCCTTTGCCGCTTCACGCTGGCCGCCGAGATCCATCTTCTTGAACAGACCGTCTGGGTCAAGACTGGTCAGTGTCGCAACCTCGTTGGCCTCAGCCATCTCACCGCGAGGGGTAGCCTGGGCGAGACTGCGGGTGGAGTGGCCGGCCTGGAGGCGGGCTTCCTTGGCTTCGGACAAGGCACGTTTCTCGAGTTCGATCTCCGCCTTACGCGAACGCTCGGCCTCGTCCAGCTCCATCTTCCTGGTGCGCAGGGCGAGGTTGGCAGCCTTCGACGCCGGGACTCCCAGGGCGTTTTGCCGCTCCAGCCACGCTTCGGTTTCCGGTCCCCAGGTCCGATACTGTTGCGGGATCACCTCCCCGAGAGCCGCTTTCCCCGCCACGTACTCGTCGAGTCCCGTCTGGTCGCTGACCATCCCGGCGAGCGAGGCGAGGCGATCCTGCTTGATCATCTCGACCCTGGCGGCTTCGATTCGACGACTTGAGGTCTGATTCTTGAGCGAATCCCCCTCGCGGAGCAGGTTAAGCCCAGCACTCGGATCGGTGGCCATGACAGCTCGACCGGCCGATCGGTACTGTTCGGCGGTGGAGTCCTCCAGCCCAAACCGATCCAACACGGTGGAGTTCTGTTGTTGCTGGCGGAAGGCCTGGGCCAGGGTCGCTCGCGACTGATCGCTGAGCCGATCCTGCTTGGCCGCAAGTTGCATCTGCTGGTTACGCGCAGCAATGCGATTGTTGGCTTCATCCACCCCGGAGATTGTGCTGAGCGCGTTGAGGTAGCCGCCGTAGTAGCCAGTGACTTCAGCCATGCTAGTCTCCGTAGACGGCTTCGTAGCCGTAGTCGTTGGTGAAGGGGGACGTCTGCCCGAGCTGCGTGGTCTGTCCAGTCTGGTTATTGGTGATGTAGCCTGTTCCACTCGGAAGCTGCGAAGCTACATTGTTCTGGACAGAACCACCTGACGACGGACTCTGGTATCCGTAGGTTGGCGCAGGCTGCACGTAAGCTTGTCCAGCGTTGCTTCCGCCATACGCCCCAGCTCCCCGCATCAACGCATCTCCCGATCCCCGGTCGGCGTTGTCCAGGCGAGTCTGCTGCGCGTTGAACTGGTCACGCTGTAAGCCGAGCTGTCCAGCCTGATTAGCCGCATTGGATGTTACCCCATACCGACTGGTATCAGCATTCATGATCCCGAGATTCTGGCTGCCCCAGCCTTGAGCCGTTTGGCCCCAACCCTGGGCCGTCAGTTGATTCGCATTGCCCTGTTGTTGCTGGCCCTGTTGTTGCTGCATCATCTGATTCAGCACACTGTAGGCATTGGTGTATTGAGCCGTGGCGTTCTGCGAGGCCGCCAGCAGACGGTTGAACTGCGCCCCGTATTCCTGGCTGGCCATGCCTTGCCCGTAGGTCAGGAGTTCCGCGGCCATGTTCCCGCTACCGAGCATCCCCTTGGCTGCCTGGGACCGTCCGAGATTGGTCATGCCTTGCTGAACTCGCCACTGGTACGATGGATCATCCGGAGCGAAGGTGCCGTTCATCATCTGCTGCAGGCGTTGGTCGTAGGTGCTCTGACCGGGGCCGGTTGTCCGTTGAGCGTTGTTGAGCGCATCCCCGACCGCTGCATTGCGTTGGCCGAGGGCCAGACCCTGCTGCTGCCGATTGTCGTTCAGGAGACCTTGCTGCTGGTCGATGGCGAAGTTCTGTTGAGTCCCGGTCGTAGAGCGCATCTGGGTCTGCTGCAATTGCGATTCGACTTGACCGCGACTCAGTTCCGGGAGCCATCGTGTCGGTTCGGTAGTTTCTCGGCATAGCATCATACCGAGCGACCGATGCAGCCGGATGATAACTCCCGTCTCGATAGACGTACCCAGCCGTAGCTGCTTGCTTGTTGAAGGCTTCTTCAGCCAACATATCACTGAGGAGTTGCATCAGTTGTTCCCCACTTTAACGGTTAGTTCCAGTGCTTCGAGACGAAGCGGCGTATTGTCTGTGTGCCGAAGTTCAAACGCCCGGCGACGGTCTTGGCCCAGGCGGTGGAGGGCCGCACGACGCAGCCCGAGGTTAGCTGCCCGATACTTCGTCCAGGTCTGGTAGTCGTCACCGCTGTAGCGGACGAACACCTGGGTGTCGGTGGAGTCCCCGATGATCTGGAGCTTCGAGAAGAACTTCTTATCGTTGGTGCCTCCGTCGATCAGCGGCGTGCGGATATGAACGTCGATCGGCACTCCATTGTCCTGATACACGTCCGGGGAGAGGGTGTAGAGGTTGCCTGCCGCATCCTGGACGAGTTCGATGTTGCCGAAGCCTGCGTAGAACCGTCCGATGAAAGCGCCGGAGGTGTAGCCGGTCACTGTCGGAGAGCCGGTTGCTGGGGTGACGCTCGGGACGGACAGCGGGACGTAGGTGAAGTGCGTCGCATCGACGTATGTCACATTGACAGCTCCGTTGTACTCCGTCTGCGTAGCTCCGGCGATCGTGACCGGATCTCCGTCCGAGCGGTTGTGCGCCCCGGAGGTTGTGGCGGAACACAGGCCGGTGGAGCTGCTGTAGGTCAGGCTACTAATCGTGACCGGGGAGGCCGCGGTGAGGCTGGTCCATTCCTTCCAGTCTCCAGTGGTCAGGTCACACGCCAGGGTAATGTCAGAGTCGACAAGCGTCAGAACGTAGAAGTTGTGACCTGCGATCTTGATGCAGAAGGCGAACACCGAACTTAGGTCGTCGGAGTTCAGAATCCGCTCGATGGACGGAGTGGAGATGATCTGCGGCGTGGTCCCCGTCAGGGTGTAGACCGAGCGTCCCCGCTGCTTCGTCACCCCGATGAAGAAGAGCTGGTTGTTGGTCTGCACGACCGATCCGGCTGAGGCGCAACCGATGTTGAGCATCCCGGAGGAGTACGGAGCTAGCGGCGATCCTGGAGCAGGGTTCCCGGCGTCAAAGAAGAACTCAGTCGTGTAGGTGCCAAAGGCCACGATGTAGTTGAGGAGCCTCGCGAGGGCCATCCCACCGTCCGGCTCCATCTGGGCAACCAGCATATTGAGGGCTGTCCAGGCGGTCGGGGTGTTGAGGTCGGAGCCGAAGATCTGTCCATCTGGGTCCATGACGTAGTAGGTTCCGTCCAGATAGGCGATGCCTCGGACGGTGGTTGCTGGGTAATCTCCGTCCGTGATCTTGGTTACAGTGGAACCATCGTAGTAGAAGGCGTCGGCAGTGGACTTGAACACGAAGCCCACGGTGCCGGCTGCAACGTCTGTCTGGATGAAGTCGAAGGGGAGACCTGGAACGGTGACTGGCATGGCTGGGTATCCTTTGAAGATCAGTAATAGCTCTTTACAACTATTGTCCCGGTGGCTGTTGCAGATGATGGCGTACCGCTCATCTGGTAATACAGCCATCCGTCGTTCATGTCGTTGATAAAATCTGCTTTTGTTTGTAAATCATCAGTAGTTATCCACCCGATAAACGTGCCGTTATATTCAGCTTCATTGGCTCCAGACACTTCTATGTAGCGAACCTGCGATAGATAATACGACCCGGCAGTAAGTCCTATGTCAGCAGCAGCAATCCGAGCAACGCTTCCGGTAGATGTGATTGAGATACCAGAATGTGAATGCTCGCTTTTAACAGGACCTATTGTGTAGGCTCCAGCAAAACCGTATGGGGTTGTTGGAACAGCTGTTTGTGTGGGAACATATCCAGCGCTCCAATCAATTCCAGTCTGACTGTCTAAATATCCGTTATCTGCGTAAATAGTTCCAGATACGTTATAAGGCAGACTCGTTGGGTAAAATCTATAAACTGTGTATACCGGGGTAGGGGGAACCAACGTCTGAGAGTCTAGCAGCCACACAATCAGTCCCCGGGCCGCAGCAATAACTCTTTGAATACTTTTACACGCAGCTGCAATACTTGCAGCTTTCTGACTTAACACCTGATCTTTGACGGGGCTTGTCGTCCTGACCGACATGGTGCAATAATGAGTAGAGTAATCGTCATATGTGGTACAGGCAATCATGTAGCGACTGCTGTCTGGCGGCGTAGCACTCCAGTAAGGATCGTCTGGTCCGGGGGCAGTCGGAGGATTCTCGACCATAGCGTACCAGCCATCAACCTCATCGCCTATATCCACCACTACAGGAAAAGTGAGTTCATCATCCTCAACCGAAACTACGGTTAAGCCGCCCGAGTCTGGCCAGATGAATACACCTTGACCTGGAGACGTTCCGTCGTAGGTGAGGGTCAGCCCCGGACGCTTGACAGCCGCGGTCGGAGCTTCCGACTCGAGCAAGATGTTAGTCCCCCAGGAGTCTTTCTCACGCGACTCATCCCGGGAGTCATTGGCCACAAGCAGCGGAGTTTTCATAGCGTGAAGTCAGCTCCATCAACATACAGCGTATCGTTGCGGATGCTGACCTTGGCCGTACCGTAGATCAGGAGGCCCTGGCCTGGGGATGCTCCGGCGGTGTCGAGCGTCAGACCAAACCGCTTGCGGGCGCGAGTGCCCTCGACCCACATGTTGGTGAGCCAAGCCCCCTTGGTTCGAGCAGCATCGCGAGTGACCGACTGAAAGATCAGCGGGGTACGGACGTGTTTGCTGGCCGGAGTCTCCACGACTAGCGCATCCCCTGGGTGTCGACGGTGAAGTAGGTGCTGGCCTCCTCCACGCTGAAGTCGAAGCAGGCCTCGAGGTGAGCCTGCGACTTGCGCTCGATGTAGTCCAGCTTGTCCAGTTCGACGCCGTCCTCCAGGCCCATCTCCGCAGCCAGTCCCCACTTGAGGGGAAGGAGCCACTCGGCGGGGAAGTCGAAGTTGTCGGAGCCAGCCACCATGTCGAAGAATTGGCGCTGGGTCTCCGCATGGAACGTGTAGCCGGCGGTGGCTGGAACATTCAGCAGGTAGAGGGTGCCGTAGTCTCTGCCGGGATCGTAGTAGAAGTCGACCGGGACTCCAGCTTGCCCCTTGGGGCTGCGGATATTGTAGTCGGAGCGGGCGAGTTGCCGCAGCGAGATATCGTTCCCATCGGGATCTCGGACGAAGCTACTCTCGAGAATCTTGAGTGGGCGGTCGGCGGTAACGTCGCTGCCGCTCGGCCCAATGGTGTAGTCGTAGTCCCCAGCCACCAGCGGAATCTCGACCGTGACTGTGACCCAGAGGGCAAGACCCTTTCGGGCCCAGTTCTTCACCATGATGTTGAGAGCCTGGGAACGGTTCGTCTTGTCCTCGGCGCTGAGTACTTCGCCGGCTGCCAGGTAACCAGTGACCCGGGCCGAAGAGTCCAGGATCTCGTCCCTGGTGAGTGTAAAGGTGGTGGTTCCTGATACAGCCACGTCAGACTCCTAGAGGGTTCGGTGGGAGGGGGATGGCCTCAGCCTCGGCGGTGAAGGTTGGCTCGACTGCCGGGCGGTTGATGGCGACGGGGAGACTCTCCGGTACGTTGCGCACATAGTCCTGGGGGTGGCGCGGTTCCCAGTGCTCGGGACAGACGTAGAATCCGTCCCAGGTTTTCTTGAGGGTACTGGCCTTGCGCTTCCGTCCGCAGGAGTCGCAGATGGCGTTGTTGTCGCCTGGGGAGTAGTGGTCTGCACGGCCCATTGGGGATTCCTTGAACAGGGAATGCCGAGATTGCGTGTTCGCGCAATCCCGACAAATGTAACAAACTGCTGTGATTAAGAGTCAGCCGCCGGGAGGACCGTGCCGGGAGACTTGTCAGCTGTACGACTGTGCCAGTTTTGTCCGAAACGCAGACCGGAACCGGCTGTCACCAACAGGGAACTGGCGTAGGTGGTGTTGGCCAAGCAGAAGTCCTTGTTGCCGTCGATGTAGCCGACGTGAGTCGCGGTGTCGGACGTGATCAGGAAACCTGTGGCAGTGCCAGCCGCATTGACCAAGTTGAAGATGTTGTTGAGCAGCAGGAAGTTGGTGGCAAACTTCGTGGTGGCGAAGATGAGCACCGCACCTGCGTTGGTCGTGCGAGCCGAGTAGTAGTTGTCGCTGATCACAACGCGGTTGATAGTGCCCCGGAAGCTGACCATGTTGCAGACACCGGAGGCTGCGAGCAGGAAGAAGCGGTTCTGCGTGATGCGCAGACCGTCGTTCGCCGCCGTGGTTGCTGACAGCTGAAAGATGTTGAGGAAGTTGAGAATGGCGCTGGTGTCGCGGACTTCGCACGAATCGAAGTTGAAGCCGGTTGCCGTGGTCAGGTCGAAGAGGGTTGCGATGTTCAGGAAGTTGGCGACGAACACGCAGTTGCAGATCGACACGTTGCTGGCACTGACGACAATCTTGGCGGTGTTGGCGGTGGTCAGGGTGAAGGTCGGGCGGTTGTCGCCTGTGCCGAGACCGAGAATCGTGACGCCGGCCTTGCTGATTGCGAGTGCAGTTGCCGAAGCGATGTTCTCCGCGTGGCCTTGGCCGACGATGATGATGTCACCGCGACTGGCGACGCAAACATCGAGCGCCTTCTGCAGTGTGGCGAACGGCTTGCTGAAGGTGCCTTTGTTGCCGTCACTGCCGGTGCTTTGACCGGCTGCGAGCGACGCTCCGTTGTTGCTGACGTAGTAGACCTCTCCGCGTGCCTGCGGGAAAACCAGCGGCATACCGAGGACGGACAGACCAGCGGGAAATCCGCCGGGAAAGGTCGAGACGCGACCTTGAGAAACGATTGAGGGCATTAAAATCTCCTAGCTGTGGACCCCGGAAGGGCCTGCTTGAGGACAGGCCACAGTCCGGAGATTTTTGTTTAGCACTTGCGAGCAGGTGCGCGCATCGGTGCCGGGGACTTCTTGGCAGGTTTCTTACGAGCTGCCATCTTACGGTCCCTCGGTGCCGTAGATCGCGCGAGGATCGACGATGCCGCAGGAATAGCGCTCGTAGCCGAGGGCCAGGGCGTTCTTCGTGTTGAAGTCGTTGTCGCGCTCGAAGGACATGGCTTCCCGTTGCAGGAAGATCAGGCCCTTGCCCTTGCTGATGTTGGTACGGACGAACCAGGCCTTCGGGGAGGTGAAGTAGTGGTTCAGCTTCACGCCGTCGGGGAAGATACCGAGGTGCCGGATGGCGCTGATATCGTTGTTGGCGGTGCCGACCTGGAGGGTGGTGTTGAGGATGCGGGTGGCTTCGAACCAGTTGGCCGGAGCAACGTGCAGGCTCTTGGGCATCAGGTTGATCAGGTTCCCGCGATCATCCGTGGCCTGCATGATCTGGATGCACAGGTCCTCGATGGAGGCCTCGCTCAGATCGGCGGCAACGGCGAGCTTGTTGCTGAAGGTTCCGCCGGAGGTGTTGGGGTGGTCGGTGGCCAGCAGGGTCTTGCCGTCGGCGTAGGTGTAGCTGGCATTGGTTGCCCGGTTGTACAGGGCCGCGGCCACCCGCTCTTTCGTCTGACGGAAGGCGCGAGCGTTGTTCGGCGCACGACTGCCGGAGACCTCCATGTAGAGGTTGTCCATCAGCTCTTCGTGCGTGACGATGTAGCCGAGGGCGTAAGCCGCGTGCACGAAGCGGGAGATGGGACCTTGGGTCTCGGTGTCATAGACAGCCGCAGCACCCTGGGCCTTGACCGGGGCCAGCCCGAAGCCGGTGACTTGGACGAACTCTTCGTAGGCCTTGTCGCTGGTGTCGGTGTCGTACAGATCCGTGTACTCGGTCGAGTGCTCGTTGTAGGCACTCCCCCAAATGCCCTTGACGCCGGGCCAAAGCAGTTTGGGGTGGTTCGAGGTGCTGATAACTCCAGCCATTTTGATACTCCTTGAAGAGGTGAGAGGTTAGACGCCGGCGCTCGCACCGCCAACTGAGTTGGTATTGAGCATAACCCAGATGTAGGCGTTGGTGCCCGGCGAGGTCAGGTCGTTGTCGGCACGCTGCGGAGCGCCGACGATCTTGATCGGCAGGGTGGGGCGGTCGTGGCCGAGGCTCCGTTGATGACGGTCTTGCAGTTCGGCGAGGTCAGGGTCGGGGCAACGCCAACCGCCAGACCGGTGTTCTTGTTGAACGCGGTCGCTGCGATGGTGTCGGTCTGGGCCTCGTAGATCATGTGCGGATCGTCGCAGACGTAGGCGTAGTAGTTCTTCGTCTTGGTGGCCGGGATGATCATCGATCCGAGGTTGTCGGGATCACCGCCCAGGGGAACGACTTCACCGTTGCCAGCGGCGACGCCGAAGCCAACGATGACTCCGCGAGTGTTGCCGGAGGTCGAGGTCGATCCACGCGTACCGTAGAGGATGACGGCCGAGGCGCCGGTGACGAGATCGCCGCCAGCAACTTCGACGACAACATCGCCGACGCTGTAGGCAATCGTGTCGGTGCTCGGGATGTAGTAGAGTCGGGTCTGCCCGTTGTAGGCGCACCCGGAGATGGTGTGGGACGGGCGAAGCCCGAAGGGGGCGGCAGCATTTGCCATTATAAAGCTCCTACGTTAAGATTTGTTGGTCTTGAGGCTGATGCCGGCATTGTACCGCTGTTCGCCCGGCTTCTGCAGCAGGGAACCTTCGCGGATGGCCGACTCGAACTTGTCGTCGACAGCAGAGAGTTGATCCAGATCCTCTTGATGCCATTCCTGCTTGATCTTCATCAGGTAGGCGTAGAGTGGAGATCCGTCTTTGGATGAACCGACGAGACGCTTGACTTGAGTTCCGTCGCGAGCTTCTCCGATTTCCTTGGGAGTAACGAACTCGTAACCGCCGGCTTGAGCGGCCTCCAGTTTCCCGTCCTGATCGTTGGTCCAGTAGAGGAAGTGTCCCGGCAACTCCATGCGGACAGCCAGCTTCGTCTGCGGAGCCCCAAAGGGGATACGCGTGGGACGCTGAGGCCGGTCGGCTTGGGTGCGAACCTGCTCGATGGCAGGCGATTGGGTGACGATTGGAGTGCTCATTCGGCGCTATCCTGGTAGTAATCTCTGACGTAATCTTCCCGCTTGAGGAAGCCCTTCGCTACAAACTTGTCGCAGGCTGCTTTGGCTTCAGCCGGCAGGTCGTGGTAGGTCTTTCCGTTGGAGCGAGGTCCACGAGTCTCGGCTCCCCCGGCCACCGCTCCAGGCCGAGCACGCTCGGGGTTGTGGAACAGTTCCGGGTGGTTTTCCTGCACCAGGGCCTTCACCTTGTTGAGGAAAGACGGGCCGACCAGTGACGGTTCGGCGCGCTTGAGTTCCTCGGCGTAGTCGTGGGTGAGGGAGCGCAGCACCCGGTTTTCCTTGTACCAGGGGTTGCTGTCGACCCAGGCCACGAATGCAGGATCTGGCTCATCGGAGGCTCGCGGCGCAACGGCTCGCGGCGCAAGCTTACTTTTCTGGGAGGCTTCTTGCAGCTCGTCCATCTGCTCTTCGATGGCCACAACCCGCTCACCATCGTTCATCCGCAGCGCTTCTTTGCGCTCGTTCTTGAGCTGGACGACTGCACGCTGATAGGCGCGAGCCTCCGTTTCCTTGTGGTAGTTCGCGAACTCCTGGATGCTTTCCTCGAGTGCAGCGATCCGGGTGTCGCGGGCAGTGAGTTCGCCCCGCAGTTTGTCGAAGTCTTTCCGCAGAAAGCCGTTGATCTGCCGCCCCTTCTCGAGGAAGGCTTCCGCGTCTCTCCAGCGTTCGGGAGATCCGTTGAACTCTTCCAGAGGCTTCCACCCGAACATGCGGGCTTCGGCCTCCACCGGGGAACTGACGGCAGGGGTATCTGCCTGAACCGTGGCTTCAAGCATTGGAGTCTCCTTCAACCGGGTCCAGAATGGCCTTCACGTCCAGGTCGTTGATCAGGCGGTAGGTCTTTCCGTCTTGGCCCTGGCACATCGTGCCGGCGTACTTGGCGAAGAGCACCCGATCGCCGGCCTTGCACCAGGGGAAGGCCTGATCCGAGTAGGCGGTGTTGCCCAGCGCGATGACCGTGGCTTCGGTCTGAGCCATTGACTCGCGTTGAGTCTGCGATGCCGTGGTCAGGATGATTCCAGCTTTCGACTTTACTTCGACTTCCTCGGGCAGCACCAGAACGATGTGCCCTGTCGGGTTGATTCCCACTTTCATGCGTTTTCCTCGTTTAAGATTTCACTCGAAAGCTCGATGATATCGACCAGATTCTGAGCTTTCCCTATGCTGCGCGCGTTGATCTGCGCTGTTGCGTCGCTTGTGTCGGAGGTGAAATTACCCTCCACCCATTGCTGCTGGAGCTCCTCCAACTGTTCCTTCAAGAACTGCCGAAATCGCTTCGTTACCGGATGGAGCTTCCACTCCTCCCACTCCGCTTCCGTTATTTTCGGAACTTGACTCATTTGATCCCTTGCCTAGTTGGATACTGCGTTGGAGAATTTCAGCCGCCCGGAGGAGGCTGTCCTGGTGGGCCTTGGCAGCCCCAATTTGCGTATTGATGACCGCAAGTTGTTGGTTGGTCGAAGAGTTCTGCGCGTTTTGCAGGATGGCGGTGGCGTCTGCCCGCAGCTTGGCGATCTTCGCTTGGTTGAGGTCGGCTTCCCCGAGAAGCTTGAGGGCCTCGATCTGGGTCTGCATCTTGGCTTCCTGGAGGCGGGTCTCGCTGCGCATCTGTTCGAGCTGGATGCGGTAGTGGGGCTGCGCCGGGATTTTGTCCGGTCCAGGAAAGACCGTGGGAATGTCGGACACCCGGATTGCCTCCAGGAAGCGACGCTCGACCGCGGCCAAGTCGTAGCCCTGGGTGGTGGCTGCCGATTGCTTCAGGAGCTGGACCTGTTGGAGGCGCTGGGAGTCGGTGAGCATGTTCGGGTCGGCTGCCGGGCAGATGAGCTTCTCGCTCGGGGCGTAGTCGAGTGCCAGAACCCGACGAGCTTCCCCGGACATGGGGCTGCAGTACTGGACCTCGGAGTCGAGGAAGCGGCGGTTGAGCAGGTAACGCTTCTGGAACTCTTTCTTCATGGAGCGGTAGAGGCGCTTCAGGATCCCGAGGAACACTTTCTGACCCTCCGCCACCGCAGTGCGGGTTGTCTCGGCGGGGGTGTTCTGGCCAGGGGTGATGCCGACCTGAGCGTCGGTTACGCCAGCGACACGCTCCCCGTAGTTGATGAGGAGCTGGAGCAGCTGGTACAGCACCATCGAGGGTTCTTTGAAGCTGGCCGGGACAATGCTCTTGCGGAGGTCGTCCCCGGTTGAGTCGACACGAACCCACTCGAACGGCTTGAGTGCTACGTTGCCTGAGCGGATACGGGCACCACGTCCGAGGAAACCTCCGCCGGTTGTGGCCAGAGTGCCGGCGTCGATGAGCTGGTTGATTGCGGTGTTGATCGACTCGTTGAGCGGACCGAGCAGGATGCCCCAGCCGAGGTCGTAGATGCCTCCATCCGGGGAGGGGATGAAGGAATACTTCTCGTAATGGTGGCTCGGGCTGATGCAGGTAACTTCCCCTTTGCGGTTGCGGAGAATGTCTCGGCTGTAGAAGCGAGCAACGATGCGGCAGAGTTGCTTGGTGTCCTTGCGAATGGTGATGACGTAGGGTTCTTGATACCCGTCGCCGTCGAGATCGAGCCATCCGTGACGTTCCAGCAACTCGTAGGGACGATCGCAGTCTTGGGGACCTTCAGTTAGCCCTTGGATGCGGTCCTGGGTCTGACGTAGTTCGCTGCCATCGCCAGAGTCTTGCGGGTCGGTGTCAAGCACGTCGGGGAGATACAGGCCCTTGCGAACGTAGCTGACCATTGCGTTGGGGAGGCACTCGATCACCTGAGTCAGGCGGGAGGCGGTCTCCAGCGTGGCGGCGAAGTAGGGCACATACAGGTCTTTGGCCGGAACAAACTCGCTGACGTTGTGGCCAAGCTCGGGACTGAAATAGACCTTCTTGAAGGCGCAGCCGACGATTGGCACAGTGATCAGGATGCGGTCATGGACCTCTTCCCAGGCCTCGTCCTCCTCCGTGACTTGGTAGCTCATGTGCTCGCTGATGCGCTGAGCGCGTGCAGCCTCGACGCCATCGGGATCGGAGCCGTAGTTGCGGCACTTCACAATGTCCGGGCCAGGAAGCAGAGCTGAATAAGCGCGGGCGTGGAACTGCAGAGCGGCAATCGTGATGAGTGGGAACTTCACGTTGGAGCAATTCGGCCACGGAAAGTTCTTTGCCTCGGAGACCTGGGTTGGCCAGCTTGAGCGCGGAGGACATGCTTGCTTCCCAGGCCGAGCGGCTTTGCTGGTCGATCAGCCAGGTGTCGTAGACGTGACTGGCGATGGTGTGGCAGTCGTTCTCCGAGAGGCTGTCAGCCAGATTATCGTCGCGGACAATGTCGCGGAGATCGAGTTTCGTTTCGAGCTTTAGCATGATGACAATACCTGGGTTGTTTTGGCCAGTGCTTCGGAGAGCTTGCTGTGGTAGTGCTTGAGTTCTTCGTCCTGATTCTGGAAACGGTCGAGGGCAGCTTCCAGGCGGCGGATCAGGTCCATTTCCAGTTCGGTGCTGGTGGTGCAGCAATAGACCTGGGCAATTAGATCGCGGTCAGATAGCATGCGGAAGTTCATGACCATGTTAGTAGCCAGTCACTGTGGAGCGTCCGACTGACTTCTCGGGGCCGCCGTAGAGTAGATCAAGTTCCTCGTCCTCGTAGAAGTCCTCTTTGTCGAGCTCGCTGAGTGACTCAATCCCACGGACTAGGATGGAGGTGGAATCGAAACGATCGTCCTCGCGGGCATCGCCTGTTCCGGTGAAGCGGAGTAGCTCGGCTTCATACACGTCGTACCAGTCAGCTTCTTTGTCAAACTTCATGCTGCCAGCACGATGACGCTTTTGCAGGGGACGACCACGAGCGGCTTTGTCCTTGGTGGAAGAGAGGGGGACCAAGTTCATCCAGATTCCCCGGGAAGTCATCTCACGATAGATTGTGCCCTGCACAGACTTCCAGATAACTCCGTCCTCAACGAAGAAGGCTTCGGGATCGTGGTCACGCTGGATCAGGAACATCTCGTCAATCCACTCGAGCGGGTCCCAGCGGTCTGCCCGTTGGTCTATGATGTGGATGAAGTTCAGAGCGTCTTGGCCGCCGATGGTGAAGCTGGTACGGTTGGCCTGGGAGTTTGTGGAGACGGCAAAGTCGACACCTACGCAGACTCGTTTCTCAGACTTACGGTCGAGAGTCCGACATTGGGAGGAAATCAACCTTGCGCAGGTAAGCGTAGTCCTGAGCGAAGGGGTCATTGAGCAGTTCTTGGGAGTAGCCGGGCGAGTCCCCTTGCTCAATGTAACGCTGGCGCATCTGGCGGAGTCTGGCTTCGTTCCACATCTCCGGCCACAGAATATCACGGAAATCGTCAAAGTCTCTGTGAGCTCGGTAGAGGGCACTCTTGCAGGTCGGATCATTCATGAGACGCTGGAGCATCGAATCTTCGTGCAGGATGGTTCCGTGCCAGCGGATTTTAGCTTCACGCCGGCCGAGAGGAAGCAGTGCGCGCATGACCCACTTACGGAACTTGCGGCGACGGTCGTAGTTCTCGACCTGCTCATCCTCCTCCATGTCATCGCAGATGATGAGACCTGGGCGACGACCTCTCCACTTCAGGCCGCGAAGCTTTTGCCCAGCGCCGCGAGCAATGATTCGGAACTGGTAGCCAGCGGGAAAGTCTCCGTCGGGAACGCACTTGATGATGATCTCACCCTTGGAGTCGATGAGGAACTTGCTGATGCCGAAGGACTTACGTAGCTCGTCGTTGTCCCGCAGTTCCGTCGCCATGTCGGAGAGGTGAGCCATAGCCAGCTCTTCCGTGGCGCTGACGATCAGCACGTGGGACTCGACGCGGAAACAGACACTGGCCAGCCCGAAATCGTGCGTGAGGGCAGTCGACTTTGCGTGTCCCCGCGGCGCTGCAAGTCCGACAAACTGCTCATCTGAGCAATACAGCTCCCACCAGTCGCGGTGACACTGCGGCGTGGGCTGCGGGTCGTCGTACATCGGGGAGAGGAAGGCTCCCGCGAACGCTTCGACCAGGGGGGCTGTGAGCTTGACGGCCATTTAGAGTGGGGATCTCGGGGAACCGGCGTGACTGGGCCGATTAGCTTCGTGCGGTGGCGACGCAGGGCCTCGTGCGGTGGCGTTCACGCTGGTGTCACGTCCACAGTTTCACCCGTCGTCAGGGTAGTTCCCCGAAAACCTTGCTGCAAGGCGATCAGCCTGTCAGCCAATCGGTCGATCGAGCTTTCAACCGGAGCTGGCGGGGCTGCCATCGTGGGCTTGAACATCGAGGCGCCGAGTGCAGCTGCTTTCAGAGCCAAATCATCCGAAATCCCCTCGGCAGGACCCTTCAATTTCTCCTGCAGAATGGCCACACTGCGCATTGCGAGGGCCTTGTAGTGGTCCTCCAGCGTTGCGAGCATGGTTGGGTCGAGAACCTCGATTTTGCGCTGCCTCAGGGCCACTCGGAAGGTGTCGCTACTCAAGACGACGGACAGCCAGCCTTCGCTGTAGCCAAACATCTGGGCCAGATCCTTGAGGCGAAGCCTCGGATTGACCACAAGAGCGTCGATCACAGCCGAGTGGCTGAACTCGCACTTTCTGTTCTCCCGGCAAGCCTCGATTTTCTGGTACATGGCTTATCTCTCTGAGTTGTTACTGCTTAGCAGTCAGCTGCTGACGAAAAATCCGGCAGAGCCTTGACCGCAAGGTAGGCGGTTTCGAGCAAATCCTGCCCGGAAACGAAGGTGAAGGCCAGTCCGAAGGTATCCAGCGGCAGACTCACCCCGGCGGCTGCGTAAATTCCCACTTCAGCGTTGAATCCGGTGTACTTCCCGCCAGTGATACGATCCACACGAATATACGCAGCGGGAAGGGTGACTCCACGAACCTCGATTGCCTGCATGAGTGCCATAGTGAGCCTCAGTTGATGACTAAAAAGTTGACGCGGGTCTCGGCAGTTGCTGCCGCGTTCGCGTAGAGGGTGAAACTTCCAGCCGCAGCCACCACCTGAACGCTTTTCATCGTCAGGTCGTTGGTGGCAACTGTGGCGACGATGATCGAATTGGCAGTTACCAGCGAGTTGGTGACAACCTTCGAAGCATCGGCAGCGGCGAAATTGACAGCCCCGGCATTCTTGTTGATCGTCTGAGGTGTCGTCGTTCCGGCAGCCGTAACCGTCTTGTCAAACTGCATGTCTCCGGCAAAGTAGTTCGGCGCCGTGCCGTCCATGTAGCAGTTGTAGCGGCCTGCTGCGGCAGGAATGGACCCTCGGAAACCGTAGTTATTGGTCGCTCCAGTTAGGTCGCTAATCACATGAAAGCCGGCTTGCGTAGTGACAGCCGATCCTGCTCCTATCGTTCCGCCTTTCGCAGCGTAATGAGTATATGCTGCTAGGGTAAAGGCTGTTGCTTGCGTGTATATTTCGCTGCGAAAAGAATAAGCTGCCGCAGTAACGTCAGATTGTACTGTGCCAGCTTGATACACGCCTACACTGGTTGTCGCTCCAGTAATGGTTTTTGCGACATTGAACGAAACAGAAGAAGCGATTCCCGATCCGACAGCTATGTTGCTTGTTGCTGTCAGCGTTGTGAAAGCGCCAGCGAGAGGCGTAACAGTGCCGATGATAACGTTGTTGAGCTGGTTCCCGCCACCGCTGACCGTGCCGCCCAGCGTGTGTGCCGGGAGCGTCCATGTCGCTGCGGCCGTCCATGCGCCGCCGACTGAAGCCACCGTGTTGATAACTGGCGTGGTCAGTGTCGGCGTGGTGCCGAATACGAGCGCACCGCTGCCGGTTTCGTTCGTGACCGCTGCGGCGAGGTTGGCGGAAGTCGGGGTGTGCAGGAAGGCGCGCAGCGTGCCGGCGATTGTCGGCAGGCCGGCTGACCCGTAGGTCATGTGCCAGACCCTCGTCCGGGTACTCGTGCTCCCAGGCCATGCTCGGGCCAATCGTCCCGGTGGCTCCGGTCAGCCCTGTTGCGCCTGCCGACTTGAGCACGCCCGCAGATGTGATGGTCTGCCAGCCGGCCGCGTGCGTGTAGGTCAGCCTGTCGCCGCTCGCCAACGTGACCTTGACGAGGTTATACGTCCCGCTGCCGTTGTAGTAGCGGACCGTGATCGCCTGCGTGATCAGATCGACGTTGCTGATGTTGATAAAATCAACGTCTCGGACAGCCCCGCTGGCGGGCGCAGCCACGATCACAATCGCTGTCGTGCCGGTGAAGTTCTGCGAAAGCGCCCCGCCTTGATAAGCGCCAGTCGATTGATCAGACCAGCAAGTTACGCAAGTCGGATCAACCGTATTGGCCGCAAAATCGCAAACTGCCTCGATGCGTGAGACAGAATTTAGCCTGATCACCCGGCTACTCCGATTTCACCCTCGGCCTCGAAGGTGAGTGCCGTCGTGGTGCCTGCGCCGCCCACCAGGAAATCTGCCGTGTCGAGGCGAATCATGCCGTACCAGTCGACGTATGAGTTTGCCGGAACCGACTGCGCCGTACCCATGAACTCGGTGCCTGCCGTATTCGCTCCAGTCGCCCCGATCCACAGGGAGAACGTTGCTGCGGAGGCGGTCTTGTTCGCAATGCGAATGTGCCGGATCAGAAGATACGTGGCCGTGTTGCTGGTGCCGCCAGCCGAGACACCGCCGGTCAGCGTCTGCGGGTTGAGAATGTTCGTGGTCAGCGTGGTGGTGAGGGCCACCGGACCGATACGAATGTTTTTGTTTGCTGCCATGAGATGCTCCTGTTAGCCGTGCGCTGCTGAAAAAGAAAGAAGCCAGGTTGGGGGTGCGCTCACCGGAGCGGGGATCGTCCAGCCGTCCTGCCCGTCAAGTCCGTCTGTCCCGGAGACTCCCGAGCCGCCGTCGGCCCCTGCCGGACCAGCCGAACCCTGAAGACCGCGAGGCCCCGGTGGGCCAGCTTCACCCGCATCTCCGTCCTGACCGTCAAAGCCGGGAGGCCCGGCCAGCCCTTGGGAGCCAGCCGCTCCGGGAAGTCCCCGTGGGCCGGGAGGTCCGTCTCCCCCATCTTCGCCATCCTGTCCTGCCAGTCCGATTGGGCCAGCCGGTCCGGTCCCGCCGGTAGCGCCGACCGCCCCGCGCTGCCCCGGCCAACCGTCCAGCCCGTCCAGCCCGTCCTGGGCCGTCAGACTCTGCGTGACATAATTATTGACCGTGCCGCCTCCGCCTCCCCCGCCGGCCTCGAGCACCGCGATATCCTGCGTGTTCTCGTTCACCGCCTTCCAGAGCCGATACAGCCAGTCATTCACTCTGGTGTCGGAGACTGGCGGCGGCTGGGAAAGTTGCATGGCTTGGAGGTCCTTGGTTGCGGGGGGAGGCTGACGGGGACCGTTCCCCGCATCCGCCCGCCCACAATACGCCTTTCCGATGCGACTGTCAAGAACTTTCTGTGTGTACAGAGAATAACTGGATTGTGTGTTCACGCTTTACCCATCAGCAGAAAAAATGTGGGAGGGCCTAATATAAAGGGATTAGGTTAGAGATTTGCCCCCACCCCCTGGCTGCGCGCGGGCAGTGAGCGCGGGCAGTGCGCGCGTCAGAAGGGCTGCGCGTGCGCGTCCAGTGGGCTGGGCGAGCGCGGGTCGAGCGCGTCTAGTGGGCTGCGTGGTGCGCGTCTGGTGGAGGGTCGGTTGGTTGGGGATGGAGCAGATTTATTTTCGGAAAGGTATTGACATTGGGCTGGGACGGCGTATAGTGGGAATCGTTGGCAGCAAGGAAGGCGGACACCGCGACGGCGAAGGTCGAGCGGCTATGACCCGGACGGGCGGCTGACAAGGTTGGCGAACAAAGGGCTTGACAACCGTCGGCAACGGCGTATGATGGGAATCGTTGGAAGCGCAGGGATGCGTGGCATGGCCCGGTAGTTGTCGGAATCGACGCCGGGCGCTCTTTAACAATTTGGATTCAATCCTCCTCCAGTTCGCGACCTATTGGGCGTGCTGATGATCGGGCAGTTACCCGTGAAACTGGAGGAAATGGAAATGGCAACGGAAATCAAGGAAAAGGTCGCTGGTTGGACAAAGAGCGGCAGCATCTACACCTTCATCGTGAAGGATACGGGGAAGGTCGTTCGACCGCAGCAAGGCGAGTAAGCAGTTGCTCGACTTCTGCCTTGACTACGGGATTGGGAGAATCTTCCCAGACCGGACATCGAGCCTGAAGGGCCTTGACAAGCTCGAGGGAATGAGGAAACTTATCGCCCTGGCCGAGTCGGGTGCCGCAAGTTTGACCATTCGCGAGTCGGCTGAAGAGAAACTGGCCCGTGAGCAACGGGAGTTGGAGTCGGACACGATTCTGGCCTTGACGCGGCTCGGCTACAAGCCGGAGATTGGGATTGCGAATCTCATGGCCAAGCACAAGTGGGGCAGGCCGATGGCCATCGTCACATTGGCGGGGCAGAAAGCGGTGGCGGCTGAGATCGCAAAGATCATTCAAGAGCGCAAGATGGAACGGGCACCAAAGCCGGAAGAGCTTGACATGGACGACATGTTCAGCGCCCTCAGCGAATAAGGCAGCTCAAAGGGGATTGGCGACAGTCTCCTTGAGGATGCCAAGGTGGTATCGACAACTGGAGGATTGAGAAATGAAGATTAAATTCCCGTTTAACGTAAAGCAAATCAGCGCCTCTGAAATTGAAGTGGAAATGTCTCACGAGGGCAGGCCGTTGTTGAATATGCAATTCCACCCGAGTCTAGCCCGACTGATTCCTGAAAAGGTATGCAACGATATTTATGCTGAAGCTCTAGGCAAGTTTATCTCAGCCTGTTTGCGAGTGACCTTCGCCGACGAGACGTAGCATCCACCAATCCTGAGGCTGGGAAGCCGGCCTCAGTCTGGTGCATGTTGCGCCATACTGGAGGATTGAGATGAGCACACTGAAACTGAGCGGTAAAATGCGAGTGATCCCGATGGACAAGCCTGAGACGATCAAGCAGGTACTCATGCGGCGAGACGGTCTGTCGGCTGATGAAGCCGATGAGATGGTTGCGTACGCCAAAGAGCGCATAGCAGACGGGGAAGATCCCGAGGAAGTCTGTTATGAAGAGTTCGGGCTGGAACCGGACTATGTATTCGAATTGCTTGGCTGGTAGCACGCAGTCACGTAGCGGGTTGGCGACAGCCTGCTACAGACCGCATGTTGCGGCACCTCGAGAGAGGGAACAAACTGGAGGATTGAGAGATGATCACAAAGCACGGATTTGCGCGAACTCAAATTCATAAGGTACTGACCTCGCAGGGATTCGCCTCGAAGCAGGATCGGGATGGTATGATTGATGACACGCTGGCCGCGATTAAGGAAAATCCGGCGGAGTGTGTGGAGATCTGCGCAGGCCTGCTTGGTCTGGAGTGGGGATATATCTCACCACTTACGCAGCCGGATGCGGAACTCTACGTTGATGAGCACGGCAGGCTGCGCGAAAAGTAGAGTCCGCTGCTAGGGGAGTGACAGTCTCCTAGCGGGGCGATTTTGCCCATACTGGAGGATTGAGGCGGTCGAGGCCCCCGGCCTGGAAGGAAGGGTCGAGGGCCAGCGGGCCAGCGGGCGACGGGCCAGGGGCTGGAGAGGCGGGCTGCGGGCGTTGAGGGGCGGTTTTGGGCGTTTCGGGCCGGGGTTTCATGAACACGTTTTCCTGGGGGACGTTTGTTTTCCCGGACATAGGGTAGTGACACCCCGCCCCCGATCGAGCCACCACGGCCCGCCACGGCCCCCGCGTGACGCATTCCCGGTCGGTCCGTGCCGTCCGATTCCCGCTATCCGCTCGAGACCACCCCTCCCCCTCCCCCTCCCCCTCTAGGGTCCGGCCCCCGTCTGGGGGGTGTCTGATAAGGTGATCATAAAATTTTTTTATTATTTGAACACACTATAAACTTACCCCCAGACGTTTGCCACCCCATAGAGGGGGAGGGGGAGGAGGGGGAGTGGTCTGGTCGGTTATTTTGTGTTCGCGGTCGGCCACGCGGGAGAGTCAGACGGACCTGCGCGCAGCGGGCAGGCGGCCAGGCGGCCAGGCGGAAGAGGGAGAGGGCGGGGACGAGGCCACCGATCGAGACTCCACCGGGAGACGCATTCGGTCTGAGTGCGTCACTTTGTGGAAGGAGAGGCAGGCGGCAGAGAGGAGCTGCGTTTCGAGCGGCACTGTAGCAAGAGGCAGCTTACAGCCGGGTGACAGACGGCTGTGCGGTGCCAGGTGGCATCTCACGGGAGTGACTAGGATGGGAACTGACATGCAGGAGATGGTGGATGTGGCTCTCAGCCAGCGAGATGGGCTGAGGGACTGGCACGGGCTGGAGATGGATGCCCGTGAGCGGATGCCGGCAGGCAGCATGGCCAAGGCCTGGCACAATGATATGCCCTTTGTTACGGAGACGTGGCGAGGCTGCTAGACTGACCGGACCGACGGCAGGCAGCCAAGGTGCCGAAGGCGCCAAGTCACACGTCGAGCGGCTGGCTCATTGAGCGGCTGGCCCGACACCCGACTGACCGACGGCCAAGCGGCAGATCCCCAGAGATGGGGATTTGTCGCTGGCGGGAGGCGGAGAGCTGGAGGCGAGGAGCTGGCCGAGGCGCGTCGCGTATACATAGTGATTGCCAACGGCATACGGTATAAATGGCGACGCGCGGGCCATAGAAATAATTGATGTACCACGACACCGAACAATGGTACAATGGTTCATCGGTCGAAAGGGCCAGGCAGTCCGGCGGCGCAGTCAGGCGCTGGGACGGCGGCAAATCTAGAGAAGAAAGGAGCTGGACGATGGAAGCAACCTTGCGGGAGATGCAGCAAGCCGAGCGGGATGAGGCTCGGGCGGAGGCTCAAGCAGCAGAGGCAGAGTCGGCTGCCGGGGAATATGGGAAGCGGTTGGCCGCCTGCGGTGAGGCTGGACGACCTGGTACTGCAGGTCGGGGTGGTCCAGGCGGAACTGGAGGAGGGCGACGTTGATACGGCGCAGGCCGAACTCAACGAGCTGTGGATAATCCTCCGCGCAGTTGATCGACACTTCCGAGATCTGCTGGCGTGAATAGAAAGCTGTCCGACGACGACGTTAGGGCAATCCGCCAGCGTCTCGCCTCCGGCAGTTCCCGCGCTTGGCTGGCAGCCGAGTACGGGCTGGCCACCGAGACGGTGGCGAAGATCGCTCGGCGAGACACCTTCCGCCACGTGCGGGACCTGCCAGATGCCAGCGAGCTGGAGCGGGAGGCCCAGGCCAGCTTGGAGCGGTTGGCCGGGCTGGGTCTGACGGCGGAGGGCCAGACACAAGTTACGAAGTCTCCGGAACCGGGGGAGGACCGACCTCCAGCGGAACCGTCTCCGGATTCGGAGGCTTCACCCGACAGCGAGGCAAGCGGCAGCGGCCGCACGAAGCCTTGCGTCCCAGGGCAGGAAACTGGCGTGGTGCCAGACCTGCCGAAAAGCAAAGCCCACTCGATGCTGGAGTGGCTACTCAGAGAGGAAAGATGATGTTCAACGGAAATCTCAAGCAACTCTTTACCATGATGGTTCTGGCAGCTGCTGGGAGCGGAGCCAGAACGGTGACAGCCACGACGGCTGATCCGCTGGTTCCCCTGCTGCCCAAGCCCCCGGTCTCCCGGCGGTATCCCCGCTGCAGCGAGGGTGAGCGGGTCCGCCGGATGGGGCAGATCCTCCTCGGCACACTTCGCCAAGAGAACGGACTGGCCCGCGACGGCCAGCTGGTGAGTCGGCCAGACGGCAGCATCCAGGTCCGCCGTCCGTATTAACCAGTCCCGCGAGGACTCTTCAAGCCCGGCGTGCTGGGCTTTCGGAGCACTTTCGCTCACATCGCAGGAGGGGGAATCATGAAGCAGATGCACGAGGGCTGGGAGGACGAAACCTCCGGTCTGGACGAGTGGGAGGTCGAGGGAAGCCGGCAAGGAACCGGCAGCTTGTGGCGGTTGGCCGCGGTCCTGCTGGCAAGCTGGGGCTGGGTCCGGCTGGCCGCACTGATGGTCATCGACTTCGGGGAGTTGCTGTGAGCCCCTCGAACATTCCGCTGACCATCCGCGCCAGAATCATCGAGCGCAAGCTCGCGGACCTGGAGAACGAGCTGGCGGATATCGCCAGCCACATGTCGGCGTTGCCTGGACCTGGCTGGGAACGCCGCACACGTCAGTTGCGCAAGGCCAGCAAGCTGCTGACCGGCTGGCGCAAGAAGCTGTGAGTGGATCAGGTCACCATCTCGGTAAGAGCGCTCCGCTGGGCGTTGCAAGCGCGGAGAAGCATTTGGGTTTTCGGCAATCTATTTCAGGGAAGAACATGCTATGGCAGCTGTAAGAAATCGGAATCGGGTGCGGGATCAGCGGTTTCAGGCGACTCCAGCCCCCAAGCTCCAACTAGGCCCAACGATGCTGTGCGACGGAACACAGGGCACGGTCGTTGAGCTCCTGAACAACGGCACGCTGGCCACTTTCCGCGCCAGCAACGGGCCGAAATTCACCATCTCCCACAGCGACTTGGCCGGCGACCGACTCTGCCAGCAGGCAGGCCCGATGGCACTGAGCGAGGCGTTGGAGGTGCTTCGGCAGCTCCAGCAACTGCCGGCCCCCGTCCGAGCGGGAGGGTCTGATGGCCCAGACTCGCGGACAATCGGCAGTCGAGACAGCGGTCGGCACGGCAGTCGGCCTGCTGGTCTCGGTTGCGGCGAACATGGCGGTCCTCCCGCTTTTTGGGTTCAGCCCGAACCTGGAGGAGGCCGGACAGATCGGAGTGGTCTTTACGCTGGTTAGCATCGCCCGCAGCTACATGATGCGGCGACTGTTTAACTGGCTGGAGGTACGGGGATGAGCGAACGCCCACCAACCCCAACGGGATGGAGTGATACGGATTGGATAAAAAAATTGCAGTATGACGAAGAAAACCCACTGGCGTGCCTACACATAAACCAAGGGAGCTTTGATGCTGCAGCGGACGCGTATGAAGAGGAATACAAGATGAGCAA
>JADKDZ010000015.1 GCA_016718265.1 Uliginosibacterium sp. | reverse complement strand
GTGACGTAGAGTCCTTTGTGCGGCATTTGTGTGCTACGGAGAGTAATCTACAAGCTGTTTCCAAGGAGGCGCATAAAAATAAATCCTATGCGGAACGCATGAACATATCATACGCAGAAGCTGTGCTCGAAAAGCAAGTGATAGCCTTCAAGAAGAATTCAGCCACCAAGCAAAAGAAAATATTGACAGAACTTGGAATTGAGAGTATAATGCTTACAACATCTGAGAAGCGAGCAACCGCTTATCGTGAGCATCTTAAACGTGCAATTTGAAAGGAGCCGCCATTGAGTAATTGGAAAGAACAAGCCCTGCAGCTATTCATGGCAGGCACCTCTAAACGGGAGATATCCCGTAAGCTGGATGTTCCTTATTCCAGTTTATGGGAGTGGCTTGACAAGAATGTTGATGGGAAGGAGGCTGTTATTGATGACTCGGCACATGACTTGTTTGTAAGTGATGCTAAAATCAAACCTATCATCACTGATCCGACAAAGCAGGGGCCAACCATCATCTTTCTTCCAGATGCTCAAGTGAAGCCCGGTGTTGATCTGACATACCTACGATGCCAAGGTGAGTACATTGCACATAAGAAGCCAGACGTGATTGTATGTGCAGGAGATTTTGCTGACATGGAGAGTTTGTCAAGCTACGACAAAGGGAAGAAGAGTGCCGAAGGGAAACGTGTAGCTAAGGACATCGAGGCTGCTATTGCAGGGATGAATGCACTTCTTAACCCTGTGCGTAAGGCACAAGCACAAGACCCTCCATGGAAGCCCCGCATGGTGCTCACATTAGGGAACCACGAGTGCTTAAAACCCGGTGTTGAAGTGCTAACAAGACGTGGTTTCGTAAAAATCACAGAGGTTACGAATAACGATCTTATTGCTCAAAGAGGGAGCGACGGAAAAACCGTATGGGGACATTTAGAAGGTTTTGTAGAGAAGGAGTACGATGGGCCAATGTACAACTGGAGTGGACAAAGCCTTGAGTTGTCTTGCACGGAAAACCATAGAGTTCTTCGTAAAACTTCTGGCGGGAATGATGTATACTCTTTAGCAAAAGATGTTCCTCATCATTTTGAGGTATATAGTGCCACCTCTAATTGTTCAAGCGGTGTAAGTTATTCAGATGCTCAGATAAGTCTTGGAGCATGGTTCTGTACAGATTCACACTTCTCTAAGTATAACCAAGTCGTTCTATATCAACGAGAGAGCAATGCCCATAAGATTGAACAATTACTAAACACCCTAGGCATTAAGTTCAAAAAGTCGGTAAGGGACAGGGACATACAAGAGATTTGTGGAAAAGTGTTAAAGAAGAGGTGTGAAAAAAGTGTCGAGTTTTTCTTAGACAAATCTGTTGCGCACTCTTTGTCTGTGTTTTCTAATACCCGTCTTCCTGAATGGGCTTGGAACTTAAGCGAAGGGCAGTGGTAGGTGTTTCTGGATACCTTGATAGAAGCTGACGGGAGTGTCCCGACAAAGGGTAAGAAAAGTCTAGTGTTCTACGGTAAGTACGAGATTTGCTCAAATCTACAGGCGGTTGCAGTCACCAAAGGGTGGAGTGCTAGTATTACTGAGTATAGAAAAGGGCAGTGGAGAGTTAATCTGGTAAAACAAGTCTCACGTAAACAGGAGGGGACAGAAAAAACTGTACAAAATTACAAAGGCAAAGTATACTGCTTAGTAATGCCAGAGGGAAACTTCATTATTAGAGATGGTAATAAAGTGCATGTAACAGGGAATTGCCGTATAGATAGACATGTTGAAAACAACCCAGAGCTCCATGGATTCCTGTCTTGTGAAAGTTTACGCTATAAAGAGTTTGGTTGGGAGGTGTACGACTTTCTAGAGCCCGTGGTAATTGGGGGAGTAACCTTCATCCACTACTTTCCACACCCGATGACAGGGAAACCTCTTGGTGGAAATGCCCTGAATATCTTGAAAACAGTGGGTGGTAGTATTGTACAGGGCCATAGGCAAACTCTGGACGTAGCTACTAGAACTCTTCACACAGGAGTTCAACAATGGAGTATAATTGCTGGCTCGTCTTACGACTTCGATGAAGATTACAAAGGCTTCACTGGTAACAAGCATCATCGAGGAATTGTTGTAATGCACAATGTCGAGAATGGAGGATTTGACCCTTTGTTCATCAACATTGAATATCTTAAAAAACGCTTTGCTTAAAGGAGAAACAAATGTACAAATTTTGGGCAATTGAAGTGAAGGATGTTGACGGTGTATATGCTCCGTCTGTTGTTGTAGCAAGCCGGGATGAAGCACGGCGCACACAGCGAGCCTACAAGCTGCTTGGTCAAATCACCGCCCCAAGCCGTATTCGTCGTTATGAGCGTAATGACAATACGCGTGGCTAATGAACAATTCCCCTCCGTTAAGGAGGGGCTTTTAGCATAGGAACAAAATGATAGCCGAAGACGTATTGCCAGCTCTCGGAATCCACATTGCTCTGCAGGACACTCCTAAGAGCTGTGCATTCCTGAGAGAGAAAAGACTTCCTGCATTAGTGGATGAAACAGAAGGGAACAGGGTTGTGTGGGACAAGATGATGCTACAGATTGGAGAGAAGCAATATCCATATCAGCAATTCCATATTCTTGATGAGGGTGACCCTGTATTCTTCAATTACATTCGAGATTTGATTACAGCACACAGACAACAACCGCACTTTGGATTTTAATAAGGGGCCGTGAGATGAAGTTGATTAAGACGTGTTTTTTAAAGGATGAAGTATATAGAGGTATGTATTACGAAGATTGTGCAAAGATTTGCATTGATGATAACGCTATTTTATATGATAAGTTTTTCACAGATGATTGTTTTTATTATGAGAAATGGTATAGTGACGAATCCAACACTTACTATGTTATTACAAACGAATAAATAGGAGGAACGATGGACTTAAACGCACGATTTGTAGAGGTGGTGGAATTCAACACAATGGCTGGATTTCTCACTGACGTTAGTAGCGAAAGCCTCTTGGCTCAAGCTCGTAATGTGAAGGAGGAAGCCAATGAGCTGTTCGATGCCATCAACAACAATGAGCCCCCAGAGAATGTTCTGAAGGAGATGTGTGATACCCTTGTAACATCCTTTGGTATGCTGGCAGCTCTGACGAAGAAGGGGTTTGATACAGACAAGGCATTCAAGCTGGTGAATGAGAACAATATGTCAAAGTTTTGCGATACGCCAATGAA
The DNA here is from genome assembly GCA_016718265.1 of Uliginosibacterium sp. Taxonomy (GTDB): domain Bacteria; phylum Pseudomonadota; class Gammaproteobacteria; order Burkholderiales; family Rhodocyclaceae; genus Uliginosibacterium. The sequence continues at coordinate 41,679 of JADKDZ010000015.1, read as the reverse complement.
TGCTTATTACACGTCTGCAGGTTACAACGCCACAGAGGGGGTAAATACAGCAGTGAAGCCATTGGTTGGAGGGCTCTATGGTGTATTCGATGAGAACGGCAAGCTACGGAAGCCGATTGGCTATGAACCTGTAGATAAGAAAGAGCTGTGTAAGTGCTGCCCACCGAAGGACGGATCAATCTGCTGCAAGGAGGAATAACATGAAATACTACAAGCTCTGTGGAAACTCTCTTGATTCTATTTATGCCCTTGATCGAGAGAATAATGTTTGCAGCGTTGTTGAGTTCTGGAAGAACAACGGGACAGTGACAACAGTGAATATGGCCCTCTTCTCGGCTGCATTAGCAAGCTACGATGTACAAGCTGCAGGAGAGATTGAAACATATGAGAAGATTTACAAATCCGAATGGGAGTTCTTCAAGCGCACAGCACGAGATTTCCTGAAGATCATGGGAGACGTGGATGCGGAATAAGGGGGTTGTACGCGTCTCTACGCGTGATTTGAAGCGGGTTGATAAGTTGGCCCATCTGAGTGAGTTTGAATTGATTTCTCCTGCGAACCAAGGGCTCGTAGAGGCATTCCTGTTCGTGATGGGCATTGATGTAGACCGTGTTGTACACATCCAAGCTTGTAACCATCGGGACTTGTCCAATAAGACGGGAATCGGCTACAGCTTTGTTGGGCATGAACGTACAGACAAGCTGTGGCTGTCTCGAACACAATCAACACTGGAAGCACGCATTGAAGCTGCACGCGACCCTGACCTGCAAGGGGATATGATTTACATGAGCACAGAAGGAATCCCTTGGAACAAATTCAGGGAGATGTGCGACAAGGCACAAGGGCAAGAAGGGACAACGAAGAATGTTGCCCCAATGGAGCCTGTAGAAGATTTTGCAGAAAGCCTGCAAATGATGAAGCTGCTACGAGATATTCAGATTGAAATTCGTGGCGGAATCAATACAATCGAAGAAGACATGCTTTTTGTCTAAACGTTAATTTAAGGAGAATCTATGACTGTAAATATTACATCACAACAGCGTGACCTTTTGGCTGGCTACACAAAGGAGGCCTACGGTCTGTACACAGAGATTGAAGCTGCTAACGAGAACATCAAGGACATTGTGGAAGCAGCTGCAGAAGCTACAGGCTTGGACAAGACGGTTGTCAAGAAGCACTTCGCTACACAGTATAAGGATGATCTGGAGAAGCAAGAAGAACTTGTTGCCAAGCTGCGCTTCTTGAAAGGAGATGAATAATGGAGATTAGTGCTGAACTGGCTCAAGCCACATTCCAGTTTATTGCTAACAGCCGTAGCGGGGATGCAGCTCGCCTGTTCCTTGCATGGGAAGACACCGTGAATGCTTATAACCAGATGTTAGCTGAAGAGCTGAAAAATAAGCAGGCTGAGAGCCTTCCTGAATTGTCTGCAGAAGAATAAAGAAAAGCCCCTCCGTAATGGAGGGGCTTCTTTGTATTACGTCGGAGGGGTTTGGAAACTTGCGTTAGCTGTTGAGTTAGGATTTCCACCAATCTGACCGTGGAACCTAGCGTCATTTATGTAAGTGAAAAGAATTCTGTACAGAGCCATTACGTGGCTTTGTAGGTCCGCTGTTGTCGCTAGTACAAAAGATGTATTCACATTATTAAGGTTGAAGTCACCACCAAAATAGTTTCTGTAGGTGCTCGTGCTCCCAATAACCTTACACCAATCTCCTGCTTGCCTCTTCAGCACAGCCGTACCATTTACAGCATAAGCATCGTTTGCTGCAATATCCATTGCAAGCCCACTAGAGTGTGAGCTATTACGGAAGTTGATACCTTTATGTGCTGTTCCTGTTGAGCGAATTATTGCGGTTTCTGTTGCTGCAGAATGAATAGAGCCAGAGAACAGAAATGCGCTATCCACGACAGGTGCGCCTACCTCTATACCTCTGCTATAGCCTGCACCAGCCCCGTTTGAGAGGAATATCCCACGCCCTGTGTATGTTGTAGCCCCGGCGACATTCTTTCCGGAGTTAATGACCAAACCATTCCTAGCAAGGAACCCGTCTGTGCCACCACTCCATAGCGTTATATTAACGCCCTGCATGATGTTGTTCTGGTCTGCAACATTAGTATTGTCGTACAGAGAGGTAACCGTACCATACACCCCCGCAGTGGAGTTTTTAGTCATGGAGTAGCTTGTGGCCACGACAGGGTTTGCACCACCAACGTCAGGGGCATTGTGCGTAACAATAATATCTTGTACATGCTCCCTTCCAGCGTATGAGGCACCTGTGGAAAGCTCCATAGACAAAGAGTGACTTGTGTACCCGCCGCCGCCTGTTGCTGCGGAAAGATTCTTGATGATCTGAATCCCTCGGGCATCATTTGACGTTGCTTCTTTGTTGAAAACCAGTCGCTTGTTGGCAGGGATTGTGAGCAACGCATGGTTCGGGTCGCTGAGGTAAGACCCAAACTGTGCAATTGATCCCGGTGTGACAATAGAGCTTCCACTACCACCTCCACCGCCCACAGGCACTCCGTTCCACATCAAGTCTGTGCCGGAAGCCCCAAGGGTGTTTGCACCAAACTTAATGGTGTGAGTTCCAGCCAAACCAATTGCCGCTGTCGTGAATGTATTAGACTCAGTGAAGTCTAGCCCGTAAGGGGCTGTGTTAAACCTTGAGGTGATTGCGGCTCTGGTGTGACTTCCTTGTAATGTGATATTACTTGTAGCTACACCAGAGTAGTCGTAAAGCTGTAAACCCTCGTTTATGTAGTTTGTTGCCCAAAAGCCAGTCTTAAACTTACACACGCCTTCGTTGCCTACAAGGGCCACCCCTCTGTCAACAACACTTGTTGTTGCAGAAGCCGTGCCTGTAAAAACTTTCTTACTATCCCCTGCAACAACAACAATCCCTGCAGAGTTAGTCTTCCCGCTGCCTGATACAAAACAATCTACTTCAAGCCCCCATAACAGCCCGTTGTCGGACTGATCGTAGCGCATGTCATCGACTTGATTCACAGCTCCCCATGTGGCGGAGGTACCGTAAGCGTTAGCTTGGGAATAAGAGGCACAATGCTCCCCGGGGCCACTTGAGAGCATGTCCAAAATGAATAATCCATTCCATTCATAACTGTTCTGTAGGCCATTACGTGTAACAGTGTGAGAGAACAAACAGGAATTTACTGAACCGCCTGTAGAACCAGCCACTGTAGATGCCCTCATGTCCTTGACAAATACTCCCGGCCCTTCTACTTCGTTAGCCTCTGCTGTGTTATCCACTGCAGTGATACCCCCTGTGATCTTCAACAGGTTGGTTGTGGGCATATTACCCAAGCCGTACGTATAGGAATAGGACAAATCTGTTACATATCCCGGAACACCTGTTCCACCGCCCCCTCCACCTACAGGGGTGTATGTGTTAGTTGTGATATCCAATGTACCTGTCAGAGCATCATCAGTGCCGTCGAAGATATATATCTGCCAAGGGTTTGATGAGTTTTTCACCCACGTCATCCCCCCTGTGATATAAGAGGGGCGGGAGCCCCCTGAGTGCCCGCTGTGAATAGCTTGTGCCCAAGCGTTGAGGTCATAGGCAAGCCCTTCCCCGTCCTTCACAGACGGGTTAATCACTGGTAATCCAAACTGTGCCATTTAAAACCCCCTCGCTTCCCAGTCAATACTGAATGGTACTATAATGTTACCAGCCACTTCCAAAGTGAAGCCGCCTTGGTTATAAGCATTTACGCCGTAGAATACATTGGTATTAAGCCCTCCAACATACGTCAGCTTAAACAAGATGTTTGTTGTAGCATAGGAGCTGTGCGGGAAGGCTACAAATGTTGTGTACCCAGTCCCGACAGGAACCGTGACCCTGCCAAACTGTTCCATCAGCCCACTTGGATGCACTATCACGCCCGGAATAGCCCCGTTGTAATAAGAGCTTCCCGGATATGCCTTATTGTTTGTTGTATCTATCTGGTTTTCAAGTATATCTTGAGCACCATCATAACGATACACCTTCCACGTAGGGCCGCTTGTATCAATCCACTGCATTCCCATTGTCACATAGGACGGTCTGCTACCCAGGGCACTACTGTGCCCTGAGTGAACAGCGTCCTGCCAATTTACCAACAGCGTACTAAGCTGTGTTCCAGATGTTGTACTTGGGGGTAAAGTCCCCAAACTAGCTTGACTCATTACTCATACCCCCAAGTTGGTAGTCGCGGAACATATTTAGTTCCGCCCGGACCATAAGAATAGCCCATGCCTTTTGAAATCCAATCGAACTTCCTTTGAACAGGTGTGCCAGAAGAATTCTTAAATATAATTGTGAAACCATTCAAATCTTTATCCAGCACTTCATAGTAGTCTCCTGTTGCCATGTTCTGTGCAATGATTGCGACTGCAGGTTGTCTATAAAACCCTCTTGTATATTCGACGACAGCCTGTCCTGTGCCAGCGTCTGTGTTTATATCCTCTGCTCCTTCTACACGATTCCTTCCCATTACAGTAACAGATAGCTCTGACACAACAGGGGATACGCCAAACTTCAAGCTCTTCAATACAGCTTTAAATTCAGCATACTGCAGGGTAACCTCAGTAGAGGACAAAGGAATCCACTCAGACCAAGCGTCTTCTGGCTTATTGCGCCATCTGTAATACACAACAACGCTCCAATCTGATGCAGCAGCACCGCCTATATTTGAAACACCAGCAAGGCTGTCCCATGTGCCGATGTAATTAAGGAAGTTGGACCCATCCGCCACGATGTTTGCTGTAAGCCTTACAGTATTAACCTCTGCGAGAGACAGGGGGACGAGGTAGTAGGTTCCTTCTGCAAATGCACCAATCCCGTAGTTAAGGGGTTTTGCAATACTCAGAGGCGTCCAGTCCATCATCACACTGCCAGAGATAAACAGCTTACCTCCGCCAACACTTGTATGCTCTTTTGTTCCAGAGTAATAAGGGTCTTCTGATACAGACCTAACTAATGAGTAATCGTCTGACCCGTCAAGCGTGTTTATAATGGATGTAGCGTTAGCTGATTCCAATCCACTCTTTGACACTGCCTTGATGAGATACGTCCCTCTACGACACGTCAGGTTGATGTGGTTTGTTGGATATGCAATCTTGTCAGCAACGACAACAGCACTTCCCCAATCAACACTACTTGACTCTGTTGTGGAATGCTTGATGACGTAATGACTAATGTTCTTGCTGGATGTAACATTAGGCACTTCCCATGAGAAATACGCAGATGCTCCTTGAATGCTAATCAAGAAGTTACTCACGTCAGGTGGAATGCCCGGATTACCAGTTATCGTTGCTGTAGCGTAAGCCTTGTTGCTGTATATTCCATACTGGCTTACATGCTGCACACTCACTTCAATATCACCCACCTTCGACAGATGAATATCCTTGAAAGCATCCGTAAATGATCCAGCATCCTGCCATTGCTCCCCAGCATACCTCCACCACAGCACAGAGTGGCTGAATGAAGAAAACGTAGGGCGTGTGAAGCTCACAAGGGCTGTATAACGAATGTTTCCAAGCTCATCGAGGTAGGATGCATCTGTTACAACAAGCCTCGCCGGAGAAGGCGTATACCACCTGTAAGGGGTGGAGATAGGGCGCTCAATAAACGCAGCATCTTCATCTACAGCGGCGTACTTTGACTCATTGTATTCAAGCCCTGTAATCTCGTATTGATTGACATCCTTCTCAGAGATGGACACAACACGGAACAACTGAGATTGAATCGTATTCGATTCCAGCATCCACATTGCCATTCTGGCAGGGGCTTGGCTGAATGGAGTTACAAGTGTAATGACAGTGTATGTGTTATCTACAATGTAGGAACCTATGGCGTCACCAGACGAATCAATGATAGCCAAGTATTGTAGATTGACATCCTTTTCACCATCTCCAAAAGCAACGAGGTAGGGGGTGGATGTGAAGATAACCTCTCTCGTCTCCATTGTGCCGTTAGGCAACAGAACACTGAGGGTATAGGTGTCTCCTATATTCACTTCGATTGCACTGTCAATTGTGACAGAGCTTGTTGTAGCAGACAGAATACGCCCACCCCAACGCTTCCCTACCCGATTTGAATCATGCACCTTGATAACACTTCCCGGAACCAATCCGCTACCAGCGCCTTCAAGCCCTGTCGTGAAAGACACAAGCTCTGTGAGGGCACATGACGATAGAAGGATGTTTCTGCCAAAGCGTACAGCTTGACCTCTTGAAGAGCATCCAACAGCTATAGCAGATGTTTGCTTCACACCATACTTGGCAATGTAGTCGGGCAGAGTGACATACTCTGTCTTCTCTGTAAAGCGATCTTCTGCGTCCACGTACGTGATTAAGGCCGTCGTGTAACGCGTGTTCTTGCTTGATCCCTGATAGATGAATTCCCCATCAACAACGTTAGCGTTTGTGAATATCCAAGCAGGATCATCAGGCATGTCTGCTGAAATAGCCAGAGCGCCATTCACCCAGTAAATCATCCCGTTGAAGATGGACGCCATATCAGACAACACTTTATATGCGTCTTCGTTCCCTTGCATGTACAACGAGCACGTATAGCGAGGCTCAAAGCCGCCATACCCGTTAGGAACAGGCTCATCACAATACTGAGCAATGCGGTAGAAGGAAACTAAATCAACTTGCTCAATTGGAACGTACTTACCAAGCCCGTAGCGAGCGTTAGTGATTAGGTCAAGCAAACACCACACAGGGTTGTCCGTGTAAGATGTCTTGAACGTATCAAAGTCCCATGTTCCGCTGTAGATTCTTGACACAGCGTCGTAGTTGACAGGAACCTTTACAATCCGCCCCTTAACGTCGTATGCCCGCGTAGGAATTCCGTCGTACTGAGACGAATCCACAGACATTGCAATATAGGCTGAATACGGATAGGACAGCTTCTGGTCAATAATCTCAGTGAATGTTTCCCACTGGATGTCGTTCTGCAGGTATGTAGTTGTGCTGTCGTCTGTAATCCGCCTGACCCTAACTTCGTACTGCCCCGGCCCACTCAACGGAAGGACGTACTCACGTACATACTTGCTTGTACATTTTCCGTATATACGATCTGTCAAGCTGTTGTCCCACATCTCAAGCCTGTCCAACTCAAAGCGTGGAGTGCGTGTATTGATAGTGGAAACGTATGCAATACGATAATCGTAGAGCGTCCAGTTTGTATTGGTGTAGAAGAACAAGCGCTCTTCTGGGGCTTTGTAATAGCTATTACCGGATTGGTAAGGGCCACTGCCCATCAACACTGTTGTCAGCTTGGCACGCCCCTCCATTACATGGCTCAGGACAAACTCAAAGTTGTTAGCTCCCTTGATTGACCTCTCAATGATAAACGTAACGCGCTGTAAATCAGGGCTAGGGGTTCCTTGCCACCATACGCTCAAGCCAACTTTGTAGCCAGCATGCAGCATAGACACGTTGTAGTCATTGCTTTGTGTGAAATATGTGCTGCCTTCACCAATCTTAATCTTGGAAAGAATCTGAGGGATAAATCCACCGCCATCCTTCTGAATATCAATCCCTACTTCTACGTGTGTTGCTTCAGAGCTTCCTGTATCTTGGTGAATTACCTGAAGAGCTGGGATACCAAGGCTAACGCGTACAGCGTTAAGGTTGGTTCCTTCCAGAGAGCGTACAATAGGGGTTGGCTTCGTGATCTTGACACCAACAGCCTTCTCAGACTCGGCAGCTTCAAACCCTGCTACGAACGTCTGGTCTACAGTGCCATTACGTCCTTGCACAGCAAACCCGTCCACATTCATGCTTCCGTCAGGATTCTGTATCGGTGTGTCAGCAATGTAGATAGACTGTAGGTTATTCACAAGCCCTTCTACAGGGCCTTCTGATATTAGATCAATAATCTTCAGGAATTGTTTTGATGTTAGTGTGTCAGGAGCTTCTGTGGCTTTCTGACCTTCATCGTCATCTCCACCACCACTACCTTTGTATTTCAATAGCATTATAGCTCCCTTGTACTAATACCTGCGCTCACCACTTGGCTGCCAACTAAACGTCTTCCGTATAGCAATGGACGAGGATTCCCTTGGCCTGTTGTGTTGAGGGTTCCTCCAAACAGGTAGGATGTCTTCTTGGCGTCATTGGCCTGATCTGTAGCAGAAGGATTTACACCAAACATCATGCCCAAGATACCCCCGGCAATAAGCCCAACACCAAGTTGAATACCTTGAGGGCTGTTTTGAAAGTAGATTGCATTGACAACAAGAACAACAATCCCCGCTACAATCCTTGCATAGTTTCCACTGCCCTCAAACTTAGGAAGAAACCTGATGCACTTTCCTGCAGTGTTTATGTTGTTCTTTATGTCTTCTTCACACGCGGTGTAGTCATTAACAAGAATGCGCCAGTTGTGCTGTTGAAAGTCTTTACGGAATCCTTTGAAGCAAGCACACAGCATTGCCACAGCATGTGCAGGACTCTTCGCTGCCATCTTGTGCGTCTTGCCATATTTCTTGCCTAAAAAACCTCCAAGTTTGATGGTTGTAAGCATTCTTTATTCCTCAAAACATATACAGTGTTGTCTTTCCACATGCCCGCATAGATGTCGATGCTTGACAGCCTGTTGTAGCAGTGATGCAGGATACGGCTATTGCCAATGAATATAGCAAGGTGATTCAATCTATCGCTTCCGCTTTGCATCACGAGGATGTCCCCGGGCTGCATGTCTTTCTTGGACACACAGAAGAATCCAGACTTCTCCCATGTGTTGCTTGTAATCAAATCAGCCTCTTTCCACCACTTGTCCCATCTGTATTCGTCTTGTATCTCAAAGCCGTAAGCAAGGTGATAATAATCTTTGACAAGCCCAAAGCAGTCGTTTGTGCCTGCGACGTACGCCCTGCCAAGCAATCTTGGAATCTCGTGTGACGGGGTGATGTACTTGAATGATTGAGACGACAAATGATACAAAATGTATGGCGTATCTGTTTGGTTACATGCTCGCACATCAGCAGGGGTGAAGCTCATCTCGTGATTCACATGGGAATGAAATACGGCAATGATTGTCCCTTGCGATTCTGCTTTATCTACGTCTTCTTGGCTAATCTCAAAATCAAAAGCATTGCCTGCAACATTCTTGCACGGGATGTATTTTGTTTTAGTCTTGAGCTTAACAACAAGCCCACACACTTCCCTGTGAGGGGAGTCATTAGCTTGCTTGATGAATTCTTCTTTGTGCTTATCAACGATTGTTTGGATATTCATGTCAGAACCTATCTAATAATGCCAACAGCAGGGAACACCCCAATTGGGAGAACACCTTGTTGCCCGTAACGAAGCTGGCAGCCCACTAACGTCTTGCTACATCTGTCTGTTGCAAGAGAACCTGTCGGATCATTGTTGATGTCTGCTACAGGGCCCCCTGTGTATCCACATCCATCCCCCCTGTACTCCCACACACAATGTGAAGCAGAACAAGGGAGAGCAGGAAGCGTTACACCAGTTAAATCCCAAGGGACACACAGCTCAAACTCTACAACAGCTTTGCTCTCAAGGCTCTTACGATCAATAAACCACACCTCATCAGAGAATGTGGCTTCATCATCAGCATCAGGGTTGATGCCACCATAATTATCTGGATCAAGGAACTTTGCAAACGTACGCTGCCGTGTAATCTTGGCCCCTACAAGATCATCCATATCTTGCAGCATTGCTGAGATGAGTCCTGTAACGTTGGACACTCTAAGCGTTGGACGGGGAGTTTGTTTGTTCCCGCTCATCTCGAAGCCTGTGGCTTCAATCGGCATAGGGAGGTATTCAATCCCCTTCCACCACACAGATTGTTGGCCTGTGATGTACATGTTGTGGAAATAGAATAACTGAGAGACACCAATAACAGTGAGGTCAAGAACGTATAAATCAACCACACCGGATGTTGTTAGCTTCTGTGATTCCTGTGCGATTTTAGGATTTATCATTCAAACACCTCCTCAAACGTCACAGATAATTCTTCGTATCCCGGATTAGCAATTGTCCTCGTCATCTGCCCATCTTTAACAATGAACAACCCTGTAGCACCAACAGGGGGAGTCCATGTGAATGTGGCATAGCTCCCTGTTGCCTTAAGAAATGTGACAAGCTCTGTCATTTCTGCAGGGGAGTATTTGAATGTCAGGGGGCCAAACACGCTGCGTAGAATTGATTCCGTTAGCAGAGCGTTGCTCATAGCCATCCCCGAATTTTGTACGGAGAACATTCTGAATTGTTTGTTCTTGTGCTCCGTATTCTGGTTTAAACTTAGTTGGTAGAGTAGCCATAAAACACCTTTCTTTACTAACATTATATCATACAAAGAGGGGAAAGTCAATGTATCCCATGGCTTCCCCCTCCCTTTATTTATGCAGCTTTGGCAAGCATCCCCCCCGGACGTTTCTCTTCAGCAATCTTTCTGATAATCATGGTGTTAATCATGTTGGCAAATTGCTTACCTTCAGTTCCGTCAGAAGACGTTGAGGTTGTTGCAGAGTCTCCTACGATGTTAATCGTAGTATTCACTTGCACACTTCCACTGCTTTGCCCTGACACATTCACCCCTAAATCACCTTGGCGTGTTCTTGTCAAAGGCATGACAGCTTCTCCAGCACGATTAGAACGTTCTTCTCCCATCACACCAAGAGAAGAGAATCCACCTCCAGAAGCAAACTGGAATGCTGTAGGCTTGCTGTAGATGCCGTTAGTGAAGGAACCACCTTGGGCGAACTTTGATGCCCCCGCAAACGCCCCGCCTTGTGCTCTTTCAGAGAAGTCAGACATGCTTGCTGCAGCAGAAGATACACCGGCACTGCTGCTCCCCATCCCCACCATAGCCTGAACAGCCTTGAGCAACAGCAGCTTGGTTGTCATCTGCACAATAATCTTGAGCATTGACTTCCCAAACTCCTGTGCATCCATCTTCCCTGTCATAAAGAAGTCGGACAGTGTGCTCTCCATCAAGGAGAAGCCAGAAGAGAAGGCGTCTGCATACACATCTTGAGCTTTGCCTATTGACGTATAGAAGCTCTCCCATCCTTTTTGGATATCAGGCTTGATGGGAGCATTCTGGATGATCTGAGCCTGTGTAGCACCAAACTCTTTGAGCTTTGCAATACGCTCATTCAGGAATGCAATCTCTTTCTCATGGTTTGTAGATTTGTCATTCTTGAGTTTAACAATTTCAGCCTCTGCAGCAGACACTTGCTTTGTAACATCAGCTTCCAGCTTCATCAGCTCGATACGACGTTCCTTAACTGTGTTATCCATCTCAGCAGCCTGAGCCTCTTGCGTGTATTTCTCACGAAGCAACTCAAGAGCTGTATTCTGCTGTGCAGCAAGATCAATGTTGTCATTAGCAATCTTCTGACTATTGGCTTCTGCAGCTGCCAGCTTCTCTGAAGCATTCTTACGCTCAAGGGCAGACACAGCCCATGCAGCAGACATCTTGATGCCGTAGTCGGTAGAGGTATTCAGAACATTCTGAGCTTCAGCCAGCTTCTTCTGTGTCTCTGTCATCCGTGAAGATTCAAGGCCATTGGCTGCTATAAACTTGGTGTTCTTGTCTATAGCATCAGCAGCTACATTAGCAGCATCCCCAATGTCAATCCAACCTTGAGCTTCTTTAGTGGAATCTTGCCACCCTTTACGCTCTTTCTCTTTCTCTACAATCTTTGTAAGCTCTGCACGTTCTGCTTGGAGGGCAGCTACGTTTGTATCCTTCTGAGGTTTTGCAAGGGCTATCTCTACAGCAAGGAGACGTTTACCCTTCTCTGTCATCTTGTCGTATTCAGCGCCCTTGGCTTGATACCCCTCAATGTCTCTTACAATAGCCTCATATTCAGCTTCAAGAGTGTTCTGACGTGTTACACCGCCAGAGAGCTTTTTAGGCTCATTCTGCTCGTTGAGCTTTTTGATCTTCTCTTCGATTACCTTGATTGTATCGAGAGTGGCCTTGGTTTGAGGCTGCGTCTTCAGGAAAGAGATGTCAGCAGTGAGCTTGTTGATTTGGCTGATTCGCTTGCCAACCTCATCGTATGCTTCAGATTCCTTCACTATATCTTTCACGCGCTGTTGTTGCACGTTGTTTGATATAGTGGCCTTTTCAGCGCTACGCTGTGCCTCAGTTAACGTAATGATCTTGAGAGCAGACGCTATCTCTGCATCATAGAGCCTCAGCTTATCTTGTGCACGGCGCTTTGTTTCTTCGTTTGTAGAGAGGAGTTGTTTTTCTACTTGTTGGCGATTGGCTAGAAGAATGTTGTACTTTTCTGTAGCAGCAGAAAGGTCGTCTTGCCGCTCTGTGCCTCCGCCCAGAAGGTTCTTCAAGTCTTGCCAATAGTTTCCGTAGGTGGCCTTGATTCGAGCTATCCCTTGTGCAATCAACCCTTGACCAGCAACAATCCTGTTGGTCATTGCATCGTGCCCGTCAGCCAACAACGTTTGAGCCATTGATACGGCTTCGTACTCTTTCCCCTGCTTCTTAAGCTCTGCAAGGTTTTCTCTTTGGGCTGTCGTCAGGAATCTATACTTGGTATCAAGCCTGTCAAGAGCCTCAACGGGGGATTCCGCCAAAGAAGCATACTCTGCAACAACCTTGTCTATGTCTTGCCCTGTAGCTGCAGCAAACTTAGTGGAAGACGTAGCAATCCTCTCTACGTTCTGCCCTGCGATCTTCGCAGAAGAAGCAATTGCCAGCATTGCATCAGAAGCAAGAGAAGACCTGCCAGATGCCTCTCCGACAGACTTAGACATCTCGTTGAAGGACTCAGTAGTAAGTCCAACGTAGTTGTTTGTCAGGATTAAAGCTTTCTGAATATCTTCCTGAGCAGTAACTGCTTTATAGAAAGCGAAGGCTGTTCCGCCAACTACTGCAGCCAACAATGTCCAAGGATTCAGCAAAGCGCGCATCACCGTAGAGCCAAGGGCCTTAGCCGCCCCTCCAACAGAGCCAAACACATCTCGCAACTGTCCGCCCTGCTGGAGCATAATCAGGAACGGATTCTGCCCGCCAGCAAGCTGTGTTGCAATATCAGTGAGCTGTGCAGGAACTGTGTTCATTGCAGCACGATATGCTTTGGTGGACATTTGCCCTTGCTGCAATGTGGTATTGACGCCCTTCATTCTTGAGATGAAAGGAGCTGCAGCATCTGCTACACCAAGTTGTGCTGCACGATACTCAAGCCAGCCAGCCTTGCCTTTCTCAACGTAGATGGCTCCACGTTCTACTTCTTTCAGCAGGTTCTGCTGTGATCGTGTAAGGGCATCAGATGCACTGCCTCCACTCTTTCCACCTCCGCTGCTAGCAGATACTGTAGCATTTCCTGCAGAGCGCCCTACAGAGGACAACACCCCAGCAGACCCCTTCATCTCATTCAGGAGGTCGCGTGTTACTGCTAGCTGTGCATTGAATGCAGCCATCCCTGCTACAGAGCTGTTGAGCTTATCTACGGCTGTAGCAAGGGCTGAGAATGATGTAGAGACGCCCTTATAGGATTGCCCTAAATTAGAGATTCCCTTAGTATTCGTCTTGATGTCACGAATAGCCCCAGAGAGGCTCTTTACGCCAGAGGTGGCTGCATCAAGAGTGATAGCTGCGAAGTCTTCCAAGGCTTGCTTGGCAGCGTTAATAGCTGGAGCCCCTTCTTGGGCTGTCTTGGAGAATTTCCCGAGGGCATTAGCAGCAGGAATTATCCCTTTTGCTTTCACCTCAACTGAGATAGATTTGATATCCATGCTTCCCTCACATAAAAATAAAAGCTACGCCCGAAGGCGTAGCATGTCAGCGTCTTGCTGATTTAGGAGCCTTACTTCCTGTATTAACAGGGTGAAGTTTTCTCCAAGCATCAAGATAAATTTCATCACAACTTGTGAAAACTTGTAGTTCCACTGTGTTCAAATGTTTTCCAAGACAAGCACAATATCCGCTCATGTCTTGCCACGTCAAAGGAAGCGGACTTCCTGACATTGAATCAAACCCCCTGCGCCTGCTTAATTCCAGAAACTCATTCCAGTAGTATTTCAAGCTAATAGGAACGGATGCCTTTCTGTATGCAATCAACTCTGGAACGATCTTCTCTTGCTTCTCAAGGGCAATCATGTGTGTGTATTCATTGACACCACTCTTACCCTTTGGAAGCATCATTGTGAAGAAAGAATCTGCATAACTCAGGAGGCTTGACAGTTTTTTTCCAGCATCGTATCAACGTCCATCACTGCTGCAGCAACTTGCCCTGCCAGCCATTCATGCTTGATGAACAAATCATATGCTTTGTCTTGGGAGAACTTAACGTCCTTGCCACCCACCTTGACGCCTTCCCATCCTTCACAGCACATGGATAGCATCTTGGCAGTATTCTTACGCTTCTCTTCTTCGTCGGGGGTGGTGTCTTCCTTCTTGCATTTCTCAAGGTATGCGTTGAACACAGCAATACCCTTCTTGAATGCTTCAGAGCCAACCCCCTTCACCTTAATCTTCATGTCTGAGGGATCACCAGCTTTAGTGCCTTTGGCCTTGTTGTCAGCCGGGTAAACAATAACAATGTCCATCCCGTCTTCTACGGCCTTCTGAAAATCAAATTCGTCCAATTCCATCTTATTATCCTTTATATTAAAAAGCAGGCGTGTGAAGCCTTTGCGCAAACCTCACACGCCCTTAGAAGGAGAAAGCTATTTACAATTAAGCAATCTCTTGGATGACGATACAAGAATCGTCGTATGCAGTGCCCGTAGCACCTTCGCGGTACAGAGCGTTAAAGCTGATTTCTTGAGTAAGACCACCAGTGCTGCCATCGTTAGGCGTTGCAGAGCCGAGCTTCACACGACCCATCTTAAACACGATATCCTTGCCGCCGTCACCCTTCATCCAGAATGCCAGAGTGATTTCATCCTCGTCGCGGAACGTCTCGAAGAGGGCGTCATTCTCGAAGTAGGCGGTAACAGTGCCAGACACTTCAATACGACCTTGGAAGATAGCTGCCGAAGGACGGGTGCCGTCAGGCTGCAAGTTACCAACGACAGATGATGCTTCCAGATTACCTTGCACTTCAAAGTCAAGCCCTGTAACCAGAACAGCCGGGGCACCGTCCATCATCAGGAATGCCTTATTGCCAGCCATAACGCTTGAAGCATACGCAGCTTGCGGAGCTGTGAAGTAGCGTACTGCAGCTGTCTTCATGTCCTTGGCTTGCACGTCAAAATCTACAGTGCCCATTGCATCAGGCTGCAGCGAGAACGATGCAGAGCCAAACTTACAACCTGTAGCAAGGCGGCTAACACCAATGTCAGCGTAGAACTGCTCAACCGTGTAGCTATCATCTGTGCGATTAGCCACTTCAGCAGGAACTCCGAGCTTCTTACCAGCAACAGTGATAACAACGGAATCGCCAGCCGCCTTGGTAACGAGCGTCACGCCACTCAGCACCATCTTACCAGCCGTGAGAGACATAATCATTGCACGGCCATTGTTAGCCGTCGCAGGGGCGGTGAAGCCAGTGATATCTACAACGTCACCAATCTTGTAGCCGCCTGTAATGAACCCGTTGCCAGAGTCGTTCAGGGAGTTATCTACAGCGCTCGAAGCCACGGTAATCTTAGTGCTTGTAGCGCCAGTAGCAAACACGCCACGAAGCAGACATTCGTACATTGCTGTGTGGCTACCTGTGGCGATTTCATCAGCCAGCGTGCCAGAAACAACGTCCGTACCACTACGAGATTCACCAACCTGAGCATGTGAGTTAATACGATCAGATGCAAACGATTCACGAGAAAGGGCAAGGTCAAGATTAACCCGAGGGATGTATCGAGCTGACGTGGAGCCTGCTGCTGGAGCTGTCCCCCACACCGTTTCCTTATGTACAACAACTACTTTGTTAATTCCTGATGCGAAGGCCATTTAAGTTCCTTTATTCAATATGTTTCACAACGATATGTCGTTTCAACGACAACATACACAAACTTTCCATCTTGATAGACGGGAGACTGACTTGGTGTATTTTCGATATTGATGAACACA
Organism: Uliginosibacterium sp.; assembly: GCA_016718265.1. Classification (GTDB taxonomy): domain Bacteria; phylum Pseudomonadota; class Gammaproteobacteria; order Burkholderiales; family Rhodocyclaceae; genus Uliginosibacterium. The sequence continues at coordinate 25,647 of JADKDZ010000015.1, read as the reverse complement.
CCGCTTTCTTCAATCGTCAGGCCGCGAGGAAACAGCTCTACAAGCTGTGCAGCCAACGTTTCAACTGCAAATGGCCCATCTATTTCCGTAGGGACGTATGCTTGTAACCTTAGCAATCCCCTGTAGCGTCTATGCTCAACACCCAGCGAGGGGTTTCCTGTCGGGCTTGGGAACACAACCACTCTTATGTGCTTATCTTCAAAGTCTCCCCCAACGTTCTCCCAAGCTACGGGAATACTGTTAGTGGTGGCCCAAGCCAGCACCCTTTCTTCTAACGCGTTTCTAATTTTGATTTGTGACATAGCCCTCCTTACAATTCAGCAGCAAGAGCCTTGGCTATTGGAGCGTAGGCAGGGGTTCTCTGCCACCCCTTGTATTCAATATCTGCGATGTATGATGTACTGTTCGTCATCGTCACAGTTTGATTAACCAAGAAGTAGTCATCGGGGATTTGAGCATCAATACGTTTAAACGTTTGTGCTGTATCTTCGTTACCAGCAATCTCTCCCACTTGAGGCATAGGGCCAATCCTGAAGTTCTTCAGGAAATGCCCTTGTGAATATCCGCCCATATTGAATGAGGGAGAAGGCGAGAGGGCTACAATACGCTTGTAGAGTATTCTTGCTTTCTGAGCCACTTCAGCAGACAGATGTTCTTGGCCTTCAGAGCAGAAAGCGCTAATCTCATTAGCCCAATCTTGAATTTCATTCTTAGCCATATTATTTCCTCATTAATAGGAAATAACAGATCGGGGCTTCTCCTGATGGGTTATTGTCACGCTTGCCAATGATCTTCCAGCGAGCACCAGAGGCGTCTTCTACGAAGTCCTTGTCAGGCGTAGGGTGCCTTGGGAATAAGCTGGAAGGCTCAAGGTAGAGAATCTTGTCTCCGCGTAGGATGAGAGTGCCATCGAATGTAGCCTCAGACCATTTCTCTTGGTGATCCATCCAAGCCCCACGGCCTGCAATCTTCGTCTCTGTGTTCGTAGTGGATACTCCGGGAACGTAGGTTCCCTTAGTGACGAACACAACAGAGAGTGGGCCACCAGCTATGTTCATAATCTGCGCTGTAGCTTGTTTGAGTTGCTGTGTGAGATAATTCATTTAGAAATTCTCCCAAGGAACCCATTTTCCTTCTACATATCCATAAGGGTTTGTAGGAACACGATGCAGCACAGTGTCATCAAGGATATTAGCTTCGTAGTCATCTTTGTAGACTCCGCATGCGTAAATCCTGACGGCGTTTAGGGCGCTTGTTGGGCTGTTGATGGTGTACTGCAAGTACCTCATGTACTGTTCGAAGACACCAGAAGAAAGCATTTGTATCCTGTCTAAGCGTACATCGCTGCGCATACTGAGCGTAGCTAAAATATAGTGTGCGCATTGACGGGTGGCTTTTTCCTCGTTGTTATCAAACTGCTCCAATGTGTCGCTAATCTGTTGGTCGCTCAAAACGGGTAGATCGGAAATATCGCCAATGGTGAGCCTGATACGCCCTACCGGCTCTGTTAGATCAATTGCCATTCAGGATTCTCCTTTAGGATGCTTTCTATAAATTCTTTAACTTGCTCAAAAGGAGCGTCCGTGGATTCTCGTTTGAATCCCTCTACAGCACATCCCAAACGGGACGTTTGTGGGAACTGTTTCTTCACGGCATTCTCTAACGCCAAAGCGGAGGAGCCTATTGGAAAGTCCCATGTGTGTTGTTGTGTAATGACGAAGGCTGATTTTGAGAGACTTCTGGTGTGCTTCCCAGTTCTCTGCGATATGTTCTTGGTTATGCCGTATCCTGTGAAACTTCCGGATACTGAATCACAGCCTATTAAATAGAATACTGAAGGCGAGGACGGATCAAAGCCGTACTTTGCACAAGAAGGGCACCCTACTCCGCTCAAATGGCTAGCTGGTGTTTGTGTAAAGACTTCTTGGCATGATTTACAAAATATGCTTAACTTAACATGGCTACTAATGTATTCAGCCCCTGAATAATCGTACCTCTCTCCATGAACGTCTACAGCGTCTCTGAGAAAACGCATTTGCGTCTTTCTTGTACGAATTGAATTTGCTTCTTTGTTACAACTTGGGCAACCACGCCCTCTTTCCACCCCTTGTATACTGTTGCTGTAAAATCTAAGTTGCTAGGGTAAATTTTACAAACCGCTTTAATAAAATCCTCCGGCTGTTTTGTGTTCTTTTTTGCTCCCCTTGTTTTAGCGCACTCAGGACATCCACTCCCTGATAGATGGCTGCCGACAGTCTGGGAGAAACTTCCATGTGATGGGCACTCTATGCTAATAAGTGACCGCTGATTAGTAAAACATATCTCACCATATAGGTAGCAGTTGTTGTGAGTTATATTTGACCTTTGAATGAACTCTGATACAGACATTCTTCTGCTGTCAGCATGTTTGTTGGCCTTACATAGAGGGCATCCAGAGCCTCGTACGTGATGTATAGGTAATTGGAGGAATTTTCCATGCCGTTTGCAGATAATACATACAGGGTGTTTATTGTTTTTATAAATTACTTCTGAGTAGTCATATAACTTCCCGTGAACGTTTTCACTCTTCTGTATAAACGCACCTTGTAGATCAGCCATTACAATTACCTTTATCAAATGCTCTGGAGAGCATTATACACCCGCCAGAGCATTTTGTAAAGCTATCTCACTAGGAGATTACGACGCGGTAACCTTCACAACCATGGCAGGGCGAACCAATGCATTCAGGAAGTTAGACTCAGATTCCAGAATGATTTTGTCGCCGCGCTCGCCCGGGTACTCAAACACGTATGCCTGTTCACCGGTTGTCCCCAGTAGATCAAATTTATTGGCAGGCGAAAAATACGTTTTAAAAGCATCGGTGCCAACAGGAACCATGACAGCTTCGTTAGCAGGGATGAAAGCATTGCTAGCGTAGTTTCCACGAACTTCTACAAACAGAACACCCCCGTGGAAGAATTCACGATACATTGTGGTGTTGCCGCCTTGACGCTGGCGCAGAGGCTCTTGCGTGCTGGTGTAGTAGGTGTAAGCCGTCTTCACGTTTGCGTGGCCAATAAGGCTGGAGAAAAAGCCAGACGAGCAATAGCAAACAATACCAGAGACGTTTTGACCAGAGGCGTTATCTTGAATGTGGGCAATGCCTTCTTCAATTTTTGCGATGATGTCTGTCGTACCGGTTCCAAGCACAAAATTAACACTCTTCTGCGATACGCCGAACTCTGTAAAGTAGTTCATCGAGACAGTACCATTCGGAGCATATACATCGCCAGATGTCAGAGCTTTCCAACGTGCATACTCCAGCGTCCATGCGTGATTCTGACGAATACGTGCAAGGCGACGAGCACGAACAAACGCAAGTTGCTCTTCATCAGAGGCAGAGCCATAAGCGCGCTTGCCCTTGATGTCGCTCGGGGTGATGTAGTCGTCATACGGGTAGCTAGGAACACTCCAAGAACGGATCAATGAGCCTTGTTCTTTATTGGCCGTAGCACGCTCTCCGCGTACCATATCAACAAGGATAGCACCATCCTTGGTAGTCTGTTCAAACTGAACAGTGTATTGTTCAATACCTTCTTCTTGGAAGAGGCCATCAGCAGCCAAACGCCCCCACTGATTTTGGATGACAACAAGCTCCTCCGTCCAATCAGAAACCTCGAAATTCTTGCCAAAAGTACGAGTCAACATATTTATTCTTTCCTTAATCTATATTAGAGAGCGGTAACAGTGACGATACCCTTGGCAGCCAGCGCGTCATACACAGCTTGCTTTTCAGCATTAGTGTCGGTGCCAGCCCCAAACGTCAGCTTGCCAACAACAACCTTTGCAGGGCCACGAGCCAGCATCAGAACCTTGGTGTCCGTAGTAGCAGCAACTGCCAGAACCGGAGTCAGTTCATCCTTGCCCAAGAACACGCCTGCAGCTTCCAAGCCTGCACCAGATGCAAGGGATGCGTCCTGAATAAGATACTTGCCAGTGGCAGTGACCTTAGCCAGAACAGCGCCTGCCGTCAGCGTGGTAGCACCAGCCAGATTAACAGTCACTACTTCACGAGTGATTCCGCTGGACGGCTCATATTCTTCTTTAACAACGTCGCTCAGAGTAAGCGTGCGAGTGTCGATAACAGCCATTTGTATTTCCTTTCTAAAATTGCGATAGTCTCAAGATTACTTCTTGAGAGATTGCTTGATGATTTTCATCGTAAGGTTTTCTTCAGGGGCTTTATCAGCATCACCCGACACACCAACTTCTTTGAACATTGTGCTTTCTGCTTCCTTGGCAAAGGATGCCTTGAATCCAGATACAACAACGTCAAATGACTCACGCGGCAATTCACCGATAGCGGTAAAGGTAGTTTCGAAACCGGGATTATCCTTACCGATAACGTCCGCCAGCATCTCACGACGCTCGTTGAGTTCCTTCAGCTTGGCTTGCTCTTGGAGAGCGGCAGCTTCAGCTTCAGCCTTAGCAGCGAGGTCGGCATAGCCTTCCAGCTTGCTGTTCAGAGATGCCAGCAGGGCATCCTTTTCTGCTACTACGCTGTTGAGTTGTTCCACTTGGGAAACCAGCTCAGCGAGTTGTTCTTGGAGGGGCTGCATCGCTGCAAGCTCCAACAGTTCTTCTTGTACTTCCTGTACAGCCGCCTCTACAGGGGCTTCCACTACCTCAGTAGCTGATACGCCCTTGAGTGCCTTTTTCAGTGCATCAAGCATTGTTACTCCTTACATAGTCAAGAAATTCCCTTGGAGTCATAACCTTGTTTACAAGGCCAATCTCCAAAGCCTTTTCTGCGTGGAACGACTGAGCATCCAACGCTAAAATCGTTTCCACAGACAATCCTGTATACATGGAAACATGCTCGGCAAACTGCATACCAAGACGGGATACGTCTTCTTGCACCTTAGCCAAAAACTTTTCTGAGAAGCTGCCGTCTTCGTTGAAAGGAGACTTACCAGCAAGAGATGTAATCACCACCCGCTTGTAACCTTCCTTGTCAAGAGCTTTGGAATCATCAAGCAGTGCAACAATACAGCCTACTGAGCCTGTAGTGCCATCAGGAGAAGAAACAACTTCATCCATCATGCAGGCCCAAGCATACGCTGCAGAACAGGCCATCTCATCTACATATGCAACAAGCTTTACGCCAGCTTCGTCTGCCATGCGCCTCACTTCATTAGCAGAAGTGAAACAGGATTGAGCTGCACCACCGGGACTGCTGAACGAGAACACAATCTGTTTAGCGCCAGCATCAATTGCTTCGCCAACTTGTTCAATCAGCTCTGTGTAAGCCACGCCAACCTTGCCACACGCTGTGTATATTGGCTTGTACGAAAGGGCGCCTTCTACATTGATGAAAGCTACGCCGTTAAGCACTTCCATCTCTTCTTTATCTTGCTTATTCTCATCGTCTTCTACATCACGCATGAACGAAGGATCAGCCGTTCTATTCACAAGGTACTGTGCAATAGGGGCCAATGCTTCTGCTGTAATGAGTTGAGGATGAGCCAAGATTTGTTCAGTTAGCCTGAATAGTCTATGACTCATTTATTCCCTTTCCTATGCTGCATTATCTGCGTTATTTGTAGAAGAATCTCCAGAGCCGCCAGTAGCATCTCCAGTACCAGAGTTGAGGCCGCTAGCCATTCCATCGCCTGAGCGAGACGTTGCCTGCGGCATATATTCTTCTCTTGGCTCAACATCCTCTGCCAATGTGTCAATGCCGATGTGCTCACGAATCTTGTTGAGGAATCTACGATCCATCTCAACAGCACCCACAGCAGATACACGCTGAATCAGCTTGCCGAATTCATCAGCAGACATCTCAGAGACAACGCCCGGAACAGCCTTGCAATATTCCTTGTCATCCCATCCGTTGAATCTGTACAGATCAGGGATGAGCTGCTGGTTAATCACTTCAGACAGTTCCCGCAGCTTGTACGAAACAGATGCTTCCACCATGCCAAGTTTGCCATCAGCAAGGCTAAATGATCCTTGGCCGTTGTTACCAAGCTGGAGCATGTCAGCAAACATGCTGATAAGCATTTGAGTCTGTAATTGCTGGATGATTGCTTGCGTATCGAAGGCTCTTGCACCAGAAGAACTAAGCAGCTCTGCTGAGTAGTGCTCCTTGCCTTGTCCATTATCCCCTTGCGTCGTGCTTGGGAGAAGCAAGCCTTGCTGCTCCCCTGTGCTAACGTTACGAAGAACACGCTTTAGCTCTTCAAAGGAAGCCTTCTGTTCAGCAGAAGCGTTTGGGCTGAATACGTCTGCAGGGGCCTTCATTACAAGGATACCTGCTAGGTCACGCGTTACCCCGATTGCTTGCGCTTCTTCCACAGCCCGCTTATAGCGGAATGGGACGTAGGCGCTCTTCAGGATAGGCGTACCTTCTGGATTATCGTTCTTAGGGCTGCTACGGAACAACATAAACTTCTCACGAGGAATTTCAATCGTAGAAGCTATTGCATTGCTAAACCGATCTGCGTATACTATGTTCTTGAGGGATTGTTCTACACCAAGCAGCTCTCGTCCATCATCAGAGAACAACCAGCCGGAGATTGTAGATTGACTACGCACAGCCAACTTAGAAATGCCTACAAGACCATCACTGTGTTTGCTATTCTTCTTTGTTCTGCGCTTGAACACTTTCTCCACAACGCAGAAGCCGTAATCAAGATAGGAGAGGGCACTTTGAACGAAGCTAAACCACGTCTGATCATCCATGTCATCAAGACACGATTGGATGAACTTGGCACGTTCTTTCTGTGTAGCAGAAGCTCCTACGGGTGGCTCGATAGTCCATTCAGGGCGGGCCATAAGCATTTTATACATCTCAAGAGCTGCTGATATAACTGGCTCTGAAAGCATCTCATCGATTGTCTCGATGCGCTTAGGCATACGGAAGCGTTTGTCACGCTCTTCGAGAATCTGTTTTGCTGTGAATTTGAGGCCAGTGTAACCCGCCTCTGAGAAACCTGCGATGCGAGGAACGCCGGGGGCTCCCTCATCTGGCTGTAGGAGGGATTCTTTGAGTTTTCTTGCCACCTATACCTCCTCGTTAAATTTAATGAGCATTCCTAATTCCTATACTAATATTATAACATAAGAACCTTGTTTTGTCAATGTTTTACAGCAAATATATTGACATATAAAGGCTCTTATGCTATTGGTCAAGACGGAATAGGCCCTTCCCTTGTTAAAGAGATGCCTGAGAGGGATACGTTTGGGGATGATTGATACGCTTTAGCGAGAATCTTCAAGGCGCTTGATGTAGCATCAACCTCGTCGTCGTGAATCTTTCGCATAGACTCAGGTGTGCCTTTGAACATCTCAAGCGTTTCAAGCCACTCATCATTCCATGCCCCGACCACGATCTTCACTTTACCCGCTTCTGCAAGCTGGCAGAATGGGAGGAACCTCTGCAGCTTACCACTCCAACCACTCATCTTATCAACCTTGACGATAAGCCCTTCCTCAGATAGAACAGTCACCATGTGGTTTGCCACGTATTTGCCTGCTGCGCCAGCGTCCTGTGGGACAACAATAGGAACGTGTAATCCATCTCTGGTTGCCTGAGTGATTATACGCTCAAGCACTGCATGAGGCTTCGCATGGAACTTAACCATATCGATCACGTAATACGTACCAAACCTGTCTCTGCCCATGAGCATTCCAACTGTGGCATCAGGATTACGATTAACCTCAGACTTCTCTGTTGCTGCCAAGTCGTAGGCTCTGACAAGATCAGTGTCAACCGGCACTTGATCCATTGTTATCAGATCGCACCAAGACCGGTTGAACATATTCTGTCCAACATCGATATTAAGCCATGAGCCATGCAGGTATTTCAGCTGGTTGCGCTTAGGCTGTGCAAGGAGGCTTGGAAGGTAGGTGTTGTTGCGTGGGGGGAGGAGGTAGGGGTTGTCGTAGACCGTAGAAGGGATAAATCTGAATGACTTAGCAATAAAGAGCTTACCTTTTGGCACGTCTCGTATCTGTGCTGCAGTAAGCCCCTTCCCTCTAATCATACCGCGTGGGGCGCCATGAATCTCAAAACACTCCTCTTCTGAGTCTGCCCACAAAACCTTACCATCAAGAACAACCATCCAGCGAACCTTGTCTTCTGTTCCCGGCTTTGGCACGCCATCTTCGTCTAAGCAGTAATCTACCCACTCCCTTAGAAAGCTATTATGATTTGGGTTAGCTGTTAGGATAACTTGTTCTTTGTATTTTGAGTGGGCACTACGAACCCGAGACAACAAGAATAAAATCACATCCAAAGACCAATCGTCACCGGCTTCGTCCACGCATAAACGGCTAGCTTGGAGGCCCTGGAGGCTACCAAGCACACTTGCATCTGGGATACCAAGGAACTGTATCTCGGCCTGAGATGGGAACGTCCAGATCAGTCCAGTCTTATTAAAGTCACCGCCAAAAGGTTGGTAGAATTGTTTAGATTCATTCACAATGCCCCCGGGGCGTGTAAGCTCAGGTCTTGATTTACGCGCAATCACGATGCGCTCATTTGGATCATCCAAGTATGCCAACATCTTCATCAAAATTGTTGACGTTTTTCCTCCGCCCGCCTATAGAGGATTGTTCGCACAGGGCAGCTATTCCTGTACCGCTTTCGCAGCTTCATGTTGCCATGAAGATCAGACTATATCTTGACATTTACATGCCCTCTCCGTTTCGGATCGCTTGATCCTACACCTTTCGGTTAGTCGTTCGAGGCTACCGCAATTGCGGCTTGCTACGGGATTGTCCGCGTGGGAGTTTCCCCGTTTAGGAGAGTGTTTTTAACGTGGAGGCACGGGATTATCTACCACCACCCACAAGAATGATATCTTCTTGTGCTTCTAGCATCATTCTTTGTTTTATTGACGCCGGGCCGAACACCTTATTCTCAGCCATCACCCTTCCTCCAAATCAAACTTAAAATACATCCCCTTATTGCTACTATTCACAGCAATGATGGGCAACTTCCTCGCATTGGCTATCAACGCCAATAGATCAATGAAGTCCTTGGAACTCTTCCCAATAACATCAACACAATCCAGTGAGAGGGAATCAAGTTCGCCGTCCTCGTCAAGATAGGCCCAACGCAGGGAGTATTTCCCACGATAAGAAACTACACGAATGTTCTTCACTTACATTTCCTTTACGAATAAATGAAACAAAAATAACGCCCAAAGGATTTCTCCTTGGGCGCATTGAAACACTATATCGGAAAGGATAAGTGAGAGGAGAAACGTATGATATATTACTTGATACTACTGAGTTCTTTTCGTACTCGTTCTACAAGGTCATCTGATCTTTCTCCGCCACTGTATGAAGCAGCCTCTTTGAGAAGCGTGAAAGTAAGCTGAGAGAACAACTCTTTATTTCCGGCCCTAAGAGCGTTGCACATCTTCATAAAATGTGCTTGTTGTTTTGTTGAATAGTCAGACAGCTTCTTCTTATAGAAGAATTCAGCTTCTGCAATTTCCTTATTTTGTTTTGCCAATGACACATCTCTATACTTCAGTATAGTCTCAGTGTAGACTTGCTTGCCTGCATCCTCGGCAGTTTTATGAAGAGGAATGTATTCGCAAAAGATACATAGATTTTTATTCATACGCCTCCTTTATTGAGTTGTTCGCCCCAACGCATCTCACGCCGGGAGGGTGTTTGCTTCAACACCTAAGCTCCACCGTAATCGACAGCAGAGGAATACGCGTAACTCTTTAGGAGAAGGGTTTTACGCATTGGTTGTGGGTGACCGACTCTTGACATCCTCCCCGGCCTGAAGGCCGGAGATTCCTACGGCGCTCAGGCGCGGCATTGAGCCGCCCCTGAGTCGCTTCGGTGGGTTCCTGCTGCTGGCGGCATTACCGCACCGCTCACTTCACAGGCGAACCGGGCGTGCCCCGCCCTTAAGATATTGATCGCGCCAACCACATCGGCGTGATTTTCATACCCGCATTCCACACAAGCGAACTTGGCTTGTGTCTTGCGGTTGTCTTTTGATACATGGCCGCAGCAGGGGCACGTCCGACTGGTGTTGCGCGGCGGGACCGCCAGCACTTCACCGCCAAGCCATGTCTGCTTGTATTCAAGCTGGCGACGGAACTCGAACCAGCCTTGATCGAGGATGGATTTGTTCAGGCCAGTCTTGGCCCGAACGTTCTTGCCTGGCGCGTCACTGTTGCCTGCCGCTGACTTGGACATGTTCCTCACCTGCAAGTCTTCAATACACACGAGCGCGTGGTTTTGGCTGATCGTGGTGCTGGTCTTGTGCAGGAAATCGCGGCGGATATTGGCGATGCGGGTTTGGAGCTTCTGAACTTTGGCTTTCGCCTTTTTCCAGTTGTTGCTGAACTTTTCCTTGCGACTCATGCGACGTTGATACTTGGCAAGGCGCTGCTCGTGCTTCTTGAAACTGTTGAGCGGTTCAATAAAACTGCCGTCGCTCAACGTGGCAAAGCGCGTGATACCCATGTCGATGCCGACGATGGTTGATGACGGATGTACGGGCGGCTCAATTTCTCGTTCGGTCTGGATCGAGACGAACCATTTGCCGCCGGTGCTCGATACGGTGATGTTCTTGGCCGTGCCGAGCATGTCCCGGCTGTTGCGGTAGCGAATCCAGCCCAGCTTGGGCAGGAACACTCGGCTATTGCCCTGGTCGAGCTTGAATTGCTTGGCGTCGGGATAGCGGAAGCTATCCGACTGGCCCTTCTTCTTGAAGCGCGGGAAATCGGCGCGTTTGGCAAAGAAGTTGGTGTAGGCCCTCTCCAAGTCCTTGAAGGTCTGCTGTAGCGGGTGCACCGGGGCTTCCGCAAGCCATGCCGTGTCTTGATCGTTGCGCCAGGCCGTGAGTGCTTTGCACAATCCGGCGTAGCCCAGCTTCTTCTCGCCCTGTTCGTACAGTGCCTTTTGCAGCGCCAGTGCCTTGTTGAATACGAACCGGCACGACCCCGCGAAGCGGAGCATAGCGCGCTGCTGTTCGCCGTTGGGCTGTAGCTCGTATTTGTAGGCTTGAAGGCGTTTCATAGGTTGTAGTATAGTTGGTCTATGGATAAAAACAATGTGTCTTTTCTCATCTCTCACTGTATATAGACATTATATACCCGAGATGTACCTTTGTCAAGCTATTTGTTAAACATTTTTCAGATGATCGATGTCCAACACGCCATCCCCTGTGGCAGCATCTTCTCCGTCAATGTTTTGAATAACACTTGGAGAGAATGTTACACGAGGCTTTCCATCGTCCTCTTCTGGTGTTACGTTCTTCATTCCAATGCGGGAAAGCTGTTTCTCTTGCAGCTCTGCTCTGACATTGGCGATACTAGCTGCAAGGTTATTCTTTGCACTCCTATCAATATTCTCTGACTGCAACGTAAGCACCTTAGTAATCAAATCAGCCTTTATCTTGATATCAGCCTCAGGGTCTTGCAGGATTGCGATAGCAGCATTATAGGCCATCTTGGAGAGCTTATCAAGGCTCTTGATCAGCTTCTTCTGCTCTGCTGTGATTGCCTTTGCGTCAATTTCCTTCATTGTGTTCCTTCCTGAATCTCACAATATCCTCTGCGTAGCTCTTGCACGCATTCAGGCGAGATTTCATTTCGTCTGCGTCTCTGTACGTGGCAACAAGTGACTCTGTAAATTCTCCAGATAGCTTGCATACCCCTGAGGTGGCGTTGGGGATGCTTGCAGAAGGATCGCTGGAGGCTGTGGCGGCAACGTCACTGTTGCTGGAACAGGAAGCGGACTTGACATACAGCCCATCGTACTTAGCACGCAGCTTATTGATACTATCTTGAGCACCACGGAGTTTTTCATTCGCTGATAGATACTTGGATTCGATTTCAGAAACTCTTTGTGTGTTTTCTCTTTCACTCTTGATTGCTTTCTCATTTGCTTTTGCAATCTCAGATATCTGCTTGTTCCGCTCTTCGACATACGTTTTCTCCATTCTTGTGATAATCACATCGTATTTGTTTGCCTGCCACTTCCATACAGCAACACCAGATACAACAGCGCTTGCAATCCCGATTATAATGTATAGCTGTGGGAATGTCATTGTTTGTTCCTTGTTAGCTTAATCCCGAAGTTACCACGCTCACGCCAGCCGATGTAGAACTTGCACCAGCCGATGTACGAGATAAACGGGTAGTTTTTATTGTTATAAATTGAGTGATGATTCAGTCTATTCCATCCACCTTTCGGACTGAACACATCAAAAGGGTAATCTCCTGTTGTGAGGAAAGGACGAGGAACGCCTATAACACTAAAGCACAAATTATGACATGGATTTCGCAGCCACCACTTGATAGCCATCCACACAGACTCTTCTTGCTCGGGGTTAAACGACTTGTCTCCGTAGATTCCGTCTTCATCGTTCCCAAACATAGCCCAAATAAACCATTGAAATTTACTCAATCGCATCCTCCTTCAAACATTGTAATAAAATCATCTTGCGTCTTTTTTGTTGTATGCATTACAAAGGTCTCTTTCAGTAAGCCTGCGTGCGTAAACTCCATAGCAATTGTTTGAACGAACTGAGCAATCCTTCCCTGCCACGAACCTGTATTTAACAAGGGCGCTACAAGCAGATGGATCATCTTTAGTGATAAGCATAGGTAGCCCGCTGTCAACGATTCTCTTAGGCCCGAGGTTGTACCCTGCTAAGACAGCGAGTATCTTATGTCCGTCCTTTGCGTTAGGAGGAAGGTGCTTAAGACTTTTTTCTGCGTGTTCGATAATGACTGTTTCGTCAAGTGCTGCACACTCTTCTTTTGTGTATGTTTTTCCGACTACAGGTCTCGGAAAAGTAACTCCACTACATACTGTCAAAACCCCTCCCTTGTCGTAGTAAGGCACATACCTAGTGCCCTCTAATCTTGGAATTTGTGTTGCAATAACTGTAGCTGCAACTGCGCCGACCAATACTGCAAGCCTTCCTTTTACATGATTGCTCATTAAGTACCCTTCCCTTTATTATAGCACATAAACATACGAAGTCAAGCGAGCGTTTGAGTTTCCTTAACGTAGAAAAGGCTCCTTAACGTTTGAGTTCAGCGGCGCGCTTTAGCGCGTCCGCTGGAATGAATTGTTATGTTTCCGTAGGGTACGGAATGGTACGCATAGTCCGTGGACTCATCGTACTCAAATAGCGATCATTTGGCAATGGCTACATCCAGCGACAACAAATTCATCTCATCCTTCGGCGTTCGCCTAAGAACGCTCCGCAAGGCAAGAGGATTCTCCCAAGAAGCTTTTGCAGACATTTCTGGCTTGGATCGTAGCTATGTTGGTGGGGTCGAGCGTGGCGAACGAAATGTAAGTCTTTTAAATATCAAGAAATTCGCTGACGCGCTCGGAATTTCAGTTGAAGAATTATTTCAGGGGCTTTAATGAGCGGTCTTTCAGATGTTTTCAAATACATTTCCCATTTTCGACACGCTGGCCATCAGGTTGGTAGAAAAGTCGGAGATATGCTCGAAGTTTTGACATATGCGGCAATTGTGCGCGAGCGTGAGCTCTATTCGCGCCTGCACGTCGAGCCCAAACTTTTTGGATTCTCTGAGGCTGGGCACAAGGTGGAGTTTACTCTTCTTAATGCACCGCAGTTGGATGAAGACGGCAATCCATTAGTGCGCAATGGAGGCGAAATCACCGACCCGACGAAAATATTTGCATTTATAGAGTGCAAAAAGGTTGGTGTTGAGCAAACAGTAAATGGCGGATTTAAACGCACATTTACCAAACATAACAATAAGAGCTTTAAGGTTCCATTTGAAACGCCTTTTACGGTTTCATTCGCGCCGAGAGGTGTAGAGGAGCGCCATACATACACCGTCTGCTTTAATGCTCCTGCTGGCGTAAGGATAACGAAAGCTGAAGATGATAGCTTTTTGTTCGAAGAGGAAATTGCAGCAAACAGCAGGATAGTATTTACTCTTTCGAATGAAAACGAATCAGAAGTTCTTGGTAATAATCAGAGCTTAAGGGATGTTGCATATTCGTTGGATAATTGCAGAATTTTGGAAATTGTTTCTGTTCAACAAGGCCAAATCATTGCTTTGCTAAATGATTGCCTGCCTGGGCCTCAAACTCCGGAGAAAGCCAAGCAATCATCATTTGTTGCGCTCGACGTTCGGAAGCGACGTTTCAATAGTTGCGATAAAAGAAATAATGAAGCTGAATTGATAAGTGTTTTGGTATTAACGGAGTTCTCGCATTGGGAGCAAAAAAGCCAAAATATGATCAAGGCGTATATTGATAAGAATTTTGTTGTGCGAGACGACTTGATTGTTGATGCCTTCACAAGATTTGAAGCTCAGTTTGGTGAAGGGTTTTACGAAAAGATCACAAAAGCATGCTTCGAGAGCGACGAGGAGGTAAGGAAGTTAGCTTTGCAGGTTGTGAATGAACACGAAGGCAAGATATTCCTTGATCTAGATGATGGGGAGATCAAGCGATTTGCCTTCGTGGATGGCAATCTTGTTTTTGAGGTTTAGTTTTTTAACGTTTGAATATAAGTATTCCATCCTTCTTGTCGGCATCGCCGTGGTAATCCGCGCGATGCCGGTAAGCATATTTGCCAAGGCCATAGTGGGTTGTTCGATAGTTATACTCATGCGGCACATACCCTATTTTCTTGACAATCTCTATGGTTTTCTCAAGGACAGGAATTAGCTCTCCATTTCTTGTGCAGTCTCCAATCACTATTGCCAAATAACCTCCTGGAGACTGAATTTTGTAGGTTTCTCTGTAACACTGCTCCAAATGACTAAAATACGAATCAGTTATTTTCTCACTGGCGGGATGTGCGGTTAATTCTTGCTTGTGAAGATTTTTTTGTCCTCCTGTATATTCAGCTTCAAATGGAACCCCCCAGTAAAACTCTAAACTATACACGGGCGTGTAGTTAAAGCTATTTAGGTACGGTGGGTGGCTTATAACAAGATGACACTTTCCATCATTTAATATACTTGGCAATTCGACATTGCTACCCAAAAGGCATTTTGACGGCGTTCTTGTATTAATCAATCGCATGTAATGATCGTGGTCTGAGCACATGTCTCTAACTTTCTTGGAGAACGCCTCAAAAACACCGCGTTGTTTTTTGGCTTTGTTTATATGAGGGCGAACCTCTCCGTCAAATGCTTTTGATACCCTTCTGATTATTCCGATAAAAGCCACAAGAAGAAAATCCCTTTCACTTGATTGTGGCAGATTTAAAATAATTTCTCTCAGCGCCGCTAGTTCTCTAGACGTTTCTTTCTCGAACCATTTTTCAACAAAAGAATCTTCGGGAGCAGAGTACTTAATAGCAATTTTGTGAAACTCTTTTGAAATTCTATTGAGCTCAGTATTTACTTGTTTCGTATCGACTGCATTTGACTTTACGTTTGAAACAAGGCAAGAAAGCCAGCTTATATCGACACCAAACGATTTTATGCCTCGCAATTTTGCTTCGACCAAAGTAGTCCCGGATCCGCAAAAATTATCCAAAACATAGTGCTCTTTACTTGGTGGTGGGAATTGGTCGAGCAGTTGGCCGGGAACCACAGACGGAAATTTTCCGTAATATCGATAATGGCTATGTACCAAATAAGAAAGTTCACCGATTGTGTAAGGAACGTCCCAAGTATTTGTTTTGGGGTTGGCTCCTTCGACTGGGCTAACTATGGGAAGAAACTTCCTATAGATTTCGATTTCACTTTCAAAAAGATCATTTGTTAAAGCCGGGGATGACATAGGAAATTTCACTCCTGATGATTTGGTTCTTATAGTCATCATACACGAGCGTGACTATAGGTCAATAGTGGCGTCAGGGATAAGGAAACATAACATTGTTAGTGTTAAGGAGCACATTTGATGTTAATAAAGGTGCATCTTACACAAGAGGTATTAGTTCCTGAGCTAACGTTGATAGATGACTCTGCAACAAAATAACATCGTAGTTTTTATCAGTATCCATTGCACAGTAGGTGGTCATTCTACCTCCTGTAGCAGCAGTGCCTGTCTGGATGAAATCTGTTGGGGTGTATGAGGCCATAACCCTGTTCTGCACATCGTACCTGAATATCTGGTTCAATGCCCCAGATGCGTATATGTTGATGTAGAACATACGCCCTTCGTTATCGTTTGGCGCAAGGCTTCCACAAGAACCTGTCGTGAGTGCTACAGAGCCGTCGTAGACAATCGCACTTGTCCAAGTACCAGTGATAGACCCCGCTATATCAAATACGTCAATACTGGCAGACGATCCCCGGAAGAAGTGCTGGAAGGAGTGTCGTGAGTTTCTATCAACATCCGGCTGTATTGCATAAGAACTTGCCCACATACCACCCACGGCGTTAGCTGCACCAGCAGCTGCAAAGTAGGTTGTGCTCCACGAGTTTGCAGCAATGCTGTTTGTCCCGTTATTGATTGTTGCATCAGTGTAGTTGTATGTGTACACCGTTGTTGTGCCACTTGTTCTAAGAAGAATCAGATTAGGAAGCTCAATAACGTACTTTGCTGATGAGGAAGGTGTAGTAGTCCATGCAGTACCAAGGGTGTAGACAGGACTTGGGCCTGCTGTATGGCTTGCGATAACCCTGCGCTGCCCCACTGCTGCTGGCGTTACGGTGTCCTGCACAATACGAAGCTGGAAGTTCCGGTATTCGTTGGCAGCTACTACAGCATCCCCAAGGGTGGCCTGTCCAGTGAGCGTGCTTGCTGCTGCCGCTGTGGCAACTAACGCATAGCGGCTAACATGCCCTGCGTCATACAGGAAAGCCCCCTTAATCATGCCCTCACCGGGCTTCATGTTGTACGGGGTGTATTGCTCATCAAGAACAAGCATTGCAGAGTCTGTTGCAACAGTTGCCGGAAGTCCTGTTGTGCTAAGCCCTGTGGAAAGGAAGTTGCTGGCAATCTCCAAAGAGCGCCAGATGTTAGAAGCTGTTGTTCCAGCTCCGAGCATAAACACTCTACCAGCTACAATCTCGTACCTTGCCCCAGTAGCCGGGGTAAAGGAGAAAGGAGAGTGAACACGGATAGCAGGGGTTGTTCCTCCTGTATTGCCAGTGATATAACGCTCCTCTGTTTTCCCTGCTGTGGTATCTGTAATGCGCAGCTTAAAGCCATGGTCCCCAGACCCGCCACGGTTGGCAAGCATATTCACACCAACTGCGGCAGGAAGGGCTGTGGTGAGTGTCACCTTGTCCGTTGTAGCTCCTGCTGCGATTGTGCCAACAAGGCCGAAAGATGGCACAAAATCCATTGCTGCACCTGCGCCAAAGGTTCCAGCAAGAGCAGGGGATTGCACAAAGTTCCAGCTCTTTGTTACGATGTTAAAACGATTCAGCACTGTTGCAGACACAAGCTGATACACCAGAGGGTGCCTCGAGATGTCTGAACGTTCATCAGAGCATAAACACATCCCTGCAGCATGTGCGTTGGGGGCAGGGGCTACTTGAACCCATTCGTTTCTGTCCAAGCATTTTTTAAACAAATTCAAGGTTACTCTCCTCTAACTTTTCAATGCGTTCAAAAACGTATCCATGAATGGATTTATCAGCCTTTCTGAATGCATAATATATACTCATCAGGTTTATGTTGAGGCTAATTGCCGCGTGTTTTACAGATTCGTAGAGCGTATTGTTTGTCAAACAAAGAACCTTGCATGTCGACCGGTTAGCTGCCATCTTGGATTTACTCTCGTCGGAGTGTTTTTTACCTCTGTTCGCATCCCCTATCCTGCGCTTGTGTTCCTCAGACAACTTTACCCCTGTGTGTACCTCGCTCAACTTCTTTCTGGTTTCATCGCTGGCCTTTTTGCCTAAGTTTGCTTGCCTAAGCCGCTCTCGTGTCTCGTCGGAGATAACCCGCTCCTTAACGGCCTTACTTATTTTAGCTTTCGCCTCTTCACTCATTGAAACGCCAAGCCTGCTGCCAGCTACGCTACAAATATTATACTCAGGTTTTAGTGTGTCTATATAGAATTGCTCAACTCTTATGAGGTCTTCCTCTTGCACATATTCCAAAACATTAAATACAAAATTTTCTATGCCGTATTTTCTCATGGCACACTGCATGTGAGGGTTACTTCTCCTCCCGCTAAAGTGATTAGCCATACGTGTTTTTAAATCCTTAGAACTTCCGACATATCTCTTATTGTTGATTAGGTTCACAATCTCGTAAACTCCACAATTTCCCATTACGAAATCCTCGCTCTACACGTGAGAGCCCACGATGTACGGTTGATAGGGTTAATCCACATTGAGGCATCACGCCCTGCAATCTGTCCGATATTACCCAATGTGGTAACGGTCGTTACCGTTGTAACAGATGCCAATGTTGGAAGATTTTCGATAGAGGCAGTCACCCTCTGACGGGCTGATGTTTTATCATACCCTCGCGGGGACATTAGCAAGGCTACAATTCTACGCAAAAGACTCGTCTGCTCTATGGCAGTGTCTTCTGTCGCTATTTCTTCAAACGCGTTTCTCAGGGTCATAGTCCGTCCTCAAACCAAAAGGTGAATCCATCATTGGGAAGTCCTGTCTGTATCCATATGTAAGGGGCTGCTGCAACAGGGGCACTAGCTTGCACAAATAATTGTTGGGGGTTTTGAGCAGAAACCTCTTCCCATGCTCCGTCTTTCCTTGCGTATTGTTTGCCGTCTGAAGGGGCCTCACCAAGAGGGGAGTTGCTCCCTTGTGGGCCAGTTAAGTGCGTAGCTTGTGTAATCCCGTCAATGACTAGCTGATCACCAACAATGGTTATTACTGGAGTGTTTCCTGATGGCCCCTGAGGGCCTTGTATTCCCTGCACACCTTGAGCACCTTGTTCTCCAACGTCTCCTTTAGGCCCTTGAATACCTTGCTCACCGGTGTCCCCCTTAGGCCCTTGTGGGCCAGCTGCCCCTGCAGGACCCTGAATCCCTTGAGGTCCTGCAACCCCCTGTTCTCCGGTGTCTCCTTTAATTCCTTGCTGGCCTTGTGGGCCTACCAAAGACGACAGCCATGCCTGTTGTGTGCCAACAAACCCGTCAAGCACTGCGACTTGGTAAGCAGAAAGTCCTGCAGAACCGGACGGCCCGGAAGGGCCTTGTTCTCCCTGAGGCCCGGATACACCTTGCTCCCCTTGAGGTCCGCTTGGGCCTGCTGGACCTGTTGGGCCTGTAGCCCCTACGGGTCCTTCCTCGCCGCTATCTCCTCTATCCCCTTTTTCTCCTTGCTGCCCTACCGGGCCAGCAGGACCTTGAGAGGCTGGCACGCTGAGGATAAGAGGAGCTTGGGTTGATGTGTTTATTGTGATGTTTGGTGCTGCAGGAATCGTTACTTGATATACCCCTGCATCCACTGGCGTAACGATGTAATCCGCCATGTTAAGCCCCGAACGAAACTGTTACAGCCCCGTTAAATACCCGCCATGTATCACCATTAGCCCAAGTTACCTTGATTGTGTAGAACCCACTCTTCCAAACAATAAGAGATGTGTTCTCTTCTGTGATTTTCACTTCCACCCACCCATCTGTAAGCAACGTAGCTGTTGCTGTTGGGGAAGCACCCTTAGTAGTGATTAGCACGCTTGCAGTGGGAGACTGTTTATCTGTGATAGAGAATTCAGCACTACATCCTGTGAAGTCAACAGGCGTTCCGGGAGCTGTACCTGTAAGCATTTGAAACTTGAACGTCCAGCTCTGGCCGGTATAAATCACCACGTTCTGTGTTGCGGGGGATGGTTCATTCATCTGATAATCCTCTAATCCGTGCTTCAGCTTCCATCAGGGCAATACGCTCAACTTCCTGATTGTGACGTTTTAGCTCTCGCAGGGAAGCGGCGTCTTGTTTTCGTCTATCTGCTTGCGATTGCTTATCTCGCCAGACGCTCCATACAAAGCCGCCTATCGTAATCAATAAGCCAACAATTGCAACCATCATCTCGGGGGAGACAAGGGCTATGCCTGCTCCTGTGATGGTTACGCTATTCTCCGCTAATCTTTCTCTGACGTTCATGGCTTTCCTCAAGACATTAAATGGGTTGTGTAAAAATTGTTCAAGGGCGTTCTTCCCATTCAAGTCGGAAGATTCCAGTGGCAGTGCAGTTTCATAGCACTTCCTTAGTATTTGTCTATATGTACTATTATACCATGAGAATTGGGGAAAGTCAATAGTGAGGACATATCGGCACGAAGTACGAGAGATTGTTTTTATTCTTTCTTCTCCCCCTCTA
Source organism: Uliginosibacterium sp. (assembly GCA_016718265.1). Lineage (GTDB taxonomy): Bacteria > Pseudomonadota > Gammaproteobacteria > Burkholderiales > Rhodocyclaceae > Uliginosibacterium. The sequence goes on along the minus strand of JADKDZ010000015.1, from coordinate 5,427 downwards.
AGTAAACTCTACAAGGTATACTATAAGTATTTATATAAGTCTTTGAATTATATATCCTTTAGGAAAATCAGGAGTCAGTGGCCCCCTTTATCCCCCACGGATTTTAAAGATTATCTTAGTCTGTTTCCTAAGAAGGTAGTGGGAGATAAAAGGACCAAGACACTGAAGTTCCTTGTTGGATGTAGTATCCTTTGAGGTTCCTGTCGCCAGTGTTCGCTATCGCCTTCCGTAAGGAAAGCCCCTAAGTGATAGCAATGCCCGTAACGTGAGCCATTCGATATACACATTATATACGCAAGAACAGCCAATGTCAACACTGCAGTAGAAATAAAGTTGAAATAGATTGACAAACACAGTCTTGTAGCTTACAATGTCAGTACCAGTTACAAAAAGGAGAAACCAAAATGAAAGATAGCAATGTTATTGTGGCCCTCAACAGGGTTCTCACAGAATACTTTGGACATCCTTGCATATTCCAGAGCTTCCATGTAGAAGTGGGGACAGAGGAACACCCACAGATGGGCGTATTGCAGGGGATGTACTTAGGCTACCTAATATTCTATTGTTCAGAAGCCCTGTCAAAAGAGCGTACGCCACAAGACTCTGTTTATATTTACTCTACACAGCCTGTTGGAAGCAATTTTAAACATTGCGCCTATCTTCTACTCGGAAGTAGTCTTCGCAAGAAACTTCTGAAGAAAATGCTCAAGCACAATGGATAATCCCCGTCTACAATCGATTTAAATCATTTCAAGGTAGGGGTATAGCCACCCCTCTAATTAAATCGCTAATTGCCAATGATTACATGGCTTCTTGCCCCATCCACACACATGAAAGGAACCCTCCTAAATGAAACTTCTGATTTCTGCTCTAATTGCTCTCTTTTCCATCTCTGCAAATGCCCTCACATTCCAAGATGTTGAGATTGGTGATGTGAAGCTAGTGTCCTTCCTTGGGGACACATCCCTGTTCATTTCCAATGAAGAATGTTCCCTTGCCGATAAGGTTGTCAGTGATGCTTCCTTGTATATCTTCCACAAAGAGCAGCACAAGAAGGGTTGTGTTGTGCTGAAAGAAGATGTCCCCTACGCTGTGTTCTATGAACAAGAGCAATATTCTGTGTTCAAGATTAACATGGAGATTTTCACACGCTTTGTAGAGCTTTAGGATTGACTTATCAAGCGTTCTGATGTATAATGTTGTTATGGAAGTGAGGAAACTATGAACTATGTGATTAACGTGTTTGAGGGGCTTATTCTGTTTGTGCTGACGCTGCTATCTGGTATTCTGTTTGCTGTACAAGCAGGAATAGCGATTGTGTTCTACGCCATCTCTGTTGGAATTGCCTATCTGGCGTTTGGTGTAGCGTTTGGTTGTCACAAGCTGAAGAGTTTGTTTAGCTAAGGAGAATGTATGGAAGACATTTCTAAAGAAATGCCAACAGAAGAGCAGCGTAATGAAGCTGTAGAAGAATTTATTTCAGAAGATGAGCTGCTGAAGACAGAGAACAAGGAACCAACAATTACAGAGCGTAAGCGTTGGGCTGACATCCAAGAAAAGAAGGAGATGATGAAAGGGGTGAGGGAGCCTCTTGGGTTCTCTGAGATTCAATTCAAGGAACAGAAGGATATGCTCATCCCGTGGCTTGGACGAGATGTTCGTGCTAAGCTGTGTGATAGTGACCAAGCTAAGAATGTATTGCGTGAGTGGTGGGTGAAAGACTGCATCCTGATTGCAGAGCCTGACATCGTGCGTTTCACACATGCCTTGATGCACAGCTTCGCCCGTGGCTACTACTACTGTGGCAACTGGCGGAATGAATTGCCGTTCATGCACGGGCCATTGATGTGCTGCACGTTGTTCTCCTTTGAGCGTCGTCCTCCTAAGCTCTCCGAGGAAGACCAAGCGTTGCTGGAGAAGACAGGCTCTACGGGAAGGATCAGCACGAGAAGGGCTTGAAACTCCCCCTGCAAAGAAGCGCGGGCCTAAGCCTAAGACGTAATAAGATTTTGTAACAACAAAAGGAGAGATATGTCACGAATCCCTAAGAATTCAATTAGTGTTTTCGAAGAAGAGCTTGCTGAGTTGGTTGCAAAACCTGCCCGCAAGAAGACACGTGCAACGAAGGTTAGCTCTGGAACAGGAAGGGAGGTGCATGAGAAGTTTCTTAATGTAGAAGGAACCCCCTCTTTATCTGTGAAGGTGGCTATCACGCCTCGCGGAGAAAACCAAAAGAAATTGCTTGCATATCTACGAGAAGGGCGTAAACTGATATGGGCGTGTGGCGTTGCAGGAAGCGGGAAGAGTATGATTGCGGCATACTATGCCTCGGAGCTTCTTCGTAATAAGCGTATTGAGAAGATTTTTCTTGTCAGGCCAAACGTGCATTGTGGGAAGTCAATTGGTATGCTGAAGGGCGGGCTGGCAGACAAGTTGGCCCCTTTGTTGGCACAAACTCTTACGCACTTGGAGAAGTTTCTTGGCAAGTCTTACGTTCAGTATTGCATCGAGAAGGGTGTGATAGAGATGTGTGCTGTGGAGTATATGCGTGGCACAAGTTTTGAGAATTGTCTGGTGATCTGTGAGGAGAGCCAAGGTCTTACAGAAGACGAGTTTGAAATGATGATGACTCGCGTAGGAGAGAATGCACAGATTTGTTTTACAGGGGATCAGCGGCAAGTGGACATCAAAGATACCACCGGTCTTGCTAAGACGTTAGCCATGATCGATCGTGTTAAAAAAGAACGTCCTGATTTTCTTGACACTGACGACATGAACGAGTTTCTTACTAAATAAAAGGGCGTAGTGGAACTTGTGTTTGAGGAATCTGTGCCTTCTATTAGAGAAGCAAGCCCTCTCTGTGCGATAGGGCCCTGACCAAGCATTCAGGCTACTTTTATAAGCGAGCAACTCCCCATGCACGAAGATTAACAACAAGGAAAGGAAAAACATGCAACGTAAAAATAAAACAGTTATGTCAGACACAATGGGGTTTGTGGACAGTGAATTTCCATGCGTGGTCACTGCAGCCCACTATAAGCACTACCGTCTGTTCCTTGATAACACTATTGAGAGCCCCCAGGATTTCCGCTTCCATCTACAAGCCCTGTACGAAGCTAACGAAGATGACGAGGTTACGCTCCATGTTTGCAGTTATGGAGGTTGTGTAGATAGTGCCCTCACCCTCATCCACGCAATGCGCCAATGCCAAGCCCCTGTAGACATCATTGCAACAGGAACGATTGCCAGCGCGGCAGCGCTGATCCTGTGTAATGCCAACTCCATGCCAAGCATCTCTCCGGGCAGCATGATCTTGTTCCACACAGCATCTGGCGGGAGCTACGGCCCTATGCAAGACATGCAGGAGTATTTTGAGTTTGCTAACAAGCGTATGCGTGAAGTGCTTGAGTTGAATGCGATTGGTGTGCTATCCCCTGCAGAGATTGATGACATCATTCTCAACAAGAAGGAGTTGTTGCTGACAGCAGAGGAATTCGTAGAGCGCTTTAATCGCAAAATGGAATACGCCAATCGCACAGTGGAGCTGTTAGATTCCCTTGGTGTGGAATATGAAGCACGAACACCTAAAGTGTATGTGGAAATGATGAAGCGTATGTTTGAGACGGAAGCCAAGAAAGAAGAGGCTTCGCCTCCGGCAAAGAAACCGGCAAAACGTGTAAGCAAGCCTCGTGTGAAGAAAGAATCTGAAGCATAAAGAGAAGCCCCTCCGTTAAGGAGGGGCTTCTTTGCTTGGCTAGTCTATCCTGTGAACGGGCCAGCTTGCGCGTTTAGGAACCCACCAGAATTAACCTGCGTTGCATAGATCGCTTGCAGCGCTGACGCTAGCGAGACGTTTCCGGCAGTGTTCCCGGAGCAGACCCCGCCGCTGAAAACTGCTGCGCCAGAGGACGAATCCACGATTCCTCGTACGGTGTTGTTTGTCAGCACGTATGCCGTAACCGCGAATACCTGAGACGTGCCAGATTTTGCGATGCCACTGCCTGTGCAGTTTCGTGCAGCGATGGTTGATACAGCTACTTTGCCGCAGGTGGCGAACGCCACTCCATCAATAGACGCGGTGAAGTTTCCTGCGCCAGTCCCATTGCGGCCACCGACAGTAAGGTTCGTCGCTTCCACATGGTTGCAGGTGCTGAACGACATACCGATGCCGTCGCAAAGGCTAGCTGTGCAATTTGTTGGGCGCACATAATCGACGGTATTGAACGACAGCCCGACACCTCCGCAGGTATCCGCAAAGCATTTGTTTGCAAACACGACTTGCCCGTTTGAAAACACAAACCCAGTCTGAGAGCTGTTGGTTCCGCTAACTATTGCCTTGGTCCCAGTGACTTCGCAGTTATCAAGGCTTATCCCCTGAAACCCACTGAAAGAAAATCCTGCGTGATTTGCTGCAGTGGCTGTACCGATACGATCTACCAGAGTATTGTTTAGCTCCGTGAATGCGTATGCCTTCGCAAGAACAACTCCGGGTCCTCGATGCGTCCTGAAATGCACCCGATCAGTCGTGAAATTTACGGCATAGTTCGCACCCCCACTGTCGCTCACGCCGCCATAGGCTGACCACGTAGCCACGTTTGAGATGGTTACCCTCTCCATGCCTATCGTCGCCGTGTCTAGCCGGAATACGTCTGATGTGTTCGACAAACTGCACTCGATGTTTAGATCGCTTACTGCTGTGTCGCTGCCTCTGAAAACGACCATTGGCACTGAGTCGCAGTGGTTGAGCACGCGAGACCTGCCAGGAACCCCTCTCAGCGCTTTCCCTGTCGTCAAAATGACCTGCGTGGCAATCTTGCACCCTGCTACGCTATCTGGGATTTCTACAGTGTCCCATCCGCCTGCAAGCATTGTGTTGATGATTGGGCCGTTGTCAGTAGTGCCATCCAGCACAAGAGTTAAAGATGCGGACAGTGTTAAGCTAACATCACCTTGGGAGTTTGAAGTTAGACCTAGATTTGTTCTCGCTAACGCTGCGTCAGTTATCCCTGCCAAGTTGCCTGTCGTGGATAATATCCCGGCAGAAGCCAATGTCTTCCACGAAGCTGTAGAAGCACTGTCCCCTGTAATAACATTCCCGCTGGCACACGTTCCACTGACAGCAACGCCGTTGATTTTAGCAACAACAGGAAGATCGGCTGTCCCGCCTAGATCGTTGGTAAGCTTAAGGATTCCTTTCACTGTATTCGTGGCGTCTACAGCAGCCCAGCCCCCTCCACCAGAGTTTGGAACATTCACTGTCAATGTGTTCCCTGCAAAAGATGTATCTACACCAGCTCCGGTGAAGTTGATAATGCTAGTAGAGCCAGCTGCAGCTACTTGGCTTCCTTCCTCATTGTATTGGACAGGCACCTGAACACTAGGAAACGTGGCCCACGTCTTATCCCCTCTCCAATATTGTCCGTTGTC
>JADKDZ010000014.1 GCA_016718265.1 Uliginosibacterium sp. | reverse complement strand
TGCCCGCAAAGCCAATACCCGCGCGGCTCTGCAGGCAGGTCGATTCGCTTTCGTCCGGCCTCAGCCGCCTTCCAGCGCCTGTTCGATCCGCGCATGAACAGGTCGTCGCCGTCTTCGATGCCGATCGAGAGGCGCACGGTGCCGTCGGCGATGCCCATCTCGGCGCGCGCACCGGGCCCATTTCGGCGTAGATCGTGTGGGCGACGGGGATCGCGAGCGTGCGGTTGTCGCCGAGGTTGCTGGCGAGGATCACCAGTTCCAGTGCGTCGAGGAATTTAGTTATCGTCGTTCTCAGGCTTGAGCTCGGTCGCCATCAGCGAGCCGAAATGGCGGAACAGCACCTTGGCGCGACCATGCGCGGGTGGCTCGCCAGCCAGGGGTGGAAGACCTTGGCGATGGCCGGTGGGCGGCAGAAGCAGGAACCGGGCGGCGAGCCGCGCGAGCATTTTTTCGGCGCTGCGGGCCTCTGCGCAGCGGCAGGGTTTCGGCGCGATGGCGATGTGGTGGGGCGGACTCCGCGCGGGCGTGGCGCCCATGTCGCGCAGGCCTTCTTCTTGATCTGGGTGAGGCCCCAGTTGCTGTCCGGCCCGGTCTTGTAGGCTCCGATCAGGTTCGGGAAGCGCGCGTCCAGTCGGGAGACGCCCGGTCTCGGTGACCGAGCCACCTTGGGGGCGTTGCCGTGGCCGCCGATGTGCTGGAGAGCGAGTTGATCACCAGCCCGCGCCACGGTCTTGGGCGGAAGCTCCAGGGTGATGTCATTGTGTTATCCACCACCGTGAGCCCAGGCCGCGCTCGGCGTACAGCGTGCCGATGCCACGGGCGATCGGCGATCTGGGTGCAGGGGTTGCCACCGTACGACAAACACCGCACGGGTATTTTGTGCGCTGCAGCGCGGCGCTCAAGCATTGGCGACTTGTCACGTGACAAACGTGACTTCAATACCAGGTTCTTCAGCGTGTTGAAAACGCTGTTGGTATTGCCGAACAGGCGCCTCGACACAGATGGTGCCCGCCCTGAGCAGGCGAGGTTGGTGGAGCTGATCGCCGCCATGCCGGTGGCAAAGCAGCGTGGCCAGCCCGTCTTCCATCAGGCTGAGTTCTTCTCCAGCGCGATCGTGGTCGGATTCACCGCGGCCGTAGCTGAAGCCCGGCTGCTTGCCCCGGAAACACGGCGGCGATGTCCGCCGCGCTGGCATGGGCAAAGGTGATGGAGTTGTGCACCGGCTTGTGCAGCGCGAGCCATGCTCGACGCCGCCGGAAGCGGTCGCTATGCAGGATGGAAGTCGTGAAACCCTTGGTTTTCGTGATGGGGCGGGGCGGTTGGCGGGGAGTCGCCATTTTAGCCCAGACCCTCGGCCACGGCTGCCGTCTTCAGCCCTCGCGGTTGCGCATCCAGTCTGCCAGCGCGACCACCCGCTCCCAGAAGGCGTCCCGCGCCGGGCCGGGCGGCAGGGTCTCGTCAAACGCCTGCGCCATGCACATCAGCCAGGCATCGCGCTCGGCCACGCCGATCGCAAACGGCATGTGGCGTGCCCGCATCCGCGGATGGCCGTACTTGTTTCGTGCGGCGGCGGCCCGCGAGTCGAGCCGCTTAAGTATTCGAAGAGCTTCTCGCGCGCCTGCCGGTCGTCCTGGTGCAGCTTGCGGATCACGTAAGCCTCGGGCAGCTCGTCCATCAGTGCGTAGAAGCGCGCCACCAGCTGGCGCAGCGCGGCCTCGCCGCCCAGCGCGCCATACAGATCCGTCTCCCCTGCTTCGCTCATTGCCTGTCCCCTGCGTTCAATTCGACCCGCCAGATCGCGTTCTGCCCGCACCCGCAAAGCGCAGCGGCAGAAAGCGTTCGATCACGGCGATATTGGTGTGGAGGTGCGAGGATAGCGCCGCCACCGAAAATCCGCCGCCGCCCGCCAGCGCAATCGGCAGCAGCAACTGGTCGGCTGGACTCGCCCACCGTCGCCCCCCGCTCGCCTGATGCGCCAACACGCCCTGCGCAAGCCGGCTTCGCCACCAGCTCGGCGGTTACACCCTTCTCGCCAAACGCGAGAACAGCCCAGTCAGCCCCGCATAGGCGAGCCGCACCATCACCAAATTGCCCGGCCCCTCGCGCGCCGGCAGGCCAAGCAGCTCGGTCTCCAGCCCGCCCAACTGGGCCGCAAGGCTGGCCTCCAGCACCGCCAGCTCGCGCTTGGCGATCTCTGCCGGCAAGCCCGCAAACACCGCCTGGGCAGAGGCCTGCTGTAGCGCGCCGCGATCCGCCAGCCACAGCGGGCGCAGCGCCGGGCACGGCGCCACCTGCGCGACCAGCTCACCGCCGCCAGCCGGATAGAAACCGTGGCGCAGCAGATCCAGGCGCATCGCCGCCCCCATCCGCGCCATGAGCGGCAACCACACGGCCTGCAGAAAATCCGCCGGCGGTGCCGCCGAATTGTGCGTGCCGCCGCTCACCGCCACCGTGCTTGGGCCGGCTGCGTGCCACAAGGCCGGCAGCACCGTCTGCAGCACCAGTGTCGCGCTGCCGGCCGAGCCGATCGCAAAGCGGTAATCCCCCGCGCGGATCGCGCCCGGGCGAAAGACCAGCTGCCGCGCGCCCAGCTCGGCCCCGCTCACTTCCGCGCCGCAGATCGTGGCCGCGGCGTTCACCGCCGTCAGATGCTGGCGCAGCAAACCCGGCTTCGCCCGCCCGGCGCGAATGCGCTCGATGCGAAACGGCGTGCCGGTGATCATCGACAGGCTCAGCGCCGTGCGAGAATCCGCCCACCACCGCCCTGCGAACCATCCAGTTCAATCATTTCATTGCAAGAATTCGTTTGAGCTGCCGGAGAGCCAACCAGAGCGGCTCTCCGGCAGTGTTTCAGGGACTATCCGGCCACTTTCTGCGACACCCTGCCAGTGAGTCAGATGCGTAGGGCATTAAGCGAAGCGCATTGCGCCGGATGTTTGTGATCGGAAGCACATTCGGCGCAATGCCCCTGCGGGGCGATTGACGCCCTACGGTTCTGCCCGCAAAGCCAAGCGCAGAGCGGCTCTCCGGGCCATGTTTCTACGCTGATACAGCGTTCGCCGATCCGCCACTCAGGCCGGCAGATGCGGCGTCACCTTCTTCTCCAGCAGCGCCACCAGCTCGGGCTGCATGAAGCGGTAGTTATCCGGAATATTGAGGCAGACTACGCGCTGGCCGTGCAAGTGTTCCCCGAATCGCTCCCTCAGCCGGCTGCGCTGCGCCTTCTCCATCACGAAGATCAGCTCCGCCCAGGCCAGCTGCTCGGGCGTCAGCGGATTCTCGGCATCGTGGTTAAGGCCAGCCGACGTGCAGGCAATGCCGGGGTATCCGGCAAACACCTGCTCAGCCGTGGGGCTACGCAGCTTGTTCTGGCTGCAGAGGAAAAGCACGCTTGTCATTACCGTGCTCCCTGTGCCATCACCCACCTCACCATCAGAAACCGGTCCAACTCGTGAGCCTCGCCCTGCGGCCGCTTGTAATCCGGGTTGCGTTCCGCGCTCTCCAGCTCCGCCTCGATGAAGGCGTTAATCGCCGGCCAGCGCGGGCTGCACTCGGCTTCGCCAGCACGCATCTTGATCGCCAGCAGGCGGTTGATCTCGTCGATCAGCACATGGTCTTCCAGTACGCCAGTGGCGAGATCGGCAAAACGCATTGGCGGCATGCCGAGCCCGGCGTCGATCCAGCGCACGGCCAGCAGCGGACGCAGTACGTAGAGGTACTTCTTCAGTCGCACCGATTCGCCTTGCAGATAGCCCCGGAAGTTCTTCTTCGCCATCGCCAGGTAGTGATAGCGCCCGCGCAGTGCGGAGAAGAACTGGGGCGCCAGCGCACGCATGCGCGCTGCCTGCTGAGCGTCTTCGCGATACACCACCGGCGAGTCCAGCCACTCCAGCAAGGTCGGATTGGACTTCCTCAGCAGCTGCAGTGCCTTGCGCACATCCCAGCCACACACATCCAGCTCGTCGCTGATAGGCAGTTCGATCACATCGCGCTGCGCTCCACGGTCAGATACCAAGGCAAGCGATTCACGTAGACGAAGCGAACGTCGTAGTCGCTGTCCGGTGAAGCGAAGCCCCAGCCACGGCTGCCGGATTCGCAGGCAAACAGCACCTTCACATCATGCTCGGACTCGATCTGGTCGAGCGCTTGCAGCACGCGCGTGCGGATCGCGTCGTCGATGGGATGGGCACTCAGAAGCGCGGGTTTAGTATTCATGTCACTCACTCATTGTCTGGTTCTTGTGTAACAGGTGCATCCACTTCGACGCAAATGCTGTCCCTGCGGGGCAATTTGTCGCACTGCGGCACTGCCCGGAGAGCCAATACCAGAGCGGCTCTCCGGGCAGATTTTCACCCCTTCACACACTACCTGCCGCAAGGTATGCACGACTTCCACCAGCTCGCGCTGGGCGTGCATCACGGCGTCGATGTCCTTGTACGCCATCGGGATTTCATCGATCACCTCACTATCCTTTCGGCATTCTACATGCGCAGTGGCGCGTTCCTGGTCGGCGACGGTGAAGCGTTTCTTGGCCTGGGTGCGGCTCATGGTGCGGCCGGCGCCGTGGCTACAGGAGCAGAAGCTTTCCTCATTGCCGAGGCCGCGCACGATGAAGCTCTTGGCACCCATGGATCCGGGAATGATCCCCAGCTCGCCTTTTTGTGCCGACACCGCGCCCTTTCGCGTCACGAAGACTTCCGCGCCGAAGTGGGTTTCGCGTTGCACGTAGTTATGGTGGCAGTTCAGGCTTCCACGCTGGCCTCGAAGGGCTTGGCGATTACCGAGCGCGCCGCCGCAATCACGTTCTGCATCATCACCACGCGGTTGCGTCGGGCGAAGTCTTGCGCCCAACCCACGGCCTCGACGTAGTCATCGAAATGCTGGCTGCCTTCCTTCAGGTAGGCGAGATCGCGGTGCGGCAGGTTGGCGATGTGCTGCTGCATGTCCTGTTGCGCTAATTCGATGAAGTGGGTGCCGATGGCATTCCCCACCCCGCGCGAACCGGAGTGCAGCATGAACCAGACGCGATCGGCCTCATCCAGGCAGACCTCGATGAAGTGGTTTCCGGTTCCCAGGGTTCCCAGATGCTTGTGGTTGTTGGTGTTCTTCAGGCGCGGATGTTTGTCGACAATGCGCTTGAAGCCTGCCAGCAGTTCTGCCCACATCGCGTCCACCGTTTCCGGCGGGTTTTCCCAGGCGCCTTTATCGCGCCCGGCACGGGTGCTGGTACGGCCGTGCGGCACGGCCGCTTCGATCGCGCAGCGCAAGGCGTACAGGTTGTCCGGCAGATCGCTCGCCACCAGCGTGGTGCAGGCGGCCATCATTCCACAGCCAATATCGACCCCGACAGCGGCGGGGATGATCGCACCTTGCGTGGGGATCACGCTGCCGATGGTGGAGCCTTTTCCGAGGTGCACGTCCGGCATCACGGCCAGATGCTTGTAGATGAAGGGCATCTTCGCCGTATCCATCAATTGCTTGCGGGCGTCATCCTCGACGGGTACACCCTGCGTCCACATCTTGATGGGTTTTCCGTTCTGTACTTCGAGCAGTTGATAACTCATTTCAGTCTTCCTTTACTGCTGGGCACGCGCATGCTTCGCAAGCAGCCCTGCCTGATGAATCTGGCGCGCAATTGTTTTTCGTGCGCGTTCATGTGCGCGGCATGCCTTGCATCGTACCGCGCGGCTCTCAACATTGCCTTTGGCGACTTCGTACCACCATTTCTGCCGGGCCGCCGTCCAGATCCCTTCAGCCCCACATTCCTTGCAGCAGAAGGCGGTATCGACGTAGTAGCCGCGATGCACGAATTCAGGCGCTCCGTAACTGTTGCTGGGCGCCAATTGTGCCGGGTTGCAGGCCACGACATCGGCTGACAGATACGCCGGTAGACGCTCAGGCAAGCCCTGAAGCCGCGCACTGCGCTTGAGTCGTGCCGCCTTGATCTCTGCCTTACGCTGTTTTCCGCTTTTCATGATTGCTTCTCCCGATACTTCGCATCGCCCTCTCCCGCAGGGCGGGAGAGGGCGATTCAATGCGCTTTGATGCTGACCAGACCATTGAGCACCTGATCGAGCCCGCCAAAGACGGAGATCCGGTCGATGCGTTCGGCCACCCGCTCCAGGGTTTCCAGCTCCTTGAGCCGCAGGGCGGTCTGGTTGTCTTCCATCACCCGGGCGGTGTTGAGCAGCGAGCGCGTGGCCGCGGTCTCTTCACGACGCCGGATGACGTTGGCTTGCGCCGCTTTCTCGGCCTCCACCACCTTGGCGAGGATGGTTTTCATGTCGCCCGGCAGCACGATGTCCTTCACGCCGACGCTGGCCAGATCGAGGCCGAAGCCCTCCAGCTTGCGCTTGACATGGGCGGACACCACCTCGTCGATGATCTGCTTGTTTTCCAGCAGCTCATCCAGCGTGCGGGTACCCACACGGCTTCGCGCAGGCCGAACTGCAGCTCGCGATACAGGTGCTCGGCAGGCTTGGCGAGCTTCTCGCAGGCCAGCAGCACATCGGTATAACGCCAGGTGGCCGCCAGGTTGAGTCGCAGGCTCACCTTGTCGCGGGTGAGGATGTCCTGACCGCTGACTTCCATGTTCTGCAGACGGGTATCGATCAGCTCGACCTGCACCTCACGGTTGAAGCGCCAGAAGGCTTCGCAGCCCGGGCTCAGCAGCCGCTCGATCTTACCGTCGACCCGCAACACGCCAAGGTGGTAAGCCGGCACCTGTGCCATCAGCACGCCGCCGAGGCCCGCCACGGCGCGGCCGCGCAGGGCCGGCTGCAGCAGGCGCGCCGTCAGCGCGGCGCTCAGCGTATAGCCGGCACGCAGATCCAGCTTCTCCAGGCGATGCCGGATGAAGCCCTTCCAGAACACGCGTCGTGCGCCCGGCGGCAGGACTTCCACCAGCACATCATTCTCATAGCGGAGCCCGGCTTCATCTTCACCCAGCTCCATGCATTCAAAGCAGGCCGCTTTGGCACCCGGCTCGGTTTCTTCGAGCATATCGACGAGCGCCAACTCGTTCAGCGCGGTATCGATCTGCCAGGTCTTCATGGCAAAGTTGCCGAAGGGATCGAATACGTAGTGGCGGCCGGCGCTGAGCAGACGCTCGAAGTCACCGTCGCGCAACAGGACGCCGCGTTCATTCTTCTTTACGACAAAGCGTTTCAGCATTTTCTTCTTCCTTGTTGTCATGCCGGTCAGCACCGATCCGAGGGGTCAGGCTGGCGACAAGGGCGGGGAGACAGATCACACGACATTCGGGTTGGTATGGCAGGCGATGAAACCCCTGCGCCACGAAGCCCGGATGAGATGCCATCCAGCTTGCCACCGATGCGGACAGATGACCGGATCGGATCGGTGACGGTGGCTCACGCGCACCGCAACCGGCGGGTACTGCATTCAAAAAGCCCTTTTTCAGAGGGTTTGGAGCGGGAGTCGAACCCGCGACCGATCGGTTATTGACCGACTGCTCTACCAAGCTGAGCTATCCAGTTGGGGATGACCCGGGAATCGAACCCGGCGCGCTACCGACAAGATCATCCATTTGTCACAGACCTTCGCGGCGGCATACCGGCGAGCAACAGATCAGATCCGGCTCTCCGGCACCAGCGGGGTATCTAACCCCGGCTCGTGGGCGATTGCGTCGATTTGCAACACGGCCTGTATTGCGAGGAGCGTGCCAGGCGTGACGCGCCTATCGATAATCTCGCCAAGTGACTGTATGGATTGAAGATTATTTTCTGGCGTGCAGGCCGACACCATCACCGCGGTGTGAATTTGCTAGACTGCAATCCTGTTATTTATCAATTTATCTAGGCCATGAAGAAAACCGTCGCGATCGGCTTCCTCGGTACCCAGCTGGACTTTGCCGGCAAGGGCGCCAGCGCTGGGAGAAATGGCGGCCCACGGTGGGCCTTTGCCAGCAGCAAGATCTGCTCGTGCATCGCCTGGAGCTGCTGCATGACGCGCGCAGTGCGGGCCTGGCCGAGCGCATCCGCAGTGATATCGCAGCGGTTTCTCCCGAAACGGAGGTGCGGAGCGTGGAGATCAGCCTGCGCGACCCCTGGGATTTCGAGGAGGTCTATACGCTGCTGCACGATTTCGCACGGGCCTATCCCTTCGACATCGAGAACGAGGACTACCTGATCCACATCACCACGGGTACGCACGTGGCGTAGATCTGCTGGTTCTTGCTGGCGGAGGCGCGCTACTTGCCGGCGCGCCTGATCCAGACTTCGCCACCACGCAAGAAGGAGATTGCCAACACGGTGGGCAGCTACGCGATCATCGATCTGGATCTTTCGCGCTATGACCGGATCGCCCAGCGCTTCCAGCGCGAGCATGACGATACGGTGAGCTTCCTGAAGTCCGGCATCGCCACGCGTAACCTAGCGTTCAACGGGATGATCGAGCAGATCGAGAAGGTGGCCGGGCGCTCGCGGGCGCCGATGCTCTTCGTCGGCCCGACCGGTGCCGGCAAGTCCTTTCTCGCCCGGCGCGTGTACGAGCTCAAGCGGCAGCGCCAACAGCTTGGCGGGCGTTTTGTCGAGGTCAATTGCGCTACGCTGCGGGGCGATTCGGCGATGTCGGCGCTGTTCGGCCATGTGAAGGGCGCGTTCACGGGGGCGCAGAGCGAACGCCCCGGTCTCCTGCGCGGTGCCGATGGTGGCCTGCTGTTCCTTGGACGAGATCGGCGAACTGGGGCTGGACGAACAGGCGATGCTGCTCAAGGCCATCGAGGAGAAGCGCTTCTTTCCATTTGGCAGCGATAAGGAAGCCGCCAGCGATTTCCAGCTGATTGCCGGTACGCACCGTGATCTGCGCCAGTGGGTTGCGGAGGGGCACTTCCGCGAGGACCTGTATGCGCGGATCAATCTGTGGAGCTTCGAGCTGCCCGGCCTGGCCCAGCGCCGTGAAGACATCGAGCCGAACCTGGCATTCGAGCTGGAGCGTTTTGCCCACGAACACGGCCAGCAGGTGCGCTTCAACGTGGAAGCCCGCCGCCGATACCTGGCCTTTGCCGGCTCGGCCGACGCGCACTGGCGAGGCAATTTCCGCGAGCTCGGCGCGTCGCTCACCCGGATGGCGACACTCGCCGATGCCGGACGCATCACCGAAGCGCTGGTCGATGAGGAGATCGCCCGGCTCAAGCAAAGCTGGGGACACGGGTCGGAGACCGATGCAGCGGCGCGCGCACTGGGGGCGCAGGCCGATGCGCTGGACCGCTTCGACCGCCTCCAGCTCAACGCCGTACTCGCAGTCTGCGCGCAAGCCAGCAGCCTGTCGGAAGCCGGGCGTTTGTTGTTCGCCGTCTCCCGGCAGGAGAAGAAAACTGCCAACGATGCCGATCGCTTGCGCAAGTATTTCGCCCGCTTCGGGCTGGACTGGGCCACGATTCGACAGGGACCGTGACGACTCCAGTGGGCAATGCGACGCGGGGAGGGCGGTGATTCTGTTAGCCTTGTCCGGCGGAAACGTGTGAGTGCCGTGTGCATGCGAGTCAGATGAAAGGGAAGCCAGTGTTGCGAGTGTTCATACTGCTGTGTGGGGTTCTGTTCGGGGCATCAGGTGTGCAGGCGGCCGATCCCGCTGCCCTGGTTAATCGCCTGGGTATGCCGTTTGTCTGGGTGCCGGCGGGTGAGTTCATGATGGGGAGTGATGAGTCACCCGACGCGCTGGCGGCAGACTTTCCGCAATACGAGCGTTCGCGCTTCCTCAAGCTGGATGACGAAGCCCCGGTGCACCGCGTTCGCATTACGCACCCCTTCTACCTTGGCAAGACGGAGGTCACCGTTGGCCAGTTCCGCCGCTTCATCGAGGCATCGGGCTATGTGGCGGAATCCGATCGGGATGGCACCGGTGCGTATGGCTACAACCCCGATTACGACCCGGCGACCACCGAGCGGGGTGATGCCTTTGAAGGCCGCAACCCGAAGTATTCCTGGCGCAACCCCGGGTTTCCGCAAACCGACGAGCACCCGGTGGTCAACATCACCTATGCCGATGCGCTGGCCCTGGCAGCGTGGCTGAGCAAGACCGAGGGTGTTCGCTATCGCCTGCCGACGGAGGCCGAGTGGGAGTATGCCTGCCGCGCGGGTAGCCGCAGCCGCTTTGCGAGTGGCGATGCGCCGGAATCCCTCGCCAGGCTTGCCAACGTGTTTGACGCAGATGCGGCTGTCAACTGGCGGAAGTGGCAGGCGTTTGCGCTGAAGAGTCATGATGGTTACCCCTTTACGGCGCCGGTGGCCAGCTTTGCCCCCAATGCCTTCGGCCTCTACGATATGCATGGCAATGCCTGGGAGTGGGTGGCGGACTGGCATGCCGACGACTACTACGCGAATTCGCCGCTTGAGGATCCACAAGGCCCCGCCAGCGGCACGGTGCGTGTGCGCCGCGGGGGCTCCTGGCACACCTGGCCCTTCTACGCACGGGCGGGGTTCCGGAACTGGAATACGCCGGAAACGCGCTACACGTTGCTGGGCATGCGCCTGCTGCGGGAGCTGGGCGAGCCCTGAGCCACGGGGGTCACGGGTGGGTGCGTCGTGATGTGCAGCTGCAACGACTCCGATTAGCCGACCTATCCGGGCGTGGCGATGCTCAACCTGGCCTCGCGGGGCGCCGTGATGAACAGTACGGCTGTTTCGGGCAGGAATACGCCTGCAGTGACTGTGCCCATGGTGAGCCTTGAGGGCTTGTTCGAACGGGAGAACATTGCGCACTGCGACTACTTGAAGATGGATTGTGAGGGAGGCGAGTACGCGATCCTGCTTACAGCTTCCGATGCAACACTTCAGCGCATCGACAGAATCTGTATGGAATACCATGAGACGGGGTTGCCTCACTCTCATCACGACTTGCGCACCCGCCTGGAGCGGGCAGGCTTTCGCGTGGTGTCACAACCCAACCGTGCAGACCCCGGGCAGGGCTGGCTCTATGCGCAGAGAGCTGAGAAAGAGGGTGCAAAGCCATGATCAGAGAGAAATACGATTGGGTAGTGGTCGGCGCGGGCATTACCGGAACATGCTTCGCCGAACGCATTGCGTCGCAACGCCGCGAATCGGTGCTACTCATCGAGCAACGCCCCCACATCGGCGGCAACCTGTACGACGAAGTGAACGAATTCGGCATTCTCGAACACAAGTATGGCCCTCACATCTTTCACACGAATAGCACGGAAGTCTGGGATTACCTCTCGCAGTTCACCTCCTGGCGCCCGTACACGCACCATATTCTCGCCGCCGTTGATGGCAAGCTCGTGCCGCTACCCATCAATCTCAATTCTGTCGAGCAACTGTTTCCGGGCGATCGTGGCACCCGGCTCGTTGGCAAGCTGATTGCGCTTTACGGGTTCGGTGCACGGGTGCCAGTCCTGAAAATGCGTGACGCAGCCGATGAAGACGTTCGCGCGCTTGCCGAATACGTTTACCAGCGAGTGTTCGAGAACTACACGTGGAAGCAGTGGCAACTCCGCCCAGAGGAACTGGCGCCCTCTGTGACGGCGCGTGTGCCGATCGTGATTTCGCGCGACGACCGTTGCTTTCAGGATACGTATCAGGGCCTGCCCCTGGACGGCTATACCGAGATGATGCGCAGAATGCTGGCGCAGCCCGGGATCACGCTGCGTCTGGGCTGCTCCTGGCACGCGCTGAGCGATCAGATTGATGCGAATCGCATTGTCTATACGGGACCGATTGACGAGTACTTCGCCTGCAAGCACGGGGCCTTACCCTACCGGAGCCTGCGGTTCGAGGCCACGACGGTGGCGCAGGCGCGTGTTCAATCCGTGGGCACCGTCAACTTCCCGAATGAACACGACTACACGCGTATCACCGAGATGGCCCATTTGACCGGGCAGGTCGAGAACCACTCCACGCTGCTTTACGAGTACCCTCAGGCACATGTTCCGGGTGAGACGATTCCCTATTACCCCATTCCAACGGAATCCAACCGGCAGCACTACGCACAGTATTGCGCGGAGGCGAGGAATACATGTCCGGACGTCATTTTCGCGGGGCGTCTGGCCGATTACATGTACTACAACATTGACCAGGCCGTGGCGTCTGCCTTGTCCAAGTTCAAGCGTCTGGTTGAGTCCACGGGGGAATCGCGTGACGAAAACGGGGATTGACGCGTTATCACGATCCCTGACAGGTTCAGTGCGGTGAAGCTGTAGAATCCGCGGCGGGCAAGCCTCGTCGGGGCAAGCTCTTATCAAGCTCTTGGAGGGGCTGTGCGATGGAGACCACTAAAGTGTCACGCAATCGGGTACGTCGTTTGAATACGCGCCAACGCAAGAAACTCTACCTGGGGGAATTCCAGGAACTGCTGTTCGAGCTGCGTGTACAGTTTCGCACGCCGCTGGAGGCCGGGGCTTACTATCAGGTTTGGGATCCGTTGATCCTGTTTATTGAAGCCCGCGGCCTGGCCGTGGCGGGCTTGGGTGGCCGATTTCCGCTGGCGGCTACGGACGGGTTGATCTTTGCGGCCAACCGGGGCTCGCCCACGGATGCGGATCGCGCAGCCGTTCTGGCCTGGCTGGAGGCGCGGCCGGAGGTGCTGAGCGTCGCGGCGGGTGAATTCACGGATGCCTGGCACGGCGAGGGTGG
Organism: Uliginosibacterium sp.; assembly: GCA_016718265.1. Lineage (GTDB taxonomy): Bacteria > Pseudomonadota > Gammaproteobacteria > Burkholderiales > Rhodocyclaceae > Uliginosibacterium. The sequence continues at coordinate 108,761 of JADKDZ010000014.1, read as the reverse complement.
CCTTTGAGTGGCCACACCTGAGACGTTACGGTGAGCGCGCTGGCGGCGTTCACCTGTCAGCGTGTGACGCCTGCTTGCGGTTCTGCCGCGCGTTCACGACTTCGGCCAGCAGTGACCAGAAGCACAGCACCAGATTGAACATCGGAATCTGAAGGCTGCCTGGCAGACAGTAGATGACCGTTACCGCCGGCAGCCAGACCATCCAGGCCGGGACGATCATGCCCGGGATGTCATGAAGAAAGAGCTTGCGATCAATCTTGCCGCGCAGGGCGGCAAAGTTGAAATCGAGGTTCTTCCAGAGATAGCAGAGTGTGGTGAGAGGGATCGACCATAGCGGGGTAAACAAGCCTTGGTCGACCAGCACTTTCGGGATCAGAACGGCAAGCTCGTTGCCCTGGCCAAACAGTTCGCCCTGAAACCGGTACAGGACATCGACCTGCATGCCCATGAGCGCCCAGAACACAATGTAGAACAGAAGCGCCTTGCCTACCCCGTGCTTGATGCTGCCGCGCAGCCAAAGATAGAGAAAGGGCACGATGCCCCCGCTGATGGCGGTGGCCAGCGCGGAGTAGCCGTAGCCCCAATCCTGCTTCAAGTGGGCAAACCAGTCGAACCCCGGGCGCACCGCAGGGATCAGGTAATATGCTGCCAGCAAACTTATGGCGACCGCTTGCAGGATCAGGCCGGGCACCAGATTCACACGGGCGGCTTGGCCCGCTTCATGCACAAAATCACGGAAAGACATGGGGGAGTCAACAGACGTTCAGCCGGCACGTGCCGGTGTTTCAGAGGGAATTTCTCGCCAGCTTAGCGCTCGCGCAGGCGCAGGGCTAGGCGGGTAGACGCGCATTCTCGCCATGATTTCTGCGGAAATTGATCGGCGCTAAACATTAAACATAGTTGTGCGCGGAGAGCCTGTTCAATCCGGCAGCAGTAGCAGCGGAGCCAGCGAGGCAAGCAGTACGCCTGCCATCGCAACATTAAAGACGCGCCGGCGCTGTCCCCGCTCCAGAAACTGCCGCAGCCCGCTGCCGAAGGAGACCCAGAGCGCAAAGCATGGCATGGCAATGAGCGCGAACCCCAGCGCGGCAGCTGTCGTCAGCGCAGGATTTCCGGTGGGTAGATAGCTGCTGAATGCGCCTGCTGCCATCAGCCAGCCTTTCGGATTGATGAACTGGAACGCAAATCCGTCTCCGAAGCGCCAGGCAGGGGGGTGCCGGCCCACCAGGCTGGAGACGTGCATCGTGATGATCGGCGCGGTGGCCAGCCGCCAGGCCAAGTAAAGAAAGTAAGCGACGCCTAGCCACTTCATGACGCCATGGATCCAGGGCATCTTGGCGAAGAGCGCGGTCAGGCCCCATCCGGTGGCAAGCAACAAGACAGCGAAGCCGGCTGCCACGCCAAGCATGTGCGGCAAGGTGGCGCGGAAACCGTGATTGACGCCGGAGCTCATCAGCAGAATATTGTTTGGACCGGGTGTGATGGAGGTTGTCACCGCGAATATCAGGAAAGCCAGAAGTGCATGGGTGCTCATTGCCTTGCTCCGTGTTGCCGCTTTGTCGAGCGTGACAAGACAATATCTGACAATTTGTGACTACACCCGATACAATCAGCCCGTCAGATTCCGGTTTTGTACTGGCACTTCAACCGTGCCAGTGCGGGTAACGAGGTCTTTATGCTCCAGCTCAGTCTTTCTCCACAGAACGGGATGCCTCTTGTCGATCAGATCGTGGCAGGGGTGAGTGCACAGATCGACGATCATGTCTTGCGTCCTGGCGCACGTCTGCCCCCGATCCGAAAACTGGCGGAGGCGCACGGCATCAGCCGCTTCACCGTGGTGGAAGCTTATGATCGATTGGTCGCCAGGGGGTTTCTCCTGTCGCGTCGTGGCGCAGGCTTCTATGTGGCACCACGAAAGTCCGAACTGGGCATTCGGGCGGAAGCGGTGCCGGAGATAAGCAAGGCGATCGATACCGCCTGGCTGATGCGCAGCGCCCTTACCGCAGGACCGGACAAGTTGCGTGCCTCTGCCGGCTGGCTGCCGCCGAGCTGGATGGAGCAGGCGGAATTATGCCGCCAGCTGCGTTCGATGCTCCGCAACGACGCCTTGCAGCTTACCGAGTACGGACCACCGCAGGGCTTTGAGCCGCTGCGTCAATATCTGCCCTATCGCCTCGGAGAGGCCGGGATTGGTGCTCAAAGCGCGCAGATCCTGCTGACCCTGGGGGCGACCCAGGCGCTGGATCTGGTCGCGCGACATCTGTTGCGACGCGATGACGTGGTCTTCGTGGATGATCCGGGCTACTTCACCCTGTTTGGCAACTTGCGTCTGCATGGTGTGAAGCTGATCGGCATTCCCTGGACCACCGACGGTCCGGACGCAAACGAGCTGGAGCGCCTGGCCGCGGCACACAAGCCCAAGGTGTATTTCACCCAGTCTCTCCTGCACAATCCCACGGGGGCGAGCCTCACCCCGGCGACGGCGTTCCGCATTTTGCAATGTGCCGAGCGGCATGACTTCCGCATTGTGGAGGACGACACTTATAGTGACTTCCATGCCGGGGCGGCCACACGGCTGGCGACGCTTGATCAGCTCAAGCGGGTCATCTACATCAGCAGCTTCTCGAAGACGCTATCCGGCAATCTGCGGGTCGGGTATGTGGCCGCGAGTCTGGAGATCATTGAAGCGCTGACCGACATCAAGGTTCTCAGCATGCTCGCCACGCCTTCGGCGGGAGAAGAGCTGGCGTATCGCATGCTGACTGAGGGGCACTACCGCAAACACCTTGAGCGCACTCGCACACGGCTCGCAGAGGCCTCGGTGCGCAGCGTCAGAATGCTTGAGCGGCTTGGTCTGCAGCCGTTCACTCCACCCACAGGAGGGATGTTCATGTGGGTGCGCCTGCCCGGGATGGAGGACTCCGCCGAGTTTGCCGCGCAAGCGGCAGCAGAAAACATCTTCCTCACGCCGGGGTCGCTGTTTCGGCCGCAGAACCAAGCTTCGCCCTGCATCCGGCTGAATGTTGCCTACGCGTCGGACTTGCGCCTGGAGCGCTTTCTCAAGCGCACGCTCGCGGCCTGAGTTGTCTGTGACTCAGCGACTCTCCTTGATGACACGCGTGTTCTGCGGCTGGATCGGGCGCGCGTTGTTGCGATAGAAGCGCGAGAATACGGCGATCTGCTCCTCCGACAGCTGACTGGGGTTCTTCATCACCAGCCACAGCACGCCTTCCGTGCAAGGCGGCGTGGTGAGCGAGCCCATATAGCTGTAGTACTCGCGCCGAGCCGGAAGAATGTCAGACGCATTGATAGCGGCGCGGGCCAGGTACTCCTCGTTTTTCTCCAGGGGCAGGTTGTTCCACAAGGTCTGCATGAACGCGCTGGCTGCGCCGCGTTCGAGCATCACCGCCACGACGGCGAGCCGGCCGTCCAGATCCTTATGCACCAGGTGCACCACCATGTCGAAGTTCCGGCCGTCGATCCGTTCTTCGGACGGGCGATGGAAGTGGAACTGCACCAGTTCATAGGTGCGACCCATCACGCTCAGCCGAGAGCCCTCACCGTAATTGACCTGGATGGTGTGACCATTGTCGACGATGCGGAAGTAGGTCGGCTTGTAGTCGAACACGATCGGCTCCTGCTCGACCTTGATGCCATCCCGGATATCGATGGGAGACTGGCGCGTACCGCTGCTGCATAGGGCATAGTCTGCCCGCATCTGGCCCCAGGCTGCAGGCCCCGTGTCTCCCTCGTAGCTCCAGTGTGCGTGCGGGTTGTGGGCGGGGGGCGGGGGAGCAGGCAGCGGCTTGCTGACGCGGGTCGGAATGCTGCGCAGCGAGGGTGGCTTTGCCACATAAACCGGTGGTGCTTTGCGGACCGGTAAGGGAAGCTGCACGGCATCGGCGGGTGCGGAGTGTGTCTCGACCGCATGGGCTGCAGGGGCTTCGACGGCTTTGCTCACCGGCTTGGCGCCATGCTCCTCCTTGACGAGCTGGATGTCTGCGCGGCGAAACGATTGGCTGGCCATCGGCGGCGCCCCGTTCTTCGCACGTTCTGCGCGGCGTGCGGCTTCCTGCGCGACACGGCCCAGGTCTTCCAGGCTGGCGGCTTTGCGGGGGGGTGTTGCGTCCTTGCGCGTACTGGCGACTGGCGCCGGGCACACGGTGTTGTAGAAGCGCTCATCCACCGTACCCGGGCGGATGACTGACGCGCTGGGAATCTCGATCTGCTCCTCGCGGAGCACGCGTTCATCTGCCGAGAGATAGACGCGCTTGATAATGGAGAAACTGCGATTCGAGCAGTCGTAGCGATTCAAGACACGAATGCTCTTGTAGCCGGTCACTGTCGCGTGCGCGTCCGCTACGACGATCCGCCCCCAGGCGATCTTGCTGCCGCCGTCCGAAGACATGACGGTTGAGCGATCCAGCTCGACGCTACGCAGTTTGTCTTTGGCGACCACCAGCCAGTCGGCGGCCTGGCTCGGCTGTGCCAGGAATGCAAGGCCAGCCAGTCCGTAGAGACACATGGCGCGCAGAAAATTCATGACAGCCCCCTTTCGGCTGCAACGATACCCTCTGCTTAGCGGCCAAATAGTGGCGAGACTTGAGGGTCAGCGCCGTGCACCGCGCATCACGGTACGACGTAGAAGCGGTACAGCCTTGGCAGCCCTTCGCGCAACTGGATGCGCAGGCCGTCCGGGTAGGTGCGGATCAGCTTGGGCTCGCGTACGTAGACCTGTACACGCGCCGAAGGATGGGCGAGCAGGGTATCCACGTCACATTGCACGGCTCCGCCGAATGCCATACGTGTCTGACAAGACTCCAGCCACGGATAATCATGCAGCAGCTTCTCGGGGATGGGCGTGTTGGCCTTTCCTCTTGCGGGCGGAGGCGGTGGAGTGGGTACGGGGGTGGGCTCAGGCGGCGCAGGCTTGTCTTGCAGCGGCGCGACGACGGGTTTCTCTTCTGTCGGCAGCTTGATGTTCTTTGCCGCAGGCAAAGTCACTGTCGCCGAGTGCAGGGGTTTGGGCGGCGGCGTTGTCATGATGGGGGTTTTGGGCATGATCGGCGCGGCGCGTGGAGAAATCCCGCCTTCGTCGGCCACGGCAGGCGCCGAGCTCGCTACCGGTGGCGCAGGCTCCGAGTCCGGCTTCGGGGAAGTCATCACGCAGGCGCCAAGACAACAACCCAGCACCCATGGCGCACCGCGCCCAAACAATACTCTCATGACCCTAGGATTCCAGATGGTGACCAAGCTCGGTGCACATATACCCGATCCCACCAAGGCTTGTCTTCTCGGCCCGACAAACAGCACGTGAGTGCAGCGGGCGTGGCGTCAGCAGCGGCTAAGCGATTGACCCTCCGTGGAAGCGGCACTCGTAGACCTTGCGGCCCAGGCAGAACACCTCCTCGTGGCCTTCAAACCAGTCTGGTTCGCCCGTCACATGGCAGTGATAGGCGAAGTCGCCATGGACATGCAAGCGCGGGCCACGATAGGGCAAATCCGGTGTGACCTGAGTGAGGGCCTCCTTGAGGAAATCGCCCGAAAAGGTCTCGTCCAGTGTCCGGCCAGCATAGTTCATGGCCCAGATCGGCGTGCCATTGCGCCATACCGCCTCCTCGCCGGCAAAGCGCTCACCCCCGAGATAGCTGTCCAGATAGACAAGCGCCCCTTCCCGGAAAACGAGGTCATGCGAGGCCGGGCGTGAAGAAGCGCACTCAGCGCCCTTTCCGGCGTAGGTGCAGCGCTTGGCCCGGCAGAGGAAGTCGAGGAAATCGTCATCGCACGCGAACGCGTCCGGCGTACCCCCCGCGCGGCATCTCTCGTCCTCGTGGTCTCGCACCAAACGGTCCAGACTTTGCCGGAAGCAGTCGCCGAGTAACAGGAGTTTGGGCAACTCGGGAAAGGACTCGCCGGCTTCCCACTTGGCGACGGCTTGGCGTGATACACCGATGCGCTCGGCGAGCCGCTCCTGTGAGAGGCCGCGTTCCCGTCGAAGTGCAGCAAGCTTGCGTCCGAATTTCATGTACGGGTCTCCTATCAAAGAGGCAAAGCATATCGCCCGCGGTGTTGTCCAGCCATCAAGCGAACGCAACCGGAAACGCAAGCATGGGTTGCCTGGCCCGGTTGCCGCGTGGCGCACGGGCCATTGCCTGGTACGGGGCTTTTCAAGTAAGGTGCAGCGCATCGTCGGGGGTCCGCGTGAGCGGTGAGAAACACCCTTGGAACCTGATCCGGGTCATGCCGGCGTAGGGAAGGCGAGTGCAGCAACGCTGCGCCTGCTTCCTCGCCGCGCCCACTGAGAGGAAGCACCATGAACGCCAAAGAACAATTCATCGCCGCGTCAGCCCATGTGGATGCCGCTGCGATTGCCCCCCTGCCCAATTCCCGCAAGGTTTACTTCACCGGCTCGCGTGAGGATATCCGCGTGCCCATGCGCGAGATCACCCAGAGCGACACGCCGACGGGCATGGGCGGTGAGAAGAACCCGCCGATTTACGTGTACGACTGTTCTGGTCCCTACACCGATCCGGCGGTGAAGATCGACGTGCGCGACGGTCTTGCCGCCCTGCGCGCCAAGTGGATCGAAGCGCGCAACGACACCGAGCTGCTCGACGGAATGACTTCGGAGTTCGGGCGTGCGCGCGAAGCCGACAAGAGCCTCGACGAGTTGCGCTTCAACCTGCAGCGCAAGCCGCGCAAGGCCAAGCCCGGCCACAATGTCAGCCAGATGCACTACGCCCGCCGCGGCATCATCACGCCGGAGATGGAATACATCGCGATCCGCGAGAACCTGAACCGCGCCGCGTACATTGAATCGCTCAAAGCCACGGGCCCGACTGGCGAGAAGATGGCCGCCTTTATGGGTCGCCGGCATCCGGGCCAGAGCTTCGGCGCCGCGATTCCGGACGTGATCACGCCGGAATTCGTGCGTGACGAAGTCGCCCGTGGCCGCGCCATCATCCCGGCCAACATCAATCACCCCGAGAGCGAGCCGATGATCATCGGCCGCAACTTCCTCACCAAGATCAACGCCAACATCGGCAACAGCGCCGTGTCCTCGTCGATTCAGGAAGAAGTCGACAAGCTGACCTGGTCGATCCGCTGGGGCGGTGACACGGTGATGGATCTGTCGACCGGCAAGAACATCCACGAAACCCGCGAATGGATCCTGCGCAACTCGCCCGTGCCGATCGGCACCGTGCCGATCTATCAGGCGCTGGAAAAGGTGAATGGCAAGGCCGAAGACCTGACCTGGGAAATCTTCCGCGACACCCTGATCGAGCAAGCCGAGCAGGGCGTGGACTACTTCACCATCCATGCCGGCGTGCTACTCAAATACGTGCCGATGACCGCCAACCGCATGACCGGCATCGTCTCGCGTGGCGGCTCGATCATGGCCAAGTGGTGCCTCGCGCACCATCAAGGAAAACTTCACCTACACGCATTTCGAAGAGATCTGCGAAATCATGAAGGCCTACGACGTGGCCTTCTCGCTCGGCGACGGCCTGCGCCCCGGCTCGATCTGGGATGCCAACGACGAAGCCCAACTGGGCGAACTGAAGACCCTCGGCGAGCTGACCCAGATCGCCTGGAAGCACGACGTGCAGGTGATGATCGAAGGCCCCGGCCACGTGCCGCAGCAGCTGATCAAGGAGAACATGGACCTGCAACTGGAGTGGTGCGACGAAGCGCCGTTCTACACGCTTGGCCCGCTGACCACCGACATCGCCCCCGGCTACGACCACATCACCAGCGCCATTGGCGCCGCGCAGATCGGCTGGTACGGCTGCGCCATGCTTTGCTACGTGACACCCAAGGAACACCTGGGCCTGCCGGACAAGGATGACGTGAAGGCCGGCATCATCGCCTACAAGATCGCCGCCCACGCCGCCGATCTGGCCAAGGGCCACCCGGCCAGCCAGATCCGCGACAACGCCATGAGCAAGGCGCGCTTCGAGTTCCGCTGGGAAGACCAGTTCAACCTCGGCCTCGACCCGGACACCGCGCGCTCCTACCACGACGAAACCTTGCCCGCCGAAGGCGCCAAGGTCGCCCACTTCTGCTCCATGTGCGGCCCGCACTTCTGCTCGATGAAGATCACTCAGGACGTGCGCGACTTCGCCGCCGCTCAGGGCATCAGCGAGATTGACGCCTTGAAGAAAGGCATGGAAAGCAAGTCGGTGGAATTCGTGAAGAAGGGCGCCGAGGTGTATCACAAGCTGTGACAGCTGCGTGTCGCCCCTGATCTGAAAAGGGCCGCATTGCGGCCCTTTTGCATGGATGCCTGAAGAGCCGCATGGGATGGACTTCTGCAGCATGCCGATCTACCCAGCCACGCCATGTAAGCCTCACCGGCCTGGCAACGCGGAGAGCAAGGCTGCAGGCGGCTTCTGGCCATCCGGTCTGCCATGTTTGTGAAGTGGGGAGCAAGCGTCTATCACACAGGGTGATCGGCGCTTTCTGAAACCCCTCGTAACGGGCCGCTCGCAAGGAGACTCAGCATGCGCAAGCCCGAAATCAAGACCGCCGACCTCATCGCGGAAGCCCTCTACCAAGCCGAGCCGCCGGAGCTGTTGGGTGATGTGGGCGACGACAGCGCCTTTGCCACCGAAACCCATCCCGAAGGCCTGCGTTACGGTGAAACCCCGCATCCGCCCGGCAGCGTTCAGCACAGCCCTGTCCTCGCGGAGAAACCACAAGCAAAGGAAGGCGACATCTCGATTGGTTGAAGTGCCGCGGCGGGCGAACCTCCCCGGCGTACATTCGCGCTTACACAGCGAATTCAGATAGCAAACATCCGCCTCAATCCCCCGGCCGACGGAATTCGTCCTCAATCCAGGCTCTTGCGCTGGCGAGGTTGAAGCGGAATTCAGGGCCGACGCGTACTTTGGCCAGTTCGTCGCCGTTGGCGTCTTGGGCGCCCAGCAGGGCGTAGGGGTCGTCTTCGTCGGGCACGATGTCGAGGGTGACGTCGATGCGCCCGTCATCGGTGTCGACCGAGAGCGTTTTGTGGAGCATGGCGTGGGCATGCTGTTCGTGGCGGCGCAGCACTTCGGAGGCGGTCTTGACCAAGGTGCTGAACGCGAAGGCGTCGAGGGGCTTGGGGTTCTTTTTGTCGCGCCCCATGGTCCAGGGGCCGACCAGTGCGGGTTCGGGCTCGCCGTCCAGAATCATTTCAACGGCCCAGCCGTCGTCGTCTTCGTTCTTGATGACGCGGGCGGTCCAGCCTTTGTCGATCCACAGGCGCGGTTCATTCACCGCTTCGGCTTGCTCAGGCGCTACGGCCTCGTTCTGGGGGTCTGATGTCATGGCGGGATTGTACTGCCCGCCTGTCGGCCCCCGGCGTGTATTTCCGGTGGGCGGGGCTCAGCGCTGCGTGGCTTGCCAAGGGCCCGGAACCGTCACCGCCTCGTCTGCGCCAGGCCAAGGGGGCAAGGTAATGCCGACGGCGGACACAGCCTGGTCGGGTGCAGCCCGGAACTGGAACTGCGTGCCTTGCGGGATGCTGAGGCAGATGCCGGGTTCGAGCGCAATGATCTCTTCGCGCTCGCCCTGTTTGCGCCACATCTGGCCGCGCCCGCTGAGGATGTACCAGAGCTCTTCGACGCTGCGATGGACGACGGCATCCGAAACGACACCAGCCGCGAGTTCGAAATGCGCCATGCTGCCGCCGCCGAGGGCAAGCAGCACCCGGACGTCGGAACCGTCCGGGGCGACCAGGGTTGGCTGGTCGGGCAGGCGCAGGGTGGCAAAGGGCGTCATGCGGTGTGTCTGCAGGCTAGAGCAGCACGATATCGAATTGCTCCTGCATGTAGCTGACCTCGGGGTGGAATGAGATCGGCTTGCCGATGAAGCTTTGCAGGTTGGCGACAGTTGGCGCTTCTTCGTCGAGCAGCAGGTCGACCACGACAGGCGAGCTGAGGACGCGGAATTCCTTGGCCTCGAACTGGCGCGCTTCCCGTACCAGTTCGCGCATGATTTCGTAAGCGACGGTGCGGGCCGTCTTGACTTCGCCCCGGCCGCCGCAGGTCGGGCAAGGTTCGCAGAGTACGTGGGCGAGCGACTCGCGGGTGCGTTTGCGGGTCATCTCGACCAGGCCGAGCGAGGTGAAGCCGCTGACCGAGACCTTGGTGTGGTCGCGGGCGAGGGCCTTGGTCAGCTCGGCGAGCACGGTGAGGCGGTGCTCGTCGTTTTCCATGTCGATGAAGTCGAGCAGGATGATGCCGCCCAGGTTGCGCAGGCGCAGCTGGCGGGCGATGGCCTGCGTGGCCTCCAGATTGGTCTTGAAGATGGTGTCGTCAAAGGTGCGGGCGCCGACGAAACCGCCAGTGTTGACGTCAATCGTGGTCAGCGCTTCGGTCTGATCGATGATGAGATAGCCGCCGCTCTTGAGTTCGACGCGCCGTGAGAGGGCTTTCTGGATCTCGTCTTCCACGCCGTACATGTCAAACAGCGGACGCTCGCCGGAGTAGTGCTCCAGCATGTGCTCCACGCGCGGCATGTATTCCGACACAAAGGTGGCGAGCTTGAGGTAGTTCTCGCGCGAGTCGACGATGACCTTCTCGGTTTCGCTGCTCACCAGATCGCGCATGACGCGCTCGGCCAGATTCAGGTCGCGGTAGAGAATGGCCGGGGCTTCGGCGCGCAGGCGGCCAGCCTGGATTTCTTCCCACAGCTTGAGCAGGTAGGCGATGTCGGCAGCGAGTTCCTCGTCACTGGCCGTGCTGGCCTGGGTGCGCACGATGAAGCCGCCGCAGCCCTCCTTGGGCAGGAGGCCGATCAGACGTTCGCGCAGGCGGTCGCGCTCGGCTTCGTCTTCAATGCGCTGCGAGATGCCGATGTGGTGATCTTGCGGCAGATAGACCAGCAGGCGCCCGGCAATCGAGAGCTGGGTCGAAAGTCGCGCGCCCTTCGTGCCGATCGGATCTTTCAGCGCCTGGACCAGCACCGTTTGCCCCTCGTGCAGGATGCGCTCGATTGGCCGCTGGACTTCGCCCTGATGGCGGTCGTACCAGATATCCGCCACGTGGAGGAAGGCCGTGCGTTCGAGGCCGATTTCGATGAACGCGGACTGCATGCCGGGCAGGACGCGGACCACCTTGCCGAGATAGACGTTACCCACGATGCCGCGGGAGTGTTCCCGCTCAATGTGTAACTCCTGCACCTGCCCGCCAGACATCAGCGCGACCCGCGTCTCCTGCGGGGTAAAGTTAACAAGATAAGACTCGCTCATGAGAGCACCCGGAATTTTTTCGTGGCCTGATTCTACCGGGTTGTGCACCCGAGCATGACGGCTTGCTCAACCGCAAGGCGGAAATCCGCGCCAAAGCCCGATTTACCGGGCTTCCGGGCCCTCGTCACACAGCAGGCGCCCGCCCCGGAACGTGCTGACCCGGCCGATCGGGAGCGGCTGCCAGTCCTCGTTGGTCAGGGGCTGGGTGGCGAGGATGATCATCCTGTCATCCGGCTGGTTGTGCCGGGCAAAGTCGATCTCGCACAGGCAATCGAGCAATTGCGCCCTGCCAAAGGGCCAGGCGCGCTCGACGTAGTGGAGTTCGGTGCTGCGATGGGCAAACAGGGCGTCGCCATTCGAGAGTACGTAGTTGAAGGTGCCTGCCGCTGCGATCCCTGCGCTGATCTCGCTGAGTGCCGCGCGCAGCAAGGGCTCTGGCGGTGCCTGTTCGCCAAAGCGCTTGAGCAGGGCGTCAAACAGCAGGCAGAACGCCAGCTCGCTGTCGGTCTGGCCGCAGGGGATGAACTTTTCGGGTCGCCCGAGCTTGCTGGTATCAAGATTGCCATTGTGCGCAAAGCACCATTCCTGACCCCAGAGGTGGCGAACGAAGGGGTGGCAATTGGTCGCAGTGACCTCGCCCTGTGTGGCCTTGCGGATATGGGCGATGACGTTGCGCGAGCGCCCCGTGTTTCGCTGTACCCACTCCGCAACGGGCGAGCTGGCGGATGCCCGTTCATCGATGACGAGCTTGCAACCCAATTCTTCATACAGCGCGATGCCCCAACCATCGGCGTGTTCGTCGGTCTCACCGCCTCGGCGCAGGAAGCCCGCGAGCGAGAAACCGAGCTCGGCCGGCTTGAGCGAATTCATTCCTAGTAGCTGACACATGATGCGGACAACGGCACGACGGGCCGAAACGTTGACACCGATATTCTGTGGCAAGTCGCCGGTCCGATATCGATTGCGTTGTTGCAAGGGTCGAACGCCAGGGCAACGGCGGGCCGAGCGACGCGTCTGCGCGCGTGTATCACGCCTTTGGCGCAGACTCCGCCATCTGGCTCTGAAGCCATTGTTCGAAGCTGGGATCGGCAATCTCGTACTGTCCGCGGTCGCGCCGGGTGATGACTTCGTCACGCAGCAGACGCTCGGCGGCCGACTGCACGGTTGCCGTGGCGGGCGGCGTGCTGCCCAGGGCCAGCGCCATGCCGTTGCGGGTGTCTTCGGCGAACAAGGGCGTGCGGGCGAGCACCGCGCGTAGCACCAGCCGGTCCAGCGGCGGCATGGTCTTGAGCATCCGCCGGTATTGCGCTTCATCTTGCTCGTCGTGCGCTTTGAGGGCGACGGCTTGTTCCAGGCTCAAAGCGACGTTGAGCACCATGGCCTCGACCACGGCGCGCAGCTTGCCGGGCACGCAGCCCATGTGCTGGAACGCCTGCCACAGCGCATCGGCATCCAGCGGCCGGCCGGTGGAGTGTTGATACGCGTTGGCCATGTGCTGGCAGAAATCCTGGTTCAGGGTGGGAAGCTCGATATTGGTACCGAAGTGGAAGAAAGGCGCCCGGGCTTCGGAGAACATGCGCCGCAGGCCCTCGCGTGACGAGCCGGTGAACAGCACTTTCAACTGCGCCTTGTTGATGTCCAGTCCGGTGCGCAGGCCTCCGAGCAGCTCTTCGTTGTGGGCCTGCCGGGTCAGCATCTGGGCCTCATCCAGCAACAGCAGGGTACGGCCGCCGCTGGCCAGCGCCTGGATGACTTCGGTCACTGAGTGGGTGGACGCGGGGGCTTGGGCGCCCAGCTCGGCCTTGACGCCTAGCAGATCGGCGCTCACCCGTGCGGTGAGGGGTTTGAGCCAGGTGCGCATGCGGCCGGCAGCGAATTCCGCCAGCGAGAGCTTGAACACCTCGCCGCTTTCGTCGCCATCGGTCATGAAAGAGTGATAGAAGACCCGCCAGCCGCGTGCGTCGGCCTGGGGCGCCACGTCCTTGAGCAGGAATTCGGTTTTGCCCATGCGTCGCGGCGCAAACAGGGTGAGCGCATGACTCAGACCGCTATTGAAGGCGCCCAGCACGGAGTCGGCCAGTGCGTGGCGCGGGAAATGCCAGTAATCGTCTTTGGCCATGTGCGACGCTTCATTATGGTGGTTTATGCGAATTGTACATAATTACGTCGGCGCCTGAATTCACGCCTAAGCGGCGCACAGGTGGATTTCGCGCCCGGCTTGCCGAAACCGGGGGCGGCGGCGGTACTATTTGCGCATTGTTTCTTTGAGCGAAGGGTCCGTTCCCATGCCTGTCATCCAGGTCAAGCATCCGCTGGTACAACACAAGATTGGCCTCATGCGCGAGGTCGATATTTCCACCAAGAAGTTTCGCGAGCTGACCGCCGAATTGGCGCGGCTGCTGGCGTATGAAGCGACCTCCGACTTCGAGATCGGCCCGGTCATGATCGAGTGCTGGAGCGGCCCGGTCGAGATCCAGCAAATTAAGGGCAAGAAGGTGACGGTGGTGCCGATCCTGCGCGCCGGCCTGGGCATGCTCGATGGCGTGCTTGACATGATCCCGAGCGCGAAGATCAGCGTGGTGGGCCTGTCGCGGAACGAAGAAACGCTTGAGCCCGAGCACTACTTCGAGAAATTTGTCGGCAAGCTGGATGAGCGCACCGCACTTATCGTCGATCCAATGCTGGCCACCGCGGGCTCCATGAATGCCACAATAGATTTGCTCAAGCGGCGTGGTTGCAAAGATATCCGGGCGCTGGTACTGGTGGCAGCACCTGAAGGCATCGCGGCGCTGAACGCGGCGCACCCCGATGTCCGTTGCTGGACGGCGTCCATTGACAGCCATCTCAACGAGAATGGTTACATCATCCCGGGCCTGGGCGACGCAGGCGACAAGATCTTCGGTACGACTGCCAAGTAAGCGGAGTCAGGCGTGGGGCGGAGCAATCTGCTCGGCATAGTCATACAGTGCCGCGAGGATCGCTTCGCCACGCTCGTCAGCGGATTCGCTCAAGGCATCGATCTGCTCAAAGAAGGCTGACAGAGAACGGTGGCCGTTGGCGCCGTGGTGCAGGTTGGCAATGCGGTGGGCGAGCCAGCGTGCATCGTCCTCTGCACTGAGCGAGGCCGGGAAGTTCCGCGCCCGGTAGCGGAAGAGGAGTTCTTCCAGTCGCCCGTCCTGAAAGCTGACGCGGCGGGTGCTCAAGTTTTCGGGGCTGAGCGCGCGCAGTTCGGCCAGCGTGCGGCGGTCACCCGTGCTGACAAAGCCGCCGTACAAGTCTTCGTCTACATCAACTGAACCCGCGGCGGGCGGACGCCGGAACACCTCTGCCCAGACCGACGTCAGCGCCGGCAGCGCCTGTGCACGGCTCGCGTGGGCAAGCGCGGCGGCCACGTCGATGCCCCACTTCTCGGCCATCGCCGGGCTCAGGGTCCTCAGATTACCGATGACGCTGGGCGACTTGTTGATATGCAGGGTCTTGATCGGCAGGCGGCTGACCCCCTCGGGCAGTTCGTCCGTGCGCGTGAACATCCGCAGGCGGATCGTCTCGGCGTCGAGGGCGCGCAGCTCGTCCGGGTCGAACGCCAGATCCCAGACGATGATTTCGTTCTTGTTGACCGGGTGTGCCGCGAGTGGCCACACGATGGCCAGGCAGCCGCGTTCGGCCGGGAACATGCCTGAGATATGCAGGCAGGGGCGGGGATTGGCCGGATCAATCTCGCGCAGGACCGCATCTTTCTTGCGCAGGCCGAGGCAGAAGTCCCACAGCCTGGGCTGGGTCGTCTTGATCAGCCTCGCCAGTGCAATGGTGGCGCGGACGTCCGAGAGGGCATCGTGTGCGGCCTCGTGAAGCAGCCCGTTTGCCGCACTCAGATGTTCCAGCTTGAAAGAGGGGCGACCGTCTTCGTGGCAGGGCCAGGTGATGCCATCCGGCCGCAAGGCGTAGGTGGTGCGTACCACGTCGAGCAGATCCCAGCGGCTGCAGCCGTTCTGCCACTCCCGCGCGTAGGGATCGATCAGGTTTCGCCAGAACAGGTGTCGGGTGACTTCGTCATCGAAGCGAATCGTGTTGTAGCCGACGCCTATTGTCCCGGGCGCTGCCAGCTCGCGCTCGATGACCTCCGCAAAGGTATGCTCGGCCAGTCCATGCTCACGGCAGTGCTGGGGCAATATGCCGGTGAGCAGGCAGGCCTCCGGGTCCGGCAGGTAGTCCGGTGCCGGCTGGCAGTAATGCATGCAGGGGCTGTCGACTTCATTCAGCTCGGCATCGGTGCGGATGCCTGCGAACTGTGACGGGCGATCTCGGCGGGGAGACACGCCGAAGGTCTCGTAGTCGTGCCAGAAGAAACTCAGGGTCGGATCGGGCATGTCAGCCTCTGGCGAGGGGGCCAGTCAGTGTGCGAAGCGCGATTGTCGCCGATCTTGCGAGGGCACCACAGACCTGTTTGGCGAGGTGTAGGGGTTAATACCCATATGCATTCGCGGTCTGTCCGGCCGATAAGGGCTATCTGGGGGGAGAAGGCTGGCCGCGTGAAGCAGTCGCGTCAGCCTGTTGGGTCAAGCGCGTTACAAGCCTGCGCGTAGCAGGGCGTTATTCCGCGCGTCGTTTCATCAAGCGAGGATCAAGCAATGAAAACAAGCATCGCTACCCGTATCTGGTTGATGACAGCCATCGGCGCATTTGCCTTGATTGCGGTCGGGCTGATCGGCTTTCTCGGGACCAAGAAACTGCAGTCAGCCATTCTGACTATCAATAACGAGACCATTCCGAGCACGACGGCGATTGATGACATCAAGAGCCAGACTTTTCTGACGCGCGTAAATGCCTTGCGTCATACACTCGTGATCGAGTCCTCCCGCAAGGAAGTGATCGACAAGGAAATCGCGGCGAGCCGTGCATTCATCGACAAGCGTCTGCAGGAGTATGAGAAGCTCGTCAATGACGAGACTGACAAGAAAATGTTTGCCGAGGACCGCAAGCTTTATGCCGTTTACCTGGAAGCACTGGAAAAGTTGCTGGACTTGTCCCGACAGAATGACAACGCTTTTGCCCGGGTAACCTTGGACAAAGACGTCGATCCGGCGGCGGAGAAGCTTCGTGCAGCGCTCGAAGCACACCAGAAGTACACGCGAGAGCAAGCTGCTGCGACGGGCAAGGCTTCCGAGGTGGCGGCAACACGGAGCGCTGGGCTTTCTGGCATTACGATCTTGCTTGGCGTGATTGCTATCTCGCTGATTGGCGCAGTGATCGGGCGCAGCGTGGTCAAGGGGCTGACGACGGTGCAGAACACCGTCGAGCGGATCGAAGGGGAGCTGGACTTCTCCTTGCGGGTTCCCGCCAAGAATAAAGATGAGCTGGGCAAGATGGCTACGGCGCTTAACCGCCTGCTTGAGCGCTTGCAGGCGAGTCTGGGCGATATCGCCAACAGTGCGGCCAAGGTGGCACAGGCTTCGACCCGCATGAACGAGACCTCCGACCAGCTTGCGTCGTCTTCCAGTGCGCAGAGCACCGCGGCAGCCAATATGGCGTCGTCGGTGCAGCAATTGACCGTCAGTATTGCCCATGTGGGCGAGCGTGCTGATGACACGCGGCAGGCCACCGCAGAGGCGGGGTCGCTGGCAACCGCCGGGCGGGGCGTGGTCGATGCGACGGTGCTCGATATCCGGGCGATTGCGGATACCGTGCAGCAGGCCTCAGAGCGCATCCGCGAGCTGGGCGCGCAGAGCGATCGTATCTCGACCGTTGTCGCGGTGATCCGTGAAGTTGCCGATCAGACGAACTTGCTCGCGCTGAATGCCGCGATTGAAGCAGCGCGCGCGGGGGAGCAGGGGCGCGGCTTCGCGGTGGTGGCAGACGAGGTGCGAAAACTGGCGGAACGAACTGCCAAGTCGACGCAGGAAATCACCGCGATGGTGGATGCCGTGCGCGGGAGTGCGCAGAGTGCCGAGGCCGGGATGGCGTTGGCCGTGTCGCGCGTTGGTGCGGGGGTGAAGCGCACCGATGAGATCAGTCAGTCCATCCTGCAGATCAGTTCGGGTTGCAACAATGCGGTCGAGATGGTGAATGAGATCAGCAGCTCGATCAGCGAACAAGCGAGCGCGAGTACCAGTATCGCTCTTCAGGTGGAGAAGATCGCGCAGATGGCCGAGGATTCCAGTACGGCGGCTGCGCGTAGCGCGGAGTCTGCACATGAGCTCGACGTGCTCGCTGCGGAGGTCAGCAAGATAGTTTCTACCTACAAGCTTTGAGTGCGGTGTCGGCGCGCCGCTTTTCTGACCAGCCCTATCTGCTGCTGATCCTGACCGTATTGTTCTGGTCCGGGAACTGGGTGGTCGGACGCGGCCTGCGCGGCGAAGTACCACCCGTGGCGCTCGCATTCTGGCGCTGGAGTCTGGCCTTCGCCTGCACACTGCCTGGTGCCTGGCCCTATCGGCACCAAGCGTGGCCCGCCCTGCGGGCCCACTGGCGATTGCTTGGCGCCTTGGCGCTGCTCGGGATTACCGGCTACAACACCCTGGCGTATATCGGTCTCCAATACACGACTGCAAGCAATGGGGTGTTGCTCAATGCGTTTATCCCCATTGTCATTCTCGGCCTGTCGCTTGCGTTTCAAGGCAAGGGCCTGAGTGTATTTGAAGCCTGTGGCGTGAGCATCTCGCTGGCCGGGGTGGCCGTGATCGTGGCGCAGGGGGATGCCGAGCGCCTGCTCGCGTTGGGCTTCAATCCGGGGGATATCTGGATCCTGATCTCGGTCTTCATGTGGGCGGCTTACACCCTGTTGCTGCAGCGACGCCCTGCGGGTCTGCCGCCGATGCTGCTCCTTGCCTTGCTGATCATGTTGGGCCTGCTTGGCTTGCTGCCCCTGTATGGCTGGGAACTGACCCAGGGGCGGGACATTCATTGGTCAAGCGGGGCGGTCCTCGGTATTGCCTACACGGGAATCTTTCCCGCCTTTCTCGGCTACGTGTTCTGGAACCGGGCAGTGGCACAGGTTGGGGGCGCGCGGGCCGGTCTGTTCATCCACCTCATGCCGGTGGCGACGACACTGTTGTCGGCAGTCATTCTCGGGGAAGCGCCGCAGCTGTATCACCTGGCAGGCATGTTGCTCATCGTGGGCGGCATCACGCTATCCACTCGCCGGGCGCATGAGCATCAAGTTGCCGCACGGTAGGTCGTAAAACAGCAAGCGGGTGACGACGTCTACGGCGGGGGTCGGCGCTCGCTTTTCTTGTGGGGTTGAAGATGGCCGAAATGCATCGTTTGCAGTCCGAGCAACTCAAGCTCGACCAGCCATTGCCTTGGGATGTCTACGATGAGGCGGGGCAGCTCTTGCTGCGCAAGGGTTTTGTGATCGAGCGTGACGCGCAGATCCTGTCCCTGATCGAGCGCGGGATGTTCGTCAAGACCTCGGACTTCAACGTCTACGAGAAAAGCCCGGTCCAGCAGGTCTTCGATCCCTTGTCTTTGTGGGAGAGCATTCAGGCCCACCTGGCGTATGTGCTGGAGGCCATCCCGCAGGACGGTAGCTTGCAGGACGAGATCCAGCGGCTGGCCAAGCAGGTGATGTTGCTCAGTGAACGTGCGCCTGATCTGGCCTTGGCGGCCATTACCTTGATGGACCAGCGCAATTATCCGATTGCACACAGCATGCACAGTGCGATCATCGCGGATCTGGTCGCGCGCCGCATGGCTTGGGACAGCGCGGCGCGCACGAGTCTTACCTCGGCGGCCTTGAGCATGAATATCGCGATGATTGACTTGCAGACCCGGCTCTGCAACCAGCGTGAGCCCTTGCTGCGCGAGCAGCGTAAAGCCGTGAATGAGCACCCGGCCGAAGGCGCCCGTCGTTTGATCATTGCAGGGGTGAATGATGACGAGTGGTTGCGCGCCGTACTTGAGCATCATGAAACGCCGGATGGCAAAGGTTATCCGCGTAAAGTGGGCAATCCTGGCGAGATGGCCATGCTGCTGCAAACCGCAGACGTATTTACGGCCAAAGTGAGCCCGCGCGCACACCGGCGGCCGATGATGGCCAGCCAGGCGACCAAGGAAGTGTTTACCAAGTTCAGCTACGAGGGGAAGAACCCATTCCCGAAGCAGCTCGTTTCGGAAATCGGCATCTACCCGCCCGGGGCGATCATCCGGCTCGCCAACGGCGAGGTCGGCGTGGTGTGCAAGCGGGGGCCGAATCCCAAGTCACCGATCGTGGCCACCTTGCTCAACTCGACAGGTATGCCGGTGATCAAGCCGGTCATCCGCACTACAGGCAGCGAGCCTGCCTACGCCATTGTCGGTGTCATGGCACACGATTCGTCGATGGTCGGTCTGAACTTCGAGCAGATCTGGGGGGGGAAGGATGCCGCACGCTGAACCTAGGGGCGGCTACTTGTTGGCCAGCCTCGTTTTGGCCTATCGTGTCTGCGGGGATGAGCGCGGCGCTAGCGGCGCCACTCCACGCAGAATGGAGCCCAACCACTTAACCAGACTGAGAGAAAAATCATGACTACAGTTGGCCAGATCCTCACGCGAAAAAGCACCCAGATTCACTCCGTATCACCCGATCACTCCGTGCTCGACGCACTCAAGCTGATGGCGGGCAAAGACATCAGTGCCGTACTCGTGATCGAAGGTGAGCGTCTGGTCGGGATCTTCACGGAGCGTGACTACGCACGCAAAGTCATCCTGCAGGGCCGCAACTCACGCGAATCGCGCATTGGCGAGTTGATGACGCAAAACCTGCTGACCGTGTCGCCGACACAGACCGTCGAGGAGATCATGGCGATCATGACGGAGAACCGCTTCCGTCACTTGCCGGTGGTCGATCATGGCCAAGTGATCGGGATCGTGACCATCGGCGATACCGTTAAAGCCATGCTCGATCAGCAGCAGCAGACCATCCGGCAGCTTTCCGGGTATATCGCCGGGGACCTGACGACGGAATGAGGCTACGCGCGGAGCCTGTCAGATCTGCCGCGCTGCCAGGCCCTGCGACTGGAAATGCTAACGCATCCGGTTCTCAATAACTAATTGTATTGATTGAAATTTTTCCTGCTTGGAAAAGTTTTCCGGTGAATATCTGGGATAATCCGGCCCCGTTTTGACTTTCTGGCGGCCTGCAATGAATCGTAAATCTCGCGTCGCACTGCTCTCCATCGCGTCAAATTGCTTGTTGATCGTGTTGAAGCTCGTGGTGGGCGTCATCTCCGGGTCTGTCAGCATCATCTCTGAGGCCATCCACTCGATGATGGATCTTGTGGCCGCTGTCATTGCGTTCTTTTCGGTGCGTGTGTCGGATCTGCCGCCTGATGAAGACCATCCCTACGGGCACGAGAAATGGGAGAACGTATCCGGCGTGATCGAGGGTGCGCTGATTGTTGTGGCCGCGGCCTGGATCATCTATGAGGCGGGCCACAAGCTGTTTGCGTTGGCCCCTGTGGGTGCGGTCGGGTGGGGCTTCGCGGTCATGCTGGTGTCGGCCATCGTGAACGCGATCGTGTCGGCGCGGCTGTACAAGGTCGCGCGCGAAGAGCAGTCGATTGCGCTGGAGGCGGATGCCTTGCACCTTAAGGCGGATGTGTACACCTCGGTCGGCGTGGCGGCAGGGCTAGGTTTGATCTGGCTGACGGGCTGGTCATTCCTTGACCCGGTTGTCGCGATCCTGGTTGCGCTCTTCATCCTGCGCGAGGCGTTTTCGCTCATCAGTAACGCGTTTCAGCCCCTCATTGATACCAGTCTGCCAGCCGAAGAGCTGGAGGTCGTGCGCCAGGCTGTGATGCGCTACTCGCATGAAATTCTGGATTTTCACGACCTGCGGACGCGCCGTTCCGGCAAGACGCGCCACATCGACATGCATCTGACGATGCACCGAAGCCGTACCCTGGAAGAAGCGCACGCGATTTGCGACAGGATTGAAGACGAGATTTCCACTGCGCTGGAAAACGCCAAAGTGCTCATTCATCCGGAGTGCTGCGAACCGCACTGCGAGTGTACCCCCAGCTTGCCCTGATTCGCCTGGGGTGCGCGCAGCATTTCCGGTCTCGTCTTTGGGTAAGTAATGGCAAGCTGAGGGCATGGATCAACTCTGGCGGTTTGCACAGAATGCACGACATCATCATTCCAAGGAGCAATCGCCATGACTCATCCCGCCATTTATGAGAACGCACCGGTTGGCGTCAACCTTGGTGGTTGGCTGTCACAGTACAAGGCTTACGACCACGCGCATTTTCAGTCTTTCATCACCGCAGCAGACATTCGCCAGATCGCGGATTGGGGGATGGATCACATCCGCCTGCCGTTCGATTACCAGATTCTTGAAAGCGATGCCCAGCCCGGGACCTACATCGAGAGTGGTTTCGATTACCTAGAATCCTGTCTGGAGTGGTGCGAAGCGAACCAGCTGAGCGTGGCGCTGGATATGCATCATGCGCCGGGCTACAGCTTTACCAATACGCTTGAAGGCGACAACGCTGGCAACACCCTGTTCGACAGTGCGCTCGCCCAGGAACGGTTTTTTGCCCTGTGGGATGCCATCGCCAAGCGCTTTCATGGCCGCTACCCGAAGCTCGCCTTCGAGCTGCTCAACGAGATCGTGCTGCCCGAAAGCGGGCCGTGGAACCGCCTAGCCAAGCAGGCTGTGGCGCGCATGCGCCAGAGCGAGCCGGACCGCGATCTGATCATCGGCGGCAATATCTACGCGTCGGTATTCCACATGAAGGACTTGGAGCTGATTGATGACCCCAGAATTGTCTACACCTTCCACTTCTACGACCCGCTGATCTTTACCCACCAGCGCGCGCCGTGGGCACCGCTGCCACGCACGATGGACGCGACGGTGGACTATCCTGGCGAAGCACCGGGACTGGTCGAGTTTGCTGCCCGTCACCCCGAGTTCGCGGGCAGTGTCGCCGACTTGATCGGCAAGCCCATGGATCGCGCCATGCTGTACAGCTATGTGGAAGAGGCCTTGGTCTTCCAGCAGCGCGCCGCTGGACGTCCGCTGTACTGCGGCGAGTTTGGCGTCATCGACCGGGCGCCCGCGGCAAGCAGCCGCAACTGGCTGCGCGACTTTGTCAGCATCCTCAACGAGCACAAGATTGGCCGCGCGATCTGGTCCTACAAGCAGATGGACTTTGGCCTCGTCGATGCCCACAGCAAGGTGGTGGATCCGGAGTTCGTGAAGATCGCCAGCTCGCGCTGAGCGCGCTTGCCTCAGCCCTGGCGCCAGCGGTCCATGCTGCGGCGATCGCGTTTGGTGGGCCGGCCCTGCAGTTCGGCGGCCGGCTCCACGCGCAGATGGCGCTCTTCCAGCGCCTTCTGCCGCCGCGCTTGGCTGGCCTCGGTTTCAGCGTAGAGTTTGCGTGCTTCGGTCGCCGGGCCGCGCTTTTCCGACAAGCCCTCGACCACCAGCTCCCAGTGCATGTCGCCGATCGACACCTCCACGCGGTCGCCCGGTTTCACGTCTTTGGCAGGCTTCACCCGCAGACCGTTGATCTGCACGCGTCCACCCTCGACAGCATCGGTTGCCAGCGAGCGGGTTTTGAAGAAGCGCGCCGCCCATAGCCATTTGTCGATACGGACTGCTGTCAGAGTGTCTGCCATGGCCTACTCAATCCAGAAAAAGGGGTTCCAGGCGATTTCCCAGAGATGCTCATCCGGGTCGGCAAAATAACCCGAGAACCCGCCCCAGGAGGTGTCTTGCGCGGGCTTGATAATCTTGCCGCCTAGGTTTTCGGCGAGGCTGAGCACGGTCGCGACCTCTTCTTTACTGCGCACATTGTGCGCGAGCGTGATGGCAGAAAAGCCCTCGCCAAGCCGCGCGCAGCCTATGTCTTCAGCCAGTGCCTGGCGCGGATAGAGCGCCAGCCACAGGCCGTTGAGGCCGAAGAAAACGACGTCCCCCGTACTTTCCGGGCGAACCGGGAAACCGAGCTTCTCGTAAAAGAGGCGCGCGCGTGCCAGATCGGAGACGCCGAGGGTGATCAGGCTGATGCGTGGCGCCATCCTCACGGCTGTTTAGGCTCGTAGTCGACGATGCGATCCGTTTCGGCCAGGGCGGCAGCTATCCACTCAAGCAGGTCCGGGTGTGCCAGCATGGTTTGCAGGTAGTCGCCTGCCAGCCCCGTCAGTTTGACGCCATAGGTTTCAAAGCGCAGGCACACCGGGGCGAACATCATGTCGGCGATGCTGTAGGCGCCAAACAGGTAGCGCCCGCCCGAGCTGAAATGGTTTCGGCATTCGTTCCAGATCGCCTCGATACGCTGGATGTCTTGCGCGACCTCGGGGCTGACGGGATGGTCGGGATAGCGGCCGCGGATGTTCATGGGCATCTGGCTGCGCAGGCTCTGGAAGCCGCTGTGCATTTCCGCCGAGACCGACCGTGCCAGTGCACGTGCCGAGGCGTCCTGCGGCCACAGGCTGGGCATGACCTCCGCCAGATATTCGGCAATGGCCAGGGAATCCCAGATTGCCAGGCCGTGTTCGATCAGACAGGGCACCTTGCCTGACGGGCTGAAGGCCAGAATCCGTGCTTTAGTATCGTCCTGCCGCAGCGGGATGACGATTTCCTCAAAGGGCAGTCCGCTTGCCTTGACGGCGAGCCAGCCGCGCAAAGACCAGGACGAGTAGTTCTTGTTGCCGATGATGAGTTGCATGAAACAAGGCCTCCGGCTGAGGGGTTGAAACAGTTTCTATGTGGGGCGACGCGCTGGGCGACGCGGCTGCCATCGTCTTGAACACGTGTAAGGATTATCCCAGCAGCGTGCGCAGCACGGCAAACTCGCATGTGGAGGCCGTGCACTAGTGCACAGCCTGCCGCAGGTCTCAGCCGGGTTCGTCGCCGTCGAGTGCGGGTTCGTTGCTCTTTGCGAACACTTTACCGAGGCGCTTGAGCAGCGAAGGCTGCTTGCCGCCGAGCAAGGTGTCGTAGAGCACAGCATTCGCCATCACCTTCTTGACATAGTCACGGGTCTCGCTGATCGGAATCGTCTCCGCATAGATGGCGCCTTCCAGGGGCTGGTTGCCGCGCCAGCGTCGAGCCCGCCCAGGGCCGGCGTTGTAGGCGGCCGAGGCGACGACCATCTGGTTGCCGAGCGTGTCGAGCACATGGCGCAAGTAGGCGCAGCCCAGTTGTACATTGGTGTCGATGCGCGTCAGCCAGCCGGCGTCATAGTTGCGCCAGCCCTCGCGTTTGGCGATCCAGCGCCCGGTTGCGGGCATCACCTGCATCAGACCCTGTGCGCCAACGCCAGAGCGGGCAACAGGCTGGAAGCGGCTCTCCTGACGCACCAGCCCATATACCCACGCAAGATCCAGCTCACGGCTGTTCGCTTGCCGCGAGAAGGTCTCGTAGTAAGGAGCCAGGTAGCGCAGGCCGTAGTCGTGTTGTTCGCGTGTCCGGTCGGCCAGACTGATGGCCCGATCGTAGAGGCCGAGGCGTCGGGCGTGGTCTGCCGCAGCGAGCAAGAAGCGATCATCGGCGTTTCGTGCCACCCAGTTCCATTCGCGGAGACTCTCCGTACGCATATCCAGCCTGATCAGCGCCTCGGCGCGGCGGATGTCGCCGCTGCTGCGAACACGTGCAGTTTCTTGTGACGTGGGTGGTTGTGAGGCCTGCTGCCAGCGAAAGCTCTGTCCCAAGGCTTCAGCCGAGAGGATGCCGTAAAAGCTGGGCATGCTCGCATGCCGGCTGAATAGCGCGCGTGCGTCCTGGTGACGCCCGTGCTGCGCCAGTGCCCGCCCAAGCCAGTATGTCCACTCGGGTAAATCACGCTGACTGAGCGGCATGTTTTCAATGGCGAGCCGAACCGTGGCCCAGTCGCCTCCGCGCAGGGCTGCGCGTACCTGCCAGGCGCGCTGCTCCTCGCTCATCGCAACGCCTCTGGCTTGGGCGTATAGCGGCAGCGCCTCATCAAGCTGCGAAAGCGCGGCCATCCAGGCGAGCTGGCCGGCAACGTAGGCCCTATCCTCGTCGCGATAAGCCGCGTCGATGTTGCGCCAGCGCGCAAGTGCCTCACGGACGTCGCTACGGGCGAGGCGTGCAAGGGCGGCCATGCCCAGTTCGCGACCGGCACGTCCGACCGGCGCCTGGGCGGACTGTGAGGCAAGATAGCGGGTCGGATTTTCGAGGGCCACCGTCACGGCGGCACTGCCTGGCTGCTGAGTATCCGGCAACCAGCCCAATGTACTCCGCGCTGCGGTAAAGCGTTTCGCCTCGACCAGACGGCGGAAACGGTGCCAGACATCATCGACTGAATACTGCCCCGCTGCCACGAGCACCTGAAAGACCTGATTGCAGCTGTCCGGCGTGTCCATCAGCGTCAGCCATTGCTCCTGGAGCTTGCGCTGTGCATCCGCGGCGGTGGCCCCCCCGCCCAGGATGGCACTGCACTGCAGGTCCTGGTCGGGTTGTGCAAGCACCAGATACTCGGCTTCGAAACGCGCCCAACTGGCTTCGCGCGCCAGCCGCTTGGCCCATTCCTGACGCAGCTTCTCGCCCAGCCAACTGTTGCTGTGGCGACGCAAGAACTCATTGATGGCATCAATCGGAGCAGGTTCGCCGAAGCGGGCTATTCGCGTCGACAAGGCCCAATACTGGACGTAGGGCTCCAGCGCGTGGTCCGAAGGTGTTGCGGCGAGTACCTGCAAACGCGGGAGGTCTCCGCGGCTCATTGCATCGCGGGCGGCAAGAATCCTCTCATCGCCCGAGTCAGCCCGTGCAGGGCCAGCCAGCCAGAACAGCGCCGCCAGTGCCGCGCACAACCTGTACTTCATGACGTAACATCCCTTCAAATTCCCAGCGTCTGCGAGCATATCACGTGACACCTGCCAAGCATTCTGCGCGCAAAGCGCTGCGCCAAAGCCTGATTGCACGTCGTGAAGCCTTGCCTGCCGCGCAGCGGATGGCGCTGAGCACACAAATATGTGGCCATCTGCTTGGATTGCTGGCGGTCTTGAAGCCCAGCCGGCTAGGCTTTTGCTGGCCGTATCGCGCCGAGCCGGACATCTTGCCGGCCATCGAGCAGTGGCTGGCTGACGCGGCGGGCCGTGAAGCGGCTTTGCCCGTTGTGCCCGACCAGGCGGGCGTTCTAGCCTTTCACCGCTGGGTGCCCGGCGCACGCATGCAGTACGACCGCTTTGGCATTCCGCAACCTGTCGAGCGCTTCGAGTTGTGTCCGGATCTCATTCTGGTGCCGGTCAATGGTTTTGACGCGCAGGGTTACCGGATTGGTTATGGCGGCGGCTTCTTCGATCGCACCCTGGCCAGTCTGGGTCCGCAGACGCATACGGTCGGCGTGGGTTTCGAGCTGGCGCGTCTCGACAGCGTCCAGCCCGAGGTGCATGATCTGCCGCTCGATTGGATTCTTACTGAAGCTGGCTACCAGCCGACTCGAACATGAATTTACTGGAAGCGCTGGACCTGTACTGCGAGCGAACCGATCCAAGTCTTTGGTCCGAACCATTCAACATCGTATCCAGCTTGGCCTTTGTTTTCGCGGCATGGCTGCTCTGGCGTCGCCAGTTGCCCAGCGAAGCCTGGCGGGAAACACGTCGTCTGGCCGTATTGCTGGCGCTGGTGGGGCTGTGCGGCGGCATTTTTCACGCGACCGGTGAGCGCTGGGCGCAATGGTTTGACGCGGGTGCGGCGCTGCTCGCTGCGGTGGTATTTCTCCAGCGCTACCTGAGCCGGGTTGTGCGTGCCCGCCGTGGCGGCATCGTGCTGACGGTGTTCGGGCTGCTTGTGCTGTGGCGGGCGCTCAAGAGTTTTGGTGATCTTGGGATGAGTGGTTCCGAGCCGTATCTGGTGGCCTGGCTGGTGCTGGCAAGCCTGAGCAGTTGGGCGGCGCGTAAGTCAGCTGAGAGCCTGCCGTGGATGCTAGCGGCGAGCTGCCTGTTCCCCTTGGCGCTTGCGGTGCGCAGCGTCGATCTGCGAGTGTGCAGTGCATGGCCGGTCGGGACTCACGCGGCCTGGCACGTATTGGCTGCCTTCGTGGCGTATCTCTGCGCGCGCGGGCTCGCGGCAGGGTGTCACGAGCGTTCAGGCAGCTACCACGGTCTCCTGACCTCGGCGACGCTCCTGCAGCGTTGAGGCCGCCAGGCCGGCTGAGTGTTACCGGGTGACTGGGCTGGCGACCCGGCCGGTCAGCAGGAGTTCGAGCAGTTCGCGAACCGGGCGAATTTCATTCCCGAAGGGCAGCAGGCCCTTGCCGCGGAAGAACAAGCCTTGGGCAACATCCCCCATCTGTGCGGCGGCGAGCTGCTTGTCGATGCAGAACTGGCCAAATTTCGCCAGCTTGTCGCGCAGGCCGCACTGCAGCAGGCAGTCAAAGCGCTGCGAGCAGACCCGCCCTTGGGCCGCGCACTCAGCGGCTTTTTGCAGCAGGCCTTCACGATTGAGATAGCGCTCAAGCCAGGCGGTGCGTACGGCGCGTGCCGGTAGACCCGCCGCACTCATGAATTCGACGACATCCTCGGGCTGCGCATCCGCCAGCACCCGCTTGAAGGCGGGGTCGGCATCGCATTCCTGCGTGACTGCAAAGGCGGTACCAACTTGCACACCGGATGCACCCAGCCCAAGCAGCTCCTTGATCCGCGACAGCGAGTTGACGCCGCCGGCGGCGATGAGCGGAATCTCACCGCGCTTGAGGCCGAGCTTGTCGAGGGCGTCGACGCATTCTGGCAGCACGGTTTCCATGTCAAAGCGTTGATTGCCAGTCTCGACCAGGTTGGCAGCACCCAGATGACCACCCGCCCAGCCCGGGTGTTCCAGCACGATGGCGTCGGGCAGACGGTTCTTTCGCATCCAGCGTTTGACGACGAGAGATACGCCCCGAGCGTCGGAAAGAATCGGGATCAGCGCCACTTCTTTGAAATCTTCAACCAGATCGGGCAGATCCAGCGGCAGGCCAGCGCCGACGACGATAGCCTGGGCGCCGGAGCGACACGCCTGGCGAACATAGTCGGTGTACTGTGTGACAGCACGCATCACGTTTACCGCAACAACGCCCATCCCCTTGGCACTCTCCAGCGCGGCTTTGATTTCGCGATCAAGGGCTTCCAGGTTGGCGTGTTCAATCAGCTCCCGGGTAGCGGTTTGGGTACGACACATCAAGTCTTGGTGGATGCGCCGCAGATCTACGCTGGCGATCGTACCGATGCCGCCTTCCGCAGCGACAGCCCCCGCCAGGCGATGCGCCGAAATCCCGACGCCCATTCCACCCTGAACGACGGGCAGGAGGGATTTTCCGCGCAGAAGAAGGGACGGGAGGGTGTGAGCAATCATCGGTGGGTTCCGGAGGTGGGCGGTTTGTCGCATTCCCGGCTTGGGCCTGTCGACCCAGGTGACGCCAGTAGAGGCAAGGTGTGTCATCGGGACGCAATGGTGTTTCCAGCGCGCGCTGAATACTCGCCGCTAAGCCGTGCACACGGCTTGATGCCACGCAAACAAGATGGCCGGGAGACAGACTACGCGGGCTCGGTGGCCATCTGTTAGGATCACCGCACTATGTTCATGATGCCCTATGTCTCGCGAATTACCCGTGGCGGTTTTCCGTTCGGCGTGATCCTGCTCGTGGTGATCAATCTGATCGTCTTTTTTGTGCCGCAGGCCATGGATGAGCGCCGTTACGAGCGCATTGCCGATTATTACGCGCAAAGCGTACTGCCCGCGATCGAGCTGCCGGCCTTCGCCCGTTACTTGCGCAGCGAAGGCGAAGCCGAGCAGGCCGACCAGATCGACAAGATGATCAAGTACGAGGCTTGGCCGCGCGCGCTGGGCGAGATGGAAGGTAATGCGTCTTTCATGCGCAGCCTGCGTCAGAGCGAAGTCATCCGTGCCGACCATCCTCAGTACGAGGAATGGCGCAGCGCGAGGCGATCCTACGATGCGCAACGAAAGCGCTTGTTTACCGAGCGATTCCACTTTGACACGCAGCAGCCAGAATGGCTGACCGCCTTCACCCACCAGTTCCTGCACGGTGATACGGGGCACATTATTGGCAACATGGTCGTGCTGGCCTTGATTGCGCCAGCCGTGGAGGCGCTGATTGGCACAGGCACCTTTCTTGGCCTGTATCTGGTCTGTGGCATTGTCGCCGCGGGTTCACATCTGCTCTTCACGCACGGCGCCCCGGGCGGTCTGGTGGGTGCGTCCGGTGCGATATCCGGCGCCATGGGGGCGTTTGCCGTCCTCCTCGGGCGGCGCAAGATTCCGTTCTTCTACTTTGTGTTTGTGTACTTTGACGTCATTAAGGCGCCAGCCTTGCTGGCCCTGCCGATCTGGCTCGCCAACGAGTTGCTGCAGTTCTTCTGGCTGGGGAACGGTCATGTGGCCTATGGCGCACACTTTGGCGGGTTGGTGGCGGGGGCATTGCTGGCCTGGCCGCTGTTGAGGCGCGCTGAAGCGAGGCTGATTCCGGATACCGCAGCGGCCGAAGAACAGGAGGCACGCGAAGCGGAGAGTGCCGGCCTGACCCTCAAGGAGGCGAGGCGGCTCATGACCGCGCAGCGCTTTGACGAGGCGCGCCGTGCCTATGCCCGGGCGGCGGCCCAGCCCGGGCTCGATACGCAGACCATGCGCGAGTGCGTGAACGTCTGTCGGCTGGCACCAGCCAGCGAGGAGTATCACCGCGCGGCCGGGTTGGCCATGGCGCAGTCCGGCATTGATGCGGCTTACACACTGGAGGTCTTCCGTGAATACATCAAGCGCGCCAAACCGCTACCACGCTTGACGGCTGAGACCTTGAGCGCGCTGGCAACGCGTGCGCTGCGGCTGCGCGCGTTGCATGACGCTGATCGGGCTGTGCGTTTGCTGCATTCGCTGGCCCCCGCGTATCCACGCCTGCCGGAGCTCTTCGAGCAAACCGAGCAGGCGCTGACGACGTCGGGCAACGCTGCTGCTGCCAGCGCATTGCGTGGGTTGCGCACCAAGGCCTGATCAAGCGCCCGAAGGTTCGGCAGGCTGCGGGCGCATCTTCGCGATCACCTCGCGTAGCCGCCTCGCGTCGTCCACGCGCGGGTGCTGCGGGTAGCGGCTGCACAGTGTGGCGAGAAAGCGATCCGCCAACTCGTCCTTGCGCAGATCCTCGCACAGCACCGAGCCGCAAAGGAAATACACTTCGGGCACCAGGGGATGATTGCGGAAGTTGCGGTCAAAACCGTTGAGGAGCTTGAGCGCAAGCTTGCCGTCTCGCTCTGTGCGCGCGGTTTCCGCAAGTTTGACCAGTGCGGCCGGATCCTCCAGGCGGAAGTCCGGGTGACGCTCCTGGCAACGCTTCCAGGCCTGGAGCGCAGCGGTGGACTGCTCGCGGCGGACGAGAAGCGGAATCAGCTTGTTGCTGTGATTCAGCAGGCGCTCATCCTTGCCCGCCAGGTGCAGCAGTTTGTGGTAGCGCTCTTGCGCGGCGATGTTGTCCGGCTCCAGGCGTTGCGCCTCGTAAGCGAGATCCAGCGCCTGATCGAGTTTTCCCTCTGCGAGCAGTGCGGCAATGGCTTGGTCCTGCGAACCTTCCGCCTGCTTTGCTGCCGTATCCGGCCGGCCGCCATCCTCATCTACATCCAGCCCGAGCACGCCGTGATATTGGTAGAGCGCGTAGCCGAGCATGTTGAAGGCGATCAGGGTGAAATGCATCGCGACGGCTTGGGCCAGAAAAACCGTGCCGGTCAGTCGCGGCCGCAATTGACTGTAGAGCAACTTGAACGCGTCCTGCACGGTCTCTGCTTCGGCTTCGCTGGTGACCTGGCTCATCGACAGTGAGAGTTCGGCAAAACGCTTGGCCAGGGGCAAAATCATGTGCTCGACAACCTGAGCGATGACCATCATCTCAGCCGACGACAGGAAGTACAGGAAAACCCAGAGCAGGAGATACGGCTTGCCCATGGCCGTGATGACGCTCCAGGCCGCCGAGGGATTGAGGCCAGTCGTCAGGCTGCGGCTGATGACCATCACCATCAGCGCAGCCGGCATCGCGAAGCTCACCAGCGCATAGGCGAGGATGCCCACTGTGGGCCCGAACAGTCCGATGATGAACCCGACCGCGATCATCGGGATGATCATCAGGCCGAACAGCTTGAACGGCATGTAGCTCAAGCTGTCATCCGGCTCGTCGGGGTAATCCGCAAGCGACAGCCTCCCCATCGAGGTCTCAGATAGCACGCGGCAGGCAAAGCGCAGGAAAAAGATCCAGGCCAGCAATGACATGCCGGCGATCGCGACCACCATGCCCGGCACGCTGGTCGCCAGCGCGCCCAGTGCAGCAAATCCGCTGAATGCCAGAATTCGCATGATCGAGGCGGGTTGCAGCGGGAATATAAAGAAGCGCGGCACGCGTTGCCAGAAAGGCTGGATGTCCGGAGAGGTCCTGTAGGTGATACGGGGGCTGGCTTCCACGCGGGCTCCTGGCTGTTTCGAGTGTCGGACCATGCATTATCGTGGCTGCCTGTGTCGCGACGCAATTGCTGGCAGAGAGGCGTGCGCGAGTCCGGGTCTGGCTTGATGTGCGACAAGCGCCGCCTCGTATGGACGCCTAGAATCCTTCGCCATTGTCTGAAGAATCTTGGTGCCAATCATGGTTGCAAAGCTGTCTGATCGCATGCTGCTTTCGGGTGACGAGGCTGTCGCTCTGGCGGCACGCAATGCTGGAGTGCTTCTCGGTACCGGTTACCCCGGAACGCCCTCTACTGAAATCCTCGAAGCCTTTGCCCAGCTGGGTGGCAAGGCGCAGTGGGCGCCGAACGAGAAAGTGGCGCTCGAAGTGGGGTTGGGCGCTTCGTTTGGTGGCGCTCGCACGCTGGTGACGATGAAGCATGTGGGCGTCAACGTTGCTGCAGATGTCTTGTTCACCGCCGCCTATACCGGGGTCAGCGGGGGGCTGGTGCTGATCTCGGCGGATGACCCGGGCATGGCATCCAGCCAGAACGAGCAGGACAATCGCCAGTATGCTCGCGCCGCCGGCGTCATCATGCTGGAGCCTGCCGACTCGCAGCAGGCCTACGACTTCACCGGCGCCGCGCTGGCGATCTCGGAACACTTCGCTCAGCCCGTGATGCTGCGCATGACCACACGGGTGTGCCATTCAAAAAGCATCGTGGTGCAGCATCCGCTGCCACAAACGGACAGTTCCCCCGACTTCAAGCGCGATATCCCGTCGCGGGTCATGATTCCGGCTTACGCGCGACCGGCGCACCGTCGCTTGCGCGACAAGCTGGCGCGTGCTGCAGCCTACGCCGAAACCTGTGCGCAAACCATTCTTGAATCGCGTAGTGCATCACTCGGTATCATCGCCTCGGGCGTCTCGGTCATGCATGCGCGTGAAGTGGCGCCGGAAGCCAGTATCCTGCAGTTGGGGTTTTCGTATCCCTTGCCGATGCAGGCAATTCGCACGTTTGTCGCCTCGGTCGAGCGTTGTGTGGTGCTGGAAGAGGGAGACCCGATTCTCGTGACCGAATTGCGTGCCGAGGGCCTGGCCGTCGAAGGCAAGCCGGAACGGTTCCGCTTTGGCGAGCTCAATGCGGATCGGGTACGCCGGATTCTTGAACGCGATGAGTCGGCCGAGCCGGTGGTGCAGCCAGGCAAGCCCCCTGCACTGTGCGAGGGGTGCTCGCACCGCCCCGTGTTCGAGACGCTCAAGCGCCTGGACTGCATCGTCTCGGGCGACATCGGTTGCTACACCCTCGGGGTGCTGCCGCCCTTCACGGCCATGGATACCTGCGTCTGTATGGGCGCCTCGATCGGTGTTGGCCTGGGTCTGCGCCACGTATTGCCGCCTGAACAGGCCAAGCGTGTGGTCAGTGTGATCGGCGATTCCACCTTCATGCACAGCGGCCTGACCGGCCTCGCGGAGATGGTCTACAACCCGCCACCTACCGGCCATCTGCTGATGATTCTGGATAACGGCACCACGGCCATGACCGGGCAGCAGGAGCACCCGGGCACGGGCCGCAGTCTGTTGCATGAGCCGGCAACCCGGGTTGTGTTTGAAGATGTTGCCCGAGCGATGGGGATTGACTACGTCGTGACGCTGGATCCGATGGCGCAGGGGAATGCGCTGGAAGAAGCCATCACAGCAGCACTGGCCAGCGGCAAGCTGGCAGTGATCGTGGCGCGTCGCCCGTGCATTCTGGCGGCGCCCAAGATTCGGCAGTACGAGAAGATTGCCCTGGAAAAAACCAGTCGTTGCGCAGCCAGTTGTGCGGCGGGTGAGTGAGGAGCGAGCATGACAACGAAAGTGATCAACGTAGTGGTCGCCGGCTTGGGTGGGCAAGGGGTCGTGAAAGCCTCGGACATTCTGGCGGATGCTGCTTTCCGGATGGGGCTGGATGTCAAGAAGAGCGAGATCCACGGAATGAGCCAGCGCGGCGGTTCGGTGGCGAGCGACGTGCGTTTCGGTCCCGTGGTGCACAGCCCAATGATTCCGGCTGGCGAGGCAGATTGCCTGATTGTGGTGGCCCCCGATCAGGTTGACGTCAATCGCCACGTTCTGAAAGCGGGCGGCGTTCTGGTGTCGCCCGAGTCCTTGGCGGGCTCACCGGGCAAGGTGCAGGCAAAGTCGGTCAATGTCGCGCTGCTGGGCGTGTTGAGCACGGTGCTGGACATCCCGGTGGAGACCTGGGAGGACGCTATCCGCGCCAATCTTGCCGAGAAACATCACCGCTTGAATCTGGAAGCCTTTCATCTCGGGCGAAGTGCGAACTGAACTGTTGATACGGGATCGTCACACGGGGCGGCAGAGTCCTGATGCGGGCGACCAATAATAAGAAGGGTGGAGGAGGCTGCGAATGATGCGTGAGAGCTGGAATGATCAGGGTCAGGGGTTTCATCCGGTCAGTGCGCCGGACTATTTGCCCACGGTACAGCTGCGCGATCTGCAGTTACGACGCCTGAAGGCGGTGGTGACGCGGGCGTATGACAATGTGGCGCCATTTCGCGAGCGCATGGCGGAGCGTGAGCTGACGCCTGCAGTGATCGAAACGCTGGCAGATATTGCCAAACTGCCGTTCTCGCTCAAGACGGATCTGCGCGACAACTATCCGTTTGGCCTTTTTGCCAGCCCGATGAGCGAGATCGTCCGCCTGCATGCCTCAAGCGGTACCACCGGCAAGCCGATTGTCGTCGCCTATACGCAGGAGGATCTCCAGGTCTGGGCGTCAGTGATGCTGAGAACCTTTGCCTCAGCGGGCGTACACCGTGGTGATATTGTCCAGAACGCCTACGGCTACGGACTGTTTACAGGGGGGCTGGGCGCGCACTACGGCCTGGAGGCCATCGGGGCAACCGTCGTGCCGACCTCTGGCGGCAACACTGATCGGCAGATCATGCTGATGCGTGATTTTGGTGTCACGGGAATCTGCTGTACCCCCAGCTATTTTATCCACCTGATCGAACGCGCCGGCGAGCTGGGTGTTGATCTGCGCGAGTTGCCGCTGCGTGTCGGGATTTTCGGTGCGGAACCCTGGTCGGAGGGGATGCGCGAGTGCATTGAGCACGGTAGCGGCATCAAGGCTTTCGACATTTATGGTCTGTCCGAAATCATTGGTCCAGGGGTGGGCAGCGAATGCCACGAGCAGGCCGGCTTGCACATTTTCGAAGACCACTTCTACCCCGAGATCATTGACCCTGAGACCTGCCAGGTGCTGCCGGATGGCGAAGAAGGCGAGCTGGTCCTGACCACCCTCTCCAAGCGAGCCATGCCGATGATCCGCTACCGTACGCGCGACATCACCCACATCATCACAGAGCCCTGCAGCTGCGGCCGAACGGTGCGCCGGATCGCGCGGGTAGCGCGGCGGTCGGATGACATGTTCATCATTCGTGGGGTAAATGTATTCCCCTCTCAGGTTGAAACTGCGCTGTTGGCAGTGGAAGGCATTCTGCCCCACTACCGCATTGTGCTGACCCGCGATCACGGTCTGGACCAGATGGGCGTTGAAGTTGAAGTCAGCCCGGAAGTCTTCAGCGATCAGGTCAGCGTCATGGAGGCACTGCACAAGCGGCTGTCGCATTCAATCGAGCGCATTACCGGAATTCGTGCGGGTGTTCGCCTGGTTGAGCCGCACAGCATTCCGCGAAGCGAAGGCAAGGCCAAGCGTGTCTGGGACGAGCGGACGGCATAGCAAACGGAGATCCAGCATGAAAGTCACCCAGATATCCTGTTTCATCGAGAACCGCCCGGGCCGCCTTCACGCAGCGTGCGAGGCGCTGGCTTCACGACGTATCAACATTCATACGCTGTCGCTAGCGGACACCGCAGAGTTTGGCATTTTGCGACTGATCGTGGCTGAGCCGGATGCGGGCAAGGCAGCGCTGGACGCGGCAGGTTACGTGACGCGCAAGACGGAGGTGCTGGCCGTCGAGGTGCCGGATGACGCCGGTGGATTGGCCAGCGTGCTGGCGAAGGCGGATACGGCGCAACTGAATATCGAGTACATGTACGCGTTCAGCGCCGAGGTTGGCGCGCGGGCGGTGGTCATCATGCGGTTTTCGGAGCCGGATCGCGCGGTGGAGGCCTTGCAGCGTGCCGGGGTCAACCTGGTTGCGCCGATTGCCCTGCTCGCCAAGGCCTGATAGGTCTTGCCGCGGGGCGCCGCGTGCGCACGCGGCTGGGCGTCAGAATCGCGTGGCCCAGTAGCGGATCTTGTCCGCGATCTTGTGGAGCGGCAGGACCTCGCGAACCCCCCCGCGCTCAATGGCCGCGCGCGGCATGCCGAATACGACACAGGTCTCTTCTGCTTCGGCAATGGTATACGCGCCGGCGTCACGCATTTCCTTCATGCCGAGCGCGCCGTCATCGCCCATCCCGGTCATCAGCACACCGATGGCTTGCGCCCCCGCAGCTTTGGCAACCGAGCCGAACAGGCAATCGACCGAAGGCCGGTGACGGTTGATGACGGGACCATCCAGCACTTCGACATGAAAAACATGAAGTCCGCGTACCAGGCGCATCTGTTTGCCTGCCGGAGCGATGAGCGCCTGCCCGGGCTCCACGGGCTGCTTGTGCTGCGCTTCCCTGACTGTGAGCCCGGTACACTTGTTCAGGCGATCGGCCAGCTTGTGCGTGAATCCCGCTGGCATGTGCTGGACGAGCACGATACCGGGAAGGCCGGACGGCAATGCACTGAGCACGGTTTCCAGCGCTTGCGTTCCGCCCGTCGATGAGCCCAGCGCGATGACCCGATTCTCCGCGTTTTGCCCGGATGACGGGCGCTCCACGGGATCCGGGTTCGGCCGGGCGTGAGCCACCACGGGTCTGGCCGGCGGCCGCAATCTTTCAGGGTGACTCCGCGCGGCCGCGCGTACGGCTGCGACGATGCTGTCACTCTCGTCATTGAAGAAATTCTGCACGTCGGTTTTGGGCTTTGAGATCAGACCGACTGCACCTGCCGCCAAGGCATCAATTCCGGCTTGGGCGCCGTTGGCGATCAGGCTGGAGCAGATGACAACGGGTGTCGGGCGTTCCGCCATGATCTTGCGCAGGAAGCTGAGCCCGTCCATCCGTGGCATCTGGATGTCGAGCACGATGACATCCGGCCACTCGTGCTGCATTTTCTCCCAGGCGGCGATTGCGTCGACGGCGGTATCCATCACATGGATGTTGGCTTGTGCGCTCAGCAGCTTGCGTGCCGACTCACGCACCAGCATCGAATCGTCGACGATCAGGACTTTGATGGCCTTGTTCATAGGGGGTCAGTGATGTGTATGTCGACGCGACGACTCGCCAGCGTCATGGGCTGCACGTGCTTTCAGCGGCAGGCGAAGCTCAAAGCGAGTGCCGCGGGCCGGGAAGCTCTGCACGCTGACGTCGCCTCCCAGTGCGCGGATTTGTGTGCGCACCGCGTCCAGGCCAACACCTCGGCCCGAGAGGCGAGTCACCCGGGCCGCGGTGGTGAAACCGGGTGAGAACAGCATCGCCAGCAAGTCGGCATCTTCCAGCGGGGTGTCGGGCGACAGCATGCCGCGCTCCGTCGCCGCACGGCGCACCCGATCACGGTCGATACCTGCTCCGTCGTCGGCAATTGCCAGGACAAGATGCTCGTTCTCCTGCCACGCGTCGATCTTGATCAGGCCGCGGGCGGGCTTGCCTGTCGCCAGCCGCTCACCGGGCGCTTCGACGCCATGATCAATCGCATTGCGTACCAGATGGATCAGCGGATCAGCCAGTCCGTTGGCGACGCAGCGCTCCACCTCCAGTTCTCCGCCGCTGACCAGCAGATCCGCTTGCTTGCCCAGTCCGTGGCTGGTGTCGCGGATCAAACGATGCAGCGGATGAAACACACTCCCCAAGCGCACGCGCTGGATATCCTGACTGATCTCAATGGCGCGCTCGGTTTGCGCGACCAGTGCCGGGATCTGTCGCGCCAGCCAGGTTTCTGGTCCGGCGGCGCACTCGCGCGCGAGTCGTCCGAGGCCGTGGTGAACATGCGCCAGCAGCGCTTCCAGTTCCTCGATGCGCTCGGCAGATACCTTGATCTGGCGCGCTTCCTGGCTCACCGTGCGGCGCATCTCCGACTGCCGTTGCAGTGCGGCGTCAATCACCGTGGGTTCGACAAAACCGTGCTCCACGAGCACTTTGCCGAGCGGCGACTCCGATTGGCCGACCAGATAGCGCTGGCTGCGCAGGCCTTCAGCGAGCTCATCTGCCGTCAGTGCACCCACGCGGACCAGGATTTCGCCGACCTGCAGGTCCTCTGCTGGCATTGAGTGGATGAGCCGGATGAAGTCCCTGTTCTTGTCCTGGGGCGGGGTAATGCGGAGCTCGCAGGCGTCTCGCACCAATGCAAAGATATCTTCTATGCCTTGCTTGTCGGCGACGCTATCAAGTTCGATATCAAAGCCGAGATAGCACCGTTCGGGTTCATAGGTTTGCCGCCGTGGCAGGGCGTCGAGGCAGGTCTTGAGATCAATCAGGCGTCCGATGCTCTGCAGGTGTCGCAAGAAATAGACAGGGTCCAATCCTTGCAGAAAGACCGATGGCGCAAAGCTGACCGAGATTTTCCAGAAATTGCCGGAGGCCTGCAGCGCGGCGATGCCGTGCGCCTGGGGTATGTCATCACCCAGGTAGGGGACGAGCAAACCGATCAGGCGAGTACGCTCCTCATCGGCCAATACGCTGGCGGCCGCTTGGGGTTGAGTGGCCAGCGACACCAGAAAGCGCAGATGGTCGACGCAGGGTAACAAAGTCGAGATCAGCTGCCGATCGGCCTGCAGATTGCCGCTACGCAGCCGTTCAAGCACGCTTTCGACGATGTGAGCGAACCACTCGATATCGCCTGACTGGACGACCGATGCGTTCCCCTTGATGGTGTGCGCATCGCGAAACATCGCATCCAGCGCTTCGCGCTCGCAGCCGTCACGCTCAAGCGCAAGTAGCGCCGTCTCGAGTCGATCCAGTCGCTCGCTGCATTCGGACACGAAGAGAGGCAAAGCACTGTGCATGGCAGACACCAAAGGCTGTTGCAGCCCGACCCGCGCAGGTCAGGGTGATGCGCAGGTAATTGCAGACGCCTTTCATGCCTTCACGTCGACGCCAGCGCACATCTCTTCTTTTATCGGTATGCGAGGCGTTCGATGTATATGCCCTTTTGGGCGGAGTCCCGAGTTTCAGGCGCGCAGCTGTCCCGCTGTGCCCTCCAGCACGCTGTGCAAGCGGTAAAACCCGACCAGATCGGTCACGGCTGGGCTTGGGTTCTCGAATTCCAGCCGCGTCTGGCACTCGCCCGCTTCGCGTTGCAACAGCGCGAGAAGCTGGAGGCCTGCACTGTCTATACGTTCAACCCCCGAGAGGTCGATCTTGAGCGTATCGCCACTGCAAGCGGCCGCGATGAGCTCGGGTGCCAGCTCATGAACGTGGTGGATCGTCAGTGCTTCGCAGACGTTGAGGCGACGTACAGGCATAGGAGTAGGGGCGCAGGACTGAAACAGCGCGATTGAGCCGGATGTGTGCCGATCTGTGGGTCAAGCTGCCCCAAGGAGCAGACTGGCGGTGCTGAACGGTGGCAAGGCGACGTCTACTGGCTAGCCAGCGGGCAGGCTGATTGCGAAGCCGATCCCTCGGCCGGACAAGCCTTCGATCACCTCGATGCTGCCGCCATGACGCACGACGAGATTTTTTACGATGGCCAGGCCGAGACCGCTGCCCGCCTGCTGGACGCCGGGCACACGGTAGAAGCGCTCGAAGAGGCGTGCACGACAGGTGTCGGGGACGCCCGGACCGTCATCGCGCACCACGAGCTGGTGCTTTGATGCGTGGGTTTGCAGGCTTACTTCGATCTGACCGCCAGCAGTGTTGTACTTGATTGCATTCTCCAGCAGATTGTTGAGAACGGACTGCAGGGCAGCGGCGTCTGCCACGGCAGGTGCGCTGCCTGGGCCGGTATAGGCCAGTTCCAGCCGGCGTTTGACGGCCGCGGGCGCCGCCAGCGCGATGCAGTCCTGCACGAGTTCAGCAAGATCGAGTGCAGTCGGGTGGAGCGAGTAGGCATCCGACTCAACGCGCGCCATGGTGATCAACTGGTGGGTCAGGGAGCTGGCGCGATCCAGACCAGCTTCGATCTCGTGCGCGACCTCGGTGCGCTCGGTTTCGTCGCGGGCATTGAGCAGAACATGGAGCTGGGTTCTTACCGTCGTGATGGGCGTACGCAATTCATGGGCCGCGTCGGCAAGAAAGGCTTTCTCGTGCTGCAGCATGGCGGCGACACGGCGCATCATGTCGTTGAGCGCCATGACCAGCGGCCGGGTCTCGCGATAGTTCTCGCCCTGCGCGACGGGCCGCAGATCGAGGCGGGAGCGGCTGGTGAGCTCGCGGGCGATGTCTCGCAGTGGCCGCAAGCCGATCCGCAGCGCCAGCCAGGAAATCAGCAGAAACACGCCAAATTGCACCAGCAGGTTGATGAGCAAGGACTTGAGTGGCGGCTTGAACAGCGCGCGGCGGACGCCTAAAGACTCCCCGAGCGTGACGGTCACCAGCCCGGTGTGGGACTGGACCGTGTAAAAGTGCCACGGCTCGCCCTGGAAAGTTCTTTCGGTGAAGCCGTGCTGCTCGGGTGGAACCTCAAAAGGGGCCGCCCCGTCGGTGCGATACAGCAGCGAGCCGCTCTTGTGCCAAACCTCGAAGACCGGGCTGAAGCCTACTTTCTCGCCGCGCTCAGCGGAAACGCTTTGTTCGAAAGCATCCCGGTAGGTGTGCTCCATGCGTCGCATGCTCGCTGCGACCAGATTTGGTTGTGCCGCGGCAAGGTCTTCAGCAACTGCGACAATTCCCTTGGCAACGATGGACTGCTGGCGATCGAAGCTGCCCGTTTCCGTGGTCAGCGCACTGCGATAGGACAGGTAGGAGCTGGCCAGCCAGATCAGCTGCAAGATGAGCATCTGGATGATCACCAGCCGCAGCAGGATTGAGCGACGTTTCATGAGGGGCTGCGGTCAAGCATGTAGCCGACACCGCGTACCGTCTGGATAAGATCGTGCCCGAGCTTGCGGCGCAGGTGATGGATGTGGACTTCAAGCGCATTGCTTTCCGCGCCGTCGCTCTGGCCAAACAGCGCGGTCTCGAGCTGGCGCTTGCGCACGACCTGGCCTGCGCTACGGACCAGTTCGGTCAGGATGGCGAACTCCCGGGGCGACAGGCTGACGGGCTGGCCGTCGAGGCTGACACGCTGATTGACTGGATCCAGGGTCAGTGGGCCCGCCTGCCATACCTGACTGGCATAGCCGGCGCTGCGGCGTACCAGTGCGCGGATGCGGGACACCAGCTCGGGTACGGCGAAGGGTTTTACCACGTAATCGTCGGCGCCCGCGTCGAGGCCGGCGACCTTGTCTTCCAGCGCGTCTCGTGCCGTGAGCACCAGCACGGGGGTGGTGTCTCCTCCCGCACGCAGCTGTTGCAGGCAGCTCAGGCCTGAACCATCTGGCAGGCATAGATCGAGCAGCACCACGGCGAAGCTGGCCGATGCCAACTGCGCGAGAGCGTCCTTGATCATGCGCACCCAGCAGATCTCAAACCCGCTCTGCTCCAGTGCCCGGGAGACGGCTTTGCCCAGCTGCAGATCATCTTCAATCAACAGGATCTTCATGCCTGCCACGATAGCCCAATCGTGGCAGGCACGGGTGCTCGTCTTAAGCCGGTGCTAATCCTTCGCAGGAGACCTGAGGAAGTCTCGATACCATTGCCCGCTCGACTTCCAGGAGCGTTTCTGGGTGGCATAGTCGACGCGAAACAGCCCGAAGCGCTTGTGATAGCCATGCGCCCACTCGAAGTTGTCAAGCAGGGACCAGTAGTAGTAACCCTGCAGCGGTATGCCCTCGTGCACCGCACGCAGGGCTGCTTCGAGATGGGTGGCCACGAACTCGCGCCTGTCCTCGTCCTGCACCACATCACCGATGATGGTTTCATCGGCAAACGCCGCGCCGTTCTCGGTAATCAGGATCGGCATGTCACCATAATCGGTGCGCAGCCGGCGCAGCAGATCCACCAGCCCGTCGGGCCAGACTTCCCAGTCCATGGCGGTATAAGGCGCGCCGGGCGGCTTGGTCTCGGCGAAGCGGAAGACCGGGTGCGCATCGCCCGCCAGTACCACCTTGCGGAAGTAGTAATTCACGCCGAGAAAGTCGGACCTGGCAGCCGCCAGTGCTGCCAGATCACCCGCTTCGATCGGCAGGGCCGCATTCGCTTGGGCGAGAATGGCGGCAGTGTCGGCCGGGTAGTTGCCGAGCAGCACCGGATCCAGAAACAGCCGGTTGTGGTAGCCATCGGCACGACGCGCGGCTGCGTGGTCCTCGGCTGCTTCGCTGGCTGGAACCATCGGGTAAAGATTGAGTACGGCACCGATCTTGCCATTGCCCTGCGGATGCTGACGATACGCCGCTACAGCGTGGGCGTGGCTGAGATTCAGGTGGTGGGTGACGCGGACGGCGGCGTTCAGATCGGTCATCCCCGGTGCGTGGCGACCAATGTAGTGACCCGCCCAGGCGACGACCCAGGGTTCGTTGTGGGTGAACCAGATCTTGACGCGGTCGGCAAAGCAATCGAACATGGCTTTGGCATAGGCCTCGAACCACGCGACGCTGTCGCGCGCCACCCAGCCTCCTTGGTCCTGAAGTTGCTGCGGCAGATCCCAGTGATACAGCGTGGCTGCCGGCTGGATGCCCCGGGCGAGGAGCCCATCAATCAGGCGATTGTAGAACGCCACGCCGGCGGGATTCAGCGTGGCCTGTCCACTGGGCATCACGCGCGACCAGGAGATCGAGAAGCGGTAGGTGTTGACACCCAATGCCTGGAGCAAATCCAGGTCTTCGTCCAGGCGATGGTAGTGGTCACAGGCGACGGCACCGGAGTGTCCATCCCGGGTTGCGCCTGGGATGGTGGCGAACTGATCCCAGATGCAGGCCGAGCGACCGTCTTCGAGTGCGGCACCTTCAATCTGGTAAGCCGCGGTCGCCGCTCCCCAGAGAAAATCAGCAGAAAAATCCGAGCGTTTCATGAGAACTCCAGTATCAGGGACGGTCAGGCGGAATGAACTTCGCGGGCAGCAGCACCGAGTCAGGGCGATCACCCGAGACAATGTAGTCGTCCAGCATCTCGGCGCCGCGTCGGCCAATCTCGGCCGTAGGGGGCTCAAGACGCGCCGGCATCCGGGCATTTGGAGGTGCCTGGTCGAGATAGTCCATCAGCACGGGCTCTACAGCAGGCCATGTCGGAGGGCGTTTGCTGACAAGGTTAAGCCAAATGGCATACCACGAGGGTGGGATCAGAAATGCTGTCGGACCGTGCTCCTCGCCAAGCAAGGCGCCAAGCCACGCTTCAGGGCTCGCATGTTCCGCCTGATCGTAGATCCAGGTCGGCTCGGCAGCGAGCCCGGCCGCCACCTGTGCCTGCCGCATCCCGCGCTGCCGATGCTGGTTCAGCAAGAGGCGCGAGCTGCCTTTGGCAAAGGCAAAGCGCCGGTGTCCTTGCCGGATCAGCCAGGCCGTCGCTTCGCGCACGCCCGCCGCGTGATCGGTGCCGATGCACGGCCCGATGGAATCGTCGAGCTGCCCGAAGGCTACAAAGGGGACGTGGCGTTGCGCAAAGAGTTTGAGCGTGGCGTCGTGGGCCTCGATGTCGAAGACAAGAAAGCCATCTACGATCCCGCGTGAAAGCGAGAGCAGGTAGGCTGTCTCGCTCGCGCCCTCGGCGGTTGCGGGGCGCGTCATCACCAGGCCGCGTGTGGCGGACGCGTCAAACGCCCGGCCAATGCCGCCAAAGACTTGTGCAAAGAACGGCTCGGCGAAGGACTCGGCGAGACTGCGCCGCATCAGCACGCCCACGCTGCCAGAGCGGCCGAGTGCGGACATCCGTTGGGCGCCGAGGCTCGGGGTATAGCCCAGGCGCTCGATCACGGCGCGGATGCGGGTGCTCGTGGCGGCGGAAAGCTTGTGGCTGCGCCCGTTCAGATAGTTGGACACGGTTGCCGCAGAAACCTTGGCTTCGCGGGCGACATCGACAATGGTTACTGGGGGGTGTACTGGTTTACTTTCTTCCATGGTGCAGAGAGTGGCGAGCAGAAATAAATAAGTCAATAATCTCGGTAAACTATTTTACCGACGGCCCTCAGGGTTGATCAGGCTTGCTGAACGTTGACGCCGCAGAAACCCTGGCTCTGCGGGCGTCATCGAAGAGGGGAAACCAGAAGGTATACCGGTTTACTTTCTTCTATGACGCGCAGAATGGAGAGCGTGCAAAATTTTGTCAAGAACTTCGGTAAACTATTTTACCAACGGTCGTCAGGGTTTATTTACGAAGGGAAAAATGCATGATCGTGATCATCATGGGCGTGTCAGGGTGCGGGAAAAGCACGGTGGGGGCGGCGCTGGCGCAGGCACGCGGCTGGCGGTTTCT
This sequence comes from Uliginosibacterium sp., assembly GCA_016718265.1. Classification (GTDB taxonomy): domain Bacteria; phylum Pseudomonadota; class Gammaproteobacteria; order Burkholderiales; family Rhodocyclaceae; genus Uliginosibacterium. Next base: position 64,661 of record JADKDZ010000014.1, on the reverse strand, counting down.
GGATGCGGATGATTTCCACCCGGTGGCCAACAAGGCCAAGATGCAGGCAGGCACGGGGCTGACCGACGAGGACCGCCGGGGCTGGCTGGAGGCGCTGGCAGCGCAGCTGGCGCATCACCAGGCGAAGGGGCTTGATCTGGTGCTGGCCTGTTCGGCACTCAAGGAGGTCTATCGCGAACACTTGCGGCGTGCGGCGCCGTACTCGCTGGTCTACCTCGCCGGCACGCAGGCGCTGCTGGCCGAGCGCCTGGCCGGGCGGACGGGGCACTTTGCGGGCCTGAGCCTGCTCGACAGCCAGCTCGCCACCCTCGAGGAGCCGGCTGACGCGCTGCATGTACCGGTAAGCCTGCCGGTCGAGCAGATCATTCAGCGCATCAATGCGGCCTTGCTTTCCGCTTAGCGTGCGGGCGGGGCCGGATCCGGCTTGCGCGGCGCGAGCTTGGGCTCGGCGGGGTCGCCCAGATAGTGGGGCGACATGATCTGGACGCCCTGCTCGTTAAAGACATCCTGGATGTGGGCATGCAGCGCCGAGAGCACTTCTGCACGGGGTCGCGGTTCGCTGGGGAGTGCCTGGCAGACCAGGCGGTATTCCGGGTAGAAATCCGACAGCGCAGTCTGGAAAACCCGCGGCTGAGGCTGGGCAATCACGCCGGGCGTGCGCAGAGCAGCTTCGACAAGCATCGCTTCAACCTGACGCCACGGCGTGTCGTAGCCAATGGTGACGACCGTATCGAGCACGAAGCCCGGCGCTGCCACGGTGCGCGAGTAATTTTTCGACACACTGCCCAGGATCAACGAATTCGGCAGGGTCAGCTCTTCGCCGAGACCCGTCCGGATGCGGGTGGTGAATATGCCCAACTCCATCACCGTGCCTTCGTGATCGCCAATGCGCACGTATTCGCCCGGGCGGAAGACGCGGGCATAGGTCAGAATCAGACCACTGGCGCCCTGGCCGACCAGGCTGGAGGCGCCAATCGACAGCATCAGGCCAACCAGGACCGAGACACCCTTGAACGCGTCGGTGTGGGCCCCCGGCAGATAGGGGTAGGCCATGGCCAGGGCGAACAACCAGATCGCGACGCTCAGGATCCGGCGCGTGGGTGGGGCGAGTTCGGCATCGAGCCAGGTGAGCTGGATTTCACCGCGCTCGACGCGCGTGAAGAGCGTCGCAACCGCCTGTGCTGCGAGTCGGGCCAGCATGAAGATCAACACCGCAAACACAAGACTGGGCAGGGTGTCTGCGATGCCGGCCAGAAGCCGCAGCAGGGCGTCGACGAGCGTGGTGTTCAGCTTTTCGCCCCAAGCGCGTGTGAAGGGAAAACGGGCCAGCACCAGGCTCAACCACTCGTAGAGGATCAGTGCCGCCAGCGCCAGGTAGACGAGCCCGAGCAGACGCGGCAGGCTCCAGGCAAAGCCGTTGTGCAGCACGCGCAAGGCGTGGGTCGGCGGCAGGCGTTGAGACTGAGTCTGCAGGCGGCTGACCAAGCGGCTGGACACCGCGCGCCGAAGCCGCGCGAGTAGCCACAACAGTGTGGCAAAGCACAGGCTTGCCCCCAGGGCGATCGCGCCGGCGCGCAGCATGGCATGCAGGTCGCGCCCTTCGCGGTTTTCGGCAATCACCTTGTCAAGCACCTGCACCGCGCGTCGGGCGGCCTCAGAGGCGCTTTCACCCCGCAGCTGATCCGCGTCCGCCGCGGTGACCATGAAAATGGCCTTGTTGTCGATCTGTACCACGGCGCCTGGCGCAAGGTCCTGCACCGCCAGCTTGAGGGCGCCACCCTCGTCGATCAGTTCCTGAATCCGGAGGCGGGCGCGGTGCGCGCGCTCGTCCGGCGATACACCCAGTAGAGCGACGCGAAACTGCACGATCTCGCGGTTGGCCATGGTCAGCGAGGCCGACCGGGGTGCCTGCGGCGAACTTTCTGACGCGTGCGCCCCGTGCAGCGTGCATGCCAAAAGGATGGATGCCAGCAAAGTCCGCCACCACCCGCCATGCCGTGCGTGCATCTCGATCTCCTCAATGCGGCCATGCGTAATAACGCGTGCATGCCCGTCGTGTTTCTGTGGGCCGGCCGATTGTGCGATGAAAGCGTGATTTCTGGCAAACTGCGCGGGCAGTTCGCCTGGCAGGCACGGGCGTGGTGAAACTTGTTTGCCGTTCCTTGGGTCCGCTTCCAGATGACAGAGCCTTTGCAAGACATACTTGTGCCGCTTGCCAGCCTGATTGCACGGCTGCGCCCCGAAGACGCCGAGCACGGCGAGATTGCGGCCCAGGCCATCCTTGTTGAGGCTGCGCGCCTGCGCGAAACGCCCGAAGACGCCGAGCGGCTGCGGGTCGCCTTGCGCGAGGTGCTGGCCAGTGCACGCCAGGATGTGTTCTACGCGGAATCCGGCGTTCGCTCCGCGCTGGGCTTCTGGCTGGAGCTGACACAGCGCCTGGGCCACCGAATCCTGCCGCCGGTCGCGGACGCTGACCATCTGCGTGCAGTCCTCGGGCGCCTGTTTGATCGGGCCGACGATCATGTGTGGGTGGCAGCTGTTCCGGACGCCGGCTGGATCAGCCTTCTGGACGCTATCGGCTTTCCCGGCGGACGTCCGGATGGCGCACGGATGCGTGCGGTTCTGGATGCGGTCCGCGTGCTCTCTTACCGACTGGCCGGTGCGGCGCTGGATCGCGAGTTGTTGCACGCCGAGCCTGCTCTGGAAGAATTCGAGTCCCCTTTTCTTGCGCAGAACGCGCGTCTGCAGCCCGCCCTGGAACGTTGCCGCGCCGACGCCGGGTTACCCGATCATGACGATATCAGCGAAGTCGAGGTGTTGCTGGACCAGTGCACACGCGCCATTGAGCGCGTGCGTCGGCGGGGGCGGGAGAACGGCGTCAGCATTCGCCTGACCTATCTGCTGGCGAGGATGCAGCAGATCATCCAGCGCCTGGAAAAGCTGATGGCGGTGCTGGTGGCGGCAGACTGCCGGGCGCCGGCCGTCGACCTATTCAAAGCTTTGCTACGGGCCGAGCAGACCGGCCATCGCGTGCTGCCCTTCATTGCCGACAATGTGGCGCTGGTGGCGAGGAATATCACCGAGAGCGCGAGCCGGCATGGCGAACATTACATCGCGGCGACGCGCAGCGAGTGGTGGAGCATGGCGCGCAGTGCGGCAGGGGGCGGCGTGATCATTGCCGTCATGGCCCTGATCAAGATGCGGCTGGCGCTCCTGCACCTGCCGCCGCTGACCGAGGCCGTGGCGTACAGCCTGAATTACGGCCTCGGTTTTGTGCTGATTCATCTGCTCGGGCTCACCGTGGCGACCAAGCAGCCAGCCATGACGGCGGCGGCGATTGCTGCGACGGTTGAGGAAGCCAAGCCGCGCGAACTGGATCGCCTCTCAAGCCTTGTGCAGTGTGTCACGCGCACCCAGTTCATTGCCGTGCTCGGCAATGTGGGCCTGGCAATGCCGCTCGCGTGCCTGATCGCTTTTGTCTGGCCGAAGCTCTTTGGCGCACCGGTGGCCCCACCTGAGAAGCTCGCCGGCCTGCTGCAGGACATTCACCCGGTGCAGAGTGCCGCTTTGCTGTATGCCGCGGTCGCGGGGCTGGGCTTGTTCCTGTCCGGTCTGGTATCTGGCTTCTTCGACAACAAGGCGCGCTACCATCAACTGGCGAATCGCGTCGCCCATGCGCCGCGCGTGCGAAGTCTGCTGGGCGAGGGGCGGGCTGCGCGGCTTGGCGCCTACCTCGATATTCACATTGGCGCAGTGCTGGGTAACCTGTTTTTCGGCTTCTACCTTGGCATGGCCGGTGCCGTGAGCGTGCTGACCGGGCTGCCGATCGATATCCGGCATGTGGCCTTTTCAAGCGCCAATCTCGGCACCGCGGTGACAAGCCTAGGACTGGAGGCGACGCGCGAGATCCTGCCTTGGGCCGTGGCGGGCGTCATCGGGATCGCGCTCGTGAACCTGATCGTGAGCTTCTCGCTGGCGCTGTACGTGGCGATGAAGTCGCGTCGCCTCGGTGCGCAACAAATGCTGCGGCTGGGTCAGCGCGTGCTGCGCGAGTTTCTGCGCCGGCCATTTGACTTCGTTCGTCCCCCGCTCATGTAAAAACACCTGCCTGGAGAGCCAATACTGGTGCGGCTCTCCAGGCAGGTGTTGTTGGATGCTGCGCAGGGACGCTAGGTGTGGAAACGGGTGAAGTCGCGGGCGGGAATGCGCGGCAAGGCCAACTGGTTTTCTGGCGCATCCGGATCTGCGTATCCCAGAGACATGCCGCAGACGATGAACTGACTGTCAGGAATGCCCAGCCGCGGTTTGATGATCGGATGGTATTCGCAGAACGCGGCTTGCACGCAAGTGTGCAGACCGTAGGCGCGTGCAGCAAGCATCAGGGTCTGCAGAAACCCGCCATAGTCGATGAGGCTGCCCTGGCCCAAGCATTTGTCGGCGGTGAAAATCAGCCCCACCGGGGCATCGAAGAAGGCGTAGTTGCGCGCCCACTGCGCACGCATCCGCGCCGTGTCCCCCTTGGCGATCCCGAGCTGCGTGTACAAGGCGAGGCCGGTCTGACGGCGGCGGCCAAGATAGGGCTCCTGCCAGTCCGCGGGGTAGTAGGCATATTCCCCCTGGTGCTCGAAGCCGGGTGCGGCATACTCGGCGAGGATGGCCGCGCTGAGCGCCTCCTTGCTCTCGCCACTCAGCGCGTGAACCTGCCAGGGCTGGGTGTTGACGCCGCTGGGTGCGCGTGCCGCGAGATCCAGCAGGGCGAGCAGCGTGTCGGGCGGCACGGGCGTGGGCAGGAAGCGGCGAACGGAGCGCCGCGAAGTCACGATGTCGGCAAAGCCGGCAGCGGGGTGGTCCATGTTGAATGCCTCAGGGCTGGGTCCGGGCGATGTGAAACGGTCCGCAGCCTTGCGTGACCGGCATCAGCTCCAGGAAATTGACATTGACGTGTGCGGGCAGGGTGCTCGCCCAGAAAACCGTTTCCGCGATGTCATCTGCCGTCAGGGCCAGCGTGTTGGCATACACGCCGGCCGCCTTGGCCGCATCGCCATGAAAGCGCACGGTCGAGAATTCGGTGCCGCTGCACAGCCCGGGCGCCACATCGGTGACCCGGATCGGGGTACCGGCCAGATCGGCGCGCAGATTCAGGCTGAACTGGCGGACAAACGCCTTGGTGCCCCCATACACATTGCCCCCCGGATAAGGGTAGTGGCCGGCCACCGAGCCCAGGTTGATGAGGTGGCCGCGGCCGCGTGCCAGCATGTCCGGCAGCACGGCATGGGTCATGTACATCAAGCCCTTGATGTTGGTATCCACCATCGTTTCCCAGTCGGCGAGCGAGGCGTCAGGCGCGGGCGCCGTGCCCAGGGCGAGCCCAGCATTGTTCACCAGTACGTCGATCGCGCGGAAGGCCTCGGGCAGTCCGGCCAGCACGGCATCGATCGCCGCCTTGTCTCGCACGTCGAGCACCGCGGTATGTAGCGGCAAGCCCGCGCACTCGGCTTCCAGGGCCGCCAGCCGCTCGGCGCGCCGCCCGGTAGCGATCACGGTGTGGCCTTCGCGCAGGTAGCGCCGGGTGATGGCAGTTCCAAAGCCGGCGGTGGCGCCCGTGACGAAGACGATCATGTTCGAAGTCCGCTGAGAGTGGTCGGGCATCCATCTTAGCAAGCACAGCCTTGCAAATCGCGCTCTGGGCCCTTCACGATACAAGCGATGCCTGCAAGCGTGTGTGATACCTGACACAGACGAAAAGTGTCAATAACTGTATATTGCGCGCCTTTATATGGCAGAAGCAGATAGGAGCAGTTATGCGGTATTCATTGTTGTTGGTGTGTTTGGGGGTATCGATGTCGCTCGCGGGGTGTGGTGGCGGCGGGGCGGCGGGAGCAGTCCGCCTTTGACGACCGCGCCGAGTAATCCCACAGCGACGGCCGTCACCGCCGCCAATCAGGATCGGGTCAGCCGGTCGTCGAACACCGCTGCAGGGGCGGCGACAAGCGCTGCAGACCCCGAATTGGCGACACTGCTCGTCGGGGGCGTCGAAACCCAGTCGCCGGCTGTGCTGGCGCAGGGCGTTCTGCCTGCTGCTGTGGCTATCTCGGAAAGACTGGGAGCATTGCGGGCACAGCCCGACTTTGCAGGCGGGATTAGCTCATCCAAGCAGGTGGCGTGCAAGAAAGCCGGGTCCGCAACGCTTTCTATGAACTATGCGAACACGACGGTTTATACGGTCGGCGACACCGGATCGATCACCTTTTCAGCCTGTGACGATGGTGGCGGGACCGTGCTTTCCGGAAAGGTTTCGTCGACTGTGACGGTTTCACAGCGTCGCTCATCGACGACTACCGTTGTTGCTATGAAGATGGTGTTTGAAAACTATAAGGCTGCGTCAACCACGAGTGCCGTAGCAGCAAACCTAAACGGTACGGTAGATTTGACGCTGACGGTGGACAGCCAGTTCGTCACTTCCGACTGTTGGGCGCGCTGACGTTCAATATCGCTTACGGCAGCGAGAACTTGGCGATGGTGAACTGGTGGTGATGCACCAAGGTTCAACAGGACCACAAGCGAATCGACGCAAACAGTATCCGAGTCGTTTGTCCATACGCAGCCAGGCGGAAAGATCACTGGGAAGATTATGGTCAGTGCATCCGTGAAGGGGGGTGCCATTACGGCCGGGAACCTTCGGTTCTACGGCAATGGCAGTGATGTATATCTGACCTACCTGGGCAACGAGAACGTGAAGCTTGAAGCCGACTTCGACAGCGACGGTACAATGGACAGCAGCAAGATGACGAACCTGGCCGCACTCAATTGACCCCAGGCTTTGCATAGTCTGAGAAAGGGTGCCTGGCGGCGCCCTTTTGTTTTTGGACCACGATGAGAACTCCCGCTCGACTTCTGGCATGTTGTGCAATCCTCTCTCCGGCGGCGTCGGCCATTGCGGCTGCGAACCGGTGGACAGCGACCGCTGATCTTCGTCATGAGACGGTCGTCGAGTACCGGACCGACGGGTCGCGTTTCCTGCAGGAGCGTGGCAATCAGGCTGTGCTGGGGATTGCGTACCAGTCAAGCGTCGGGCCCGGAGACCTTGAGGTCGCAATCGAGCACGCACGTCCCCGTCTGCACTATCAGGGGCATTCCCAGAACGGCCTGGCGATCAGAACGCAAACGGATTATGTGAATACACGACTGGCCACGATCTACACGCTGCCGATCTTTCCAGGTTGGCGAGGTCGAGTCGGGCTGGAGCAGGAATTCAGAGACAGGCGCATCCATGCAACGGGCAATATTGCCGGGCTGAGTGAGAACTATCGAACGCGTTGGGAAGTGCTCGGGCTGCAGTGGCAGAACGTGAGTGGAAGCGGCAAGGGGTCCTTCTCGCTCGACTGGATGAGCAGCGCTGCCGGCCGTCAGAAGGTCTGGTCAAGTGGTGGGATTGACCCAGTCAGCTTTGAGACGGGAAGTGCCGAGGGCGTGAGACTCTCTGCAGAGTGGCCTCTGTCGCAGTCGGGAGATGTGACGCAGCTTCTGGTGACACTGCATGTCGAGTCGCTTGTCATCAAGCGGAGTCATGATGTTGCATGGCAGCGGAATGGAGTCACCCAAGGCTACCTGGCCCAGCCTGCTACCCGCCGCAAGCAGTTCGGGGTCGGTTTGTCCTATGTCTGGTGAGCTTGGGTCTTTGCGAATTGAATGGCGCTCTACCCGCGAAGGGGGTGGAGCTTGAAAGCGTTCGGACATGCGTAAATCAGTGCGCGAGCTTTGCCGGTCGGATCCCTTCGAGTGTGCGCTCGGGGTACTGTGCGGCAAGTGGAAAGGGATGATCCTGTTCTCGCTGCTGGGCGGGGCGCAGCGCTATGGTGAGCTGCGTCGCGTCCTGCTGGGGATATCCGAACGGACGCTGGCAAAGCAGCTGTGTGAACTGTGTGCGCTGGGGCTGGTGACGCGGGAGGTGGATGCAGCCTGCCAGTCGGTGGTGAACTATCGTTTGAGTGCGCAGGGGGAGGCGCTTGGCCCGGCACTGCGGGCCATGGAGGCCTGGGGGCTGCAGCTTTTGCAGCAACCCGCGCGGGTACGCGATCGGGTATCGCCTCAGGGAAGCAATCGTGGCCAGACGGCGGACCGGCCGCTTTCCGGACGCCTCAGGGGGTGACTGAGTCCGTGGTGCCCTGTGCCAGGTAGGCTTCTCCCCAGGCCGTCATGAGCTTGATGAGCGGGGCAAGGTCGGCTCCCAGCGGGGTCAATGCGTAGGTCACGTTCAAGGGTGTTCCTTCGGCGAAGCCGCGCCGGATCAGGCCGTCGGCCTCGAGCTCCTTGAGCTGCTTGCTTAGCATGCGGTCCGACAACCCGGGCAATTGCTGCCGCAGCGCCGAGTATCGGTGCTCGGCGCGGAAGAGCAGCAGCAGAATGACACCTTTCCATTTGCCGCCAAGTGTGTCCAGCGCGGCCTCGACCGGGCAGCCGTTGTCGGGGTTGTAAGAGACGTGTCTGGCCATGCGCGCTCCCTGAAATCGGATTGATGCGTGGATATCTGCCTTCTCAGCCTGTCGGCATTTCCCGGGCATGCGTGGGCGGGAGCCACTTTACTTCTGGTGTGTTCTTGCCGCCCGCCCGCAATTTCGGAGAATACCCTGTACTGTGACAAGGTCAATCGACGCCTTGACAGCCGTCTTGCGCGCGCAGCAAGGCAGGGCGTGTGGACATTCCTGGATGGAGCGTAAGGTGCATCAATCAAGCAACTGGCGAGTGTGGCGGGGACTGCGCGTGCAGCGGCACTGGATGCCTTATCTGTTTGTAGCGCCGGCCGCCATCACCTTGTTCTTCGGCCTGGCGCCCCTGGTGTTCTCACTGTCGGTCTCGTTCGTGAGCTGGAATGCGCTGGATGGCATGGCGGCGTTCGAGTTTATCGGGCTGGAGAACTACCGCTGGGTGATTGTCGTAGATGACTGGTTCGGCAAAGCCTTGTTCCAGACGCTCTGGCTGCTGATCGTAGGGAGCTTTTTTGTTCAGGTCAGCGCAATCTCCCTGGCATATGTCGTTCATCGGTATCTGGGCCGGTATCTCCGCGCGCTGGTAGGGGTCTATTTCCTGCCGCTGCTGGTGCCGAGCGTGGCGTTCATCTTTGTCTTCAAGATGCTGTTTGCCATCGGTGGCCAGGAACTGCCCACCATCGGCGTGCTCAGCGCCTTGCTGATTGCCGCGCACGACTTTTCGATTGCCGGCGTGCAGCCCCTGGCCTGGCTGTTTCCGGCGCGCCCGATCAGTTGGGGGCGCTACATGGATGCGATCTGGGCATTCTCGATGTGGCTGCGCTTCACGGGCTGGAACATGATGTGGTACGTCGCGGCCTTGATGACGATGCCGACCGAGCAAAGTGAAGCCGCGCGGCTGGATGGCGCCAAGCCCTGGCAAGAGTTGCTGTACGTCACCCTGCCGTATCTGCGCCCGACCTTGTTCTTTGCGTGCTCGGTCAGCTTCGTGTCGGCGATGGTCGACATCGGTAGCGTGGGCGAGTACATGCACTGGCTGGCCTTCCGGATTGGCGACTTTGGCGCGACCTCGGCGATCGCGATCATCGTGTATGCCATTCTGGCGGCAGCGGTCTGGATATTGTGGCGCTTCATCTGCGGCCGCCCGGATGCACTGGCCCTGACCCCGGCCCACACGGATGAGACGGCGATCGGGCTTGCTTCTCAGCCGTCGCGGCGGGCAGTGCTGATCCAGCGGCTCAAGCAGTGGTTGCTCGCGCCGGACCAGAATGCCTCTCGCCTGCGCGGTTTTGACGGGCTGCGGGCAATCGCCTGTCTGCTAGTCGTGTACCACCATCTGTGCCAGCGGATTGATGTTTCGATGGCGATTCCCTGGGTGCTGCAACCCCTCATCAATCTGGGGTGGAAGTCTGATGCAGGGGTTTGTCTGTTCTTCGTGCTCTCGGGTGCATTGCTGTCGCATCCTTTCTGGACGCGCTACCTCGACGGCGGCGCATGCCCGTCCCTGCGGGCCTATGCCGTGAGGCGCTTCGCACGGATCGCGCCGGCCTATTGGCTCGCCCTGGGTTTGAGCGTCGCAGGTGGGTTGATCTGGTTTCCGACCGCACAGTATGTGGTCGAGCGCGCGGCTGCCGGCGCCTTCTTCGTGTCCGCCTTGCACTACGTCACCTTCTTTCCGGCTGAAATGGACCCGACCCTGTGGTCCATCAGTCTCGAAGCACTCTGCTACGTAATGCTGCCGCTCATGCTGTGGCCGCTGTGGCGTGCCGGGCGCACGCGCGAGCCTCAGCGTGTTGCCCGCTACCTCGCCATGGTGCTGATCGGCTTGCAGCTTGCGCACTTCATCATCGTCGGGGTGTTCATGACCGACCGGGTCGACAAGGGTTGGGCCTACGGGATGATCGGGGGTGCCAAGGAATGGCTGCCGTACTGGAATCCTGCAAGCTTCATGACCCAGTTCATGCTCGGCAGCTATGCCGCGTTTGCGATCGCCCGGCGTGCCCGCGATCATCGGCCAATTGCCGCGGACGAGCATGATCAGATGGCGCTGTGGGCGCTGGCAGCCACTGGCTTTGTGTTTGCCTTTCTCGGCCAGATGGGTGTTCCGAGCTTGTTGACGCGGCAGCCCTACATCACGCCCATACTGCCCGCGCTTGTTGCCTTGCTGCTGTATCACCTGAACTTCAGCGCGAGGATGGCGATAGTTTTTGACAACCGGGTATTTCGCTACCTGTCAACGATCTCCTTTGGCGTTTATCTTTGGCACTGGCCCGTGATGGAGCTGCTGCGCATCTACTGGGTGCCGACATTCCGAATGTTTGGAGTCACCTCGGGGACGACCTGGCTGATGCTTTCCGCAGCCGTTCTCGTCCTTTCGTGCGTGCTGGCGAGTCTGAGCTGGCATTGTCTTGAAAAACCCATCCTGCGATGGGCTCGCCGCAGCAGCGTGTCGGGGCTCTACTGATCCCGCCTCAAACACTTGCGAGAACAGCGGTGGCAGCCTCGCAACGCCTTCGTGTGCCGTGTTCTTCGTCCTCACGAAAGCACGAAGACAAAGTTTGCGCATCACTATTCAACCCATTTGATGGCCGACTCCATAAGTCCATGATGAAAACATGGACTTCCCGCCGGGCAAGCAGCTTGCCCGGGGCGTCTTGACTCGAATCAAGGCGATGACAGCCTGAGATGGCATCCAATCGTCACGGTGTTCCAAATCAGGGCATTCCCCTTGGGGCGGAGTCGCTGCCACAATATGGTGCAAGAACTAGGCTGGACAGCCTGTCGCAGCCGTGGAGAGAGACATGAGAATCGCAAGCCTGCTCGCGCGGGTGAGGCCCGAGCAAGCTGCCAGCGTGGCGGCCAGCCTGGCGGACATCCCCGGTGTGAGTCTGTATGGCACAACCCCCGAAGGCGGACGCCTGGTGGTCATGGTCGAAGATGGCGAGGGCTATGCCGTCTCTGACTCCATTGTTGCGGTCTCAATTGCACCCGGTGTGCTGGGGACCACTCTGGCTTATGAATATTCCGACGAGGCGACCGTTCCGTCTGACATCACGGCCGCATTCGCACGCAGCAAGAAAGAGGAGAGCAGAGCATGAGCATGTCGCGTCGAGACTTCATCAAGAGCCAGGCACTGGCGGCTGCAACGGCAACCGCGACAGGTGCGGCGGTCATCCCGATTGCCTCCGCGGCGCCGGCACCTGGCGAGGTGCGCTGGGACAAGGCGGCCTGTCGCTTCTGCGGCACAGGGTGCTCGGTACTGGTCGGCGTGCAGAACGGCAAGATTGTGGCGACCCAGGGCGACCCGGATGCACCGGTCAACCGCGGGCTCAACTGCATCAAGGGCTATTTTCTGTCCAAGATCATGTATGGCGCAGACCGCCTGACCCAGCCCTTGCTGCGCATGAAGAATGGCCAGTATGCCAAGGACGGCGAATTCACGCCGATCAGCTGGGATAAGGCTTTCGACATCATGGCCGAGAAGTGGAAGGCGGCGCTGAAGGAGAGTGGCCCGGCGTCCATTGCGATGTTCGGCTCCGGCCAGTGGACGATCTGGGAGGGCTATGCCGCCAGCAAGCTCTGGAAGGCAGGCTTCCGCTCCAACAATCTCGACCCCAACGCGCGTCACTGCATGGCGTCGGCGGTGGCCGGTTTCATGCGCACCTTCGGGATCGACGAGCCGATGGGGTGCTATGACGATATCGAAGCCTCCGATACCTTCGTGCTCTGGGGCTCGAACATGGCCGAGATGCACCCGATTCTCTGGAGCCGCATTACGGATCGTCGTCTCTCGCATGACAAGTGCCAGGTCCACGTGCTCTCCACCTTCGAGCACCGCTCCTTCGATCTGGCCGACAACGGCATGGTCTTCGTGCCGAACACCGATCTTGCGATCCTGAACTACATCTGCAATTACATCATCCAGAACAAGAAGGTGAATCTGGAGTTTGTGAAGAAGAATGTGAACTTCAAGCGGGGCGAGACCGATATCGGTTTTGGTCTTCGCCCGAATCACGATCTTGAGAAGAATGCGACGAGCAACGGCTACCCCGGCGCCGACGGCAAGCCCAAGGGCGATACCGGCAAGTCCGAGCCGATCAGCTTCGAAGAGTTCGCCAAGTTTGTCTCCGAGTACACGGTCGAAAAAGTCAGCAAGCTATCGGGCGTGCCGGCAGACAAGCTGAAGAAGCTCGCCGAAATCTATGCAGACCCGAAGCGCAAGGTCGTGTCATTCTGGACAATGGGATTCAACCAGCATACCCGCGGGACCTGGGCAAACAACATGATCTACAACGTTCACCTGCTGGTGGGCAAGATCAGTGAACCGGGCAATGGCCCTTTCTCGCTCACAGGTCAACCCAGCGCCTGTGGCACAGCGCGGGAAGTCGGGACCTTCTCGCATCGTTTGCCCGCCGACATGGTGGTCACCAATCCCGAGCACCGCAAGCACACCGAAGAAATCTGGCAACTTCCGGACGGCACGATTCCGGACAAGGTGGGCCTGCATGCGGTGGCGCAGAGCCGTGCCCTCAAGGACGGCAAGATCAAGTGCTACTGGACCAGCACGACCAACAACATGCAGGCGGGCCCCAACGTCAATGGTGAAATCTACCCGGGCTGGCGCAACCCCGCCGCGTTTGTCGTGGTGTCTGATGTGTACCCGACCGTCTCGGCGCTTGCGGCCGATCTGATCTTGCCCTCGGCGATGTGGACCGAGAAAGAAGGCGCATTCGGCAACGCGGAACGGCGCACCCAGTTCTGGCGTCAGCAGGTGAAGGCGCCGGGGGATGCACGGTCTGATCTCTGGCAGTACGTTGAGTTTGCCAAGCGCTTCAAGATGGAAGACGTCTGGCCGGCCGAGCTGCTTGCTAAGAAGCCGGAGTACAAGGGCAAGACGCTGTATGACGTGCTGTATGCCAACAAGGTCGTCAACAAGTTCCCCCTCGCAGAGCTCGAGAAAGTGAATGGACATGCCATTCAGGGCTACATGAACGATGAGTCCAAGGTCTTTGGCTTCTACCTGCAGAAAGGACTGTTCGAGGAGTATGCCGTTTTCGGACGCGGCCATGGCCATGACCTGGCGAGCTTCGATGTCTATCACAAGGCACGCGGCTTGCGCTGGCCGGTCGTGGATGGCAAGGAGACTCTGTGGCGCTTCCGTGAGGGTTACGACCCCTACGTCAAGAAGGGCGAAGGCGTGAGGTTTTACGGCCATAAAGATGGTAAAGCGGTCATTTTTGCGCTGCCCTATGTGAACCCGCCGGAGATGCCGGACAAGGACTTCGACCTCTGGCTGTGCACGGGGCGCGTGCTGGAGCACTGGCATACCGGGAGCATGACGCGGCGCGTACCCGAGCTGCACAAAGCCGTGCCCGAAGCCGTGATCTTCATGCACCCCGACGACGCTACCAAGCGAAAGCTGCAGCGCGGCATGCTGGTCAAGGTGGCCTCGCGTCGTGGCGAGATTACGGCGCGGATCGAGACACATGGCCGCAACAAGCCGCCGGTTGGTTTGATATTCGTTCCCTTCTTCGATGAAGGGCGGCTGATCAACAAGCTGACGCTTGACGCCACCTGTCCGATCTCGAAAGAGACTGACTTCAAGAAGTGTGCAGTGAAAGTAAGCCGAGCCTGAGCCATGAAACGATGCAAGGGCACGGCGGCACGCCGATTTCTTCGTCATGCTCCCTGCACCTGACCAGCCATGAATGTGCCTGCCAAGCCCGCTGCCAATGCCCTGCGCCGCCGCTTCCTCAAGGATGTGGCCGGTGCGGCGGGTGGCGCCTGCCTGCTGGCGCTGGGCGCGACCGTGTACGCGCGGCAAGCCCGGGCCTTGCCGCCGCTGGCGATTCGTCCGCCGGGTGCCCTGGCAGAAGAGGCTTTTCTCGGCGCCTGTATCCGCTGCGGGCTCTGCGTGCGCGATTGTCCCTACGGGAGTCTGACGCTTGCCGCACTCGGCGACGGCGTGGTCAGTGGTACGCCTTACTTCACGGCACGCGACGTCCCCTGCGAGATGTGCGAAGACATCCCCTGCGTGAAAGCCTGCCCGACGGGTGCGCTGACGCACGATCTGCACGATATCCGCAAGGCCCGGATGGGGCTGGCGGTCCTGATCGATCAGGAGAACTGCCTTAACTTTCTCGGCTTGCGCTGTGACGTGTGCTACCGCGTCTGCCCGGTGATCGACAAGGCTATCACGCTGGAGAAGCGCCACAACCCGCGCTCTGATCGGCATGCCTTGCTGATTCCCACGGTTCACGCAGACGCCTGCACTGGCTGTGGCAAGTGCGAGAAGAGCTGCGTTCTTCCCGAGGCGGCGATTAAGGTTCTGCCGACCCGTCTGGCACAAGGGGCCTCTGATCCTCACTACCGCCGCGGCTGGGACGAGAAGGCCAAAGCAGGTGGCTCGCTGATCGGCGAGCAAGTGCAATTGCCGGTGCGTGGGCTGGAAGAAACGACCGTGCCGGGAGCGACGCCATGAGTGCGCAGCACCCCGGCCGCGACGCGGTGGTCGCCAAGGGCTGGCTGCGTGCCCACAAGTGGCTGTTGATGCGGCGGAGCATGCAGATCGGGATTCTTGCCATGTTTCTGGTGGGCCCCTGGTTTGGCTGGTGGATTGTCAAAGGCAATCTCGCCGCGAGTCGTACGCTGGAGGTCCTGCCGCTCACGGATCCCTTTGTGTTCCTGCAGATGCTTGCAGCACGCCATGTACCCGAGATGAAGGCCGTCATCGGCGTCCTGATCGTGCTTGGCTTCTACCTGCTGGTCGGTGGCCGGGTGTTTTGCAGCTGGGTATGCCCGATGAATGTTGTCACCGATGCTGCCAGTTGGTTGCGCCGCCGCCTGGGACTCAAGGGCGGGCACGCCCCGCATGCTGCAACACGATATGGCGTACTCGTAGCCGTGCTTATGACCACAGCACTCACTGGTGTACAGGTATGGGAGTGGGTGAATCCGGTCTCGATGCTGCAGCGGGGGCTGATATTCGGTTTTGGTCTGGCCTGGGTCATTGTTGTCGGCGTGTTCGTGTATGACTTGATGCTGGCGGGGCGAGGCTGGTGTGCGCATCTCTGCCCGGCCGGGGCGACCTATGCCTTGCTCGGACGCTGGAGTCTCTGGCGGGTCGCCGCCAACCGGCGCAGCGCCTGCAATGATTGCATGGATTGTTTTGCCGTCTGCCCGGAGCCACAAGTGATTCGCCCGGCGCTCAAAGCCCTTGGGCAGCAGCACCCCGTCATACTCGACAGTCACTGTACCAATTGCGGGCGTTGTGTCGACGTCTGCAGCCAGAATGTCTTTCGGCTCGGCAGCCGGTTCAACAGGAGTGAGCAATGAAGAAACTGATACTGATCCTTACAGCCTGCCTGCTGCTGGCGCCCGTGCATGCCGAGAAGGCGGCGGAGACCAAAGCCTTCGAGCCGGTCAAGTTGCAAACCCTGCGTGGGGTAGAGATCAACGGGCCGGAGGCTGCCTCCGACAACTTCCGCAACGAGCGTGATCAGCCACCGTTGCCGCGCGACTTCGTTCAGCAGCCCCCCCTGATTCCGCATACGGTGAAGGGCTACAACATCACCCGCAACTTCAACAAGTGCATGGACTGCCATGCCTGGAACCGCACCAAGGACACCGGGGCAACCAAGGTCAGCGTGACCCACTTCAAGACCGCGACCGGTACCGAGTTGTCGAACATCTCTCCGCGGCGCTACTTCTGCACGCAGTGTCATGTGTCGCAGACGGACGCCAAACCGTTGGTGGCAAACAAGTTTCAGCCTGCTGCCGGCATGCGCTGATGGCCAGCACTGTAGCCCCGTCGTGCCGGCAGTCGCCGGAATGACATCATGATCGCGGCAGTTTGCCGCTGCCCGGAGTAACAGGACATACCATGAGCAACGACACCGATACGCGCAGCATCAAGTCCCGCTTCCTCGCGCTTCGCAAGAAGAAGTGGCTATTCGGCATAGGGGGCATCGCCATCTTCTTTGCGGCGGGGATCATATTCTGGGGTGGCTTCAATACCGCGATGGAGTGGACCAACCGAGAAGCGTTCTGCATCTCCTGTCACGAGATGGAGAACAACGTTTATCAGGAGTACCGCAACACGATTCACCACTCCAACCGCACAGGCGTGCGCGCGACCTGTCCGGACTGTCATGTTCCCAAGGAGTGGGTGCCCAAGATCATTCGCAAGATCCAGGCGTCCAAAGAAGTGTGGGGCAAGCTCACCGGCAGCATCAACACCCGCGAGAAGTTCGAGTCCGAGCGCTTGCGCCTGGCTCAGAGCGAGTGGCGGCGAATGAAAGCCAACAATTCGCAGGAATGCCGCAACTGCCACAACTATGATTCGATGGATTATGCCGAACAGAATCGCCGTGGTGCAGCCATGCACCAGCAGGGTTTTGCGAATGGCATGACCTGCATCGATTGTCACAAGGGCATTGCCCACAACTTGCCACCCGTCGAACAGCATATCGGTGCGGAGCGGGAGGCAGTCCCTGGCGAGGTGATGCACCCGCCAACACAGCAGGGCGCGGATACGGCGGCGTCCTCCGCCCAATAGACCGCCTGACGCCCCGCTTGCCGGGGCGTTCTCCGTTGGGCGTGGTTGGGCTAAGCTGCGGTTTTTCACCGATCAATCGGCGATGCCAGAAATCCAGATTGAAGCGCTGAATCTCGACGACTACGATGCGCTGTATGCCTTCTGGCGGGCGACGCCTGGGGTGGGCCTGAGTACGGTAGACAGTCGCGACGGGCTGGCGCGGTATATTGCGCGAAATCCCGCCGCGAGCTTTCAGGCACGCTGGGGCGATCAGATCGTCGGTTCCGTGCTGGGCGGACACGATGGCCGCCGCGGATTCCTTTATCACTTGGCCGTTGCGTCGATCTGCCGCCGCCAGGGGATCGGCCGTCGACTCGTCGCTGCAGCGCTGACGGCGCTACGGGCGGAAGGCATCGAGAAGTGTCACCTCATGGTCTTCAGCGACAACGATCAAGCCCTCGCCTTCTGGCGCAGGCTCGATTGGGTCGTGCGGGACGACCTGCGGCTGGTATCCTTCGAGCTCCTACCGATGACCGGCTCTCCTGCCGGTACGGGCGATCCCGATTGAGAATAGCGGCGCCATGACTTTTTATAATCCGAACGCCAGACGCATCGTCGTGACCGGGGGTGCGGGTTTCCTGGGCTCGCATCTGTGCGAGCGCCTGCTGGCCGCTGGCCATCACGTTCTGTGTGTCGACAACTACTGCACGGGCAGCCGCGCCAACATTGCACACCTGATGGGCAACCCGTTCTTCGAGGCGGTTCGGCATGACGTGACGCTGCCCTTGCAAACGGAAGTGGACGAGATTTACAACATGGCGTGCCCGGCGTCGCCCGTCTACTACCAGGCTGACCCGATCCAGACGACCAAGACCAGTGTGCTCGGGGCGATCAACATGCTTGAGCTTGCCTGCCGCTCCAAGGCAAAGATCTTGCAGGCCTCGACGAGTGAAGTCTATGGCGACCCGCAGGTGCACCCGCAACCTGAAGCCTACTGGGGGCACGTCAATCCAATCGGCTTGCGTGCCTGTTATGACGAAGGGAAGCGTTGCGCCGAGACGCTCTTTTTTGACTATCACCGGCGGGCCGCTCTGCCCATCAAGGTCGCCAGAATATTCAATACCTACGGCCCGCGCATGCAGGCCAACGATGGCCGCGTGGTTTCCAATTTCATCGTTCAGGCGCTTCGTGGTTTGCCGCTGACGATTTATGGTGATGGCAACCAGACACGGTCTTTCATCTTCGTCGATGACCAGGTCGACGCGCTTATCCGCCTCATGGAGACGCCGGACCTTGTGACCGGGCCCGTCAATCTCGGGAATCCGACTGAAATTCCGATGCTGGCGCTCGCGGAGCTGGTCCTGCGTTTGACCGGGTCAAGATCCACGCTCGAACGCCATCCCCTGCCGTCCGACGACCCTCGGCAACGGCGGCCCGACATCTCGCAGGCGCGGTCACTGCTCTTGTGGGAGCCGACAACCGCGCTGGAAGACGGCTTGTCAAAAACGATTGCCTACTTTGAGCAAGTGCTCTCATTTCCCGACTGAAGGGTGATTCGGGCGCACTCAGCGCTTGAGCGGGAATTCCTCTTCAATATTGTCCCGGTAGTAACTGACTGGCGATGCGCTGGCAAGAAAGCGCCTGGCGATTTCCTCGCCGACGCCGCTGTGTTGCAGGACGCGGCCGGTGTCAAACTCGATTTCGAGAATCCGGTTGTTGCGGTCATAGCCGGCAGCTTTGATACCGCCGCGGCGAATGGGCTTGCGTTCAATGGGCATGGTGAAGCGCTCGATAGGCAGGGAAGCCATAGTGTGCCCAAAACCCGCGCATCTTTCAGCCTTCCCGTCCGTCGATGCGGGGTGTAACGAGCATCGGGGCGTAACGGATGAGGTAGAGCACAAAGCACAGCGCCCACGCCGTGCCCGATACCATCAGGCCGATGCGGTAGAGCTCGGGGGCGATCAGGGGCGGCAAAACCCGGGCGAGCAGGGCGCCTTGCAGCAGCATGAATGCGCTGGTCTCAATCGGGCCAGCTTTCAGAAGCCGCCCGGTGTGACCTAGCGTCGTGCGTGTGATCATGCTGAGGATCAGTCCGCTGATCAGCCCGACCGTCAGCACGTGGAGCACGACCGCTCCGCCCGGCAGGCCGCTGGCCGCACTGGCCGTGGCGAGCAGGGCGACAATCAGCCAGCCGTGGGAGAGGTGGAGAATCCACAGCAAGGGCACCCGCCAGGTCGGCCCCGGGCGCCAGCCCAAGCAGCGCCAGATCTGGCTGACTGCGGCCAGCAGCGCCACGCTGGCTGCGACCGGCCCCTGGACATCGCTCGCCCACAGCAGCAGCGCGATCGCCGTGCTGGCGATTGCCAGCTGATCGACGCGCGCCTGCTTGCGTGGCACGGTCTTCAAGGCATTGGCGGTGAAGCTGGGGACGATGCGACCGGCGATTACGGTGGTCAGCGTCGCGATCACGGCGACGCTGACATGCAGCACATTCAGCGGTGAGATCGCCAGCCGCCCGGTCACCGCAGCGTAGAAAGCCAGATTGCTCAGGGTCAGCGCGGCGAGCACGCCGAGGACGAAGTAGTTACGCTGATTGCCTGCGCGAAAGAGGGGGACTGCCAGCATGACGGCGGCGAGCGGGAGAAACAGCAGGTCAAGTGTTGCACCGGTCGCGAGTGGCTGCGTCAGCAGTGCGATCCGTGCAAGCAGCCACAGCGCAGCCAAGGCGGCCAGCCGCAAGCCACTGGGGGTGGGCAGACCGGTCCAGTTGCGAGCCGCGGTGAGCAGGAAACCGATGATGACGGCGCACGCAAAGCCGAAAATCATCTCGTGGCCATGCCAGAGCAAGGGTGGCAGGGCGGGCGAGACGATAGGCTTGCCAAGCGTCGTCATCAACCACAGCGGCACAAACAGGACGGCGAGGCTGGCGGCCAGCAGGTAGAACGGGCGAAAACCGAGCGCGAACAGGCCAAAACCCTTGGGCGGCGGCGAGGACTTGCGTTGCGGTTCGGCGATGGGAATCACGGCCATGGTGGGCTCCAGTGCGGCGGGAAATGCCATTCTTCACGAGACAGGCCACACAGCGCCTTATCACGTGTCAAGCCTTAACCGGCACTCCCAGCGCATCAAATAGATGCCTGTAGACCCGCATGGATAGGGCCTCTCCGAGCAGTGCCTTACATCGCCCTGACCGCCAGCCGTCTCAGTGCAGCTTCTCCGGCGCGCCGCAGCATTTCTTGAATTTCTGCCCGCTACCGCAGGGGCAGGGGTCGTTACGGCCGGGAATGTCGTCGACGCGCAGGGGAACACGTGGCGCGTTCACGACCTTGAGCCAGCGCCGCCAGAATACGTAAAGGTATTGCAGGCCGGCGACGAGCATGCTGATGACTTCATCGCGCTCATCTTCGCTGAGCGGATTGCCCGGGGACTTCTCTCCGGTGTCGTAGGCTGCAACCAGATTGAGGAGCGCAATGCACTCGTCGTCCTGCTCAAGCGCATCCCAGTGCTGATCCTCAAGCCAGTTGAGCCCGTCGCGAAAGCCCCGCGCCCAGCCCTCGCCCAGCGGATAGCCGCTTTCTTCGGGTTTGTCGAGAATCGGGAAGTACATCAGCTCACTGCCCTGGTCGGCACTGAGCCCGCTCCAGTCCTCACGGAATCCGCGTGCAATGGTGTTCCAGTGCCGCATCAGCAGTTCGAGGGTTCGGCGGGCGTCGTCTTCGGTCTCCCACTCCGGCTCCCCCTCACCGATTACAACCGGCAACCACTCGCTGGGCAAGACCGTCACCGGTCCAAGTACGAGTGCACAGAGCAGGCCATCGAGCTCTTCAAGCGAGCAGGAGTTGCCAAAAGCATTGAGCAGGCGATCCAGCTCGTCGAGCTCGGTGTCGCTCAGGGGCGGTTGGTTATCAGATGGATTCATGCGTGTGTCGTCTGAAGGTCATTGCTGGAAAAGATCTGGCCCGCTGGAAGGCGGCATCAGGCCGAAATGGCGCCATATCGCGGGTGTTGCGATGCGGCCGCGCGGCGTGCGCTGCAGGTAGCCTTGCTGGATCAGGTAGGGTTCCAGCACGTCCTCGATGGTGTCTGGCGCTTCGCCAATGGCGGCGGCCAGGTTGTCGAGCCCGACCGGGCCACCCCCGAATTTCTCCAGCACGGCGCTGAGCAGCTTGCGGTCCATGATGTCGAGGCCGACGCTGTCGACATCCAGCATGATCAGCGCCGCATCTGCGACCTTGCGCGTGATGTGGCCGTCGGCTTTGACTTCGGCATAATCGCGGCAGCGGCGCAGCAGGCGGTTGGCAATTCGTGGGGTGCCACGCGAGCGGCGGGCAATTTCGAGCGCGCCTGCGTCTTCGATCTCGACATTGAGCAGGCGTGCGGAGCGGCTGACGATGAAGGCGAGCTCTTCAGCGTTGTAAAACTCCAGCCGGGCGTTGATGCCGAAGCGGTCGCGCAGCGGATTGGTGAGCATGCCGGCGCGGGTGGTGGCGCCTACGAGGGTGAAAGGCGGCAGATCGAGTTTGACCGAGCGGGCCGCGGGGCCCTCGCCAATCATGATGTCGATCTGGTAATCCTCCAGCGCAGGGTAGAGGATCTCTTCCACCACCGGGCTGAGGCGATGGATTTCGTCAATGAACAGCACATCGTGCGGCTCAAGGTTGGTGAGCATCGCAGCCAAGTCGCCGGCACGTTCCAGCACCGGGCCGGAGGTCTGGCGCAAATTGACGCCCATCTCTGCGGCAACGATGTGCGCCAGCGTGGTTTTGCCCAAGCCGGGCGGGCCGAAAAGCAGGACGTGATCCAGCGCCTCACCCCGGTTCTTTGCGGCGTGGATGAAAATCTCGAGTTGCTCGCGGATTTTGGTCTGGCCGACATACTCCGCGAGACGCTTGGGGCGAAGCGCGCGCTCGATCTGCTCTTCTTGGGTGTTGGCTTGCCCGGGGGAAATCAGCCGGCCGGGCTGGAGCTTGTCGGTCTCGATCATGATGGGGCCACCTTAGCACAGCCCGCATGCTTGGGCGAAGCGTCGCGCACATTTGCAGGTGGTGGGCAGACGGGCGATATACTGCGGGGCAACATTGCCACTTCAGCCGCAGCGCAATCGCTGCGTTCAATATCATGGGACTTCTAGGCTGGCTACGCCGCAGTACGCCCAAACTGGCGACTGACGGACTCTCGGAAGCCGTCGTTCGGGAAACAACCGACTATGTGGTGCGCATGTGCGATCCGCGCATTGCTTTGCTCAGCCGCTATCGGGAGCGACTGGCCCCCGCCGTGGTGGCGGCGCTTCGCTTTGTGCAGAAGCAGCGGGAAATGCTGGGCGAGCCGGTTGATGCCAACGTCTCTGCATGGCACAGCACGCCGCTGTTGCGGGCGATCTTTGCGACAACTGACGAGATGCAACAGGCCTTTGGGCGCAGCACCGAGCTGGTGGAGTGGTTCGCACGGAATCCACTGCGTGACGTGGCGGTTGCGACCTTGGGGATGGTGGCGCGTGAGCAGCGTGTGTTGGGGATGGCCCTGGACGGTCAGCTGATCCAGCGCGATGTGGTTCAGACCACGTTGAGCTTCTCCGATCACCGGACACGCATTTTCAGTGACTCGCCTGAGTCTTTGTGGCGTGGGGTGGCCAGGCGCCTGGTGGATGAGCTGGCGTACATCGCGCTGTCTCACTTCGAGGCCGAGCAGACGACGCGCAAGCAGCTTGAAGATGAACTCGCGCTCATGCGCGCCCGCCTGCGGGCCTTTGAGCGGCGGGGCACCGGGATGGACCATCTTGCTGCCGGGCGGGACGTGCCGGATGCGGTGGTCGGGCGCAAGCTGCTCCATCAACTCGAAGAGAATGAGCGCAAGCTGGCTCAGATGCCGGGCAATGCAGACTTGCTGGAGCTGCGCCTGTCGATGTTGGCGGATACCTTGTCGCATGCCGAGTCATACGTGCATATCGGGCGTCGCAGCCTGCATGTTGACAGCCTCAATCAGGTGTTTGATGACGCTTCGCCGGACACGAACCCGATCAGCTTCATCGAGGTCAAGGTGGATCGCAATCCGCCGCTTGAGCGTGTGCTGGTCGCATTGCGCATCCACCGCTCAGCGCTTCAGCCTGTGGGGATGCGTCTGGACGACGCGGCCAGGATGCTGGGCTGAGTGGTCGTACCGGCATAAGGTGTCTGGCATGCGTCGGCGCGCTATGTAACACTGGCGACCGTCACTTTTTGCGGTGAATGCCATGCGTGCCGAGAAACCCGTCGATTTCCCCCAGATGCTTGTCGTGCTGATGTTCGTCGGGCTCTTGCTCGTGGCTTCGTTCTGGATCATGCGGCCGTTCATTCTGTCCATTACCTGGGCCAGCATGATCGTGGTGGCGACCTGGCCGGTGCTGCTGAGTCTGGAACAGCGTTTCAGAGGCCGTCGCTGGGCCGCGATATCGGTGCTGATCGTCGGTCAACTCGCCTTGCTGTTCGTGCCGCTGACCCTGGCCATTGCCACACTGGTAAACAATGCCGGCGTAGTGATTGACTGGGCGAAGCATCTTGCCGGGATGCAGACCCCGACGGCGCCGGACTGGCTGGTGCGTGTTCCCGTGCTGGGCGAATCCTTGCAGGCGCTGTGGCAGCAGACCGCGGCGTCCGGGCTGGGCGACCTCGCCGGGAAAGTGGCGCCCTATACGGATGACTTCACGCGCTGGTTCGCAGCCAGGATGGGCGGCTTGGGCCTGGTCATTGTCCAGTTTCTGCTCACGGCCCTGATTTCCTCGGTGATGTACAGCAACGCCGATGCGCTGTTGAGAGCGGTGCGTAAGTTTGCCCAACGCCTGGGCGGCGCGCGCGGGGCCGATATCCTGCTGCTAGCCTCCCAGGCGATCCGCGGGGTGGCGCTGGGGGTAGGCGTCACGGCTTTGGTTCAAGCCTTGCTGGCGGGCCTGGGGCTGGCGATTGCGGGGATTCCGGCGGTATCGATCCTGACGGCTGCGGCCTTCATGCTGTGCATCGCCCAGATCGGCGCGATGCCAATCCTGCTGCCAGCCTGTCTCTGGCTGTACTGGAGTGGCCATACCGGCTGGGGCACCTTCATGCTGGTCTGGGCGCTGATCGTCGGCAATATCGACGCCGTGCTGCGCCCGGTCCTGATCCAGCGCGGGGCCGACTTGCCGCTCGTCCTGATCCTGACAGGCGTGATCGGTGGCCTGATCGGCTTCGGCCTGGTCGGCATCTTTCTGGGCCCGCTGATCCTGGCGATCAGCTACACCCTTATTTCCGCCTGGGTGAATGAAGCGGAGATGGCGCCTGAGCCTGCGCCAGCGCCTGAGCCCGCGCCGGTCGCCGTCAAGGACTGAGCAGCACCGGCCGATCCGGCTTGCGGCGTACGTAGATTGTCTTGCTGACCTGAGCGACGATGTCGTCGTTCCGGTCGGTGATTGCAACGGAGAAGCTCGGTTCGTATTTCTCGCCGCCTTGGGTCTGCTGGCGAATGTTGGCAATCGTGTCGGCGCTGAGCTGAAACCTTGCGCGAACCGTGCCGCGTGCGGGCAGGAGGAAGTCGATCTCGGAACGTTTGTCCCACACCACATAATCCTTGCCCAGCTGGTGCAGGATCAGGAGGGTGTAGAACGGATCCGTCATCGCGAACAGGGAGCCGCCGAAGTGTGTCCCGAACAGGTTCGAGTTCAACACGCTCTGCCGCATCCTCACCCGCGCTTCACTGTAGTCCGCCGCGATATGCTCGACGTGGATGCCGGCCCCGATCATCGGGGGCCAGAGGTTGATCATCAGGCGCGAGCACCAGGCGGGCATCGCGATGTTGCGCAGGTAAGCCTGTTTGAGTTTCGGACTGCTCATGCCTTCGACAAGAGTTTCAGAGCGGCGCGGATGCCGTCTGATACGCCCAGCTCAGCCGGGAGTTGCTTGAGTGCGGCCAAGGCTTCCTTCTCGTTGTAACCCAGCGCCAGCAGGGCATGCGCAATATCGGTCTGGGCGCCTTGTGGCGCGAGGGCGACGGTACTGCTCACGGCGGGCAAAGTTTTCGACAGCTTGTCCTTGAGTTCGAGGAGTAGACGCTCCGCGGTCTTCTTGCCGATGCCTGGAATGCGCGTCAGGCGTCCCGCTTCCTGTAGCGTGACGGCACTGGCAAACTCCGCGACCGACATGCCGGAGAGCACGGCGAGGGCCGTACGTGCCCCGATCCCGGAGATCTTGAGCAGCAGGCGGAAGGTGCTGCGCTCGTCGTGGGTGGCGAAACCGTACAGGAAGTGACCGTCTTCCCGCACCGCCAGATGGGTGTGCAGGGTGACTGGCTCACCGAGATTCGGCAAGTTGTAGAAGGTGCTCATCGGCACCTCTATGTCATAGCCCAGGCCATTGACGTCGACCAGGATCTGCGGCGGAGACTTTTCGAGCAGTGTCCCGCTCAGGCGACCTATCATGGCGTGTCCTTTCTATCGCTGATCAGGCACTCAGCGTGATCAGCACATCTTTGAGGGAGTCGACACAGGCGACGCCATAGCGCCGGATATCTGCGTCGGGAGGTACAAGATCCGGGACCATGACCACCGGCATGCTGGCCGAAACGGCGGCACGCACACCAGGATTGGAGTCTTCCAGCGCGAGGCAATCCCTTGGTTCAACGCCGAGCCGGGTCGCGGCAAGTTCAAAGATGTCTGGCGCCGGCTTGCCGCGCGTGACTTCGTCGCCACAGGCGAGCGCCTTGAAGCAGCTCAGAAGGTGGCACTTGGCGAGCTTGGTTTCAGCCCGAAATCGTTGTGTCGAGGTGGCGACGGCACAGGGGATCTGCATCCGGTCCAGCTGCTCCAGCAGCTCTCTGGCATAGGGCTTGAGCGGAATGACGCCGCTCATGATGGCATCGTCGTAGCGCTGATCGAAACCCTGGCGCAGGGCGGCAAGTGGAAAGTCAGCGCCGTAGTGCGCCAGCAGAAGACGATCGGAATCGCGCGAACTTCGGCCGACGAGATCCAGGCCAAGCGCAGGGCTCCAGATCAGGCCCAGTTCGCACGCGGACTGCTCGAAGCATGCGAGGGCCACCCGTTCAGAGTCCAGCAGCAGGCCATCCATGTCGAAAATCACGGCTTCTGGCCGTTGCAGCGTCAGCACCATCGGGAGTGTGGCAGGCGTTGGGAAGGCGGCATTATTCCATCAGTCCGGCCGTGCTGTCTGCTCGACCCGCTCAACTGAGATCAAATGCCTGGCGGCGCTCGCCTGGGCAGAACCACGGAGAAGCACGTGCCCTCGCCCGGGCTC
The DNA here is from genome assembly GCA_016718265.1 of Uliginosibacterium sp. Classification (GTDB taxonomy): domain Bacteria; phylum Pseudomonadota; class Gammaproteobacteria; order Burkholderiales; family Rhodocyclaceae; genus Uliginosibacterium. The sequence goes on along the minus strand of JADKDZ010000014.1, from coordinate 38,385 downwards.
GACTCGACGGTGATGGCGCCGCCGAGGGGGCCGGTAACGAGGCTATGAACGATTGACAGTCCAAGCCCGCTTCCGCCCGCGCCGAGTCGGGTGGTAAAGAACGGGTCAAAAATCCTCGAAAGATGTTCGCGCGGAATGCCGGTTCCGTTGTCGCGTACGTCAATCTGGACACGCGCATCGTCGAGCGCCCGGCAGTCTATCCGGAGCGTTCCGCCCGCCGTCTGGGGCAGACCGTGGAGGACGGCATTCTGGACGAGGTTAGTGATCACCTGGCAGATCGGACCGGGCAGGCTGTCCATGCACAAGCCCGGCATCAACGCGGTCTCCAGCTGCATCGGCTCGTGCTTGAAGCCTGGCCGCAGCGTCTGGATGACGTCATCAATCAGCTCGGCGAGGTCGAACACACGCCGTCGTTCCGAGGACTGATCCGTTGCCACGGTTTTGAAGCTGGTGACCAGATCACGCGCGCGCTGCAGTGATGAGCCGAGCAGTGCACAGGCTTCATCCGCATCGATGACAAAGTGCTCCAGCGCGGATCGTCGCAAGGCCCCCCCCGCCAGTTCGTGCTTGAGTGTCGAAACCTGCTCGCGCAATGTCGACGCGATCAGCACCGAGCTGCCGAGTGGCGTATTCAGCTCGTGGGCGATACCGGCGACCAGCGCGCCCAAGGAAGCCAGGGTCTCGGCTTGCACGAGTTCTTCCTGCGTGCGGCGCAGCAAGTGGACGGTATCGTTCAGATCGGCATTCGCGGTTTCAAGCAGCTGCGTGCGTTGGATGACGCGGGCCTCCAGCTCGGCATTGAGCTCGCGCAAACCCGCTTCTGCTGCGCGCTGGTCCGTGACGTCGATAAAGGACGCGAACACACAGGCGTCGCCTTGGCAATCCATCGGCTCGCCGCTGGAAATGAACTCGCGGACCTCTCCGCTACGCACCCGAAAACGGATCAGGTGGTTCTCAATCCGCCCTCTCTGCACAAGCTCAGCAATCCACGCCTCGCGGCCGCTCTCTGTGGCCCAGATGCCGACCGCAGTGCTTGTCTTGCCCAGTACTTCGTCTCGTCGCCAGCCTGAAATGCGTTCCCAGGCGGGGTTAACGTCAAGGTAGGTACCATCTGCAATGCGGGTAAGGCTGACCGGAGTGGGTGTTGAGCGGAACAGTGTGGAGAAGCTCTGTTGTGCGGCTTTCAGTTCAACAAGCTGCTGCGCGAGTGCCTGCTCACTCGCCGTGGCTTGAAGAAACAGACGACGCTGCGCGCGCGCCAGGTACACAGCAAGCACAGTGCCCGCGGTGATGGCGAAAACGTTGCCAGCCCAAAGCGCGAAGCCAGACGCGCCGGGCGTGGCAGGCCAGTGAAGCACCAGCAGCGCAGACAAGGCGAGCAATGCCGTCACGCTCATTACAAATGCATGCCGATCACCGAGTGCCCATCCGGTCAGAACGACAGTAATCGGAAGCATGATGACAGTCGGTGTGCGGACGCCGTCGGCTAACGCGCCATGCGCGAGAATGGCCAACGTCATGCCCCACAGAAACAACACAATCGTCGCCTGGAGTCGCCGACGCCGAAGAAGAAGGTAGGTCGTGAGGGCGTATGCGACTGAGGCGATGGCGATGAGACAGCGAACCCAGACGGGTAAGCCTGTGTGCAGAGGAGCCGATGCCGCAACCAGCACGCCCAGCCAGATGGAGATTTGCGCAGCCTGAAGCAAAAATGCTCCGCCCGTGTCGTCGAGCGGCCACTTATCCTGATGTGGTATGACAGATTTGAAATCCGGATTCATTCAGCGAAGTGGCGCAAAGACGGTCAACCGCTGAATTCTAGATATTCATGGCGCCTGACTACCCTGCGCAATATCGACTCTGCCCATTCGTACGCCAGATCTGAAGCGATAATCGTTGTGAGCTTGATCCGGGTCAGCCCGAGTTACTTGGTCGCGAGCTTGAAGAAAAGCGTACTTTTTCAGTCAAGTACTTCGTTCGTGCATGTCCGGTAACAGCGGGCACAGGAAACCTGCTGGCGCGATGATAGAGGACATTTACCCGGGGCGGGTTACGCTTGCAGGCCTCGGGGAGCATTTTCACTGACACCCCGAGGCTTATAGCCTACTGAGCTTTGCTGCGATTCCACAATCGAGCGTCTGGCGGGCAAATCAGTCGTTCGGGTGGGTCGAAGCCGAATGTTTCGGTCATGCTGCGGCCGGTGTGCCGCGACAGACGCTCCAGGGCGCAAGGTGGCGGACAAGATCCGTGGCGGCTTGGCCGATTGATCCTCTTTTCGCGCCGAGCGATGCGGCGAAGGAGGTGACGGATGTCTGCAGGAGCGTCGGACGACACGTGCGCGCACGTCCCCCAAAAACAAGGCCGCTCAGGGTCAGCACCCTTCGCGGCCGCATTCCGGATCAAGCCCAGGACTTATCAGCCAGTGGCGATCTTGAAGTAGAGCAGGTTGGTGCGCTCCAGCACTTCAAGCATGTTCTCCGCGGCCGTGGCGACGTTGTAATCCAGTTGGGTCGGGTCTTCACGGGTTTTGACGTTGATCGCTTCCTTGAAGTAGGGCCACTGCGTGCCAGCCAGTTGCAGCAGGAACTTGATCTCCGTGGTGTTCTGAACACCCTTCTCCAGCAATCGGGCGTTGTTCTCGTAGTCGGTCATCAAGTCGCCGATCACGCGCGCGGCCACGTCCGGCTGATGGTTGAGTGAGCGCAGAAAATAGTAGGTGGCGATACGCTGGGAGATAAAACACTGTTTACCCGCCGTCGCGGTGAGCAGGCCTATTGGGCTGCGCGACAGGAACTGGTCGGTTGCACCGGCCGTCTGATTGGCGACGCGAACCAAGCTTTCACTCTTCTCAACGAGTTCAGGCAGCGCTTTCTCACTCGGTGGTTTTTGCAGCAGTGTACGGAACTTCGGATACTCCCGTCCGAGAATGTCCAGCTTGATGATGTTCTGAATATTGCTCTCGCGAAGAGACTCGGCAGCATACTGTTTTGCATACGCGGTCTCGATGCGAGAAAAAGAGTCGCTCAAGAGGCGCTTGGCGTCCGAACTGCGCGAGTTCAACAAGAGTTGCAGGTACAGCTTTGTGCAGCGCTGCAACAGCATGCGCTGCTTCGTGGACAGATCAATGAGTGTGACCTGCTGCTGCGTCAATGAGTCTTCTTTCGCTCCCCGAGCTATCTGGGGTGCAAGTGCCAGCAAGCCCGTTGCGGCAGCACCTTGCAGAAGACTTCTGCGCGCAGTTGAGGGTCTGGAAGAAAGTGGTATGTGCATGATGGTCTTCACTCCAAGGGCGACACCGTGTTGCATTGAGACGTGGCCAGCCCGCGCATCGTAACACTATCCGACGAACGGTTTCCAAAAGTCCGTCTGGATCATAGCGGCGGATTCATGCGAAAGTTTAGGTGTAAACCGCAGTGATGCGAGCTTTGCCACACTGAGTAGGCGGTGGCGCCGCAGAGGCAGAACGGACACATCGGTCGATATCATGAAAGAGACTCAAACGCATATGACGACAACGATCTACCACAATCCTGCCTGCGGGACTTCCCGCAATACCTTGGCCATGATTCGCAATGCCGGGATCGAGCCGCAGGTGATCGAGTATCTGAAGACGCCGCCAGACCGCGAAACGCTGGCGCGCCTGATCGTTGACTGTGGCCTGAGCGTTCGCGAGGTGCTGCGTCAGAAAGGAACGCCCTACGACGTGCTGGGGTTGGCGGATCCGGCGTGGCAGGATGACGCGCTCATCGACTTCATGCTGGCGCATCCGGTGCTGATCAACCGCCCGATTGTGGTAACGCCCTTGGGTACCCGGCTGTGTCGTCCCTCTGAAGTGGTGTTGGATATCCTGCCGCAAGCGCAGCAGGCCGGCTTTATCAAGGAGGATGGTGAAGTGGTGGTCGACGCGGATGGCAGGCGCGTGAAATGAGTGCTGCGGTTCCTTGTCTGATGCGTGCCTGGGCTGAGCACGAACGTGCCTTGCGCGGCTGGCTGGTGCACCAGTTGCATGACAGGCCGCTCGCGGAAGACATCTTGCAGGACGTGTTTCTCAAGGCCATGCGCCAGGGCGAGCGCTTCTGCACGATCGAGAATGCGCGCGCCTGGCTGTTTGAAGTGACGCGGAATGCCGTGGCTGACCAGTTGCGCCGCCACCATGACAGCATCCCGCTGCCAGAAGATGTGCACATGGAAGACACGGTGGCTGCGCCCGTTGATACCCTTGCTAATTGCCTGCCGCGGGTGCTTGCCGAACTGCACACTGAAGACCGCGAAGCCATTACCTGCTGCGATCTGGAAGGGATGAGTCAGGCTGCGTATGCGGACCGGGTCGGGATCAGTCTGTCGGGTGCAAAGTCCCGCGTGCAGCGAGCCCGAGCGCGGCTCAAGGCCCAGCTGGCAAGTGCCTGTCAGGTCCGCTTCGACACGCAGGGCAAAGTGTGCTGTTTCAAGCCGCGGCCGCCCTTGCCACGTGCGCAGGACTGAGCGCCGATGACGCACGATGGTGACCTCGCCAGCCAGCTCAATCTGGGCTGCCCCTGCCAATTTCTGGATGCGGAGCGGCTCTGTGCTGAGCTGTCGCGTGAGCCGGCACTCGCCGAACTTTGCCCTGATCTCAAGCACAGCCGGCCCTATCTCTTTTCCGCCTCCAGCGTGTTCGTCAGTACGGCGCAGTTGAACAGCATGGCGGCGATTGTCGCGGCGGTCGAGACGCTCAGCGCGCGGCCGGCATGGCGAGCAGCGGTGCTACCGGGTGACCTGTCGGCCGGCGAGGAGTCCCGCGATCCACGTGGCGGGCTTCTGGGGTTTGATTTCCACCTGGATGGCGAACGCATTGCGCTCATCGAGATCAATACGAACCCTGGCGGCGCCTTGCTCAACGTGGCGCTGGCGAAGGCGCAGCGCGCCTGCTGTGCCGAGTCCGAGAGCCTGCTGGCGCAGATCCGCACGTGGCCCGAAGCCGAGGCAGCGATCCTCGCGGTCTTCCAGCAGGAGTGGGCGGAAGCCGGTCGTGCGGGCGCGCCCGAGGTGATCGCTATTGTGGACGAGGCGCCGGAGACGCAATATCTCTACCCTGAATTCCTGCTCTATCGCCATCTGTTTCAGCGAGCGGGCATGCGCGCCCTGATTGTCGATCCACAGACCTTGCGCTGGCAGGATGGGCGTCTGTGGCAGGGAGAGGTGCCGATCGACTTCGTCTACAACCGCCTGACGGATTTCCGCCTGGAGGCGCCAGCGCATGCGGCGCTGCGAGCCGCTTGGGAGGCGGATGCCATCGTGCTGAGCCCGCACCCGCGCGCCCATGCGCTGTATGCCAACAAGCGTAATCTGGCCTTGCTCTCCGATCCGGCGTTTCTGCATGCCGCAGGCCTGCCTGAAGAAGCCCGCCAGGTCTTGCTCTCCGGCGTGCCTGCGACCGAGATTGTGTCTCCGGCGCGGGCCGACGCACTCTGGGCGGCACGCAAGCAGCTGTTTTTCAAGCCGCTGGAGGGGTTTGGCAGTCGCGCCGCTTACCGCGGTGACAAGCTGACACGGCGTGTCTGGGAAGAGATCCTGCAAGGCCAGTATGTTGCCCAGACCATTGTCTTGCCCTCCGAGCGGCTGGTGCCATCCGGCGGCGACGCTGCCTGCCTCAAGCTTGATATCCGGGCGTACGCCTATGCCGGCAGGATCCTGCTGCTGGCGGCCCGGCTCTATAGCGGCCAGACCACCAACTTCCGCACGCCCGGCGGGGGTTTTGCGCCGGTGTGGGTGCTGCCCGATCTGGCCGGCCAGCCCTAGTGTGCGGACTCAGGACAAGCCTGTCATGGGCGCGTCGTCTTCCCAGTTGGGGTCGTACGGTGGCGGCGCGCGGCGCTTGCGCCGGCCGGCAAGGCTTAGCAGGAACTCGGTGAGCGACAGGGGCCGGAAGTCCGGGCTATGGGCGCAGAGGCGGCTGAGGAGGCGTGGCGTGGTCATGATGTCATCTCGCGGCTGAGTGGGAGAGCGTTCTGTCGACCTTCAGTTTCAGCTTGGAAGCGCGCACTGGATTGCGCCAATTCGCGTTTTCAATTCCGCGATTCAGGGGATCAATACGGCGTCTTGCCAGGGGGCCAGGTCTGCGGTTTTGACCGCGTGAGGGCGCCATGTTTGAATGCGCGTCAGCGTAATTTGAGGTTCATCGCATGGAGCTATTCCGGTCGACGCCGAGGTTCTGGTTGCCCGCCTTGGGCGCGGCGGTCTGCCGGCGTGCGGGCGTGCTGGCGATTGCCTGTCTCGCGGGCCTGTGCACACCGTTGCTGGCGCGTCTGTTGGGTCTGGAGGCGACGGCCGTCATCTGGCTCGTCGACCTGGCCAGTCATTGGCAATGGCTGTATGGGGCGGGGCTTGCCGTGTGTACCGTCCTGGCGGGCTGGGCTGATCGGCGCTGGTGGGTGCTCAGCCTTGCGCTGCCACTGCCCTGGCTCTTAGCGTCGGCCGCCGCGCCACCCCATGCGGGGCCACCGACGCTGACCCTCGTGTCGGCGAACGTGCACCTCGACAATCCTTCGTCCGCGCCTTTGGCAAGCTGGCTGGCACAGGTACAGCCAGACGTGGTGGTCTTGCAGGAGGTGACGCCGTCTTATGCGCATGCGCTGGCTTCGTTCTCGGCCTATCCCTTTCGCAAGCTCGCGCCGCAGGATGGCCCATTCGGCCTCGCGCTGCTCTCCCGCTACCCCGTGAGTGAGGTGCGCGTAACGCAGGATGAGGCAGGTGTTCAGACGCTCACGGCAAGCCTGACGCTCGCCGGCCGGCAGATCTCGCTGGTCCTCCTCCATCCCATGCCGCCGATTTCAGCGGCATTCCGAGCGGCGCGGGACCAGCAGTTGATGGCGCAGGCCCACGCAGCGCGCGCCCACGGCTTGCCCACGATTGTGGCGGGCGATCTGAACACCACGCCCTGGTCGGCTGTCATGACGCAAGGGATCGCCGCCCGCTTGAAACGCACGACTTCTCTGGCGCCGACCTGGCCACGTCTGGGGGCCGGGCTGATGGGGATTCCCATCGATCAGGTGCTGGTCTCGCCGCACTGGGGCGTGATCGGCCACGACGTCGGGCCAGACATCGGCTCTGACCACCTGCCCGTGATCGTTCGCCTGGGGCTAGGGATCCACCCGTAAACCAGCTTCGCGCATCGCCCGGAGAGCCGCGCCCGCTGGACTTCTTCAGGCATGCCTGGAGAGCGAGCATCCGTGCGCCTCTCCAGACATGCCGTAAATATTTCACCGCCACCTGCGTCCTTTTGCGCGGCCCTGCGTCTTCCCTGCAAATACCACCTTTGCTCACCGGGATTTCGCCATGACCACCACACTTTCCAATCGACTCCTCCAGCGCTGGTTGCTGGGTTTGCTACTGGCCGTGCCGCTGTGGCTGCTCGCCTATGCCGGGCTGGACACGTTTGCCACCGCCGTGATCGGCCTGCTCGGGCTGACGCGTGCCACGCCCTTGGGCGAGGCGCTGCACTTCTTCTTCTATGACACCCCCAAAGTCTTGCTGCTGCTGACGGGCATCGTGTTCCTGATGGGGGTGGTCCAGACCTTCTTTGCCCCCGAGCGCACCCGTGCATTGCTCGCCGGCAAGCGGCTCGGCGTCGGCAACGTGCTGGCCGCCAGCCTCGGGATCGTGACGCCGTTCTGCTCCTGCTCGGCGGTGCCGCTGTTCATCGGCTTCCTGTCGGCAGGCGTGCCCTTGGGCATCACCTTCTCCTTCCTGATCGCCGCGCCGATGGTGAATGAAGTCGCCCTGGTGATGCTGTTCGGCATGTTCGGCTGGAAGGTGGCGCTGCTGTATCTCGGCCTGGGGCTGCTGGTGGCGATTGTCAGTGGCCTGGTCATCGGCCAGCTGCGCATGGAGCGCTTTCTGGAAGACTGGGTGCAGAAGATTGCGCGCAGCGATGCCATGCATGCCCCCGATGAGGCGCTGAACTGGACGCAGCGTTTCGACGCAGGTGGCCGGCACGTGCGCGAGATCGTCGGCAAGGTCTGGCCCTGGGTGATCGCGGGCATCGCGCTCGGCGCGGGGATCCATGGCTATGTGCCGGAGGACTTCATGGCCGCGATCATGGGGCGTGACGCCTGGTGGTCCGTGCCGGCTGCGGTGCTGCTGGGCGTGCCGATGTACACCAATGCCGCCGGCATCATCCCCATCGTTGAAGCCTTGATCGGCAAAGGCGCGGCGCTGGGTACCGTGCTGGCCTTCATGATGAGTGTGATCGCGCTGTCGGCGCCCGAGATGATCATCCTGCGCAAAGTGCTCAAGCCACGCTTGATCGCCACCTTTGCCGGGGTCGTGGCCAGCGGAATCGTGCTGGTGGGATTTGTTTTCAATGCCGTGCTTTAAGGAGAGAAAGATGAAAGTCACCATTTACGGACCGGGCTGCGCGCGCTGCCAGAAAACGGCGGAAATCGTGCAGCACACGCTGGAAGCGCGTGGCCTGCCTGTCGAGCTGGAAAAGGTCAGCGATTACGCCGCGATTGCCGCCGCGGGTGTGATGGCCACACCCGGCGTGGCACTGGACGGCAAGCTGGTCTCGACCGGCAAGCTGCCCACCGCGGCCGAGGTCGAGGCCTGGCTCGGCTGATCCGGCCAGCGCTTCGCTTACGCGCCCGGCATTGGCCGGGCATCTGTTTCAGGCCCTTGCTGGCGAGTGCTGAGAGACTCGCCCGGGCCCCGCTTTGTCAGGTTTATCAATCAAAGGAGCTCATCATGTTCGATTCCATCGGTTTCATCGGCGCTGGCCGCATCGCCCACATCATGCTCGCCGGCTGGCAGCACGCCGGCACGGCTTTGCCACGCGTGCTTGTGTTCGACACCTCGGCCGAGGCGCTTGCCAGCCTGCAAGCCGCCTTCCCGCAGGTTCAGGCCGGCAGCCTCAGCGAGGTGGCGTCGCAGGCGCTGGTCTTCGCCGCCCTGCACCCGCCGGCGATGGGCGAGACGCTGGCGCAGATCCGTCCGGCCCTGCGTCCCGAGGCCGTGCTGTGTTCGCTGGCACCCCGCCTGGGTTTGACCGCACTGCAGGAGAAGCTTGGCGGTTTCGGCCGGCTGGCCCGCATGAATCCGAATGCCACCAGCGTCGTGGCCCAAGGCTATAACCCGATTGCATTGGGCGACGGTTTGCCCGCTGACGCGCGCGCCGCCTTGCTGGCCTTGCTCACGCCGCTGGGGCAGACGCCCGAAGTGCCGGATGCGCTGATCGAGACGTACGCCGTGGTCAGCGCCATGGGGCCGACCTATTTCTGGTTCCAGTTCGATGCGCTGCGCCAGCAGGCCGAAGCGTTTGGCCTGAGCCCGGCCGACGCGCGCGACACGCTGCGGGCAATGCTCCACGGCGCCGTCGACACCCTGTTTGCCAGCGAGCTGTCGCCGGCGCGGGTGATGGATCTGGTGCCGGTGCGGCCCCTGGCCGACAGCGAAGCGGCGATCCTCGCCATGCAGCGCCAGGCCGTGGGCGCGATCCACGCCAAGCTGCACGCCTGAGCTCAGTCGTCCTGGCCTGCCGGCGCGCGGGTCTTGACGACCTCGAAGCGCGCCAGGGTTTTGGCGCGGGCGGCGGCATGGTCCACGATCGGCATGGGGTAAGCCTTTCCGAGCAGGCAGCCCGAAGCGGCTTGCTCTGTCTGGCTCATCAGCCAGGGGGCGTGGAGATGCTTGTCAGGTATGCCTTTCAGCTCGGGCAGGTAGCGGCGGATGAACTGGCCTTCGGGGTCGAACTTTTCCGACTGGGTGACCGGGTTGAAGATGCGGAACCAGGGCTGGGCGTCGCAGCCGGTGGAGGCGGCCCACTGCCAGCCGCCGTTGTTGGCGGCGAGGTCGAAATCGTTGAGATGGGCGGCGAAGAAGCGCTCGCCGCGCAGCCAGTGAATGCCCAGATCCTTGGTCAGGAAGCTGGCGGCCACCATGCGCAGGCGGTTGTGCATGTAGCCGCTGTGGGCGAGCTGGCGCATCGCGGCGTCGACCAGCGGGTAGCCGGTCTGGCCGGCGCACCAGGCGGCAAAGCGGGTGTCGGCTTCGGGGCCTTCTTCCCAGCGAACCTGCTCGTACTCGGGGCGGAAGGCGTGCGTGACGACATCCGGCCGATGCCACAGGATCTGCATGTAGAACTCGCGCCAGATCAGCTCGGCGAGCCAGGTGTCGGCGCCGGCTTCGCCTCGGCGTTGCCACGCGGCACGTGCTAGCGCGCGGATCGAGACGGTGCCGAAGCGCAGGTGGGTGGAGAGGTAGGAGACGCCACGTTTGGCCGGAAAATCCCGCGCCTCGCGGTACGCGGGCATGCGTTCCACAAAATCCTCGAACAGTGCGTTACCGCCCTGCATGCCGGTTGGCAGGGCGAGGCTCGCGAGATTGGTGGGCGCAAAACCGATGTCGGCCAGACGGGGCAGGGCCGTTCCGGCGGGGGGCGGTGCCAGCTGGCCGGCCGCGGGCTGGCAATCGAGGCCGGCCAGATCCGCTTCGCTGACCCGCCGCAGCCAGGCGTTCTTGTAGGGTGTGAACACCGAGAAGGGCGTGCCGCCCTGGGTGAGGATCTCGTTGCGCTCGAAGATCACCTGATCTTTGAAGCTGGCAAACTGGATGCCGATGCTGGCCAGCGTTCGGGCCACGCGCTCGTCACGGGCAATCGCGTCGGGTTCGTAATCATGGTTGGTGAAGACGGCCGCGACGCCCAGTGATTGGGCGAGTTGCGGGATCTCCTGCTCCGCCCAGCCGTGGCGAACGATCAGCCCGCCGCCCTGGCCGCGCAAGGCCTGGTCAAGCTCGACCAGGCTGGCGAGGATGAATTCGACCCGGCGGTCCTCGCGCTGTGGCAGCGGGTCAAGGATCGCGCGGTCGAACACGAAGGCGCAGTACACGCGCTGGCTGTGGAGCAGGGCATGGTGGAGGGCGGCGTGATCGGTGTTGCGCAGATCGCGGCGGAACCAGACAAGGCTTGCGGGCAGCATGGCAGGGGCGATGAGGGCTGAGGACTGAAGTATGCCCGCGACAAGCGCAAAAAGGCCTTAAAATGCCGCCGTGCAAAATACCAACTTCACCAATCACTTCCTGATCGCCATGCCCGCCATGGCAGACCCTAATTTCTCCAGAACGGTGGCTTTCATCGCCGAGCATGGTGAAGACGGCGCGATCGGGGTGATCATCAATCGGCCGATCGATCTGACCATCAAGGATCTGTTCGAGCGCATCGAAATCCCCTTTGACCGCCCGGAGATTGCCGGCCAGCCGGTGTATTTCGGCGGGCCGGTACAGACCGACCGTGGCTTTGTGCTGCATCGACCCGCGGGCGACTGGCAGTCCACACTCCGCGTGGAGGCTGGCGTGGCGCTCACCAGCTCGAAAGATATTCTCGTGGCGATGGCGGCCGAGGGCGAGCCGAATGAGGTGCTGATCTCGCTGGGTTACGCCGGTTGGGAGGCCGGGCAGCTCGAAGACGAGATTGCGCAGAATGCCTGGCTCACCGTGCCGGCCGATCCGCGCATTCTTTTCGAGGTGGCGCCGGAAGCCCGCTTTGACGCAGCAATGCAGCTGCTCGGCATCGATTTCGCCAACCTCTCGGACGTCGCCGGGCACGCCTGAGTACCATGGCGACGCTGATGGGCTTCGATTTTGGCCTGGCGCGCATCGGGGTCGCGGTAGGCGAGACCGAAAGCGGGCTGGCGCAGCCGCTCACCACGATTCACGGCGAAGCCAACGCGCAGCGCTTTGGTGACATCGGCAAACTGATCGAGGAATGGGCGCCGCAGCGCCTGGTCGTGGGCTTGCCCACCTCGTTGGAGGGCGAAGAGACCGAGATGACGGCGCGCTGCCGCCGGTTTGCCAACCAGCTCAATGGCCGCTTCGGGCTGCCGGTGGCGCTGATCGATGAGCGTCTCTCTTCGGTCGAAGCTGACACGATGCTGCGCGAGCTCAAGATGGGCTGGCGCGAACGCAAGCAACATCTCGACGCGTTGGCTGCCCAACGCATTTTGCAAAGCTATCTCGATACGGGTGCCGAACCATGAACCTGCCGGACGCCAACCAGCTCCGCGATCTGCTCGTCGAACAGATCCGCGCGGCCATCAAACCTGAAACCCTGATCATCGGCATCCACAGCGGTGGTGCCTGGGTGGCGGAATACCTGCATCGCCAATTAGGCGTGGCAACGCCGCTGGGGACGCTGGATGTGGCTTTTTACCGTGACGACTACGCTTCACGCGGGCTGCACAAGTCACGCAAGTCCACGATTCCGGTCGACATCGAAGGGCGCGACGTGATCCTGGTGGATGATGTGCTCTACAGCGGCCGCACCACGCGCGCCGCACTCAATGAGATTTTCGATTACGGCCGTCCGGCGCGGGTCGACCTTGCGGTGCTGATCGACCGCGGTGGCCGCCAGCTGCCGATTGCCGCCCGCTTCTGTGCCCATGTACTGGCCGCGCCGCTGCCGCCGGAGAGCAAGCTGAGCCTGCAGCGGGACGACGCCGGCAATTTTTCTCTGGAGGTGAAAAGTGCTTAACCCGCAACTGACCCAGGATGGCCGGCTGCGCCACTTGCTCACCCTGGACGGCCTGCCGAAATCCATCCTGGCCGAGATTCTCGACATCGCGGCGCCGTTTACCGACGTGGCCGAGCGCGAGGTGAAGAAGCTGCCGTTGCTGCGTGGCAAGAGCGTGTTCAACGTCTTCTTCGAGAACAGTACCCGTACCCGCACCACCTTCGAGATCGCCGCCAAGCGCCTCTCGGCAGACGTCATCAACCTTAACGTCTCCACCAGCTCCACCAGCAAGGGCGAGACCCTGCTCGACACCGTCGACAACCTCTGCGCGATGGGCGCCGACATGTTCGTGATGCGCCATGCCTCCAGCGGCGCGCCCTACCTGCTCGCCCAGCACCTGCGCGCCACCGGGCGCGACCACATCAGCGTGGTCAACGCCGGCGACGGCCGCCACGCGCACCCCACGCAGGGGCTGCTGGACATGTACACCATCCGCCACTACAAGCAGGACTTCACCCGGCTGACTGTCGCGGTGGTCGGTGACGTGCTGCACTCCCGCGTGGCCCGCTCCGAGATCGCCGCGCTGACCACCCTGGGCGTGCCCGAAGTGCGGGTGATCGCACCGAAGACCCTGCTGCCGACTGATGTCGAGCGCATGGGCGTGCGTGTCTTCCACAACATGGAAGAAGGCCTCAAGGGCGTTGACGTGGTGATGATGCTGCGCCTCCAGAACGAACGCATGCAAGGCGCGTTGCTGCCTTCCAGCCAGGAGTACTTCAAGTTTTACGGCTTGACGCAAGAGAAACTCGCGCTCGCTGCCAAAGATGCCATCGTGCTGCATCCGGGGCCGATGAACCGAGGTGTGGAAATCGACTCTGCGGTCGCCGACGGCGCCAATGCCGTGATCCTGCCGCAGGTGACCTTCGGCATTGCGGTGCGGATGGCGGTGATGAGCATGCTGGCAGCGGGGAATTGAAAACATGAAGATCCATATTGCAAAAGGCCGCGTGATTGATCCGGCCAGCCAGCTCGACGCCGAACAAGACCTGTTTATCGCCGACGGCAAGATCGTCGCGCGGGGGGCTGCTCCCGAGGGCTTCAAGGCCGACAAGCTGATTGACGCCGCTGGCCTGATCGTGGCCCCCGGCCTCGTCGACCTCTCGGCGCGGCTGCGCGAGCCGGGCTTTGAATACCGCGCCACGCTGGAAAGCGAGATGCAAGCGGCGATGGCGGGCGGCATCACCAGTTTGGCCTGCCCGCCGGATACGGATCCGGTGCTGGACGAGCCGGGTCTGGTCGAGATGCTGTGCTTCCGCGCCAAGAAGCTGCACTGTGCGCACGTTTACCCGGTTGCGGCACTCACCACCAAGCTCGAAGGCAAGCGCATCACCGAGATGGCCGAGCTGGTCGAGGCCGGCTGCGTGGCCTTCTCGCAGGTCAATACGCCGCTCGTCGACACGCAGGTGCTGATGCGGGCCATGCAGTATGCCGCCACGTTTGGCTTCCGCGTCTGGCTCCAGCCCATCGATCCGTTCCTGGCGCGTGCTGGCGTCGCACATGACGGCGAAGTTGCCTCAAGAATGGGTCTGGCGGGGATCCCGGTCGAAGCCGAAACCATTGCGCTTGAAACCTATCTCAGCCTTGCCAAGCTGACCGGGGTGAAGCTTCATATCACGCGCATTTCCTCGGCCGCTGCGCTGGCATGCATTGAGCGCGCCCGGGCAGGCGGGCTGGATGTGACCTGCGATGTGGCCGTCCATCACCTGCACCTCTGCGACAACGACATAGGCTACTTTGACCCGCAGTGCTATGTGATTCCCCCATTGCGCAGTCAGCGTGACCGGGCAGCCCTGCGCGCCGGCCTGGCGAGTGGCAAGATCAACGCAGTGTGTTCGGATCACACTCCGGTTGATGACGATGGCAAGCAGATGCCGTTTGCCGAGGCGGAGCCCGGCATGACCGGACTGGAACTGCTGCTGCCGCTGACCCTGAAGTGGGCGCTGGAAGAAAAGCAGCCCTTGCTACAGGCACTGGCGCGGGTGACCGCTGCGTCAGCCGGCATCATGGGTATCACCAAGGGGGGGCACCTTGGCGTCGGCGCCCGCGCGGACGTCTGCATCTTTAACCCCGATGCCTGGCGCAAGGTGACGCGTGACTCCCTGCGCAGCCAGGGCAAGAACACACCCTTCCTGGGTCTGGAGTTGCCGGGCGAGGTGCGCTACACCTTGGTGGAAGGACGAGTCATGTATAGCGCGGCAGCCTGAGACGTCTGCGCAATATAAAAGGGCCGCGCCCCCGTTGGGGACTCGGCCCTTTTTTCATTCAGCGTCGTGCAGGCTTACTTGCCGCCGACGACTTCCTTGAACTTGGCGCCCGGCTTGAACGACGGCACAGTCGTGGCCTTGATCGTCAGTGCCTCACCAGTACGCGGGTTCTTGCCAGTGCGCGCGGCGCGGGCGCTTGCCTTGAAGGTGCCGAAGCCGATCAGCGCGACTTCATCGCCGCCCGCAACAGTCGTTTGAACAGTCTCAACGAAAGCGTCGAGCATTTTGGCAACAGTCGTCTTGGACTGTTCGGTTTCAGCGGCGATAGCGGCGATCAGGTCTGCTTTGTTCATTTGGGTGATCCTGGTAAACGGAATGGAAAGTATCAGGCACCGCCTCGCGGACGGCACTGGCGTCAACTTTAGTCGAAGCGGCGCGGTTTAGCGATGCCATTTGCCCGCAAACCTAGTGCAGAAGCCAATTTGACGACGAATGTGCGACATTTCTCCTGACTTCGCGCGGCTGACATGGCCGAACGAGTCGCTACGATCCGCCTGATCCGGCACGCCTTTTCGCGTGCCTTCGTTGCAAGAGCGGCTGCACTGCCGCGAGCAGCTACCTCGAAAGTGCCATAAACTGTCTCGCCCGCACAGCTGGGGTTTGATGTGTTTCGCGGCGCGTGCGGTAAAACAAGAAAATCAGGAGATCGAATTCATGAGAATTTTGCTGACCGGTGCGACCGGTTTTATCGGCAGTCATGTGGCTGTCCGCCTGGCAGAGGGCGGTCACGAGGTCGTCGCGACGGGCCGAAAGCCCGCACTCCTGCCTGGGCTGGCGAGTATCCCCGGCATTGTGGCCTGTGAGCGGCTCGAACTCGGAGAACGCCAAGACTGGCCTCGCTTGCTGGCTGGGTGTGATGCCCTGGTTCACGTCGCGCTGGGGTGGGGCGACGGTGGCCTGGCAATGCTGGCGGCCGATACGACCGCCTCCATCGCGCTGTTTGATGCGGCCTGTGCAGCTGGGGTCACCAAGGTGATCTACACCAGTTCCACGGCGGCAAACGGTGAGCTTGACGCACTGAACGATGAACATCGGCAGAACCGACCAACGGACTTTTATGGGGCCACCAAGGCCGCGACCGAGATATACCTGCGGGCGTACGCGGCCAGAAAAGCATTTCAGGCACATGTCGTACGGCCGGGCTATATCTTTGGTGAGCCCGCGCTGGCAGGCGGTCGTGCGCAGCCCGACCAACGCTTCTTCGAGATTTGCCGCGCTGTCCGGCATGGCAAGCCCGTCAGGCTGATCAAGCACGACGGCACACAGTTCCTGCACGCGCAGGACATTGCCGGGCTGTATCTGGCCTTGCTTGAGCACGACGCCGAATTTTCGATTCACTACGGCTTGTCGCGCGACTGGACGTCCTGGGCCGACATCGCTCACATGGCGATGGAGGTTGCCGGCCGCCAGGTGCCGATCGAACTGGAAGACCGCGGGTATGGCGCCGAACCTTGTCTGTTTGACGTTACCGCCATGCAGCAGGATTTTGGCCTGTCATTTCCCAACGCCGAGCGCTTGCGCGCACATGTTGCGTGGGTGATGGGGCAGGTGTGAGCGGGAAACTGGCGCATCCGACACGATTCGAACGTGCGACCCCTGCCTTCGGAGGGCAGTACTCTATCCAGCTGAGCTACGGATGCGTGGGCGCCAACAAGCGGGCGGTGGATGATACTGCAGGCGCCTGCGGCTGTCCATGCACGGTGCGGGATAGCTCGCTATAATCTGCGCTTCCATACAGAGTCAGGCGACTAGGGGTTACACATGAATAACAAGGCACGTATTGCCGGATGCTGCCTCGCTGCCTTGGGTGTGCTCGGGCTCGCGGCATGCAGCGAAAGCAAGGTCGATGAGGAGAAGACAGCCGAGCTGATCCAGCCGGTCGCACGGGTTGAATTGGCCGGCGCGGGGGCTGCTACAGAGGCTTCTGGTGCCGCCGCGACGCCGAAGTCTGCGGAGCAGATAGTTCAGCAGGTGTGCGGTGCGTGCCACAACACCGGCGCTGCCGGGGCACCGAAGACGGGCGACAAGGCGGCGTGGGCGCCGCGTGTGGCACAGGGGAAGGACGCCATGTACACGAGCGCGCTGAATGGCAAGAACGTCATGCCGGCTCGGGGCGGGAATCCGAGCCTCACGGATGATGAGGTGAAGTCGGCGGTGGATTACCTGCTGGCGCAGGTGAAGTAGCGCTCGCAAGAACGCAGAAAAAAAGCGGCATTGCCGCTTTTTTTGTCTCCAGGTGCCGCCGCGTCAGGAGGCGATGCCTTCGAGCAGCTTTTGCAACTCACCCGCCTGGTACATCTCTTTCATGATGTCACAGCCGCCGACAAACTCGCCCTTGATGTAGAGCTGGGGGATGGTGGGCCAGTTTGCGTAATCCTTGATGCCCTGGCGGATTTCGTCGTCTTCCAGCACATTTACCGAGGTGTAATTCTTCACGCCGCAGAGCTTGAGAATGTGGGCCGCGGTGGATGAAAAGCCGCACTGCGGGAAGGTGGGCGTGCCCTTCATGAACAGGACGACGGGGTGACTGCTGACTGTCTGGTGAATTCGTTCTTGCGCGCTCATGCCGTACTCCGGGGAGGTATGTGTCAGGGAGCGCGGCTTGGGCTTGCCCGCCTCTCTGACCTATTTGGACGATATTACCCGAGTAATTTTATCGGAAATAATTCGCGAACCCAAGGGGTCAATGCCGTGCATAGCCACCGGTGACGCGTTCGATGCTGGCAAGATCCCGCCACGAACGTACGTCGACAAACCCGTGTTCGTCCAGTAGCGCACGCACCGCCTCCGCCTGATCATAGCCGTGCTCCAGCAGCAGTCGGCCACCCGCGACGAGGTAATCGCCCGCCTCACTGACGATCTGACGGATGTCATCCAGCCCGGCCGCGCCCGCAGCGAGTGCGCTGATGGGCTCGAAACGCAAGTCACCCTGCTGCAGATGCGGGTCGTGCTCCGCGATGTAGGGCGGATTGGCGACGATGCAGTCGAAGCGCTCACCGGCAAGCGGCTGAAACCAGCTGCCTAGCCGGCACTGCAAGGTAGCGCCCAGTGCCATCGCGTTATGGCTCGCAACGTCAAGCGCAGCGGGGGATCGATCAACCGCCCAAACGTCGGCGTCAACACGCTCCAGTGCGAGGGTGATGGCAATGGCGCCGCTGCCTGTGCCCAGGTCCAGGATGCGGGGCGCACGTAGCGTCTTGATGCTTGCCAGCGCTTTTTCGACCAGTAATTCGGTATCGGGGCGGGGAATCAGGGTGGCCGGGGTCACGCGGAACATCCGACCGAAGAACTCCCGCTCACCCGTCAGGTAGGCAATGGGCTCGCCGGCTTCGCGACGCTGTAGCCATTCGACGAAGACTGCAGCAGCCTCAGGCGTGATCGCGCGCTCGGGGAAGGCGGCAAGGGTGGCTGTGCTGACCCCAGTCGCCTCACGCAGGAGCACGCGGGCGTCAATCCGCTCAACCCGGCCCTGGGCGAGGCGAAGCGCCTCACCCAATGTGGCCGGTAGCGCATCGCCTGCAGCACTCACTCGACCTTGGCCTTGGCCACCAGGGCACCGATATGCTTTTGCACCGCTTCCTGCTGCATGCCTTGCGAGAGTTGCGCCTTCACTTCTTCAAACTTCGGATTCGCCGCCTTGCGGGAGTCGTCGAGCATGATGATGTGGTAGCCAAACTGGGTCTTCACCGGCGTGGTGGTGTACTTGCCCTTGGCCAGCTTGGCCAGTGCCTGGGAGAATTCCGGCACGAAGGCGTTCGGGCGTGACCAGCCCAGCTCGCCGCCCTTGTCCTTGCTACCAGGGTCCATGGATGCCTTGGCCAGCGTGGCGAACTTTTCGCCCTTGCCCAGCTTCTGGATGATGGCCTTGGCGTCGTCTTCCTTCTCGACCAGGATGTGGCGGGCGTTGTACTCCGTGTCGCCCAGTGCCTTGAGCTTTTTGTCATACTCAACCCGCACTTGCGCGTCGCTGACCGGATTCTTCTTGCTCCAGTCTTGCAGATAGGCATTCACGAGCTGATCGTCGCGCACGTACTCCATACGTTGCCGTACGGCGGGATCTTTCTCCAGCCCGGTCTTGCGTGCGGCCTGCAGCAGCGCTTCACGCTGGATCAGGTGCTGGCGGACGCGGGCGCGCAACTGGTCATCGACCGGTGCGCCTTGCGCGGCTTGCTCGCTGATCAACCAGTCGGCGAGCGCACCCGGGATGGCAGTGCCATTGACTTTGGCCAGCGGACCACTGCTTGCGGCGGCCGGAGCCTTGGCGGTTGCGGCCGGGGTGCTTTCTTCGGCGCTGGCAGCGTAGCTGCTGGTAGCCATGACAAGCGCGAGAACGCCGAAGCGCAGGGTGTTTTTCATTTACGGGTCCTTAGTTGATGAGTCGTACAGTCAAAAAATCATTCTTCGCCGGTCAATTGCGCCAACAGCTCGGTCTGGTGTTCGGCGGTCAGGCCGTCTATCAGTTCGCCGATGTCTCCATCCATGGCGGCGTCGAGCTTGTAGAGCGTCAGGTTGATACGGTGATCCGTGATCCGTCCTTGCGGAAAATTGTAAGTGCGGATGCGTTCCGAGCGGTCGCCGCTGCCGATCAGGCTGCGTCGCGTGGCGGCTTCCTTGGCCTGGGCTGCGCGCAGTTGGCCATCCTTGATGCGGGCGGCGAGCACGGAGAGTGCCTGTGCCTTGTTGCGGTGTTGCGACCGATCGTCCTGACATTCGACGACGATGCCGGTCGGAATATGGGTGATGCGGACGGCAGAGTCGGTCTTGTTGATGTGCTGCCCGCCGGCGCCGCTGGCGCGGAACGTATCGATGCGCAGATCGGCCGGGTTGATGTCGACTTCGCCCACTTCGTCCGCTTCCGGCATCACCGCTACCGTGCAGGCCGAGGTGTGGATGCGCCCCTGTGTTTCCGTCACCGGCACGCGCTGCACACGATGCCCCCCGGACTCGAACTTCATCCGTGAAAAGGCGCCGGTACCAATCACTTTGCAGATGACCTCCTTGTAGCCACCCAGGTCTGACTCGCTCGCCGAAGCAATCTCGACCCGCCAGCCCTGGCGTTCGGCATAGCGCGTGTACATGCGCAGCAGGTCACCCGCGAACAACGCGGCCTCGTCGCCGCCCGTGCCGGCACGGATTTCAAGGAAGAGGTTGCGCGCGTCATTCGGGTCCTTGGGCAGGAGTTCGAGCTGAAGTGCGTGTTCGATCCGAGCCTGACTGGCGCGTGTATCGGCAAGTTCGCTCTCTGCCAGATCCCGCATTTCCGGATCCGCCAGCATCTCCTGCGCAGTATGTTCATCGGCTTCGGCTTGGAGAAACTCTCGCCACAACGCGACTACGGCACCGATTTCGGCATGCTCGCGCGAGAACTTGCGGTACTGATCCATGTTCGCGGTGGCATCCGCCATGGAGAGCACGCCGTCGAGTTCTTCACGGCGAAAGGCGAGTTGTTCGAGCTTGGCGCGGATGCTGGGTTTCATGAATCGGGGAATTGTTTCGTGGCATCTGACTGGTCGCTGTCAGAAAGGTTTCGTGAATCGAGCTGGAACATGGCCTGTACGGCGGTCTGGGCCTGCGCCAGCGCTTGATCGTCCACGCGGTTGAGATAGTGGCTGGGACCGTGCAGGAGCTTGTTGGTCAGGCCGTGGCTGAGCAGCTCGATCACGCGCAGCGGGTCTTCGCCGCGCGCGAGCAGGCGCTGGGCGCGCTCCAGCTCGCTGATGCGCAGATGCTCGGCGTGGTCGCGCAGCAGGCGGATCGTCGGGACGGCTTCGCGGCTGTGCAGCCAGTGCTGAAAAGATGCCACCTGGTCAGCAATGATGCGCTCAGCGTCATCGACGGCAGCCATGCGCGAACCACGGCCGGTATTCACGATCTGCGACAGATCATCCACGGTGTAAAGAAAGATGTCCGAGAGTTTGGCGACTTCAGGTTCGATATCCCGTGGCACGGCCAGATCAACCATCACCATTGGCCGCCGCCGCCGCGCGTGCAGGGCGCGTTCGGCCATGCCGTGACCAATCAGGGGCAAGGGGCTGCCGGTACAGGCGACCACGATGTCGTACTGTGGCAGCGCGTCGCCCAATGCTTCCAGGGCGATGGCGTCGCCACCAATGTCAGCGGCCAGGCTATGGGCGCGATGCAGGCTGCGATTGGCAATCGTGATGCGTGCCGGGTTGGCCCCCGTAAAGTGGTGCGCGCACAGATGGATCATTTCACCGGCGCCGACGAAGAGCACCTTCGTATCGCTCATCCGCTCGAATATCTGTGCAGCAAGATGCACGGCTGCGGCTGCCATTGAGACGATATTGGCGCCGATGGCCGTGCCGCTGCGGACTTCCTTCGCCACCGAGAAGCTCTTCTGCAGCAGCTTGTGCAGTACCGTACCGACCATGCCGGCCTGCTCGGCCGTGCGCACGGCATCCTTGAGCTGGCCCAGAATCTGCGGCTCGCCCAACACCATGGAATCCAGCCCGCACGCCACGCGGAACAGATGGCGGACGGCGGTCTCGTCGACATGCGTGTAGAGATACGGCGCGATGTCCCGGCGTGGCAAGTTGCGGTGAGCGGCCAGCCAGTCGATGGCCGCCTCCGGCGACTGCGCGGTGCAATACAGCTCGGTGCGATTGCAGGTCGAGATCAACGTCGCTTCATTCACCAGCCCGCGTTGCGCGAGGTCGTTCAGCGCAGCCGGAATGCTGCCGGCCGGAAAGGCGAGCCGCTCCCGGACCGCCAGGGGCGCAGTGTGGTGATTGAGGCCGAGGGCGAAAATCTGCATCCGCTAAGCTGTTTGGGTGAGCGAGAAAGAAAGCGGGCCGAAGACCGGCCCGCCAATGCGTGCGCGATTGTAGCACCGCGGTTTTCAGGGGAAGAGCGTTGCGGTCGCCCAGCCGCCGTCCGCCTGGCGGACGTACAGGCTGCGTTCGTGCAGGCGGAAGGGTTTGTCACGCCAGAACTCGATCTTCTGCGGGCTGATGCGATATCCGCTCCAGAACGGCGGGCGCGGAATCGTGCCGATGTTGAACTTGAGCGCGTACCGGGCGACGCGCTGCTCCAGCTCGAAGCGTCCCTGCATCGCCTGCGACTGTTTCGATGCCCAGGCGCCGATCCGTGAATCGCGCGCCCGGCTGGCAAAGTAGGCGTCGGCTTCCGCCTCGCTGACCGGCGTCACCAGTCCCTCGACACGCACCTGACGCTTGAGCGTCTTCCAGTGAAAGCACAGCGCCGCCTTCGGATGCGCCGCCAGCTCTCGCCCCTTCTGGCTGGCGAGGTTGGTGTAGAACACGAAGCCCGCTTCATCGAAACCTTTCAGCAGCACCATGCGCACCGAGGGCATGCCATCCTCGCCCACGGTCGCCAGCGACATGGCATTGGGATCATTGGGTTCGGATTTTTCCGCATCGGCAAGCCAGTTGCGGAAAAGCGTAAAAGGGTCGTGCTGACTCATGACATTAGTCTTCCTGAAAAACGACGGGCCGGCGCGTGCCGACCCGTATGAACGCAGTCCGGCACGAGTATCCTGCATGACAGTCCAACACCCGCTCAATGCCGCCCGCGTTGGCGCGGCGCACGTAGTCCTGCAGCCAGTCCTTGCCCAGGATGTGTCGCGCCAGCTCGATGACAATGTAGTCGGCGTCCAGGCCCGCCACGTCTTCGTTATAGCGTTGCAAGCCCTGCAGGCAGCTTGGGCAGGACGTCAGCACCTTGATCGGGCCCGGATACTCGTCGGCGCGCAGTTTCGCGGCCCCCTTCTGCAGTTCCTCCTCCTTGCGGAAGCGTACCTGGGTCGAGATGTCGGGCCGCGTGACCGCGAGCGTGCCGGACTCGCCGCAGCAGCGATCTGACTTCTCGATCCTGATGTTGCCCTCCGTACTGATCAGCGCATTCACGGTCTTGAGCGGATCCTGCTGCTTCATCGGGCTGTGGCAGGGGTCGTGATACATGTAACGGGTGCCCGACACCCCTTCCAGCTTTACGCCTTTTTCGAGCAGGAATTCGTGGATGTCCACCAGGCGGCAGCCCGGGAAGATCCGGTCGAATTCATACTTGGTCAGCTGATCGAAGCAGGTGCCGCAGCTCACCACCACGGTCTTGATGTCGAGGTAGTTCAGCGTATTCGCCACGCGGTGAAAGAGCACCCGGTTATCCGTGGTGATCTGCTGTGCCTTGTCGTCCTGGCCGGCACCTTGCTGCGGGTAGCCGCAACACAGATAGCCCGGGGGCAGCACGGTTTGCACGCCGATTTCATACAGCATGGCCTGGGTGGCGAGACCTACCTGCGAAAACAGCCGTTCCGAGCCGCAGCCGGGGAAATAGAACACCGCTTCCGAGTCGACACGGGTCTTCTGCGGATCACGAATCACCGGTACGACATGGCTATCTTCGATGTCCAGCAAGGCCCGCGAGGTGCGCGAGGGCAGGTTGCCCGGCATCTTCTTGTTAACAAAGTGGATCACCTGCGCCTTGATCGCTGGCTTGCCCAGCGAGGCCGGCGGTTGGCGGGTGCTGGCGCGGCTCAGGGGGCGCAGCAGGTCGACGGCCAGGCGCTGCGCCTTGTACGCCCACTCGATGCTGAACTTGCGCAGGAACTTGATCTTCTCCGGCGAGGTCGTGTTGAGGAAAGCCATCGCCAGTTTCTTGGCCGGGTTGAACGACTGCTGGCCCATCTTGCGCAGCAAGCTGCGCATTGCCATCGTCACGTCGCCAAAATCGATATCCACCGGGCAAGGCGTGTAGCACTTGTGGCAGATCGTGCAGTGGTCGCTCACATCTTCGAATTCTTCCCAATGCTTGATCGAAATGCCGCGCCGCGTCTGCTCTTCATACAGAAACGCCTCGATCAGCAGCGAGGTGGCCAGGATCTTGTTGCGCGGGCTGTAGAGCAGGTTGGCGCGCGGCACATGGGTCGAGCACACCGGCTTGCACTTGCCGCAGCGCAGGCAGTCCTTCACCGAGGCAGAGATGGCGCCGATGTCGCTCTGCTGCATGATCAGCGACTCGTAGCCCATCAGGCTGAACGAGGGCGTGTAGGCGTTGCTCAGGTCAGCCCCAGCCATCAGCTTGCCACGGTTGAAATGACCTTCCGGGTCGATGCGGGCTTTGTACGCGCGGAAAGGGCCGATCTCTTCCTCAGTCAGGAATTCCAGCTTGGTGATGCCAATGCCATGCTCGCCCGAGACGACTCCTCCCAGACTGCGCGCAAGCAGCATGATGCGGGCTACCGCGGCATTGGCCTCCTGCAGCATGGCATAGTGATCGGAGTTCACCGGCAGGTTGGTGTGCACATTGCCGTCGCCGGCGTGCATGTGCAGGGCCACGAACACCCGGCCGCGCAACACGTCTTTCTGGATGGCCTCGATGCGCTCCAGAATCGGGCGGAAGTTGTTGCCCTCAAAGATCGCTTCGAGCTGGGGCTTCAGCTCCGCTTTCCACGAAATGCGAATGGAGTGATCCTGTACCCGATGAAAGAGACGCGGTTCGGCCGCCCGATTGCTCAGCGCGTCCGCCGTGATACCCAGTGAGTCGAACTTGCTTTCAGCCATCGCCAGCGGCGCGTCGAGCTGATCGAGAATCCATTGCCAGCGGGCGCGCACCTGCGATATCGCTTCAAGGGCACGGGCGCGGCGATCCCCGATCAGCTCCTCCTTGTTCTGCCCGGCCTCATTGACTCGCAGCGGCAGCTCGCCTTCGATGAAAGCGCTCAGGGCATCGGCCAGGCGCAGCTTGCTGCGGATCGACAGCTCGATGTTGATCCGCTCGATGCCATCGCAATAGTCCCCCATGCGTGGCAGCGGGATCACCACGTCCTCGTTGATCTTGAACGCATTGGTGTGCTTGGCGATCGCTGCCGTGCGTGAGCGATCCAGCCAGAATTTCTTGCGCGTCTCCGCGCTGACTGCGATGAAGCCTTCCGCGCTGCGCGCATTGCACAGACGCACCACCTCCGAAGCCGCCTGCGCGACCGCCGCTTCATCGTCACCCACGATGTCGCCCACCAGCACCATTTTCGGCCGGCCGTGGCGCGTCGCTTTGGTGGCGTAACCGACGGCCTTTACATAGCGCTCATCCAGGTGCTCCAGGCCCGCGAGCATCACGCGGGCGTTGCCGTGCTTGGGCAGGCTGTGGATGTAATCCTTGATCTCGACAATCGCCGGCACCGCTTCGCGGACCTGACCGAAGAACTCCAGACAAACCGTTCGCGTATGCGCCGGCATCTTGTGGAGGATCCAGCGGGCCGAGGTAATGATGCCGTCGCAACCTTCCTTTTGGATGCCCGGCACCCCGCCGAGGAACTTGTCAGTGACATCCTTGCCCAGGCCCACCTTGCGGAAACGTTCGCCCGGCAGGGTGAGGAATTCTTCGCTGAGCGCCTTCTTGCTGACGGGATCAAAGCGCTTGAGGCGGAAACTCACCTCCGCCTGCTCGTGAATCTTGCCCAGGTTGTGGTTGATGCGCTCAACCTCCAGCCAGTTGCCGTCGGGCGTCACCATTCGCCACCCGGCCAGATTGTCCAGCGCTGTACCCCACAGCACGGCCTTCTTGCCGCCAGCATTCATGGCGATGTTGCCACCGATGCACGAGGCATCGGCGGAAGTCGGGTCACAGGCAAAGACAAAGCCGGATTCTTCCGCCAGATCCATCACCCGTCGCGTCACCACGCCGGCGCCCGTGAACACCGTGGCATACGGTACCGACACGCCGGGCAGGCTGGCCAGCGGCTCCACCGGATGCAGATCAATCAGCTTCTCGGTGTTGATGACCGCCGAGGCCGGCGTCAGCGGCACCGCGCCGCCGGTGTAGCCCGTGCCACCCCCGCGCGGGATGATCGTCAGCCCCAGCTCGATGCAGCTGCGTACCAGATGCACGACCTCGTCTTCGGTGTCCGGGTACAGCACCACGAAGGGATATTCCACCCGCCAGTCGGTCGCATCGGTTACATGCGCCACGCGGGCGTAGCCGTCAAAGCAGATGTTGTCCGTGCGCGTATGGCGAGAGAGCAGGCGCAGCGCGCGGCTGCGCAGCTCGGCGGTGTGCTCGAAGTGCGTCTCGAAGGCATCTACCGCCCGGTTGGCCGCCACCACCAGCTGGGCCACTTTGTCGGCGCGCTCGCGGTCTTCGGTCTCCGACTCGCGGCGGCGCTTCTCTACTTCCCGCAGACGGTGGCGCAAGGCGTCGAGCAAAGCCTGCCGACGCTTCCGGTTGGCCAGCAGATCGTCTTCCAGATAGGGGTTGCGCTGCACCACCCAGATGTCGCCCAGCACCTCGTACAGCATGCGTGCCGAGCGCCCGGTCACCCGCTCTGCCCGCAAGGATTCCAGCACCGCCCAGGCGTCGGGCCCGAGCAGGCGGATCACGATCTCGCGATCGGAGAATGAGGTGTAGTTGTAGGGGATCTCACGCAGGCGGACGGGGGCTGCCTGCTGCGGGCTGAATTCAGGAATGGCTTTCATGGGACGGGCCGTTTTTATGGACTGCTGGGGAAGCGCCATTTTAGGGCCAATCGCCGTGTATCCACCCAAAAAATGCTGCATCTGCTAGCGGAGGCCCCCTCAAGCGGAGCCGTCGGTAGCGCGCTGGTGGACACACGGGTTCTAGGGGAGCGTGGGCTTGCTTCCTGCCGGGACGGCGGTATGCGTCTCACCGTGGCGAAGCATGATCAGGGCCTCGGCGGGGAGCTTCGCCTGCTCGCGGGCGCGGGCAACGTCGGTCAGGGGGGCGTCGAGCGGTTCGTCTGCCAGTTCGAAAGTTCCCCAGTGGACACCGACCGATACGCGCGCGCCCACATCCTGGTGAATGCGCACCGCCTCGGCGGGATCGACGTGCTGATCACGCATGAAATCTCGTGGCGCATACGCACCGACGGGAATCAGCGCCAGATCGAACGCCGGGCGCCGGCCGATGGTGATGAAGTCATCCGAATAGGCTTGTCCCCCGTAGTAAGCGCAGCCCGCCTGCGCACCAGCCCGCCCATGGCTTTCGCGCGTCAGGCCGCTCCCCCGTGATGAGCGGAACGGCAACGACCCCGCCCCCGAGCGTCTCCCACCAGCTCAAGCCTTACGGATGAGACCCGCGGGCGGAACCATGGCGCCAGCCCGCCGGCCGAGAAATTGTGGGGGCCCCCGCATTCCGCGCCCGGACGCCGGCCTCGCCGATGATCATCGTGGCGGAACAGACGCCGCATCAATGTGCGGGCTCGCTCGCTAGGGCAGGGGCGCGCCGACGGCCGACCCACCGCGGCGAGCCCCGCGCGCGCGCGCCGCGCGACCGGCCAGGCGGCCCTCGTAGCGCCTCGCATGCCAGGAAACCGGTAGCCCTGGAGAGCCACCCGCCCCAGCCGCCCCGGACGGTTTGCCACCGCTGTCGGCGTTGGGAAGCGTTCGGGGCTGGAGCCGCCTGCGCGCAGCCTGCAGAGACAGTGCGAGCACGCTGCGAGCACGCATGCCCCGCCGCAAGGCCGGTCGAGCCCACAGGTAGCCTATTGGGAGCCGGGCTGGCATCCGGGTGGTTTGACCGCACGCGCACGCCGGGCAACGCCTCCCGGACCGCTGCCGGGGCGCGGCAGCCCACAGCGCAGCAAGGCGCCTCCGTGCCGGTTCTCTGGAGGCTTGCGTGGCAAGGCAGGTGTGCCGCTCGCTCAACGTAGCAAAGCCCCGTCGGCCGCGCCCCGCCACCCCCCGAGGGCGGCCCCGCCCCACCCCCGCCAGCCCCGCCCCCCCTGCCCCGTCGGCCCGGGCCGCCCCAACGCCGACCCGCAAAACCGCACCCCCCGGCCGCCGGCAGAGCCGGCAGAGGCGGCCGGCCCGCGCCGCCCCCGCCCCCAACGCCCCCCCAAACGCGCCGAGCCCAGCCCCCACCCCGCCGAAGGCCGCCCGCCCAGCGCCAGTCCGGGCCAGCCAGCCGTGGGCGCCTGCGCAGCGAGGGCAGGCCGGGACGAACTCACGATGGCTTCAGACGGGCGGGGAGAGCCACTTTGCCTCGGTGCCGCGCCGGCTCGGGGCCACCGCGGCGACAGATGACCCAGGCGATGAGCGCGCCAAAGCCGCGCGCCACGAGGAGACCGCGTTCGACCCTTCCAAGGAAACGCTCCGGAGCCGCCACCCAGGCACCCCAAGCTGGCGGCGCGACTGCGTCTGAAGCGCAAGTGGCAGCAAGACCATCTATCGGGTACCGCCCAAAACGGAGGAACTGACGGCAAAGGTCCAGTTGCACCCCGGCTTAGGCGATGGCGACCTTTGGTGCGGGGCAGTCGGGTTCAGGCGCCGCACGCGGGCTCGCTGCAGGCAGAGTTTTGAGGTGGGCCAGCTTCTCGCGGTAGCCCTGCATGGCGCGGGCGAGCGAGACGAGCAGCACGAGCTTGCTTGCCGCGAACAGCAGGGCAGCGGGGCGCGTCAGCGCGGGGGCGAAGCAGGCGCCGAGCAGGAGCAGGATCGCCAGCAGATCCGCCGCCAGCTGAGTGCGCTGCCATCGCTCCGGCACAATCTGGTGGAGCAGGGGTAATCGGGCGCGCGCCTTGTTGGCCCGCTGCCAGTGCAGCCAGATCAGGAAGGGCACGATGCGGTAGAGCATCACGTTCAGGGTGCTGCCCCCCAGCCCGGCGAGGGCCAGCAGGCCGAAGGCCGTGCCCCAGCGTGGGTCGCTGGCGAGTGCAGCCGTTGCCCCCAGTCCGCCCAGGGCCACGCTGAGCAGGGCGACGCCCAGCCAGCCCCAGAAGAAAGCGTCGCGCTCGCCACGCTGTGATGCCCAGACGCGCTGTGCCGTGAGGCCGCCGAAGAGCGCGACCAGCGCGGCGAGCATGAGTGACGCGACGGTGGCGGTGCTGCCAAACCCGCTCAGAGCCGCCGCGCTGCCCGTCAGCAGCAGCCAGGGCAGCGTCCGCAGCGCCAGGTTCCAATGACCGGGATAGGGCTTGCTGACGTGAAACATCGGCACGACCACCGTGGCCACGCTGCCGATCAGCCCGCCGACCCAGCCAGCAATGCCCCACAGGGCGTGCCAGTCGACCAGGATCACGAGGGGCAGATTCCAGCCCGCGATCAGGATGCCGAGCAGGGCCGCGCCAAAGCCCATCGTCATGCCCAGCGCCAATGTGCTCCGCCGCAGCGCGGCCTGCAGGGCGTTCGCCCGCGGCTGTCGCCACAGCGCGCGGGCGAGACGCAGCCCGGCGACCGACAGGCTCGTGAGCAGCAGGGCGCCGGCAGCGGCCATCGCCCCCGCGCTGCCGCTCAGAAAGCCGGCGGCGAGCAGGCCTGCGCCAGCCATCAGCCCGCCCAGGATGAGCGACTCCAGCCAGACCTTGCCGGGCAAGGCCAGCCCGCACGCCACGGGCATGAACTGCAGCAAGGCACCCAGCATGACCGGCATCAGCCCGCCCAGGGCGAAGAGATGGACGGCCGCGAGTGCGGCGGGATGCCAGCGCGTCAGCAAGGCCTCGGGTTGCCAGGCCAGCAGCAGGCCGGCCGCCAGCATGCCGAGCGTGCCGCACAGCATGTAGGCGAATGACAGCGTGGGCGCGGGCGAGGCCTCAGTCGATACCATCTGCATGGCTGCTCAGCTCGGCAGGTGATGAATGAAGATGCGGAACTGCTCTGAGCTCTCTTGCACTGTGCGGTGGCCGAAGCCATGCTCGGCCAGCCACTCATACAGTGGCAGCGGCTCGCGGTGGATCAGCACCTCAAGCGCCTCGCCGAAGGGCAGCTCGTCGGTAGCCGCGAGAATCCTGTCGAAGGGCTCGCACGGCGGCAGGCCCCGCACGTCCAGCAGGCGGCTCATTTGGCTTCCCGCCTCAGCACGATCTGCGCCGTGAGCTCCGCCGCGGTGGGGCCGGCGGCCGAGATGGCCGCTGGATAGAGGATGTTCTCCTCCTTCATGTTGTGTTGCTGGAGCAGGATCAGCAAAGCTTCGGCATGGCCGCGCACGCCATCGGTATCCTGCGCCTGCGTGGCGGCGGCCAGATCGTCGAGCAGCTCGCGCGCTTCCGCATGCTCCATGCGCATCACGGCAGTGGGGCCACAAGTCATGCCGGAGGCCGCTTCAAAGGCGGGGAACATCACCTCTTCTTCCGCCGCAAAGTGGGCCAGCACGTCGTGCTGCAGGCTGGCGAAGGCGGCTTGGGCGGCGGGCCAGTCCTTGCCGACGGCGTGGCGGCGCAGGCTGCCGAGCAGGTGGTCACAGGCGCGATGATCGGCCATCAGGTAGTGATCAAAAAGGGCGCTGGGCATGGCGGGTATCCATTTTTCTAGAAGGGGAATGCGCCGAGTATGAAAACGCCGCTCCGCGGTGTAATTGACTCGTGTCAAGCAGGCTGGAGAGCCAATACCCGTGCGGCTCTCCGGGCAATGCCCACCGGCGTTTCTCAGCGCTTGCGCAGTTGCTGCAATTCGTTGAGCAGCAGGGCAGCGATCACGGCGCAGCCGCCTTGCAGCGTGGCGGCGGGAGGTACTTCGCCAGCGCCCAGCCAGGCCCAGAGGGGGCCCAGCACCGCTTCGAGCAGGCCGAGCAGGGCGAGCTGTGGGGCGCTGAGGCTGCGCGCGGCGACCACCATCAGCATGCAGGGCAAGCCGAGCTGAAAGCAGCCGAGCACGGCGAGAATCGCCAGATCGTGCGCCGAGGCCTGAAACGGCCAGGCCAGGGGCAGCATCGCGAGCGCCGAGAAGACCGCGCCGAGGCAGACCGCCGGGACGAGATCGACCGTGCCGCCCGAGCGTTTGAAGACGATGACGTTCACGGCCGAGGCCAGCGGTACGCCGAACGCGATGCCCATGCCGAGCAGATCGCGCGGGCTGCCCGCGCTGACGCCGCCGGAGAAGATCCAGGCCATGCCGGCCACCGCGATGCCGATGGCCAGCCAGGTCGAGGCCGGGATGGCGGTACGCAGCACCACCCGCGCCAGCACGGCAGTCAGCAGCGGCGAGGCGCTGCTCACGATCAGGGTGTTGCTGGTCGAGGTGAGCGTCAGCGCGATCATGAAGCAGCTGAACATCACGCTCCACATCAGGCCGGAGAGCACCAGGCTGCGTGCGGGCCGGCGCAGCGTGGCCAGTGCGGCGCTGCCTCCGCTGAGGCGCAGGGCGACGAGCACGAAGCCGATGCAGAAGGCGCTGCGCCAGAAGGTGACCTCGACGCTGCGGGCGCTGTCGAGCTGGCGCGTGAGCACGCCCGCCATGCTCCACAGCAGGGTGCAGAGCAGCATGAGCGCGAGGGCGACGGGCTTACTGTAGCGGCGGGCAAACATCGGTCAGAGCCAGGCGGTTGTCATGGCTTGGGGTCGTGCTCGTGTGTGAAGCTCAGCGTCCGCACGATCTCGAGCGCGTCGTAGTCCGCCGCCAGCGCGGCTGGAAACCGGGGAAAAGGGGCGGCGCGATGAAGCATGCGCATGACAGCCGCGTTGAGTCGCGGGTCGGGATCGCCACGCGAAATCGCTGACCGAAGCAGTC
The DNA here is from genome assembly GCA_016718265.1 of Uliginosibacterium sp. Lineage (GTDB taxonomy): Bacteria > Pseudomonadota > Gammaproteobacteria > Burkholderiales > Rhodocyclaceae > Uliginosibacterium. Next base: position 7,150 of record JADKDZ010000014.1, on the reverse strand, counting down.
TGCCCTGCGCGTCGAGCGTCACGTGCACCTGGACACTGCCGTAAAGCGACTTGCCCGCTGCGCGTGGGAAGTGCTGGTTGCCGTAGTGCTGGGTGTGCGCAGTCCAATCGTCCAGATAGGCGCGCAGCCGTGGGTCGTCGCTGTTCGGCGCCGCGAAACCTGTGCGCGGACGCTCGGCGCTCTCCTTCAGCAAGCGGGCGACCACGGCTTCCTGGCGGGCAATCTCTTGCGCGTTGCCGCGCCGCGGCTTCGGTGTGACGGCGGGCGTGGATTGCGCCAGAAGCGCACGCTGCTCGGCTTCCAGTTCTGCAAGGCGACGCTGGCTCGCGCGCAAGGCCGGTTCGGACCCGTCGGCCGCGCGGCAATGGCCGGCCCCGAGCAAGGCGAGGAGCGCGAAGGCGGCGAGGAGTATGCGGCGGGTCGGCGGCATGGTGATTCCCGGGCAGCGGTGAGACACGAATGGCGGAGCCCGGCGTCGCGTTATTGCAGGATCACATCCTCACGCGTGAAAGTCAGCGTGCGGACGAATTCGAGGATGTCGTATTCCTTGCGGATTTCCGGCGGAAAGGGTGCAAAAGGGGCAGCAATGTGGATGATGCGCAGCGCAGCGTCGTTGATCTTCGGGTCTTTATCCGGGCGAGCAATCTCGGCGCGGGCGACCGAGCCGTCGGCGCGGATCTCGACGTGGATCTGCACACTGCCGTAAAGCGAGCCGACGGTATTGCGCGGGAAGTTCAGCTCGCCGACGCGGGCGATTTTCGAACTCCACGACATCATGTACTGGGCGTGCGAGGCGTATTGCGTGCGGGGCGAGATGAAAGCCTTGCGCGGGCGCTGCGCGTATTCCTTGAGCAGTTTCTCGACCACCGCCTCCTGGCGGGCAATGGCGGTGGCGCGGGTCAGGTCGACGCCTGGCGGGCTGGGATCACTCTCGGTCGGGTTCTCGTCGTTCTTTTTCTTCTTGTCGATCGGGTTGGTGGATTTCGCCACCGCCAGCAGATCGCGTTGCACCGCTTCGAGCTGTTCGACCCGGCGCTTGCTCTCCACCAGGCTGTCGCCGTCGTGCTTGTCGGTGTCGGGCGGCAAAGGCGAGCTGGGCATCGCCTTCTTGTCGTCGGTGTTGCCGCCGCCATCCAGGTTGGCCTGTGCCAGCGCCTGGGCCTTTTGCGGCGCCTTGCTGTGCTTGGCATTCACCAGCACGACTTCCAGACCCGGGTCGCGCTGCTTCTTCAGGCCGCCGCTGGGCGGGATGAAGCCGATCAGGGGCAAGAGGCTATGGAACGCGATCGAGATGCCCATGCTCAGCCCGAAGGCGTGTGCCATCAGCCACGAGCGTTCGGTCCACTTCTTGGGCCGACGCCTTCTCGCGGCGGCAGGCTTCTTGTGCCCGTGCGGGCTGGCGGCCGGCGCTTTGGCGATGGGCTTGGCTGGGGGTTTCTGCGCAGACATGGCTCGCGATTCTACGCCAGCGGTTCTTCGCCTTCGTCGCCGCCCGTCTCGCCAGCTTCCAGCGTCAGCGGGGGCAGAGTGGCGAGGTATTTGCCGCGCAGGTCGATGTCGACGAGATCGGCCTTGTCGATGGCAAATTGCACCCGGTCGTGCGCATTCACGCCGGCCGGAATCGAATGCAGCTTGAAGACGAAAGGCACTTCTTCCAGGCGCAGGATGTTCTCGCGCAGCACCTTGGCCGTGGTTTCCTTCAGGCCGCTCTGGCGCAGCCAGCGCAGGCACCAGTAACGCTCCATGCCGCGCTGGAAGTCGTTGTAGGCGCTGTAGGTGACATCGAAATCATTCATCGCGGCACCCAGCTCGGCCGAACCCGGCGCAAACGGTGCAGCTTCACCCTTGAGGTGAGCGATGAGCTGCCACTGGTTGCAGAGGTCGACGTAGCGGCGCAGCGGGCTGGACGACCAGGCGTAGCAATCGACACCCAGGCCGTCGTGCGGCGCGGCGGCGGTGCTCATGCGTACCCGGCCACCGGTCTGCACGCGGTAGATCGCCGGGATGCCGGCTTCATGGAGCAGCTTGCCCCAGCTGGAATTGGCTAGGATCATCAGCTCGGCCACCAGCTTGTCGAGCGGCGAACCCCGCTTGCGGCGCTCGATGCTGATCACCCCCGGGCCGTCCTTCGTTTCCTGCGCCCAGTCGACGTAGTAGTTGAAGTCCAGCATGTTCTGGTTGGCCGAGGGCTTGCCGCGCCCGGCTTCCAGCACGGTGGCGAATTCCCACAGCACTTTCAGCTCCGGCATCCACTTGGCGTCCGGCAGGCCATTCATCAGCGTGTCGTCGTTGAAGATCGGCTCGATATCGTGGTGGCGCAGATTGGCCACCACCGGCACGCATTCGATACAGCTGCGTTGGCTGGCAATGCTGTAATCGCTGTTCACCTCCACGTAGAGCGACAGCGCGGGGCGTGCCTGGCCTTCGCCCAGGGTGTAGGCGGCAACGATCGCGTCGGGCAGCATGGTGATCTTGTTGCCCGGCATGTACACCGTCGACAGCCGCTTGCGGGCGACCGCGTCAATCGGGCAGCCGGGGCGGATGCCGAGGCCGGGCGCGGCGATGTGGATGCCGATCGTCCAGCCGCCGCCCTCACGCGCGGTGAGCGAGAAGGCGTCGTCGATCTCGGTGGTGGTCGCATCGTCGATCGAGAAGGCCTGCACCGGGGCAAGCGGCAGATCGGCGGGCAGCGGCGGTGCCACGAGTGCCGGGAAATCGGTGCCCTCGGCAAAGTATTCGAAGAGGAATCGCCCCAGATGCAGTTCGTGGCTGGATTTAAGTGCCCCGGCCTTGAGCAGCAGGCGCGGTGCCGAGATGCCACTCTCGTCGCTGGCGGCTTCCAGCGCCTTGGTTTCCAGGCGGTTGCGATCCGGCTTGTAGAGCAAGGCTTGCAGCATGGCCGGGAACTCCGCGGGCAGCGTGCCGGCGAGCAATTCTGCCTTCATGCGCTCCACCTGCTCGGCCTGCAGGCGCTTCTTCTCGGCGCCGGCCAGCGCGGCTTGCAGAATCTCCGGCGGGGCCTTGCGGAAGCGCCCCTTGCCCTTGCGGTGGAAGTGGATCGGCGAGGCAAACAACTTCACCAGCACCGCGGTGGATTCCACCGCGGAGGGCGTGTGGCCGAAGTAATCCGCCGCGAACTCGGCAAAGGCAAACTCGCCATCGCCACACATCTCCCACAGAAAATCGGTTTCCATGCCCGCTGCTTCAGCGTCTGCCTTGGGCAGCAATTCGCCGGCGGCAGGGGCGTTGAAGCGCAACAGCACATTCGCGGCCTTCAGCTTCACGCGCTTGCCGGTCGAGGTTTCCACCTGCAGGGAGGAATCGTTATCAGCGAGGATCGTCCCGGTCTTGAAAGACCCGTCCTCTTCAAACAGAACATTCATGGGTGGGGGAAGCAGGGGGAAATAGGCGAGGGCGGATTATAGAGGGGAAGCCAGCGAGCAGGGACGGCCTGCCGCAAAACCACGCTGCAAATGGCCTGCCCGGAGAGCCTTGCTGGATGCGGCTCTTCAGGCATCGTTTTTCAGGCTTTCTCACTGCTCTGGCGGCTTGCGTGCCGGACAGCATCGAGTGAAAACACCGCCAGACCCGCCCAGATGCAGGCAAAGCCGACCAGGGCGACGTGATTGAAGGGCTCGTGATACACGAATACCGCGAGCAGGAACTGCAGCGTCGGGCCGATGTATTGGGCGAAACCCAGGGTGGTGTAGCGCAGGCGCTTCGCGCCCACGGCATAGAGCAAGAACGGGACGGCGGTGACGACCCCGGTGCCGATCAGCGCCGCAAGCAGACCGAGGTCCGGGCCGAAGTGGCCCTGGCCCTGCAGGCTGATCCAGATCAGCCAGGCCAGCGCAAAGGGCGCGCCCATCAGGGTCTCGACGAAGAGGCCGTCGAGTGCGCCAACCGGCGCACGCTTGCGCAGCAGACCATAGAGCGAGAAAGTGATCGCCAGGCTCAGGGGTATCCACGGCAGCGCGCCCAGGTGCCACACCCGCCACAGCACGCCGGCGACGGCCAGGGCGACGGCGGCAGCCTGCCAGGGGCGCAGCTTTTCGCCGAGGAAGAGTCGCCCGAGCAGCACATTGCACAGCGGCGCGATGAAGTAGCCGAGGCTCGATTCGAGCACATGCCCGTTGAGTACCGCCCACACGAAGAGCAGCCAGTTGACCGCCGTGAGCGCGGTGGTCGTGGCCAGAATCAAGGCCAGGCGCGGCTCGCGAACCAGGCGGGGGAGGATGCTGAAGCCTTGGCTCAGCGCCAGCGGTACGGCCAGCACGAGCAGTGACCAGCAGACCCGGTGCGCGACCGTTTCGCCCGCCGGCACGCCGACCAAGAGCTTCCAATAGGCTGGCGCAAGGCCCCACAGGGTAAAGGCCGAGAGGGCAGCGAGCAGGCCACGGCGCGTGGCGGCCTCACTCACGCGAGCAGCCCGGTGAAGCGGAGCACCGCGTCCAGATAGTCGGCCCAGCGCGTAAAGCTGTGGTTGCCGCCGGGCAGCACGGTCTGGCGGCAAGCCGCGTAGCGCGCCACCGCCTGGCGGACGTCCAGGGTCTCGTCGCCTTCCTCTGCGAGCAGCCAGATGTTCTCCGGACGCTGTAGTTGCGGGGTGTCCAGCACCGCGATCTGCGCCGCATGGGCGGCCGTGAAGTGGAAGGCCGGTCCGCCGTAGATCGGCAGGTGCTCGCCGAGGAACAAATTGTTGTCGAAGCCCGCATGCGGCACGAAAGGGTTGATCAGTACGGCTTTCAGACCATGCCGGTTGGCGAGCCAGGCGGCATAAAACCCGCCGAGCGAGCTGCCCGCCAAGGCAGGCTGCACGCCCGCCTTCAGGCAGGCGTCGATCTGTGCGGTCGCCTGCGCAATCGCATCGAAAGGCACCGGCGAGAGCTGTTCGCACCAAAGCTGGTCGCCCAAGCCGTGTTCGCGCATGCATGCCGCCAGCGCTTGCACCTTCGCCGATTGCGGGCCAGAGCGAAAGCCGTGCAGGTAGATCAGTGTTGCGCTCATATGTCGACCCAATGCACCCAGCCCTGCTGCCAGGTCAGCAGCACGATCAGGCCAAATGCAATGCGATACCAGGCGAAGACCTTGAAGCTATGGGTGGACACAAACCGGATCAGCCAGCGCACCACGAAAAAGGCCGAAGCAAATGAGGCCAGCATGCCGACTGCCCACATGCCGAGGTCATCAACGGAGAGCAGCGCGCGCTCTTTGTAAAGCGCGTAGAGCGAGGCGACGCCCAGGGTCGGAATGGCCAGAAAGAAGGTGAACTCCGTTGCCGCCCGGCGCGACAGGCCGAACAGCATGCCGCCGATGATGGTGGCGCCACTGCGTGAGGTGCCCGGGATCAGCGCAAACGCCTGGGCGATGCCGACTTTCAGCGCGTCCAGCGCGCTCATGGCCTCGACGCTGGCGACACGCTCGGCGTGGCTGCGGCGCTCGGCCCACAGGATGATGAGGCCGCCGAGGATGAAAGTGGTGGCCACCACCGGGGCGTTGAACAGATGCGCCTTGAGCCACTTGCCGGCTACCAGGCCCAGGGCGGCAAGTGGCACAAACGCAATCGCCACATTGATCAAGAGTTGCCGCGCCGTCGCATCCTGTCGCGCACTGCGCACCGCATGGCCCAAGCGTTGGCGATACTCCCAGACCACCGCCAGAATCGCGGCGGACTGGATCACGATCAGGAACAGCTTGGCCCGCTCACCCGTGAAATCCAGCAGCGCGCTGCCCAGGATCAGGTGGCCGGTCGAGGAGATGGGCAGAAATTCGGTCAGGCCTTCAATCACGCCCAGCAGGGCGGCCTTGAGCAACAGCAGGAGATCCATGAGTACGAGGCGAGCGGGGAGGCGGCGGGACGTAATTATCCCTAAAAATCGCTATCGGCCGGAAGAAATCCCGTCCATGCGTTGCGGACTTTATACGGATCTGCAGAGCAAGCGGAATATGCATCCACAGAGCATGCCCGGAGAGCCGCATCCAGCAAGCCTCTGCAAGCATGCCCTTGTAGAGGCAAGCAGGGCGAGGCTCTCCAGGCAGAATGTCGACGAGTGCTCGGTGCCCAGCGTAACCACCAGAACCTCTGACAAAGCCCACCCGTGGGCGAATGGCATTTGCCCGTGTGGCGATCAATCACGGAGTTGCCGCTTTCTGTACTGCGTGTGTGGCGCGGGCGAGCACCGCATGCCTCTGCGCGGCGCTTCACTACGGATTCGCTCCTCAAATCGCTTGAAAAATGATGCGAAGACACGAAGGCGTTGCGAGGCTGCCACTGCTGCGCACGCAACTATTTGATGGCCGGAGCAACAAGATCGTTGCGTTTTACCAAAAAACCAAGCGCGATGAATGCCAATGTCCTTTTCCGACCAGTGGCTTTTGCTCGCCCTTGCGTCCGCCTTAGCATGGCCGTCAATCGAAAATCAACCGGATTGGGCGCCGAGGATCCTGACTGGCGCTGTCTTCATGGGTTGGTCTGTCGATGTCTTCGTTCATGTTTGCGCGTGCTTCTCACGCAGTGAGGTCTGGTCATGCTGTTTCTCCCCCGTCGTGTCAGTGTGCTCTGCGCGTCCCTGCTCTTTCTCGCGTCCTGCGGCGGCGGAGGGGGCGATGCTGCGTCGTCCGGGGAGTCGGTGCCGAGTCAGACGACGAGTTCCAGCTCAGGCGGGTCGCTTAGTACGCCGGACACGCAGGCGCCGAGTTCGCCGGAAGCCTTGGGCTTCTCGGGTCTGACCGCCACGAGCGTCTTGCTCAAGTGGGGCGGGGCGAGTGATGACCGGGGGGTGTCGGCTTACGACATTTATCGGGATGGGCGCTTTCTGGGCAGCGTGAGTGTCAATACCCTGGTGTTTCTGGATACGGCGGTGAATCCGAATGCGACCCACCGCTATCAGGTGAAGGCACGGGATGCGGCCGGAAACCTCTCGCCGGCGTCAGGCGAGCTGGTGATCAATGTGCCGCCGCTGGTGACGGCACGCGACACGCAGGCGCCCACGGCGCCGGGCAGCCTGCGCACGACACAGATCAGCGCCAGCAGTCTGAGCCTGAGCTGGCTGCCGGCTACGGACGATACGGGGGGTGGCCGTCTAGACGTGCTGCTCAACGGCACGGTGATCGCCTCCCTCACCAGCACCACGACGAACTACACCGCGAG
>JADKDZ010000013.1 GCA_016718265.1 Uliginosibacterium sp. | reverse complement strand
AATAATCCATGAATAAGGAGGAAATTGCAGAGAACTCGCGCAAAGGCTGGATATGGTGCCTCCAAAGGTTGTTTTCAAAACCAACAAGCGACACTGGCTGCGTTGCATCGTTGGCTCCGGTCGCAAGGGTAAAAGATTTCAGAAAAACATATCGACTATCGAAATAATGAGATGCCAGAAAACAGGAAAATTGGATACTATGAGTGGGTGGAGGCTTGCCGTTGCGAAAGCAGGATAATGATTTTTGACTACGGCATGGCGAAAATGGAAACAAGCCCAGACGCCAACATGTACAAAAACCTAATGGAAAGCCTCGAAACACCTCTTTCAAAAATCAAGTTCCCTGAAGAAACAAATAAGGATTTGGACTATGACGGGATTAAAAGCATTCTTGGCGAAAGTGCTGATTTGTTTTTTGAGATGCTTGAAAAAATCGAAACTGAAAAAAGCAAATAATGGCAAATATCAGCATATACCTAAATGGACAGCAAACAGCTGCATCATTGCAATGGGAAGACATTACCGTTGCGGCTCAGTGGCGCGAGGGTAGCGCATCGGCAATTGCTGAGATTGAAAATGCCGACTTTGTTAAGGATTCTGCGCGTATTATTACAGATTGGATTAATCAAGGCAAGATATTTAACAAGCTACCTATTCAGATTTTCGCAACAAACTCAACATCTACAAAAAGCGTATTTCAAGGATACTTGGATCTGCGGGAATCTTGCGTATTTTCTCCAAACCTTGAAAAAATATCATGTTCGATCAAAAAAAACGACGACATAGCTGACATTGCAGACCGCGCGGACGCATTGCTTTGGAGCGACATTAAAGGTTTTTTCCCTGCTGGCAGGGATGTTTTGGCGTGTATTGACAAAAACGACTCGGCTATTGAAAAGGTGCTTTTGGGTATCAGCATTTACGCATCTATCAAAGAGCTTCAGGAAGCGATAAAGGAATCAGGGTACTTGATAGCTGACCTTTCAAACGCTGCTACTGATATATTATTTAACCCCGGGGCATTTATCATGGTTTTGGCTAAATCGCTCATTCGTGCAGCATACATCACTGCAATGGCTTACCAGATATTTGTTTTGATTGATTCTGCTGTAAAATCGCTATACCCTCCGCAGTACAAGATAAAAGTCGGGACTCTGCATGACTATTTGACGGCTGTTTTTAAATCTTTGGGGTATTCTTTCCAAACATCAATATCGGAACTTTCCAGTGTAGGCGTTTTGCTCCCTGCGGATGCAGAGGATAATTTTTTCAATGACATCGTAGAGCGCACTTGGAGCAAAGAAAACAAGCCTTATCCGACCGGAACAAACCAAGATGTGATTTTCCCAAGTTGGGCGTTGGACATGGGGCGTACGATGTTTAATGCTCGTTTTGCGCTCAAAGACGGCAAAGCAGTAATGCACCCGCGATGGCATAGCTATTGGTCGTCTCAGTCCTCATGGGTAATACCGGCGCATGAACCATCACCATGGAAGTACAATACAAAGGATGTTTTGGCGGCGAATACATTGCGTTACGCTACCGACAGCGCAAACCAATACACGGTGATAGACTACTCAAAAACATCGGCTCAGGAATCGGCATACGCTGGGAAAGATAGCCTAATACGCGGGATAAACAGAGTGGCCATTCCTGCATCGCTTGCCCCAAGGTACAACGAACGAGGTTCGGTTGAGCAATTGATATTTTCAATGCTGGAAACAATCGGGGAAGTACTTTCGTTTTTTGGTATTGAAATCGACCTATCTTTTGCTGACAATATCGGGTGCGTTCGGTTGTCTCAAAAAACGATAACAGAGCCGACAGTTTTCTATATGAACGGAAACAGGGTAGCTCAAAACTCGAAGGACATTATCGGTGCGGGCTCACTGTGGCAAAAATACCATGCGCCAAGCGTTGGGGCAAGGCTGGAAAACCAAGCAAAGGAGTTTGAAAATGTAACTGTGCCGTTCGGGCTTGATGATTTTATGGATGTTTTGGAGTCTTCAAGAGCGCGTACATCGGCAGGTGATGATGCAGAATTGACCGATTTAAAATGGAATTTTGCAAAGGACAAAGCTGAGGTATCATACAAAACGCGGTATATCTACGCTCCAAATATACAGATTACGAAAACTACAACGTAGGTACTGTATATCAGCAAATTACAATCGTTGTTAAATTGAATATAGCCCTGCCTGCGTACCATTGCAGGCAGGGCTTTTTGCTGTAACGTGCAGAAATATTTGCGCGTGTGCGATATTATTATTTAAAACATTTGATTTTTCATTTTTATTTGCGTAACTTTGCCATACTAAAACAACAACAAAAAAGTATGAAGACAAATATTACCATGGAAAGCAAAGACCGCGATCTTTTTGGCGTGGTTATACAGCAGGAAACAAAGACTGGATTTTTGTCTGTTTCTGAGCTTCAAAAGGCTTACGAAGTTGCAAGGTGGCAGTACGGGTGGAGTGATAAGCGTGTTTCTGACATAATGCAGACGGACGCCTTTAAAGAAAGGGTTTATTACCTGCTTGAAAAACAAGGGATTATAAAAGCGGGATTTCTCGCTTTTATAGAAATGGTAGAAAAAGAGGGTATTGCTAAGGTTTTGAAGAGCCTTGGCGTTTACAAAACAACCGGTGCAAGGGAAAGTAAATCTACATTCTGCAATCCGTATATTTGGATACTTCTTGCTATGGAACTTAATCCAATGATTTATGCAACGGTTGTTTTATGGCTTACTGACAGCCTTATTTTTGACCGTGTAGAGGCTGGAGATGAATTTCTACCTATGAACAATGCAATAAAAAGCATTGTTGAAAATCCAGAATATCCAAAATATGCGATTGCAATAAACAAGCGTGTATTCGGTAAGCACATGACTGGTATGCGTAATCTTGCATCTGCAAAGGAACTAAAAAACATTGCAAAGATTGAGCAGTTTGTAGCCCAAAGTATAAAAATGGGAATGATAAAAGAAGACAGGCAGATTATTTATACAATAGAGAATTTTCAACTTTAATAACCTAAACCATGGAAATGCAAGATTTCATAAGCCGAACCGCAGCAGGATTAAGGAGGATGGACGCAAAGCCGGACATCCTGATGATAATCGCTGATAGTTTTGAAAACTGGGAATACGACCTTCCTGCTCTTTGCGGGATACCAATCGTAAAAACAAAGGTTTCAGCAAACTACGGATATGCAGACGATGAATATCCAATTGTTCCTTGCTTCTTTTCGCTTCCTGAAAGCCAAATATCGTATCAGGTTGCTTTATTTCAGAGAGGGTATTTGGAGTATCACCGATAAAACATCGAAACTATGAGCCAAACAAAACTACTCGAAGTAGGCGACAAAGTGTATTCTACCTACTTAGGAAAAGTACGCGATTTGCACATAATCGACCGAGTAACAAAAACGCTTGCAATATCTGGCGGCATGAGGTTTCGCAGAGATTATGATTTTAGGATATATGAAAGCGGTGAACATTTCAGTACTTGCGACTACAAAATCGAAACACCAGAACTTGCAAAAGAGTACTTTCTCCTTCAATTTAGCCGAAAACTTGCAAAAACAGACTTCAGCAAGTTTTCAGAAGAAAAAATGACTGCAATCATGAACCTAATAGAAAATAACCAATGAACATTGTACATCCTTCATTTGAAATTGAAGACGCACCGGACTATGATCAGATACTGTTCAAAATAGAGCGGGCTGGAAAAACATGCTACAAAACGCCTATCCTTGGAAACCGTGAGGATGCTGAGCGTTTCGTGAAAATGATAATCGGAAAAGGTCACGAAAGCGTAATTGAACACGCTTCTATGACAGTGCGCTTTATTATAGATAGGGGCGTATCGCATGAATTAGTCAGGCATAGGCTCGCCTCTTTTTCGCAGGAATCAACAAGGTACTGCAACTACGCGAAAGAGCGTTTTGGAAACGATGTTACTTTTGTTTATCCTCATTGGTACGAAACAGGTGATGAATTTATTAGGCTTATGTGGCATGACGCATTGTTAAATGCTGAAAACTATTACTTTGAGATGCTTAGAAAAGGCATGAAGCCAGAGGATGCCCGTGGAGTACTTCCGAACGCGCTAAAAACAGAAATCGTAGTAACTGCTAACCTTCGCGAGTGGCGCACTATTTTCAAACAGCGGTGCGCGGATAATGCGCATCCGGATATTCGCTTGATCATGCGCGATCTTTTGAAGCAAGTAAAGATGTTTTACCCTGCTTTCTTCTTTGATATTCAATAATAAATCTTTGCGCGTGAGCGATATTATATTGTGAAACTATTGACTTGGATTTGTTATTATCGTATCTTTACACCGTAATCAATACTTATCATTATGTCTTCAATCCTTTCAATCTCGCGTGGCATTCAAAAGTCACGCGAGCGCGATATTAACCACCAGCGAAATAGGAGGTTTAAAGATGCTAAAAAGGCTATCTTTGGAAGCAAAGAACTTAGCGACAAACTTGCATCTGCAAGTATTAAAGCGGTCGCGTTTTCGGATGCGAGCTTCATGCTGATAGATAAAGCAAAGAAGATTTATAGAGACTTTTCTATGTGCTTAACAGTGAATGGTGTATATGAATACATGCGTACTTTTAAATCGCTTGAAACACTCATCAACCTGCAATCTGCCGACCTTGACAGCACATCAGACTGCCAAGAAACGCAAGAAAACATATCTACTGAGTTTGGGCGCACATCTGACGCAATCGCAGAAATGTGCTTTGCTGGAATAGGTACGGTTTATGACAGCTTTCTAAATCCTGAGAAATACGCCCTAATGCTTCACTACGCCGGGCGAAACCAAGCCGAGGCGAAAGACTTCTTTCTTATCATTATGCGCCTTGCCTATCTGCTTAACAAGAGAGGGAAGGACATTTTCGAGAAGACTGAACGAGAATTTAACGCTACCTTTGGCGAGCGTACTATCCAGCTGAAAACAGCTCAAACAGAGCCAATAATCAATACTCTGGAAACAGCAACAAAAGGAACTGTATCGGCAGAATCAGAGGCATTGCTTATCGAGCTTGTGGATGCTATTGATGATAAAGTACTAATAACTTTTTGAACGGCCTGACTAACAACAAATATATGGATACTTCAAAGCTTTCAAAAGCATTATGTATTGTAATAACTATCATAATTTTTATCGTAATGTGTGCTGTATTTATAGCTATACCTTACACTATAGGCATACTAGCTACTAAATATGATGATACAGATAGGTCTCCAATGGAATGTAATATGCAATCTATAATGATTGATGATGATGCAGAATATCACATAACAGCAATAGACCCAAAAGGTAATATAATTGTTTTTGATGATGTAGATTCTGAAGATGTTTCAATAATTACATCAAGAACAAATGAATTTACAATAAAAGCAGATAACCGCGCTTTCAAAGATAAATTCTGGATAATAGGGGCGACTATAAAAATTCCTATTGATTATAGGATAGAGCGATTTAATGACTAATAACACCTTTTAACATGGAAGCTCACCAGTACAAAGTAATAAGGTTCATGGCAAAAACAAGCGTAACAGCTATGGCTATTGCATCAATATTAATCGTCTTAACATACATATACTAGCATGAGAGAATTTCAGGCAATAACACTTATCAAGTCGCTTGTAGGCTTTGAAAGCGAGACAGGTTTGTTAATAACAGATGCAAACCTGCTGGCATCCGAAAAAGAACTGCAAACCCCGGCGAATAGCTACCAATGCACAATTAAGCAGTGGATAGATTGCATTCCTAAGGTCGAAACGCCAAAAACATTTGAAGACCAACTGAATAGTCTTTTGCTGAACTCAGCACAAAGCGTTTTCAGTATCGTAAAAACAAACGCTAAATACAAGAAAGACTACTTTTTTGAAGTAAAAAACAACGGTGCTACATTCGATAAAACAGAGGGCATTATATATCCTTTTGAAATTACCGTAAAAAACGGCGAATCAATCAAATTTTCGCTTCAGCTGAACGGTACTTTTGCAGATACTGCAAGCACTGCTGTTCTAATAATCGGCGAAAAAGAGTACTACCTACCGCAGGCAGGCGGTACGATAATCACCGACAGCCTCGAATCTGGAAGCTACGATTGCTCATTGCAGGTTTACGGTGCGCACACTTTCAAAAGCAAAAGCTACTCAACAACATCGCTATCAATGGACGAAACACCGATCATCGGTACGCTTGATATTGGCGTTGATTTTGAAGCGATATGCTCACAGATGCGCAACGAGATAGCCGATGCGATGATTGCAAAGGTACGCACAACAATGCTTGTTGATTGCAATATGAGCGTACGAAGCAACGCGAGCCAGCGTTCGGCAGAAATCGCAATCGAAAAGCAGGCGCGTGCTGACGAGGCTTTGAAGGCATACAACGCAACAATGAGCCTACTTGCCGAAAGCGTGAAAAATCTTGACATTTTCAATGTGTCTAAACAGCCAACAGTACACACGCTATGATAATGACTAACGACTCAGCAATCGAAAAGCAATTGCGGGTATTTATCAAGAGTCTTGAAAGCGCGGTATTGAAGGCTACTGGATACAAAGATGACCAATCTGTAATTTACGGATTGTCTAAAATGTGCCATGAACTAGAAACAAACCGGCACATCCCGCGTTTTGAGTACCGCGAAACGGAGGATTCTGAAAGCGAATTTTATGATGTTATGTTCTGCGACAATCGTCAGTATGTGGCGTTTTTCCTTCAAAACAAAGACAGCGAATTGAAAGAAGGCGCAATGCTCAATCCGATAAGCTGTTACGTAATGCTGAAGAAAAACGGTTGCGAGACGGCTGTTTGCGGTGCTATCATCAACTCGATGCGCCGTAAACATCCAGAAATAATAAGCGCGTCTGCAATTGGCGTTAATGATGTTTTCAAAGGAGACATTAAGAAAAGCATTGTAAATGCAGAGGATTTCAAGTTTAACACACTGCGGATTGATTTGAAGGTGTATTCAAATAGTTTCTGCGGATAATGCAAAAACAATCCTACTCAGAGGCGCAGTATCAATGTGCGGTAGTTGCTCTAATCAAGGAGCAACTACCGTATTTTGAAAAACGCATAATCCTGATTAACAACAACGCAAAAAGCGGGCGGGAAGGAGCAATACTTGAAAAATTAGGGCTACGAAAAGGCGCATCCGATTTTATGGTATTAATCCCGAACCACACCGCAAAGGTGCTGTTTGTTGAAATGAAGGTAAACACAAAATTGAGCAATGACCAGAAGGAATTTCGCCAAATGTGCATTGCTGACGGCTATCTGTTTTGCAAGTGCCAAAACTCTGAAGAACTCAAAATTATCATTGACATCCTTAAACAACAAGTACCAAATGAACATAGAAACATGCAGCCAGCGTGGCAAAGAACTAATAATAAAATATGAATGCTCAGGGCATCCAGAAAAGTTTTTGAATGCTTATCTTTGTCCTGCTGGAAAGTGGACAATCGGCATAGGTAGTACGCGGATTTTTGGAAGGAATGTTAAAGAAGGTGATAAAATTACGCTTCAGCAGGCGTATGACCAGTTTCATATCGACTTGGAATCAATCAAAACAGACATTGTCATTTGCGTAAAAAGAGCATTAAACCAAAACCAAGCTGACGCTCTATACTCATTTGTTTACAATTTCGGGATTACCAAATTCAAAAAATCTACGCTTTTGAAGCGGATAAACGAAGTATCGAGCGAAAAAGTGATAGGAGAGCAGTTTATGCGCTGGGTATATGTAGATGGGAAACCTTTTGAAGGGTTGCGAAAGCGTAGGCTTGAAGAATTTAATCTTTTCAACTCAAAAATATAGGCTATGTTTGAGGAACTGTACGAACTAATAGACGGTGTTAAATCGCTCGATAATGCCGATGCGTTTGACTACGCAATGGAAATAGAGGAATGCCAAGATGAAGCAATACGCTTAAACACCAATGAGCAGTTGTTTTTGAAAGGAGTTCTTGCTGATGGTACAAGTACCGGTTCGTACAGCCAAAAAACAATACCGCTAAAGAAAAAGAAAGGATTGCCATACGACCATGTAACGTTTTTCGATACAGGTCGATTGCATAGCAACTGGGGAATAGACCGTAGTCATGGCGAAATTACCCTGCACGCTCCTAAAAACGATTATCGCGGAAAACAAGGAAATTTGCGCGATGAACTGCTTTCGATCTATGGCGACTTTGAAGGCCTCACACCTGAAAGCACATCATCGCTTGCTGAGTTTATCACTCCGAAAGTATCGGAGTATTTCTTGAATACAGTACTTTGGTAATCACTGTTAAATATCGTACAGCCCTATTGGTGCATCATTGCCAATGGGGCTTTATTCTGTAACGTGTAGAAATCTTTGCGCGTGAGCGATATTATATTGCATATCTGTTGACTTTGCTTTCTAAATATCGTATCTTTGTTAAACAATAAGGGCAATGTAGCTCTTATTGAATACTTAGTTCGATATGAAAACTAAACCTATTTACACTGTTTGCGTATCTGCATCAGCTACGATGTCAAACTCAGTATCTTCAACAGGAAGAACAGAAAAAGAAGCTGCGTTTCGTGCAAAGAAGGCTTTTGAGAAAACTAACAAAGGATTCATTTCGCTTTATTTTTCATCTTCAAAAACAACAATTAGAGAGATTAAAGAAACGGTAAGAGTGTCAGCTCCACAGGCTTGGAATTGGTAAATTTATCATAACCATCCCCGCTAATTCAAGCGTGGCTAAAAACCTAGTTCACCATGGAAACACCAAAAACAGAACTCTACTTCTACCTGATTAGAGATTCAAAATACGTAATGTGCGACATTGATTTATGCGCACAAAGCGAAAGGAGCATAGAGATACGCCTATTTGATATAGGAAGCAGTAAGGAGCTTTCAGAGCTTCTTTTTCTGCCTTGTTTTATCGATCCGTATCCATACGGCGCACGTCATTCATACGATGATTATGGGCGCATGATTGCCGGATATATCAACTCTATCAAGGTAGATTGGAACTATTCCAAGTACGAAAAAATGCTCACTAATCCAACTGTTAGGATTGTATTTATGGATACTTTCCTGCTTGAGAAAGTTAAGGAGCTTATTAACGGAAAAGAAAGGCAAAGAAGTGAATTTATTAAACGTGCGCATGAAATTATGGCTTCAAAACAATCGTCGCCTCCGTTTGTATGGAAAGCGAAACAAATATGCAAACAATGCGGAGGAACTGGTAATTCTTATGCAGGATTGAATGAAATTGACTGCGAAACCTGTAAAGGAAAAGGATATATTTTCTAAAACTAACAGTATGAAAACAATAAACATCGGTAAGTCAGCAATCCAGTACGATTGCCTGTCTGAACTCAAATTCGAGTTCACCGAGTACGGTATAAAAATCGGGAAAAATGTAGTAATTGGAGACAATTGCCACATCGGGAAAGATGTAGTGATTGGAGACAATTGCGATGTAGGTGAAAGTAGTGTTCTAAACCACAAAACAACACTACGTAAAAACGTAAAGATAGGTATAAGCTGTGATATAGGACGCGCGTCAGTAATCGGCGAAAGCACGGTTATTGGAGACTGCTTTACATCAGGGACAAATGTTAATGTAGGCAGTAACTGCACTATTGGAGACTTTTGCGCGATGCAGAGTTGCTCTTACTTGAAAAACAATAACGGAGTATTTAACCGCCACATTGTTTTGAATAATAGCGATACGGTTATTTATTCTAAAAAAGTATAACAAAAAAGCCCGACTTTCACAAGCCGGGCTTTTTCTATTTTGCTTTTCGCTTCTTCCTGAAAATCAGCTTTATCGCAGAATGGGCAAGCCAACCTCCAACACCTCCAACAACGCCAAGTATTAGCGTTGTAGTTACATCCTGCATGCTTGGCAAATATGAGCAAGCAGCAAGGGTAATACCTCCGCCGATTGAACTAACCCGCTCCATTGTTAAACAGCAATGAATGTTACTGGAGTAGCTTCCAAGCCTGCCTCAACAATCGAAACACGAACCGAATCGGCTGCTGTTTGGGAAGGCATAGTTATCAAATACCCCGCATCGGTTTCGGCTACTGATGTAATAGTGATTGCAACAGCGCCAGTAACATTGTAAAGCGCAAAGCTGGATGCTTCAAGCCCTACCCATTTATCCTTGTTGCCAACAGCCCCGAATTGAGTAGTAACCTTTACAACAACAGTTGTTGCCGTAATAGCCCCAACTGTCATTTCGACTGTTGTCATATCGTTCACAAAAAGCAGGTCTAGACCGCCCATTTGTGAGTATCCGATACTTCCTTCTTTCGCAAAAGATTCGCTTTTACGGAGGTCAAACATCAATTCAATCTTTCCAGTCGCTGCAGCAATGTTGCCCCTATCCATTACTGTTGCTAGCAATGATTGGTTGTTTATCGCGTATGGATAAAGACCGTCAGATGTTTCTACTCCAAGCAGGTTGCTATCTGCATCAACAATGTAAAAACCAAGGTTGTTTTGGCAAGAGTAAGAGCTGAGAATATCTGCATACTTTGGATGTTGCCCCAAAATTAGCGCAAGCACCTTTTCTGGAGTATAGTCAGATGTTGCCTTTTGCTCACCGTTGATTGTTTCCATTACCTTTTTTGATGCTTCAGACGGCTGGATAGCAATCTCAGGCGTAATGTGCCAGCGTTTTGAGGATACTGGATTATACAGCGTTGTATCCAAAAATGTTGGGGACGCAAGCTGAGCCGTGGTTACTTTGGTACGCGTAGAGCCTGTTGCTAGCAAAGGAACAAAAATGAGCCTTTTCGCGTAGCTCGTTAGCTGGGTACATTGGGAGTACCCAAGGTTATTGGATGCACTGCAATTGCACGACATATATTAATTCGTTGTTTGTTAGTACTAAACAGGGCAAAGATAGCGTATATTTGCAAAAAAACATCCCAAATGAATGATAATAATTTTGGATACTGGGAGTGCTTGGATGTGCCGTACCGCATATTCTGTAGTGCAAGCAAAGGAGACTTGAAATCGCTCTGCAAATCAAAATTTTACAATGAGAATGTGCTTGAAATACACTGGAATAACATCCAGCGCGAGTACTTTGCGATTTTCGGAATATCTGACGAATATAAGATGATAGCAGAAAAGCAGAAGCGGTTAATGGTACTGCGGGCGCAATTTTCCGCAACATACAACCGCAAGTTGCTGAATGATATTAACAGGATCGAATCTGAAATACAGCTAATAAGCAGCACTGCAAGAAAAAGCAAGGATGCTGATGTATTTTGCGCGGAGCTGAGCGAGAAAACTGGCATTCATTACAATGCGGATATGGCATCGCGCATTATATTTGGGGCTGTAAAAGCTATTAACGAAACTAAAAACATAGAGAACAGTGGCAAAGGTAACGCACGATAAGGTAATTGAGCCGGGGCTATTTGAAAAAGAGATTGATAATGCCCAAAAATTCCACGGCGAGCTGGTGCAATTGACGAAGGATTTTGCATCGGTTCTTGACGCGTCAGCAAAAGCAGGCAAGGGGCTTAATATGTCCCTGTTTGATGATATGAAGGAATTTGAGAGAACAATCCAAGAAAATAATAAAAATTGGCTTGTTTTTAACGAACTCATTAAAAAAACGCAAGAATTAGAGAATAAACTTGCGGAAATGCGGGCTAACCATGCCCAAAGCGAACTTGCACGCGAGGCAAGAGCCGAGGCAAATAAGGCAAGGCAGGCAGCGCGTGAGCTGGAACGGCAGGCAAAAGCTGAGGAAAAGGCAAAGGAAAAAGCAAAGCGGGATGCTGATCGGGACGCAAAGCGCAAGAAAGCACTTGCGGATATGACCGATGATGAAATCAAAGCTGAAATTATCCGCAAAAGGCAAGATGAGGCGCGGATAAAGAGGCTAAAAGACGAGGCTATCATGCTGGATGACCAAGCCGGGGCAATCGAAAAACTAGTAGCGCGTAATAGGCAACTTGCCCGCGAGCGCGACTCAATGACCGACATTTACAGCGATGAAGCAAAGGAGAAAATCAAGGCTATAAATGACGAAATAAACGCTAACAATGAGGTTATTTCTGAAAACAGCGATAAGCTGAAGCAGCAGAAAATGAATGTTGGTAATTATACCGATTCGATTTTGGCTGCATTGAACTCTACCAATAGTTTTGGAAGTTCGATTGATGGATTATCTGCAATAACATCAAAGTTTTCGCCTGCAATCGGGTTGCTAACTGCTGGAATTGAAAAATATACCGCATGGCTGGAAAAAGCAAAAGAGGAATCTGAAAAAACAGGCAAAGAAGTAACCCGAACTGGAAAGATATTCAGGGGGATAAAGATAGGTATCGGTTCTTTGGCAGTCGGCGCGGCCGGTGGGATAGCTACGGCTTTTGCTTCCACGCGTGCAGGTGGTGAAGTTTTGGCTTCAACCATGAAAAAACTTGAAATGAGTTTTGGGCTACTTTCTCAAATAGCCCTAGAAAAAATGGGGCTAATAAAGGTAGAGGTTGAGAATGTAGGTAACGAACTAGACAAAGCACTATCAAAAAAAGCAGAGCTTGAAAATAGGCTATACGAGGCAGCTAAAAGCCCGCTTTCTGAATTTGAGACGCCTGAGCTAAGAAAGGAAAAAATAAAGAAAATAGTAGAGGAATTGGGCAACTATGCTAAAAAAGTAAAGGAGCTTGAAGATTCTGGCATGAAGCCAATAGCGAAAACAGCAGAAACATTAGCTGAAAAACTAGTATCTGTATGGACTGGAAAAGCAGCTGATGCAATTGACGCATACACTAAATCCATGAACGACCTGCTGACTCTCACCGGGGATTATGCAATCCAGCTTGCAAAGTTGGGCGCACAGGTTGCGTACTTGGACATGATTGAGGGTGATAATACAGAATCACTAACTAAGCGTGCGGCCGCAATGAAAAAAGCAGGTGAAGAGACTTTGAAAATGGCACGCTTAACAAAAGAGCTAAATGAAGGAACGCTAAAAACTACCGCAACAAACCTATTCCTGAGCGACCAAGCAAATACAGTAAAGATTTTTGATAAATTCGGAGTTACCGCAACAAACGCAAGCACAAAAATACGTGAGCTGTACGAAAACAACAAGGCTTTCCGCGATAAACTTATGGCCAAGGCAGACCCAGCGCGTCTGAACGAGTTCCAAAACTCTCTTGCTGCGCTATATACTGCTGAGGGAGAATACTCCGCGAAAGTACGCGACCTGAAAAACAAGCAACGCCAAGCAGACCAAGACAGCTTGGAAGTTGATGCGGACATCATTCAGGACACGTACGCCAAAAAGCTAACACTGATAGAGCAGGAAGTATCTGATATTAGGGTTGCAACATCAGAGAAAAAAAGGCTGTATGACCTTGCGAATGACCAGCTTAAAAAAACACAAGCCAAGACAGCTGAAATATTCGCAGATCCAAAACTCGCAGGAAGCCAAAACAAGGAAGCAATAATGAAACTTGTAAAAATTGAAGACTTGGAAACGCTAAGGCTTGCAATCAGGGAGCTTGAAAAATCCGAAATAATCGAAGATCGACTGAGGCAACATGTTGAGGATTACGGCGACAACATCGAGGCTGTTTTGGAAATGAAAAAACAGATTAAAGAGGAAGACGCGCGGATACTAACACTAGAGCAAGAAACCGCAATGCTGAGCAAGCAAGCATCTGAGATTGCAATGCTAAGAGCTACCGGTCTACTTACTTCTGAGGAATACCAAAAAGGAGTATCAGATATTGAGGAAAAGTATGCTCAAATTGCTTTCGACAACAAAAAAGCATCTTTGGAAGCTGAGCTATTGCTTGTTAGCACAAAGAGCGAGCGAGAAGCGCAGATAAAGAACGAGCTTGCCAAAATGGAAATCGAACTCGAAAAGAAGAAAACAGAGGCAACAATCAAAGAGCTGGAAAAGCAGGATAAAGCGAAAGCCGAAAGCGCGGAAAAGGAAAATGAACAGCAGGCTAAGAGAAAGAAAACAGTAGAGGAATCTGCGGCCGCCGTTAAGGCTTTTGAGGATGCTCTTTTTGAGGCTCTTAAAAAACAGAATGAAGAACGGGCTAATGCTGAGATTGAGGCATCGCAAAAAAAGCAGGCAAGGTTAGAACAGCTTGCAGATAAAGGAGTTGAAAAAGCCGGGGAAAACCTGATAAAACAGGAAGAACAAACCGAAAAGCTTAAGCAGAAAAAAGAGGAAAACCAGCGCAAACTGCTTGCTATCCAAAGCCTAACCGCTATCCTAACGGCTTACGCTGCAAACGCTGCCAACGGCGAAAAGAACCCTGCAACAAAAACCGCAGGAGATGCGATTGTTTTGAAACAGGCGGCTCAATTTATCGTAGGAAGTTTCGAGAAAGGAACTGATAACACCGGTGTTATTAGCGGAGGCGGGATAGACGGGAAAAACGGCAGGCTTGCGATTATCCACAACAATGAAAAGATTTTTAACAGTACACATACAAGTGCGCTTGAAGGTGCTAAAAACAGCGAGGTTGTGGCGCGTTTTCAAATGAGCTACCAGCTAGAAGCTCAAAACGGGAAACTGTTGGGCGAGGTTGCAAGGCTAACAAAAGCAGTTGAAAACAAGAGCGAGTACATGGGTGCTGATATTGATAATCTTGCGGATGCTGTATCTATCAGGATGCGAAAAGGAAATACAATGATTACGCGGATGCAGAAAAATAGCCCGCTATTGTAAAACAAAACAGCCCCGCATGTTTATTGCGGGGCTGTTTTCGTTAGTCTTTGATAAATTTATCAGTAGTAACCTCTTGAAAAATATGAGGGTACTTTTCAGGATTCTCAATCCACTTTTGAGGTTCGTTTGCTCCAAACCAAATACCGTTCAACTCTACAATGTCTCCAATTTCAAAAGGAGAGCCGGGATAGTCTGCGATTACTTTGTATTTCATCATCCATCAATTTTAAAAAACATAGGACGTTTCGGCAATTTTCTCCAGAAAACAACTGGATTGTCTTCTTTTACTCTACCATAACAACTAAACCATCTTTTTGATAAGTTTGAGTAGTACTGTTCAGTTACAACCCCGTTTTTGTGGCATGCTATATAGTCTTTTGTTTTTCCTTTCGGATTACCAAAAGTCTCGACAGCGTGCCAACCTGTCAGGATGCGGATTATGTGGTTTTTTATGTGTTTCATTTTCTTGTTTTTACTCGTTAAACCACTTATTAAACAAGTGATTGTACTCTGTTTGAAGCTCTGCAATCTTCGCCCTTATATTTTGGCATTTTTCTGGATTATAGTTTCTTTTATCCAGCGTGTTGCTATTGTGCAAAAGCATTTGATTGTACATTGTGATTTCTGCTTTCAAGTCGAGCATTGAAAGAAAATCTTTTTTTAGTGTTGTTAAGCTCATATAGTACCATTTCCGTTACGCTGTTTAAAACGCGCACCGATTGGCGCATCTTTAAACTTCATTTTTGCTGTTTCCATTTGTATGGGTATGTTTTTTTATCATAATATGCAGGTTTAAACCAGTCTTTGTTAATCCAAGAAATATCGGTATGTTTTACGATGTTTAGCCAGTACGTAGAGTAAACCTTTAAAATCCTCTTTCTTGGTTTTTCACCGTTTGCACATTTTACAACAAGCACAACCGCACTATTGTATTTTCTCTCTTTAGGAATTACCGGTATTTCGTGCAATATTATACCAGTCCACCTACTCTTATATCTACTCTGTACAAATTGATATTTCATGTCTCACTAGTTTAAGTTTATAACCCCAGCCCACAAACTCCTATATTAGCGATTTTGTAGCCACATACCATGCAATTGCGTGCATCGGTATTTCGAGCGAATTTATGAAGGTGTTTAGGCGTTTACCTGCCTGTTTTGATGTTGTGTTCATGGCGTACTAATTCTTAATAGATAAGTACCAATCTATTGCCTTCTGCATATTGTGGCTATTGTACAATATGCTTGAAATATCTTTACGGTAGTCGCATGTGTTTTGTATGCCATTTCCGTTACGCATACCATCTGACGATTCGCCAGAATATTCAACACCAGAATCACCGTGCTTGCAAAACTCGCCGGCATCGAGGCTAAGCCCGATGCCTTCTTTAGATTCAAAATAATATGCTATACCCCACCGCATAGTTTTTTTAGCGTATTCCGCCCTATTGTTTATAGCATCAACAATATCTTGACGATTAAAGGCATATTCAGCTACGAGCGTTATTTTGCTATAACTGTCAATTCCTTTCAATTCTGACTCTGACTCTGAATCAACAAATTGAATAGTTTTTGTCCCGCAATTTACGACCTCAAACTTTTTCATATTGAACTATTTTTTTACGTAATTAAATTCCTAAGCTACGGCATCCTATTACCTTTCCATCAGAATCCCTTACAACCTCCGATGGAACAAGAAGGTCTATTCTATCTGGATAAGCATTTTTTATTATCTGAGAAACTATAATAAAAACGCCTGGCTCAAAATCTGGAAGGCCAGTAGGAACGCCGTAAACAGTCTTTGTAATGGGTATTCCTTCAAAACTTCCAGCACTTACCGTACTGGATTGCAGCCTTGCTACGCCATCGCTATTTATAGTAGCGATGGTTTTGTTTTCAGCACCGATAATATTTATCGGGTGCGGAGTTAAGTTTATGATTTTCATGGTTATGTTATTTTGCAAGTTTTACAATGTAAGAAGTATCTTTTTTGGATACTGTGTAATAACCAGCATATCCAAGAATCCAACCTGCACAACCTTGTAGTTTTGTATTATTGTCATTTACGCAATGGTAGATTTTAAAGCTACCGTAGTTCGTGATACTCCTAAGTATCATATTTTTGAGTATAGCACCGTTGTATGTGCGGGTTATATTAACCCGAACTTCTTTTGTGAAATAGGTTACTGTTGGGATAAAATTTGAAGTTGCCATGATTTCCAAGTTTTCAATAATTGCTTCATTGCCCTTATTGTTTCACAAAGATACAACAATTAGAAAGTAAAGTCAACAGATATGCAATATAATACAGCACACTCGCAAAGATTTCTACACGTTACAGCCAGAATCATACCGCACAATCATTCACGCTCATTATTCCGCGAGATTTAACAACGATTGTAACTATCTGATTACCACAAACAAGAAACCCCGCCAGATTGCTCTAGCGGGGTAGTGATTAGGTACAACCCAAACAAAACCTAATCACGAAAAGCTATACGAACGCGCAACGGAGGATACCAGTTACGCCGGTATTTCGGTAGCGTGGCTGTACTTTTGACAGGATAGCCCACATCTGAATGTCTGATTTACAGCCAAATGAAGAGTTATTGTCTGTTGCTCCGTTCGGCTCGGCAACAAACTGAGTTTTGCTCTTCATGTTCAGTGCAAAGTCCGGCATGAATGGATCGATTGCGGCAGACAAAATATGCCCGTCAATCGGTTGCCCGTCATAGTTCAAACAGCTCTTTTCTGCAAACGATGTGATACCCATTGCAAGGTCGCTCACCACAACAAAGCCCTGACCTGCATACGCTGGGAAAAGCGTTGTAAAGTTCGCATCGATAAACCCGTTTGAAATGATTGTTACACCATTGTCGAACTGGAATGATGTATTTGTTGCGTTTCCTTGGCCTTGGTACGCAAGGGGTGCAAGGCGTGCAATAACTCCGGTAGTTGCGATGATAGTTATGTTGCCAAGGCAACCCAACTTGTTCATTACATCCTTCAGGGAGTTTACCGCATACGGTGCGTTAGCGATAGGGATTTCCAGCGTACTACGCGCAGCCGAATATGTTCCCAATGTAGGCATAACAAGTCCATCCCATCCGGCGTTGGTTGTCGGCGCATTGAAAATAGCATCGGTAGAATACTTTGCAGCGCCTTCCCGAACGTTCAGCAACGAGTTGAACATGGTGATATGCTCAACGTACTGCATCCGCATTTCTGTACCATCAGGGATTGCAGTTTCCAAAATGGATGCCGCAATGTTGAGGTAGTCGTCATACGAAATCGGCACGCGATCCATTAGAACGTTCCAGTTCGATTCCGCTGGATTGATACCAAACACATCGCGGTGTTTCGAGAATGCGAGCGAAACGGTAGAACTGTTTGCAGTTGTCCCTGTCTCTGTTAGCGGGATTGCGCCAACAAGTAGCGGTCTTGGCTGCCTGTCGATGCTTGCAATCTTGGTATCGGTTGCAGACAAATCAACTTTTGACTTGTCAATCAGCCGACCGAAAGCAGGCACTACCAAATTTAGGATAGACGCAATTCCTTGTGATTCCAAGAATTGCTTATTGTATTCCATCGCAGCTCCTACCCAAAGAGTCTGCTTTACGGTCGCTGTTAGTGGCATCTATTTATTTATTTGATGTTTTCTTGAAATTCCTTACTAGGTCTCTTTGGTAGTCCAGCATGTTTTTACCGGGGTTCTTTTGAGACCAAGAATCAAAGCTATCTTTCTGCCCTTGGTTCTTATCATCATCTTTTCCCCCGCGACCTTGTGCGCCTTGTGCCGGTGTGCCAGCTTTCCAGTTGTCGCCGTAGTTTTCTTTGGCGAACTTTTGGAAAACATCCTCAGTCGTTGCAGGAAGCCCCTTGGAGTTCTTTACCAGCTTACCGTTTGTGTCGCGTACTTCAATATTGCCGTCTTTTTCAACTACTTTGTACTCTGTTCTGAACAGCTTAAAAGCAGATTCTTTCGGCATTGCAAAATTCTGCTCAGTAGCGATCTTGTTGAAGATTTCCTTTTGCGTGTGGCCTTCGATAAACGCCGCCTTTTCGTTGCGTTCATTTTCAAGGTCGCGCTTCAAAGCGTCTGAAATTTCCGTGAGTTCCTGCATGCGCTTTTCGGCAGCCGTGAGGCGTTCGTCAGGTTTTGCGCCCGCTTCTTCCAGTGCTTTTTTGCGCTCGTTGGCAATCAGTTCATCGAGCGTTTTTGCGCCTTTTGTTTTCAGAACGTCAGAAAGCCCAGATTCAAACCCGCGCTTTTCAGCTTCAGAAAGGTGTGTTTTGAATTTCTCATTATCGAGTACGGTGTACTTTGAGAAATCGAAATCATCATCAACTTTTTCTGCCCCAAAGATTTGAGGCAGTTTTTCAAGTATTTTGCTCATGGTTGGTTGTTTGTTTAACTTAATACAGCACGGTAATAAGACTCTTTAATTATGAAAGCGTCAAAAAGTGCATTATGCTTTTTACCTATCAAGAAAGAAGATTCTAAAGAGTTAAAAAACTCAAGAGCAAAATCCTCTCTTGATATATCAGGATCAATACCTTTCAATTTTAAAAGGGTGCAAATGTCGAAAGGTATGTAATAAATGTTTTTAGGCACATTAAAGGCATGACCCCAAATTTGGCAAAAAAGAACCCAGTCGTAAGATAGGCAATCACTCCACATTTCAACATCTTCAAACTGAGAAAGCCATTCTGAAAGATAATCCTTTACAGAATTAATAGTGCCAATTACTATTTTTGTGTTTGGAAGCTCTTTACCTATTTCAGAACCTTCTTTAATCAAAAGATTGCTGATTACATTTTTATTTATCCAATCATCAACCTGATTAGTATCATAATCTGTAAGTTCAGCATAGAAGCTTTTACCACACTCTGACACAAGCCCTATTGATATAAGTGTTGTGTTTTTGTGAAGTCCCGTAAATTCTGTATCGAAAAATATCTTTGTCATAATTACGCCTCTATTTCATCTTCAGTTGTCCCGCACGCTCCGCAAGATGTACATACAGCATTCATTGCATCAACTGTCTGTTCACCAGCGAGATATATAGCGTAGTTTGTTGTGCATGATTCTGTTTTTGTTGCAGATATTTCGTATTCTTCCAAACACGACTTATTAGCGTTAATGGATGCAGCATATTCGCCGTCCATTTTCTGCCAGCACGACAAAACCTCTACGCGCTCATATTGACCGGTGCATCTGTTCAGCTCTAGGCGGTGTTTTCTTGCGACTACTGTTGCCATTATTTACTGTATGTTTTAGGCTTATTTTCAGGCTTTTGCTTTTCGTTTTCAGCAGTTGCCTCAATAGCAATTGCTTCATCGTTAATCTGCTTTCCTTGCGCACCGATAACAAGAAGATAATAGTCCCCTTTGCTATTAACCTGCAATACATCGCAGTATCCGTCTGCATCAACCTTTACGCCTTTCGGCATAGATTTTTTATCGACCTCTACGCGATCAAAACGTGCGTTTACAAACTTTTCGCTTTCTGGATGAATTTGAAATCCAAGATACTCGCGGTTGCACATCCGCAAGCCTTCAGAATTTTGCTCATCGACTGCTGATTTTATCATGAAAGCCCATTCTCCGTGGACTTCAAGAATCGAATCATCCCGCTTAGATAGCACCGCCTTGCGTGCCAGTATCAAGTCGCTCATTTTCTTTTTCTTTTATTGTTTGTTGTTTTGCCAGTTCAACCTCCAAATAAGCGTCAAACTGCTCTTTAGATGGCAAATATACATCTAATGATGCTTGTTTCCACCATTTCTCAAATATTTTTTTTGTGTTAAAATCCTCATAGCTCAGAGCTTTGCACTCAGCAAGAGAGTAGTGCGGATAATAGTCGATTTCCATCCTGCGTATCGCAAGCTCCATCTCATACGGATTGTTTTCATACTCCAAAAATATAATACTCCGTAATATTGCATCAAGAAGGCTCAAATTTCCTGAAACTTTCGCTTTCGCGTATTTATCGTTTAGGCTGTCTATGCTTTCGTTGATAAACCGCTTTCCATAAACAGCAATATAAGGAGGTGTTTCCTGAGTGTACCCATGCCCTCGCGCAATAATTTCGGCTATTGCATTTTCGCAGTTTTGGCAATAGTCGGCTATTACTCCCTGCTGCATTGCCACAGGTTGAGAGTCGATAAACTTCCCAGTTGCCGTATTGTTTCCTTGTTTCGTTAGGTAGCTACCCCACAATGTTGCAAACATCTTGTCCTCCATCCAATCCTGCTCAGTATTGAATTGAACCAGTGTTTCAATCGGAGGAGCAACATATCCTGCAACGTTTGGAGCTACTGTACTTCCATCACTTGTTGCCTGCAATTTAATAACGTCAGAAACGTCTTTAACAAATGTCCATCCAGTGCCTTTGCAGTCTGGGCATGATCCCTCTTTTACGTTTTCCTCAGTGTTCACCATGATACGCCCGCTTCCTTCGCACCGTTGGCATTTGCTCCAATGCTGCCAAAAGATAGGTATCCCGTGTTTCGCTTTGAGGATGGATTTCATCGAGCTATCACGCCCGTACTCTTTAGCCTCGTCTAGTATTTCCCAGAATAGCGATTTTCTCAATTTAACCCCCGGCTCTTTAATCTGCCCAGAAACAACCGCAGGGCAATATCCAAAGCCGTGCATTATTTCATCCTCTACCTTTACGCCGTCAGATGATACGGTAACATACCTATCATACATACCGTCTATTGCCCGGTATCCGTCCTTGTGTTTAAAAACAACCCATCTAATCAATATACCTTCACATTCGTAATTTACAATGTTCTGGATGCTTTTGTAGCATGGATACAGCTTTTCTCCTTCACGCTCGACCAAGATAACAGCATTAGCGTCAGCTTTGCACACTTCGAGATAGGTATCTTTAATCCAATCCTTTAGCGATTTTCCATCTTTACACTTTGCAAGGTTTGCAGCGTATTTCTCATTTTCATAGAACAACTTACGCATCCCACCGGATGCAGTGCAGCACTGAGCCATAGGCTTGCCAACTCTTGCAAACAATGCAACCGTGTTCTTACTGTATTTCTTCCTGTTGCTTGCATGCTTTTCGCTTTCAAGGTGTTCGATTTTCTCAATCAAAAACTCCTTGTAGTTGTGGCCGTAAACAAGAGCTTCAAGTTCTTTGTTTTGCTCCCTTGCTTGTTTTATCCATTTCGGAACAACAAAATCATCGCTGTCCCATTCCTTTATGTATGTTTCCATTAATACCTTGATGATTTAGTATTGTTCTTAGATTCTTCAGTACATGCAAATCGAATAAGCAAAGAGCCTTCCGCTCCAAATTCGCGTATTTCCTCAATCGTATCAATCACCACAGGGATTTTAACCCCGTAATCCATCTTGCCCGGTTCATGCCGTGCGATAAATGCCCGCGTTCCTAACATTTGTATTTCAAACATACGCGCCTGCTCAATCGTTCCAATCACCCATGCGCTAAATTTACGCCGTGCGCTATCAAATATCTGAGCGTGTTTTCTGTTTGCGTCCATGTACTCCGTGCGTTCTATTTCGTGAGGCGCAAGATCGTAACCACCGGCAGAGCGCATCATCCGCAACCAATCGTAACCAATTGTACGGTAGTCTATGTCTGTTTTCGAGCTGTACCCAGAATCAGCAGTTTCAATTACTATTGTGTCGTTCTTAAACATTCTTTCGTCAGGCATAACATTGAAAATTCCAGAACTATATTCTATTTCGTTTCCTTCAATGCTTCCTGTTACCTTGATGTAATACTCGCCAATTTCAGGCCATGTATATTTCACTCCAAACAAAGTACTATCATCGTTCAAAAACTCAGCATCGAGAATAACGCTATCCAATGTTTCCGCGTTTATTGCCTCTATCTGCAAGATGTCAGAACTTGAAACAGTCTGAAAAAGTATAGAAAAATAATCTATTCCAACAATCGCAGGCATTTGCTTTGTGCATGTTGGTCGCATAAAACCGCACCCGCACCATTCTTCAATTAATGGCTCGGGTGAGGGCTTTGACAACGATTGTATAAAGTGCGCGTTCGTTGATAGTGTTTCCTGAGGCGTGCTATTTACGTGCTGTATTTTTATCATGTTACTCGATCACTTTAAAGTTTTCATCCTCAGTAAATTTAAAAATTCCGTCCTCTGTTATTTTCGCCCCTAAAGGTACTGAACTTTTCGAGGCTATTTTTGATGATATTTTTACATCACCGGTAGTTCCGCTATTAAGTACTGCAGTGCAAGTAGCAATGTTTCCAACAATAGAGAGCGTTGCATAGTCGCCTACCCACTTAGATCCAGCCTGTTTTTCAACAACATTCCCAACTTCGTCAAAACCGCCGGATACAGAACCGCCCGGCTCGATCCTCAGTACGCATTGAACTTCATCCTCAATTCCACCGATTCCAATCCATGTATTTACGGATTCTACGGTAGTTTTTCCGCTGGAAGAAATGCACCCGGTCGGCAGTACATAGCCGTTTTCATTCTTGCAGGTTATTACGGTACTCCAATTTTCATTTTTCATCATACCGCACAGAGCGCACCGGTGCAGATTGCAATCGGTATTCGCCAATGCCTGTTACTCCCTCGCTTTGCCCGCTTCCTTCGCCGTACAAAACCAGAATCAAACAGGCGTGTATAGTACAGTTGTTTTCAAAATATACCCCGGCGTCTTGGCATAATCCGTTTTGCGCAAATGCAGTCTCGTTTATATTGTCAATATTGCCTCCGAATGCAGGAAGCCACCCTCGCCAAGGTACATTAGTGTTCCACGTTGCGTTTAAAATTGTGGAACCAAATGCGATATTTAGAGAGTAGTCTTGGCTATTGGACGTTACAGAACCGTTGGCATTAGCTGTAAAGCGCACATCTTTGCTTGTCAAAACCTGCTCTTTCCCTTGTTGATTAATTGCAACCCATTGAAGCGTAGCTGATTGCAATACTGCTGTAGGTGCAATGTTAGCTTGGAACTGATATACAGTACTATCCTCTATGTTGGTACTGCCTGCGGTATATGTACCATTGAATATGTTTGGAGTGTAAACCACTGATGATGAAAGTATTAACCCTTCAACATCCGCAGCACCTCCAAGCTCAGCACGTGCAAGTATCTTTGTTGCAGCAGTTGCCTCACCGTTGTAAACAAAAGGAGCTGAAGCGCACAAACAAACTTTACTGCCTATCTTTTGAGCCTGCTCAGGAGTAACAGAAAGCACAACATGAACATCAACATAGGTAGGATAGTACTCAGCAGTTGCTGATTGAATGATTCCATTGTCGATGATTATTGTTCCTCCGCTCGACATCCCAGCCTGACAAAAAACCTGCTTTGTTTTTGCGTCAATCGAATCAGGAGATAACTGGTAATTGTCGGAAAATGCGGTAAAATATATAGGCTCAAGTACCGTACTGTTTACGCGGAAATTAACATACGTAGTACCAATGCGCCGTACTTTATCGGTAACAGTAGTATCTTGCAGTATTTCAAAATTTGTTATCAAGTCGGCAGGCATTGGCACTCCGTTACCGCCCTCGTTGTACCAGCCTACCAAGCCTTTTTGAGATGTCAGCTTTGCTGTTTTGCGGTTGCAGGCGAACCAGATGTATTTTGCACGGTTGCCTCAATCGCGATAACAGGGGTATTTGACCCTGAGTACATTGCCGGGGTTGTACCGCTATCAAGAGCATTTGAAATATCAGCACTATACCAAGGTATGTTATCTTGGATTGTAAAGCGCACATACATTTCGCGCATTGCTCTTGCGTCTAAACTTGGTATGTACTCTCCAGTAACATCCTGAGCATACACCATTGAGCTTGAAAATACCAAGTCTTGCCCCATTGGCGAAAGCTGAGCCTGCACCCCGGACAACTCTCCAGCATAATAAATTGGTGAATTGTAGAAATCTAGGAAATTAGGCTGTGCCGAACCTCCTTTAAAAAAGCAATGTTTAAACCTGCAATAGCTCGCGCTCGGGATTCCGTAGAATTTGAAAACATAGTCGTTACTACCGTTGTAAAACTGACCTATTGAAGAAAAGTAAACGCCTTTTGAAACATTCTCGAATGGATCAAAACCGATGTTTAGCGATATTGTTTTTTCAGAAACGGAAATAACAGAGCAATTAAAAGCAGATATAGAACCAGCCCCAAACCAGCCAGGCCAACTTTCCCAGTATGCTGTGTCAGCTTCACCAACAACTACTCTGCAATTTGTCTGCACAGTAAACCCGTCAGAAATCCAAGAACCCGCATCTCTGTCGATTGAGCATGTGTATCCGCTGTCTGTATCTAGGTCATTGATTTTTATCTTTACGTTTCCATCCTGAGCAAAATTCCAGCCAACAACCATATCAAACTCTGCTGTAAACGGCATGGCAGCCGAACCCACTGGCTGCGGGAACGGCGCACTTCCTAATGCCGGGCAAGAGTATTGTTCTGAAAATATTTTAGTAATGTTGCCCATTATTTAATCAGTTCATAGATTTTATCTACGTATGTTTTTGCCACAGAAAAATCACCTTTCTGCATAGCTTCCTTTGCCGATGCAATAATCTTAGACAATTGCGGATTGTTTAGGCTTAGCGAATCTAACAGCTTGAATTTTTCAGAAAGAGCATCCTGCAAGGCTTTTGCTTGCTTAGCGCAATCATCTAGCATATCTTTTGACTGTCTGAATCTTTCCATGGCTTTTCCCGCAAATATACGCAAAAAAGCCCCGGTACATACATACCGGGGCTTTTAAATGTTTTGTGGTTAGATTACGAAAACAGCGACCACAATCCGCTTACAAACATCAGGATAAACGATCCGATAAAAATCCTGAAGCATACCCATGCTGCGCTTTTCGAGCCAACAGCTACTGATACCAATGAGGCGAAAATAAAAATCACGCACATGATAAAGAAAAATACAGCTAGTGCCATAGTGTTTATTTGTTTTTAGT
>JADKDZ010000012.1 GCA_016718265.1 Uliginosibacterium sp. | reverse complement strand
GCGGAATCGGTGATTACTCCGTTAAGCCAATGCGTCGTCACAGGCAGGTTATTCGGCGCCTCCGGAAGGCTCTGCCATGAGCTGTCCGGCACTATCTTCACCGTGCTCAGCTCGCTTCTCCATGCGGACACGGGGCAGCGCCCGGAAATACTGCAAACGATCCGGTAGCGTTTAACCTGTCCTATGTCACTGCGCGACTCAGATGAGTTGCGGGACATGCTAAGGAAATCTGAAGTTGTGTCGACGAAAGGGCTTAGGAGAAACCCGCTGTTTAGCAATGGTTCCACAAGACGACGGCGTTCGATGCGCCCATTGTTCAACTCGAGCTCCACCCAATAGATTGGCGACTTGTAAACTTGTGCAAGTAAGGATTTGATGACGCTACGCTGATAGGGTTCGGCTCGCAGCCAAAGCAGGCCGTGGGTCGGTATTGATTGCCATGCGTCGATCTCCATAATTTGGCTCTGCGAGGCCCCACGCTCAATGGTAGAGGGGAGTGTCGAGCGTTCTAGATCTAGATGCTGAACTCCAGCAACGTGAATCCACCTCGCAGGCTGTACCGTGTGATGAGTTCAAACCAAGAGAGGCCGTCTTCCATCGCCGCCAATCTTTGATCAATCGGATCAATAGCGAAGAAAATCCTGCCTGGCGCTGACGGCGATGCCAGAAACCTTGGTTGCGTTTTGCCAGCCAAGGTGACCGAGTAACTCTGAAATACGGGGGCGAGGGTGGTAGTTGAACTTTTCGGGCTAACACCGCGCCTTGCTTGTAGGAGTAGATGTCGACAGTTTGTAGACGGAGGGACATCCGGCAAGCCCTTGCCAAGATCTGCCACGACACTGTCAAAGGGGTCTTCTGTTCCTCCTGTATATTGCGCAGTTTTCCCGCCAGCCTTAGTTGTTCTCGTGATTGGGAGATAACGTCGCCGCCTCGGGCGATCCAGAGTCTGCGTTCCTGTGCAGACATGTCCGGGACCTGGGACTTCAGGGCGTAGTTGAGGGTGATTACGCTGACCAAGACAGCGGCAACGCTCAGCAACGCCGCGCGCCGGGACGTGCGTGCAGCGATGAAACTCATTAGGCTCAGTGCAAACAGGGTGAACGTTGGGCTGAAAACGTGTCCGTCGAAGCGGTCCGTCCCATGCTTGGTCAGCATGAGGCCGAGCACCAAGAATACGAAGCCGACGATCGCCCGATCACTTTTGCTCGGCCCAGCCGAGTCCGCGTATCGCAGCGCAAGCAGCACGGACAGGGCGAGGAAAGCCATGCGTGTCTGGCGGTGCAGTGCGCCATCGGCCTGCATGCCCGTCGTAAAGCCACTGGATATCTCTTTCATCGCCCACAGAAAACTTGGCAGGTCGACCAGGTGGTTGCCAGTGGCCAGCCATAGCGCCAGAAAGAACGCCAGGGCGGCGATCGGGGCGTCCCAGCTCCCTCTTCTGAAACAGGCACGACGGATGACCATCAGGATCATGAACGGAGCAATGATGGCGATCAGGGTGCCCTTCACGAGCGCGAGCGTCGCCAGGGTTGCGGCGATGAACAAGCGGGCGGTTCGATGTTCCGTCGCATCCAGTCTGACCAGATTGACCATGCAGAGGGCAAGCATCAGGCTTGTAGCGCCGTCCGGAAACAGAATCCTGCCGCAGAAAGCGTAGGTCACGGCAAGGGGCGCAAAGACCAGGAAGAACACGGCGTCCCGGACGGTCAGCGTTGGCGCACCGGGTCCGCGGAAGCGCAGCAGAAACATCTGCCAATAGACGCCCAAGAGTAATAGCCCACCGAATACCAGCCGCCAGAGGTAAGTGTCCGGCGTGTCGCCATGGGCGATCAGAAAGCCAAGCGGGCCGTAGGTAAACACCAGTTCAGAGCCAAAATGCGCCTTCCCCGCGAGCGCATGCAGTACGTAGGCCCAGGAGCCATCTAACGCGCGGGATGGTGTGCTGTAGGGCCAGAGATTGTTGAGCAGGACAAAGGCGATTGCGCCAAGAGCAAGCAGGGTGAGTCCCGCGATGGAAACGCGCTTCGGCTGTTCTTGTGGGGCTGCTTTCATGGCCGAAGCTTCTCCTGAGTACGCGAATCTGACGACGTCGATCCTTGCGAGACATTCGCGCTGTGCAGCGCTGTCGAGTGATCTATGGCCTGCAGCCAGTCGATGACACGAGGCACGTTTCCTTCCTGGACAAGAAGCGCGATGCGGTCAACGGGGTGAAGCGCCGCTATCTCCGAAACCAGCCTGTCGATCTGTCGATTGTTCATATTGTTGGTGTTGACCTGAATGACCGTCGTGTAGGCGCCCGCAAAGATCGGGCCGCTGGCGATGCCAAATGAGTCAGAAAACATCAGCAAAGTCTGGTGAATCAGTGGTCTGGTGTTCTGGTAGACCAGCACGTCCCCTGCCTGACCGCCAGCGGTCTGTACGGGTCTCGCGAGCAAGCGTTCGTATTCTGTGGCGCGACTAACATTGGAATTGCTCACCAGGTATTGCGGTTGTGTCTTCGCCAAGCGGTATGTGCTGAGGATCTCTGAGTGAGTTTGTGCGAGGACTATCTTTTCATCTGTCGGCCGCTGCAGGTAGCCAAGACGTTTCAAGTACTCGTCCCGCACGGTAATCAGACTTAAACCCAGTGCGTGCCAGTTGGCCCTCGGATAAAAACCCGGATCGGCTCGCCTGGCACGCATCGCGGACAAGGGGTATACGAGCCGCGCAGGATGAAGTGACGCCAGACGCTGCAGCTGGGAATTTCCTTCTGCAACTTGTTGGCATGCATTTCTGTATCTTGCAGGTACGTTCAGCGGTAGATTCTCCGGGGAGACGGTCGCGAGTGTGGGGAACGATCACGGCATCGATTGAAGGCGGTCCGCTGCGTGCACTTGCCAGAGCTTTTGATCTCGCGCCAAGCTGAGCGACCAAAGCCGGTGCGTGGCCCTGAATGCACGCAGACTCGAATAATTCGTTAACCCCGGCGTTCGAGCCGCCGTTCAAAAACACGAATTGATTGCGCCCGAGCGTGACGCGCGGTTCGGGGGCGGTCGCAAACACGGTGTACAGCGTCCACTTGTGCCAGTAGGTGGCTTCAATGATTGGATAGGCGCGATCGGCGAGCCAGGACTTGCGCTCTCTGAAGTAGCGCGCGGGATCCGTCGCGATCAGCGCGCGGGTGGGGGGCGGCGCAAGTTGCCGATTGTGAAACTGCTCAAGGGTACTGCGCGGCTGCAGGCGCATGCCCACGACCGGGATGAGGAGCAAGAGTGAGATCAAGACCAGCGCACCCCGGCTACGTACAGATAGATGGACCATTGACTGTCAGAATCGGAAATAGATGAACGGGCTAGGGGCACTTCGTCATGATCTTCATGAAGGCCAGCCGCGACGGGCATCAGGCCAGGCCAGCGCAAAGGCGTGTGCGCAGCGGGCGCGGTTCGAGCGTCAGAGTCGCCGTCGGCAGCGCCGCATGTAAGCCAGGAGCCGGGCGATAAACGGCACGGACAGGATGAGGGCTGCAACGATCGTGACCAGCCCGACGTTGCTGAGAGCCGGCAGGGCGGGGCATCAGGCGTCCCGTCCAGCAGGAACATCTTTCCCAGTAGCGTCAGGCTTTGAGGTAAAGACTCCGAGCGAAAAAACACCCATCCAACGATAACCACGATCAATGTGTAGGCATGACGAAGCAGCCGGGGAAGTTTTTCAAGTAGAGCGGATAAACCCATGCGTTCAAGCACGAGAAAGACGCCGTGATAAACGCCCCAGATCAGGAATGTCCAAGCGGCGCCATGCCATAAGCCACAGAGTATGAAGACGACAAAGAGGTTCCTGTAGGTGATCAAGTTGCCGAGCCGGTTGCCGCCCATCGGTATGTACAGGTAGTCACGGAACCAGCGGGACAGGCTCATGTGCCAACGCTGCCAGAAATCCGTAATCGAGTTGGCGATGTAGGGATAGTTGAAATTCTGCGGGTAGCGAAAGCCGGTCATCCAGCCCAGGCCGATCGCCATGTTGGAGTAGCCGCAGAAATCGAAATATATCTGGAGTGTGTAGCCTCGTTGCCCCGAGTCAGGCGGTTGCCGCAGACAATGTCTCCCATCGGGCGAAAAGCGGGTCGCAAATGCCTGCGAGCGTATCGGCGAGCAAGATCTTCTGTCCGAGGCCGACTATGAGGAGCGCAAGTCCGTAGAAGATGTGATGTCGACTGATGACGCGTTGGCGCAGCTGATCGGCAACGGTATGAAAACGCAGAATGGGGCCGGCAATCAGTTGCGGGAACATCAGCATGTAGACAGCGAGATTGGGCAGACCGCTCTGCCGTGGGGCATCCCGCCGGTAAACGTCGATGAGGTAGAGATCGCGGAAACGTGAAAAACGAAATCCCGAGCGGGAGGTGGATACCCGCCATCCAAGGCGAGCGCGTCAACCCAAACACGTCGACCAGCAAGAAAGCGGTGTACTTGAAATACACCAAGGGGATTACGTTAATGACCAGACTACAGCCGAGGGCGAGTTCGCGCTGCGTGTGTTTGTTGTTGGTCGATTAAAATCGCGAGATAGTAGTTAACCAGAACGGAGAGTGTGACAACGGCGCAAAACCAGCCCTCTCCGATCCAGTAGAACACCAGACTGAACAGCATCAGCACAAGGTTGGTCTTTGGTACGACAGACTGCGCGATCAGAAAAAAGCGGCAGGAATAGGAACAGGAACTCGATGCTGGCAAAGACCATGCTATAAAACCGTCCAATAGATTCTGTAGGAACAGCTGGCGCTGCATATGCACCTTGATCCCGTCAAAACGCAGTCACTTGGGCTCGGTTCGAGATTTGTTTGAGAAGCGTAGGCCAAGAAGTACTCAAAACCAAGCCACCTTTAGCTCTTTAGTAATTTTACCGGAAACGAGCCACACGTATCCATTCTGGAGCCTCGACTGCCGAACTTTGTGGATCTGCGGCGTAGGAGTATGGGCTTGTGCGAGCCTCTGGCCAGCAATTCGACCGGTGGCGGCCGCGAACTCAATTCCAAACGATCTATCTGGCGTCCTCCCCTTTATAATCTTGCTCCCCGCCCGTTCACTCGCGGCAGTTCCGTCTCGAGCGACAGGCCTGACTTGTGAGTATCGGCAGGCGTTATTGATGCAATGATTGCGCAGATGGCCGTTAGGGCGGCTCTTGAGTAGAGAACAGATGACAAAAGTTGTTGTGACCGGCGCGGCCGGGCTGGCTTGCTAGAACTTTTGACGCTGCTGTTGCAGCAGGAGGGCTTTACCGAGCTCGTCGTCATTGACAAAGCAAGCGAGCAATCTTGCTCTGCTGACCCAGCTCAGCCCGAATGTCACGGCGATCTGTGCGGATCTCGCAGAGCCGGGAGACTGGGAGCAGGCCTTCGTCGGGGCTGATGCCCTGGTGATGCTGCATGCCCAGATTACCGGCAAGACGCGTGAGCTGTTTGATCGCAACAACCTGATCGCCACCGAGCGGGTGCTGGCGGCTGCGAAAGCAGCAAACGTCGCGTACGTGGTGCATATCAGCTCTTCGGTGGTCAACTCTGTCG
The DNA here is from genome assembly GCA_016718265.1 of Uliginosibacterium sp. Lineage (GTDB taxonomy): Bacteria > Pseudomonadota > Gammaproteobacteria > Burkholderiales > Rhodocyclaceae > Uliginosibacterium. The sequence goes on along the minus strand of JADKDZ010000012.1, from coordinate 126,594 downwards.
CCGACGACGACTACACCGATACCAAGAAACTGCAGGAGGAGATGTTCCGGGCCTGCGGCCTGCCGGGTGCCGTATTGCGGCCAACCCTCATGTTTGGCTGGTTTGACCCCAAGCACTTTGGCTGGCTGGCGCGATTCATGGAAAAAGTGCCGTTTTTTCCGATTCCCGGGCACGGGCGTTATATGCGGCAACCGCTATATAACCGGGACTTCTGCCGCGCGATCATCTGGTGCCTGAAAAATCGCCCGGTCGGGCAAACCTATGATCTTGTCGGCCAGGATCGCGTTGATTACATCGACATCATTCGCGAGATTCGGGCAGTGAAGCAGCTGCGTACGCCAATCCTCTGCATTCCCTATGGTTTGTTTTATGTGCTCCTGAAAATTTACGCCTGTTCAGTGATCGTCCTCCCCTTTACAGCGGATCAACTCGAAGGCGCTGACGGCGGGCGATGATTTCACGGGAGTGGATATCGAGGCGACATTCGGGTTCCGCCCCATGTCGTTCAAGGCGGCGCTGCAGGAAACCTTCTGCGACCCGAAATATTCGCATTATGTGGTGGAGCGCGCGCAATGAGTGGGCGTCAGGTTGCTGTCATTGGCGCGGGCCCCATGGGCTTGGCCGTTGCGTATGAGCTTGCCAAGGCGGGCGACAAAGTCACGATTTTTGAGGCGGATGACCGGATCGGCGGCATGTCGGCAGCGTTCGATTTTGCCTGCACGCGCATCGAGCGGTACTACCACTTTGTCTGTGGTCCGGACACACCGCTGTTTGCGTATCTTGATGAGCTTGGCTTGACGTCGCGTCTAAAATGGACGTCGACACGCATGGGTTTTTATTACAACGGTGTCTTGCATGATTGGGGAAATCCGGTTGCCTTGCTGAAGTTCCCTGGGCTGTCGCTGGTGCAGAAGTTCCGTTATGGGCTGCAGGTGATGTCAGCCAAAGGGGTGAAAGACTGGTGTGCGCTGGACAAAATCTCGTCAAGTGACTGGCTCAAACGCGGGATTGGCGAGGCGGCGTTTGACGTGTTGTGGAAGCCACTGTTTCACTACAAGTTCTACGAGTATCAGGACAGCTTGTCTGCCGCCTGGCTCGGTACACGGATCAAACGCGTTGCGCTTTCGCGCAAGAGCGTATTCGAAGAGCGTATGGGCTACCTCGAAGGGGGCTCGGAAGTTCTGCTGGAGGTACTTGCAGAGCGCATTCGTGCAATGGGCGGGGAGATCGTTCTCAACGCGCCTGTTGGAGTCGGTGGCCATCCCACAGGAGGCCCAGGGCGCAAGGATTTCGGTGTACAGGTCAGAGGCCAGCTGCAGCGTTTTGATACGGTTGTCTCCACCATTCCGCTGCCCTATCTGTCGCGGATGCTCCCTGGTCTTCCGGAAGACGAGGCCACCAAGATCGCAGCGATCAAAAATGTGGGCGTGATCTGCGTCTTGCTCAAGTTGAAGAAGCCTTTCACCCACAATTTCTGGTTGAACATCAACGATCCACGCATTGAGATTCCGGGCTTGATCGAGTACTCCAACCTCAATCCGCTGGATGGAGAATCCTCAATTGTTTACGCGCCGTACTACATGCCGCAGAGCCATCCCAAGTACGCGCGGGATCCGCAGACTTTTATCGATGAGACGCTACGGTACATGCAGCTGATCCGGCCGACATTCTCGACTGATGACGTTATCGCGAGTGCCGCCCATCGATACGAGTTCGCTCAGACGGTCTGCACCCCGGATTTCTTTGCGGCCCTGCCCCCCATGCAGAGCAAGGTGGCCGGTTTGTTCATGGCGGATACCTCGCACTATTACCCCGAAGATCGTTCCATCTGCGAGAGCATGGCTCTCGGGGCCAAGCTGCCAGTCTGGCACGGGGGCGGCAATGCCTGATGCGAGCGTGGCGCTTAACTACCAGTTTGTGCGCTTTCTGGCGGCGGGCGGCTTTGCCGCAGCCTGCAATTACGGTTCCCGCTTTCTCTTCAGCCTGTGGTTGGGCTACGAGCTGTCTATCGTTCTGGCCTATCTGGTCGGGATGACAGTCGCTTTTCTATTGATGCGGGCGTACGTCTTTGATGCGACAGGCAAGGCGCTGGCGCCGCAGGTGGCCAAGTTCGTTGCCGTCAATCTGTTGGCCGTGTTGCAGACACTGGTGATCAGTGTGGTGCTGGCACGCTGGGTGTTGCCGGCCTTGGGCGTGGTACGCCATGGCGAAGCGATTGCCCACCTCGTTGGCGTGCTGGTGCCGGTGCTGACCAGCTATGCTGGCCATCGTCTGGCAACTTTTCGCTAGGCGCCTGGCGTGAGGGCCCATTCGACCTTCGACCTGACTCACCCGGCCTGGGTGCGAGGACTGATTGCGTTTATCGCTGCGGGTGTTGCGCTGTATCTCGCGGGGATGATCTGGAGCGGCTGGGGGCAAGTGTTGTCAAGCTGGCAGCACATTGGCGTGGCGTTGATCTGTAGTGCCGCGGTGGCCGCGTCGAGCGCCTATCTTCTGCGCTTCCTGCGCTGGCAATATTGCCTGGTGAGCCTGGGGCATCGCGTGCCTCCTTTGCGCAGCTTCGGCGTTTATCTTGCTGGCCTGGCTTTGACGACATCGCCCGGCAAGATCGGTGAAACGGTGCGCTCACTGCTTCTTCTTCGGGATGGTGTGCCGGCCAAGCACAGCTTTGCCACCTTTCTGGCGGATCGTTTGTCGGATGTTATCGGCGTTTGCGTGCTTGCTGTGCTGGCCAGTGCTGCGGGGGGAAAACTGTCCTGGGGCATCGTGCTGGCCGTATTGACGGTGGTCGGGGGAAGCTTGATGCTGCGCCAATTGCTGCGCGGCGCTGCCGCAAACGGCTTGTGGGCGTGGCTTGAACAGCGGCTGCCGCGGCTGCCGTGGCGCTGGGTTCGAGACGTGTTGAATACCTGGGCACGCCTGTGGACGGTGCCGCGCATGCTCGCTTTTGCACTGACGGCCTTGTTCGCCTACGGAATTCAGGCAGGTGTATTCGTCGCGCTCTGCATGCAAGTCGGGGTACCACTCGGGCTTGCACAAGGGGTGAGTTTTTTTGCCAACGCGACCTTGTTTGGTGCAGCAAGCATGGTCCCTGGCGGGTTGGGTGCGATGGAAGCCGCTTTGGTCTGGCAGCTTGCCACCATCGGGGTGGCACACACGCAGGCGGTGGCGATCGCCATCGCAACACGCCTCGTCACGCTCTGGCTGGGTATCGCATTGGGTTAGGTGGCTTTGCTCAGCGTCGCCAGAAAATCGACGGTGATGGCCGGACAAGCGGCGGGAGCGGACGTGCTTTGAGTGAGAAGAACAACATGAATTTGCCCTTGTGCGTGGATCTGGATGGCACCCTGATTCACACCGATATGTTGCACGAGACCGCGTTGGGCATGGTCCGTGAGCATCCCTTGCCGTATTGCGCATTCCCGCTTGGTTGGTGCGCGGCAAAGCCGTAATGAAACGTCTCATTGCCGAGCGGGTGAGCGTAGATGTCACGGCGCTTCCCTATAACGAGGGGTTTCTCGCGTGGTTGCGGACCCAGCGTCATGCCGGGCGACGACTCATCCTGTGTACGGCGTCTGACCTTCGCCTGGCAACAGCCATTGCTGAGCACCTGGATGTCTTCGATGAGGTCATGGCCAGCGACGGCGAGACTAACCTGGCCGGGGCCAACAAGGCGGAAGCATTGGTCTCCCGCTTCGGCGAGAAGGGCTTCGATTATGCCGGGAACGCGACGGCAGATCTGGCAGTCTGGCAGCGGGCCCGGCGTGCGGTGGTCGTCAATGGCAATTCGACGGTGGAGCGACAGGCGAAGGCGATCTGTGAGCTTGAGCAATTATTTCCGCCCGCGGCGGTGGGGGCGGGGGTCTGGTTCCGGATGCTGCGCGTACACCAGTGGATGAAAAATGGGCTGTTGTTTGTTCCCCTTTTAGCCGCTCACCAGTTGGCTGATTTCGGCGCCTGGCAAAATCTGCTGTGGGCGTTTCTGGCCTTCAGTCTGTGCGCGTCGTCCGTGTACATTGCTAATGACTTGCTCGACCTGGAGAGCGACCGACTCCACCCGCGCAAGCGTCGGCGACCCTTTGCGGCAGGGCTGGTGCCAGTGTGGTGGGGGGTATTGCTGGCGCCCCTACTGTGCGGGGTCAGCATGGCATTGGCGGCAAGCGTCGGCACAGGTTTTCTGCTCTTGCTCCTCGTGTATTTCGTCCTCACCTGCGCCTATTCGCTGGGGCTGAAGCGTGTCGTGCTGATTGACTGTCTCACCTTGGCGATCCTGTACACCTTGCGCATTGTTGCCGGGGGGGCTGCTGCCTTGCTGCCCATTTCGCTCTGGCTACTGGCGTTCTCGGTTTTTCTATTCCTGTCGCTGTCTTTCGTCAAACGCTTTGCCGAGTTGCAAGTGCAGTTCAAACAAGGGAGCGAGAAGGTACACGGGCGGGGGTACTACACGTCCGATGCGCCCGTAGTGCAGGCGCTTGGCGTGGCCTCCGGGTTTGCGTCCGCACTTGTCCTGGCGCTGTATCTGAACAGCGATGCAGTATTGCGGCTCTATCCCTCTCCGCAGTGGGTCTGGGGGACAGTGCCTGTTCTGGTGTTCTGGATCAGCTGGGTGTGGCTGCAGGCGCACCGTGGCGAGATGCACGATGACCCCGTTATCTTTGCTGTCAAAGACAGGACGAGCCTGTTGGCGGGTCTTGCCTTCGCAGTGACCCTGGCGATGGGAGCGATCAGATGGTGATGCTGAGCGCATGGGGCAAGCTGGGGGCGTTCCCGCACACGGTGCAGTACCTGAGTGATCGGGAGGCCCTGCGCGATGTGATCTGTGGCGCGCCCCTAAAAGGGCTGGCGCAGGGCATGGCGCGCAGCTACGGCGACGTCTGCCTGAACCCCGATGGATTGCTGTGGAACACCTGTGGTCTGGATCGTTACATTGCTTTCGACGAACAGACAGGGCTGCTGCGTTGTGAGGCTGGGGTGTTGCTGCGCGACATTCAGCGTCTCATGATTCCGCGCGGCTGGATTTTACCGGTCACCCCCGGGACGCAGTTGGTTACCGTCGGTGGGGCAATCGCCAACGATGTGCATGGCAAGAATCACCATGTGCTCGGATCTTTCGGTGATCAGGTGCGGCAGCTTCGCCTTTTGCGTACCGACGGAGAACTGATCGATTGTGGCCCGGATTTGCGACCGGACTGGTTTGCCGCAAGCGTTGGCGGATTGGGGCTGACCGGCTTGATTGTTGAGGCGACACTGCAGTTGCGCCCGGTCGCCGGCCCTTGGATTGAGGCCGAAAATGTCCCGTATGGGAACCTGAACGAATTCTTTGAACTGGCTGACGGCTCCGAAGCGGCGTGGGAGCACACCGTCTCGTGGATTGATTGCATGTGCGGGGGCCGTGGACGCGGCATTTTCATGCGTGGCAATCACGCCCCGAAGATGGACCGCCCACTGCCGGCTTCTCGCAATCTGCGAGTACCATTTGACCCACCGTTTTCGATGGTCAACAAGCTCTCGCTGCGTCCCTTCAATACGGCGTACTTCAGTCTGCAGAAGTGGCGGAGTGGTCGTAGCGTGGTGCACTACGAGCCCTTCTTTTATCCGCTGGACAATATTCTTGAGTGGAACCGCATGTACGGGCCGCGCGGCTTCTTCCAGTATCAGAGCGTCGTGCCGCGCGAAAGCGGGCGCGAGGCGGTTTCTGCAATGTTGCGCGAAATCTCCCGGTCAGGAGAGGGGTCGTTCCTGGCCGTGTTGAAAACCTTTGGCCATCGTGAAGCGCTGGGTATGATGAGCTTCCCACGACCAGGTGTGACGCTGGCGCTGGACTTCCCGAATCGGGGTGCGCGTTCGCACAAGTTGTTTGCCCGTCTCGACGCCATCGTTCAGGAAGCGGGTGGGCGTATCTATCTAGCCAAAGACGCACGAATGCCGCGTGAGGTGTTCGAAGCAGGTTATCCGCGTGTGCAAGAGTTCTTGCAGTACAAAGACCCCGGGATCAGTTCGGGGTTATCCCGCCGCTTGATGGGCGTGTGAAACAAATTAAGAGAGATAGTGGGCAATGCGAAAAAAGCGGGTGATCATCGGAGCAACTTCAGCCATTGCCGAGCAGTGCGCGCGCTTGTGGGTGAGTGACGCGGCGGAACTGACCCTGGTTGGGCGTGATCTTGCGCGTCTCGAGCGCCAGGCGGCCGACTTGCGCGTTCGCAATCCTGCCGTCGTCATTCGGGTGCTGACGGTGGATTTTATGGATGCCAGTGCCATTTCCAGTCTTGCTGAGGACGTCGTCCAGCGGAGCGAGGGAGGGATTGATTCAGTCTTGATCGCGCACGGTTCTCTACCGGACCAGGGGTCGTGTGAGAAGGAACTCGTGGCCTGTCGCGATGCGCTGGCGATCAACGCCTTATCCCCGGTGCTGTTTGCGGAAGCGTTTGCCGGGCACTTCGCTGTGGCCGGAAAGGGGACCCTGGGGTTGATCGGCTCGGTTGCAGGCGACCGGGGACGAAAGTCCAATTACGTGTACGGCGCCGCGAAAGGCTTGGTTGATCGGTACATGGAGGGATTGCAGCATCGCTTTGCTGCTAGTGCTGTGCGCGCGGTGCTAGTCAAACCTGGGCCCACCGACACGCCCATGACAGCGCACCTCAAGGCCAAGGGTATGAAGCTCGCAGATCCCGGCAACGTGGCTAGCGCAATTGTCTCCGGGATGGCGAGGGGGTCTGCGGTGGTTTACGCCCCCGCAAAATGGCGGCTGATCATGCTCGTCATTCGTCATCTGCCAAGAATGGTTTTCAACCGGATGGATATCTAGACGCCGTTGGTTCTCCGGGGTTTTGCCGGGGCTTACGTCTTTATGCTGTAAAAGGGAATGAATGGAAGCACGCAAGCCGGGTCAGGGCGATATCGCGTTTCAGGCCAATCTTTACGAGTCAGCAAACCCCAGCCGTCGCTGGCTGCACGGCGTGCGACGGGCATGGGTGATGGCGGCGATCCAGCGCTACGCCCGGCGCAGGGGGACACGGTTTCTGGAGGTCGGCATCGGATGCGGAATCTACACCGCCGAGATGGCGAAGCTTGGGCCGGTGCTGGCGATTGACATCAACCCGGATTTTGTCGCGGCCGTCGCGGGTCTTGAGAACGTTGAAGCCCGCGTTGATGATGTCACGAGCCTCTCGCTTAGGCCGTCGTACGACGTAGCGGTGTGCTCTGAAGTGATTGAGCATTTGCCTGAGTCGCAAACAGCACTTTCGAACATCGCGGGTGCGCTGCGTCCCGGTGGCGTCCTGATTCTCACCACGCCGCATGCCTTCAGTACGGCTGAGCTTTTCGCCCGCTTGCTGGTGTTTCCGCTGGTACGCGGGCTCGTTCGCAAACTCTACGCCGAACACGTTGAAGATCTGGGGCATATCAACCGCCTGACCCGTACAGCCTTGCTGAACCAGATTCAGAATGCGGGTTTTGAAGTACTGGAGCAGCACGACTGTGGCCTCTATCTCCCGGGCGTTGCGGAATTCGGCGGTACTGTTGGTCGTGATCTCGCACGTTGGCTGGAGGGCGGGCTGCGCCACTTGATCGTTGTCCGTGAGCTGCTGTGGACGCAGTGCTATGTGTTGCGCAAGAAGCAGGCGAGTGATGCTTGATCGCACGTTTCTCCGGTTCGTTGCGATTGGCAGCGCCAACACGGTGTTGGGGTTGGCGGTCATATTTGCGCTGCAGCAGGTTTTCAGTCCGGTCACGGCAAACTGGCTGGCGTTCGTGCTGCTGGTGCCAGTGACCTTCATGACGCACCGCCATTGGTCGTTTCGCGACGCTGGCCAGCTGGTGAGCAGTTTCGTGCGTTATTTGCCTGTGGTCTTGCTCGGGTACGGCGTGAACCGCTTCGTTTTGCAGCAAAGTCTGGCCTTGAACATTGGTGCGTATGTGGCCCAGGTGCTTGCCATAGCGTGCTACGTAATCGTGACCTATCTGTTGCTGCGCATGTTCGTATTCTTGCGGCCTGGCGACTGCTGATCGGGGGGAGAGGTGGACTATTCCAAGGAACAGGGCCGGCCGCGTCTGGTGTCGATCGTCGCTCCATTCTTCAATGAGTCGGAGGGGGTCGAGCTCTACTTCGCACACATAACGGCTGTGGTCGATACGATCGCTGGGCTGACGTTCGAGTTTGTCTGTGTCGACGATGGCAGCCGTGACGACACCCTCACCAGACTGCTGGCCGCCGCACAGCGCGAACCGCGTATCCGGGTGCTGGAACTGTCACGAAATTTCGGCAAGGAGGCGGCGCTGACAGCCGGGATCGATCACGCACGTGGGGATGCGGTGGTTCCCATCGATGCTGATCTGCAGGATCCGCCCGAACTGATTCCTGCCTTGATCGAGAAGTGGCTCGCAGGGGCCGAAGTGGTGGTTGCACGCCGTGCTGACCGGCGTGCGGACAGTTGGATCAAACGCAAGACCGCCGAGTGGTTCTACCGTTTGCACAACGAGTTGTCGGACGTAAAGATCCCGCAGAACGTCGGTGACTTCCGACTGATGGATCGCTGCGTGGTCGAGGTGCTCAAGAAGCTACCGGAACGGCAACGCTTCATGAAAGGCTTGTTCGCCTGGGTTGGGTTTCGTACCGTAGAGATCGAGTACACACGCAAGCCTCGGGCAGCCGGGGAGAGCAAGTTCTCCGGCTGGAAACTCTGGAACTTTGCACTCGAAGGGATTACAAGCTTCAGCATCGCGCCGCTGAAGATCTGGACCTATGTGGGGTTGGTGGGGGCATTGCTGAGTTTTGCCTATGGCAGCTGGATTGTGCTCTACACCCTTGTACGTGGCGTCGCTGTGCCCGGTTACGCCTGGATGATTGTCACCGTTCTCTTCATGGGGAGCTTGCAACTCCTCAGTGTCGGCGTGTTGGGCGAATACATCGGCCGCATTTATCTGGAAACCAAGCAGCGGCCGCGCTACGTGGTGCGCGCGGTACACGAGGCTGACATTCAGACATGAGGGCGGGCGATTCAGGCGGCAGCCATGTCGCGGCGCTGGATGCGCTGCGGGCGCTGGCGGCACTGGTTGTTGTCGGGCTGCATCTTCATGCGCTGGCAGGGGTCTTCCAGAACTTCCCGCTGCTCGCCCGTCTCGCGCCGCTGGGTATGTTCGGCGTCGACCTCTTTTATGTGCTGAGCGGGTACTTCATTCTTGGAGCCGTATTGCGACCTGTTCGGTGGTCTGCGCGTGAGTTCTGCATTCATCGCGCCCGGCGGATCGTGCCAGCTTATTATGCTTCAATCATTCTTGTGCTCGTGGGCTTGTATGGCGCGCAGGCCGCGGGCGCTGGCTTCTTTACCCCAGCATTGGCGGAGGATCTGCTGCGCCATGCGAGTTTTACCCACAATCTGAGTGCAGCGAGCCACGGCAGCTTGAATGGCGTCTACTGGACCTTGGGCGTCGAGATGTCTTTTTATGTGCTGATGCTGCTTGCTGCGCCGGCCTTGCGCGCAAGAAATGCGCTGATGTGGGTGATTGGCGGTTTTGTCGTATGCGCATGGCTCTGGCGCGCCGGGGTGTTCATGCTCGCGCCTCACGATCCATGGGTACGCTATTTCTGGGCCACGCAGCTCCCGGGTGCGCTCGATACCTTTGCCGCCGGCATGGTGCTGGCCGCCGTGCAACACCACCATCCGGAGGTTCTTGCGCGCATGTCGGGCGTGTCGGTGAGAATCGTGCTGACCGCAATGGTCACGTTGGTGACAGCATCCCTTTTTGCGTATGTATTGCCCTTGCGGGAGCAGTGTTGGGAGGTTTGGGGAGCGGCGGTGTTCTGGCGCAGCGGCCTTGCGATCGCATTCGGCACCGGGCTGCTGGTATTTGTGCTGTTGCCACGGCAGGGCCTTGCCGAGCGGCTTTTGCGCATTTCCGGCCTCGCGTATCTGGGCAAAATCAGCTACAGCATCTACCTGTTTCACGTGCCGTTGATCTTTGCTGCCTTGTGGGCAGGGCAGCGGGTTCCGGTGCTAGGTTTGCGCTCAGTGCTGTTCTGCGTGGTCGTGATCGCACTGCTACTGATTGCCAGCGCGAGTTACACTTTGATCGAAGCCCCTTTTTTGAAGAACGCGGGAAAACTGAAACCCACGCGGGTATTCGTGCTTGCCGGCATCGTATGTGCGCTGTTGGCTGGCGCTGCCTTGCGATGGCAGGGGCTGGACCGCGAGAGTCTGTGGTCTGACGAACTCTTCAGCGTCGGGATTGCGATGCACGCGGGTTCGCCCGACGCCGTTCCCCAGCATAAAGCACTGGCGGATCTCGATATTCCGGACCACTTCTGGTCATGGAAACAGGCCGATACGGCGCCCCCGCTGTATGAAATTCTGTTGGCAGGCTGGACGAGGGTATTGGGCGGGGCCGACGCAGCTGTTCGCGCGCTGAGTGTGGTATTCGGGCTGGGCCTGATCGCGCTCGCAGGTGCCTTGCCGCGCGGGTCGCCGCCGCTGGCACGCATCTATTTTGCCTTTGCGGCGGCCTGCAACAGTGCCTTGATCGAATATAGCCAGGAGGCACGTGCCTATGCGCTCGCCAGTTTTCTGGTCGGACTGGTGACGGTGCTGCTGCTGCGTGATCTTGCGCGTGCAAGGCGGGACGAGAAGCCGCTTCAGCCTTCCTGGCTGCAACTTGCCGCGATGTCGGCAGCCATGATGACGCACTACTATGCCATCCCCTACTGTGGACTGCTGGTCACGCTATACGGTTTGGCGGCGGCACGTGCCGGGCATAGGCTGCGCCTGGTCGTATTGAGCGCACCATTTGCGCCGGTTGCCTTGTATCTGATCTGGGGGCTCGATGGCATTCTCTTCAAGCTGGGTTCCCCCGTGTCGCACGATACAACGATGCTGCTGTCACTGTTGCGTGCGGTGAAAGAGACTGGGCGTATGGTGATTCCCGGCTTGGGTGGCTGGATGTGGCTGGTGGTGCTGGCGTTCCCTTGGGCGGCTTGGCGTGTATGGTGCTCCTTGTCCGGTGGCCGTCCTGCGCCGAGTGTGCCTGAGCCGGTCTGGCTGACTGTCGTGGTGCTCCCATTCATTGTGGTGCTGGGGGTGGCGACGCGCGGGATGGAGTTTTTTCATCCACGCTACCTCCTGCTCGCTTTACCCGGCGTACTCCTGCTGCTATCCCTTGTGGCAGGTCGTTTGCGGCCGCATTTGCAGGGCATCTGTGCCGTGATATTTGGCAGTGTGCTCATCCTGGGTATCCAGCACTGGCTTCAGCGTCCTCTGCTCAGCAAGGATCAGTACCGCGAAGCGGCGGTATTCATCACCCAGCACTTTGCGCCCGGTGACCGGGTGGTCGGGATGTGGCGGACCAACCGGATGCTGTACGTCCATTACCTGATTCCAGCGCTTGGTGCCGATTACGAGGCCTACCTTGAGGGGCTCGTTAACGCGGAGCAAATCGATACGAGTCGTGCGGCACAGGTGCCGCCCGGCAAGAAGGTGTTCTTGTTTGATCACGTTGCGCTACGCGGAATGACCGAGGCGGTGCGTGAGCGCCTTCTCGCCAGAGGTTTTCACGATGTCGCGCGTCAGGACTATTTCCACATGGGTGTCGTGGTGGTGCAGCGATGAGGGCGAGTTTGATAGTTGTTCGGGGAGCGCTCAGCCTAGCCGTGGGATTTTGCGCGGGCGCTGCGCGGGCTTCGCTGGACGAGGTCGAACAATGCCAGGCGATTCCGGATGAAATCGTATTCTTTGGCCCCAGCGCTGAGGCTCGTCCACCGCGGCGCGTCGAACGCTATGGCGCCGAGACGAGAACCTTGGCTGCGAATCCGGAAGGCTATGCCGGCCATGGCGTGGGCCATTTCCGCAATTGCAGTGCCCGACCGGCTGGGCGACGCATGCAGGTCCTCCGCTTCAGCCTGCGTTCGGAAGGGTATTTCTTCCCCGGAGTCGTGAACCACATCGCGATTGGCCTGCGATCGCGCCTCACCGGTTTTGCGCCGGGCGTCCACAGTGGGAACGAGCGCTTTCAGGGGCGTGGGATCGTGATAGGCTCGATAGCCGGAGGCTGGCCTGTGGAGGACCTATGCCCGGGCCCATTCCCACTGGTTCAACCCGAAACCTGGGGGCGCCTGCTTGGCGTGACGCGCCTTTGGGGGCAGGCGACTGCTGGCGAGAATCACTGCGGCCCCGGCTTGAAAGATGGGCAGTGGTATCGCTTTATCGTGAAGGCGGACGATGCGAGTCTGCGGTACACGGTGTATGACGACAAAGGACTTGTGCTGCGCGATCATCGTTTCGTCGACGTGCTGACGCGCGCACCCGACCGCGATGAAATTCGCGGCAATAGTGGCTACTTCGTGGCCGTGATGTGCGCCGATGCGGACGCAAGTTGCAGGAGCGTGCCGACGTGGCGGCTTCAGCTGAAAGATTTCAAGGTGAGCTGGCAGTGAGCCAGACGGGCCATGGATGGTCTGGCCGGATAGTGAGAGGAATACATGACTGAGTCTGCGACCGGGCAATCGCGCAAGCTGCCGCTCGGAGAATTGTTGATCGCTGCGGGGAAACTCAATACCCGGGATCTTGAACGTGCACTGGCGGCCCAAAGCGAGATGGGCGGCTTGCTGGGGCGGGTGCTGGTGCGTCTGGGCGTGGTCTCGGAAGTGGATGTTGCGCGTGTGCTGAGCCAGCAGTTGCGTATCCCCTTGCTGCTGGCCGAAGATTTCCCGCTGGATTTCCCCACGCTGGAGGGGCTGGCCGTAGATTTTCTGCTGAACAATCATGCGCTACCGGTCGGGCTGGCAGACGGCGTGCTCTCGGTCGTGATGCTGGTTCCACAAGACCCGTATCTCTGCCGGGCGCTGCATCTGGCTACCAAACTGAAAGTGTCGCCCTCGCTGGGGCTTGAGGCCGATATCGAAGCCGGTTTCAAGCGTTATCTGCAAGACCTGGATCCTGAAGCGGATACCGGTACAGACGGAGATGATCTCAACGAAGCGGGCGACTTCGTTGAACACTTGAAAGATCTGGCGAGCGAGGCGCCGGTCATCCGCCTCGTGAATGCGCTGATTGGCAAGGTGATTGACCTGCGGGCGTCAGATATCCACCTGGAGCCCTTTGAAGACAGCCTGCACGTGCGGTATCGGGTCGATGGCGTGATTCAGTTGGCAGAGCCGATCGCCGGGCGGCTATCTGCGGCGGTTACCTCTCGCATCAAATTGCTGGCGCACCTGAACATAGCGGAGCGGCGCCTGCCTCAAGACGGTCGGATCAAGATGCGGGTCAAGGGGCGCGAGCTCGATTTGCGGGTGTCGACGGTTCCGACCGTGCATGGCGAGAGTGTCGTCATGCGCGTGCTGGATCGGTCCAGTGTGCGTTTCGGACTGGAAGAAATGGGCTTCAGCCCGGATACGCTGGCGGAATTCAATGAGCTGTTGAATCGCCCGCACGGAATTTTGCTGGTCACCGGGCCGACGGGCTCTGGCAAAACCACCACGCTGTATGCCGCGCTCTCGAAGCTGGATGCGGATGCCTTGAAGATCGTGACGGTGGAGGATCCGGTTGAATATCAGCTCGACTCCATCAACCAGATTCAGGTCCATCCACAGATTGGCCTGAGCTTTGCGCACGCCTTGCGCTCGATTCTGCGACAAGACCCGGATATCATCATGATTGGTGAAATGCGGGATGGCGAAACTGCTCAGATCGCCGTTCAGTCAGCCCTCACGGGCCATCTTGTGTTATCTACATTGCATACAAACACCGCAGCAGGGGCGATTATCCGTCTGCAGGACATGGGGCTTGAGCGATATCTGATCACCTCTTCGGTGAATGGCGTGCTGGCTCAGCGCCTGGTTCGTCGTCTGTGCGAAGCTTGCAAGGCACCTGCCGAGCTGACGCCGGAAGATCTGAAACGGACCGGGCTGGAGCGTTTCTGCAAGGACAAGGCGCCGACCATCTATGAGGCACGAGGCTGCCCACACTGTCGGAATACCGGCTACACCGGTCGAACGGGTATTCACGAGCTCTTCACGCTGAACGAGAAAATGCACCGGGCGATTATTGATGGCGCAGATGCGACCGACTTGCACGATATTGCGCGACGTGAGGGCATGATCTCTCTCCACGAAGATGGTTTGCGCAAAGTGGTCGCTGGCGTCACCAGCCTGGAAGAAGTCTTGCGCGTCACTCAGGATCAGCACGATGGCTGAGTTTTCCTATCGAGCGGCCGACACTGCGGGGCGCCTGATCGAGGGGCGAATAGATGCCGCAGACGCCAATTCCGCCACGCGACAGTTGCGTGCGCAGGGTCTGATTCCGATTGATGTCCTGGGCGCCGAGAACCTTGCGGCGCGTTTGCGTGGCACGCGCAAGCGCAGCGCGGGGGGCAAAGCCACTCAGGCGGATGTTCTGGCGTTTACGTCGGAACTCGCGATCATGCTGCGCGCCGGACTATCGCTGGACCGTGCCCTGCGGGTGCTGATCGGCATGAGCCACAAGCAATCGGTTGCGGAGTTGCTGGCACAGTTGCTGGAGGCCGTCAAAGGGGGTGCGTCGTTGAGCCGGGCGCTGGAGCCCTATCGTGCGCTGGTCGGCGATTTCTACGTCAACATGGTGCGCTCGGGTGAAACAGGCGGCCAACTCTCGGAAGTACTAAGCCGCCTCGTGGAGCATCTGGAACGCATGCGGGCCCTGCGTGACAGCATTGTCTCCGCAATGATCTATCCGGCAATCCTGGTTGGCGTGGCAGCGATCTCGATTGCGGTGATGCTGGGGTTTGTCGTGCCGCAATTCGAGAGTCTGTTCCGAGATATGGGGGACGCGTTGCCCTTGGCGACGCAGATCGTGCTGGATGCGGGCGGCTACTTTCGCAGCCACGGATTTGTGCTGGTGGGCGGCTTTCTGGCAGGGGCTGCCGTGTTGGCGAAGTTTGCGGATTCTGCGGCTGGAAAAAGTTGGCTGCAGGGCGTTTCGCTCCGTCTGCCGGTTGTAGGGGCCATTGTGCTGAAGTACGAAATAACGCGCTTTGCGCGTTCGCTCGGAACTCTTCTGGGTAACGGCGTTCCTATCATCTCCGCGCTGCGAATCGCCACCGATACGATGAGCAATCTTCTGCTTCGTCAGGGTCTGGAGACCATTTCGCCGGCCATGAAAGGTGGCGGCCGGATTGCAGACGCCATGCAGAAAACCGGACTGTTCGAGCCGCTGGCTCTGAACCTTGTGCGGGTCGGTGAGGAAACCGGCCGCCTGGATGTGATGCTGCTCGAACTGGCGAAGATATTCGACCGGGATGTCGAAAATGCGATCAAGCGCGGGCTGGCTCTGCTGGAGCCTTTGCTCATCCTGGTGATGGGGATGATCATCGCGACGCTGATCGTCTCCATCCTGATGGGCATCCTGGCGGTGAATGACCTGGCGGTATAATCCCGCCACATTTTGAGAAAGGGTTTGAGCATGACGCGATACCGGTCTGGCGCAGCACGTCGTGCGGGAGGTTTCACCTTGGTGGAGTTGCTCGTCGTCCTGGCCATTCTCGCTTTGTTGGCAGGCCTGGTCGGCCCGAGGCTGATGAACCAGTTTGGGGGGGCGAAGGTAAAGACGACGCGGCTGCAGATTGAAGAACTGACTAAAACACTGGACGTTTACAAGCTGGACGTCGGCAGCTACCCGACGACCGAAGAAGGCCTGCAGGCGCTGATGACCAAGCCATCTGCTGCCAAGAACTGGAACGGCCCCTACATGAAGGGCCAATTGCCGCAAGATCCCTGGAACAAGCCCTACCAGTACGCTTTGTCCGCCGGTGGCGAAGTGGAGATTACCTCGCTGGGAGCCGATGGTGCGCCGGGCGGCGAGGGTGAAAATGCGGATATCACCAACAAGAAGTAGCTTGTGTTGATCCTCCGGGCAGACACGTTTCCGCGTAAAGCCCACCATTCGGCGGGCTTTACGCTTATCGAATTGCTGCTGGTTCTGGCCGTAATGGGGCTGCTGGCCGGCTTGGGCTCGCCTATCTACAGCAAACTGAAGGCTGGGGCAGACTATCGCAACAGCGTGCGACAAGTGATGGCCGGGCTGGTGCTCGCGCGGCAGCAAGCGGCGGAGAGTGGGCGTGAGGTCCGCTACAGCTGTGACCTTGACAAGCGAGTCTGCGGGCTGGAGGGGGCGGCGACAAACAGGATTCCGGAGGATGTCACCCTCCGCGCAACCGTGGCGGGGGCTGAGCTGAAAGAAGGCGGAACAGCCAGCATCAGGTTTTATCCCGATGGGGGCTCCACAGGTGGGTTCTTTGAACTGGCGCGGGCGGGAGGTGGGGGCGCTCGCCTGCGGGTGGACTGGTTATTCGGCCGCTTGACGCAGGAGCCGCTCGGGTGATGACGGCTGCACGGAAGGGTTTGGCGCGGCAACGTGGTCTCAGCCTGCTTGAGGTGCTGGTGGCACTGGCCATTATGGCCATCTCATTGACGGTGCTGTATCGCATCAGCGGTGGCAGTCTGAAAGCGGTCATGGGGGCTGACCTGCGTGCCCGGGCCGTGTTGCAGGCTGAATCGATTCTGGCGCAGCGCAGTGCGGTGCCAGCCGAAGGCTGGCACGAGACGGGCGAGCGTGATGGTCTGCGTTGGTCTGCCCAGTCGACCGTAATGCTGCCAGGCTCTGCGTCGGGCCAGTATCCAGCGATGCATCGGGTGATGGTCGAGGTTGTATGGCGTGGTGTCTTGCGCGAGCAAAGCTTTCAGCTCGTCAGCGTGCTGCCGGAGTCGCGTCCAACGAGAACGCTCAAGCCATGAGTCAGCAAGCACCAAACCGTGGCTTTACGCTGATCGAAATGCTGGTGGCGCTGATGCTGCTCTCCATGGTCATGCTGGGCCTTTCGGCCGCCTTACGCGGCTTTGCGCAGACCGAAAGTCGCATCGATAACCGTATTGTGCGCGGCGAGACAATACGCACACTCGATGGATTCTTGCGCGAAATCATGGGCTGGGTTTCAAGTTCGCGTCTCCCGGGTCAGGAAGGCAAGAAGCCTCGGGTCGCACTGATTGGCGGGCAGAATGAGCTGGCTTGGATGGGGGGCATGCCCGCGCGGCATGGCGTTGGTGGGTTGTTTTATCTGCGCCTGGGAGTTGAGCGTCGGGAGAATGGCCCGGCGATGGTGTTGCGTTATTTGCCGCTCCGTGGGAAGCCGGAGGCTATGCCGGACTGGGCTGCGGCGGAAGCGATTGATCTGGCCGAGGGCGTAGAGGGACTGCAGTTCCAGTACCTCGGCGAAGGCGAGGACGGATGGCTGAGCGAGTGGTCGGAGGCCGATAAACTGCCGAGCCATATTCGTCTGAGTGTGCAGGGCCTGGGTGGGGCCTTCCCGGACTTGGTCGTCGGCGTCGCCGAGGGGAGCGCAGAGACGACCGCGGGAGGAATTGTCATCGGGGGAGGCGGCTGATGATGTGCTCTCGCGGGATGTCGGGGGGGCGTGGCATGGCACTGATTGCGGTGCTGTGGGTTGTCGCCGCGTTGACGGTGATAGCGGCCGGGATGCTGTCGCTGGTCAAAGGGCATACACGGGCGCTTGGCACGTTTCAAAACCAGGTCGTTGCAGACACCTTGGGTGATGCTGGCACCAATCTCGCGCTTCGACAGATTCTGGAGAAACGCGAGCAATTCCAGCGTTTTCAGCGCTTGGGCTTCGATATTGAAGGCATTCCCGTTGAGGTCGACGTTATCCCCGTGTCTGGCTTGATCAGCTTGAATGGCGCGCAGGAAAGCCTCCTGACCGATCTGTTCGTGCATGGAGGGGGTGTTGCCCCCGAGCAAGCCCAGATGTTGGCGCAGCGCGTGATTGACTGGCGGGATCCGGATGGCATTGCCATGCCAAAAGGCGCTGAAGATGACGCCTACGCGGCGGCGGGGTCTCGATACCGGACGCGTGGCGGGCGATTCCAGTCTCCGGAGGACTTGCTCCAGGTGCTGGGAGTGGATTATGGCCTCTATGTTAGGATTGCGAGCTTGGTGACGGTTGAGTCGCGCCTGTCGAGTGTTGATGCCAGCGCTGCGCCCGAAGAGGTGCTGCGCGTACTGGCGGGAGGGGACGCAGCGGCGGCGCTAAATTATGCGCAGAAGCGAAGCGGTGTCGGAGACGGCCGTTTTGCGGTAGGAGGCAAAGCCTTGACGAGTACCGGGGCGGGTGGCTTGCAGACAGTGTTTCGACTGGATGCTCGGGTGGCATTGCCTGGCGCCCAAATCAGGATGCGGCGTCAGCTGGTCCGGATTGATCTGCCTGGACACAACCAATATTGGAAAACGCTTCGGGTTTGGCCATCCGTCGTGGTGGCCGGCAATTAACTGAGAGAAGGGCAGCGCGACGCATGATGGGTGTGGGAGCCGGTAGTCAAGGCTGGGTAACGTGGGCGTCTGTGAAAAAGCTTTTTTTCGCAGGGTGGCGTGACGCGCTGAAATGGCGGTTCCTGAGTTGGATGAGCCCGAATGAGCCTGTCCGGCTGCTGAAGCCTGATGGTTCTGACAGGGTGCTGCGCTTGCGCAGAAATGAATGGTGCGTGAGCAAAGCGCGGGTGGCCGGGATCACGGCCGTTGAACTGCCGGAAGACATGGTTCTGACACGTTCCCTCGTTTTACCACCCTTGGCAGACGAGGATCTGCGGCGGGTGGTCGCTAACGAGGTCGCCAAGTTGAGCCCTTTTCCGGCGTTGAACACGGCGTACGGATTCAAGTGCGAGGTGTTTGAAGCGGGCCGTTTGAGCGTGATCTGTGCAATTGCGGCAAAAGACCAGATTCAAGCCTACTTGCTGCTTCGCTTGGCGTCCGCCGGGAGATTTCTTCCCGAGATATGGGCGCCCGGTGAGTCGGGTCTTGTACTGGAAGGGTATGGGGAGGGCCGCCGAGTGCGGCGGCGGCGTGCATTTACGGGTTTTTTTGGGGGCTTGTTGTTGCTGGGGGCAGGGTTGGGCTTGGCCATCTTCGCCACGCCCGCCATGCAGTTGCGCCTGCGAGCGATCGAAGCCGTCCATGCCTACGAGAAGTTGACGCAGGTGTCTGCACCGCAAGTGCGGTTACGTGAGGAATTCCAGCACTCTGCCGGCAAACTGGAAGAAGCCGTGCGCTTGCTGGAGATGCCGGTAGAGCCTTTGGGGCTGATCGACGAGCTCAGCAAGCTCTTGTCAGATGATGAGTGGGTGTCCGAGCTGCGTATCCGGGGTAGTGTTGTGCAAATTACAGGCGAGGCTGCTAATGCCTCGAAGTTGCTGCATACGCTCGGCGAACAGTCGTCCTTCAAGGAGGTCAAGGCGCTCGGCACGTCGATCAAGATAGGTAACAAGGAAACTTTCTCTTTCGAGTTCAGGGTCGTCTCGACCGGGGCGGGTGAGAGATGAGGCTGACCCCTTACCGATCGGTGCTTGTTGTCGGCGGAACCTTACTGGCCGTTTCCGTACTGGCGGCCATAGGAGCGAGTTACGTCTATAAAAAGCAGGTGTGGGCAGAAGCGAAGTTGGCGGAACTGGAGCCGCGATATGCAAGGCTGCAGGGCCTTGTTATTGCTGAGAAGTCTTTGAAAGCAGCGTCGGCAGACGTTGCAAAGCGTATCGGGACGACTACCTATCCCGCTTCGCTAGAAGTCGACCGCGCGAGTGGCGAGCTGCAACAGCGGATCAAGAAAATCTTTGAAGAGGCTAGCGTAACGGTGGTTACCAACCGTGTGTTGGAACCGAAACCAGGGAAAGATTTTGATCTCATCTCTGTCTCGTTTAGTGTCAATACAAGTTTGGCCAACTTGCAGGCCGCACTCGCACGAGTCAGAACAGAAGCCCCCTTTCTGAAAGTGGATGAATTCGTACTGCTGCCTGTACGCCGCCAACTGGCGTGGGATCCCCAGCTCGTCACTTGCACCATGACGATTTCTGCGCTGCGGAAGAAATCATGAGACTTCTGATCACGGCTTTGCTCCTCGCCATGAATGCAGTGCTGGCGACAAATCTGGTCCAGAAGTGGCTTGATGGCGAAGATTTTCAGTTTCGAAAGACATACTGGGCTGAACCGAGACCAGTATTGCCCAGCAAAGATTCGATGGTTTCTGTTGAGGTGAGCCTTGCCGCCCTGGATATTTCCGGCCTGAGTGCGACGAGCCAGAGACCTTTATTTTTCAGTTCGAGGCGGCCGCCAAGTCCACCTCCTCCACCGCCACCGGTCGTGCAGCCCCCTCCGCCCCCGCCTCCAGATCCACTGGCATCGCTCGAGCTGTATGGTTTGGTCTCGCTTGGAGACGGAAAGGGTAGCGTCGTTGCAAAAGTGGGCGGGGCAATGCGGCGGCTGGCCTTCGGCGAGAAAATTGGAGAATGGACCTTGAAGGGCGTAGCGGGGCGTGACGCACTCTTCGTTGCAGAAGGATCTCGTGAGCGGAAAGTCACGATGACGTATCGTTCGCTCGCGCAAGCCGCGCCGCAGGCAGCAGCCAGAGCCGAGCCCAAGCCTGGAGCGGCACCTGCGCCGTCGGCGCCCGCTGCGAATGCGTCATTTGACCAATTGGTACAGGAGCGTCGGGACCGCATCAATAAAGCCCGGATCAATGCGGGCCTGAAGCCTTTTGATACGTGGTAGCGGGCAGCTTGTGGTGCTCGCCGGGTACGTTGTTTTGCCGGCAAGCAGGAATGATGGATGGATGTGTGGATAGGGCTGGGAGCATGGATTCTTCCAGACCTCGCAAATTTGATCTTGAGAGGACTTGAGTGGTGAAGCCTAGCTTTTGGATGGTGACGGTGTGCTTGGCGTGCTTGGCGGGGGGCCTCGTTGCAGCGGAGCCTTCGGTCGTCAGTGCCGACCCGGCCGTGGCCGCAGAGCGTCGCGCTATCGAGGCGCTCAAGACGGGAGGTCCGCTGATTATCAAGGGCAATGACGAGGTGATTCGTGCCGCGCCCAAAGCAGCGCCAGGGGCGGAAAAAGGCTCGCCGGTCTCCTTGCGTTTTGAGCAGTCGCCCATTACGGAGGTCATCAATACCGTAATGGGAGAGATCCTTCGCGCGAATTACGTGATACATCAGCCCGTGGCGGGCTCGATCACGCTCTCGACGAATACGCCAGTGCCTGTGGATGATGTGGTAGCGGTGCTCGAGAGTGCGTTGCAGGCAAACGGGGTCTTGATGGTTCGCGACGCGCGCGGCACCTATCACCTTGGGCGCCCAGAAGCCCTCAAGGGCGTTGTGCCTGTTCCCAAACGCTTGGGTGCGGGGGCTTTGCCGGCCGGTCATGGCACAGTCATCATCCCGCTGCGCTACATCGGCGCGGCTGAAATGGCTGAGATCTTAAAGCCTGTGGCTGGCGTGGAGGCCTTTGTCAAGGTCGACCCGTTGCGCAACTTGCTGGTGCTTGCCGGGACGCGTAACCAGGTGGACGGGTGGCTGTCGATGGTCGATACCTTTGACGTCAACCTGCTGAAGGGGATGTCGGTCGGGGTATTTCCGCTCAAACATATCTCGGCCAAAGATGTGGAATCTGCGATGCGTCTGGTTGTCAACGTATCCGGTGGCAAGCCGGATGCCGGCGGCGCGCTTCCAGGCATTGGCGGGCTGCATATTTTGCCAGTCGAACGCATCAATAGCGTTTTGATCGTTTCGGCACGCGCTGAGCTGATTGACCACGCTGCCGCGTGGATCGAGAAAATCGACCGCCCGCTGGTAAGCGAAAACGAGCAGCAGCTATTCGTGTATCGCGTGCAAAACGGTGCTGCAACGAGTCTGGCGGCGGTCCTGAACGGGATATTCGGGGGTGGGGCTAACGCCGCGGCAGCTACGCGGCAGGGCACCGGTGTTGCCCCAGGGCTGAACACTGCGAGTGCAACGTCCAAGACGGTAGGCTCAACGTCGGGCACGAATCAGGTGGCAACTGCGCAAACCGCCGCTGCGCCAGTCGTGACACCGGTTTCCATGGGGGACAGCGTCAAGGTCGTCGCGGATGAGCGGAACAACTCCTTGGTGATCTACGCCACGGCGGCAGAGTACAAAAAGATCGAGACCTCATTGCGCAGGCTTGATGTCGCACAAGCGCAGGTCCTGATCGAGGCCTCGATCGTCGAAGTGACGCTGCGCGGATCGCTGTCGTATGGGCTGCAGTGGTTTTTCAACAACACCTTCGATCACCCGGGGGCCGGATGGGGCGGGACTGGAACGCTGAAGTTCTCCGATCAATCAGCGCTCAGCGCGGCGACAACGGGTTTTTCCTACACGCTGACCAACCCGGCGAAAGCGATACAAGGCGTGCTGAACGCACTCGCAAAAGATTCTCTGATCAAGGTGATTTCGAGCCCTTCCCTTATGGTCATGGATAACCAGATGGCGAGCATCAACGTTGGGAATCAGCAACCTGTCCAGACGGGTACAACCATTTCGTCTACGTCCTCATTCGCTTCCACGGCCTACGAGTACAAGAACACAGGCGTTTCATTGGCGGTGACGCCATCAGTAAACGCGGGTGACGTCGTCGCTATGACGGTCAATCAGTCAGTCGTCGATTTGGGGGATAAGGATCCTGTGACTAACCAGTTTGCGTTTATGCAACGTCAGATCTCGACACGCGTAGCGGTGAAGTCCGGCGAGACGATCGTCTTGGGGGGCTGATCCGGGGGAATACCTCGAAGAGTGACGCCGGCTTCCCGCTCCTGAAAGACATTCCGCTGCTCGGGGCGTTATTCAGCTCGAATACAAAAACGAACGAAAAGACCGAACTGCTGGTGATGATTACGCCACGTGTTGTGCGGACCGGTAGCGACGCGGCAGATGTCTCGCTGGAACTTCGGGAGCGCATGCGCGGTCTGAGCCGCCTCGGCGGCGAGCTGGATGTTTTGATTCCAGAGATGACCGGTTCGGAGAGAAGCGGAATTCCCGCCGTGGATGCCAAGGGCGGCGCCTCTGTCGTGCAGTAAAGGTGTTGCAATCACGCAAACAAGAGACGCGATGCTTGGCATCGCAGGAATTGGTCGAAATGCCCAGAGGGGCAAAAAGAAGTGAGCGACCGATCGGTCAATGGAGGCGTTAAATATGATTGTTGTCAGTAGTTTAGGGTGTTTTGTGGAAAGAGCGCAAGGTTGGGTCTGCTTGTGGCGGTGATCGCGACGTGCCTCGCTTCCTGCGCCACCTCCGGATCGAAAGTCAGTGCGGAAGAAAACGTCCGGGCACGTTCCGCCAAGCGGTGGGAGGCGTTGGTTGCAGCTGATTTTGATAGCGCGTACCATTATGCGACTCCATCGTTCCGCAAGGTGCAGCTCAAGGAGCGCTACCGGAATCTCTTTGGTAACGCAGCGCGATGGACCGGCGCAAAGGTGACATCCGTCGTGTGTAGCGAGGATGCGTGCGATGTGCAGGTGAGTGTCGAAATGAAAGTGTACGTCGGCTTTACCAAGGGGTTGCCCAGCTTTACAGTTGTGAATGAAAAGTGGGTTCGGGAGGAGGGGGAGTGGTGGTATTTCCACAAGCTCTAATCGCTAGTTTCCTGAGGGGAGGGCTTGATTGAGCTGATAGTTGTTTTTTTGCAACTTACTGCGGTGCTGGGGGGCGTTAAGTTGCGAGAGTTTTGGCTACTGTGGTAGCTTTACCCCGCGCTTTGTTTGATGCACTGTTGCGCTTAATCGCTTGTTGCGCTTAACCAGCCTAAAACAGGAGTATTAATTTATGAAAATGAAATTTCTCGCGCTGAGTGTTGCTCTGGCACTGGGTGGTGTGGCTGGTACAGCCAACGCCGCTATCACCGTTCAACAAGACGGCATCGGTCACTCGCTGGTCGTTCCGTATTTCACCACCCAATCGGGTCAGCATACCTACCTGAATATCGTTAACACCGACACCACCAATGGTAAGGCGGTTAAGGTGCGTTTCCGCGGCGCGCTGGATTCGGACGATATCTTCGACTTCCAGGTCTTCCTGTCGCCGGGCGACGTGTGGGTGGCTGACGTTCAGCCGACCCCGGATGGTAAGGGTACTGCGCTCTTCACGACTGACAATTCCTGCACCCTGCCCAAGAATGTGGGTAAGGACTGGACGCAAGTCAGCGGCGTCTGGAATCCGGGTGTTAACAGCACCTTCGTGACGGCCCGTCTGAAGAAGGATGATCCGATCGGCGTGAAGGAAGGTTATGTTGAAATCTTCAACATGGCCGATATTCCTTCTGGTTCAGATCTGTACGACGCGATCAAGCACAAGGCTGATGGTACCGTCGATTGTACCGGTAGCGACAATGCTGTCGATGGTGTGGTCGGTGCGATTGAGCGGAACAATCATGTTACAAACACCGAGTTGGCTGCTCCTACGCCGACGCTGTTTGGCAACTGGGTGATTCTGAATACGGCGGATAACAGTGCTTACAGCGCGTGGGCAACTGCTTTTGAAGCTGACAACGCTGACGGCGGTACTCGGATCGTTTACTCCGCGCAAAGCAACGCGCGTGTGACGACAGCTACTGACTCTATTGTCGGACGTGAGTTTGGCTCTGGCACTATTTCTTCGAGATCCTGCAAATGGTGACTACGGTCTCCGTTCGACGGCTGATGCTGTTTTGCTGCAGGCCACCCTTACCAGTCCGTGCCGCTGACTACGACTTCCCGGATATGTCCACGTACGAAGTGGGCACTGATCTTTCGACTGATCAGGCGATAAATCTCTCCAACGCGCTGCTGCGTACCGCGACGACAGGTGAGTTCATGTCTGATGCAGCTGATGGTGTGGTGTTGGCTACCGACTGGGTGTTCTCGCAGCCGACGCGTCGTTATCACGTTGCCGGTCGTGGCGGGGTGTATGCGTTTGGTAGTAACGCGACTGTGACGTCGGGTCTTACTCTTGACCTGACGCTTCCTACGATGTGCTGACTTGGTCTCTTTTGCGGATGATGGTCACGGCGCTTGCGTGCGGTGGGGGATTACACCCATACGATCGTAGCGAGCGTACCACGGAAGGTGGTTCGTCTGAGATCGTGGTTTCGCCGTCTGTGCCGGGCACAACCGCTGAAATCCACCTGTGTAATGAAGTGGGTGTGATCTCGCTGAATAGCCCGGGGGCTGCGACCGGCGTGCTGAAGTCGCCGAACTCGACCGTGGCGATTGGCGCCAAGGGTTACGCTGGTTCGATCAACGTGACCTTCTCGCCGGCGACGTTGACCAAGACCGGTTGGGCGACGCTGAGCTTGGTGGCTCCGATCACCGGTGCGTATGGTTTGCCGCTGTTGGGTCAGCAGTTCTCGAAGTATGTGGCCGGCGCTAACGCTTCTGCTGCAGGCTACGGCACGAACTACGACCACCGCTTCACGCCTGGTGCGCCGCTGTAATATCGAGCTAGTGTGGTAATCAGAGGGCGGGAAACCCCGCCCTTTTTGCGTTTAGTGGGGAAAGCCGGATCTTTTCTTGTTTGCGCGGGTCTTATCCCCTTTCTTGCTTTGCTGAGGTAGAAATATGAAGGTCTTTGGTCGTGTGTGTGCCTGCATTTTCGGGTTTCCTGTTTCGCAGCCTGTCTGGGCGGATGCGTGTTGCAATGTGCTGATTAAGGGCGATGTCGGGGTTGGATTACCGGGCGGATATCCAAGAAGAACTTTCTGGCGACGCCGGATGTTAAGGAGAACATTCTGGGTCGGCCGGATTACCCGGCAAAGTGCGATGAGTTTGTACTCGAGGCTACCTTGCTGCGAAAGCGCTCGCCCTCGGCGGACCGTATCCGGAGAAGTTGAGCTGGCAACATGAAGCGCAACCGCGACAAAATTGCCTGGCGGAGGCTGCGACGGAGCGTCGTGATGGTGCGGCGAAACCGCCGCAGCTCAGGTTGAACAACTGGCGCGTGCGCGGTACCAGCCGCAGCCAGAAAAGTACCGGGTTGCCGAGAAGCGCCGCGCTCCGCATGTATTGATTGCCAAAAGATAAACCGGACGCGAAAAACTGCCGAATGACGTGCATGCCATAGCTGCTTGCCGGCGAGGTTTCGAAAAAATTGTCGAAGACGTATTCGGATGACCCCGGGAGTAAGGCGCGTGCGGGGATTTGGGCTGGTTCGAGCGTGGAAAGATGGTCAAGCCGTTCGAGGAAGCCGCATTTGCGCTGACGAAAACCGACGAATACAGCGGCGTTGTCGAGACGGAGTTTGGCTATCACGTGATCAAGCTCTACGGCAAACTCAAATCTGCGCTCAAGCCTTTCGATGAGGTCAAGGACCAGATCGCGAAGGCGATCGTGGCCGGCTTGGCGAGGCAGCGCAGGGCTGAAACGAGCGATGCCGTAATGCGAAGTGCTCGCGTGAATGACGAGGCGATTCGGCAGCTCGTCACGAAGCCCTTGCCCAAGCCTTGACGCAGTTGCTTCCCGAAGCCCGGGCTTTGTGGGCCGCGCGAAGTCTGCTTGGCATGATGGTCCGCCGCGAGCTCGCGGCGCGTCATGCCGGTTCGGTTGTCGGAATTGGCTGGGCCTACGTCCAGCCACTCCTGACCATGGCGGCCTACTACTTCATGTTCGACGTTGTGTTCAAAGCCAGATTGGCGGAAAACGCGCCGACGCGGGCCGTCGGCGCGTTTCTCATCGTCGGCATGCTGCCCTGGCAAGCATTTTGCGAAGCGACTTCGCGTGCAAGCGCCAGTCTGCTCGACGCTGCAGACCTTCTGCAAAAGAATCCCTTACCACTGGTACTTTTTCCGATGCGTGCCGTGTTGGCGGCTGCCACGGTATATATGCCGCTGTTTGTCTTGCTCGTGCTGGCTTACATTCCCTTGCATCGCTTTGGCGCCGGCTTGCTTGTCCTGCCAGTGTGGCTTGGTTTTCAGCTGCTGCTCTGTTTCTTGCTCGGCTATCTGCTTTCGGTGCTGGCGGCTGCCATGCGTGACGTCATTCAAGTCTTGGGTTTCGCGCTGAACATCGGGATCTTTGCGTCACCGGTCCTGTTTCCAGCGAGTATGTTTCCTGAATCGCTGCGTTGGCTGCTGTGGCTGAATCCCATGACACCCTTGGTGGAGGGCTACCAGTCGATCTTGCTGCAAGGTGCGTTGCCGACCACATCCGCCTGGATAGGCTGTATAGCTTGGCTCGGTGGGCTAGCGATCATTCTCGACCAGATTCTCTCGCACTCCCGCGAACAAATCGTGGATTGGCTATAGCACGCCTTGCCGCCCTTACGCCTGAACAATAGTGCCCGTCTCACACCACTGCACGATGATAGATCCGATCAAGCCCATGACATCTGCGGAGCCCCAGGTCTCGCTTGCGGTGAGCGCTCTTGGCAAGCAGTATCGTCTGTTTGACTCGCCCAAAGAGCGAGTCAAGTCGGCACTGTTTGGCAAGGGGAAGTACCGTACCCATTGGGCGCTGGCGGACGTGTCGTTCTCGCTGCACCGGGGGCAGTGTCTTGGCGTAATCGGTGACAATGGCGCCGGCAAAAGTACGCTCTTGAAGCTCGTGACCGGTTCTTTGCAGCCGAGCACAGGGCAGGTCGTTCGTAATGGTCGTTTGACGGCGATCCTGGAGCTGGGGGCTGGCTTTCATCCGGAATTTACTGGCCGGGAGAACCTGTACTTCGGTGGAGCCCTGATCGGAATCGATGCCGATCACATGCGCCGGCTGGAGGCGGAGATCATCGCCTTTGCCGAACTGGAAGCTGCGATCGACCGCCCCGTCAAGTCATATTCTTCTGGCATGACGGTTCGCCTTGCCTTTGCGCTGGTCACGGCGGTCGAGCCCGAAATTCTGATCATTGATGAAGCCTTGGCTGTGGGCGACCAGCATTTTCAGAAAAAGTGCATTGAGCGGATCGATGCCTTCAGACAAAGTGGCTGCACCATCCTTTTTTGCTCGCACAGTCAGTACCATATTCGTCAGCTTTGCGACGCAGCGCTCTGGCTTGATCAAGGGCGTGTCAGGGCGTTTGGACCAACCGACATGGTCATGGCGGCCTATGAGTCTCACGTTCGCATGCTTGACAGCCAGCGTCCGCAGGATGGGTTACTCTCGGGCTCCGTCCGGACCTCTACGCCAGGTCAGCCGGCCTCGGCGCAGGCAGCCATTCAGTCATTTGAGGTGCTTGACCTTGGCAAAGGCGATCCCCCGTGCTGAACGGGTCGGACTTGTCGATCCGCATTACGGCAATCTGTCATGACGCAGCACCGCCCAGCATCGGCGTGATGCTGGAGCAGGTAAACGGGCCAGGCATCACGTCTGTGGTGACGCATGTGGATGGCGTGCAGCCGAAGTCGCGGGGAGACGGTCTTTGGGAAATCGGGATCACCTTCGACAAGCTGCCACTGCACTCTGGTGAATATGTTGTCAGCGGGTTTCTGTTTGATTCCCAGGGCATGGTTGTTTACGACTACTGGAAGGAGTGTCAGGCCTTCACGTTCGCCTCCGCGATTCCGACGCCTGGCCTTGTTCGCATCCCCTACTCCTGGGTGTAGCGCCAGAATCAGCCATGGCGCTCTCACGGTTCCAACGCGAGTTCCGCGATCTCATCGAGTGCATCCTGATTCCAGGCCTCGCTGGCGTGTTGCCCTGGACGTGGGCTTACGCGCTCTTTCGGCAGCTCTCTCGGTTTGACGTCTTATACGTTGAGAGCGTTGCAAGTTCGCATGCAGCCGCAAGATCAGTCGGGCTTGCCGCTACGGATGCGAATTGGCAACGCCATCGTCGCCTGGTCACAATGGTTGACCATGCGGATTATTACCTTGCGCGCTTACGGAGTGACCGCTGGATGACTCGGCACCTCACAGTTGAGGGCCGCTGGCCAGCAGGTGACGAGGCGGCGCTTTTGTGCACCTTCCATTGGGGGGCGGGCATGTGGGGCCTGCGTCATGCCGCGCAGTGCGGGATGCGTGCCCACGCACTGGTGGCTGCATTGAATCCCGAGCACTTTCGCGGCCGATGGATCTACTACCACTACATCCGCTTGCGCAATCGGGCAGTGAGTCATGCGCTGGGGTCTCGCCCGCTGGAAGTCGGGACCTCACTACGGCCTCTGCTGAAAGCGCTCAAGGCAGGCGAGCAGGGGCTGGCTGCGGTTGATGTGCCTGCAGATCAGGTGTCAGCCAGCGAGCGAATCCGCTTTTTGGGCCAATACGCAAGGGTGCCGCGGGCCTTGCTGCGTGTGGCGGTGGAACAGAAAATTCCCGTGACGGTCTTTCTGACCGGTCTCCGATTGGCCGACGGCGCCCGATTCCTCCGGATCAGGCAGCTTGGCACCTGCGAAGATTTGAGTGAGTTGCTCGGAAAAGTCTTTGTGCTGCTGGAGGACGCCGTGCGTGAAGAACCCGCACTTTGGCATTTCTGGCCCGTTGCGGACCGTTTTTTCGAGCGGTGAGCGCAACGTCGCGTGAGACAATCAGCCTGTGCCATCACGGGGCAGCTTGCGAAGGGGTTGTGCTTGAAAGTCGGGATCATCATCGTTAACTACAACGCCGGGCCTGCTTTGTGCCGTGCTGTGCAATCGTCAATCGCATGCGGGCGGGTGGGTTCCGTGCAGGTTGTCGACAATGCTTCCGGAGACGGCAGCATTGCCGCCATGCAGGCGGTGTGCGGATCAAGCGAGAAGTTGAAGATAGTGGTGAACACGGAGAATCGGGGCTTCTCCGTCGCCTGCAACCAGGCTCTGGCGGCACTCTCTGAGCCGTTTCTGCTCTATCTCAACCCGGATTGTGTGCTGACAGCGCCCGCGCTTGAGGCACTTCTGGAGGCTTTGCTGGCTGACTCCGCGGCGGCGATGGCAGGGCCTGTGCTGCGCTATCCGGACGGGCGAGTTCAAGCGGGTGGGCGTCGAGCCACACCAACGCCCTGGCGAAGCTTTGTGCGCGCGAGCGGTCTGTATCGCTTGTCGCGAGTCTTTCCGCGCCTGCTGCCCGATATTGTGTTGTCGCAAGAAAGTGTTGGCGAGTCCGTGTCGGAAGTGGATGCCATTTCCGGCGCCTGCATGCTGGTGCGTCGCGAGGCGATTCAATCCGTCGGCGCATTGGATGAGGCCTACTTCCTGCACTGCGAAGATCTCGACTGGTGCATGCGATTCCGTCTGGCAGGCTGGAAGATATTGTTTGTGCCGCAAGCGAGTGTGACCCACGAGAAAGGCGTGTGCAGCGTGAGTCGCCCAGTGTTTGTAGCGTGGCACAAGCACCACGGGATGGTGCGTTTTTACCGCAAGTTCTATGCAGCACGGCACGCATGGCCACTCCGCGCCTTTGTGACGCTGGGCGTCTGGGCGCACTTCGTGGTGAAACTGCCCTTAGCGGTTTTTCGCCTGGGGCAGAAGTGAGTCCCGTATCTGTCCGCTGCGTGGTTGTACTGGGCGCGACGAGCCTGGTCGGTGGGCCTGTGCTTGCGCAGCTGCTGGGTGAGGGCTTCGAAGTTCTCGCGGTATCGCGCCATCCTCCCGGAATCACAAAGACCGGCGTGACGTGGTGTCTCCCGGCGCAGTTGTGGGGCGCTGACGTGTCGCCAGCGCTTGCGCGATTTGGTGTGGCGCCATGGGTCAGCCTTGCGCCGCTGTGGGCGCTGGGCGACAGTCTTGCGAACCCCTTGGTACTGAAGCCGTCAAGGATCATCGCGCTTTCGTCGACCAGCCTGTTTTCCAAAGTGGGTTCCTGCGACCCGGCTGAACGCCAGATCGCCCAGAAACTGGCCGAGGCGGAAGACCGCGTCACAGCGTGGGCTGCGGCACATTCAGTGCCATGGCTTCTTTTTCGCCCGACCTTGATTCATGGGTTTGGAAGAGACAGGAATGTTGCCGATATTGCGCGCTTCATTCGGCGATACGGGTTCTTTCCGCTGCTGGGGCAGGGCCGAGGACTCCGGCGGCCCATCCATGCGACGGAGGTCGCGAGCGCATGCGTGTCTGCGCTCAAGCATGATGGCATCTGGGGGCAGGCTCTGACACTCTCGGGGGCAGAGACCCTGAGCTATGCCGAGATGGTTGAGCGTGTGTTTGTGGCGCTTGACCGCCCTCCGCGGGTGGTCAGGATCTCTCGCCGTCTGCTGAAGTTTGGTCTAAGAAGTCTGCACCGCATGGGATTGGGACGAGCCTGGTCAATCGGCATGGCGGACCGGATGGATCAAGATCTCGACTACCCTTCAGACGATGCTTGTGAAAAACTGGGCTTGCAGTTTCGGGCCTTCGCGCCCGAGGTGATTGCAGCGCAGATGAATGTGTATGCCAAACGCGCGGATTCGGCGCCAACGGCGGCGATCAGCCAACAGGACTAACCAGGAGAGAGGTGATCATGGCTTACAAGACAGCATGGGCGGTCAAAAGCATGCAGGCAGCTGCTTTTGCTGCATTTTCCCTGTCGGCGAACGCTTCGGGCTTTCAACTGCTGGAGCAAAATGCGAGCGGTCTCGGCAATGCGTATGCGGGCGCCGCTGCGGTCGGTGAAGATGCCAGTACGGTTTTTTTCAACCCGGCAGGCATGACTAGGCTGCAAAAAGCGGAGATCTCTGCCGGCGCGGCGCTCATTCGACCGAGTTACCGCTATACCAATGCCGATTCACAGACGGGTGTGCTGGCCGGAGAGGGGGGCGATGCCGGGGCGCTGGCAGCGTTGCCGAACGTCTATGGGGCGTATGCCCTGCGCCCGGACGTTTACGTCGGGCTGGGTATTGGTGCGCCGTTTGGGCTGAAGACCGAATACGATAGCCCATGGGCCGGCGCTGCCCAGTCGCTGAAGTTTGACGTCAAGACCCTAAACGTGAATCCCTCGATCGGGTGGCGTGCCAACGAGAAGTGGTCGTTCGGTGCGGGCGTGAATTACCAGAAAATCAATATCGACTACGTCCGTTCGGTATCGGTTGCTGCGGCACCCTATGCGGCATCCAGCGCGCAGTTCAAGGCTGAAGACACCGGCACGGGGTGGAATGTCGGCGCCTTGTTTACCGTCTCGCCGGCGATGCGGATCGGCATGTCTTATCGGTCGGCGATCAAGTATTCGGTCACGGGCGATCTGCTTGTGACCGGGCCAGTCGCTGCGCTGAATGCGGCAGGTTCGAGTGCCGCGCGGGCAAACGTCAAACTTCCGAGCAGCTTTATCCTGAGTGTTGTGCAGAAGCTCGACGATCGTTGGGAAATGCTGGGTGACTTGTCGCGGACCCAATGGTCAAGCATTCGTCAGGTGGACATTGAGCGGACGTCCGGATTGGCATCTGGCCAGATCGCTCAGACCCTCCACACGGATTTCCGCGATACCTGGCGCGTCGCCTTTGGCGGGACCTATCTGATCAATGACGCGTGGCGTTATCGCTTCGGGATTGCGTACGACCAGAGTCCGGTCAAAGGGGCCGATCAGCGCCTCGTATCTTTGCCTGACAATGACCGGCTGTGGTTCACGAGCGGCGTGCAGTGGCAGGTCCGCCCCGGGGCTCGCCTTGATCTTGGCGCGGCGTATCTGCATATCCGGCCGGCTGCGATTCACAATGATCAGCGTGCAGCAGCCGCCACCGCGAATCGCGGTTTGGTGGACGGACGCTATGAAGGTAGTGTCGTGATTCTTGGGCTTCAGTATTCACACGCATTCTGAGCGTCCGGAGGCCATGGCGAGGGGCCTCAAGGCTTGAACTGAAAACGTTTTCGTGTCACGCTGCCGCGGCCCCTTTGCATTGCGCTGCGTCAGCGGCGCGCGACCCCTTTTCCATGCCCGCTCAAGCTGTTGCGCCCCGTCCGGGGCTATTTGCCATTACTTGGCCAATCCTTTCCGAACACCTCTTGCATGCCACCGTCAGCCTCTTGTTTGTCTGGCTGTTTTCGGTTGTATCGGATGCGACGGCAGCGACCTATGGTCTGTCTACCCAGATCATCCGCTTCTTCTTCATCTTGTTCCGGATTGTCAGTATGGGCAGCAGTGTGGTCATCACCCAGCATCTTGGGGCGGGTGACCGCGCAGGGGCCGAACAAATCGCTCGAGCCAGCTTATGGGCAGCGATATGGATGGGCGTGGTCTCCGCGTTGGTGACAGTACTGGCTGCCGATTTTCTGCTCGATCTGATGAAAGCCCCGGCGGAGCTCAAATCGCAGGCGACGGCCTACATGATGCTTGCAGGCTGGACACTCGTGGCGGATTCGATCAACGCGACGGCAGCGGCAGTTCTGCGGGCCAACACGCATACGCGTGACGCGATGCGTCTGATTCTTGCGTCTCACCTGATCTCCGTGTGCGCAGCCGTACCGCTGATGTTGGGCTGGTTCGGCCTGCCGAAGTTGGGCCTGATCGGGGCCGGTATCGCCTTCTTACTGGCGGGCCTGGGCTTGCTGGTGATGAATTTTGCGCTGTGGAGACGCCGGCTGGGGATTGTCCCCAAGCTTTCGGACTGGTTTGTGCCTCGCTGGCGGAGGTTGGCGCAAGTGATGCACATTGGCTTGCCGGGTGGCGGTGAGAACGTCGCGTACCGGGTCTGCTTCATGATCAATCTTGCCTTTGTGGCCGTGATCGGTGCCGAGGCGCTGGCGACGCATACCTATTTGCTCCAGATCAGTTATTTCATCCTGCTCTCTGGCTTGGCGATCGGGTTTGGTACCGAGATTGTGGTGGGTCACCACATCGGTGCAGGTCAGCTCAAAATGGCGGACAGAGTTGTCATCAAAGCCCTGCAGTACGGATTGTGCTCCTCGGTGTTGCTGGCATTGACGGCGGCCTTGGCCGGTACCCAGATCTTTGGTTTGTTCTCCAGCGACCCCGTCGTGGTCTCGATGGGCGTGAAAGTCTTGTGGGTGCTCGTTTTTCTGGAGCCTGGCAGAACCTTCAATCTCGTCGTCATCAACGGATTGCGTGCGGCAGGCGATGCCCGGTTTCCAGTCGGTTTCGGCGTGTTCTCGATGGTGGCGGTTGGCGTTGGTTTCGCTTGGCTCTTCGGCGTCCACCTCGGATGGGGGCTGGTCGGTATCTGGATCGGGTTTGCAGCAGACGAGTGGGTGCGAGGCTTGGTGATGTTCGCCCGGTGGCGCTATCTGGCCTGGGTGCCGCATGCGAAACGCGCGCGGCGGCAGATCAGGGATCAGTACAAGGGATAGGCCACTTATCCTCCCAGGCGTCTTCCCACACAGCGCGCTTGCCGTTAGTAGTGTTTCTCTTCTACTTGTCTGGCGCTGTCAGTATGATCGCCCTTGCGGCAAACATCGACGTTGCCGGGGTGTGGGAGGGTATGTGAGTCTCAGGAGCGTCGTTTTCGGACTGGTGGGCGTGATGCTGGCGTATTTGTGCTGGCTATTGCTTCGACTGATATTCACCCGGCGCAAGAAAAGCCCCGCGTTCAGCGAGATGCCTGTACTTGGCGCAGGTGCTACAAGCGGAAACGACACGATCCAGTCTCGGATCATTGGTGGCGGTGTTGGCAGAAGTTCATCAAGCGATATCTTTCACGGGCATGAAGTTGCTCACGCGGAGGCCTTGCCCGAGGTGAAGCTTGATGCGTCGGAGCGGCGTTTTCCGCCACCGCCCGAACCCGATGCGGCTCACTTTGGCTTCGATGCCTTGCTTGAAATGCGGCAGACACGGCACTTGGTCGATGATCTGCAGCGGTCGCTGCGCGAAACCGTTGACGAGCTTGCGGTGCTCAGGCGAGAGATCGCCGAGGTTCGGGCGGCCGCGCAAGTCTCTCCGTTTTACAGCGAGGCGGTTGGCTTGGCGCGCAGAGGCTACGATGCGCAGGCAATCGCCGAGCGATGCGGCATTTCCGTGGCTGAGGCCGAGATGGTCCGCTCCTTGAGCGGCGAGCCCCAACAAGCTGAGGACTGAGCCATGGTAAGTCAGGTTAGAGATCACGACGAGATATCTGCCGCTAGGCGTCATCTGGTCGTTCGGGTCGCCGTGGTGGCAGGGCTCATTGTTGCGCTGCTGGCAGGCTTGCTGATTTACGAGCGTGAGCAGGAAGTTGGATCTGCGCCCGAGGCGAAGCCGCAGGGGATGGCGGTTGCACCCATCGGAAATGCTGTTTCGTCATCACCGGCCGCGGCCCTGTCTGAGGAAATTTCCAAAGCGATCGCTGAGGCGCCGGATACCACCCAGGAGGTGCTGGCTTCCCTGTCGGCACCCGTTGTGGTTCCTGAGGAAACCTTCGATCCGACAGTCCCGCGTGAAGGGGAGTCGGTGCCAGAGCCTGCCAAGACGGTAACGCGCACAGCCAGTGCGCCTCCCCCGATACGAGCCAATGACAGGCTCGTGGTGGAGCAGACCAAGCCAACGCCGGCGGCTATTACCAAACCCGCAGCCAGTGCAGCACCGGTTCTTGTCCCGCCGGCACCGCCCGCGGTTGCCGCGCCGGTCTCGGCGGCGTTGCCGAGTACCACAGGCTACTTGATTCAGTTGGGCATCTTCAATAATCGGGGGAATGCCGAAGAACTCCGCAGCAAGCTTGCGCTTGCGGGGATCCCATCCCAACTTGAAACGCGTGTCCATCTTGGCCCGTTCAAAACGCGTGAGGACGCACTGAAAGCGCAACAAACCTTGCGCACCCTCGGCATGACGCAGGGCTTGCTGGTGCCGCCCAAAAAGCCTCAGTAACGCAGAATGTCGCCGCGGCGACTATGATGGAGGCGGTGCTCATGCGCTCTGGCATGCCCGACGTGAAATCAGCGCTGCTCGAAAAGCAGCCTTAAGGAGGAAGACATGAAAATTGATAGCCCGCGATTTGGCAGTCTCGAGATTGAGAGCGACAAAACCATCACGTTCCCATTGGGCTTGCCCGGGCTTGAGGCCTGCAAGCTTTTCTCGATGATAGAGGTCGATTCCAATCCGCAAGTGTTAGCCATCCTGCAAAGCATTGATCAGCCAGAGATCGCATTCTCGGTTACAACGCCAGACATGCTGGGCTTGCACTACGAGTTTGATCTTGCGGAAGACGAGCAAGCGCTGCTGCAGGCGTCCAAGGCAGAAGATGTCGCAGTAATGCTGATTCTTCGTGCGGATGAGTCGCCGCACCGGCGCGAGTCAGACTCGCCGGTCAAGGCCAATTTGATGGCACCCTTGGTAATCAATGCGCAAAACCGCGTGGGACTTCAGAAGGTGATTGCCAAACTGGGTTGCGAGGTCACTCTGCGTCCCGCAGACTGATGTTCGGTTGTCAGTAATCAACGCCTGCCCTGCGCAGGCGTTTTGCATTTGAGGCGAAGCATGTCGCATAGAGAAGTAATTGCCACTAAGAGTGCGCCTGCCGCTATCGGCGCTTACTCGCAAGCAGTTTGTGTCGGCGATCTGGTATTTATCTCAGGCCAGATCGGCCTAGACCCGGTGAGCATGACGCTCGTAGAGGGCTTTGAGGCTGAGACTGTGCAGGTATTCGAAAACCTTTCTGCGCTGGCCCTCGCGGCAGGAAGTACGCTGTCGGAAGCCGTCAAATTGACGGTGTATCTGACAGACTTGAGCCATTTTGCCAAAGTGAATGAAATCATGGCGCGCTATTGCGCCGAGCCCTTCCCGGCGCGCGCGGCGGTCGGTGTTGCAGCATTACCGCGCGGAGCCGCAATTGAGGTTGACGCAATTATTTGTCGTTCGTCTTAATACTTAAGAAAATGCCCTTTCGTCCACCTCATGCTTGCGCCTGTCTGCCCGTAAAGGATTGAGGACGATAGCTTTGTCTCGGTGGTTCATTCTGCTGGGGATTCTTTGGGGGGAGGGGCATGCGCAAACCACTATTGGGGCTGGTTGTTTTTTCTTTTCTGCTGACGGGTACGCCGTCGGCAAGAGCGGAACAACAGATTGTTCTCAAGTTTAGTCACGTCACGACCGCAGATACGCCAAAAGGCAGAGCGGCCGAGTTCTTCAAGATGCGCGCGGAAGGCCTCACCAAAGGGCGAGTGAAGGTCGAGGTTTATCCCAATTCGCAACTGTTCAAGGATGCTGAAGAGTTTGATGCGCTTGCCAAAGGGCAGGTACAGATGCTCGCGCCAACGCTCGGCAAGGTGAGCTCCCTTGGCTTCCGCGAGTTCGAGATTTTTGACATTCCGTATTTGTTTCCGACCAAGGCAAGTTTGCAGCGGGTGCAGGATGGCCCGATTGGCAAAGGACTTCTGAAGCGGCTTGAGTCGAAGGGCTTTCTCGGCATAGCGTATTGGGACAACGGCTTCAAGATTATGAGCGCCAATCGGCCATTGCTCGCACCTGCCGATATGCGTGGCCTGAAAGTCCGGATCCAGAACTCAAAGATGGTGGAGATGCAGATGCGGGCGCTAGGCGCGGTGCCGCAGGTGCTGGCGTTGAATGAAGCTTTCCAGGCATTGCAGAGCGGAACCCTGGATGGAACTGAGAACCCACCATCGAACATGTATACCCAGAAGATGTATGAAGTGCAGAAGTACGCCGTTGACACGAACCACGGCTATCTCGGGTATGCCGTGGTGACGAACAAGAAATTCTGGGATGAGCTGCCCGCGGACGTCCGGACTTTGCTGGAACAAGCGCTCAGAGATGCGACGAGATATGCCAACGCAATTTCTCAGCAAGATAACGATGACGCCTTGGCAGTGATCGAACGGTCCGGGAAGACGAGGGTTGCTCACTTGAGCGATACCCAACGAAAAGCCTGGCGTCAGGCTCTGGCTCCCGTGCAGAAGGAGGCTGAGGCCAGGGTGGGACCCGACTTGATCAAAGCGATCAACAAGGAAGTCGCGATACTTGGGGGTGGTTGATCCGTTCTGACAGAGCTACTTTCCAAGCATTGGGTGTTTTTAACGGCGGTTGTCACCAGTAGTCATTCGATGGGATGGCTCCGCGTCGCGCGTGTCGGAGGTGTACAAATGTGGAATCTCGGACTTGGCAAGTACCGTACGATGGTGATCTCCATCGCACTGTTCCTGCTGTTTGACTTGGGTGTTCTGGTGATGAATTTCTTCATTTCCAGTGAGATCAGCAGTGATGCGGCAAACGTCAATATCGTCGGGCGTCAGCGCATGCTGACCCAGCGTATGGCAAAAGCTTCGTTGCAGATCGAGAGCCGTGTCATTGCCGGCCAGTCATACCGCGACTTGATGATGGAACTGGATCGCGCTTCTGCGGTGTATGACCAAACGTTGATGGCATACATCAATGGCGGCACTGTTCCAGGTACAGGCAGTGGCGACTTTGTGGTCAAGCGTATTGACGACGAGAAGGCGCAGAAGATGCTTGCCGATGCGCAGGAGCAATGGGCGCCCTACCGGGACGCCATTCAGGCATTTGTCCGCTCTGATGCGCCAACACTGGAGCAGGCGATGGATGTGGCGCGCAACTCCGAGGTGGTTAACGTCTGGCTGTTGACGCTGATGAATGACCTCACCACGCGGGTTGAGGAGTTGGCGGCGTCGAAGGCAACCGTGCTGCGAACGGTGCAGCTGACCGGGATGCTGTTGGCAACGATCAACTTCCTGATCATCATGTTTCACTTCATTCGCCACCTTCGTCGAAGTGACCAAGCGCTGGAGCGCGCGCACAGGGAGACTGACGATATTCTGCGGACAACGCAGGAGGGCTTGTTTCTGCTGGATGCGGACGGGCGTGTCGGGTCGCAGCAGTCACGGGCCCTGGCTGGAATCCTGGGGGTTCAGGTGCCGCCCGGGTCAGACTTCCTCGATATCCTGCGTCCGCTGGTGACGCCCAAGGTCTTTGACACAGCGCGTGAATACATTGACTTGCTGTTGCGGCATGAAGTACGGGAGAAACTCGTTGCAGGACTGAACCCGCTCGACAGCGTTGAAATCACGGTTACACGCGGTCCTGGAATGGTGGAAACACGCTTTCTTCAGTTTCGCTTTAACCGCGTGATGGAAGGCGAAGTTGTGACCCACCTGCTGGTGACAACGAATGACATTTCAAGACGTGTGCGACTTGAGCGCGACTTGCGCGAAAGTGAAGTGCGGGCGCAAGGGCAGATGAGCGTCTTGCTCCAGATTCTGGGGGTGGAGCCACATTTGTTGCAGGACTTCCTGCGCAACGCGTCTGAAGGCTTGAATCTCATCAACCAGCAACTTGAGTTGCAGCCTGCGCCTGGAGAGAACCTGCTGACCAAGGTGAACGCGATTTTCCGGATAGCACACCGGATCAAGGGCGATGCGGCTGCTGTTGGATTGGAATCCGTTGCACAGTCTTTCCATGGGCTTGAGGATATGCTGAGTGGGATGCGTGAGCGCGGCGATCTCGTCGGCGAAGACTTCTTGCCGGTTGCTGTGCGCATGAAGGCCTTGTTCAGTGAGATCGAGACCATCCATAACGTGCTGACGCGGATGGCGCAAATGCGCGGGGTGGTGACGGTGGAGCCGGCTCGGCCCAAGACCGAGCCTTCAGCGGTGGCCAATCCGATCGTCAGGCAATGGATCAGCTATGCCAAGCAGCTGGCTGAGCGGCATGGCAAGCAGGTCGATCTTGTGTATCAGGGAATGGATGTCTCCGATCTCCACCCCGTTCAGCGCGAAGCGGTGTCCAGCATCGTCAATCAGTTTGTGCGTAACGCTCTCGTTCATGGCATTGAACGGCCGGAGGACCGTAAGGCACGCGGCAAGGCTGAATCGGGCCGCCTGGCGGTGTATGTGGCGAACTGGGGCGAGAATGGGATTGAAGTGAGCTTCCGCGACGACGGACAGGGCATTGATCAGGCCAAGTTGCGGGCCGCGGTGGTGCGCTCCGGGCGGATGAACGAAGAGGAAGTCGGGACTGTCGACATGCGTCGTCTGGTTTCATTCATCTTTGAGCCAGGGATATCGACCCGTGAGACGGCAGATGAGGACGCGGGGCGCGGTGCGGGTCTTGATGCCGTCAGGGATCTGGTTCGCAAACTTGGCGGACAGATCAGGATCGGCATGACGACGGGTGAATACTGTCACTTCCGAGTGCAGTTGCCGCCGGTCCACGAGTCACTTGTTTCTGTGCCGGCGATTACCTCTCAGGAGGCCGCGGCATGAAGCTGATGATCGTCGACGATTCCAACATCATTCGCAGCAAGATCGCGCGCGCGCTCGGTAAGCATGGGTTGGAGATCGCCGCGCTGGCATCGAATGGGCAAGAGGCCGTGCGATGTTTCACGACAGTCCGCCCTGATCTGGTGACGATGGATCTCACCATGCCGAATATGGACGGCATCGAGTGCATACGCCGCCTTCGCCAGATCAATCCTGATGTTCGCGTCCTCGTTGTGTCGGCGCTGGCTGACAAGGCCACCGCAATCGCAGCGCTCAAAGAGGGGGCTCAGGGGTTTTTGCACAAGCCCTTTACGGAAGACGACC
Organism: Uliginosibacterium sp.; assembly: GCA_016718265.1. GTDB lineage: Bacteria > Pseudomonadota > Gammaproteobacteria > Burkholderiales > Rhodocyclaceae > Uliginosibacterium. The sequence continues at coordinate 86,465 of JADKDZ010000012.1, read as the reverse complement.
TGACCGAAGCCATGGATGAGTTGCTGGGAGTTCGAAATGGATGAGGAACAACTGCGTTGCTTCGTTGACATCGTTCAACACTATTTCGCTAACCAAGGTGGTAAGGCTGCGGAAGTGGGCAGCCCCTATCTCGCGGATCCCGAGGCTTTGCCCATGTTGGATGTTACGGGCGTCATCGGGATATCCGGGGCGCGACAGGGCTGCATCTATGTGACGGCCGGGCGAGAACTCCTGCGCAACCTGTTGTTGTATGTGGGAGAGACCGATCTGAGCGACGCGAACCTGGCGGATATGGCTGGCGAGATGGCCAACACGATCTCCGGCAATGCGAGAACGCACTTCGGTCCGGAGTTCATGATCTCTGTGCCCTTGGTGGTACAGGGGCGGGCGCAAGGGTTTCAGATGCCAAAAGGGGTCAAGGCGTATGTGATTCCGATGCGCTGGCACAAGTTTGAGGCGTCGCTGGTTGTGAGCCTCGTCTGAGACCGGGGTCGCGGCTTGCGCGTCGGCGGCACATAATGCGGTCAATTGATACTCCTTGACCGCGTGCCGCGAGGCAGATGAAGAAGCCCCCCGAGAAAATCGACGCCAAGCCTGTTTCTGCGCTGGCCGGTCGGCTGCAGAAGCTCGGTATCTACGACGATTCCGGACTGCTCTTGCATTTGCCCTTGCGCTATGAAGACGAAACCCAGCTGACGCCGATAGGGGGCGTCGCGGCGGGGTTACCGGTGCAGGTGGAGGGCGAGATCGAGCATGCAGAGATAGTGCTGCGCCCAAGGCGGCAGCTGCTTGCCCGCCTGCGGGATGACAGTGGCGTGCTGAGTTTGCGGTTTCTGAATTTTTACCCTTCGGTTGTGAAACAACTGGAGATCGGGCGTCGCGTGCGGGCGTTTGGCGAGGTACGCAGCGGCTTCTGGGGCGAGGAGATGATTCACCCACGCATTCAGCCGGTTGTGGCCGGGCAGGCGCTGCCGCAGGCGCTGACGCCGATCTATCCGAGCACCGCTGGTTTGGCACAGTCAGCCCTGCGCAAGCTCGTGATACGGGCGTTTGCGCGCACCAGTCTGCAAGACTTGCTGCCGGAAGCGCTTCGTCGCGGCCTGCGCCTGGCTGGCTGGGAGCGCAGCTTGCGTTTTCTGCATCAGCCGCCACCCAATGCGAGCCAAAGTGCGCTGGAAGATCGCAGCCATCCCGCCTGGCGACGTATCAAGTTCGAAGAGTTGCTGGCGCAGCAAATTTCGTTACGCAAGGCCTATGTTGAGCGACGCGCGCATCATGCGACGCCCTTGCCAGCGCGCGGCACCTTGAGTGGGCGCCTGCTTGCCGGCTTGCCGTTCGCACTCACCGGCGCGCAGTCTCGCGCGGTAGACGAGATCGTCCGCGATATCGCGCAAGAGTACCCAATGCAGCGCTTGCTGCAAGGTGACGTGGGCAGCGGCAAAACTGTCGTGGCGGCGCTTGCCATGTTGCAGGCGGCTGAGAACGGCATGCAGGCAGCGCTGATGGCACCCACGGAGATACTGGCCGAACAACATTATCGCAAGCTCACCGCTTGGCTTCTGCCGCTCGGGATTGAGGTTGTCTGGCTATCCGGGTCGCAAAAGAAGCGCGAGCGAGCCATGATGCTTGAAAAAATTGCCGCGGGCGACGCCTTGCTTGTGGTGGGCACCCATGCGCTCATCGAGGACTCCGTCGCGCTTGAAAAGCTCGGCCTCGCCGTGGTTGACGAGCAGCACAGGTTTGGCGTGCGCCAGCGGCTTGCGCTGCGAGAGAAAGTCTGCGGGCGTATGCCGCATATGCTGATGATGAGTGCGACACCCATTCCACGAACTTTGGCGATGAGTTACATGGCGGATCTGGATGTCAGCGTGCTGGACGAGTTGCCGCCCGGGCGTACGCCGATCTTGACCAAACTGGTGGCCGACTCCCGGCGGCACGAGGTTGTCGATCGTGTGCGCGACGCCTGCCGCGAGGGGCGTCAGGCCTACTGGGTGTGCCCCTTGATCGAGGAGAGTGACGCGCTGCAGTTGCAGACCGCGATCGACACCTATGAATCCCTCTCGGCTGCCCTGCCCGAGCTGACAGTTGGGCTTGTTCATGGCCGCCTCAAACCCAAGGAGAAGGCGCTTGTCATGGACGCGTTCGTGCGTGGCGACGTTCACCTGCTGGTCGCGACGACCGTCATCGAAGTCGGTGTCGATGTGCCGAACGCAAGCTTGATGGTCATCGAGCACGCGGAGCGATTCGGGCTGGCGCAGATTCATCAGTTGCGTGGGCGCGTGGGCCGCGGCGCAGCCGCTTCAAGTTGTGTGCTGATCTATGTGCCGCCTTTATCCGAAAACGGCCGGGCACGGCTCAAGGCGATCTACGAGACCAACGATGGCTTTGAGATCGCGCGGCGCGACCTGCAGTTGCGCGGGCCAGGCGAGTTCATCGGTGCCCGGCAAAGTGGCGTGCCCTTGCTACGGTATGCCGATCTTGAGTGCGATGTCGACCTGGTCGAGGCGGCCCGGGGCGCCGCCGAAGAAATGCTGGCGCGCTTCCCGGAGGCTGCGGAGGCGATTCTGGTGCGCTGGTATGGCGGCCGCTCACAACTGCTTCGTGCCTAGCGCCGGATTGGCGTTATCATCGCGGCCGCTTAACCTGAGCCCTCCTGGAGGTTTGCAATGCGTCTGATGCAGAAACTCGATGCGTATGAAAAACTCATGCGCCTGGACAAGCCGATCGGCACCCTGCTATTGCTGTGGCCGACCTTGTGGGGCTTGTGGCTCGCCGGAGAGGGCAAGCCGGATCTGATGACGGTCTGGATCTTTGCGCTCGGCACATTGTTGATGCGCTCTGCGGGCTGCGTGATCAACGACTGGGCCGACCGTCGCTTTGATGGCGAGGTTGCGCGGACCCGCGAGCGGCCACTCGTGACCGGGCGTGTGTCCCCCCGCGAAGCCCTGTTCCTGGCAGCCGGGCTGGCACTGGTGGCCTTCCTGCTCGTGCTGCGCTTGCCCAAGCTGGTCTGGTGGCTCAGTGTCCCGGCCTTGCTGCTTGCGGCGAGCTATCCGTTCACCAAACGCTTCTTCGCCGTGCCGCAAGCCTATCTCGGGTTTGCCTTCGGGTTCGGGATTCCAATGGCCTTTGCGGCGTTGCAGGGGAACGTCCCAGTTCTAGCCTGGATCCTGCTGCTTGCCAATGTCTTCTGGGCAATTGCCTACGATACGGAATACGCGATGGTTGACCGTGAAGACGATCTGCGAATCGGAATCAAGACGTCCGCGATTACATTTGGCCGTTTCGACGTATGGGCAGTGATGGTGTGCTATCTCTTTTTCTTGCTAACAATGGTAGGAGCAGGATGGCTGGCAGCGCGTGGGGGCTTTTACTATCTGGGGCTGGCCGGCGGATTGGGGCTCGCGGTTTATCACGGGTACTTGATCCGTGGCAGGGACCGAGACCGGTGCTTTGCCGCGTTTAGGCACAATAGCTGGATTGGTGCGGTCGTCTTTCTCGGGATTGTGCTGGATTTCGCGGTTCAAAGTTTCTCCGGGTAAGCGTTTGCGTTTGCTGCGTCAAGCTGGTTTGAACCGGCCCGTCGGGCCGCACATGCAAGGTGCTACATGAGAACACTTGGGGTGATCGCCCCTTACCTGATGGGTACTTACCCTGGCGCCTTGGTGGCCGCGCTGCATGCGCGGGCGCAGGCAGCGGGGGCAGCGATGTTGTTGCTGCGCACCGGGAGCCAGACGTCGAGTTATGAGCTGGACCTGTGCCTCGCGCGCGCCGATGCCTGGGTGGTCATCCTGAATCCGGTGTCGGCCGCCTTGTTAAGCCGGATCCAGGCGTCTGGCAGTCCCGTCTGTGTGATCAGCCATGATTACGGCATTGCGTCGTTCGGATCGGTCCGCACGGACAACCAGGCCGGTATCTTTGCGGCCATGCAGCATCTGTACGACCGTGGGCATCGTCGCTTTGCCTACATCGGGCCGAACAATATGTCGGACTGCCTTGAACGTCGTGATGCGGTGCTGGCTTTCGCCCGCCAGCGTGCGGACTGCGCCGCGCCCTTGATCAAGGAAGCTGCTGATTTCAGCTACGCCGCCGGCAGTGCAGCCGTGCTTGAGTTGACAGCGAGCGGCGAACCCTTTACCGCGCTGATCACCGCGACGGACAACATCGCCTTGGGCGCGATGACCAGCCTGCGGGAGAATGGGGTGCGGGTTCCGCGTGATGTCGCAGTGGTCGGGTTTGACAACTCGATCTTCTCGCGAACCTCAAGCGGCGGTGTTACAACGCTGGACCAATCGCTTGATCACGTCGCAGCACTGGCATTCGACGACGTGTGGGGGCGACTGGGGGCAGGGGCCGAACGAGCGCCCCTCAGCTGCCGCGTCGCGCCCGTGTTGATCCTGCGTGAGTCTACCGGCGACATTGATACGACCGCGGCGCCACAACTGATTGATCGCCAGGCGGCACAGGCATTCATTGCGGTGTCGGAAGAGGTCGGACAACTCACGTCGGGTGGTCGCGATGCATACTTGCGCGATTACCTGAAACGGCTGGAGTTCCGCCTCAAGTTTGCCTGCGTTGCCCGCTTGCTTGAGCAAGACAAGCAGGCGCTCGTCGTCAGCGCATTGCCCGAGCGGAGTCTGGGGCCGCGCGATGCCGTCGCCGGTATGCAAATCCCCTTGGCGCAATTCCCGAGCTTTCCCGTCAGCCAGGCACTAGAGCCTGGCGATTTCATTGCTGTACTGCTGCAAAGTGGCCTCGCACAGGGCACGGAGCTGATGGCCCTGTGCTTCCAGAGCCGGGACCTGAGCTCGCCGCTGGCGCTGGAGACCCTGACGCACGAGATCGAATTGCTGTGCTATCACCTGCACGTACAGCTGATGGGGGATGACCTCAATCGCGCCCTGAACACTTTGCGCGCCACCCAGGGCGAGTTGCTGCGGTCCGAGAAGCAGGCTGCGCTGGGCGTGGCGGTGGCAGGGGTTGCACATGAGCTGAATACGCCCTTGGGAAACTGCCTGTTGTCAGTCAGTACACTTTCCGATATTGCGGGATCGACGCGGCGAAAATATGCCGAAGGAAGCTTGAAGCGGGCGGATGTCGAAGACATGTTGGCAACTGCCGAAGCTGCTGCGGACATCCTGCAGCGAAATATCAGTTCGGCGCTGCGCCTGGTGAGCGATTTCAAACGCCTGCGGACCGAGCATCATGCCAGTGCGCCGGAGACGGTGGGCTTGTCCGTGTTCCTGAATGATCTGGTGACGGTCTTGCGGGTAGAAGCCCGGGCGAAGGGCGCGGACATCAATTGCTCTCTGGACGTCGGGCGCGACGACCGGTTTGAAACGCATCCTCAGCTCTTGACCCAGGTGATCAGCGAGTTGGTGGAAAACGCCTTGACGCACGCCTTTGCAGAGGTCTCGGCTGGTGACATCCGAATCGCAGGCGTTTTCGAGGCGGAGCGCGTGACGATCAGTGTCGCCGATAACGGAGCCGGCATTGCCAGAGAGGTGCTGCACAAAGTGTTCGACCCGTTCTATACCACCCGCATGGGCGCTTCAAGCGGGCTGGGTCTTGCGATGGTTAACAACCTGGTGACCGGGCCGCTCAAGGGGCAAATCCACGCAGAAGAAGGGCGCGCGGCAGGCGCGTGTTTCATCATTACCTTGCCGCTCCGGTTTTGATGCCGGCGAGCTGGCATAGCGTGGATAATTCTGATGGCTGAAATTCCTGGTTACCGAGTCCGATGCTGTCACCGTTCGTGCTGCCCTGTGACCCCGCGCTGGTCGCTCTGATCGCTGATTCCTACCAGCGTCTGCTAGGTGAATCACTCGTGCCGGCAGAAGTTCCGCCGACGGCTGCGACGCAGTGGTTGTATGCCGAAGCACCGTTTTGCCTGCTGGCGCACGAGCGTGCAGCTGACCCACGGTTCATTTTCGCCAACCTCGCGGCACAGCGGTGTTTCGAGTATGACTGGGCCGGACTCGTTGGGCTGCCGTCACGGCTTTCGGCCGATGCGCCCGACCGCGACGAGCGCCGGGGCTTGCTGGAGAGCGTTGCACGGCAGGGCTTTGCGACCGGCTATCGCGGCTTGCGAATTGCCAAGTCCGGCCGACGCTTCTGGATCGAAGATGTCACGGTGTGGAACCTGATCGACGCGGCGGGAGAGGTACAGGGGCAAGCTGCCGCCTACCGCCGGATCACGCCGGCAGAAACGCCCGCTTGATCCCGTACAATTCCGCTCCTGACTTTTCTGGATCGGATGCGGGCATGCAATACAAAGACCTCCGCGATTTCGTGGCCCAGCTTGAAGCCCTTGGTGAGCTCAAGCGCATCAGCGTGCCCGTCGATACGCATCTGGAAATGACCGAAATCGCCGACCGCGTGCTGCGTGCGGGCGGTCCAGCGCTGCTGTTTGAAAAGCCGCATACACAGGGCGTCTTCAAGGGTATGCCCGTACTCGCCAATCTTTTCGGTACTCCGCAGAGGGTTGCCTTGGGGATGGGCGTGGAGAGCGCCTCTGCAGAGGGGTGGCAAAAACCGTTGCGCGAAGTCGGCAAGCTGCTCGCCTTCCTCAAGGAACCGGAGCCGCCCAAGGGCCTCAAGGATGCCTGGGAGAAATGGCCGGTCTTGAAGCAGGTGCTGAACATGGCGCCCAAGATCGTGAAAGGCGCGCCATGTCAGGAAATCGTCTGGCAGGGCGATGAGGTGGATCTGGGCAAGTTGCCGATCCAGCATTGCTGGCCGGGCGACGTGGCGCCGCTGGTGACCTGGGGCTTGGTGGTGACGCGTGGGCCGCACAAGGCGCGGCAGAACCTCGGTATCTATCGCCAGCAGGTGCTGGGGCCGAACAAACTCATCATGCGCTGGCTGGCACATCGCGGTGGGGCGCTGGACTTCCGCGAATTCCAGGCCGCGAATCCGGGCCAGCCTTTTCCTGTTTCGGTGGTGCTGGGCTGCGATCCGGCGACCATTCTCGGCGCGGTGACGCCGGTGCCGGACAGCCTGTCCGAATATCAGTTTGCCGGGCTGCTGCGTGGCGCCAAGACCGAACTCACCCAATGCCTGGGCAACGATCTGCAAGTGCCGGCAAGTGCCGAGATCGTGCTGGAAGGCGTGATCCATCCCGGCGAGATGGCCGCGGAAGGGCCGTATGGCGACCACACCGGCTACTACAACGAAGTGGCGGAATTCCCGGTGTTCACGGTCGAACGCATTACGCTGCGCCGCGACCCGATCTACCACAGCACCTACACGGGCAAGCCGCCGGATGAGCCAGCGATGCTGGGCGTGGCGCTGAACGAAGTCTTTGTGCCCCTGCTGCAAAAGCAGTTCCCTGAGATCGTCGATTTCTACCTGCCGCCCGAGGGTTGTTCCTACCGCATGGCGGTGGTGAGCATGAAAAAAGCCTACCCCGGCCATGCCAAGCGGGTGATGTTCGGCATCTGGAGCTTTCTGCGCCAGTTCATGTACACCAAGATCATCGTCGTGGTGGATGAGGATGTGGATGTGCGCTCATGGCCCGAGGTTATTTGGGCACTGACCACGCGGTTTGACGCGACGCGCGACACCACGCTGGTCGACAACACGCCGATTGACTACCTCGATTTCGCCTCACCGGTCGCCGGCCTGGGCAGCAAGATGGGGCTGGACGCGACCAACAAGTGGCCGGGTGAAACCAGCCGCGAGTGGGGCCGCCCCATCGTGATGGATGCCGAGGTAAAAACCCGCGTCGATGCGATGTGGGACTCGCTCGGGCTTTAAGCGGCCGGCTGCGCGCGGTACTCCACCACGTCGAAGCTGTAGTCGTTGCGGGCGTCGGCAGCGAAATGCTGTCGGGAAACTTCACGATACCGACCGGGGGGCAGTTCCGGAAAGCAGGTGTCGCCGGCGACGTCTGCGGCGACTTCCGTCATCCAGAGCACATCGGCGTGCTGCAGCCATTGGGCGTAGATCTGTGCGCCGCCAATGACGAATGCGCGCTCGGCCGCCTGGCAGGCATCGACCGCCTCTTCCATTGAATGCACGACGACCGCGCCTTCCGCGCAAAACGCGGGTTGGCGGCTGATGACGATATTGATTCTTCCGGGTAGTGGCTTCCCGAGCGACTCCCAGGTCTTGCGGCCCATGATGACGGGGCAGCCGAGGGTGCGCTGCTTGAACAGCTGCAAGTCGTCACGCAGGCGCCAGGGGAGCGTGTTGTCCCGCCCGATAACACCGTTGCGGGCCCGTGCCACGATCAGCGCGATCTCCGGGCGTGCGTTCATACCGCCACCTTGGCAGCGATATGGGGGAGCGGGTCGTAGCCCGTGATCTCGAAGTCTTCAAAGCGGAAGGCAAAGAGGTCGGTCACCGCCGGGTTGATGCGCAGTTGCGGCAGGGGGCGTGGCGTCCGGGCGAGCTGCTCGCGCGCTTGATCGAGGTGGTTGGAGTACAGGTGCGCATCCCCCAGGGTGTGGACGAAATCGCCGGGCTGCAAGCCGACCACCTGAGCCATCATCTGCGTCAGCAGGGCGTAGCTGGCGATGTTGAACGGCACGCCGAGAAAGATGTCTGCGCTGCGTTGATACAGCTGGCAGGAGAGCTTGCCGCCCGCGACGTAGAACTGGAACAGCGCGTGGCAGGGAGGGAGGGCCATGCGATCGACGTCTGCCGGATTCCAGGCGCTGACCAGATGGCGTCGCGAGTCCGGATTCTTCTTCAAGCCCTCCACCAGCTGGCGAATCTGGTCAATCTCCCGCCCGTCAGGGGTTTCCCAGCGTCGCCATTGTTTGCCATACACGGGGCCGAGCTCGCCATTCTCATCGGCCCACTCATCCCAGATGGAAACCTTGTTCTCCTTCAGATAGCGGATGTTGGTGTCGCCCTGCAGGAACCACAGCAGCTCATGAATGATGGAGCGCAGGTGAAGCTTCTTGGTGGTGAGCATCGGGAAACCCTCGCTCAGGTCAAACCGCATCTGCCAGCCGAAGACAGAGCGGGTTCCCGTCCCGGTCCGGTCGGTTTTCTCGTGGCCGTGCTCAAGCACGTGGCGCATCAGGTCAAGGTATTGGCGCATGGCGGATTGGCGGTGTCAGAAGCGGGCCTTGATTCTACAAGTAGTTGATACCGGGTCGCGATCATGATGAGCTGCCGCTAATCCGCATGTACTTGGAAAAAATATGAAATTCATTAAAATCAAAGGATACAACACGGCTTTCAGGGGGAATCATGCATGCATGGCACACATCGTTGCATGCCGTCGCGCATCCACAGTCCGCAGAGCAATTGGCGCGCGACATCACTGAAAGCACGCCCTTTGAGGCGATTACGGGGGTGACTCCCCTGATCGATTCGATCGCCTCAACGCAGGAAGTTTCGCTCAGTGAGCGCATCCAGATGGTGTTCTCGATCGACGAAGCGGCGCAGATGCACGCACGCAGCTACATCGAGCGGTTCCTTGCGCTGAGCGGTGAGGCGGTGTCGGAGCGGCGTTCGCTCTGGACACTGGCCCGAGGATACTGGGCCACGGTACTGGATGCGTATGGTGAATTGCTCTCGGCGGTGCTGAACGATCCGGCCGTGCTGGCCGATCAGTCTGTCGTGGCACAGATCGCGGTGCGTACGATCCGTGCCGGGGTGTTGCGTTCCAAGTGGGACGCCTTTGGTGGTGCGGCAATGGACCACGCGGGGTGGGCCTGTGTCAATGCGGCGTACGCCCTGGCGATTCGTGCCGGGGCAGACCGCATGCCGGTTCGGCCGCGCGCTGACCGCACAACCGAGACCTTTGCCGAGCGCGAGTACATGCGTGCCGTGGCGTTGCTGAGTGTGGGCCTCAACCAGCTTGACCCCCTGCGTGTGGAAGCAGCAACCAGTCTGGTGCACTACATATTGCCCTTGTTGGAGTTGTCGGATACGCCAAGTTCGACGGCCTGCTACTGGGTCGATGCTGCCTTGGCCATGCCCCCAATGCGTTTGCTGACCGCGCCATCTCAGCTCGCGCTGCCACGCTATTTCTCGGGTGCGGCGGCGGTCATGTCCTTGAACAAGCTGCTGGACATGTGTGCCGCGGGTGAGTTGCCGCCAGGGCTGCCCCTCCAGGTGGAGGGCGCGTCTCGCGTGCTTGCCAGCGTGCTCTCTCGCATGGTCAGGGTGTGGACGAATGAGGTGCCGATCCGCCGCCATCGCCGCCTGCCGATGGCGAGCCAGATGCATGTGGCGGAGGGCTTGCCGAAGTTCGTCGGCAAGTTGCTGGGCGAGCTTGAAAGCCCCGTGGTCTGGCAAGTGAGTGATGCCAGCGTGCAGGGGTTGGGCGTTCGCGTGCCGGCCGCCGCCGTGACAAAGCTGCGCGTGGGCTCGCTCATCGGGTTCCGACCGACAGATGGGGATTGCTGGTGTGTCGGGGCTGTGCGACGGATCAAGCGCGCGAGTTGGTGTGAGCTGTCGGGGCATGATCAAGCCGTTGTGGGGATCGAAAAGCTGGGGACCGCGCCCGAGGCGGTCATTGTGGATGATGGCGCCCAATCCCAAGCCGCACTCTTGCTGGACCCCTTGCAGAAGGGTATACCGGTGAGACTGGTGATTCCGGTCCCAGGTCCGCTTGCAGGGCAAGTGTTGTATCTCCTCGGAGGCGTCAAGCCCGTCAAGCTGATTCCGCTGGAAACGATCGAACACGGTACGGACTACGTGATCCGGAGCTACATCCAAGCCGCTTGACGTCACACCTCTCCACCCGCCAGGCGCAGCCGGTGCCGCTGCCTTCGGGTACAATGCAGCACCTTTTTTCCCGAGTTCTTCGCCTGTGAAAACCACTTTTCTCGACTTTGAGCAGCCGATCGCCGATCTTGAATCCAAGATCGAGGAACTTCGTTTTGTACAGGACGACTCGGCGGTCGACATTTCCGAAGAAATCGCCAGACTCGAAGCCAAGCGACAGGCGCTGACCAAAGACCTCTATACCAAGCTCTCGTCATGGCAGATCGCACAGGTGGCTCGCCACCCCTCGCGGCCGTATACGCTGGACTATGTTCAGCACATGTTTACCGACTTTGAAGAGCTGCATGGTGACCGGGCGTTTGCCGATGATCGTGCCATCATCGGCGGCTTGGCGCGGTTCAATGACCAGAGCTGCATGGTGATTGGTCACCAGAAGGGGCGCGATACGAAAGAGAAGATCGTGCGCAACTTTGGCATGCCGCGGCCTGAAGGCTACCGCAAGGCCCTGCGTCTGATGAAGCTTGCAGAGAAGTTCGGCATCCCGGTGTTTACCTTTGTCGATACGCCTGGCGCCTACCCAGGCATTGACGCGGAAGAGCGTGGTCAGTCCGAAGCAATCGGCCGCAATCTGTATGCCATGACCGAGTTGCGCGTGCCTATCATATCTACCGTGATCGGCGAGGGCGGTTCCGGCGGCGCATTGGCCATCGCCGTGTGCGATCAGTTGCTGATGCTCCAGTTCTCGACCTATTCGGTGATTTCTCCTGAAGGCTGCGCATCGATTTTGTGGAAAAGTGCCGACAAGGCTTCCGAAGCGGCGGAAATCATGGGGATTACGGCAGCACGGCTCAAATCGCTCGGCTTGATCGACAAGGTGGTGAATGAGCCTGTGGGCGGCGCCCACCGTGACCACCGTGCCATGGCTCAGTCGCTCAAACGCGCCTTGCAAGATGGGCTGCGCCAGATGAAGGAACTGTCGGTAGACGAGTTATTGGCGCGCCGCTTCGACCGCTTGGTGAGCTATGGCAAGTTCAAGGAGCAGGCTGCCTGAGTCGCTGACGGACCGGGTTCTGGCCCGGCTGGCGCCCTTGGTGCAGGCGGGGGCGGGGCCACTGCGCCTGACGCTGGCTTTGAGTGGCGGTCTGGACTCAAGTGTGTTGTTGCACGTGCTGGCTGATTTGCGCCGGCAGTTGCCGATCGTTCTCCAGGCGTGCCACGTTCACCATGGGCTGAGTCCAGAGGCCGATGCCTGGCGTGCCCACTGTGAGGCCGTGTGCGCCGCCTTGGCGGTTCCGTGCGAGACGCACTGCGTGCAGGTTGATCGCTGCAGCAAGGCTGGCCTGGAGGCGGCAGCCCGTGAGGCACGTTACCGGGTACTGATGTCGATCCGTAACGATTGGCTGGTGCTTGCCCACCATGCAGACGATCAAGCTGAAACATTGCTGTTCCGTCTCAGCCGCGGCGCTGGCGTCAAGGGGGCCGCATGCATGCGGGACGTGGATGCAGAGCGGCGGATCGTCCGGCCGCTCTTGCACGCGTCCCGCGCTGATCTGGAAGCGTATGCACGCGCGAATCAGATTGCGTGGGTTGAAGACGAAAGCAATCCTGATCAGAAATTCTCGCGGAACTATCTCCGGCACATCATTCTTGATCCGCTTCGGGCGCGTTTTCCTGGCGTGGTGACAAACCTGGTTCGCAGTACATCGCTGTTTGCAGAGAGCGATGAGTTGTTGTCCGAGCTGGCCCAGATGGATGCCGGTGTGGTTGGGTTTGGTCAGGCTGGGAGCCGAACGCGATGGCTGAGCTTGTCGCCAGCGAGAGCCCGCAACCTCCTGCGCCATTGTCTGTCGGACGCGACGAGTGAATCCTACATGCCCGAGATGCGGCAATTGGATGAGGGCTTGAGGCAAGTCGCGACGAGTGCCGCCACGCGATGGGCCTTTGGCAGCCGGGCGGTGTGCGTCTATCGCGATCAGTTATGGTTTGAACCGGCAGTGCTCGCCGTACCGGGTCCTATGGTCTGGCAAGGTGAATCTGAGCTGCCCTGGGGCGAGGGGCGGATCCTTTTTCCAGACATTTGGCACGACTTTGCGCCTTGCCGTGTGGAGACTCGACGGCCAGCCATGTCCTGGTCGCCCGGGGCGGGGCGTCCGCATCGCAGCATCAAGCAGCTGTGTCAGGAGGCCGGCGTGCCGCCGTGGTGGCGGGCTTTGCTGCCCTGTGTCTGGCGGCACGATGCCTTGCTTTGGGTAGGTGGCGTGCTGGGCGATGAGCAGCGTGCTGCGGGGGAAGTGCGACCTGAATGGCTAGGTGGCTGGCGGTGGTTTCAGACACGATCCGCGGACGTCGGGCAAGCGCCGCAGATCAAGCCTTAGTTGATAGCGGGCACACCGCGCAGCAAGGCAAACTGGCCAAGCACGGCGGGGACGTAGTTCTGGGTCTCCTTGTAGGGGGGGATCTTGTGTCCATTGCGGATCACCGATTGTTCGCCCGCATTGTAAGCAGCCAGAACGAGTTCCAGATTGTTGTTGAAGCGCCGCATCAAGTCGCGTAAGTACCGGGCGCCGCCGTGCAGATTCTGGCGGACGTCAAATGCATCCTCTACGCCAAAACGGCGCGCGGTGTCCGGCATGAGCTGCATCAGCCCTTTGGCGCCCTTGGGGGATACCGCTTTGGGGTTATAACGGCTCTCGACGGAAATGACGGCCATCAGTAGCGCAGGTTCCAGACCGTTGCTCTTGGCGGTGTCATGAATCAGCGGCAACAACTCGGCGGGGGCTTGTTTGAGGAGTGTCGTGACGGGAGCGGTCGGCAACTCGATGGACTTCGGGCCTTCAGGATCTCGCCAAAGCGCTATTGCGCGAGGATCGCTGGCGATATTCGAGTAGTGGGGAACGCCGTTTTCATCGACATACAGGTACATTGCGGCAGCACCGAACCTGGGGAGGCAGGCAGCCGCGCACACGAGACATACGTACTTGCAGATTTGGCGTTGAGAAAACATCCCTTTTAACAGGCTGAATGCGGCAGGGCATTGATTATACGGATGCTTGCACAAATGCCTAGCAGTCATTCACAGTGGGTGCTCAAGACTTTCCCGCTTCAGCCAACTCGGCCTGAAGCGCGTCGACAAGCCTGTCGACCTCTGTAACGAGCATGGCCTGCAGCCGTGCAAAACTGCTTTGGTCACCATCCTTACAGGCTTTTTCAAGCTTCGTGGCGACATCCACTGCCTGCAGGGCGCCAAAATTCCCCACCGCGCTTTTGGTGGCGTGCGCAGCGGCATGAAGGGCCTTGCTATTGCCAGCCGCCAATGCCTGCGTCAACTCGTTCTTCAAGCGGGTACTGTCTTGCAGGAAGATTTTTGCGACTTCGTGAAGCAGGTCCAGGTCTCCGCCGATCTGCTGCAGCATCCAGATTTTGTCGAAAGAAAGGTTCGCGTCCATGTTCAGCGTTGTTCAGATTCTGTTCGTGGTTACTTAGTCCCGGTACTTCGTGTAAATCTCGAAGACGTCTTCCCAGCGTGCGTCGAACGCTTCTACACAGGCAGGATCGAAGTGCTTGCCGATGCCGTCTTCAAGGTACTCGCGTGCGGCCTTGATTTCCCAGGCCGGCTTGTAAGGACGTTCTGATGTCAGGGCATCAAACACGTCAGCGACAGCGACAATTCTTCCGCTGATGGGAATCGCTTCGCCAGTCAGTCGCTGCGGGTAGCCGGTCCCATCAAATTTCTCGTGATGTGACAGGGCGATTTCTGCGGCCAGTTGCAAGACCGGCGAACTGGAGTCTTTCAGGATGTCGTAGCCGATTGCGGAATGTTGACGCATGATCTCCAACTCATCGGGATCAAGCCGTCCGGGCTTGAGCAGGATGTGGTCCGGAGTTCCGAGCTTGCCAACATCATGCATGGGTGCGGCCAGCAAAATATGCTCTGTAATGCTGTGGGGCAGACCTAACTCGTTGGCGATGATCGCTGAGTAGTTGGCCATGCGCAGGATGTGTGAGCCGGTTTCGGGGTCACGATACTCTGCTGCTTTTGCCAGGCGCAGCACGGTTTCACGTTCGCGCTGGTGGATTTCCGCGGTGGCGTTACGGACTTCGACCGCAAGGTCATCAGCGCGCCGTGTTGCCGCCATCATGCTCTCGCGCAACCGGAGCATGTTTTTGACCCGCGGCGTAAATTCGTTCTTGTCGATGGGTTTGGTGAGAAAGTCGGTCGCACCCGCTTCGAGGGCTGCATACCGAACTTCCTTGTCCGCAGCAGCGGTCACCATCAGGATTGGGCGATTGCGCAGATCTTCGTTGGCGCGGCAGTGGCCAATGAACTCGATCCCGTCCATGACGGGCATCATGTAATCGACGATGATCAGGTCAGGGGGTTCAGCAAAGCACCACGCCAGCCCCAGTTCAGGCTCGGAGAACACCTTGCAATCGTGATCCCCCAAGCGTCGAACCAGGTTCTGCATCAGAACGAGATTGACGGGGGTGTCTTCTACGATGACGACATTCATTCCGTTGACCGTGGCGTTGCGGTTGAAGGCGTTGTCTCTCGATTTCCGACAGGCTGGATGCCAGCATGAACCTGATACGCCAAGACCGTCAAGACATCCGTCCAAACAGTCAACCAGGGGCGCACGCGACAGAGCGAATCAGCGCAGGACGAGGTTGTCGCGATGAATCAGTTCTGACTCGGCCACATAGCCCAGCACGCTCTCGATGTCTGCGCTGGCCCGCTGGCTGATCCGCCTGGCTTCGTTGCTGGGGTAATTCACCAGTCCGCGAGCGACTTCGGCACCGTTCTTGTCACGACAAGCCACGACAGCGCCGCGGCTGAACTCGCCGTCGACGCTGATGACGCCAATGGGTAGCAGGCTTGCGCCGCCAGACAATGCGCGAACCGCGCCGTCGTCCAGGGTTAGCGTGCCCGCAAGCTGCAGGTGATCCGCCAGCCATTGCTTGCGAGCGGCGAGCGGGGTGCTGGATGCATAGAGCAGAGTTCCGAGCGCCTCGCCCTGTGCAAGGCGAATCAGTGGCTCGGTTTCTCGCCCCGATGCGATCAGGGTGTGCGCGCCGCTGCGTGCAGCGCGTTGCGCCGCGCGAATCTTGGTGATCATGCCGCCGCGCGAGATGCCTGTACCGGCGCCGCCCGCCATGGCTTCATAGGCGCGGTCTTCTGCTTGCCCTTCGCTGATCAGCGTCGCTGCGGGATCCTTGCGCGGGTCGGCCGTGTACAGCCCCTTCTGATCGGTCAGAATGATCAGCGCGTCTGCTTCGATCAGATTGGCAACGAGCGCGCCGAGGGTATCGTTGTCACCAAATTTGATTTCGTCCGTCACGACGGTGTCGTTTTCGTTGATGACGGGCACTACACCCAAAGACAGCAGCGTGGACAGAGTGGAGCGTGCGTTCAGATACCGCAGGCGGTCAGACAGGTCGGCGTGCGTCAACAACAGTTGTGCTGTGTGCAGGCCAAACGCGTTGAAGGCGCCCTCGTAGGCTTGCGCCAGCCCCATCTGGCCAACGGCAGCGGCCGCTTGCAAGGCATGGGTTTCTGCGGGGCGCTCTGCCCAGCCCAGGCGCTGCATGCCTGCCGCGATCGCACCGCTGGAAACCAGCACGATTTCACGCCCATCGGCGCGTAGCGCGGCGATTTGCCGCGCCCAGTCGCCGATGGCATTCAGGTCGAGTCCTGCGCCATTATTGGTCACTAGCGCGCTGCCGACCTTGACGACAAGGCGGCGTGAGTTGCGAATAGCGTTACGCATATCCAGTCAAAAACCTTCCCGAGGCAAATTGTTGAAGCGTGTGGCCGAGTGGAGGCACTTAGCCGCGAACGTAGATGATTTCTCCCTCGAAATCATCGTCACCCTCGTCGTCGTCATCCTCATCTTCACCCGTGCCCACCGGGAAGGGCTCCGGTCCGCCCGCAACGGCCGCGAGTCTTTCTTCGGCACTCAGCTTGGGCTGCGCGTCCAGGTAGTCCTGGATGCCAAACACCAGTTCCCGGCAGCCGCTGCCATTGATGCCGGAGATGGCAAACCATTTCTCGGGCTCGCCATAGGCATCAAGAAATGCGCGGACCCGGACGGTACGCTCTTCTTCAGGAATCAGATCCAGCTTGTTGAGGACCAGCCAGCGCGGTTTGTCGAACAGTTGCTGATCGTACTTGCGCAGTTCTTCGACGATGGCACGCGCTTCTCTGACAGGATCCGTTTCCGGATCGAAGGGAGCCAGATCAACCAGGTGCAGCAACACGTGGGTGCGCTGAAGGTGACGCAGGAATCGATGGCCCAACCCGGCGCCTTCCGCCGCGCCCTCGATCAGCCCCGGGATGTCGGCGATCACGAAGCTGCGCCCTTCGTCTGTACGTACCACACCAAGGTTGGGCGCAAGCGTCGTGAAGGGGTAGTCCGCAACTTTGGGCTTGGCTGCTGACACGGCGCGGATGAAGGTGGACTTGCCTGCATTCGGCATGCCGAGCAGGCCAACGTCCGCCAGAATTTTCAGCTCAAGAGAAAGCAGAAAGTGGTCGCCCGGTTCGCCATTGGTTTTCTGACGCGGCGCGCGATTGACGCTGCTCTTGAAGTGCAGGTTTCCCAGACCCCCTTTGCCACCCTGAGCAATCAGGATCTGCTTGCCGTCTTCGTCCAGATCGGCGATCAGATCACCTGTCTCGGCATTCTTGATCACGGTTCCCACCGGCATTCGCAGGAACATATCGTCCCCACCTTTGCCATAGCAGTCTGTGGTGCCACCCTTTTCGCCGTGCTGTGCACGAAAGCAGCGGGTGTAGCGGTAGTCGACCAGCGTATTGATATTCCGGTCGCCAATTACGTAAATGCTGCCGCCGCGTCCGCCATCACCCCCGTCTGGGCCGCCACGCGGGATGTATTTCTCGCGACGAAAGGAGGCATTGCCATTGCCACCGTCGCCGGCGAATACTTCAATGCGTGCTTCGTCGAAGAATTTCATGCTGCTCTCTGTCTAGTAAATAAAGCGCAGTGGCAGAGCCACTACAAAATGAAAAAGCCCCATCGCGGCGCGACAGGGCTTATCGAACAACCGCGCGAAAGCTGATTAGGCTTGAGCTTCCGGGACGATCACAACGGTACGACGACGCAAAGCGCCCTTGATCTGGAACTTCACGTGACCATCGGTCAGCGCGAACAAGGTGTGGTCTTTGCCAATGCCGACGTTTTCGCCCGGGTGGTATTCGGTACCGCGCTGGCGAACAATGATGTTGCCGGCGAGTACAAACTGACCACCAAAGCGCTTGACGCCGAGTCGTTTCGATTCTGAGTCGCGGCCGTTACGTGAACTGCCGCCTGCCTTTTTGTGTGCCATGGCGTATTAGCTCCTGCTTAGGCCGAAATCGCGTCAATGCGGATTTCGGTGAAATTCTGACGGTGGCCTTGATGTTTCTGGTAGTGCTTGCGACGGCGCATCTTGAAGATCTCGATCTTCTTGTGGCGACCTTGGCTCAGCACCGTGGCCTTGACACTTGCACCATCCACCAGCGGCGCGCCGATCTTGACGGACTCGCCTTCGCCGACCATGAGAATCTGGTCAAGCGTGATTTCAGTGCCAACGTCTGCCGGTATCTGTTCTATCTTGATTTTTTCGCCAGCGGCAACGCGATACTGCTTGCCACCGGTTTTTATGACCGCGTACATTTGGACTCCAATTACTAAGAGCGTGGGAAACGCGAAATTATGTTGAAGCCCGATCCTAAAGTCAAGCAAATCAATCGAGTGTCTTGACGCTGAGGCGCCCGGACTCCTACCATTCCATCCTTCTCAAGCCCCCGAGGCGTGCCAGTTTTGCAACTCGAACAACTCTATGCGCCGCTCGCGGCCGACATGAATGCGGTCAATGGCGTCATTCGTGCGCGCCTGCATTCCGACATCGTTCTGATCCGTCAGGTCGCGGAGTACATCATCGGTGCTGGCGGTAAGCGGATGCGCCCCGCTTTGTTGCTGTTTGTGGCCAATGCGCTGGGGTACCGGGGAACGCAGCACCATGAGCTGGCCGCGGTGGTCGAGTTCATCCACACCGCCACCTTATTGCATGATGACGTGGTGGACGAGTCGGACTTGCGCCGTGGCCGCGATACCGCGAATGCCCTGTTCGGCAATTCAGCCGCCGTGCTGGTGGGCGACTTTCTGTATTCCAGATCCTTCCAGATGATGGTGGGCGTCGGCGACATGCGTGTGATGCGCATTCTGGCGGACGCTACCAATGTGATCGCCGAGGGAGAGGTGTTGCAGCTGCTCAACGTTCACAACGCGGACGTCAGCGTGGACGCCTATCTGCAGGTTATTCATTACAAAACAGCGACCCTGTTTGAAGCAGCAACCCGTTTGGGGGCTGTGCTTGGGGGGCTTGACGAGGCTGGGCAGGCGCGGCTGGCCTTGTTCGGCCGCCATATCGGCACGGCATTTCAGTTGATTGATGATGTGCTGGATTATTCCGGTGCCGAAGCTGAAACCGGCAAGCACCTCGGGGATGACCTGGCAGAGGGTAAGCCGACGCTGCCGCTGATACACGTGATGCAGCATGGTTCGCCTGAGCAGTCGGCGTTGGTGCGTCAGGCGATTGAAGCAGGCGGGCGCGAAGCCTTTGCTGACGTGCTGCAGGCGGTTCAGGCGACCGGTGCGCTGGAGGCCACGCGTGAGCATGCCGCACGCGAAGCCGCTGTCGCCGCAACCCAGTTGGCCGATCTGCCTGCTTCCATTTTCAAGGATGCGCTGCTACAATTATGCTCTTTCGCGGTGACCCGTCAGCATTGAGGGCTAACTCGAATAACGGGGTGTAGCTTAGCCTGGTAGAGCGCTACGTTCGGGACGTAGAGGCCGGAGGTTCGAATCCTCTCACCCCGACCAGGACACAAAAAAGGCCACGCAGATGCGTGGCCTTTTTGCATTCTTGTCCTGCCAATCAGGCATAGGCTGGCGCAAAAGCCTGTGCGGCGGGGGAATTCGTCGCTTCGTTCCAATAGGGCGAGATCTTGCGCAGTTGCGTAATGATCGGCGGCACGGCCTCAATGACGCGTTCCACCTCTTCCAGCGTGTTATAGCGCGAGAGCGAAAAGCGGATCGTGCCATGCGCGGCCGTATAAGGAATGCCCATGGCCCGCATCACGTGAGAGGGCTCCAGCGAGCCAGATGTGCAGGCGGAGCCGCTGGAGGCGGCAATCCCCAGTTTGTTGAGCAGAAGCAGGATGCCTTCGCCCTCGACGAACTCAAACGCGATGCTGCTGGTGTTTGGCAGGCGGTTGTTCAGATCCCCGGTCGGGAAGGCGCGTGGGACTTGGGCGAGGATGCCTTTCTCCAGCTTGTCGCGCAGGTAGCGCACTTCCTGGTTTTCGGTGCTGAAGTGCTGCATCACCAATTCCGAAGCCTTGCCTAGTCCGATGATGCCGGTGGAGTTTTCCGTACCGGGGCGGCGCCCGCGCTCCTGCTGACCACCGTGAAACAGTGCGCGGTAGCGCGTGCCGCGGCGCAGGTAGAGGACGCCGATGCCTTTGGGGCCGTGCAGCTTGTGGCCAGACAAGGACAGCATGTCGATCTTGCTGCGTTTCAGGTCGATCGGGATCTTGCCAACTGCCTGGACCGCGTCGGTATGGAACTGGATGCCGCGCGCATGGGCGATCTCGGCCATTTCCTCGACCGGGAAGATGGTGCCGGTTTCGTTGTTCGCCCACATCACCGAAACAATGGCGACGCGGTCATTGAGCAGCGAACGATACTCGTCAAGATCCAGCCGCCCACGCCCGTCCACGCCGAGCTTATGCACGACGTAGCCTTCTTTTTCCAGCCGGTCGCAAAACGCCAGCACGGCCGGGTGCTCGACCTTGGTGGTGATGATGGTCTTGCGATCTGGCTGAGCCTTTAGCGCCGAGAGGATCGCGGTGTTGTCGGATTCCGTGCCACCCGAGGTGAAGATGATCTCGGAGTCATGCTCGGCGCCCAGCAAGGCCTGGATCTGGCTGCGGGCGGCCTTGATCGCCAGACCAACCTGATTGCCGAAGCTGTGAATTGAGGAGGCGTTGCCGAACTGTTCGGTGAAGAACGGCAACATGGCGGCCACAACGGCCGGATCGCAGGCCGTGGTGGCATTGTTGTCCAGATAGATCGGTGTCATGGGGCTCTCCGTGGGATGTCAGGCGTCTGGCGAGCGCGGGGCTCAGTGCGCCATTTCGAGTTGACTGGCGGGCAGCAGGCGGACGTACTCGCCCAAATCCTCGAACAGCTTCTGCTGGATCGAACCGAGCGTGGCTGCTTCCAGCGCACAGCCCATGCAGGCGCCCTTCAGATTCACGTAGATGTTCTTGCCCACGATGTCGACGATCTCGATGTCGCCATGGTCGCGCTGCAGCATCGGGCGCACAGACTCGATGATTTCTTCGATCTTGCGCATCCGCTGCAGGTTGGTGAGCTTGGGTTTCTCGGCGCTGGCCGCGGCGGGCGCAGGTTCTGGTTTCTCCGCAGGCTTGACCGCCGGTGCGCTGCATTGCGCAGCCAAGGTGCGCTGCAGTACTTCTTCGATCTTCTCGTGGCAGGAGGCGCAGGCGCCGCCCGCCTTGGTGTAGTGGGTCACCTGCTCCAGTGTCGTCAGGCTGTTTTCACGCACCACCGATTCGATCAGGGCGGAGTCGATCGCGTAGCACTTGCAGATCAGCTCGCCTTCTTCGTGATCGTCTTTCCATTCCTCGCCACGGTAATTCGCAATCGCGGCCTGGAGCGCTTCGCGGCCCATCACCGAGCAGTGCATCTTCTCGGGTGGCAGACCATCGAGGTAGGCGGCGATATCCTGGTTGCTGATCGTCAAGGCCTCGTCGAGCGTTTTGCCTTTGACCAGCTCGGTCAGCGCCGAGCTGGAGGCGATGGCTGAGCCGCAACCGAATGTCTGGAACTTCGCGTCAAGGATGATCTCGGTTTCGGGCTCCACCTTGAGCATCAAGCGCAAGGCATCACCGCACTGGATCGAGCCGACATCGCCGACACCGTTCGCCTCTTCGAGAACGCCGGTGTTGCGTGGATTAAAGAAGTGCTCTTTTACTTTTTCGGTGTAGTCCCACATGGCGTGGCTCCTGTTGAGGCGTGTGTGGACCACGCGCTGCAAGCCATGTGCCACGCACGAGAGCTGATTTTAAGCTATTGAAATAAAAAGACTATTTTGATCGGTGCGACAGAAGCACTGTGGCAAAGTCGACAAGCCCGAGCAAACCCGACAAAGCCAGCAGCTGAAAGCCTGGTCCGCGGGACTGCCCGCGAAGCCGCATGGGGTAAGCGTCTACAGGCAGGTGCTTGGAGAGGCAAGCAGGATGCGGCTTTGCGAGCGGATGCATGAAGCATTCGTGTTACGCTTGATTCAGGGTTCTGCTACTTGCCCAGACAAGGAAACTGGACACCACCGTGTCAACCGTCCGTGCTGGCAAAAGGATTTCTCTGGCGCTGACATCACGATTCCCTTCCCGTGCCTGTGTCGGTCGACTTCAACAACAATGGTCCCCTGTGTTGCCATTTGCGTCAGCAGGATCTTTGCTGGTGCGCCCCGTGCCTCTTCCTGGCGCTCATCGGAACGCGCTTGTCGATGTAATTTAGGGGCCTGGCGTCATACTTCTCCTGTCGCCAATGCCGGCGCCTACTCCAAATCTCAGCAGACCCTCGTCCCCAGACTCCTCCTCTCCATTCGCCCAGATCCCACACGCCCCCCCAGCCCCCCGGGCGCCGCCGCTCCCGCCCTACCCATGTACGCGACGGGCAACTTCACCTCAAAACAGGCCCCGCCCTCGGCGCGGGCGAGGCAGTGGACGTCGCCGCCGTGCAGGCGTGCGATCCGCCGGACCAAAGCCAGACCGTAGCCGACGCCTTCGCCGGTTTCGGCTGTGCCGGGCGGGCGATAGAAGGGCTCGAAGATCTTTTCGCGCTCGCCCTCAGGGACGCCGGGGCCGCGGTCCAGGACGTGGATTGCCACGGATTGCGCGTCGCGCTTGATCTCCAGTTCGACGCCCGCGCCGGCGGCGTGACGTCGGGAGTTTTCGAGCAAATTGCGCAGCATGTGGCGCAGGAGTCGGGCGTCGCCTTGCAGTTCGACGGGGTCGCCGCACAGGCTGGCACCACAGCGGCGGGCTTCCTCGGCGGCCAGCCCAAGCAGGTCGACCGATTGGCGATTCAGGTTCGGGGTGTCGGTTGATAGACGGCTGGCGAGGAGTAGATCGCCGATCAGGGCGTCGAGCTCGGCGATGTCGCGGGCGATCTGATCCTGCAGTTCAGGGCGCTCATCGCCAATGAGGCTGGTGGCCATGCGGATCCGGGTCAGCGGCGAGCGCAGCTCGTGTGAGGCGGAGGCAAGCATGGCGCGCTGGCTGTTGACCAGCGCCTCGATGCGCTCGGCGGCCTGGTTGAAACGGCGCGCCAACTCGGCGATTTCATCGCAGCCTCTGACTTCAACGCGCGCGGCGAGATTGCCCTGGCCCAGCGCATCGGCCTGGCGTTGGAGGGCTTCGATGCGCCGAGTCAGTCGCCGGACGATGGGGTAGGCGCCCAGGGCGGCGAGCAGGGCGATGGCGGCGAGCCAGCCAAGGGGCAGCGGCGGGCGGTCATGGTTCGCGTGCCAGTCCAGCGCCAGACGCCTGCCGTCTTGAAAGACGCCGGCATTGAAAGGGATGGGGTGATCGTCGTCACTCAGGCGCGGCATGGCGGGCGGGATCTTGCCCACACTGGCGAGGAGGCGGCCATCGGCAGCGTAGAGCGCAATGTCGGCGTGGGTGATGCCGGCGAGGGCTTCGAGCGTTTCGCGGGTGCTGGCGGGGCTGGCGTCGACCGGGAGGACTTTCTCCATGAGCACGACGAGATGCCCGTTGGCGCGCTGTACCTTGCGGGCGGCCACATCCCAGAGCACGGCGGCGACGAAGAGGGTGAAGACGACCAGCACCAGCACGAAGCTGGCATAAATCTGCAGGTACAGGTGATGCCGGGGAAAGCGGCGCAGGACGGCCCGATGCCAGAATGAATCAGCCTCGCTGTCTTGGGAGGGGCAGGCGGGCAGGCGTCGGCCAAAGATGCGCATGCCGCTCAAGCCTCGTCCTGCCGCTGGGCAAACACGTAACCGGCGCCGCGTACGGTGATGATGCGGCGGGGGTCTTTCGGGTCGTCTTCGATCACGGCGCGAATGCGCGAGATGTGGACGTCGATCGAGCGATCAAAGTTATCGAGTGCGTCGCCGCGCGCCAGCTCCAGCAATGCTTCGCGCGATAGCACGCGCCCGGCGTGGCGGGCCAGCGCCCAAAGCAGGGCAAACTGGTGTGCGGTCAGTGCAACGGGAAGGCCGTCCAGCCGCGCTTCGAGTGCGCCTTGATCCAGCTCCAGCCGGCCAAAGCGCAGCAGCGACGAGACGGGCGTCGGGCTGGAATGTGCCCGGCGGAGCAGGGCGCGCAAGCGCGCGAGCAGCTCGCGCGGGTTGAAGGGTTTGGGCAGGTAGTCGTCGGCGCCGAGCTCCAGGCCGACGATGCGATCAATCTCTTCGCCGCGCGCGGTGAGCATGAGGATGGGCAGATTCCCCTGCTCGCGCAGCTTGCGACAGAGGTCGAAGCCGTCGCCATCGGGCAACATGCCATCCAGGATCAAGGCGTCGAACTGCCCCGTGCGCAGTAGCGCTTCACCACTGGCGAGACTCCCCGCCACGCTGAGGGCGAGCCCGCGGCCAGCCAGGTATTCCGCCACCATGGCCGCCAGCGAGGCATCGTCGTCGATCATCAAGACCCGCTCACTCATCGTCGTAGGCGCTCCCGTTGCCGCTCAGCGCGCGACGTCGGCCGGCTTCTCCCGCTTACGCAGGCGCGCCGGCAAGTGCGCGATCCACTCGCGTGCATCGTCTACATAGGTGAAGACCACCGGGATGACCAACAGGCTGAGGAAGGTCGAGGTAATCAGGCCGCCAATCACTACGATCGCCATCGGCGCGCGGAAGCTCGGGTCGGTGCCCAGACCGAGCGCGATCGGCATCATGCCGGCGCCCATCGCGACGGTCGTCATCACGATGGGGCGGGCACGCTTGTGGCAGGCGTCGAGCAAGGCGTCCAGCCGGCCCATGCCGTGGTGGCGTCGCGCCATGATGGCGTATTCCACCAGCAGGATGGAGTTCTTCGTGGCGACCCCCATCAGCATGATCAGCCCGATCATGGCCGGCATCGACAGCGCGGTTTGCGTGACGAACAGGGCCAGGATGGCGCCGGGGACAGACAGCACCAGCGCGGCGAGAATGGTCACCGGTTGCACGAAGTCCTTGAACAGCAGTACCAGCACGAGGTAGATGCAAAGCACCCCGGCGAGCATGGCGAGACTGAAGCCTTCGAAGAGCTCGCCCATGGCCTCGGCGTCACCAAATGCTGCCTGGCGGATGCCCGGCGGCAGCTGCTGCAGACTGGGGAGTTTCTGCGCCTGCGCTTCCATGTCGCCCAGTGGCAGGCCATTGAGCTCGACTTCGATCACAACGTTGCGGACGCGATCGTAGCGGTCGATCTGGGTCGGGCCGCTCGTGAGCTCGATGTCTGCCAGATTGCCGAGCATGACCGGCCCGCGCGCGCTCGGTACGGTGAGGCGCGAAATCAGCTCAAGATCTTGCCGTGCGGCATCCTTGAGTTTGACCACGATGGGAATCTGGCGCTGCGTGAGATTCAGCTTGGCCAGATTCTGGTCGTAGTCGCCACTGAGCGCGACGCGCAGGGTGTCGGCAATGGCGGCGGAGGTGACGCCCAGGTCAGCGGCCTTGGCAAAATCGGGGCGGATCACCAGCTCTGGCCGCACGAGGCTGGAGCTGGACGTGACGTTGCCGACGCCGGGAATGCCGCGTAGTTCGCGCTCCACTTTCTGTGCGTGCTCGGCCAGCACGCGACCATCTTCGCCGGATAAGGCCAGCTGGTATTTTTCGCCCGAGGCGCCCAGGCCAACCTTGACGCGCACACCGGGCAATGCTTCGAGCGACGTGCGGAACTCGCCTTCAACGGCCTGCTTGCTGATGCCACGACGTGAGTCACGCGGCGTCAGGTTGATCGTCAGCGTCGCTTTGCGGACTTCTGCCACCCCTTGTGGTTCAAACGCATTGGTACCCGACGCTCCGCCGCCGATAGTGGTGTAGACCGTCTGAACCTGCGGATGCTTGCGGATGATGGCTTCGGCCTGCTTCACCAATGCGTCGGTCTGTTCGAAAGTGCTGCCCGGTGCCAGCGTGAGGGTGACCTGGGTTTGCGACAGGTCATCGGGCGGGATGAAACCGGTGGGCAGGAGCGGGGTCAGGCCGGCGAGTACGCCAAAGAAGAACAGCACGGCGAGCACGGTGGTCTTGACGCGGTGCTTCAGGCACCAGCCCGCAAGCCGCATGTAGAGGCGCTCCCAGGCCGCTTCTTCATGCCCACGTGTATTGGGTTTGAGAATGTAGGCCGCCATCATCGGGGTGAGCATCCGCGCCACGACCAGCGAGAAGAACACCGAGATCGCCGCCGTCCAGCCAAACTGGACGAAAAACTTGCCCACAATCCCGGTCATGAAAGCAGTCGGCAAGAACACGGCGACCAGGGTGAAGGTCGTCGCGACCACCGCCAGGCCGATCTCGTCCGCGGCTTCCATCGCCGCCTGGTAGGGTGTCTTGCCCATGCGCAGGTGCCGGATGATGTTCTCGATCTCAACGATGGCGTCATCCACCAGAATCCCGACCACGAGTGATAGAGACAGCAGCGTCACGACGTTGATCGTGAAGTCGAACAGATACATGGCGCCAAAGGTCGGAATGATCGACAGCGGCAGCGCGGTGGCCGAGACGAAGGTTGCGCGGCCATTTCGCAAGAATAGCCAGACGACGAGCACGGCCAGGATGGCTCCTTCATACATCAGGTTGATCGAGCCTTCGTAGTTCTCCACCACCGGGTCGACGAAATTGAAGGCTTCGGCGAATTCGATGCCAGGATGCTTCTCGGTCAGATTCTTGAGCTCGGCGCGTACCCCTTCCATGACGCTGACTTCGCCCGCGCCTTTGCTGCGCACAATCTCGAAGCCGACGACGGGCTTGCCATTCAGATACGCCGCCGTGCGCCGCTCGGCAATGGTGTCGGTGACTGTGGCCACCTGATCGAGGCGGATATGCCGGCCGTCCGACAGCGCTACATCCATCGTGGCCAGCTCTGCCGCGGTCTGTGCTGTGGCAATGGTACGGACCGACTGCTCGGCGCCGCCCACATCGGTTCGGCCGCCGGAGGCTTCCTGCTGGACCTGGCGCAACTGCCGGGAGATGTCGGCGGCCGTGGCGCCGACGGCGATCAAACGGTCTGGGTCGATCTCGATCCGGACTTCTCTTTGTACGCCTCCGACGCGGGTGACCGCACCAACACCGCGAATGCTCAGGATCGCTTTGGCAATGTCATTATCGACGAACCACGACAGGGCTTCCTCATCCATCCGCGACGAGGCAACGGTGTAGGTCAGGATCGGCGTGCCGGCGAGGTTGGACTTGGTGATGACCGGGTCGCGCATGTCGCCCGGCAGATCGGAGCGGATGCGGGCGACGGCATCACGCACGTCGTCCAGCGCCTCCTGGGTCGGCTTTTCGAGCCGGAATTCGACCGTGATCGTGGCCGAGCCGTCCTGGATCAGGGTGTAGATATGCTTGATGCCTTGCAGGCTGGCGACCGAATTCTCAATCTTGCGCGCAATTTCGGTTTCCATTTGCGCGGGCGCTGCGCCAGGCAAGCTGGCTGAGACAATGACCATGGGAAGGTCGATATCGGGCATGTTCTGGATCTTCATTGCCTTGAAGGCGGCCAGACCCGTGAGGGTCAGCATGATGAAGAGCAGGACGGCCGGAATCGGGTTGCGGATCGACCAGGCTGAAACGTTCATGAGCGCTCCTTACTTGACCGATGCGGCAGGGACGACACGCACCAGATCGCCGTCCGACAGGAAGCCGACGCCATCCTTCACGACGGCTGTCGACGCGTCCAGACCACTGGTAATCGCGATCAGGGTGCCACTTCGGCGCCCGACTGAGACCTTGGTGCGCACCAGGCGCTGATCGGGACCGACGCGGAAGACATAACTGAAGCCGTCGCGCAGCAAGACCGCACTTTGCGGCAAGGTGAGTGCGCCACTTCGTGCCAGCTCGATCTCGCCCCGCGCAAACATGCCGGCCCGGGCGTCTGCCCTGTCGATGATGTCTACGTAAGCAATACCGTTGCGAGTCTGCGGGTCGACGGTAGGCGCAAGCATACGCACCTTGCCGGCGAGCTTGTTCTGGCTGCTCGTTGATAAGCGCACAGTCATGCCGGGCTTGATCTGCGCGAGGTCGGCAGCGCTCAGTTCAGCGCGCCACTCCAGGCGGTCACGCCGGATCAGACGGTAGAGCTCGGTGCCCGGCTGAACCACGGCGCCCAGCGTGGCGCTGCGGGCAGAGATCGTACCGTCGTCGGGCGCCAGGATACGGGTCTGGGCGAGGCGCAGCTGCTCGCTCGTCAAGCGTGCTTTCGCAGACTCCACACGGGCCTGTGCGGTGGTCTCGGCCGTGAGGTACTGGGCGATCTGCTGGGCGCTGAGTGCGCCACTGCCTTCGACTTGACGGGCGCGGGCTGCGTTGGCCCGGGCTTCGGCGAGTGCGGCTTCGGCCTCGGCGAGTGCGGCCCGCGTCTGTGCGAGCTCGGCGTCTACGGTTTCGCTCTGCAGACGTGCGATGAGCTGGCCCTTCTGCACCTTGTCGCCCACGTCGACCAGCACCTCGGCCAGGCGCAGCCCGCCTATCTCGGTGCCGACAACGGCTTCCTGCCAGGCAGCGATGCTGCCATTTGCAGTCAGCAGGACAGGCCAGTCCACCTGCGTCGGCTGCGTTGTGCTGACCGTCAAGGCCGCTTTGGCGGGAGCCGCGGGGGCTGCTTTATCCGCAGCAGTGCTGGAGAGCGAGTAGGCCAGGCCACCCAGCAGAACGATGCTTGCCGTTGCCATCAATGCCAGGCGAATGCGACGTGGGGAGGTGATCGTCATGGGCGTTTTCATGGTGTCAAATCAATCCGGTATGAAAAGGGCACATCAATGGGGAAGTTCCGTCGCCGACTGCCAGTCACCGCCAACGGCGCGGTACAGCCCGATCCAGGCAGCGACGTTTTCGCGCAAGACGGCAAGATGCTGACTGCGCGCAGTGATCGCCAGGCGGCGAAGCTCTTCCAGTTCGAGTTGTGAGCCGATTCCGGCTTGCCAACGCTGCTCTGCCGCGCGGAAGGCCGAATCGTAGCCATCTGCAGCCTGGCGGGACGCGCGAGCGCGCTCGACGCCACGGCCGAGTTTGACCAGCGATTGCTCGACTTCGCGCACCGCTTGGCGCACCTTCGCCTTGTAGCCGGCCAAAGCCTCGTCGTAGCGGGCGCGCGCCGCATCTACGTTGGCAGCGCGCAGGCCGGCATCAAACAGGGGAAGATCAAGCGCCGGACCGAAGGACCATATGCTGGCCTGTTGCTTGGCGCCATCCAGCCGGACAAATTGCGGGCCGATCGTGCCACTGAGGCTCAAGCGAGGGTAGCGTGCTGCTTCGGCTCCGCCGATGTCGGCACTCGCGGCCGCCAGCTCGCGTTCGGCCGCCACAACGTCCGGACGATGGCTGATGACCTGGGCGGGGAGCTCGTCAATGCCGAGCGAGGCGGGAGAGGGGATCCGGCCGGTGTGTGGCGCCAGGCGCGCGCGCAAGTCGGTTTCGGCAGTGCCTGTCAGCGCCACCAGGCTCTTGATGCTGATGTCGCAGTCGTTGCGCTGACCCAGTACCCGTGTCTCGGCTTCTGCCGTGCTGGCCGAGGCCAGCGCGTTATCCGGTGTGGCGGCAAAGCCTGCTGCAACTTTTCTGGCCGTGAGCTGTTCGGTGTTGCGCCGCGAGTCGAGATCAAGCTCGGCTTCGGTGAGCAGGGCTTCGCAGGTGCGCAAACCCAGATACTCCTGGGCGACCTCTGCGGCCAGTGATACGCGTGCGTCGTGCCAGGTCGCCTGCGCGCCCTCCAGACGGGCTTTGGCGGCTTCCCGCCCGCGCCGGTTTGCGCCAAACAGGTCAATTTCCCAGCTTGCGTCGAGTGAGGCGCTGGCCACGGTCTGGCTCGGCGTCATCCCGCTGCCCCCGCTGCGACGCTCGCCCGCGTGCAGGGACGTTGCGGGAAACAGGCGGCTGCGCGCGGATGCCGCATTGGCGCGACTTTGCTCGATGCGGGCAAGCGCCTGTGAGAGGCTAGGGTTGCTGCGCTCGGCCAAGCCTATCAACTCGGCCACCAATGGGTCGTCAAACTGGCGCCACCACTCAGCTAGTCGGGCGGCGTTGCCGCCGTGCGGCAGCGGAGCCTGCCATGTTGCGGGCACAGGCGGCTCGGGTTGCCGATAGTCGGGTCCGACCATGCAGCCGGCGAGAAGTGCGCTCAGGCATATCAGGCCGGAATGTGTCAGCGGTCTCATGATTCTCCCGTAGGTTAGTGGCGGCAAAGCGATGGTGCTTCGGGCAAAGTGGCCCGAGATCGTGCCGGAACAAGGCTGTCTTGTCATTAGCGCAGCATTAAGCCGCGCTGGCCTCCGTATGGCAAGCTGCCTTCAGGGCCAGAACGGCGTCTTCACGGGCTGGTTCACGGGTGTGCGCTGGGGTCAATGAGGCCGGCAAGACGTTTGCGTTGAGCCGGGCTCAGTATCTCCGCCAGATCGCCAGCCAGTTTGACGACGGTCTTGGAGTCGGTTTCGAGTTGTTCAAGTGCTTTAACGCGAAGAGCCTCAAGCGCGATCCGATCAATCGTCGGGGCGGACAGTTGGGTGACAAAACCACTTCGGATGGCGTGGTGTGCCGCCATCATGGCTGAGAGGGTTGTCGTCGACGCCGCTGACTCGATGGTGGCGCGTGCGTGTTCGGTCTGCTCTGCACTAGCCTCTGCACGCTTGAACATATGATTGACGGCGCTTTGCACATGTTTGCCGAGGGCTGCGCCGTTATGCTGTGTGTGCCATTGTCCACATGCCGCTCCACTGAATGCCTTGGCATTGAAAGCCAATGTGATGCCGATCGCTGCAGCGACGGTCAGCAAGCCGATCACCCACATGCGACGTGGCGCGCAGGCCTTGCCATGACGGGCGGTACAGCCTTTGTCCGGGCTGTTGTGGTGGTCAATATCGCTCATGAGCGCGCTCCTGTGGCCTGCCAAAGTCGGCAGCAGGACTCTAAGGCGCCCGGGTTTCGGCTATTTCTCTGTCGTGTAAAGAATTATTAAGCAGCGCAGCAAGGCGACTCGACACGCGAGAGCGGGGACGACGAGAGGCACATTGCGATCAGCTCGGAGCGCTGTACGACCAGGTCTGGTCGGTGGGGGGAGTTCGATGACTGCCGTGGGTGCTCAACGTGGGACGGAACGGATAAAGCGCAAACTAGCTGGGCGTGAGTGGCCCCAAGGGCTTTGAGGGCCCATGCCTGACTATCTAGACTGACGCAATACTCAGACATGGAACCGGGCGTGTCATGACACGCGAGAAAGGAATCAGCCGCGAGAGGCGTCGACTGTTCTACGAGCTTCTTCAAGGATCTCGTCATTGATGATCCCTTGGTCACGCAATACCAGCAGCAGCGCTACGGGTGTCGGGATTGCACGCCCGGTGCTCTCATAACGGCTGCCGCCCGATTGCGTGACACCGAGGGGGGCCCAGAAAGCCGACTGGTTAAGGCCGGTCGCTTGGCGGTAGGTTTGTGGGTCGGTGATTGCCTTGCAAACCTTTGCTCTGCCTTTTCTTGCCATGTGTATTCTCCTGATTAATGTCGATTGGGGGTTTATTGCCTGGCCCAGAACTAAGGATACAGGCATTTTTGCTATTTGGCTGGCCGCGATTGCCATAACGAGCGCCGCCACTTGTTACGGTTTGTATCTTGATGCTGTTTCACTGAAGAGCGTGACTGTCAGTGTCGCAACGTTATTACTATTGTGATACCCACGTTTTGTCGTTAAATAATCTCAACTAGTTGTTTGTTATGTAATTTATACGCGTGATCGCTATTTGACACCCCCGTTTTGCAGAAGTGACAAAAGGATTGACGGGGTTCTTTGAAAACTGACCCACTGGTGTCTGGCAGATAAGCTACCCGGATTGGCCTGACAGGTATGCCTGATCACTTGTCTCACAATTGCTGTCGGGATGTAATCACAAAAAGCATACTAAGAAGTCGCCAGGTTCCGTTCGTTATTCTTCAATGAGGGCTCCGAGTTGAATACACGGGTTTGGCATGCGGCGCTGAAAGATGTTTGCGCCGGCAGTTCTCCGGCGCTTCTTCGTGCCGCGCAAAGTTTGCCAACGTCCTTGCGCCCCGCGTACTCGCTCGCGGTCGAAGTCGGGTGTGTTCGTCATTCGCCGGCTGTGCGACCGCTCCTCGTGTCGACACATCGCCTGGTAATTGCCGGATCAAGCGCCATTCCGGACTTGCGCGAGCCTTGATGCGCGGGTGCCTGACGGCCGCCGGCGTCATGACAACCGCAGTCGCCGTGTCAAAATTTGCGTCTTTGGGCCGTCTCTGTCGAGGAATCGAACGCCGCGCCGTTAAACAGTAAACAGTTGTGACACTGACGGTGTGTGTTCAGGTCTTGGGGGTAAACTGAGTTGTCAGCCCCGTGCACGTGCGGTGGCTTTTCCCGTTTCTGACGACCCGTTTTAGCATGGGCTTTCAGGTCTCTGGCGTCGATACGGTGTATGGACTTGGTGTCTGGGTGGGTGCCGAGCCATTGGTCGCCTGATGGCGGAATGCTGTGATCTGTCAAGATTCCTGGCCTACACTGAGTGGCTACCGGGAACTGCTGCTGGAGTTCGGTGTGGGTGATTCTGCAAATTGGGCAAATCAGAACGAAGATGCCATCCGCTCGGCGCTGGCCCAGCCTTGGTGGCGGCTGCAGTTTCCGGGCGGGCTTGAATCCCGCTTCGACCAGAGCATTGCCGACAATCAATCCAAACAGACACGGAACAACTACTTCCTGGCGGTTTTTTTCGTCAATCTGTTCGGTACGGCCGATTACCAGTTTCTGCCCGATGTGTATTTGACCGCCTGGTTGATCCGGTTTGCGATCATTACCCCCATGTTCATGATGGTGATCTGGGCCGAGTTCTATTCAAAAGCGGCAGTCCGTCGTGGTATCGCCACCATGGCGCTGATGCTGGTCACCGCGGCGGGCCTCATGTATCCGGTGACGATCAGCAAGAGCCCGGACGTCGTTCACTATCAGGTCGGTGTCGTGGTGGTGGTGTTGTTCAGCAACCTGCTGACCGACATGCGCTTTGCGCTCGCCCTGATCGCGTCAGTCATCTTTTCTCTGATGTATCTGGCTGAGATTACGGTCTTTCTGAATCTGCCGAGCTACCTTGCGATCAATTATGTGTTGGTGATGTTCTCGACGGTATCGCTCAGCCTTGTGGCGACATACCGGCGGGAACGGCACATGCGACAAGTATTCTTGATGCTGGCCCTGCTCGAAGTCGCTGAACAACGCCAGATGGTTGCGAACGAGCGATTGCGCCTCCTTGCCGACAAAGATCCCCTCACCGGATTGGCAAACCGCCGCCGTCTTGACGAAGAATTCCCCAAGTTGTGGCGCGAGGCGATGCGGGTGTCGAGCCCGATCTCAGTGCTCTTTCTGGATATTGACCATTTCAAGCTCTACAACGACGCCTACGGGCACGCGATGGGTGATGAGGTGCTCAAGAGTTTTGCCAATCTCCTGCGCGAAAGCGCGGCCAGGCGCCCGCTGGACCTCGTCGCCCGCAATGGGGGAGAAGAATTTCTGGTGGTGCTGCCGGACACGCCACCGTCCGCCGCAGCAGCCATTGCGCGCAATTTTCTGACGAAGCTGGCCGCACTCGGCATTGCCCATGACGGCTCAAGCTACAAGGTGGTGAGTGCAAGTGTCGGGATCGCAGGCGGTGTGCCGCTGCCGGACGAGAGCCCGGAGTCGTATATCGAGCAGGCTGACCAGGCGATGTACCGTGCTAAACACAACGGCCGGAACCGGGTGGAGTACGCATGACAGCGCCGCGCGAACCCCGGGGAGTTTTTACTGTGACGAGGCCAGGCGTGACGGGTTGAGCGCGCCGATGTTCAATTGCGTCGTCAGAGAGTCATAAAAAGGAGCGGTGATCTCGCTGCGTAAATCTTGCCGCACGGTTTCACTGGTCTTACTAGGCGCACTGGGCACAGCCACATGGTGCTCGGGCGTCGGTGGTTCCATCTGGATGACAACGATCAGCCCTATTTTCGCCAGATCGTTCGCGTAGCGTTCTGCGCGCGGCAAGCTCAGATTCTTTTTGATGATTGCCCTGCGTCCGGAAAAAAGGCGGCTGATCTGCTCCGGGCTAGCCTTCAGCTTGAATGCCGTAAGCTTTTTGACAAGCACCGGATCGAATCCTTCCTTGATCTTGCCACTGAAAATGATTCGGTGCCGGGTGTCCATCTTGCGCTTTCGGGGTGTCGGTCTACGTGCTGCGGGTTTGGCTTACATGTTGAGAACAGAATCAAGTTGTTCTGCCCGATTATCCCTTCAGGCGGTATGTCATACATGTGAATGATTGTTGCGCGCATTCAATTAGTACGCAGACGCCTGCGATCAAGCGCACAAGTGTCCCCGATTCTGCGGCTACAGCGCGTTGTTTCGCGGGTCGAAGCGTGCATCGGGGGCTTGGTCGTCGTTGCCTTTACGAATCTCTGCGATGCCCGCGTGTATCAGGCGCGACGCGATGCTGACAGGTGCCGGCAGATCGGGCAGCGCTTTCAAGCCAAACCAGCGCGCGTCTTCAATCTCGCCAGGTTGAGGTGTGATCTCCCCTCCGGCGTAGTCGGCGTGAAAAGCCAGCATCAGCGAGTACGGGAAGGGCCAGGGCTGGCTGGCGAACCAGCGGAGGTTCTTGATGCGGATGCCGCTTTCTTCAAAGACTTCGCGGTGCAGGCACGCTTCCACGGTCTCTCCTGCCTCGACAAACCCGGCGAGCGCGCTGTACATCCCGTGGCGAAAGTGCGGCGAGCGTGCCAGCAGCAGGGTATCGCCCTTGCGGACGAGCGCCATGACGGCGGGCGCGATTCGCGGGTAGTCCCGCATGCCACAGGCTGGGCATTCCTTGGCGGGTTCGCCTTCCAGCGCCTGCGTGGGTTTGCCGCAAGTACCGCAGTAGCGTGAAGCGAGGTCCCAGCGCAGCATTTGCCGCGCGCGCGCGGCGACGCCCCACATCTCCGCCGCTTGCAGGCTGAATACATCGCGCAATCCGACGGCTTTTAGTCCCTGTGGCACGGGTGTCGTGTCCGGCCAAGCCAGGGCATGGGCGCTTCGCATGCCTAGCGTGCCCATTTTGAAGGCAGCCAGCGGCGTTGGCAGACGCTGTAGGGCTACCGTGCTGGGCAGCGAGTTGTCCTCCCTCAGCAGCAGGGTCTCGCCGAGAAAAGCAAAATTGGCTGCGTCGTCCGCTGTGTCGTCCAAACGACCAAATCCGGGCGCAAAATCATGGGGCCACATGGCAAGGCAGTATGTGTGGAGAGGCCTTGAACCCTAACCTAGAAGAGGATCGGTCGCCAAACGTTTTGTACTGTGGCGCTTAGCACCAGGCCGTGACACGCAGGGTGCGGGAAGCAGACGCCAGGAATCCGCCCCGCGTGGGCAGACTTTGAGAGGAGACAAGATGGAGTATTCAAAACCGCCCAAGCAGACGCTCGCCAGCTATCGCTTGTCGTGGGTGGCCTACACGCGCCCTGCGCTCAGCGCGCTGCTGCTGGGGGGCATGACGGCCGGGCTGTTCTATTGGCAGAGTTGGGCAGGCGCTCTGGGAGTAGGGCTGACACTGATGGTTCTGGCGATCCAGGTCGTGGGCTTGCGGGCGGTCCAACTCTACACGGACGACCACGGCGTCTGGGTCTATCGGGGAATACTGCCCTGGACGCGCGGGGTGAGCGGAGTGAAATGGCGCGATCTGGAGGAGGCGGTGTATGAGACGGGGTTTCTCAGCTGGGTGCTGAACGCCTATACCGTTCGGGTCGGACATCGTTTCACGCAGTCAGCCGAGATCGTGCTGGCCAATGTCAGCAAGGGTCGCGAGGCTGTCGAACACATCAACGACCTGCATCGCCAGGTTCTGGCGGGCAAGCGCGGCGCCAACAGTGACGATTTGAACGAGGGCTCATGAACGCAGGCCAGTGTCCTGCGGCGACTCGCGGGCCCCATGCGTCGGATTGCTGCCCGCAGAGCCGCATGGATATTGGCTCTCCGGGCATGTTTTGCAGGCTGTTGAGCTGGGCGGGTTGTGCGATATCCGTTCAGGCGGGGCCCGCGCGCTGTTTCAGGCAGCCCGCCAGCCGGGCGAGGCCGACCTCCATTTCTGCGGGTGTCGCGCGGCTGTAGTTCAAGCGCATGCACTGCTGGCCATCGCTTTGCTGCGGATAGAAAGCTTCGCCGGGCATGAAGGCGATGTCATGGGCGAGCGCCAGATCCAGTTCCGCGCGGGTGGCGCGCAGCGCGCGCAGGCGAAGCCAGAAGAACAATCCGCCTCGCGGCATTTCCCAATCGGCAAGTTCGCCAAAGTGGCGCTGCAGCGCCGCCTGCATGGCATCGCGGCGAATGCGGTAACCGCTCTTCAGGCGTTCGAGGTCTGCGCTTCGGCCAGTGCTTTGCAGCCAGCTTGCCACGGCGTGCTGGCCGGGGCGCTGGGTGTGCAGGTCGGCGGCTTGCTTGAGGCGCACCAGATGCGGCATCAGGGCGGGGCTGGCCGCGAGGTAGCCCATGCGCCAGCCCGGCCACAGGATTTTGGAGAAGCTGCCGAGGTAGATCCAGTTGGCGCGCTTGAGCTGGGCGCAGATCGGCAGCATGGCGTGGTCGACGTCCAGCGCCACACTGCGATAGGGCTCGTCTTCGATCAGGGTGACGTTGTAGTGATCGAGCAGGGCGGCAATCGCGCTGCGCGCCTCGGCGCTGTAACAGGCGCCACTCGGGTTCTGGAAGCAGGGGATCAGGTAGATGCAGCTTGGGCGATGGCGCTCCAGCTGGGCTTCGAGTGCCGGCCAGATCCGGGCCCTCCGCGGCGAGCGGCACGGTATGGATCGCGGCGCCAAACAGCTCGAAAACCTGAAGTGCGGCCACGTAGGTGGGCGCCTCGGTGAGCATCGGCGTGCCCGGGTCGATCAGCAGTTTTGCGGCGAAATCGAGACCCTGTTGCGAACCCGCGAGTGCCAGCACCTGATCGGGCATGATCTCCAGCCCCGTCTCGCTGACCCACGCGGCCACGGCTTTGCGAAAAGCCGGCTCGCCCTCGCTGGTGCCGTACTGGTAGAGTGCCGGGTCGCTGACTGCGGCGAGCGGGAGGGCAGGCATCAGGTCAGCTGCCGGAAGGCCGCCAGCGAAAGAGATCACCCCCGGCTTGGCGGTCGCAGCGAGGATGTCGCGCACCAGTGATGATTTGAGACGACTGATGCGTTGCGAAAGACGGGGTGCGAATTCCACGAAACTCTCCATATGAGTCAACTATGTTGACCAATATGGTTTTGCGCGCAATAAAAGTCAACATGGTTGACCAAAAAAACACAGATAGAGATGCAGAACTGTTCGCCGCAATCGAATTGTTCTTCTTCGCCTTCCGTGCCTTCACGGCCGGGCCAGACGCGATTCTTGCCGAGCGCGGCTTGGCGCGCCTGCATCACCGCATCCTGTATTTCGTCGCGCGTCGTCCCGGCCAGCGGGTCAGCGATCTGCTCGCCACCCTGGGCATCAGCAAGCAGGCGCTGCACGCGCCGCTGCGCCAACTGCTCGACGCCAATCTGGTGATGATGACTGCCGACGAACAAGACCGCCGCGCCCGTTGCCTGAGCTTGAGCGAGGAAGGCGCCGCGCTGGAGGCGCGCCTGTCGCAAACCCAGCGCGAGATTCTGGCGCAGGCGTTTGCCGCGGGGGGCGAGGCCGCGGAAGCGGGCTGGCGGGGGGTGATGGATCGGCTGGCTGCGCCCGTGAACGGCGTGTCAGATGAATCGACCGTTGGAGCGTCTCAGCCTGTTGCGCCGGCGGCGAGCCCGCAGGGCCGCTGATTCTCCCGCGTGCCAATGTCGACGGCCAAAGACTCCGCTCAGAGCCAATCATTGGCTCGTACGCAAAAGCTCAAGCGCTGGCTCTTGATCGCTTTTGCCGTCTTGAGTGTTGGTCCCTTTCAGGTTCTGTTTGCGTATTTCGTGGATGGCATGAGTGGCGTGAACCGTGCGCTCTGGATTTATGCCTTTGCGCTATTGATTGCAGTGCCCGCGATGGCGGCGTTCTTCCTGGCCGGGTGCCTTGAGCGGGCCGTTTTACGGAGATGCCCCAGGATGAGCCGTTTCACCGCAGCGACGCTGATACTGCTCCCCATGATCATTCTGGGTACAGGCAGCGGAGTCGGGCTGGCCATCTGGGTTTTTCGTTGATGCGCTAGGGCGTATGCCGAGCTGTGCGACGAGTCCATTTGAGCGGA
The DNA here is from genome assembly GCA_016718265.1 of Uliginosibacterium sp. Taxonomy (GTDB): domain Bacteria; phylum Pseudomonadota; class Gammaproteobacteria; order Burkholderiales; family Rhodocyclaceae; genus Uliginosibacterium. The sequence continues at coordinate 48,279 of JADKDZ010000012.1, read as the reverse complement.
GATGGGCCGTGTTCAGCGTGCTGGCCATCCAGAGGTTTGCCAGCAGCCGTTATACTTCGCTCCTCATCGACCGGGCGCATGTCGCGCCGCGGCGCACCTGGAGTCATCATGGCAGAACCCATTACCACGGCCTCGGGCCTTATTTTTGAAGACAGCATCCTTGGCACGGGTGCCGAGGCCAAGGCCGGGCAGATGGTCGTGGTGCATTACACCGGCTGGCTGACGGATGGCACGAAGTTCGATTCCAGCAAGGATCGTGACGATCCCTTCTCGTTCCCGCTCGGTGGCCGCCGTGTCATTGCAGGCTGGGACGAAGGTGTGCAAGGCATGAAGGTGGGTGGTACGCGCAAGCTGACCATTCCGCCCGAGCTGGGCTACGGCGCGCGTGGCGCGGGCGGCGTCATTCCGCCGAACGCGACCCTGGTGTTTGAAGTCGAGCTGCTGGACGTGCTCTGAGCCATGCCAGCCAGCCAGCGTCAGATCTGCCTCGTGCAGGCGGCTGTGGTGATCGCGGCGCTGATCGTGACCGGAGTCGCGACGCGAGACCGGCTCACCTGGCTGCTCGAAGTATTGCCGGTATTGATCGCGCTGCCGCTGATGGCAGGATCGTACCGGCGTTTTCCGCTGACACCGCTGCTGTACTGGGTGATCGCCTGCCATGCGCTGGTGCTGATCATTGGCGGCTTCTGGACCTACGCCCACGTTCCGTTGGGCTTCTGGGTGCAGGATCTGTTCAGCCTCTCGCGCAACCCCTATGACAAGCTCGGCCACTTCATGCAGGGGCTGACGCCTGCCTTGTTGACACGCGAAATCCTGATCCGGCGCGGTTACATTCGGGCGGGCAAGATGGCCGCTTTCCTCGCGATCTGCGTGGCGGGCGCCTTCAGTGCCTGTTACGAGCTGATCGAGTGGGGCGCGGCGGTGGCGCTGGGGCAGGGGGCGGATGAGTTCCTGGGGACGCAGGGCGATCCCTGGGACACCCAGTCAGACATGCTGATGGCCTTGATCGGTGCCAGTGTGGCGATGAGCGTGCTCACGCGCTGGCAGGACCGGCAGATCCAGGCCATCCGGCACTGAGGCTTGGCCATGAGTCAGGACAAAACCCCGGTCACCGCGGCGATCCGCATGCTGCGCCAGCACAAGGCGGTATTCAGCGATCATCTCTACGCGTACGAAGAAAAAGGGGGTACTGCCGTCAGCGCGCGCGAACTTGGCGTGGATGAACATGCCGTCATCAAGACCCTGGTGATGGAGGACGAGACCAAACGGCCGCTGATCGTGCTGATGCATGGCGACCGCGAAGTCTCGACCAAAAACCTCGCGCGCCACATTGGCGTGAAAACCATCAGCCCCTGCGTGCCCGATATTGCCAACAAGCATTCCGGTTACATGGTGGGCGGCACCAGTCCCTTTGGCACGCGCAAGGCGATGCCGGTGTACATGCAGGCCAGCATTGCCGGGCTGGATAAGATCTACATCAACGGTGGCAAACGGGGCTACCTCGTCGGCCTCGCCCCGCAAACCGTGATCGATATCCTCAAGCCAGAACTGGTTGAAGTCGAAGCATAGTTGCTGCAGACATGCCTGGAGAGCCGCATGGATATTGGCTCTCCAGAGGGCGTTTGGCTTCGCATGCGACCACTCCCAAGCCTTGTTCTATCCGTCCGGCGGATCGTGCCAACGGCGGATGCGGTCCGGCTTTGTTGTCGGTATCCTTGCCGGGTTTCTGTTCGATTGGCTTCACGCGCGGCCCCGGAAAGGCCGTGCAGCGGGATGGGAGGATTTGCGGTGCATGTGCTGATGGGTTTGATCGTGGTGCTGATTTTCGGCTATCTGTTCTACCGGCTGCTGCAAAACGGTGGTACCCAGCAGGCGGCGGCAACCCGCACCAGCAGCGAGATCGCCAACGAGGCCGCCAGCCTTGGCGTCGCCTTCGTCGCCAACGGCAAGCTCTTCCATCGAGAGCGTGGCGCAGAGCCACAACTCCTGCAAAGCAGCTATGTGCAGGAGGCGCTGGATCGCCGCGAGCGCACCAAGCAACGCCATAGCTGGAAGCAGGACACCAGTTTCAATATTGCGTCAGGCGGTGGGCGGCGCAGTTTTCAGGGCAATGAGGCCCCGATCGTCACGACCTCTACGGTGTTCGATCGCCACAGCAACAGCCTCCTGTACTTCATCAAGGACGAGATCATCGGCGGGCTGTTTGCCAGCGTACCGGGTTCGAATGCCGAGCAGCGCGTCATGCTCAAGCAGGGCTTGCACCTCACGGACCTGAATCTGTCTCCGGACGGGCAGATGCTTTGCGCATCGTCCTGGCAGGACGAGGGCATCGCCAACATTGCTGTGCTGGCGCGTGATGGCAGCAAACTGCGCGAAGTCACCAGTGGCGACACCGTCGATGCGTCGCCCGCATGGATTCCCGGGGTTGAGAACCGTCTGCTCTTCCAGTCAGCGGGTTTTGCGCGGGACGCGCAAGGCTATGTGATCGCCCAGAGCAATGCCACGATCCAGATGCTGAACCTCGAAACCGGCGATCTGGCACCCATTCTCGAAGACGCCCGTTTTGATTACATCAAGCCGCGCGTCGATGCTCAGGGCAATCTGCTCTTCATCCGCCGCCCCTACGAGCTGCCCAAGTACAGTGCCGCGAATCTCTTCAACGACACGCTGTTCTTCCCCTTCCGGCTGCTGCGGGCGGTTTTCCACTACCTGAACTTCTTCTCGCTGATGTATTCGCGCAAGCCCCTGACCAGCGCTACCGGCCCGATGCTGCATGCCGACATCAAGAACATCATCCTGCAAGGCAAGCGCATCGACGCCGAAAAAGCCCTGCGTCAGGAAAGCAGCATTCACGGCGTGCCCTCGTTGGTGCCCGCCTCCTGGCAGCTCGTCAGCCGCAGCCAGCAGGGCACTGAGCGCGTCCTCGCTACCAACGTCGCTTCGTATGACATCTGCGGCAACGGCCGCATCGTCTATTCCAATGGCCGTGGCGTCTTCGTGCTGGGCGACACAGGGGAGTCGGCGCTAGCGTTCAAGAGTGAGTTGATCGCTGAGGTCTGCGCGGCGATGCAGGCCTGAATCCGGTGTTTGTCTGGCTATCGAACAATCGTTAAACCCGCTAAGCTGCACGGACTTCAACGCTTTTACCACGACACCGAAACCACCATGACACGCATTCGATTCATGCTGGCCTTGCTGGCCGCACTCGCACTGATGACCAGTGCGCGAGCGGAGCAGGAAGAGGCCGCCGAGCTGCCCTCGCTGGCGCACGCCTACCGTGATTACTTCCCGATCGGGGTGGCGGTATCGCCCGGCCAGATCATGGCGCCCTCGACGGCGGCGTATATCGCCTCGCAGTTCAATATGGTGGTCGCCGAGAATGCGATGAAGCCCGTCTCCATCAGCCGCGATGCACAGGGCAAGTACGATTTCGCCCAGGCCGATGCGATTGTCGACTTCGGGGTCAAGAACGGCCTCAAGGTGCGTGGGCATACCTTGATCTGGCATCAGCAAGGCGCGCCATGGATGTTCTCCACCGGCAAGGGGCCAGACGATTACGTCGACCGTGAGGAGCTGATCAAACGGATGCGGGGCTACATCCACGATGTGGTCGGGCACTTCAAGGGCCGCGTGCATGCCTGGGACGTGGTCAACGAGATATTCGTGCCAGATGAGTCGGTCGAGCAGGTAGGCGGCTGGCGTAAGTCCCTCTGGTACACCATCATCGGGCCGGAATTCGTCGAGCTTGCCTTCAAGTTTGCCCACGAAGCGGACCCCAGCGCACTGCTGTTCTACAACGACTACGGCACCGAGAGCCCCAAGAAGCGCGCGCTGATGCTTGAGATGATCAAGAATCTGCAGGCCAAGGGGATTCCCATTCACGGCATCGGACACCAGTCGCACTACACGATTGCCCAGCCACAAGACTGGTCAGGTCTGGAAGCTGGCATCGTGGACATCGGCAAGCTTGGCCTGACCAATCACATCACCGAGCTGGACATCAGCCTGAACCGCGACATCGCGAAGTCCGAGGTGGACGAAGCCACGCCCGAGCTGCTCCAGCTGCAGGCCGACCGCTACAAGAGCTTTTTCGAGATGGCCATGCGCCAGAAGAAGTATGTATCTGGCGTCGTGGTCTGGGGCTTGAACGACGCCAATTCCTGGCTGCTGAGCTGGCCACGTCGCCGTTTTGATGCGCCCTTGCTGTTCGATGAGGAGCAAGCGCCCAAGCCGGCATTCTGGTCGGTGGTGAAGCTGCCGAAGAAATAGTCCGGCCTTCCGGTATCAACAAAAAGCCCGGGCGGATTCGCCCGGGCTTTTTGTTGTGTCACTGGCCGCAAGACATGCTGGAGAGCCGCTCTGCGCTTGGCTCTCCGGGCAGTCTCTCAGCTCTTCGAGAGGTCCCGGATGGCCTTGGCCCGCGCGGAGGTCTGGTTCGCCAGCGCGGCGCGGTTGGTCTGCCCATACACGATGGCGAGATTGTCGAGCACGACGGCGAGCGAGGGGTGCTGCGGGCCCAGCGTGCGTTCCTTGATCTTGAGCGCACGGGTGTAGAAAGGCTCCGCGTCGGCATATTTCGCCTGCGCGCTGCGAATGACGCCCAGATTGTTCAGCACCGTGGCGACATGGCTGGACTCCGGCGTGTTCTTCTCCCAGATGGCGAGTGCCCGCTGGTAGAACGGTTCGGCCTCGGCCGGTTTCCCCGCCTCGCGCCGCAGGTCGCCCAAGGCCAGTTGCACGGCGGCAAGGGTGTTGTGTTCTGGGCCGACGGTTTTCTCCCAGGTGGCCTGCGCGCGCAGATAGTAACTTTCCGCCTCTTTGCCACGATGCATCTTCTGGTTGAGCGTCGCGACGGTATAGAGGCTTTCTGCCACGCGGACGTGATCCATGCCAAAGGTCTTCTCGCGGTAGACAAGTACGCGGCGCTGCAGCGCTTCGGCTTCCGCAAGCTTGTTTTGCTCTTCTTCGGTCGCGGCCAGGGCCGCCACCAGCGTCATGACTTCCGGATGCGTCGGCCCGAGCCGTTGCTCTTGCAGCGTCACCACCCGGATCTGGAGGGCTTCGACCTCCGCCAGCTTCTTCAACGCCTGTTGGTTGGCGACGAGGGCGTTCAAATCCGGCAAGAGCTTCTCGTGATTCACGCCGAAATTCTTCTCGTTGATGGCCAGTGCGCGCTGGAAGGTGGCGATGGCCTCCTCCGGTTTGCCCTGTGCCGCCTGCAAGCGCCCCAGACGGTGCAGACTGTCGGCAATCAAGGGGTGGTCCGGCACCAGGATTTTCTCCCGCGTTTGCAGCGCGAGCTTGAGCTGCTTGTCGGCTTCGTCGAAACGCTTCTGGGCGATCATCAGCGTGCCGAGGTCTGCGCGTAGCGCGGCTACCGCCGGGTGCTCGGCCTTGTTGGCCGTCTCCCAGAGCTTGAGTGCGCGCAGGTACTGGGCTTCCGCTTTATCGTACTGCTCCGCACGTTCGTACAGGCGGCCCAGATCGTTCAGGTTGCCGAGCAGCTGCGGGCTGTCTGCGCCCAATCCCTGCTCCAGGATCAGGTTCGCTTCGCGGAAACCGGCTTCGGCTTTATCGAAGGCATTCTGGGCAGCGTAAGTCTGCGCGAGGTTGTTGAGCGTTCGGGCGACGACCGGGTGCCGGGCGCCGAGCACGGCTTCCTGAATGCTCATGGCACGTCGGGCGAGGGCCACGGCTTCGTCATAGCGGCCCTGCTCACGGCGAAGCGAGGCCAGATTGGCGGCACTGCTGGCGACCGCGAGGTGGCGGTCGCCGTACAGGGCTTCGTGGGCGCTTAGCGTCTGGCGCATCAGGGTCTCGGCTTCGAGCATCTTGCCCTGCGCCTGACGCAGCTGCGCCAGCGTATTCAGCACCAGTGCGGCATCGGGGTGCGGGTTGCCGAGGCGACTTTCGGCGATGTTGCGGGCGCGCTGGAGGCGGCTCTCGGCGGCCTCGAATTCGCCCCGCCGCAGCTTGAATGCGCCCCAACCCGCGAGCACGGGCACCAGCCGCGGGTGTTGTGGCCCCAGCGTCTTGTCGAGCGTTTCGACGATCCGGGCATAGCTGGCCTCGGCCGCACTGTAGCGACCTGTCTGCTCCAGCAGCGTGGCGAGGTTGAATTCGGTGGCTTGCGCTTCCACGCTGGCTTCGCCGAACTCGCGCTCGCGAATGCTCAGCGCGCGGCGATACAACGGTTCGGCAAGCGCGTTCTGATTGCGGATATCGTAGAGCGCGCCGAGGTTGTGCAACAGCTGGGCGACGGCGGGGTGGTTGCCCCCGTTCTTTCGTTCGCGAATGGCCAGGGCACGCTTGAAATGGCGCTCGGCGAGCGTCAGTTGGTTGAGGCTGATGTAGAGCTCGCCCAGGTTGTTGAGTGCGGCGGCGACGTCCGGGTGCTCGCTGCCCAGCGCGCTTTCCCGGATCGAGAGACAGCGCTTGAGTTGCTCTTCGGCTTCGGCGAACTTGCCTTCGGCGCGCAGCACCAGGCCCAGATTGCCGTGCAGGGTCGCCACTTCGAGGCTGCGATTGCCCTTCAGCGTGCGGGCCAGGCTCAGGGCCTGCTCGGCCACGATCTGCGCCTGGGCGTACTTGCCTTGCTGGTAGAGCGAGAGCACTTCTTGATTCAGCGTCTTCCACTCGATGTTCTGAGCCTGGATCGGGGCGGCCAAGACGAGGCCGGCAGCCAGGGCGAGAAGGGTTTTACGACTCATCAGGTTTCCTTGCTGAATTCGGAGAAGGACGATTGCATCGCCCGGCACCCCGCATCAGCAGGGCGCGAAAGGGCCGAAGTGTACTCTGTCGCGGCCTATTCGGCATCTTCATGCCAGGTCCGTCCGTCACGTTCAATCAGCGCGATGGCGCCCGACGGGCCCCAGGTGCCCGCCGCATAGGCATGTGCACGCTGCGTGGTGGCTTCCCAGGCGGTAAGGATCGGGTCAATCCAGCGCCAGGCGGTGGCCACTTCGTCGTGGCGCATGAAGAGTGTCTGGTTGCCGCGGATCGCATCCATCAGCAGGCGCTCGTAGGCGTCCGGGCTGTTGGCGCCGCCGTAGGCCTCGGCAAAACTCATGTCCAGCGGGATGCGCTGCAGGTGCATCTGGCCGGGGCCCGGGTTCTTGATCATGATTTCGAGGGTCATGCCCTCGTTGGGCTGTAGCCGGATGACCAGTCGGTTCTGGCTGATGCGCCCGGCACTGGCGTCAAAAATCGAGTGTGAGATCGGCCGGAAGTGGATCACGATCTCGGAGGTGCGGCCTGCCAGGCGCTTGCCGGTTCGCAGGTAAAAGGGCACACCGGCCCAGCGCCAGTTGGCGAGTTCGGCCTTGATGGCGACAAAGGTCTCGGTGTTGCTCTCGCCAGCGCCCAGTTCGTCCAGGTAGCCGGGTACCGGTTGGCCAGCGCTGGCGCCGCTGCGGTACTGGCCCCGTACGGTGAGGTGTTCGACATTGCATTCGTCAATGCGCTTGAGCGCTTTGAGCACCTTGAGCTTCTCATCGCGCACCGCGTCGGCTTCGAAGGCGTCAGGCGGCTCCATGGCCACAAGGCAGAGCAGTTGCAGAATGTGGTTCTGCACCATGTCGCGCAGCGCGCCAGCGGTGTCATAGTAGCCACCACGCTCGCCTACGCCGAGGTCTTCCGCCACCGTGATCTGGATGTGATCGATGTGGGTACTGTTCCAGAGCGGCTCGAACATGCGGTTGGCAAAGCGCAGCGCCATCAGGTTCTGCACAGTCTCCTTGCCCAGGTAATGATCGATGCGGAAGATCTGGCTCTCGTTGAACACCTCGCCCACGGCAGCGTTGACGGCGCGCGCGCTTTCACCGTCTTTACCCAGCGGCTTTTCCAGCACGACGTGACTGTCCGGCCGGACCAGATCGAATTGCCGCAGGTGACGGCTGAGGGGCGCGAAAAGATCGGGTGAGACAGCAAAATAGAAGGTGCGCAGGTGCTCCGGCGCTTCACCCAGCAGCACCGCCAGCGCCGACCAGCCGCCCTCGCCAGTCGCGTCGACTGCGCAGTACGACACGCGATCGAGAAATTCCGCCAGCGACGCGGGATCCGCTGCCGCGTCTTTGACATGGGCGCAAATGGCCTCACGAACGACCGCCTGATAGGCCTCACGGCTGAGGGCGCGGCGTGATACGCCAATGATGCGTGCGGAGGCCGGCAAAGGTGTGCGACGACAGCGCCGGAAGAGGGCAGGAAACAGCTTGCGTGCGGCGAGATCGCCCGTGCCGCCGAATACGACCAGGTCAAACGGCGGGACAGTGCTGGCAGAAGAAGTGGATGAAGACATGAGTCGGCTCGATACCGTTGGTGCGCGCTAGTGTAGCTTGCATTGTCGCCAACGGGATTCATGCCGGTACTGGACGGCCCTCTGTGCGAAAAGAGGGTATAGCCGCAGCAGTGCGCGGCATGGGCCCTGCTGCGGTCACTGCGCGCTGCCCTGCAAGCGCTCTGACCGGCGATCAGGGCAGCAGGAACACCGACACCGTGCGCTCCAATTCCTCGGCACGCGTGCGAACGGCATCCGTTTCCCGGACTTCTTCCATCACGGCCGAGGCATTCTGCTCGGCTGCCTGCGAGATGGTCTCGACCCGTTGTGCGATGAGCGTGCTGACCGAGGTTTGTTCATTGATCGAGTGCGCAATCTCGTTCACCGTCCTGACGACTTCTTCGGTGGCCGTGTTCATCTCGGTGATCGTCCGCTGCGCTTCTTCCACCAGGGTAGCGCTGCCGTTGATGGCCTCGACGCTGGCATTCATGCGCCGTGTGGCTTCATCGATGCCGGTGCGGACGTTTCCGATAGTCTGGCGGATTTCGGTTGTCGAGAGCGCGGTGCGTTCCGCGAGTTTTCGTACTTCATCGGCGACCACGGCAAAGCCACGGCCTTGCTCGCCCGCACGGGCCGCCTCAATCGCCGCGTTGAGGGCGAGCAGGTTGGTCTGCTCAGCCACTTCCTGAATCGTCTGTACGACGGTAGCAATCCGCGCCGAGGCTTGTTCCAGGCGGTCAATTTCGCTGGAGGCATCGCGTACGGTGCCGACCGCGACATCCATCTCATCGGTCAGGCGCTGAATCACGGTCTGACCCTGCACGGCCTGTGCGCCCGAACGCTGGGCGATCTCAGCGGTTTCCTTGGCCAGGTCGGCTACCTGACGGATCGATACCGTCAACTCTTCGACAGCGGCGGCCATGGCATTCAGATCGCCCGTCTGCGAGGAGACACTCTCGGCTACGCCATGCTCATTGCTGCTCAGTGAGGCAGCCGCTTGCGTCAGGGCTTTTGCGTGATCATTGATGCTGCCGACAGTCTGGATCAGCTTCGTCTGCATTTCTCCCATTGCGTGCAAAACACTTCCGGCTGGGGCCGGTGGGATCGTCTCGCGCAGATTTCCCTGTGACACGTTCCGTGCGATGCGAGCGACCTCGGCTGGGTCCGCTCCCAGACTGTGGCTCAGCCGCCGTGTGATCACGATCAGGCTGAAAGACGCCATCGTAAAAGCCAGGATGCCGAGCGCCAAGGTGACCGTAAACAGCCGCTGCGAATTGGCCCGGCTGTTTGCCTCGGTCTGCCCGGCTGCCACGCGGACGGCTTTGTCAGCTTCCAGAATCTGAGCCCGAATTTTACGCCAGAGCGGGATTTCTTCTTTGTTCAGCACGTCGATCGCGCCGGCCTGATCGCTCTTTGCCAGCGTCATGACCTTCTCGATCAACCCTTTGCGCTGCACATGCTGGGTCTCGATACTGGCGAGGGTGTCGGGCGCCAGTCCCTCGATGGGCGGGAGGCTGCGGGCCTTCTTCAAGGCAAGCTCAAAGTCCGTCAGCCCTTTCTTCAGGTTGTCGTATCCGGTCTGGTTCTGGGGGTCAATGACGACGCCACGCAGGGAAGACGCGGCTTGCAAGCCGTTGGCATAGAGCCCGGCAACGGCATCCTGAAACGCGACATCGTGGTTCAGCGCCTCGGTGAAATCATCAGATGCGGCGCGCAAGGCCACGAGCCCCGTCGCAATCGCAATGAAGAGCAGCGCAAACGCGCCGCCAATCGAGAGCAGAAGATGGCGTCTCAGGTTCATGATGGCTACTCCAGCAGGGTGGGGGTTCCCCTTGCGCGGGGCATGCCGTCAAGTATCGGCCGGCAGGAAGGCGCACATGGCTACCCTGACGGGCGGTTACAATCGCCCATCCGGGTTGCCGCTGCCTACGCTGATGTCTTTGCTCCTTGACCGTTTTGCGGCTTCCATGCCGCTGTTCATCCTGATCTTTGTCGGGTACGCGTTGGTGCGCTGGGGCAAATGGGACAAGCGCGTCTCCGACGCACTCACCAGATTCGTGTTTTCCCTCGCGCTGCCGGCCTTGCTCTTTCACTTGATGAGTGGCTTGTCGCGTCTGCCACCGGTGGATGCGCGCCTGCTGGCGGCATTTTTTGGTGGCTGTCTGTCGGTCTTCATCCTGGGGCGTCTGCTGGCGCGGAGTCTGTTCAGGCTGGATGGCGTGTCAGGGTCCATCTTCGCCCTCGGTGGCATTTTCTCGAACAACCTGTTTCTGGGCCTGCCTCTGGCGAAAGCCACGCTGGGCGATGCGGCGCTGCCCAGCGTCGCCCTGGTGCTGGTCTTCAATTCCCTGACTCTGTGGACGCTGGTCACGGTGTCTGTCGAGTGGGCGCGGCATGGCGAGTTTTCCGCTGCCGGTTTCGGCAAGACCCTGCGCTCGGTGCTGCGTAATCCCATCGTCGCCTCGATCTTGATCGGAACCGCGTACGGGCTGACCGGTTTGCCCTTGCCACAGATGCTTGACGTGCCGCTGGGCATGGTCAGTCAGTCGGCCAGTCCGATGGCTTTAGTGGTGCTCGGCATGGGGCTGGCCGAGTATGACGTGCGCAAAGGCGTCGCACAGAGCCTGATGGTCTGCCTGCTCAAGCTGGCGATTCTGCCCGCGGTGGTGTGGGGGCTTGCCTGGCTGCTCGGCCTGCCCAAGCTCGAAACCCAGGTCGTGGTGCTGCTGTCATCGATGGCGACGGGCGCCAACGTTTATCTGATGTCCCGCCACTTCGGCGCCCTCGAAGGCCCCACCGCCGCCAGTCTGGTGCTATCCACGGCCTTTGCGGCCATCACGACGCCGATCATGCTCACCCTGCTTGTCTGAGCACCTGCCCGGAGAACCGCATGGGGATTGGCTCTCCGGGCAGGTCTTGTTGACCGGGGTCTGGTCAGCCGGCGGCCTTGGGGCTGACGCGGGCGGCGCAGCTGCGTGCCCGCTCGCGGGCGGTGTCGATGTCATCCGCCGTGGCGACGGCAACGCCCATGCGGCGCTTGACGAAAGATTCCGGTTTGCCAAACAGGCGCAGGTCCGATTCCGGCACCAGCAGCGCTTCGGCGACCCCATCAAACACGATGTTCGGCGCGTCCACCCCGCCGTAGATGACTGCGCTGGCGCCCGGACGACGCAAGCGGGTGTCAACGGGCAGGCCGAGGATGGCGCGGGCATGGAGTTCGAATTCCGAGAGCCGTTGCGTGGCCAGCGTGACCAGCCCGGTGTCATGCGGGCGCGGGCTGACTTCGGAGAACCAGACCTGCTCGCCCTTGACGAAAAATTCGACGCCGAACAAACCGCGACCGCCCAGGGCGGTGGTGACCTCTGCGGCCATGGTCTGCGCGCGTTCCAGCGCGAGCGGGCTCATGGCGTGTGGCTGCCAGCTCTCGACGTAATCCCCGCTGACCTGGCGATGCCCGACCGGTTCGCAGAAAAAGGTGTCGGTGTCGCCCCGCTCGCCACGGGCCCGGACGGTGAGAAGGGTGATTTCGTAGTCAAAATCAATGAAGCCTTCGACGATCACACGTCCCTGCTGGACGCGGCCGCCGGTGGCCGCATAGTCCCAGGCGGCCCGGACTTCCTCGGCGCTGCGGATGACGGATTGCCCTTTGCCCGAGGATGACATCACGGGTTTGATGACGCACGGGTAGCCTATGCCCGCATCAATCGCGGACTGCAGCTCGGCCAGCGTGTCGGCAAAGGCATACGGCGAGGTGGCCAGACCGAGCTCTTCCGCCGCCAGCCGCCGGATGCCTTCGCGGTTCATCGTCAGCTGGGTGGCCCGGGCGGTCGGGATCACGGTGGCGAGCCCGTCAGCCTCGATCTTTGCCAGCGCGTCAGTCGCGATGGCTTCGATTTCGGGCACGATCAGGTGCGGCCGCTCACGCTCCACCAGCGCACGGATCGCGTCGCCATCGGTCATGTCGATCGTGTGCGCGCGATGCGCCGCCTGGTGGCCGGGGGCATTCGGGTAGCGATCAACCGCGATGACTTCGCAGCCCAATCGCTGCAGGGCAATGATGACTTCCTTGCCCAGTTCGCCCGCGCCAAGGAGCATGACGCGGACTGCCGAGGAGGAGAGGGGGGTGCCGATCTGGATCATGATGATTTATCTGTGTCCTTGAAAGCTTGGGAAAAGCCGATCTGCTTTTCCAGAAAATAGGCTGGGCGACGCTTGGTCTCGCTATAGATCTTGGCAACATATTCGCCGAGGATGCCGATGGACAGCAATTGCACGCCGCCCAGGAAGACCAGCGGCACAACGGTTGACGTCCAGCCCGGCACCGCGTGCTCGGTAAACAGCCATACCCAGAGTGCCCAGGCCGAGAAACCCATGCTGCCGAGCGACACGAGCAGGCCGAGGCCGGTGACGAGGTGCAGTGGCGCCGCCGAAAAGCTGGAAATGCCCTGCCAGGCAAACGCCAGCATCTTGCGCAGCGGGTATTTGGATTCGCCGGCGAAACGCTCGGCGCGATCGTAATACACGATGGCAGACGGGAAACCGAGCTGCGGGATGATGCCGCGCAGGAACAGGTTGGACTCGCCGAACCGGGCCAAGGCTGCCAGGGCACGACGGCTCATCAAGCGGTAATCGGCATGGTTGAAGACGACTTCAAGCCCAAAGCGGGCCAGCAGCCGGTAATACGCTTCGGCCGACGCGCGCTTGAAAAAACTGTCGCGATCCCGGCGCTTGCGCACGCCATACACAATGTCGGCGCCGGCCGCGTGGGCATCCACCATGGCCTCTATCGCCGATAGATCATCCTGCAGATCAGCGTCGACGCTGATGGTGATATCGCCTTGCGCATGCTGCAGCCCGGCGAGCAAGGCATTCTGGTGACTACGATTGCGCGAGAGCTTCAGGCCGCGGTAAACGGGCGCATCCCGTGCAAGGGATTCGATGATCGACCAGGTCTGATCGCGGCTGCCATCATCGACGAACACGACGTGACTGTCGCCGGACAGCTTTTCCCGGGAGACAAGCTCGCCTAGCAGCGCAGCAAGGCGCCGTGCGGTCTCCGGCAGGACCGCTTCTTCGTTGTAACACGGGACGATGATCGAGAGCATCATGAGTGGCGGACAGCTAACGTGGTGGTGGCGCGAAAGCCCAGCGGCGGCTGGCTGCGAAGTTCCAGCCCAGGGTTGTTGCCGTGGCAAGCAATTGTGCCATCAGGTAGTGCAGATGCCATCGTTCATGGCCCAGCCACATAATTGCCGCATTCAAGCCCAAGCCTGCGAGGGCAATGAGCAGAAAACGCGGCAAGGCACTGAGGTGACTGCGTGACGAGCGGAACGTCAGTCGGTGGTTGGCAAGGTAGTTGTATAGAGTACTCAGCGCATAGCTTGCGACGCTGGCGGTGAGCGGCGCCCAGGCGGCGACGTGCACCAAGCCGATCAATAGCGCGTACTGGAGTGCCGTTGCGCTGCCCCCTACGCACAGAAAACGCAGCCCTTCCAGCCAGGCGTTCCGGTTCATGCGTCGCGAATGATGGTGGGCGGGGTGAGCAAGGTGTCCGCGCATGCGGGTCTGCGTGTGGATCGGGGCCCAGCGGCCAACAGCAGGCACTGCACGATCAGCAACCCCTCGAAGGGCTTGCGATACCGGCCCTCGTTGACGGCGAGCGGGAACAGGCCCTGAACGATGAACCAGGTGAGAAGCAGGGCGGGCAGCAGGCGTTCGCGCTCGACGCGCCAGCGCCAGAGCGTGACGACCAGGCAGAGGGCGGCGAGGGGCGCCCAGAGCCAGCGCAACCAATGGTTGATATTGCCGATATCCCATTCGCGATTGGTGTCGGGCCAGGACTGGGAAAAGAACAGGTGGATCAGGTTCTCGCCGGTCAGCCAGACGGCACGATCGATATTCCAGGGCGTGAGCGTTTTCTTGGCCGCGTCCCAGTCGCGGCTGCCGGCGTCCATATTGATCGAGAAGTGGAACTCGCCCGAGCGCTGGCTCTGCCAGTCCGAGAACGGCTCGAACGGTGGCCGCAGGATCGACGGTGAGGTGAAGCCATAGCCCCAGCGCGCACCCTGGCGCTCAAAATCGGCGATGACCGTGAGGGCCCCGGATCGTTGATAGAGCTGCACCAGGCCGCTGATTCCGTTGGGTGCGATCAGGCCTGCGCTGTGGTAACTGCGGTAAGCAAGTGGGCCGACGCAGACGGCCAGCAGTGTCAGTGAGGCCGCGAATCGGGCGAGTTTGCCGGGCTGGCTGAGCCACAGCCAGCTCAGCGCGACCATGCCCAGTGGCAGGCAGATTCCGCGGGTGAAGCCCGCCAGCAACCAGACAAAGGCTGCGAGCATGAAACTCGCGACATCCGCTTTGCGCCGCGCACGCCAGCTCAGCCAGAGGGCCGCGCCCAACAGTGGCAGCATCAGCGTTTCCTGCATGAAATAGCAGTAGATGACCGACCAGGACGGCAGGGCCGCGAGCAGGACCCAGCCGGCCAGCGCCCAGTCACGACTGGGCAACAGCTCGCGCAGGAAGCGATACCACAGCCAGGGGCCGAGCAAGGAGAGCAGCGAGGTCCAGTACGCCACCAGCACGGGGATCTTGAGCGTCAGCTTGGCAAGCATGCCGATGTAGAGCTGGTAGAGGATCGGATCGATCATCGACATCGGATCGCTGCGCAGCACGTCAATGCCTTGCTCCCAATGGCGCGCGGGATCACTCCAGATGTGGAAGACCGGATTGAAGTGAAAGACCAGCCAGACGCGGTAGCCGCACGCCGCGATCAGCAAGCCGATAAGCGCAGCGCGTACCCCGCGCAAACCAGCGGACTGAGTAGGGTCAAACAGGCTATTAAGCAGGCGCATGATGAAGTGATGAGAGGCGTGAAATACACCACGATCAGAATCCAAAGTACCGCTATTCTTAGCACAAGCCACGCCTGTCGGGCGGATTTTGCATAAGTGCCGCCGGGGCTGGCTATCGGGGAGGCGCTTGGGGTGTAATGCCGAAGTTCAGCACTTGCGAATGTTATGCATATTTTACTGAGACGTGCTTCATCTGTTCTGCATCGGGCCTTGATGGTGGCAACCGTCTGCGCCTCGCTGAGCCTGAGCGGCGGGGCGAGCGCGGGCGGAACAGTGAAGCTGTGCATGGAAGACCGAGATATCCGGCCCTGGATCACGCGTGACGGCGGCGGGCTGAATGTGGTCTTGCTCGACCGTGTGGCCAGCGCGCTGGGTTTGCGCTTCGAGTATCAACGCTTGCCCTGGAAGCGCTGTCTCGACAAGCTGAAGGCTAACCAGGTGGATGGCGCGTTTGGCGCCAGCTTCAAGCCCGAGCGCGTTGCGTATGGCGTTTATCCGGGTGGCGTGCCGCCGGATGCGCATAAACGGCTCAATGTCGACCGTTACGTACTGGTCAGTCGCCGGGCCAGCGGGGTCACCTGGGACGGCAAGACACTCGGTGGGCTGCGCGGCGCCGTGGGCACACAGTTGGGGTATTCGGTGGCGGACGACTTGCGCCATCTGGGCATACCGGTTGATGAAGGCGCGCCCGGCGCGGCCGAGCTGATGCACAAGGTGGTGGCCGAGCACGTGATGGCAGCAGCGATGCTGGAGGGGGAAGTCAGGAACTTGCTCTCCGAAACCCCACGGTATGCCAGAATCTTGCAGGTGCTGCCGGTTCCGCTGGTGGAAAAACCGTATTACTTGCTACTCTCTCACGCATTCACGACCGTTCAGGCTAAGCGTGCTGAAGCGATCTGGAATGCGATTGAAAAAGTCCGGGAGTCGAAGGACTATCAGACGCTGGAAAAGCTGACCATACAACAATAAGGCAACAACGCGCCGGGCGTGAAAGCGGCGGGTCGTCTTCACGTTCGTCCTGGAGGGGGAATGCTTCGAAGATTTGTCGGCAAGTGGCGGACCAGTTTTCACTTTCGTCTGGCGATTGCGACCGGGTTTGCGGTCGCCTTGATCGTCTCGCTTTATTGTGTCGTCCAGTATGCGCGGCACGCCAGCTTTGCCGAATCGGCGCAAAAAGCCCGGGCCGAGAAACTGGCCACCCTGCTGGCGGAGTCGCTTGCCCAGCCCCTTTTTGATTTCAACACGGTGGCGGTGGCCTCGACGGTCAAGGCCATCAGCTCCCATGTCGATGTGCGTTCTGTGCGCGTGCTGGATACCAATGGCGCCGTGATCGTCGATACGGGTGTCGAGGCTGGCACCAGCGAGATCCTGTTGTTGACGCGACGCCTGATTGACTTCAGCGAGGGGCCGCGGCCGGTGCGTGTGGGCAGCATCGAGCTCGCTTTTTCACGCAAGTCCCTGGAAGAGGAGTTGTATCAGGGCCTGATCGAAACGCTCGTAGGCGGCTTGCTGGTGGCCTTGGGGGCCGTGCTTGCCGTGCTGTGGGCATTCCGCACCATCACCAAGCCGCTGGGCGAGATTACGCATGGTCTGGATCAGCTCGCAGCGGGCGTCACGGAAGTGGTGCTGCCCAAGGTGCAGTGGCAAGACGAGTTCGGGCGGATGGCCGTGGCCGTGAGCCGTTTTCGCGATACCGTGGTCGAGCGTCAGCGCGCTGAAGTGCTGATGCGTGAGAGCGAGCAGCGCTTTCGCGATTTCTCGGCGAGTTCGGCCGACTGGTTCTGGGAGCTCGACGAGCATTTATGCTTCAGCTATTTCTCCGAGAATTTCGAGGCCACTTTCGATATGCCGGCCGAGCGCTTGCTCGGGCGATCCCGCCGCCTTGTCGCCAAGCAGGACACCCTCAATCCGCCAGCCCTCTGGCAGGCCCATCTTGAAGTGCTCGAACGTCATCAGCCCTTCCGCAGTTTTGAGTACCGCATGCGTAGCGTATCGGGCGAGATTCTCTGGTTATCGTTCAGCGGCGTGCCGCGCTTTGATGCGGAGGGGCGCTTCAAGGGCTACCGTGGCGTGGGTCAAAACATCACCGCCAGTAAAGCGGCGGAGGAGGTGGTGCGCAAGCTGTCGCTGGCGGTCGAGCAAAGCCCGAGCATGGTGATGATCACCAATGCGCTGGGAGAAATCGAATACGTGAATGAAGCGTTTACCCGCATCACAGGCTACACGGCGGAAGAGTCGATTGGTCAGAACCCGCGCTTCATGAAGGCCGGCGTGACCTCGTCGGAAGTCTATGCCGAGCTGTGGCGCTTTCTTGCCGAAGGCAAGACCTGGCGCGGCGAGATGACCAATCGCCGCAAGAATGGCGAGCTCTACGTCGAGCAAGGCATCTTTGCGCCCTTGCGCCAGCCGGATGGCCATGTCACGCACTACCTCGCGATCAGTGAAGATGTGACGGAGCGCAAGCGCGTCGAAGTCGAGCTGGCGAGCTATCGCGACAGTCTGGAGAACATGGTGGAGGCCCGCACCGCGGAGCTGGCGGAAGCCAAGGAAGCGGCCGAGGCGGCCAACCAGGCCAAGAGCGCCTTCGTGGCCAACATGAGCCACGAGATCCGCACGCCGCTCAATGCGGTGCTCGGGCTTGCCAAGATCATCGTGCGCGAAAACCACGGGCGGAAATCCGGCGCAACGGCGCAGCGCATCCTGGAAGCGGGCGAGCACCTCCTGCGCGTGATCAACGATATTCTCGACTTCTCCAAGATCGAAGCCGGCAAGCTGCAGCTGGAGGCCCGCTCGTTCCGGCTCTCGGCCAGCGTCAGTGATGCCATGGGTCTGGTCACCGAGCGGGCCTTGGCAAAGGGGCTTGGCTTGCGCACGGATTTTGCAGCCGACCTTCCGCAATGGGTGTGCGGCGACCGCCTGCGATTCGAGCAGATCCTGATCAATCTGCTCTCGAATGCGGTCAAGTTCACCGAGCGCGGCGAGGTGTATCTCACGGTCGAGCGCGATCAGAGCGCGGTCCTGGTGAAAGTCCGTGATACCGGCATCGGCATGACCGCCGAGCAGATCAAGCGACTCTTCCGCCCGTTTGAGCAAGCCGACGCCTCCACCACCCGGCGGTTTGGCGGCACCGGGCTTGGCCTCGTGATCAGCCGTAACCTGGCACGGCAAATGGGGGGCGATATTGTTGTCGACAGCGTCCCGGGCGCGGGAAGCGTGTTTTCGCTGCGTCTGCCACTCGAAACGGCAGAGCCCGAGACTGCCGCCGCTGCGGCGCTGGCGCCAACACACGAGTCGGGCGCCGGGCGACTGGCCGGTCTTCGCGTCCTGGCCGTTGAGGATCTGGAGCTTAACCGCATTGTGCTCGAAGACATCCTCGCCAACGAAGGCGCTTACGCCGTATTTGCCGAGCATGGCGAACACGCGATGACACTCGTCGATCAGCGCGGGATCGACGCATTTGATGTGGTGCTCACGGATGTGCAGATGCCGGTGATGGATGGCTACGAGCTCGCCCGGCGCATCCGGAGTCTTTCCCCACACATCCCGATCGTTGGCCTGACCGCGCGCGCGATGCGCGAAGAGCTGGATCGCTGCCTCGCTGCGGGCATGTCCGCGCAGATCACCAAACCGATTGACGAGGATGAACTCGTCTCGACGATACTGGCCTGCTCCCGTGATGCGCAGCGGCTGCTCGCGGCCGAGGCCGCCGGGGAGAAAGCCCCCCGCCCTGCAGAGGCTGCGGAAAGCGACGTGATCGATTGGAACGCCCTGGCCGAGCGTTACAAGGGGCGGACCGGCTTCGCGGATCGTCTGCTGGCCACCTTCGTGCGTACGCATGGTGAGACATCCGCTACCCTCGGGCGGGCGCTGCAGACGCAGGACTGGGCGGCCATCAGCGCAATAGCTCACTCTTTGTTAAGTCTGGCGGGCAGCATCGAAGCGCCGCGGGTACACGATCTTTCGCGCCAGCTGGAAACTGCTCTGATGGCAGCGAGCCCGGATGTTCCCGTCCTGACTGACGCACTGATCGTTGCCCTGGATGCGCTGGTCGCGATGCTACGGGTACGGCAGATGGCAGGCGCCCCGTCTGCCTGATTTCCCTGCAAGGAATCGCCAGGGCGATGCCCGGAGAGCCGCTCTGCGCTTGGGTCTACAGCATGCCTTGGGAATGCGCCTGCAAGGCTTGCGCCCAGCCCAATTGCGCGCATAGCGCGGCAAAATCCTCGTCCGGCCGGGTGATCAACCGCAGCGGCGCACCGCTGAGCGGATGCTTGAGCTGCATCGCCAAGCAGAGCAAGAGCAGGCGATGGCAGCCGAAGTGCGTCTGAAACATCCGGTTGTGAATGCCTTTGCCATGTGTGGCATCGCCGATGATCGGGTGGGCGATGTGCTTCATGTGACGGCGGATCTGATGGCGGCGACCGGTCTCCGGCTGCACGGCGAGCAAGGCATAGCGGCTCTGCGGGTAACGGTCCACTGCGATCGGGACTTCTACGGTGGCCAGCCGGGCGTACCGGGTCAGTGCCGTCTGCGGTGGATAGTCGAAACCGGCACGATGACGCTCATAGTCGTCGAACTGGCGACTCAGCGGCTGGTCGATCACGCCGGATTCCGCCGGCCAGCCCCGTACCACCGCCAGATAGTGCTTGGCGACCGCGTCGGCTTCGAAGGCCGCACTGGCGGCCGTCAGGGCGGCAGGATTCAAGGCGAAGAGCAGCACGCCCGAAGTGCCACGGTCGAGCCGATGCACGGGCCACACCACGCGACCAATCTGGTCGCGCAGCATCTGCACGGCAAAGCGCGTCTCGTGCCGGTCCAGCTCGGTGCGATGCACGAGCAGGCCCGGCGGCTTGTGGATGGCGATGTAATCGTCGTCTTGAAACAGGATCTCCAGCATCGCGCCTATATACGTGGCGTCTGGCGGGCGGGCAAGAAAAAAATGGCCCTGGCGGGCGCCAGAGCCATCGGAATTACACAGGAAGAGGGGCTTGCGCTATGCAAATCCCGCAGCCCACGACTGTAGCCTGCGAATGTTGCGCCGTGATTGCAGCTCAGCGGGCGCGCAAAACCTCGATGGCGCGCTGCATGCGCCGGAAGCGCCAGGCGCCGAAGAGCCCCATTCCCACGCCCAGCGGCACAAAGGCAGCGCCGAGCCACAGCAGCCAGCCCCGGTCGAAAAAATGGAGAAAGGTCACGCCCGCGATGATCAGCGTCAGCGCACTGCGCACATAGGCCAGCAGCGTCGCTTCGTTGGCCAGCAAAGTGCGGTCGATTGCCAGCTCATCACGCAGGATGAGGTCTTCACCACGGAAGCGGGTGTAGGGGTGGTCGACCACGCTCAAGCCAGAAGGTGGCTGACCCAGGCCGGCGTCTCGATGGTGTCGAGGAGGTTCTTCAGCTGCAGGCCCAGTTCGGTGTCGCCTTCAATGCGCAGCTTGCGCTGAAAGAAGAGCGTGTCAGGGTCTTCGCTGCGGCGGGCGAGCTTGATGAAATCGGCCAGCGCGGCGCGAAAGCTGACATCGGCCTCTGCCTGGGCCGAGCCCGGGCGGAAGTGGCCGCGTTCGTAGCGCAGGGTGGCGCGGGCGCCAAGGTCGTCGATGATCAGGCGCACGGTGCGCCCTTCCAGGAAGCTGAAGTCTGCGTCAATCTGGCGCGTCAGCCGGGCCAGTTCCAGGCTCGCGCACAGTGCGTCGCTCCAGGGGCGTTGCGGCAGTCGGGGGCCCAATTCGGCAAAGAACTTCGGCAGGCGGAAATCAGGGGGCAGCATGGGAGTCTCCAAGTTTGATGCCTTCGCGTTCGTGCCAGTATCCGTCACACAGGGCGGTCGGCGCCAGCGGCGCCAGCGCGGCGGCGTCGCAGTGACCCGCTTCGATCGCCGTGCGGTGCAGGGCGATGATCTCGGCCATGTGCTGGCTTTGCGGGCTCAGCCGCAAGTGCGTGACGCCCAGACCTTGCAGGTCGGCGAGGTGCGGCACCAGCGCCTGGGTGGCGGCAGACTGGGTCTGGATGCCGTTGATGGCGAGGAAGTGCTGACCTTCACGCGTATCGAGGATGGCGCCGTCCGGGAATTCGAGGCAGCGGAACTGGCAGTCGTCTTTCTTCAGATTGAAGTGGCGGGCGGTGAAGCAACGTGCGGAGAGGGCGAGAGGCAGGCGGCCCCAGGCGAAGACTTCGGTTTCGATGCCGTCTGTACCGGCGAGCACGGCAGCCAGCCGTTGCCCGCCCATTTCCACCGGCGGTACCCAGCGGATGGCGCCGAGCCGGCGGAAGAGGGCGAGGGTGTCGGCGTTGTAGATATTCAGGTGCGTGCCGGCCACCCAGCGCAGGCCTTGCAGCAGGCGCGTGGCGCCGAGGTCATTGGCTTCGACGAGAAATTCGCCGTTGGCGCAGACGCGGCGGAGGGTCTTGAGTTCGCTCTCGCTCTCCAGGAGCGCCTGGCACGCGAGCACGACTTCCTTGCCGCTCTGGGCAAGCTCCCGCGCCAGCCCGAGCCAGTCATCCAGCCGGACCAGCTGGCGGCGGCTGCAGACGACTTCGCCCAGATGCACGGTGTCGATGGGCCAGTCGGCCGCTTGGGCGTAGAAGGCCTGGACCTGTTCGCGAGGCCAGAAATAGAGCAGGGGGCCGAGGGAGAGCTTCATGTTTCGTAGGGTGCGCCGTGCGCACCGTTTCAAAGGTTGCAAAACGCGCGGCGCGCGACGTTTATTTCCAGGGGCGCTGATACGCGCCGAGCGTGACATGCTGGCCTTCGGAGACCTTGCCCAGTGCGGCGTCCCACGCGGGCTTGGGGGCGAAGCGGACGGGATCGGCGAACGCTGCGTCGATGGCGGCGCGCAAGGTGCGGGTGACTTCGGTGACGTAGGCCGGGCTGCGCTGGCGGCCTTCCACCTTGATGGCGGCGACATCGATCCGCATCAACTCCGGCAAGGCGCTGAGGACATTCAGGCTGGTGGGCTCTTCGAGGGCGTAATAGGTTTCTTCATTCACCGCGAAGCGGCCCTTGCACAGGGTCGGGTAGCCGGCCGGCTCGTCGTGCTTGTATTCGTCGATGAGGATGCCGGAGAGGCGTGCGGCGGTGCCGAAGGGCGTCTCTTGCCAGCGCACCGCTTTGGCCGGCGAGCAGACGCCGGCGGTGTTGGGCGACTCGCCCGTGGCGTAGCTGGAGAGCAGGCAGCGGCCTTCGACCATCACGCACAGGCTGCCGAAGCCGAAGACTTCGATTTCCACCTCGGTATGCGCGATGACGTGTTCCACCTGGGGCAGCGTCAGCACCCGCGGCAGCACCGCGCGCTGGATGCCGAACAGGTCGCGGCACAGGTTGATGGCTTCGTAGTTGGTGGCGGAGCCCTGCACGGAAAGATGGCGGCGCAAGTGAGGATGCGTGCGGGTGGCGTAATCGAGCAAGCCCATGTCGGCCAGGATCACCGCGTTGACGCCCAGATCGGCCGCGGTATCCACCGCCTTGTGCCAGCGCGCTTCATCGCCGGCTTGCGGATAAGTGTTGATGGCCATCAGCACTTGGCGACCGCGGCTGTGCGCGTAGCGGATGCCTTCACGCGCGGTGTTCTGGTCAAAATTAAGGCCGGCAAAATTGCGGGCATTGGTGGCCGCGTCCTTGAGGCCGATGTAGATCGTATCGGCACCCTGATCGACTGCACCTTTCAGTGCAGGCAGGCTACCGGCGGGGCAGACCAGCTCGGGTTTGCGCATGGGAGTGTCTTTGCGTGAAGGCAGGTTTCAAGCTTAGAAAACAGGTCGGGGCGCCGCCTTGCCCTGAGTCAAGGGGTGCGGTGTGCAGTGTAGCGGAGGCGGCCAGCGTCCACAAGGCGAGCAGCCGAAAACACCTGCCCGGAGAGCCGCGCCCAGCTTGGGTCTACGGGCATGCTTTTTTGCGTTTGCGGCCGGGCGTTTTCGCTTGCTTGGCGCGTAGCGCCGCCCCCATGGCCGAGTGCGCCCAGGGCTGCATCAGGGCGGCGGAATCGAGGGCTTCGTCGGGTGCGCGGTAGTAGCTCAGCGTGATCCGGCGGCCTTCGGATTCATAGCAAAATGGCTCCAGACCCTCACGTTCGAAGTCGGCCCGATTCTGCTCGTCGGTCTTGAGGAAGAGTATGTCGTCGATCACGAGCGCAAAAAACACCTCATCGCAATACACACCCGCGCCGCCAAACATCCGGCGGGTGCGTATCAACCCCAGCGGTGCAAACAGCTCGCGCAGGTAATCCAGGTAATCAGGAGAGGTGCTCATGCACGTAGAAAGGGGAAGTCGACGTCGGGGGCGGTGTCATCGACGATATTGGCCAAAGCCTGGGCTGAGCCGCACGCCAGTGTCCAGCCCAGTGTGCCGTGGCCGGTGTTGTAGTAGAGGTTGGCAAAGCGCGAGCGGCCGATGATGGGCAGGTTGCTGGGCGTGGTCGGGCGCAGCCCGGCCCAGAAATGCGGGTCTTCTGTGTCGCAGACGCCGGGAAACATGTCTTCTGCCCAGCGCAGCAGGGCGCTGCAGCGGTCGGCGTCGAGATCGAGGTTGTAACCGTTGAGCTCCGCGGTCCCCGCGATGCGGAGCTGATCGCCGAGGCGTGAGCAGACGATGCGGCGCGATTCGTCGGTCAGGCTGGTACTGGGCGCGCGTGCCGCATCGCGCAAGGCCAGGGTGGCGGAGTAGCCCTTGACCGGGTAAATCGGCAAGCGCTCACCCAGCGGATGCATCAGCGGGGTGCTGTAGCTGCCCGCGGCCAGCACATAGGCGTCGGCCTGATGGAGATACGGCATCTCGCCCGGCTTGCTGACCCGCAGCCCGCCGATTCGCTGGTTGTCCGCTTCGATGCCGGTCACCGTGGTGTCGAAGAGGAAGCGGCATCCGGCCTCGCGGCAGCGCTGCGCGAGCGCACTGGTGAAGCGCTGGGCGTCGCCGCTTTCGTCGTCGGAGCCGAGCATGGCGCCCGAGAGGCGCGGGGCCAGGCCGGTGAGCGCCGGCTCCAGGGCCACGCAGGCATCCGGGCTGAGCATCTCGGCGCCAATCCCGAGCTCGCGCAAGACGCGCTGCTGCTGGGCGCCGTGGAGCAGTGCCTCCGGGCTGAAGTACAGGTGCAGCACGCCGCGGGCGAGCTGATCGTACTCGATCCCGACTTCTTCGCGCAGGGCTTTCAGGCGTTGTCCGCTGTAGGCCGCGAGGTGGGCAATCGCCAGCGTGTTGGCGCGCGAGCGCCCGGGCAGGCACTCAAGCAGGAATTCGATCCCCCAGCGGATGCGCGCCATCTCTGCCGGCCAGCGGAACAGCAGCGGCGCATCTTTCTTGCCCAGCCAGCGCAGGACTTGCATGGGAGCGCCGGGGTTGGACCAGGGCTCGGGGTGGCTGATCGAGATCTGCCCGCCGTTGGCGAAGCTGGTTTCCAGCGCGGGCGCGGCATCGCGCTCGATCACGGTGATTTCGTGTCCAGCCTGGCGAAGGTACCAGGCGGCACTGACGCCGGCGAGGCCGGCGCCGATAATGGCGATATGCATGGTTGCTGCGTGCGACGAAGTCCAGAACTGTAGCGCTGGATTATTGCCGATCCTGTCGATCTCCGTATGATCTGGGCCAGAGCAATCCTGCATTTTACGCAGCGCGCCTTTGTCGCCTGACCCTGATGCCCGACCTGTCCCGCCATTCTCGTTCAACACTCCTTGTCGCCGCGCTGCTGCTATCCAACCCGGCGGCGGCGCTTGAACGCTATCGCCTGAGCGCACCGGAAGAAGTCCTTGAGCTGCTCACGCAATATCTCCCAGACCCGGAGCAGTCCTTTGCCGACGATGACGAGAGCGCCCGCCTGGGGCTGGTGCGCCGTTTGCGCGAGGCCACGCGCGCACTGCTGGCAACGGAGGGTTATTTCTCGCCGCAGGTGACGCTGGAGGCCGGTACCCCGCCCGTGCTGAAGGTTGACCCCGGCGTGCGGACGCGGGTAACGGCTGTGGACATCCGGTTCAGCGGCGATCTGGCGGAGAAGGCGGTGTTTCAGCCCGACGCGGAGCGTTTCAAGCGGCGCTGGGGCTTGAAAGTGGATGAAGCTTTTCGTGAGCAGGAGTGGGCGGATGCCAAGGAGCGGCTGCTGCAGCGCGCGCAGGCCAGGTATTTTGCAGCCGCGCGCCTGACGGATTCCCTCGCCGACATCGACCCGGAGCACGCGACAGCAGCCTTGACGCTGCGACTGGACAGCGGCCCGGCGTATCGCCTCGGGCCGTTGCAGATCGAGGGCTTGCAAGACTACAAGCCCTGGCTGATCGAGCGTTTCAACCCGCTTCGGGTGGGTGAGGACTACAGCCTCGAAGGCTTGCAAGCCCTGCAGGCGGCCTTGCAGGCCACGCCCTATTTCTCTTACGTCGAGGTGAGTGCCGACCCCAGCGCCGCACAGGACGATGTCTTGCCCGTGCGGGTGGTGGTGCAAGAAGCGAAACCCAAGCGATTCTCGACCGGGCTTGGCTACAGCACGAACACTGGCGGGCGCCTTGACGCCGGCTGGCGTGACGCCAACTGGCTCAGCCGGGCCTGGCTGCTGAATGCGAACCTTCGCCTGGAGCAGCGGCAGCGCGCGGCGGTGGCAGACGTATTTCTGCCGCCCGATGCGGCAGGGCGCCGGAACAGCTTCGGTGCCATCGCGGAGAGTTCGCATATCAGCGGGCTGTCCATTCGTCGCCAGGCTATCGGGGTGGCCAGTGCGACGCGGCAAGGGGATATCGAGCGCCGGCTCGGGCTGAGCTTGCAGGGGGAAACCAGCCAGAGTGACGGCGCGGAACGCAGCCACAAGCAGGCGCTGGCGCTGGATTGGCAATGGACCCGGCGCAAAGTGGACAATGTGCTGAATCCTCGTGACGGGCACAGCCTGAGCGTGCGTCTGAGCGCGGCATCCAGGTATGTGCTGTCCGACGCTGACTTTGTTCGTAGCTGGGCGCGCGTCGCGTGGTGGCACCCTTTTGGGCGCCGCGACATCCTGAATTTGCGGGCTGAGGCCGGTTACACTGTGGCCAAATCCCGTCTGGATGTGCCGCAGGAATTCCTGTTCCGGACGGGCGGCGCGCAGAGCGTGCGTGGCTATGACTACCTCTCGCTGGGGGTACGAGACGGGCAGGCAATCGTCGGCGGTCGCTACCTGAGTACCGCCACCGTGGAATACACGCACTGGCTGACCGCCTCTGCCTGGGGCATGGCCGGGTTTGTCGATGTCGGGGACGCCGGCGATCACTTGAGCGGGCTTCGTGCCCGTGTTGGTAGCGGATTGGGCGCCCGCTGGCGAAGCCCGGCCGGCCCGCTCGCGCTGGATCTGGCCTACGGTTGGCAAGAACGACGATTGCGGGCGCATCTGTCGATCGCCTTGGCGTTCTGACATGCGGCTGAATGTGATGGCGACACAGCGTCTTGCAGAGCAAAAAAGCAGCTGCTGGTCGAAAGTCAAGCAAGGTTTTTCTATCGACGGATAGGCTAAGTTTTTTCTGCTAATGCCTCTGTCGTAAATATTTCACTAATGTTTCAAGGTGTTGCTGCATTACAACAAAGAAATCGAGTGTCTTGGCATACGCACATCTTTGGCTTGCCCAGTGTTCGTGTGGTTTGCCAGAATCGATGCAACTTCTCTGTTTTCGAGAGGTAAGGCGGGTAAGTTTTGCTTCTGGCGCGTGCGTGCAGAGTGTTTGCCCGATCTTCAATTTTGAGGAGAAATTTATGCAGAAGCGGATTATTGCGGCGGCTGTGCTCGGACTGGTGTCCGGGGCAGCCTTCGCTCAAACGTCGGTGACCATCGGCGGCAAATTTGATGCGGGCTACCAGTTCAAGAACACGGCCAACGTTGACGGCGTGTGCGGTACGCGTGGCGATTGCGGCGGCGTCTCGACCGAGACCCTGGGCGATGGCGGTGGTTCGTGGTCCCGCATCACCGTGGTTGCCAAGGAAGATCTGATGCCGGGCTGGAGCGCGATGGTGGATCTGGACTTGCGGTTCGGCAATATCGACGAAGGCAAGACCGGCATCAACACCAACGACAAGAAGGCCGTAAGCCTGACTTCACCGGTGGGGACAGCACTCTGGGGCGTCTACAACGTTGCCGATAACTACTACCTGGCCGAGAAGCCTTACATGATTGCGCCGAAGGATCTCGAAATCGTCAAGTACGGGATTTCGACCTACCGGTTCTCCGCGCTGACCAGCCGTGAAACCGAACTGCGCACGCCAGTCATCAATGCCGGCCCGGTCGGTTTGCTGTTCAAGGCCGGCTACGCGTTTGGTGACAAGCGCAAGGATGGCAGCAGCAATATTTCGGAAGATCAGTTCGGCAAGGACGCTTCCGGCAATACCATCAAGACCGTCAATGGTTCGCAGAGTGCGGGTGACGTCAAGAGCGTTGGCTTGGAATACAAGGTGGGCGGCATCGTCAACGGTGGTGCGGACTACTTCATCCGTGGCACGACCAGCAATGTGGCGAACGACAGCTTCCGTTTCTACAAGGTCTACACCAGCGTCAAGCCTGTTGCCGGCCTGAAAGTGGCGCTGGCCTACATCAACCAGACCGGTTATGGCACGCTCGGCGGCAAGAAGGCGGGCTTCCAGGACAAGATCACCAATCTGTCCGTGTCGTACAACCTGGATAACCGCTTCGAGTTTGGTGGCCAGATCTCCAAGGTGCGTGACGTGGGCGAAAACCGCAACAGCGGCCGTGGCTGGATGATCGGTGGCGCCTACCTGCTGTCGAAGACGACCTATGTGTATGCAGCCCGTCAGAAGAGCGACTGGGAAAGCAACGCCAAGGCGGTGTTCGGTGGCAAGTATGATGGCGCGGCGGCAAACTTCTCGACCACCGCGAACAAGCTGGACGAGACCTACACCCGCGTCGGGATCGTCAAGGAATTCTGATCGGCGCGAGCACGACAGATCTTGTGAAAAAAGGCAGCCCTCGGGCTGCCTTTTCTGTTTTGGGAGTTCCGGGTGCGGACGGATCGGTCAGCGATGTCGTGTTACTGACTTATTACTTCCCGCCGCGGCTATTCCAGCCGATCTGTTCGAGCGCTGCTGCCAGACGCTCGCCTGCGTCGGCCTTGCTGGTGGTGCTCGGAATGACAAAGCGCACACGGTCGATCAGCTCTTCGCGCTCCGGCGAGCGGTCACCGGCAAAGCGGAACAGATACAGCCCGGCACCGTGTTCGTCCGTTCCAAGGACCTCGTAGCGGGCCTCGCCGCGGATACCTTTGATCCACCATGTCCAGCGCGGGGCAATGCCGCTAGGGCAAAAACTGGTGGACTCGATGTGAAAATCCATGTGCATCAGTGGTCGCTGATTGAGTGAGCGCGCATTGTAGGGTCGCGCACCGGGCAGGCCTGTGCGAATGTGCCGGGAGTTATCAATTGTTCGCAATTCAACGACGAGTGGCTGCGGGGCGTGGTTGGCGCACGCGTCCGTGCCGTCTGCCAAGCGCTACCCGTGGGCGTGGTATGCTGCGCGCTTCTTAACCCTTCGCCGGATAAGGCCGGCGTTGTGTATGAATTCAGCCTTGGCGCTGCTGCTGTTGATTATGGTGAACGGGATATTTGCCATGGCCGAGATCGCCGTGGTTTCTTCAAGAAAAGCCCGTTTGCAGAAATATGCTGATGATGGCTCGGCCGGTGCGCGCGCAGCGCTCCGCCTGCACGATGAGCCATCCAGCTTCTTGTCTACCGTCCAGGTCGGCATTACCTCAATCGGTATTTTGAGCGGGGCGATTGGTGAGGATGTACTGGCCGCACCCATCGAGGCGTGGCTGGCACTGATTCCGGGTATCGGCGACTATGCCCGGCCCCTTGGTCTGGGCATTGTGGTGGTCATCATCACGTACTTTTCGGTGGTGATTGGCGAGCTGGTGCCCAAGCGTCTGGCGCTGCTCGCGCCCGAGCGGATTGCTTCCGTGCTGGCCCAACCCATGGCCTGGCTGGAAAAGGTGACGCGTCCGCTGGTCTGGCTGTTCTCCTTTTCGGGTGACGTGTTGCTGCGGCCATTCAACGCCCGGGGGGCGGGCGAGCCGCCGGTAACGGACGAAGAAATCAAGGTGTTGATGGAGCAGGGCGCCGAGGCGGGTGTGTTCCACGAGAGCGAGCAGGAAATCGTCTCGAACGTGCTGCGTCTGGATGAGCAGCGTATCGGCACCATCATGACCCCGCGCAAGGACGTGCACTTCATCGATCTTGAAGAGCCGCAGGACGTGAATGAGAAAATCGCCGAGAGCGAGTATGCGCGCCTGGTGGTGTGCAAGGGCGGGCTGGAGAACGTGATCGGCGTGCTCTATGTGTCCGACTTGCTCAAGACCGTGCTGGTGGGTAAGCCGCTGGATATCGAGGCTTCGACCCGGCCGGCGTTGTACGTGCCTGACACGGTGACGACTTCGCAGCTGCTGGATCATTTTCGCAAGGCGCGCGTTCAGTTCGCACTGGTGGTCGATGAGTACGGCGAGCTCGAAGGACTGGTCTCTCTCACCGACGTGCTGACCTCCATTGTTGGCGAGCTGCCGGCGGAAGACGAAGACGTCGATGCCGAGGCGATTCAGCGTGAAGACGGTACCTGGCTCATCGATGCGTCGATGACGGTCGAACGCTTCAATACCCACTTCGATCTCGACGATTTGCCCGGCTCGGACAGTGGCGGCTTTCATACCGTGGGCGGCTTCGTGATGCACCAGCTGGGCAGCGTGCCACGGGTGGCCGATCATTTCACCTGCCTGGGCTTGCGCTTCGAGGTGGTGGACATGGACCGCCATCGCGTGGACAAGGTGCTGATCACGATCCTGCCGGAATTCCACGCCTCTGGCGACGCTGGCGACGCTTCTGCCCGCGCGTAGCGCGCCTCGAAAGCGAAAAAGACCTGCCCGAAGAGCCAAGCTGGGAGCGGTTCTCCGGGCAGGTCTTTTTGCGGTGTCTCAGCCAAATACCTGCGCCCAGAGCGCCTGAACCGGCACGCGAGCGGCATCCAGGCTGTCGTCAAATACCCGGCTGGTCTGCTGGTTGAGGCGAAGCTCGTGCTGGGCATGACGCATGGAGCGGTAGGCGTTGGCGGACTGCTGGGCCCGTTCGGCCGAAATCAGGCCCGCCGCTGCACAGCGCTGCAGCAGCGCGATGTTGCCCTTGTTCTCGGCAAGCTCGGGGTGCTGGTGGGCGTGGGCGAGGACGAGGTATTGCACGATGAATTCAACGTCGATCAAGCCGCCAGCATCGTGTTTGAGTTCAAAGCCTTCGCCCTTGTCGGCGAAGGAGTCCCGCATTTTCTGACGCATCGCCAGCACTTCGGTACGCAAGGGCTCAAGCGCGCGTGGCTGGCAGAGCAGGGCGGAGCGCAGGGCTTCAAACTTGGCGCCGACTTCCGCATTGCCGGCACAGAAGCGTGCGCGGGTCAGGGCCTGATGTTCCCAGATCCAGGCGTCGTGCCGCTGGTAGTGCTCGAACGCCTCCAGCGACACCACCATCAGCCCCGCATCGCCGTTTGGCCGGAGTCGGTTGTCTGTTTCAAAGAGATGGCCTGCGGCGGTATGACTGTCGAGCCAGGTGTTGAGGCGCTGGGCGAGGCGGGCGTAGATGGCTTGGCAATCCGGGTCGGGGTCGTCGTGGATGAAGACCAGGTCCAGATCCGAGGCGTAACCGAGCTCCTTGCCGCCCAGTTTGCCGTAGCCAAGGATCGCGAAGCGGTGCTCGGACGCATGGCGTTTGGGCAATTTTCGCCAGCACTGCGCCAGGGTTTCTTCGAGGATGATGTCGGCCAGCGCGGAGAGGTGGTCGGAGAGGGCTTCGACGCTGAGCAGCCCCGCCAGATCGTGATTCAGTAGCCGGAATACCTGGGCGTGATGGGCTTCACGCATGACATCCATCTGGCGCTCGGTATCGTCGCCCAGCGCAGTCATGCGCCCGCCCAGATCCTTGGCAAAGGCCGCCCAGTCGTGCTCGGCGGAGAGCAGGCGGGCGTCGAGCAGCTCGTCGAGCAGCAGCGGGTGCCGTGTCAGGTAGGCCGCAACCCAGCTTGAGGCCGCTACGAGCTCGACCACCCGTGCCAGGGCGCGCGGGTACTGCTGCAGCAGTGCCAGGTAAATCGCCCGGCGGCAGATCGCTTCGATCAGCGCAATCATGCGGCTCAGCGCCTCGTCGGGGTTGCGACGGCCGGCCGCCAGTTCGAGGATGCGCGGCATAAGCGCATCCAGTCGCGAGCGCGCCTCTTCGCTGATGCTGCGTAATCGGGCGCCTTGGCGGAACTCTTGCAGACGTGCCGCACTGACGCGTGGGGCACGATAGCCAAGCTCGCCGAGCGCTTCTTCGGTGTTCTCCTGACCACAATCGCCGTTCCACAAGCCGTCAAGCGGGTGGCCTTCGCTGGCCGGATCGCCGAACACTTCGCTGAAATGACGGCTGACAACCACGCGATGCGCATTCAGCACGGCTTCGAGATCGGCGTAGCTCAGAAAGCCCATCGCCCGTGCCAGACGCGCACGATCACCGACCGACTCTGGAATCAGATGCGTCTGGGCATCATCCAGATACTGGATGCGGTGTTCCAGGCGCCGCAGGAAATCGTAGGCGGTCGAAAGCTCCCGAACGGCGTCGGCATCCAGCAAACCGCGCGCAGACAATGCCCGCAGGACGTGCAGCGTCGGACGGATCTGCAGGTCACGACTGCCGCCGCCGCGGATGAGCTGGAATACTTGGGCGATGAACTCGATTTCCCGGATTCCACCCGCGCCGAGCTTGATGTTGTCGGCCATTTCGCGTCGGGCCACTTCGCGGCGGATCTGGGCATGCAGATCGCGCATGGCGTTAATGGCGCCAAAATCCAGGTACTTGCGGAAAATGAACGGTCGGGCCAGCGACTTCAGCTCTTCGTGACGGGTACCGGTAAGCGGCCGGGCCTTGATCCAGGCGTAACGCTCCCATTCCCGCCCCTGGGTGATGAAGTAGTTTTCCAGCATGTCAAAGCTGGCCACGAGCGGGCCTGAGTCGCCGTTCGGGCGTAGCCGCATGTCGACGCGAAACACGTAGCCGTCCGCAGTGTTCTCGGCAATTGCGCCAATGAGTGCGCGCCCGATCCGGGTGAAGTAGTCGCTGTTGCTGAGGCTGCGCGGCCCGTCGGTGTCACCCTCTTCCGGGTAGATAAAGATCAGGTCGATGTCCGAAGAGACATTCAGCTCCCCGCCGCCAAGCTTGCCCATCCCCAGTACGATCAGTTCCTGCAATTCTCCGGCTGCATTGCGCGGCAGTCCAAAGCGCGTCGAGTGTTGCTGGGTGAGGGTCTGGAGTGCGGTTTGAAGGGCCACTTCTGCCACAGCAGTCATGGCAGTCGTCACTTCGGCGAGCGGGGCGATACCCGCCAGATCACGCACCATCACGTGGGCGTAGACCCAGGATTTGAGGTGACGCAAGCGCGCGTGCAGGTTCTGCTCATTCAAAGGCTCGGCGGCAAGAAAGCCTTCCATGTCGGCGCGCGTCAAGGGGCGATCGAGCTGGGCGGCGAGTTGCTCGGGCAGCCAGCTTCGCGCCTGAAGCAGGTTGTGCAGAAAACGGCTGTGCTGACTTGCACACAGGATCTGGGATTCAGCTGCGCTCATGATGTACGGTCGGCCAGAGAATGCGTGGCGATAAGGTAAAATCGAAGTCTAGAATGGTTCCGGCCCGCCTGGGTCGGCACAAGCCCGATTTGCTGGCGGCACTATTCCGGTAGCCCGCTACATGTCTCATTTCATCAGGATGCTGTGTGTGACGAAGTTCGCCCCCCCGACCACCGTACTCGGCCCTGCCGTATCGTGCCCCTGCTGAACAAGCTCTCCCGTTACCCCAAGTTGCTGCTGGCCAGTATCGTGACCTTGCCGACGATATTCTGGCGTGTATTCTGGATCGCCTACTTTCTCCTGACCGCGGTCTTGCTGGTGGTGCGCTTTGCGGTGTTGCCACAGGTGGCGAATGAGCGGGCGCGCATCGAGACCATGCTTTCCCAGGCGATGGGGCAGACCGTCGAGATCGGCGCGATTGGCGCCGAGTGGAATGGCCCACGGCCGACGCTGGCCCTGCAAGCCGTGCGCGTGCTTGACGCGGCCAAGCGCCCGGCGCTCGAACTTCCTCGCGTGGACGCGGTGCTGGCCTGGTCGTCACTTCTGCACCTGCGCCCGATCCTGCACCGGCTGGAGGTGCGGGAGCCGGATCTGGCCATTCGGCGTGAGCACGACGGCAGTCTTTATGTCGCGGGCATCAAGATCGGTGGCGGAACGGGCGAAGGCGGCTTCGGTAAGTTTGTGCTGGACCAGGATCAGATTCTGATCCGCGACGCGCGGGTCAGCTGGAGCGATATGCAGCGTGGTGCGCCGACGCTGGTATTCGACAAGCTGAACTTGCGGCTGGATAACGACGGTGACCGCCATCGTTTTGCGGTGCTGGCGAGCCCCCTTCACAGTGGTCGCAAGCGATTGACCTGCGGGGCGATCTGCGGGGCCGCCGCCTCGAAGACTGGGCAAGCTGGCGCGGCACGCTCTACCTGGCGGTGGAGGATGCCGATCTGGCGGCCTGGAAGCGTTGGCTGGACTATCCAGTCGCGCTGGACCGCGGCCGCATCAACTTGCGCGCCTGGCTGAATATCGACGGCCCGAACGTCTTCGCACTGACCAGCGATGTCGCCTTGGCCGACTTGAGCGCAAAGCTGGGTGACGATCTGGCCCGGTTTGGTATCCATTCGCTGAGTGGTCGCGTGCGGAGTACCTATCGCGACGGCGATATTTCGGTGGCCGGCGAGCGGCTGACCATGCTGACCGCCGAGGGCGGGCGGGTTGAGCCAACGAGTTTTTCGCTGCGCAGCCGCCCCGCGCGCGGACATGAGCCCGCGCGCGGCGAGTTGAGCACGGGGCGTCTGGATCTGGGGCTGCTCGCGACGCTGGCAGAGCGGCTGCCGTTGC
The DNA here is from genome assembly GCA_016718265.1 of Uliginosibacterium sp. Classification (GTDB taxonomy): domain Bacteria; phylum Pseudomonadota; class Gammaproteobacteria; order Burkholderiales; family Rhodocyclaceae; genus Uliginosibacterium. The sequence continues at coordinate 14,247 of JADKDZ010000012.1, read as the reverse complement.
CCGACTCGGTACGAGCGCCGTTGCAGTCACTGCGCCCGCGCGGGCGGCTCGACGCGCTTCAGCTTTCTTGGGAGAGCAAGCCAGACCAGCCGTTCAAGTTCACGCTTGATACGCAGTTTGCCCAGCTCGGCTTGGAACCTGACGGACAGTTGCCCGGCGTCGAGAATCTCTCCGGCAGGGTGGTCGGGAACGAGCGGACAGGCAAGTTTCAGCTTTCGGTGGAGAGCGGGCGCCTGAGCCTTCCGGAGGTGATGCCGGAGCCGATCCGGCTTGATCAGGCGACGATTGACGGCGGTTGGGGACATGAGCGCGAACGGCCGGAAGCGCCTGAAGCGCTGACAATCAGGCTGGCAAGCCTGAAGTTGGCCAATCCGGACGCGCGTGGCGAGTTCTCAGGTTTCTGGCGCAGCGCGGCGACCGGCCCGGGCTATCTGGACCTCAGGGGAAGTGCGCAGCAGGTTCTGGCCGCGTCGGCGGTTCACTACATGCCGCTGATCACGCCGCCAGAGGTCACAGACTGGATTGGTCAAGGCTTGCGCGCCGGGCGCGTTGATAATGTCAGTCTGCAGGTCACCGGCAAGCTGGATGATTTTCCCTATCGCAAAGGTGGCGGGGTATTCCGCATCAGCGGGCAGCTGGCGGATGCCGAAGTCATGTTCGCGCCGGGCTGGCTGGGCCTCTCCGGTCTGCGCGGCAGATTGCTGTTTGATGGCGCCCGGATGCTGATTACCGCGCAGGCCGGGCGATATCTCGGGGCACAGACGCCAGACGTTCGCGTGGAAATTCCCGACCTGCTCGATCTGGGGCAGCAGGTTCTGTTGGTGGATGGTAAAGCCCGAGGCGCGACCAGCGACTTTCTGCACTACGTGTACAGCAGCAATCTGGCTGCCGTCGCAGGGGATTTCACGCGAGGGGTGAGCGCGCGCGGTGTCGGGGAGCTGGCCTTGCATATTGAGGTTCCGCTGAATCATGCCGACAAGACCACGGTCAAGGGCGAGTACCGATTTGCGGGCAATCAGCTGAAGTTGTTACCACAGTTGCCAGAACTTACCGATGCAACCGGTAGTTTGAGTTTCACCGAGGCCGGCATTGGCTTGCGTGGCGGCGAAGCCGACTTCTTAGGTAACCGGATCCGTGCCAGCGGCGTGACGGAAGAAGACGGCAGCCTGCGGTTTGATCTCAGTGGCAAGCTCAGTGTCGCCAGTCTTCGTTCATTTGCGCAAACGCCGCTGTGGGGCTATTTGCGCGGTGAAGCGGATGCGGGCGGTACGGTTCGCGTGCAAGGCAGGCGTGTCGAGGTCTCACTCAATAGCACCCTGGCGGGGGTTGCATCGACCTTGCCGCCACCCCTGCAGAAGGCGGAAGCCACCGCTTGGCCGCTTTCAGTGGTCTGGCGATCGCAGCCAGGCGGTGAAGGGTGGAGCACAGATCGTTGGCAACTCGACGTCGACCAGCGTCTGAACCTGGCCTGGGAAGAGGTCTGTGCGCCGCGATGCGCCTTCGCGCGCGGGGCACTGGCATATGGCGCACAAGCAGACTTGCCGGCACAGGGATGGCGGCTCGCAGGGCGGTTTGACAAGCTCAATGTGGACCCCTGGCGGCCAGTCGTGAGTGCGTTGATCGCTGGCGAGGGCGGTTTCAGCGCGAGCGGGAGGGAGACGCTGGCGGGGCTGGCGTTCAAAGCCTCCGAACTGACCATGGGCGAGCACCGGTTCCGTGACGTTTCGGCCAAGGCGCTGCGGCAAAATGGAAACTGGCGCTTGCAGATCGAGGGTCCGCAGGCCGAAGGGGAGCTGATGTGGATCGAGGCGGGGCGCGGTACCTTGCAGGCTCGCCTGAAGCATTTGACCCTGGACCCCGTGCCTTCCGTCTCTGCCGGAGCGGCGGAAGACGCTCAGGCGGGCAGTGACGATACAACCGAGGAACTTCCTGCGCTGGATGTCATTGCCGAGCAGTTCTACTTGCGCAAGCTGGACCTTGGGCGCTTGCAGCTTGCCGCTGTGAATGCCGGGAAAATCTGGCAGCTGAAGAAAATCAGTCTGAAATCGAGCGATTTCGACTTTGAAGGCAGAGGGCTATGGCAGGCCATGCAACCCGCGGTCGGACCCGGGCGCAAAACCAGTACCCATCTGGACTTTGAGCTGGCAAGTCAGAATACGGGCGCCATGCTGGATCGCCTGGGCTATCCGAACACGGTGCGCGAAGGCAAGGCCGATCTCGTTGGCTCGCTGAGCTGGCAAGGGCCGCCGACCTCCATCCACTACCCGTCGCTGAGTGGCAGCATGCAACTGAATGCTGCGTCCGGCCGCTTCAACAAGCTGGAGCCTGGCGCTGGTCGCCTGCTCGGTTTGCTCAGTCTCCAGTTTTTGCCTCGGCGCCTGACGCTCGACTTCCGCGACTTGTTCTCGGAAGGCTTCGCGTTCGATTCCATCAAGGGGAGCATGGACGTTACCAGCGGCGTGATGCGGACCAGTGATCTGAAAATAACCGGCGCGGCGGCACAAGTATCCATGCAAGGCACAACGGACCTCGGTCGCGAAGTGCATGATCTGCATCTCACCGTGCAGCCGACTTTGACCGAGACGGTCGCCGTGGGGGTGGTCGTCGGGCAGGCGGCCGTGGGGGTGCTGAACCCGCTTGCCGGCGTGGCGGCCTACCTGGCGCAGAAACTATTGCGTGATCCGGTCGAGAAGATTTTCAGCTACGACTACGAGATAACCGGGCCGTGGTCGGATCCGAAGATCGATCGGGCAGGCAGCAATCCATCATCGCCTGCCGACAAACAATCCGGGGCGCGGCCCAGGACAATCAGAAAATAGAGGGGCATTCCATGATCGATTCTGGCTGCCGGGTAGCGGCCTTGCAGATGATTTCCGGCGAAAGTCTGGCGGAGAATCTCGCGGCAGCCGCAGGATTGGTTGCCGATGCTGCGGCGCAGGGCGCGCAACTGGCCTTGCTGCCAGAGTATTTCCCGCTGATTTCTGCACATGACGCCGACAAGCTCGCGATCAGCGAGCCGTACGGCGCCGGCCCGATCCAGTCTTTTCTGGCGGAAACCGCACGCGCCCACCGGATCTGGATCATTGGCGGTACCGTGCCCTTGGCGGCACAAGACTCGCAACGGCTGAGGAACGCCTGCCTGGTCTTCAATCCGCATGGCGAGTGTGTCGCACGCTACGACAAGCTGCATCTCTTCAGCTTTCAGCACGGGCAGGAGTCCTACGACGAGGCGCGCCTGATCGAAGCGGGCAATGAACTCGTGAGTTTTGACGGCCCGTGTGGCCGGATCGGTCTGTCGGTTTGTTATGATCTTCGCTTTCCCGAGATGTTCCGGCGCCTCGGCGAACTTGATCTGATCGTCGTACCTGCTGCATTTACCGAGACAACGGGGCGCGCACATTGGGAGGTTCTGCTGCGCGCCCGCGCCATCGAGAATCAGTGCTACGTGCTAGCGTGTGGCCAGGGCGGCCTTCACCCCTGCGGCCGCCGCACATTTGGCCATAGCATGCTGATTGATCCCTGGGGCGAGGTGGTGGTCAGTCTCGCAATCGGGCGCGGGGTGGTCGCAGGCGATGTAGATCCGGCGCGAATCCGCGCAGTCCGCGACAGCCTGCCTGCCCTGCACCACCGCCGCTTTACATGAAATCCTTTTTTTGAAGAAGCCTGAATGACACGCCAAACCGCCCCGAATCTGCTGAATACCGCGCATGAAGTCCTGCTGCAACCCTATGCCTTGACGACCGAGGCGCTTGATCGTGCACTCAGCCATATCCTGGCCCACGACGTGGATTACGCCGATCTGTATTTCCAGTATCAGCGCGCCGAAAGCTGGAGCCTGGAAGAGGGCATCGTCAAAGCCGGCAGCTTCAATATCGAACAAGGCGTGGGCGTGCGCGCGGTTGCTGGTGAGAAGACGGCCTTCGCGTATTCCGACGACATCAACGAGCGGTCCTTGCTGGAAGCTGCGGCAACCGTGCGCTCAATCGCCCGTCAGGGGCAGGCGGGCTCGGTTGCGCTCGCGCCGCGGGGCCAGCCCGCGCCCTTGTACGCGGCGGCGGACCCGATCCCGTCACTGGCAGACGCAGACAAGGTCGCGCTTCTGGAGAAGCTGGAGCAGCTGGCGCGTCGCGAAGATCCGCGCGTCATTCAGGCCATGGCCTTCCTGGCCTCGACATGGGACGTGGTCATGGTTGCGCGCTCCGATGGCGTGATGGCCGCGGACGTTCGGCCCTTGGTACGCCTGTCACTGACGGTAATCATGGAGGACGGCGGGCGCCGCGAACAAGGCTCCTCCGGTGGTGGCGGGCGTAGCGACTATGCGGTGTTTAGCGATGACGTGCTGCGCGACTATGCTCGTCGTGCGGTGCATCAGGCGCGTACCAATCTGGCCGCCCGGCCCGCACCTGCCGGGGAAATGAAAGTAGTGATGGGGAGCGGCTGGCCCGGGATTTTGTTGCACGAGGCAATAGGCCACGGCCTGGAAGGCGACTTCAATCGAAAAGGCAGTTCGGCGTTCGCCGGGCGCCTGGGCGAGCGGGTGGCCGCCAAGGGCGTGACGGTGGTCGATGACGGTACCCTGCCGGGCCGGCGCGGTTCTTTGACGATCGACGATGAAGGCAACCCGACAGCATGTACGACGCTGATCGAGGATGGCATCCTGACCGGCTACATGCAGGATACCCACAACGCAAGGCTGATGGGCGTCGCCCCGACCGGTAACGGCCGTCGCGAGTCCTACGCCAGCCTGCCTTTGCCGCGGATGACCAATACCATCATGTTGGCGGGGGACAAGACGCCAGAGGAAATCATCGCTTCGGTGAAGAAAGGCTTGTATGCCGCCAATTTTGGCGGGGGGCAGGTCGATATCACCAGTGGGAAATTCGTGTTCTCGACAGCCGAGGCCTACATGATCGAGAACGGCAAGATCACCTATCCGGTCAAGGGGGCGACACTGATCGGAAACGGGCCGGATGTGCTGACGCGGGTCAAGATGATCGGCAACGACATGGCGCTGGACCCGGGCGTGGGGACGTGCGGCAAGGAAGGCCAGAGCGTGCCGGTGGGGGTCGGGCAACCTACCTTGCGGATTGACGGTTTGACGGTAGGGGGCACCGGGGGCTGATGCCCGAATAAAAAGGGCGCCACGCGGCGCCCTTTTGTATTTGGATCAGCGGATTACTGTTTGACGGCACGCTCACCGACAATGCGCCAGTCCTTGCCTTCCTTGCGCAGGTTCAGGGTCTTGACCGTATCGTCATTGAAGTCGCTTGAGCGATATTGTTGCTTGAAGCTCACGGCGCAGTGGCTGGCATCCTGCTCCGTGGTGCTGAGTTGGGAGACGCGAACCTCAATCGACGGTTTCTTCAGACGCTGGGCGCGCAAGGCTTTCCAGTTGGACTCGCTGGTGCGTTCAGGTTTGAACGCGGTCGAGTAGAAACTCAGATAGCGCGTCAGGTCTTTGGCGGTCCAGGCAGAGGCCCACTCCTTGACCGTGGCCTCGCATTCAGCCGCAACCTTAGCGGGTGGTTCTTTCTCTGCAGGCGCACTGGCCGTCTTGACGGGCGTAGGTTCGACAGTGCTGCGTGGGGGGCGTTGCGCCATGGCGCCGGCGATGTCGAGCCCCTCGTAGCTGGCCACCACGGTACTGCAGGTGATCGCCATATCGTCTGCCAGGTCTTCAGGGCGGTCACTGATGGCATTCTCAACCGGTGCGGCTAGTCCCAGTGCAGGCAACAACTGATGCGTTGCGCCCAGCACGCGGAATTCCGCCAGCTTCAGGTCTTGTTGCGCGGTCGTCAGCGCGCGACGCGCCTGGAAGAGTTCGTTTTCGGTGTCGAGCACATCCAGCAGGGAGCGCTGGCCGATGTCGAACTGCTGGCGGTACGCGTCCCGGGCTTTCTCGGTTGAAAGGGCGTGCTGCTCAAGGTAGCGGATCTGTTCGCGCAACTTGCGCACGTCATTCCAGGCAATGCTGGTGACTTGCCGGATATCCCGACAGCTGCGGTCGCGCTGTTCCTTAGCCACACTCAGGGATTCTTGTGCCGAGCGAATGCGCGCGCTATCCGCGTTGCCGTTGTACAGGTTGTAGTTCAGTACGATTTGCGCGGCAGTATCGCGATAAGTACCGGTTACCCCCTGGCGATTGCGGCCTGCACCCGCCGACGCGCGGAACTCGACGGTGGGGGCATTGGCTGACCGTCGTATGTCCAGCTGCGCGCGCGCAGCGCGCAAGCTGGCAACGCTTGCCAGAAAGCCGGGGCTGCTGCGTACCGCGGTGCTGATCAGTTCTCGCTCCGCCGGCAGCTTGCCGGCCATGGCCGGCACCTCGGCCAGCACCGGGGGCTGCTCGCCGACAATGCGCTCAAAACGGGCGCCGACGTCATGGAGATTGCTGGTTTCGATCAGCCAGTTCGATTGCGCCAGTGCCAGTCGTCCGCCGGCCTGTTCGAGGTCGACTTTTCTTCCCACGCCAGCCTTAACTTTCTCGGCGATCTGGTCGTAAGTCTCCTTGTGGACGGCCCAGTTGTCTTGGGCCAGCCGCGCAAGCTGGCGGTAACGGTGCAGGTCAAGGTAGGCGCGGGCGGATTCCAGCGCCACCTCGTCGGTGGTTTGCAGCAGCTCGAAATAGCGGATGGCTTTTGTGTGGCCCAGGCGGCGGATCTCGCTGCGGGCGGCGCCGCCATCAAACAACAGTTGGCGGAGTTGCAGGCTGGTTTCAGAGTGCGTGAATGAGCTGTTTGCGGTGTTGGGGGTGTCCAGCGTCTCGCGGCCGGTGTAGGCGTTCAAATCAACGCGTGGCCGCCAGGCGCCAGCACCGGCGGATTGGTCTTCCCGGCTCGACAGGAATGCGTGCAAACGGGCTTTGACGTCGGGGCTGCGTGAAATGGCGCGTTCGGTGACTTCGTTGAGTGTGGCGGCGTTTGCGCCAATCCCCATCAAAGCCAGGGATAAAGCGATGATTTTCTTTTGCATGATGCGGGTCCGGGAGTTGTGTCTTGCCAAGTACGGATTCTCTGCTGGAGGCCTGGTCGCGCACCTCACTCATATTTGCATGATTCTATTGCATTTATCGATTTCCGCACGACGCCGATTGAATGGCTGTGTGTCAGATTGCGCAGGCGCTTGCATTCGTTCACAGAAGTGCCGCCCGTTCGCGCCATTCTATGACGAATGAGCTTGATTAAGGCAAAGCCGATTGTGCGAGCCCTTCTCCGGCCAGTCTTTATTCTCATCGCGTGCGGCATCGCGGCATGTGCCGCGCTTGCGCATGACACTGAGCGCCTGCAGCGCCTGATCGCGCAGCGCTTCGGCAGCGAGGCTTCAGCCCGGTATAACGACTGGCGTGAGGTGATCCAGCAGGCCGCCAGCGCGGCAGAGGTTGACAAGCTGCGTCGCGTGAACGAGTTCTTCAACCGGCGCGTGAGGTTTGTTGACGATCAGCAGATCTGGGGGCGGGCGGACTACTGGGCCAGTCCGCTGGAATTCCTGGGTCACGGTGCCGGGGATTGCGAGGACTTCGCGATCGCCAAATACTTCAGTCTGATCGAGGCTGGCGTCGAGCGCGGGAAACTGCGGCTGATCTACGTCAGGGCCGTGATAGGCTTGCCGGGCTCTGGCGTGCCGGTGGCCCATATGGTGCTTGGCTACTATGCGACGCCGGTTGCCGAGCCGCTGGTGCTGGACAATCTGGTGACCGAGATCCGGCCTGCGTCGCGCCGGCCCGATCTGACGCCGGTGTTCAGTTTTAATGGGGAAGGAGTGTGGACGGCGACGGGTGTCGACCGTCCCGGTATGTCTGTCGAGCGTCTGGCCCGATGGACGGAGCTGGTTCAGCGCATGCGGGGAGAAGGTTTTGAGCCATGATCGTGCCCACGCGCCAGGCTGGCCGGCGTATCCGGAGGGGGAAGTGACATGTCTTTGTTAAGCCGCGTCTGGCTCACTGTCGCGCTGGCGATCATCCTGGCCTTGGGTGGCAGCTTTGTGCTCAACGTGCTGACCGCGCGCGATTATCTGGCGCAGCAGCTTTTCGCCCAGGCGAGCGATAGCGCCAGCTCCTTGGCCTTGTCGCTCTCGCAGCAGGGAAAAGACCCCGCCATGCAGGAACTGCTGGTGAGCGCGATTTTCGACTCTGGACATTTCGAGTCGATTCGCTATCGGGACGTGACGGGCACGGTCGTGGTCGAGCGTCAGTCGGCGGTTGCGGTCGAGCGCGTGCCCGTATGGTTTGTGCAGTGGGTGCCGCTGGAGTCGGTGCCGGGCGAGGCCCAGGTCTCGGATGGCTGGAAACAGGCCGGGACCGTGCAGGTCAAGGCCAGCGCACGATTCGCTTATCTTTCCTTGTGGAACGGCGTGCTGCGGCTCGCCGTGATGTTGCTGCTGATAGGCGTGTTGCTCGGCTCCTTGCTGACGCTGCTGATGCGCTGGGCGTCGTCTCCGCTGCGTGCGGTGGTCGGCCAGGCTGAGGCGATCGGCCAGCGCCGGTTTGTCAAACTGCCCGAGCTGGCTGTTCCGGAACTCAGGCTGGTCGGGCGCGCGATGAACACCATGGTTGAGCGCGTGCAGGCCATGTTCTTTGAGCAGACTGCGCGCATCAACGCCTTGCGCGATGAGGCTAATCACGATGCGATGACCTTGCTGCCGAACCGCAATCTGTTCGTCGCGCACCTCAAAGGCGTTCTGCAAGACGAGTATCACGCCGACGAAGGTGGTGTTCTTGTGTTGCGGCTGCTCGACCTTGCTGGCGTCAATCGGCGCCTGGGGCGCGAGCGGGCCGATGGCCTGATCATCGCAGCGGCGGGCATGCTTCGCGATATGTCGGGCGATAACACCGAGCTGTTCACCGGGCGGCTGAACGGGGCAGATTTCGCGGTGATCGTCGAAGATGCTGATCAGGAGCGCTTGCATGCACTTGGCGCCTTCATGCTGAATGCCATGAGCGCGCTGTACCGCCAGGGCATGACCGATCGCGAGCAGGCGGTCGCCATCGGCGTGACGCATTACCACAAGGGCGAGAGCGGCGGTGCGGTGCTGCTGCGGGCGGATGGCGCGCTGATGCAGGCCGAGACCATGGGGCCGGCGATGGTACTGGCCTTGGGGCAAGGCCGGCACCATACGCCGCAGCTGGCAGAAGAGTGGCGTATCGAGATCAATGAAGCGCTGGCGCGACGTGCCTTCGAGCTTGCAGGCTACCCGACCGTGCGCGCAGACGGCAGCCTGCTTCACAACGAAGTCATGCTGCGCATGCGGAATCGCCGGGGTGAAACCCTGAGTGCCGGGCAATTCATGCCCTCGGTGATGCGCCAGCAGCGGACCGCGGAAGTCGACCTTGTGGCCATTGAACTGGCCTTGGCGCAGGCTGCGTGTGAACAAGGCGAAGGCGACGTGGCGGTCAATCTCTCGCCGCTGTCGTTCAGCGATGCGGATTTTCTCCGCGAGCTGGCTGTGGTGTTGAAAGCTAACGCCCCTCACGTCAAGCGGCTCTGGGTAGAAGTCAGCGAGCAGGGGCTCGACGCCGACGGCGGTCTGGCGGCCCTGACCGAGCTTGCCCGGCTGCTGGGCAGCCACGGCGGACACCTGGGGATCGAGCACTTTGGCAGGCACTTCTCGGCGCTGCCGCAGCTCTATTCCATTCAGCTGGACTACATCAAGCTCGATGGTGCCTTTATCGCTGGCATCGACCAGCACCCCGGCAATCAGCGCTTCGTGAAAGCCGTGATCGACGTGGCCCGCAGCATGAGTATTGCCGTGATTGCCGAGCGCGTCAGCTCTCGCGCCGAGTGGGACATGCTCGTCTTGCTGGGCATCGACGGCATGACCGGCCCGGCGGTGAGTGTGGCCCGGCAGAGCTGAGCGCCGGCTGAGGGTGAAATATAGGGTGCGGGTCGCTAGATTGTGGTGGTGGGCTGAAGAGCCTTTCGCCATGAGGATCTTCGCGTAATCACTCTAGAATTTCTCGCTTGTGGGCAAGAAAGCGTACTTCTGTTCTCGCCCGCACCCTGTCGTACACCGTTGTTCGCTGCCTTGGGAGAGTCCTCTTGGCTGCGACGTACGTTGCACGCGCAAAACTTCGGCGACCTACCTGACGGAGCAGGATCCTTTCAGTGCGCTACCCGAACAGCCTAGCGAAGACCCGCCAGCGAGGGCATGGCGGGATTCCGGTGACGCGTCAGTTGTTCCAAAGTGGCGCCTAGAATCAATCTGTCTGGAGTTTTCCCTTGTTCAAGAGATCCTGAATGATCGACGCGTCAGTGGCTGTTCCGCCCGCAGTCAGATCAACACCGCTGACCACAATGCGCTGGTCATCCTTGCTCGAAGCATAGCCGCCCGTGCCGTAGGCACCGGTTGAGCTGACATGGATGATGGTGCCGCCCGCGGTGTACTCGAAGTGCAAATAACTCCCGAGGTTGCCGACGCCAGTGGTGTGATTTTCACCGCTCAGCAAGCTTTGAAGGTTGAGCACATCCCCACCCGTTGCAGCGGGTGCCGTGTTGAAGTCCGTGATCGTGTCAGTCGCTGGCGCCGTGGTGGTTCCCTTGTCCGCAAGTTGCCAACGGAATGTGTCGCTGCCGAGCCCTCCGGTAAGCGTGTCATTGCCTGCACCGCCGGTAAGCGTGTCGCGGTACGCGGTACCCGTCAGCGTATCGTTGTACTCGGTCCCCGTCACATTGTCGCCAGTGGTGACAACCCACTGGCCTGGCGTGCTGCCGGCGACGATTTCCTGATTGGCCCCGAGTGTCGGGAAACTCGTAGGCGAGAACATCGCAAAGTGATTGCTGTCCAGCACAACATAGCTGCTGTCTGGGCTGCCCGAGAGTTTGACTTCGATCTTAAATGAGGCTTCACCGCCTTGATCCCAATACAGGATCTCGATCGGTTGCAAACCATCTGCTACGGCAACGTTCGCGAACGTTGTCACCAGTACGGGTGTGATGTTGTCGTAAGACGCAACCGTGTTTCCCCCGATATTCATCCGGTAACCATCGTCGGCGGTGACGCGAATGTCGTAGTTCCCTCCCGTCATGTCGATCTGACCAACGAAACGGATCAACGCATCAGTCGTTCTTCCGAACGTGCTCGTTGTACGTAGCGAGGCTGCATCGCTCCCGAGCATTTCGTACAATTTTCCGCTGGTAACGGCAGCGCCAGATGTGAGCTGTGTGGGGTTGCGTCCTACCCCTCCGTCGGCACTGTCGGAGATTGGCCCGTAGTTGATGCCACGAGACGTGAAGCTGGCATCAGCGGCCGTGTTTGAAGCGGCTGAAGCAGTACCGACGACCGCAGCGCCGTTGCGTAGATTGATCACCCCGGCCACTTCGGCGATCCGATCAAGGTTGCCGTAGTTCCCATCTCCGCGTTGTTGCAGATAGCCTGAGCCGGAGACCGTGTCGTTCTGAGCGCTATTCCACTCGTTGTAGCCGAAGTACTCTCCTCTGAGACCAATAGTTTGCGTGATTGGAGTGCTGCTTCCTGAACCCACAAAGTCATTGTCCGCAATGGTGGTTGTTACGTTGCTGCCGATCGTGGCGTTGGAGGGGCTCGACAAGCTGACCGTGTATGTTTCAGCGTTCTCACGCACAGAATCATTGGTGATCGGCACCGAGAAGGTCGCGACGGTCGCACCCGGCGCGAAGGTCAGCGTGCCGCTGGTGGCCGTGAAATCCACCCCTGAGGTGGCCGTGCCACCGGTGGTGCCGTAAGCCACGGTGACGGTCTGGCCGGAAGCAGCCGAGAGGGTCACGGTGTAAGTGGCCGTACCCGCACCTTCATTGATCGTCGCCGGGCCCGTCAAAGCCAGGCTTGGCGTCGGATCATTGTCCGTGATGGTCGCCGTGCCGACTGCCGACGCATTGCTCGTCGTGCCCGCCGTGGTGGTCGCCGTCAGCGTGAAGGTCTCGTTCAGCTCATCGATCGTGTCATTGGTGACTGGCGTGCGGACCAGCACGCTGGTCGTGCCAGCCGCAATGGTCGCGGTGGTGGCATTGGTCCAGGTCGTCCCACTATCGGTCGAGACCTGCAGATTGGTCGCCGTGCCCGAGCCGGAAGTCCACGCCGCCGCCGGTGGCCGGATTGGTCGCACCGGCCGCCAGGGCCAGGCTGACCGTGGTGGCGGTCGCACTCGGGTTGGAGAGGCTGACGGTGGTGCGCGAAGTTGCCGTCTTCGGCCACGGTCGGGCTGGAGACGGAGAGGCCGGCGTATCGTTGTCCGAACCACCACCGCCCGTGCCGTTGTCCAGGATCGTCGTCGTCACACCCGTGCCGATGGTGGCATTGGTCGGCGTCGACAGACTGACCGAGTAGGACTCACTGCCCTCGAAGGTCGTGTCATTGGTGATCGGCACCGAGAAGGTCGCGACGGTCGCACCCGGCGCGAAGGTCAGCGTGCCGCTGGTGGCCGTGAAATCCACCCCTGAGGTGGCCGTGCCACCGGTGGTGCCGTAAGCCACGGTGACGGTCTGGCCGGAAGCAGCCGAGAGGGTCACGGTGTAAGTGGCCGTACCCGCACCTTCATTGATCGTCGCCGGGCCCGTCAAAGCCAGGCTTGGCGTCGGATCATTGTCCGTGATGGTCGCCGTGCCGACGGCCGACGCATTGCTCGTCGTGCCCGCCGTAGTGGTCGCCGTCAGCGTGAAGGTCTCGTTCAGCTCATCGATCGTGTCATTGGTGACTGGCGTGCGAACCAGCACGCTGGTCGTGCCGGCCGCAATGGTTGCGGTGGTGGCATTGGTCCAGGTCGTCCCACTATCGGTCGAGACCTGCAGATTGGTCGCCGTGCCCGAGCCGAAGTCCACGCCGCCGCCGGTGGCCGGATTGGTCGCACCGGCCGCCAGGGCCAGGCTGACCGTGGTGGCGGTCGCACTCGGGTTGGAGAGGCTGACGGTGAATTGCGCGAAGTTGCCGTCTTCGGCCACGGTCGGGCTGGAGACGGAGAGGGCCGGCGTATCGTTGTCCGAACCGCCACCGCCCGTGCCGTTGTCCAGGATCGTCGTCGTCACACCCGTGCCGATGGTGGCATTGGTCGGCGTCGACAGACTGACCGAGTAGGACTCACTGCCCTCGAAGGTCGTGTCATTGGTGATCGGCACCGCGAAGGTCGCGACGGTCGCACCCGGCGCGAAGGTCAGCGTGCCACTGGTGGCCGTGAAATCCACCCCTGAGGTGGCCGTGCCACCGGTGGTGCCGTAAGCCACGGTGACGGTCTGGCCGGAAGCAGCCGAGAGCGTCACGGTGTAAGTGGCCGTACCCGCACCTTCATTGATCGTCGCCGGGCCCGTCAAAGCCAGGCTTGGCGTCGGATCATTGTCCGTGATGGTCGCCGTGCCGACGGCCGACGCATTGCTCGTCGTGCCCGCCGTGGTGGTCGCCGTCAGCGTGAAGGTCTCGTTCAGCTCATCGATCGTGTCATTGGTGACTGGCGTGCGGACCAGCACGCTGGTCGTGCCAGCCGCAATGGTTGCGGTGGTGGCATTGGTCCAGGTCGTCCCACTATCGGTCGAGACCTGCAGATTGGTCGCCGTGCCCGAGCCGAAGTCCACGCCGCCGCCGGTGGCCGGATTGGTCGCACCGGCCGCCAGGGCCAGGCTGACCGTGGTGGCGGTCGCACTCGGGTTGGAGAGGCTGACGGTGAATTGCGCGAAGTTGCCGTCTTCGGCCACGGTCGGGCTGGAGACGGAGAGGGCCGGCGTATCGTTGTCCGGAACCGCCACCGCCCGTGCCGTTGTCCAGGATCGTTGTCGTCACACCCGTGCCGATGGTGGCATTGGTCGGCGTCGACAGACTGACCGAGTAGGACTCACTGCCCTCGAAGGTCGTGTCATTGGTGATCGGCACGGAGAAGGTCGCGACGGTCGCACCCGGCGCGAAGGTCAGCGTGCCACTGGTGGCCGTGAAATCCACCCCCGAGGTGGCCGTGCCACCGGTCGTGCCGTAAGCCACGGTGACGGTCTGGCCGGAAGCAGCCGAGAGCGTCACGGTGTAAGTGGCCGTACCCGCACCTTCATTGATCGTCGCCGGGCCCGTCAAAGCCAGGCTTGGCGTCGGATCATTGTCCGTGATGGTCGCCGTGCCGACGGCCGACGCATTGCTCGTCGTGCCCGCCGTGGTGGTCGCCGTCAGCGTGAAGGTCTCGTTCAGCTCATCGATCGTGTCATTGGTGACTGGCGTGCGAACCAGTACGCTGGTCGTGCCAGCCGCAATGGTCGCGGTGGTGGCATTGGTCCAGGTCGTCCCACCATCGGTCGAGACCTGCAG
>JADKDZ010000011.1 GCA_016718265.1 Uliginosibacterium sp. | reverse complement strand
AACATCCTGCAGGGCAAGCCGGTGATGGGCGATGGTCGCGGGTCCCATCGCGGACCCGCGTGGATTGAAACGTGACGGAGCACGCACATGAGAGTCCGTCACAAGGTCGCGGGTCCCATCGCGGACCCGCGTGGATTGAAACGAGGCGTCTCCGTCCTTGTCTGACAGCGGCAAGCGTCGCGGGTCCCATCGCGGACCCGCGTGGATTCAAACAGGGGTAACGAAAATGAGCATGAATGTCGTTAAGTCGCGGGTCCCATCGCGGACCCGCGTGGATGAACACACCGGCTATCTCCCGACAACGCGGTGAATCGCCACATGTCGCGGGTCCCATCGCGGACCCGCGTGGATTGAAAACCACCCGGACAACGCCATGCACCGCTGCCGGTAGTCGCGGGTCCCATCGCGGACCCGCGTGGATTAAACCGTAAGGGCACCTACGTCGTCGTTGGGCACACGGCGTCGCGGGTCCCATCGCGGACCCGCGTGGATTGAAACGTCTCCGGCATCCAGCCAGCAGTCAGCGTCATCAGGTCGCGGGTCCCATCGCGGACCCGCGTGGTTGAAACTACGAAGTTTATTGGTCTGCTCCCCGTTGAATGTCGCGGGTCCCATCGCGGACCCGCGTGGATTGAAAACGCATCGCCTGCGAACGTCACAACATCGCCAGCCAAGTCGCGGGTCCATCGCGGACCCGCGTGGATGAAACAACGCGGTCACCGCTCAACAGTTCGGCGTTGGTGGTCGCGGGTCCCATCGCGGACCCGCGTGGATTGAAAACAACGCTTCGGCGCCTACCTGAACGGTTCGTGGTCGCGGGTCCCCATCGCGGACCGCGTGGATTGAAACTGTCTCCCAGTGCGGCGGGTCAGCATCGAAGAACGTCGCGGGTCCCATCGCGGACCCGCGTGGATTGAAAACGGCGCCTTGGCCAAGCCCTTTTGCGGACGTTGCCGTCGCGGGTCCCATCGCGGACCCGCGTGGATTGAAGACAACGTCACGGACGGCGCCTTCAGGTCGTAGCGTCGCGGGTCCATCGCGGACCCGCGTGGATTGGCACAACGTCACGGACGGCGCCTTCAAGGTCGTAGCGTCGCGGGTCCATCGCGGACCCGCGTGGATTGACTAACCGGTAGCTGTAACGCCTGGGCAGGTGATGACGGGTCGCGGGTCCATCGCGGACCCGCGTGGATGGAAGCACCAGCTTATCCAGTGCCAGACGATTGGACCGAGCGTCGCGGGTCCATCGCGGACCGCGTGGATTGAAACATAGTTTGTTGGCGGTCTATGATATTCGGCCTCTGTCGCGGGGTCCCATCGCGACCCGCGTGGATGAAAACGTCAGCATCGCCAATGCCGAGCACGGGCGAAGTCCGTCGCGGGTCCCATCGCGGACCCGCGTGGATTGAAACAACAAGGTGCGGCTTGGCATGCAGGAGCTTTCGGGTCGCGGGTCCATCGCGGACCCGCGTGGATTGAAACAATTGGCGTGCGCCCTTTCGCATCGATCACACGGGTCGCGGGTCCCATCGCGGACCGCGTGGATTGAAACTGTGCGTTGCTCCCGATCCAGTGGGGAAAATCTGTCGCGGGTTACATCGCGGACCCGCGTGGTTAAAGCTCCCCAGCGCCGCATCGCACGCGGCACGGAGATTGTCGCGCGTCCCATCGCGGACCCGCGTGGATTGAAACAGCTCGGAGCCGGTCAAAAATCGCGCCTCGCGATGTCGCGGGTCCCATCGCGGACCCGCGTGGATTGAAACCGCCAAAGCGGGCGAGAAGAGTCCGCTCACCAAGGTCGCGGGTCCCATCGCGGATACTGCTTATGCCATGAAACTTGTGCTTCCTTGCTTCTCGGTTGAATGGAAGCGGCCAATCTATTGGGGTACTCGGGCTAGCCCTGTACTTACAGTGCGCAGTCAAGGCGTCGCCGATGTCTTGGGCTATGACGCTCGTCGGAGCTTCAGTGTCCGCTCTCCCAGAATCCAAGGCAGAAGTCGAGCAATGTTCCTGGCGTCATCCAGCGCACGATGATGGGCGCCCAGAAGTGGAATGCCCGCAAGCTCCAATGCCTTTGTCATGCCTACTTCCTTGCCGATCCGGTGGGCTTTCGCGAAACGTCGTTTGGCATTGGAGTGGGGCATTGGCAGCGGATTTGGAATGCCGCAGCGCAAACTGTCGCGCTCAATCTGACTGCGATCGTAAGCGCCCCAGCTCGTCCAGAACTCCTCGCCGCTCGAATTCAGGCAGGCAAACTTGGTTAGATCTATTGCTACCTCTGCAAACGGTCGGGCGGAGTCGACATCTGTTTGGCGGATGCCTGTCAATGAGCCGCAGAAAGACGTGAGCGTAGGCCGTAGAAGGGGGCGGACAAAGGACTGGAACTGATCGAGCACCTCGCCTGTAGCAGTTGCCCAACAGGCGCCTATCTCAATGATCTCCATCTCATCAGTCGGAATGCGCCTGTCCTCGTCGCAGGTGGCTTCAAGGTCGATGACCAAGATTCTAGTTTTCGGGTCTTGCATGCCGCTACACCGTCCGGATCACAAAGCGAGGGAAGGACCCAAGGGTGCAAGGCTTTCGCTGGCAGAGCGAATCAGTCAGATCGCGCACGACTCTTTGGGCGATTGCCTCTATTCCCTTTGGTTTGAGATCTGCAAAGCAAGTCCAGAACTGGCCGCAAAATGGCTTCGACTTCCTGTGGACTCAAGCCTTGCCCCTGCAGTTTTCTGATCAAAGGGCGCCATAAGTCGTCCTGCGCCTGCTGGGCGACTACGTCCTCAATGTCAACAGAGTCGCGGGCTAAGTACGCTTCAACTTTCTCTTCAAAGGTGTCTTCCTTAGTGACGTCTGAATTGTCTTCTGGGCGAATCTCCTCTTGCGCGTTCATAAAAGCCAAGTAGCCTTCAGTGCACCACAAATCGGATTCCCATTCCATGGCCGACTTGAGGAAGCCGCCAGGCTCAAAATCACGGAAATAGTCGTTTGGCGAGATATCGGTAGTGTCCGACGCCCAGATGGCCTGGTACTCCCTCTCTGTGACCTCTTGAGAAATCGCCCACTCCCCCGCTGCTTTCAATTCCGAAAGCACCACGTCCACGAACTCCGGAGCCACGGCCAGGCGAATGAGTGTGCCCATGCCGCCCTTGCGTGCCTTGAAGATCAAGAAGCCAATCTTTCCATTCTCATAACGGGCCGTTGATATCCGGTATTTCTCATGCTCTGGATCAATGAACTGACCCAGCCCAAGTCTAAGGGCATCAACGTCATCTTCCCGATTAATCCGCCACATATGCATGTAACTTGGGATCAGATACCCAAGGCGCCAACCTAAGAACTCACAGATACGCTTCTGGTTCTCAAGACTTACCACGCCCGGCTTGCCGCCAAACCAAAGAGACAGCGATGACCTGTCAAGGCTGAGCTGTCTCGCTATCTCCGTAATGGTCTTACGCCTAAGCGCGCGTAACCGCTGGGCAATTTCCGCCAAGCTATGTGTGTTCACCTTCAGTTCCTCGACTGTTGTGCAATCGTAGGAGATTGATATGGACACTGCAAGTACAAGCCGTATTCAGAGAGTCAGAGCCTTGGTTGATGAACTTCGTCGTGAGGTCACGCAGGCGACAAACGAGGCTGCTGTCACGCCGGGCAAGGTGCGTGTCTATCGTCATAACCTCACCTCGCTGATCAAGGGAGATTGCGATGGAGAGGGGAAGATCTCCAGACGCAAGCAAATTGCCGAGAAGCTCCAGAAACTTGGACCTGAGCGCTCTCTTGGGGCATGGCCGGAGGACGCATTGATGACGGGGCTGATCGCCCTCAAAAGCAGTCACCCCAACTTCGCGGCCGTGACGGATTACCTGCTCGATGAAGCTTGCCTCGCACAAGTAAGTCAGCGCCCGATCTGTAGCTTGCGGGTTCTGTTATCAGGTGATCCTGGTGTCGGCAAACGGACTATGCCCGGTCACTCGGTGCCGTATTGGGGATGCCTCCTCGAATCTGCAGCCTGTCATCGGCACAGTCCGGTGCAGAGTTCGGTGGAAGCGATGAATACTGGTCCAACAGCCGGTGCGGTGCCGTCTTCGATGAGATTGTTGAAGGTGCGTATGCCAATCCTCTGTTCGTGCTGGATGAAATCGACAAAGTGTCGATGCATCACAGCGACGTCACAGGCGCGCTCTACCAACTGCTCGAAACGCACAGTGCTCGGATCTTTCGTGATCGCTCTGTGCCCTGGCTGGAGATCGATGCAAGCCACGTCAACTGGATTGCCACGGCCAATGAGCTCCAAAGAATGCATCCAGCATTGACCAGTCGATTCCAGAACTTTGAGATTCCTGCGCCAAATCCACTCCAGCAACGTGCCATCGTGCAACGTATCTATCAGATTCTTCAGGACGAGCTCAATGTCGTGGGAGTCCTCGACGGCCAGCTCGATGACGCACAGCTGGATCAGATCACCGCGTGCAGTCCCAGGGTGACACGCAAGCTCCTGCGTGGCGCCATCGCTAAAGCCGTGCGACTTAACCAGTCCCGCATTCAGCTCACGGACACCCACGGCGCCAAGCGCAGCGAAAGGCGACCGGTTGGTTTCTACCGCAGTGAAGGAGATCTCGCATGAGACCGGCTCTCCATCCTGAGAATGCAGTGCCGCGCGGCTTCGACTTGCAAAGCTTCATCAAGAGCATGGAGCACGTGGTTGAAGTAAGGACGCCCCACGCAATAGGTAATGATGAGGCTCGTTTGTACTTGCGGTGGCTCGGAGGCGCACTGCGGCGCTGGCGAGAGCATGAGCACGCGTCGGTGCGAGGTCAGCTCAAGAACCTACTCGTGCAGCACCTTCTGTGCGATGCAGATCTCCTTGAGTACGAGCGCACACTGCAAGACGATCCACTCTTTTGGGCGCAGGTGGCACGAGCATGGAATGAAGTTGTGGCCGACCTGTCTTCGAATCTGGAGACTGAACTGAGGCGGGCGTTCGAAGCACAGCGCGACTTCCCCGAGAACGAACTTCAGGAATTGAGCATTGAAGTCATTCGGCTTAAGCCGGAAGACCTTTTTACGCCGACGCTCGTCAGCAGTCTGCAGGTAGAGCGTGCAGCCCAGCAGCTGACCAGTAGGCAGCGTGGCGAAGCTCTGATGATGTGCATCATAGACGCAGTCCTCGCCCGATGGCCGCAGCCTCCAGCGAGATCAGACGACGGGAAGCCGATAAACGCTCCCAAACCCAAGAAGGGCAAGAAGGGATCACGCGGGGGTAGAGCAGGGGAGGGCGGATCCGTACAGGAGGGGTAGGGCAGCCTAAGGGGGAAATCACGATGCGAGTGATTTTCCTGGATTTCGATGGCGTGCTTCATCCGCGAATCTCTCCCGACAAGTTGTTTGTCCACGTCGACCGTCTCTCCCACGTTCTGAAGGATCATCCTGACGTCAAGATCGTGGTGTCATCCTCCTGGCGCACTTCCCATGCTATCAAGCAGCTATGCCACTTTCTGGGCCCGCTGAAATCGCGGGTGGTCGACGTCACTGAGCAAATCCGGGTGCCTCGCGCCAGGCTGAAGTCGAAGCCTGGCTTGCCGAAAAGGAGGATGTCTCCTGGGTCGCGATTGACGACGATCCTCGCTTGTTTCAGCCTGACTGCGATTGGCTGCTTGTCACCCATCACAAGACGGGGATGGATCAGAAGGATTGCGCGCGATTGCGTACCTGGCTGGAAACCGGGTTGTTACCCACTGAGGTAGCCACGGAGTTTAAGTGCTGTATGAAGCACATGGGCTTCTGTGCCGCCGATCTGCCAGTCAGGGCGTTTGTCTATCCTCGAGCCCGCCGACTGGAAATCGAGGTTCCGCACTTTGATTCCGTCCTGCTGATCGAGTTTCTGGAAGGGTTGTCACGTCAAAGCGGCGTGGAGGATCTGTGGCGCGAGGATACCGGATGGGCGCCTCGCTACGCTGTATGGGACATGGAGATCCGTATCGACCGGGCAGCCTTCCGGCTCGATGCGATTCGTCTTGGGGCGTATCGGTCTGCCTTGCATACCCTGGTGCTTACTCCCGTTGTAGAACCGTCTGCGCAAACAGAGGCAATCATGAAAATCTGGATTCTTTCCTGATCTCCATCTTGAATGGGCAAACTGGACGCCACCCGGTGATGTGGATGCGGACGTCATCGTTCTGGCAGGCGACATCGGTGTAAAAACACAGGCACTATCATGGGCTAAGGAGGCTTTTGCCGGACGCCCTGTCGTGTATGTCGCCGGGAATCACGAGGGCTATGGAACATTCTGGTTCCCGCTGATGGAGGAGTTGCGGCAAGCCCCCGTGCCCGTGCATTTCTTGGATAGGCATTGTGTGGTCATTGGCAATACCCGCTTTCTGGGTACGACGCTCTGGACCGATTGTCGAATCTGGGGTGATCTTTATTCAGTACTGGCGCAGAAGAGACTGATGACCGACTTCTACCAGATTCGCGTGGACAAAGAAGCGCGTCTGTATCTTGATCCACTTGAGATGATTCGCTGGCACGAGCGCAGCGTCGACTGGCTGGACAGTCAGCTGTCCTTGCCCTTTCCTGGTCCAACCATCGTCGTGACGCACCACGCGCCCCATCCAAAGTCACTGGTTGAGCACGACCCCACCCAATCCGACCCCCTGAGCGGCTACTACGCAAGCGACCTCTCCTGGCTGATCGAGCGGCACCAGCCCGCACTTTGGGTGCACGGACATACCCACGCATCCTCGGACTACCGCGTTGGCAAGACACGTGTGATCGCCAACCCTGCAGGCTCTCCGCTTCCCGGGGGTGATCGGGAGAACTCACTGTTCCAAGACGATCTTGTCGTGGAGGTGTGACATGCCTAGGCAGAACGTTCTCGCGACGATCATGCTCCGTTATCCTGAATTGTTTGCAGTACATGTGAATGGCGTGCCGCAGCCGCCCTGCTGCAGCAGCTCGATTCCTGCCGGTTGGCTGTGGATCGTTGAGCACTTGTGCCAGCAAATCGTGCGACAGCTCGGCGAGCGCGTGCGCGACTTCCGGGTCGAACAGATCAAGGAGAAGTTTGGCGTATTGCGTTTCTACTATTCGCTTCATGAACCCGATCATGACTCAGCGTCCGCTGAACTCAGTGCGCAAGCTGCTGACACCCTATCTCTGCGAAGCAATGAGCATGCTGTGCGGCAGAGTGTGCAGATCATCCAGCTGGGACATGATTGCGAATATCGGTGCTATCAATCGTCAGGCAGCACAACAGATGTTCGATTGCACGAGGCGATTCAGGGCGCCTGTCGCGACGCGGAGCTGTTGAGTGCTGCGTGTTGCATCCATTGTGGCGACACCACGCAAGCACTGCTGGTGAGTCACGCGACGTATGTTCACACCGTGTGTCATGCACACGCCAGCATTGCAGATAGTGCCGGAGTCTCGTTGATCGACAACGGTCGAAGAATGCTCGAATCCATTTCGCATGAAAAGAGTCTTCCTTTGCGAATGAGTTACTGGCGCTACTGCAGCCACGACCACGTATTGGATGTAATGCCGGTCGAGGATTTTCCCGCACCGTACCGGCACAAGCTGGCAGAGCTTCCCCGATTTGAGCTGCCACAGCTGGGGGTGGTTGTCGGTGTCGAGGATGTCGTCCGCGTCTTCAATCTGTATGGCGACGCAGAACACACAAGCTTCTTCGCCAAAAAGCAGGACGCCTCCGTCGAGGTCCTGAGTGTCAATAACTACTGGCAGCGGCGTTATGGCTGTGACTTCCCGAAACTTCCTTCTGGTGCCTGTGGGGCAGGGAGGTTGACGTGACAGCGCCTCTCCCGCGTCGTAGTCGTTCGGGTTGGAAGGCCCGGTCAGGTCAGCGCTTGTTTGCTTTCAAAAAATCACAGCTGCGTTTGACCAGATCCATCACGAATGAGCGTCCCTCCGTATCGAGTGGGCGCATCCAGGAGAGCATGACGTCGACTTGGTCATCGGTGGCGACAGAACTTTCTCCGAGCAAGTCAGCGATTCGCACGCCCAAGGCCTCTGCCAAGCGTTGCACGGTGACCAGGGAGGGGAGTGTAGCGCCACGTTCAAAGCGGGAAATGGTCTCGGTTGCCACGCCGAGCTGCTCCGCCAATTGATCCTGACTTAATTGATGCGCGCGACGCCGCAAGGCGATCTGAGCACCAAGACGTCGCCCTAGCAATCGTGAAGTATCAGTCATAGTTGACCATATTTGTCTATCTGAACCAGACAGATATGGTTGAACCAACCCTTGTTTTGTGACAGGATCTAATATGACTAAACAAGACATATAAGGTTTGCTTTTGGTCGTGCTTTCTTCCCGCCAGGCGTCAAGCCTGGCGGCCTCTCAATTCTGTTGTTGGCGCAGGAGATAGCCATGAAGAAGTGGTTCTTGATTGTATGTGCGCTTGTGCTTGCAAGCTGCGGCAAAAGCTTAAGTGGGACTTATGTGATGACTGGTGGTGGTGGGTTTGGTGATAGCAGTCTTACTTTCAAGTCCGGGGGAAAGGTTGTGCAGGCCGCACTCGGAGTGGAGATTGAGATGTCCTACGTCATAGAAGACGAAAAGGTCAAGTTAATCGGCCCCGCAGGGGCTGCCATCGTGATGCAGGTGCTGCCTGACGGCAACCTTCAGGGGCCGATGGGAATGAAGTACGTGAAGCAGAAATAGTGTACGTACGGCTAATGCATGCAATGACATTGGTGATAGCGCAAATGCATGCAGAAGACACCTCGACTAACAATAATCAAATCTTAACTGGAGATAGCTCATGAGAACGAACATGGCCATCGTGTGTATGGCATTGATAATGATGGGCTGCAATAAGGACGATCCGAGCGCATCAAAAGTCTCAGCGCGCGAGGCGGCCGAGGCTCCGCAAGCTGCTTCGCCGGCGACGACTGTTCGCCAGGCACGCCAGGCTGACAAGGCGACCCCATTTACGCAGTACATCGAACTCACAGATGGAAGCCAGATCGAGCTGATGTACTACGCCTATTCTGGTATGCCTGTTCCTTGGGGAGAAGCTCGCGGAGAAGAAGTCTTCAGAGTACCGATCTGAGACCGACGGTTTTCGTCGCAACGACATGCTAAAGGCCATTCAGCCAAGGCTGGCTGAAGATATCGAGCGGTTCAAGGCGAAGCGCTACTTTGTGATTCAGACGTCTGGCGGCTTGGGGCACTATGACTTTTCGACCAAGTCATTCCCGCTGTCCGGCATCAAGCCGGATCAAGCCTACAGTTTTAGCGGTGAGAGCTGGATTCGTCCAGTCAATGCCTCAAGTTTTCTGCGTTTGAAGGTGGACGATGAAACCAAAGCCAAAGAGCTCGAAGCGCTTGTAAGTAAGTCGTGGGCGGACGGAGGGCTAAAAATCTACTTCTTTTTGCGCAGGACGCCGAGGAGGTCTCAGGACGACGAACCATTCAGGCCGAGATAACCAGAATAGAGGTTCTAAGTACCACGCGAACACTTATACCCAGTACCCGAACGGGGGACATCGAACAAGAGGGCGGCGAAGTCATCGCCACCATTTGATCAAGTTGAAGCTGGAGATTTGAAATGGATTGTGGACAATTTTCGTTAGGGCGGACATGTGGCTTGGCCTTGGCTTTCTGCTTGTTATTGCTCTCGTTGCCTGTGTCTGCCGACGCTACTGCAGCGAAGCACCGCTACTTCGAGCGGCTCTCAATGCTGGATCTTGTCATTCCCGGTGTGGATGAGTCACGGGCTGTCGCCCTTCCGACGCTGGTGCGCGGTATCTACGAGCTGCGCAGCCAGCAGGGCTCGTTCATCGCATACATAAACGAAGCGGCGACTCTGGAGGGGGGACAGCAAGAAGTTCAATGTCTTGCCTGCTCAGCCGGGTGAAGGCACGGCCTTTGAGTGATTCAGAGTGGGCTTCGTTGCGCCGCGAGGTCATGGCAAGCATTGACTACGAACGATTGATCACCGTGCGGTACGGTGCCGGAGGCGGACGTCGACTCGTGCTCTTCTCGGCCATTGACTGTGGCTACTGCCGAAAGATGGAAGAGTCACTTCGTAAGAATGCAGCAACTGTGAACACGACCTTTTACATTATCCCCATGTCTTTAAGAGATGTAGAAAGAGATGGAAGTGCGTCTTGGCAAAAAGTCTCTCGAATCTGGTGTTCTGGCGAATCAGGGCAAGCGTGGCGGTCGTATTGGCAAAGCGGGGCAATCCCGCCGTCAGCGTCCTGTGATATTGATGCGCGAAGCGCGTCCCAGTTGGCGTATCAGCTGAGAGATATTCTGTCGGCAGTCGGGGCCCGCATGTCAGGGACCCCAGCTATTTTCCGCGAGGACGGTAGCAAGTTAACGCCCTCTACAAACATGAGTGCAACCGAGCTCGCCGAGACCTATGGTCCTGCAGGACTACCTCATGTTGATGCTGTGTCGCCGTATTGGCTGGCCGACCCAGGGAGCGCGGAGAGCGCCTCGTCCACGTCTACCGGGGGGAGTGCTTTAGATCTGGGAGGCCTTCTCAAGAAAATACTCAAGTAATGCAGCGGACACTAAATCAGTATTCGACAGGAGCAGACACAATGCGTGGCACGATCATCATGTGGAGTGGCGATAAAGGTGGGTAGCAGTTCCGGCGGGAGAACGCTACGAGTTCGGTATCAATCACTGGCGCGGTGACCAGGCTCCCAAGCCGGATATGGCCGTTTCACTGACCCCTGACTGAAGGTATGCTGACTGCGTTAAGCCCAATTCAGGAAGTCGATCTTGTGAAAGAGAGAATTGAGAAACTGGGTGCGCAGGGAGCAAAGGTCGCACAAGGCATCCTAGGGGGATGTCGGCAAAGAAGTCGCTGTTGGCTATGGCTTTTTTGCTGTATTTGGGGTACAGCCGGGATGAAGCAAAAATTAGGACATTGGCTACGTAATCGTTTGTTTTGCTGAAAGTTTTTTCGTAACCGTCACCTTTCCGCCATCTGCGCAAGTTATCCTTATCCCTCCTTCAGGGCCAGAGGGACACCGCATGGTATCGATAGAACGCACAGCCTATCCGCGCTTTAGCAAGCCTCCGGCTGGCAAAGAGCTGCAGCGAAACTTCACGCCGACTGAAGAAGAGCGAGCGTGGGCCGAACGTACGGCTCGCACGCCAATCCAGCGACTCGGCCTCCTGGTGCTGCTGAAAACCTTTCAGTACCTGCATTACTTCCCCTCTCTGGAAGATGTCCCGCCCGAAGTCATCAATCACGTGCGCGAATCATTGGGTTACGCCAAGCGGATCGTTATTGACTACTCAACGGAGCGCACCCTGTACCGGCACATGGCGGCTGTTCGGAGCTATCTGCGCGTCAAGGCTTTCTATGGCACCGACGCCAGCGAAATTGCGGACAAGCTAGCGCACGAATCGGCAGAGCTGCTAGACCAGCGCATCGATATCATCAATGCGCTCGTCGATGAGCTGGTACATCAGCAGATGGAGCTCCCGGCCTTTTCTGCATTGGACACCCTGGCTGAGCGTGCGCACGCGGAGGTGCAGGAACGGATATTCAATACGGTGCTGAGCAGGATTCCTCCAAAGATTCTGGAAGGATTCAAAGCGCTGCTTCTCACCGACAAGCTGGAACATCGCCAGAGTGAGTACAACACACTCAAGAAATCGGCGAAGCGCCCTACCCGCAAACACCTTGAAATGTTGGTCGAGCATCTGGAATGGCTCGAATCAGTTTCCGGTGTCAACTCCCTTTTTGATGGGGTTGTGGATACGAAAATTCGCCATTTTGCGGCGCAAGCCATGGCCTACGACGTGTCCGAGCTGCGCGAATGCACAGAAGCCAAACGCTTCACGCTCATGGTCGCTTTGATTCAGCGTATGCAGGTTCGGGCTCGCGACCAACTGGCGGAAATGTTCCTTCGCCGAGTCGCTACGATTCATAAACGAGCCAAGGAAGAACTGGAGCAGATCCAGTTCAGCCAGCGCAGCCAGATTGAGAAACTGATCGGAACGCTCGATGGCGTTCTTTCCATTCTTGCCATCGAGCCAGACAACGCCGTAGCCGGGGGGCAGATCCGTGACTACCTGGCCCCAGCGGGCGGGATTGAGAAGGTGCGCGAGACCTGTGCTCAAGTACAGGCCACAAGCGGCAACAATTACCTGCCGCTGGTGTGGAGGCACTTCAAGAGTCATCGTTCCATCCTGTTCAGGCTTGTTCATCTGCTAGACATTCGTCCGACGTCCCAGGATCACTCACTGACTGATGCTTTGGACTTGATAAAGACCTATCAGGACAAACATCGTATCGAATGGATTGAGGATGGCATCGACCTGTCCTTTGTGTCGGATCGGTGGCGCAAGCTCTTGCGCGAAGGTAACGAAGAAGGTTTTGGGTTGGGCGTAAGCCGCCGTAGCCTTGAAATTTGTGTTTTTTCCTATCTGGCTGAAGAACTGCGCTCAGGCGACCTGAGTGTTGCCGGCTCCGAGGAGTTTGCCGATTACCGCGACCAATTGCTGTCGTGGGATGAGTGTCAGAAGATATTGCCCGCCTACTGTGACAAGATTGGGCTTCCGCAGAATGCAGCCAATTTTGCGAGCAGCTTGCGTGATTGGTTGGGCGATACCGCCCAACATCTGGATAACAAATTCCCTGAGTGTCGTGGCGATGTGGCACTCAATGGTGACGGCGAGCCCGTCTTGCGCAAACCTGTTGCGCGCGAAATTCCGGCATCGGTCGTGTCGCTGCAAAATGCTTTAACGCAGCATATGCCGTCACGGCATATTCTGGATGTGCTGGCCAACATTGAGCACTGGATGGGGTTCACACGGCACTTTGGGCCGCTATCGGGCAATATGGCCAAGCTTAATCAGCCTGCTGAACGCTATCTGCTGACTATTTTTGCGATGGGCTGCAATCTTGGTCCAACGCAAGCCGCCCGTCATCTTGGTAACAGCGGCGTGACACCGCACATGCTCTCTTTTGTGAATCGGCGCCATCTGTCGCTGGAAAGCTTGGAGGCTGCACAACGCGAGTTGAATGAGGTGTATCTGCGGCTTGATCTACCCAAGGCTTGGGGCGACGGCAAAACCGTGCTGCAGATGGCACTCAGTACGATTTCTATGATGAAAACCTGCTAGCAGGCTATCACTTTCGTTATAAGAAGATGGGGGCTGTAGCCTACCGGCATGTGGCCAATAACTACATCGCGGTGTTCCGCCACTTCATTCCACTGTGCGTATGGGAAGCCATTTATGTGATCGAAGGCTTGCTCAAGGCGGGCCTTTCGGTCGAAGCGGATACTGTACATGCCGATACACAGGGCCAGTCTGCAACGGTTTTTGCCTTCACGCACCTACTTGGCATTAAGCTGATGCCGCGCATCCGTAACTGGAAAAACCTCACCCTTTACAGGCCGGACAAGACGGTGAAATACCAGCACATCAATCGGCTGTTCGGAGACAGCGCAGATTGGGGCCTGATCGAACGTCATTGGCAGGATTTGATGCAGGTAGCGTTGTCCATCTACACGGGCAAGATTTCATCGGCGACGCTGCTGCGCAAGCTAGGCTCCTACAGTCGCAAAAACCGTCTTTACTTTGCCGCTCAGGAACTCGGTAATGTCATCCGTACCGGTTTCTTGCTCGAATGGATTGGTAGTCGAGAGCTGCGCCGAAATTACGGCCAACACCAACAAGATCGAGTCCTACAATGGTTTTGCCAAATGGCTGTCGTTTGGCGGCGACGTGATTGCGGTGAATGAGCCGGACGAACAACAGAAACGTCTGCGTTACAACGATCTGGTGGCTTCTGCCCTGATTCTGCAGAACACGGTCGATATGATGCGCACGCTCGGCGGTCTGAAAAAGGAGGGGTGGAAAATCACCGATGAAGAAGTGAGCTTTCTGAGCCCCTATCAGGTTGCCCATGTGAAGCGTTTTGGCGAATACAGCCTGAAACTCAAACGCAAACCTGAACCGTGGATTGAAGATGAAACCTTCCAGCAAGCCGCAGCGGCGGTGCAAGAAATGCGACGGCCGACACGGAAGGCATGAGCATGGAGATCCCGGCTCCTGATTTTGCTGTCACGCCTTATGGCGATCGTCGCCGCTGTCGTCTCGCCGTCTTCGCCAGGATTTCGATACGGCATTGTTGCTGGAACTCGTCGAGCGATTGGCGCCTGTAGCACAGCGCTTCAAAGCACAAGGCGGACTCAGGGATGAGATGCTCCGGTTGCATCGTATGGCTCACACCGTTATCAATGGCGCCAATCTGAGCGAGCCGGCGTCTGAAGACTTATGGGAAGTTGCTGCGGAGCTTATTGGCGAGCTGCGGCAAACGGCCGATATCTGTCAGGAGATCGCTTCGGCCCTGCAACCCTTGGCGGATCTGCAGCCCGGCAGGACTGAGGCGTCGCGACGTAGGTGATCAGCGCCCAGGGCTACCAATTAATCTCGGATGCGTATTTTTCGAATCTGTCAGAGAAGGCCATCATTTCCTTCCTGTTGTCTTGCGGGCGCAGGCAAGCACGAGCACAGGATGCAACGATGTCTTGATAAATGTGAGCCGGAACCTCTTGTGATCCCCTGAAGTTCATGAAGCTGGTCTTGTCCATTCTGGACGCAATGGCGCTGCCACGTGGCACCATGATGATGCTGATTTGTTGGCCATGCGCGCCAAAAACCAGATATCGCCAGCTTGGGTCCGCCAGCCCCTTGCAAGGAAGCGCTTCGAAAGAAAACTTTAAATCACCGCCGCATGAAATATCTTCATAGGCCTCGGTGACCGACTGACTTTTGGCGACCAATACACAAGGCCCGACACAATCGTAATAGCTGTGAAAATTTCTCTTTTCAACGCCCAGCATGGACAACAGCCGGGTCCGTTCACTCTGCGCAAGCGGCGCTTCGGCGCCCGCAAACCAGTTCAACTCACGCAAGGTAATGCCTAGCGCCTTGGCTATTTCGACCGGAGGATTCGGCCAGTTCGCGACAAGAGGTTTGACCTTCTTCGCTGAGTCGTAGAAGTCTTCAGGAAGAAACTCATCTTCATCGAGGATTTGTTCTTCATCATGGATCATGAACTTGACACCATTGGCATCAAGCATTTTCAAAGCGGGCACAGGCGGCAAGTCGTTTTCCCATGCGTGTAACCATTTTCCGCCCAACCAAGGGACATCCTGGGGTAGCGTGTTGGCGAGTGGGCGAACAGGCAATGCCATCCACGCCTGAGCCTGTTCAGCGGCTTCGCGGCCTGAGCGGTGCTGCCCTTGAGAGCGATATCGTGCATCGCTCTCGGCTTTGCTCAATGCGGCAGCGTTCAGGTCAGCAATGGAGTTCAGTGTCGTCCCTTTGGATACACTGATTGACCAGAACAGCTCCAGCACAGCTTTGTGTGTGTATCGCAATATGGCCGCAAATTTCTTGTCCTTGCCGTCAGCCACGGTCAGTTGAACGCCGAGCTGCTTCGCACACTCAGCAAGCTCAGGGCATGCGCGTTCAACATTGCGACTGATCTTCAGCACATCAGGCCTCCCTCTTAACACCGGTGAGGTGCGCCACAAATCCTGCAACACGTTCAAAAATGATGAGGGCTTTTCAGCAGCTGAAAATGCCAAGTGGCGGAGTCCGATGTCGGCCACCGTAACGCTGTAAACAATAATCGGCCGCAAGCCATAACGCTCAGCGGTAGTCAGATCAAAAGGGTCGCGTGCGAACACAATCCCGAAATCAGGATGTGCAAACACGTGTCTTGCGATGGCGACGGAGAGCCAATGCTCCCGCAAGGAAGACTCTGTAGTCATGGCGTTCGGCATCAAATCTTCTTTCTGAGATGTGGAAAGAGTGGGCGCATCCATGCGCTCAAGACCTACGGGCGCCATTTCTTCCCATTCTTTCAAAATTTCAGGCGCAGAAGCGCTGTATTCATCCAGGATCTGTTTGCGCATCCGCTTTCTGGCTTCAAGCACGGAGGGCTCTGGCATCGAGCCGTCTTCTTTTTCCCGGTTTGTCATCGCAATTTCTTCCATTGAGAGTCAGTGATGGCTCCAGTCCTGAAACGGCAGTGTAGAACTTACCGAACGCTCGACTCACGATCATCTGACAGTCCCTGCTCAATACGTTGTTTTCCGAAGGAATCCGCTGTATCGATGTAACGCATGGCTGACTTCATATCCCTCCAGCCGACGTACTCCATCAGGCTTCTAACATCCCAGCCGTTGTCGTTGGCCCAATTGGCGAAGCCACGACGTAGGGAGTGGCTACTGAACGCTCCTGCTGACAGTAATCCGGCTTGCTCCAGGATGCTACGCAGCAGCGGCGTAATACTGTTGGCGTGTAGACCTTGGGCATTGATGTGGCCCCAGCGACTCACCCCACGAAAAACCGGCCCATTCTCAATCTCGGCCAAGTCTGTCCATGCTGTGTATGCTGCAACGGGACATAGACGGGATAAGGCAGGCACTTTGAAGTGCTGTCCGACCAGTTGGCGATCCGCTTTCGTTCGTGGAAAAAAACAGATCATCCCCTGGCCTGGAACAAGCTCAACATTTTGTGCTTCCAAGGAGATTAACTCATCGCTGCGGAACCCTCGCCAGAACCCCAGCAGCAGCAAAGATTTGTTTCGCGTGAAACGTAGTCGTTCCGCTGAATCGCACGTGAGTTTGCTGTATCCAGCCGCGACTGCGTGGGTCAATTGGTCTATCTGTGCGGTACGGCCTGCTGTGGCTGTGCAGGATGCAGCGCCAAAATGCCCTTCAAGGTCTTGCGCACCAGCGAGGTCTTGGTAGGATCGGCAAACCCCTGATCCTGGTGCCAGTGCGACAAGGCTGCCAGACGGTGGCGTAAGGTGGCAATGGACAACTGTTCGGCATGCTGAGCCAAATAGCGGGCAACGCCGTCGGCGCTAGCCGGTAGAAAGCCGCCCCATTCCACCTCGAAGTGACGGAGTGCAGAAGCGTAGCTGCGGCGTGTGTTGCTACGCGTGGCGGCTTGCACATACACGTCAACTTCGTTCATGGCACCCCTTGTTCATTCTGGCCCGCGTGCGAGTGTAGCTTGGGTCATGGTTATTTTCGCACACTAAACTTTGGCGTATCCCTGTGATGCCAATCAGGCCCGCGGCAGCCTGAGTCCGTTCGCCACCACCAGCAGACTGGTGCCCACGGCAGCAAATACAGCCATCCACGTCGTGCCAGTGCCCATCAAGGTCAGGACGAGAAACACAGGCTTGATTCCCAAGGCCAGCGTGATGTTTTGCACCAGCAGCATGCGTGTCGCGAGACAGGCGGATAAAGCGTGGCAGCTTGCGCAGGTCGTCGTCCATCAGCGCAACGTCTGCCGTTTCAATGGCCGTGCCTGTACCGGCCGCGCCCATGGCAAAGCCGATGTCAGCGCGTGCCAGTGCCGGGCCATCATTGATGCCATCACCGACCATGCCGACAGCGCCGCT
Source organism: Uliginosibacterium sp. (assembly GCA_016718265.1). Classification (GTDB taxonomy): domain Bacteria; phylum Pseudomonadota; class Gammaproteobacteria; order Burkholderiales; family Rhodocyclaceae; genus Uliginosibacterium. Next base: position 120,425 of record JADKDZ010000011.1, on the reverse strand, counting down.
GCTTGAGAGCTTTTCCTCTATCACCTTGAGCTTCTCTTCGGGCAGCAAAGTCGCCGTGCGTTTCCGTCGATGCCGACCTGTGTCCAATGGCGCGCGCCATGTGAAGAGCATTGTCCCCCGTTAGCATGAGGGTCTTGATTCCCAGTGTATGCAGATCAGCGATAGCTTCGCGGCTGTGTTCTTTCACTGTGTCCGCCACGGCGAACAGTCCATACACGCCTTGCGCATCCGCCAGCAGGATGACGGTTTTGCCTTGCTCTTCCAGCGCCGATAGTCTTGTCTCCAGTTCATCTGAGCACAGCCCCTGTTCGTGGATCAAGCGATGGTTGCCCAAGTAGTAAAGACTTCCCGCAATCATGCCCCGCGTGCCGCGTCCGGGCAGCGCTTCAAAGTCAGCGACCTCCAGGATCGAGATGCCATCGCGCTGGGCAGCTTCACTCAACGCGCGAGACACGGGATGGTCTGAACGGCTGGCAAGGCTTGCAGCCAGACTGCGAACCTCATCAGCCCCTTTGCTGCCGAGTTGCGCAAAGTCGGTTTGTGCAGGCTTGCCGTGGGTGATCGTGCCGGTCTTGTCGAGGGCCAGCCAAACCAGTTTGCGTCCTTCTTCGAGATAAACGCCGCCTTTGACGAGGATGCCTTGGCGCGCCGCTGCAGCCAGCCCGCTAACGATGGTGACGGGCGTTGAGATCACCAGTGCGCAGGGGCAGGCAATCACCAGCAATACCAGCGCCTTGTATCTCGGCGAACACGGTCGCCGCCATGAATAGCGGCGGCAAGATGGCGACGGCCAGTGCGATGGCAAAGACGATGGGCGTATAAACGCTTGCAAACTGATCGACAAATCTTTGTGTTGGCGCACGCACGCCTTGTGCAGCTTCGATGGCGTGAATGATGCGCGCCAGCGTGCTGTCGCCTGCAGTGGCGGTGACGAGATACTCAAAGGAGCCAGACTCGTTGATCGTACCGGCAAATACCACATCTCCCTCGGCCTTTTCTACTGGCAGGCTCTCACCGGTAATAGGGGCCTGATTGATGCTCGAACGCCCGCTCACTATCTTGCCATCGAGCGCGATGCGTTCGCCGGGTTTGACGCGAAGCCGGGCATTGAGCGAGATGCTTTTAGCCTCTGCCGTTAGCCAGGTTCCGTCCTCCTGCTGCACTGTTGCCTGTTCAGGGGCCAGTTTCATCAGCCCGGCAATCGCATTGCGAGCGCGATCCAGTGATTTGGCTTCAATCAGTTCGGCAATGGTGAACAGCACCATCACCATGGCCGCTTCTGGCCACTGTCCAATCAATAGCGCCCCCGTTACTGCAATGCTCATCAGCGCGTTGATATTGAGCTTGCCGTTACGAATAGCAATCCAGCCTTTCTTATAGGTGGTTATGCCACAGGCCAGCACGGCAACAAGCGCCAGTAATGCGGCAACCCATCCAGGCAGACCCGCCCAGTGGGTGAATTCAGATGCCAGTGCGGCAAACCCAGCCAGCCACAGCGGCCACCATGGCTTGGCGGGTTCTGGCGTAAGCCCAGTTGTTGCAGATGTTTCTTCGGCCAGCTCGGGCGTAAAGCCCAGGGAGCGGATAGCCGCCAAAATGCCGTCAATGGCCTCGGCTTCATGCCTCACCGTGAGCACACGCTGCATCAGATTGAATTCCATACCTGCCACTTCGGCCATGTCGCCAAGTTTTTTGCGCAGCAAAGCTTCTTCAGTTGGGCAATCCATCTGCATGATCCGAATCTGGGTCTGCACCCCATCGCCTCTGAGCGTCGGCTTGTCCGGTTGCAGCGAAGAAATGTTACCGCTCGGGTCTCCTGCGCAGCATCCGGTGCCGCAAATCACCGCAGACCGGACTGGCTCTGTAGCGTGCGATGTCGCACAGCAAGCTTCGTCGCTATGTGAATGGCCATGTTCAGGATGATCGTGTTTTTCGTGTGGGGCGTGGGTGGACATGGTGTGCTCCTGATGCGGGATTTAATGCATTCCACACCCTGAAGTGACTACAGAGTCAATAGCTCACGTGAAATCGGGCGTGACGCAGAACAAATCATGTCACGCCCGATCACAGGATTAGGTCAAGGCAACTTACTCGGGTGATCGAGAAACCAATGACTCACCACACTGCTTGATGTTCGCGTACACCAGATCATCCGGCTTGTACTCCACCTTGTCCGTCAGCAACATGAGCTGTTTGCGCCAGCGCCCACCTCCTTGATAACCGACCACCGCCGCCGTAGCACTCTTTTCGGCCTTGTCTGCCTGCGGACAGGTATAGCCATATTTGCCGGCCAATTGCTCAAGTGAGCCGGTTTCCTGGATGCGAGCCTTGCGCCAGCCGTCTTCGTGGCTGTACTTGCCTTCGTAAGGGCTCATGGCACACGCGGCAAGAGCCACTGTAGAGATCAGCGTCATCAGGCTTGCGGATAGCTTGCCAATTTTCATATTCACTTTCTTTCTTCATCAAATCCGAGAACGCGCCCAAAGGGCTTGTTGCTTCTGGGGCTACTTCAGCGTGAATCGCGCACTGGCTGCTGCCTTGCCAGGCATGCTCACCGCAGCAACGACCTTGGTGCCAGCACCGACTTTGAAACTGCCCTTGGCTTCGAGTTTGTCACCAGCGGGCTTGAGTTCGACTTCCTGCTTGTCGGTGCCCGCGAGCAGCGTGACGCGCGCACTGGCGCCGTCGACCTTGACGGCTTTTCCGTGGTCGCTGACGTAAATCTGCAGCGTATCGGCTTTGGCGACGAGCTCGTACTGCACTTCCTTGACCTCGGTGACGATGCCCCCGTGGGCGGGTTTGTGATCGCCGCTAGCAAATGCGAGCGGGGTCACCAGCAGGGCTGCGGTGGTGAGCGTGGCAATGAAGATCTTTTTCATGGAGCGTCCTTTCTGAGGATGAAAAATGCCGGGGCGACATGCGCCCCGGCCTTAGCCGCATCAGCGGTGTTCGGGGGTAGCCGTGTCGGTGAATTCGTCATCGCGCCCATGTGCCAGCCGGTACAGCACTGGCAGCACGAGCAGGGTGAGTAGGGTTGAAGAGAGAATGCCGCCGATCACGACGGTGGCCAGCGGGCGTTGCACTTCGGCGCCGGTGCCCATGGCGATGGCCATCGGCACGAAGCCCAGCGAGGCAACGAGCGCAGTCATCAGCACAGGCCGCAGGCGGGTCAGCGCACCTTCGAAGATGGCTTCGTCGAGTGTCTTGCCTTCTTCACGCAGGTTGCGGATGAAGGCCAGCATGACCAGACCATTGAGCACGGCGACACCACAGAGTGCGATGAAACCCACTGCAGCCGAAATCGACAGGGGAATGCCGCGTGCCCACAGCGCAACGATGCCACCGGTGAGCGCGAACGGAATGCCGGTGAACACGATCAGGCCATCCTTGAAGTTGCCAAACATGGCGAACAACAGCGTGAACACCAGTAGCAGCGAGACGGGCACGACGATCTGCAGGCGTTTGGTCGCGGACTGCAGGTTCTCGAACTGGCCGCCCCAGGTGGTCCAGTAGCCAGCAGGAATCTTCACCTGTGCGTTCAAGGTCTGCTCGGCTTCACTGACAAATGACCCCAGATCGCGACCGCGCACGTTGGCACTGACGACGATGCGGCGTTTGCCGTCCTCACGGCTGACCTGATTGGGGCCGGGGGCAAGTTCCAGTGTGGCAACCTCGCTGAGCGGGATGAAGCGCAAGCTGCTGCCTTCACCCTTGGGCAGCGCGACGGGCAAGCGCTTGAGTGCTTCCAGATCACTACGCAAGGCCTCGGGCAGACGCACCAGCACATCGAAGCGGCGGTCGCCCTCGAAGATGGTACCCGCCTCCTGTCCACCAATCGCGGTAGCAACGACCTGCTGTACATCGGCCACGTTGAGACCGTAGCGTGCGGTCTTTTCGCGGTCGATGTTCACGGTCAGCATCGGCAGGCCGGTGGTTTGTTCCACCTTCACGTCCTGCGCGCCGGAGACGCCACCCAGCACACTGGCGATGCTTTCAGCAGTGCTGTTGAGTACCGCCATGTCGTCACCAAAGACCTTCACCGCCACGTCGCTGCGCACACCGGAGATCAACTCGTTGAAGCGCATCTGGATGGGTTGCGTGAACTCGTAGTTGTTGCCCGGCACCTTGGCGAGAGCCGCCTGCATGGCTTCCACCAGATCCTCCTTGCTGCGTGAGGGGTCGGGCCACTCGGACTGCGGTTTGAGCATCACAAAGTTGTCAGCCACGTTGGGCGGCATCGGGTCGGTAGCGACCTCGGCCGTACCGATTTTGGCGAACACGCGCTCGACTTCGGGGAAGGCCTTGATGGTGCGCTCTACCTCGGCCTGCATTTCCACTGACTGCGTGAGGCTGGTGCCGGGAATGCGCATGGCGTGCAAGGCAATATCCCCCTCGTTAAGACTGGGGATGAACTCGCTGCCCATACGCAGGGTGAGCAGGCCAGACAGGACCACCATCACCAGTGCAGCCACCAGCACCACGGGTTTGTTGGCCATGACGATTTGCAGCACCGGGGCATATACCCGCTTGGCAGCGAGCATGAGGAAGTTCTCCTTCTCCGCCACCTTCTTACCGATGAACAAGGCCACGGCAGCGGGGATGAAGGTCACCGACAGGATCATGGCGCCAAGCAGTGCGATGACGACCGTGAAGGCCATCGGATGGAACATCTTTCCTTCCACACCGGTGAGGGCAAAGATCGGCAGGTACACGACCATGATGATGAGCTGGCCGAAAAGCAGTGGCCGACGCGCCTCTTTCGACGCGGCAAACACTTCGTGAAAGCGCTCACTGAGCGTCAGCGCCCTGCCATGGTGTGCCTGCGCATGCGCCAGACGACGCACGCAGTTTTCGACGATCACCACCGCGCCATCGATGATGATGCCGAAGTCCAGCGCCCCCAGACTCATCAGGTTGGCGCTGACTTTCTGCGACACCATGCCGCTGAAGGTGAACAGCATAGCCAGCGGGATCACCAGCGCGGTGATGAGCGCCGCCCGGATGTTGCCGAGGAACAGGAAGAGAATGACGATCACCAGCACGGCACCTTCGAGCAGGTTCTTCTTCACCGTATTGATGGCCTTGTCGACCAGCACCGTGCGGTCGTACACCGTGATGGCTTCGACACCGGCGGGCAGATTACGGTTGATTTCAAGCATCTTGGCATCCACTGCACGCGATACCTTGCGGCTGTTCTCGCCGAGCAGCATGAACACTGTACCCAGCACCACCTCGCGGCCGTTCTCGGTCGCAGCACCGGTGCGCAACTCGCGTCCGAAGTCCACTTCCGCGACATCACGCACCCGTACCGGAACGCCATCGGCGCTGCCCAGCACGACATTGCGCAAATCCTCCAGACCTCCCAGCTGACCGGGCGCGCGGATCAGGTATTGCTCACCGCGCTTCTCGATGTAACCCGCACCGACGTTGGCGTTGTTACGTTCGAGCGCCACCACGATGTCTTGCAAGGTCAGCCCGTGTGATGCCAGACGCTGCGGGTTGGGGGCCACTTGGAACTCTTTCGCATGCCCACCGATGGTGTTGATCTCGGTAACGCCGGGCACATTGCGCAACTGTGGCTTGATGATCCAGTCCTGAATCTCGCGCAGGTCGGTCGGCGTGTAAGGCTGGCCATCGGGCTTGCGGGCCCCGTCCTTGGTCTCCACCGTCCACATGTAGATTTCGCCCAGGCCGGTCGAGATCGGCCCCATGGTCGGCGTGAGACCCGTCGGCAATTTTTCGCGCGCCTCCTGGATGCGTTCATTGACCAGTTGCCGCGCAAAGTAGATGTCGGTGCCGTCCTCGAAGATGACCGTCACCTGCGACAGTCCATAGCGCGACAGCGAGCGTGTTTGCTGCAGATGCGGCAGACCCGCCATTACTGTTTCGATGGGAAAGGTGACACGTTGTTCGGCCTCCAGCGGCGAATAACCGGCTGCCTCGGTGTTGATCTGGACCTGGACGTTGGTGATGTCGGGCACCGCGTCGATGGGCAAGCGCTGGTAGTTGTAGACGCCCAGCGCGGCCATGCCGATTACGGCGAGAATGACAAACCATCGTTGCTCGATGGCGAAGCGGATGATGCGTTCAAACATGGCTCATCCCCCGATCAATGTTCGTGTGCAGCGCTGGACTTACCCAGTTCCGCCTTGAGCACGAAGCTGCCCGTGGCCGCGTAGCGCGCCCCTGCCTTGAGCCCCTTGATCACCTCGACCCGCTTGCCGTCACTGCGGCCCGTCTGTACGGGCTGCGCGAGAAATCCGTCTTCTGTGCGCAAAAATACGGTGGGCTGCTCGTTGAGGTTTTGCAGGGCATCAGCCGCAATACTGACCGGCACCGGCGTTTCGCTGGCGGTCAGCTCGACGTTGACGAACAGCCCCGGTCGCCAGGCTCCCTGCGGATTGGGCAGAGTGACACGTGCCGTGGCGGTACGCGTTTGCTCGCCGATGAGGGCGCCAACATAGGAGACCGTGCCAGTCGCCTGCGAATCGAAGGCCGTCGCCGTGATTTTTACCTTGTCGCCGACGCGCACGAGGTTCATGTCCTTGGCCGGAATGCTGATTTCGGCCCACACCTTCGACAGGTCAGACAGCGTGAAAAGCTGCGCATCTTCCTTGACCGACTCGCCCAGCGTGACGTGCTTTTCCACCACTGTTCCGTCAAAGGGCGCACGCAGCTCGAAATGGCTCAGCTTGTTGCCGGAGAGCACGCCAGCGCCCAGCGCGGCCAGCTTCTGCTGCGCATTCGCGGCCGCAATCTCGGCTTCATGCAGGGCCTGTTCGGCTTGCAGGTAATCCTGCTGCGGCGTGATCTTCTCTTCCCACAGTTTTTTCTCGCGCTCATAGCCTGCCTTGGCAAGGCTCAGTCGTTTTTGCGTGGCAAGCGCCTCGCTGCGCAACTCCGACACGGCAGTGCTGGCGATCACGGCCAGCAACTGGCCCTTGCTGACGCGCTGGCCCAAGTCGGCATGCACACTCTCCACAACACCTTGCACACGGGGCACCACGTGCGCAGTGCGATCCTGGTTGAAGCGGATTTCGCCCGGCAGTTGCAGCGTGTTGCGGATGCTGGCGGCTGCAGCGGTGTCAATGCTGACACCGGCGGCCTTGATCTGTGCTTCGCTCAGCGCAATGCGGCCCTCGGCCTTGCTGAAGCTAAACAGGTAGGGCTCCTTCGGCGTCTGTGCCTCGATGGTGGCTTCGAACGCATGCGGTTCAGCAATCGTCTGTACGCTGCGCAGCCCGTCCTTGTCGGCCACAAAAGCGATGTCTTCCTTGTCCCCATTCGGCCGTGCGAGGCTCAGCGCAAGCTTGGCTGCGGTGGCGGGCAAGGGCTTGTCTTTCTCGAAGAACCACACGCGCAGGCGCGCTTCACCACCTTCTTCGACCAGTGCCACTTCCAGCGCGAAGTCACCTTCGCTCATCAGCTCACCGCCGTGTGGCCCCTTGGGCGCTTCGGCATGCTCGCCATGACCTTCTTCGCCATGACCGCCTTCTTCCGCGTGGCCATGGCCATCGCTCGCTTTCTTCGCGGGCGCAGCCAGAATCAGCACGGCGCCGATCACGGCAATGACCACCAGCGCAAGGATCATCAGCCATTGGCGCTTGCCCAGGCTGCGGGTATTCAAATTCAGTTTCATGTCGGATATTCCTTTTGGGGTATTTCCATCCAGGCGCTCAACGCGCACTTGTCGGTGTCGGGGGCAAGCTGTCGGCGGCATCACCGAGCAGGCGCGCAATCTCGGCGGCGGCTTTGTGGGTATCGAGCCAGGCGCGCAGCTGCTGCGTTTTCATCTGAAAGAGGCTGCGCTGTGCATCAAGCAAGTCGATGAGGCCGAACTTGCCCAGTTCGTAGCCGCGTGTTGCGGCATCCAGCGCGCTCTGCGCAGCCGGAACCACTTCGCGCGCCAGCCCCTCGGCCTCCATGCGGCTGGCCGTCAGGCGGTTACGCGCCTGCAGCAGTTCGCTGGTGAGCGTGCTACGTGTCGCCTGCAGCGCGTCCTGCGCCTGTGCGTTGCGTGCAAGGGCTTCGCGCAGATTGCCGCGATTGCTGTCAAACAAGGGCAAGGGCAGGCTGAGGCCCAGGATGGTCTGGTTACGCCCCAGCTCGGTTGCGCGCTTGACGCCCACACTGACATTCACGTCCGGGTAGCGCCGGCTGCGCTCTATGTCAGTCAGCGCCTGACTGCGGGCTGACTCATGCGTGGCGACACGCATTGCCGGCGTCTCGTCCAGTCGATCCAGCAAAGCTTCAGCGCTGGGAACGCCCGGCAAATCATCAAGCCGACCCTCAACGCGCGCAAAGTCCGCCTGTGGCTGCCCCCACAACGCAGCCAGACGCGTACGCGAAGCAGCCAGCGTTGATTCCGCCTGCGCCTGCGCCAGTCGCGCGTTCAGCTCTTCGAGTCGCGCCCGCGTTTCTTCCAGCGGCGAAGCGCTACCCGCCTGCACACGCCGAGCGGCCGCCTGTGTCGCACGCTGGGCCAACTTCGTGGCATCTTCCGCAAGGCGCTGCCCTTCCTGCGCCGCCAGCACCTCACGCCAGGCGTCATGTGTCTGGCCGCGCACTTCGGCACGCTTGGTAGCCAGCTGCGCCTGGGCGACATCACGCCCTCGTTCCGCCGCGCTGATGCGTGCGGCGCGCTTGCCACCGAGCTCCAGCGGTTGAGTCAGCATGAGGGTATTGGTGCGCGTTTCCTTGCGTGTGTCCTCCATTTCGTAGGACAGCTCAGGGTTAGGTATGGCGCTGCCTTGCTCAATAGCGCCATCGGCAGCTTCGATCTCGCGTTCGGCGCTGCGCAAGCCGGGGTTGTTTGCCAGGGCACGCTCCAGCGCCTGTGCCAGCGTAAGACTGGTTGCGCCGAGGGTGGAACTTGATGTTTCTACATTGCTACGTGGCGGAACCTGCTGCACGGACTGGGCCAAGGCCCCATCCGGCCGCACGACCGCCGCCATTGTGCCGACAAGGCACATGGCGATACTGCGCTGAAATAGGCGCATGAAAACTCCTGCTGAGTGAATCAGAACGATTGCTGTACCCACACGCGTGAATGCGTGCGGATCAGACGACTAAGGAATGCTTGGAAGGGAAGCTCGCCAGATCAGGCGAGCGAGGGCCAGTTGGGTCGTTCAGGCCGCGTCGCGATATCGGACAGGCCCAGACGCTGGGCAGAGAGAGCGGCAGACGCATTGGCGTCGACCAGACTCAGCTTGATTTGCGTGTTGACGAAGGAACAATGCCCGAGATGGCACAGTCCGCAGTCCTTATCCACGGCTTTTCCGGCAGGGGATTCCTGATCCGACTCGCCATCGATTTTGACGCCACCATGCTGGTGGCTGTGATGGCCGAAGTGCCCCGTCGCCGCATCCGCTTCGTGCGTGCAATAGGCACTGGCCGCCGCCCAGACGGACTGCAGCGGCAACATCAGAATGAAGAGAATCAAGATTAGGCGTTTCACGAGCCGGGCAGGCAATCTATAAACAATGAGCAGGACATCCCTGCAGTGTGGCGCGACAGTAGCGGATGTGCCACGTGGCATCAACTGCGCCACGGATATGGTCTTTGCCAAAGATTACGGCCATACGAGTTATCGCCCCTGACACGCTTCTTCATCGATACGCAACGCCGATTTCCTCTCGTAACTGAAAGCTCAACCCATCTAATCCGAAATTGCGCAGAGGCTTGCCGTTGATGAAGAAAGCAGGAGTCTGGCGCACCTTGAGCGCCACAATATCCGCTGCATCCTGCTGCAATCGTGCGGCGATTTCCGGGCGCTCCATGTCGCGCCGCGCACGTTCGATGTCCAGTCCCGTAGCTCCCAGAGCGTCCCACACCTTCTGTGGCTGCGGGCGTCCATGCTCAGCCCACAGCGGCTGCGAGCCGAGTATTGCTTCCAGTGTTTTCACGTAGACCTCTTGACCTTGCAGGCGTGCCGCCTCAAGAACCTTGACCACGTAGTCGGAGCCCTCGTGAAAAGCCGCGTAACGCAGAGTCAAACGAACCTTGCCGGCGTGCTCGTCGAGCAGCCTCTTCACATGAGGATAGAAAGCCCGGCAGCCTTCGCAGGCTGGGTCGAAGAACTCGGTAATTTCGACCTTTGCTGCAGGGGCCCCCATTGATGGCGATCCGGTGCGCTTGAATGGAGAGTCTGCTGCCTGCGCGACCTGTGTTACGTCGGCACTCTGTTGGGCTTTATAGACATAGGCCCCAGCGACAAATGCGACGACCAGGGGCCACAGCTGCGCCCGCGACGATGAAGGGCTGTTTCATTGCTTGGTGCCTTTCCGCACTGCCCAGAGCAGCGCAATAATGAGAGTGAAAGCGAGAAGGGACAACAAGGGAATCGTGACGAAGCTGAATAACTCCAGTTTTACCTCGGCGCACGAGATGCCCTGCGTGCAGGGCTGAAGACTCTTGGGAATAAAGCCCATGTAGAGCAGGCAGTGGTACAGCGCGAAGCCCCAGCCGGTGACGGCTAGCGGCACGGCGTAGCGCACACTGCGCGGATCGAAAGGCAGCAGACCGACACCGAGAACAAAGACCAGCGGGAACATGAAAATGCGCTGATACCAGCACAGCACACAGGGTGTGCGCAGCATCACTTCGCTGAAAAACAGGGCACCCAGTGTCGACACGCAAGCGATCAGCCATGCGGTGAACAGCAAACGCCAGTAAATGGACTTGGCTGCGTGATCAGTCGCGGAGTGGAACTCATCCATTTTGCTCATGACTTCTCCATCGTATAGAGGAAGGTGCGCTCAGCGTTCGCGTTGGACGACAGCGCTTCCATGGTGCGTTTGATGTCCGCTGATAGCGGCAGGCCGCTGCCGTGCTCAATCAACTCCAGTAGCCGCGCATGATTGCGCAACATTGCGCGCACATAGCTTTGCTCGTTATCCGGCGCAATGGCCAACTGACGCACCGGAGGGATGTTTTCGGGCACGCGCTTGCCTAATTTCAGCAGGCGCGAACGGTTTTTCTTGATCTCTCTGTCGGCAAACTTACGCAGTGCCGGATTGCTTCCCTGGAACTGCTCAGAAGTTGTGATGGCATGCTGCAAAGTGAGCGCGACGGCCTTGATCAGATCAGCTTCCGCGCGCAAGGACACGGGCTCCTCCAGTACGTCGCGCGCCGCGCTAAGCGGCATGCTGCTCAGCAGGCAGAGGCTGGCGAAAAGAATGGAAAGTCGCCCGTTCATGCAGACACCTCGTGACGCGCATGTTCAGACCGGCTCTGGCCCCAGATGCTCAGCAGCATCGCCAGCACGCCAATGTTGATGGCAATGTCGGCAAAGTTGAAAGCAGGCCAGTGCATACCCTGCCAGTGAAAGTCGAGAAAATCCGTCACCGCGCCGCGCAAGACACGATCCACCACATTACCCAGTGCGCCACCGATGATCATGGCATAGGCCAAACATTCCATGCGACGCGCCTTGCCTTGCAGTATTTCGCGCGTCATCCAGACGCTCACCGCGATGCCCAGCACCGAAAACGCGTAGCGTTGCCACCCTCCTGCATCCGCAAGAAAGCTGAACGCCGCACCGGGGTTCAGGACGTGACTCTGAGGTTGAAGAAATTTGTCAGCGGGATGCGCTCGCCCAGCATCAGACTGGATGCCACCAAGGCCTTGCTGAGCTGGTCGGCTAGTAGCGCCATGCCCGCCAAAGTCAGCCAAGGCCATGTCGTGCGCGGTGCAAGACGTGCTTCGTTCATCGCAGCGGCAAAGGCTTGCGACAGGTTTTCTCTAGGGTTCATTCCCACCTCTTGCACGCAACTAGCGTACAGATGAATGCAGACCTTCCAGCGTCAGGCTGGAAGCCATCTTTTCAATGGGCGCTACGAGAAGGAACCGCGCGCCCGCCTCAGGCGAGCGCGAACCACTTAGGCCGTTCAGGCCGCGTGGCAGGAGAGAGAACTTCAGAGAAATGTGCGAACGCGATGGGTGACAGACTCGCTTTTGCAAAGGCCCGCACATAAAAAATCAGGCAAAACCAAGACATGACCGGCATGGCAGGGCGAGCAATCACCGTCGTGGGAGACGGTGTTTGTGCCATCGGGACTGGATGGATCAGACGTTTGCTTCAGCAGGCAGTCGTCCGCGCAGTGCGCACCACTGATTGTCACCTCAGCCTGGCAATAGGTATCAACTGCCGCCCAGACGGACTGCACCGACAACAACAACACGAAGAGGATCTGCAAGAGGCGTTTCATCGGGGGCCGAGTCTAGCGGAAACATTTGCGCTGCATCAAGAATATTTCGTGACGCAACTTTACGCGGTGCGCGGCGCGAAGTAGATGAGCGTGGCTCCCGCCAGCACCAGCAGGCTGCCCGTAATGTCCCAGCGATCCGGCAAGACGCCATCGGCCAGCCATAACCACAGCACTGACACGGCGACGTACACCCCGCCATAAGCTGCATAGACGCGTCCGGCGGGGTGGGGATGCAAGGTCAGCAGCCACGCGAAGAGCGCCAGACTTGCTGCGGCAGGCAGCAGCCACCAGATCGACGCTTCCTTCTTCAACCACAGGTACGGCAGATAGCAGCCGAGCAGTTCGGCACAGGCGGTCAGGGCGTACAGCCCGATGGTTTGCAGTGGTGTCATGAGTGCGAATGACGATGATGGATATCGGGGGAAGTGCACGTCAGCGTACGTCATTGCAGGTGGGTCTGGCGTTCCGGTCTGGCTTCGGTATCCATAGCAGCAAGCCCCTGCAAAATGCCGCAGTGGTCAACCGCCTGTTCCGCCTCGCAACGGTGGCGCAATCCGCTCAATTGAGCCTTGAGTTGCATCAGTTCACGGATGCGCTCATCGACGTGGACAATGTGCTGATCAAAGATCGCGTTGACGGCGCCGCAACCTTCGCTGGGGCGATCAGCCAGACCCAGAAGAGTACGAATCTCGTCATGACTCATATCCAGCGCACGGCAATTTCGGATGAAACGTAGCCGCTCGACGTGGCCAAGGCCATAGAGGCGGAAGTTGCCTGCTGTGCGTGCCGGCGACGGCAGTAAGCCTTCCTTCTCGTAGTAGCGCACGGTCTCGACCGTGCATTGCGCAATCTGTGCCAACTCGCCGATTTTCATGCCACTTCCTCATAGACTCCAAAGTCCACAGTAGCTTTAGGTTACGCGCTTCTCCTATCCAAACCCGCAATTTATCTTGCTGAGTTTGGCGAGTGCGTACCGTGGCAGAGCACTCGGCCGAACAACTCGCACTTAATGCGTGATAACTCCCTATTATCGCGCTTCATCTTTACCCGAAATTATGACCCGACTTGACTTTGAAATAGTATGTACTAGCATGGTACGTATCTAGTATGAAATAAACAGCAGGGAATCGATACCATGGCTAGAAGCGGGCTATACAAGTCAGAGGTGAAGAAAGCGCGCGATGCGCTCATCGTTCAAGGAAAGTACCCCTCAATCGATGCAGTACGAGCAGAACTGGGGACCGGTTCAAAAACCACCATCCACCGTTACTTGAAAGAACTGGAAGAAGAGGAAGGTGGTGGGGTTGGAGGCGGAATCGCGGTCAGCGAAGCGCTGCAAGACCTGGTGGGACGATTGTCTGCTCGACTCAACGACGAGGCGGATGCCCGTATCGCGGAGACCCGCGCAGCATGGGACATTCAGCGTCAGCAGCAAGCGAGCGAAACAGAAAAACTCCAACAAGAACTTGCCGCCACAAAGGCTCGATTGGCGGAATCCGTCCAGTTACTTGCCGATGAACGCGATGCCCACGCGCAGTCTGGCCAGCTGTTGACGGCCGCGCGCATGGAAGGCGAACGACTGACGCAGCAAGTTCAAGACATGGCGGAGCGCCTACGCGACAACGAAGCGCACCGGCAGTCACTCGAAGAGAAGCATCTGCATGCTCGCACAGCCCTGGAGCACTACCGGGAATCCATCAAGGAGCAGCGCGATCAGGATCAGCGACGCCACGAACAACAGGTTCAGCAGCTCCAGGCAGAACTTCGGGCAAGCAATCAATCCCTGTCGGCGAAGCAGGGCGAAATCACAAAGCTCTACGGCGAACTAGCCAAAACCACAGCCGAACTGGCCGCAGCCACAAAATCTCTGCATCAGGCAGAAAGCCAGTTGCATAGAGCGGAGACGCTGACGGACGAACTTCGTCGGGTTATCTCAGAGCGTGATCATGCTGTAGCCACGCTGACGGAGCGCGCTGACCAGGCAGCTACTGCCAAGCAGCAGCTTCACGAGGTGCTGGTGCAGCGCGATGAACAATTGCGGCAGCTGGAAATCGAGCGAGCTCAGCTTCTGGTCATTCGAGATGGACAGGACACTTTACTCGCCGGGTTGCGCGCGCAATTGGCCGAGTTACGGCATTCCAAGAGCGAGTCGTGACATTGCATGAGAGTTCATATGCGTAACTGCTTAGCGAAGAGTTAAGAAATAAAGACAATTAAAACATGGTGTTATGAATCGAAAGTCCTAATTTTTGCTTCATCCCGGTCACACCCCTAGTGGTTACGCTGCAGTCGGCAGTCTCTGCTGTGATGACAGATTCCGTGTTCACTCCGAATTCGCTCACCTTTGATGTCGCTACTTACAGGACCTAAAAGGAGACTGTTGGCGCGTCAGTCGCCCCGCCGCTCCTTCACGGAAAATCTGCTGCTCATCCTGATACGGTCAATTTGATGACCATGCCCCTAATCGGATCAGCTACGGATCTGACAGTCGTATCGGTCACAGCTTGAAAAGCTCCCCAGGATCGCACTCCAGGGTTCGAGCAATTTTCAAGATATTCAGCAAGGCAAGATTGCGTTGCCCACGCTCAACACCACCAAGATAGCTGCGAGCCAACCCGCTTTCCAAAGCAAGGCGCTCCTGCGACCAACCACGCTCCTTGCGCAATATAGCTAGGCGTTGGCCAAACTTGCGTAGATCGGATTGCTGTTCGGCGGTTAGCGTGGTTTCCATTCTGCGATGCTAGAAACCAGCCTTCTTTAAGGCGACGCTCTATAAGTGACAATACCGGCCCGTCACCGTATATTTTCTGGTCACCTTCAACCAGAGAGCTTTAGTCATGAGCGAAGAATCGCCATCCCCTGCCCTGTCACACCTCACACCAGAACAAGTTCAGACGCTCATGTATCGTTACTACGCGGGCGAGCACGTCACAAGCTTGCTTGGTGAGTTCGAAATTCAATGCGCGCCAAGCGCGCTATGTCGTCAGTTTCCGCCCGAGCAAGTCGGCATTGATTGCCCTGCATGCGCCGCACCGCTGATCAAACGCAGGGGCTCACGCTCTTCGTTCCCACAAAGTCAGCGGTCAACAGTTCGTTGTTCGAGTTGTATGCACATCGAGCGTGAAGGGTGCAGTTGCCCAGCTGTCGTGCAAAACGAGCCAATGAGGCTGCGACGCTAAGGCAGCGCCAACGCGATCGGTCGCGGAATTCTGCGCAGCCAACTGGCACTACGAGATCACACAGATTGAGCCAGAACATCTCAGCGCAGAAGCCGCAGTAGCGCTGCTGAGCTTAATACGGTGCGGTGGCTGGATGAATAGCGCAACTATCGGTAGTCTTGGAGCATCTCCTGTCCCGTACACGCCTCACGATACTTGCATCACAGAATACTTGTTAGGCATACTTATCAACAACACGTTGATTGCGCCATCACTGGACTCAGCGCCAGACGCCTTCACCCTCGTACCGGGGAGACCACCTCATTGGGACTGGCGTAAGGTATGTTGGAGCTTGCTGCTTCCAAGCGCTCCGGATTTCGTCAAACGATTGGAGCTGCTCGCGGCAAACAAGGCTTGGCCAGAAGGTTGGCACGAAGGCGCACACGGGCTCTGGAAACAGCTGGCAATGGCCGAGTGCCGGGAGTATTGCACTTACGCAGTCATGACACGAAATCTCCCGATGCCAAGCAGCACAGCTCTGACTACCCTGCTCGACAACCTGCTGCGTGACCATTCGGTTTCACAGTGCTACCAACTCATCTGGAACGCAGCCACCCGCGCGGTAGACTATATGGTTCGTGGGAACCTCCGGACCACAGCACGCCGCCAACGCCCTCATCGGAAATTGCCAGCGCTATGCAGACAAAGCTCGGGCCGAAACGTGGGAGGTCAAGGGATTTAAACGAAACTTTCATCTACCGCGCTCGCAGCTGAGCTACGTGTTGCATGATGTGGTCTTCAAGCATGGTGAAGTTGGGTTTTGTAGTTTTATTGCTGTAACTTAACTTCTATAGGCGACTGCAGGTCGGCCTATTGATCCGGCCAGGTGAAGTTTGAAGTTGGTAGTCTGGATGCAGCGCAGCGGAATCCGGGAGATAGTCCCTTTGTTGCCGATAAAGCCCCGGATTCCGCTGCGCTTCATGCCGGGCTACGGCCATGGGCTTGTGCAGAAAAGTTCAAACAAAATCAGGCCGGATCAATAAGCGGTCGGTCAAGGCAATAATCGACGATGTCGGCTCAAGGCTGATTGCGGTCGGCCAGTCCCGCGCATTGAGCGGCTGTTGTGGTGGGATGGGTAAAGCGAACAGCGCTCGGGTGATTGACTAAGACAGAGTAAGGCTGATCTGCACCCCGTACTTCGCAGCAGATCACCAGCTGTCGAACCGCTCCGGCGTCAGCAGGTAACCGAGCAGGAAGATGTCCTTGGGGCCGAGAAATGCCTCTGCGTCGCCTGATGGCTGGACACTGCTGGGCATGCCTTCGAAGACTAGGCCGGTGAAGTAGAATCGCTGGTCTGCCCCCGACTCGGCCAGCACCGGTCCACCACTGATGCCGCTGAAGCCAAATCCATGCTCACGCTCCAACGGCGAGCAAAGTGTGAAGTCTTCGCGCTGCTGAGGCGATGAGCTCTGCAACTCGACGGTGATCCGGGGCATGGGTGCTACTACCTTGTCTCCTTCTAAATACTTGTGGCCGTTTGGGAAACCAAACGCCGCCCACATGGGGAGTAGATCACTCCAGGGAGGCTCGATCCAAGCATCGAGATCAATTGGCTCCATAGGTCTGGCCGCATTGAACATCTGCCAGGTTTCCGGTGAAACATCTGCGATCGCGATGTCGGGGCGCGTCGCGTTCACCTCATTGAAGCGATTGAGCGTAGCGGCTTCCTTGGCTATTTGGGGATCCGGGAAGTCACGGCAGCTTCGAAACGTCCATCGGATGACGTTTTCGTGAAGCGTCTTGAACTGAAGAATGCTCCTCCCGAAGTGAACTGACGGCGCGAGTGGGTGGTTCCGCTTAATCGCTTCGAGGCGAAACGCTTCCAAGACATGATGACATGTGAGGGCGTAGATCTGTCCATTGCGCCGCACAAAGGTCACCGTCGCATTGAGCGCGGCATCGCTATGGCCTTGGCTGAGCACCATGTCGGTTGCGAACAGTGGTGCGATGGCCGCATGGACGCGCTTGTCGAGATCCGCCGTGTATTGAATGGTCATGTTGCCTCTTCGGTTGCGGGTGTTAGGTATGAATCACTGCTTAGACTGCGCGCATTCGATGTCGGCGCAGCCAATGATCGCATAGCACCGGATCGCGCAAGCCCGCAAGGTGTCGATGAGTGACCGCTAGCGTATTCTTGAGGCGGGGCTTCGGCAAATTCCGGCCGCATTGCCGTACATCGTAGTTGATAGACGCGGTTAGCCTAACTCCACCACTTAGAGTGCTTTTCAAGGTACCCATTAACCAAGCGGCTGCGAGTTCTTCGCTGAGGATCGGCCGACGCCCCCATCGCCTCCTTGACCCATTTGAGATAGCGTTTGCCACCCCAATGGTCCCCTGTTGCGTCGAGGATCATATTGAAGAGACCATCCGTCGACGCAAGCGCAACGTAGTCTTCCGGCTCCACAGGCGCCTCAACGCACCGCTTCACCGCGGCCAGCCTAAGTCTGAGTGCGACATCCCAGGAGTCTGAGGAGCGGACCCAAGGAAGGCTGTCGCGTAGTTGCTCCGAAATACTCGAAGACAACTGTCCTTCAGTTGCAGCGCCATGCAGCGGTTCAAACGTCAAACACAGCAGTGGGCCTACGCTTCTGGACCGCCCGCTCAGGGCGCGGGTGAATCCGTAAGCTTGCAATTCGATTGGCAGTTGGCCGCTTTCCTGCTTCACCATTGTCAAGGCCGTCAACTCATGGGTCGACACCGTAATCGTTCGGCACCGCATCTGGCGCGAGCTCGGCCGCGATACACGAAACTAAGCGCGGGTTCAACGCTAGAGTGTGAGATAAGAAGGAAGCCACAGCTTCTGGTTGATGACAGACCTCCTTGACCCACCTTCGCAACTCGCTAACGTCGCGCTCCTCCGCCAGCAACTGTTGAACGCATTTGAGTACCGAAGCCGATCCAAAGACCCGGGCGACCGACTCAATTGAAAGCTGGTCGTTAAGGCCAAGAACTGCAGCTGCAAGCTGAGCTTCGGCCTGCGGCTTGATGCCCGCCTGTTGGAGGTCCGCGGCTTTGCTTGGGTCCGCTGCCAGAACACCGGAGTTTCCGGAAGGTCTGGGCGTACGGCCAATAGCGGCCGTACCCAGTCCTCACCCGCCTTCAGGTTCTGGGCAACAACGTTCGCCTCGATTCGTTCAACCGCTGCCTTCATCGAAACTCGCACCGACAGCCGTTCGTCGTCGATAAGCGCTGCCAGTTTCCCCGGAGCTGCCTTGAGCAGGTGTCCCGCTAGTTTCTGACCATGGGCAGCGAGGTCATGTTCACTGACAAGATCCAAGTTGTCGACAACGTAATTCAGCACCGCATCGTCGAGGATGTCACCCCGAGACAGCGCGACACTTGCCACCATCTCCTCGCGACCTTAGACGCCGACAGCGGTGTTGGGGCGTCACCAAGCTGATGGCATCAGCCACTGCAGACGGCTCATGCTGGGCAAGGGTCGCTTGCAAACTGCAGATTGACCTCACAGATTCTCGACCGCCAAGCATATCAGTCCCCAGCAGGCGTAGTGCTTCACGAAACCCTGATGCATATGGGCGGTTAGCGTAATCAACGAGCTGCGCAAGCCAAGGCTCGGTGGATGTCGTGGTTGCTTCAACTCCATCAGTGTTCTTAGCGAATCGCAGCCTAGAGGTTGTCTCACCACACAACTGCAAATCAAACAGCATTCCCTCTTGCGAGCGGTCACGAGTTGTCAGCGTACAGAACCTGAAAGACCGCCTCAGCCGTGGCCATTGCAAGTTCCACAAACGTAGCACCACATCGTCGACGAAGCCGTCGCTCAACCCACGAGCCCACACTTGGTCATGAGGATGCTCGTACAAGGCCGTCGCGAGTCGCTCGAACAACGACAGCTGACTCGACATGAGCCGGCTATTGCTCGATTCTGTCTCCGCAAGGAGCAAGGTGTTGCCGAAGGATTGGGCAGAGTCTACAGACGGAAGCTTGAATAGGGCGGAGAGCTGTGACGGACTGTCAAGGAGCGCCAAATCGGCAAATTCAATGAAAAGTGTATGAGTCCAAACAAGCCCGGCCTCGACATTTCCAGAGCAGGCCAGGTCCGGGCGAGTGCATACAGCCCGGATTCCTGCAGTGGGTAGCCAGTTAGGTACGAATTACCTTCCGTAGTCACGCCCGATCCTGACGCGTCACTCATCACTAAGAGCAGGCGCGCATCACTTGGAGTCAGCTCGGCTGAGCACGCGAATTGGCGGTGGCCCTCCGAATATCCGTGTACAGCTTGATATACGACGACTCCACGACTACCTCAGATCAGTAGCCATTGGAGTGGCTCCGTCAGGTCATGGGATTGCCCATCGGCTGAGACTACGGCAATGCGCTGCGAGGAACATCCATCTCCCGTATGCGCTGGGCCTCGTCCTTTGCAGGCTTGCCTGCCTCGTCATGACACCGCCTTGAGCGCTGACGCCAAATAATTTCACCACCCAGGTCTCGCTTAGGCCGTGTGTTAAGTACTGTCGAAGCAGTGGCAGATGAGCAGTGAGGTATTCATCGGGAGTCATGCCCGCGCCATTAGCTTGATCCCATGCGGACAGGACAATGGCAACTCGGCGTGGCCCCACGCTTAAAGGCGGAGACTCCAAGGACTGTAGCAGGTCCACGAGCTTGACTTGTGTCGGCGCTAGGCGTGCGTTCCATGCGACCGGATTTCCGGGCTCCACCGGTAATCCTGCAGCTTCAGCAGCTTCTGCGTCATCGACGATCCACCCAGGTCTCTTGATTTTGTCTGCATGTATGAACAGCAATACGCCATTACTACGAAGAGATGCAGCAACCTCAGGCGAACACTCCCGGGTTTCCCACATCTGTTGAAACGACTCGCCAGCAAGATCGGGGAAGGACAGCTTAAACTCAGGTGCGCCGGCGGAGCGCAAGGACATCGTGACCGTACGCTCACCGGCATGAAGCGTTCGCTCCTGGACTTTCGCCCTCCGCCACAGCGACGCAATCTCGTTGAGATGCGTGGATTCGCCGGCCTTGAGCCTGACCAGGCTTAGCTTCGTGTTAACCTCGTTGGCCGATAGGATGTGCCACAAAGCTGCGAGAAAGGTCGTCTTTCCGGAGCCGGGCAGGCCCAACACTACGATGTCGTGTGTCGTTTCCATCAAAAATCTCTCACCGCTTTGGGCAGGAGCCTGCCGAATGAGCGCTCAACGTTCACTTTGATTGGTTCCACGGCACTCGGAGCAATACGACGTGGTTCCGCCATCCAGTATGCCAGTAGCGCAGCCATCCCCTCGCCGCGGTCGGCGTCGGTTGTCTTTGGGGAGGCTGCCACGAAGAACGCCTGGACGTCCGTGAAATGACCGGCAAAATCCGTGCGCAGGTTGTCCAACAATGCCTTCAAAGAAGCTAAGCGCGCCCCCCTCCGCTTGGCTCTTACGCACGGCGTCCAGCTTGGTGAGTACCACGGCCAGCCGCTGCGACACTGGGGCGACACCAACTTCAACGAACGCCCGCAAAGTGAGACGAACCTGAGCCCGAACTTGGTGGCGCTCACCAGCGTCCAATAACTTTGCTCCATCCACGAGGATGGTCAGGACGTCCGCGCGCTTCAACTCAGGATAACCATTCGCTAGGTCGGGTTCATTCTGCACGAACATGTACTCCTCGCCAGCACGGTTGCCAAGCAAGGCCGCACGCTTTTCCGCAGAATCTGCGTCGACGAGGTCGAGGTGGAAGAACAAAATTTGGCCGCGTTCAGTGCGCTCCATGTGGGCCACGTCGCGTTGCGACTCGCGTCTGGAGTCGTGACAGGCCCGCTCAAACGCATGCATGGTGGAGGAACCAGCGAACGCGTAGCGTCCAACCGTTCCAAGTTGAAGCAGGTCGTACATGCCGGCGATGAGGCTCGTCTTCCCTGAGTCGTGAGGTCCAACGAGCGAAATTACGCTACTCGGTCCGTGCCGCACCATGAGCGTGGCCTCGTTGAGCGACAGCGACTCTGCATGCGGCAGACGCACCCCCGTTGGCGCGGCCTTGATATGCGTAGGGTCAGTGCTGGCGACAATGACCAGCGCCTTGCCATAGTTCGGGCAGGCAGTCGCATCGGGAAACCCTTCTAGACACCGGCCGCCTGTTCCGATCTTGCAATCGGGATTGGCGCATTGAACCGCCATGGACTCTTGGCTGTCCTCCATCGTGCTCACCCTAGGGAAACTTGGAGAAGTTCACAATACAGTGACTCTGCCAGCCGCAGAGCTGGTAACTTCGTCGCTTGGTCGAGGCCGGTGACGGAGCTCCACGCCGCAATCCAAGTATCCTCGCCGTCGACCTCTTGCCGACGCCGAGTTGCCTCCAGGATCGGTGTGGTCACCACGGAGACCTTGGTTGCTCGCTCGTCAGGAACCAGGCGGGCGAGCCAATCCTTGGGGATGCCCTGGATAGCCTCCGGGATGGTCAGTTGTACGGTGTCGTCCACGCCCGCACGGTTCAGCAGCGACGACAGCGCGGTAGGCCCTGGGAGCACCTTGGTCAAGGCTGCGAGTTCAACTGCGAAAGCGATGGCTCGATGATCGACGGGTACGTCTCCGAACGCCACTCCGAAGATCAAGCAACGCTCGCCTTGTAGCCACCACAGGATGTCGAGTTCTTCGTCCTGCACGCAGACGTATCCCCGCACCGCCGATTCGAACTGTCGCTGGCGAGATGCGATAGCTGCCAGTGCCTTGAGGCTTGCGGACGCGAGTGCGTCGATGGCGGCACGTACCGTCGCGACGTTGCCTTCCTCCAAGGCATTGAGACTTGCCTGAATGTCCAGTTGTGGGCTCACCAGCCTTTGCTGCTCCAGCGCCGGCCTCCGGCGGGATGTCTCTGCCAAGTGGGTCTGAACGTTCTTCGCCATCCCCACCAAGTCCATCGGCTGTTTCAAGCAGCGCAATCCGGCACACGCGGCCCCTGTGATGAGTGATGCCGCCTTTGCCGATGCTGTATCCATTGGCTTTAAGACTAGAGCGAGGGCAGACGCCGCCATCAGTGCTAGCTCCTCATCCCCCAACGGGGGACCGTTGGCTGCAAGCTGTTCACGTAGCTGACTCGCTTCGCCACTCATGTTCTGCAGTTTCGTGCGGAACGCCAAGCGCGTTAGGGCTTCCAGCGTCGCCGCCGAGGGGGACTTCGCCACGGCCGTGAGGCCATTCCAGCGCTTCGCCCGAACATCGGCATCCTCGCTGAACTCCATGCTGCTATACCATCCGAAAAAATCGGCCTGCACGTTTAATCCCCTTTGCCGTTCACCGGCCGTTTTCGATGCGTTGGATTTCAGCTGCCAGTTCTCCCAACAGGCCACGGACTGCGGCCTCCCTGAGCGCCTTGGTGTAGCGCTCAGGCTCCGGAACAGCAAGGTCGCCTTCCGTAATGAGGCCAAGCTTGAGCGTAACGTCGCGCCGCTCCCCGATGGACAGTTCCCAGAAGCGATAAATGAGGTTGCGCGTAGATGGTCCAGGCATCGGCACCTCCGGTTTGGCCTCCACGGGTACGGCAGCGGCGGTAGCCGCGCTGTGCACGGCCTCAGCCACCTTTGTGGAATGGTAAGGCGGACTTGGCTCGCCCCCCGGCACAGCAATCGCTCCCAAGGGTCGCACATGGGGAAGTGGCATGCGGAGCGTCCACTCCTCCTGAAAGCGATCCTGACGCAGCGCCACGAACATTTCCGGCGCCTTCTGAAAATGCCTCACGTAAGCGCAGACGTCGAGGGTTCTGCCGAGATCCTCACCACTGACGGTGAGGTCCAGTAGGTTGTAGCCCGGCTTCCAGTCACGTTCATACGTATCGGGATTCACCGCACCTGCCTGAACCTCGTGTACGCAGCGGTCGGTGTGCAGCGTTGTCTGTGTTCGTGTCCAAAGAACTGCAGCTTGGCACGAGCATTGACGTTGTCGTCCGTGTCGTCCGCATCGATGAACCATGACGGAGGATGGTGACATAAGACCAGGTTAACGACATCCTGTTCCGGATTCAGCACGGTCTGAAGGCGTCCCAAGTACAAGCGGCCGGGAGCGTCATCACGCCCGTCAAGACCAGAAATAAGCGTGGAGGTTAGCCCGAAAAGTCGCAGCCGAACACCTGCACCGATATCGACATCTTCCTTCCAGAACGGACGGTCCGGGAAGACGCTGCAGTTGAAGAACGCAGCGAATTCGTTGTATGCCGCCAGCGGCTTGAACAACGATTGGCCGGCCTCGGCGTCAGCGAGTTGCCCCTTCATCATCCCTTCGCGGCCATCAGCAGCCGCTCCGGCAATGGCAGCCTGCGCGTTCGCGATAACCAGCGACCTGCCACACACGCCGCGATCCACGTCATGGTTACCCGGGACCACGTAGATGCCATCTGGGTCACATCCGCATTGGTGAGCCAAATCGAGCAGCCAAGCACGAGCCACCTTGTACTCCTCCGGGGCGCCCTTATATGCGATGTCCCCGCCAACCAAGATGGCGTCGACGCGCCCACCCGCCCTGCAGAGTTCGACGACATCTTGGACGAGATGAGTGCGGTAAGGTTGGTTAATGTCAGTGGTTGGGTTCTCGCAGTCGGGTGACCGGAAATGGATGTCGGATAAGTGCAGGAGGCGCATTCCCGAATCATAACAGTAGGACACATGCCGGCGAAGTGCCTCCTGTCGCGTGTCGGACCGAACGACTGAGGACTGATCGGGGATGTGCCCAAAGAAGCTAGCAACAAAGGGCGGCAAACAGCTGTTTTGCGGTCGTATATGAAATGCAGCATCACCATCTGCTTTGGCCGAGCTGCAGGCACTAAAACCTGAATATAAACAGGGAGCTACAGGTCTTGAGGCTATCGCTGACTCGTCGTCGGCCAGAACGGCCATTCGACCGGAAGACCTATTCAGTTTGCTATACGACGGTTACCGGCCGTTCAACTTCGACCAACACTGAACGTCAGCGTCTCGATCCGCCGAACTCACACTCCCGACCTGCGTCAGCCTTTCAGGTTTTTGGTAAGCGGACGTTCTGGCGTAGCAAAATAGGTGAGCCTCGCCAAAGAAAGAGGCTGTCAGCGCGGACCATGGCCCGCCCTTGGCTGAGTTATTATGACCGGTTCTTGCTTGACCATTCATCCCAGTAGTCCATGCAAAGCGAGCCAAACGCACCAATAGAGTAATTGTGGCCGCCTTCATCCATGACACAAGCGAGTAGCTAGACTACCAGCGCTTATTTTCGCGGGCGCGAAAAGCTTATCCATGGATGCCTCTCGGGCTGGTTCTGCCGTCTTTAGCGAGGAAGGTCATCAGGCTCCCAGCTCCGCCTCAATATCTCTGCCAGTAAAGATGCCATGCGTCAGCAGCGGAAGACCAGTTGATTCTTGAGGATTTTTTCAATGGTGGCCTTGTCATTCGGCATGAGGCCGTCCTGCAAATCTTCAATGACTTTCAAGCGCATTTCGCAGTAGCGAATATTGGCCTCGAGCGGTTCTGGCTTATCACGTTTATCGTGGAGTTCGTGCATAAGCGGCTGCCGACCTTACCCCAAAACCTCTAGGGCTACTTCAAAAATGATGCTGTCGCCATTGATACCTAAGTCTATCATAGTCGATTTCCTTCTCGTTTCCGTGGTCTAGCTGGCTCGAACGGCAGCTTCGATAGCTGGCTACCAATGTAAGTAAAAAACCAGTCTCGTTTCTACGCAACTAATTTGCTTGGACGAAGCTTGTCGCGCAACTTGTCACCTAAAGGTGTGCCGCATGATCGAGCTGTTAAGCCGCTGAGTTGTAGCCTCATCGGCCCGTGCAGACCAATTGCCGCCGGTAGAACGCTCGAGGGCATAGATCGCACAATTCGGCACCGGTAGCGCCAGCTGGAAGCGCCTGAATGCTTGCATAGCGTCGCTCCCCTGTGTGCTAAACCCTAACAGGCGCCACACAAGGAGCGCCAGCCACATGCCGTGCCCAAAAATAACTGTGGAATCGGCCAAGGTATCCAATTCCTTCTCAAATCCGGCCACGCGCGCCGCGAACTCATGAAAACTCTCCGCGTCCTCGCCCATGCGCTTGTCTGGGTCGGCGTCTCTCCAGTAGCCCTCCGTGATCGGACGACGTTGCTCCATATTCATCCCAGCAATGATAGTCGGATCGATGGTGCAGAACTCGTGCAGCAGCGGGTGAACAATCGGCAGGACTGAAACTCGCTCGCAAAATCGTTTGGCCGTCTCCTGGGTGCGCTGGAACGCTGAAACCAAAACAGCCGCCGGCGTGATACTCAGCACATCGGCAAGCACGCTTGCTTGGTTCTGCCCATAGGGACTAAGCGGAATCCGATCATTTGGCATGGTGACTCCGCCCGCGTTGGCTAGGCTTTCTGCGTGGCGGACGAATAGCAATCTCGTCATTGATAGGCTCGCAATCAAGAATGGAACAACATTCGGACTTCAACACATGGTCTCTTGTACCACTGTCCGACCTTCTTCATACCACCTGCGGGCGTCGTCCAAATCACCCCGTGCGAGCGCCTTCATTCCGTGCGCCAGTGCCCCTGTGGCAGCCGCCTTCGAGATCGCTCCCGACCTGTAGCCGTCCAGAATGTGCCCCGAGAAAGCCGTTATGTTCTGGTGGTCTCGGTTTGTCAGTTCAGTCGTCGCCATCGTTGACTCCTTCCTCTGGGATCCTTGCTACTTATCCACAATATCGCGTGGCCATGCGCCAACCAAACAGGGACGGCGCTTGGCATTCTCAGTCGCCTATGGCGACCTTCGATGCCGGAGAGAGCCCAAACCCGCAAGATGGTCCAGGAACACCGCGGCTTGCTCACATGCATACGGGAAGACATCCGGATGAGAGTTTCGGCAGTTCGGGCACGCCTTCAATGCCTTGATCTAGGGGACTCGTGGAGAACGTGCTGTTCGCCCCTGTCAGCTAGACCTTGGGGCTGCCGAGCCTTCATGCAGGGCTTCTGCTTTCTGGTGCGGCTTCTCAACATAGTAGCAGGGGTGCCCCGGTCATAGACCATGCACACAAGACCGCGACGAAGTGCCGCAAGATGATTGCCGAGGCGCTCTTCCACACGACGAGATCAAAGTTCTCACCCGTGTTTATCGTCCGTCAAAAGAGTCAATGTGCTGGCAAGGCCACCGGGGATCTCCGACAGGTTTCGGGCCTTGAAGGAACATAGCCACTAAGCTTGTCATTGACTGGTCACAGCCAGTGGCCATCGTCTGCCGGTCTGGGCGCGAACGTCCGCTTCCGCCGACACTGAGACAGTCGCAGAAGGTGTTGCGCAAACGAAGACGAAGGGCGCAACAAGCAGGCTAGCTCTCTCCGCGCAACAGTCTTAACACAGAAAAGACCGGAAATTCTTGCTGGGACAGAGCATTGGGTTGCGCAGCAGATCCCGCTTCTGCCTACTTTCAATTTTAAAGACTCGCGCGCGCCCAAACAATGTAAGTTAAGCCCCGCACATCTTTTATTATCAAAACACGAACCCTGCGCAACGCCGCAGACTGTGGTCAATACGTAACCGACGTGTCGTTTAGTACAAACAAAACGACGGACAGTCTTCCGTCTCCACGCGTGACTAGCCGATTCTCATCTATGCTCGGATACGGGTGTCGCGTTGCCGTGACCTTGCCGCTTGCAGCAACTCTTCCATCACACTGTCGCGCTCGCTCACGCTAGCGGCTTTGCGAGGCGGTGATCGCGTCCATCGGGAGTTGCACATAATGGCGGCGATCATTTCGCACGATGCAAACTCGCCAACCGCAAAGTACCAACCATTCCCAGACCTCATCGTCAAAAGATTGCGCAAGCTTGATCTTGACGCCGTCACGCACGATCGAAGCGCAAATTTTCGGGGCGATCGTAACCGGAAGTGATCTGCGTTGCTGCCGGATCCCGAACAGGTTTCTGAGAAAATTCTTCACTTCATAGCTCCGCTAAACGGATAGTTGATCTGTAAGACAGCGCTCCAAGATGTGCAGATAAATCAAGCACCGTAAGGGCACTGCCTGAACCATGCGAGGCAGAATTGTATGACGAATAGGCTGGAACAGTATCCCCTCTCCCGCCGACCGGTCTTCGCTACTCCAGCGCCTCGCCCATGGCACACCTGGGTGGTCTGCTCAGTAACCGGACTAGCCGGCCTGCTGAGCGTAATCGGGGCCAGCGTGGCGGGAATCAGGCTCGGCGTCAGCCTTGGTCCGCTCTACATGCTTTGCCTGCCGGGCATCAGTTGGTGTGCGCTGGCCTTCGTCATCTATTTGCGGAGCCGCCACGCCTTGATGATCGCTGCTGTCGTCTTCGTCCTGCAACGCCTGCTGGGGCCCTTCACTCAGTATTTCCAGCATGAAGGCGCTGGGCTACAGCACGGAACTCAAATATCTGGACGCCTTGAAGACCCAGATCCTCCGCGCCAACTGGATCGATTGGGTCTTTTGCGGATCGATCTTGCTTTACTGTGCCTGGACTACCGGGAGCGCTTTGCCACGTGGCTACGCGAGCGCCGCGACGAGACGCCCACCGGAGACGAACTGGCGCACCCTGAAGCACTTCACAGAACACCCGCCCCATGAAGCGACCTCTTGGCGGTCAGCACGATAGATCTGAGCTTTACTATACGATAGTGTCGCGATGTCATCCGCGTCGCATTGGTTGAAGCGGATAATCTGACCGACCACACACAGGAGTGAGATGATGAACGCCAAGAAGACGGCAGCTAGCACCAGTATCGATATCGGTATTTCAGAGAAAGACCGCAAGGCCATAGCAGCCGGACTCTCCAAGTTGCTCGCAGACAGCTTTACGCTTTACCTGATGACGCACAATTTCCATTGGAACGTTACCGGCCCGATGTTTAACAGCTTGCATATCATGTTCATGGAGCAATACACCGAGCAGTGGAATGCATTGGATATCATTGCCGAGCGCATCCGCGCTGGGTATCAAAGCGCCTGGCAGCTATGAAGCATACGAGAAGCTCACTACGATCAGCCCGGTCAAGGGGGAGCCCAAAGCGATGGAGATGGTCGCTCTGCTAGTAGAAGCTCAGGAAGCAACGGCCCGCACCGCACGAGGCCTGTTGGCACTGGCAGATGACGCCAACGACCAGCCGACGATGGACCTCTTGACCCAGCGTCTGGACGTACATGAGAAGACCGCCTGGATGCTGCGAAGCCTGCTGGAAGAATAAGTCCGCGCCTAACAGGAAGACTGACAGCGGCGCGCGTTCGCGTGCGCCGCAGTTGTGTTTGGCCTTATAAAGCTTCAGCCGCCTTTGAGCAGAATGAGCTCCGCCAGCGCAATGTCGCCGGGCACACCCAGCAGCACAATCACGTCGCCCGCTTCCAGTTCGGTTTCCGCATCCGGTGATACTTGGCGGATGCCTTTGCGGCGAATGGCGGCAACGCGGACACCCAAGCTGCTCAGTCCCAACTCGCCAATTGTCCTGCCCGCCCCGTAGGCAGCTGGCAGGAGCGGAACCGAGTGCAGGCGTTCGAGCTGCGCATCGGGCGTTCATCCACATCCGACACGCCAACGAAGAAACCGCGCATCATTTCGTAGCGTTGCGAGCGAATATCGCGCATGCGCCGGATCACGCGACTCAAGGGAAGCCCGATCAGCGCAAGCGTATGGGTCGCAAGCATGATGCCGGTCTCCAGGGTTTCTGGCACAACTTCCGCAGCCCCGTGGCTGAAGAGTCTTTCCATATCGCGCTCGTCCCGCGACCGCGCCACCACCGGAATATCAGGCCGCATGCCCTGAACATGGTGCATTACCTTCTCGGTGGCCCCCACGTCGTTGTATGACACCACGACCGCGCTCGCTCGCATCAGGCCCGCAGCCATCAACGTCTCCTTGCGCACTGAGTCGCCGTACACCACTGTATCACCCGCTGCAGCCGCTTCGTGGACACGGTCAGGGTCGAGATCCAGTGCCACGTAACTGATACCTTCCTGCTCAAGCAGGCGTGCCAGATACTGCCCGGTGCGGCCATAACCGCAAATGATGACGTGCCTGTCGGTCGCGATTGATTTAGCAGCAACACGGGTTAGTTCCATCGAGCGGAGCAGCCATTCGGACGCTACAAAGCGCAACACTATCCGGTCGCTTGCCTGCACGATCAAGGGCGCGGCCAGCAGGGACAGCACGAGTGACGCCATCACGATCTGAAGTGCGCCATGCGGAACCAGCTTGACATCCGTCACCATCGTCAGCAGCACGAACCCGAATTCTCCACCGGCACACAGCCACAGGCCGGCGCGCACAGCCGTTCCCGATTGACCGTCGAGCCAGCGAGACGCAGCAAACACCAACAGAAATTTGAACGAAAGCATCGTCAGCAACAAGCCAAGCACCCACAGAAAGTTCCTCACGATGATGCCGACATCGAGAAACATTCCCACCGTGACCATGAACAAACCGAGCAGTACGTCGCGGAAGGGTTTGATATCCTCTTCCACCTGGAAGCGGTACTCCGTTTCAGAAATCAGCATCCCGCCGAGAAAGGCGCCAAGCGCCAGCGACAAGCCTGCTTGCTCGGTGACCCACGCCAGCCCCGGGGTTATCAGCAGAATGTTGAGCATGAAAAGTTCGGAAGACTTGCGCCGCGCAACGATCAGAAACCAGCGTCGCATCAGGCGATGACCGACATACAGGATCAAGGCCAGAACACCGGCGGTCTTAAGTGCTGCCCAGGCCAACGTGGAGGCGAGTTGATCAGCCGGCTGTGACAGGGCTGGGATCAGGATCAGCAAGGGCACCACAGCAAGGTCCTGGAACAACAGCACGCCGATTACCTGGCGACCGTGTGCTGACTCCAGCTCAAGCCGATCCACCAGCAGTTTGGACAGTACCGCCGTCGAAGACATGGTCAGCACGCTGGCGACGGCAAAGCTGCCCGCCCAGCTCAGCCCCCACAACCTGCCAAGTGGCGTGAACACGGCCAGCGCAGTCAGTACCTGCAAGCTGCCCAGCCCGAGCACGATGCGTTTCATTGCAAAGAGGCGCGGCAGCGAGAACTCGAGGCCAATCGAGAACATCAAGAACACGACGCCAAACTCTGCCAGGTAGCGCACTTGTGCGGTATCAGGCACGACGGCAGGACAACGTCAAGGGTTCCGTGCATGTTTTCTTGTTCGCGAGACAAAAGCTTGGCGGCAGTAACAAGCACCGCAGGGGCGGACGGATGAAACGCCGCCTTTGCTATACTCCGTCACCAGTTTAATCGCTGCCGTCCAATGAGCCAAAATCTCTCGCAATTTGCCCGGAAGACAGGCCGACGCCCTCGCGTCCGAACGCTTGCTCGCCGACGCACGTCGCGTTCTCGCCATCGAATCGAGCGCTGTGGCCGCCCTGGCAGACCGACTGGACGAGAGGTTTGCAAACGCTGTCCGGCTCATTCTGGCCAGTGCTGGCCGTGTCATCGTCAGTGGCGTGGGCAAGTCTGGGCACATCGCACGCAAGCTGGCCGCAACGCTGGCTTCTACCGGTACGCCAGCCTATTTTGGCACCCGCTGAAGCGGCGCATGGCGACCTTGGAATGGTTCAGCCAGACGACGTTTTTATTGCTTTGTCGTATTCTGGCGGTACAGATGAGCTGTTGAATATCGTACCGATGCTAAAGCGACTTGGCGTGAAGATCATCGCCATCACCGGCAGGGACGAATCGCCTCTCGCCGAACATGCCGATGTTCATCTGAACGCTGCTGTCGCCGAAGAGGCCTGCCCACACAACCTCGCGCCGACGGCCAGCACCACCGCTGCACTGGCATTGGGCGACGCGCTGGCCGTCGCTTTTACTAGGCGCCCGTGGGTTCGGGCCAGACGACTTCGCCCGCTCTCACCCAGGCGGCGCATTGGGGCGGCGCCTGCTTACCCATGTGCGAGACGTCATGCGCACGGGAGACGCCATTCCTCGCATTGGAGAGACGGCGAGCTTCACGGACGCCCTGCTCGAAATTTCGCGCAAAGGCATGGGAATGGTTGCGATATGTGATGATAGCGCGCGGATTGCAGGCATTTTCACTGACGGAGACTTGCGGCGCCTGCTTGAACGCAGCGGCGATTTCAAGGGCCTCAGTATCGCGGATGTCATGCACCGCAACCCACGCACGATTTTGCCGGATGCACTGGCCGTGGAGGCAGCAGAGATAATGGATCGATTTCGCATTACGCAGGTGCTGGTCTGCGATGTGGAGGGCGTTCTGCTGGGGGCGCTCCACACCCACGATCTGATGCGAGCAAAGGTAATCTGATGCAACCGGCACACCATAAAGCGGCCACCGTGCGCCTGATGGGATTTGACGTGGATGGCGTCATGACTGATGGCAGCCTGTATTTCACGCCAGCCGGCGATGAAATAAAAGTCTTCTCAAGCTTGGACGGGCATGGTCTGAAGATGCTGCAGGAAGCCGGCATCGCCGTTGCAATCATCACAGGTCGCAGCTCCGAGATGGTCAGCAGGCGCGCTGAAAACCTCGGCATCACGCTTGTACACCAAGGGGTTCACGACAAGCGCGCCGTCATGGAAACACTGAGAAGCGCGCTCGGGCTTAACCACCATCAGCTTGGCTACATGGGCGACGACGTCGTCGATCTTCCCGTTTTGCGCGCCTGCGGTTTTCTCCGCAACCGTCGCAGACGGCCACGATTTCGTCCGCCAGCATGTCGACTTCTGTGCCAGCAAGGGTGGCGGCAAAGGCGCGGTAAGAGAGGTCTGTGACTTCATCCTCCACGCACAGGGCAAGCTGGACGCCATGCTTCAGGGCTATCTCGGCGTGATAGGCCGCTTCAGCCACTACTTTCCGCTGGTGATAGTCGGCCTGTTGGCGGGCTCGAGCTATTGGCTTGAATTCATCGTTCGAAACGAAAGAAGCACGAATGCTCCGACTGATCGGCGTGCGCCGGACGCTTACGTAGAGAACTTGGCGCTCGACCGTTTCGACGCGACCGGACAGCATCAATTTCATCTGGTGGCGGAGAAAATGACCCACTACGCTATCAACGACACTGCAGACTTCGAGCAGCCACGTCTGTTGTTCAAGAAGAATCAGAAACCTTTGACGTACGCAGTGATAAGGGCGTGGCACGAATCTGACGCGAAGTTTCCTTGGAAGGAAATGTTCTCGGAATCAGAAAAGTTGTACCGGGTGGGATTGAGCGCACCTAAGCACAGAGAGTCTCACTGTTTTTGTAGATGACGAGATAGCGGAAACCGACCAGCCTGTGGTTGCAACACAAAGCGGTTCGCGGATCGAAGCGCTGGGCGCGAACTGGAACAATGCCAGCGGCACACTCCGGCTCGGGCCGGGCCACGCTATTCTGCCCGGACGGATCAAGAAATAATTCCCTTTTCCCCCATTCTGTACCGAACACATGATGCCTCGTTTCTCTGTTCTCCTTCTGATTCGGCTTCTGGCCATCGCCAGTGTGCAGGTGTTGCTCTACCTCCGTCGCGTTGGCCGAACGCGCCGACCGCGACAAGCCGGTCCATATCGAATTTCAGACCACTGAGTTGGGTGATCGTGACAAAACCACTATTTTCAAGGGCAATGTCCGGCTCACGCAGGAAATCTCGAAATCAGCTGTGATCGCCTAGTGATCGCTGAAGACGCAGGCGGCTATTACCATGGGGTAGCGACTCCAAAGTCGGCGAGCTTGCCAAGGTTCAAGGACAAGCTTGAAGGAAAAAAGAGCAAGTCTATGGCGAAGCTGAGCGCATAGAGTTCGATACGCCAGGATAAAATTCGCCTGTTCGAACGGGCCTACGTCAAAAAGGAACAGATGAAGTACGTGGACGGTATATCGAGCGCGATGGCTATGCAGAGACCTTCAAAGCAACCAATGGTCCTGCTGGCACTTCAACACAAGGCGCTCCCCAAGCGGAAGTCATCCTGCAACCACGTACCAAACCCGTGACCAAACCCTGAGTACCGCCCACCAAACGAGAAGGCGCAGAGTTTGATGATCTGCGCCTTCCTTTTTTTGAGGTGGTACCCAAGGCTACTCGGCCAAGTACATCCTGCATGTCGTAAAGTCCGCACTGCTTGTCATTCAGAAACGCCGCAGCGCGCAGCGCGCCCGGTCGCCTAAGGCATGCGACTACCGGCCTTGTGCGAGATTTCCTGACCCGCTCTCCCAAACCACAGAACATGACGGTATGGTCGCCTACAATGTCGCCACCGCGTACCGTTGCAAAGCCTATAGTTTCAGGACTTC
Organism: Uliginosibacterium sp.; assembly: GCA_016718265.1. GTDB lineage: Bacteria > Pseudomonadota > Gammaproteobacteria > Burkholderiales > Rhodocyclaceae > Uliginosibacterium. Next base: position 86,815 of record JADKDZ010000011.1, on the reverse strand, counting down.
TTTCGCCGGTCACTCCTCCCGACCGTAGATGGCTGTCTCGCTCAAATCCCGGCCAAGCGCCCCGGCAACCACTTCACCCATGCGCAATGCAGTGCCGGAAGGTGCATCAACCTTGAAACGGTGATGGGCTTCAAACACTTCAACGTCGTAGCCTGAGGCTAGAATCTTGGCTGCAACGTCCAGGAGCTTGAATACCGCATTACCCCAACCGACTTTCGGCGCAGCGACCGGCACCTCTGACGCCAACTGTGCGATTAACGCCTTTCTTCAGGCGAAACCCGTGGGCGATCACCAATGCCTTCTTCAAGCGACGGACCACAGCAATATGCGCGAGCGTCGCTTCCGGGCGGGTAAAGTCGATCGGGCAATCCGGTTGCGGCAAGGCGGCCTCAATGTCTGCCGATAATCCACGCCACAGGCGCTGCCAACCAGCTCCCCCGCGTCGCGCCCGATGAATGGACTATCGTTGCGCTCCAGGGCGGCACTCAAGACAACACCAGGCTGTTGCTGGGCCGCTTCGATCAGCATGCGACCCATCCGCCCCGACGCGCCGGCAATGGCTACTTTTACGCTCATGAAGAATCCTTGCGATAACTGGAGTGCGGAATCAGCGCTTGGACGCAGGGCTGTCCAGGTCCAGCAGCCTGGGCACAGCTGACGGCGGCACTTCGTTGGGGTCTGCAGCCATTTCGCCCTGAACAACGCGAGCGACTTTCCCCTCGGCAAAGAACACGGTCACCTGACGACGGATCTGTTTGCTCGTACTCGGGGTAAAGAGATAGATGTAGTCCCACCGGTTGGCATGAAAACTATCCACGAGCATTGGCGCCCCTAGCAGGGCGCGGACCTGCTCCTGCGCCATGCCTGGAACGATCTGAGCGATCGTCTCTGCCGCGATGTAGTTGCCCTGACGCACGTCGACCTTATAGGGGAAGCGGCCACAGCCAGACACTGCGAGAAGAACGGCCAAAGTCACCAGAATCGCAGGAACACGGGTTGCTACACGAAAGATTTGAGGCTGCATCGGACCGAGTAGTTAGAGATCCCGGCTGTCACCAAGCGCAGCGTGGCACGCCGAAATGCGTTTCCAAGAATAGGCTGCGGACTATATCATACGCGACGCTTCACAATGCAGCCGGAGACGACATGGTTACCTCACAGAACCTCAAGAACATGGGCCTCAAGGCCACCCCTGCCACGGCTCAAGATTCTTGAAGTGTTCCATCGGTCGCAAGAGCGGCACCTGAGTGCAGAGGACGTCTCACCGCCTGTTGCTGGCAGAGCAGATTGACGTGGGCCTAGCGACCATCTACCGCGTATTGACGCAGTTTGAAGAGGCAGGACTGCTCAAGCGGCTTCACTTTGAGTCTGGCAAAGCCGTTTTGAACTCGACTCTGGCACCCACCACGACCACATTGTTTGCATCAGCTGCGGGCACGTTGAGGAGTTTTACGACCCCCAGATCGAAGCACGCCAGAGTGCCATCGCTGCTGAACGAGGTTTCAAACTCCACGAGCACGAAATGCATCTGTACGTGGAGTGTCTGCACGAGAACTGCCCACGTCGGGCAGCGAAGGCTTCGAAAAGCTGGGCGGAGATACGCCAGACCGTGCTCGCCACGCGTTTCGCAGCGCTGCATTGCCTGCTCAAGTTGGGCGGTATGCAGCCCAGCCAGAATAAATACCAGCCGCCGGAACACCCCGGCCTGATTCATACCTTCCTTGGGCACAACATCCTGTCCACCCAAGAAGCGCTTGCCATATGGAACGAGCGACGGGGATTGACGCTGAGTGATCACCTAGGCCAAAGCTTGCTGCTGTTTGAGTACATTCAGCATGTCTGGCGGCACCGCGGTGATAGCCTGTTCAACGATACAACCCGACGCATGTCGCATATTCGCTATCGGAGCAGTCTGCCAGCAGATATTCGGACTGCGGCGACCGGTGTAGGGCTCGTGGACGCTGCGATCCGCCAACTCTACCAATCAGGCTTGATTACCCCGGTTCAGCAAAGCTGGGTCGCGGCGTATGCCGTAAACATGCGGAAGGTGGACTGGCGAGTCGGTGCGCGCTGGATGCATGGCCACCTGCTGACAGGCAGCCTGCCCTCGGTGCACCTCGAGTGGCAGCGGGTAGCCGGGGCGCCAGGGCAGGCGCCCGTTGTCTTCGAAGCTACCGCCATGTCAGGAGAGATGAACTCAATCCGTGGTACATGCCAGCATGACCTGCCTCGAGACTCCCTGCTCCGGTTGGCAGAAAGCCCTGAGACCATTCCGGCTGAATCGCTGCGGCCCATGCCGCTCCGAGAGCCCAGGCTGCACCAACACCCCTCCTCCGCCTGGACGACCCTTACAACGGCTTTACCGCCGCTCTCTGGCTTGCCTGTGACGCTTGTACATCCTTGGGCATTGGGGCCAAGAGAAGGACCCTCACCTCATATCGGGATCATTCACCTGCCTTTTCATCTGAACTACCCCTGGTCCGAGGCTCGTTGGCGTTTCGTACTGGGAGGCATGGAGAGAATCTGCGATGCTCTGTGGATCGGGGATCTCGCGCAATGCCGGCAGTGGCTGAGCGAAGCACGAAGTATCCACTGCCAGGCCACGCTCCACCCCGGCTACGCTGAAGCATTCGCCGCAGCCGGCACCATCGCGCTTCCGGAGAACGCCCCATTCCCCGAGCCGGGATATCTGTGTGCGTCTTTCGAGATTTATCTACAGGCTGTACGTCAGCTACGCCCTGCGCTGTTCGAAAGCTCATTGCGCGGCCAGGTAGCCAAATTGCAACGCCGTAACAAGCTTGATGGCCCCTACTAGAGAACTTTTCCAGGGTTCATGATTCCTGCCGGATCCAGAAGCTGTTTGATGCCTCGCATCATCTCAAGCTCAATGCCGGACTTGTAACGCCGGATTTCATCGCGCTTCAGCTGCCCCAGCCCGTGCTCAGCGGATATTGAGCCGCCCAGACTCGTCACAAGGTCATGAACGATCTGGTTAGCCTCGGCACTCCGTGCAATGAAGGCTGTGTTCTCGGCAGCGTTGAACCGTGAGAGGTTGTAGTGAAGGTTGCCGTCACCAGCATGACCAAACGCAACGATGCGAAGCGGGCCAAAATGTTCAGCCAGGGCGGAACCCGCCGCGTCGAGAAATTCCGGGATCCGACTGACCGGCAAGGAAATGTCGTGCTTGACGCTGATGCCCTCGATCTTCTGCGCCTCCGAAATCCATTCGCGCAAAGCCCAAAGATCGGCCATTTGCGCGAGGCTCGCGGCTACGGCCGCGTCACTGATCAAACGCTCCTCAAGTGCGAGCCCAAGGATGTCTTCCAGCAAGATTTTTACGCCCCCCGCAGGATCGCTGTCACCGAGCTCAATCAAGGCATACCACGGCGCCCGCTCAGCCAATGGGGAAAAAACGCCGGGCATATGCTGAACCACAAGATCGAACGCTGCTTCTCCGATAACTTCAAAAGCTGACAAGCGCTCTGCCGCACGAGCACGCATCAGACCGAGCAGCGCGATCGCCGCCGCGGGAGAAGCCAAGGCAACCCACGCCACCGCACGCGAACGCGGCATGGGAAGCAGCTTGAGTACCGCAGCAGTAATAATGCCTAGCGTACCTTCCGAACCAATGAACAGTTGCTTGAGATCGTAGCCGGTATTGTCTTTGCGTAAGCCGCGCAGCCCATTCCAGACGCGTCCGTCAGGCAGAACAGCTTCGATCCCAAGCGTTAGCTCACGCATGTTTCCGTAGCGCAATACCTGCACGCCACCGGCATTGCAGGCAAGGTTACCGCCTATCTGACAGGTTCCTTCAGATGCCAACGAAAGAGGAAACAGGCGGTCGACGTCATGCGCTGCCGCTTGAACGGCCGCCAAGGTGCAGCCAGCCTCCACCGTTATCGTGCTGTTTGCGCCGTCTACGTCAAGAACTCTGTTCATTCTGGACAGCGACACCACCACCTCTCGACGCCCCATCCGGGGTACGCCGCCGCCCACAAGACCTGTATTACCACCTTGCGGCACCATGGCAAGTTGATGCTCAGCGCAGGCTTTGACCACTGCAGCCACCTCTGCGGTAGAAGCAGGGCGCACCACACAGAGTGCCTCTCCGAGGTAACGCCCTCGCCAGTCCGCCTCATAGGGAACAAGATCAGCAGGCTGGGTCAACACGTACCCATCACCCAAAATGGTACGAAACCTCTCCAGGACTTGCAGCATTCCTGGCTCTTCAGCGGGCGCCGAAACGCTTCTTTTCACGGCTCATCCGAATAGACCGGCTCAGCGTACAGGTCGTGCACATCGCAATCCGTCACCCGCACACGATAGAACTTGCCGACCTCCATATCGTGACCGTCGGGTACGTAGACGAGGCCGTCGATGTCGGGGGCGTCACCCTCAGAGCGGGCAATTGCGCCCTCCTCGTCAACATCGTCGACCAGCACCACGATCTCGCGCCCGATTTTCGCTTCCAGGCGTTGCGTCGAGATGTCCTCCTGCAAAGCCATCAGCCGTGCTTTGCGTTCCTCACGAATTTCTTCTGGAACTGGATCAGGCAAGGCGTTTGCAGCAGCCCCTTCAACGGGCGAATACGAGAAACACCCCACACGGTCCAAACGCGCTTCTTCAAGGAACTGCAGCAATTCTTCGAATTCCTGCTCGGTTTCACCCGGAAAGCCGGTAATGAACGTGCTGCGAATCGTCAGATCCGGGCAGATCTCGCGCCAACGACGGATGCGCTCAAGATTGTTCTCGGCGCTGGCCGGGCGCTTCATCAGTTTCAGGATGCGCGAATTGGCATGCTGGAACGGCACATCAAGGTAGGGCAGGATCTTGCCTTCCGCCATCAAGGGGATGATGTCATCCACGCTCGGATACGGATAGACGTAATGCAGACGAACCCAGACATCCAGTTCGGAAAGCGCCGTACACAATTCGTGAAGCCGCGTCTTGACCGGACGCCCCTGCCAGAAACCCGTGCGGTACTTCACATCGACGCCATACGCACTGGTGTCTTGCGAGATGACCAGCAGTTCATTCACACCCGCCTTAACCAGCGACTCAGCTTCCTGCATCACTTCATGAATGGGGCGAGACACCAGATCGCCGCGCAACGACGGGATGATGCAGAAGGTGCAACGGTGGTTGCAGCCTTCAGATATCTTGAGGTAAGCGAAATGGTCCGGCGTCAAACGAACGCCTTGGGGCGGCACGAGGTCGGAGAACGGATCGTGCGGCTTTGGAACGTACTGATGAACGGCAGACATGACTTCTTCAGTCGCGTGTGGCCCAGTCACAGCCAGCACCTTGGGATGAACTTGTTCGACAATCCCCTTCCCTGCTGCGTCCTTCTTGGCTCCCAGGCAACCCGTGACGATCACCTTGCCGTTCTCATTCAGCGCTTCGCCAATCGCGTCGAGCGATTCCTCGACGGCCGCATCAATAAATCCGCAGGTATTCACGATGACCAGGTCGGCACCATCGTAGTTCGGCGCCACTTCGTAGCCTTCGGCGCGTAATCGGGTCAGGATATGCTCGGCGTCCGTGGACGCCTTCGGGCAGCCCAGACTGACAAAACCAACTCTCGGGGGTTGTTGCTTCAGATTCAAAATTATTCTTCCTCAGTAAACAAAAAGCCTGCGACTGCAACGCCGCAGGCTCACACCCGCTACTCTAGCGCAATCTGAAGCGGGCTACGTCTTGTCGCCCCCTGCCGCATCGGTCGGCACGCCGGGGAACTGAAAGCCGTTGAATATGTTGCGGGTCTGCGCGTCCAGCTGCTCCTGCATCTGCACAAACATCCGCTTGCTCTGCTCCATGTAGGTTCCCATCATGCTTTGCATGGCAGGCCCCTGAAAGTTCAGGAACTGGGTCCATAGATCATTGCTGATCGGGCTGTTTTCTCCGTACAGACTTTTGGCCTGCTCTTGCAACTTGGCCTGCATCTCGGTGAACGCACCGATATTGTTCTCCAGGTAGCGGCCCATGAAACCTTGCATCGCATTGCCGTAAAACCGGATCATCTGCGCCAGCACATCACTGGTAAACATCGGCGCGCCCCCGCTCTCGGCCTCCAGAATGATCTGCAGCAGGATGCTGCGCGTGAGATCGTCGCCGGTTTTGGCATCGATCACCTGGAATTCGTCCTGGTTGAGCACCAGATCCCGCACATCCGCCAGCGTGATGTAACAGCTCAAGGCCGTGTCGTAGAGACGACGATTGGGGTATTTCTTGATGAGTCGGGTCTGTCCAGCCATGTTTCCCCCAAAGAATGGTCACGCATCCACCTGCTTGGCCAGATTATAACAGTGCACAAAACAACAACCCCGCGCTAACTCGCGGGGTTGTTGTTTTCAATGTCGCAGCGCAACATCAGGCCATGTGCAAACCACCGTTGATATTGATCGTCGCCCCGGTGATGTAGCCAGCTTTGTCCGAGGCCAGATAGACACAGAGATCGGCGATCTCTTCCGGACGCCCCAAACGACCGACCGGCACCGTCGAGACGATCTGCTCGCGGACCTCTTCCTTGATAGCCAGAACCATTTCGGTACCCACGTAGCCGGGCGCTACGGCATTGACCGTCACGCCTTTCTTCGCTACTTCCTGTGCGAGCGCCTTGGTGATCCCCAACAAGCCAGCCTTAGCCGCAGAGTAATTGGCCTGACCAAACTGGCCCTTCACACCATTCACGGAAGATATGTTGATCACACGCCCAAATCCACGTTCGGCCATCAAGGGGAGCACCGGGTGCGTCACATTGAACACGCTGTCCAGATTGGTCGACAGCACCGCATCCCATTGATCTTTGCTCATCTTGCGGAACACCGCATCACGGGTGATACCGGCGTTATTGACGAGACAGTCAATCGGGCCGATTTCAGCCTCGATCTTCTTCACCATCGCCACGCATTGCTCGTAGTTGGTGACGTCCGCCTCGCCAACAAAGAAGTCGTAGCCCTCTGCTTTGGTTCTCGCCACCCACTCGACCGCTGGCGGAAAATCTGGCAGACAGTTGGCGACCACTTTCCAGCCATCGTCATGCAACGCTTTGCAGATTGCCGTACCCAGCCCGCCCATACCGCCTGTGACCAACGCTACATTTTTTGCCATATCAATCACCCCTGTTGAAAACCTGCTTAATGCCATTCCATGCCATGCGTATTTCAGCTGCGCTCTTTCACGTATCGCCCCGGTGCAGGCTCGATCTCCTTGAATCGGCGGTTCCCCACCTTGGCAGGCGCGGTAATCAGCTCACCGCTGCGTGCCTTGAGCCAGTCAATCCAGTTCGGCCACCAGCTGCCACGATGCTCCACAGCACCGTCGAGCCATTCATCCGCGGTCGCTGTCGGCAAGGCGTTGGTCCAGTAGCTGCGTTTATTTTTGGCGGGCGGATTGATGACCCCTGCCACGTGACCACTGGCACCGAGCACAAAAACCGATTCCCCGCCTAAGAGACGGCGCCCAAGAAATGAAGTTCGCCAAGGCACGATATGGTCTTCACGCGTTGCGACAAAATAGGCTGGGCAATCAATGCGGCCAAGATCAAGCGGCTCGCCAAGAACCTTGACTTTCCCGGGTACGCGCAGGTTATTTTCCAGATAGGTGTTGCGCAGATACCAGGCGGCGAAAGGCCCGGAGAGATTGGTGCTATCCGAATTCCAATACAGGATATCGAACGCCGACGGTTTGTTTCCCTTCAGGTAATTGTCGACAACATAATTCCAGACCAGATCATTCGGGCGAAGGCTCGAGAAAACATTCATCAGATCGCGCCCGGGCACGAGACCCCCTTTGCCAATCGTCGCTTCGCGCGCCGCCACAGAGGTTTCGTCGATAAAGCAACTGATGTCTCCCGTATCGGAGAAGTCCATCATGGCCGTCAGGAAGGTCACGCTCTCCACGGGATCTTCTCCGCGCGCCTTGGCGCTCGCCAGAGCGGCCGCCAACAAGGTGCCGCCTACGCAAAACCCAAGCACATTGGGTTTGGAATCTTTGCCCACCTCGCGCACGATGCTCAGCGCCTCAAGAATTCCCTCGCCGACATAGTCGTCCCAGGAGAGGCCTGCTTGCTCTGCTTTCGGATTGCGCCAGGACACCAGAAAAACCGTCATCCCTTGCTCGACTGCATAGCGAACGAAAGAGTTCTCGGGCTGCAGATCCAGAATATAGAACTTGTTAATGCACGGAGGGACGATGAGCAGCGGCTTGCGGCAGACCTTTTCGGTCGTCGGCCGGTACTGAATCAGCTGCATCAACTCATTCTCAAAAATTACCGAGCCGGGGGTAATAGCGAGGTTTCGGCCGACTTCAAAAGCGGAATCGTCGGTCATCGAGATTCGACCCTTCTCGGTGTCGGCAATCAGATTCTGCAGCCCTTTGGCGAGGCTTTCGCCCTTTGTTTCGATCGCTTTCTGGACTACATCTGGGTTGGTCGCGGCAAAATTAGTCGGCGCCATCGCGTCGATGTACTGACGCGTGAGGAATTGAATCCTGTTCTTCGCAACCCGATCCGTCAGCGGCAACGCCTCGGTGACCGCCGACAAAAATTGGGCATTGATCCAGTAGGCCTGACGCAGGTAATCGAAAACCGGGCTGTTTGACCACTCGGGTGACGAGAATCGCCGATCGCCGGGTGGCGGTGGAACGATCGGCTCAACGGCTTCACCCATCTTGCGCTGAGCCATGGAGGCCCATAACTGCGCATGCTGTGTCATGTGCTCGCGGTGGAGGGCGAGCATTTTCTCCTGCTCAATACTCGCCAACGCAGCAAGCGGCGACGGAAATGGCGTCGCCCCATTGAGACCGTCCTGGGCACGGCCGATCTGCTCAAAGAAACCATGCATGAAACGCTGGCTCGCGTCGACCCAGCCTTCCACGGCCGCTTGCGATTGTTCGGGGGTCATCTGGTTCGAACTCCTGTCAGGGGTTGTATAGTGATCTCTGCCCATATCGCTACATCAGACATGCTGCAACGCGGAACGATTCTTTCATCGCCGTTTTTGTACGGTCAAGGACAGGCGCCCCTATGTACATAGTTGCTATCGCATGGTTTTTTGTTGCGACCCTGATCGCCATCTCCCAGACAAGCTTGACGGCGAGTTTTCTGAGTCTGTTTTTCTGGGGGATTGCCCCACTTTGCCTGATACTTTGGATTATCGGCACCCCTGCCCGACTTCTGCACAAACGAAAATTACCCGAGACAGATCGGCAGCCGAAAGACCAGGTGCAGGGCTAAAATGAAGCAGGCCGGAGAACCAATACCAGAGCGGCTCTCCGGGCAGATGTAATTCAGCGGGCAGCGGGTGGTATCGTCGCCCGCAACGCGTTCAGTAAAGTCTGCATGTCTTGCGGCATGGGGGCGTCCCACTGCAGCGGCTTCCGCGACTCAGGGTGCGTCAGCCCCAGACGGTGGGCATGCAGGGCTTGACGGCGGAAGCCGGAAGCCGCTTCCGGCATCTTGCGTCGCCCAGCATAGACGGGGTCACCCAACAAGGGGTGATCGATGTAGGCAAGATGAACCCGGATCTGATGCGTGCGTCCGGTATCGAGTACGCACTCAATCCAGCAGGCGTTCGCAAAACGCTCGACAAGTCTAAAGTGCGTTCTCGCCTCTCGCCCGCTCTGCACAACCGCCATCTTGGTCCGCTGAGTCGGATGCCGCCCCAATGGCGCATCAATCAGCCCGCTTTCCTTAAGACAGCCCAAGGCAAAGGCATGGTAATGGCGCTTGACAGTGCGTGCTTGAAGTTGGCGCACGAGGTCTGTCTGAGCGGCCAGGGTTTTGGCCACCACCATCAGGCCCGACGTCTCCTTGTCGAGACGGTGCACGATGCCTGCTCTCGGCAAATTGACGGCGTCAGGACAATGTGCCAGCAACGCATTCAGCAAGGTCCCGCTCCAGTTGCCGCTACCCGGGTGCACAACCAGCCCGGCAGGTTTATTCACCACCAGAATCGCGGCGTCCTCGTATACAACATCGAGAGGAATGTTCTCAGGCGTACTGGCAGACGCGGGCGCGAGCGCCTGGATCTCAACATCAATCGTCTCCCCCCCGCGCAAGCGCTTCTTGGGATCGTCAGCGGTCTGGCCGTCAAGGCGCACATGGCCTGCCCTCGCCCACGCCTGCAAACGGCTGCGGGAATGCTCTGGGATGAGCGTCGCCATAACCACGTCCAACCTCAGCCCCGCGTGAGCAAGACTGGTTTCAACATGAAGGCAAACAGACGGGTCGCTTCCGCTATAATCGTCGGGATCGAATTCCAATGGTGTCGCAATGTCCAAGTTCACCCCTCGCATTCTACTGATCACGCTGTGTCTTTGCTTGGCAAGCTGCAGCTGGTTTGGTGCGAAAGAGCAAGAGCCACTGAGAGACGCCGCGGCGATGTATCAGAGTGCGAAAGAACAGGCAGAGAATGGCTCGTATGAGGCTGCCATCAAGTCTTACGAACAGCTGGAAGCGCGGTACCCCTATGGGGTTTACGCGCAGCAGGCTCAACTTGATGTCGCGCATGTGCATTACAAGTCGGGAGATCAGGGTTCGACCATTGCAGCGTGCGACCGCTTCATCAAACTCTACCCGAACCACCCGAAAGTTGATTACGCGTATTACCTCAAGGCTCTGGCACTGGTCGGTACGGCGGGTAGCGATTCGTTTACCTCCTTTCTTACGCCGATACAGCCGATCGCAGAACGCGACCCCAAGGGCTTGGAGGAGGCTTTCGATATCTTCCGCTACATCATTGCAAAGTTCCCAAATAGCATATACATAGAGGACGCTCAGAAGCAGATCGTGACGATCGTCGATGCGCTTGCTGCACATGAATTGCTGGTGGCACGTTACTACATGAATCGTCGCGCACCGCTTGCGGCCGTTAACCGGGCACAGCATGTACTCAAGACATTCCCGGGGTCACGCTCGACCGAAGAGGCTCTGGCGTTGATGGTTGAAGGCTATGAGCGCTTGAAAATGCCAGACTTGCGTGACGACGCTTCGCGCGTATTGAAGCAGAACTATCCGCAGAGCGTGTTCTTGCGGAAGTGAGATGATTCCGCAGCAGTTTCTGCTGTTTGTACCAACAGCGCTCCTGCTCGCCTTGGCGCCAGGGCCTGACAACCTCGGCGTGCTCAGCCTCGGCATGTCGACAGGAAGACGTGCCGCGGTCGGCTTTGCGGCAGGCTGCGCCGTCGGCTGCCTGAACCACACCTTGCTTGCGGCCGCGGGTGTCTCCACTTTGATCACGGCGTCACCCGCTGCGCTTCGCCTGACACAGTATTGTGGCGCAGCTTATCTGTGCTGGATGGCGTACCAGACACTCCGGAGCATGCTCGACCCCCAACGCGTGGCGTCTGCGCATGGGGTACTGAGCGCAAGCAATCTGGCGCGGACACATTTCAAGCGCGGACTCATCTCAAACGCGATCAACCCGAAGGTTGCCATCTTCTTCCTAGCCTTTCTGCCACAGTTTGTCGTCCCGGACACTTGGCCTGTTTGGCTGCAGTTGGCGATGCTGGGGACTTTGTTCGCAGCTTGTACTGGCGTCGTGTTTGTTGTGATCGCGTTGGGCGCGGACTGGATTGGCGCAAAGCTACGCGACAACCAATCAGCACGGAAACTGCTTGAAGCCGCCACGGCGACACTGTTTCTGGGTTTAGCCGTTCGGCTGGCGATCACAGACCTTCATGGGGCGCTCCGCAACACGTAAGTCTAGCGTGTTGATAAGCGCGAGCCAGTCAATGCGACTTAGCTCACAGTAGCGCGCGGAATCTGAGGCCTGCCAGGCTACTAAAAAGCGTCAGCGTAACGAGGATTTGCCACGCCCCACTAACTCGTGCATCCTCGACCGCTACCTCTCTGTATCCATAGAAACCTATGTATATCCACCGCAGCATAGCAAGCCTTCGGGCAGCACTCAGCACAACCGGACGCATTGCGTTCGCCCCAACAATGGGCAACCTCCATGAGGGACACCTGAGTCTCATGCGCAGCGCGCGCGCGCATGGGGATATTGTCGTCAGCAGCATCTTCGTCAACCGGCTTCAGTTCGGGCCAAACGAAGATTTTGATCGCTATCCACGCAGCTTCGATAGCGACTGCGCATTGCTGGAGGCCGTCGGTGTCGACCACCTGTTTGCCCCCAACGAGAGTGAGCTTTACCCGCAACCGCAACGCTACAACGTTGCTCCCGCAGTGGAACACGACGCCATACTTGAGGGCGCGTATCGCCCCGGCCACTTCCGTGGTGTTGCCACAGTGGTAGCGAAGTTGTTCAACATTGTCCAACCAGATACCGCCCTGCTTGGAAAAAAGGACTACCAACAACTCATGATCATCCGCAATATGGTGCGTGAGCTAAACATGCCGGTCGATGTCGTCGGCTGCCCGACAGTGCGCAGCGAGGACGGCCTGGCGCTGTCATCGCGAAACCAATACCTGAATGCATCGCAGCGGCGCGAGGCCCCGCGACTATATCGCCTGCTTGCCGGGATCGCGGCAAGCATCCGCTCGGGTGGCTGTATCCTTTCTGAACTCGAACAATCCGGCTTAGATACGCTTAAGGAACATGGCTGGATGCCGGACTATGTGGCGATCAGAAGGCAAGAGGACTTGGGTGAGCCGGCACCTGGAGATCCGCTAATTGTGTTGGCTGCCGCTCGTCTCGGCAGCACCCGCCTGATCGACAATATCGAAATTGAGTAAGCTACCTGTGGAGCAAAGCAGGCTAAAATACACCCTGAATAACGTTGCCTCTTCCTCAGCCTCTTTTCCATGCCCGCACATAGCCTAGACAGCAGGAAGACATCGAAAGCACGAGGCTTGGCTCGCCGAGTGGGGCCGAAAGTCAGCTTTTTCCTGGTGTACGCGGCCATTCCTGTGCTGGTTCAAGCGGGGGGATTCGACCTTTCCTTGAAGCTCGAACAGCACCTGCGTCCGCCCTCGACAACGCAGTCGGCGGTAATCGCCAAGGAAGCGAAGCCTGCCGCAACGGAAGAGAACTCGCTGAAAATATCGATCAGAATCGATCCTAAGCCGGCCAATCACCTGGCGAAGCCCTTAGTCGTCCAGAACGAGAATGCGGACAAGGCGCCACTGCTGAAGGCACGAGACGTCTTCGTCGCCTTGCTGCGCGTACTGTGGCTCGTGACAGGCGTATTTTTGGTCGCACACATCGCACGGGAGTGGCTGCGAGTCATTCTTGTCAGGCTGCGACGCGAACACAAACCGTTGGTCATGGAACATGCCAACTGGCCAGTCATCACTATTCTCGTCACACCGAAAGGCGATGCAGCCACGCAGGAGCACCGCTTGGATGTGCTGAAGAGCCTGCCCTTCGACTACCCGCCCGAGCGAATCCATTTTGTCGTTGCATATCGCGTCGAGGACTGGGGCGTAAGAGATGCAATCCATCGCCTCGGCAAGGCCTTGCCCGAGCGTGTTCAAACCATGGCGATAGAGCCTGAAGAAGACGCGGCTGACCTTGCAGCGCTCCTGCCGACCGCAGTTGCGCGGTCCACGGGCTCCGCGCTGATTGTGCTTGACCAGAACTTACCCGTGCCAAGAGTCTGGCTAAAAGAAGCAGTTACGCCACTATTGGACCCTGCTGTCGGCGCAGTACTCAATCGAGCGATACCGGGGCAGGCGCATAACCAGCTCGCAACAAGGTTGATCGCTCTGGCAGACCACGCCGACGTCCTGCTCGCCACGCAGTCAGACTCGGTCGACCTCATGCTGTGCGGCAAAGCGCGTATTCGCGCGCTACGCCGCTCGGCATACAAACGGATAGAAGTACACGGTGCACAATTGACACCGGATGGGGCAAGCGTCGTACTGGAGCTGATCCGCAATGGCTGGCAAACCGTGCTTCTGGCGGACATCCACAGCCCCGAACCGCATATGTCGCGTGACACGATTCGATCTCCACGGCTACACCCGTCGATCACCCTTCAAGCCCTCCGTTTGGCTCCGTTGGCACTCGCACGCAGTTATCAGCGCGGTGCCCGCGTCCAAGGCGGTGCGGCCTTCTTTGCAGCAGCCCTTCCCTTGATCTGGCTGTGCAGCCTGACGTCGGCACTGCTTCTATACGCCATGGGCGATATTCTGTTCGGGGGCTTGGCGATCGTGTTGTGCGCAACCACCAGTTTTGACCCGCTCGGCCATCCCAAACCCGCCTTCAGCATTGTCGCAGCTGCCCGCATGGCAGGCTTGCGCGAAGAGATTCGTTTGTTGCCGTTTGCATGTATCAGCTTCGTTGACCGGATGGTTGAGGGGTGTCGCGACCTAATGAGAATTCGCCCGCCCAAACAGCGGCAGCGGGATTCAAGTGCTCCGACACTCGCTCGTCCTGAGGAAGCAACATGAGCGCAGCTTCGTACGCCGCCATAGCCTTTGGGTTAATGGGGTTTGTTGCCCTCGTCCTGCCCTTGTTGCCCGCACTACGAACCCTGAAACAAGCACCAAACCGTGCCCCCCCTCAAGAGGCGCCATTCCCCCCTGCGTCTCAGTGTGAGACTTTCAGGCACCTGATAGCCCGCCAGTTTGGGAACCTTTTGAACCTCGCTCGAACACAGGGGACCCTGCATGGAGAGACCGAGAGCAAACGTAGTTACATCGTTCTTGGAATCAACAACCATTTGGCGACTGAGATTCCACAAGGCATACAAAGACTTCGTGCCATGGTGGTGGCGACCGGCCACCTGGATATCCCGGGAGAGCTGATTTGCGAACGTGAGATCTTCGCGGAGGGCAAAATCAATATCGGCCATAGCACGATGGTCAAGGCGGTGCTCTCGCTACGCGATATCGCGATCAACTCAAAAGCACGCGTGACAAGATGGGTTCGCTCTGATCGCCGCATCGACATCGCAGAGAGCGCGTGTGTCAAAGGCTGGGCCAACGCGGGCGTAGAAATCTCACTTGCGCGTCGCGCACGCTTTGAGCACTTGAGCGCACCACTGATTTCATTCGGCCGACAAGCACTTATCAAGTCGATCGAGACTGAAATCGTGGGACGGTTCTCGCCAGAGAAATCGCCAGAAGCGCCTAAACCGGGACGCCGACTGAGCGTGCCAGATAACCACGTGGTGAAGAGCGACCTGATCGCAACCGACAAGTTGGTTATCGGGAATGAGTGTCGTGTTATCGGCAATATCCGCGCAGGAAAGCATCTGATCATCGGAGCTTACTCACGCGTCGAAGGTGCCATCTTCTGCGACGGCAACATTACGATTTTTGAGGGTTGCCAATTGAGCGGCCCCATCGTGGCCAAAGCCTGTATTGTCGTGCACACCCGCTGCCAGGTTGGCACTATGGAGCAACCAAGCACCGTCACCGCACCACTACTGAGAATCGCTGAAGGAAGCATTGCCCACGGCACGGTCTGGGCAACAAGCCGGGGCGATGTGTTCTTACAAGAATAGGGACTAAAACGGCAATCCGCTCATGACCACCAAAGCCACAGTACTGATGACCAGAAACAGCACCGCAGAGCACGGCGAGGCACAGGCACATGGCACCAAACTGCGGCAGTCAACGGTACGCGCCGTGATTCGCGACAATTTGAAGCCTATTACGCATACGCTGCTCGTTACCGTAACGCTCACGGCAACGATTTGCGCGCTGCTTACTTTGATCAACAAATTCTGGATGCACGTCACCAGCGCCCTGATCGAGTGGCTACAGTTGGAACTTACTTTGCACAGCGTGCTGAATCGAGTCCCCTTCCTTGCCAGCCCTAGCGATCAGCAACTGACCGCATCTGCGTATCTGTGGCACGCAGCCGGGGCTCTCACGATACTTGCAGTGGCCCGTATTGTGCTGCACCCGCCATTTCGAGCGACCGCTATGGCGGTGGCAGGGATTCATTTGGCGACCACCATCCTGACAGCACTGATTCCCGATGCTTTTCCCTATAGCATCGCGGACCACACTCGATGGCTTTCGATTTTTACAATCGGATTGATCATTGCTCTGCCGATCTTGATGGCTCTGACCCATGCAATCATCGAGCGCGATCACGAGCATCGGATTTTCGGCATTCTCCTTATATGGGGCTTTTTCATCGTCACACTGCCAATCAAGCTCGTGGCGCACGCACAACTCATTGCGTACTTGTCTCGGCTGACGATGCCAACTTTGTTCATAGTCTTCGGCCCCGCCTTTGACATCTTTCTGCTCACCGCTTTGTACTCGTTCGTCGTGACGTGGCGGCACAACTCGAGCGGCACGTGAAGCACTTACGGCCTTACAGCCCTCCCTGAAAACCGTTCTGCCGCCATGCTTCATAGGCGACAACAGCGACCGTATTGGACAAATTCAGGCTACGACAACCTGGCATCATCGGAAGCCTGATCTTGGCATTGGGATCGGCCGACGCCAGTAGTTCAGCGGGAAGTCCGCGGCTCTCCGGCCCAAAAACAAGCACTGCATCTCGCTCAAACCTCACTTCGTCCAGACGGCGGGTGCCACGCGTGCTCAGAAAATAGAACGGGCGCCCGGCCAACATTACGGCGCACTCCTTCCAGCCGCGATGCTGCGACACGATGGTCAACTCCGCGTAGTCCATTCCTGCCCGCTGCAAAGACTTTTCAGTTAGATCAAAGCCGAGAGGCTCGATCAGGTGAAGACGCGCACCTACATTTGCACAAAGACGAATGACATTGCCGGTGTTTGGGGGGATCTCAGGCTGGTATAAAACGATATCAAGCATGCAGTATTTTGACTCGAAAGAACGCGCAAGACAAAAGTCCAATGCCTTTCAGCGCATCTGGACCGCGCAAACAACATACTCCGGCTGCAGCGCCCATGGCGCATCGCAGCACCATCGCATCCTTTAGTGATCTGCCCATGCGAGCATATTGCGGAGCGCCTAACCTTAAGCAGACAATTGCGCACGCGGCAAATCTAGCAGCACAGCGTTAAAGCATTGTTTATCATGAATAATTTGCAAAACATGAAATTATTGTTGCAATGCCGCATTTGCACTTGACTTCGGATGTGTATTTCGTAGAATCAAGTTGTGCACCGCATCAATTACTGGCATTCAGCGCTACGAAGTCAAATGCCGGCCGAGCGGCCGACCATTCATTAATACCAGGAGATAAGCATGACCTTTACAACTCCCGAGCAAATCTCGGCCGCCAACAAAGCTAACGTTGAATCCATCCTCACCTTGGCAAACACAGCGTTCGCCAGCATAGAGAAACTTGCTACGCTGAACCTCAATACGGCACGCACCCTGTTGGAAGACAGCGTCGCAAACACTAAGACCCTTATGGGTGCGAAAGATGTTCAAGAACTAGTCTCGCTGCAGACTGCGATCGCACAGCCGACGATTGAGAAGCTTGTCTCCTATGGCCGCAGCGTCTATGAAATCACCGCATCGATTCAAGGTGAAGTATCAAAGATACTGGAATCGCAGATGGGCGAAGCCAACAAGAATCTGAGCGCGGCGCTCGACAAGGCTGCTAAATCTGCTCCGGCTGGTTCTGATGTCGCCGTCGCTGCCGTCAAATCGGCCATTGCTGCTGCCAACTCTGCCTACGACAGCATGAGCAAGGCGGCCAAGCAAGTCGTCGAACTGACCGAAGCGAACGTCGCCGCAGCAACGGATGCAACCGTAAAGGCAGTGAATTCCGGCGCGCCCATCAAGAGCAAGAAGGCCGCGTAACCGCTGTTCCCAGTCATCGGGTCCCGGCCGCAACTGCCGGGGTTTTTCAACCCGCAGTCTCGCCGACTGCGGGTTTTTTCATGCTCAATTGGGGTGCAAGTCCACCACCTCACTCCATGCTTGCCCTCTCTTTGAGAGTTCGGCGCGCATCTCCGCCATCGCCGACGCAACTGCCTCCGGGGCCCCTTTCGCACCAAGCTCAATATGTGCGCGCAAAGCCCTACTTCCGAGATGCGGTAAGCTGAATACTGTCACACCATGCACAGACTCAAGACGTTCCATGATGTCGACGATCTTGCTCTCGTGCGCTTCAATTACCGCTATCGATTCTTCAGCCCACGCGTGAGCGTGATGAAGATGGCGGTACTTGTGATCGAGAACCCACTCCATCATCGGGCGCTTTATCTCAGGAAACCCCGGCAGAAAATGATGCTCTGCATATGAGAACCCAGGAATTCGATTGTACGGATTCGGAATAATCTCACTCCCGAGAGGATATCGACCCATCTCAAGACGGTGTTCGGTCGTCTCCGCGCCAAACCGAATACGAATTTCCCGTTCAGCATCAGGATGGAGAATCAAGGGCTTTTCGGCCGCAAGCGCAGCTGATTGGCGCGTATGATCGTCGGGCGTCGCGCCAATACCTCCAAATGAAAATACAATATCACCGCTGGCAAAAGATTGCCGCAGTGTCGAGACCAAGCGCGATCTGTCATCGCCGATCAGACTTGCCGCGCTCAGACGAAGCCCACGTCCAGCCAGTAACTCGATCACCTTTGCCAAGTGCTTGTCTTGGCGCCTTCCTGACAAAATCTCGTCGCCTATGATCAAAAGACGAAAATTCACCGCGCTCTCCATTTATCAAGCTCCGCGACGCTGCATGCGTTGGTCGCGCAACGCATCTAGCAGATAGTGCGTAAAAGCCAAACCGCTGATGATCGGGACCAACAGGTTCAGAACCGGAATGACGCCCAACGCACTGCCAACAATTCCGATCCCTGCGAGTTGCCAACGATGCATCCGAGGCAAGTCTTGCATCTCGGACTTGTCAGCGTGATTCATCAAAGCGTCATAACAAAAACAACGTACGTTGAACCAGGCGGAGACCAGAATCAGCGTCACAACGCTCAGCCCCGGAACGAATAACAGCGGAAGGCATGCGAGAAGTGCTATAGCAAGCATCGCCACGGCTTTAAGAGCGTTGAACGCGCTGCCAGTGAGCGAGCCGCCCCTGCGCAATTCGACGTCGCCGTACTCCTTCCTGGCCACGCGATCAATAATCATTGGCAAGGCAAACAACGCAACCAATACGACAGTCAGCAAGAATATGAGCGGGACAGAGACCAGGAGCACGAGTAGCTTCAGCGCTGCCAACACGGCCACATCGGTCCAGCCCCCGCTCAGCCATTCGCCGAGTTTTGGTATGGAGTGCAGCACATCGCGCAAAGCCTCAGCTGCCGGTGTCCAGCCAAACCACAACAGCCCTGCCCAGGTGAGAACCGAGACGAATGCCGGCCAGCAAAGATGCCAGAACACGCCCGGCGTAAACAAGCTTTGAATAGCATCCCGGTAGGCGAGAATCAGCTTTTTCATGATGCGCCGCCCTCATTTTCCCGCAATGCTTCTGATACCGTGCCCCGCATTGCGCGACGCGCGCCTGGCCAAGCCATGCCAGTAATCACCGCGCTAAGTACCAGTACCGCACCCGCAAGTCGTAGCCCGTCAAGAGCATAGTTTGTTTCAAACACATACCGCGCAAGCACAAAGCCCAACACGTGCGCTGCGATGGCGGCGAATACAACCGCAAGCGAGGCCAGCACCGCAAGTTCTGCCAGCAAAGCGAATCTGAGTTGGCGATTCCGAGCGCCGAGACCTCTCAGCACGGTCAGTTCATAGGCTCCGCCCGTCGTGCGTATTTTGCTGAGCAGCCAGCAATACGACCACGCCCGCAACAAGCGCAAACAGGGAGACGAACTGAACCAGCTGTATCAGGCGCTTACTCGCTTTCTCCACCTGCTCGATCACAGCGCTGACATCGATGACGGTCAAGTCTGGGAAAAGCGGCCACGAGCGCGCGAATCCGATCAGCCTCGTTGGGAGAAAGAGATGGAAACTCGTGGATGTAGCTCGCCTGTGGCACTATCCAGTAGGCCCGGTGCCGCTGTGAAAAAGAAATTCACCCGCATAGAGTTCCAGTCGAGCTTGCGGATGCTGCCAATTTTCCCACTTACCATGCTGCCGCCAACATTGAAGACAACAGCGTCGCCCAGACGAATGCCCAAGGACCGCCCCACGCCGTGTTCCATCGAGAACACTGCATCCTTACGCTCGCCGTGCCACGTCCCTCCAATATGCTATTTCCTGCGGCAGCAGAGAACCCCATGAGAGGTTGAACTCGCGCTCAACGAGATTACGGGCGCGCTCTTCCACGTAACTCCTGCCTGAAACCGGCTTGCCATTCACGCTCACCAAGCGCCCGCGGACCATGGGCTGCAGCGCGACCGACGCCAACCCATGCTGCCCCAACCACAACTCTAGCGCGCCTTTTTGCGAAGGCTGGATATTAATGACAAAACGATTTGGCGCGTCTGGCGCAATGGTTCCCTGCCAACTGGTCATCAGATCCCGACTGACAAACGACAGCAAGAACAGTGCTGTCACACCGAGCGCCAGTGCAACAATCTGCACCACGCTGCTGGATCGACGCCGCCGCAGGCTGGCGAATCCATACCGAACGCCCCAACTCGCCGCAATATGCAGGCGGCCCAAACCCTCTAAAGCAGCCCATGCTAGCCCGGAAACACCACAATCGCGGCCGCAAAACCACCTACCACTATCCCGCCAAGCACCCACTCGCCAGCCAGCCAGAACATCAATCCCGCCAGCACCCCCGCACCAAATACCCATGCTCCAACACTGGATGCTTGCACCGTGCGCCATTCTCTGCGAAGCACCCTGATCGGCGATACTTCAACGAGCTTCAGCAACTGAGGAGCGACAAACCCAAGCATCAGTACAACCCCTACGAGCAGGCCGTGCAACACCGGCGTCGCACCGGGAAGTGGCAACTCAATCGACACGAAATCGCGCACGACCACGGCCAATCCAAACTGTAAAAAAAAGCCTGCCACGGCCCCAAGGCCCGCCACTGCAAGACCCAACAGTAGAAACTCGCCCAGGTACAGTTTCAGTAACTGACTACGCCGTGCACCCAGGCAGCGCATGACCGCGCAACTGCTGGAGTGCCGGTGCATATAGCGCCTTGACGACAAACCTATTGCAATCGCCGCCAGTATGACCGCGAGCATCGCAACAAGACGCAAGAACCGGCTGGCACGCTCCATCCCGCTGCGGATTTCTGGCCTCGCGTTATCCAGGCTTTCCAAAGTCTCTCCGCGCCCTACACGCTCTTTTGCCCACTGCTCGTACGCTTCAACCGCAGCCAAATCTCCGGCAAGAAGCAAACGATAACGGGCGCGGCTGCCCTCCTGGATCAGGCCGCTGGCGGCAAGGTCTTGCGCACTGATCATGATTCTTGGCGCAAAACTGGAGAAAGCCATGCCGCGATCTGATTCGTAAGTAATTACAGCAGCAACCCGCAGCCGCAAGTAACCAAGCTCAACCATCTCTCCGGGCTTTCTTTGCAGGGCATTGAGCAGTTGCTCGTCAAGCCATGCTTCCCCCTGGGCTGGCCCACGTACGACAGATTTGCCCGGCAAGCGAAGCCCCGGCGCAAGCTGAATACTGCCCCTCAACGGATAGTTCTGTTCTACAACCTTGACAGCAGCGAGCTCTGCGGCCCCTTCTGTGCTCACCATGCTGTTGAAGGTGAGCGTCTGCGTGTGACGCAAACCGAACGCCGTGGCTTTCTGAACGAAGCCAGATGGAATTGGATGATCCGATGTAACGAGGAGATCACCTCCCATCAGTTGCACAGCGTCACGTTTGAGCGCGAGCTCGACGCGATCAGCCAGAAACCCGACGCTGCTCAACGCTGCCACGGCCAGTAGCAGCGCAAGCACCAGGAGCGTCAGTTCGCCAGCGCGAAGGTCACGCCACAGCATGCGTGCTATCAGCCGAAAGTCCGCCATCAAACGCCTTCCTGAAACCGGGCCAAAAGCTCAATGACCAGCAATTTGCGTGGGAATTCCCGCCCGCGGAGAATTAATTGAGGCACACCTGCCTCACTTTTTCTTTGTTCTCAACCTTGGCTTGGCGGGAGGCGCAGAGATAGGCTCGGGGCGCGCAGCGCAGAGCTTCGCCACCCGCGCAAATTCAGCACTGTATTCCGCCAGTTCGGGGTCAGGCGAGGAGCTCTGGCGTTGTTGAGTCAAGATGTCTTGCGCCTCAATCAACATCGGGCGCGCAAGACCGCAATGATTGAATTCCAGTCTCGTTTTGGCTGCGTTCAAATCCGTCCAGCCAAGCAACATGCTGCCAGGCATAGCTTGCCGTCGAATCTCTGCGGCCAACTTGAATTTCTCAAACGCCGCAGGGTATTGTTTTTGCATGTACTGGTAGGCAGCAGCGTCATTCAGTGTTCCCGCGTACTCCTCGCTTCTGGCGCCAAAGACTTCCCGACTCAGTACTAGCAAATCCTCATAGAGCGGCGGCAAGGCGTCGTAGCGCCTGTCGCGCAGAAATGCCGCGGCCAAGGCCGTCTTGGTATTTACGTAGTAGCGGTTACGTTTGCCGATTCCGAGCTCGAACACATCCAAGGCGCGCATGTACCACCCGCGAGCATCGACCCAGCCACGAAGCATCATGGCGTTGTCCCCCAAATGCATCATCGTATAGCCAGCTTCGATGCTGCGCTCCCCAAACTCCTGATTCTGGATATCAAGTGCCTGCTTGAACAGCGCGCGTGCCTTACTATGCTCTTCACGTCTATCCTCCAACCGGCCCATTGCATCAAGAGCGGCTGCCCGCACGCCTCTGTTCTGATGCTGACGAGATATTTCAAGAAGCAACTGAAGACCGGCACTTGCTTCAACCAGTCTGCCCGTATCGATCTGCATGTTGGCAAGGCCGATTCTCGCGCGGGCCACTTCGCCGCTCGCAGCACCGTAGGTGTTGGCGCACTCACGCACGCCATCGGCATAGTAACTGATCGCGCGCCCCAGATCTCCTAACGTATCAGAGACACGCGCTGCATCGATCAAGGCAAGGCAAAACACCTCCTGAGCACCCCGACGGTTCTCCTCTGGAAGCGTTCGCGTCTGTCGGAGTACCTCAGAAAAACCTTTCTCTGCCTCACGCAGTAGCCCGGTTTTCTCTGCCGCGAGGGCTTCGCAGCGAAGGCGGTGTGGTGCAAACGCCAGCGCGCTTGCTTGTCCACAGCAACTGTCGCGATAACACATACCAGGCGTACCATCCAACGCCACGCCCGATGTACTGCCTGGTGACGCGCAACCTGCTAACACACTGACTGCCAGCACCGATATCGAAAGAAAAAATCGCATCTTCTACACCTTATTCAGTAAGGATTCAGCCAGTCGGACCCAATAACTCGCCCCAATCGTCAGCAACTCGTCATTGAAGTCGTACGCCGGATTGTGCAATACACAGCCCCCTTGCGTTGGGCCGTTCCCAAGCCAGACGTAGCACCCAGGCTTGTGTGCCAGAAAAAATGAAAAGTCTTCGGACCCCATACTGGGCGGCGGCGCCCATTCCACCCCTGGCGCCCCGACAACGCTCTCCGCAGCGCGCCGACAAATTTCCGCTTCACGGAGAGTATTGACTGTCGCCGGGTAATACCCGCCACGCCACGACAAATCGATCTGAACGTCGTTTGCATGCGCGATTCCATCGCAGATCTTATGGACGCTTGCGATCACGAAGTCGCGTGTTGTGTGGCTCAAAGCGCGAACCGTACCGCACAAGTCAACACGGGCCGGCATCACGTTGTAAGCATCTCCCCCCCGAAATGAGGTCACGGAGAGTACCGCCGAATCCAGCGGATCAATGCCGCGAGCAGTCACACGTTGCAGCGCCGACACAAGTTGCGCTCCAGCAAGAATCGTATCGGTACCTTGATGCGGCATCGCCGCATGCGCACCATCTCCACTCACAACGATATCAAAACGATCCGCGCTGGCCATGACGGGACCCGGGGCAATACCAAAACGACCAGCCTCCATCCCGGGCCAGTTGTGCAGACCAAATATGGCTTGTACCGGAAACCGCTCGAACAAGCCATCAGCTATCATTGCTGCGGCGCCTCCTTTGCCTTCTTCAGCGGGCTGAAATATCAGCACGACCGATCCATCGAACGCGCGGGTCGCAGCAAGATACTCCGCAGCCCCAAGCAACATGGCCGTGTGGCCATCGTGACCACAGGCATGCATTACACCCGGCACGCGCGATCGATGTTCGAACGTGTTCGCTTCGACAATCGGCAGCGCGTCCATGTCAGCACGTAAGGCGATCATGCGCGACGACGTTCCTGCGCGGACAACGCCTACGACGCCTGTCCCACCTATCCCGCAGTGCACCTCTATGCCCCACGAGCGCAGGGAATCAGCGACGAGTGCCGAGGTGAGATGTTCTTCATAGGCTAATTCGGGATGCGCGTGAATGCGCTGGCGCAGTCTCCTCAGGGTCTCGTCAGTCGCCGCCACTTCAGGAATGACTTTCATTGCATGCAAACGGAGCTCATGAAGCCGGGATCATAGACGCATTCCTCGCCTGACTCGAAGCAACAATTGCTACGCCCGCTCAGGGCGGCTACAGCGAGGTTTGTGACAGACGGAAAAACAATACGAAAGAAATAGAAAAATAATTCTGATCTCTCATTGACCGACGGAGGGTCCGCCGAGAATTTGACTATCCTCAAGAGTGGTGCAGCAAATTCAGATGTCAAAAAATGTCATCGCCAACGCGTTTAGCGCATGAGGCTGACAAATATCGTCACATGCGATAGCGCCGCAACACCGAAATTGCTTGGGCCATCACAGCCTGCCCTTCGCCGAATGCCGCGCCCGGCGAGCCACGGGCGAGATCCACGCAGATTGTTTACATTCGGCGTCCCTACGACCCGAGCACCTCAGACAACTGACGTTAATTGTTATCCCTTAATAGTTATATCAACTTCCAAAACAAAAGCCCCGACAGTCGGCATGGCTTTTCGGTAATTCACCTGTCAAATTGAACAGGAGATTCCTCGATTGCACGATTTTTCTCACTTTCTGTGTACTGAGTTAAGGGGCAACGCCATGTCTTCGCGTCTTCAGGGTCTGATATCGCTATCCATATTCTGCTGTCTCGTCGCAGCATGCGGCGGCGGCGGAAGTTCTGAGGCACCACAAGGAAACACTGCTCCGGAAGGTCAAAACGAGGTTGTTATCGACACAACCCCGCCTACTGCGCCGAGCAGCGTAAAGATCGGCGGATCGACGTCCACCAGCGTCGCGCTCAGTTGGACAGCCGCCACTGACGACGTTGCCGTGTCCGAGTACAGAATTCTTCGTGACGGCTCCCAAGTAGGCGTCACGGGTAAAGACCGGTTGAGCTACCTTGACGGTAGCTGTGTACCAGACACGACCTATCACTACACCGTAATCGCGGTTGATGCGAAGGGCAATATCTCTGCGCCGAGCATAGAGACTGTCGTTAAAACTCAGACATCCACGGCCGCGCAAGATAAAACAGCCCCGAGCACTCCGTCTCTGAGCGCCGGAGGCTCGACGACCGCCAACACTGCAGCGTTCTCATGGCAGGCATCTACCGACAACACAGGTGTCAGCTCGTACGATATCTACCGAAATGGCGTATTGGTAGCGACTGTAGGGGGGGACGTAAGAAGCTATGTCGCCACAGACCTTCAGCCAGGAACAACTTATCTGTTTGCGGTGGCAGCACGCGACGCTGCAGGTAACGTTTCGCCGCAGTCACGCGGCCTGAGTTTGCTTACGCTTCCAGGAAGCTCCTCCACTAGCTCAAGCTCTTCAAGCGGCACCGGCTCATCAAGCAGCTCGTCGAGCAGTTCATCGTCGAGCAGTTCCAGCTCGTCAAGCTCATCATCCTCAAGCGGCGGACCAGACGGCCCTGTTACGAGCACCGGCGGATTTGGCTCCTGGAATGCAAGCATAGCGGTCGCTCAAAGCACGCTGGTTCCCGGGCAGACACTTAACGTAACCGGGAGCATCAGCCTAAGTGCTGGCTATCTTAAAGCAGCGAACTCACCAGCTGGATACGTCGACAAGATGGTCATGCTCGTCACCGCTGAACGAGCGTTTGATTCCACCGGCTGGGCGAGGCATGCGGCGGATCAGGGATTCTCCACCTTGCTGACTCCCACCGGATTGGCGATTGAAGGGGGATCAATCGGGGTGATTACCAATCGGTTTGGCTACCCGTTCCGGACACCAGTCGACGAACTGATTGAGCTGCCACTTCCGAATGGAGCGTTAACTGGGAGTGCAGCCAACCTTACATTCACGGCTCAGCCCAAGCTCCCGGCAGACCTGCCCCCGGGGCTCTACCGGATCCGTGTCGACTTCGGCTTCAAGGCGAAATGGGCCAAGCAGGACAGCGCCACAGGCCGTTGGTCGGGGATTTACAACCTTGAACGGAGCACGCTCGGGAACCGCCCGTTCTCGCCTAGCGTTGGCTCGTACATCTACTCGAATATCATTCCTGCCAGCGGAAAGAACTTCGCGAATCAGACTATCGACGCGACAACCATCCAGGCACGCATTCCTTGGACGATTCTTCATGACTATGGGTCAAATGGCTACAGTGGAGCCGTTGCCGATGAAGACAGCCATCGTTTCGCCCTGTCGCAGAAGAATCTGATTCATGATGAGCTTGTGCTGTCTCCGGGTGGAACATACCGGATTGAGCCCACCTTTCCGGTCGATGCTGTCGACCCCCGCGGCAATATCAGGTGGAACTGGAGCAGCGGGGAGCTTTCGGGCTCAATTACCGGACCAGACGGCGTCACGACGCAACTCCCGACTGCAAAAATCACTGGCAAGTCTACTTCGTCGAACCATGGTCCAACGACAGGAAATGCAGCCTACACAGCTTGGAAGCCAAGCAAGCAAGGCAAGTACACCCTTGTCGTCAAGGGGTGGATCAAGGACATCACTGGACGGCGGTACGAAGGCGGCGGCACCTACCACGTGTGGATCGCTCGCCGGATGACCATGGCAACGGCAACGTTCCAAGGTATGGCCTATCCGGTCGGGTACAAGTACGGCAGAGAAATCGCGTTCTTCCCGGCGGTTCCGGCAGACATAAGCATCACCACAACGGTGTACCCAAACAGCAACCCTGCGTCTAAGCAAACGTTTACCGAGTCCGGGCAAGCTTCGCCCTATGGTCTGTACGGGGCAACACAAGGTATGAAACAGGTTGAATTCACCGCACCTGGCGAGTACCACGCAAAAATCGTGGCGACTCATACAGACTCGGGCGGAACGCTATGGGTCTGTGTTATGCGGCACGCCGGCGTAATATACCCTGTCGCAAATCCCAGCATTGCTGCTCGGGGCAAGAAGCTCTACATTCCGGGCACAAAGCAATACGTCGATCGCGGCGAGACCAAGACCGAAGGTTATGTTGACACCGCTGGGGGAAGACATTTCGAGCACATCAATTTTCCCTATAACGCGGGTGACATGCTCTTGATCGCGAATGACGAAACTGTCGCGATGAACAAGATTGAGCCTGTGCTGACCTACGAAAGACTGGCCAGTCCCTCGACCAGTTGGGACACACGTCTTTCCGGCCTCGGCGTCACTAACCTGTATATCCGGACGTCGAACGGCCTGTCGCCGCACATGTTCCCCGAGTACATCACCCACAAGCAGTACTACTACGGCGCGGCAGCACGCCCCGGATTCATGGGCAGGTTCATCGTCTCTGATGGCGACACGATGGCCCCGTACTGGGCAACCTCACCGAACGGTTTTGGCGGACAGGTCGGCGCGTCTTCCAATGGAGACCTACCAGGTGACCTGTATCGATTCTTTGGTGGCGTTGTCGTTCAGGAAAACGGGCAGACACCTGAGTATGCTGGCTACCTCGCGTCTGGCGCGATCCTGCCAAAGGGAAGCAACAACAATCGGATTGTTGCAGCGGGCACCGAAGACATTATCGGCTCCAAAGGCGCAAAAGCCCGGTTCTTCATCGCAGGTTTCCGTCCTGGTACCGTTGTCGCGGAGGGATACACCTTCAAGCCAGGGATGCAGATTGACCCCTTGCTACCAGCCAAGCTGAACCTGAAGGTCGATCAACTCAAGGGAGACACGTGGACCAGCATGGGTACCGCCGAGGCCGTTGCGAGCAACGAAGGCTCGTGGCTCTCCCCCACCGCATTCAAGCTGGTGGACGCTGGCGTGTATCGTTTCGCCGTATCAGGAAAGTGGACAGACTCTAGCGGGAAGGAACACACAGGCGGAATGCCCGGTTTACCGACGGAAGGTGGAGAATTCTACGTAGCAAGTTCGATGCGCCCAAGTGGCGCGCCCGGGCTGACGGTTGAAATGCCAACCATTTCTACTTTCAAGCTTTCGGAAAAGCTTGTCGTCACTGGCAAGTCGTCTGCCGCCTCAGTGCGTTACGTATTGCTGATGCCGGGCGCCATATTGGGACAAGGTGAAATACCCGTCGTCAATGGAGTTTATAGCCTTACCCTGGATCCGGGCACTATTAACAAGTCAACGCCAATTTATGACTTCATCAACTTGGCTACCAAACAACCTCATACATACGGTGGTCGCGTTATGCACCTCTCGCTGGCTTCCAAGGAGAAGTTCAACGGTGTGGAATTCTGGGATGTCAAACGCGTTATCGCCCGTGGAACGGTCGTAATCGCCGTCAAGTGAGCGTTCAGTCACAAAGCCAAGCCGAGCCCAGAAGGTGCTCGACTTGGCTCGGCTGAGGCAGAGAGCTCAGGCTGGCAAGCAGGAAAGACCGCGCAGCATGTGTTGCACGAATGCCAGGCTGTTGTGGCTTGCGCGCGGAAGGACCTCCTCGAAGCTAGAAACAGCGTCCTCGTCGGCCATATCAGAGATCGTTCTGGCAACAAGCCATGGAACCTGGTTCAGCGTGCACACCAAGGCTACAGCAGCGCCTTCCATCTCCACAGCGTCACCGGCCAGTTCATTGTGCAGATAGGCATGGCTGCTCATCTCGCGGTGCGTAATGAACTGATCTCCGGTGCAAATGCGGCCCAGGTGCACACAGCCCTCTCGCGCCTGATACTTGCTCCCTAACGCCAGCAAAGCAGGGTCCGGGTACAAGAAACGGATATCGCTATATGGGATCTGACCACGCGGCAAACCCAACACCTTGCTTTCCAGATCATGCTGAATCAAATCACGTCCGATAACGGTGTCGCCAATCCGGATGGAGAGCTTCAGACTGCCTGCTAAACCGGTAAACAGCAGCGCAGACGGGCTCACCTTATCAATGAAATGCTGCGTACGCATCGCCGCCATAGCCTTGCCGACGCCGGTCTTGCTGATCAGCACACTGTGACCATCGATCAAGCCCCGGTGCTCCTCAATCCCTTGCCAGATGGAAGTTTTCCGCTCTCTCATGACAGACAGAAATTCGGTAATTTCTGCATCCATCGCGCCTAGAACAACAATCAACTGAATCTCCTGCTAAGTCGCTTAAACGAAATGCGCGTCTCGGCGCACTTCTGGCACGACAACTTGTGGATAGAGATAGATCGGGGATACCTCGCCGAGCTTGCCTCACGCAGATATCCTTAATCGGGCTGTATGCATGGCTACCGCTTTGCCTGCACGTGAAGCTTACCCCTCTTTCATTGAGGGATAAATGGCTTCCTTGTTGCAACAGAACCTGCCAGGAAAGGAGTCTGCTTGCCGATGATCAGTGCAGAGAACAACGTGAAACAAACAGCGGGAAACGGGGCCGCTACGTTTTACTGCACGTCGCGCCAGCAGCCGATGAAGCCTAGGCCGAGTCGCTTCGCAGACGAAAACGGATTAAGGCGCTCGGATGTGAAGCTCAGACCTGCATGTTCATGATGTCCTGATATGCGGACACGAGCTTGTTACGTACCTGAACCATTTGCTGGAAAGAGAGGTTGGCTTTTTGAAGATTGACCATCACGTCTTGGAGGTTAACTTCGGAGTTACCTGCTGAGAAATCTTGTGCCATTTGCTGAGCAGAGGCTTGTGCCTGGCTTACCTGTTGCAATGCAGTGGCCAGTGCCGACGAAAAGTCCGCCCCGCCGGCCGCTGCCGCTGCGGTACTTTTGCTGCCGGCGGCATCTGCCGTTGCGCGCAGCTGACCAATCATCTGTTCGATACCACGAGTGTCCATGCCGGGCTCCATCTGTACCAACGAATAGAAGCAGTTTTTGTGCCCAATTGTTGCACATGCCTCAACGCGCTACTTCTGTGTAGTCCATCCTATCAGACGCCCTCCACCCAACCTTCGTCTCGGTACTGCTGCAGTTTGTAGCGAAGCGTCCGCTCAGAAATCCCCAGTTTATCGACGGCCTTCTTCCGGGAGCCTCCAACCGCCTTCAATACATCAAGAATATGTTGTTTTTCAAGGTCTTTCATGTTTGTAGGCTGGGCTTCCAGGACATCTCCGGGCGCGACAGCAGGTACTGCCGCCACACCAGAAGTCATTACGGCGCTTTGCCCTGTCGCTGCAGCCATTGAGGAGTGTCCATCCCAGGCTGGCAGGCAAAGTTTTACGTCCGCAGCCAAAATCGTATCGCCCATAGCCAATATCAGCGCGCGCTGCACGGTGTTCTCAAGCTCTCGCACGTTGCCAGGCCAGCGCCAAGCGGCAAGAATTGCCGCTGCCTCGGCGGAAATTCTTGCCGTTTTGCCGATCCGTTCGCCGTGCCGGCTAATAAAATGCTGTGCCAGCGGCAAAATGTCGGCCGGCCTATCCCGCAAACTCGGAATCTCCAGCGGAAAGACATTCAAGCGATAGAACAGGTCCTCACGGAAGCGTCCTGCCTGAACCTCACGCAACATGTCTCGGTTACTCGTTGATAAGACACGTATATCAAGAGAGATCGGCTTTTTACCTCCAACGCGTTCAACCTCCCGCTCCTGTAACACCCGCAATAGCTTGGCTTGCAGCCCCATCGGCATTTCGGAGATTTCATCAAGCAGGATCGTGCCGCCCTGTGCTTGCTCGAATTTCCCAGCCTGTGCGTTCTGCGCGCCGGTAAAACTGCCCTTCTCGTAGCCGAAGAGCGTCGCTTCAAGCAGGTTCTCAGGGATAGCCGCACAGTTGATTGCCACAAACGGCCCCGTCTTGCGCCGAGAGTGCTGGTGAACATAGCGCGCGAACACCTCCTTACCGGTGCCGGACTCCCCCGTCAGCAACAAAGTCGCATCCGTTTCGGCCACGCGTGCAGCCATTGCAAGAACCGCACGGGTTCGGCCATCCACGGCAACCATGTCTTCCTGAGTTGGACCGACACGGGCGTAGCGCCGAACACTTTCGAGCAGCACATCTGACTCAAACGGTTTCATCAAAAAGTCGCAGGCGCCGCCCCGCATCGCGGCCACCGCCTTATCCACATCGCCGAAAGCGGTCATCAGTAAAACGGGCAACTGCGCGTGACGCACTCGAATCTGGGAGAGCAGCTCCAAGCCATCCATCGGGTCCATGCGCAGATCGCTCATCACGAGGTTGAAACGCGCTTTCTCCAGCG
Organism: Uliginosibacterium sp.; assembly: GCA_016718265.1. Classification (GTDB taxonomy): domain Bacteria; phylum Pseudomonadota; class Gammaproteobacteria; order Burkholderiales; family Rhodocyclaceae; genus Uliginosibacterium. The sequence continues at coordinate 55,489 of JADKDZ010000011.1, read as the reverse complement.
CGTTCAGTGCTTCGGGACCGCTGGCGGCAAGCTCGACACGATGCCCAGCAGACTCGAGGATCATCCCGATTGCATCACGCAGACTCGCGTCATCGTCTACTACGAGGATGCTCAACAGTTCAATCATGGCTTACATTCCCGCCTTTCCGGCACTACGTAAGAAGTTTCTGCTCACGCCGCTTCTTCAGCCCGCGTACCCAACAAAGGGATGTGAAAAGTGAACTCCGTTCCTGCCCCAGGCGCCGACAGGAGCGCGATCTCGCCGCCATGCGCGCGGGCAACACCACGGGCTATCGCCAGCCCAAGTCCCGTCCCGTCGGCCCGCGTCGTGAAAAAGGGCTCGAACAGTCGTGCCTGCATCTCCACAGGAATTCCGCGTCCATTGTCTTTGACCTGGAACACCGCTTCCGCATCGCGCTGCAAGGCTGTCAACCGCACGCGTCCGCCGTCTCCCACCGCCTGCAGTGCGTTTTCCAGCAAATTGGTCAAGGCACCACTGATTTCCTTGCGATTGCCAAAGAGCTTGCAGCTTCCAGCGGCGCAATCCGCATCAAAGACGACTCCCCGACGCTGAGCAACCGGCTCTATCGTGTGCGCAAGTTCGCGCACGAGTTCGCAAATCGCAAAATTCTCACGCCCCAACGCTTCGCCCCGCGCAAATATCAGCATGTCCTGAATCAGCTTCTCAAGATGCCGCAGACGTTCTAGCGCCCGCTCAGACACTTTGGTGCGATCTGCGGGCAGCAGCTGTGCATTCGCGAGGTGACCGGTATAGAGCAGTGCGGCAGCAAGCGGCGTCCTGAGCTGATGAGCGAGACTCGCCACCATTTCCCCCATTGACGCCAGCCGCTCATTACGCGCCTTCTCCACCCGCATCCGCCACGCGTCCGTCACGTCGTGCAACAACACAATACGGCCGCCGCCCGTTTCGGTCGGCGTCTCTGACACGGATACTCTCAAATCGCCTTCTATTTTCGGCACGGCAAACTCGCCAGGCGTCTCCGTCGCCTCGAAGCGTTGCGCAATCGTTTCCCAACGAGCCCCGGCAACCTGCCCTAGCATGCCAATCGCGGCCGCATTCAACTGCTCGACATGCCCTGCCCCATCCAGTACGACAACCCCTGCCGGCAAAGCCGCCAGAAGCAAGCTCAGGCGCTCAGTCAGGCCGCTCACTTGCCCTTGCAAGCCGTTGTAGGCCTGAGTAAGTTCGTCGGACGCCCGCGCAAAGGCCTCGAACGCTTGCGTCAGACCGGCGGCATCCATGGGCGGTACTAGGTTCATGTTCATCCTTGGCGATCACAGCCAACACAACACGGGATGCTTGCCACTATAGATGGCAGGGGCGGCAAACAAGCCTGGATTAACCGGCAAAAACTGCCGCTTATCCATCACTGTAGCCTGACTGCAGACGCGCACAATGCGTGCATGAGAAACGGGGATCGGCATGCCACGTCCCAAGGAGTCTGAACATGGCTGAAGAAGTATTGGCAGCGCCCACCCCGTCACCACTCCAGGTGGTGATGGAGAACTTCAATCGACTGACGCCCAAGCAGAAAATGGCGGGGGCTGTAGCGCTCGCCATGGCCGCAGCCTTGATCATCGGCGTCTGGATGTGGAGCCAGCAGCCGCAGTACTCAGTCCTGTTTTCAAATATTGAAGAGAAGGATGGCGGCTCCATCATTACCCTGCTCCAGCAGGGCAATGTCCCTTACAAGGTCGAGAACGGTGGCACAACGATCATGGTGCCCGCCAACCGGGCAAACGAGTTACGCCTGACGCTGGCGGCACAAGGCCTGCCCAAAGGCGGTATGGTGGGTTTCGAGTTAATGGAATCTCAGAAACTCGGCTTGTCTCAGTTTCACGAGCAGATCAATTATCAGCGCGCCCTGGAGGGCGAACTCGCTCGCACCATCCTTTCTATTGCCGCGGTCGCAGGAGCCCGGGTTCACCTCGCAATCCCCAAGCAAACAGCGTTTTTGCGCAACGAACAGAAACCCACAGCCTCCGTCGTGGTCAATCTGCACCCGGGCCGAAAGCTTGAACACGCACAGGTGGCTGGCATCGTCCACTTGATCGCTTCGAGCGTTCCGGAGCTCGCGGCCAACCAGGTGAGCGTGATCGACCAGAACGGCAACCTCCTTGCGCGCCAGCGCAAACAGGATGGGCCTGCACTCGACGATACCCAGCTCGAATACGTTCGCAACGTTGAAGAAAGCTACGCGCAGCGGATCCAGACCATTCTGGAACCCATGCTGGGCAATGCGAATTTCCGCTCACAGATCAATGCCGACATTGATTTTGACGCGACGGAACAAACATCGGAGACCTTCAAGCCGAACCCCCCTCCGAATACAGCAATCCGCAGCCAGCAAACCAATGAGAACGTCACCAATCAGCCGCCCGCACAAGGCGTACCGGGCGCACTGTCAAACCAACCGCCCGTTCCGGCAACGTCGCCCATCACCACACCTGCCGTGCCCGGCGCGGCGCAGTCCGGTGCCGCCTTGCAGCCGTTGAATACCGCACGCAGCGCCACCACCAACTTCGAAGTCGACAAAACGGTTCAGCACACCAAACGCTCGCTCGGCCAAGTCAAACGCATCTCGGTCGCACTTGTGGTCAACAATCGGCTAGAGAAGGACGCCAAAGGACAATACAAGCCTGTTCCACTCACCGATCCCGAAATCAAGAAGATAAACGATCTCGTTCGCGAAGCCGTCGGCTACAACGAGAAACGCGGTGATTCCATCAATGTGACCAACACGGCTTTCACCGAAGCGGTGAAAGAAGAGATACCACCACTGCCGTTCTGGAAAAATCCGGAAATCATCGCACTGGTGAAGGAACTGGCACGCTGGTTGGTACTGCTAGGCGTCATCGCGATGGTCTGGTTCGGCGTCATCAAGCCTTTGCTGCGAGCCGTTGCGCCTGTCAAACCAGACGACGAAGACGAACTCAATGGCGAAGAGGCTACGCCATTGAGTGCAGATAATATGGAAGAGCGACTGGAACAGATGGAAGAAGAAATGTCTCCCGAATTGCTCGAGCTGGAACTGGCCAAAATGAGCTACGAGAAGAAACTCACGCGCGCACGGGCCGTGGCGGAGAAGGATCCGAAGATGGTTGCGCAACTGATCAAGGAATGGATAGGAGGCAGCAGTGGCTCAGAAGGACGCTAACGAAGGCCTGGAGAAAAGTGCCCTGTTGTTGCTGACGCTGGGTGCAAATGAAGCCTCTGAAGTACTCAAGCATCTCTCGCCGCGCGAAGTGCAGAAGCTCGGCACAGCCATGGCCAGGCTTACGCCTCAGCCGCGCGAACGTGTCGAGAAAATGCTGGAAGAATTGCAGATGCACGCCGCCCGGGGCTCGCATATCGAACCCGACGAAGAAGCCATCCGCATCATGCTCACCAAAGCGCTGGGCGACGAGCGCGCGGCCAACCTCATTTCTCGCGTGTTGCAAGGGTCCGATACGGCCGGCATCGAGTCACTTAAATGGCTGGACGCGCCCACGGCGGCTGATCTCATCAAGAACGAGCACCCGCAGATCATCGCGACCATTCTCGTCCACCTGGAGTTCGATCACGCCGGTGAAATCCTGCGCCATTTCACCGAGCGTCAGCGCAACGACATTTTGCTGCGGATTGCCACACTCGACGGTGTTCAGCCAACGGCACTCAAAGAGCTCAATGAAGCCTTGACCCGCGTGCTCTCCGGCTCGGCACAAAGCAAGAAAACCGCCATGGGGGGTACCCGCCACGCGGCCGAAATACTCAACTTCGTCGGAAATGCCGCGGAGACCGCCATCCTCGACAGTGTGCGCGAGTACGACCCGGATCTCGCGCAGCGAATCCTCGACGAAATGTTCGTGTTCGAGAACCTCCTCGACGTCGACGACCGGGGCATCCAGGTCATCCTGCGCGAGGTGCAAAGCGACCAGCTCGTCATCGCCCTCAAAGGGGCGGCGCCTGAAATGCGCGACAAGATTTTCAAGAACATGTCGACCCGGGCAGCGGAAATGCTCAAAGAAGACTTGGAGTCCAAGGGCCCGGTTCGTCTCTCCGAAGTGGAAGCCTCGCAGAAAGAAATCCTCAAGATCGCCCGCCGCCTCTCGGAAGAAGGCCAGATCATGTTAGGTGGCAAGGGTGGTGACGATGCCTTCGTGTAACAGCAACGGAACTCGGCCATGAGCGAAGTCATTCCCCGCAATCAGGCATCAAGCGCGTACCAGCGCCTGAACTTTACACAATTCGATGCCCCGCCGCCGACTGCACCGGACCCCGTCGCCGACGCATCAACATTGGCGACTGCATCCGACGACCCGCTCGAAATCGCACCTGGCGTTCAACTGCCCACCCTTGATGATCTTGAACGCATCCATCAGGAAGCACATCGCGAAGGCTACGCCGCGGGTTACGAAGAAGGTAGCGCGCGTGGCCGGATGGAAGCCGCGGAGCTACACCAGCTCGTACAGTCTTTCGATCAGGCACTCGGGCAGTTCGATCAGGAGGTCGCCGAGGAAATCCAGGCCCTGGCAATAGAAATCGCTCGTCAGATCGTCCGCGACACGCTGACGACCAAGCCGGAAAGCGTTCTGGTGGTTGTGCGCGAGGCTCTTTTACACATGCCGCAACAATCGGCGCTCATCCACGCACATCCCGACGACGTAGACATCATCCGTAAATACCTCGTCGAGCATTACGACAGCATTCATCACCGCGTCATCGAGGATGGTAGCGTCAGCCAGGGAGGCTGCCTGATAGAGGCCTCAGGCGCGATGGTCGACGCCCAAATCCAGACCCGCTGGAAGCGCATTGTTGAAAACCTGTCACGCCCTGCCGCGCAGTATCTGGACGAATAAGGGCATGAGCCAGGATACCAAGCACTTCGGCCCGATCTGGCGAGACTATCTGGTGGACTGCCAGAAGATCTCGCGCGTCAGTACCCCTTATCAGGTCATGGGGCGCCTGACACGGATCAATGGCCTGGTCATGGAAGCTGCGGGGCTCAAGCTGCCGCTGGGCTCAGGCTGCCGCATCCTCGTTCCAGGAGGAGGCGCGGTGGAAGCAGAGGTCGTCGGCTTCTCGGGCGAGAAACTCTTCATGATGCCAACCGACGACGTGTTTGGTCTCGCTCCCGGCGCCCAGGTCTTGCCAAACGAGCCCGTACAGCCCACGCCGGTCACGGGCGAGCGGATCGAGCCCCGGCGGCGTGCGTCAGATCGCGCCAAGCACTTGCCGGTCGGCGACGAGCTTCTGGGGCGCGTGGTCGACGGAGCGGGGCGCCCGCTCGACGCCCTCGGCAATCTGACCACCACCAGTACCCGCTCGCTGCAAAGCCGCCCCATCAACCCGCTGGCACGTGCGCCGATCAGTCACAGCCTTGACGTTGGCATCCGCGCCATCAACGCCATGATGACAGTCGGACGCGGCCAGCGTGTCGGCCTGTTTGCAGGCTCCGGGGTCGGCAAGTCCGTGCTGATCGGGATGATGGCCCGCTACACCGAAGCCGAAGTCGTTGTGGTCGGCCTGATCGGCGAGCGGGGCCGCGAGGTCAAGGAATTCATCGAGCAGAACCTCGGAGCTGAGGGCCTTGCGCGCTCGGTCGTCATCGCAGCCCCTGCCGACACCAGCCCTTTGATGCGTCTGCAGGCCGCCTCCTACGCCACCACGGTTGCAGAGTTTTTTCGCGATCAGGGCAAACAAGTCCTGCTGATCATGGACTCGCTTACCCGCTACGCCATGGCGCAACGCGAGATCGCACTCGCCATTGGCGAACCACCTGTGACGCGCGGCTACCCACCATCCGTTTTTGCACGCCTGCCTGCGCTGGTCGAGCGTGCCGGGAACGGCCCAGAAGGTGGCGGTTCGATTACAGCGTTCTACACGGTGCTGGCGGAGGGCGACGATCAACAAGATCCAATAGCAGACGCTGCCCGCGCCATTCTCGACGGTCACTTCGTACTGTCTCGCGCCCTGGCAGATCAGGGCCACTACCCCGCCATCGACATCGAGCAGTCCATCTCGCGCGCCATGCATGGCCTGATCCGGCCCGCACACTTCGAACTCGTCCGGCGCTTCAAGCAGCTCTTCTCGCGATACCAGCGATCGCGTGACCTGATCGCTGTCGGCGCCTATCAGGCTGGCGCGGACCCACTGCTCGACGAGGCCGTCAGGATGTACCCGGCGTTAGAGAAGTTTCTTCAACAAGCCATAGATGAACGAGCTGACCATGAGTCCAGCCTTGCTCAGCTACAAGAATTGTTTGGTGTGAGCATCTTTTAACAGCGCAAAAAATCGTGCGCGCTAAACTGCAAGCACCATGTCGCACAAGAATCCCATTCACACGCTGCAAGAGTTGGCGCACACCCGGGTCGACGATGCCACGCGCAAGCTTGGCGAGCTGATCGCCAGCGAACAGGCCTGCGAAGAAAAGCTGCGAATGCTTCTACAGTATCGCAGCGAGTACCGTGAACGCTTTGTCGCTGCAGCACGGGACGGCATCGACCCGAACGGCTGGCGAAACTACTCCGCGTTTCTGCTCAAGCTGGACGATGCGATCACTCACCAGCAAAAGATTGTCGATCACTCCAAGACAGCAACAAGCGTCGGTCAGCAACACTGGGTCTCGGAGCGTAACCGCGCCAAAGCCTTTGATACCTTGTCGTTGCGCCAGCAGCAGCAGCAGCACCGTCGAGAAGCCAAACAGGAACAACACGCCAGCGACGAGCATTCCGCGAAGCAGCATCAGCAACAGAAGGACGAGTAACTCGGCAACGTGGCACGCGCCTTGCTGAGCACAGAGCGAAGTCCCGTGGGACGAAAGGAACTGTGCGATGGCTGAAAAAACCACTCTCAACCCGATGCTGCAAATGCTCGCAGCGGTGCAGACGCGCCAGAGTACTGCCAGCTTCAGCGGAAAGACGGTGCCGGACGCCGCGCCCGAGGCGGCAACAAGCTTCTCCCAGGCGCTCAAGTCAGCCAGTAGCCGCGTCAATGACGGTAGTGCCACGAAGCCGGCCGAGACGACGTCACTCCCATCAGACAGCCCTGCGTCTTCCGAACCGCGCACAACAGGCAGCGAAGCCACGTCTATACAAGACGCCAGCGCGCAAAGCACACTCGCATTGCTCACCCTGCAGGCGTTGGCAGGCAAAACATCCCCCGATAAACCCTCCACGCGCCACGCGGATGGTTCGCCGCGCGCAAACGAGGTCGAGGCCATACCGGCTTTACCCGATGCCGCGGCCGCCGCACAAGCCTTGGGACTGGCATTGCCGCCAGCGGCACAGTTCGCCGCTTCAGCGGGACCCATTGACACCGCTGCCGCGAAGCCGGCAAAGCTTGCCGCCGATTCAAACACGGCCGTACTTACTCCCGAGATACTCCCGATCAGCCTGCCGGTGACGAAAACGAATGAGGCGGCCTTAGACACCACCGCAAATGCCGATGTCACCAAACCGGTAGTCACGCCAATGACAGCGCCTGCCGATCCCGCGCAAACCTCGAGCGATAGCAGCGATGGCAAAGGAGAGAGTCAGCCTGACACGCAACGCGGACTGATAGAAACCGCTAGCTTGCAGGGTCGTGATGCCAAGCAGGAGACTGTCTCTACATCAGCCTCCAATTCTTTCTCGGCAGAGCTCAATAGCGCCCAGGCTGCCTACGGCATCAAGACCGAAGCCAAGCTCGAAACCCCGACGAGCCAGACCCAATACACGGTCAACACCCCCGTCAGTTCCCGCAACTGGGCTGAGGAGGTCGGGGCGCGCGTGAGCTGGATAGCCACTAAAGACAACGGCCGCGCCGAACTGGTTCTCACCCCCGCGCACATGGGCAAAATTGAAATCAGCATCAATCTCAGCGGCGATCAAGCATCTGCCTCATTTACCGCAGCCAACGCTTCGACTCGTGAAGCTTTGCAGGATGCCTTGCCTAGATTGCGCGAGATCCTTGCAGACGCCGGTATTCAGCTCGGGCAAGCCAATGTCAACGCCGGTGGCAGCGGCCAGGCACAGGCTGAGCAGAATGCAGCGCGCAGCGGCAGTTGGCAGACCCCGGAGTCCGGCACGGGTGGCGGCGTAATGACAACGGAAGAATTGGAAAAGCGGCTACCACGCAGCAACGGGCTGGTTGATTTATTTGCCTGAGCACCGTGATCACGCCGAACGAGAAGCGCAAAACAAGCAATGCAAACCCTTCATTTGAGGCCGAGATTGTCCGTTATTCACACCTTGGAGCGCCGCACTGGCGCGTCACAATGTAGCAACCGTGAAGAACGGCAAGACCGAGGGTAGAGACCATGGCTAAAGAAGCCCCAAAGAAAGAAGAAGCGCCTGCCGCGCCCCCACCGGCGAAGAGCTCGAAAAAGAAGCTCATCATCATGATCATCATTGCCGTGGTGATACTGGCAGTGCTGGGCGCTGGCGCTTTGCTCATGCTGAAGAAAAAGGCCAAGGCCGCAGAAGGTGAAGAGGCTGCAGCCACAGAAGAAGCCCACGACGCAGTCAAGTTCGACCCGAAGAAGCCGCCAGTGTTCGTTCCCATGGAACCGTTTACCGTCAACCTGCAGGCCGAGGCGGGCGAGCAGTTTCTTCAGGTAGTCGCCACCATGCGGGTAGCCGACGACAAGGTCGGTGAGCAGATCAAAACGTTCATGCCGCAGATTCGCCACGAAGTGCTTTCGCTATTGGCTGGCAAGAAAGCCTCCGAAATTACGAGTCCAGAAGGTCGGGAAGGCTTGGCAGAAGAAATCCGCGGCATTGTGAACGACGTGCTGGGGTGGGAGCCGCCGAAGAAGAAAAAGAAGACTGAAGACAGTCATGGCAGCGACGGGGCACCCGTAATCGGGGTGTTTTTCACACAATTCATCGTGCAATAGGGCAGAACGGAAGAGAGGCCGATCATGGGCCAGGACTTTCTCTCGCAAGAAGAGGTTGATGCGCTACTCAAGGGCGTCACCGGCGAACTCGACGAACCCGAGCAGTCAAGCGACGACGGCTCGGGCATACGCCCATACAACCTTGCCACGCAAGAGCGCATCGTCCGTGGGCGCATGCCCACCCTGGAACTCATCCATGAGCGGTACGCACGCTACCTGCGCATCGGCCTCTTCAACTACATGCACCGCAACTCGGAAGTCTCGGTCGGGCCAATCCGGGTGCAGAAGTACAGCGAATTCGTCCGCAACCTGGTGGTCCCCACCAACCTCAACCTGGTGATGGCAAAACCCCTGCGCGGCACAGGCCTGATTGTTTTCGACCCCAACCTGGTCTTCCTGGTCGTCGACAACATGTTTGGCGGCGACGGCCGCTTCCACACCCGTGTGGAAGGCCGGGACTTTACGCCGACAGAACAGCGCATCATCCAAGGCTTGCTCCGGGTGGTGTTCGCCGAGTACGAGCGCGCCTGGTCGCCAGTGTTTCAGCTGCAGTTCGAATACATCCGCAGCGAGATGAACTCGCAGTTTGCCAATATTGCGACGCCGTCTGAAATTGTCGTGGCCACCTCGTTCACGCTGGAGTTCGGCGGTGCGCAAGCCGACATGCATATCTGCTTTCCCTACTCGATGGTCGAGCCGATCCGCGACATCCTCTACAGTACGATGCAGTCGGATCACATTACCCAGGACAAACGCTGGGTCAGCCTGATGTCCAAGCAGATCAATGGGGTGGACGTCGACCTCGTGGCCGACCTGGGCAACGCAAAAGTATCCCTGCGTGACATCGTCGCACTGAAAGTTGGCGACATCATCCCGTTGGAAATACCGCCACTGATTGAGCCGCACGTCGATGGCGTCAAGGTGCTGGAGTGCACCTACGGCATCCAGGGCGGGCACTATTCGCTGAAGGTCGAACGTTTCATTCGCCCGGAAGACACAGAAATCAACCTCATCGCCACCAAACTCGGCGTACAAGGAGGCCATCATGGCTGAATCCGATCAAGACACAGACCAGATCTCCGAGGACGATTGGGCCGCCGCCATGCAGGAGCAAGCGGTTGTTGACGCCGGAATGACCACGCCGCAAGCCCAACCCGCAACAGGGCTTTTCCCGAGCTTTGATGGAACGGGAGCCGGCCCGGGCTCAATGAACGACTACGAGCTGATCCTCGATATTCCAGTCAACATGACAGTCCAGCTGGGCCGAACCAAGATATCGATCCGCAACCTGCTCCAACTCGCCCACGGATCGGTTGTCGAACTCGACGCGCTGGCGGGCGAACCCATGGACGTGCTGGTTAACGGCACACTCATCGCGCAAGGCGAAGTTGTTGTGGTTAACGATAAATTCGGTATCCGTCTCACAGACATCATCACACCCTCGGAGCGAGTCAGGAAACTCCGGCACTGACAGCAGAAGGACGTGAGGCAGAACAGGAGCGGGACAAACCCGATCTGCCCCGCGAGCTTCTTTCCAAGCCATTCCATCAGAAGCCGCACCAGATCGACTTCTTCGCCGCCGAGCTCGTACCGCAGCTAACGCGACATTCGCTGGTAAGAAACTTTGACTACACGCGCCTTGTAAAAATACAGGCTCAACTCCGCATGCTGAGCAGTCGTGTACTTAAGCAAGATTTCCGGCTTGCCCTCGAATTCCCAATGCGTTTTCTCACGCGGCGGCCCGAGCTCACGTGCCAGCTCGGCAACGGTCTTGCCGGCAAGCCCGTCAATCCACTCTGCCAACGTCGTTTCGGCGGCGTCCCGCCCTGGCTCTACAGCCAGCACTACCGGGCAGAGAAGGCTCAGCGCAACGGCCAGCCCTATCGTTATCCAGCGCATCATCTGTCCTCGATAACACAATCCTGATCCTGTCACGTCATCCACTCCTTGCGGCAAAGCCCACGCATGTCGCACCACGCACAGGCCCGGTCGGCACCGTTGGCGGGTAAACCAGCACCTGCATGCATCGCTTCAAAGCTCGTGGTGATGCAGTCATGGAGACCGGCTGCACGGGACTCTGGACTCTCAATCGCAGCCAGGGCAACGGTGTCATCGTCGAGCGCGACGTAAGCTGCCTCCGCAATGTGCGTACCTTTGAGCAAGGCGTAGAAGGCGAGCTGAACATCATCGGGGTCGGCGGCCTGCTTGCGCAACGCGGTCAGGTTGCGTGACTTGTAATCGAGCAAGGCGGCGTCGTCACCGCGGGAATCCCGCCGGTCGATACGCCCATGGAGACGCAGGGTGTGACCCCGCGAGAGCTCATGATCGCGTTCGATCGGCTCCTCGCCAGCGGCCCAGCGCCAACCCGCGGCTTCGCGTTCACATTGCCATCGAATGTAGCCAGCCAGACGTTCACGCCAGCGCAGGCGCCAGGCGTGATCTTGAAAATTGCGTGTAACGACCTCCTGGAAAGCGGCATCCGTCAGGGATTCCAGACGGGCCAACAACTCGCCCGTGTCGCAGGCAGACAGCACCGGATACGCTTGGTGGAAACGGTTGAGAATGGCGTGCAGTTGTTCGCCGAAGTCGCGTTTCTCCATGGCTTCGGAGAGCTCTTCCACCTCTGCCAGCCGCAGCACATAACGAGCAAAGTAGCGGTAAGGGCAATCGAGCAGCGTCTGCATGGCGCTGGCGGAGAGCCGCTTCGGTACGCGATCCGGCGGCAGTCTCGGTTGCGGCAGGCTGACAGGCCCGACCGCAGGGCTCGCCGCAATGCCACGTACTACGGGCTTCTCAACGACCCCTTCCCCACACGCGAGGCCCAGCGCGGTGCTCAGCACAGCAAGCTCTGCAGCCGGCATCAGCTCTTCATCCCGGCGCAGGCATTGCCAGGAAATTACGGTTTCACCGCTCGCCAGCAGGAGCCCGGCGAGATCCTCTTGCAGGCGCTGGCGCTCAGCCTCCAGACCAGGAAGACCGAGTTGGCGCCGGACTCCGGCATGGCTGAGCCAGGCCGCGGCGCGTGGGGGCGCCAGATGCTCGGCGTCCGCGCCAATGACGACAGCCGCGTCAAAACTACGCAGTCGCGTGGCGGCAAGGTGAGTCATGACCACGGGACTGTCGATGCTCTCGTCACGAAACAGGCAGGCATCCATCTGGCGATTAAACCAGGCGCGCCAACTGCTGAAGCTGAAACGGGCCTCGTCGTCGCTCAGCTCGGCGATCCGCGCATGGAGCCATTCGAACCACTCGCGCCCCGCCTGGTCCCGCGAAAACGCCTCGCCTGCGCCAAGCATCTGGAGACTTTTTTCGAGCCGCCGCAGCCAATCCGCAATAGTGCCGACCTGTTGGGGTGCCATGGCACGCCGGGCCTCACGGAGGCGCAAGAGTACTGCCGCCGCCTCTGCATCGCTGCCCTCCATTTCAGCCAGCATGCGGTCCAGCCCGCTCACCAAGCCGCGCGTGTTGATCAAGGCTTCAATCCGCAGATTGACAGCACCTCCTTGCAAGGACGGGACATCCGCAAAGAGCAAGGGCGACCGCAAGAGATCGACCACCGCACGGTGATAGGCATCGGAGGCAAGTACTTCGAGCCAGGTATCAACGACGGCGGCGACACGCGTGGTCGACATTTTCCAGCCGGTTTCGTCGAGCACCAGCACACCTTCCCGCTCCAGCAACGCACGTGCACGACGTGCCGCCAGACGATCAGCCGCGATCAGCGCAATGTTGCGTTTGCCCGCCCGCAGCCATGCCAGCACGCGATCTGCGACGGCCTGCCCAAGTGCTTCAAGGCTATCGTTCGCAATGAAACGAATGCGCTCCCGAGCGCCGCTTGCTGCCTGGCTTGGCAAGGCACTGACCCGCTCATGAAGGCTGGGAGCGGCTTCCAGCGGCCATGCCGCCAAAAGCGTTGCTGCGAGCGGGCCTTGGGCCTGGACTCGGTCAGGCAGCAGCAGCATGGTCGGTACGCGCGCGGCCGCCTGGGCGAGCAAGGGATCAATCAATGTGGTATCGGCGTGCTCCGCCACAACAATCAGCGGGCCTGGCAGCGCCTCCACAGCACGGCGGCCCGCGAGCAGGCGCGCCATGGTACGAGAGGGCCGTCCTTGGGCTTCCGCGCGCCACAGCGTGTTAACGAGCTTGGCTTCGAACGCGAGTGATGAGGAGTCGTGCAGCGCGAATGCCGCTTCCAGGCTCGACAGCAACGCGTCCTCGTCGGCAGGCAGTGCAACGGCCGCTTCGGTCAGCGTATCGAACAGCGCGACGAGCTCTGCAACCACCTCCCACAGCAGCCCCTCGTCAAACCAGTCTTTGCTTCTCAGCAGCCCATGCAACAAAAGCTGGCGCCGGGAATCCGGCAAGGCCTGCAAGGGCGCCAGCCAAGGCTCCGCCAGCCCTGACAGCGTAAGCATCTGTGGCAGCAGTAACGGCCCGGCATGCAGTGCGCCCATTGCTTGCGCGAGCGGCGCAGCGAGTTTGAGGTTGGGAAGAACGACGGTAGCCGCCGAGAGATCGGCAGGATTTCCTGCCGCTTGGGCGAAGCCGAGAATCAGGCGGGCAGCGTGCCGATGGAACTCGGCGTCTGGCGCAATGTGGTGGGTGACCAGGTTCATGTGCGCGCCTGCCCGGCCAGCTTGTCACGATAACGGGCCCGATCGCCCTTGCGCATCGCCGGGCCGTGGGCGCTCACGTGACTACTCGCATGCGGCCAGCGGCACGCAGCAGCGTTCAGCGCGCGAGATGATCGAGCTTGTTCTTGACCTTGACCCACTCGTCCGCCTCCGGCAGCGGGTCCTTGCGCTCGACAATGGCGGGCCAGATCTTGGCGAGTTCGGCGTTCAGTCCGATAAAGTGCTGTTGATCCGCCGGCACGTCGTCTTCGGCAAAGATCGCTTCCGCCGGGCACTCAGCGACGCACAGTGTGCAGTCAATGCATTCGTCCGGATCGATGACGAGGAAATTCGGGCCTTCGCGGAAACAATCCACGGGACAGACATCAACGCAATCGGTGAATTTGCACTTGATGCAGCTTTCAGACACAACATAGGCCATGGCACGCTCTCTCGTTCAGTAGGGGCTTGTCTCGTTACCACGCAGGCAACGGAATGATGGGACGAATATAGCCGATTGCATCGATCCCTACCTAGGCGGCGGGGGAATAGTGACATAACCGCGGGCCGCCCAAAAACGCAAACGCCCCGGCCAGCGGGGCGTTCAACTGCGGTTGCCAGTGCGGCGCTACTTCTTTTTCTCGGCCTTGGCGTCGTCTTTCTTGGCCGGCGCTGCTTCAACAGTGGTCGGGCCGCTGATCGCCAGCTGGCCTTTGAACTTGTCGAAAGTCTTGTCTCCGATCCCTTTCACGTTCTTGAGGTCGTCAATCGTCTTGAAATTGCCATTGGCCTTGCGATGATCGACGATCTGTTTGGCCTTGGCCGGCCCGATACCCGGCAGCGACTGCAGTTCCTGCTCCGTCGCGGTATTGATGTTCACGGCCGCGAGCGCCATTCCGATCGAAGCGACCAAGGTCATCAGACCCACCAGCACTTTCTTCAGCATTCCAGGCTCCTTCCTTCTGATTGACAAGATGTAGCGAGTCAGCCTGCAGCACCAAGCAACTTCGCGCAGTACTTGCTCACTCCGGTTGCAACGTCATGAAAGGGGGCATCGTAGCCTGCAGCGCGCAAGGCGCCGATATCGGCCTGGGTAAAGCTCTGATATTTGCCCTTGAGTACATCCGGGAACGGTACATACTCGATCAAACCGGCCTGCTGAAGACCTTCCAGCGACAACGCAGGCTTTCCTTCGGCTTCCCGACAGGTATTGATAACAGCCGCTGCGACGTCGTTGAAACTCTGTGCACGCCCCGTCCCCAGGTTGTAGATGCCCGAGTTCGTTGCGTGATCGAGAAAATGCAGATTGGCCTGCACGACGTCTTCGACATAAATGAAATCGCGCAACTGCCCGCCGTTGCCATAACCATCGCAGCCTTCGAAGAGCTTGACGCGCCCCTCCTTGCGGAACTGGTGGAAACAGTTGAAAGCGACTGACGAGCCTGCCCCCGCCTTGTGCTCTTCACGCGGACCGTAGACGTTGAAGTAACGGAAGCCCACGACCGGTGCAGTCAGCTCATTCCAGCGCTGACGCAAAATGCGGTCGAACAGGATCTTGGAGTATCCGTAGACGTTGAGCGGACGTTCGTAGCGTGGATCCTCGACAAACACGGAACTCGCACCATAGGTCGCGGCCGATGAGGCATACAGCATCGGTACGGCTTCCTGAATGCAAAACTCAAGCATGTCCACGCTGTAGCGGTAGTTGTTGTCCATCATGTAGAGGCCATCGTGCTCCATGGTGTTGGAGCACGCCCCCTGATGGATGACAGCTTCTACATAGCCATCGAACGCCCCGGCGCGCAGGCTGTCGATGAAGTCATGCTTGTCCATGTAGTCAGCGATTTCACAATCCACCAGGTTACGGAACTTGTCACCCTTTTTCAGGTTGTCCACCGCAATGATGTTGGTGACCCCGCGGGCATTGAGCCCGGCAACAATGTTCGAACCAATGAAGCCGGCTGCGCCGGTCACCACGTAATAACGAGACATATCAATTCTCCGCAAGCATTTCCTGAAGGGTGACCGTCGCTGTACCCAACTTGCCGACGACGATTCCGGCCGCATGGTTGGACAATCGCATAGCGGTCGCCAGATCGGCCCCACTTGCCAGCATCACTGCCAAGGTGGCAATCACGGTGTCACCGGCTCCCGAGACATCAAAGACTTCCTGCGCACGGGTGCCTTCATGCACGACACCACCTTCGCCGAACAGGGTCATACCCTCCTCGGAGCGCGTGACCAGCAAGGCTTCGAGCTGAAGCTCGGCCCGCAACGCCAGCGCACGCTGCGCCAGATCCGCGTCATCCCGCCACTTACCGACAACTTGCCGCAGCTCCGCTCGATTCGGGGTCAGCAGACTGGCACCACGATACTTGCCATAGTCCTCCCCTTTCGGGTCAACCAACACCGGCTTGCCCGCCGCCCGCGCTACCTGAATCATCTCGGCAACATGCGCCAGGCCACCCTTGCCGTAATCGGACAACACGACGACGTCGTAGTCGGGCAACAGGGCTTTGAACTCGGCCAGCTTGTCGCGCAGCACTTCATGCGTGGGCTGGTTTTCGAAATCGATTCGTAACAATTGCTGTTGCCGGCCGATGACGCGCAGCTTGATCGTCGTTGACAAGCCATCATCCCGGCGCAAGCGTGCATCCACGCCTTCGGCGCGTAGCAGGCGTTCGAGTGCGGCGGCGGGTTCGTCGTCACCGACAACCGACAGCAAGGTGCTCTGCGCCCCCAAAGCGACGGCGTTACGCGCGACATTTGCTGCGCCGCCAGGGCGCTCTTCCGTGCGTTGCACATGCACCACCGGCACGGGCGCCTCGGGTGAAATGCGATTGACTTCACCGAACCAGTAGCGATCCAGCATTACGTCACCCACCACCAGGACGCGGGCAATAGAAGTATCGGGAATGTGCATGGGCTGGCTCATGCTGACTTGCGCCCGATGCCGTAGTACTCGAGCCCGGCCGCGCGGGGAAGCTCCGGAGCGTACATGTTGCGACCGTCGATCATGACCGGGCTCTTCAGCTTGGCCTTGATCGCGTCGAAATCTGGGCTGCGAAATTCTTTCCACTCGGTCACGATGATCAGCGCATCGGCATTTTCGAGCGCCTGCATCGGGCGCTCTGCGTAACTCAAGCGTGCGTCGTCGCCGAAGATCCTTCGCGCTTCAACCATCGCCACCGGATCATAGGCACACACGGTGGCGCCTCGCTCGAACAGCTCCCCGATCACCACACGTGCGGCAGCTTCACGCATGTCGTCGGTGTTCGGTTTGAACGCCAAGCCCCAGACCGCGAAGTGCTTGCCGCGCAGATCTTCGCCAAACCGCGCGACCGTTTTGGCAACGAGCACTTCTTTCTGCGCATCGTTGGCATCCTCCACCGCGGTCAGCACTTTCAAGTGCTGACCGGCATCTGCGGCAGTTTTGATCAAGGCTTTGACGTCCTTTGGAAAACACGAGCCCCCGTACCCACATCCGGCATACAGGAAGTGCCAGCCGATCCGCGGGTCAGAGCCGATGCCCTGGCGCACCTGCTCGATGTCTGCGCCCAGCTTTTCTGCCAGCAGCGCCAACTCATTCATGAAGCTGATCCGCGTCGCCAGCATGGCATTCGCCGCATACTTTGTGAGCTCAGCACTGCGGACATCCATCACCATCAAGCGCTCGTGATTGCGCTGAAAAGGCGCATAGAGCGCCCGCATGAGATGAATGGCTTGCTCGTCTTCCGCACCGACCACAATGCGATCCGGACGCATGAAATCTTCAACAGCAGCCCCTTCCTTGAGGAATTCCGGATTAGATACCACTCCGTAGGGGATCTCGACGCCACGAATCTTTAGCTCCGCGGCAATGGCTTCGCGAACGCGATCTGCCGTCCCGACCGGGACCGTACTCTTGTCGACCACCACCTTATAGTCCGCCATGTGCCGGCCGATGTTGCGTGCGGCGGCCAGCACGTATTGCAGATCAGCGGAGCCGTCTTCGTCGGGCGGGGTGCCGACGGCGATGAACTGGATCGTGCCGTGGCGCACGGCGGCCTCGATATCGGTGGTGAAGTTCAGCCGCCCCGACGCTACATTCCGGGCCACAATCTGGTCGAGCCCCGGTTCATGGATCGGGATGCCGCCCTCTTTGAGGATCCGGATTTTCTCAGGATTTACGTCCAGGCACAGGACATCATTCCCGACTTCGGCAAGGCAGGCGCCGGAAACAAGCCCCACATAGCCCGTACCCACTACGGTTATTTTCATGCTCGGAATACCCCTGTCTGATCAGAGAGTGAGATCGAATTCTTCGCTGCGCCTCGGTGGGTAGGTTTCCCACCCGCCGCAGGCCGGGCAGCGCCAATAAAACTGACGCGCTTTGAAGCCGCAATCGTGACAGCAATACCGCGCCACACGCCGCGTGTGACCATGGATCATGCCGCGAATCATCTCGACATCAGCCTTACGCTCAGGTGGCGCGGTGTAGGCGGCCGCCTCCAGCAATTTGCTCAGCCCCAGCAAGGTTGGACTACGCTTGAGCTGTTCCCGCACCAATGCATAGGCGGCGTCCGGCCCCTGATTCTGCATTTCCCACTGAAAAACAGTGTCCAGCAGATCAAGCGACGAGGTTTGCTCAAGATAGGCCCGCAAGAGCTGGATGGCTTTGTCTTCGCTCCCGAGTCGGCGATACGCTTCCAGCACGCGCTCCGCCACCAGTGACATGAAGGCTGGGTCCTGCAGGCCGATTTGCTTCCAGGCCTCCAATGCTGCTTCGTCGCG
This sequence comes from Uliginosibacterium sp., assembly GCA_016718265.1. Taxonomy (GTDB): domain Bacteria; phylum Pseudomonadota; class Gammaproteobacteria; order Burkholderiales; family Rhodocyclaceae; genus Uliginosibacterium. The sequence continues at coordinate 37,224 of JADKDZ010000011.1, read as the reverse complement.
TGACTGCGCGGCGTGAACGTCGCCAAGAATGATGTTTGCCCGCACGCACTTGCGGTTGCAGGCAAGCGCCGTCTCCGCGCCCTCCTTAGCAGCCTCAAAGTGAGACTGGGCGAACGCTTGAGCCGCGATTTCACAATGGAAATTAGCGATTTCCTTGTCCCAGCGATGGCTGTTGTCGGCGGGCATGCTCTGCGCGATTTCAATCGCCCGCTGCCAATTCTTTTCCTGTTGGTAAATTTCGAGGAGTGCTTCTTTGGCGGACGCGTCTCGACTACTGCCCTTCAGCTGCAGATACGCGGCCTCGGCACGATCCAACAAGCCCGCTTTCAGGTAATCCTCGCCTAACTCTTCCAGCGCTTGCAAACGGTACTCGGGCGTCAGATCTTCGCGCTCAATCAAGCTCTGATGCATGCGGATCGCCCGGTCGACCTCACCCCGCCGACGAAAGAGCTGTCCGAGCGCAAAGTGCAGCTCCACCGTATCGGGAGCGACCTGAACCGCTTCGAGAAAGGCGTCAATCGCCTTGTCAGGTTGCTCGGCAAGCAGATAATTCAAGCCGGCAAGATATGAGCGCGGCAAAGCACGGGACTCGGAAATAATGTGCTTGATGTCGATCCGAGCTGCGAGCCAGCCCAACACAAAGAACAGGGGCCAGCTGAGAAGCCACCAGAATTCAAATTCCATAGGGATGTGTTCTAAAAGGAATCAGAGATATCGGTGAATTGCCCACGCAAGCGCGTAGGAGAAATAACCGATGAAGGCGGCAAGGGCCGCTTCAGCTGAGCGGCAGCAAGATCGCGTCTGAGCCCCACGATGGTTGACGCCAACGCGATCACAGCAATCAACACGCCCAGGATGAGCGACGCAAGCATCACTACGACGAGCGGAATGTCCCAAGCCACGTCAAAAAACACTTGAACGCGGACCAGGCCATCGTTCTTGATGGCAAACGCCAGCAAGAGCAGAAACAGTGCAAGCAGCAGGATCTGCTTCAACAACCGGAAGAGTATTTGCATGGCGGCCAATTATCCGTACCAAAGGCAAAAAAAGAAAGGCGGCCAAAAGCCGCCTTTAAGTTTTCTTCAGAATCGCAGCGCGGGTTCAACCGCCCTGACAATCCACGCGCTCACGCAACTCCTTGCCAGCTTTGAAATGGGGCACGTATTTCTCGGGCACCATCACCTTCTCCCCCGACTTGGGATTGCGCCCAACACGAGGGGGTCGGTAATTCAAGCCAAAACTGCCAAAACCGCGAATCTCGATTCGCTGGCCGCGCGCCAGGCACGCGGCCATCTCGTCGAGGATCATCTTTACTGCAAGATCCGCGTCCTTGACACCAAGCTGCGGAAAACGCGCAGACAACTGCTCTATCAGCTCGGATTTGGTCATATCGGACAAGGTGCTTATTGCTGCTGAGCGTTATTGAGCTTCGCCTTGAGCAATGCGCCAAGATTGGTCGTACCACTTGCTGCGGAGCTGTCCGACGCTAGCTTCTGCATCGCTTCGCTCTGTTCAGCATGATCCTTGGCCTTGATCGACAGATTGATCGTACGGGACTTGCGGTCCACGTTGATGATCATCGCATCGACGGTTTCGCCCACCTTCAACAGGGTCGACAGGTCGTCCACACGGTCGCGCGAGAACTCGGAGGCGCGCAGGTAGCCTTCAACCTCACCACCCAGTTCAACCACCGCACCCTTGGCGTCAACACTCTTTACCGTCCCCTTAACCAGGCTGTTCTTGTCATGCGTAGCCACGAAGGAAGTGAAAGGATCCCCATCAAGCTGCTTCACGCCCAGAGAGATACGTTCCTTCTCGATATCGATCGCCAGCACAACCGCTTCCAGCTCGTCACCCTTCTTGAAGTTACGGATCGCTTCTTCGCCCGGCAGGCTCCACGACAGGTCAGAGAGGTGAACCAGGCCATCGATGCCGCCAGGCAAGCCGATGAACACGCCAAAGTCAGTAATCGACTTGATCGCGCCCTTCACACGGTCGCCCTTCTTGTGGTTCTCGCCAAAGTCATCCCACGGATTGGCTTGGCATTGCTTCATGCCCAGCGAAATCCGGCGGCGCTCTTCGTCGATTTCAAGAATCATCACTTCGACTTCGTCGCCCAATTGGACAACCTTGGTCGGGTGGATGTTCTTGTTGGTCCAGTCCATTTCAGACACGTGGACCAGACCTTCAATACCTTGCTCGACTTCAACAAACGCACCGTAGTCGGTGATGTTGGTGACCTTGCCGAACAGACGGGTGCTTTGCGGGTAGCGGCGGGAGATGCCGACCCACGGATCTTCGCCCAGCTGCTTCATGCCCAAGGAGACGCGGTTCTTCTCCTGATCGAACTTCAGCACCTTGGCAGTGACTTCGTCGCCCACGGCCAGAACTTCGGACGGGTGACGGACACGGCGCCAGGCCAAGTCAGTGATATGCAGCAGGCCATCGATGCCGCCGAGGTCAACGAACGCACCGTAGTCGGTGATGTTCTTGACGATACCCTTGACGATCGTGCCTTCTTGCAGGGTTTCGAGCAGCTTCTGACGCTCTTCACCCATCGTCACTTCGAGCACGGCACGGCGCGACACCACAACGTTGTTGCGCTTGCGATCGAGCTTGATGACCTTGAATTCAAATTCTTTGCCTTCGAAAGGCGTAGTGTCCTTGACCGGACGCATGTCGACCAGGGAACCCGGCAGGAAGGCACGGATACCATTGGTCATGACGGTCAGACCACCCTTGACCTTACCGGTCACAACGCCCTTGACCAGTGCGCCATCGGTGAGGGCCTTGTCAAGGAAGTTCCAAGCGGCAATGCGCTTGGCCTTGTCGCGCGACAGGCGGGTTTCGCCGTAGCCATCTTCAAGGGATTCGATCGCGACCAGGACGTAGTCGCCCGGGTTGGCTTCAACATCGCCACGATCGTTGCGGAATTCATCCAGCGGAATGTAGCTCTCGGATTTCAGGCCAGCGTTGACGACCACGAAGTTCTGGTCAATACGCATGACCTCAGCCGTAATGACTTCACCAGCACGCATTTCCTGGCGATTAAGGCTTTCTTCAAAGAGCTCGGCAAAGCTTTCAAAGCTTTCAGTTACAGAGGTGGACATAAAGGAAGGGACTCGACACCGTGCAAGCACGGCGATAGGTTAGGTTGAAAAAATCCGACGCTTCCGACGCAGCCGCATGGCTAAACCAGGAATCCATCGAATGTTCAGGCGATGCGCCCGACACCACGCTGCGCCACCAGACTCAGCACACACTGCACGGCTGCGTCGATTGACAACGCGGTGGTATCCAGCACGACCGCATCCTCACACGGCTTGAGAGGCGCAACCGCACGCGAGGAATCACGTGCATCACGCTCCTGCAGGTCACGCAAGAGATCGGCGATGTTAGCAGGCAAGTCTTTTGCGATCAACTGCTTATAACGCCTTTCTGCGCGAGACTCCGCGCTGGCCGTCAGGAAAATCTTGAGAAAGGCCTGCGGAAAAACAACCGACCCCATATCTCTTCCGTCTGACACCAAACCGGGCGGCGTACAAAACGCACGCTGACGTGCGAGCAACGCGGCGCGAACCTGAGGAAGCGCGGCAATTTTTGACGCAGCGTTGCCCGTTTCTTCTCGCCGCGCGTCCAGCGAGACGTCTTCGCCAGCCAGCCAGATGCGGTCCGCCGAGAAACTCACATCAAGCGTATTTGCCATGGCAGCTAAGGACGCTTCCTCAGCCAGGTCAACGCCTCGTCTCAGCGCCGACAAGGCCAGCACGCGGTAGATCGCGCCAGAATCCAGGTAGTGCCAAGCCAATTTGCCGGCCACCAAGCCGGCCACCGTTCCCTTACCCGAAGCCGTGGGACCATCGATCGCAATAACGGGAATCTCTTGCAGCATCACATCTGCTCCAGCACTTCGATACCCAGCAGACCCAGACCAGTCTTGAGGGTACGGGCAGTCAGCTCACACAATCGCAAGCGGCTGGCGCGCACCGCGCCTTCACTCTTGAGCACTGGACAGGCCTCGTAGAAACGCATGAACTGCCCCGCCAGCTCATACAGATAGGCACACAGGAAATGCGGCATCGTTTCACGCGCCACAGACTGAAGGGCATCGGCGAAACGCGCCAGCGCCAGAGCAAGTTGGCGCTCGGCTTCTTCGCCCAGCACGACCGGCGCGGTGGCGTCGAAACCCTCGGCGCGGCGGAAGACACTGGCAATCCGCGTGTACGCGTACTGAAGGTAGGGGGCGGTGTTGCCTTCAAAGGACAACATCGAATCCCAGCTGAAAACGTAATCGCTATTTCGATTCTTCGACAAATCCGCGTATTTCACCGCACCAATCCCGACGGCACGTGCAATCACCCGGCGCTCGACCTCGGGCATGTCCGGATTCTTCTCGCTGACCAGCGCATGGGCACGGAGCTCGGCTTCCGCGAGCAACTCAGCGAGCTTGACGGTGCCGCCACTGCGTGTCTTGAAGGGCTTGCCGTCTTCGCCGAGCATCACGCCGAAACCGACGTGCTCCAGGCTCAGCGTAGCCGGCGCATAGCCAGCCTTGCGACTCACGCTGAACATCTGCTGGAAATGCAGGCTCTGCCGGGCATCGACAACATAGAGCACACGATCCGCCTTGAGCGTCGCCACGCGGTAGCGCACTGCAGCCAAGTCGGTTGTCGAATACAGATAGCCGCCGTCCTGCTTCTGCACGATATACGCTTGTGCCTGGCCTTCTTTGTTCTTGAACTCATCCAGAAAGACGACCTGAGCCCCCTCGCTCTCCACGGCGAGCCCTTGCGCCTGAAGATTTTTGACCACTACGGCCAGATCAGGGTTGTAGGCGCTCTCGCCACGCACATCCTCGCGCTTGAGCCCCACGCCAAGTTTTTCGTAGACCGCTTCACAGTGATGCAACGAGACATCCAGGAATTTCTGCCACAGCACGTTTACCTGTGCGTCGCCACCCTGAAGTTTCACGACATACTCTCGCGCCCGCGTCGCAAAGGCCTCGTCTTCGTCGAAACGCTGCTTGGCCCGGCGGTAGAAGTCTTCGAGGTCCGCCAAGGCAACGTGTGAATCGCCCCCCTGCTCGGCCTCAATCAAAAAGGCGGTGAGCATGCCGAACTGGGTTCCCCAATCGCCCACATGGTTTTGTGCGATCACGTCGTGACCGACAAAACGCAGCACGCGCGCAAGCGCATCGCCGATGATCGTTGAGCGCAAATGGCCAACGTGCATTTCTTTGGCAAGGTTGGGCGACGAGTAGTCGACCACCACACGCTGCATAGCCGGCTGCGGCACGCCGAGGCGGCTATCCGCCAAGGCATGCTGCACCTGAGCTGCCAGGTAGGCTGGCGCCAGCGTGATATTGATGAAGCCCGGGCCGGCAATTTCGATCTTGCTCGCAATGCCTTCCAGATTCAGCTTGGCGACGACCTCCGTGGCAAGCTGACGCGGATTCATCTTGCGTGCCTTGGCAGCCCCCATGACCCCGTTCGCCTGGTAATCGCCGTACTCCGGACGCCCGGAAACCTGCACCACAGCCGGCGCGCCCTCACAGCCAACCGCAGCCAATGCGGCGGAAACACGAGAATCCAGTAGTTCAATCAAAGTCTGTTGAGTCATACAAAACCTTTACCGCAGCGCGAACGCTCTGCTGAGTCCATCAGTTCGTCACTGAAGCAAAAACATCGAAGTAGTCGGGGAATGTCTTGGCCGTGCACTTGGGATCGTTGATCCGCACGGGCACGCCCCCGAGGGCGACCAGTGAAAAGCACATCGCCATGCGGTGGTCATCATAGGTATCGATGGACGCATTCGGCGTCAGTTGGGCCGGCGGCGTGACGCGCAGCCAGTCCTCGCCCTCCTCAACCGTCGCGCCGACTTTGCGCAACTCGGTCGCCATGGCCGAAATCCGGTCAGTTTCCTTGACTCGCCAACTGGCAATATTGCGCAATCGGGAAGGCCCGTCACAACACAGTGCAGCCACCGCGAGTGTCATGGCCGCATCGGGGATGTGGTTGAAGTCCATGTCAAAAGCCTTGAGCTTGCCGCCAACGGGCGCCGAAGCTTCGATCCAGTTCTCGCCCATGGAAATCTGCGCGCCAATCTTCTCCAGCGCCGACGCAAACGCAACATCGCCCTGAATGCTGTTGCGCCCGACACCTTCGACCCGTAGAGGCCCTCCACCTATGGCGCCTGCAGCAAGGAAATAGGAGGCAGACGATGCATCCCCCTCGACAAATACGGTACCGGGAGAAACATATCGCTTGCCGCCAGGAATGATGAAACGCTGCCATCCCTCACGCCTCACCTCAACGCCAAACTGCGCCATCAGGCGCAAGGTAATCTCGATGTATGGCTTGGAAATCAGCTCACCGATCACTTCGACGGTCGTCTCAACACCCGTCGTCGGCAAAGCCATCAGCAAGGCCGTCAGAAACTGGCTGGAGACATTGCCACGAATCCGCACCACGCCGCCGGGCGTAATGCTTGCCGGGCGAATCTGCAGCGGCGGGAAGCCCTCGTTTCCGAGGTAATCGATCTGAGCTCCTATCTGGCGCAAGCCATCGACGAGGTCTCCGATCGGCCGTTCGTGCATGCGCGGCACACCGTGGAGCTTGTAGCTCCCGCCCGCCAGTGCCAGCGCCGCCGTCAAGGGCCGAAATGCCGTCCCTGCATTACCAAGGAACAGATCCGCGTTCTTGTTGGCAAACCCCTGCGGTGCGCCGATGACGCGATAATCCCGCTCTCCCGTTTTCTGGACGCTGACGCCCAGGAGCGCAAGCGCCTCAAGCATGCGATCAGTGTCGTCCGACGCAAGCAGGTCGCGGATATCCGTCGTACCGCCAGAGAGCGCCGCCAGTAACAACGTCCGGTTTGAAATGCTCTTGGAGCCGGGCAGGCGCACGACGCCACGCGCAGTTTTCAAGGGAGAAAGGTCAAGATGTTCCATGATGATCACTTCAGATATTTTTCTGCCCACGCATTTCGGGCGTCACTTGCTTCGGTAAACAGGCGTTCGAGTGCCTTGCCGTCACCCTGCATCAGCAGCGCTCGCAAATACGCGAGTTCTGTCAGGTAGGCATCCAGTTCTGCCAGCAGGGCGTGTCGATTGGCCACACAGATGTCCCGCCACATTTCAGGATGGCTCCCGGCAATGCGCGTGAAATCGCGGAAACCGGACGCCGCGAAACTGAACAGCTGTTCAGCGTTACCCCGCCCCTGCAACTCGTGCACAAGGCCAAACGCCAGCAAGTGCGGCAAGTGGCTCACCGCCGCGAAGACGCGGTCGTGATCTTGCGGACTCATCTCGCTGACGGCGGCACCACAACTCTCCCAGGCCTGTCTGACGCGTGCCACCGCCTCGGGCTGATTCTCCGGCAAGGGCGTCAGCACTACGCGCTTGCCAACGAAAAGATCGGCCTGCGCGGCAGACGGCCCGCTTTTTTCCGCCCCCGCAATCGGGTGAGAAGGCACGGCCACATTCAAGCGATGTCCGCAGTGCGTATACAGCGCCTCAAAAACGTCGCTCTTCGTACTCCCCGCGTCCGTCACCAGCGTCTGTGGCTCCAGATACGGCGCCGCCGCGGCCATGACCGATGCCATCTGCCCGACCGGCATTGCCAGCAGCAAAAGGTCCGCACCTTTCAGCGCGACCGACCAGTCCGTAGCAAGCTCATCAATGACGCCCAATGCCAAGGCCGTTTCAAGCGTTTCACGCCGCCGCCCGACCCCCACCACCGTACGGACCTGGCCGGCTTGCTTCAGGGCAAGCGCGAACGAGCCCCCGATGAGTCCGACGCCACAGACTACGATGCGATCAAACATCTCAGGCTTTCAAGGCGACGGCGAGTGCTTCAAGAAAACGCGCATTTTCAGCCGGCAGCCCGATACTGACGCGCAGCCACTCCGGCATGCCGTAATTGGCAATCGGACGCACGATCACACCTTGCTGCAACAAACGCTTGTTCACCGCCGCCGCATCACCAACACGGAAGGTAATGAAGTTCCCGCCAGACGGAATGTGCTCCAGATTCAAAGCATCCAGCCCCGCAAGAATCTGTGCCATGCCCGAACTGTTCAGTTCATAGCTTTGCTTCAGAAACGCTTCGTCACCCAAGGCAGCCTCGGCAGCTGCGAGCGCCAGGGTATTGACATTGAAAGGCGCGCGAACGCGATTCATCAGATCCACCACGACCGGATTAGCGACCACATAACCGACACGCAGGCCCGCGAGGCCATAGATTTTGGAAAACGTCCTTGAAATCACCAGATTCGGAAAACGTGCAAGCCAGGAGACGCTGTCATAGCGCAGTTCCGGATGCAGATATTCGTTGTAGGCCTCATCCAGAACCACCACCACGTTTTGCGGTACACGCTCCAGAAAAGCCGCAATCAAATGCCCGGGAATGAATGTCCCGGTCGGGTTGTTCGGGTTGGCGATAAAGACGACACGCGTATCCGTCGTAATCGCATCGGCCATGGCCGCAAGGTCATGGCCCCACGCGCGGGCAGGAACTTCAATCCCGCGCGCGCCCACGCATTGGACGGCAAGGGCATACACGGCAAACGCGTGCTGCGAGTACACCGCGCTGGCGCCCGCGGGCAAAAAGGCGCGGGCGGCGAGCTCAAGCGCATCATTTGACCCATTCCCCAGCACGAAACAATCGGCGGAAACGCCAAGCTTGCGACTCAGCGCCTGCTTGAGACCAAAGCCATTGCCGTCCGGGTAGCGTCCAAGCTCATCAATCGCTGAAAGCACCGCTGCACGGGCCTTCGGGCTCATCCCCAACGGGTTTTCGTTGGACGCAAGCTTGACAATGGTGTGCGCATCCAGCCCCAGCTCACGCGCAAGCTCGCTAATCGGCTTGCCGGGAATATAGGGCGAAATGCTACGGATATACGCTGGCGCGGATGCTTCAACGCTCATGATTCAACTCCGGAAAAGGGGTCTGTCAGATGGCTTCGACGGGGTACGAACCCAGTAACTTGACGAAAGCGGCACGGTCTTGCAGCGACGACAAGGCAGTTGCCACGGGCGTATCGTCCCGGTGGCCTTCGACATCAATGTAGAACACGTACTCCCACAAGCCCGTACGGGACGGTCGGGATTCAAGCTTGCTCATGCTCACGCCTTGTTCAGCGAACGGCTGCAGCAAGGCATGAATGGCACCCGGACGATTCGGCGCCGAACACACCAGCGAAGTCTTGTCACGGCCGGACCGCCCGGCGTCATGTGGGCCGATCACAAGAAAACGGGTGGTGTTATTGGCATCGTCCTCGATATTGGCGAACAGTATGGCCAGCCCGTAATGTCCCGCAGCCCTGTCACCGGCAATGGCAGCCGACTCTGCGTCCAGGGACGCCAGCCGAGCAGCCTCGGCATTGCTGGACACGGCCTGTCGCTCCACGCCAGGCACATGATGTGCAAGCCAGTCTGCGCACTGACCAAGCGACTGCGAATGCGAGTAGATGCGTTTTACCGAATGCAGGTCCGCAGCGCGTGTCATCAGGTTATGACGCACACGCAAGCTGACTTCGCCACAGACCGACACGTGACTGGACAACAACAGATCGAGCGAACGGCTGATCGCCCCCTCCGTGGAGTTCTCGATCGGAACAACCCCATATTGGGCCGCGCCAGACTCTACCGCGTGGAAGACATCGTCAATCGTCTGCTGCGGCATCAACGCCGGCGAGCCTCCAAAATGCTTGCTGGCGGCGGCTTCCGAAAAAGTCCCCTGAGGCCCCAGATGGGCCACGCGCAGCGGCTGCTCAAGGCCAAGGCACCACGACATGATTTCACGAAAAATCCGCTGGACGGCTTCATCCGACAACGGGCCGGGGTTTTTCTCGGCCATGTTGCGCAGCACCTGCGCCTCACGCTCAGGGCGATAGATCGGCCCACGCTTGACCTCACCGACGCGCTGCGCACAGCGCGCACGCGCAGCCAGGCGCTCCAGAATCTCCGCATCCAGGCGATCAATTTCCGCGCGCAGTTTCAGCAGCTCATCGCTCATTCGCCGCTCTCCTCGCTCCCCGCGACACCCCCCAACTCTTCATTCTCAGGCGTCTCATCGTCGCTATCAGCAATTTTGACGATGGACGACAACCTGGAGCCGGCGTCGAGGTTGATCAGGGTGACCCCTTGTGTCGAACGCCCAAGCTCCCGGATGTCCGCCACTGGCGTGCGGATCAGCACGCCGTTATCCGAGATCAACATGACCTGATCGGTCGGGTCGACAAGCACCGCACCCACCAGCTTGCCATTCCGCTCCGAGGCCTGAATTGCAATCATGCCCTTGGTGCCGCGCCCATGCAGGGTGTACTCACCAATCGCCGTGCGCTTGCCGTAGCCATTCTCAGTAGCGGTCAAAACGCTCTGGGTCTCGCCTTGCGCCACGAGCATGGACAGCACGCTCTGGCCATCTTCAAGCATCATCCCGCGCACGCCGCGCGCCGCACGGCCCATAGGCCTGACATCACTTTCATTGAAGCGGACGGCCTTACCGGCATCCGAGAACAGCATCACATTGCAATCGCCATCGGTGATGGCCACGCCGATGAGGAAATCACCATCGTCCAGCCCGACCGCGATAATCCCGGCCTTGCGTGGGTTGGAGAAGTCTGTCAGCGGTGTCTTCTTCACTGTCCCCTGCGCGGTTGCCATGAAAATGAAGTGGCCTTCATCGAATTCCTTGACAGGCAGGACAGCCGTGATTTTCTCGCCTTCAACCAGCGGAAAGAGGTTCACGATGGGCTTGCCGCGCGACGTGCGGTTGCCTTCCGGCACTTCATAAACCTTGAGCCAGTAGAGCCGGCCACGATTGGAGAAGCACAGAATGAAATCGTGAGTGTTAGCCACAAAAAGCTGATCAAGGAAGTCGTCATCCTTCATCGACGCAGCCTGCTTGCCGCGTCCGCCACGCTTTTGTGCGCGGTAATCGGTCAGCGGTTGGCGCTTGAAGTAGCCGGTGTGTGAGAGCGTCACCACCATGTCTTCCGGCGCAATCAGATCTTCAATGTTGATATCTGCGGTATTCAGCACGATCTCGGACTTGCGCGGGTCGCCAAACTGCTCACGAATTGCACGCAACTCTGTCTCGATAATCGCGGTTATCCGGGCCGGCTTGGAAAGAATATCGAGCAGATCGGCGATCTCGGCCATGACGTCACGGTACTCCCCGACGATCTTGTCCTGCTCCATGTTGGTCAAGCGTTGCAGCTGCATTTCGAGAATGCGCTGCGCCTGAACTTCAGACAACCTGTAGCCCTGCTGTGAAAGACCGAACTCTGCACCCAAACCCTCGGGTCGGTAGCTGTCTGACATCGCGCGCGACAGCATTTCCTCGACCAGTGGCGAGCGCCAGATCCGCTCCATGAGCTCGCGCTTTGCATCGGCCGGTGTCGGCGCAGCTTTGATCAGGGCGATGATTTCGTCGACATTCGACAGCGCAACGGCCAGCCCTTCGAGAATGTGGCCGCGCTCACGCGCTTTGCGCAGCTCGTACACGGTGCGTCGTGTCACCACTTCACGCCGGTGTGCCAGGAAGCATTCCAGCATCTGCTTCAGGTTGAGCAGACGCGGCTTGCCGTCGACCAAGGCCACCATGTTCATGCCGAACGTATCTTGCAGCTGGGTCTGCTTGAAGAGATTATTGAGAACAACCTCCGCGACTTCGCCCCGCTTCAACTCGATCACTATCCGCATGCCAGACTTGTCTGACTCATCCCGCAGATCAGAGATTCCCTCGATCTTCTTTTCGTTAACGAGTTCTGCGATCTTCTCAACCAGGGACTTCTTGTTCACCTGATAGGGAATCTCGTCAACGATGATCGCCTGACGATTCCCCTTTTCCATGTCCTCGAAATGGGTGCGTGCGCGCATCACGACGCGCCCCCTACCCGTCCGGTAGCCGTCTTGTACCCCGTTCAGGCCGTAGATCAAACCGGCAGTGGGAAAATCCGGCGCGGGAATCAGCTTGATCAATTCCTCGATATCCATGTCCGGATTCGCGAGCATCGACAGACAGGCTTCGATGACTTCCGACATGTTATGTGGAGGAATATTGGTCGCCATCCCGACCGCAATACCCGCGGAACCGTTGATGAGCAGATTCGGTACGCGGGTCGGCAGTACCGTCGGCTCCAGCTCTTTGCCATCGTAGTTAGGCTGAAAGTCGACGGTTTCCTTGTCGATATCGGCGAGAAGATCCGCAGCCATCTTCTCCAGACGGCACTCGGTATAACGCATCGCCGCCGCCGAATCACCGTCAATGGACCCAAAGTTCCCCTGACCATCCACCAGCGTGTAGCGCAATGAAAAGTCTTGCGCCATCCGCACCAAGGTATCGTAGATGGCCGAATCGCCGTGGGGGTGAAACTTACCCATGACCTCGCCGACAACCCGTGCGCACTTCACGTACGGGCGGTTCCAAACGGTATTGGCCTCATGCATTGCAAACAGCACCCGGCGATGCACCGGTTTCAGGCCATCTCGCACATCTGGTAGCGCCCGACCTACAATCACGCTCATCGCGTAATCGAGGTAGGAGTGACGCATTTCTTCCTCTAGACTGATTGGCAGCGTTTCTTTGGCGAAGGAATTCATGGGCGGCGCTATGCGTTATCCGGCACTGCGGTAGCAGTGCGCTAAAGGGCGGAATTGTACCACGCTCACCTTTCACACCCGGGCTGCTTCCCACGCCACAGAAGCACTATCGGACGCACGCCTTCGTTTGCTGGTCGTGAGCTAATTTTGGTGGCCGAGCGATCGCCGGCGGCGTGAAAATTCGTGTGAAGTGCAAGCGGTTGCGCGAAAGTGGTAGCCTCCACACACTACGATTAGCGCGAGGCTCCTCCTCTTCGGCAAACGGCAAGTCAGGGCAGCAGAACACAAGACGCATTGGGGACAAGGTATGAAGTTTTTGATGCGCGCCATCCTGCGCGTAGTGTTACGGCTGCTTTTTCGCGTGCGGATACACGGCGATGTGCGCGAACTCAGCGCCGAGAAACTTTTGATTGTCGCCAATCATGAATCTTTTCTTGATGGCGTATTGCTAGCGATTTTTCTTCCGATAGACCCGGTTTTCGTTATTCATCGCGGCGTCTGTCAGAACCCTGTTTTCCGGCTCGTACTAAGCCAGATCGACTATCTGCTGGTAGATCCAACTTGCCCAATGGGCGTCAAGACAGTCATCCAGTTAATAAACTCCGGACGCCCCGTGGTGATTTTTCCTGAGGGACGCATCACCGATACAGGCTGTTTGATGAAGGTGTATGACGGGCCGGCCTTTGTCGCCGTCAAAACTCGGGCGACGATTGTGCCAGTCCGGCTGAACGGCACATCGCGAACCTACTTCTCGCGCCTGTCAGGCGAGCATCCCCGCCAGCTTTTTCCACAGATCACCATCTCGATACTTGAGGGCAGGCAGATTCCCTACCCTGAAGACGCTACGGCGAAAGACCGTCACCACCACGCGGGCGACGCCATGCGCAGGCTGATGCAGGAGATGCTGTTCGTTACGCAACCGATTTCTACCCTGTTTGACGCCCTTTGCGACTGTGCAAACATTTTTGGGCGTCGCCGCGCATTAGTCGAAGATATCAAGGCGGCGTATGGCTACGGCGACTTGATCCGCATGTCGCTGATGCTCGGTCGCCTGCTCACCAGAGTCAGCGTCGAAGGCGAGCGTGTTGGCGTCTTGATGCCAAACGTTGCCGCGACGCTTGGCATCATTTTCGGGCTCTCGGCCTTTCGCCGAGTCCCGGCCCTGCTCAATTACACATCGGGTTCCGATGCGCTCCAGTCCGCGTGTGTAGCGACAGGCCTACGCACGATCATCAGTTCCAGAGCCTTCATCGCACAAGCTGAGCTTGAAGAGAAATTGGCCAAGATCCAAAGTGTGAACATCGTCTATCTGGAAGATATACGGGCTTGGCTGCGCATTCGCGACAAAATCTGGTGGCTGGGCTTTGCGCGCTGGCTGCCACGTAAAGCGGCAGTGCAAAGCCGCGGGGCGGAAGACATAGCGGCCATCTTGTTCACCTCCGGCTCCGAGGGAAAACCCAAGGGTGTCGCGCTATCTCACCGCGCGATCCTCTCCAACGTTGCACAACTGCGCTCGGCGGTCGATTTTTCTGTACGCGATAAGTTCTTCAATGCTTTACCGCTATTTCACGCCTTCGGCCTAACCGCTGGCGCAATGGTCCCCGTGCTGTCGGGTGCCCCTTTGTTTCTGTACACCTCTCCATTGCATTATCGTGTGATCCCGGAACTCGCATACGACCGCAACTGTACTGTCATGCTTGGCACATCGACCTTCCTTGGCAACTACGCAAAGCATGCGCATCCCTATGACTTTTTCCGCCTGCGCTATGTGATATCCGGTGCCGAGAAACTGTCGCCCACCACCCGAGAACTGTGGTTCGAACGATTTGGCATTCGCTTGATGGAAGGCTACGGCGCAACCGAGACAGGCCCTGTGCTCTCCGTGAACACCAATATGGCCTACCGAACCGGATCAGTCGGGCAGTTTCTCCCTAGCATTGACTATCGCGTTGTGCCGATACCAGGAATTGAAATCGGTGGCGCACTGCACGTACGTGGCCCGAACGTCATGACGGGGTACTTCCACCTGAGCAATCCGGAGGAGCTCGAACCAGTGTCCTCAGAGCTCGGACCGGGCTGGTACAACACGGGCGATGTCGTAGCGGTCGATAGTGAAGGGTTCATTCACATTCTAGGCAGGGTCAAACGCTTCGCGAAGATCGCGGGTGAAATGGTTTCACTTGAGACAGTGGAGCGGCTTGCATTGAATGCCAGTCCTGGCTACGTCCACGCCAGCACCGCCACGTCCGACACACGTCGTGGAGAAATTCTGGTGCTGTTTACGACTGACCAGGATCTCACTCGCGAACGCTTGCTTGTCTGTGCCAGACAACTCGGCATACCGGAATTGGCTGTTCCGAAGAAGATCGTGCGCCGCCAAGAGATCCCCTGTCTCGGCAGCGGAAAAACCGATTACGTCACCTTGAACAACATCACCGCATCCATCGTAGAGGGTCTTCGCACGCCAGAAGAGCTTGCGGAAGCGGAGGCCTGAGCCCCCGCAGGCAAAGCGGCTAAGCGCTTGGGCGCAATACTTCAATACCACCCATGTAAGGACGTAGAGCGGCAGGCACGATCACGGAGCCATCGGCTTGCTGATAGTTCTCAAGAATCGCGACCAAGGTCCGACCGACGGCCAAGCCTGAGCCGTTTAGCGTGTGCACAAACTCGTTCTTACCTGCTTCACTCTTGTAGCGTGCCTGCATGCGGCGAGCTTGAAACGACTCACAGTTCGATACCGAAGAGATCTCCCGGTAGGCCTTCTGCGCCGGTAGCCACACTTCAAGGTCATACGTCTTGGCGGAACCAAAGCCCATATCCCCTGTGCAAAGGGCCACAACGCGGTAAGGCAGCTCCAGTCGCTGCAGAACTGCTTCGGCGTTCACGACCATTTCTTCCAAGGCATCGTAGCTGTCTTCAGGCTTGGTGATACGAACCATCTCGACCTTGTCAAACTGATGCTGACGGATCATGCCACGGGTATCACGCCCGTAGCTGCCCGCTTCCGAGCGGAAACAGGGAGAGTGAGCGGTCAGCTTCAGCGGCAACTCATCCGCCTTGAGAATGCTCTCTCGAACCATGTTGGTCAGGGAAATTTCGGACGTCGAGATCAGGTATTGTGTTTGCGAACCCTCCCCCCCCCTTTCGACACGGAACATATCTTCGGCGAACTTGGGTAGCTGCCCGGTACCGTAAAGCACCTCTGGGTTCACAATATAAGGGGTGTAGCACTCAGTGTAGCCATGTTCGCGCGTCTGCATATCGAGCATCAACTGCGCAATCGCCCGGTGCATGCTGGCCACCGCGCCCCGCATGAAGGTGAAGCGCGCACCTGAAAGCTTGGCGCCCGTGTCAAAATCCAGCCCAAGGGCGGCACCAACATCGACGTGATCCCTGACCTCAAAGCCGAACTCACGCGGCGAGCCCCAGCGGCGCACCTCAACATTCCCAGTCTCATCCTTGCCGACCGGCACGCCGTCACAGGGCAGATTGGGGATCCGCGACAAGAAGTCATTCAGCTTGATTTGCAGAGCCGCCAAGCGCTCTTCGCTGGCCTTGAGCTCATCACCAATGCCTGCCACCTCGGCCATCACGCCCGACACATCTTCTCCCTTGCCACGCAGCGCGCCTATCTGCTTGGAAAGACTGTTGCGCTTGGACTGCAGGTCCTGTGTCCGCGTCTGCAGTTGTTTACGCTCATCCTCCATGGATTGGAACGCAGTGACATCAAGAGAGAAATTTCTGGCAGCAAGCCGCTGAGCGACGGCATCAAGTTGGGAGCGAAGCAGTTGAATATCAAGCATGAGAAAACCCGTTGAACGAAAACCCCTGCAATAGGGTGTTGGATTGAGCAGCGCGAAGATTACCACGCAGAACACACGAATCGACCAAGCCCGGGTGACGGAAACGATTGAACGGCGTAATGGCTCACAGGTGATGGCATAGCCAAAGACCACTGGCAATCGCACCGTAACGCGCTAGCCTTGAACCACCAGAACGACATTGTTGAGACAACTCAGACGGAGGCAGACAACACCATGCTGACCTTAAAAGACTGCATGGATTACTGCGACATCACCGACGACGAGGTCGACCTGCTCGCTGAGCATGACCACATTCCCGCAGAAGTGGCCGTGCAACTGGCCTGCAGCCTGGTGCAAACCCGTGAGGGGGTCCGCAAGATCTGTATCAGCCTTTCTGAACTCGCGTCAGACGCAATTGTTGACGGACGTCTGGACAAAGCAGAACACGTGTTGCACGTGTACGCGCAGTTTCGCTCTGCGCACCCGCTCGCTCACTGATCCTGCGACTCCTGTGCGCGGCGATCTAACCCTCTCAGGTAAGCGAGCTTCTGGGCGATCTTGCCCTCCAACCCGCGGTCAGTCGGCTCATACCAGCTGACCGCGGGAATTCCTTCTGGCAGATAGCTTTCTCCCGCCGCGTACGCTTCAGGCTCGTCATGCGCGTAACGGTAAGCTTTGCCGTAACCCAAGCCTTTCATGAGCTTTGTCGGAGCATTGCGTAAATGAATTGGGACCGGGCGACTCACATCCTGCTGGATGAATCGTCGAACATCATTAAACGCCTTATACACAGCATTCGATTTCGCCGCACATGCCAAGTACACGACGGCCTCGGCCAGCGCGAGCTCGCCTTCGGGTGATCCCAGCCGCTCATAAGTCTGACAGGCGTCAAGTGACAAGCTCAGCGCACGCGGATCCGCCAGCCCGATATCCTCAACCGCCATGCGCACAAGCCGCCGCCCCATGTAGAGCGGATCAGCGCCACCATCGAGCATACGAACCAGCCAGTAAAGTGCGGCATCCGGGTTCGAGCCACGCACTGATTTGTGCAGCGCGGATATCTGGTCGTAAAAAGCGTCGCCACCCTTATCGAAGCGCCGCAGGTTTTGCGCCAAGGTCGACTCGGCGAAATCACCCGTTAATGTCGTCACGCCCGCTGCCTGAGCAGCCGTTTCAAGCGTCTCAAGCACGTTCAAGAATCGACGTGCGTCGCCATCTGACCAGCCGATCAGGCGCTCACACGCCTCCTCCGTGAAATCCAACCCGGGCAGGGCTTCGCGACAGGCACGGGCAAACAACTGAGACATCTCTTCGGGTTTGAGACTATCCAGCACATAGACTGACGCACGGGAGAGCAACGCGGAGTTTACTTCGAACGAAGGGTTCTCCGTAGTTGCTCCAATGAAGGTCAGCAGACCCGACTCTACGTACGGAAGAAACGCGTCCTGTTGACTCTTGTTGAAACGGTGGACCTCGTCGACAAACAGAATGGTGCGCCGCCCGGAAGCATCACGCAGCATTTCAGCCCGCGCCACGGCATCACGAATATCTTTAACCCCTGAGAACACAGCCGAAATGGCCATGAATTCGGCATCAAAATGGCGCGCCATTAGCCGAGCAAGTGTTGTCTTGCCTACCCCTGGAGGTCCCCAAAGAATCATGGAATGGGGTTTCCCGGACTCTATCGCCAAGCGCAAGGGTTTGCCGGGACCGAGTAGATGGCGCTGCCCCACTACATCATCCAGATTGTTGGGGCGCAGACGCTCCGCAAGGGGAACCTTGTCCGCCTTCAGCTCAGACGAGAACAGATCTGCCATGACACCCCCCGTTTGACGGACGCACAGTGTCAGCTACTCACCGACCACATCCGCCCCCTTGGGCGGAGAAAAACGAAAACTGTCAGACGGCAGCGATGGGTTTCGCTCAAAGCCGGCGAATAACAACAAGGTCGTCTGGCCAAAATTGTCGCGTACCTCCATCACCTGCGGCACCCCTCCCTTGAAAGCGATTCGCATACGCTCGAAGCCAGCATCCTTGCTCTTGGGCTCTGCGTTCAGCCACTCCATCCCATCTTCAGCACCACCTTCGGTCAGACTGAAGTTCTTCTCCATGTCATTGCCCCCAGCGAGCAAGGCCGCTGGCGTTGCCCCCAGCGCTGAGCCCATCGGCTTGACGACAACCTGATTGAGTTCCTTATCGTACGTCCAGAGCTTGCTACCATCGCCGACAATCAACTGGCTGTAGGGCTTCTGGTACTCCCAGCGAAACTTGCCAGGACGTGCGAAAGCCATGGACCCACTCGCCAGCTGACCAGCTTTGCCCGACTTGTTGATCACTTTCTGACTGAAGTTTGCCCGCGCGGTTTTTGTCACATCGAGAAACTGGTGGAGCTGATCGAGCGCTGCCGCCGACGCCACACCGGAGGAACAGCACACAACAAAAATAAGGGGGCCACGCATCTAGGTACTCTCTGACTGTTGATTGCTATTTGTCTTTGGCGGGCACAAGCACGTCGCGTGTTCCCGTCGCACTGGCGGCAGAGACCATTCCCGCCTTCTCCATTTGCTCAATCAAGCGCGCCGCACGGTTGTAGCCTATCCGCAGATGTCGCTGAACCAAGGAAATGGATGGCCGCCGGGTCTGCAGAACGATCTCGACAGCCTTGTCATACAGTTCATCTGACTCAGCACCAGCACCACCGTCGCCGAAAAGATCGCCGAGCGGCTCACCGCCGTCCTCGCCGCCAGCACCACTCAAGATTCCCTCAACGTAATCGGGCTGTCCGACGGTTTTGAGATAGTTCACAACTTTGTGCACTTCCTTGTCGTCAACGAATGCGCCATGCACCCGCACTGGCATTCCTGTGCCCGGGGGCATGTACAGCATGTCTCCCATTCCTAGCAGTGACTCCGCCCCCATCTGATCAAGAATGGTGCGAGAATCGATCTTGCTGGAAACCTGAAATGCCATACGCGTAGGGATATTGGCCTTGATAAGGCCGGTTATCACATCAACCGAGGGCCGCTGTGTGGCCAGGACAAGGTGAATCCCGGCAGCCCGTGCTTTCTGCGCCAGTCGTGCAATGAGCTCTTCTATTTTCTTGCCGACTACCATCATCAAGTCAGCGAGTTCGTCAATGACCACTACGATCATTGGCATGGTCGCTAGGGGTTCGGGGCTATCCGGCGTAATGGAGAACGGATTCTTGATTGGCGAGCCCGATTTGAGCCCATCCGTGACCTGTTTGTTGAAGCCCGCGAGATTGCGCACACCCAGGGCCGACATCAGCTTGTAGCGACGCTCCATCTCGCCGACACACCAGTTGAGGGCGTGCGCGGCATGCTTCATGTCCGTTACGACGGGCGCCAGAAGATGGGGTATGCCCTCGTAGATCGACAATTCAAGCATCTTCGGGTCGATCAGGATCAAACGGATCTTGTCTGCTTCCGCCTTGTAGAGCAGCGACAGGATCATCGCGTTGATCCCCACCGACTTCCCCGAGCCTGTCGTACCGGCCACGAGCAAATGGGGCATTTTCGCAAGGTCGGCAACCACCGGGTTCCCACCGATATCTTTACCCAAGGCCACAGTCAGCGGCGACGACATGTCGTGATAGACCTTCGATCCGACGATCTCGGACAGACGCACGGTCTGGCGTTTGGGATTCGGAATCTCCAAACCCATGCAATTCTTGCCCGGGATTGTTTCAACCACCCGAATGCTCATGACCGACAAGGCTCGCGCCAGATCTTTAACAAGATTGACAACCTGCGCCCCTTTGACGCCGGTTGCAGGTTCGATCTCGAAGCGCGTGATCACCGGGCCCGGGTACGCTGCGAGAACCTTCACCTCAACGCCAAAATCCGCGAGCTTTCGTTCGATCAGCCGAGAAGTGAATTCCAGCGATTCGACTGACGGAGGCTCGATCTCCTGAGACGGACTATCCAGCAGGTTCAAACCGGGCAATGCACCGCCAGGAATGTCAGCGAAAAGCGCCTGCTGCCGCTCCTTGTCTGCCCGGTCGGCTTTGACGACTTCGGCTTTTGGCGGCTCTATGAAAATCTCTACCGGCGGAACATCGACACGTTTCTTGCGCTCACGCTTGACCTTCTCTTCGCGCTGAACCGCAACCTGCTTCCCAGCCCGGCGATCACGCCAGGACTGGAAAGCCGCGATGACGAGCAGCCAGGTACGTTCGAGCAGCAGGCCGAATTTTTCAAATGCATCAAACCAAGAAACTCCAGCGAACACGCTCAAGCCGCCAGCCCAAGCCGCCAACATCAACAAGGTGCCCCCGGTATAACCGAAATACCGGACAACATAGTTGCCGATCTCCAGTCCAATCATGCCCCCAGGAACGCCGGGCAGCACTGCCGTGCTGGAATAGAAACGAATGGCCTCGATTGCACAGCTTGTTGCAATAACGATCAGAAACCCGGCGAGGACGATCACCAGAGAACGACGATCGCCGTCCATTTCACCGCGGAACCGGCGTCCTCCGATCAGCAAAGCCCAAAAGAAAAGAACGACCCACAACCACGCTGACGAACCGAACAGCTGTAGCAATACATCCGCAAGCCACGCACCGAACCGCCCCCCGGGGTTGGATACATGATCCGTCACCACTGCATGAGACCACGATGGGTCTGCCTTGTTGTAACCAAACAGGACCACCGTCAGGTAGATTGCTGCGGCGGCAAAAAAAAGCAGGCGCACCTCGCGAACAAGTGTGGCGACTTTTTCTGGTAAAGGCTTGGAGGGTGTCCTGGGAGAAGAACGAAACAACATGAAGGATTCGGCCCGGTGCGGATTGGTGCCGATTATAGCTCGGGAACGCGGTGCGCCTCGGCGCGCACCGAGTACTCAGGCACTCTCGCCGAGCCCGGCGAACAAAATGGTTCCCTCGGCCGTATCGCGAATCAAACCGCGGACGGCCAAGTCCTTCATCACCCGTGAAACCATTTCCCGCGAAGCACCGATCATTTTAGCGATATCGTTCTTCGAGATCTTCTTGCGGATGATTTTCTCGTGCTCGCTCACATCTTCCGCCATATCCAGCAACAGGCGAGCGACCCGTCCATAGACATCCAGGAGTGCGAGACTCTCGATTTTTCGGTCAGCGTCGCGCAAGCGCGTGGCCAAACGTCCCATCAAGCGAAGACACACATCAAAGTCCTCTTGCAGAATGCGCCGAAAATCCGCTTGGGAGAACACGACGAGGTCCGAGGGGGCAACAGCTGTCACGGTAGCCGAGCGCGGCGAGTCATCCACGACACCCATCTCGCCGAACACGTCGCCCTGCCCGACGAGCGTCAGGATGACTTCACGACCATCCTCATCACCCACTACAACTTTGAGGCTGCCATTGAGAACAAAATAGACGTAGTCGGTGTTTTCACCCGCTAGAACCACGCTCGTCCCTCGCCCCACGCGCCGCATGCTAGCCAGGCGACATACAGATTCCATTCTCTCCGGAGCAAGACCAGAGAAAATTGGAATCATCCTCAAAGCGGTTGCCGATACAGTGTGCTGTCTCATCCAAGTCAACCCAATGGCATTCAAAAAACTCTCGCCGCCGATAGTACAAAAGTACAAGCGGAGAAACCATGCTTGCGCCGGACCATTAGCGTACCACCACCAGAAAGGATTTCATGCACCCGAAACAGCCATTCCTCGGAAAACCAGAAAACTCGGGAAAGGAAAGCAGCCCGCGGCCCTTTACCAATGCGCTACGCGGAAACGCTGCTTCCCTGCCTTCAGCTTGGCGCGGCCACGAGCCTTCTCGCCCCTGCTGGAGACAACGCGCTCAAGCACGTGGAGGCGCCTCTGCGCGCGTCATGGCAACAAGATAATTGACACTGCAATCAGGACCGAGCTTATAAGCCCTGGTAAGCGGGTTGTAGTTCAGGCCGATAAGGTCCTCTAATTCAAGACCGGCTTTGCGAGCCATTCCCGCTAGCGTGGACGGCGCCAGAAACTTTCTGTAGTCATGTGTCCCTTTCGGCAACATAGCCAGAACATACTCAGCCCCCACGACAGCAAACAGATAGGCCTTCAGATTCTTGTTGATCGTCGAAAAAAACACCTTTCCGCCGGGTTTGACCAGGCGACCGCACGCACGAATCACGCTTGCGGGATCTGGAACGTGCTCAAGCATCTCCATGCAGGTCACAACATCAAAGCCCTCGGCCTGCTCTTCTGCCAGTGCTTCCGCAGAGATTTTGCGGTAGGACACCTCACGGCCAGACTCCAGCAGGTGCAGTTTCGCAACAGAAAGCGCTTTGTCGGACAAATCTATCCCCGTCACCTCAGCCCCCCGGGCTGCCATGCTCTCGCTCAAGATGCCGCCGCCGCAACCGACATCCAGAATTTTCTTGCCTGACAGGCTGGCATGGGAGTCGACCCAGTCCAGGCGAAGCGGGTTGATCTCATGCAAAGGCCGAAAATCCGAGGTCGGATCCCACCACAAGTGGGCTAACTCACTGAATTTAGCCAGTTCCCGAGCATCCGAGTTTGTGTGACTCATAAGCCGAAGTCTTCCAAAAGGCTGACATGAAAAAGCCCAGCCTGAGCTGGGCTTGTCAATTCAAACACCGAAACTACTTGCTGCCAACCGCTTCCAGCTCAACGCGGCGATCAGGGGCAAAAAACTCAACAAGTTTCTTGTTCCTGCCCGTCAGCGACCCCATCTTCTTGTAATCATCTCCCGTCACCGGCTGCGCTTCCCCCTTGCCCTCGGTGTAGATCTTGTTTGCGGCGATGCCTTGTGCAATCAGGAACTCTTTCACCGTTGCACCCCGCTTCTCCGAAAGCTTCTGGTTGTATGCATCGGAACCAATACGGTCCGCGTGACCGACCGCGATGATGACTTCCAGTTGCTTCAATTGCTTGGCTTGATCTGCAAAGGCGGAGAGCCGCGTCTTGCCTTCATCCGTCAAGTCCGCCTTGTCAAAGGCGAACAAGGCATCCGCCGGAATCGTGACTTTCTCAGCCGCAGGTGTCGCGGCAGGCGCTTTCACTGGCTCGGGCTTAACAGGCTCCGGAGTTTTGACAGGCTCCGCCTTGGCGGGTTCGGGCACAACGGCAGGCGCCGCGGCCTGACAAGCCTCTTTGGGCAACTGGTCTGCATCGCAATAGCACCCGACGGGCAACTTGTCGCCGTCCAGCGTCTTGACAGACAGTGCAAGCTCCTTGGTCCACACGCCAGCAGCACGCCAGCACAACCCTGTACTGCTGCGCTCGACAACGCCCTCCGCGGTGATGGCGTAGGGAACGACGCCCGCCTTATCAACACGAATCGGAGTGGATTGCGCGTTGACGCCGAACGTGACTACCGAGGCTGCGATCGCAGCCAAAATCATTGAGCAAGATTGCTTCATACATTCCTCAGTGCAGGGCTGGTTAATAAGGTCGTGCGGGCAATGACTCACAAGATGCCCGCTGTTTATGAATGCTTCATTACGATATAACACGCCTGGCTGACGATACGCAGCAGACCGAACGGACAAGCAAGAAGCCCGCCTGTCAAACAGAACCAAGGGCCGCCAGCTTCATCCTCTGGACAAATCTTGCCACAGGGGTCGACCTGCTACCGATTCCTGTTGTGCAGGTGCAACATGACTCGCAGACAAGACGCTGCTATGGAGACGGCAGCAATTCAGCAATACTCTTGCCATTTACCCGAACGACCACCGTCGTCACGCCAGATTCGTCGATCCCCTGCGGATCCAGTTCGATTGCACCAATATCCAAGGTACGCTGCAAGCGCTGTTTCGCCATCTCGCTGCCATCATCTCCGTGCATGCCCGAGATTCGAAATTTCCTGCCCTGATAGAAGAAAGAATCACCGTCGACCGCGTAAGCACGCTCCGGTGCTGTGCGCGCCTTAACATCGGAGCCACTCGTCTCTGCCAGTTGCCGATCGAGATCGACCTCTTTGATCGGACTCTTCAACACCACATCAGCAGGTTTGCATCGGACGCGCTTGCCACGCCTTGCAATGCACTTTTTGGCGCCGCCTTCCGCGTAGGCGGCCCCTTTCGAAGCCGCAGGCCGCCCCGTCTTGTTCTTTTTAGCTTGCGACACCTGCTTTTTTGCCACCTGCTGGGGATGAGGCTTGGCTTTTGCCGACGCCTCAGATATCAAATGATCGCCATTTGCCAAACAAACTCCCAACACGCACAGCAAATACAAAAGTCTCTTCATCCTGCCAAGCCCTGTTCCATTGCAACGGAGGGCGGAATTGTCGCACTGAAAAGACAGGCCAAGCCAATCTATCGCGAATTGCACCTGCGTCCCGCCATATCGCAGCACGCGCAAACCCCAAGCGCATCACAGTTAGCCTGCGGCAAGCGCCCCACCGCGCGGTTTAGCCGCATCACGGCGCCAGTTCAGGCAGAATACGCCCGCAATGAACTCCCCCGAAGAACTTGATCCAGCGCTAAGCGCCCTACGCCACACCTTCGGCTATACCGCGTTTCGTGGCGAGCAGGCCTCTGTGGTCAGCCACGTACTACAGGGTGGCGATGCCCTGGTGCTCATGCCCACCGGTGGCGGCAAGTCCCTGTGCTTCCAGATCCCGGCGCTGTTGCGGGACGGATGCGGCATCGTCGTCTCGCCGCTGATCGCGCTGATGCAGGACCAAGTGCAGGCGCTGCGGCAACTCGGCGTACGCGCGGCCTACCTCAATTCCACGCTCGAAGCAGTGGAAGCCAGCACCATCGAGCGTCAGTTGCTCGCCGGCGAGCTCGATCTGCTTTATGTTTCGCCCGAGCGCTTGCTGAACCCGCGCTGCCTCGGCTTGATTGAAAGCTCCCAGATCGCGCTCTTCGCGATCGACGAGGCGCACTGCGTTTCCCAATGGGGCCACGACTTCCGCCCCGAGTATCGCCAGCTCACGGTGCTGCACGAACGCTTCCCGCAGATTCCGCGTATTGCGCTGACCGCCACTGCAGATGAAGCAACTCGCGCTGAAATCATCGAACGGCTGGCACTGGAAGAGGCGCGCGTCTTCATTTCCAGTTTCGATCGCCCCAATATCCGCTACACCGTGGTCGAGAAGGACAA
Source organism: Uliginosibacterium sp. (assembly GCA_016718265.1). Taxonomy (GTDB): domain Bacteria; phylum Pseudomonadota; class Gammaproteobacteria; order Burkholderiales; family Rhodocyclaceae; genus Uliginosibacterium. Next base: position 11,748 of record JADKDZ010000011.1, on the reverse strand, counting down.
TGCCCGCCGCCAACTGCTGAAATTCATCCGCACCCATCACGATGGTGATGCCGGGATTGTGTATTGCCTCTCACGCAAGAAAGTAGAAGACACCGCCGCCTGGCTGTGCAGCGAAGCCATCCAGGCCCTGCCCTATCATGCCGGTCTGGACGCGTCGGTCCGTGCCGACCATCAGACGCGCTTTGTGCGCGGCGACGGCATCGTGATGGTCGCGACCGTCGCCTTTGGCATGGGCATCGATAAGCCAGATGTCCGCTTCGTCGCCCACCTTGATCTACCTAAGAGTCTGGAAGCCTATTACCAGGAGACGGGACGCGCAGGCCGCGACGGTCTGCCCTCCAATGCCTGGATGGCCTATGGCCTGCAGGACATGGTGCTGCAACGCGAAATGATTGAGCAATCGCAGGCACCGGACGAAGTCAAGCGCGTCGAACGCCGCAAGCTCGACGCCCTGCTGGGCTATGCCGAGGCGCCGGCCTGTCGGCGGGAGGTGTTGTTGCGCTATTTCGGCGAAGCGTCAGCGCCCTGCGGCAACTGTGACATGTGTCTGGCCCCGCCCGAAACCTTCGATGCCAGCCTGCCCGCACAACAGGCGCTGTCCACCGTCTACCGCAGCGGTCAGCGCTATGGGGCGGGACACCTCATCGACATCATCTTGGGTCGCGCCAGCGCCAAGGTGAAAGAGCGCGGCCATGACCAGCTCAGCACCTTCGGCATTGGCAAGAGTCTGCCGGAAGCACAGTGGAGCTCGCTGTTGCGCCAACTGGTCGCCCAGGGACTGCTCGGCGTCAATGAACACGGCGGCCTCATGTTGCTGGAAGGCTGTCGCGGCGTCCTGCGCGGAGAGACCGGATTTCAGGCCCGCCGCGTTCGCGCTGCCGCTCCAAAAGCAGCGGCTAGCGTGCGGCGCGAAATCGAGTTTGAATCCGACGAAGCCCGGGCACTCTGGGCCGCACTACGTCAGTGTCGCCGAGATCTCGCGGAAGAGCAGAACGTACCCGCCTACATGATCTTCGGCGACGCCACGCTCATGCAAATGCTCGAGCACCGCCCGATGAGCCTGAACGCAATGCACCAGCTCTCTGGCGTGGGTGACCGCAAACTCGACGCCTATGGCATGCGGTTTCTGGAAGTCGTCCAGCAGCATCAGCGGCGGCAAACTTTGGGCAACGCTGAATAAGTCTGAATTGTTGTGGGGCCTGTCCGATTCCTTCCGGGTGATTTCGAGTCTGGAATGTCGATTTGATTCAAATACCCCCATTTCCGGGAATATCCGGGGCGAGCGCTCGCGCCCGTTGGTGCTTCTTGTCCCCCTGTCACCACTTGAGTAATTTGTTTCGCGATTCTCAACAGGTTGTAGGCGGCCGCCGACATGAAGGTCACCATCTGCGTCTTCGCCTTGTCCAATGAACCGTGTTTTCCTCTTGCCTCCCACCGTTTTCAACCAGCCAAAGATTTCTTCCACCCTTTTGCGTTTGCACTGGCTGATCTGATAGCCCTCGGTACAGGTTGTGCGCCCATCCAGACTAGGGGTCTTGCGTCCTTCGATTCGCGCAATGTGTGGCCGGATCTTCTGCGCACGCAGATGCTCGATAAATTCTTTGGCGTGGTAGCCCATGTCCGCGCCCAAGGTCTTGGGTTGAATGCGACGACGCCGAGCTCACGTGAGCAGATCCCGAGCGGCGCGGTGTCCGACGCAGGTCGAAGATGTGACCAGGATATCAACGCACAGACCGCTGCGGTTCTCCATGAGGACATGGGCGCCGTAGCTCAGGCGGGCGGGTTGGCAGTTGCCGTTGCCTTTGCGCATGAGGCGTGCGTCTGGGTCAGTGGTTGCCAATTCAAGCTCGAATTGCGGCAAGAGGCGACGGGATATGGAGAAACAAAGCATTCAGATGTCAACTTTCAAGACGCCTGTGACGATACCCCCTAGCCATATCAACACTACTTTCTGGCCCAGCACTTTATTACTGAAAAGCCAATACCACAGCCAATCGGCTTTCTCTTAGACCTTCTATCAACATGTCAGCAACCGCAAGCGCACCGCGCTCCTGGAACACGCTGTTGTCTGGAGTCAGGAGATTACCGACGGCCCCTTCAGAGTAATACGGGAATTTCTTGGGGTCGACAGCGAGATAATAATCTTTCCACCCTGGATCGCCCACCTTGTTGAACGCTTCAATGCTTTTCGCATCAATGTCAATCAACGCCACCTTGCTGCCAGATGCAACGTTCCGCACCGTGCGAGAGTAATCGCCAGGGAAAGACCCACGCTGGACTACGTGCGTTGATCGCCGGATTGGAAATATGCCTCTGGCTGCATTTTTCGGGTCGATATTGATGCGTGTAACAGGCGTTATCATTACCGGTATCGCACCATTATCGCGCGCCAGCTTCACATAACGATTTAGCGTATTTGCGAAGCTGCGCTCTAACGGAATACGGGGATCAAGTCCGGGGTAGGCGCAAAGATTGGTAATATCGCTCTGGTCACGGCGCGACAGAGAGATGCCTTCGCCACAGCGCTGGTCACTCAGGCCGAACTGGACGAACAAATAGTCGCCCTCCCGGATATTGCGCTCAATAATGTCCAGCCAGCCTTCACTGGCGAAACTGCGGGCACTACGGCCAGGCTGCGCCAGATTGATGACGCGTACCCTGGCCCCGTCTCTGAGCTTGCGCTCCAGCGCCTGCCCCCAGCCCATTCTGGGTGCCAAGTGTGGCCATAGTAGCTGGCGGTGGCGTCACCCGCTACGAAGATTCTGATGGTGCCGAATGCGGTGATATCGGCCTTCTCTTTTCTGGCTCGGCCAAGATCCAAAGGCGTCAATCGCGTGAGTTCACGAAACGCAGGATCCATCAGGATCGTCTCCCCCGCCCACTTCCAGCTGGGCTCGCCGCCCGGTGATGTTCAACCAGCGTCAGCATCTCGGATACACGCAGGGCATCACCGTTCATAGCCGCACCCAGGGGATCGAAACTCTCCGCGTCGCGCAGCCCCAACTCCTTCAGCGCAGGGAGAATCGCGGCTCGCAATGATGCCGTCTTGATGCGAACAGACTCAACACTCACCCCTGGCGCACGCGCAGCCCTGACCATTTCTTCCGGGCCCGTATGGCGAAACTCAAGCGCAATATCAGACGCAATCTTGTCGGTCAAAGCATTTACATTCGCAGTGACTGGATTTGCGTCACTCAACTCGGGCACCACGGCAGCAAACTGCTTTCCGCCCATTGCTGCGAAAACCAGCAAGGGCGCTTTGAGCCCTGAAACGGGTACGGCATAACGGCCCTGCGCATCAGAAAACACACTACGCCGAACACCTTGACGGTCGAAAACGGTCACCTTCACATTGGCGGTCAGTCCTGCCAATGCGCCACTCAGCACCTGCCGAACCTCACTCACGTCATGGCGGACAGTGGTCTCCCGTTCCGGCACCTTAGCCACCATCCCGGCGCAACCTGTCAGTACAAACACCGGCAACGCCCACACGAGAATGCGGTACATCAGGCCACCTCCCCGACTGGCGCTTCGGCAACGCCAACAGGCGTAAAGCGGAACCCCTCGACCCCTGCCGTCATGTTAACGGCCTTGATGCTGACTCCATCAATCATCGCGCGCATCACGCATGTTGACAGCTCGGGCAGGATGCTCTGGGTAATGATGGCATCAATGACGCGACCGCCACTTTCCACTTCGCGACACCGCTGGGCAATTGCATCCAGCACTTCCGGGGAAATCACCAGTTCAGAGGCATGCTGTTCCCGCATCCGGTCCTGGATCCGGCGTAATTGCAGATTGATGATCTGGCGTAGTACAGCGTCCGACAACGGGTAGTACGGAACCAGCGTAATTCGCCCAAGAAACGCTGGCGGAAACACTTCCAGCAGTGGCGCACGCAACGCCTGCGACAGCGTTTCAGGATCAGGAGCGATATCCGGGTCACGACACAACTGCATGGTCAAATCACTGCCAACATTGGATGTCAGAAGGATCAGCGTGTTTTTGAAATCGATGTAGCGTCCCTCGCCATCTTCCATCCAGCCCTTGTCAAAGACCTGATAGAACATTTCATGCACATCCCGATGCGCTTTTTTCGATCTCATCAAGCAGCACCACACCGTAGGGGCGCCGCCGCACAGCCTCAGTCAATACTCCCCCTCCCCATAGCCGACGTACCCAGGCGGCGCACCTTTCAGGGTCGAACACGGTGTGTGCTTCCTGGAACTCACTCATGTTGATGGCAACAACGTTCTGATCGTCCCCATACAGCGCCTCAGCAAGCGCATGAGCAGTCTCGGTCTTGCCCACACCGGAAGGCCCACAGAGCATGAATACGCCGGTCGGCCGGTTGGGATTATCCAGTTTGGCACGCGAAGTCAGAACTCGACGGGCAATACAGTCCAGAGCATGCTGCTGGCCGACGACACGCGACTGCATCGTAGTGGCCAGCGAGAGTGTCGCCTGCATGTCATCTTTCACCATCCGCCCGACGGGTATCCCAGTCCAGTCAGAAATAATGGCGGCGATGGTCGCTTCCTCAACAGCAGCATGCAGCAGCGGATCATCGGCTTGCACCTGCTTGAGCTCGCCCTCAAGCAGGCTCAGGCGCTCTCGTAATGAGACCAACTCGGCCGCCTTTTCTTCCGCCAAAGTGGCAATCTGCTCGGCCTTCTCTGCATCATCCCCGGCAGCGTCCTCAACCAAGACGTCTTCGGCGGGAAGCAAGAGTTTGCCGCGCACACTGAGAATTTCTTCAATCAGCGTTTTCTCCTGTTCCCATCGCGCCTTGATTACATCCTCTTGTGCCGTCAGGGACGCCAGCTCTGCGTCGATGTTCTCTTGTCGCTCGCGGCGATCGTGCCCCAAAGCGGCCTCCTTGTTCAGGGATCTCAAGCTCACGCTGCAGTGCGAACGTGCGCTCCTGCACCCGTTCAAGACACACCGGCGGAGTAGCAAGGTTGACAGCGACCCGCGCGCAGGCTGTGTCCAGCAAGCTCACGGCCTTGTCCGGCAACTGGCGCGCCGGAATGTAGCGGTGCGACAAGCGCACAGCCGCCTGCAAGGCGGCATCCATGATCAGGACGTGGTGATGCTGTTCCAGCTTGGGCGCCAGACCACGCATCATGCCAAGTGCTTTGGCTTCATCTGGCTCCAGCACCTGCACAGTCTGGAATCGGCGAGACAGCGCCGGGTCTTTTCGATGTGTTTCTTGTACTCGCTCCAGGTCGTCGCAGCGATGGTTCGCAGCTCGCCCCGCGCCAGGGCGGGCTTCAGAAGGTTGGCGCATCCCCGGTCCCCGCCGTGCCGCCGGCACCAATCAGGGGTATGCGCCCTCATCCACAAACAGAATGATGGGTTTGGGTGATGCCTGAACTTCTTCGATCACCTGTTTGAGGCGAGACTCGAATTCGCCTTTCATGCCGGCACCGGCCTGCAGCAGACCGATATCCAGCGCATACAACTCGACATCCTTGAGTGGTTCAGGGACCAGTCCGGCCGCTATCCGCACAGCAAATCCTTCGGCGATTGCTGTTTTGCCAACCCCTGCTTCCCCTACCAGAATCGGATTATTCTGCCGACGGCGCATCAGAATATCGATGGTCTGGCGAATTTCGTCATCCCGACCAAAAACAGGGTCAATCTCATCCCGGCGTGCCCGCTCGGTAAGGTTGCTGGCGTAGCGCTTCAAGGCGACGACCTTGCCCATCATTGCGCTTGAAGGCTCCTTCGCCTCGTCAGACGCAATTGGCGCCGCGCTGCTTTCGGCATCATTTTCCGGTGATCCCTGCATCGCCCGAGCAAACGCCGCCGGCAAATCATGATCGTCGATACGCCCGAACTCCCGTGAAAGGGCGTAGAGCGCACGGCGCAACTCATCCTCCATCAACAAGCCATACAGCAGATAGGCGGAACGAATCCGCGTTGCATTGAACTTCACCGAGGTATACATCCATGCCGACTCGATCGCCGATTCAACATCACGGGAAAAAATCAAGAGACGACGCCGCATTCGGCAGCTTCTCCAGACTGGTCGCGAGGTCCGCCAGTAACAGCCCTGCGTCACCAAACTGGCGCAGCACGCGATGCAGATCCGAGTCGTTCTGATTGAGGATCTGGTTCAGCCAGTGCCCCAACTCTATCCGTGGATTGCCGCGGATTTTTGCCAGCGTAGTGGCGCTTTCCAGTGATTTGTAGAGCAAGGGGTTCAACTTGCGGAACAAATCTGCACGACTCAGTTTTGACATGATCAAATATCCTGCTGAACAATGTGATATATACCCACGAAGTTTCCCTTCGCAGCCTGTCGGTTTCCTGCAATGACCATCCTGCCCCCCACGCACATCGCCCTGACGATCCGCCATACCCAAGATAAATTGCCGGTCCGGGAGGTGCTGCTTGATGAAGAAGGCGGCACGCTCGGCAGAGCGCCGGCCAACACCATCGCCCTGACGGGCGATGCGAACGTGTCCTTGGTGCACGCCACACTTGAGCTGATCGGCTCGCGCTGGGTACTCAAAGACATCGGTGATCTGGTACCGGTGATGCGAAATGGCCGGCCGCTCGGTTTCGGGCGGCGATGCGATATTGGCGAAGGTGACGAATTCAGCATCGCCAGTTTTAACCTGCGGGTCAGCCTTGACCCAGCTCGCTTTGCCAGCATCGCCTCAGATTCGACGTCTGGACCGCAAGCGACGGCTTTAGCAGGATTACCCGCTTCGCCCCCGCCCACACTGCCGCCCGTCGCACTGCCGCAAAGCGCAAGCTCTTTCACGCCCGTCCAAACGGCACGGCCGATGCAGCCGAGCTCAATAGCTATTTCGGCAAGCGAATTGCAACGACTCCACCAGGACCCTTTCGCACAATCTGCACAGCACAACAACGCACGCAATTTTGTTGGCAGTGACGAGCATTTGCTTGATGGCGTGCTACCTAAAATCCAGCAAAACCATGCGTCTGCGCTCGCCAACCCGCTCCACAGGGAAGCCAATCTCGACCCACTGCGGCATCGCAGCGAATCGATTGACGCGCTTTTCAGCCTTGAAGCCGGGCAAGGAATCGATCCATTGGCGGATGTTCTTGGGGCACTAACCCCGCGCCTTTTTAGCGACAAACAGCGACGAAGACCCCATCATGGCGGTGCTAAACCAGCAACTCGGCGGCGCGCCAACCAAGTAGGCAGCGCACGCCCTGGTTCAAACGACTTTGAAACATCAATCAAGCTGCCGAATACAGGGCAATAGGGAACGTGACCAGTGTGATGTGCGACAGCGCTCACGCCAGAACCTCCACGCTGCCGTGCAGAACCATCTCATCGGCATCACGGCTGAAGGAATACTCACCCAACCAGAACTGCCACCCCAACAGCAAGTTCACGCCCACCATTGGCTGTGGCACTTCTTCACGCAGTAAGACGATCCTGGCTTGCCAGGAGTAAGCATCACCAAAATAGTGCCTGAGCCAATCCGCAAGCGTCCTTGCGCCACTCGCGTTTGGCATGAAGCTCTGAAAGCGCTTCAGGGGCATCGGTCCTAGATTTACGACATAGTTTGATTGGCAATCCGGCACCCGCGCACCTGCAACAGTGCCCACACCGAGACAGGAGGCCTCGCCTTCAATGCCGATCCGTGTTTGTTGAGTGGCGGGCAAGTCGATCCAGCCTGGCGCCATCTGCTCAATCGCTGCGGGCACTTCGAAAAAAGTCTGCGATGATCTGCGCGCCACACTCGGCGCTGCGGACATGTCTTGCAAGCAATCCAGAATAAACCTCTTGGCATTGTCCGGAACATTGTCCCGACCAAGAAACGACTGAAAACCATAGCCCCAATCGCCCCCAGTTGCAAGGCAAAAACGTCGTCGTCTTCACGGTCGTAAGACACGGCCGGATCTGCCTGCGCACAAGCCCGATAGAACGCCAGGAGCATTCTGTGGTGAAAGACGTCGGCAAATCGGGCGAGCGTAGGGTCGCGATGATTGTGCAAACGATCCCAGGCATACTCGGTCAAATGGAGCGGCAGCGCCCCATTCGGGCCGAACAAACTCAGGAATCGCACATCGATCAGCAAGCGGCCGTCTTCAATCCTTGCGACTTCAGCCAGCGTTGCGGGCGCGAAGTCCAGCGCGGGTGACGCGCGCAAACGCACCGCCTCCTGCGCTGGCGAGGCAGCTTCGCCCAGGCGCGGCTGATCCGGATTGGCACATTCGATCAGGCGCATCAGGCTGAGGAAATCGAAGCGTCGCCCACGCCCCGCATCCACAGCCGAGCGCAGCATCAAATCAATGGTTTGTCGCCAATGCGCGCTGGCCATCGGTAGATCTCACCGTGCGATACGGAATGCAACACCGTTTCGGAATAAGTGTTGAGAGCAACATGCCGTGCAAAGAAGTGCTCGAGCACCATACCAAGCATGAATGGTGACGCGCCTGCAAATGCCGCCTCATCGAGCTTGACGCTAATTTCGACCCCACGACCGAAGATGATGGGCCCGTCATGGGGGACCCGCCGAACTACTTGTTTCGTTGAAACCCCTTGCAGTGAGTCAACCTGGCCGCGGTATGCTCCATCGCCACGCTCGGCATACAAGTTGAGCAACTCACGTAGTGCCACCACTGCACCACCATCTGCGAGGTCATCCAGAGCCAAGAAGTTGATACTCAAATGACTAATCAGCCGCCAGTTGATTGCGCCTCCCGTCACGGCTGCTATGGGTTTAGTTGGTCCACGCAAACAGCGGATGGAGCCGATAGGCACAGAGTCAAGCAAGGTAAAGTCACTGGTACGCCCCACTGGCATCACCATTGGCAAGTCCCGATTGGTGACCCACGCACTTCCGCCAAGCTGCGCCAGCGAAACATGAAAGGGCGCAAAATCCCGATCAACGAGTGACAGATAGCACTCGCTTCCGGCATAGCCGGTTCGCACGCCGTTCTTGCGCTCGACGGATGACAGCACACGCGCCTCGCGATGAAAAGAGAAGTACGCCGAGCCCGGGCCAATACCCCCTGCTGATGCGTTTGGTAGAAAGGGCGAAAACTGTGGAGCTCTCCGGTCGTGGTCGTAGCCCTCAACTTCCGAGATATCGAACACTTCGTAGTCCGAAGGGGCGCTGCCGGTCCACCACCACATGGAACTCAGACAGTCCGGGCGAAACGCCGATCCGATCAAAACGACGCTGAAATACAGGTTCGACGACCGGCGTACAGAAAAGTGCCAAGTCGGAAGACCTTGACAGCGCCTGCCAAACCAGGATCCCCTTGCGAGAACAAGATATTGATCTCAAACGTGTCACCAGACAGGCCGCGCAAGAATTCCCGTAGCCCGTTCAGACGCAAGAATAGATACCGCCATGGACAGATGAAATACTCCATCAACAATCGATAGCCACCGAATGAACGCGCCGAGAATGGAAGTAGACTCTCTTCGTCACGAAACCCAAGGGGCTCAAGTTTATCAGCGCCAATAACCGTCACGTGATTGTCCCGCGCACTGGGTCACATATCACCATCTGGGTGACAATGTCCTATGCATAAGTCAAACAGCCGATATGCTACGTCATCTGGCGAAGCGAAATGGAAGTCTAGCCTGTCAACATCAAGCGAACGGGCCGGGACGCCGTGAGTCGTCTTGAGCACGATACGAAGCCACCTTCCGCACGACCGCGGATCTCCGGGTGCGATGGAATATCCGCCAGATGCGGCAAGTAACGCGCATCGGCAACTTCAAGTGGCCATACCTCGACATCGTGCGTGGTCAGAAACTCACATGCGGTCTGCTCTCCACTGCTGATATTCGCACGCATCCGCGCGTGTCTGGCGACCTTATAGCCGGAGACAATATTGAGCAGATGCTGGGTAAAACGCGGAAATTGCGCCTCTATCTTGCTCTGCACCCGGCCAGACAGGAAAGCGAAACCCTCCAGCATGCGTTCAACGTATGGGTCTTCAACCTCACTACCATCAAGAGCCAGCCGCCTGGCGACTTTAGGATAAGCCGCTGCAAACTCTGCGGCCGTCTCACGTACATGCCGCAACTCCTGGTTGTACAGTTCGAGAAAGCGTTTACTCATCGTCTCACTCTCCACGCTCACTCGTCCCGGATGTATCTATCCGGAAATCGCCGCGATCAAGATCCATCAGCGTCCGGACCTGAAAACCGATTGCCGAAGGCTTGAACCACAGGCGGCCTGAAATCTGAATTACAAGAACATTAACCCGTGCGTCTCCTATGCTATTAGCAATCTTTACATCAACAGACTCGGGATCAATTCGAGGCTCGAAACGCTTAATTGCAAGAATGATATTGGCGCGAATGCCAAAGATATCGTCCTGACCGAGTACGCGCCCTGCCAGAGCAGGTATCCCAAAGCTGAACCCGGAAGCAGCAAGATACTCCAAGCCCGCCTTCTGACTCTTCTTTCCGCAGACCCGTGTTTAGGAGCCACGCAAGATCGCGAAGCACCAGTTCCCGGTAATAGTTCGGGCGAGTCCATGGCTGCTGTGACTCAGCCTTTTAGACGAACCTGGGTTATCGTCGGAGAGACGGTCGAGCAGGCAGGGTATAGCCATCGGATGTGGCGCGAGTTTGCATACGGACGAGCTTACTCCCGCGCTTGAGCAGAGAGGTAAATAGATCCGGCCCTAGGTAGGCAGACCGCCTGACTATCTTCCCACCGCCGCGATGAGATTGCCACCAGATTCCCTGACGCTCAAGAACGCGCTCTACGACTGGAGAACCCGACAGAAGAAGGTAATCCAGTACCGAACCAGATGCTGTCTGCAGGAATCTCGAGCCATCCTCTCAGCATTCGCAGCAACGTGAAACCCGTTCGCGGTGAAGTTTGCAGGAAGGTACGGGAACAAACAATCTGCCAATAGCGCGTCCATCTGCTCCGGCCCAAGATTGTCATTCAAGCCGGCAAGTGCCACCCGTTCGACCCGGATCAAACCACCCACCTGCTTCTGCTACCGCCCATGCGGCAGGCCACATTGCAGTCACTTCCTGCAGGATCGAGAAAGGGAAATACCGCCCCACTGAGTCAACGCTTGGCATCAAAATACCCAGCATTGCCCGTTCCCCACAAAGGCCCGGAGCGAGCGCGAAGCGCCAGATTGGCGCATTCAGATAACATTCACTCCACTGCTGACCAAGATGTGCACGACTATCCTGCAGACCCGCTTGCAACCAGCGGTCCCACGCGGCGACAAATCCTGGGTCAAGCCGACGGCTTAGAAAATCTCCAAGGCCAGGTAGCTTCCCGTAACACCCTGCAAGTCGAATATGAGCACTCATATCAAAGCCTTGCCGGGCAGCGGAAGGACTGTAGTTCAGGCAATTTAAAGGGATTTCGTACCCCCATCGCATTGACTTCGAATCGCTTGCCTGCGCCCCGATAGCGCCAAAGCTAGCGTGCAACTTTTCTGGCGTTGCGCCGGGAGCGATCTGGGCCGCGTCAAGTGCTCGGAATAGCGCCCACGGGCCTTCAAAGACCTTGCTCACCGTTTCGGAAGAGCCCTGGACGGAATACTGGATACGCACCTGATTCGAGCCGCGCGTCCCAGGCCAGGACACCGTGACCGGTATCTGCGGACCATGTGCGTACTTCACGATCTGCCCATCAACGTCAATGATGATCTGCAGCAGTTGAGCATCCATGTCAATTGGCTTGAGCTCTACGCGTACAGTGGGCAAACCGCCTTTCAGGAACACATCCCGAATCACTGCGGCTTTCTGGAAAAGCGGTAACGCCT
>JADKDZ010000010.1 GCA_016718265.1 Uliginosibacterium sp. | reverse complement strand
CTGCGCGCCTGTGCAGCCGAATCGGTTTGACCCAGTGGCGTGTGAGTGACGGAGGACAACGTATAGACCTTGGGATCCTCGGTCGGATACACCGAGCACAATGGGCCATCCACCATCGTCAGCGCTGGATGATCCAGCGGACCTTCGTAGTACAACAACATGGTGGGCTCATAGAAGAGAGGTACATCCGGGCGCGTCAAATGCCCCCATGTGGCATCAACCACAAAGTCGTAGCGCTTGCCGTCGACCCTTACGCCATCAGCGTCCTGTTGAATACTGGATACACACTGACCAAGCGCCATTACGTTACCCAGCCGACGCATGAACAGTTGGCGCGCAGCCTCGGTATTCAGCACGCGCTCGTCGGTATCCAGCACGCCCTCGACTTCCCTGAGGTCAAGTGTCGGCGAATCAACCGTGCGGGAAGCCGACACCGCTGGAGGCCATCACAGCCTTGTAGGTCTCGAAATCAAGCAGCGATTCGTTGCGCGCAATCGCGTAGTAATTCCCAACAACAGCGCGGGAGAGCGATGGATAACGCCGCATGAAACGCGCAAAACCATCCCGCGACTGAACACGCGTTCCGTTGTGCCCTTGGGTAATGGAAACCGAGATGAAGACGGAACTGATTGTTTCCGGAGGCCTCATGCAAAGGCCGCGTGTTTGCATCGAACAGACGAACATCGAATCCGAACGAAGTCAGCACCGACGCGATGTGGCAGCCATACCAACCTGCACCAACAATAGCAATCGAACACGGCATACTTCACCTCATAAAAAGCCAAGCAACGCAGATAGAAGGAATGTGACAATATCACGCCACTCGCGTCGCCAAACCCGGATTAAGAAGCATAAGGCGGATCGAATTCAGCTTTGTGGGAATAAAAACAAGAGAAAACGCCCCCCCTTGGTTGATATCAGAAAAATTCCACCTACGACCCTGAATGATAAGCGGAAAATCGAATTGAGCTCTTTAGTTACCCTGATCACCGGCGCCACCGGCGGCATCGGCCGCGCCATCGCACAGCAGCTGGCCGCGAACGGCCATCGCGTCGTGCTGGCCGGGCGCAATGCGGAAATGCTCACCGCGCTGGCTACAGAAATTGGCGGACAGGCAGAAACCCTGTGCTACGAGCTGCGCGACAGCCAGGCCACCAGTGCCGCGCTGCAAGGCTTCGCGCGCCAGCACAAGCGACTGGACGTGCTGGTGAATGCCGCCGGCGTGATGCTGGATGCGCCGCTGGGCATGATCAGCAGCGCCGCCATCGAGGAAACCCTGCAGACCAACCTCACCGCCACGCTCAACCACCTGCAGTACGCCGCGCGGCTGATGAGCAAACAGGGTCGCGGCAGCATCATCAACATCGCCTCCATCGTCGGCGTGACCGGCAGCGCGAATCAGACCCTGTATGCCGCGAGCAAGGCGGCCGTGATCGGCGCGACGAAGTCTGCCGCCAAGGAGCTGGCGCCCAAGGGCATCCGCGTCAATGCCGTGGCGCCGGGCTTCATCGACACGCGCCTGACGGCGAAGTATGCGCCTGAGGTGCGTGCCCGCATCCTCGGCCAGATCGGCATGGGCCGCGCCGGCACGCCAGAAGAAGTCGCCGAGCTGGTCGCTTTCCTGGCCTCTGACGCTTCGCGCTATATCACTGGCCAGGTGATCGGTATTGACGGTGGCATGGTGCTATGAGCTTCTGGCAACTCGACGCACCGCCTGAGGCCCCCGCGCTGATCGGCCCAGAGCCCGCGCAGTGCATATCCTATGGCGAGCTGGCGCGACTGGCCGATGACTTCGTTGCCGCCCTGCCCGCTTGCGGCACCAAGCGGCTCGGCTTTATCCTGTGCCAGAACGATGTGGCGAGCGTCGCCGCCTACCTCGGTGCACTGCGCAGTGGCGATTGCGTGGCACTGTTGCCCGCACGCATCAGCGCGGAAGCGCTCGCAGGTCTCGTCACACGCTACGCGCCAGACTGGATAGTGATGCCTGAAGAGCCGCATGGGATGGACCTCTCCGGGCATGTTTCTACACCCTGGCTAGGCAAAACGCTGCGGACTCGCCCGGCCGCATCGCGCACGATCTTTGCCGACACGGCCCTGCTGCTATCGACTTCCGGCAGCACCGGCAGCCCGAAGATGGTGCGCCTGTCATACGCGAATCTCAGCACCAACGCCGAGTCGATTGCCAGTTTCCTTGGCATCAACTCGGCTGAGCGCGCCATCACCAGCCTGCCGATCCATTATTCCTACGGGCTGTCGGTGCTCAACAGCCATCTGGCGCGGGGCGCCGCGATCCTGTTGACCGATGAGGCCGTGACCACCAAGCCTTTCTGGACGTTGTTCCGCGAGGCAGGCGCCACCTCGCTCGCCGGCGTGCCCTTCACGTGGCAGATGCTGCAGCGCCTGCGCATCGAGCGCATGGATCTGCCCAGCCTCCGCACCCTGACGCAGGCAGGCGGCAAGCTGGCGCCGGAACTGATCCGGCATTTCGCGCAGATTAGCAGCGATCGCGGCTGGCGTTTCATCGTGATGTATGGCCAGACCGAAGCCACCGCGCGTATCGCCTGGCTGCCGCCCGAGCGCCTTGCCAACAAGCTCGGCGCCATTGGCATTGCGATTCCGGGCGGTGCTATATCGCTGGATGCGTCTGGCGAGCTGATCTACCGCGGCCCGAACGTGATGCTCGGCTACGCAGAGACCGCCGCCGATCTGGCGCTGGGCGATGTGCAGGGCGGCGTGCTCGCCACCGGCGACCTCGCCCGCATCGATGAAGACGGCGTCGTCTGGCTCACCGGCCGCAGCAAGCGCATCGCCAAGGTCTTCGGCAACCGGGTGAATCTCGATGAAGTCGAAGCCCTGCTGGAGAGCCGCATGCAGCTTGACTCTGCAGCCATCGCTGGCGACGATAAATTGCTGGTCGCCATTGCCTCTGACGCGCCCGACGCCGCTGCACAAGCCCTCGCCCTGCTGCGCGAGGCACTGGGCGTGCACCCCAGCGGCCTCGACGTGCGCGGCCTCAACGCCCTGCCGCTTACCGCCAGCGGCAAGAAGGACTATCCGGCCGTGCAGGTCGCCCTCGCGGCGCGCCGCCCCGCCCCCGACGACCGCCGGGCGCCTCAAAGGCGCCGAGGCCCCCGCCCGGCCCCCCCCGCACATTGAGGACGGGTTGGCGCGGGGGGGGGGGGGGGGGGGGGGGGGGGGGGGGGGGGGGGGGGGGGGGGGGGGGGGGGGGGGGGGGGGGGGGGGGGGGGGGGGGGGGGGGGGCGGGGGGGGGGCGGGCGGCGGGGGGGGGGGGCGGGGGGGGGGGGGGGGGGGGGGGGGGGGGGGGGGGGGGGGGGGGGGGGGGGGGGGGGGGGGGGGGGGGGGGGGGGGGGGCGGGGGGCGGGGGGGGGGGGGGGGGCGGGGGGGCGGGGCGGGGGGGGGGGGCGGGGGGGGGCCGGGGGGGGCGGGGCCCGGGGGGGGCTGGGGCGGCGGGGCCGGGGGGCGCGCTGGGGGGGGGGGGGGGGGGGGGCGCCGGGGGCGGCCGCGGGCCGGGGGCGGGGGGGGGGGGGCCGCCGCGGGGCGGGGGGGCGGCCCGGCGGGGGGGGGGCCGGGGGGGGGGGGGCGGGCGTTTCTTCCCCCGCGCCGTCGCCGCGCCGCTCTGCGGCCCGCCCGCCGGGCGGGGGGGCAGAGATCAGCAGCCGGGCTTGACGCCAAAGCGGCTGAGAATCCGCTCCATCAGGCACCATTTGGTGAAGCCACTCTGCAGCAGGTTGGCGCCGACGAAGGCGGTGAACCACAGCCAGTTGGCGCTGTGGAAGATCGGGCTCGAAGCGACGCCCAGGGCGAGCGAGAGCAGGATGAAACAGCCGGCGACGACGCGTACGATTTGCCAGGTACTCATGTTGGATTCTCCGTGGAAGGGTCTTGCAGGGGTGGGGCATCGCCTTCTGCTGCAGGCGAAGCGTAGTGTTTGCGGTAGGCCGCGAAGTAAAACACCGGGATGACGACCAGGGTCAGCAGGGTCGAGACGAAGATACCGAAGATCAGCGAGATCGCCAGGCCGTTGAAGATCGGGTCGTCGAGAATGAAGAAAGCGCCAATCATGGCGGCAAGCCCCGTGAGAACGATAGGCTGGGCGCGGGTGGCAGCCGAGTGCATGACGGCTTGCTTGAAGGGCACGCCCTCGGCGACTTGCAAATTGATGAAGTCGACGAGCAGGATGGAATTGCGCACGATGATGCCGGCCAACGCGATCATGCCGATCATCGAGGTGGCCGTGAATTGCGCACCGAGCAAGGCATGGCCGGGCATCACGCCAATGATCGTGAGCGGAATCGGCGCCATGATGACCAGCGGCGTGAGGTAGGAGCCGAACTGCGCCACCACCAGCAAGTAGATCAGGATCAGGCCGACGGCATAGGCTGCGCCCATGTCACGGAAGGTCTCGAAGGTGACCTGCCATTCGCCATCCCACTTGATGGCGTAATCGCGGTAGGGGTCGCTGGGCTGACGGATGAAGTATTCGCCGACCTGCCCGCCGCCGGCAACGGGCAGCGCAGCAATCGCCGGGCGCATTGCGAACATGCCATAGAGCGGGCTATCCAGGCGACCGGCCATATCGCCCAGCACGTAGATCACCGGCAGCAGATCCTTGTGGTAGATCGGCTGTTCGATGCGGCTATCGCTCACCGTGACCAGCTCGCGCAAAGGGATGAGCTTGCCCGAGGCGCCGCGCACGCCCAGCGCCAGCAGTTCGTCGAGCGAGGCTTGCGAAGCAAGCGGCAGGCGCAGGGTCGTCGGTGCCGGGTACTTGCTGGCGTCATGGAGGTAGCTCACCTCTTCGCCCGCCATGGCGGTATTCAAGGTGGTGACGATGGCCTGCTGCGGCACGCCGAGCAAGGCGGCTTTCTTGCGGTCGACCAGGAGCAGGCGACGCGGTGTATCGTCAAGCGTGGTTTCATCGATGTCGACGATGTTGTCGGTGGTGGCGAACACTTTGCGGATGGCATGGGCCAGGTCGCTGCGGCCTGCGGCATCCGGGCCATAGACCTCGGCGACGATTGGCGAGAGCACCGGCGGCCCGGGGGGCACTTCGACGACCTTGAGGCGCGCGCCGTAACGCGCGGCAATCTGCTGCAGCGCCGGGCGTACGCGCATCGCGATCACGTGGCTCTTGTCGCTGCGATGATGCTTGTCGACGAGATTCACCTGGATATCGCCCAGGGTACGGCCAGCGCGCATGTAGTACTGGCGCACCAGGCCATTGAAGTTGATTGGCGCTGAGGTGCCCGCGTAGGCCTGGTAATTCATCACTTCAGGCACGGTCGCAAGGTAGGCGCTCATCTCGCGCAGCGCCGCGGCGGTGCGCTCCAACGGCGAGTCGCTGGGCATATCGAGCACCACCTGAAATTCCGACTTGTTGTCGAAGGGCAGCATCTTCAGCACGACGAGCTGAGCCACCGGCAAGGCGACCGAGAAGACGATCAGCAGCAGTACACCCAGCCACAGCTTGAGGCGATTGCGACCACCGCGTTCATCGTCCAGAAAGGGCGTAAACAAGCGCTCGGAGAATCGCTCCAGTCGCCCGGCGATGCCCTCGCCCTCAGCATGGGCGTGGGCATCTTCCTTGAGCCAGAGCCGCGCCAGCCAGGGCGTGACGACAAAGGCGATGGCCAGCGAGAGCAGCATGCCCATGCTCGCATTGATCGGAATCGGGCTCATGTACGGCCCCATCAGGCCGCTGACGAAGGCCATCGGCAGGAGTGCGGCAATCACGGTAAGCGTCGCCAGAATGGTGGGACCGCCAACTTCGTCGACCGCACCAGGAATCAGCTCGGCGAGCCGCTTTTCGGGATGCAGGGCCTTGTGGCGGTGGATGTTCTCGACCACGACAATGGCATCATCGACCAGAATGCCGATCGAGAAGATCAGCGCAAACAGCGAGACCCGGTTCAAGGTGAAACCCCAGGCCCAGGAGGCGAACAGTGTGGCCATCAGGGTCAGCACCACAGCGGCGCCCACGATGGCTGCTTCGCGCCGCCCCAGGGTGAGGAAGACCAGGGCGACCACCGAGGCGGTGGCGAACAGAAGTTTCTGGATCAGCTTCATGGCCTTGTCATTGGCCGTCTCGCCATAGTTGCGCGTGACTGATGTTTCGACGTCGGCGGGAATCACGGTGTTGCGCAACTGATCGGCACGCTGGATCACCGCTTCAGCGACCTCAACCGCGTTCTGGCCCGGTTTCTTGGTCACCGCGATGGTCACCGCGGGGTATTCTCCGCCTTGCTCGCCGCTCACGCCGTGCCACACATAGCGTTCAGGCGGGAGCGGACCATCCTTGACCTCTGCCACGTCCTTGAGCAGCACGGGCGCGTTTCTATGTACGCCGACCACGAGTTCGCCGACCGCGTTCGCATCCTCCAGGAAGGGGCCGGTCTCCAGGCTCACCGCCTGGTTGGCGGCCTGCATGTCACCGATGGGCAGGCCGAGATTGGCGCTCTGCAGGGCCATGCGCAAATCTGCCACAGCAATGCCGCTGGCTTGCAGTCGTGCAGGGTCGAGCAGGACCTGCACACCGCGCTTGGGCCCGCCGATCGTCGTCACCTCACGCGTGCCCTTGACACGTTTGAGGTCCGCTTCGAGCGAATGGGCGACGCGCTCCAGCTCAAAGGCGCCTGTTGTCGGGGTCTTGGAGAATAGCGTCAGCGCCACGATCGGCACGTCGTCAATTCCTTTGGGCTTGATGATGGGCGCCATCACGCCCAGCTTGGCAGGCAGCCAATCAGCATTGGAGTGGATGGTGTCGTAAAGCTGTACCAGAGCGTCGATGCGCGGCACGCCGACTTCGAATTGCACCGTGATCACAGCCAGACCGGGGCGCGAGACCGACATCACGTGCTCGACGTGCGCAATCTGCGACAGCACCTGCTCGGCGGGCCCGGCCACCATCTGCTCCACGTCTTTGGCGGATGCGCCCGGGAAGGGGATCAGCACATTGGCCATGGTCACGTTGATCTGCGGCTCTTCTTCGCGCGGCGTGACCAGCACCGCAAACAACCCGAGCAGCATTGCCACCAGCGCCAGCAAGGGGGTGATCTGCGCGGCCTGAAAGAAGCGGGCGATCCGCCCCGAGACGCCAAGGCGCGCAGCCGAATCCTGTGTGTTCATGCTCCGGCTCCTCAACGCAGCCGCGACGCGGCAACCGGGTCAAGCGCGACGCGCTCGTTGCCCTCCAGCCCGGTCAGTACTTCGATCTCATTGCCGACCGGCTTACCCAGGCGCACCTGGCGCAACTGCGCGCGGCTGTCTTTCAAGACATACACCGCCTCCAGCTCACTGCGCCGCACCACGGCTTGTGCCGGCACCAACAGGCGACGCCGGCCGTCGCCTTGCAGGCTGAAGCTGGCGCGGGCAAACATTCCCGGAACGAGACCCGCCAAACCACTTGGCAAACCGAGTCGAACCTGCACGGTATGCGTCGCGGCATCTGCCGTCGGCAAGACCGTGACGCTGCGCGCAATCTGCTGGCGCTGCGCCTCGGGCAAGGCAGAAAGCTCGATGCGTACCTCGGCCTTGTCCACAAGCCCGGCCACGCGGCTTTGCGGCAGGGTCGCCACAACCCGCATCGCGGCCGGGTCAAACACCGTCAGCAAAGGCTTGCCGGGCATCGCCATGTCGCCCTGCTCGCTGCTCACCTCGGCCACGACGCCATCGAAGGGGGCAGCCAGGGAGTAAAAACCGGTCTGCGTAGTGGCTGCTCCGGCTTGGGCGATTGAGCCACGCACGCCCGCCTCGGTCACCTTGAATTGGGCTTCGGCCTGATCAAATGCCGCCTGGCTGATGTAGTGCTGGCGGAAGAGCTGGCGCTGACGTTCCAGCGTTTTGCGCGCCACATCGAGCTGGGCCTTGGCTTCTTCCACCTGGGCCTGGCTGGCCGTCACTTGCTGCGTGGCGGCCTGGGCATCAATGCGCACCAGCACCTGGCCCTTGCGCACGATGTCGCCCGCTTTCACCGACAGCGCGGTGATCCGCCCGGAGACCTGCGCCGAGATCACACTCTGGCGCACCGCCTCGACCACCGCTTCGGCGACATGCACGCCACCGCCAGCCTCGACCCGCACGGACGCCGATGCGAGGCTTGGCGCGTCAGCCCAGCCCGGCATGGCGATTACGGAAAGCAAGAGCACTGAAAACATCCTGAATGTACGCATCGCTGCACTCCCTGCCAAAGCAGTCTGAATTCTTAAAACAACTATATCGCTATTTGGTTGTAAAGTAAATAAATAGAAAGCCCGCAATGGCGATCAGGTTATTGCTTGGAAGATAGCGCGGCAATGGCGCTTTAAGGCGGATACTGCCTCTCAAGCCATGGAAAATGCAGGTCGCCCGCACCGCGAGACTTACGGCAAGGCAGAATGCGTACACTGCTCAAACCGAACGCTAACTGCCTCGACCCAAACCATGCAGAGCCCAACTGATCAACGCAACAACGCGTCGCAATGGACCACCATTCAGGTCGCGAACCTGAATCTGCAGAACTTCGCCCTGCCGGGGCGCCAGTTCTACCCCAATGATCGGCCCTACGAGCCAGGCGAATATGCGCGCAAGCTTGCCTGGCTCGGCGAACACCTGCATCGGATGAACGCCGATATCGCGTGCTTTGAAGAGGTGTGGGATGAGGCTGCGCTGGTCGCGGCGGCCAGCGCATCTGGCCTGAACTATGCCCACGTACTGGCTCCGGGTGCCGAGCAAGGGGCTGAGGGAACGCCACGTGTCGGCCTGGCAACGCGGCTGAAGCTCACCGCGCTTGCGTCTCTGCGGGACTTCCCGGCCGGCTTTGCCGTCGAAGTGCCCGAGATCGGAACACACCAGCGCTTCGAGCGGCCGGTACTCCATGCGCAGTTGCTGACGCGGAAAGGAACCGAGCTTCATGTCCTGGTGGTTCACCTCAAGTCGAAGCGGCCCAAATTCCTCAACGACGCCAGTGGCAATCCGCTCGAAGACCGCGCAGACCCACGTATCGTGGCCCGCGCCACACTGCGTTCGCTGATCATGCGGGGCGCGGAGAGCGCAGCCTTGCGCGTCACGATAAGCGAGCTCCTTAAGGGCACGCGGACGCCACTGATCCTCGCGGGTGACCTCAACGACAATCCCGGCTCGGTGACCTCGCAGATCATTGCCGCCACCGGTGAAGTAGCTTTCGACCGCGGCGCGCGCGATGTCGCGTTATGGCACGCGCCGGACGTTCAAACCGGGCTGGCGCTGAGACGTGACGTGGGCTACTCCCACATTCACCAAGGCAGTCCCGAAATCCTGGATCAGATCTGGGTCTCGGAAGAATTCGTCGCGGGCAGTCGTTTTGCCATCGGCGACGTGCGCCGCGTCGATTACTTCAATGATCACCTCAACGAAGGCCGCGACCGCACCCGCTCTGACCACGGCTTTGTGCGCGCCTTGTTGCGCCTGCGCGAGGGCGAGGCGGAGAACTGAGAAGAAACATGATTTCGGACGACATCAAACCAGATCTCGTGCTGCTCCACGGCTTCGTGCAGAACAAGCGACTATTCGATCGCCAGATAGCGCATTTCGGCGACCGCTACCGCGTCCATGCGCTCGACCTGCGCGGCCATGGCAGGAGTCAGAACGAGCCTGGCCCTTACGGTAACGAAGAGTACACCGACGATATTCAGGCCTACTTCGATACACAGGGGCTCAGAAACGCCATCGTCTGGGGCACTCACACCGGCACTGGGGTCGCGATCAACCTCTATCTGCGCCAGCCGGACTACATCGGCCGAATGATCCTTGAGGGGCTCGTGATCCCTGGCAGCCCCACGCCCGAAATCGACGCCAACATCCAGCGCACGAAGAACGTCGCGAGAGCGCAAGGCCTCGACGCCGCCCACACAGACTGGATCGAAGCCTCGGGCTGGTATCGCTACTTGAATGCCCACCCTGAAAAAGCCCGCAAGGCCGAGCAGCTCGCCATCATCCGGGATTTTGCCGGACGCCCCTGGCTCAACGAGCTTCCGCCCCAAAAACCACGCGACATGCGCGGAGAGCTCGGCCGGATCGCCTGCCCCTGCCTCGCCTACAACGGCGAGCATGACATGACCTCCTTCCTCTCAATGAGTGAGGCCTTCGCGAAGGCTACCGGCTCCCGGCGCGAAATTGTCCCCGAGTCAGGGGGTTTCCCGCTCTGGGAGAATCCGGAATACGTCAATCATCTCGTGGAGGCTTGGCTGGGGCAGCGTTAGTCCGCTTCTACCAGGAAATCGGCGCCACGTGCCCTGCTGGCGGACTTCCCGTCAGCAAGAATCTGGCGTGCCCCGCTGCGCCCTGACGACAATCCCCTGGCGATTGGCTCTTATCCCCTGACTGCACCCGCCTCGGGACGTATAATCCGCGCCTTGCCCGAAAGCCCTCCCCCCGAAATCATGACCACGCTCCAGCACGAACTCGCCCGCCGTCGCACCTTTGCGATCATTTCCCACCCTGACGCGGGTAAAACTACGCTAACGGAAAAGCTGCTGTGGTTCGGCGGTGCGATTCAGGTCGCTGGCGAAGTGCGTGCGCGCAAGGCCGCCCGCCATGCGACGTCCGACTGGATGGAACTGGAGAAGCAGCGCGGTATCTCGGTCACCTCCTCGGTGATGCAGTTCCCGTATCGAGACGCGATCATCAACCTGCTCGACACCCCGGGGCACGAAGACTTCTCGGAAGACACCTACCGCACGCTTACAGCCGTCGACTCGGCGGTGATGGTGATCGACTCGGTCAATGGCGTGGAATCACAGACCATCAAGCTCCTGAACGTCTGCCGCCTGCGCGACACGCCGATCCTCACCTTCATCAACAAGCTCGACCGCGAAGGCCGCGAGCCGATCGAGCTGCTCGACGAAATCGAATCCGTGCTCGGCATGCAGTGCGCGCCGATGACCTGGCCAATCGGCATGGGCAAACGCTTCCGCGGGGTATATCACCTCTACAACGACAGCATTTCATTCTTCGATCCGCATGCCGAGAAAGGCACATCGGAAGTGATTGACGGGCTGAACAACCCGCGGCTGGACGAACTCATCGGCGATCAGGCCGAGGAACTGCGCATCGAAGTGGAACTGGTACGTGGCGCCTCGCATGCCTTTGACAAGGCGGCTTACCTCGCTGGCAAGCAGACACCCGTGTTCTTCGGCTCAGGGGTGAATAACTTTGGCGTGCAATCAGTTCTTGATGCGCTCGTCGATCACGCGCCTGCACCGCTTGCCCGCGCGTCAGAAAACCGTCAGGTGGAACCGGGCGAGTCCAAATTCTCCGGTTTCGTCTTCAAGATTCAGGCCAATATGGACCCCAAGCACCGCGACCGGATCGCCTTCCTGCGCGTGTGCTCGGGCCGCTTCGAGCGCGGCATGAAGATCAAGCAGGTCTCACAGGGCAAGACGCTGGCGATCAACAACGCGATCACCTTCATGGCGCAGGACCGCAACACGACCGATGAAGCTTTCTCGGGCGACATCATCGGCATTCCGAACCACGGCACCATCCGCCTCGGCGATACCTTTACCGAAGGCGAAGACCTCAAGTTCACGGGGATCCCATCGTTTGCACCAGATCTTTTCCGTCGCGCGCAAATCAAGAACCCGCTCAAGATGAAGCAACTGCAAAAGGGGCTGCAGCAACTGGCCGAAGAAGGCGCCACCCAGCTCTTCAAGCCGCTCGCCTCCAACGACCTCATCCTCGGCGCAGTCGGCATGCTGCAGTTCGATGTTGTGCAGCACCGCCTGGAACACGAATACAGCGTCGAATGTGTCTTCGAGCCCTGCTCCTGGGCCACCGCTCGCTGGCTGCGCGGAAAGGACGACGACATCAAGGCGCTACTCGACAAGGCCCCCGCCAACATGGCGCTGGATGGCGCGGGTGACTACGTCTACCTCGCGCCAAATCGTGTGAACCTGCAGATGGCGCAAGAGAGGCATCCCAATGTACGTTTCCTCGAGACCCGTGAAATCTATTGAGCATGGTGCCCGGTTACCCGATGTCGCGAGCTTCAATCCCCTGCGCGAGCTTGCCGGATGGGGCGCCCTTGACCCGGCTCCGCTTGCTATGGGGCTGCCAATGCGCACGCGCAGCTAAAGCCCGCGCAGGAAGTTCGGCTTGCCCGGTGTAAAAGCCAAGAGCGGAGAGCTACCCGCCCGTCTGTGACAGCGGAATTGGCCGCCCCGGGCGCAGGCCCAGAGATCCCAGCCAAGACAGCACGTGGTCAGAACGTGCCTCCACCTTGCGATGAAACACACTGGCCAGTGCCATGCTCAAGGCCCACGCGATCAGCAGCGCGAGCAGCACCGGAACAGATGAGTCACCCCCTACCCGTGCAAACACGGCATTGACGAGCAGGCAGACGGGAAAGTGGACGAGAAACAGGGAATAAGACTCGCGTGACAGTCGCTTGACCCAGGTGCCTGCAAACAGGCCAGCAAAGAGTCCGGTACGGACATAAATGCCGATAACGAAAGCCACCGCCAGCGCCACCGCGAGGCGAAGACGAAAGTCGACCGTAAGACTCGCCAAAGCAGCCAATACCACCACGCAGATCCAGAAAACAGGCAGCTCTCGCTTCCTGGTCAGCCAGAAACAGAACATTCCCATTGAATACGCGGCGAAATGGTAGGGCGCGGCAACATCCCACGCGGCGTCTCGGTTGAAGAAAAAGAGCGACGACACGGCTAGCGCACTCAAAGCGGCCATTCCGAAGCATTGCGTCCAGGCCATAGAGCGCGCGGCACGCCGGGCAATCCACAACAGCAGGATCGTCAGCGAGTACAGCTGAAAGTCGATGGCGACGTACCAGACCCCGGCCGACAGCGCAGGGACGCCCAACAGATCGTGCAGTAAAAACAGGTGGGCCAGAAACTGGAAGAGGCCGGGTGCCGCAGGAATGGCATCGTCGACCATGATGCCTCGCGCCAGGCAAGCGGTGAGCACCGCCACCACTACGGCCGCCATGAGCGGCACGGCAAGGCGAATGTAGCGACGGGTAAAGAGATCAATCAGACTTGATTCGATCAGCATACACGCCGGCGCCAGACTTCTTGCTGCAAGAAAACCACCCGCTACAAGAAAAATCTGTACCGCCATGCGGCCATAGCCAAACAGCCAGCCGAACAACTCAGGAGACAGGGTATGTGCCGCGTCGGCAATCGGGCCGTAGGAAGCCAGGTGATGCAACACGATGGTTTGCGACGCCAGGACCTTCAGACCATCGATGACAGACAAGCGGGATGCCATAAACCTACGCGCGCCACAGAATGGCCACGCCATCCAGTTCAACCACACTGGTAATTGGCGGATAGGGTGAGATTCGAACTCACGAACGAGTTTCCCCGTCGCCGGTTTTCAAGACCGGTGCATTCAACCGCTCTGCCACCTATCCGTATTTGCCTGCCACCGCGCGTGCGACAGGCGAGAAGTATTGCGAGGCCGGGATTCTAAGGCCCGTTTTACTCGCTGGCAAGGTCAATCGCGCGCACCTGCCTCGTACTGCTCGAAAACCGCAATGGATTCAACGTGTGAGGTCTGAGGGAACATGTTTGCAACACCCGCGGCCGCGAGACGATACCCCTTCTCGCGCACGAGTATCGCAGCATCGCGTGCCAGGGTGGACGGATTGCACGACACGTAGACGATCCTTCGAGGACGGCCCTCGGCAAGGGCTTTGACGACCGCAATCGCCCCTTCTCTTGGCGGATCGATCAGCATTTTGTCCAGATGCCCGAGTTTGTTGAGACTCTGCGCCGTTGCTTCAAACAGATTGGCAACACTGAACTCGCACCGGGCTTCAAGGCCGTTGAGTTTGGCATTGGCTGCGGCGCGCTGAACCAGTGCCTCGCTGCCCTCCACCCCGATCACCCGAGCCCCCAACCGCGCAATCGGCAAGCTGAAATTACCCAAGCCGCAGAACAGGTCGGCAATCCGCTCGCCGGGACGTGGGTCCAGCAACTGCATGGCCCGCCGCATCAGCAAACGATTGACCTCAACGTTCACCTGCGTGAAGTCTGTTGGACGAAAATGAAACCGCACATCAAACTCAGGCAGCGAGTACTGCAGCACGGCGGGCTCCCCTGCTGCGAGGGGCTTGGCCGTTGCCGGTCCGCCTGGCTGACTCCACATGCTGAGCCCATGCCTCTCGCCAAAATCAGTCAGGCGCTTTATGTCTCGGGAATTAAACGATACCAAGGTACGCACGACCAGAACGGTTTTGCCGTCACCGACAGCAAGCTCTACTTGCGGAACACGGTCCGGGTGGGTCAGCCCCGCAATCAACTCGCGCAACTCGGGTAACAAACCGGAAATCCGGGGTGGCAGTATCGGGCACGACAACATGTCGGCGATATAGCTGCTGCGCTTCTCATGAAAGCCTACCAGCACACCACCCAAGCGCGGCACAACACACACGCCGAGCCGGGCCCGAGAACGATACGCCCAGGCCGGGCCATCAATCGTTGGCAAGACGAGACCCGGCTCAAGCTTCGCTATGTGCCATAGCGCGTCTTCCAGGATCCGCTGCTTGGTGGCCAATTGCGTGCCGATCTCGACGTGCTGCATGCTGCAACCACCACAGGTGCCAAAGTGCGGGCAAAGCGGGGCAACCCGCTGTGCACTGGCCCGAAGCACCCTGGACAGGTTCGCCTGCTCGTAGCTAGGGCGCGACCGAAACGTCGAATACTCAACACGCTCGCCGGGTAGCCCCCCTTCGATGAAAATCGCCTTGCCATCACAACGCGCAATTCCGCGTCCTTCGTGGTCAAGTGACTCGATAACAGCTACCGGCATCAACAGCCCCTACCCAAAAGACGCGATTGTAAAGTATCTACGCACAAGGCTTTACTCCGCGTCTGACATCAGTCTGGCGCCACCACGGCGCTGAAGTTGCGCGCGCGGATATGCGCCAACTCAAAAAACAAGGCATGAGTGGCGACAACTATCTGAAAACTGGTACAATTGGAAATCGGTCGAGAACACCGATCTTCGATTTTTAGCTTGTTGCAAACGCTGTCGCTCAATTTTTGCAAGGGAAAATACCAATGAAACAGTCTCTCCTCGTCGCTGCTCTGATCGCTCTGGCCATGTCTGCTTGTAATAAGCCGGCTGAAGAAGCTCCTGCTGCCGCTGTTGAAGCGTCCGCTCCTGCTGTTGAAGCCTCCGCTCCTGCTGCTGACGCTTCGGCTCCGGCTGCTGACGCTTCGGCTCCTGCTGCTGAAGCTTCGCCGGCTCAGTAATCAGGCCAAGCAGTACCAGAGAAGCCGACCCTCGGGTCGGCTTTTTTGTTTTTGTCGCCTGCCTCGACAACCGGCTGGCCATACTGGATCGCCCATTTCCAGCGACATCACGCCGGACATCCACTCGTCCTGAACTGCATCAATCCCGCGTGACATTCGTCCTATAAACCCGAGCGGTTATGCGTTATCGGCGTTATAGTGACTTGAGAAATGTCCCTGAAAATACGTCGGCCTTGAGCATTGTAGTATTCGGGAGGTAGTGGCATGTTATTGCATTACTCAGTCGGCGCATGGAGCGTCGCGATTGCCGCTGTATTGTTGACCGGCATATCAAAATCCGGCTTTGGTGGCGCACTGGGTGGCGTTGCCGTCCCGCTACTGTCGCTGTTCATGCCGCCCCCGCTGGCAGCCGCTGCGATCCTTCCCTCGCTGTGCATCATGGACGCATGTGGTCTGCGTGCGTACTGGGGAAAATGGTCCTGGCAAGAGCTCAGAATCATCCTTCCGGGTGGCCTGGTCGGCATCGTGATCGGCTCGCTCGTGTTCCGCTCCCTTTCGACCCAGGCGCTGATACTGATCGTTGGCGGAATCGCGCTTATATGCGCTCTGGACCACCTCTTCGGTTTGCGAAAAAGATGGGTGGCAGATACGGATCCCGGCCCTGTTGCAGGATTTGCCTGGTCCGCGGCGGCCGGATTGGTTGGCGCGCTGGCCCACGCCGGTGGGCCACTTCTATTGATTTACCTGCTGCGCAGGCGCCTATCCAAAGAGTCGTTTGTCGCAACCTCAGTCGTCTATTTCGCTGCGATGAACATCGCAAAAATCGGACCGTACTTCGCGTTGGATCTATTTACGGCGCAAGTCTTGCAACTCTCGGCCCTGCTCGCCGTGTTGGCACCGATTGGTGTCTGGCTCGGCTACACGGCGCAAAGACTCCTGCCGGAAGTGCCTTTCTTTCGGGCGGCAACACTCTTGTTGGGGCTCACGGGCATCAAGCTGATGGTGGACGCATTCTTCGCATGACGCAAACAAGTAGTTTTCGCACTCTCGCACCCAATGTTTGCTTCATTTTGCTGATTCGAGAACTTATCATGCCGCTTTCGCGCCGGATTGCAGCTCTCGGCGATGAACATCGGTGAGAACTCAATGAAATATAAAGCGGTCGCGCTGGATCTGGATGGGACCTTGCTCGGCAGCGACCTGAAGATCCGTCCCGAGGTCGCCGCGGCGATTCGGGCGACCCGCGCGGCTGGCCTGCACGTAATCATGGTCACAGGTCGTCACCATACCGCCGCGCTCCCCTATCATCGCGAGCTGGGACTCGACACGCCCCTGATGTGCTGCAACGGCACCTACGCTTGGGACGTGCTCAGCCAAACGGCACAAAGCCCCCGCCCGCTTACAAAGAGCCAGGCACATCAAACCCTGGCGCTCGTCCGCAAGCATGATGTCCATGCGCTGATGTACGCGGATGCCGCCATGACTTACGAGACTATCGAGCCGCATTTGCGCCGTTTGCTGCACTGGGCCGATTCGGTCTCTTCAGACTCGCGACCCTTGATTGAGCAGGTCCTGCGTTTCGACCACAGAATAGAAGACGCGACATACGTCTGGAAATTTGCCCTGACATCCCCGGATCTTGATCGCCTGCGCCATTTCGGAAACTCTGTTGAACAGGAGCTGGGCTTGAGCTGCGAGTGGTCTGCCCGCGACCGGGTGGACGTCGCACAGCGCGGCAACAGCAAAGGGCGCTTGCTGACGGAGTGGCTGCAGCAGCAGGGTATCAGTCCTCAGGAAGTCATCGCCTTTGGCGATAGCCCGAATGATCTGTCAATGCTGCAAGCTGTCGGACTTGGCGTAGCCATGTCGCACAGCAAGGACATTGTGCAAGCAGCCGCCGCGCTCGTTACCGGCAGCAATGACTCGCCGTCTATCGCCACCGTGCTTCAGCAGCACGTGCTGGGTGCGCTGTCCGTTTAACGACGCGATCGGCGCTCCCGCCAGACTTCCCGGATGTCCTCCCGAATGCGAACACGTTCCTCCGGGGATACTCTGCGCAGACCGCCGCGCTCGGGGTAATCGCCCGGGGCATCCTGCGTGCGGAAATCTTCACGCAACTCCTGCCGCAACACACGCATGCGCTCGCGCTGCTCGCGTCGCTGCTCAATGAACACCTCGTGTGCAGCCGGGTCCTCCCGCACCTCACGCCAGCGCGGACGCACATGCAAGTCGTCCGCCAGCACAGGCAGGGATGCCGCCAGCACCAGCACAAAAGCCACGAATCGAAAAACGCCAGAACCGCTCACATAGCCACCTGTCTCGCCACCGCCAAGCCGCGCCGTTCGGGCGACACAAGCGGATTTCACTATTGCACAGTATGCAGCGACGAACCTGTCCGACACACTGCATTTGTAAGCACATGTTTCCAGATGCCATGCCGGCAACAATTCCTCACCAAGCACCTTGCCACCCCGCCCGGCAACGGCTGACACCCGCGTTCAGAAAGCTTACGATGCATGTATGGAAAAAGAACGTCACAAAGTACTGGTCGTCGACGACGACGCACGTTTGCGCAGCTTGCTCGATCGCTACCTCGCCGAGCAAGGCTTCAGCGTCAAAGCGGTGCCGGATGCGGCGCAGATGGACCGCGCGCTGACCCGCGAGCATTTTGACCTGATGGTACTGGATCTCATGCTGCCGGGCGAGGACGGCCTGAGCATCTGCAAACGGCTCCGCGCCAGTGACAACAAGCTGCCGATCGTGATGCTGACTGCACGGGGCGATGACGTCGACCGCATCATCGGGCTGGAGTTGGGAGCCGACGACTATCTGCCCAAGCCTTTCAACCCGCGCGAGCTTGTTGCACGCATTCACGCCGTACTCCGTCGTCAACCCAAAGAATTGCCCGGCGCGCCAGCGGAAGCCAACGCCGCAATCAGCTTCGGCAAGAACCGCGTGGACCTGGCCACCCGCCGGCTCGAAAGTGCCGGCGAAGTCGTGTCGCTCACCACAGGCGAATTCGCCCTCCTCAAGGTGCTGCTCCAGCACCCTCGCCAGCCCCTCTCCCGCGACAAGCTGATGGAGCTCGCACGCGGGCGTGAATACGATGTCTTTGACCGATCCATCGACGTGCAGATCTCGCGGCTGCGCAAGCTGGTTGAGGACGAACCCACCAAGCCGCGCTACATCCAGACCGTATGGGGCTTTGGGTATGTCTTCGTCCCTGACGACCCTTCCCCTGCAGAGCCGCGTCCCGCCTGAGCATGCGTCGCTATCTTTGGCCCCGCACCCTGCTGTGGCGCTTCTTCCTGCTGATCGGCTTGCTGATCGTGCTGTCACTATTCTCCTGGTTTCAGCTGCTGAATCATTTCGCCACGCGCTCGCGCGGAACGCAGGCCGCCCAACTCGTTGTCAGCGTTGTCAACCTCACACGGGCGGCCCTGCTCGCCTCGGAAGACTCCCGCCGCCTCGGCCTGATGCGCGAACTCGCCAACCTCGAAGGCATCCGCGTCATCCCGGCCGAGCGCAACGACGCCATCGAGCCACTCAACGACAGCGCTTTCATGCGCATGTTGGTCGTCCGCGTGCAGGCACAGCTGGGCAGCTATACCCGCTTTACCCAAAGCCTGCATGGCCAGCAAGGCTTCTTCGTCAGTTTTCGCGTCGATGAAGACGACCCCGAAGACGAGTACTGGCTAATGCTGCCGCCAAACCGCGTCACCCGCCTGGGTGTCGCCGAATGGCTCGGCTGGGGCAGTCTGGCGGTGCTGATGTCATTGCTGGGAGCCTATCTGCTCGTTCGAGGCGTCACCCGGCCGCTCAAGGCACTTGAGAACACCGCGCGCGCCATCGGCCGTGGCGAGCCACACGCCCCACTGCCAGAGCACGGCCCGCGTGAAATTTCCGAAGTTGCCAAGGCCTTCAACCAGATGTCGCACGATCTGGCGCAGCTAGAGTCGGACCGCGCGCTGATTCTCGCCGGCGTCTCGCACGACCTGCGGACACCGCTGGCGCGGCTTCGCCTCGGCATCGAACTCTCAGGCGCTCCCGAAGAAGAACTGGCCGCCATGAGCGCCGACATCGAAGACATGGACCGGATCATCCGGCAGTTCCTGGACTTTGCCCGCGACGCCAGCGCCGAAGCCGTCCAGGAAGCGGATCTCGCCGACATCGTGCGGCGAGCCATCCAGCCCCTGCTGCTGCGCGACGCCCCGCTCCGGCTCGAAGGCCTCTCCCCCTGCCTTGCGCCGCGCTTGCGCGTCAACGCCCTGCAACGCGCAGTCGCCAACCTGGTGGATAACGCCCTCAAGTATGGCGGACCCGCCCCGGTCGACATCAGCACCCGGCGAGACGGCGACGACCTGCATATCGAAGTGGCCGATCGCGGGCCAGGCATCGCGCCCGAGCAGGCCGAGCGACTCATCCGCCCCTTCACCCGCCTGGAAGACGCACGAAGCAACGTCCAGGGATCGGGGTTGGGCCTCGCCATCGTCGACCGGATTGCCCGCATGCATGATGGCGCCCTGTTGCTGCAGCCGCGCGAGGGCGGCGGACTGCGCGCCATCATCAAGCTCCCCGGCCATTAAGCTCGTGCCGCCCCGCCAGGCCCGCAGAACTTTCGATTCCGGGGGCGGGCACTCCCGGATCGTGCTGCTATAATCGCGCCCTGCTTCCGACCCGTCGGCAAGCCCAGGTGGCGAAATTGGTAGACGCACCAGATTTAGGTTCTGGCGTAGCAATACGTGGGGGTTCGAGTCCCTTCCTGGGCACCATTGCACAAGCACTTCCAGCTGCCATCGCGGCACCCGCCCGTCTCCCCAACCAGCTAAATCCCTTTCAAAACCGGCAACGCCAACGCAACCGCCGAAGAGGCGCATGGGATGGACTTCTGCAAGCAAGGCTTGCCAGTACAGGCGGCATACATGCCTCTGGCGAAGGATAGCTTGCAGACCCAAGCGCGAAGCGGCTTTCCGGGTAGCCCTATTTCGAGAGGTGGGAGTACGTTTTTCGCTCGCTGGAAAGGCCGAAAACGCGTGGTGGTGGATACTCGCCTCAAGAGGTGAGAATGCTGGCGTATTTGACCCTAACCCGCTTTCCCACCGTGCATAGCCGATCAATCGGATACGCGAATCACTTTGCTACCGGCGATAAGGTCATGGAGGCAGCGTCGGTCTTCCCGGAAGATGAGTAGCGGATTCACGAGGCCCAGTAAGGGGCCGATCCAGGGGATCTGGGCGATCAGTGCGACGGAGAGCTGGCGCAGGAGCAGCACTTTCCAGAGCGGCAGGATCTGCCCGTCGTGGGCGGAGACGATCCGTATGCCCATTACCCGCTTGCCGAGCGTTTGCCCGTGTCGGGCGAGGTGATAGCCATTGAGCACCAGATAAACAAGGAGCCCGACGATCACGCCCTGCGCCTGGTAAGCCATGGACACCTCCCCCTTCATCGCCTCTTCCCAATACGGGGTGAAGAACGCCCAAGGGAAGAACAGGGCTGCCATCAACACGCCGTCGATCACGGCGGCGAGCAATCGCGTGCCTCGCCCAGCCAATTCGGTTTCTTCGACGTCGGGCTGCGCGATACGGTCCAGGATCTCTGCGGCCGGCGGAGCATAGGGGTTCTGGTCATACATGGCTGTCCTTTCAAGTCAGGTAAACGCGGGGCTAAGCCCCAGCAAAGCTGCTGATCAATGCCATTGTAATTCCCAGGCACTCCTTCTGCAATGCGTCGCGCGCCCAGCAGGCGCCGAGGCACTGCCCTCGGTCGCGGGGGCTTCACGCATGGCCGTCCGGGCAGCTCACCGAATTGCGCAATCTGAGTCATGGGTTGATGCCCACGCGAAGACTAGGATTCGCCAGCGGTTCACCGTTCGATTGCTGGATCGCGACCATAACACCAAGGAGACACGATTCATGGAGACGACAAGAAGCCTTGTTGCGGCCTTGCTGGCGGCAACAATTCTGGCGGCATGCGGAGGTGGCGGGGGTTCCGTCGCCACGACGACAGACACCGCGCAGACCCCGGTGTGGCAAGACGAGTTCAACGGCAAGGCAGTGGATGCAGGCAAGTGGTCGGCGCAGATCGGTAACGGCATTGGCTCCGGCGCGGGCTATGTCTCGGGCTGGGGCAACAACGAGCTGGAGTACTACACCGACCGCGCAGAGAACCTGAAGGTAGAGGATGGCAATCTGGTCATCACGGCGCGCAAGGAAGCCTTCACGGGTGACGCCAACGGCACGGCAACAAACTTCACCTGGACCTCGGCACGCATCCGCACGGCCGGAAAGTTCAGCCGCACCTACGGCAAATTCGAGATCCGCGCCAAACTGCCGCGCGGCAAGGGGCTATGGCCCGCAATCTGGATGCTGCCGGAAGACCAGGCCGGCACCTCCTATGGCACCTGGGCGGCCAATGGCGAGCTCGACATCATGGAAGGCTGGGGCAGCAAGCCGACGCGTACCGGGCACACCATCCATTACGGCGGCATGTGGCCGAACAACCTGTATTCCGGCAAGGAAGTCGACTTCCCCAACGCGGGCAGCATCGACCAGTGGCACGTCTACACCCTGGAATGGCGTTCCAACGAAATCCGCTGGTATGTGGATGGCCAGCTGGTCTCGACCAAAACTGAATGGTGGAGCTCCAAAGCCATGCCGCCCACCTCAGACGCCGATCTGAATGCCTGGCCCGCACCGTTCGACAAACCCTTCCACCTCTTGCTCAACCTCGCAGTGGGTGGCAACTTTGACGGTAACCCGGATGCCACGACGCCCGACACGGCCCAGATGCTGGTCGATTACGTGCGCGTGTATTCGCTGCCCGACGAAGCACGCAGCCCCGGCACCCGTCCCAGCATGACCTACCCCTGGACGCCGAAGCCCGCTCGCGCGGCACTCGCCGATGGCAACCTGATCTACAACGGCGGCTTCGATTGGGCGGCCAGTGACAGCCGTATCGATGCCAGCACCGCGAGCATTACCGGTGCATCGTCCTCCCACTTCTGGTTGCTCTATACCAGCGATGGTGCCGCCACCGTCAGCAACGATGCTGGCGCACTCAAAACCGAGATCACACAGCCTGGGAGCGTTAACTATGCTGTCCAGGTTCGGCAGGATGGCATCAACCTCGTCAACCTCAAGCGTTATCAGGTGAAGTTCAAGGCCTGGGCATCCAGCCCACGCAAACTCATGCTCAAGATCGGCGGCGGGCCGGATCGCGGCTACGCGGCTTATTCAGGCGAGCAAGTCATTACCCTGGGTACGACGCCGAATGCGCAGCAAAGCCTTAGCTTCGACATGTTTGGCACCACCGATGCGGCCGCACGCTTCGAACTCAATCTCGGCAACGAGGGCGCCAATACCGTCTGGGTGGATGATGTCGAGGTCAAGGAGATCGGCGATGTCCCCATCCGCGCCGCCCTGCCCGACGGCAACCTGATCTACAACGGCGGTTTCAGCGATGAAAATCCGTCCGTAGATGGCATTGCCGGTGTGAACAACACGGACTACTGGAGCTTCTGGGAGAGCGGCGCCAACGGCGCTGCGGCATCCGTTACCGGTGGCGCGCTGAAGCTTGCCGTCGCACACGTCGACCCGGCCAACAACTGGCATATCCAGCTGATGCAGAAGAAGCTGCCGCTGATCTCGGGCCAGCGCTACACCTTGAGCTTCAAAGGCCGCGCTACCGACGCACGCACCGTTCGCGTGGTGGTGGGAGAAGATGGCGGAAGCTACGCCCGCTATCTGGACGTGGATGCAGCACTGACCAGCAGTGACCAGACCCTCACCTGGAGCTTCACCGCACCGGTCACCAACTACTCGGCGCAAGTGCAGATCCTGGGCGCCGTCGGGGCAGCCGGCTCCAGCTATGATCTGGTGTTTGACGACTTCCGCCTGCAGAAGAACTGACGGCCTGGCCGAACGTCATACAAGAATGGCCGCGCACTCGCGCGGCCATTTTCATGTGATCGTCTCGCGCCCTGCTCACGCCATCGGCATGCACAGATCCAGGCTCACCGGATCGATGCGCGGGTCCTGCCCTGCCGCGTAGCGCTCCACAAAAGGCTCTTCCCCCAGGGTGC
Source organism: Uliginosibacterium sp. (assembly GCA_016718265.1). Classification (GTDB taxonomy): domain Bacteria; phylum Pseudomonadota; class Gammaproteobacteria; order Burkholderiales; family Rhodocyclaceae; genus Uliginosibacterium. The sequence goes on along the minus strand of JADKDZ010000010.1, from coordinate 110,692 downwards.
ATCCGCTCTGCGGCAGCCAATCCCCCAGCATGCTGAGCCAGGCGGCGCCTACCGCGTTGCGCGGCCCCTGCCAGCTCAAGCTGGCGTAAACCCCGGCTGCAATCGTTTTTCGGGCCACACGCTCGCCCGGCGCCGAAAAATCGGCGGGCAGCACCACGCAGGCATCATAACGGCAGCGGGCTGGCGCTGTGATCGTCGGGTCATCCAGGGCCATCCCCAGACGCAGCGCCGTATCCAGGCCATGCGCTGCCATCCACGGCAGCAATTGCCCCCAGGCCTCGTCAGGCGTCTGCGCGTAGTCGCCATGCACGCGCACATACGCAACGCTGAGCGCGGCCTGATGCTGCACCTGCACCCCAAGCTGGCGCGGCACCGGTTCATTCGGCGCGCCGCGCACGGGATCCCAGTCTTTATATCCCCCTGCACGCCAGGCGCTCGGGCTCATCCCGAAATGCTGCGCAAACGCGCGCGAAAAGGCTTCGGCCGAGGTAAAGCCGCACAACTGGCCAATATGCTGAATCGCCACGGCAGGGTTGTGAACGAGCTGGCCGCCCGCTTTCTCAAGCCGGCGGTGACGCACAAAGTCCTGCAAGGTTTCGCCGGTCCAGGCGCGGAACAAGCGATGAAAGTGATAAGGCGAAAACGCGGCCACGCTCGCCAGCGCCTCCAGGCGCAGCTCCTCACCCAAGTGGCGATCGATGTGATCGATTACGCGGTTCATCCGCAGCGCGAATGCTGCGGTCTTGTCGCTGCGTTTATCTGGAATGCGGGTCATGAGGCCGATGGTCCGTCAAATGCATTGACATGCTCTCTCCCGACACGAGAGGCCTTGACCGCCCTGGTCTCTCGCGGCGGGCGAGCCTCATGGCCCAGCATTATAGAACCCTGCGCGCGGCATTACCTCCGCCCCGAGTGTTAAAAAACCGCAGCCTGCCGGCAGGCGGCTCCGCTGTGCAAAGTGCTAGTGAAAGCCCAGCACCTGCCCCGGCTGCGCCGGCGGAATATCGCCTGCCGCGACACGCTGAAAATTGCGCAGAAAGCCGACGGGCTCGCTGCCTTGCAAGCTATGGCTCACCCACCAGAATGGTGTGATCGCAATGGCATGGCCGGGCGACAGAACCCCGTAAAACGCCTCGCTGCCGGACGGGGCGCACACTTTCGCCCACTGCCAGCGAAAGGCTGCAACGTATTGATCGCCCAGCAAGGCGGCCAGGGCGAACACGTCATCGTCTTCCAGCTGACAGGCATCGGCCTGCAGCTTGCTGACGTAGCCGGTGATGTCGGCCACAATCTGCAGCGGCGTGGCCGTCGGCGCTATCAACAGCAAGGCGCGGCCGGCCAGGCTGCGCTCGGCAATTTCCTCGGCCAGATCGGCCTCGATCTCGACGACCGCAGGCATCGCCGGTGCATGTCTTTCGGTCACGATACGGCTGGCTTCAGCGTGGCCGGCTTGATTCTCGGCGCCAGGGTATCGCCTTTCCGCGCCCGCTTGCCGCGGCAGGCTTCCAGCGCCACGCCCTTCACCAGCAGCTCGATTTCCTTGCCGCCACGCCCGATGCCTGCAACGAGCACCGCATCGGTCGGCGGGCAGCAGATCGCGGCGAGTTCTTCCTTCTCGTCCAGGCCCATCACGATCATGCCGCGGCCACGCGGCATCACCTTCATCTCGGCCCGCGGGAAGTAGAGCAAGCGCCCGTTGCCCGAAGCCGCCGCCAGCCAGTCGCCAAAGATCTTGGCTGGCGCGAGCACAGTCTCTTTGTCTTCCAGGGTCATGAAGGCCTTGCCGGCGCGCTGGCGGGTCACCAGCTCTTCGAGCCGGGTGATGAAACCGTAGCTGCCGGAGTTGGCGAAGAAGTAGTCGCTTGCCGGGTCGTCGGCCAATGCCTGGGCAATCCGCGCGCCGGGCGCCAGCTCGATCAGCGTGGTGATCGGCACGCCATCACCGCGCCCGCCCGGCAGCTCGCCAATGCGCACCGAGAAGGCCCGGCCGGTACTGTCGATCAGAATCAGCGGCCAGGTGGTGCGCGCCTCGGCCACCAGGAAGGCCGCATCGCCACTCTTCCAGGTAAGCGTCTGCGGATCGATACCATGGCCCTGGCGGGTGCGCACCCAGCCATTCTTCGACAGCAGCACCGTCACCGGCTCATCCAGCACCGGCGCCTCGACGGCGGCCACCGGCACATCCGTCTCCACCAGCGTGCGGCGCTCGTCGCCGTGCTTCTTGGCGTCGTCGTTGATCTCCTTGAGGATCAACTTGGTCATCGCGGCGCGCGATTCGAGCAGCTCCAGCAGCCCGGCGCGCTCGTCGCGCAGGCCGGCCAGCTCTTTCTCGATGGCAATGTATTCAAGCTTGGCAAGCTGACGCAGGCGGATCTCAAGGATGTCTTCCGCCTGGGCCTCGCTGAGGCCAAAGCGCGCGATCAGCTCGGCCTTGGGCTCGTCGGCCTCGCGGATCACCTTGATCACTTCGTCGATGTGCAGCCAGGCGATCTGCCGCCCTTCCAGAATATGGATGCGCCGCTCAACTTGCCCCAGGCGATGCCGGGTGCGACGCTCAACGGTAATGAAGCGGAAGTCGATCCACTCGCGCAGCAGCGTCTTCAGGCCTTTTTGCGCCGGTCGCCCATCGAGACCTATGACGGTGAAATTCATCGGCACCGAAGCTTCCAGGCTGGTATGCGCGAGCAGTACGCGCATCAGATCGTTCGGTTCCTGGGTGCGGGTCTTCGGCTCAAAAACCAGGCGCACCGGCGCCAGGTCAGACGACTCGTCGCGCGCCGCATCCAGCACGCCCAGCACCAGCGCCTTGTTATTCTTCTCCTCCTGCGAGATTTCCTTCTTGCCCGTCTTGGGCTGCGGGTTCGTCACGGCCTCGATCTCGGACAGCACCTTGGACGACGACACCCCATGCGGCAGCTCGTCCACAATCACCCGCCAGGCGCCGCGCGCCAGCTGCTCCACCCGCCAGCGTGCGCGCATGCGGATCGAGCCCCGCCCCGATTCGTAGGCATCGCGAATCACGTTGTCCGGCGAAATGATCTGGCCGCCGCCGGGGAAGTCCGGCGCCGGCAGCACCGCGCGGATGTCTTCCAGCGTCGATTCAGGTTTCTTGATCAACAAGGTGGCCGCGGCCGCGACCTCGCGCAGGTTGTGCGACGGGCATTCCGTCGCCATCCCCACCGCGATGCCCGACGAACCATTCAGCAGCAGCATCGGCAGGCGCGCCGGCAGCAGCTTGGGCTCCTCGTCGCCACCGTCGTAGTTCGGCACAAAATCCACCGTGCCCATCTCGATCTCGCTGAGCAGCAGCTCGGCCAGCGGCGTCATGCGCATTTCGGTGTAGCGCATCGCCGCCGCACCATCGCCATCGCGCGAGCCGAAATTGCCCTGACCATCAATCAGCGGATAGCGCAGCGAGAAATCCTGCGCCAGGCGCACCGAGGCATCGTAGATCGACGAATCGCCGTGCGGATGCAGCTTACCCATCACATCACCCACCACCCGGGCCGACTTCACCGGCTTCGATCCCGGCGCCAGGCGCATGCGATGCATGGTGTAGAGGATGCGCCGCTGCACCGGCTTCAAGCCATCTTCCACCTGTGGCAGCGCACGGCCGCGCACCACGCTCATCGCGTAGGCCAGATACGCACGCTCGGCAAACGCCGCAATCGGCAAGTGATCGTCCGGCAAGGGCGCCAGGCTTGGCGCTTCAGGCGGTGGCGGCGGCGCGGGCGGCTCGGCAGCAACTACTTGGGGAAGCTGCACCGGCTCATCCGGAAACAGATCGGGCTCTTGATCAACAGGAAAGGTCATTGCGCACAGCTTGAGACATGAATCAGGCTGCGGATTATGGCAGGGACTCACCCGGGCGGCACAGCTCAATGCAGCCTCGGTCCGATGCCCGGACAGCCGCACGGGGATTGGCTCTGCAAAGACCCGCCTGAAGACGCTTGCTGCAGGCGGTTCTCCAAGGCGTACCGCTGGGGGCGCTAGATTTCTGATCTGGCAATGGCAGGCAGTCGACAGCCCCGTCTCAAGCACTCATGTTGGGACAAGAGTTTATAAATCACATTACTTGCGTACAAGTAGCGCGCAAACTAAACTCTTGAAACCATGACCCAAACCGATCAAATCCTCACGCTCGCCAGCTCCCAGCGCCTGCTGTGCGCTGCCGACGTGCGCGCTCGCGGCTGGTCGCCCCAACTGCTGCTCAAGCTGCAGCAAGCGGGCAGGCTGCAAAGGGTGGCACGCGGTCTATACAGCCTGCCCGACACGGAGCCCAGCGAGCATCAATCCCTGATCGAGGTCTGTCAGCGCGTCCCCAAGGCCGTCATCTGCCTGCTGTCGGCGCTTGCTTATCATGAGATCGGAACACAACTGCCGCACGAAGTCTGGGTCGCACTGCCTGAAGGCACGCAACCCCCCGCGCTGGATTACCCCCAGCTACGCATCACACGGCTACGCGGTCCCGCCTACAGCGAAGGCATTACCACCATCACAGATCAAAGAGGCACGATCCGCATCTACAGCGTGGCCAAGACATTGCTGACTGCTTCAAGCTTCGCAACAAGATTGGGCTAGACGTGGCGCTGGAAGCGCTCAAGGACGCGTGGCGCGCCCGCAAACTCGACCTCTCCGAGCTGAACCACTTCGCCAAGATCAACCGCGTCAGCCGCGTCATGCAGCCTTACCTTGAGGCACTGGTCGCATGACGGCCAATCTTGCTGCCTCGATACGCGCACGCCTGCTGGCCCTCGCCAAACAACACGGCGACGACTACAACCTGGTGCTCAACCGCTTCGGTCTGGAGCGTCTGCTTTACAGACTCAGCACGTCCGCCTATGCCGACCGCTTCCTGCTTAAGGGCGCGATGCTGTTCTCGCTCTGGTACGACGATCCGCACCGCCCCACGCGTGACGCCGATCTGCTCGGCTTCGGGCAAGACGACATCGCGCACCTCATTGCCGTCTTCCAGGAGATTGCCGCTATCGACACAGGCGACGGCGTCCAGTTCGCCCCAGACTCCGTACAAGCACAAACGATTCGTGAAGACAGCACATACGGCGGCACGCGCATCACGCTGACCGGCACCATTGGCTCCGCGCGCTGCCCCATACAGATCGACATCGGCTTTGGCGATGCTGTCACGCCAGGCCCCGAGACGGTCACCTTCCCTGCGGTCCTGGACGGCATTCCCGCACCTACGCTGCGGGTCTATCCGGTCTATACCGTCATCGCGGAGAAATACCAGGCCATGGTCATGCTCGGCCCGCAGCAGCCGCATGAAAGACTTCTACGATCTATACGTCATCGCCCACCGCACGGCGCTGGAAGCCACCACACTCGCGGGAGCCATTGCCGCAACCTTCGCACGTCGCGACACAGCGATCCCCACGCAACTCCCATTGCCACTCACCCCCGAGTTCGCCAAAGCCCCGGCCAAGCAGCAACAATGGAAAGCTTTCCTGACGAGAAATCGCCTGAAGAAAACCACCCTCGAAGAAGCCATCAGTCGCCTGAGGTTACTGCTCTGGCTCCCCACCGAACTGGCCGTGTCCGGCGCGCCCTCGCCCGCGCGCTGGCAACCAGATCGATGCGCGTGGGAGCGAACATAACCAGCACCCAGGCGATCAACTCAGTCACGGTTTCCGGGGCTGTCACAGCCCCGCCTTGCGACCCCACTCCGGCCGATGCCGATGGACTCGCACCCGATAGACATATGCGCCGTCAGACTGTAAGCTCTCGTGCAGAGATCAGAAGCGTTCGCCCAGCGGGTCAAACAGCCTGCCTGAGCGCAGAGGCAGCAGCGGGGAAGTGAAGTTTTTCACGATTCTGTTAATGCTGTATAAAATTGCGGCACGTTGCTGAAAACGCAATCTGCAAGCCGTTCTACTCTGTGCGGTTGTGCCATGTTGGGGAGCACGCGCCGATGATGAACAGTCAAACCTGTCCCCAAAACACGTTAGACCCGCTCAACCCATACCCCCGTCAATGTCAAATCCTGAGTCCAACCAGCCTGATGATGTGCGGAACTTGGCTTCGGCTGAGTTGCCAACTGAACCGGTGTTTACACCTCCAACTGAGGGGGAACTCATCACGAGTACTAGCACCGGAAACACTTACCGAATCGGCCGCGTTATCGGAGAGGGAAGCTTCGGTGTCGTCTACGAATGCACAGACACTTGGGACAACGAACTTGCTGTAAAGATACTCAAACCCCGTGGCACCTACGAAGAAGTTCGAGACAGCGCGGTTGCTGAGTTGCAGAAGTTGCAAACACTCCGCCACCCGAACGTCACGTATGTGCATGACGGATTTGAGTTCAGGCATACGTTCTATATTGTGTTCGAGCGGTGCTGGCAGCCAATCAACCAATTCATTCAGCGAGACAACTTCAAGGGTCACCTTTGGCTTCGTGCGATGGCTCGCCAGGTTCTACAAGCTGTTCACTTCCTCCACTGCAACGACTACGTGCATCAGGACATCCATGGAGGCAACGTGTTTGTCGCTACGCTGCGCGACGACATGACGCCAGACGACATGATTTTCACGTTCATGCTCGGTGATTTGGGTATTACGAAGATGGTTAGCGAAATGGATGCTGCGAACACCATCCTCGCAGAATGGATGCGGGCCCCTGAAACACTGATTCCATCCGAGTTTGGCCCAATGGATCACCGGATGGACATCTACCACTGCGGGTTACTCTTCTTGCAAGTTCTGCGAGGTGAGCCCTTGACGTTTACGCGGGAAGAGATTCTTGCGGGAAGGCCTCGTGAGATTGCTAGGGAAATTGGTGGTGCATTCAGTTTTGCCTTGGAGAAAGCTCTGCGTCGACACGTCGACTACCGGACAGCATCCGCGCTTGAGTTCTGGCGAGACCTTAATACCCCTGCATGAGCACGTAGCACATAGGGTGCAATAACCGAATGGCATTGCACCGGATGTTTGACGATGGCACGCTTGCCCCATGCCTGACTATCTGCGCGCCTGGCTTCCCGGCGGCACCTTCTTCTTCACCGTGAATCTGCTGCAGCGGCAGGGTAATGAGCTGCTCACTCGCCACATTGACGTGCTGCGGCGCGTGGTGAGGGATGTGAAGCGTCGCCACCCTTTTGTGATTCATGGCTGGGTGGTTCTGCCCGAGCATCTCCATTGCGTGATCGAGCTCCCGCCAGATGATGTGGACTTCGCTTTGCGCTGGCGCCTCATCAAAATGGATTTCTCAAGAGCCATGCCGCTCACCGAGCGGCGCAACGCGTCCCACTTGAAGCGGGGCGAGCGGGGAATCTGGCAACGCCGATATTCGGAACACCGGATTCGTGACGAGGCCGACTTCCGCGCGCACATGGATTACGTTCCATCGATCCGGTGAAGCATGGCCTGGTAAAGCGTGTGGCCGATTGGCCGCATTCCACGTTTCATCGCCCTGGTGAAGTCCGGTATGTATCCGGCAGATTGGGCAGGTGGGAACGAAGAGAGCGTCAGTAATCTGGCAGAATGAGGGCTCGTAAGCGCAGGCGGCAACCATCCGGTGCAATGCCCTGCGGTTATTGCACCCTACGGGCTGCGCTGGGCGGTCGTGCCATGTTGGGGAGCACGCGCCGATGATGAACAGACAAACCTGTCTCCCCATAACAAGTTAGGCGAAACGATGACGCATCGATCAAATCGGACCGCAAAGAAGCTGCATGAGCAATTGATTGACAGTCTGGTGATCGATGTTGGTCAAAGCTCATATTGGAGAAAGCGCCTGTTTGATTCCGCAGATGGCGATATCTTTGAGATATCTGCCGATCATTGCATTGGCCTATCCGAGTCGGTTTCCGGCGCGATACGTCGATTCAGGCTAGCTTTTGAAGTTCAGATTTGCTCGGCTACAGATGCAGAATCATGGCTCTCGGAAGGTGGAATGATCATTTTCCGTTTCAGTGCGGCGAGCTATCCTTCAGTTCGGCGGTTTTCGGGCAATAATCCGCTAGTTCGATAGTTTTCTGGATAGCGCTAATGCCAATGAGATGTTCGCTTAACAATTTAGTCGAGAGGACGCCCCACAAGCGGGGTTCGCTCCCTTCGGTCGCCGCCTTTCACTTCAAACGTTAAACATGATGCGCACAGGTTTCAGGTCTGGCTATTGGGTTGTCGAGTGGGCGGACGAATTTGATCCAAACTTGGCGGACCTTTTGCTTCGCTTTCCGGAAATTGTGCGCGGGCATCGTTTTGCAATAGTGTCGTGTGACAGTGGGCCTTTCGAACCAACTCAAGCCGAGTATGCAAAGGGCTGGATCAAGAGGAACAAAGTGGCAGTCAGTCCCATCGTTGTAGAAGCAATGGAACTACCCACACCAGGGTTCGACGAATGGTACGTATATGCTGACGAAGCACCCGAGGACCATCACAGGTCATTCGTAAATCGATGGGGTTTCGCACCGTTGGACGAATCTGATCCCGAGTTCCATGATTTTTGGGGCCAAGTTGAGAAGTTTCAGCCTTTGCATGTCGTCGGTGCCGGCACGCCCGCTATGTTTTTGGCCACCCGAGACGAGACAATCTTTCGAAAGGTGCACAGTGATTAACAGGTTGTCTGTCGCGGACATGCAGCAGCAGATACTCGCTTCGCCGCGCGTGCAGCCTGCCGGACAACGCCGTAGTTGTGTGTCAACATCATAACAATGAATGAACGTGTAGTTGAACTACTAGACAGTATCAAGAGCGCGCCTGATTTCAGCTATGTCGTTTTCGATACCATCAACGCAACAAACGCACTCGGAGACAACGCCCTTCATTCTGTTTGTGTATGGGGCGATCTTGAATCCGTTCGTCTCCTTGTCGCAAACGGCATCAACGTCAATCAGCAAGGCGAGTTTGGCTTTACCCCATTGAGAGTCGCCCTGGATCATGGCCATTTCGAAATAGCAGAGTTCTTGAAGGCAAACGGGGCGGACCCCGCGTCGATTGACGCACCTCAGCTATTCGATCGTGAGCGGCATGCTCTTCACTTGATAAGGCTTGCGGAGGAAATAGGGGCTTTGGAGAAGCTAGTAGGTCGGATAAGCGTAGCGCCATCCGACGAATGAAAGATGAATCGACAAACGTCGGATGGCGCTACGCTTATCCGACCTACGCACTGAGTTGAATTGTGTGTTCTACGAGGGATGGGACGACACACATCACTTCTTCTTTACTGATCCAACCGCTATGAGTCCTCTTTACAGGTGGGCGGAACAAAGTCAGCTGTACCTCCTTCCACATGGCTAACATGGCGGTCGACATAGCTCCCTTCGGTCGCTGGACGCTACGTGATAAAGCCGCGCAGCGCTGGGCACCTCTACGTTGAGGCTATCGCTCGTAGGTGGGATCGAAGAGAGCGTCGGTAATCTGGCAGAATGATGGCTCGTAAGCGCAGGCGGCAAACATCCGGTGCAATGCCCTGCGGTTATTGCACCCTACGGGCTGAAATGATGAGAAGAAGACGATCCGCCCTCCATCAAGGAAACTGAAGATGTTCGTCTCCGTTGCCGTTCCACAAACCGAATCGGAGCTATGTGTAATGGTGAGCTTGCTTGAGGCTCATGAAATCCCGTACTTTGTTTTCAATCGCGGATTCGGTGGTCTATACCCCGGCATGCACATGCACCTGTACAACAATCAAAAGATCATGGTCCACGCCGCGCAGGCACGAGAGGCATTTGAGTTGCTGGGGGTCTTCCGCTCACCCGTCGAAAATTTCGAGGCTCTGCACAAGCTACGCTGGCAAGATAAGTTAAGGGTTCTAGTCGAGTTGTTTCTTGGGAATTGGTGCTTTCCTTCTCGGCGAAGGACATTGAATGGCGATACCGAGTCTGAAGCCCCGGCGGCACCAGCGTCTTCCCCGTGAATCTGCCGAAACAACACAACCATGACTCCTGCATTCCAAGCGCTGTTGCGTGAATACCGTCGCCCCTGGAAGCTGGTCACACTCGCGATCGGGATTGCCTTACTGATCTTCGGCGCGTTCTACTACGACGCGCCGGACTGGGATGTTCCGATCAGTTTCATCATGGCGATCTTCGCCTACCTGACGGCCCCCTGGAGCCTGCGCGTGATCATCGAGCGGCGTTGGCGACACTGGCCCTTGATGTTGTTCCTGACGTGGTTCACCGTGGATGGGTGCTATGCAATCTACTGGCACTTCGTGAACCCGCTTGCGCTCGCCTTGATGCGGGATGTGAATTTTCTGGCGTCCTTATGCCTCTACGGGATGTGTGGCCTGCTCTGGTTGTATGAGGGCAGTCTGAGCGAGTTTTGCACTGACTTGCAGGGCTATGGGCGCCGCAAATAGCCTCACGCCACGTAAGTTGCGCATTGCGCCCCTTACGAACTGAGCGGCGTGGCGCTCATGTCATTGCCCTACGCGCTCAAGACGGCTGGGGATTATTGAGCACGCGCTTGCGCTCATACATGTCGCGGTCGCCATGCTTGATCAGGTCGTCCGCACTCTCGCCATCGTCAGGGTAGAGCGACATGCCGACCGAGCCCCCGGTCGCCACGCCCTCGGGCAGCCCGGTGAGATCCACGGTCTGCAAAGGTGCGCGCAGCACGTCCTCGATGTGCCGCCTGACGCGTTCGGCGGCCTCGCGAGAGGGGACCTCGTTGATCATCAGCACGAATTCGTCGCCGGCATAGCGCGCCACCAGATCGCCCAGCCGGACGGCTTCGCGAAGCCGTTTGCCGATCTCGATCAGGGTGCGATCCCCTGCGTCATGACCGAAGTGGTCGTTGATCAGTTTGAAGTTGTTCAGGTCGACAAACAGCACAGCAAACGGGATTACATCTGCCGTGCGACGCCCACGCTCGATATGCCCGGTGATGCTGCGAAGCATGACATCGCGGTTGTACAGGCCGGTCAGCACGTCGGTGCGCAAGCGATGCTGCATGTGGCGGAAGGTGTTCGCCAGCACGCCGATCTCATCGTCGCGATGCACCTCTAGCGGGGCCTCAAGCTGCCCTTCGCCCACTGCGTGTGCGGCCTGGGTCAGACGCTTGATGTCGCGCCCGACCCAGCCGAGGATGCCCAGGCCAATGGCCACGGCAAGCAGTGCGCCAAGGAAGCCGACCAGCACGGTGCGCTTGACGTTGGCCGTCACGCCTTGCATGAAATCGCTCCGCGGCACGGCTACGGCGATGATCCAGTCGAGCCCGGCATCGTCCGTCACCCGGTCGAAGGCAAGCTCGACCGCCTCGTCGTCGGGCCCGGTAAAGCGCTGTGTCACCGCCGCGTCGATCTTGCGCCCGGCATCAATGGTTTGACGCACTTGCGCGTAGGCGGCGCGCTGCAAGGCGTTGTCGCTCTCAACCGCGTTGATGCGGATATTGCTGCCATCGGCCTGCTTGGCGACGTTCGGGCTGCGCGACGAAGCGATCAGCTTGCCATCCGGCTCGATGACGAAAGCCACCGCGTGCTTGCTGATGGCAAGCTTGCGCACAAATTCGTTGAGCCGCTGCAGGGAAAGATCGGTCGCCACCACGCCCTGGAAAACGCCTTTGGCATCGAGCACGCGACGCGCCCGGGTTGCGACCAGTTCGGCACTGCGAAAATCGATGTAGATCGACGTCCAGGTATGCGACGTTGCCGTTTCGCCTGCCTTGTACCACGGGCGCGAGCGCGGCTCGAAGACTTTCTGTTCCAGCGTCGCCTCACCCAGCTCACCGTTGATGCCGGTAAAACGCATCAACTGACGGGGCAACTCGGGCTTGAGTTTGAGACGCAGCTCGGCATCCTGCTGGTTGAAGCGCCACAGGCCGAAGGCTTGACCGCGCTGGTTGCCGTAATAGACGTAGTTGTTGGGGTCGATGTGCAGCGACGTGGCGATCCAGAAGCGTGTGCGCATGGCCGCCAGATCGGCATCGATCGAATCGGGCGCGGCCATGCCGTTGGGGAATGCGGCCTCCAGCACGGCTGCCGAGCCCACGACGTGGCGATCAATCGCCTGCCCGATACGGGCCACGGTTTCCAGCAGCAAATGGTTGGCGATGGTATCCACCGCCTGACTGCCGGTTCGGTACGACAAGGCCCCGATCAACAGGGCAACACCGAAAACCAGGGCAGTGAAGGGAATCGTCAGCCACTGGCGGAGTGAAAGCGCGTTAAACAACTTCATCGAAAACCCGTGCCAACAGAAAGGGATTGGGCTGGCAGGTTAGCACACGCGCGGCGGCTGGCTGGGCGCCATTACCACAACAGGCGGCAACAGACATTTGCAGACCTGCCCGGAGAGCCGCATGCAGCTTGGCTCTCCGGGCAGGCATGGTTTACATCTGTATCACCGTCACCGCGTGGGCCGGCGCGGACAGGCGCAGGGTACGCTCGCCGCTGGCGGTGCGCACGCGGACGACACGCGATTGCACGGCACTGGCGCTGCGGTTGATGAGCATGAGGTAGGCCGTATCGCCGGTTTTGGCGGCGTAGACCGAGAGCATGTCGTCGCGCTGCTTGCCGCTCACCGCCACCGACTCCGCGCCCCACAGGTGCTTGTAGAGGAAGTAGAGGTAGTACTGTGGGCGCAGGCTGAAGCTGTCGCCGTCCACCGCGATCAGCGAGGGGTTCCAGGGGTCGGACCGTGCCGGGTCGGAGAGGCCGAACCATTGCAGGGAGTCGTAGCCCATGCGTTTGCCGCCCTCTTGCGCTTCGGCGGCAAAGAGCACGGTGGCGATGGAGTCATGCACGATGGCCGAGGCCTTCACTGCGCTCCACGAGGCGCCAAACTCGCCGACGAAGAGCTTGCCGCCGCCGAGCTTGCTGTCGGCGAGATTCCGCATCACGGGGTACAGGCTTTCAAGGTGGTAGGGATTCACGCCCCAGCCCAGGCCGATGGTGCTGGGCGTGAGCAGGTGGTCGATGGTCGGGTAGTTCGGGTCGCTGGCCTTCTGCCCGTAATCGCCCAACAGATACCAGTGGAAGGACAAGGCGCCGGGCGGGGCGGCGTTGAGGTCACCGTCGGCGAAGAGATCCTTGGCGTTGGTCGCAATCTCCTGAATCTGCGAATTGGCGAGTTCGCCAAAGACCAGGGTCACATCCGGCTTCACCGCGCGAATCGCCTTGGCATAGCGCTGGTAGCGCGCCATGTAGCTGCGCAGGGCCTCGGGCTTGGTCTTGGCGCCGAGGTAAGACCAGGCGGCAAAGTTGTTGATCTCCGGCTCGTTGCCCATCGAGACGTACTTGAGATCGTACTTGAGGGTATTGACCACGTAGTCGACAAGCGCCACCGCCATGGCCGGGTCGTCGTTATGCAGATTGACTTCAATCTCGGCCTCGATGCCAGCTTCGCGGCAGAAGTCGATGTAGTGGCGCACGTCTTCACCGGTAAGGCGGAACTGGTAGGGCTGATCCTGCCCCAGTTCGTCGTCCGCACGGGTCGCCGCGCTCGCATCAAAGCGCACCCGCTCCTGCCCGCCGGGGAAGCGCGCCAGATCGACGCGGATCTGCTTCACCAGTGCGCGATACGCGGGCATGGCCAGAAAGTATTTGCTGTGCCACTGAATGTTCACCCCGTGAAACAGGGGCGACACCGCTTTTCCCACGGCGCTGAAATCCACCGCCGCGTCTTCAGGTACGCCGGCGCCCACTTCGCCGACCAGATCAAGCCGCGCGACCGGCGCCCGCAGCGCGCTGGCCGAGCGGCTGATTGCGTCGATGCTGGTGGTGTCCATCGCCAGCCCGTTAATGCGGGCGCGGCGCGCATCGAGTCCGTCGCCACTCAACACCCAGGCATTGACGCTGAGCGGCGTGGCACTCACCGGGGCCGGGGCGGGGTCTGCGCTGCTCAGGCTCGCTGAGCCTCCACCACAGGCGCCGAGCAGCAAAGCGATCAATGCCACGCCACGGCGACGCAAAAAATTCGGCTTCATGTGAACCTTCTCCTTCCAGTGCAAGTTGGGCCGACGCATACCGGCGCCACGACCTTGGCCACGATGATAGATATACTCGCGATCAAGCGCTTTGCTTGGCGTGCGGGTGGCACAGAGTCATTGTGGCTGGCGCCCGCTCTCCGATTGCCAAATGGAACGACCCGCCTTGCCCGATTCTGTCTGCCAGCCTCCCCGCGTCGCCACCGGCGCCTCGCCCCAAGCCGTCCGCATCTGGCAGCTGGTCGACTTCATCGACGCACACCTGAGCGACGCGCTCTCGGTGGATCAACTCGCCGCAGAGATCGGTCTCTCACGTTCGCACCTGATCAAGCGCTTCGAGCAGGAGATGGGGGAAACGCCAGGTGAATTCATCCGCCGCCTGCGCCTGGAGCGCGCGGCCAACTTCCTGCTCCACGACCGCAGCACGCCACTGATCGACATCGCACTGGCATGTGGCTTCCAGTCTGCAGCGGTCTTCTCGCGGGCCTTCCACGACTGGTTTGCGCTCTCGCCCACCGTCTGGCGGCAAGGCGAGCACTGGCGCCGCTGTGGCCAGGGGATCTGCTGGCGCCAGCGCTGCGGCGATTGCCGCCCCGTCGACAGCGCATACGCCGACACGCCCCAGCTCCAGGCGATGCGGCAGCACCCGTTTGCGCGGGGCAAGCCTGACAGCATCCGCCTCGACGCGGCACGCCAGATCACACTGCCCGACACCGACATGGTCTATCTGCGCGGCCTGAACACCTCGGGCATCGGTCGCTGGCTGCCGCTGTGGCAGCGCTGGCGCGCCTGGGCGAGCGAGCAGGCGAGCCTGCCCAGCGGCCCCTATGGTGCAGCCCTGCAGCACCTGGACAACGCGAACATCTGCCTGCCCCACCGCAGCCGTGCGGACCTCGGCCTGCTCGTCGCGCGCGCAACGCCCACCCCGCCGGGCCTCGCCCGCAAGGCCATCGCCGGCGGCAAGTATCTGCTGGTGCCCTTTAACGGCACCTGGCTGGATGAGGTGCTGGCCCACGAGTACGGCTGGCTCACCGCCTTCGCCGCGATGGGGCTGCGTTTCGACATGCACCGGGCATCGTTCAAGTTCTTTCCCCACGCGTCCGCCCAGCCGCCCTGCTTTGCCGACGTCGGCGACGGCGAAGCGTTTGCCATGCACTACGCCTTCGCGATCAGCGGCTGATCCCAGCCGCACGCCCCGCTGACCCGCAGAGCATTCGCGCAGCGGCCGGGTTTTGGGGATAATCGTGTGCAAGAAGCCTTCCTTACGCCTGCTCGCGATCTCTTTATTGCACATTCGCCACGCGAACCGGCCTTGAGTGCCGCCCTGCCCCGCCCCAACAATCCTGGAGTCCGTCGTGCTGTCTCGCTTTGAATCCTTTGTTGACCCTTACCCCGATGAAACCCCGCAAACGCCGCCGAACGGCCTGCTGGAATTCCTCTGGGCCGGCACACGCGGCTTGCGCCCCTACATCCTGACCATGGCGGTGCTCACGGCCATCATCGGCGTTTTCGAAGCGCTGCTGTTCGGCATGCTGGGCGGCGTGGTCGACTGGCTGAGCAAGTATTCGCCGGGCGATTTCTGGCAGGCGCAAGGCAAGACGCTGATCCTGCTGATCGCGGTGCTGATTCTCAGCCCGATCGTGGTGGCCATCCAGGCCCTGCTCAAGCAGCAGACACTGGCGGCCAATTTTCCGATGCTGCTGCGCTGGAACTACCACCGCCTGATGCTGGGCCAGAGCCTGAGCTTCTATCAGGACGAATTCGCCGGCCGCGTGGCCACCAAGGTGATGCAGACGGCATTGGCGGTGCGTGATGCCGTGCTGCTGGTCACCGACATCATGGTGTATGTGGTCATCTATTTCATCAGCATGGTGGTCGTGGCGGCGAGCTTCAATATCTGGCTGCTGCTGCCCTTCATGATCTGGCTGGTGCTGTATGGCATTGCGCTGCGCGTGTTCGTGCCGCGCCTGGGCAAGGTGTCACAAGAGCAAGCCGATGCGCGCTCGCTGATGACCGGGCGCGTCACCGATGCCTACACCAACATCACCACCGTGAAACTCTTTTCGCACGCCCAGCGCGAGGCGGGCTATGCCCGCTCGGCGATGCGCGACTTCATGCGCACCGCGCACCTGCAGATGCGCCTGGTGACGGGGATCGAAATCACCAACTTCAGCCTCAATATCTTGCTGGTAATCGGCACCGCCGGCATGGCCTTGTGGCTATGGGCGGAAGGCCAGGCCGGGGTGGGTGCGGTGGCGGCGGCCACCTCGATGGCGCTGCGCCTCAACGGGATCTCGCACTGGGTGATGTGGGAAACCGCGCGCCTCTTCGAGCACATCGGCACGGTGCAGGATGGCATGAACACCCTCTCGCGCCAGTACGCGATCACCGACCAGCAGGGCGCCAAGCCGCTCAAAGTCACGCAGGGCGAAATCGTGTTCGACCAGCTCACCTTTGCCTACAGCGGCAAGAGCCCCGTCATCGAAGATTTCAGGCTGCGCATCCGTCCGGGTGAAAAGATCGGCCTGGTCGGGCGCTCGGGGGCGGGCAAGTCCACGCTGGTGAACCTCTTGCTGCGCTTCTATGACATCAATGCCGGGCGCATTCTCATCGACGGGCAGGACATCGCCACCGTGACGCAGGAGAGCCTGCGCGCGCAGATCGGCATGGTGACGCAAGACACCTCCCTGCTCCACCGCAGCGTGCGCGAGAACGTCCTCTACGGCCGCCCCGATGCCAGCGAGGCCGACATGATCTCGGCCGTGCGTCGCGCCGAAGCCGAAGAGTTCATCGCCCAGCTGACCGACCCCTCAGGCCGGCGCGGCTACGATGCACACGTCGGTGAGCGCGGGGTCAAGCTCTCCGGTGGCCAGCGCCAGCGCATCGCGATTGCCCGTGTCATGCTCAAGGACGCGCCGATCCTGCTGCTGGACGAAGCGACCAGCGCGCTGGATTCCGAAGTGGAAGCCGCCATCCAGCAGAGCCTCTACAGCCTGATGGAAGGCAAGACGGTTGTGGCGATTGCCCACCGGCTGTCGACGATCGCGGCCATGGATCGGCTGATCGTGCTGGACAAGGGCCGCATCGTCGAAGAAGGCGACCACCAGACCCTGCTCGCGCAGGGCGGGCTCTACGCCCGGCTCTGGGCGCACCAGAGTGGCGGCTTCCTGGGCGAAGAAGCGGACGACTGAAGCGAGGCGCGATCTCCGCCGGTGGCAGCCCCGAAGAGGTCTGCCACCGCTCTACGGCCTGCTGAAGGCATGCCTGAAGAAGTCCAGTGGGTGCGGCTCTCCGGGCACCCTCAATCCGCGATTTTGATACCCGCCAGGTTGCTCGAGGGGGTGATCGCGGCTGCCGCACCGCCCGCCTTCTTGTTCTGCCGGATGACGACCCCCGACAGCCCGATCGGGAAGCTGGTATTCGTGTTGTCGAAGCTGATTCGGTCGAACTGGTTCTTCTCGATCACCAGATCGGCGAACTCGTGCCCCTTGCTTTGCACCGATAGCCACATGGCGCCGGCAGCCGTGTTCTGGTTGTTGCGATAGACGTGGGAGGCGCCCGCCACCCCGTGGTAAGGGAAGTGGTGCAGGTTGTCATCCAGATCCAGCGACATCGAGATGTAGCCCATGTTCGTGCCACGCACGGTGCGATTGTCCAGCACCTGATAGTGCCAGGCGGTAAAGGTCGCCGTCGGCGTGTAGACGTTGCCGGCCCAGGCGGCCACCGTTGACTCGCTGCTGCCCGTGGTGCCGAACTTGTTGCCGGCGCGGATGCTGTCGAGCGTCATGTAGAAATCGTCAAACTGCGGCTCCGCACCGAAATCGTTATCCACCATCAGCTGCCGCCCCTGCAGATTGACAATCGTGAGGGTCGAGCTCGCGTCGGGCTGAATGTCCCAGGCCCGGTCGATCGTCACGCTGCTGACGCCTGCCGTCGCTTGACTGATATAGCGCCACTGACCCGCCCCGCGGCCTTCGACGATCTGCGCAATGGCGCCCGCCCACGAGTAAGTCACCGGCACACCGACCGGCCGCAGCGGGTTGGCAGTCTTGCCCGCAAGGGTCAGCGTCGTGCCGCTCACCGCCGCGATCTTGCCGACGTAGATGCCGTTCGAGCCATCCGAGGTATAGCCCTGCGAGCGCTTGATCGGAATCGAGGTCGCCTCCCGCGTGCTGGTATTGCGCGCCAAGAGGAAATCGCGGCTGAACGGCCCGCCGAAGTCCGGATCGCCGTGGAAGGTGGTGAGATTCAAGCCGGTGGGATCGCCCGTACCGGCACGCTGGGTCAGCGCGTTGTTCGTCAGCAGCACATTGTGGCTGCGTGCGGCGATGCCGAAATGACGGCCGAACCAGGTCATCTTGGAGTTCTGCACCCGCAGATAAGACACCAGCACGCGGCCCAGCACACAGTTATGGGCGTCGATCACGACATCGTCCAGCACCAGGTTCCGGGATTCCTCCAGGTAAAGGGCCGTCGGCGCGTTGTCCCACAGGGCTTCCGACACGAACTGCGGCGCCTTGATTGCGGCGCGTCTGATCCAGCTGTAGTCCGTCGTGTAAGACCGCTCGATCACCCGATTGCGGAAATCAGCGGCCGCCTGCAGCGTCAGGTCTTCAATCGCAAAGGTCCCTCGCTTGTAGGGCCAAGGACTCGTCTCCTTGCCCACCAACAGCGGCTTGGTCATACCGCTTCCCCACTTGATCAGGCTAGCGTCCCGCCCTGCCCCGGCGAGCACGGTGTAAGGGGGCAGCACGAGTTGCTTGGTGAGCGTGTAGGTGCCGGCAGGCACCGTGATCCTGCCCCCGCCGTTAGCACTGGCCGCGGCAATCGCGGCGGCGAACTTGTCGTCATCCGTGCCGCTGTAGCTGGTGATGTTGAAGACGGTCGTAGGCCAGACTTTGGCTTTCTTGACGATGACGGTATCGAGCGGGGCTTCGATGAAGGTGCTGAACCTTACCCAGCCGGCTTTGCCACCCCGGCCGTTGTGCAGCCAGAGTTGGTATTCGCCTTCGGCGACACTGCTGGGGACGGTAAAGCGCAGGGCGTAGCCGGTGCTGGTGGTGACGCGCTCCGCCAGCGGGAGCTTGGCGATCAAAGTGCCACCGGTCTTGGCAACCAGGGCGGCCTGGGGGGCGAGTGCGCCGGTGCGCTCAAGTGCAGTGCCGGCGACGGTGAAAGATCCGCCCGGGGTGGCGGCATCCCCGATGTCGCCCTGGACGAACCAGGGGTCCGGGGTGTTGATGAGGCGGATGCTGTCGGTGGCACTGCCGTTCTTGAGGCGCAGGGCATAGACGCCATTGCTCCAGCTGGCCGGAACCGTGGCAGTGAGGCTGCGGGCGGTGGAGGTGTGCGGGCTCAGGCTGGTCCAGCTGCTGATGGCAGGGGCCTGGGCGGCAGGATTGCCGGGGTCTTCGTCGCTGAGT
Organism: Uliginosibacterium sp.; assembly: GCA_016718265.1. Lineage (GTDB taxonomy): Bacteria > Pseudomonadota > Gammaproteobacteria > Burkholderiales > Rhodocyclaceae > Uliginosibacterium. Next base: position 91,382 of record JADKDZ010000010.1, on the reverse strand, counting down.
TGGGCGAGTTCGACCTGGGTGCTGCCGGGGACGAGGTTGCCGCCGGTAATCAGGAGGGTTTCATCCTTTGTTGACCGGCTGGGAGACCCAGAAGGCGTGGGGGGCGACACCGACGTTGCCACCGGAGCTGGAGGAGCTGCTGGAGCTGGAGGAACTCGAACTGCTGCTGGAGCTTGAGGAGCTGGAGCTGCCGGCGCCGGAGGAGCTCGATGAGCTGCTGCTCGAACTGGAGGACGAGCTGCTCGAAGAGCTGGAGGAGGAGCTTGAGCTGCTGGAGCTGGATGAGCTGGTCGGGATCGTTTGGGTGGTGGCGGTGAGGGTGACAGGTGCCGAGGCTTTGCCGCTGGCATCAATCGCGCGCAGGCTGTAGGTGTAGCGGGTACCGGCGATCAGGCCGGTGTTGGTGAAGCTGAGCACGGTGCCGCCGAGGCTGGCGATCACGGTGCCGTCCCGCGTGATCTGGTAGGCGACGACGCCGACGTCATCGGTGGCGGCACTCCAGACCAGGCTGAGACTGGTCTGGCCGCTGCTGCTGAGGGTGAAGCTGGCCGGGGCGCTGGGGGCCTGGGCGTCGGGGGTGCTCTGGCTATTGGTGCTGACGAGGAACTCGGCGCTGGCAGGCGAGAGGTTGCCGGCGGCGTCGACGGCCTTGATGCTGTAGCGATAGCTGCTGCCGGGCATCAGGCCGGTGTCGATGTAGTTGAGCAGGTTGCCCTGGACGAGGCTGACCAAGGTGCCGTTGCGGTAGATCTGGTAGCCGGCGACCCCCTGGTCATCGCTGGCGGCACCCCAGCTGAGCGAGACGCTGGTGGCGGACTTGCCTTCGGCACGCAGGCTGGCCGGGGCGCTCGGGGCGGTGACATCCACCACGCTGGGGGTGGTCGGGCTACCGCCTCCCCCGCTGCCCGTGCTACTACTTTCGCCACCGCCTCCCCCGCCGCAAGAGATCAGGACTACGGTCAACAACGGCAACAGCAGACGCGACAACACAGGCACAAACATGGTCAAGCTCCCCTCTCCCGGGCACACAGGCCCTCTTCCGTTTCAAGACTTCCGCACACGCTTTCCGTTACACCCGCTCGGGTCAAGGCAAGACCGTGACCCCGGCGGGAATTCCTTCCACCGACTGGACGGTGGAAGCCACTCCCAACGCTTGCCGGTTCCCCTTGATCAGTACGCCGGAATACGCCGTCTTCTCATTGCGCTGAAGTCTGGAATCAAACCGGCGCACGACGATATTGGTGGCCTGATTGTTCTCCAGCAGCATGTCCGCAGACCCGCCCACGTCACTGCTCAGGCGCAGAGTGAAGCTACCCGCGCGGGGCGGCCTTCGAGCTATCGCCTGCTGAAGGCATGCCTGAAGAAGTCCAGTGGGTGCGGCTCTCCGAGCACCCTCAATCCACGACCTTGATACCCGCCAGATTGGCAGACGGCAGGATGGGGCTTGCGGTACCCGCCGGCTTCTTGTTCTGCCGCATCAGCACCCCGGACAAGGAGATGGGGAAGCTGGTGCCGTGGTTCTCGAAGGTAATTTTGTCGAACTGATTTCGTTCAATCACCAGATCGGCAAACTGGTGCTGCCAGCTTTGCACCGATAAACTCAGGCTGCCGGCCGTTGCATTCTGATTGTTGCGGTAGACGTGCGAAGCACCGGAAACCCCGTGATACGGGAAGTGATGCACGTTGTCATCCAGATCAATCGATTGCGAGTTGTAGCTCATGCTCGTGCCACGCACGGTGCGATTGTCCAGCATCTGATAGTGCCAGGCGGTGAAGGTCGCGGTCGGCGTATATACGTTGCCGGCCCAGGCGGTCATCGCCGAATGGCTGCCCGTGGTGCCGAACTTGTTGCCGGCGCGGATGCTGTCGAGCGTCATGTAGAAATCGTCAAACTGCGGCTCCGCGCCAAAGTCGTTATCCACCATCAACTGCCGCCCCTGCAGACCGACGATCGTGAGGGTCGAGCTTGCGTCGGGCTGAATATCCCAGGCCCGGTCGATCGTCACGCTGCCGACACCCTGCGTCGCGGAGGCGATGTAGCGCCACTGGCCCGCCCCGCGGCCCTCCACGATCTGCGCAATGGCGCCGCCCCAGGAGTAGATCACCGGCAAACCGACCGACCGCATCGGGCTCGCAGTCTTGCCCGCGAGGGTCAGCGTCGTGCCGCTCACCGCCGCGATCTTGCCAACGTAGATGCCGTTCGAGCCGTCCGAGGTATAGCCCTGTGAGCTCTTGATCGGAATCGAGGTCGCCTCCCGCGTGCTGGTATTGCGCGCCAGCAGGAAGTCGCGGCTGAACGGCCCGAAGAAGTCCGGATCCCCGTAGAAGGCTGTGAGATTCAAGCCGGTGGGGTCCCCCGTGCCCGCACGCTGGAGCAGCGTATTGTTGGCCATCACCAGATTGTGGCTGCGTGCGGAAACCCCAAGGTAACGCCCGAACCAGGTCAGCGACGAGTTCTGCAGCCGCAGGTAAGACACACGCTGCCGGCCCAGCACACAGTTGTGCGCGTCGATCACGAGATTGTCGAGCACGGTGTTCTGGGTTTCCTCCATATAGATGGCCGTCGGCGCGTTGTCCCACAGGGCTTCCGACACAAACTGGGGCGCCTTGATCGCTGCGCGTTTGATCCAGCCCAGCTCCTGGGTGTAAGTGCGCTCGACCACCCGGTTGCGGAAATCAGCGGCCGCCTGCAGCGTCAGGTCTTCAATCGCAAAGGTCCCTCGCTTGTAGGGCGAAGGACTCGTCTCCTTGCCCACCAACAGCGGCTTGGTCATGCCGCTTCCCCACTTGATCAGGCTGGCGTCCCGCCCTGCCCCGGCGAGCACGGTGTATGGGGGCAGCACGAGCTGCTTGGTGAGCGTGTAGGTGCCGGCAGGCACCGTGATCTTGCCCCCGCCGTTGGCACTGGCCGCGGCAATCGCGGCGGCGAACTTGTCGTCATCCGTGCCGCTGTAGCTGGTGATGTTGAAGACGGTCGTGGGCCAGACTTTGGCTTTCTTGACGAAGACGGTATCGAGCGGGGCTTCGATGAAGGTGCTGAACCTTACCCAGCCGGCTTTGCCACCCCGGCCGTTGTGCAGCCAGAGCTGGTATTCGCCTTCGGCGACACTGCTGGGGACGGTAAAGCGCAGGGCGTAGCCGGTGCTGGTGGTGACGCGCTCCGCCAGCGGGAGCTTGGCGATCAAAGTGCCACCGGTCTTGGCAACCAGGGCGGCCTGGGGGGCGAGTGCGCCCGTGCGCTCAAGTGCAGTGCCGGCGACGGTGAAAGATCCGCCAGGGGTGGCGGCGTCACCGATGTCGCCCTGGACGAACCAGGGGTCCGGGGTGTTGATGAGGCGGATGCTGTCGGTGGCGCTGCCGTTCTTGAGGCGCAGGGCATAGACGCCATTGCTCCAGCTGGCCGGAACCGTGGCGGTGAGGCTGCGGGCGGTGGAGGTGTGCGGGCTCAGGCTGGTCCAGCTGCTGATGGCAGGCGCTTGGGCGGCAGGGTTGCCGGGGTCTTCGTCGCTGAGTTGGGCGAGTTCGACCTGGGTGCTGCCGGGGACGAGGTTGCCGCCGGTGATCAGGAGGGTTTCGTCTTTGTTGACCGGCTGGGAGACCCAGAAGGCGTGGGGGGCGAGGCCGACGTTGCCACCGGAGCTGGAGGAGCTGGAAGACGAGGAGCTGCTGGAGCTTGAGGAGCTGGAGCTGCCGGCGCCGGAGGAGCTCGATGAGCTGCTGCTCGAACTGGAGGACGAGCTGCTCGATGAGCTGGAGGAGGAGCTGGATGACGAGCTTGAGCTGCTGGAGCTGGATGAGCTGGTCGGGATCGTTTGGGTGGTGGCGGTGAGGCTGACAGGCGTCGAGGCTTTGCCGCTGGCATCAATCGCGCGCAGGCTGTAGGTGTAGCGGGTGCCGGCGATCAGGCCGGTGTTGGTGAAGCTGAGCACGGTGCCGCCGAGGCTGGCGATGACGTTGCCGTCCCGCATGAGCTGGTAGGCGACGACGCCGACGTCGTCGCTGGCGGCACTCCAGACGAGGCTGAGACTGGTCTGACCGCTGCTGCTGAGGGTGAAGCTGGCCGGGGCGCTGGGGGCCTGGGCGTCCGGGGTGCTCTGGCTATTGGTGCTGACGAGGAACTCGGCGCTGGCAGGCGAGAGGTTGCCGGCGGCGTCGACGGCCTTGATGCTGTAGCGGTAGCTGCTGCCCGGCATCAGGCCGGTGTCGATGTAGTTGAGCAGGTTGCCCTGGACGGCACTCACCAGGGCACCGTTGCGGTAGATCTGGTAGCCGGTCACCCCCTGGTCATCGCTGGCGGCACTCCAGCTGAGCGAGACGCTGGTGGCGGACTTGCCTTCGGCACGGATGCTGGCCGGGGCGCTAGGGGCGGTGATGTCGATCACGCTGGGGGTCGTGCCACCGCTGCTGCCCGTACTACTACTTTCGCCACCGCCACCCCCGCCGCCGCAGGAGATCAGCACCGAGGTGAACAGCGCCAGCAGGAGGCGGGAAACGGGGGACGTGCGCATGGCCAACCTCGGAAAAAGGGGGGAGACCCGTCGAAGGATAGCCAGACCTAAACCGAAAGTGCTAAGTCGCCGACAAACGGTAAAGTTATCGAAAAACATTTCTAATTAAGCACTTGCGTGCGGAACGCCTGCTGACTCCCGAACGCTTCCCCTATGCCCAGTACGCGGGAACAGCCCCTTTCTGCATAGGCGCATTACCGGCCTCGACCGACGCGCTGGATGCGCCGCGACGAGGCCCCGCACGCTCGGTCCCGCAGCAACGTTGCCGCCCCAACACTACTTGCGCGCCGGCTCGCGCGCCGCCGGGAGTGCGGCCTCCAGTGCCTGGTCAAACGCTGCTTGCAAGGCATGCCCCTCGGGCGTCGGGCGGAAGCAGACGTGGAGGGTTTGAAGCTGCAGCAAGCGTGGATGAAACGCGATTGACGCGCGCCGGGCCTCAAATGCAGGCTGAGTGGCCAGCGCATGGTCCAGCACCGCACGGTCGATCACAATGGCATCCACCCGCCGCGCCAGCAGCTTCTGGATGTTCATCGCGTCGGTACTGACGGATTCGACCTTGAGTTCGCCCCGGCGCGCCATGGCGTCAAAGCTGTCCTGATTGACATAGCCCGCCACCGCGCCGATACGGTAGCGCTTGAGATCTCCAAAGCCCTGCCAGTCAAACCCGCTGCCCGTGCGGTAGGCAAAACCTACCGGGCTATGACCGAGCGAGCGTGAGAGCACGCAGCGCTGGCGAACCTCGGGGCTGTCATACTCCGGAAAGTAGGCGATGTAGTCGGGATGCGTCAGGCCTGTCAGCACCGCACGCCTCCACGGGAAATACGCCACGCGCGTGCCTGGCGCGACGCGTGTCATGGCCGACATCACGACGCTGCCCAGACTGCCGCCGGACGCATGTTTTTCATCCACATAGGGAGGCCAATTCGTCGTCGCCATCATGGGCGCTGCCCATGCCAGCTGCGCAAGGCCAAACAGCCCTGCCGCCAATACCGGATACCGCATCTATCCCCCGATAGTCAGCCTTTGCGATGCGTTCGCGCCCGGCTGTGTCAGTATTTCTACCCGCGCCAAGCAGTGATTCATCGAATCGAGCCTTTTAAAATTAGGCATCTATCACGCTGGCATGTGTCTTTGTTTACGACTAAAGTATCACACCACTGACAAATCAGATCATTTCAGTGACCAGCGGCATCCGCGCGATTGCCTGTAACCTCTGGGCTGTACAAGAACAGCGTCGGCAAGCCGCTCTGAACGGAAAGCACCCCCATGGATAACAGCACTTCACTGATCATTGCGTACAACCAGGACCGGGACCCCGAGCGCCTGGCCATGAAGTACGACGCCATGCGCCGTAACGCCTACAACTTTCTGCGCGGCAGCTGCCACCTCTTTCACGCCCGGCTGCCAGACGACAAAGCGCTATACCGCGCGCCCCTGGCCTGGACCTGCGGTGACATGCATGTCGGCAATTTCGGTTGCTACCGGGGCGACAACGGCTTGAGCTACTTCGACATCAATGATTTCGACGAAGCGACCCTGGCGCCCTGTACCTGGCCGGTCGTGCGGCTGCTGGCCAGTATTCTGGTCGCAGCGGCAGACCTGGGGTTTGACTACAGCGATGCGCTGAGCGTCGCGCATCACACGCTGGACGCCTATGCAATCGCGCTGGCCAGAGGCGGCACGCGCTGGGTCGAACGAGACACCTCCGAAGGCGATATCCGCACGCTCTTCGACAACCTGCGTCATCGCTCGCACGCCGGCTTCCTCGACAACCGGACCACGCGAAGCGGCAAGCACCGCAAGCTGGTCCTCGACAAGGACAAAGCCCTGCCGGCGAGTGAAAAGCAGCGCGCGAAGATCGAGGCTTTCATGGCGGAATTCGCCGCGAGCCAGCCTGATCCACGCAGCTACAAGGTTCTCGACCTGGCCCGGCGTGTCAGCGGCTTGGGTAGCCTGGGCCTGGAGCGCTATGTGATCCTGGTGCGCGGGCAAGGCTCGCCAGACGACTGCGCGCTGCTCGATCTGAAGCTTGCCCGGACCTCCTCGCTCACCCCGTGCCTGGTGACCCCGGAGCCGCGCTGGCATTCCGAAGCCGAGCGCATTGTGCAGGCACAAAGCTTCATGCAGGCGGTGCCGGCGGCCACGCTGCACGCCGTCGAGTTCGGACGCAAATCCTACGTGTTGCGTGAGCTGCAGCCGACCAATGACCGCATCAATCTGAACGACAGCATGAAAGACCCGCTCCGGCTTGCCGGGCTGCTCCAGACCATGGCCGAAGTACTGGCCTGGAGCCAGTTGCGCAGCAGTGGTCGAAAAAGCGCGGCCTGTGCCGATGAATTGATCGAGTTCGGTGAGAAGCGTAAATGGCGGAGCCGTCTGCTCGAAGTCGCGCAAGAATGTGCGCGCCGCGTCGAGCACGACTGGCAAGCCTATGCGAACGCCTACGACGCCGGTGAAATCGCCGCGGCCCTCGCGCAACAGGGTGCCTGAAGAGCCGCACGGGGATTGGCTCTCCGGGCATGCCCCGTGAGGGCTTGCCGCTCCCCGGCAGGCACTGCGCTGCGGAAATTTCACCTCCATTCATCACGGGTCGTCGGCACGACACGGCCTTGGCGTTAAGATAGGCGCATGTCAACGCTCTTGGTCTTGCACATGCTCCCAGCCCGGTATTTGCTCATTGTCGTTGCGGCACTATCCTTCTGCGCGTCGAGCCGGGCAGACGAGGTCGTCTGTCGCGCAGCGGGTCAGGACGTAAAGGACTGCCGCGACCCGGTGCAGAGTGATTGGCATAGCTGGCGCTTCGTGATTGGCGAAACGCCGGGCCCGGAGCGCGACAGCGAGCAGGCCGCCCTGGCCGATGCCATCCAGATGTTGTCGCAAACCTTTTTCTGCGGACTGACCTACACGCCGGACACCAGCGCCTACGTGGCCACCAAGAAGCTCTGGTCCTGGACCACGCGTGAAGAAGCGGCGCGACTGCACTACATCGGCCTGCATGACGAATCGAAAACGAGCTGCACCCACCAGCTCACCGAGCGCCAGGGCACCGTCGTCATCCGCCGCGAACGCCGCGTGAAATGCCCGCGCAGCTACAACTGGCTCATCCGCGACGAGCAGCACGCCGTCTGCGTGCGCGAGTGATCAGATCAGGCCTTTGAGCTTGAGCAGGCCGAAGGTCGCGACCGCCGTCGCATCCTTGATCACGCCATCGATGATCATCTGCGCCACCTCGTCAATCGGGAAGGCGCGCACGATCAGGTCTGATTCCTCCGGCTCACGCGCTGGCGCATGCTGCACCAGATCGGTCGCGAAGAAAATGTTGTAGCCCTGCGTCGAGTATCCGACCGCCACGAAAAGATGCCCCACAGGCTGCAAGGAGCCCGCCACCAGGCCGGTTTCCTCGCGCAACTCGGCGGCCGCAAGTTCCTGCGGTGTCAGGCCGCCGTCTTCATGCGAGCCCTGCGGCAGCTCCCAATACCGCCCCTGCACCGGGTAACGGTATTGCTCGACAAGATAAATCTGCCCGCGCTCGACCGCGGCAATCACCGTGAAATCCGGTTTCTCGACCACGCCGTAGAGCCCAGGTTGGCCATTGGCCCGCAGGATCCGGTCCTCGCGCACCGTCATCCAGCGATTGCGATACACCACTTCGGATGCCGTGGTCGTGATCTCGGCCTGGCTCATCGCGCCTCCCTTACACCGCTTCCAGCTTGGCCACGCTCATCAGCAGCCACTTCATGCCTGCCGAGCCGAAGTTGATCTGCAGCTTGGCATCCGTACCGCTGCCTTCGGCCGAGACGATGATGCCCTCGCCAAAGCGCGCGTGGCGCACGCTCTGGCCGATGCGCCAGCCGCCCAGATCGCGGTTCGCCTGACGGGGATAGTGGCCGGCGGGCGCACTGGCGTGCGGCGGCGCGTAATGGCTGCTGCGCACGGGCGCCGCTTGCGTGCGCGGGCTCAGCCACTTGAGCAGCTTGTCCGGAATCTCGTCAATGAAGCGGCTCTTGAAGGCATAGCGCGTCTGGCCATGCAGCATGCGGCTCTGCGCGAAGGTGATGTTGAGGCGCTTGCGCGCGCGGGTGATCGCCACGTACATCAAACGGCGCTCTTCTTCCAGACCATCGTCAGCGCTGATCGAGTTCTCGTGCGGGAACAAACCCTCCTCCAGCCCGGTGAGGCAGACCACGTCAAACTCCAGCCCCTTGGCGGCATGCACCGTCATCAGCTGCACCGCATCCTGCCCGGCATCGGCCTGGTGATCGCCGGCTTCGAGAGACGCGTGGGCGAGAAAGTCCGCCAGAATGGTTTCAGCGACCACGACTTCACCGGTGCCGGCATCGATCTGCGCACTGCCGCCGTTCTCCGCCGCAAAGTTGACGCCGGCATTCACCAGTTCGTCCAGGTTGGCGAGACGATCCTCGCCTTCTTTCTCGGCCTGATAATGCGTGCGCAAGCCGGATGCGTGCACGACATGCTCGATCACCTCGTGGAGCGGCAGGCCACGCGTCGCTTGGCGCATGCTCTCGATCAGCCGCACGAATACCGCAATCGCGGTGGCCGGTTTGCCGGCAAGGTGCGGCACGGTAGCGTACAGACTGGTGTTGTAGAGCCGGGCTGCATCCTGCAAGGCCTCGACCGAACGCTGACCGATGCCCCGCGTGGGGAAATTCACCACGCGTGAGAACGCAGTGTCGTCATCCGGATTCGCCATCAGGCGCAGATAGGCCAGCGCGTGCTTGATTTCCTGACGCTCGAAGAAGCGCAGGCCGCCATAGACGCGATACGGAATGCCGCAGGAAAACAACTGGTGTTCCAGCAGGCGAGACTGGGCATTGCTGCGATACAGCAAGGCGATGTCGCTGCGCAAAGAACCATCGCGCACCAGCGCCTGCACTTCTTCGACCACCCAGCGCGCCTCGTCCATGTCGGTCGCCGACTCGAAGACCCGGATCGGCTCGCCGCTGCCCGCCTCGGTCCACAGGTTCTTGCCCAGGCGGCGGGTGTTGTGGGCGATCAGCGCATTGGCCGCATCGAGAATATTGCCGTGCGAGCGGTAGTTCTGCTCCAGGCGGATCACGTTCGCCACCCGGAACTCGCGCTCGAAGTCACGCATATTGCCCACGTCCGCGCCGCGGAAGGCGTAGATGCTCTGGTCGTCATCACCCACCGCGAATACAGCCCCCTGCGTCGGCGTACCAAAGCCCGCCAGCAGCTTCAGCCAGCGGTACTGCAGCTTGTTGGTATCCTGGAATTCATCGACCAGCACATGGCGGAAACGCGCCTGGTAGTGCTGGCGGATCGGCTCGTTACGGCTGAGCAGCTCGTAGCAGCGCAGCAGGAGCTCGGCGAAATCGACCACGCCCTCGCGCTGGCACTGCGCCTCATACTCGGCGTAAAGCTCCACCTTGCGCCGCGTGAAGGCGTCCCAGGCCTCGGTATCCGGCGGCCGCAGGCCCGCTTCCTTGCAGGCATTGATGTAGTGCTGCAGATCGCGCGGCGGGTACTTCTCGTCATCGACATTCAGCGCCTTGAGCAGGCGCTTGATCGCGGCCAGCTGGTCCGCCGTATCCAGGATCTGGAACAGCTGCGGCAGCCCGGCTTCGCGGAAATGCGCGCGCAGCATGCGGTTGCACAGGCCGTGGAAGGTGCCGACCCACATCCCGCGGGTGTTGATCGGCAGCATGGCGGAAAGCCGCGTCATCATTTCCCTGGCGGCCTTGTTGGTGAAGGTCACCGCCAGAATGCCGTGCTGGCCGACCACCCCGTTCTGGATCAGCCAGGCGATCCGCGTGGTCAGCACCCGCGTCTTGCCCGAGCCGGCCCCGGCCAGGATCAGCGCGGGTTGCGGCGGTAGCGTGACGGCGGCGAGTTGTTCCGCATTGAGGTTTTCGAGGAGTCTGGGCATCGGCACGCTCACGGCGAGGGAAACCGGGCATTGTACCGAAGCACAGGAGACATGCCGGCGCTACCGGCGCTCGCGCACCTCAGCTTTTGCCAAGCATTGGCTGCACTAGATGGCGCATCAACTCCGCCGCAGTATCAAAGGCCAGAGCACTCATATTCGCCTCCAGCTGCTGAGCCTGCTCAGTTGAGCAGCGGCTGGAAATACCCGCGCGCAAGGCCTCGAACGCATCGACCGCGCCCATATCGTGATGCTCGAGCATGACAATCAGCTTCCGCAAAGCCGCTTCATCCAGGGCTACACTCGGGCCAGCAGTCTCTTGCGGCTGTTCGGCCAAAACTGCGCGCAGTTGTGGCAGCAGCCGATCGAACTGCGCCTCCATTGATCGCAAAATCTCGTCGCAGCTTGCGCTGTCGCCCCCCGCCAGGCAACGCTCGGCCGCTGCCGCGCTGGCCGCGAGCGCCATGGCACCGGAGGTCGCGGCAGTCGCCTTCATGGTATGAAACAAGCGGCGGGCAGACGAACTCGGGTCATCGCGCAGCATGGCGTGCGCCGTTGCAGGAAAACCCTCTCCGTCATGGCAAAACCGTTTCAGCACCTCAGCGAAGAGTGGCCACGAGCGACCAAGCCGCAAGAAAGCGTCCTCCCACGCCAGACCCTCGATTGCGCACAAGCGCTCACGCACGGCGTGGGGCAAGGCGTGTGGCGTCGGCGCAAGCCTGAGCACTTCCGGGGCGGCATGCCCGGCGTCTTTGCGCAACAAGGGCTCAATGGTTTGCAATAGCAATTCGATATCGATCGGCTTGGCGAGAAAGCCATTCATGCCACAGGACATGCACTCGTCGCGCTGCGACTGCATGACGCCCGCCGTCATCGCAACAATCGGGAGATGCTGCAACTTGAGCTCTTGACGGATGATCCGTGTCGCCGTAATGCCGTCCATGACCGGCATCTGCACATCCATCAGCACGCAAGCATAGGCTTCCGGATGCTGGCGCAACCTGTCGACGGCCTCCTGCCCGTTGCCCACGGTATCAATGATCGCGCCTGCGCGTTCGAGAATCCCGATGGCAACCATCCGGTTGAACGCGTTATCCTCGACGACAAGCAACCTCACCCCGTGCAGCACGCCCGGATGAATCAACATGTCGGTCTCGCTGCTGTGATCCGGAAGCACAGACGGCCCGTCCCGCCGATCCAGAACCTTGAGCAACTGATCATGCAGGCTGGATGCGGTGACTGGTTTTACCAGCACGCCATCCAGGAGCGGGAACAAGGGATCTTTCTGCAGTGCTTCACGCCCGACGGCGGTTGTCATGGCAAGAATGATCGGTGGTTTGTCTCCCCCGCTGCTCCGTAGCTTCGATAACAAACCAGTACGGCCGCCATCACGCTTGCACCAATTGATCATCGTCAGCCCCGGCCTGCTGTGTTTGGACGCCAGCAGGCGGGCCGCCTCCGACGCGTCTGAACAACGCTCGCAGCTGAGTTTGAGCCCCGTCACCGCGGCGGCAACGGCACGGGAAGATTCCTCACGTCCGTCAACCAGCAAGACCTCATGCACATCGAGCCCATCGAGAAATGCCCGCTTGGTATGCGGATGCTTTGTGTCAGGCTTCAGGAAGATCGTGAACGTGAAGGTGCTCCCGCGGTCTGGCTGACTGGTCACCGATATCCTGCCGCCCATCAGCTCGACGAGCCGCTTGCTGATCACCAGACCAAGGCCGGTCCCGCCAAAGCGCCGCGTCGACGAAGTATCTGCCTGAGAGAACGGCGCGAACAAAGACGCGATCTGGGCGGCGTTCATCCCGATCCCGGTGTCGGAAACCGCGAAACGCAATCCGAGTCTCGCTTCCGAAAACGACTCCAGCGCAACCTTTACGACGACTTCACCACGCTCGGTGAATTTGATCGCGTTGCCGGCAAGATTGATCAGTATCTGCTGCAAGCGCAGCGCATCGCCGATGAGCACATCGGGCACCTCGGGCGAGACATGGATGACCAGCTCGATGTCTTTTTCCGCGGCGCTGACGGCCATGATGTGCCCCAGCGCGTCGACAGTTTCCGAAAGTCGGAAGGACGTTTCGGCAATCTCCATCCGCCCCGCCTCGATCTTGGAGAAGTCCAGAATGTCGTTGAGGATGCCCAGCAGCGCCTTGCCGGAAACCTCGATCATGCGCAGATATTCTTTCTGCACTTCTGACAGGCTGCCGAGCGACATCAGTTGCGCCATGCCGAGCACGGCGTTCAAAGGCGTACGAATTTCGTGGCTCATGTTCGCCAGGAACTCACTCTTGGCCCGGCTGCTCAGCTCCGCGTTTTCTTTCGCCCGGGCCAGCGCCTCTTCAGCCTCTTTGCGCGCCGTAATGTCATAGGCGATCCCAATGAAGCCCTGAATATCGCCGTTACTGGCCAAAATGGGCGTAACGAACAAATAGACCTGAAGTCGGCTTCCATCCTTGCGCACATAGGTCCACTCACGCGCGTCATGCCCGAATTTTCGCGCGCGGAAGACAAACACCTCAAAACCTTCAACCGGGCAACCGAGCTCCTCCGACAGGGCAGCGCCACGCGCGACGACTTCATCCCGTAAATGAATCACTTCGGGCGTACAGAGGCCAACCATCTCTGTGGATTCATACCCCAGCATTCGCTCCGCGCCGCGGTTGAAAACAGTGATCAATCCTTGCGGATTCGTGGCGATGATCGAGAAGTCACTCGCCGCATCAATCACGCTCTGCAGCAAAGTTTTGGCGTTGCGGAGATTGCGTTCGGCCTCTTCCCGGAACGTGATGTCCTGTACCGACACAAGCACCATCGGCCCTTCGATAGCCTCGACAGGTCTCAGCGCCACTTCCAGCGAAACCAGCGCCCCATCACGGCGAACACCGACAAGCTTGCGCAAGCCCACCGCGCGCATGTCGAGTGACCGCTCGGAAGTGCGATCCTGCTCATACAGCTCGCGAACCGGATCGGGCAGCAAAGACGCGACCGACTGGTCCATCAGGCCGCCATCGTCATAACCAAAAATCCGGTCTACGGCAGAATTGGCGAGCTTGATCCGGCCCGCGGGATCCACCATCAGCACCCCGTTCGGACTGGCCTCCACGACCAGGCGAAACATGGCTTCGCGCGCACGAAGCTCGGCAGTCATGCTCAAGGCCTTGTTGGTCGCAAGACTGCTGGCGCTGGAAAACACGGCAAGCAGCGCGAACAGCATGAGATCCAGCGCCACGCCGCCAATTAAAATGACGCGTGGCAAACTGCTGGCGGTGCTGTCAACAAAGCCTCGGCGCGCGTGAAACACGGCGGACCAGACCTGGCCCGCAAGCTCTATGCGCGCTTCGTAGGTCAATTCGTCGCCCGCGAGCGGCGGGGATTTTGTCACGTGAGACGTCGAGTCGTAGAGCAGATGCTCAGGCGAAATCTTTTCGCCATCGTAGAGGGCAAAATCCAGCTCGCCCCGCTGTCGCTGCGAAAACACGCCGGCCATCAGGTTGCTCATTCGCAAGGGCGCGTTGATGTAGCCGAGCAGCGCGCTACGCCGCTCTGACAATGACTCGATCGGCAAGCCGCGGCGAAATACCGGCATGAACATGATCACGCCCGCTTGCTCGGGTTGATCCCGGTCGCGCAGCAAGGTCAGCCGGCGCGTCATTTGAGGCGAAGCGGTATCTCTGGCTGCCTCCATCGCCGCGCGACGCAGCGGATCCGTATAGAGATCGAAACCGACGAGCTTCTGGTTGATCTCGTTCCAGGGTTCGACATGAACAAGCACCGCATAGTCGGGGCGCTCGCCCGCAGGGCGAATCTGAAGCTTTTCGAGCCCATCGTGACGCAAGGACTGGTAGAACATCGGCTTATCCTGACGCGCGACATGGGCAACATAACCGAGCCCTTGTACTCCAGGAAAGCGCTCTTCGAGGCGCAAGGCCAGATAGTAGGACTGCCACTCATCGGCCGAAACATCGTTGCTGGCGTCGACAAGACCTGCGGTCCCCAGCAGCACTTGCTCGTAGTTCCGCACACGATCAGCAATAAGCTCCTGAGCGTAATTCACTTCATCGGAAAAGTAATGCCGGCGCTGCTCCCGAACATAATGGTCGGCGGCCGCCCATCCCGCCAGGGTCACAGAGAGGCTCAACAGGAGGGCCGCCCATGGCGCGCGGCGCTGCAACCAGCCGGGCAGGCGGGACGCCGCGCTCATTCACCGAACTCGCGCAGACAAACCTTGTTCCGCCCGGAGCGCTTGGCTTCGTAAAGCGCCTCGTCCGCAAGCGAAACCAGCGCGACGTTGCAGCCATCGGCCACCGGTTCTCCAGACGTGACGCCGATGCTCACGGTCGCAATACCCAGCTCATTTCCTTCATGCGGAATTTTCAGCTCGCGAATCCGCTCCAGCAGATACTCTCCGTAACGCACCACCGCATCCGCATCCGTATTCGGTAGCAAGACCACAAATTCTTCGCCGCCATAGCGCGCCGCCAGATCCCCCGGGCGTCGGGCGGTCGTATCAATGGCTTCGGCAATCTGCTTCAGGCAGGCGTCTCCGGCCAGATGACCATACAGATCGTTGAAGCGTTTGAAGTGATCGACATCGATCATCGCAATGCCAATGGGGGCAGGCGTGCGGCGATGACGCCTGCACTCGACGGTGATCCGCTCGTCAAACGAGCGGCGGTTGTGGATACCGGTCAAACCGTCGATGGCGGCAAGCTCCCTGAGCAGATCAGCCTGGCGCTTGAGCGTCAAGTGCGTCCGGACACGCGCGCGCACCACGGGCTCGTTAGGAGGCTTGGAAATGAAGTCTACGGCGCCCGCGGCAAGACAGGCGACTTCATGCTCTGCGCCCGTACGCGCCGTCACAAAAATAACGGGAATATCCTTGAGCGCGTCCCGCTGCTTGAGTTCCTGACAGACTTCCAGCCCGTCCAGCACCGGCATTTCAACGTCAAGCAGAATGATATCTGGCAAATACTCGGCAGCCATCTCCAGCGCCTCCATGCCAGAGAGCGCAAACTGGATGTTCCCCATATCACGAACGTAGTGACTGAGCAGCCTTACACTCATGGGCGAGTCATCCACAATCAGGATTCTGGCTTCTCGCGACTCGCACTGATCTGTCATCTCGTTCTTCCGGGGGAATAGGTTGGGCGACACACCCGCGACAACACCCTAACCATTACGGAAATTCCCGAGAAGACTTGACGCTTGCCGCCCTCGGGACGCGTCTTTGCTAACCATAGCCGCCAGGCGGCAGGATTCTTCGCTCAGGCACCTTCGTGCAAGCGACCTATCGGGCAAGCCCCGCAACAAGGCTGAGTCGCGTTGCGCCCTCCAGGGCCATGCAAAGGTGGGAAAACCGGTGTGGACTCAGCGCCTGGGCCGTCCAAAAGCGCCCCTCTATCAGGGTCTGCAGATCGGCGGCAGGGTTGCGGCGACAAGTAGCCGACAAGGTGTTTTCGGCGCGGACCGGGTGCAACACAGCGTGCCCACGCTGCAAGGAAGGCGCGCATTCTGGCGCCCCCCGCTTCAACAAAACTAGCGGTGCCGCACCAGCGCTGCCATGAACAGGGTCAAGATAGCCCCGGCAACCGCGCCAATCGTCGTCGCCATCTCCCCCATGCCGTAGAGGCCGAGCAGATTTCCCCCCAGCGTGGCGATCAGCGCCCCGCTGACGCTGAGCGCAATGGCCAGCCACAGACTCATGTGCAAGCGGTTCGGGCGCAGCACACGGGCCGCCACGCCAATGCCGACGCCTATAAGAATGATCTCCGTGAAATTCATGCGCTCTCCAGACGGACTTGCTTGCGGCAAGAACGTCGGAAAGACGCTTTGAGCCTGCCCCCCAGTATGGCGGCCGCCCTGGTTTTATACAAACGCGACAGCACGCGCCCGGACCGTCGGCTGGGATTCGGTATGGAACGCACAGCCTGCTAAAATGCGCGATTCGAAAAATACCGAACCGAGTCCGTCCATGTCGCCGTCAGCGCCCGCCAGCTTGCAGGAAAAGTACCACCACATCGCCATTGAACAGGCCGCCCAGCAATTCTGGGAGACCACCGCCGCCTTCAAGGCCGTCGAAGACACGACGAAGCCCAAGTACTACTGCCTGTCCATGTTCCCCTACCCCTCGGGCAAGCTGCACATGGGCCACGTGCGCAACTACACCATCGGCGACGTGCTGACCCGCTTCCACAAGATGCGCGGCTACAACGTGATGCAGCCCATGGGCTGGGATGCCTTCGGCCTGCCCGCCGAGAACGCGGCGATTGCCAACAAGGTGCCACCGGCCAAGTGGACTTACGACAACATCGAATACATGAAGGGCCAGTTGAAGTCGCTGGGTTTCGCCATCGACTGGAGCCGCGAGCTCGCCACCTGCAAGCCCGACTACTACAAGTGGAACCAGTGGCTGTTCCTGCGCATGCTCGAAAAAGGCATCGCCTACAAGAAGACCCAGACCGTGAACTGGGACCCGGTCGACCAGACCGTGCTGGCCAACGAACAGGTGATTGACGGCCGCGGCTGGCGTACTGGCGCGGTGGTCGAAAAGCGCGAGATCCCCGGCTACTACCTCGCCATCACCCAATATGCCGAAGAACTGCTGGGCGATCTGGACACGCTGGATCAGTGGCCCGAGCGCGTGCGCCTGATGCAGGCCAACTGGATCGGCAAGAGCACCGGCGTGCGCTTCGCCTTCCCGCACGAGATCAAGGATGACTCGGGCGCGCTGATCAATGATGGCAAGCTGTGGGTCTTCACCACCCGCGCCGACACCATCATGGGCGTGACCTTCTGCGCCGTCGCTGCCGAGCACCCGCTGGCCACGCATGCAGCAAAGAACAATCCCGAACTCGCCGCCTTCATCCCAAGTGCAAGAGCGGCTCGGTGATGGAAGCCGACATGGCGACCATGGAGAAGGAAGGCCTGCCGACCGGGCTGTTCGTGACGCATCCGCTCACCGGTGAGCAAGTTGAAGTCTGGGTTGGCAACTACGTGCTGATGTCATACGGTGATGGCGCGGTGATGGCCGTACCGGCGCATGACGAACGCGATTTCGCTTTTGCAAATAAGTACGGCTTGCCGATCAAGCCGGTTGCCCAGGTCATCAACATCGGCGAGTGGGAGAAAAACTAAAGGTTTCTCTAGCTGACGCCATTTCGGATTGACAGGATCGCCGCGGCGAATGGTTCAGCAAGCGAATGGCGCCATGTTGCGGAGCTTCCAACTCCGGTAGATACGATGGTCTTGGCTACGAAGCCGCAATCGACACGATTGCCGCCGATCTTGCCGCGAAAAATGCTCGGCGAGAAGAAGGTTCAATGGCGCCTGCGCGACTGGGGCATCTCGCGCCAGCGCTACTGGGGCTGCCCGATCCCCATCATCCACTGTGATGACTGCGGCTCGGTGCCGGTGCCGGACGATCAGTTGCCCGTGGTATTGCCGGACGACTGCGTGCCGGATGGTGCAGGCAACCCGCTGCACAAGCGGCCGGACTTCCTCCATTGCGCCTGCCCGAAATGCGGCAAGCCCGCACGGCGCGAGACGGACACCATGGACACCTTCGTGGATTCCAGCTGGTACTACGCCCGCTTCGCCACCCCGGGCAATGACAAAACCATGGTCGACGAGCGCGTCAATTACTGGCTGCCGGTGGATCAATACATCGGCGGCATCGAGCACGCTATTCTCCACCTGCTCTACTCGCGCTTCTGGACCAAGGTGATGGGCGATCTGGGCCTCGTCACCTATCGCGAACCCTTCAAGCGCCTGCTCACCCAGGGCATGGTGCTCAACCACCTGTTCTCGCGCCGCTCCGATAAAACCGGCATCGAGTGGTTTGCGCCGGAAGAAGTCAATCTCCTCAAGGATGAAGCGGGTCGCGTTACAGGTGCGACGGCTGTCAGTGACGGCCAGCCGGTCGAATACGGCGGTTTCGGCACCATGTCGAAATCCAAGCGCAACGGCGTCGACCCGAACGCGATGATCGAGCAATACGGTGCCGACACCTCGCGCTTCTTCATGATGTTCACCGCGCCCCCCGAGCAGACGCTGGAGTGGTCGGACGCGGGTGTTGAAGGTTCCTACCGCTTCCTCAAGCGCGTCTGGACCTTCGGCCACGTGTTTGCCAGCCAGATCAAGCCGCTCATCCCTGCCGCACGCAAACTGGGCTCGGCCAAGCTGCCGGATGAACTTGCCTGCCTGCGCCGCGAGATCCACCTGAACCTGAAGCAGGCCAACTACGATCTGGGCAAGCAGCAGTTCAACACCGTCGCCTCCTCGTGCATGAAGATGCTCAACGCGCTGGAGAAAGCGCCACGTGACAGCGGCATCGCCGCCGAAGTCATCGAGGAATGCTTCGGCATCCTGCTGCGCGTGCTCTCGCCCATCACCCCGCACATCACCCACACCCTGTGGGCCGAGCTGGGCTATGGCGCCGACATTCTCTCCGCCGCCTGGCCGGAGCCGCTGGAAGCCGCGCTGGTGCAGGACGAGATCGAGCTGGTGCTGCAGGTGCTGGGCAAGACCCGCGGCTCGGTAAAAGTGCCCGCCAACGCCGACAAGGGCGCGATCGAAGCCTTGGCCGTCGCCTCGGAGGTGGCGCAGAAGTTCATGGAAGGCAAGCCCGCCAAGAAGATCATCGTGGTGCCCGGCCGACTGGTGAATATCGTGGTCTGAAGAACCGCACCAGCATTGCCTCTCCAAGGAGCCTCCGGGCTCCTTTTTCATTGCTGCGGAGCCATTGCAGATCGGCACCGGACGGACAAATCCCGATCCAAAGCGAATTCAACCTAGAAAAATCTCCGGGTGAGTACGCTGCGCTGTATTCACTCGTTCTCTGGGCACCCCGTTCTGCGGGAAGTCCTTGGGCTCCCCGCGCAGGCGTCGGTTGTTCGGCCATTGCCGCCATTCAGTCTATGGTTCGGAGCCTTCTGCTATAGATCGCTGAGCCGCCATTCGTCCAAGATCATGACTGAACGGCTGCATTCTGATTGGCCGAACTCACCTTTTCGACCCGTTGCTGCCGTTGGCGCCGTAGCCACGATCGTCTCTTTTGTATCGGATTGCCGCCAAAAAATCCACCTATTAATGTGAGCCTATTTAATGGCGTATCGGTCATACACCCATTTTCCGTACGCCCGATCAATCTCTCCGAATTTGTGCTCGTAATACATCTGCGCTGTTCTAGTGCCAACTTCACTTCCAAGGAAAGTGCCTGTCGCTGTACCCGCAGCGGTGTACAAAGGGGCTAGAAATTCGGTCTGAGTAAGCACACCAATCGCATTTCCACCAAATCCGCCCGCTATCCCCCCAATGGTAGAGGTTCCCATAATCCATTGCCCCGTCCAGAACTCCTGAGACATAACGTCACCACGGACGTATCTGGAAACGAGGAACGCTTCCGAAACTCCAAGGGCTGCGAGAGACGTAAGGCCACTGAACCTACCAAGCGAATATAGCCGCGACTGCATCGCCTCACTGGCAAATCTGGCTGAGTTCAAAGCTCCACTTGAAACAAGCATTGAGCTACCCGCTAGGACTGAAGAACTACTCTCTCCTAGGCGAAGTAACGATGACGTGGAACGCGTTGCAGGGTTATCAACATCGCATATGTCATCGATCCACTCGGGCAAAGAATTTTTGAGCCTCCACGCGCCGAAAGATAACTCTCCTGCGCCAAGCGCTACGCGCTGACGACTGACTCGAACAAACTGCTGAGCGTGCTGGTTCATCGCATCGAGAGCAGAGATGGAGCCAGGGCAATTGCCTTTCCTGTTTTTACGTTTTCAGATACATAAACACCCCGGGATTCAGCGAATTTATAAATTTCTGGAATGACTGGTCGCGCGTTCATCCATAATTGGAGCTGTCCCGTTTTCTTTCCCTCTAATGACATTTTGTCAATCTGTGCCTTGAGCTTTTGCAAGTTTGTTCGCTGGGAGTTGAGTGAATAATCCTTTACCTCAATCCGCCCGTATAGGCCAGTGGGGTGATGCTGAATGACCAAATCAGCATCTGTATTGCCCCAAGGTCGCTTCAGAGGTCGATTCATTTCTACCACTGAAAATCGAGGATCATTGTGGTAGGCAACCGCATACAGCACTTCGCGCCGATACCCCTTAGCTTGCTGCTTGCTGGCCGACCGTTGCATAAGAACAGACTTCTCCAAACCAGGTATGGTTGGATCAATCGAATAGCGACCCTCAAAGTTCTGATAAATCTGCCTCAGTCCTCTTGCGCCTACGGGGCTGGAAGTGACGAGCGTCCGCATTGCTTCCAACCTCTGAGCCTTAGTGGGCGCACCCTGCATGAACTGCTCGTGCCAAGTTTTTGCTTCTTTGAAAGAAGATAGCGATTGAAGACCAGCCGACTCAAACGACCACGAATTACCAACTGCAAAGGCAAACATCAGCGCAAGTACATGGCGGTTGAGACTGGACGCGTTCATTGCTCTATTGACCGCTTGTCTGTTGTAGCGAACGCGATTACAACCTTCAGCTTGTGTGATTCGCTCAACTTATCAAATCGATCTTGAAATACCTTGCGGTACCACGTCGCTACCGCTTCATCTAAGAGCGCCTGATTTATTGGGGCAATCCGAACGTTCATTATTCTGCCCAACTCGTTCATTGCCCGCTCTTCGGCATCTTGGTGAGCCTTGGATAATGGATTCTTGCGGTCAACCATACTGGCCACCTTGGCAAACTCAACATCGAGTAGCACATCAAACGTTGGCACTGCCTTGAGTTGCGTCAGCGCCCATGTCTGGTAATCCCGACTTTTCCGTTGAGCTTCAGCACGAGCGAGCTTTAACTCTTTATCAAGCAAGTCTGACACTCGTCGATCCAAGCCAGCAAGTTGTTCGATACCTTTGTTTGAGTTACCAAACTTCTTTGCATTTAACACTACGCGAAGTTTCAGGTCAGTTAGCCCTTGGTTTACCTTTGCCAGACCATAGGCTCGAAGATTTCTCGTCTCTAGTTTTTCCAGTGCGCTCAAGTCTGCCTCACTGGCGTCGATTTCACGGCGAAGTCCCAACTGGTAGGCAAGTGCTTTGCACTCGTCATCCTCGAACCCTGCCAGTCCCTCTAATGGCTGTATCGATGGCATTTGTATCTTTTTCCGCAGCAAGTGCTTCTTTGCCTTAAGTGCGGAAGCGCTCAATTTCGCGATACTTTCGCGAAGTGCTATTTCTCTTTGTGCCAATTGCGCGACAAAGTGTCTGCGACGTCTGCAGGTGAGTTTGCGTGCAGAAGGTCAATTTCATCCGCAAGCGCCCGAATGGCACCAATGTCTGAACCTGGTGGCTGATTTTCCGACGCTAGAAGCCACAGTGCTTGAATTTCCCAACGGCGGGGTACGAGACGTGGGAGGATTTGTTCTTGCGTGTTAGGTGATAAGGCATTGACTACACCCCTTAAGCCGTTCCTGAAGTTTTTCAATTTCCTCGCGTGTCCGAGGTCTCCTTGATTCGTCAGACAGGGTTTTTTCGATATCCGCGAGAACTATTTCTGTGTCTCTGGGCATCTGTATCTTGCCAAAGCTATTTACGTAGATTCAGCCGAAGACTGGCCTGCTGTTGGCTGCATAGTGTGCGGCCAAACCCGTATGAGGAGGGTAACGACGGCATGCTACCAACGCTATTTGAATGTAGCTTGATAAACGAGTCATATGGGTTTCTTGCTGTTGAAAACTACAGGGGATTCAGGCATTGCTCGCAATCCGTGAAAATTACAAAATGAAACTTACGGTGCAAATGCTGACGCCAGTATCACCCTCACGTTAGCTCACAGGATGGGCCACTGGTGCGATAAATGCGACGGCAGCAATCCCCAGCATAGCGGCCGGACGGATAACTTATTCGATTGTCTCTTCCTGGCCGATTGTACGTATCCCCCATCCTTCCCGAAAGCGGTCTTTTGTTCCATGAGCCAGATTAAAAATCCTATCAACAGTAGGAGTCTATCGTCATGGAAACCACTCATCATCGAGAACCCTGGAACAAAGGCAAACTGATTGGGCAAAAGCCCCCTCTCAAACCCAAAGATATCTGGGCGATCCGGATCCATCTGCAGAACGAAGGCCATGTGCGCGACTTAGCTATGTTCAACTTGGCTATTGATAGCAAGTTACGTGGTTGCGACCTGGTCAATCTGCGTGTTCGAGACATTACTCACGGGCATCAAATCCTGATGCGTGCAATGGTCATTCAGCGAAAGACCCAGCGCCCCGTGCAGTTTGAGCTGACTGAACCAACCAGAACCGCAGTAACCGCATGGATAGAGAAGGCGCATTTGCAAGCCTGCGCACGCGCCATCGGACTCAGCACCGATGAAGCGAGCCGCCAGTTTCTGGTGCGCCAGTTGGCGGCGCTCGGCTGATCAGGCACCGTCGCGGTTCCCTCGCACCATCGCTGGGCAAGGCAAAGAACGCCCGCCAGATTTTTTCCTGAAAAATCAAAGCCCAAGCCTTAGGCACAGAAACTGCTTTATTTGATCAAGCTCAATAGCAGTGCTGCGTTGAGCTTGATTGCTTCCGCCAACGAAGGCGAAATCCGGAACCAGAGCCTCGCGCCTCTGACCGGCAAATCCATCCCGAATTGATTTTGCGTTCTGCGGGGGAGCTCATGTCTGAGGACTCGGTCAGCCGGGTCCGATGGTCAAGCCGCCCCAGGACCTGACGGTGAGACCAGACATGAAAATCGTTCTCGTAGGCCACGGCATGGTTGGCCATAAATTCCTCGAAGCCCTGCACGAGCAGAAGACACCCGGACTCGACGTGACGGTGCTGTGCGAAGAGCCTCGCCCGGCCTACGACCGCGTCCACCTCTCCGAGTTCTTCGCCGGAAAGTCCGCGGAAGACCTCTCACTCGTCGAGCCCGGATTCTTCGAGGAGAGCGGCTTCAAGCTGCGCCTGAATACGCGCCTTTCCGCAATCGACCGGCGCAAAAAGACGGTCACGCTGCCGGACGGGGAGGTGCTGGCCTATGACAAGCTGGTGCTCGCCACCGGCTCTTACCCCTTCGTCCCCCCGCTCAAGGGCAGTGACCGCGAGAACTGCTTCGTCTACCGCACGATTGAAGACCTGGAAGCGATGACCGCGGCCGGCAAGCATGCCCGCAGCGGCGTGGTGGTGGGCGGTGGTTTGCTGGGCCTGGAATGCGCCAAGGCGCTGCGCGACCTCGGGCTGGAAACGCATGTGGTCGAATTCGCGCCCCGCTTGATGACCGTGCAGGTCGATGACGAGGGCGGCCGCATCCTGCGCAACAAGATAGAAGAGCTGGGCGTCAAGGTGCACACCAGCCGCAGCACCACCGAGATCACGAATGGCATGACCGCCCGCCACCGTATGGTGTTCGCGGACGGCAGCCGTCTGGAAGCCGACATGATCGTGTTCTCGGCGGGGATTCGCCCGCGTGACGAACTGGCGCGGACGAATGCGCTGCCGGTCGGCGCACGCGGCGGCATCGCCATCGACGACCACTGCCGCAGCTCGGATCACGATGTGTATGCCATCGGCGAGTGCGCGGCGTGGAACGACCAGATCTTCGGCCTGGTGGCGCCTGGCTATGACATGGCGCGCATCGCAGCTGCGCACATTGGCGGGCAGGCGGATGCGCGCTTCACCGGCGCCGACATGAGCACCAAGCTGAAGCTGATGGGCGTCGACGTGGCGAGCATTGGTGATGCCCATGGCAAGACCGCGGGCAGCCGCAGCTTCCGTTACACCGATGAGGCGAAGCAGATCTACAAGAAGATCGTCGTCAGCCCGGACGGCAAGAAGCTGCTCGGCGCCGTGCTGATCGGCAATGCTGACGAATACGGCACCCTGCTGCAGATGTGCCTGAATGGCATCACGCTGCCAGCCGATCCGGAATTCCTGATCCTGCCTTCGTCGGATGGCAAGGCCAAACCTGGGCTGGGGCCCGATGCCCTGCCCGACAGCGCCCAGATCTGCTCCTGCAACAACGTCACCAAAGGCCAGATCTGCGCGGCGGTGGGCGACGGCGCCACCACAATCGGGGCGATGAAAACCTGCACCAAGGCGGGCTCCACCTGTGGTGGCTGCGTGCCGCTGGTCACACAGATCATGAAGTCGGAAATGGCCAAGCGCGGCATGGCGGTGAACAACCACCTCTGCGAGCACTTCCCCTACTCGCGCCAGGAGCTTTACCACCTCATCCGCGTCGGCCAGATCAAGAGCTTCTCCGAACTGCTCGACAAGCATGGCAAAGGCCTGGGCTGCGATATCTGCAAGCCGACCGCGGCGAGCATCTTCGCCTCGTGCTGGAATGACTTCGTGCTGAAAGGCGAGCTTGCCAGCCTGCAGGATTCGAATGACTACTTCCTTGGCAACATCCAGAAGGACGGCACCTACTCCGTCGTGCCGCGCATGCCGGGTGGCGAGGTGACGCCGGACGGGCTGATCGCCGTCGGCCAGATCGCCAAGAAGTATGGCCTCTACACCAAGGTGACCGGTGGCGCCCGTGTCGACATGTTCGGCGCCCGCGTCGAGCAGCTGCCGCTGATCTGGGAAGAACTGATCGCAGCAGGCTTCGAATCCGGCCATGCGTATGGCAAGGCGCTGCGTACCGTGAAGAGCTGCGTCGGCTCGACCTGGTGCCGCTACGGCGTGGATGACTCGGTCGGCCTCGCGGTCGAGCTGGAGAATCGCTACAAGGGCTTGCGCGCGCCGCACAAGATCAAGTTCGGCGTTTCCGGCTGCACCCGTGAATGCGCCGAAGCGCAGGGCAAGGATGTTGGCATCATCGCCACCGAGCGCGGCTGGAATCTTTACGTCTGCGGCAACGGCGGCATGAAGCCACGCCATGCGGAGCTGATCGCGGCAGACCTCTCAAAAGCTGATCTGATCCGCCTGATCGACCGTTTCCTGATGTTCTATGTGAAGACGGCCGACCGCCTGCAGCGCACCAGCACCTGGCGCGAGAACCTCGAAGGCGGGCTGGATTACCTGAAGCAGGTGCTGATCGGCGATTCGCTGGGCATCAGTGCCGAGCTCGAAGCGCAGATGCAGCATGTGGTGGACACCTATCAGTGCGAATGGAAGGCCGCCGTCACCAATCCGGAGACCCGCAAGCGCTTCCGTACCTTCGTCAACAGCACCGAGGCGGACAAGCGGATTGTCTTCGTCGAGGAGCGTGGCCAGGTCCGCCCGGCACGCGCGGAAGAGCGCCTTGAAGAAACCGAAGGCCAACCGGCCTGAGCACACACAGGAATACACGTCATGACAAGCGAAACCCTGAGCTGGACCGCCGTTTGCGCCGCCAGCGAGATCCTGCCCAACACCGGCGTCTGCGCCCTGGTCGAGGGCCGCCATGTCGCGGTCTTCCGGATCGGCGACAGCGCCTTCCATGCCATCGACAACATCGACCCCAAGTCCGGCGCCAGCGTGCTCTCGCGCGGCCTGATCGGCAGCCTGGGCGAGCGGGTCGTGGTGGCTTCACCGCTCTACAAGAACCACTTCGACCTCGCCACCGGCGAGTGCCTGGAAGAACCGCAGCACTCGGTTCGCGCCCATGCGGTGCGGATCGACAACAACATCGTTCAGGTCGCCCTGGCCTGACACCCACACACCTACAACAGAGAGAACACCATGGCCTATCTTGCTCCTGCTGAGTTCGTCACCAAAATGGTGGACGCCGGCGAATCCAAACTGCTGATGTCCACGCGCGACACCCTGGTCCGCGCCTACATGGCCGGCGCCATCCTGGCCCTGGCGGCAGCCTTTGCGGTCTCCGTCAGCGTCAACACCGGCAACCCGCTTGTCGGGGCCCTGCTCTTCCCGGTGGGTTTCTGCATGCTCTACCTGCTGGGCTTTGACCTGCTGACCGGCGTCTTCACGCTGGCACCGCTGGCGGTGCTCGACAAGCGCCCCGGCGCCACCTGGGGCAGCGTGATGCGCAACTGGGCGCTGGTATTCGTCGGCAATTTCGCGGGTGCGCTGACCGTCGCGGTGTTCATGGCGATCATCTTCACCAATGGTTTCTCGGAAGCACCGAACGCCATCGGACAGAAGATCGGCCATATCGGCGAAGGGCGCACAGTCGGCTATGCTGCCCATGGCGCTGCCGGCATGCTGACGCTGTTCATCCGCGCCGTGATGTGCAACTGGATGGTGTCGACTGGCGTGGTCGCGGCGATGATGTCGACCAGCGTCTCCGGCAAGGTGATTGCCATGTGGATGCCGATTCTGGTGTTCTTCTATATGGGCTTCGAGCACAGCATCGTGAACATGTATCTCTTTCCGTCCGGCCTGATGCTGGGCGGCAACTTCACCTTCATGGATTACATGCTCTGGAACGAGATCCCGACCGTGCTGGGCAATCTCGTCGGCGGGCTCACATTCGTTGGCGCCACCTTGTATTCCACGCATTACAAAACAGCGCCGAAGCGTAAGCTCGCCTGACCACGATGCGGCCCCATGTCAGTCTCGGCCAGCACTCCCAGGCGGGTGATCACGCGCAGAATCAGGACTTTCATGGGGCGATACTGCCCGAAGGCCACGCGCGGCTCAGCAAAGGCATCGCGCTGGCGATTGCCGATGGCATCAGCTCCAGCGCGGTGAGCCAGCTGGCCAGCCAGACCGCCGTGCGCAGCTTTCTCGACGACTACTACGCCACCTCCGAAGCCTGGTCGGTCCGCCGGGCGGCGCAGGGCATCATCGGCGCGACCAACTCCTGGTTGCATGCTCAGACGCAGCGTGGCGAGGGCCGCTTCGACGCTGATCGGGGCTACGTCTGCACCTTCACGGCCTTGATCCTCAAGGGACGCGATTTTCATCTTTTCCACGTAGGCGATGCACGTGTCTTTCGCTTGCATGCGCACGCGCTGGAGCAGCTCACAGAAGACCACCGCCTGCGACTGTCGGCCGCCGAAGAGTATCTCGCGCGTGCACTGGGTGCGAATGCCAGCGTCGAGATCGACTACCACAGCTGGGAAGCGGTGCCGCAAGAGGTCTACCTGCTCGCAACCGATGGCGCCTACACGCATTTCACGGCCGCCGATGTTCACGCAGCGCTTGCCCGCCACAGCGACGATCTCGACGCTGTGGCGCGTGATTTGGTGGAGCTAGCCCGCACCCGCGGCAGCACGGATGACGCGACCGTGCTGGTTCTGCGCATCGAGACCCTTGAAGAGGATGCCCTGCCCCTGCCGCAGCGCCGACGCGAGGGTCTGGCCCTGCCGCCGCCGCTGCAAGCGGGCATGCTGTTCGAGGGCTTCCGGGTCTTGCGCGCGCTGCAGGTGACGGCGCGCAGCCATATTCATCTGGCGGTTGACGAGGCCAGCGGTCAGCAGCTCGTGCTGAAGACGCCGGCGACCGATCTGCGCGAGAACGCAGCCTATCTCGACGGCTTCGTGCTGGAGGAGTGGGTCGCTCGCCGGGTACACAGCCCGCACGTGATCCGGCCCTGGATGGGCGAGCGCGCACGGCATTCTCTTTTTGTCGCTATGGAGTACATCGAGGGGCCGACGCTGGCGCAATGGATGGCGGATCACCCTCGCCCCGCGCTAGAGCCGGTGCGTACGCTCATCGAGCAGCTGGGCGCCGGCCTGCAGGCACTGCATCATCGGGAGATGCTGCATCAGGACTTGCGCCCGGAGAACGTGATGATCGATGCGGATGGCACGGTCAAACTGATCGACCTGGCGTCTGCCCACGTGGCTGGGCTGGCAGAGGGACTACCAACGGGTAGCCCAGCCGCCGCCCCGGGCAGCCTGCAGTACATGGCGCCGGAATATCTTCTGGGCAAGGGCGGCAGCCCGCGCGCGGATCTGTTTGCGCTGGCCGCAATCACCTACCAGATGTTGTGCGGCCGCCTGCCCTATGGCCTGGACGCTGCCCGCATCCGCACCCCCAAGGATCTGCGCAAACTTCACTATGCGCCAGTCCGCCTCTATCGCCCGGAATTGCCGGCGTGGCTCGATCAGGTGCTGGAGAAGGCGCTGCAGCCCGATGCAGCGCTGCGGCAGGAAGCCGTCTCGGAATTCATACACGACCTGCGCCACCCCGACACCCGCTTTGCTTCCACGCAGCGGCAGCCTTTCATCGAACGCGATCCGCTGCTGTTCTGGAAGTGCACGACGGCCCTCTCGTCCTTGCTCGCCATCGGCCTGCTCGTGCTCCGCGCCATCGGCCACTGATCACACCGACGCGGCGATAATGCACACCTGTTGACTTTGCCGCTGCGGCAAGCCTGATTGTGTTGCCCAGCAAACACGGAGTGCTTTCATGATCCAGATCGGCCAGCTCGCCCGGCTGTTGGGCATTACCACGCGAACCCTGCGGCATTACGACGCCATCGGCCTGTTTCCGCCCGCGCGGGTGCGCGCGGACACCAGCTACCGCTACTACAGCGCAGAGCAGATTGCGCCCCTGCAGCGCATCCTGCACCTGCGGCGTCTGGCGGTCCCGCTGGAACAGATCCAGGCGCTGCGCAAGGCTGGCACGCTCGACGATGCACAACAGTTCGCGGACTTTTTGCGCGAGCACCGCAGCCAGCTGGTCAAGGAGCTTGCGGAGCGTTCCCGTTTGCTGGATGAACTCGACCAATACATCTCGCTCATCGAGAAAGGAAATGCCATGCTCAAAGACCCTGCCATCGTCGACCTGCCTGCTTTCGACGTCACCGGCCTGTCACATATCTGCACGGACGCAAGCCCGATTCCGGCGCTGTGGGACACGTTCAACCAGCGGTGCTGCGTCGAAAGCGGGCTGCAGGACCTGCCGGCTTACTACGGCGTCTGCATCCGCATCGACGCGGATCGCTTCCACTACTTTGCCGGCGGCCATACGCCAGCAGGCGCCTCTGTGCCCGACGGCATGACGCGAACCACGGTGCCGGCGCAGCGCTACGCGCGCTTTACCCACGTCGGCCCGCTGAGCGGCTTCACGGACACGCTGGGAGAGATCTGGCAGAACCTGGAGAGCCGCTGGAAGCTGACGCCCACCTACGGCCCGGATCTGGAACGCTACGACGAGCGCTTTGCTCATGATGATCCGAAATCGGAGGTCGACATCTACATCCCGATTACTGCCTGAGCCAGCAAGGAAAGACCCGCCTGCGCACCTGCCCGGAGAGCCAATACCAGAGCGGCTCTCCGGGCAGGTTTCTTGCGCCGCCTGCCGGTTGCAGTCGCGCCCGGCAGGCACCCTGCCGTGCTGCACCGGAAAGCCTTAGAATACGCGCCTGCCCCTCCCGCCGACCGATCCCGATGATCCGCCACCTCCTCGTACTGGCCTTGTCCTGCCTGCTCGTCACCGCCTGCGGTTTTCACCTGCGCGGACCCCGTCCGCTGCCATTTGCCAGCATCTATCTGGCCATGGATAACTACGCCGAGCTGACCGTCGCGCTCAAGCGCCAGATCCGCAGTACCGGCACCACGCGCATTGCCGAGAAGCCGGAGGAGGCCGAACTCATCCTCCAGGTCGGCCGGAACGACCGCGAGAAGAACATCCTCTCGCTGAATGCAAAGGGGACCGTGCGCGAGCATCAGCTGAAGCAGCGTTTTGGTTTCCGCCTGATCGGGCGTGATGGCCGGGAAGTCGCCCCCCTGAGCGAAATCGCGATTACCCGCGACGTAAGCTTTAATGACAGCGATGCGCTCGCCAAGGAGCAGGAAGAGCAGGTGCTTTTCCGTGACATGGAAAACGATCTGGTCCAGCAGTTGATGCGCCGCCTCTCGGCCAGCCGGCTCCCGCCCGATCCGGCCCCCGCGGCTACGCCCTGAACGCCATGTCGCAACTCAGACCTGAGCAGCTGGCTCAGCACCTCGACCGAGCGCTCGCACCGCTCTACGTGTTGCACGGCGACGAGCCTCTGCTGGTGATCGAAGCAGCCGACCTTATCCGCAGTGCCGCCCGGGCGCGCGGTGTAGCGGAACGCGAAGTCGTGGTCGTGACCCAGGGCTTCAAGTGGCAACAGTTCTCGCTGTCCTCGGGAAACCTCTCCTTGTTTGGCGAGACAAAACTGGTCGACCTGCGCATCCCGACAGGCAAACCGGGCCGCGAAGGGGGAGAAACTCTTCAGCGACTGGCACGGGAACTGGACCCGCAGGGCGGCGTGATAACGCTGATTTCCCTCCCGCAGATGGATTGGGCGGCGCGCAAGCAAGCCTGGTTCACAGCACTGACGGAGGCAGGCGTCACGCTCGAATGCAATGCCCCCGAGCTTGCGCAGCTCCCATCCTGGATTGCCGCAAGGCTCGCCCGGCAAGGGCAAAGTGCGCCCCGCGAAGCACTGAGCTTCATCGCCGAGCATGTCGAGGGCAACCTGCTTGCCGCCCATCAGGAAATACAGAAGCTCGGACTATTGTTTGAGCCGGGCGCGCTGACGCTGGCGCAGGTGCAAGACACCGTTCTGAACGTTGCCCGCTATGACACGGAGAAACTTCGTACGGCCGTACTCGAAGGCGACGCCGCACGCTGTGCCAGGCTGCTGGATGGCCTGAAGGGCGAAGGTGCAGCCCCCCCGCTCGTACTATGGGCGCTGGCCAACGAGATTCGCACGCTTGCCGCCTTGCGCAGCGCGGTGGACAGCGGGCAGCCACTGGACGGAGCGATGCGCGCAGAGCGCGTATTTGGCCCGCGTCAGGCGCTCTGCAAACGCGCGGTCCCCCGGCTCAAATCGGGCGCCTTGCGCGCAGCACTGGTACACGCCGCGCGAATTGACCGCATGGTAAAAGGCTTGGGCAAGGGCGACGTCTGGGACGAATTCCTGCAGTTGGCCTTGCGCGTCCGCAGCCCTTAGTACGAACACCCTCCTGCCGCGATTATCGCTTTCCGGACGAGGTGCGTGGTTTGACAGGTGGCTCCCCCGTGCTCACGACCGTCAGCCTGCTGACGTATGACGTCATGAATTGCTGGGGAGACGCGCGGCCGAGGCGACTTACCACGCAGTCACGCCCCTGTTCCTTGGCCTCATACAAATAGCGGTCTGCTTCCGCGATTACCGCCTTGCAATCGAGCTGATCGCTAAAGGTGCCAACGCCAAAACTCGCGGACACCAGCCCAACCGCCTGCATCGGGCGACGTCGGATCGTGCGGCGCATGCGCTCGGCAATGCGCAAAGCACCAAACAGATCGGTTTCAGGACATATGAGCAAAAACTCTTCTCCGCCCCAACGCCCCAGATGATCACTTGTCCGCATCTTTCGGCGAGTACGCCGCGCAATGGTGGTCAACACAACATCGCCAACCGGATGGCCATAGGTGTCGTTAACCGACTTGAAATGATCGACATCAAACATCACGACCGAGAGCGGTTTGCCATAACGCAAACTTCTATCGAATTCGTGTTCAAGCACTTTCAGCGTCTTGCGGCGGTTATACAGGCCGGTTAGCGCGTCCGTGCCAGCGTCACTGAGCAAGCCTGAGGCCTCATGCCAACGCCGCCAGGCAAACAACGCAATCAGGATCGACGATATCGCAAGCGTCAAAATCCACTCAAGCAAATGCCAGTCCGGGTGACTGCGCACCAGCACCATCACGTATCCGCCCCAGCCGCCATAGAGGATGACACCAAAGCATGCCGCGCAGGCAACGATCAAGGCTCCCAGATCGCGAACCCCGCTGCGATGCTCCAGATACCATCGTTGCAAGGCACGCCATCCGCCCACAATGTCTCCTCAATATACTTGACTAAAACCAGAATAAACCCGCGACCATGACTCGATGACAAACACGACGATTCAAGTCTGGCCGGCATGCCAGATTAATTCAAGCCCCCAGCAGTCTCGGCCGCTGCACGGGGCATAGCCGGCACCCATCACCACTACACTGAGCATTCGTCAACCGCACCGCCCGGGCAAAAACGCAGATACATGATCAGGCTCAAACTGAGTGCTTCGGTGAATCAATCGCCACCCAGCACATCTCGGTTTGACGCTCACCCAAGTGGTGGACGTGCCGCCCACCCGCCTCCGTCACCCTATGCAAACACCCGTGCGCCAGGGCTCTGTGCGAGCGTTCATCCACTCGACTAACCAGTGGAAATCGTTGAGAAATAGCTACGCATTTATTGCGTTTCCAAGCCTCAGGATTCGGCCGCGATGAACAGCAGGATTGAATCTTGGTGGTTTCCCGCATATAGCAAATCGTCGGCTTGACTTCCCAAAAAAAACCCTCTAACTTCACCCCTGCCAACGCAAAACGCTGGCTCGAGAAGGGAAGCGCCGATCGACGGCGTTATTTTTGCAAGTTGAATGCATTCGCTTGCGTTTCGTGAATCGAAAGCAGAGACTGACGCCTTCGTTTGCAGCGCATAAGAATGCAACGAAACACCTAAGAACCGGAGAGTTCCGCCGCTCACAGGTGGTGGATTGACCAAGGATCAGGAGACACAATGAAATCAGCAATTGGCATGAAACAGGTTTTGCGCCCGTTGGTCGCAGCACTCGCACTCGGCGCCTGCATCAGCGCGCAGTCAGCAACGACTCTTACCGTCGCTTCTTTCCCGAGCTTTGATGACTCGATCAAGATCGCTATCCCGCTGTACAAGAAGATCAAGCCGGACGTCGAAATCAAGCTGGTGAGCTTGGCATACGGCGACCACCACACCGCCATGACGACCGCATTGGCGACTGGCGCAGGCCTGCCAGACGTGATGGGTCTGGAAATCGCGTACGTCGGCAAGTTCCTGGATTCTGCCGGCCTGGAAGATCTGTCCAAGGCTCCCTACAACGGCAACCAGTACGCCAAGCAATTCTTCCGCTTCACCTACCCGCAAGCTACCAGCGCGTCTGGCCGCTTGGTCGCTATCCCGGCTGACATCGGTCCTGGCACCCTGTTCTATCGCAAGGACATTCTCGACAAGTCCAGCGTAACAGAAGCTGATCTGACAAAGAGCTGGGAGTCCTTCATTGAAGCCGGTAAGAAGGTTAAGGCAGCTACTGGCGCCTACCTGATCGCCGACGCGTCCGACCTCTCCGGGATTTATGTTCGCTCCAACCTGAAAGATGGTGAAGGCGTTTATTTTGATTCCAAGGGCAACCCGCTACTGAACACGCCGCGCTTCAAGAAGGCATTCGAGCTGGCTCAAGCTGCTCGCAAGGCTGGTATTGATGGCAAGATCGGCGCTTGGTCTAACGAGTGGAGCGAAGGCTTCAAGCGTGGTCAACTGGCTAGCCAAATGATTGGCGCATGGCTGGCAGGTCACTTCGAGTCTTGGCTGGCGCCGGACACCAAGGGCCTGTGGCGTGCTGCCCAGCTCCCGAATGGTGCTTATGCATCTTGGGGCGGTTCTTTCTATGCCATCCCTTCCAAGAGCACCAACAAGGCTGAAGCTTGGGAACTGATCAAGTTCATGACCATGAACAAAGAGATGCAGATTGCTGCCTTCAAGAAGATGGCCGCTTATCCGTCTCTGATCTCTGCTCAAGACCAAGGCTTCATCGACGAGAAGATCCCGTTCCTGGGTGACCAACAAGCTCGCAAACTGTGGCAAGTTGCTGCTAACAAGATCCCTGCGATCCCTGTTGGCAAGTACGACGCTGTCGCAGCTGACGTAGTTGGCGCAGCCCTGAACGACGTTCTGGAGCAAGGCAAGGACATCACTGCCGCTCTGGACGAAGCTCAAGGCAAGCTGAAGAAGCGCATTCGTAAGTAATCGTTAGAAGTAAGGCCCGCTGTCGTATTTCTCCTTCGACAGCGGGCTGTTTGTAGTACAGTCCCTCCTGCAGTAAATACAAATTTTTAGTTGGGCCCGCGATTTTTTTAGTTTTACTGAATTAGTTTTTTATTCGAACAAAGAGCTAAACATGTACATCGGTATTGATCTTGGCACCTCTGAGGTGAAACTTCTGCTCTTGAGCGACAGCCACCAACTCGTCGCCACTGTTGGAGAAAAAATCTCCATATCCAGGCCAGCCCCTCACTGGTCAGAGCAAGATCCTGCCGAATGGTGGTCGGCTACCGGAAAAGCAATGGCTGCATTGCGCGCACTGGTCCCCACAGAGTTCAGTAAAGTCCGCGCGATTGGCCTGTCAGGCCAGATGCATGGCGCAACCCTGCTGGATAGCAGCGACAAGGTCCTTCGCCCCGCCATCCTGTGGAACGATACGCGCTCAGCTGTTGAGTGTGACGAGCTCACCGCCAAGCTGCCGCAGCTCCCCCAGATTTCGGGAAATCTCGCAATGCCGGGCTTCACAGCCCCAAAACTGGCCTGGGTGGCCAAGCACGAACCACAAATCTTTGCCAAAGTCGCTTGCGTGCTGTTGCCAAAAGACTACCTCCGCATGTTGATGACCGGCGAGAAAGTCTCGGAAATGTCAGATGCCGCCGGAACACTATGGCTGGATGTCGCCAAGCGCGACTGGTCTGATGAGCTTCTCGCCATCACAGGCTTGAATCGTTCCCACATGCCGCGCCTGGTAGAAGGCAGCGCCGCGTCAGCAAAACTGCTCCCCGCGGTCGCGCAGGCATGGGGGCTGTCCGCAGAGGTCATTGTCGCGGGCGGCGGCGGAGACAACGCGGCCAGCGCTGTTGGTATTGGCGCGGTGAGCACGGGCGACGGGTTCATCTCATTGGGTACCAGCGGCGTGCTGTTCGTTGTGACGGACAAGTTCCGTCCTAACCCGGCTTCAGCCGTCCATGCTTTCTGTCATGCCCTGCCGGGTCGCTGGCACCAAATGAGTGTCATGCTCTCTGCAGCCAGCTGCCTATCCTGGGTAACCAAGCTGGTCGGGGCGAAGAATGAAGGCGCGCTCCTTGATGACGTCAAAAAACTCAGCGACGCGCAGCGGGCGGCAGCCCCCATATTCTTGCCCTACCTCTCCGGAGAACGCACACCCCATAACAATGCTCACGCTAAAGGGGTGTTCTTTGGCCTTTCGAACGATACGGATGCTGCGGCGCTGGCCTATGCCGTCATCGAAGGCGTCGCGTTCGGCACCATGGATGGGCTCGCAGCTCTGCAAAGCGCAGGCACGACAGTCGGCCGCTTGTCGCTCGTCGGTGGCGGCTCACGCAGCCCCGAATGGGCACAGCTGCTCGCCTCAATCCTGAATACAGAAATCGTCACCCTTGAAGGCAGCGAAACAGGCGGCGCCCTTGGCGCGGCTCGTTTGGCGTGGCTTGCCGATGGTGGCAAGGAATCGGAGGTTTGCCAGGCGCCGGCAATCAAGGCCAGCTTCCTTCCGAATCCACAGCAGCGTGAAGCACTGTTGCCGCGTTACCAGCGTTTCAAGGCTCTTTACCCCGCTATCAGTGCTCAGTTCAGCGCTTGATAGCTTATTTCCCCTCTTCCGATTAATGCAGGAGATGCAAGATGACCAGTTATTTTGAAGGTATCGACAAAATCAAGTATGAAGGGCTGAAGTCCGACAACCAGCTCGCTTTCCGTTGGTATGACAAGAACAAGCAAGTGCTTGGCAAGAGCATGGCCGAGCAACTGCGCTTTGCCGTCTGTTACTGGCATTCGTTCTGCTGGAACGGCTTTGACCCGTTCGGCTACGACGGCACCTTTACCCGCCCGTGGCACAAGATTGCTGACGTCAAGGAGCAAGCGCTGGCTAAAGCTGACGTAGCTTTTGATTTCTTCACTAAGCTGGACGTACCGTTCTACTGTTTCCACGATCGTGACGTCATCGGCGAAGGCAAGACTCCACAAGAAAGCAAGAAGTTGCTGTGGGAAATGTCTGACGTGCTGGCCAAGAAGCAACAGGACACCGGTGTCAAACTGCTGTGGGGTACGGCCAACGCCTTCTCCAACCGCCGCTACATGTCGGGCGCGGGCACCAACCCTGACTTCGAAGTTTTCGCCTTTGCCGCTGCGCAAATCCGCGAAGTGCTGGAAGTGACCCACAAGCTGGGTGGCGAGAACTACGTGCTGTGGGGCGGTCGCGAAGGTTATGAAACCCTCATCAACACCGACCTCAAGAAGGAAGGCCAGTCGTTCGGTCGCCTGCTGAACCTGATCGTTGAACACAAGCACAAAATCGGCTTCAAGGGCACGATCCTGATTGAGCCGAAGCCACGTGAGCCGTCCAAGCACCAGTATGACTTCGACGTTCAGACCGTCTACGGTTTCCTGAAGGCCCATGGCCTGGAGAAAGAAATCAAGGTCAACATCGAAGGCAACCATGCCACGCTGGCTGGCCACACCTTCGAACACGAAATCGCCATGGCAGTTGCCTACGACATCATGGGTTCTATCGACATGAACCGTGGTGACTACCAGTGCGGCTGGGATACCGACCAGTTCCCGAACAGCATCCCGGACACCGCGTTGGCCTACTACTACCTGATGCAAGGTGGCGGCTACACCACCGGCGGTACTAACTTTGATGCCAAAGTACGTCGTCAGTCGATCGACCCGGTCGACATGTTCTACGGCCACGTTGGCGCCATGGATGTCTGCGCCCGCTCGCTGCTGATCGCTGAACAGATGATCAATGACGGCAAGCTGGCCAAGGCAGTTTCCGATCGCTACAGTTCCTGGAACGGCCAGCTGGCCCAAGACACCCTGGCCGGCAAGGTGAGTTTGGCAGACCTGTCCAAGTATGTTCTGGACAAGAATGTTGATCCGGCTCCGACCTCAGGCCGTCAGGAATACCTCGAAAATCTCCTGAATCAGTATATCTGATCCTTTTAAGGGCTATGACTCCAAAGGTCATAGCCCTTTTTTTATCTAACGTAACTCCCGCCTCTGCTCTTCTGCCGTACCGCATTCCGCGCAAGCTATTTCGAGTGGCTCGCGCTTCGCACTGCTCCGCTCCAGCCACTCTGCCATCGAGACCGCCAGCATGACACCACTCTACAAAGACTCCAGCCGTTCCATCGAGACCCGCGTAGCTGATCTGCTCGCGAAGATGAGCATTGAAGAGAAAATTGCCCAGATGCACGCTTTCTGGCTGATCCTTTCTGAGGATGGGGAACACCAGCCGCGCTATGACAGCTTCACAGGATCGACGGATGCGAGCGCTTTGCGCCAACGGATGGCAAACGGGCTCGGTCAGATCTCCCGGCCCCTCGGCAGTCATAGTGTTGAACCACAGAAGGGCGTACGTGCGCTCAACACACTACAAAAATTCCTGTGCGAACAGACTCGCCTGGGCATCCCCGTCATGTCTCACGAGGAGACACTTGTCGGTCTGATGGTTCAAGGCGGTACGCTGTTCCCTTCGGCACTGGCTTACGGTGCAACCTGGAACCCCACGCTGATTGAACGCGTTGGCGATGCAATTGGTCGCGAAGCACGCAGTGTCGGCTGCCACCAGGCGCTCGCGCCCGTGCTTGATGTGTCTCGCGACGTGCGCTGGGGTCGCACCGAAGAAACCTTCGGCGAAGACCCGTACCTCATTGGCGTGATGGCAACACGCTATGTCCGCGGTTTGCAAGGGCCAAAACGCGACTTGCTGGCAACGCTGAAACACTATGTTGGACACTCCGCCAGCGAAGGCGCTCGCAACCACGCGCCGGTCAGCATCGGCCGTCGTGAGTTGAACGACATATTCATGCTTCCCTTCGAGATGGCGGTCAAGCTTGCGAACGCAGGTTCGGTCATGCCCGCTTACCACGACATCGACAACGAACCGTGTCACGGCTCCCGCCATTTGCTCACCGAAGTGCTCCGCGACCAATGGGGATTTGATGGTTTGGTCGTCGCTGATTACGTTGGCATCAGTCTGCTGTTTCAACACCATGGTATTGCTGCCGATGCGGCCGAAGCGGCGGCTATCGCCTTCAATGCTGGACTCGATGTCGAACTCCCCGGAAACGATTGTGCCTCGCAACTTCAAGCCGCACTCGACCGCGGTCAAATTGACATCGCGACGATTGACTCCATCGTGTCGCGCATCCTGACTGAGAAGTTCCGTCTTGGTCTGTTTGAACAGCCCTACGCCGATGAAAATGGCATCAGCCTTCGTACGGCTGAAACGGTCGCCTTGTCACGCGAAGTGGCTTGCCAGTCCATCGTTGTGCTTGAGAACAAAGGTGTTCTCCCCATCGCACCAGAAAAAGCGAAGAAGATCGCAGTCATCGGACCAACTTCCGACGATCCGCTCGCCCTGCTCGGTGGCTACAGTTTCCCTGTGCACTTGATTTTGAGCGACATGGAAGCCAGCACAGACAGCGTCATCACACCACTCGCCGCACTAAAAGAGACTTTCGGGAACGACAAAATCATTGCCGCAAAAGGCTGTCAGGTACTTGGCAAGCGTCAAGCGGGCTCACCTGTATTTCCCGGAGACGTCGCCGACAACACGAATCTTGACCACAAGTCTCCCGTGCTGCATGACACCAGCTTGATTCCTGCCGCGGTCGAAGCGGCCCGTCAAGCAGAGATAGCCATCGTTTGCGTCGGAGACCTCGCAGGTTTATTCCAAACCGGAACCGTCGGCGAAGGCTCTGACACAGACACCCTGGTTTTGCCGGGCGCGCAACAGCAGCTCGTAGAGGCAGTTGTAGCAACAGGCACGCCCACGGTCGTTGTTGTCTACAGTGGTCGCCCGTATAGTCTGGGAGACGTCGAAGCGAAACTGGCGGCCTATGTGATGGCGTTTGCCGGCGGACAAGAAGGCGGTGCCGCACTGGCGGACGTCCTGAGCGGCGCGCGCGAGCCCTCTGGTCGCCTAACCGTGTCGGTTCCGAAAAGTGTCGGTGCAGTCCCCTATTACTACAACCACAAATTCAAGAGCTCCGGCACGCCGATCGCCTTCCACTTCGGTAGTCGCTACCCCTTCGGTCATGGTCTCGCTTACACGACGTTCGAGTACAGCGATCTTGAACTTGAAAACACTACGCTACCTATTGAGAACGGTGATGTGGTTGTCAGCTTCAACATCCGCAATACCGGAAAGCGCAATGGGATAGCGGTCCCGCAACTCTACGTCCGCGATGTTCTCGCGAGTTCGGTAAGGCCGGTCAAGGAGCTCAAGGCATTTGAGCGAATCGAAATTGCTGCTGGACAAACCACGCGAGTGACCTTCACCGTCCCCGTAGACATGCTGAATTTTACGAATCCGGATGGGCAGCGCATCGTTGAGCCCGGTGTTTTTGACATTCAGATCGGCTCATCCAGCACCCACATCCATTTGAAGGCTTCCGTCACAGTAGAAGGTGCTACCCGCTTGCTCAGCCGTAATTGGCGAATGGAGAGCAAGGCGTCTATCGCCTGATCATCAATTACGCGGCGCCATTTGTTTGTCATAACAGAGCCACTGATGTCGCTTTAATGATACAACGCAAACACTAAGGATACTTTTTGAGCTAAGCTAGGTACAACTATACTTTAGTTGTACCTGCGAGGTATTCTTGTCCAAGCTTTCAGCACTCCTTAGCATTGTTGGAATAGCCATTTCCGGCTTGGGCGCGATGCCGGATGCTGAGGCAGCATCGTCACTCGCAGAGGCCTACAAGCAGCATTTTCTAATTGGTGCGGCGATCACCCCAGGGCAAGTGCTGGTACCGGCAACCCGCAAACTTATTGCGCGGGAATTCAACATTGCCGTGGCGGAGAATGCCATGAAGCCGGAGTCTCTCAATCGCGAGGGACCTGGACAATACAACTTCGAAAACGCTGACAGAATTGTTGATTTTGCGCGCAGCCGCCATATCAAGATGCGCGGCCACACCCTTGTGTGGCATCAACAGGCGGCCACCTGGATGTTCGCGGGAGATGGCCCGGAGGGGTATCCGAGCAAAGAGGTACTAACGGAACGTTTACGCACCTATATTCATGACATCGTCACGCATTTTAAAGGTCGGGTTTTTGCGTGGGACGTTGTAAACGAAGCTTTCGCCCCTGACGAGAACGTCCCCCAGGAAAACGGCTGGCGCCAGACTGTCTGGTACCGGGTGCTTGGGCCAGAGTACATCGAATTGGCCTTCAAGTTTGCGCATGAAGCCGACCCTGACGCCTTGCTGTTTTACAACGACTACAACACCGAGAGTCCGCGCAAGCACGCCATGATTCTGGCGCTCATCAAGCAACTCCAGGCAAAGAACATCCCCATCCACGGCATTGGCCATCAGTCGCACTACACGATTGCGCAGCCTCGCGACTTCTCCCTGCTTGAACAGCATATTGAAGAGATCGGGAATCTTGGGCTGACCAACCACATTACAGAGTTGGATATCAGCCTCAACCGCAATCTGATGCGTGCAGAGATAGATGAAGCCTCTCCCGCTCTTCTACAGGAGCAGGCTCGTCGCTATGAGAATTTCTTTGCTATGGCGCTAAGACAGAAGAACTATGTCTCTGCCGTCGTAATGTGGGGCTTGAACGACGAGGTGTCCTGGCTACGCAGTTGGCCAATCGCGCGGTTTGACGCGCCACTGCTCTTCAACGAAGCCAACAAGCGAAAACCCGCTTACCGTGCCGTCATCAAGGCTGCTGCTCAAAATTAGTAGATCGCAATCAGGCGTCGTTTGACAAGGAGGAGACCGGAAAGTACGCAGTCCATATTTGATAGACAAACGTAGTTTTAATTAATGAAGCACTTATAGATACGGCACGTGGAACTTGCAGATTTTTCCCCCCCCCCCCACAAAACCCCCCCCCCCCCCCCCCCCCCCCCCCCCCCCCAAACAACCCTCCCCCCCCCCCCCCCCCCCCCGCCCCCAAACCCCCCCCAACAGACCGGCCGACCCCCCCCCCCCCCCCCCCCCCCCCCCCCCCCCCCCAAAGCGCCCCGGCCCCGACCCCCCCCCCCCCCCCCCCCCCCCCCCCCCCACCCCCCCCCCCCCCCCCCCCCCCCCCCCCCCCCCCCCCCCCCCCCCCCCCCCCTCCCCCCCCCCCCCCCCCAAAAAAAAACCCCTCCCCCCCGAAACCCCCCCCCCCCCCCCCCCCCCCACAAACCCGCCACCCCCCCCCCCCCCACCCCCCCCCCCAACCCCCCCCCCCCCCCCCCCCCCCCCCCCCCCCCCCCCCCCCCCCCCCCCCCACCACCCCCACCGGGACCCCCGACTACCCCGGCACCCCCCGCCCCCCCCCCCCCCCCCCCCCCCCCCACACCCCCCCCGCCCCCTCGCCGGCCACCCCCCCCCCCCCCGCCCCCCACCCCCCCCCCCCCCCCCCCCCCCCCCCCCCCCCCCCCCCCCAAACCCCCCCCCAACGCCCCCCCCCCCCCCCCCCCCAACCGCGCCCCCCCCCCCCCCCCCCCCCCCCCAACAAAAACCCCCCCCCCCCCCCCCCCCCCCCCCCCCCCCCCCCACCCCCCCCCCCCCCGGGGGGCCGCCGCCCCCGCGCCCCCGCGGGGCCGCCCCCCCCCCCCCCCCCCCCCCCCCCCCCCCGGGGGCCCCCCCCCCCCCCCCCCCCCCCCCCCCCCCGCGCCCCGGGGGCCGGGGCCGCCCGCCCGCCCCGCGGCGGGGGGCGGGCCCGCCCCCGGGCGGGGCCCGGGGGGCCGCCCGCCGGGGGGGCACGGGGGCCCCGGGGCGCCCGGGGGGAAGGGCCGGGGGGGGCCCCCCCAACTCCCCCCCCAGGAGACAAAAACCATGATGAGAAGAACCGTAGTATCCGCTGTTATCGCTTCTGTTTTCATGCTCGCTGGCTGTGGCGGCGGCGGTGGCTCTGACGCGGCCAGCACGACACCCGCGCCGGCACCGACACCCACTGTGAAATATGCTGCGTTGACGTTTGATGATGGCCCTGACGCAACGATGACACCGAAGGTGCTGGCGATGCTGGACAAGTACAAAGTCAAGGCTACATTCATGTGGATCGGCCAGAAGGTAACCGAGAAAGCAGACGACGGCTCAGCGAAAAACAAGCCCGCTATCGACGCGATCGTCGCCGGTGGTCATGAAGTCGGAAACCACTCTTGGGCCTGGGACTCGATGGGAGAAATGAAACCCGAGAACATCAAGAAATCGGTCGAAGATACAACGGCAGCAATCAAGGCAGCGACCGGCAAAGAGCCTGCTTTCTTCCGCGCGCCAAACCTGAACTATAGCGATACCCTGTTCGCGAATGTGCCATACCCCTTCCTGGACGGCGGCGCGATTGCCAAGGACTGGGACGCTCAGTGGGGTGGCGATCCGACCGTAGCCGGCCGTGTAAAGAACGTGCTGAACAGCGTGAAGGACGGCTCGATCATCCTGATGCACGACGTACAGCCCGATCCTCACCCGACACCGGAAGCGCTCGATCAAATCATTCCGAAGATGCAGGCAGACGGCTACGTATTCGTGACGGTTTCCGAACTCTTCAAGATGAAGAAGGTGACTCCGGTCGCGTACGACAAGAAGAAATGGACGGTGGTTGAGTAATCAACCCGCTTGGGGAGCCCTGCTGACGCGGGGTTTCCCTTTTACCTGACACGCCTGTCACAGCAATCATTCGCTGCCCCGCCTGAATCAAAGCCATGCTACTACGCTCGAAGTACACGGCGGCACTCATTGTGACCGCCTTGTTACTGGGTGCCTGCGACTCGCCTAAGAAAGCAGCCCTAGTTCCTGCCACTCAAAGCCTGCCTGTTGCTAAGAACGAAGCGCCACAAGAGTACCGATTTGCCGATTTCGAAGAAGGTTTTGTCCAATTGATTCCACCAGGCAGTCCGGAAGCAAAAGTCAGGAACGCCAAGACGACTGCTTTGGCTACGAAGCAAGGCGCCCGAACGGATGCCGGCTCGTATGCGGAGAGAAGTGGTGATGACTATATCGACCACAGCAAGTCCAGCGTCGTTCAAGGTATTGCGTCAATAAAAGGCACCTTGAGCAAGAAGAACGGTAGCGCTTATGGCGGCATACTGTTGATCACGCCAAGCGGAAAACCAGATGGCTTGGACCTGTCCGAATTCAGGACAATCAGGCTGACGCTCGGTTCGCTGGGCCACCACACCACGTTGCAAGTACGCATCACTGGCATGGACGACCAAGCCGTTTTCCGCGGATGCTATCCAGTCCACACGGTCACCGTGACATCCGATCCCCGTGAGTACGCAATTCCGCTCACCGACGAGAACTTTCCGCAACTGCCATGGTGCAAGGACCTGAGCTTGCCTATCGGCCAGACTCTGAAAGCGGTTCGAACCGTGGACGTTCAAGACATCAATATGCCGGAGAAGCCCAAGGGGGAGACCCGGGTTGAATTCCTGACAGGATCGATTCGATTCACACAGTAAGTGCAGCACGCTACGACTCGCTAAACTATTCCGCTTCTCCCAGACCGGAGCTCAAGATCATGACCACAGCCTTCACTCGCACTTTGTCTTCATTTCTATGCTTCCTCCTGCTATCGCTCTATGCGCTCCAAGCGTCGGCCGCTCCAACCAAAGGAGCATTCGAATCCGGGGTCTATCGAAACCTGTTCGTGGAGTACGGCCTGGCCTCAGAAAAGGAGACGAACGATAGAGTCAAGGAAACCTATCAGCAGCTCTTCTACTCGGACGAGCTCGACGACAGTGGGGAAGGTCTGTTTTTCCCCGTTGGCGCAGACATGGGGTTCATCAAGGACATCGGCAGCAACGACATCCGAAGCGAGGGCATGTCGTACGGAATGATGATCGCAGTGCAAATGAGCGATAAGCCCATGTTCGACAAGCTATGGCGCTTTGCCGAGCGCTACATGCAGCACAAGAGCGGCTGGTTCAAAGGCTATTTCGCCTGGCATCTTTCGCCACGAGATCCTTTCAAGAGCATCGACAACAACCCCGCGCCAGATGGCGAGCTGTATTTCGCGATGGCGCTGTACTTCGCACACAACAAATGGGGCT
Source organism: Uliginosibacterium sp. (assembly GCA_016718265.1). Taxonomy (GTDB): domain Bacteria; phylum Pseudomonadota; class Gammaproteobacteria; order Burkholderiales; family Rhodocyclaceae; genus Uliginosibacterium. The sequence goes on along the minus strand of JADKDZ010000010.1, from coordinate 47,295 downwards.
CGGGCGAAGGCGTGCTGAATTACAAGAAGCAAGCAGATGAAATCGTTAACAACATGGTCAACAAGCCGGAATCGGATTTGAGCGTTCCGATGTTCAGCAAGGAGAAACTGCAAATTCTGTTTGTAACCGAGAAGGCGACAGGAATTTTCACAGACCCCTCCTACCACTTGCCTGCTTTCTATGAACTCTTCTCCAGGTGGTCTGCGACGGATAAAGAGATGTGGGCAAAAGCCGCAGACGTCAGCCGTAGTTTCTTCCACAAAGCTGCACATCCAACTACGGGCCTGTTTGCCGAGTATTCGGACTTTGAGGGCAAGCCCCAAAAAACTTCATTTAACAAGAACAGTCACAATTCCGCGTACGACGCCTTTCGCGTAATGGGCAACATCGCGATGGATTATGCGTGGTTTGCGCGCGACGCAGGACAGAAAGACCTCGTCGAAAGGCAACTCCAGTTCTACGCACAGGAGCTCGCAGCCATCGGGCGCAACTCAGCAGAGCACTCCCACGACGGGCGCAGCCTGTCCAACTGGGGAAGCTCGGGGCAGACCGCCATGATCGCGACTGCAGCCATGGTCACCGATCATGAGAATGCCAAGCTCTACGTGAAACGGCTCTGGAACCAAGCGACTCCCGCGGGAAAATGGCGCTATTACGATGGTTTGCTGCACCTATTCGCAGTTCTGCACCTTTCGGGACAATACCGCATCATTCAGCCATAGAGCCTCGCGGCGCACGGGTAGCTACAACGCCCGGCGCCCGGCGCCCGGCAAGCCTACTCACAGCGCAGAGAGGAACAATGCTCTGCCTGATTGGCACAGCCACAATGGCTTCAATGGCCACAACGAAGAAGGTATCGCTGAACGCCCACTGGACGCACCAATCGGTGGGCGTCTGTTTGTCAGGAATTTTCGCCTCCTTCCCGAGAACAAGCCAAGAGTGTTTGACACGATCAACTGCACCTCTTTATAATTGCCAGCTTTCCGCGAATGGCTTTCTGCCGTTTGCGCAACAAGACACAAAGAGACTAGAGGAAACTCTGATGAAGACCTTTTCCGCCAAGCCGCATGAAGTGACGCACGACTGGTTCGTGGTCGATGCGACCGACAAGGTGCTTGGTCGTCTGGCCAGCGAAATTGCCCGCCGCCTGCGTGGCAAGCACAAGGCTATCTACACGCCACACGTCGATACCGGCGACTTTATCGTCGTCGTGAATGTCGAGAAGTTGCGTGTGACGGGCGACAAAGCCCAAGACAAGAAGTACTACCGTCACACCGGCTATCCGGGTGGCATCTACGAAACCAATTTCACCAAGTTGCAGCAGCGCTTCCCGGCGCGTGTGCTGGAGAAGGCTGTCAAGGGCATGCTGCCCAAGGGCCCGCTCGGCTACGCAATGCTGAAGAAGCTCAAGTGCTATGCCGGCGGCGAACATCCGCATTCGGCGCAGCAACCCAAGGTGCTGGATATCTAACAGGAGCGAGCAATGCCCATTGGTCAGTACAACTATGGCACGGGTCGTCGCAAAACGGCGGTTGCTCGTGTGTTCATCAAGGCGGGTTCTGGCAAGATCGTTGTCAACGGCAAGCCGGTTGATGAGTTCTTTTCCCGCGAAACAGGCCGAATGATTGTTCGTCAGCCGCTGCAGCTGACGGAAAACATCGCCAGCTTTGACATCATGGTCAACGTAATCGGTGGCGGCGAGTCTGGTCAGGCCGGTGCGGTGCGTCATGGCATCACCCGTGCGCTGATCGACTACAACCCGGAACTCAAGCCGGTGTTGAAGAGCGCTGGCTTCGTAACCCGTGATGCTCGCGAAGTTGAACGTAAGAAGGTCGGCTTCCGCAAGGCGCGTCGCCGCAAGCAGTTCTCGAAGCGTTAATTAGTGATTGTTCAAATAAGCCGACTACAACAGTCGGCTTATTTTTTGGCACAGTCCGCTACGACTCGACCATGCAGCGCCAAACAACGAACAAACACAGTTCCACCTTTCGGTGAAGGCCCTCATTGCTCGTCACTGCTCGAAAGTTGGCTTCGCGTAAAGGCTTGGCCCCACGCGAGCACAAAACAACTTCAAACGCCTTCAGCCATAATCGTGCTTGACATAGTATAGTCATGATACTAATTGCGTATTTGCTCGGCCACTAGCAGACATGTTCGGTTTCGCGTTGATAACCATCAACGGGGAATTCGTTAGTCGCGTGCTACCGTTGCGTAGAATTTCAACTGGGATTTAGCTTTACTTTTATCGGAGCGTTTGGAATGAAAAACCGGTGGTTAATAGCTGCAGCAGCAGTAGGGGTTCACGCCTCGTTAGGATCTGTCTACGCGTGGAGTGTTTTCAAGAAACCGTTTATTGCAGCCTTTGGCTGGACTGAGTTTCAGGCGGGCCTTCCTTTCGGTTTGGCCATCTTTCTGCTGGGCACTTCGGCTGCCGTCATGGGGCACGTTGTTGAAAAACGTGGTCCTCGCTTCTCCGGCTTGCTGTCTACATTGTTCTGGGTCGTTGGACTGCTGGGGGCAGGTTTCGTCACCTCAGACGCGATTAGCGACAACGGTATCAGAATGTGGCTACTCTATTTCTTCTGTGTGATTGCAGGTATTGGCTTGGGAACAGGCTATGTCACGCCTGTTTCGACGCTGATGAAGTGGTTTCCCGATCGTCGCGGCCTTGCGACGGGGCTGGCCATCATGGGGTTCGGCTTCGGCGCATTTTTCGGCGCGCCAATCATGGGGCTGATGATTGCCGGTGGCAGCACGCTCAAGCTCATGGGCATGACGATTCCACTGTCTTTTGAGGTTGCGGCTCTTGGTGTTTCCGGCACTTTCTATGTGCTCGGACTCGTGTACTTGGTGGTCATGACTCTATCGGCTCTTTACCTGGAGCCGCCTCCTGCTGGCTGGAAGCCTGCCGGCTTGGCGGAAGCGCTTGCCTCTGGCAAGAAGAAGCCGCCAATGGACCTGATGCCGATGAGTGCCAACGAAGCAGTGCGCACCCTGCCCTTCTACGGGCTGTGGCTGATGATGTTTATCAATATTACTTGTGGCATCGCCGTGATCTCGGTGGCATCCCCCATGGCGCAGGAAGTAACAGGGATGGACGCTGCCGCCGCCGCTGGTGTGGTGGGCTTGATCGGGCTGTTCAACGGCATCGGCCGCCTTGGCTGGGCGTCATTCTCTGACGTGCTGGGTCGGCCCATGACATACATTGTCTTCTTCGCGCTTCAAGTAGTAGCCTTCTATGTGCTGCCTTCGCTCAAAGAAGTTCTTCTTTTCCAAGTTGTGCTGTTCCTGATTACCACCTGCTACGGCGGCGGTTTCGCAACTTTGCCGGCCTACATTGGAGACATTTTTGGCACGAAGCAGGTCAGCGCGATTCACGGCTACGTTTTGACTGCTTGGGCGATGGCAGGGCTCGTTGGCTCTTCATTCGCATCGCTTCTTCGCGGTTCGACAGGTAGCTACGCTGCAATGATGGTCGTCTTTGCCGCTATTTTCATCTTTGCGTTGTTGGTCTCGATAGCCATGCGCATTTTTGTGCAGCGCGCACTTAAGCAAAAAAGCCTCAACTACCGTGACGTGGAAGGCCGGGCCATGGATGTCGCCGCTACGGAGGAAGAGGCCCCGGATTACCACTAACCCTTAGCACCAACGAATAGTTCGCGCGGTTCGGCGAACTGTTCAGGTCTCAAAGGCGACACAAACGGGCTTGTAGTCACGCCCCGCATGTGTCGCCTTTTTATATTTGGTAGCGCCCTCCCCTCGTTCGGTACGTGGCCAGCCCGACTCGGCGGGTTTCACCCCAAACGCGTCACCCCAAGTCTCTATTTGAAGATCTCGTGCTTCCTGGCACTCTCCGTCACGCCGACACGCAGTGGCCTTCGCCAATCCAGACACACATTCAACGACGGCCTACGCCTACGCCACCACCGCGACGAATCAACTTAGCTGCGGCCTCGGCGGGAGTATCCGAGTTTTGAGCATACTGAGTGGAGAGCCGCTCCCCGCGGACCTTGGCGAAGCTTGCCGTCTGACGTGCTTACCTGCTGGGCTTTCTGGCAGGGGGCGGCTGCAGATCCTTATCCAGTGCGGCGCGTCAAGATGCCAAGATTTTGGGCCTCAGGTCTAGATTTCTGGTCAATCACCTGCGCTACTTTCCGCTAACACTGTTCAAGCACTTTCCACGCTACAGCGAGGCGAGGCTACTTTGCGATCCGCCGCGCAGCCTTGAGGAGGCATTCACGCAGCGGGTTTCCCCCCGGATTCGCGTCGCCGTCGTCACGCCAGATGAATGAGAAACTTCGGTTCATGTTCAGCCCTTCAACGGGAAGAATCGCCAAGGCGCCGCCTTCAACCTGACTCGCCACGCTGTAATAGGGCAGACAACTCAGGTAGTAGTGATTTGCAACCAGTTCGGTCAACACCGGGACATGGCTGTATTCGCGCCAGACATTCAAATTTCCGATTTTTCCGTGTATTGCCCGGTCAAAAATATCGCGCGTACCAGACCCTGGTTCTCGCAGCACCCACTTGGCTTCCTCCAATTGCGCCATGCTCACCAGCGCCTGTCGCGCATAGGGGTGATTCGAGGCCGCTACGATGACCAGATTGTCGTAACACCAGATTTCTTGCCGAACGCGCGTGTCGTCGCACGGCCCCTCGATCACGCCGAGGTCGTATCGATAGTGCAAAAGACCATCGATGACATGTTCCGTGTTGTCGATATCAAGACGGACACGGAGCTGCGGAAAGTCGTTATCGAGATCACTGATAAGCCCCGGCAAGAGTTGTTCGCCGGGGGTCTGGCTCGCTCCGACGCTGATTTCGCCACTCACCAGGTGCTGCCCTGAAAATCCCATTTCAATTTCGCGCGCATCAAACAACAAGCGCCGAGCCCTGCCGCGAAGCCAGTAACCCCATTGATTCAGAACGAGATGTTTGCCGTGCCGATCAAACAGGGGATGCCCCAAGGCTTCCTCAAGCTGCGCCAGCGCCATACTCGCTGCAGACTGAGTCATGGCGACTCGATCCGCGGCAAGGCTGACGCTGCCAGCCTCCGCAATCGCTTCAAAAACCGCCACCTGGCGCAATGTAAATCGCATATTCATACAGTCGATAGATGATGTAACAACAATGCGTTTAGGCAATTAGCCCTCGCACAGTAGATTGAATAAGCCAGCTCTAGCGCGGTGCTGCAAGGCCTGCCAAGCAGGTCACGCCTCACCGAACTCCGTGCTGGCGCTCATAAACAACATTATCTGGAGTAAACACATGAACGCAATCTTTCGCAGACGTTTGACCCAAGCCGCTATCTGGATTGGCGTCGCCGCCGCATTTTGGCTCCTGCACATGAATCAGCTTGGCCAAGATGCATCACTGGCGCTTCTGGTAGCAGGTGCGCTAACTGCTTTGGTCAAACTTGCGCTGTTACTCGTCTTCCGCGGCCAGCCCGCGAACATGGGGGAACGTCTGACCATGCTGGGAGGGCTGCTTGCGAGCCTGTACGGCCAGAGAGAGTGAGTGCCTAGCGATGAACACTCGACGCACGGAAGTGTTATCACAGCCACTTCAGCCCCCTCCCGGATCGGGTGATGCCTACAGTCCTCAGCAAATCCTGAACGCCATTGAGCAGGGTTCACTGGGGAAAACAAGCAACTCATCGGGCAAGACCCTGGGTCTCGCAGTGAGCGCCGGCCTTTCCATCGCGCTTGGCTTTGCGTTCTTCGTCACTGCGACGACGGGAATGGAGGACGCTCCGTGGGGCATCAGCCGTCTGGTGGGTGGCGCTGTGTTTAGCTTGGGACTCATCGTTATTCTGGTGTGCGGCGGAGAGCTCTTTACCAGCAGCATCCTCGGTTGCGTGCCTTGGGCCACACAACGCCTTGAGACACGGCGATTGCTGCGGAACTGGTTGCTGGTCTATCTCGGGAATCTGGCTGGGGCGCTTGCGCTCGCGGGCTTGGTTCTCACGGCAAAACTGCACGAGCTGGCAGCAGGAAAATGGGGGATCAACGTACTGGAAATCGCAGCACACAAGCTTGAGCATGACTTTGCCAGCGCTGTCGCACTTGGCATTCTGTGTAACGTCATGGTCTGCTTGGCGGTGTGGATGAGCCATAGTACGCGTCGTGCTGGCGAGAAGGCGCTGCTGGTGATCTTGCCGGTTGCACTGTTTGTCAGCACGGGTTTCGAGCACGTCGTCGCGAACATGTTCATCGTCCCGCTGGCGTTGGGAATCATGCACAACGTCGACGCGGGGTTCTGGCAAATGACAAGTCACGCTGGAAGTGCATACGAAGGCATAACCTTGAGCAACTTCGTGCTCCATAACTTGATCCCGGTTACGCTGGGAAACGTTATTGGGGGCTTGCTGGTAGGCTTGGGTTATTGGGGGCTTTTCGGACTGGTTCGGCCGTGTGCCAAACCTGTTCTGACACCTGACTTGATCGATCGTCAGATTCACTAAGCTCTCGGGCGATGCCACAGCCGAAATCCTCTTCGCAGAGGTTTTCGGCTGTTTTGTTTGTGCTCCAGCGAGTGCTTCGTCTGAACAAGACTTGTAGAGATCGGCGACCACCGGAAACAAGCGCTCAGGTCCGGGCGCGCTGGCGCACTTGCTCGAACAGACAAACGGCTGCCGCAGCAGACACGTTCAAGGATTCGACCTTTCCGGGCATGGGGACAATCACTTTTTGGCTCGCCAATCCCATGAGCTCTTCAGGAACGCCCGTCCCCTCCGCGCCGAAAACCCACACCGCCGGCTCCAAGAGATTTAGCGCATACAAGGAGCGCGCCCCGGCCCCCAAGCTCGTCACATAAACAGGCTGTGCTCTGCCTCGTAACAGTTCGGTCAGATCACAAGACTCCACAATTTGAATCTGGAACTGAGCCCCCATTCCGGCCCGCAATGCCTTTGGAGACCACGCCTGAGTAGTGGACCGATCAAGCCATGCTTGACCAACGCCCGCAGCCGCCGCTGTGCGAAGCATCGTTCCGAGATTGCCCGGGTCCTGTACGCCCGCCAGCGCCAGCACATCACATTGGCCCTCACCCACCGCTGTGGGCTGCGGCGGATTGATCTCGGCCAGAAAACCGCTCGGCGACGCGACCGGACTGAGTACATTGAACAGTGCGCGTGCCAACACAAATTCCTCGCACCCTGGCGCTTCGGCAGCAATCCGGGCTTGAAGGCGTCTCGACAGCTCACTATCAACCACATCTTCGCGAAAGACGACCGCACCAAGCCCCCAGCCTGAATCGAGTGCCGCCGACAACAGGTGGTCTCCATCCAGCAGCGTCGCACCAGACTTCCGCCGGTAACGTGCGTCGTCGTTTAGCGCACGCAAATGCTTGAAATAGGGGTTATCACGGGAACTGATATATCTCATTCGTCTGGCGAAAACAGTGAGCCTTGCGCCAACACGCGCTGAACCGGAGCAAAACTTCGACGGTGTTCTGGCGTTGCGCCGAACTTGGCTAAAGCGGCAAGATGCGCAGCCGTCGGATAGCCTTTGTGCGCAGCAAAACCGTACTCAGGGTAGCGCCGGTCGGATTCCAGCAGGAGCGCATCGCGGTGGGTCTTGGCAAGGATCGACGCTGCCGAGATACAGGCCTCGGTAGCGTCTCCCTGCACAATGGCACGCGCGGGAATATCGAGTTGAGGCAAGCGATTGCCATCGACCAGGACTTCGCAGGGTCGAAGTGCCAGCCTGGCTATCGCACGCTGCATCGCCAGCAGGGTTGCCTGCAGGATGTTCAGGCGGTCGATCTCGGCTACAGACGCTTCCGCTACCGCCCACGCCAAAGCATCACGGTGGATCAAGGCCGCCAGCGCTTCGCGGCGCTTGGGCGAAAGCTTCTTCGAATCGTTCAGGCCCGCTATGGGTTTATTGGGGTCCAGGATCACGGCTGCGGCCACGACAGGCCCGCAGAGCGGCCCTCTCCCGGCTTCGTCAACACCACAGATCAGCAATGACATCAGCTTCTCGCCTGCGCCAGAACAACGGCTGCTGCTTTTTCGGCGTTTCCCTGACGCAACTCTTCATGCAACAGTTGAAAACGGGCGACGACGCGCTTACAAGCCTCGTCGTCATTAAGCCAGGCGCTGACAGCATCGGCGAGCTTCTCAGGCGTCGCATCGTCCTGGATCAACTCCGGGACGAGGAATTCACGCGCAAGAATATTAGGAAGCCCCACCCAGGGGAGGTAGGCCAAGCGTCGAAGCAGGCGATAACTGAAAGCGCCGATCTTGTAGGCAATCACCATTGGCAACTTGAGCAGGGCCGCCTCCAGCGAGGCTGTACCACTCGCAACCAGCACCACATCTGCTGCCGACATCGCTTCATGCGAATGGCCAAACAGCAGGCGGACCGACGACAACGGAACCCCTGCGGAAATCAGCGCCTGCTCAAAGATGGTCCGGGTCTCCCGCGTAATCAGCGGCACCAGAAATTGAATGCCAGGGTGGCGTTCCAGCAAGAGTTTGATCGCACCGACCATACTCTCGGCGAGTCGCCCGACCTCACCGACACGACTCCCCGGCAAGACGGCCACGACGCGGGCGTCAAGATCCACAAGCAGTTTCTCGCGCACTTCACGGCGATTAACCTGGTCCGGAAATATGTCTGCCAACGGGTGGCCCACATAGCTGGCGTCAATACCATGCTGTGCGTAAATCGCGGGTTCAAATGGGAACAGACACATTACGTGGTCAGCGGCGCGACCAATTTTGCGCACGCGCTTGCCACGCCAAGCCCATATCGACGGACTCACATAGTGCACGGTTCTGATGCCCGCATTGCGCAGACGTTTCTCAACCGACAGATTGAAGTCCGGCGCATCAACCCCGACAAATACGTCAGGTGAAGCTTGTTTAACTCGCCGCAACAAGCCACGCCTGAGCCGAAAAAGCTGAGGCAAGCGCTTGATAACATCGACGTAGCCCATGACAGACAGGAGCTCTGAAGGCCACCACGCATCGAAACCCTCGGCCTGCATCCTGGGGCCGCCGATGCCGAAGAAGGATGCCTCAGGATGCATTTGACGTACCGCCCGAATCAGGTGTGCCGCAAGCAAATCGCCCGACGCTTCGCCCACCACCATGGCGATACGCAATGCCACGCCAGGCTCTCAGCGGATGATGCCGCGCGTCGACGCAGCAAAGAAGTCCATCAGCGGCTGCAACTCCGGTACTTCTTCGTTCCAGGCCGCGATCAGCGCACGCGCCTGATCAAGTGACAGACTCTGCCGATAGATCGCCTTGTATGCTCGCTTGATCGTCGCGATGGCCTCCGCAGAGTATCCGCGCCGACGCAAGCCCTCACTGTTGATGCCATGCGGCGCAACCGGATTCCCCGAACACATCACGAAAGGTGGAATATCCTGCGTAATGATCGACCCGCCACCTGCCATGCAATGGGCGCCAACATGAACGAACTGATGCACGGCCGCCATGCCGCCCAGTATCGCCCAGTCCCCGACGGTCACGTGCCCGCCCAAGGTAACGTTGTTGGCCATGATGATCTGATCACCAACCTGACAGTCATGTCCAATGTGAACGGAAGCCATGAACCAGTTGTCACTACCGATCCTCGTGACCCCGGTATCCTGCGCTGTCCCGATATTGAAGTTGCAGTATTCCCGGATCGTATTGCGGTCACCAATCACAAGTTGTGTTGGTTCCCCTGCATACTTCTTGTCCTGCGGTATTTCACCGATCGAGGCAAAAGAGAAAATCCGGTTCTCTCGCCCTATCGAAGTGCGTCCGGTAATCACGCTATGCGGACCGATGCTTGTCCCGTCGCCTATGACTACATACTCGTCAATAACCGCGTAAGGTCCAACACTTACGTTGGCACCAAGCTGCGCACCGGGGTGAATGATCGCAGTCGGGTGAATCATGGCAGCTGCTTGATCGCGCACATCAATTGCTCAATCTCGACCGCGACTTCGTCACCCACCAAGGCGCGACCCTCATATATCCACATGCTGCGCATCTGGCGCTTGAACTTCATTTCAAACCGAAGGGTATCGCCGGGGACAACAGGCCGTTTGAAACGAACACGATCGATCCCGGCAAACAAGACCATCAACTTCTCGTCAGGCACCAGATTCTGGCTTTTGAACGACAGAATGGCTGCGGCCTGGGCCATCGCTTCGATGATCAGCACCCCCGGCATGACAGGAGCGTGGGGAAAATGTCCGACGAAAAACGGCTCGTTGATGGTGACATTCTTGATCGCAACGATGCGTTCGTTCGGTTCCAGCTCAAGCACCCGATCCACGAGCAAAAACGGATAGCGATGCGGCAAATGCTTCATCACTTCCTGAATATCCATCACAGTCACTCTTCTTCCCCCATAAGCTTCAGTTTCTTTTCCAGTTCTCGGACGCGCGAAACCAGATCGTCGAGATGCTTGATGTGTACCGCATTGCGCATCCACTGCTGGTGCGGCTGTGACGGAATCACCGAGGTATACACCCCTTTTTCCGTTATGTTCTTCGTCAGGCATGATTGCCCGGAGATCACCACGTCGTCACATACTGTAATGTGCCCGTCGACGGCAGACTGCCCCCCAGCCATGAATCGCTTGCCGAGCGTCGTGCTGCCGGCCATCCCGAACTGGGCCGCCAGGGCAGCGTCCTCGCCTATGCGGCTGTTGTGGGAAATGTGTACGAGATTGTCCAGCTTGGCCCCACGCTCGATCACCGTATCATCAAGCGCGCCACGGTCTATCGCCACATTGGCACCCAATTCGACATCGTCGCCAATCCGCACGCATCCGATCTGCGGAATCTTCTCCCAGCTTCCGTCCGGACGACGAGCGAAGCCAAACCCATCGCTGCCAATCACGGCCCCCGGGTGAATGAGGCAGCGCTCGCCAATGCTCGAGCCGAAACACACCGTTACCCGGGCACGCATCACGCTCCCCGAGCCGATCGTGCACGCACGCTCGACGACACATCCCGGACCGATGACGACATTCTCGCCAATCGAGCATCCCTCAGCCACATACGCGTGGGGCCCGACGTAGACGGAAGCGGGCAGGTCCGACAAGACCACCGCCGTCGGATGGACGCCGCCGGCAAATACTTCCGTGGGATTCAGAAGCTGCGCGACCTTGGCAAAATACAGGTAGGGATCCCGGATCACGATGCGCGGAAGCGATATCTCGTCCGCGAGGGCCGGCGGAACAATCACCGCACCCGCCTGCGTTCCCGCAATGCTAGATCGATATTTTGGATGGGCAACAAAGCCTATCTGGTGCGCCTCTGCCCTCGCAAGAGGAGCGACCTGGCTTACGACGATACTGCCATCTCCGCGCAACTCTCCGCCCAGCGCGGCAACAATTTGAGCTAATGACCAAGCCACTGAAACCTCATTTCGTTTCAGCGAGAAGCTTCAACACCTTGTCGGTGATATCGATAGCCGGACTGAAATAGACTGCTTCCTGAAGGATCAAGTCAAAGTGTTCAGCTTCTGCTATTTGCCTGATCGCCCGGTTTGCACGCTCTGCGACCCCCGCGAGCTCATCGTTCTGGCGCTGCGTACGGTCTTCGCGATACTCGCGCTGCCGGCGCTGGAACTCACGACTCAGATCGTTGAATTCACGCTCTTTGTTACGCCGATCGGCTTCGTTAAGCGATGCGGAGCTCTTCTCCAGCGTATCCTCAAGCACCTGAAGTTGCTTGCTGGTTTTCTGCAACTCCTGCTCCCGCTTCTCGAACTCTTTCTCGAGTTTCTTCAAGGCCCTCGCAGCGGGCGCCGACTCACGAACAACCCGATCAGCATTCACAAACCCTATCTTGCTTTGTGCCAAAGCCGGCAACGCAGCAAACAAGGAAAGAAAGAGACCTACAACCACCGCTGAAACTCGCATGGAATTTCTCCTAGAACACGGAGCCTATCTGGAACTGCAACCGCTGGGACTTGTCACCAGGCTTCTTGAGAATCGGGGTTCCATACACAAATGCCAACGGCCCTATCGGTGACGCCCAATTCACAGAGAACCCTGTACTCATGCGGATATCCGACGCATGCGCATACTGACCGGCGCCGCCCTCAGAACCCCACAAGGAACCCGCATCGACAAACAGACTCATCCGCATCGCAGCGTTCTTCTCTTTTATCCCCGGCAAGGGGAAGAAAAGCTCGGCGGTACCGACAGCGCGACGGGTGCCGCCCATGGAGTCACCCGTTTCATTTCCACTCGCATCCGTCACTTTCGGACCGATCGAACTATCGCGGAACGCACGCAGGGAGCCTATGCCGCCTAGATAATAATTCTTGTAGAAAGGTACACTCTTGCCGCCGTAACCCTGAACGGCCCCGACCTCTCCGTTCAGCATCAGCGAATATCCGGCAGCTAGCGGGAAGAAATGCTGATACTGGTAAGTCAGCCTGGAATAGCGCAATTTGAGTGGTGGAATCGCGAACTCACCGTTCAAGCGCTGCAGCGTGCCCGACGACGGCGCGATTGCGCTGTCACGTGTATCGTTCGCCCAGCCCAAAGTCGCATTCAAAGACGAGTTTCCGGGGCCGAACTTCTCGACAAAATCCTTGTATTGGATCGGGCTCTCCTGAAAGATGCCAATCTTCGTACGGTCGTACGCGAGGCCAAGTTGCACCGTACTGTTGAGCGCGACCGGCACGCCAAAGCGCACCCCCAGACCCTCGGAATTCGTCGTGTAACGGCCAACAGTCGTTGACTGCGAGTCGACCTTGCGCTGATAGAGATCGTAGCCTCGGCTGACCCCGTCCTGCGTCCAATACGGATCAGTGAACGAGGCAGATATCGTGCGGGTTATTGCTCCGGTGTTGACGTTAACCGAAAGGGAATTGCCCGTCCCGAACAGGTTGTTCTGCGAAATTGACCCACTGAGAATGAACTTGTCGACTTGAGAGTAACCAATCCCGCCGGTCAATGAGCCCGTAGGGCGCTCTTTCACGGTTACGTTGACATCCAGCTGATCCGGGCTACCAGACACTGGCACCGTATCGACCGAGACTTCGCTGAAATGCCCGGTTCGTTCAATCCGCTTCTTCGACTCTTCGATTTGCTGCCGGTCAAACCACGCGCTCTCAAATTGCAGCAACTCGCGCCGTACGACTTCGTCACGCGTTCGGGCATTCCCCAGCACATTCACGCGGTTAACGTAGACGCGGCGACCGGGGTCAACAAAGTAGGTCACGGCAACTTCTTTTTTCTGATCGTCGACCTCAGGCGCAGGGTTGATGTTCGCAAATGCATAGCCATCGTTCCCCAGTCGATCAGCAAGCGCGCGCGCAATGTCATTGATTTTTGCACGTGAATACACATCCCCGCGCTTGATCGAAACCAGCTTACGCAGATCATCTTCCGGGACAACAAGATCGCCAGCCAATTTCACCGAAGAGATTTTGTACTGATCCCCTTCGTTGATCGACAAGGAGATGTAGACGTCCTTTTTGTCTGGGGTGATTGAAACCTGTGATGAATCAAGGTTGAAGTTAATGTACCCGCGATCCATGTACCACGACTTGATTTCTTCGATGTCACCCTGCAGCGTTTGTTTGGAGTAATTGTCTTCGGAAAATACGTTGTACCAGCTGCCTGACTCTTCCAAGGTCATCAGGTCAAGAAGCTTGCGCTCCTTGAAAGCCTTCGCCCCCAATATCCGGATACTCTTGATCTTGGCCTCGAAGCCTTCCGATATCTCGAAATTGATGGCAACCCTGTTTCGTTCCTGTGGCGACACGGTTGTCTTGACCGTCACCGAATAGAAGCTCTTGGTCAGGTAGAGCCTTTTGATCTCTTGCTCGGCACGCTCCAGCTGCGAGCGATCAAAGGTTCGCGACTCAGCAATGCCGACCTCCTTGAGGCCTTTCAGCAGATTCTCGGAGTCGAATTCCTTGTTACCCGAAAAAGCGATCTGTGAGATAGCCGGACGCTCGTCGACGACGACGACCAGCACGTCCCTATCCACTTCAATTCGAACATCCCTGAAAAATCCAGTGGCATACAAAGTCTTGATGGCACGTGAGACCGACGCATCGTCAACCTTGTCCCCGACCTTGATCGGCAAGTAGTTGAACACGGTACCCGCGTCAGTACGAAGCATGCCTTCGACACGGATATCCTTCACGACAAAGGGCGACGCAGCCAACGCCAAGGGAGACAGCAGGGCAAACACGCCTGCGGAAATAGCGGAAAGTGATCTGGACATCAGCCGAAGAGGAACCGATTGAAATCGTTGAAGAAAGCCAAGGCCATCAAGCCCGCAAGAATCGCAATGCCCACCCGCTGCCCATACTCCTCAACGCGCGCCGATACGGGCTTGCCCCGGATGAACTCTGCCGCATGATACAGCAAGTGCCCGCCATCAAGAATTGGGATGGGCAGAAGATTGAGCACGCCGACACTGACACTGATCAAGGCCAGAAACCGAACAAAGAACTCGACTCCGGCCTGTGCACTCTGCCCTGCATAGTCCGCAATTGTCAGTGGCCCACTGACATTGCGTACGGATATGTGGCCGGTCAGAATTCGCCAGATGACTTTAAGGGAAAAAGCGGCGGTACTCCAAGTTTGCCTCACGCCTTGCACGACACTGTCGAGCACGTCGTATCGCACAATGATCGTCGACCGCAAAAAAAGCTCACGGTCCGGGCGAACTTCCACGCTGATACGTCCGACACCCGGGCGATCTGGTGCGGCCTCGGGTGTAATGCGCAACTCAACCGGCAGCGAACTCCCATCGCGCACCACACCAAACAGCATCGCTCTCCCCGCAGAGGCGCTCACTTTACGCACCAACTGCCCCCAATCCTCAATGGGCTCGCCATCAATACTGACAACCCGATCTCCCGCAACCATCCCGCCACGCTGGGCCGGTCCGCCAGGCAACACGCGCTCGACCACGGCGGGCAACTTGGGCAGCGGCGATGCCGCGCCCAGCTGCTGAACCGGGTCTGGCGCCTTCTCACTGAGTTCAATCGCGGCAGTCTCTACCTGCAGGCTGTCTATCGGAACGCCTCCTCGGTCAAGCTTCAACGCGACAACGCCTCCACCCACCATCTGATCAATCATTGCCCACTTGAAATCGCTCCAGCCAGCGACTGCGCGGCCATCCACCTCAAGCACGCGGTCGCCTGCCTGCACGCCCGCCTGATCCATCGCAGAACCCGCCGTGACGTGCCCAATCACTGCAGGCAAATCGCGCGTACCCATCCACGCCGAGCCTCCGTAAATCGCGACAGCAAGCAATAGATTGGCGGCAGGGCCAGCCAGCACGATCAGGCTACGCTTGTAGAGTGGCTGGGCATTGAAGCTCCGATGCCGCTCCGATGCCGGAACATCGCCCTCGCGCTCGTCGAGCATTTTCACGTAACCACCGAGCGGAATCGCCGAGAGCGCCCACTCGGTCTGGTCAGGCCCGAAGCGCTTGGCTTTAATGACGCGCCCAAAACCCAGCGAAAACCGCAAGACTTTCACGCCACACAAGCGCGCTACCAGGTAGTGCCCGTATTCATGCACCGCCGTCAAAACAAGAATGACGACCAAGAAACTCAGTACCTGACTCATGTCGCGGTTTTCCTGCCGTAACGGACAATCGCCGCACGGGCGAACTCTCGGGCCGCGCCATCCACGGCCAGTACTGTCGAGACATCCTCGGCCACACCGCCCGTAACAGACGCGAGACAATCTTCCACGACCGAGGCGATCTCCGAATAGCGCAAACCACCCTCCAGAAAAGCGGCAACCGCTTCCTCGTTCGCAGCGTTCAATACCGTTGGTGCACACCCTCCGCCGTGCAGTGCCGCATAAGCCAGGCCCAGGCAAGGAAACCGCCTGAGATCCGGCTCTTCAAAGCTGAGCTTCGCCTGCTTGACCAGATCCAGGCTTGACACCCCAGAAACTATTCGATCCGGGTAAGCCAGGGCATGTGCAATCGGCGTGCGCATATCCGGGTTGCCGAGCTGCGCAATCACCGATCCGTCGTAATACTCGACCATCGAATGAATCACGCTCTCCGGATGAATCAGAACTTCGATCCGCTCCGCCCCCACACCGAACAACCAGCTGGCCTCGATGACTTCCAGGCCCTTATTCATCATCGTGGCTGAATCAACGGAGATTTTTCGCCCCATGACCCAGTTAGGATGCGCACAGGCCTGGTCGGGCGTGACATCGCACAAGCGCTCCAGTGGGAAATGCCGAAAGGGACCGCCGGACGCTGTCAAAACTATTTTGCGGACGCCACAGTGCTGCAGACCGTAGTCAAAGCTGTCTGGCAAAGATTGGAATACGGCGTTGTGCTCGCTATCGATCGGCAACAAAACCGCACCAGAATCGCGTATCGCCGACATGAAAAGATCACCTGCCATGACCAGCGCTTCTTTATTGGCCAGCAGCACGCGCTTGCCTGCGCGCGCGGCCGCCAGGCAGGGCTCCAGCCCGGCCGCGCCAACGATTGCGGCCATCACGGTCGTCACCTCCGGCGCCGACGCCACATACGCCAGCGATTCCGGCCCGCACAACACAGTGACGGGCAGACCGGCTAGTAGCGTCTGAAGCTCTTCAGCATCGGCCGGCGACTCGACGACCGCGTAGCGCGGGCCGCAACGGCGACACAAGTCTGCAAGCTTGCCGATCTGGCGGCGCGCGGTCAGTGCATAGATTTCGAATCGCTCTGGATGACGGGACAGCACATCCAGTGTGCTCCCACCGATCGACCCCGTCGCACCGAGAATGGTGACTGTCTGTCTTTGCATAAATACCGTGTCGTCCGCTTCAGAAGTACTGCCAGGAGGCAAGTAATACACCAGCCAAGGGCAAGGTGGAAAGCATGCTATCGACCCGATCCAGCACCCCTCCGTGCCCGGGAAGAAGACTTCCGCTGTCTTTTACGCCGGCCTTGCGCTTGACGAGAGATTCAAACAGATCTCCCTCCACGCTCGCCAATGCAAAAACGAGTGCAAAGCATGCAACACCGAAATAGCTCATCTTGGCTGACAGCTCGGGAATCCAGAAGGCGGAGACCAGCAAAAAGAAAAGCACTACCCCCAGCACGCCGCCAAAAAAGCCTTCCCAGCTCTTTCCAGGACTGATCTCGGGCGCAAGCTTGCGCCGACCGTATGCACGGCCCACGAAGAAGGCCCCGATGTCTGCCACACAGACGCCCAGGATCGCCAGCACCAATAAGACAGGATGTGCCTGCCGGAGCTCAAGCAAGGCAAGACTTGTCGGCACAAACAGAATCAGGCCTACCGCGTAAGGCAGCAGGGATCTGGATAGATCAGGTTTGAACCACAACCACAGTGGAACCACAATCGCCCAGAAACACACGGAGCACAGATAAATAGCGAGCCTCCCCGCGGTTCCGCTTGAGAGCCAAGGCGCAGTGCCCAGGAAAAGCGCCAGCGCCACGACAGCCAGTACGAAGCCCCCTGTTCGCCCGCGATCAAATCCTTGCAGCTGGCACCACTCGTATGCCGCTACCGCAACTAGCACCGCAACAAATACGCCCCAAAGCATCGCAGGCAGCAGGAATATGGCCAACAACACCATCGCGCCGAGAATCAGCGCAGTGACAACACGTTGCTTGAGCATTTACCCGATCTCCAGGCGTTTGTGTATCAGGCGCCGCCCAGTTGCTCGCTGGTCCGGCCAAATCGTCGCTCGCGACTGCGAAACGAGGCGATTGCCTTGTCAAAAGCCGCATCGTCAAATTCCGGCCACAGGCAATCCGTAAAATAGAACTCCGTATAGGCCAACTGCCAGAGAAGAAAATTGCTCACTCGCTGTTCGCCACCCGTACGGATAAACAGGTCCGGCTCGGGCAGGTCATGCAGACTGAGGTGTGCGGCCAGATCCTCTTCCGAGAAACCTTCGCGTCGGTCAGGGTGGGCCGCCAGCATTTCTGAGACAGCGTTCAGGATGTCCCAACGACCACCGTAGTTGGCGGCAATCGTCAATGTCAGCTGCGTGTTGGATGCAGTGGTGCGCTCAGCCTCTTCGATCGCCGCCAGCAACGCGGCATCGAAGCGGGACTTGTCTCCAATCACCCGCAAGCGGATGCCGTTCTTGTGAAGACGTCGGATTTCGTCATGCAGCGCGCGCAGGAATAGTTGCATGAGGAAGCTGACTTCGTCTGCCGGACGACGCCAGTTCTCTGAGCTGAATGCAAAAAGAGTGAGATTCGGGACGCCGCGCTCGACGCAAAGCTGAACCACCCGACGGACAGTCTCAAGCCCGCGCTTGTGCCCCGCCACACGTGGCATGAGTCGCTTGCGCGCCCAGCGCCCGTTCCCATCCATCACGATGGCAATATGCCGCGGCATATCGGCTCGCTCGGGGATCCCGCGGGTAGAGCTGATTAGAGAAGCAAGCATGAATGCGCGCGGTTCCTTCGAGGAAGCCCCGTTACACCTGCATCAGGTCCTGCTCTTTCTGAGCCAGGAGCTTATCGACTTCCGCAATGAATTTATCCGTCAGCTTTTGCACGTCGTCTTGCGCACGACGCTCATCGTCTTCAGGAATGGTCTTCGCCTTGAGTGCTTCCTTCAGACTGTTGTTTGCATCGCGGCGCAAGTTACGGATCGCCACCCGTGCATTCTCTGCTTCACCGCGTACGATCTTGATCATGTCCTTGCGACGTTCTTCAGTCAGCATGGGCATCGGCACCCGCACAACATCGCCCATGGTCGCTGGATTCAGGCCGAGGTCACAGTCCCGGATCGCCTTCTCAACCTTGGCGATCATCGTTTTCTCCCAAGGCTGCACACCGATCGTGCGCGCGTCCAGAAGATTCACGTTCGCTACCTGAGGAATCGGTGTCGGATTGCCGTAGTAATCGACCATCACGTGATCGAGTAAGCCCGCATGAGCACGCCCAGTACGCACCTTGCCCAAATCGTTCTTCAACGACTCGAGCGACTTCTGCATCTTCTGTTCCGTGTTTTTTTTCAGCTCGGGAATCATCATCTGCCCTTTCAAATATGTACCAGGGTACCTTCGTCCTCACCTCTGATGATGCGCATCAACGCGCCCGGCGTAAAGATGCTGAACACCTTGATCGGCAGCCGTTGGTCACGACACAGCGCGAACGCTGTCGCATCCATGACCTGCAGGTTGCGCGCAATCGCCTCATCGAAGGATATCTTGGAATAGCGCGTCGCAGACGGATCCTTCTTCGGGTCCGCACTGTAGATACCATCCACCTTGGTCGCCTTGAGCACGATTTCGGCTTCCATCTCGGTGCCCCGCAAGGCTGCTGCCGTATCGGTGGTAAAAAATGGATTGCCGGTCCCGGCTGCAAAGATCACCACTTTTCCCTCTTCGAGGTAGCGGATCGCCTTGCCGCGGATATAAGGCTCAACCACCTGCTCGACGTTCAACGCCGACTGCACGCGCGCGGAAACCCCCGCCACGCGCATCGCGTCGCCAAGCGCCATCGCATTCATGATGGTTGCCAGCATGCCCATGTAATCGGCAGTGGCGCGGTCCATCCCGGAAGCCGCGCCAGCCATGCCACGAAAAATGTTACCGCCGCCGATCACGATGCCAATTTCAACACCGAGACGCGAAACTTCAGCCACTTCCGCGACGATTCGGGAAACCACACCCTGATTGATGCCATAAGCATCGTCGCCCATCAGGGCTTCACCAGAGAGTTTCAGAAGTATTCGCTTGTAAGCAACGGCCATTTATCGCTCCTAGAGTAGTACCTCGATCAACGGGCTGCTGCTGCAGCAGCAGCCTGGGCAGCGACCTCAGCAGCGAAGTCGGTCACCTTCTTCTCGATCCCTTCACCGACCAGATACAAGGTGAAGCTGGCGATTGACGCCGACTTGGCCTTGAGCAGCTGCTCGATGGTCTGCTTGCCGTCTTCCGCCTTGACGAAGACCTGACCCAGCAAGGTCACGTCCTTGAGGAACTTCTGGACGGAGCCTTCGGCAATCTTCTCGATCATTGCTTCCGGCTTGCCAGCTTCCTTCGCCTTTTCGATCGCCACGCGACGCTCGGTGTCAATCAGGTCAGCCGACACGCCAGAGGCGTCCAGCGACTTCGGCTTGGATGCGGCGATGTGCATCGCGATATCCTTGCCCAGCACTTCTTCGCCGCCCACCAGATCCACCAGAACACCAATCTTGGCGCCACCGTGGATATACGCCGCGACCTTGCCTTTGGCTTCGATGCGCTCAAAGCGACGAATGCTAATGTTCTCGCCAATCTTGCCGACCAGCGCAGTGCGCACGGTTTCAACCGTCGCATCTTGCAGCGGCAGCGCGGACAGTGCTGCCACATCCGCAGGATTCTGCTTTGCGACCAGCTCGGCGACAGCCTTGGTGAAGGCCAGGAAATCATCGTTCTTGGCAACGAAGTCGGTCTCGCAATTCACTTCCACAATCGACGCCAGCTTGCCGTCCGCGGAGATGTAGGTACCCACGATGCCTTCTGCCGTCACACGGGCAGCCGCTTTCGACGCCTTGTTGCCCAGCTTCACGCGCAGGATTTCTTCTGCCTTGCCCATGTCACCATCGGCTTCGGTCAGCGCCTTCTTGCACTCCATCATCGGCGCATCGGTCTTTGCGCGCAGTTCTGCCACCATGCTTGCGGTAATTGCCGCCATGATCACTCCTGAAATTCAAAAATATGCGACTAAAACGACAGTTGGCAGCGCAAGGAACCCCTTATCACTGCCAACCGCCGAGCCACCGCTCGCCGCTTACGCCGGCGAGGCGGCCTGAGTATCTGATGCTGGTATTACGCTTGTTCGGCAGCGTCGGAGACTTCGACGAATTCGTCAGAGGCCGCGGCAACAATATCCTGAACCATGTTGTTCTTGCCTTCCAGCACAGCATCCGCCACACCTTGCGCGTACAGACGGATCGCGCGGCTGGAGTCGTCGTTACCCGGAATCACGTAATCAACGCCTTCTGGCGAATGGTTGGTGTCGACGATGCCAATCACAGGAATGCCAAGCTTCTTGGCTTCGGTGATGGCAATCTTGTGGTAGCCGACGTCAATCACGAAAATCGCATCCGGCAGACCGGCCATGTCCTTGATCCCGCCCAGGCTCTTTTGCAGCTTGTCGAGCTCACGGCGCGACATCAGCGCTTCCTTCTTCGACAGACGCTCGACGGAGCCGTCCTCGAACATCTGCTCGCAGTCCTTGAGGCGCTTGATCGAACCCTTCACCGTCTTGAAGTTAGTGAGCATGCCGCCCAACCAACGCTCATCAACGTAGGGCATGCCTGCGCGCTGTGCTTCTTCAGCCAGAATCTCACGGGCCTGACGCTTGGTGCCTACAAAAAGAACCGTGCCACGGTTCGCCGACAACTTCTTGATGAACGACATGGCTTCGTTGTACTTGGCCAGTGTCTTTTCGAGGTTGACGATGTGAATCTTGTTGCGATGACCGAAGATATACGGGGCCATCTTGGGGTTCCAGAAGCGGGTCTGGTGACCAAAGTGGACACCGGCCTCCAGCATTTGACGCATGGTTACAGACATTCAATAACTCCAATATTGACTGGGTTTGACCTCCGCCTGCCGTTGACACCACCATCGGGTGGTGATGCCTAGCTGCACACAGTGCAGACCCGTATCCGGCGGGCGTGTGAGATAGCCAGAGACACCCCTGGCTCAGCCCGCTATGGGCTTAGCCGAAGATTATAGCGGCTAACCACTAGATTCCTCAAGCGCGGCAGCCGCCCGGACACCCCGGGATGCGGCCCGCCGGATTGCCGTAACGAGGCTTTCTGCGCTAGCCTTTGCGGTTTCCCCCTCCAGCTCTTGGCCACAAATGAGCATCATTATCAAGACACCCGACGAGATTGAACGCATGCGCATCGCGTGCCGACTGGCCGCGGACGTACTCGACTACATCGAGCCCTTCGTTCAGCCCGGCATCACCACCGAAGAACTGGACCGTCTGTGCCACGACTTCATGGTCAAGGAACAAGGCTGCGTACCCGCCCCGCTGAACTACGCGCCCTCAGGCTACAAGCCCTACCCCAAGTCCATCTGCACATCAATCAACCATCAGGTGTGCCACGGCATCCCGGGCCCGAAGCCCCTCAAGAAGGGCGACATCGTCAATCTGGACATCACCGTGATCAAGGACGGATTTCATGGTGATACCAGCCGGATGTTCATCGTTGGCGGCGAGGGCAGCATCCTCGCCAAGCGCTTGTGCCAGATTACCTACGAGAGCATGTGGCTCGGCATCGCTCAGGTGAAACCTGGCGCGCAGCTCGGCGATATCGGTCATGCCGTGCAACAGCACGCCGAGCAAGCCGGGTTTTCGGTCGTCCGCGAATTCTGCGGGCACGGTATCGGCCGCAAATTTCACGAAGAGCCGCAGGTCGTGCACTACGGCCGGCCAGGGACCGGGGCGACACTGAAGGAGGGCATGATTTTCACCATCGAGCCCATGATCAACGCCGGCAAAGCCGCCATTTCGGAGCTGCCCGATGGCTGGACCATCGTGACCAAGGACCGCTCGCTTTCCGCGCAATGGGAACATACGGTCGTCGTGACCGCGAACGGCGTCGAAGTGCTCACCTGCTCGCCCAAAGCGCCTCCCGTGCCGGAGTGCGTAGCGAAGGTCCCGAATCTTATCGTTTCTCGTTTTGACGCCTGAGCCCGTGACCGCGCCCGCCTCCGCCGACCAGGACCGCCAAGCGCTGGACGCCCTGCGCAAAACCCTGCTCGAAGGCCAGAAGAGCCTGCGCAGCGCCTACGATCGGGACCACAGCCCGGCACGCCTGCTGCGTGGCCGCTGCCGCCTCGTCGACGATGCGCTCCGAGCCCTGTGGGCGCTTTGCCAGATGCCCGAACACGCCAATCTGGTCGCCGTCGGCGGCTACGGTCGCGGCGAGCTGTATCCGTACTCGGACGTTGATATCCTCATCCTGCTCGCGCAAGAGCCGGATGCGAGCGACACGCCGCGAATCGAGCACTTCATCGGCTCCCTGTGGGATCTCGGCCTCGATATTGGCCACAGTGTGCGCACCGTAGCAGCGTGTGCCGAAGAAGCCTCGCACGACATCACGATCCAGACCAACCTGCTGGAGTCCCGCCTGCTGATCGGGCCCGAGGCGCTCTATCACGAGTTCGTGGTCGCCACCGCTGTGTGCCTGGAGCCCGAGTCGTTTTTTCACGCCAAGCGTGCCGAGCAAGAGCAGCGTTACAACCGCTTCAACCACACCCCGTACGCCCTGGAGCCGAACTGCAAGGAAAGCCCGGGCGGACTGCGCGACCTGCAGAACATCATCTGGATCGCGCTCTCGGCCGGACTGGGTACCCGCTGGGGCGATCTGGCCCGCCACGGCCTGATCACCCCGGAAGAAGTCCGCGAACTACGCGGCGCGGAACGCTTCATGCAGCAAGTCCGCATCCACCTGCACTACATCGCCGGGCGCCGCGAAGATCGCCTCGTGTTCGACCACCAGGAAGCCCTGGCGCGCGCCTTCAACCTGAAGCCGGGCAAGACGCGCCGGGCTTCCGAACTGATGATGCAGCGTTACTTCCGCGCGGCCCGCAAGATCACCCAGCTCAACACCATCCTGCTGCAGAACATTGCCGTCCGCTATCAGCCCCTGGCCGCCTTTCACGCTCGCCCGCTGAACGCGCGCTTTCAGGTCTGCGGTGACTTGCTCGACATCGTTGACGAGCAAGTTTTTGAGCGCACCCCCAATGCCTTGCTCGAGAGCTTCCTGCTCATGGAGCAGCACCCCGAACTCGCAGGCATGAGTGCACGCACGCTGCGGGGCATCTGGCGCGGACGCAAGCTGATTGACGCGCGCTTCCGTCGCGACCCCGCCAATCACGCCTTGTTCCTGCAGTTACTCCAGGCGCCACGCGGGCAGACCCACGAATTCCGCCGGCTCAACATCTACGGCATTCTTGGCGCGTACATCCCGGCGTTCGGGCGCATCGTCGGGCAAATGCAGCATGATCTCTTCCACGTCTACACCGTCGACCAGCACATTCTGCAAGTACTGCGCAACGTCCGCCGATTTGTCATGGAAGAGCACGCGCACGAATACCCGCTGCTCACGCGGCTCATCAATGGCTTCGAGCGCCACTGGCTGCTTTTCATTGCCGCCCTGTTTCACGATATTGCCAAGGGCCGCGGTGGCGATCACTCCCGGCTGGGCATGGCAGACACCCGCCGCTTCTGCCTCCTGCACGGGCTGAGCCGTGACGACGCAAACCTGGTGGTTTGGCTGGTCGAGCACCACCTCACGATGTCACAGGTCGCGCAGAAGCAGGATCTCGCCGATCCCGATGTCATCCGCAATTTCGCCAATCTTGTCGGCGACGAACGCCACCTCACCGCGCTCTACATCCTCACCCATGCCGACATTCGCGGCACCAGTCCCAAGGTGTGGAACGGCTGGAAAGCCAAGCTCCTCGAAGACCTCTTCCTGGCCTCACGCCAGCTGCTGCGTGGCGACAAACCCGAGCAGGTCTTTGGCATCGGCGAGCGCCAGGAAGCCGTACGCCAGCGCCTGCGTTTTCACGGGCTGCGTCCCGGCACCGAAGATGCGTTCTGGCGCGAACTGGACACGCTCTATTTTCTCCGCCACAACCCGGAAGAAATTACCTGGCACACCCGAACCCTGTACTACCGGCCGGAAGTCGACGCGCCGGTGGTCAAGGCTCGCCTGTCCAAGGTGGAAAAAGGCATTCAGGTCATGGTTTATATGCGCGACCAGAAAGACCTGTTCACCCGCCTGTGCGGCGTCATCAGCCGGATGGGTTTCTCGATCGTCGATGCCAAGATCCACACCACCGCCAAAGGCTTTGCACTGGACAGCTTCGTCATCATGGACCCGAACGAAGAGACCTCGTACCGCGATGTCATCTCGCTGGTCGAACACACACTGTCGGAAAAACTGAACCTGGCGGCCGATCAGATCGAAACACCCGCCAACGCACGGCCCTCGCGCCAGCTCAAGCACTTCCCGATCGCTCCCACCGTTACCCTCCAGCCAGACGAACGCGGCCAGTACTTCATTCTCTCCATCGTCGCGGCAGACCGTCCCGGCCTGCTATTCAACGTTGCGCGCACCCTCACCGAGCACAGCATCACCCTGCACACCGCCAAGATCTCCACCCTGGGAGAGCGTGCCGAAGATACTTTCCTCGTCAGCGGCGCCTCGCTCGACAACAGCGGCAAGACCATCCAGCTTGAGGCCGCGCTGATCGAGCGCCTGATGTAGTCCCTCGCGGACCTCCCGCCCGAAAGCGCAACAAACCCACACTCCAAACAAGGTCAAGTATTCTGCCGCTGGGATGGCGCAACCTCGCGTCGTCCATTGACTGACTGAAAGGCTTGTGACGCATGCAAAGCAGATGGCTGGTTCTCCTCGCGCTGATCGCCGGCATCGGCGCCCACCCTGCCTTTGCCTCCCGGTATGTTCCGTCGGCCGATGGCACGGAAGTGACTGACGCCCAGACCGGCCTGATCTGGCGGCGCTGCACCGAGGGCATGGTTTGGGACGGCCAGACCTGCACGGGCACCCCTCTCAACATTGTTCACAGCAGCGCCGAAGCACTTGCCAAGCGAGAAGCCAAGGCGAGCAAGAAGGCCTGGCGCCTGCCGAGCATCAAAGAACTCAAGAGTCTGCAAGTGCCCGACCGGCCGGGCGAACTCGTTGAGCCGGCGGCCTTTCCCGGCACACCTGAAATGTGGTTCTGGTCGGTCTTCATCGACAAGCCCGGGGTGATTGATGCGTTCAATCTCTACTTCGGGTACCACACGGCAAAGCTGGGCGATGGTCGCGACAACCCCTACGGCGCCGTGCGGCTTGTCCGCTCCGGTCATCCCACTCGGGCCAAACGCAAGTAACTTGCCAGAGGCGTGCCATTCGTGAATATCCGGAAACCAGTGCTCGGTCTGTTGCTTGCGGGGATATGCCAGATACCGATCACCGCCTCTGCGCAACGGTATCAGCTCTCGCCGGAGGGTGCGGAGGTCACCGACGCCCAGACCGGCCTGATCTGGCGACGCTGCGCAGAGGGCATGGCTTGGAACGGCCAGACCTGCACGGGCACCGCGCTCAATCTCGTCCACAGCAGCGCCGAAGCACTCGCCAAACGGGAGGCCGCGCGCGACAAAAAGGCCTGGCGCCTGCCGACTTTTAAGGAACTCCAAAGCCTGCAAGTGCCCGGACAATTTGGCCAGCTGATCGACGCCAGCGTCTTTCCGGCGACCCCCGAGAGGTGGTTCTGGTCGGTCTTCATCGACCAACCCGGCGTCGTCGACGCCTTCAATCTTTATTTCGGCAGTGCAGAAGTGGCCGGTTACGCGGACGGCCGTGACAATCTGTACGGTGCCGTCCGGCTCGTGCGCAACGTACAACGGCGGGCCGCGAAAAAGTAAGCGGCTCCGCTGTGCCCCGGAATCTTCCGGCTCCTCACTCGCCCAGCGCCTCAATCAACTCAATTGGCATAAACAGATGCCTGAAGAGCCGCACTGGGATTGGCTCTCCGAGCATGTCATGTTTACTCGCCAGACGACGCGGAGTCGGGAAACAGTTCTTCGGTGAAACCGAAACGGCTGAAATCACGTATCCGCATCGGGTACAGGATGCCGTCAAGATGGTCGCATTCATGCTGGACGACCCGCGCGTGAAACCCCTCCACTTCCCGTTCGATCCGTACGCCTTGCGGATCAAACCCGCTGTATCGCAAGCGGGTGTGGCGCGGCACCACGCCGCGCAGGCCGGGCACAGACAGGCAACCCTCCCAACCTTCTTCATCCGGCTCGCCGAGCAATTCGAGCACAGGGTTGAGCAGGATGGTCAGCGGGACCTCGGGTGCCTCCGGATAGCGCTCGCTCCGCTCGAAACCAAATATCACCAGCCGCAAATCGACGCCTATCTGCGGCGCCGCCAGCCCGACCCCATCCAGATGCTGCATGGTGTCGAACATGTCCGTCACCAGCGCATGCAGGTCAGGCGTATCAAAGGTCTCGATTTCACGCGCACGCCGCAAGAGGCGCGGGTCGCCCATGCGCAAGACATCGCGAATCATGCGCTGCTCGCACACAAATGCTGCAGGATCTTGCGCACCCGCGCCATAGCCTCCCGCAGCGTGTCCTCGATTTCGTGCATCGGGATGCCATGCGTGCTGTTGCCTCGCCCGGCGGCATGATTGGCCACAACCTGAATCGCCGCGTACGGAATCTCGACCTCACGGGCCAGCGCGGCTTCCGGCATCCCCGTCATGCCCACCACATGCGCACCGTCCCGCGCCAGGCGATTAACCTCGGCCGCGGTTTCCAGTCGCGGGCCTTGCGTGGCGGCATAGGTCGCGCCATCGACCACCGCTTCGCCCGCCTCGCGCGCCGCGCGCAAAATCTGCTGCCGCAGGCCCGGGTCATAGGGCTCGGTAAAGTCGACATGCACCACCGGGCTGTCGCCCCCCTCAAAGAAAGTCGACGCCCGGCCCCAGGTGTAATCGATGATCTGATCCGGCACCAGGATCGTGCCCGGCCCCAGGTGATCCGGGATGCCGCCTACCGACGCCACCGAGATGATCGCCTCCGCCCCGGCCTGCTTCAGCGCCCAGATATTGGCGCGGTAATTCACCTCGTGCGGCGGAATCGTGTGGCCGTAGCCGTGTCGGGCGATAAAAATCGTTTGCTGCTCGCCCAGGTGGCCAAACTGCAAAGCCCCCGAAGGCTCCCCGTAAGGCGTGCGTACAACCTCACGCCGCGCAATATCCAGGTTCGAAAGATGGGTCAGCCCGCTACCGCCAATAATCGCAATCATGCCTGTATCCATCGTTGATGACGGCACCGATCTTAGAGCATTTCCCTGCCGCCGCGGCGGCGCAGACCGGCTAAAATCCGCCTCAGCCCTCCACCACCACGGCAGACCGCCCCATGACCCCTCACCGCCTGACACGCCGCCTGATTTTCGTCCTTGCGCTGCTCCCGTTCGCAGGGCCAAGTCTGGCCGGCGACGCTCCAGCAAAAAACCTGGTCGGGCGCTGGCAGCTTACCGAGCTGGATGGCAAAGCCCCACCGCGCTTTTTGCAGGAGAAATTGCTGGTGCTGCAAGAGGACGGCACGATTCGCACCGAAGACCTCAAACCTGCAAGCAAGTCGGCCGTGCTGGACGCGGCGGCCACGGCCGTGCAGACCGGCAAGTGGCGCCTGACCGACGGCCGCCTGTTCGTCAGCAACAGCCCCTGGAAAGACGGCGCGCCTGTCGCGGTCAGCCCGCAAACCCTGTCTTTCGAGCGCGACCCGTACATCAGCGACAACGGCAAGCAATCCAAGACTATCTATACTCGGCGCCCCTGAGCGCTCGGCGCTTGTTTGTCACAAGGAAAGTCGCCATGCCCTGCTCACGCCAAAGAAAACTGTGGATCGTGCTCGGATTAGCCGTCCTCGCCTACCCGATCTATCTTGTGGTCAGCGTGATTGCCGCAGGAAACCTTGGTGAGCACTGCACGCGGCCCAGCGGTCGTGGTGGCGTGGGCGCCTTCTGCAGTTGGGGCGAGCAACTCGGCACCACGCTGTTCGGCCCCGCCCACGCCCACCTCGGCTATGCCCTGCTGGTGGCGCTCGCTACAGCGCTGCTCGCATGCTTTGGCTACCTGGCCGTTACGTCTGCCGACACGCCGTTGGATAACGCCTGAACGCGCGATCCGCTACGCGTCAAACCCAAGACCAAGACGCATCACGCGTCAGCGCTTGCCTCCGCATGGCGCTCGGGTGAAGCGATACTTTCAATTGCGCGGTAGAGCGGGCGAGGACTGGCTGCATGGTTGGGAACCGGGTTTGCGCGCCCCGCGCAGTCCCGTGGCTGCTCGCTGAAGACCCGCACCAGATGGACGTCTTCGCGAACCACCCTGTGTTGACCTTGAATCATCTGCCCCCCGGCATGGGTGTGCCGCAGAGGGCCAGCCCACGCGCCTCTCCACGCACCCCTTCAGCGCTACTGATTTGGCCACGTACGGCCGGCGACTGCCCCACAGCCGCCCGCCCCGAAGAATTCCGCAGCAGCCCACCGGCCCGGTAAACTAGCGCCCCACACGCACCGCCAACCGACATCCTGGAACCCGCCTTGCAAACCATCAAAACGCTTACCGAGCAGGAAATCGCCAGCCACACGCCGATGATGCAGCAGTACTTGAAACTCAAGCTGCAGCACCCGGACACGCTGCTTTTCTACCGCATGGGCGATTTCTACGAGCTGTTTTTTGAGGATGCCGAGCAAGCGGCGCGGATGCTGGATATCACCCTGACGACACGCGGCCAGAGCGCGGGCAAGCCGATCAAGATGGCGGGCGTGCCGTATCACGCGCTGGAGCCGTATCTGGCGAAGCTGGTGAAGCTGGGCGAATCGGCGGTGATCTGCGAGCAGGTACTGGAATCGGCCGAGGCGGCGAAGGCCAACAAGGGGCCGATGGAGCGCGCCGTGAGCCGCATCGTCACCCCCGGCACGCTGACCGATGCCGCGCTGCTGGATGACCGCGCCGATGCGCCCTTGCTGGCGCTGCAGCTCAATCGCGGCGTGCTGGGCCTGGCCTGGCTGAATCTGGCGAATGGCGACTTCCGCATTGTCGAAACCGAGCCGGAAAACCTGCTCAGCCACCTGGAGCGCCTGCGCCCCGCAGAAGCCCTGATTCCGGACTCGCTCAAGCTGCCGGTGCTGGAGTCACGCGTGCCGGCGATCCGGCGTCTGGCGGATTGGCAGTTCGACGCCAAGACCGCGCAGGAATTGCTGACCAGCCACTTCGGCACCCATGATCTGGCAGGCTTCGGCGCCGAAGGCCTGAGCGTGGCGCTGGCCGCGGCGGGCGCCTTGTTCGATTACGCCCGCACCACCCAGCGCCAGGCGCTGGCGCATGTGAGCACGCTGAAGGTTGAGACCGAGGGCGATTACCTGCGTCTTGACGCGCACACCCGGCGCAACCTGGAAATCTCTGAAACCCTGCGCGGCGAACCGTCGCCCACCCTGCTCTCGCTGCTCGACCTGAGCCAGACCAGCATGGGCTCGCGCTGGCTGCGCCATTGCCTGCATCACCCGCTCGCCAGCCGCACAGCTTGCCGCGCCCGTCATCAGGCCGTGGCCTGCCTGCTTGGCGACGCCGGCGATGGCCCGATGAGTGCCGTCGCGGCGGCCTTGCGGCCGATTGCCGATATCGAACGGATTGCCACGCGAATCGCCTTGCGCAGCGTTCGCCCGCGCGAGCTGGCCGCCCTGCGCGAAAGCCTGGGCAGCCTGGATGCGCTGCGCGCGCCTTTGCCGCTGGAGCGTGATGTCGCCTTGCTGGCCCAGCTCCACGCCGAGCTCGCCACGCCTGTCGACGCCCTGCTGTTGCTGCGCGCGGCCATAGCCGCTGAACCGGCCACACAAGTGCGCGATGGCGGCGTCATCAATCGCGGCTATGACGTCGAGCTGGACGAGCTGCGTGACATTCAGAACAACTGTGGCGAATTCCTGGTGGCGCTGGAAGCGCGCGAGCGCGAGCGCACCGGCATCAGCACGCTGAAGGTGGAATTCAACCGCGTGCATGGTTTCTACATCGAAGTCACGCACGCCAACACCGACAAGGTGCCGGAGGACTACCGCCGCCGCCAGACGATGAAGAATGCCGAGCGCTACATCACGCCCGAGCTGAAAGCCTTCGAGGATAAGGCGCTGTCGGCGCAGGACCGCTCGCTGGCGCGCGAAAAGCTGCTGTATGACGAATTGCTGGAACAACTCGTGCCGCTGGTGCCGCGCCTGCAAACCATAGCCCACGCGGTGGCCCTGCTCGATGGCCTGAACGCCTTTGCCAGTGCGGCGGCACGCTTCGATTACCGCCAGCCGGATCTGGTGGATGAGCCGGTGATCGAGATCATCGGCGGCCGCCACCCGGTGGTGGAGCGCCAGGTCGACAGCTTCATCAGCAATGACGCACGCCTGGCGCCAACGCGCCGGATGCTGCTGGTGACCGGCCCGAACATGGGCGGTAAATCGACCTACATGCGCCAGGTGGCGCTGATCGTGCTGCTCGCCCACTGCGGCGCTTTCGTGCCCGCCACAAGTTGCCGCATCGGCCCGGTAGATGCGATCTTTACCCGCATCGGGGCATCCGACGATCTGGCTTCCGGGCGCTCGACCTTCATGGTCGAGATGACCGAAGCGGCCGCGATCCTGAATGGCGCGACCGACAAGAGCCTGGTGCTGATGGACGAAATCGGCCGCGGCACCTCGACCTTCGACGGCATGGCACTCGCATACTCGATTGCCAAGCATCTGCTGGACAAGAACCAGAGCTACGCGCTGTTCTCGACCCATTATTTCGAGCTGACGCGGCTCGGCCAGGAGTACCCGGAGTGCGCCAACGTGCATCTGGGCGCGGTAGAGCATGGCCACAGCATTGTCTTCCTCCACGCGGTACAGGACGGCCCAGCCTCGCAGAGCTATGGTATCGAGGTCGCCGCCCTGGCCGGCATTCCACCCAGCGTGGTGCGCGACGCCAAGCGCCGCCTGCGCTCGCTCGAAAATCGCGAAGTCGCCAGCGGCCCGCAGGACGATCTGTTCGCCAGTCTGCCCGAGCCCGAATCGGCGCAGGTCAATCATCCCGCACTGACGGAGTTGGCCGAGCTGGATCCGGATAGCTTGACACCGCGGGAGGCACTGGAAGCGCTGTACCGCTTGCGCAAGCTTGCGCAGTAAACTGAAAAGGGCACGCATCCATCAAAGGAAACGTGCCCCGGTCGCAGGCGCAATACGAAGCCGATCAGGCAATCATCCGCGCCACTGCGTGCCACTCCACTGCGATGCGGTGGCCGCCGATGCTGTATGCAGGTCCAGCGAGGTAATCTGGGCCTTTTCTGCCAGCTCCGCCATCGGAATGCCGACGTGATATTCGTTGTCGATGAATCGAGCAGCGGCATCAGGGTATAGACGATCTCGCGCAAGCGCTTGCGTGCTTCATCCTTGGAACCGGTACGGATCTGCGTGAGTGCATGGTCGACGCTGACCGCCAGGCGGCTGAAGCGCCCAACATTCTCGGTCGTCACCTCGCCAGACTCCGAGACAACCCGATTCCCGCCCAGCATGGAACCTTCGGCCACGCGTGAGGCCGCCAGTTGCAGCAACTGTTCGAGCGAGAGGCTGGCGTCGCCGTGCGCGCTCGCCAGCCCGACCGTCAGGCTCACCCGGATACGGTGCTCCTTGTAGGTCATGACAATGGTCTCGATCGCTCGCCGCAGGCGCAGCGCAAAAGCGCCACAGGCATCCAGATCGGCCGAGGGCGAAATCACCGCAAACTGCCCCCTCCGCCAGATGGGCGATCGTGTCTTCTTTCCGGACCTTGGCAGAGAGCAATTTGGAGAGCTTGCGGTGCACGAGCTGCCCGACGCTGTGGCCAAAATTCGTGCACAAATCATCGTAACGATCGACCTGGATCACCATCACGCTGACATCGCCGCGGTTGCGCCGTACCAGTTGCTCGCGGCTTTCTTCCAGCTCGCGCCGGGTCTGGGCAAGCTTGACCAGCGCTTCGATCCGGGCGATCAGTTCGACACGCGGCGTACCCTTGGTAATGAAGTCGGTCGCGCCGAGAGTCTGCGCCTTGGTCCGCGCTTCATCTTCATCTTCACCCGAGATGATCAGCACCGGCAGCGAGTTGATACGCGAGAGGCGCGAGCCCCGGATGCGCTGCAGCAGGCCAAAGCCATCCAGCCGCGGCATGCCGATATCGGAAATCACAACCTCGATCGTGGGGTCCAGCAATAGTGCTTGCCAGCCGGCCTCACCATCCGCTTCTTCACGGATGTCGAATTTGTCGCGAATCTGCTTCGAGAGCGACGCACGCACCATGCGTGAATCATCAACGATGAGCACACGGGGCAGTTGCGCAACGACCTCTGTCATAGGCTTTCCTTTTCACTACCTTGCGCACCGATCCGGACCACCGTCCGGCCGTGCGTGTTGCCGGCCAGTAACTGTTCAAACACCTCGGGCAATGCGTCGAATGCTACCACCGTGCAGGCTCCGCCAAGCGCAGGCGCATGCAAATCACCCGACAAGCGCCCCCAAGCATGCTCCTTCGTCGCAAACCCGGCCTGTCGCGCGTCAACACCAAAGAGGCAAACACCGCGCTCCCAGAACGGGCCAAGCGAATGAACCACTGAAGAGGCCTCCCCCACAACGGCAACCCCGGCGCCGGGCTTAACGCTTGCAAGCAACCAAGGCAAAATCTCGCCCCCCTGATTATCGATTGCCGCCGCCCAAAGCGCACGCGCATTCTGCCGAATGGCAGCGTGTTCCGCACTACCGCAAATTATGACTTTAGACGCACCCAGCGTACCGAGCCAAACCTCTGATCCATGGTGTCGGGAAAGCGCAACGACCTCGTAGCCGCGTGCCGCCAGCAGCGCGACCGCGAGCGTGCCATGTCCGTGCTCGGCGCCTGAAACAAGCACCGGCCCACGCTCGGGTTTCAAGCCCCCGTCTTCCAGGCGGCTGATGACCATTGCAAGCGCAATTCCCGGCGTACCGAGCGCCATGCTCGCGCGCATCGTCAGCGGAGCCGGCAAGGGCAGCAGCCAGCCGCCGGGAAGCAAGGCTCGCTCGGCAAACGCGCCGTGATGCTTGATGCCCAAACCGTACCCCGTGGCGATCACCTTGTCGCCCGGCCGGAAGCGCGGCGCCGCACTCGCGATCACTTCACCAGCCAGATCGGCACCGCCAACACACGGCAGCCGTGATGGCAGAGGTGGCCGGCCCGCTGAGGCCAGAGCATCGCGGGTGGAAACCGACGCATAGCCAACATGGATCAGCACGTCGCCATCGTCCAGCTCCGCTTCCGTCATGCGCCCAAACGCCCCACGGCATGCGGCGCCGGCCCGTGCGTTGACCCAGGCCATGAAGCCTGAGGATTCCTGCGTTTTCAACGTCCGAGCTTGTCGATTCACATCACGTCCCGTTTGAATCTGGCGATTATAGGCAGATCGCGACCGCTCGCTGGCCAAGCAAAGCGCCTGCTTCTCACGTGAATTCTCAAGTTCCCAGGCAGGCGTGACGTTATTGCTTGCAGGCAGTATTTGCAGAAGACAGACATGCTTCAAGCACCACTCACCTCAATCGAGAGCTACATCGCCTACTTCAGCAGTCGGGAGATCCCGGTGCTGCGCCGTAGCATGCGCTCCCTGGCGGAACTGCAGCAGAACGAGGACCGTGTGAGCGGCCGCATTCTGGCGGCGGATGTGCTGCAAGACCCCATGCTGGCCCTGCGCGTGCTGGTGCACCTGGAAGCGCATCGTCACCAGCGGCAGAACCACGACATTACCACCGTGGACCGCGCGATCATGATGATGGGGATCAGCCCCTTCTTCAAGAAATTTGGCGACCTGCCCACCGTTGAGGAAACACTGTCTCATCATCCGAGAGCCCTGGTTGGCCTGCTCAAGGTTGTGGGACGTGCCAAGCACGCCGCACGCTGGGCACGGGAATTTGCCACCCTGCGCCATGACATCGATCTGGATGAGGTGACCGTTGCCGCCCTGCTTCACGAGGCGGCCGAGATCCTGTTCTGGTGTTTTGCGCCTGAATGCATGCAGAAGATTATGGCGCTGCGTGCGCAAAACCCCTCCATGCGCAGCGCGTCCGCGCAGGAAGCCATTCTTGGCGTCAGCATCCGCGATGTGCAAGCCGCCCTCGTACAAGCCTGGCATCTGCCGCAGCTGCTCGTCACCTTGATGAACGAGGAGAATGCCGAGCAGCCCCGCGTGCGCAATGTCATCCTGGCCTGCGACATGGCGCGCCACGCAGCAAACGGCTGGGATGACCCGGCGCTGCCCGATGACTACCGAGCGGTCAGCGAGCTGCTGCGCGTCAAGCAGAGCGTGATCATGCAGCGCGTGGGGGCGCCGGAGGATTACTGGTTCCCCATTGCCGAGCGCGAGATCGCCGCCGAAGAAGACTGAGCAGGCGCCGCGTCGGCACGGCATAATTGCGCCTTTCCATCCCGGCGCAACCGATGCCCGCGATCCACAAACTCCCTGAAGTCCTGATCAATCAGATCGCCGCTGGCGAGGTGGTTGATCGCCCTGCATCCGTGCTCAAGGAGTTGCTGGAAAATAGTCTGGACGCAGGCAGCCGGGCGATCGAAGTCCAGCTGGCGCAAGGCGGCGTCAAACAGCTCCGCATCGCCGACGATGGTTGCGGCATCGACAAAGACGATCTCGCGCTCGCCTTGGAGCGCCATGCGACCAGCAAGATCCGCTCGCTCGAAGACCTGGAAGCCGTCGGCACCATGGGCTTTCGAGGGGAAGCACTGGCCGCGATTGCGTCGGTGGCCCGCACCCGGATCACCAGCCGCGCAAGCACCGCGAGCCACGCCTGGCGGGTCACGGAGCGCGAGCGAGACCCGGTGCCCGCGGCCCTGAATGGCGGCACCGTGGTCGAGGTCGAAGATCTCTACTTCAACACGCCAGCGCGGCGCAAATTTCTCAAAGCCGAGTCCACCGAATTCGGCCACTGCGACGACGTGTTTCGCCGCATTGCCCTGGCTCGCCCCGACGTCGGCTTCCAGCTCAGCCACAACGGCCGCGTCAGCCTGCGCCTGGCAGCGGGCGATGCGGAACGGCGCGTGCGCGACATCCTGGGCGACGACTTCATGGCGAACTGCCGGCCAGTCGCCATCGACAGCGGGCCACTGAGCCTGTCCGGATTTGCCGCGCTGCCAGCTTATGCGCGCGCCACGCGCGATGCGCAGTACTTCTACGTCAATGGCCGCTTCGTGCGCGACAAGCTCATTCAGCACGCCTTGCGCGAGGCCTACGCCGACATCCTGCACGGCAGCCGTCACCCGGCCTTCGTTCTGTTTCTGGCGCTCGACCCGGCGGGGGTCGACGTCAACGTGCATCCGGCCAAAACGGAGGTTCGCTTCCGTGAAGGTCGCGCGATCCACCAGTTCGTGTTTCATGGTTTAAGCCGCAGCCTGGCCGCCCCGCTGCACGCCGCAGCCCCTGTTGCTGCGCAGGCGCCCTTGCAATACCACGGCCCGACCGAGCAGGTTCGCCTCGCTGTTGAAGAAGCGCCGGCCGCGGGCTGGGCCTCGGCAGTGCGGCACGCCGGTGGGTCTGACGCATTTTCAGCAAGCTTGCAAGTACCCCTCTCAAGAAGCCCTACAGGTGGGCATTTCAGCGGCATATCCCCGGAAAGCATTGCCGCAATTGGCTTTCCAGCCAGGACCACCGGAAACCCAATACCGGAGCGCTTCTCCAGGCTTGGCTACGCCATCGGCCAGATTCACGGCGTGTACATCCTGGCGCAGAACGAGGCGGGGCTGGTGCTGGTCGACATGCACGCCGCGCACGAACGGATTCTTTACGAGCAGCTCAAGCACGTGCTGAATGGCAATCCGAGCGTGCAACGGCTGTTAATCCCCGCTGTCTTCAACGCCAGCAAGATCGAGCAGGCGACAGTGGAGGCGCATGCAGACATCTTGGCGAACATGGGTTTCGATGTCAGTGCCGCCGGGCCGAACGAATTGGCGGTGCGCAGTGTGCCGGCCTTGCTCGGACGCGCCAATATCGGCGATCTGCTACGGGCGCTGCTCGCCGAGTTGCGCGATTTCCCGGCGTCGGAAGTCATTGCCAAGCGCCGCAATGAACTGCTCGCCACCATGGCCTGCCACGGCGCGGTTCGCGCCAATCGCCAGCTCACGCTCCCCGAAATGAATGCCCTGTTGCGCGACATGGAAGCCACCGAACGTGCCGACCAGTGCAACCATGGCCGCCCGACCTGGACCCAGCTCTCGATGGCCGAGCTCGACAAACTCTTCATGCGCGGGCAGTAAGGCCTCACGCAACACTTCATCAGGAACCCGCTATGCAACTCGACAGAATCCTCCAATCCCAAGGCTTTGGCTCGCGCAAGGAGTGCCGCAAGCTGGTACGAGACGGCGAGGTCAAGATTGGCGGCGTGGTTACGACCGACCCGTTTGCCGAATACGACGAACAGGGCTTCACCTTCGAGATCGGCGACTGGGAGTGGGAGTACGCCGAGAAGGTCTACATCGCGCTGAACAAGCCGGCGGGCTTCGAATGCTCGCACAAGCCCAAGCACCATCAAGCGGTGTTCACGCTGCTGCCTGAACCGCTGATCGCACGCGGTGTGCAGAGCGTGGGCCGCCTGGACGCCGAGACAACCGGCCTGCTGCTGTTCTCTGACGATGGCATGTTCATCCATGCGATCTCGAACGCCAAGCACCAGGTAACCAAGAGCTATCGCGCCCTGACCAACCAGCCCGTTGAAGACGCTCAGATACAGGCTTTGCTCGCCGGCGTGCAATTGCTGGATGAGCCCGAGCCCGTTGCAGCAGTCGAAGCGCGCAGGGCCGGCGACAAAGTGATCGAGCTTGTGATCGACCACGGCAAATATCACCTCGCACGCCGGATGATTGCCGCCGCCGGCAACCACGTCGATCAGCTACACCGGTATGGCGTTGGCAAGCTATCGCTGGAGGACGGCTCGCTGCCCGAACTGGACGCCGCGGACTGGTGCTATTTGCGGCCGAAACACTTGGAATTGCTGGGCTATCAGCCCTGAGATTGCAGCAGGCTGAAGAAGCCCCAAGGCGTTTTCAGCCACGCAACAGAGGCCATCCAGCCAAGGCAGGCCAGCGCCGCCAGAAAGGCGCTCACGCGAACCCGCCGGGTTTTCCCGCGTCGCAGGGCGAAACTGCCCAGAACAACATACGCCACCAAACCGGTGAGTTTCACGTGCAGCCAGGGCATGGCCAGCAACACGCCACCATTGGCGTACAGCAGCGCCAGGCCAGAGCACAGCAGGAGCGTATCGACCACATGCGGCACAACACGCGTCGCGCGATGATCGTGCAGTGCCGAGCCGCGCAGCATCCACACACCACGCAAGACAAAACCAATCGTGCTCAGTACGACGAGACTGAGATGCAGGTGCTTCAGCGCCAGATAGCTCATGCTTACCCCGGGAGTCAGTAGACGTTTGCGGACTGCACGTAGTTCTCGAAGCGGGTGTATTCGCCGAGGAAGGTCATCGCCACCGTGCCGGTCGGCCCGTTCCGGTGCTTGCCAATGATCAGCTCGGCCTTGCCCTTGTCTTGCGTGTCCGGGTTATAGATTTCGTCGCGATACACGAACATGATGATGTCGGCATCCTGCTCGATGGCGCCTGACTCGCGCAGATCCGACATCACCGGGCGCTTGTTGGGCCGCTGCTCCAGGCTGCGATTAAGCTGGGAGAGCGCCATGATCGGCACGTTCAGCTCCTTGGCAAGCGATTTGACCGAGCGGGAGATTTCGGAAAGCTCTGCCGCCCGGTTGTCGCTTTCTTTGTGCGAAGTCATCAGCTGCAGGTAGTCGATCACGATCAAGCCCAGCTTGCCACCGCACTGGCGATGCAAGCGGCGGGCACGGGCGCGCAGGTCGATCGGATTCAGGCCCGGGGATTCGTCAATGTAAATGGGCGCTTCGTGCAAACGGCCCAGGGCGTAGGTGAGCTTCTGCCACTCGTCATCGTTGAGCTGCCCAGTACGCAGCTTGTGCTGATTCAGCCGCCCGACCGATGAAATGAAACGCATCGCCAACTGGGTCGCCGGCATTTCCATCGAAAACACAGCCACCGGCAGGCCCGCCTCCAGCGCGACGGCTTCGGCAACGTTCAAGGCAAAAGAGGTTTTACCCATACCAGGGCGCCCGGCGACGATGATCATGTCAGTCGCCTGCAAGCCCGAAGTCATCGCGTCCAGATCGACGAGTCCTGTTGGCACGCCAGTGACCGCGGCCTGACTGTCCCGGTCATAGAGCTCCTGAATGCGCTCAACCACTTGCCCGAGTACTGGCTGGATGGCGACAAACCCGGCCTTGTGCTTACTGCCTTCGTCTCGAATCGCCAGAATCTTGCCTTCGGCTTCATCGAGAATGATGTTTGCATCACGCCCCATGGGGGCCAGTGCGCCGCCTGCAATCTCGTCACCCACGGTGACCAGTTTGCGCAGAATGGCCCGCTCACGCAGGATTTCAGCATAGCGACGAATGTTCGCGGCAGAGGGCGTATTGTTCGCGATCTCGCCCAGGTAGGCCAATCCGCCAACATGGCTGGCTTCGCCATTGTTGTCGAGCAGCTCATAGACAGTGACTACATCCGCCGGCTTGCCTTGCTCGACCAGCTTCGCAATGGCCAGAAAGATGCGCCGATGCTCGTCTCGGTAGAAGTCGCCCTCCCCTACCAGGTCGCCAATGCGATCCCAGGCCGCGTTGTCGAGCAGCAGACCGCCCAGCAAGGACTGCTCCGCTTCAATCGAGTGAGGCGGCAATTTGATGGACGCGATCTCGGGGTCGATCCCGTTACTCTGCTCGTGACGCCGCTTCTGAACCATGGACACTCCAATGACGGGCCACGCCACCGTAATCTTGGCGCGCGGCCTTTGCCGCAGGAATGATACCCGCGACACACATGAAAAAGGGCTGCCGGAGCAGCCCTTTCCAAAATCTCGCACGCCCCGAGGGCGCCGAAATTACACTTCGCCGACAACAGTCAGCGTAATGGTTACCAGCACGTCTGTGTGCAGCGCGACTTCGACCGAGCTCTCGCTCACGGTCTTGATCGGGCCGTTCGGCAGGCGAACGCCAGCCTTCTCGACCGGGTGACCCTGTGCAACCAGCGCGTCAGCGATATCGGCATTGGTGACCGAACCAAACAGACGACCATCAACGCCCGCCTTGCGAGCGATCTTGACGGTAACGCCATCCATCTTGGCCGCTGCGGCTTGGGCGGCAGCCAGCTTCTCGGAAGCTACGCGCTCGAGCTCGACACGGCGGGCTTCAAACTCAGCCAGATTGGCAGGCGAAGCACGCTTGGCGCGGCCACTGGGGATCAGGAAGTTACGCGCGTAACCGTCCTTGACCTTGACAACATCACCGAGGTTGCCGAGGTTGACAACCTTTTCAAGCAGAATGATTTGCATCGTGAGGCTCCCGGATTACTGGTGCAGATCGGTGTACGGCATCAGCGCGAGGAAACGGGCCCGCTTGATGGCAGTAGACAACTGGCGCTGATAACCGGTCTTAGTGCCGGTAATACGCGCAGGCATGATCTTGCCGGTCTCGGTGATGAAATCCTTCAGGATCTCAACATCCTTGTAATCAATCTCTTCAATCTTCTCAGCGGAGAAACGGCAGAACTTGCGGCGCTTGAACAGGCCACGGTTACCACCTCTTTCGTCCTTCTTCTTTGTCGGTCTAAAAGCCATGATGTATTCCTTCCATCAATTCAAAAGTTCTGATGTGCAACACGGGCATTCTTTGCTTCGCACTCCGGGCATTCAGAAAACCTTCCAGCACCAGATTTGCGCCAAGGGGCAGCTTTTCAAACTGCAAGGCCAGTGGCCCGATCACCCTGACGGCTAGCTCGCAACCTACACTCCGCTCAACGCCTGCCTCTTCCTGCCGGGAGACATGCTCCACACGGCAATCCAGAACGGGCTGTTTGGCTGGCGTCCAACGCACGGCATCACGTGCGATGAGTTGTCCGACAATCCTGAGCGTGTTTGTTGCGGTTAAAGCACTCACCCGTGACCAGCAATCACTCAGCAGCAGGCGCCACGTCAGCCTTGCTCTCATCCGCGCCAGCCGACGGTGTCAGCGAACGGGACTTCTCCTCTTTCATCATCGGCGAAGGCGTGGTGACGGCCTTTTTCGTCTTGATGGTGAGGTGACGCAAAACCGCATCGTTAAACTTGAATGCGTGCTCGATTTCGTCGAGGGTCACTTGGTCGCACTCAATGTTCATCAGAACATAATGAGCCTTGTGAACCTTCTGGATCGGGTAGGCCAACTGGCGGCGGCCCCAATCTTCCAGGCGGTGGATCTGTCCACTACGCGCGGCCACGACGGCCTTGTAACGCTCGATCATTGCGGGCACTTGCTCGCTTTGATCCGGATGGACAATGAAGACTATTTCATAGTGTCGCATGCAGACTCCTTGCGGGTTGATAACAGCTCCCCGGCATGCGTACCGGTGGAGCAAGGGAACTGGCGATTATAACCAGAAACCTGCGAACCCCGAAAGCGTTTCTGCAAAACTCGTGTAGAAGGGAATCACGCCACGGAACTCCCCCAACGGGCCGCCGCGACAGCGTCACTCTCGCGAGCATCCACCCAGCGCGTACCTTCTGCCGTTCTCTCCTTTTTCCAGAAGGGGGCCTGCGTCTTGAGATAATCCATGATGAAAGCACAGGCTTCAAAGGCATCCCCTCGGTGCGAGCTGGCAACCCCAACAAACACGATACGCTCTCCGGGCAACAGCTTGCCGACCCGGTGAATGACACGCACGCGCCGCAAGGTCCATCGCGCTTCAGCCTCCGCCACAATCGCGGCGAGTGCCTTTTCTGTCATCCCTGGGTAGTGCTCAAGCTCCATCTCATCAAGCCCTTCGTAGCCCCTGACGAGGCCCAGAAATGACGCCACGGCGCCGACTTCTTCCTGACCAGCCGATAGTGCCGCCATTTCGGCGCCCGGGTCAAAATCCAGCTCTTGAACACTGACGCACATGTCAGCCTCCGGTGACCGGCGGGAAAAACGCGATTTCGTCGCCATCAGCGATCAACTGACTCGCCTGCGCGAGCTCTTGATTGACTGCGGCGCGGATCGACTGGCCGGTCCGCAGTGCGGACCAGCGCTCGCCTCGGGCGCACAACCACTCGCGCAGGGCACCAACGGTTTCAACACCGGGCGGCAAGTCGCTCAAGGTCTCCTCACTGCAGCACAAGGTCTCGCGCAGACTGGCGAAGTACAATATTTTCACGCTCATGCAAGCACCTGCGAGGTTATGCGAAGGGGATGTAGCGCACCATGTCGCCGGGCTGAATCACCTGTCCAGGAGGGTTATCCACCAGACCTGTTGCCCATGCACAGGATGTCAGTACCCCACTCCCCTGCTTTGCAAACAGATCCAGGGTGCCCACGTCGTTAGCGCGCACACGCAAAAACTCTCGCACCTGTGCAGCACGCGGCCAGGAAAAATTCGCTGTCACACGGAAAGATTTCGGCGTGCAATCGGTGATCCCCTGCCGCTTGCAAATGTATGGCTTGGCGAGCATCAGGAACGTCACAAAGCTCGAAACAGGGTTGCCAGGCAAACCAATGAAAGGCGTCTCACAAACCCGTCCAAATGCAAAGGGCTTGCCGGGCTTGATCGCGATTTTCCAAGTATCAAGCGCGCCTTCTGCAAGTACTGCCTCTTTGACGTGATCTTCTTCGCCGACCGAAACCCCGCCGCAGGTCAAAACCAGATCATGGCCTACCGAAGCTCGGCGCAGGGCATCTCGTGTCGCCTCGAAACTATCTGGAACGACTCCAAAATCGCTCACCTCGCAGCCCAGCTCGCCGAGCAAGCCATACAGCACATGGCGATTCGAGTTGTAAATGGTGCCAGGGCGAAGCTGCTCGCCGGGCGTCACCAATTCGTTCCCTGTAAAGAACACTGCCACTCGCAAGCGCGAGTAGACCTTAACCTCAGCGATGCCTACTGACGCAAGCAGGCCAAGCGCTGCCGGACTAAGCCGCACCCCTGCAGAGACAACCGGACTTCCGGCAGAGATATCTTCACCAGCCCGGCGAATATTCTCCCCACGTTGGGGCGATTGTTCAATCACAATCCCGCTGTCGTGAAGCTGCACTTTCTCCTGCATCACCACAGCATCGGCCCCGAAAGGAATCGGCGCGCCGGTAAATATCCTCGCGGCCGTACCGGCCTGAAGGAATGAAGGGGACGCGCCAGCAGGAATGCGTTGGCTCACGGGCAAAGGCTTTCGTGCCACTTCTGCGGTCCGAATAGCGTAGCCATCCATTGCAGAGTTGTCTGCAGGCGGAACGGCAATCGGCGAGATGGCTGTCTCGGCAAGCACCCGTCCGACTGCCAGATGACTTGCTATCCTCCCAACCTTACCAACGGGCTCCGCAGCGGACAGCAGCTGACGGAGCGCTTCTTCGTAACTCAGCATAAGCAATAGCCTTGTGGCCCTAATCTGGCGTTCAGATCACATGGAAGAACTGCAGAACGAAAGCGGCAATCCTGTCCGACTCGTTGAGAGGGAGTACCGGCACGTCTGCAGAAACAGGTTCATCGCTCGCTATAGCGACAATACTCGCGCATTCTGGGTGAAGTAGTGGCTTTCCAAGCGAGGGGCGAAACACCTCAATCTTCGGAATATCAGCCGTCTTGAAGCCTTCTACCAATACAAAATTGCAAGGTGTCAGTCGAGCAAGCAGTTCCGGCAAACTGTCAGGTGGTGCGTCTCTGTGTTCGCGCATCAACGCCCAGCGCTGTGCGCCCGATAGCATAACCTCAGTCGCCCCCGCAGCCCGGTATCGATACGAGTCTTTCCCTTCTCGGTCAAGATCAAAATCATGATGCGTGTGCTTGATTAGCGAAACAGATAGGCCTTTAGCCACAATCTCGCGCACCATTTGCTCAATCAGTGTCGTTTTCCCGACGCCAGACCACCCAACGAAACCAAGACACTTCATGCAACACCCTATCGCTGAGTCCGTTCTTACCGTATGAAGCGCGCGGGTCCTTGATGTCCCGTCACCCAAAAACAATCGCCACATCGGCATCAAGGCACGCACACGTTTTCCTGTGGTGCATCGCGCATACAATGCGAGCATTCCTACACTCTGTCGAAAAATGCCGAAAACTCTGTTCAAAAACTTAGCGCTGATCTCACTATCAGCGCTCTGCACGTCATGTGGAAGCCTATCGCAGATATCTCACGAAGCACAGCCGATCACACAGAAACTGCGCTGGTACTGGTTGGGCAGCACTTCCTACGCCAGTCATCTCCGCACCAGTAATCCGGAAAACTACTGGTTTGAAGTGGGTGATGAACGCGCCGTGATACAGGCCGATTGCAACAAGGTAAGCGCCAAAGCGATGACCACGCACGAAGGGCGCCTGTGGATCTCCAACTTTGCGTCGACAAAAGTCAACTGCCCGGCAGGCAGCCTCGGAGCCATGTTCACGAAGCAATTGAGCCAAACACAGATCACAGAACAGCGCGGCCAAGTGTTAAGGATATCGCTGTCGCAGTATGGCGATTCGATGTTCT
The DNA here is from genome assembly GCA_016718265.1 of Uliginosibacterium sp. Classification (GTDB taxonomy): domain Bacteria; phylum Pseudomonadota; class Gammaproteobacteria; order Burkholderiales; family Rhodocyclaceae; genus Uliginosibacterium. The sequence goes on along the minus strand of JADKDZ010000010.1, from coordinate 3,193 downwards.
TTGGGCTCGACCCGACGGCCCGATTTGCCTCCTATCGCTGCGACGGGGGCGAGTCGATGGCGGTAATTGCTCAGGGAAAGACAGCCCACATGTGGCTAGGAGACCAATACAGCCAGGTGGGAGCAGAAGACGGCCGGGGAGAGTCCGCTAGAAGTCGTGTCAACGAAGGTGGCGTCGAGGCGGCCGCCGATAATTGCCGCAAACAGACTGGGCCTAGGTAAGTGTTCGGGCGCGACCCTCTTGACGGCATAACTGAATCGCCCCGGGTTCCGTGGACGCCGGTTGGTTTAAGTTAGGCTGCGATGGCGGTCTGACTGGCGAGTTGCCTGTAGTAGTTTGCCTCAGCTTCTGCAGGCGGGATATAGCCGATAGGTTCAAGTAGCCTGTGATGGTTAAACCAAGACACCCATTCCAGCGTTGCCAGCTCGACAGATTCCTTGGTTTTCCAGGGCGCCCGCCGGTGAATCATCTCGGCCTTGTACAAACCATTAATCGTTTCTGCCAGTGCATTGTCGTAGCTGTCGCCCTTGCTGCCCACTGAGGGTTCTATCCCTGCTTCAGCCAGCCGTTCGCTGTAGCGGATCGAGACATATTGCGAACCTCGGTCCGAGTGATGGATCAAAGTTTCTTCTGCGCTCGGTTGCCGGGCATACAACGCTTGTTCCAAGGCGTCCAGAACAAAGTCCGTCTGCATGGAACTGCTCACGCGCCAGCCCACGATGCGCCGGGGCATAGACGTCGATTACGAAGGCCACGTAGAGCCAGCCTTGCCAAGTCGAGACATAGGTGAAATCCGAGACCCACAACTGGTTGGGCCGATCAGCCTTGAACTGTCGATTGACCCGATCCAGCGGGCATGGCGCCTTGCTGTCGCTGACCGTGGTGCGCACCCACCTTGCCACGCACCACGCCCCGCAAGCCCTGACGACGCATAAGCCTTTCGACCGTGCAGCGCGCCACAACGATGCCTTCCCGGTTCAGCTGCCGCCAGACCTTGTCGGCTCCATAGACCTGCAGATTGGACTGCCAGACGCGTTCAACCTCAGACATCAACACCTCATCGCGCCTCACCTGCTCGCTACGACGTTCAGGATTGCGTTGCAAGGCGAGATGCCGCCGGTAGCCGGACGGGGCGATCTGCAGCAGTCTGCAAATCGGCTCGACCCCGAAGGCCGCACGATGTTCGTCGACGAAAGACCTCAGGACTTGAATCTGCGGTCGAGCTCCGCCTGGGCGAAAAAAGCGCTGGCAAGCTTCAGAATCTCATTGGCTTTGCGTAGCTCACGGACCTCACGTTCCAGCTCCTTGACGCGCTTCTGATCGGCCGTAGTCGGCCCTTCGCGTTGGCCGCTATCTCGCTCGTGCTGGCGGACCCAGTTGAGCAGCGTCTGGGGTGTACAGCCAATTTTGGCGGCTATGGATTCGACGGCGGCCCACTGCGAGGGATAATCACCGCGACACTCGGCAACCATGCGCACGGAACGCTCACGAACTTCGGGGGAAAACTTTACTGACTTCTTCATGGCTCTATCTTCTCAAGAGTTAGAGCCTCCATCAAACCCGGGGCGATTCACGCTTACGCATTGCCTGCCAAGCGTGTAACAGAATCCTAGACGTGGCGGCGCCCCAAACACAAAGCCCCATCAGATGTGATCTGATGGGGCGTGGGTATTGGGTAGTCTGACGATGACCTACTTTCTCATGGAAGAACCACAATATCATCGGCGCGGTTTCGTTTCACGGTCCTGTTCGGGATGGGAAGGGTGGTTCCGAAACGCTATGGTCGTCAGACTATAACTTGTGTGCTGTGCCGCTTTTTGGGCGTCACGAGCGAAACTGGAAGGGCAAATTTGGTAGTGACTGCGTGTGACAGATGTATGTGTCGCATGTCACTGAACTGTGTGTTCAGGAGTTATAGGATCAAGCCGCACGGGCAATTAGTATCAATTAGCTTAACGCATTACTGCGCTTCCACACTTGACCTATCAACGTCCTGGTCTTGAACGACCCTTCAAGGGGGTTAAACCCCCGGGAAATCTTATCTTCAGGCGCGTTTCCCGCTTAGATGCTTTCAGCGGTTATCTCTTCCGTACATAGCTACCCTGCGATGCCTCTGGCGAGACAACAGGTACCCCCGGAGATTCGTCCCCCGGTCCTCTCGTACTAGGAGCAGGTCCTCAAACTTCCAACGCCCACGGCAGATAGGGACCAAACTGTCTCACGACGTTTTAAACCCAGCTCGCGTACCACTTTAAATGGCGAACAGCCATACCCTTGGGACCGGCTACAGCCCCAGGATGTGATGAGCCGACATCGAGGTGCCAAACTCCGCCGTCGATGTGAACTCTTGGGCGGAATCAGCCTGTTATCCCCAGAGTACCTTTTATCCGTTGAGCGATGGCCCTTCCAGTACAGAACCACCGGATCACTATGACCTGCTTTCGCACCTGCTCGACTTGTGGGTCTCGCAGTCAAGCCTTCTTTTGCCATTGCACTATCAGTACGATGTCCGACCGTACCTAGAAGACCTTCGTACTCCTCCGTTACTCTTTGGGAGGAGACCGCCCCAGTCAAACTGCCTACCATGCACGGTCCCCGATCCGGATTCACGGACCAAGGTTAGAACCTCAACGACACCAGGGTGGTATTTCGAGGTTGGCTCCACCAGAACTAGCGTCCTGGTCTCAAAGCCTCCCACCTATCCTACACAAGTCCCGTCAAAGTCCAATGCAAAGCTACAGTAAAGGTTCATGGGGTCTTTCCGTCTAGCCGCGGGGAGATTGCATCTTCACAAACATTTCAACTTCGCTGAGTCTCGGGAGGAGACAGTGTGGCCATCGTTACGCCATTCGTGCAGGTCGGAACTTACCCGACAAGGAATTTCGCTACCTTAGGACCGTTATAGTTACGGCCGCCGTTTACCGGGGCTTCGATCAAGAGCTTGCACCCCATCACTTAACCTTCCGGCACCGGGCAGGCGTCACACCCTATACGTCCACTTTCGTGTTTGCAGAGTGCTGTGTTTTAATAAACAGTCGCAGCCACCGATTCTCTGCGGCCCCCATCGCCCTTCGGATGTACTCCTACAAGCTACCGGGGCATACCTTCTCCCGGGGTTACGGTATCAATTTGCCGAGTTCCTTCTCCCGAGTTCTCTCAAGCGCCTTGGTATTTTCAACCTGCCCACCTGTGT
>JADKDZ010000009.1 GCA_016718265.1 Uliginosibacterium sp. | reverse complement strand
GCGCGTTTTCAAACAGGACGGCGATGACTACCCCGGGAGCGCGCTCACTGACGAATCTGACTGGGAATCGACATGGGACGAAGTTCTCAAACTCAGGGCTCAAAACCCAAGTTCTCGTTACCATTGCTCGCAAAGCATCCAGGTGCACCGAGAGTGAAACCTAACCCGGCGCTCAACCTCGCTCCTTTCAGTCGCTGGGCGCTGACCGCTGGTTGAGACCAGTGCGCAAGCCTTCGGCTTTCACACCCTACGAATTGAACGGCCGCTTTTCAAAAGTCTGACCGTCGCCTTTGGGTCGAAACCCGCCGCTCACCCGCCAGCCAGTGAGCGCGCGCAAAAGCCCGAGACGCACACCATCCGCTGCGCGCAACCGTGCTAACTGAAGCGCCGCCAACGCCTGCCTGAAGCGCCGCATGCAGCGGGCTTCTTCGGCATGCCATACACGCAAAGCATATCGGACAAGGCTTTCCGCGCAGTGTGCCTGAAGAAGTCCGGCCCATGCGGCTTGCAGGCCGATGGGTTTTTACTCGTCTTTATCCAGCTCAAACCCGGGGCGGCGCGGGACTTCGAGCGGGTCGCAGGTGATCGGGCGATAGATTTCCACCCGGTCGCCGGCGCGCAGGGGGGCTTCGAGCTTGACGGCCTTGCCGAAGACGCCGACTCGCTGGGTATCCAGATCGATCTGCGGGTAGAGATCGAGAATGCCGCTCAGCGCGATGGCATCCTTGACGCAGGCGTCGTCGGGTACTTCGATATTCAGCCAGGATTGAGCGCTGGGTTCGGTATAGGCAACCGCGACTTTCATGGTGTGTGCTCCTTACACAGGTCTTACGCGCAGTTCGGCTCGGCCGCCGGGGTGCAGGCAGCGGGTTTCGAGACGCGCTGGTCGATCAGGCGCTTCGCCACCAGCAGGAATCCCAGCACCAGGAAGCCCCCGGGCGGCAGGATCATCATCAGCACGCCGGAATAATTCGGGATCACCTTGATCTCCAGGAAGGAGAAGGCGGGCCCCAGTAACAGGCTGGCCTGGGCAAACAGGGTGCCGGAGCCGATGAGTTCGCGCACCAGGCCGACCACCACCAGCGCCAGCGTGAAGCCCAGCCCCATGGCGAGGCCGTCGACGGCGGAGGCGCGGACGGTGTTTTTGGAGGCAAAGGCTTCCGCCCGCCCGAGGATGGCGCAATTCACCACGATCAAGGCGATGAAGAGGCCCAGCACCTTGTGCAGTTCATGCGCCCAGGCGTTGAGCGACATGTCGACCAGCGTGACCAGGGTTGCGATGACGACGACGAACACGGGTATCCGGACCTGATCCGACACGTAATCGCGGATGGCGGCGATGAGGATGTTCGACACCACCAGCACCGCAGTGGTGGCCAGGCCCATGCCGAGGCCATTGGTCCCGGAGGTGGTGACCGCCATCATCGGGCACATGGCCAGTAGCTGGGAGAAGACCACATTCTGATCCCACAGCCCATCGCGAACGACCCGTCGCATCGAAACCGGTGTGTTGCAGCTCATGATTGCTCTCCTTGTGCGGCGGCGATTTCAGTGCGGTGTGCCGCGTAGAACTCCAGCCCTTCCTTGACGGCCTTCACCACGGCGCGCGGGGTGATGGTGGCGCCGGCGAACTGATCGAACTCGCCGCCGTCTTTCTTCACCGCCCAGCGCGCAGCCGCCAGGGCCTTGCCCTCGAAGGAATGGATCCAGTCGGCCTTGGCGACTTCGATCTTGTCGCCCAGCCCCGGGGTCTCTGCGTGCTTGAGCACCCGAACGCCCTGTACGACGCCCTCGGCGTTCAGCCCGATCAGCACCACGATGTCTCCGGCATAGCCACGGGCGCTGTGCTGGAAGACTGCGGCGCTGAATGCGCCGGCCTTGCGGCCACGATAGACCGTCACCGGCACACCCTTGTCATTTTTGATGACCACAGAATCCTTGAGCAGTTCGTTGTCGGCCATGCCTTGCGGCAACACCTGGACCAGGGAGGCCTTCATGTCTTCGGTCGCGGCCCGCTCGATGGCCGGCAGGGTCAGGTGATTGGCTGTCATCAGCGCAGCGCCGGTCAGCAAGGTAAAGCCGGCCAGCAGCGCGCCTTGATAGCTGATCCGGTCTCTTAGCACGGCGAGTTCCATGTCATTTCTCCTTCTTGTCGAGCACGATCGGCTGTCCCTTGTAGTCCCGGCCATACACACGCGGCTTGACGAGACGGTCGATCGCTGGCGTCAGGGCGTTCATCAGCAGCACGGCAAACGCGACCCCTTCCGGGTAGCCGCCGTAGGTGCGGATCACCCAGGTGAGGAAGCCGCAGCCGGCACCAAACACCAGCTGGCCGGCGCGGGAGCTGGGCGACGAGACGTAATCGGTGGCAATGAAGAAGGCCCCGAGCATCGCCCCACCGGAGAGGACGTGTGCGCCGGCATCCAGGTAACGCGCGGGATTGATGCCATGTGCGATCAAGGCCGGGATGGCAATCGCTGCCAGCATGCTGACCGGGATATGCCAGCTGATGATGCCCATGAACAGCATGGCCACGCCGCCTGCGGCGATCAGCACCACGGCCGTCTCGCCCAGGCTGCCTGGGCGCACGCCGCTGAACGAGGTGGGCAAGCCGTTGGCGAAGGTGTGCAGCAGATCCACCCCGCGGGAGAGCTCGGTCTTGGCCTGACCGAGAAGCGATGCACTGGTCATGGCATCCGGGATGCCGGCACCGCCAAAGGTGATCTGCAGGCTCTCAGCCAGCCCCGGGGCATGCACCCCCATGGCGGGGGCAACCCAGGCTGTCATCTGCACCGGAAAGGACACGAGCAGTGCGACCCGGCCGATCATGGCGGGATTGAAGAGGTTTTGCCCGACGCCACCAAACACTTGCTTGCCGATGATGGTGGCAAACAGCCCCCCGACGACGCCGATCCACCAGGGCGCCCACGGCGGCAAGGACAAGGCAAGCAGCCAGCCCGTCAGCACGGCCGAGCCATCCAGCAGGGTGGCCTGGACCGGTTTGCCCATGAGGCGCAGACACAGCGCCTCTCCAAGGACGGCGGCCAGAATGGTAATCAGCCACAGGCTGAAGGCGGGCCAGCCGAAGAACCACAGCCCGCAAACGGTCGCCGGCGCCAGCGCCAGCATCACCTTGGCCATCACGCTGCCGATGCTGCCTTGCGCCTGGGCGTGCGGCGACGCGGCGACCGCGGGCAAGCTTGTTGAGAGCGACGTATTCATGTTCAAACCTCCGGGGTACCTGAAGCCTGTTGCGCGGCGCGCGCAGCTTTACGTTTGGCAGCGGCCTCGGCGCGTTCGCGCGCCTCGCGCTCCAGGCGATCTTTGCGCGCTTGCGCGAGTTCCTTGGTGAATTCGTTGCGCTTTTTCTGCTGGGCGCGCTTCCAGATTTCGCCCTTGGCATGGAAGAAGGATTGCACCAGCGGGATATGCGAGGGGCACACGTAGGCGCAGCAGCCACAGGCAAGACAGTCGTCGAGCGCCAGTTTGTCGGCGCCGTCGTAATCGCCCACCTTGATGCGAGCGGCCATCTCCAGCGGCATCAGGCCCATCGGGCAGGCGTTGACGCAGGATCCGCAACGGATGCAGGGCGAAGGCTCTTCCACCGTGATCTCGGCCGCCGTCAGGGCGAGAATGCCGCCGCAGCCCTTCACCGTTGGCACCTGGGCGTGCGGCAAGGCCACGCCCATCATCGGCCCGCCCATTACCAGCCGCGCGGGGGTTTCCTTGAGGCCGGCAAAGGCGAGCAGATCTTCGACGAGCACGCCGATGGGGGCCAGCACATTGCCGGGCTCGGCCACCGCACCGCCATTGACGGTGACGATCCGCCGATACAGGGGCTCGCCCAGCCGCACCGCGCGGTGAATGGCCGCGCAGGTGCTGACGTTATTGACCAGCACGCCAATGCTCGCGGTGCGGGCACCCGAAGGCACTTCCTTACCGGTGAGCACCTGCACGAGCTGGCGGTCCGAGCCCATGGGGTAGCGGGCCGGCACGGGGCGGATGCTGATGGCGGGAAACGCCTCTACCGCCAGGCGCATGGCGGCGATCGCTTCCGGCTTGTTGTCTTCGATGCCGACCAGCGCATTCTGTGCGCCCGTCGTGTGCATCAGGATGCGCACGCCGTCGATGACATCGGCAGCGCGTTCGCGCATTACGCTGTCATCACTGGAGAGATAGGGCTCGCATTCGCCACCGTTGATGATCAGGGTCTGGACGGCGAGCTTGCGCCCGAGCTCGGCCTTGGGTGCCGAGGGGAAAGTCGCGCCGCCCAGGCCGACGATGCCGGCGTCGGCGATCTTCTGCGCCACCTCGGCAGGTGCCAGCGTGAAGGGGTCCGGCACGGCCGGGAAATCGATGCCTTCATCAAGGCCATCGAGCGTAATGGTGATCGCGGCGAACGGCAGGCCGGACGGATGCGGCGCGGTGACCTCGCCAATGGCCGTCACGACGCCAGAGCTTGGCGCGTGAACCGGTGCGGACAGCCGCCCACCCGGCCCGGCAATCAGTTGGCCCCGCAGCACACGATCACCCACCGCCACCAGCGGGGTAGCCGGCGCACCGACGTGCTGCAGGAGTGGCACGCACAAGCGCTTGGGCAATGGCATCACGCGCAGCGGCACATCGGCCGCCGGGCGTTTGTGATCGTCATGGGGATGCACGCCCCAGCCCTTGCCATTGAAGATATCCAGGATTCCCATGTGTTCGCTCCTCAGGCCAGAACCGGCTTGGCCCAGTTCCAGTCTTTCAATGTCTGCGGCAAGGGCTGCAGGCCAATTGCGCCGGTCGGGCATTCATCGAGACAGCCCCCACAGCCCGTACAGGCCTCACGCAAGACGCCGTGGATCTGCTTGCTGGCGCCGAGAATTGCGTCGGTGGCACAGCCCTTGAGGCACTTGCAGCAGCCGATGCAGATGGCCTCATCCACCGTGGCGATCATGGGCCCCTTGTCTGCCAGGCCACCCAGATCAAGCGTGATACCGAGTTTGGCGGCGATCGACTGCGCCAGTGCCGTACCGCCACCCGGGCAGATCGTGGCGGGCGCGCGCCCCTCGACAACGGCCTCGGCCGCTGCGGTACACCCGGCCAGGCCGCACTGGCCACAGTTGGTGCCCGGCATCATGTCGGAGAGTTCGGTGGCCAGACTGTTGCCTTCCACCACGAAGACCTTGGCGGTGTAGCCCAGGCCCAGCCCTAAACTCAAACCGAGCAAGGTGAGGCTCAGCAGGGCAATGATCGTGACGCTCATCCTGTTCTCCTTCCGTATCGTCCGTGGATCGTGATGTTCAAGCGAAGTTGAGCCCGGCAAAGCCCATGAATGCCAGCGACAACAATGACGCCAGCACAAAGGTGATCGGCACCCCCGAAAACGCGTCCGGCACGCGAACGAGCGCGAGGCGTTCACGCAAGCCTGCAAACATCACCATCACCAGCGTGAAGCCCATGGAGGAGCCGAAGCCGTACACCAGGCTCTTGAAAAAGCTGTTGCCCTCTTGCACGTTCAGCAGCGCGACGCCGAGCACGGCGCAATTGGTGGTGATCAGGGGCAGGTAGATGCCGAGCGCGCGGTGGAGGGCCGGCGTGGTTTTCTTCATCACGGCCTCGATGAATTGCACGGTGGCGGCAATCACGACGATGAAGACAAGAATGCGCAGGTAGAGGAGCCCCAGCGGAGCGAGCAGGAAGTGGTCAATGATCCAGCCTGCACCCGCCGAGACCGTGATCACGAAGGTGGTCGCAAGCCCCATTCCGAGCGCACTGTCCAGATTTTTGGAAACCCCATGAACGGACACAGGCCAAGGAACTTCACCATCACGACGTTATTCACCAGAGCCGTCGTCACCAGCAGGATCAGGTAGTCAGTCATTGCGCGAACTCCAGCAAAACGATGTTTGCCGGGTGTCTTGCGAAGAACGTGCCAAGACTGTGCCGGGGCACCGTTGCGGTGCGTGCAAAGCCCGTAACGATGCCGTTTTCGGCTTGTCCGCAGGCCGCGTGTTCAAGCGTTTCAGGGCCGAATGACTGTCAGGGATGCGACAAGGCGACAGGCGGATACGACAAAGACGAAACAGTGGCGCGGGTTTGAGCTAACGCAAGGAATGGCCTTCACTGGCGAGGCGGGGCACAAAACCTGCATTGTGTTACGGGAGCCCGGCGCGACGCCGGAAAACGGTTGCCATTTCGATTGACTCAGGCCATGCCCAACACACCCAAAACCACAAGAAAAGCAGCCCCGCTACGCTCCGCCGCGGCGAGCATTCCGGCGGCCTTGTTCCGCGCCGCTGTCGAGCAAGCCGACATCGCCATCTCGATTACCGACCCACGTGCCAATATCGAGTATGTGAACCCGGCTTTCACGCGCACAACGGGCTTCACCACCGAGGATGCGCAGGGACTGAATCAGTCAATACTTTCCAACCGGACCACGCCGCCCGACGTCTACAAGACGATGTGGCGTCAGATTTCACAGAAACACCCCTGGAGCGGTCGTCTGGTAAACAGCCGCAAGGACGGCTCGCTCTACCTCGCAGACCTCACGATCACGCCGGTACTGGATGACGACGGAAACATCACCCACTACCTGGGCCTGCAGCGCGACATTACCGACCTGCACCGCCTGGAATGCGCGGTGCGGAATCAGAAAGCCCTGATCGAATCGGTGGTAGACGGCGCACCGCTGGTGCTCGCCCTGCTCAACATGGAAGACGGGGTCATTCTGGATAACCACGCCTACAAGGTCTTGATGGCCGACCTGGGCATGATGGAGCCCGCGCAAGTCTTGCTGGAAGCCGTGCGCGCCGAGCTGGGGAATGGCTTCGGTCCCTTCAAGCCAGGAAGTCACGCCTTTCTCGACCGGCAGATCCGCCTGGACCGCGCGCACTGGGCAACCCCCCGCTGGTTCTCGTGTTCCGGCGTCTGGGTGGCTTCGCACGACGATGCGGCCGATGCCTTCTACGACAACCACGCCGAAGCCTATCTGCTACTGGTGGCCAAGGACGTCACCCGCCAGGTGATGGAGCAGGAGAAAGCCCGCGTCTCGGCGCTGCAAGCCGTGATGGCGGAAGAAAGCCGCCAGCAGGCTTTGCGCGAAAGTCTCTCGGCTGCGGTCTATCAGCTGGAAGGCCCGCTCAACATCCTGAATTCAGTCGTCACGATGATGGGGCGACGCGGCTGTGACCCGGCGCAGGCGGCGCTGGCGGACGCGTTGAAAGCGGGGCAATCGGCGCTGGAGACGCTGCGTGCCGCGGTGCCGCCGGAGACCCGCGAGACGGAGACGCTCGCCAATCTGAATGAAATTGTTCGCGATGTGCTCGATCTCTCGTCCCACGCTTTTCTCGCGGCGGGGATCACGGTCAGCTGGGTCCCGCAGCTGACTTTGCCAAACATCAGCGCCTACCCGAATCGCCTGCGCTCGATGCTGAAGAGCCTGGTGGATAACGGAGTGGAGGCGATGAATACCAAGGGCTGGACGCGGCGCGATCTGAGCATCCGGACCCGCAGCGGCGACGGGGAAGTCGTCGTGGAGATCGAAGACTCCGGCCCCGGTGTATCGAGTGAGTTGCGCCTGAAAGCCTTTGAGCCCTTCTACTCCACCAAGAAAGGCAGCGGACATCACCTTGGCACGGGCCTGCCCGCGGCACAGCAAGTGGCGATCGATCATGGCGGCAGCATCGAGCTGGGCAATGCGCATCGCGGGGGCTGCGTCGCACAGGTGATCCTGCCCTTGCGCCGGAACGGCTGAATGGCCATCGACGACAAGACCGCCCACACACGTACAACCCGACACATGCGGCCCGCCCGCAGCTCGCGCAGCAGACAAAGGTAGACAATCATGGCTATGGATGCCGAAGGCGTATTGCACAGCACCCAGCTCGAAACGCTATACCAGGTGAGCGTGATTCTCTCGCGCACGCTGGACGTAAAGCACGCGCCGCAGGAGGTCTTGCGCGTGCTGGAGGAATCAGCGGGCCTGACCCGCGGGATGATCAGCGTGATTGACCCCGAAACCGGCGATCTCGTCGTCAACGCGGTACAGGGTATCGAGCCTCAGGCGTTTGAGCCGGTGCGGTATCAATCGGGCGAAGGGGTATTGGGTCTGATCCTGGAAGAAGGCAAGACGGTGGCGCTGCCGTCGATAGCCAGCAACCCGCGCTTTCTGAACCGGCTGGGCATCTACGAGCGCCGCCTGCCCTTTATTGCTGCGCCGATCCACGTGGGTGGCACCTTGCAGGGGGTTCTGGCGCTGCAACCCAATAAGCTCGACGACGGCCAGCTCGCGACGCGTGCACGTTTCGTGGAGATGGTGGCCAATCTGATTGGCCAGAGCTTGAAGCTCTCGCTGGATATCGCCGAGGAGAAACAGCGCATCAGTGAAGAGCGTGACACGCTGCGCCGCACCGTGAAATCGCAGCATGGTTTCGACAATATCGTGGGGCACTCGGCGCCGATGCGCCGAGTCTTTGACCAGATCCGGATGGTGTCGAAATGGAACACCACCGTGCTGATTCGTGGCGAAACGGGTACCGGCAAGGAGTTGATCGCCAATGCGATCCATTACAACTCGCCGCGCGCCCGTGGTCCCTATGTGCGCCTGAACTGCGCGTCCTTACCCGAGAACCTCCTCGAATCCGAACTCTTCGGGCACGAGAAAGGCGCGTTTACGGGCGCGGTTGCCCAGCGCCGCGGGCGCTTCGAAATGGCTGACGGTGGCACCATATTCCTCGATGAAATCGGGGAGATCTCGCCTGCTTTTCAGGCCAAATTGCTGCGCGTGCTGCAAGAGGGCGAGCTGGAGCGGGTCGGCGGTGGGCGGACGATGAAGGTGGATGTGCGCGTCATCGCAGCCACCCATCGCGATCTTGAGGATGCGGTGGATGAAGGCAAGTTCCGCGAAGACTTGTATTTCCGCCTCAACGTGATGCCGATCAAGCTCCCTGCCCTGCGCGAACGCCTGGAAGATGTGCCGGAGATTGCCCGTCACCTGATCAAGCGGATCAGCCAGATGCAGGGGCGACCACTCGATCTGAGCGAGGCCGCGATGACTCGGCTGACGCAATACGCGTGGCCAGGCAATGTTCGAGAGCTGGAGAACTGCCTGGAACGGGCAGCTGTCATGTCTGAAACCGGCCAGATCGATAGCGAGCTGATCCGGATTGATCGCCAGCGCGACACGGGCCAGGGAAATGCGGGCGCAGCGCGCATTGATTTCGATGACCCGAACATCGATGAGCGCACCAAGGTGATCGCAGCGCTGGAGCAAGCCGGTTGGGTTCAGGCCAAGGCGGCGCGTCTGCTCAACATGACGCCGCGCCAGATCGCATACCGTGTGCTGACGCTGGGTATCGAGGTCAAGCAGTTCTAGGCCACGGTGGGCGATCAGGTCTCTGCGGTTTCGTGGAGGTTCAAGGGCAGTTCAACCAGCATCTCGGCGCCGCCTTCCGGACGATTACGCGCGTAGATACGGCCGTGGTGGGCGACGACGATGCGACGGCAGATGGCCAGGCCCAGCCCCGTCCCGCCTGCCCCCGTCAGGGTCTTGGTGCTTTGCACAAACTCATCAAAAATGCTTTCGAGTTCGTTCTCGGGAATGCCAGGGCCTTGATCTGCAATCACCAACCGAACCATCCGCCCCTCCCCGATGACGGAGAGTGAAAGCGTGATCTCGCTTCCCTGTGCGGTGAACTTCACGGCGTTTGCCAGCAGATTTCGCGCCACTTGCCCGATACGGAAGCCATCACAGACGACGAGGGGGGATTTTTCCGTCGCTTGAACGATCACGCTCAAGCCACGTTCGTGGATCAGCGGTTCGGCCTCGCGAATGGCGGCCTCGATAATCATGCGCAGGGACTGCGGATGAAAACTCAGCTCCATGCGCCCCGCTTCGAGCTTGGAGAAGTCGAGCAGATCATTGATCAAGGCGAGCAGGCGTGAGCCACTGGTGTAGATGCGGTTGAAGTAATCGACAAGCTTCTGATCCTTGGTGCGGTCGCTCCCCAACTGCGAGAAACCGAGAATCGCATGCATCGGGGTGCGGAGTTCGTGCGACATATTGGCCAGAAAAAGGCTCTTGGCCCGATTCGCTTCTTCCGCGCTTCTGCGCGCCGATTGGGCTTCGTCGACCGCCGCGGCGAGTTCGAGACGGGCAACAATCAACTCGCGCACCTCACGCGCTGCACGACGACCATTGACCACCAGCGTACAGATGAACACCGCCAGCACGAGTGCGACGCTGCGCTTGGGAAGCGAGGCTTGCATGCCGAAGTTGATGACACACGGCAAGAGCAAGCAGAGGTAAAACGCGGCGAAAGCCGACATCAAAGGCGAGAGCGACAGCACGCCTCCCGCAGCCACGCCCATGACGCACAATACTGCGACGGGCCACATGCCACTGCCCTCCGTGGGTAGTAGTGCTGTGCATAGCAAACCCCAGATAGCACCACTGCCACCTGCCCCCAGCGCGAACAGGAGCTCCCAGCGACGCATGTGGGCAAGGCGCTCACCGTCCCTCAGCCATTGCGCGTAGAAGCCGATACGGATGAGCGACACAGCGTTCAGCGCGAGCATCCAGGTGTACATCGCCCAGGCCGGCGCAATGTGTTCGTGCATGACGGCAAAGGCCAGAATGCTCGCCAGAAAGCTGGCGAGGTGCGCGCGCTGCGACTTGGCGAGATGTTCGCCAAGCTGGATATCGCGCACACGGGCAGCCAGCGCCGGATCGCGCATCGCGGGCACGTCAGACAAGAGGGCGCTCCCGGAGCATGCCGCAAGCCTTGGGTCGGGTAAGGACTATCCAGAAGTTTAGCGGTTCATGACGCATAGGCGATGAGGGGCGAGAAGATAACCATCGTCTGGCTGTTATCGGCCGATAGTGCACCCACGCGCACGGCGACCGAAGCTCATGCCCTTTTGGCCATAGCCCCCTCCACGGTGCCTCACGGAGCCTCAAGGGGCCGTTCGGGACCACAGTTCCGGGGTCCATGCTGCCGGAGAAAAATGGTAGTGACGTAGTGCACGGCCTGGAATTGACACTTCATCGGTGGCGGAGCCGATGGCCGCCGCACAGCGCTGACGGAAGAAACGCCCTCGCCGTGCCAGCTGCGCCCGCACGGCGCGATCGTCGGAGCCCATCCGGAACGCCATGGGGACGAACTCGTCGGCAGGCAGATCGGCAAGCCAGTAGTCTTCCGCGCACCAGGAGGCCAGGGCTGTCATCGACAGCGCGATCTCACGTGGCAGGCGCTGTCGAATCTGCTCGACGACCTCGGCGAGAAACACGCGTTGCGAACGGCGCGCTTCAAAATCGAGCTGGACGACCCCGCGATTGGCCAGCGGAACGGCGCCCAAAACCTGCGACACAATCACCTCACGCTGCGCTGGCGTGAGGCGCGGGGATGGGTGCCAGAGCGGGTCGACATGAATCACCGGTACTTGCGCGGTGTGATCCCGCATCAACACCGGCGGCCGACGCGGGCGAACCACTGTCTTGCTCCCGCGAAGCTCGATGCTCACCGCGAGATACGCAACGCCAACGTCGTCGGGCAACCAGCGCAAGTCTTCCGGGCGCTCCCATGCCCAAACCATCTGAGGTGGCAACTTCGACACCGCGGGGTGAATCAATCTCCCATCCGCGCTCCCGATCAGTGCTGCCACCCCTGCGAGCAGCAGAATCATGAGCCGCTGCGTCACAGCTAGCGCGCGGCTCGGCGAGGCATTCTTCTTTTGCCGGCAACATAAAAAAAGGATGCCGAAGCATCCTTTTTCCATTCGCGGCAGGTACTTACTGCGCAGGCGCAACAGGTGCGTCATCCGTCAGCAAAGCCTTCATAGAAAGCTTGACCTTGCCCTTGTCGTCGGTTTCAAGAACCTTGACGCGAACAACTTGACCTTCCTTGAGGTAATCGGCGACGTTGTTGACGCGCTCTTTGGCAATCTGCGACACATGCAACAGACCATCGCGGCCCGGCATGATATTCACGATGGCACCGAAATCCAGAATGCGGATAACCGGGCCTTCGTAGATCTTGCCGATTTCGACTTCTGCCGTGATCTGATCGATACGACGACGTGCCTCGTCAGACTTGGCCTGGTCATTCGATGACAAGGTGATGGTGCCGTCATCCTGAATATCGATGATGCAGCCGGTTTCTTCGGTCAGCCCGCGAATCACGGCACCGCCCTTACCGATCACATCGCGGATCTTCTCCGGGTTGATCTTGAAGGTCGTCATGCGAGGCGCAAACGCAGAAAGCTCGGTCCGAGCATTCCCCAAGGCGTCTTGCATCAGGCCAAGAATATGCAGACGGCCTTCTTTGGCTTGCTCCAGCGCCTTGTTCATGATCGCGGGGCTGATGGAATCGATTTTCAGATCCATCTGCAAAGCTGTGACGCCATTGCACGTACCCGCCACCTTGAAATCCATATCGCCAAGGTGATCTTCGTCACCCAGGATATCGGTCAATACGGCAAAGCGGTTGCCGTCCTTGATCAGGCCCATGGCGATACCGGCTACCGGATCCTTCAGCGGTACGCCTGCATCCATCATCGAGAGCGAGCCACCACACACTGAGGCCATCGAGCTGGAACCGTTCGACTCCATGATCTCGGAAACCACGCGAATGGTATAGGCGAATTCTTTGGCGTCAGGCAACACTGCCGCCAGTGAGCGCTTGGCGAGACGACCGTGGCCGATCTCGCGACGCTTCGGCGAACCGACACGACCCGTTTCCCCAGTGGAATACGGCGGGAAGTTGTAGTGCAGCATGTAGCGCTCTTTGTACTCTCCCGTAATCGCATCGATGATCTGCTCGTCGCGGCTGGTGCCCAGCGTAGTGACAACCAAGGCCTGGGTTTCACCGCGGGTGAACAGGGCGGAGCCGTGAACGCGCGGCAGCACGCCGGTGCGGATGCTGATCGGGCGAACGGTACGCGTGTCGCGGCCATCGATACGGGGTTCGCCTGCCAGAATGCGGCCGCGAACGATTGCAGACTCCAGCTCGAACAAAATGTTCTTGATGTCGTTGTCCTTAGGCGCGCCTTCTTCACCCGTCACCAGTGCGGCGATGGCCTTTTTGGTCACGTCCTTGAGCAGACCGCTGCGCACGGACTTGCTGGTGGTCGCGAACGCGGCCTCCAGATCGGCTTGGGCAACGGCCTTCACGCGGGCGATCAGCGCCTCATCCTTGGCCGGTGCAGTCCAGTCCCACTCCGGCTTGCCGGCGGCTTCAACCAGTTCGTGAATCGCCTGGATCGCGGTCTGGATCTGCTGGTGACCGAACACCACGGCGCCCAGCATCACCTCTTCCGAAAGCTGCTTGGCTTCGGATTCAACCATCAGCACACCCACCTCGGTCCCGGCAACAACCAGATCCATCTGGCTGTCTTTGAGCTGCGTTGCGGTCGGGTTCAGGATGTACTGGCCATCGCTGTAGCCGATACGGGCAGCGCCAATCGGGCCATTGAACGGGATGCCTGAAACCGCCAAGGCCGCAGAAGTCGCCAGCATTGCCGGGATGTCGCCGTCCACTTCAGGGTTCTGCGACAACACGGTTACCACGACCTGAACTTCGTTGTAGAAACCTTCTGGGAACAGCGGACGAATCGGACGATCGATCAGACGGGACGTCAGGGTCTCTTTTTCTGTCGGGCGCCCCTCGCGCTTGAAGAAGCCGCCGGGAATACGTCCCGCAGCATAGAACTTCTCCATGTAATCGACGGTCAGCGGGAAGAAATCCTGCCCCGGCTTGGCTTCTTTGGCACCCACAACGGTTGCCAGCACCACGGTATCGTCCATGGTGACAATAACGGCGCCATGCGCCTGGCGGGCGACCTCGCCCGTTTCGAACGTAACGGTATGCTGACCGTACTGAAAACTCTTCTTGATGGCAGTAGGCACGAATAATCCTTTCTGTTTCGGATGGCTGCAATCAGACGATTGCAGGCGGGGTAACGTGCTCAAGCGTCCCGGCCTGACACACAAACTCGGCGCGTAGAAATGCAAAAAAGCCGACGAGCCACATAGGCCGGCGTCGGCTTCGCCGTCTCAGCGCGAGAAAACCCCGCGCTGAAGGGACGCTTTCGAGAGCATTGCTTACTTGCGCAAGCCGAGGCGCTCAATCAGCGCACGATAGCCCTGGAAGTTCTTGCTCTTGAGGTAGTCGAGCAGCTTACGACGCTGACT
The DNA here is from genome assembly GCA_016718265.1 of Uliginosibacterium sp. Taxonomy (GTDB): domain Bacteria; phylum Pseudomonadota; class Gammaproteobacteria; order Burkholderiales; family Rhodocyclaceae; genus Uliginosibacterium. The sequence continues at coordinate 133,432 of JADKDZ010000009.1, read as the reverse complement.
CACCATCTTGAGCAGGCCACGACGGGAGTGGTGGTCTTTGACATTGGCCTTGAAATGATCGGTCAGGCCGTTGATGCGGGCGGTCAACAAGGCAATTTGCACCTCGGGAGAACCGGTGTCGCCCTGGGCGCGCTGAAATTCAGCAACGATTTGCGCTTTTTGTGCAGTAGCTATAGCCATATTCTGTCTCTAAAACGTTTATCCTTTTAGCAAGCCCGCGATTATATACAAACCTGCTCGTTATATACAAGCACCGTTTCGGCGCCCCCGAACTACATTAAGCGACTGCCTTGCTGGCAAGCAATCGCAAGGGTTTGATCCCGCCTTGTCCATCAGCGGTGCCAAGCCCGAGAAAGTTGCCTGACTTCCCATACACTCGCACCTCTCCTGACAGTGCGGTTTCAGCCTGTACTGGCTGTCCGTAAAGAATCTTCCGCTCGGCCTGATCGTCGAGCACGATCGCGTGCAGGTGCGCAAGCAGCGCATCTGGCGAGGCAAGCATCGCCGCCCGATCAGACTCTTCAAGCGCCGTCAGCGCTTCGAGCGTGTAGGCGTCGCTGACGGTTAAATCACCAATCGCCGTACGCCGCAATGCCACGAGATGCGCACCGCAACCAAGCGCCTCACCCATGTCCTCAGCCAGCGTTCGCACATAGGTGCCCTTGCTGCAGCGCACCGTGAAAGCGACGTCATTGTCGCGGCGAACGCCGATATCCAATGCGATCACATTGATCCGTCTCGCCTCGCGCTCTATCTCAACGCCTTCGCGCGCATATTCATACAGGGCACGACCCTGATGCTTGAGCGCGGAGTACATCGGTGGCATCTGCACTTGCTCACCCCAAAAACGCAGGCCAAGCGCCTGAAGTGCCTGCTCGCTGACCTCGACTGGGCGTTCGAGCAGAATCTCTCCCTCAGCATCGCCCGTGCGGGTCGTCTGTCCGAGACGCATGACGGCCTCGTAGGTCTTGTCCGCCTCCAGCAAACGGTTGGAGAACTTGGTTGCTTCGCCAAAGCAGACGGGGAGCAAGCCGGTTGCCATGGGGTCCAGCGTGCCGGTGTGGCCTGCCTTGGCTGCCGAAAAAAGGCGGCGCGCCTTTTGCAGGGCATCATTCGAACTCAGCCCGCCAGGCTTATCGAGCAGCAATACCCCGTCGACCTCTTGCCAACGTTTGCGTACCGGGCTCTGACTCATGCGTCCGGCTCGTGTTCCGCGGACGGCAAGTCGGGAGTATCCGACGCTTCCTGTTGCGAGGCGACCGCTTGGTCGATCAAGGCCGACAAACGATTACCTTCGACAATGGAACGGTCGTAAACAAAATGCAGTTCAGGCGTGGTATGGATGCGCACCCGGCGCCCAAGCTCGCGCCGCAGGAAGCCGCTAGCACGCTTCAAACCGATCAGGATTGCCTCCAAGCCTTCGTCACCCTGCATCGATGTGAAAAACACCTTCGCATGCGCGTAATCAGGCGTGAGCTCGACATCCGTCAGAGAGATGAAGCCAACTCTCGGATCCTTGACTTCCAGCCTGATCAGTTCGGCCAGCTCCCGCTTGATTTGTTCGGCAACCCGGGCACTGCGTGAAAATTCTTTAGGCATATTCGCCTCCTGTTAACTCTGCTGCGAATGCAAACGGGCCCCGCAGGGCCCGCTTGCGTCACAGTCTGCGCAATTCCCTTACAGGGTACGCGCCACTTCCTGGATTTCATAGACTTCAAGCTGGTCAAGCTCTTGAATATCGTTGTAGTTTTTCAACGACAAACCGCACTCGTAGCCTGCTTTGACTTCCTTGACGTCGTCCTTGAAGCGCTTGAGCGACTCCAGCTCTCCGTCGTGCTGCACAACATTGTTGCGCAGCAGGCGAACGCGGGAAGACCGCTTCACCATGCCATCGAGCACGTAGCAACCCGCGATCGAGCCGACCTTGGAAATCACGAACACCTGGCGGATCTCGACCGTACCGATGATCTGCTCGCGCTTCTCCGGCGACAACATGCCCGACAAAGCAGCCTTCACTTCATCGACGGCATCGTAAATGATGTTGTAGTAGCGGATATCCACGCCAAAACTCTCGGCCAGCTTGCGTGCATTCGCATCCGCCCGGGTGTTGAAGCCGATGATGACCGCGCCGGAGGCTTGCGCTAGGTTGACGTCCGACTCGGAGATTCCGCCCACCGCACCGTGAATGACGTTGACCCGCACTTCTTCGTTCGAGAGCTTTTGCAAAGACTGAACCAGCGCTTCTTGCGAACCCTGAACGTCGGCCTTGACGATCAGCGCGAGCGTCTTGACGTCGCCCTCCTTCATCTGCTCCATCAGGTTTTCGAGCTTTGCCGCTTGCTGCTTGGCAAGCTTCACGTCACGGAACTTGCCCTGACGGAACAAGGCGATCTCACGGGCGCGGCGCTCGTCTGCAATCGCCATGACTTCGTCACCAGCAGATGGCACTTCCGACAAGCCGAGAATTTCAACTGGAATCGATGGCCCTGCTTCATTGATCTGCTTGCCGTTCTCATCCAGCATGGCGCGAACCTTACCGAAGGTAGCACCCGCCAGCACCACGTCGCCACGACGAAGCGTGCCGCTTTGTACCAGCATGGTCGCAACCGGGCCACGCCCTTTATCAAGACGCGCTTCAATGATCAAGCCCTTCGCCGGAGCATCCACCGGCGCGGTCAGCTCAAGCACTTCCGCCTGCAAAAGCACGTTCTCAAGCAATTCATCGATGCCCTGACCTGTCTTGGCCGAAACCGGACAGAAAGGCGCATCGCCGCCGTACTCTTCCGGAACCACCCCTTCGGCTACAAGCTCCTGCTTGACACGTTCCGGGTTGGCTTCGGGTTTGTCGATTTTGTTCACCGCCACAACCACCGGCACACCGGCCGCCTTGGCATGGTGAATCGCTTCCTTTGTCTGCGGCATCACGCCATCATCGGCCGCCACCACCAGAATCACGATATCCGTTGCCTTGGCACCCCGGGCGCGCATGGCCGTAAATGCTTCGTGACCCGGCGTATCGAGGAACGAGACGACCCCACGCGGCGTTTCGACGTGATACGCACCGATGTGCTGGGTAATGCCGCCCGCCTCTCCTGCAGCAACCTTGGTCCGGCGGATGTAGTCCAGCAAGGATGTCTTGCCGTGATCGACGTGGCCCATGATGGTCACCACCGGGGCGCGAGGCTCCAGCTTGACGTCCTTGGCTTCGTCACCGTCAACCAGGAAGGCTTCAGGATCATCCAGTTTTGCCGCGACGGCGGTATGACCGAGCTCTTCGACCACGATCATCGCGGTCTCCTGATCAAGCACCTGGTTGATCGTTACCATCTGGCCCAGCATCATCATTTTCTTGATGACTTCTGTCGCCTTGACAGACATCTTGTGAGCCAGATCAGCCACCGAGATCGTTTCAGGCACATGAACCTCGCGTACAACCGGCTCGGTAGGCGCCTGAAAATTCTGAGCACTGTCATGGCCACCGTGGCGACCATGCTTGCCGCCCGCCTTGGCGCCGCGCCAGCTGCCTGCGCCACCGGTGGTGTCGCCGCGCGTTTTCAGGCCACCACGTTTCTTGGCCGCATCGTCTTTCCAGTTCCCGTTATTCGGGTTTCCACGCGATGCAGGCTGTGCAGCCGGCTTTTTAGCCGCCTCGCCACTCTTGGTTGGCTTGTGCAGGGTATTCCCGCTTTCTTTGCGGCCCGGCACGGGCGCACTTGTGCTGCGTGCCGCAGCCTCGGCAGCTGCGAGCGCCTGAGCTTCAGCGAGCTTGCGCGCGGCTTCCTCGGCCACTTTGCGCGCCACGATGCGCTCTTGCTTGGCCTTCAACTCTGCAGCCTGGTGCGCCAGCAAATCACGATGCCGAATCGCTTCGCGTTCTGAATTGCTGAGTACGCGTGGTACCGGGGACGCATCGCTGAGGCCGCTGGCCTCTTCTGCTACCACTTCAGCCGCCACTTCCGGCTCGATCGCTTCAACGGCAGCGAGTTCTGGTTCGGCGAACACGACAGGTTCAATCTCGGGCTCGGGCTCTGGCTCCGGGACAGGTTCGGGTTCCGGCTCAATGACTTGCGGTACCAGTACTTCCTGCTCCACGGCTAGCTCGGCCACGATACCAGAGGCCTCTTCGCGCTCCAGCGACTCTTCCGTTGCCGTCTCAAGCGGGCTATCCAGCTCGTCACGTTTGACGAATACACGCTTCTTGCGGACCTCCACCTGAATCGTCCGTGCTTTGCCGGTTGCGTCAGCGGCCTTGATCTCAGTCGTCTGCTTGCGCGTCAGCGTGATCTTTGCCTTTGTTCCCTGGTCGCCGTGGGACTTGCGCAAGTATTCGAGCAACCGAGCCTTATCCTGCTCGCTTACGAGGTCGGACGGACCCTTTTTCGCCACACCGGCCTTCTCGAATTGCTCGAGCAGCACCGGGGCAGGCATTTTAAGTTCAGTGGCAAAATCCGCCACGCTCATCTGGGCCATCGTGTACTCCCCCTCCCCGCTATTCACTCGAACCAATGCGCACGCGCCTTGGTGATCAATTCTTTGGCACGCGCTTCGTCAACCGAACCGATCTCAACCAACTCGTCAACCGCGAGGTCAGCCAAATCGTCACGCGTCTTCACACTTGCCTTGGCCAGCTTGGCGGCCAAATCATTGTCCATCCCGTCAAGGCCGAGCAAATCGTCCGCAACGCCTTCCAGCTGCTCTTCGTTGACGATCGCCTCGGTCAGCAGCACGTTACGGGCACGCTGACGCAGCTCGTTTACCGTGTCCTCGTCGAACGACTCGATCTCCATCATCTCGGCGATCGGCACGTAGGCCACTTCTTCCAGCGACGAGAATCCTTCCTCGATCAAGATATCTGCCACTTCTTCATCGACATCGAGCTTGTCGCAGAACATGGCACGCAAACGACCTTGCTCGGCTTCACTCTTCTGTGCTGCATCCTCAACCGTCATCAGGTTGATGTTCCAGCCTGTCAGTTCGGACGCGAGTTTGACGTTCTGACCGCCTCGCCCGATGGCCATGGCCAGATTGTTTTCGTCTACGACCACGTCCATGCTGTGAGCTTCTTCATCGACAACGATGGAACTCACTTCAGCAGGGGCAAGCGCATTGATCACGAACTGCGCCACTTCGGGCGACCACAGCACGATGTCAACGTTCTCGCCACCCAGCTCATTCCGCACGGCGGTGACCCGCGAGCCACGCAGACCGACACAGGTGCCGATTGGGTCAATTCGCGAGTCGTTCGCCTTGACGGCGATTTTTGCGCGCAACCCAGCGTCCCGAGCGGCCGCCTTGATTTCCAGCAGGCCATCTTCTATCTCAGGGACTTCCAGCTCAAAAAGCTTCATGATGAACTGCGGTGCGCTGCGCGACAGCACCAGTTGCGGGCCGCGCGCACCACGATCAATGCGCAATAAATAGGCCCGAACACGGTCGCCCACGCGCAGGTTTTCTTTCGGGATCTGCTGATCGCGGGGCAGGATGGCTTCCATGCGGCCCACTTCGACAATCGCATTGCCACGCTCGATACGCTTCACGGACCCCATGACCAGATGTTCCTTGCGGTCAAGGAAGTCATTCAGGATCTGCTCGCGCTCGGCGTCACGAATCTTCTGCAAAATGACCTGCTTGGCCGCCTGAGCACCGATTCGACCAAAATCGATCGGTTCAAGCGGCTCTTCAATGAACTCGCCGACCTGGATGTCGGGGAACTGCTCTCGCGCATCGATGAAGCCCATCTGAGCTTCATCGTTCTCAACCTCTGCGTCCAGCAACACTTCCCAGCGACGGAAGGACTCATAATCGCCCGACTCACGATCAATGGTCACCCTGACTTCCGCGTCGTCATGAATCCGCTTCTTCGTGGCCGAAGCCAACGCCATTTCAAGCGCAGTAAAGACGATTTCCTTGGACACGTTCTTCTCGCGTGCCAGAGCGTCTACAAGCAGCAACACTTCGCGGCTCATCGTTTCAATCCCCTGAAGGCGAATTCAATCAAAATTTCGGCACCAGGCGGGCCTTTTCCACTTGTTCCAGCGGAAAGGCAAACTCACCCTTTTCGGTCCGAACGACTACTGCATCTCCACGCACACCCTCAAGCACACCAGCAAAATTACGCTGATTTCCCACGGGAATACGGACTCTCAACTGCACTTCCTGTCCCGCATAGCGCTCGAAGTCAGCCTGCTTTTTCAGCGGCCGATCAAGCCCTGGTGAGGAAATTTCCAGCCGATCGTAATCAACATTCTCGACTTCAAAAACGTGCTGCAAATGGTTACTGATGACAGCACAGTCATCCACATTCACGCCACGGTCGATATCGATATAAATCCGCAGCAGGCGGGCTCCAGGAGACCGCTCAATATCCACGAGCTCGTATCCCAGACCTGTCACTGCTTGCTCAACAATCTGTACTAGATCCATTCCGGCGCCACAAATAAAAAATGGGCGAAACGCCCATCTCGATCACCGACCAGCCACACCCCGAAACGGAGGCGTCCTGACCCGAATCAATAAAACACGTAGACTATAACACAGCCGATGCCACTCAGTAAATGCTCCGGCGCGACTCTGCACAGCACAGGCAATCGAATCACGCCGGGAATGCGTCGATAAAAACGCCTCACGCGTCCTTCGGCGGCGCACCGCCGGGACGTGCCCGACGCGGACCGCGGAAGCGGCGTTTTCCGCCCGGCTTGCCACCCGCCGGCTTATCCCCCGCCTGCTGCTGGGGTGGTGAAGACCCCGGCGCCTGCGGACGCTCTCGAACCGGGTGAGGCTTGGTGCTGCGCGGCCCTTTCGGCTTGCGCTTGTCCTCTGGGCGAACCTGACGTTTTTCCGCCGGCTTGCCGGTCAGCTTCTGCACGAGATCAGCGGCCATTTCTTCATACATGCCGCGCTTGAGACGACGTGGCAAATCGACCGGGCCATAGCGTACGCGCATCAGACGACTGACCGTCAGTCCCAGCGCTTCAAACATCCGGCGGACTTCGCGGTTGCGGCCTTCCGAAATCGTCACGCGGTACCAGCGATTCGACCCGTCACCGCCTTCGCTGCGGACGCTGCCAAATTTGGCCACTCCATCGTCCAGCTGCACCCCGTCGAGCAGCTGCTTCGCCTGCTCTTCCGTCAGCTCACCAAGTAGCCGCACGGCGTACTCACGCACCAGCTCATAGCGAGGATGCATCATCCGGTTCGCCAACTCACCGTCGTCGGTAAAGAGCAGCAAACCCGAGGTGTTGAAGTCAAGCCGGCCGATGGCGATCCAGCGACCACGTTTGAGGGCGGGCAAACGGTCAAACACGCTTGGCCGCCCTTCGGGATCCTCACGCGAGACGATCTCGCCTTCGGGTTTGTGGTAAACGAGAACGCGCGCCTCCCGGTTCGCAAAGCGCACGTTGATGAGCTTGCCGTTGACCTTGACGCGATCGCCCGGGACGACTTTTTGCCCAAGAAAAGAAGGAAGCCCATTGACGCTCACACGTCCGGCGACCACCCATTCTTCCACCTCGCGACGCGAGGCATAACCCGCCGCCGCCAGGACTTTCTGAATTCTTTCGCCTTCGGCGCTCAGCAACTCGCCTTTGCCTGCTACACCGCGGCCCGCTTGCGGCGCCCCACGACGACCATGCTGAGGCTGCTTGCCGCCCGGAGCACCTTCGCCCAACACCCCGGGCTGATGGATGCGGTCCAGAAACGCCAGCTGGCTATCGTCTTCGTCATCAAATTCTTCATCGTCAACGAATTCGCTGCGGCCCGCCCAGAGTTCTTCCTCGGGGATCACAGGCTCGACTTCCTGGGGCGGGGGCGCAATATTCCCCTCGAATTCGGGTTCCGGTGTCGCCACGACCGGTTCAATCACTTCGGCTTTTTTGCGTGGTGCACGGGGAGCACGCTTGCGTGCAGGGGCAGGAACAACGGCAGCCTGTTCATCCGTGGGAACGGCGGCAGCCTGATCACCCGTTTCCGGGTTCGTGCGCGTCTGGCGACGCGGCTTCTGCGGTGTCGACAAGGTCGAAAACTCCTTCCACTTCGGCCAATGGCGGCAGCTCTGTCAGGCTGCGCAGGCCGAGATCGTCCAAGAACTTCTTTGTGGTGGCATAAAGGGCGGGGCGGCCCGGGGTTTCGCGGTGACCGATCGTGTCGATCCAACCCCGCATTTCCAGCACCTTGATGATCTGGCTGGAAACCGTAACGCCGCGTATTTCTTCGATATCGCCGCGGGTCACGGGCTGACGATACACGATGATCGCCAATGTTTCCATAACCGCTCGTGAATATCTTGCCGAACGTGTCTCTTTTAGGCGATCAAGATAATGCTGAAGCGCTTCCCGTGTCTGGAAGCGCCAACCTGTGGCAACCCGGACCAATTCGACACTTCGGCCCGCCCACTCTTGCTGCAGATCCGCCAGCAGGCGATTGATCAGCTCAGCCCCCAGATCAGGCTCGAACAGGCGCCGCAAAGTCGCGGGCCCCAGCGGTTCCGTCGCCGATAGCAAAGCTGCTTCCAGCACCTGCTTCGCAAAGGCAAGGTCAATCCAGGCCCCATCGATCGGGTTGTCAGGCAGTTTCGGCGATGTGGTCGTCGCCAGACTTGAGTCGGACATAGATCGGCTCCATCGGCGCATTCTGGCTCACTTGCACCAGATGCTCCTTGACCATTTCGAGCACGGCGAGGAAGCCGACAACCAGACTCGCGACCCCGTGCGTCACTTCGAACAATGCCTCGAACGGTACATCTCCCGCTCCCTGCAGGCGCCGCAAAATCTGACTCATGTACTCCCGCACCGAGAGTTCTTCGCGACGAATACGGTGATGCTGATTCAGCCGTGCACGCCGCAACAGCTCAAGCCAGGCGCGCTGAAGATCGACCACGCTGACATCCGGCAAACGCTCCACCGTCTTCTCCGCCACATGCACGGCGACCCATTCAAAATCGCGCTCAGCCCGCGGCACACTGTCGATCACCCGCGCACTGCGTTTGATCCGCTCATACTCCGCCAAGCGCCGCATCAAGTCGGCCCGGGGATCCGCTTCGGAGTCTTCAGCTGATTCGCGTGGCGGCTTGGGCAGCAGCATGCGCGATTTGATATCGAGCAGCGTCGCCGCCATCAGCAGGTAGTCCGCTGCCAGCTCCAGGTTGTAGCGCTGCATCGAATCGATATAGTGCAGATACTGCGCGGTCAGGGGTGCCATCTGGATATCGAGCACATCCAGATTGGCGCGCCGGATCAGGTAGAGCAAGAGGTCCAGCGGGCCTTCGAAGGTGTCGAGAAAAACCTCCAGCGCATCCGGCGGGATATAGAGATCGACCGGCAGCGACATCAAGGCTTCGCCGTGGATGCGGGCGAGCACCAGCTCGCCCTGCACCGGCACATTCTCGACTGGCTGTGAGGCAGCGTCCCCCATGCAGATCAGCTATACGCCAGCCCCATGGCCGCGCGCACGTCCTGCATGGTTTCTTCGGCCACCTTGCGCGCCCGCTCGTTGCCGTGCTCGACGACCTCGCGAACGAGCTTGGGATTTTGCACATACTTCATGGCCCGCTCATGCATCGGCGCCTGCTCGGCGACCATGGCATCAATCACCGGCTGCTTGCACTCGATGCAGCCAATGCCGGCACTGCGGCAGCCCGCCTGCACCCATTCACGGGTCTCAGGGCTTGAGTAAACCTGATGGAAATTCCACACCGGGCAGCGCGCCGGGTCGCCCGGGTCGGTGCGGCGCACGCGATTGGTATCCGTCGGCATGGTCTTGATCTTCTTCGCCAGCGCCTCCGGCTCTTCCCGCATCATGATGGTATTGCCGTAAGACTTTGACATCTTCTGGCCATCCAGCCCGACCACGCGCGACGCTTCCGTCAACAGTGCGCCCGGCTCGGTCAGGATCTGCTTGCCGCTGCCATCAAAATAGCCGTAGAGCCGCTCCCGGTCTGCGTTGGCGAGACTTTGCGACTCCGCGATCAGCGCACGGCCCTGCGCCAGCGCCTCCTTGTCACCCTCTTGCTGATAGCGCGTGCGCAATTCCAGATAGAGTTTGTCGCGCTTGCCGCCCAGCTTCTTGAGCGCCGCCTTCGCCTTGTCCTCAAAGCCCGGCTCGCGGCCGAACAGGTGATTGAAGCGGCGCGCGACCTCGCGGGTGAATTCGATGTGCGGCACCTGGTCTTCGCCCACCGGCACGTGGTTCGCCTGGTAGAGCAGGATGTCGGCACTCTGCAGCAACGGGTAGCCCAGGAAGCCGTAGGTCGCGAGATCCTTGCCGGAGAGCTTCTCCTGCTGATCCTTGTAGGTCGGCACCCGCTCCAGCCAGCCCAGCGGCGTCATCATCGACAGCAGTACGTGCAATTCCGCATGCTGCGGCAGGCGCGACTGGATAAACACCGTAGCCTTCTCGGGATCCACACCCGCCGCCAGCCAGTCGATCACCATATCCCACACGCTGTTCTCGATCACCTGCACATCGTCATACGCTGTTGTCAGCGCATGCCAATCGGCCACGAAGAAGAAACACGCCATCTCGTCCTGCAAGCGCACCCAGTTCTTGAGCGCGCCGTGGTAGTGGCCAATGTGCAAACGCCCGGTGGGACGCATGCCGGAGAGAACGCGTTGCTTAGACATTTGAAATCAGACTCCAGAAATCAGTAACAAGAATTTGAACAGGCCTGGCAAAAACCACCCCAGCACCACATCCAGTACGTTCAGGTACAGCAATGCGATCAGGATGAAGAATCCATACGGTTCGACGCGCGACAGCGCTACCGCCTGCCGCATCGGCAACAGGCTCACCAGAATGCGGCCGCCATCAAGCGGCGGCACCGGCACCAGATTCACCAGCATCAGGACCAGATTGGCAACCATGCCGTTCTGCATCAGCACCAGCCAGAGCGAATCGCCTTCCAGCACGCGGCTGAACACGCTCAAGGCAAGCGCCCACAGGAAGGCTTGCACGAAATTCGAGCCCGGGCCGGCCGCCGCCACCCAGAGCATGTCGGCCTTCGGGTTATGCAGGCGGCGAAAATCCACTGGCACCGGCTTCGCCCAGCCAAATACCGGCATGCTGGCACCGGTCAAGGCATTCATCAGCACGATGACGCCCGGCACGATCAGGGTCCCGACACGATCTATGTGCTTGAACGGGTTCAAGGTAATCCGCCCGAGCTGATAGGCTGTGGGGTCCCCACGCATCTTCGCCACGTAGCCGTGGGCCGCCTCGTGCAGGGTAATCGCCAGTATTACCGGCACCGCCCACAGGGCGAGCTGCAGAATCAGGTTTTCCATGCTGTTTCCTACAATCCCAGCGGGCCGAGCGCGCCCTTGCCTTCGCGGATCAGCGCCGGCGCGCCGGCGGTCAGATCCACCACGGTGGTCGCTTCCAAGCCACAGGCTCCGGCGTCGATCACCAGGTCCAGCGATTTGGCGAGGCGCGCGCGAATATCTTCGGCGTCAGTCGGCGGCAGATCTTCGTCTGGGAGCAGCAAGGTGGAAGACAGCAGCGGCTCGCCCAGCTCTTCCAGCAGCGCGCTCAAGACAGGATGGTCCGGCACCCGCAGGCCAATCGTTTTGCGTTTGGGATGCAGTACGCGACGCGGAAGCTCTTTGGTGCCTTCGAGGATGAAGGTGTACGCCCCCGGCGTGGTGGCCTTGAGCAGGCGATACTGCACATTGTCGACCCGCGCAAAGTTGGCAATTTCCGACAGATCGCGGCACATCAGGGTGAAGTGATGTCGTTCGTCCACGCCCCGGATGCGCCGGATGCGGTCCAGCACGGCGGGATTCCCGGTGAGACCAACCAGTGAATAGGCACAATCGGTGGGTACTGCAATCAAGCCGCCATCGCGCAGAATCTGTGCCGCCTGGCGAACCAGTCGCGGCTGAGGATGCTCGGGGTGGATCTCGAAGAGTTGCGCCATGGTCGTCGTTCTACAGCAGGGGCTTGCGCCAGCGAAGGGCGAACCTTACACCAAACGCGTCCATACGGGCGTCAAATCCGGCGGCAGCATCTCGCTGCGGCCAATATCGACGGCGCTCTCGCCCGGGCCATGAAAATCCGAGACGCGCGAGGCCAGAAAGCCGTAACGGCGCGCCACACGGGCAAATTCGAGCGCGTCAGCGCCCGACTGCGTGCCCGACACGACTTCAATCGCTTCTCCGCCCAGATCCTTGAAGCGCTCGAACAGCCGGACCAGATCGGCTTTCGCGCAGCGCGTCCGTCCCGGATGGGCGATCACCGCCAGACCACCTGCTGCATGAATCCAGCCCAGCGCATCTTCCAGACTCGCCCACTCGTGCTCGACGAAGCCCGGCTTGCCACGCACCAGGTAATGCTCGAACACGTTCGCCACGTCGCGCGCGACGCCGATCTCCACGAGGTAACGGGCAAAATGCGAGCGGCTGATCAAGGCCGGGTTGCCCACATAACGCATCGCCCCTTCAAACACGCCGCGGATGCCGATGCGCGCCAGATCGTCACTCATCCGCTGCGCGCGGGTATCACGGCCATCCCGCACCTGCTTGAGCCCCGCCACCAGCGCCGGATGGGTCGGGTCGAAGCCCAGGCCGACGATATGTACGGTCTCGTCGCACCAGGATACCGACAACTCGGCGCCATCCACGAAGCCCATCCCCAGCGCCTCCGCCCGCGCCCGCGCTTCGGCCAGCCCCGCGAGCTCGTCATGATCGGTCAGCGCCAGGAGGTCTACGCCGTTTGCGTGCGCGCGCTCGACCACCGCGCTCGGGCTGAGCAAGCCGTCCGATACGGTCGAGTGGCAGTGCAGGTCGGCATTCATCGTTTTCATCGCCACAGTTTAGCAGCTGGCCCGTGCCACCCACCCTTGCACTGCACAAATACTGGCTGCACACTTCGCCTGCAAGCACCGCGAAGAGGCGCACCGGACGGCCTTCTACAGCCTGCATGACTGTAAAGGCTGACGTACCCTGACCGCACCGGCAGGCTGGCTGGAAACGTCCATCCGGCGCGGCTTTCCAGCCACCCTTACACACTACTCACCCGGACATGCCACAGCCGATCATCGCCCCCCTGGCCTTCCTGCTCCTCTTTGCCGCACTCGGCGTGGCCCTGATTGCCGCCCCGGCACAGAGGATGCGTCTCGCCTCGGGCAGCCTGTGCCTCTCGCTGGCGCTGGCTGGCATGGCCGGACTGGTGGGGCGCGAGGCCTTGCCAGCCCTGCTGCTCGGCGGCTTGCTCACCCTGCTCGCGCGGACTGCCACCACGTCGAGCCTGCGCGGCGGCGCACTGACGGGGCTTGCCGTCTGGTGCATCGCTGCCGGCTTCCACGCGCTCCCCGGGTTCAGCCCGCTGCCTTGGCTGGAGGACTTCGGCCGCCATCACCAGAGCCTGCGCTGGCATTACGACAAGGGGCTGGCCGGCTTGCTGCTGCTGATGGCCCTGCCCGCCCGAACCACTGCGCCAGGTCGGCCCTTCGATGGCCTCTGGGCGCTGCCGGCAGGGGCGCTCGCCATCGTCGCCTGCAGCCTGAGTCTTGGCCTGGCCAGCCTGGCGCCGCGCTGGCTGCCTGGCTTCCCGCTGTGGCTGGCCGGAAACCTGTTCCTGACGGTCATCGCCGAAGAGGCCTTCTTCCGCGGCTTGCTGCAAGCGCGTCTGCAGGCATGGTTCGCCCACCGCCACGGCCGCCGCGCGTCCTACGCCACCTCCGCGGCAGTCGCAGTCACGGCGCTGCTCTTCGGCCTGGTGCATCTCGGCTGGGGTTGGCCGTTTGCCGCCATGGCCGTCCTCGCCGGACTGTTCTATGGCGCCATGGCCGGACGTGAGATGCGCCTGGGCCGCGCCATCGCCGCGCACGTCCTCACCAATGCCAGCCTGATCCTGCTCACCCATTCGCCCTTGGGCTAGCGCCATTTCCCGCTTGAGTTCCGCCCGGTCCCGGGCTAGAGTCTCAACCCTGTTCGGGAGAGTGCACGCCGTCGCGACGCGACGCGGGCCGCCGAAGGCGCAACCCCCCGGGAACGCTCAGGCAAAAGGACCGAACGGAATACACAAATCTGGAGAGCGGTGTTCGCGTAACACCCACCGAAGGGGCACTGGAAACCGCGTTTCCAAATCTCTCAGGTATCAAGGACAGATGGGGGCCGACGCACTGCGTGCGGGCGGCCCTTTTTCATTTGCCCCTGAGAGAAGCATGGCCAAACAAACCCCGCTCTACGCTGCACATCTCGCCGCCGGCGCAAAGATGGTGGATTTCGCCGGCTGGGACATGCCGATCCACTATGGCTCGCAGCTCGACGAACACAAGCAGGTTCGCCGCGATGCCGGCATGTTCGACGTGTCGCACATGCTGGCCATCGATGTCAGCGGTGCCGGCGCCCAAGCCTATCTGCAGCACGTGCTCGCCAACGATGTCGCCAAGCTCACCGAGCCGGGCAAGGCGCTGTACTCCTGCCTGCTGAATCATGACGGCGGCGTCATTGACGATCTGATCGTGTACGCCTTCGCCCACGATGATTACCGCCTCGTCGTCAATGCGGGCACCGCTGACTCTGACCTAGCCTGGCTGCGTCGCCAGGCCTCCCGGCTCCACGGCGGCAACGTCACCCTCACCGCCCGGCGCGATCTGGCGATCATCGCCGTCCAGGGGCCAAACGCCCAGGCCAAGGTCTGGGCGGCACTGCCCGGCAGCGAAGCCGCCGCTGCGCCGCTCCAGTATTTTCAGGCCGCGCGGTTTGGCGACCTGATGATATGCGCCACCGGCTACACCGGCGAAGCCGGTTACGAGCTGATCGTGCCTGCCGGGCGCGCCGTGGAAATCTGGCAGGCGCTCGCGGCCCAAGGCGTCGCACCGATCGGCCTCGGCGCACGCGATACCTTGCGTCTCGAAGCCGGCATGAACCTGTATGGCCAGGACATGGATGATGGCGTCAGCCCGCTCGAATCCGGCCTCGCCTGGACCGTCGACTTCGCTGGCGAACGCGACTTCATCGGCCGTGCAGCCCTCGAAGCCAAACCCGCGATGCGAGCGCTTGTCGGCCTGCTGCTCGAAGACCGTGGTGTTTTGCGTGCCCACATGCCAGTATTTACCGAGCATGGCGAGGGCGAAACCACCAGCGGCAGCTTCGCCCCCAGCCTGAACGCCTCGATCGCCTTCGCCCGCGTGCCGATCGGTGTCGCCACTGGCGATACCGTGGAGGTCGAGATCCGCGGCAAGCGTCTTAAGGCCCGCGTCACGCAAACCGCGTTCGTGCGCCGCGGCAAGATTCTAGTTACCCCTCTCATCAGCCACCCCTGACACCCCACCTCACCGGAGAATCCCATGAGCATCCCAAGCAACCTGCGCTACGCCGAATCCCACGAATGGGCCCGCAAGGAACCTGACAACACCCTCACCATCGGCATCACCGATCACGCCCAGAACGCACTGGGCGACATCGTCTTCATCGAACTGCCAGCCGTCGAACGTATCGTCAAGGTGGGCGAAGAAGTCGCGGTGATCGAGTCGGTCAAGGCCGCGTCCGACATTTACGCCCCGGTGGCGGGTGAAATCATCGCCGTCAATACTGCGATTGTTGACGCGCCGGATACGCTGAACGCCGACCCTTACAACGCCTGGCTGTTCAAGATCAAGCCAACGAATCTGGATGACATCGATGCGCTGCTCGATGCCACCGGCTACGCCAAGGCGATAGACGCCTGATGCCCCACAGCGGACGTCATCCCGGCAAACGCCGGGATGGCCGCTTGAACACCATGCCCGAACGCGACAACGAGCCCGTCAAAGAGCTGCTGAAGTACGCCCTGATTGCCGGCGGCATGAGCCTGGTCGTGCTCGTACTCACACGCGGTAAATGGCTGACAGGTCTGCTGATCGGAATCTGGCTGGTTTTCGTTGTTCTGCGCGTCAAGCGCGTGTCGGCACAACGACGTAAAGACTGAGCCGGCAGAACCGCGAGACGCCACCGGTTGCCCCCTATCGAACACCCCAAGCCGCGCAATGCCCAGCAAAAGCCGGCGCGCCTCAGAGAGAACAGCATGGACCCACAGACCTCCTCCCTTGCCCAGCTCGAATCCCGCGCCGCCTTTGTCGACCGCCACCTCGGCCCGAATCCGGCCGAACGCGAAGCGATGCTCGCCATCGTCGGCGCCTCATCGCTCGATGAACTGATCGCCCAGACCGTTCCGGCTGACATCCGCCTCGCCAGCCCGCTCGCGCTGGATGAACCGGTGCCCGAGCACGTGGCGCTGGCCGAGCTGAAGCAGATCGCCAGCCGGAACGTGCTGAAGAAATCCCTGATCGGCATGGGCTACTACGGCACGCACACCCCGGCGGTGATCCTGCGCAACGTGATGGAGAACCCCGGCTGGTACACCGCCTACACGCCCTACCAGGCCGAAATTGCCCAGGGCCGGCTGGAAGCCCTGCTCAACTGGCAGCAGATGGTCATCGATCTCACCGGCCTGCCGCTGGCCAATGCGTCCTTGCTGGACGAAGCCACGGCCGCCGCCGAGGCGATGGCGATGGCCCGCCGCGTGTCGAAATCGCCTTCGAACCGGTTCTTTGCCGACGTCCGCTGCTTCCCGCAAACCCTGGATGTGCTGCGCACCCGCGCCACCTATTTCGGCTTTGAGCTCCACATCGGCATGCCTGAAGAGGCAGACGGGACGGACTTCTTCGGCATGCTCCTGCAGTACCCGGATGTCACGGGCGGCGTACAGGACTTCAGCGCGATCATCGCAGCCGCCAAAGCCAGAGGGGCTTGCGTGGCAGTGGCGACCGACCTGATGGCGCTTGTGCTGCTGAAGAGCCCTGGCGAGATGGGCGCCGACATCGCGCTGGGTTCCGCGCAACGATTCGGCGTACCGATGGGTTTCGGCGGGCCGCACGCCGCCTTCTTCGCCACACGGGAGGCCTTTTCCCGCGCCACTCCCGGCCGGATCATCGGCGTGTCGAAAGATGCACGCGGCAAGTCCGCGCTGCGCATGGCCCTGCAGACACGCGAACAGCATATCCGCCGCGAGAAGGCCAACTCCAACATCTGCACCTCGCAGGTACTGCTGGCCAACATGGCTGGACTGTATGCGGTGTATCACGGCCCGGAAGGCCTGCGCACCATCGCCCGCCGCATCCACCGCCTCGCCAAGCTCTTCGCCGCCGGCCTGGCAGAAGCCGGCTACCGCGTGCTGGCGGACAATTTCTTCGACAGCTTCGACATCGACACCGGCAACGATACGCCTGTCATTCTCAACGCAGCGCAGCAGGCGGGCTACAACCTGCGCCAGGTCTCCGCGAACTGTCTGGGCGTGAGCTTCGACGAAACCCACGACCGCGACGACCTGGTCGCCCTGTTCCGTGCCTTCGGCCTGGAAGCCGACATCGCGCTGCTGGATCAGGCCATCGCCGGCACGACCCTGCCGGCTCCGCTGCTGCGGCAGGATGCCATCCTGAGCCATCCTGTATTCAATACGCATCACACCGAGCACCAGATGCTGCGCTACCTCAAGCGTCTGCAGAACCGCGATCTGGCGCTGGACCACTCGATGATCTCGCTGGGCTCCTGCACGATGAAGCTCAACGCCACCAGCGAGATGATCCCGGTGACCTGGCCCGAATTCGGCGCGATGCACCCCTTCGTGCCACGCGAACAGGCGACGGGCTATCTCGACATGATCGAAGGCCTCGCCGGCTATCTCTCGGCAGTCACCGGCTTCCCGGCGATCTGCATGCAGCCTAATTCCGGCGCCCAGGGCGAGTACGCCGGACTGGTCGCGATCCGGCGCTACCAGGCGTCGCGCAACGAGTCACATCGCACGATCTGCCTGATCCCGCGCTCGGCGCACGGCACCAACCCGGCCACCGCGCAGATGTGCGGGCTGGAGGTCGTGGTGGTGGACTGCGATGCCCATGGCAACGTCGACGTCGCCGACCTCAAAGCGAAGATCGCCACGCATGCCGACCGGCTGGCCGCGCTGATGATCACTTATCCCTCCACGCACGGCGTGTTTGAGGAAGCAGTCAAGGAAATCTGCGCGCTGGTGCATGCAGCCGGTGGCCAGGTCTATATGGATGGCGCCAACCTCAATGCCCAGGTCGGCCTCACCTCGCCCGCCACCATCGGCGCCGACGTGAGCCACATGAACCTGCACAAGACCTTCTGCATCCCGCACGGCGGCGGCGGCCCGGGCATGGGGCCGATCGGACTGGCCGCGCATCTGGCGCCCTTCATGGCCGACCACGTGGTGGCCGCCACCGGCGCGGACGGCCGCTCGCACGCCGGACAAAGCGCTGTCTCGGCCGCCCCCTTCGGCTCCGCCTCGATCCTGCCGATCTCGTGGATGTATATCCGGATGATGGGCGGCATCGGCCTGAAACAAGCCACCGAAGTCGCCATCCTCAACGCCAACTACGTGGCCCGCCAGTTGCAGGACGACTACCCGGTGCTCTACGTCGGCAGCCAGGGGCGGGTGGCGCACGAATGCATTCTGGATATCCGTCCGATCAAGGCCGCGACCGGCATCACCGAGGTCGACATCGCCAAGCGGCTGATGGATTACGGCTTCCACGCGCCGACGATGAGCTTCCCGGTGCCCGGCACGATCATGGTCGAGCCGACCGAATCGGAAGACAAGGCCGAGCTGGATCGCTTCATCGCCGCGATGCGCGCGATCCGCGCCGAGATTCGCCGCATCGAAACCGGAGAGCTGCCCGCCGATGACAATCCGCTGAAGAACGCGCCCCACACGCAGGCCGACGTGATCAGCCTGGAGTGGACACGCCCCTATACGCGGGACGAGGCAGTCTTCCCCCTCCCCCATGTGCGCGAGAACAAGTTCTGGCCGTCAGTGAATCGCATCGACGATGTGTACGGCGACCGGAATCTCTTCTGCGCCTGCATGCCGACGGCCGAGCAAGACACTTGACTGGGCGACCTCGCCCAAGCTCCCTCCTCCAAGCAGCGTAGCCAGCGCGATCTGCATGCCGGCTACGACTGCCGCGCCGACACGCGAGGTCGGACCGCGCGCCAGCGGCAGGCGGGCTGCGACACTCCGCGCCACGGCTATCTTTCGGCTTAGCTTCTAGCGCCGATCACGCGGTCACTCGGCACCACCACGCCCCCCCACTGACGGAGCCGAACCGGAGCGTCAGGGCTATCGGCTGCGTTACACGACGAGCGGTGTTTGCCCAGGCATACACCTTAGATGTAGAATTTTTTCCATAAAAAATTACGCTTTTGAACCAGCCCCTCGCTCTCCGTGTCGGGAGCCACTTGCCGCCCTTGTCCACCCGTCTCCCCTGGAGAAAACCATGCTCTACAAACTATTAACGCGCCGCGAGATGATGCTGGCCCTCGGCAATGTGGCACTGGTGAGTGCCTGCGGCGGCGCGGACAACTCGGCCACCGGTGAGGCGGAGAACCTGGTCGAGTCCGGGAGTTCAAGCAGTTCGAGCAGCTCCAGCAGTTCTGGTGGGGTCAGTGGCATTGGGAGTTCTAGCAGCTCGGGCGGACGAAGTTCCAGCAGTTCAAGCAGCAGCTCGGGCGGCAAAGGCTCAAGCAGTTCGAGCAGTTCCAGCAGCAGCTCCGGTGGAAAGAGCAGCTCCAGTAGCTCCAGCAGCAGCTCTGGCGGAAAGAGCAGTTCCAGCAGTTCAAGCAGCTCCGGCGGAAAACCAAGTTCCAGCAGCTCCAGTTCGAGTAGTTCCGGGGGGTCGAGCAGCTCAAGCAGCTCTAGCAGTTCGGGCGGAGCGAGCCGGCTGCCCACGCCTGTTCCAGGGCCTGCAGCCGGCCCCAGCGCAGACCGTCCGGTGCTCGCCTATGAGTACGGTGGTGTGCTCGGGCAACCTTGGGGCGCGGCCGGTTTCGCGTGGCCGCCGCAGTTGTTCTGGAACAACGTACCCAAGATGAACTCGCACAGCCTGAACGAGATGCGTGCCGTGGCGGCGGGGGTGGAGTCGGTCGAAACGCGTGCCGATGCTGGGTTGCGTGGCCTGGGGTTACGAGTACCCTGCCGCAATCGGCACGGGCAGCCCGGACAACAGTAATGAAGGCGGGTGGAAGGAATGGGGCCAGTGGATGAAGAATCACCCCCAGTACTACGCCACACAGTGGTGGGACGAAACCGACGCCCGGTACAAGCCACCAGAAGCCGGCTACGTCACGCCGATGATGCCGATGGAGGCGGCCGACTGGCCTACGGAATGGTTGCCCCCCGCGGGCTGGATTGCGCCAGCGGGCTGGGTGAACAACAAGCCCGCCAGCCGGATCAGCTACGGCCAATGGCTGGGCGTGCGGCTCGCACAGCTGGCATTGCAGGTTGGCTGCCGCGGCATGTACTGCGCGGATTACGTCGTCGATCTGGAGTGGGGGGATGCCATCGATTACAACCCGAGGGTGGTCGACGACTTCGCCGCCTGGGCCAAGATCACGATTCCACCGGGCACGGTGGGCGCCCGCGCGGACGTCATCCAGACCAACCACAAGTCCAAATGGTTTGACTACAAATGCACAAAATTCGCTGAGTTTTACGGCAGCATGGCCAAGAACCTGATCGCCAATGGCAAGGTTCCCTTGGTGGGCGGCCAGACGTTCGCACCGCATAAGCGCGGCGCAGGCCTCGATCCACGGATTCTGATCGAGAGCAGTGCAGGGGTTGCCGGAAAATACTACTACTTCAACATCGAACTGCAGGCCGACGAACTTCGTCCGCCCAAGGAATACTGGAGGTGCAGCATTGCCGTCGGTGCGACCGCTGCGCGTGAGCCGGACATCCTGTTCGGTGCACACATGGACACCGTAGGTGGTCAGGGCAGCTTCGACCGCTCGGTCAAGAATGCCGGCCATGACCCCGCCTGGGGCCTGAAACTGATCACCCAGCAGTGGCTCAGTGTCGGCTGGACGCATATCGCGGATCGCAAAGGCGTCGTTCGTCGTGCCGTCGGCTCCATGATGCGATCATACTGGGACGCGGGCACCACCCCGCAGACAGAGAACGACCTGATCCTGCAGCACATCCCGCGGCACCCGTTCGGTCCCGCGGTCTACTATTCTGTGGCCATCGAACGCACGTTCGAGAACGTCAACGGCAAGTACGGGAACAATCACTGGTTTTGCCTGGAGAAGTCCGAGCGAGAAATGCTGCCGCCCAAGCAGTTCACCCAACAAGGCAATCTGCGCGGCTTCTGCACCGGCTACTGGGTCAGTGATGTCGGCATCAATGCGCTGAAGCCCGTCGATTACCCGTCTGCGTGGATCGTGTACGACTCGGACAAGCTGCCTGCTGCCGAACGAAGCAGGCTGGCTGCCATTGCGCCCATCATCGATCCGGAGAAGAACTTCGCGGCTGCCGCAGAGCAGCTTTGGGCGCTGGGGCCCGTTCGCGTCAGCCAGGGCACCAACCAGTGTCTGAATTGCCTGGCTTTCGTCGACCAGCGTGGATCAGTGATCATCATGGTCAGCAATACGCTGGAAACCGCTGGCAGCGGGAGCCTGATGTTCACCAACGTGAGTAACGGGAAATTTACCTGCTGGGGCCTGCTGGGCACAGGAAACGCAACCCTGACGACGGTAGGCAACAAGGGCAGTATCGCCGTCTCGGTGCCCGCTCGCGGAACGATCGTCTACGAGATTCCGGGATTGAAGTGGCTTGGGCATTGATCGTATAGACGTGAAAAGTTGCATGCGCGTGTGCGGAACATGCACCGCAGCGCCGAGCCAATAACTGCCCGAATCGGGTTGAAACTGACCAATCGCGTCAGCCCGCAGGCCGCCCTTTCGATGCGGGCGGCCAAGGCTGTCTTGCTCCCCGAAGACGTAATACCTAGGTATGAGCGCCTGCGCGCAATGCAAGGCGTTTGAATGGCGCTACCAGACGGCCGGCAAGGGATGTGGCATACAAGGTGCTCAACTGGAGAGAACGCCCATAGTTGCCCCAGCTCAGCAGGAAACCGTGATGGCAGACAAGCCCGAATATCCCGTTCCGAACAGCGGCCACCCAGCAGGGCTCATCCGCGTTCTGGCCTGCTGTGCGGCCTGGCTCACGCTGAGCGCTTGCGCCCCGTTGGCAATCAGCCTGGCGGGGGCCGGTGCAGGCGCAGGGTTTTCGCACCAGATGAATGGGGAGGCCTCCCGGACTTTCAGTGCCCCTTTCGACAAGGTCGATGCCGCAGCGCGCATGGCTACGAAGCGAATGTCCTTGCAGATCGATGAAGTTGCCACCGTCGCCGGCGGACAAATCACCAAGGCACGTGTCAAGGACCTCGACATCCGCCTGGAGCTGGAAGTTCTCTCGCCCAATCTGACCCGTACTCATGTCACCGCGCGACAAAGCTTGTTCCGCGTAGATGCGGCAACCGCGAAAGAGATCGTGGTTCAGATCGAACGTGCCTTGAGCGCTATCGAGCAGAGCGAAACCCTGGAGGCCATCCAGTCGAGCCGGCAGGACAGCGCCAGCAATGCCCGCTTCATTCCCGGCGAGTCTTACCAGAGTCGTCGCGACCGCGGCAACGGCAAAGCGCCACAAGGGCGCACCGCAAGCAGCAAACTCTGAAGACAACGCTGCGCGAGACAAGATACCCATACTTCCGGCACAAGTATTCTGTCATTTTCCCGGAGTTTGGAGAAATGGCTTGAACTAAATATATACCGCTCGTACCATCGACTTATGTCCATTTTGAACGCAAAAAATGTTCAGACACGTCGACGCGCAGAGGAACACAGCAGGGGATGACACCCGGGGACGCCTGCTTGACGCAGCCATTGAGGTCTTTCTGGCAGAAGGCTTTCGTGCAGCCCGTGTGCAGGACATCGCCCAGCGAGCAGGGATGCGGCTCTCGGCAATCAACTACCATTTTGGCAGCAAGGAGGGCTTGTACCTTGCCGTGCTTCAGCATCACGCGGACGAATCGCTGCAACGCATGTATCTGAGCGAAGCACGTGCAGACACGTCGCCCCCGCGGGCACGCCTTGAGAGAATCATCCTCCAGATACTGGACATCCATCTCAGCAAGAACGCAGTGACGCGCATGGCGCAGCTTGTGCTGCGCGAACTGTCCAGCCCGACCCCGGCGCTCGAGGTGGTGTTGAAAAAATTCACGCTACCAATGGCGTCCTACCTGCACGACTTGCTCAGAGAAATTCTGGGCCCATCTGTGCCGCAGACCTGGGTCAATCGGGCAGTTTTCTCGCTGCTCGCGCAATGCGTGATGTACTCCCAAGCTGAGGCATTGATCGCGGCGGTCGATCCTGCCATCGCCGAAGACCCGAATCTGGTTGAAAATACAGCCCACTACATTAGCGACTTCACCTGGGCCGGCTTACAAGGGATACGCAAGCAATGGGAAGATCAGGCCCGTCAAGGTGGATGACCCAGGCAGATTCTGGCCGACTGGCGGATCCGGTCACCGCTGACGGTACGAATTGCTAAACTCCAGCCTTTTGCACGACGACAATGATGTTCAGACACGCAACTGCCCCCAACAATATCGCCGGCGAAGAAACCAGAGCGCGACTACTCGAAGCAGCAACTGAAGTGTTTCTCGCCGATGGTTTCCGCACCGCACGCGTGCAGGAAATCGCCCGACGCTCGGGTTTACGGCTTTCGGCAATCAACTATCACTTCGGCAGCAAAGAAGGGCTCTACCTTGCGGTATTGCACCATCACGTGCGCTTGTCGCAGCAGCATCTGCCGCCCGACTTGCCTGAGTTGAGTGCGGTGCCACTGCGCACACGCCTGGAGTTTGTGATCGCGGACATCCTGCAGCTCCACCTGGGCCAGGAGCCTGCCAATCAGGTCCCGCAACTGCTGATGCGGGAAATGAGCAACCCGACGCCTGCACTGGAAGAAATCATCCGGCAATTCACCCTCCCGCTCGCGGGGAGCCTGCAGGCCTTGTTCGGCGAGATTCTTGGCCCCGCCGTTCCCCAGGTGGCTGTCAATCGCTCGGTATGTTCGCTGCTCGGCCAGTGCGCGATGTACGCTCAGGCGCGCGCCGTGGTCAGTGGCGTCGACCCGGCAATCATCAACGACAAGAGCCTCATCCCCAATACCACGCGGCACATTACCGACTTTACCTGGGGCGGCTTACAGGCCATTCGCCAGCAGTGGGAAGCGGCGACAAAGTCTTGAAGCTCTGGACGAAGACCGGCTCGATAGACGACACCTGCAAGAGGAAGTACTTGATCTGACTTCCCTTTGCCCGCCTCAGCGGATGCAGACTTTGCGCACCTGCACCATATCGGTATAGCCGCCAAGTACTTTCTCTATCCCGTCCTGCCGCAGGGTTCGCATGCCCTCTTCCAGCGCCGTGACCAGCAAGTCTGATACGAGCGCGCGCGTCTGGATCATCTTGCGGATGTCATCAGAGCCGAGCATGAGTTCGTGCAATCCAACGCGTCCGCGATAGCCACCGCCACTGCATTCGTCGCAACCCACGGGCTTATACAAGGTAAAACGTTTCTGGTCGTCCGCATAGCGGTTCTGCCAGTCTTCCAGCAGAGCTTTGCGCGCAGCGTCCGGATTCAGGTTGAATGCCGGCGTCTTGCGCAGATCCTCGGCGTACTCATCCAGCAATTGATCAATCTCAGCCTGCGACGCGATGTATGGCGTGCGGCAATTCGAGCACAGGCGCTTGGCCAAGCGCTGCGCCAGCACCCCAAGCAAGGCGTCGGCAAAATTGAACGGATCCATTCCCATGTCGAGCAGGCGTACCACCGATTCGGGCGCACTATTGGTATGCAGGGTAGACAGTACAAGGTGCCCGGTCAGCGACGCCTCCAGACCAATCGACACCGTTTCGGCGTCGCGCATCTCACCCACCATGATGACGTCCGGGTCGGCACGCAGAAACGACCGCATGATGGTCGGAAAATCCAGCCCGGCCTTGCGGTTGATCTGCACCTGGCGCAAGCCCCGCTGCGTGATTTCAACCGGGTCCTCTGCGGTCCAGATCTTCGTTTCCGTCGTATTGATGTATTTGAGGATGGAGTGAAGAGTCGTGGTTTTCCCCGAGCCGGTTGGGCCACACACGAAAAAAATGCCATACGGCTTGGTGATCGTGGCCTTCAATCGCTCAAGATTATTGTCCGACAGCGCCAATCGGTCGACCGGAATGGGCTCGCCTTGCGAGAGCAGACGCATCACCACATCTTCAAGGCCGCCCGCGGTGGGAATCGTGGCGACCCGCAGCTCGATATCCAGCGGCGCATACTTGCGAAACTTGATCTTGCCATCCTGCGGTTTGCGCCGCTCAGAGATGTCCAGGTCGCACATGATCTTGATGCGGGCCACCATCGCGGCGCGGTAGGCCGCCGGCACCTCGATATAGGTCACCAGCGAGCCATCCTTGCGGAACCGCACCAGGGTTTTCTCTTTGCCCGGGCGCGGCTCGATGTGAATATCGGAGGCGCCCTGGCGATGGGCATCCACGATGATCCGGTTCACGAGTTTGACCAGCTCGTTCTCTGAGGCAGCATTCATGTCATCCGACATGGTCGGCAACTCCGCCTCGTCAGACATGTCGGAGAGCAGATCGCCCACACTCGCTTCATCCAGCGCCGCATCGAAATACTGCGAGACGGTTTGCTCGAACTCGCGCTCAGTCGTGACACGATAGACCAGATTCGCACCTGGAAAGACGTTTACCGCCACGCGAGAACCAATGACTTGCTCGGGATTCATCGTAACGACCACGATGCCATCCTGATTCTCTTCGAGCGGCAGCCAGCCACTGAGCACCGCGTACTCCCGCTTGATATTGCGGAGCAGCTCGACCGGCTTGATGCGATCCAGCTTGAAAGGCTCGTAGGGCACGCCGAAGAAATACGCCATCGACTCGCCCAGATCCCGCACGCTGAACGCATACGTCTCCATCAGGATCGACTCTTGCGAGCGCCCACCACGTCTTGCCTCCTCGGCGCTTGAGGCCAGATCTGCCTCGCTGATCCGCCCGATGCGCTCCAGGTGGTGGTAGCGCGAACGCAGCGGCGAGCTTGCTTTGAGCCGCTTGGCGAAGGCCGTCGCAAAGGTCAGCGCCAATGCTTGCAAGCCCTCCTCATCGGTCGCCGAAAAAGGCTCGTCGTCCAGGGTATTAAGGAGTTGAAGCACACCGAGCACATCCCCCCCGTCGGTCTCGCACATCGGCGCGACGAGCATCTGCTTGCAGCGAAAACCGCTGCGTTCATCGACATCCTTGCGAAACTGGATGTTAGACGAGTACCGTTTCAGCTCCTCGTCGTTATAGACATTCCGGATGTTCAGGGTCTGGCGCTTCATGGCACAAAAGCCTGCCACGCTCTTCTCGGAGATCGGCAGCCGGATGGGAACACCGGAAGTCATACCAGTGTGGAGCTTGGCGGTGATATAGGTGCGGGTGTCGTCGACGAGGTAGACCGTCAGCCGCGCGGCACCAAAAGCATCACAGATCTCTTCCGACACGCTGGCGATGATCTGATCGATGTCTTCTGCCGCATGGATGCGGGCGTTCAAGGCCTGAAGACTTTTGAAGAATGCCAAGCGACGCGCCAGACCACGACCCCCACTGCCACTACTCATAGTGCCCCCGAAACAAGCTACGGAATACCCGAAAACAAGTGGCGATCTTACCGCACCAACAGGCGAGTCACTCGCTAAGCGCGCCCTGCATCCACGGACGCAAGAGACTCACGCGTCTCCCGGTCTCTGCCCTTGCCGACTGCCAAGCGGAATATCTGTCCGGGCTGCAGAAACCGCGGCGGAGGAGTACAGTCCAGCGCCACAATTTCCGCGCACGCCGCACCTTCGCAGTTCGGCTTCAGATGTGTCACATAGACATCCGGCGAACCCGATAGAGCCGACAGAAAATGCCCCAACGCCTCGGGATGAAGATGGCTAGACGCCTCGGCGCGGGCGCGCATGGCTTCGGGGAACGCAGTTTCGACGACCAGATAGCGCAAGTTCGGCAAGGCGTTGAGCGCCGCAAGCAGTGAGGAACACACGGTAGTGTCCCCGGTAAACGCAAACCCGGCGTCCCCACACTGCAAGTAGTAGCCTGCGGCCGGCACGGAGTGGCGGGCGGGCAAAACCTGAATCCTGCGCCCGTCCAGATCAAGCGTCTGCCCGTGCACCACCGGCACCAGCCGCAAGGCGGGCGCCTCGGCGCTAGGCAAGCGTGTAAAGTCCGGCCAGATTGCCCAATTGAAGATATGGCGCCGCAACACGTCGAGCGTCTCTGGCAAGCCATACACCATCAGCGGATGGGTTCGCTCGCTCATCGTGCTATCGATCAGCATCGGCAGCAGCGCAATGTGGTCGAGGTGAGCGTGGGTCAGAAATACATGGTCCAGGCCGACCAAAGCCTCGAACGGCAGATCGCCGACGCCCGTCCCGCAGTCGATCAGGATGTCGGTGTCAACGCAGAACGCCGTGGTACGCCGCGCCGCGCCGCCAATCCCCCCGCTACAGCCCAGCACCCTGATTTCCATCGGGACTCCTATGCCCGGTTGCGTCGCGCGTCGGCTTTCTCTTCAACCGAGAACGCGGAGCGTCACTTTGCGTCAGCAGCGCCTGCTGGAACGCCCGGCAGGGAAGCGCTCATCCTGCCGCAATTGCCTTGAGATAAAAACACATTTTCACCCCGGCAATTTCGAACACGTCACGATCGGCGAGCAAGTGCGCCTGCGCATCGAGTTGCTTGCCGTTCAGGATCGGGAAGGAGTCTCCCTCCACATGGGTGATGAAGTAGCCATGCGGGCGACGCGTAATCACCGCGACCTGTGTGCCCGGCTTGCCCAGCGTGGTGAGCGATTTCGACAATTGAAGCTCGCGACCGGTATTGCGGCCGCTGATGATCTGCACCACGCCCAAGAACTCATTCCCCTGCCCGGGCGGCAAGGTTTCGGCGCCCGGCGCCGGCGGCTCCCAGCCCGCCGCGACGGTCGGGCTATCAAGCCCTGAGGTGTCGGCGCCAAACCCAAGCATCGTTTCGGTATGCGCCCGCGGGCTGGCTCCCAGCTTCGCGGCCTCAGCCGATGTCACAAAAGCTTTCTCGAAGGTGCTGCGGCCAGTGAAGTCCGTGGCGTCTTCACGCACAAATTTCAGGCGATACTTGCCCAGCTCGATGACGTCATTATCTTTCAGCGCGGATTTCTTGACGGGTTGCCCATTCACATAGGTCCCGTTGGTGCTGTTCAGATCTTCCAGGAAAGCATCATTCAAGATCGTCACGATGACCGCGTGCTCACCACTGATCGCCAGGTTGTCGATCTGAATGTCGTTATGGGGCTTGCGGCCGATCGTCGTCCGCTCCTTTGCGAGCGGAAGTTCCTTGAGAACCAAGCCATCCATGCTCAAAATCAGCTTTGCCATCTCATCCTCGTCGGATTCATTCTCGACCGCTTCACGCCTTGCCGCACTGGCACGCCGAGCCGGCCCGTTTTTCCTCACGCGTTAGTATGGCATCGGAAAGCGTTTTGCGGCGCATTTCCGGCTCAACGCTGCCGTCAAAGCCGCAATAAATGCAGCTTCTCACCGATGCTTCAGCCAAAACGCGTAAAGCGCTCGCCTTTTTCGTCGTTCACGGGCACCGCAGCCCCATGCGCCAGCTTTTCTTGCGCTGTTGCGCATGGCTGCTATCATCGCGCCTTCCCGCACAGCAGCAAGCCGAGGCCTCCCATGGCTGTTTTTTCGCTCCAAGAACGCACACCGACGATCGGTGAGAACGTCTGGATCGCCCACAACGCCACCGTGGTGGGTGCCGTCACGCTTGGCGCAGACTGCAGCATCTGGTTTGGCGCCACCCTGCGGGGCGACAACGACCCGATCTGGATCGGCGAAGGCAGCAATGTGCAGGATGGGGCGATTCTGCATACCGATGCGGGCGTGCCGCTGCGGGTCGGCGCGCACGTTTCCATCGGCCACATGGCCATGCTCCATGGTTGCACCATTGGCGAGAGCACGCTGATCGGCATCAATGCCGTGGTGCTGAACCGGGCCGTTGTCGGCAAGCACTGCCTGATCGGCGCCAACACGTTGATTCCCGAAGGGAAAGTCATTCCGGACCGCTCCCTCGTGGTCGGCACACCCGGACGGATCATCCGTGAGCTGACCGATGAAGAAATCGCCCGCCACCTTACCAACGCGCAGCACTACATCGACAACGCCCGGCTGTACCGCGACTCACTCAAGCCGCTCTGATCATGATTGCCCTGATTCAGCGCGTGCGTTCAGCGGCAGTGCACATCGACGCACAATGTGTCGGCGAGATAGGCACCGGCCTGCTCGCCCTGATCGGCATCCAGAAAGAAGACACCGAGGACAATGCCGAACGTCTGCTGGAGAAGCTCCTCAACTACCGCGTGTTCGCCGACGACGCCCAGCGCATGAACCGCTCGCTGCGCGATACGGGCGGCGGGCTGTTGCTGGTCTCGCAATTCACCCTCGCCGCGGACACCAGAAAAGGCACGCGCCCCAGCTTTTCTTCGGCCGCACCGCCAGACCGCGCGCAAGCGTTGTTCGAGCATCTGCTCCGCCATTCGCGCAGCATTCACCCGCAAGTCGAAGCCGGTCGTTTCGGTGCCGACATGCAGGTCAGCCTGGTCAATGATGGCCCGGTCACCTTCTGGCTGGAGGTGTGAACATCCACCGCGACACGCCATTTTCGCTGCGGCTCGCCGCCCTGCTCTGCAGCCTGCTGCTGGCGGCCTGTTCAAGTGCCCCGACGAGCAGAACACCACCGGCCAAGGCTCCGCCCGCCGCCAGCAAACCCGGCTTGTCCTCCGAGCGCCTGAGTCTGGCCGATACCGCGCAAGCCAACGAAATCGTGCTTTTCGCACTGGGCCTGCTCGACACCGGCTATCGCTTCGGCGGCAAAAACCCGGATGCCGGGCTCGATTGCAGCGGCATGGTGAGTTATGTGGTCGAGCACGCAGCGGGCCTGCGCCTGCCGCACAACGCCGCACAGATCGCAGCGCGGACCCGCGCAATCGAGCGCAGCGCGCTGCGGCCCGCGGATCTCGTCTTCTTCAACACCCGTGGCAAGTCCTATACGCACATGGGCATTTATCTCGGCAACGGCAAGTTCATCCACGCCCCCTCTACCGGTGGCAAGGTGCGTGTCGACACCCTCGAGATGACCTATTACGCCAAGCGTTTTGACGGCGCCAGAACCTTGTTTGATTGATTTCCCCCCCAACGCAAGCAGGCTGAAGCACCGCGCCAGACAAGGGCCTCCCGGCACCCTGCCCTGAAACCGTCATCACCCAACAAGTCTGGGCACATACCCTTGCAGAGCCAGTCACAGTGCGGATCTCCGGGCAGTGCCTCAAAAACAAAAAGGGCCAGCTTGGCCCTTTTTGCGGTTCCGGATCCTGGCGAATCAGCCCAGCCAGCGACGTGCGTTGCGGAACATGCGCATCCAGGGCGAATCTTCACCCAGCCCGGCGGGCGCCCAGCTCATCTGCACCGTGCGGCGGCAGCGCTCCGGATGCGGCATCATGACCGTGAAACGGCCATCCGGCGTGGTCAGGCCAGTAATCCCGGCAGGCGAGCCGTTCGGGTTGGCCGGATAGTTACTTGCCACCTCGCCATTGTTGGCGATGAAGCGCAGCGCGACGAGCGCCTTCGCCTGATCGCCATGCTGACCGAAGTCGGCACGACCTTCGCCGTGGCTGACCACGATCGGCATCCGGCTGCCCGCCATGCCTGCAAGCAGAATGGAGGGTGATTCCAGTACCTCCACCAGGGCGGTGCGTGCCTCGAACTGCTCGCTCTGGTTGCGTGCAAACCGCGGCCCAGCTTCCGCGCCGGGGATGATGCCGGCCAGGTTGCTCATCATCTGGCAGCCGTTGCAGACGCCCAGCGCGAAGGTGTCCTGGCGCGCAAAGAAGCCCGCAAACTGCTCGCGCAGCGTGTCGTTGAACAGGATGGACTTCGCCCAGCCCTGCCCGGCGCCGAGCACGTCGCCGTATGAAAAACCACCACAGGCTGCCAGGCCGTGGAAATCGGCCAGTTTCACCCGCCCGGCCATCAGGTCGGACATATGCACGTCATACGGCGCAAAGCCCGCCGCCTCAAAGGCCGACGCCATCTCATTCTGCGAATTGACGCCCTGCTCACGCAGGATCACGACCTTAGGCCGGGCTTTTGCCAGATAAGGCGCAGCGATGTCTTCAGCCGGGTCGAAACTGAGCTGCATCGACATGCCCGGATCAGCCTTGTCGGCCAGCCCTGCAAATTCCTGATCCGCTGATTCGGCGTCGTCGCGGATGCGTGCGACTTCGTGGCTCACTTCGCTCCAGGCGTGCAGCAGGGCAAAGATGTCGGCCTCGAATACCGTTTTGGCATTACGGCGAATGCGCAACTCATTGCGATCATTCGGGAAGCCGATGAAGTGGGTTGCCGCGCCCAGTCCAGCGGCGCTGAGAACGGCCAGCACCTTGTCGCGGTCGGCGCGGCGAATCTGGATCACGGCGCCCAGCTCTTCGGCAAACAGCGCACCGAAGATCCGGTCGTTAAAGCGGCCCTTGAGCATGTCCGGGCGCTTTTCGCTGCCGTCCACATCGCTCAGCATGTCGTCATAGCAGATCGAATCAAGTTCAATCGAGATCCCGCTGCGCGAAGCAAACGCCATCTCAGCCAGCGTCGCAAACAAGCCGCCATCCGAACGGTCGTGGTAGGCCAGCACCAGCGCATCCTGCTTGAGCGCTTGCACGCCGGCGACGAATTTCTTCAGCGTTTCCGCATCGATATCCGGCGCATGCTCGCCAACCGAGCTGTAGGCCTGCGCCAGGATTGAGCCACCCAGGCGATGTTGCTGCTTGCCCAGATCAATCAAGACCAGCTCGGTCTCGACCCCCGCTTCAATCTTGAGTTGCGGCGTCAGCGTTTTGCGGATGTCGCCCACAGGCGCAAACGCCGTGGCGATCAGGGAGAGCGGCGAGACAACCTGCTTGGCCTCATCGCCTTCCTTCCAGGACGACTTCATCGACAGCGAATCCTTGCCGACCGGAATCGCCAGATCGGCGCCAATACAGAAGTCCGACACGGCCTTGACCGTCTCGAACAGATTCACGTCTTCGCCACGGTGGCCGCAGGCCGCCATCCAGTTGGCCGAGAGCTTGATGGTTTCCATCGCGCCCACATCGGCCGCCAGCAGGTTGGTGATCGCCTCGCCAATCGCCATGCGACCAGACGCTGCCGGGCTCACACATGCCAGCGGCGTGCGCTCGCCCATCGCCATGGCCTCGCCCTGATAGCCGTGGAAGCTCATTGCCGTCACCGCGACATCGGCCACCGGCGTCTGCCAGGGGCCAACCATCTGGTCGCGCGCCGTGAGGCCGCCCACCGAGCGGTCGCCAATCGTGATCAGGAAGGATTTCGATGCAACGGCTGGCATGCGCAGTACGCGCAGCGCGGCTTCGTTCAGATCAATATCGGTCACATCGAAAGGCGGCAGATGGATCGCGCGCGTCGCCACGTCGCGGGTCATCTTCGGCGGCTTGCCGAGCAGCACTTTCATATCCATGTCCACCGGCTTGTTGCCGAAGTGGCTGTCGCTCACCACCAATTGATGGTCGTTGGAGGCCTTGCCCACCACCGCAAACGGGCAACGTTCGCGCGCGCAGAAGGCCTCGAACACCGGCAGGCTCTCCGGCGCAATCGCCAGCACGTAGCGCTCTTGCGCCTCGTTCGACCAGATCTCGCGCGGACTCATGCCCGGCTCTTCGATCTTCACTTCGCGCAACTCGAAATGCGCGCCGAAACCAGACACGTCTGCCAACTCGGGCAGTGCGTTTGAAATACCGCCTGCGCCTACATCATGGATCGCCAGAATCGGGTTCTTCGCGCCGAGCTGCCAGCAGGCGTCGATCACTTCTTGCGCACGGCGCTGGATTTCCGGATTACCGCGCTGTACCGAGGCAAAGTCGAGGTCCGCCGTGTTCGTGCCGGTGGTCATCGAGGATGCCGCACCACCACCCAGGCCAATCAGCATGCCAGGGCCGCCAAGCTGGATCAGCAACGTGCCGGGCGCGAATTGCACCTTCTCGGATTGCTGCGCCTGAATGCTGCCCACGCCACCGGCGATCATGATCGGCTTGTGATAGCCGCGCACCTCGCCCTGCACGTCCTGCTCAAAGGTACGGAAATAGCCAGTCAGGTTGGGGCGGCCAAATTCGTTGTTGAAGGCGGCCGCGCCGAGCGGGCCTTCGATCATGATGTCCAGCGCCGAGGCAATGCGCTCGGGCTTGCCATATTGCTTCTCCCAAGGCTGCACCGCGCCGGGGATATTCAGATTCGATACCGAGAAGCCCGCCAGGCCGGCCTTGGGCCGCGAGCCGCGCCCAGTGGCGCCTTCGTCACGAATCTCGCCGCCCGAGCCAGTCGACGCACCGGGGAAAGGCGAAATCGCCGTCGGGTGATTGTGGGTTTCCACCTTGGCGAGCAAGTGGGTCAGCTCGCGCTTGTAGGTCCATTGGCCATCGGCCTCCGGGTAGAGGCGGTCGATCTCGGCGCCTTCGATGATCGCGGCGTTATCCGAGTACGCCACCACCGTGCCTTGCGGCGTCGCCTTATGGGTATCCTTGATCATGCCGAACAGGCTCTTGGCCTTGGTCTCGCCGTCGATGATCCAGTCCGCATTGAAGATCTTGTGGCGGCAGTGCTCGGAATTGGCCTGCGCGAACATCATCAGCTCGACATCGGTCGGGTTGCGGCCAATGCGGACGAAGTTCTCCACCAGATAATCAATCTCGTCTTCCGACAGCGCCAAACCCAGCTCGACGTTGGCGGCCACCAGCGCGGCACGGCCACCTGCGATCACATCCACAGAGCTCAAAGGCTGCGGGGCGTAATGCGCGAACAGGCGATCAGCAGCGTCCACGTTTTCCAGCACCGATTCCGTCATCCGGTCGTGCAGCAGCGGCAGCACTGCATCCAGATCCAGCGCCTTCGCATCCAGCGTCATCATCGTGCCACGCTCGATACGCACGATCTTGGCAAAGCCACAATTGCGTGCGATGTCGGTCGCCTTCGACGACCAAGGCGAAATCGTGCCCAGCCGTGGCGTCACCAGCAGTCCGGTACCGACGGGCAGGGACGGGCTGGCGGGATGTGCGCCCAGCAGATCAACCAGGCGCTCACGCTCCAGATCGCTCAGCGGCGCGTTGATTTCGACAAAGTACCAGTGCTCGGCGCACACGCCGCGCACTGCGCTGGCAGCCGCCCGGATGGCATCGGTGAAACGGGAGAGGCGGGCAGCAGAAAAAGCGGGCGCGCCGCGAAGCTTGAGGATTTCGGACATGGAGATGTTACGCTGGCGTGGAGCCGGGCGAGCCGGTTCATAAGAAGGCGCGGATTATACCGGAACACGCCCTGCAAAACCGCCTGAAAATGCCGTAAGGCATTGAAGACACGCACACAGAGAGAAGCCAGACCATGCCTCGCAAGATCGAGAAAACCGACGCCGAATGGCGCGAAATGCTGGACCCCGAGCAACACCGTGTCGCCCGCCTCAAAGGCACCGAAGCCCCCTACACCGGGGCCTACTGGAACGTGTGGGACGCCGGCCAATACCACTGCCTCTGCTGCGGTGCCGAGCTGTTCGACGCCAGCGCCAAATTCGACGCCGGCTGCGGCTGGCCAAGCTTCAGTGCCCCCGCTGTGGCAGAGAATGTCGAAGAGATCGAAGACTTCAGCCACGGCATGTACCGCATCGAAGTCGTCTGCCAGCACTGCGGCGCCCACCTCGGTCACGTCTTCGACGACGGCCCCGCTCCGACCGGGCAGCGCTACTGCATCAACTCCGCCTCGATCAAACTCGACAAAAAATAACAGCCCGGAGAGCCGCACCCCGCTTGCCTCTTCAGCACACTGCCTGCAGAGGCAAGCGGGGTGCGGCGCTTCAGGCATCCGATGAAGTCAGGTTTGTCTCACCGCGACAGCAGGAAGTTGCGCACGATGGCGGTCTGGATTTCGTCCATCAGCATGGGAGCGTGGCCGACGCCGGGAATTTCAACGAGATGGGCGCGCGGGCCACGGAGGGCCATTTCGGCGGCGGTGTCGTGGCTGAGCAGGTCAGACTCGACGCCGCGCAGGACCACGGTCTGCGCACGGATGGCGTCGTAGAGGTGCCACAGGTTGAGGTCAAATAGGATCGGGCTGGTGCGCATGGCGTCGCCGATGGCGGGGTCGTACAGCATGCGCCAGCCACCTTCGGGCAGCGCCCGCAGGGCGTGTTCGGTGAGGAATCGTCACTGTTTGTCGGTCAAGAGGCCGAAACCGGCGTAGGTTTCGCGCATATAGATTTCGGCCTCGGCGAGGCTGGCAAAATCAGGCGCCAGGCCAACATAGCCGGCGATACGCTGAAGCGAGCGTGCGCTGACCACCGCACCGGCATCGTTGAGCACGAGCTTGCGGATCGGGGCATTGGGCAAGGCGGCGAGCGACATGCCAATGAGCCCGCCCATCGAGGTACCGACCCAATCGACCTGCACGACACCCACGTGTGCGAGCAGCACAAGCATGTGCTGCATGTAGTTGGGGACGCTGTAATCGGCCTTGTTGCGCAGCCAGTCACTCTCGCCACGGCCGGCCACGTCGGGACAGATAACGCGGTACTGATCGGCCAGCGCCCGGGCCAGCGGGTCGAAATCCCGCGCATTGCGGGTGAGGCCGTGCACGCAGAGCAACACCCGCGGGTTGGTAGCGTCGCCCCACTCGGTGTAGGCCATGTGGTGAAGCATGCCGCTGCTGAGGCACTGCACACTGCCCCGGCGCATCTCACCGGCGGCTGCCGGAGCCGCGTACCACTGGCGCAGACGGTTCATGAACGACAGCATGGGAGATTCTCCTGGCACGGGCCGTCAGCGATCATGCCAGTAGCGGGCACGTTGCGCACGCTCGGCACTTGGGCCCGCGTAGCCCTCGTGCAACAGGCGGTAGCGCAAGGCACCCGATTCGTCGGTCCGCCAGGTATTGGCCGCAGCCTGCTGGTAGCGGATCAGGACATCGGGGTGCGGGTGCTGAAAGCGGTTGAGATAGCCGCTGGAAAAAACAGCTTCGCGCGCGCCCACCGCGGCGACGAATTCGGCGTGCGACGTGCTGCGGCTGCCGTGATGCGGCACGACGAGGATCTGGGCGGCAAGCTGTGTCGCGGCCTCAGTGAGCAGCGATTGCTCGGCCGCCCATTCGATGTCGCCGGTGAGCAAGACCGACGCCCCGGGCGTGGTGACGCGCAGGACGCAGGAGCTGTCGTTATCGCCTTTTGCATGCCAGTCGGCGGGCGGATGCAGAAACTCGAAACGCACTCCGTCCCATTCCCAGGATTGCCCGCGATGACACGGCGCGGCCTGTGGAAGGGCCGCCAACAGTGCGTGCCCGGCCGGCAAGCTGCTGCGCATGGCAACCACCGGCAGACCGGCCAGCACGGAATCGGCACCGCCAGCGTGGTCGATATCGTCATGCGAGACGACCAGCATGTCGAGGGCGCGCACCCCTTCGGCACGCAGATAGGGCAGCACGACACGCATGCCAGCATCGAGCTCGGGGCCGTAGTCCGGGCCAGCGTCGAAGACCAGGTCATGGCGGGCGGTGCGGACGTGTGTCGCCAGGCCCTGCCCCACATCCAGCACCGTCAGCTCGGCTTCGCCGGGCGCCGGCCGCGGCGGCGACCAAGCCAGCAGTGGCAGCAGGCACAGCAAGCCGGCGAACCGCGCCGGCACCCCACGCGGCATCAGCGACCACGCCACGCCCAGACTGGCCGCGACGACCAGCCACCCTGGGGGCGCGGCCTGCTGCCACACGGCAAACGGCAAGGCCGCGAGGGCGTCGAGCGCCCACATCAGCCCGCCGAGAAGCAGATTCGCCAGCTCGGCCAGCGACGGAAACGGAAAGGCGGCAAACAGCAGGGCCAGGGGCGTGATGAGGAAGCTGATGACCGGAATCGCCAATGCGTTGGCCAGCGGCGAGATCAAGGAAAACTGCTGAAAGAGGCCGAGCAAGATGGGCAGGCTGAGCACGGTAACCGCCCATTGCGCCCGCCACCATTCGCGCCAGCGTGCGGGGGCATCACCTGCAGCCGCAATCAGCAGCAAAGCCGCCACGGCGATGAACGAGAGCCAGAAACCGGCCGACAGCACGGCCCAGGGATCGACTACGAGCACGACAAAGAGCGCGGCCAGCAACACGCGCCGAGGCAAGGCGCCACGCCCAAGCCACAAGCCCAGCGCCGCCACCGTCAGCATGTAGAAGGTGCGCTGCGCGGGTACGCCACAGCCCGCGAGCAAGACGTATAAGCCTGCCGCCATTGTCGCGGCGACCACGGCGGCCTTCTGTGCCGGCACGCGCAAGGCCAGCCAGCCGATGCGCCGCCAGACAGCCGAGAGCAGCGCGCCTGCGAGGGCGCCCAGCATGGTGACGTGCAGTCCCGAAATCGACATCAGGTGGGTCACGCCGGTCTGGCTGAAGAGCGTCCACTGTGCCCGGGAAATGGCGCCCTGATCGCCGACGCTGAGCGCCACCAGCACGCCGCGCCAGGGGGAATCCGGCAGCGCTCGCTCGAAACGCTCGCGAATCCGCTGCCGCTGCTGATCAACCCAGCCCCACAGGCTGCGGGCGCCGGCAGACAGGCGCTGGTTGTCGCCCTTGGGGCGGACATAGCCGACCGCGCCGATACCGCGCTCAAAGGCCCAGGCTTCGTAGTCAAAGCCGTGCGGATTCAGGTTGCCATGCGGCTGGCGCAGGCGCACGAGCAATCGCCAGGTCTCGCCCGCGCGCGGCAACTCGGCT
This sequence comes from Uliginosibacterium sp., assembly GCA_016718265.1. Lineage (GTDB taxonomy): Bacteria > Pseudomonadota > Gammaproteobacteria > Burkholderiales > Rhodocyclaceae > Uliginosibacterium. The sequence goes on along the minus strand of JADKDZ010000009.1, from coordinate 95,716 downwards.
GGTGCGGAGGCCGGCTTGCCGGAGAAGTACCAGCTGAGCTGAATTTCGTGCGGAACCCCCGGTGGGGGTGCATCGGGCTTGAACGTAAAACGCAGGCCGCGGTCGAAGGCTTGAGGCAGATCGCTGATCACGCCAACGAGGGGGATGTCCTGCCGCTCCAGGGCTTTGCTCAAGCGATCGGCCAAGCGCACTTCGGCACGCCAGTTGGCCTGAGCAAAGCCGAGCAGCGCGCTGATGACCAGCACGCATGCGGCGCGGCGCCAACCTCGGCAGACAGGCAAACCCAGCGTGCAGGCCACTGCCAGCAGCATGGTCCAGGCGCCCACATCGCTCAGGCTGGACTGAAATTGACAGGCGAGTACGCCAAATGCGAACCCGATGACGATGACTTCCATGCCATGATTATGACCACGAACAAGCGCCCCCCACACAGCACCATAAAGGCAGAGGAGACCCCGCGATGAGACGCTTGTTGCGCCGCTATCTGCCGAACCCCGAGCACTTGCAGGGCAAACGCTGGTTCCGCTTGCTGGGCCAGTCGCTATTCCAACCCGCGCTCTGGCACCTGAACCGACGCTCGGCACCTGCGGCGGCGGCCATCGGCGTGTTCTGCGGGCTGATTCCGGGGCCGCTGCAAATGCTGGGCGCCGCCCTGCTCTGCCTGGGCTTTCGCGCCAATCTGCCACTGGCGCTGGTCTCGACGCTCTACACCAACCCTTTGACGATTGTGCCGCTCTATCTTGTCGCCTTTCGCATTGGCAGTTGGCTGACGGGCACATCCGGTACGTTTACCGCCCCGCCAGCCTTCAGTTTTTCCGAGCCGATGCAGCAACTCGACGCTTGGTTTGCCTGGCTCCTCAGTCTCGGACACCCGCTGATCATCGGCTTGCCGATACTGGCCTGCAGCCTGGCAGCGCTGGCCTACGCCGCGCTGTCGCTCGTCTGGCGGCTGCACGTAAAGATCGCGTGGCGCCAACGTAAGTCGCGCAGGCAAAGCTGATTTGCCAATTATCAAATGTGATTGATTACTGTTTGCGTATGATTTGCATTCACCTTTAGGCGAGGCCATCATGCGCAAAACTTCTCTACTCCTTCTTCTTTCCGCTGCTTTCTCGACTGTTTCGCCAGTTGCACGGGCCGGACGCCCGATGTCGACCGACGACGCAGGGACCGTAGGCCATCTTCACTATCAGATCGAAGGCTGGCGCGAAGCGGCAAACAACCAGCACAGCACAACGCTGGCGCCTGCTGTCGGTTTGGGCGACTTCGAGATCGGGCTTGAGTTCAGCAAGACACGCGCACCGGAGGGCCTGCTGATGCGCGATCATGCCTTGGCCTTGAAGTGGGCACCGGCGTCTCTGAGTCTGGGCCCGGTCCGCTTCGCGGCTAAGGCTTGGCACGCCCGCAGTCGTGAGTCATTCGAAGGCGAGCACGCAAGCAATCAAGAGAACGGAGCCATTGCCGTTGCGACCTGGACGCTTGCGGAAACAATCTCCGCCCACCTGAACCTGGGCCTCGCGCGCAACCGGGAGGCGCTACGCAACGAGCGGGTCGCCAATCTCGCGCTATCGTGGGCAGCCCATCCCCGCGCCACGCTTTTCGCGGAGGTGCTGCACCAGCAGTACGCGCCCAGTACCCAGGCAACAGGACTACGCTTCTGGGCGGTTCCCGATCAATTTGCGCTGGATCTGACGGCCTCGCGCGAGGCGGGCGTAAAGGGCTCACGCAGTATTGGCCTCGGTTTCGGCTGGTACGGTGACTTCTGAATCACAACAAACAGCCACTGAAATTTGCCACGCGCGCGCCCGGCCACACAGCTGGCACTTGCCGGGCGTGAAATCAATCACAATTTTTCGGGATTTGCTTGCCTTCAGTCGATTTTGCGTTGCATCAGGCCGTCGGCCGACCTATCCTCGCCCCCAATGTCACGCAAATAACAATCCACTGTGACAACTTGCCCCATAGAGAAAAACGCTCTCGACAACTTTTGTAAAAGGGTCTCCCGTGGGACTGTTTGATCAATTTCGTTCTATCTTTGCCAAGGCAGAGGTGCCGAGTGCGCCCGTTGCCGAAGAAGCGCTTGTGCAACCTCAGGATCGCCGTGCGCGTGAGCGTGTCAATGCGCGTGAAGGTACGCGTGCGCTGCTGATCGACGACTCTCCGACCATCATTGCGGCGCTCAAGAAATTTTTGCGCTCAGCGGGCTATATCACGCTGGAAGCGCTGGATGCCGAACGGGGCGTTGAGCTGGCACGGACTGAGAAACCTGAGCTGATCTTTCTCGATATCGTGCTGCCAGGCATGAATGGCTTTGCCGCACTCCGCGCCCTGCGGCGAGACCCGGAGACGCGCGACATTCCGGTAATCATGATGAGTGGCAATGAGCAAGCCACTGAACAGTTTTTCGGTACCCGGATCGGCGCCGATGACTTCATGAAGAAACCCTTCTCCCGCATCGAAGTCTTTGCACGGATCGAGCGTCTGCTGGATGAGAACCTCGTCCCGCGCCGTTTGCCCGTTCTGGACAAGGAAAATCCTGCGCAGGTGCCCAGCTAAGTCAGCGCGTGTGTGCGTGCAGGAGGTTATGATTCAGGGGTTTCAAGACCACAGACCTCCTCCATGAGCACACTCTCTACCCGCTTCCTTGGCCATTCGTTTGCCAGCCCCTTGATGAACGCATCGGGCGTCTATTGCCTCGACGTTACCGAGCTCAAAGCGCTTGAATCCAGCGCCTCCGGTAGCCTGATCACGAAAAGCTGCACCCTTGAAGCCCGCAGCGGAAATCCGGAACCGCGCTACATTGCCACACCACTTGGCAGCATCAATTCGATGGGGCTACCGAATCGCGGCTATCAGTACTATCTCGATTACGCGAAGAGCTTTGACTACCAGCGCAAACCGCTGTTCATGTCGGTTGCCGGTTTGTCACTTGCCGACAATCTGAAAATGATTGCGGCCATTCGCGATGCGGCACTGCCAGCCATCGTTGAGTTGAACCTCTCTTGTCCGAACGTGCCGGGAAAACCACAAATCGCCTATGACTTCTCGGCGATGGATCAGATGCTGGCGGCGGTTACCCGCGAGTACACCCAGCCCTTCGGCGTGAAAATGCCCCCCTACTTCGACTTTGCCCACTTCGATGAAGCCGCTGCCATCCTGAATCGTTACCCGACAGTCGCGTTCGTCACCTGTATCAACTCGATTGGCAACGCGCTGGTGATCGATACCGAGACCGAGTCCGTCGTGATCAAGCCCAAGGACGGTTTTGGCGGCATTGGCGGCGACTACGTGCTCCCCACGGCACTGGCCAACGTGAATGCCTTTTATCGCCGCTGCCCGGACAAGCTGGTGATCGGCTGTGGCGGCGTCAAGACCGGCGAGCAGGTGTTTCAACACTTGCTCGCGGGGGCATCGCTGGTCCAGGTCGGTACAGCCCTGCAGGAAGAGGGGGAAGGCATTTTCGCCCGCCTGAACACCGAGCTGTCCATCATCATGGCGCGTAAAGGCTATTCGTCCGTCGAATCAGTGCGCGGCAAGCTGAAGACGCTCTGACGACAGCCCTTCTCTGCCATAAAACAAAAGGGCCTCGCGGCCCTTTTGCTTTTCACCCGTCCCGCCTCACTGCTGCACAGATTTGGCGCTCACTTTCGCGTCGTCGATCTTCACACCCAGCCGATTTCTCAGCGACAAGATGTAGGCACGCAAGTCTTCCTGCCCAAGGCTGGAACCGTATGCATCCGCCACCTGCTTGATCTTCGGGTCGTTTGCTTCAATTTTTGGCGAGGCGAGCTTCTCGATCCGGAACACCATATAGCCTGTCGGCGTGGCAAGCCCCACATAGGCCGGGAGCTGCTTGACCGGTGAGCCAAATATCGCCTTTCGGATCTCAGGCGGCAGCGAGTCGCTGCGCTTGACCGGCTTGGCGTCTCCCCACTTGGCGTCGACCGCGGTACCAGACTTCAGCTTGGCCAGTGCAGATTCGCCTTCGGTCTTGGCGAGTTTGCTTGCCTCGTCAAACTTGGCGGCCTCCTCGGCTTGCGCCTTGACTTCGTCAAACGGCTTGAGCCTGGCTGCCTTGTGGTCGACGACGCGCACCGAGAGGGAGGTATCACGCCCGAGGTCCAGCGCTTCGGAATTCCGCTTGCCCTTGATCGATTCTGCCGCGAAGACAGCGGCACGGACCTTGGGGTGCGACAACACGCCCGGCAGCGCATCCGCGGACACCCAATCGGTCGTCTGCAGACTCAAACCCAGTTGGTCGGCGACAGGTTTGAGGCCGTCAGGCTGCTCATACACCATGTTGCCAAATTGCCCGCCCAACTCACTGAACCGTTTCGCGGCCCCTTGGCGGCGAAGCTCCGCCATCAACTCAGTCTTCGCTTCGTCGAAGGACTTGACGCCACCCCCGCGAACCTCCTGCAGCTGAATGATGTGGTAACCGAATTCTGTTTCCACCAACCCCGACACCTCTTTCGGCTTCAGCTTGAAAGCCGCGTCGGAAAATGCTGGCACCATTGCATCCGCGGCAAAGAAGCCCAAGTCTCCGCCCTTCTCCGCCGACATCTTGTCATCAGATACATCTTTTGCAAGCTTGGCAAAAGTCGCCGGCTGAGCCTTGATTTTGGCCAGCAGGTCTTCGGCCTTCTTTTTTGCGGCAGCCTTGTCGTCCGCTTTGGCGTCCTTCGCCACCTGAATCAGAATGTGGCTGGCGCGACGTTCTTCCGGCTGCGTAAAACGCTCTTTCTTATGCTCGTCGTACCACTTGTGTGCTTCTTCTTCAGAGACAGTCACCTTTGCCGCCAATTCCTCGGCACTCAGGACCAGATATTCAAGCTTTACTTGCTCCGGTTGCTCAAAGCGCTTTGTGTTCGCGTCATAGAATTTCTTCGCAGCATCGTCGGCGAGCTTGACTGCCGTTGCACGCTCTTTTGAATCCAGCACCCATGCCGAAACGGTGCGTTCCTCTTCTTCGAGCACCACCCAGTTTGCGGCAAGCGCTGCAGGCACCTTGACCGAGCCCGCAACCGGGTACATCAAAGCTCGTTTTTCCAAGTCTTTGCGGATCTTGTACTCATACGCGGCGGGAGACATGCCCTGACCGCTGATGAGCGCCTGGTACAGGCGCATGGAAAACTGCCCGTTCTCCTGGAACTGTTCAGTGGTTTTGATGGTGTCCTGAATATAGGCATCTGGAACCACGAAGCGCCCGTCTGCGATCGCCTCTTCGAGCACACGCTCGTTGATCAGACGATCCAGCACACTGGAGCGGAACGCGGGCGTCTCAATCATCGCCATGTCAAAGGCATCACCCATGCGCTGACGCATCACTTCAGTTTGCTGGCGTACGGCGTTGTCGAATTCAACGACCGTAATCTTGCGCTTGCCGACTGTCGCCACCGCCTCGCTGGCGCCGGAATTCTGGAAGTACGCGTCGATGCCGAACAACGCAAATGGCACCGTGATCGCGACAAGAAAGAGTTGCGTGAACTTCCGGTTATTTCGAATGACGTCAAACATAATGGTCCGCGACAAAAGAGAAGGTCAAAAAACAAAAGGCGAACTCACGTTCGCCTTGTCGAAAAACTGGCGGAGTGGACGGGACTCGAACCCGCGACCCCCGGCGTGACAGGCCGGTATTCTAACCGACTGAACTACCACTCCGCATGTCCTGAGCCGTGTAATGGTTAAAATGCATCGGCGCGAAGCCTTGAAATCAAACACCATGCGCCCAGGAACAGCGTTGCGAACTCTAAAGGCGGTCACACAAGGTGTCAAGGCGCTACAAAAATTTGCAGGCTTATGCGCGCTAGCGGCCTGCCCGGAATCACGTCGACTGGAACCCTCACAGCAATGCGCCCTCCCCTCACACCTCGCGCAGTATTCATCATGGGGCCGACAGCGTCTGGCAAAACCCAGTTGGCGCTGAGTCTTGCCAGACATCTGCCGATCGAGGTCATCAGCGTTGACTCTGCACTCGTGTATCGGGATATGGACATCGGAACGGCCAAACCATCTCGCGAGGAGTTGGCATCCTGTCCTCATCACCTTGTCGATATCATCAGCCCTGAAGAAGCGTATTCGGCCGCGCGCTTTTGTAGCGAAGCGAGAACGCTGATTGACGAGATTAGCCAACGCGGACGGATCCCGGTACTCGTGGGCGGCACCATGCTGTACTTCAAGGCGCTGCGGGATGGCCTCTCAGAACTTCCGCAGGCGGATCCGGATGTGCGTGAAGCCATCGAGCATCAGGCTCGTCGAGACGGCTGGCCCGCCTTGCACGCCGCCTTGGCAACGCTGGATCCCGATGCAGCCGCACATCTCAACCCTAACGACAGCCAACGGATTCAACGTGCGCTGGAAATCGTTCGCCTCAGTGGTCGGCCATTGGCAGAGAACTACGCGCAGCGAAGTGATACGGCCACCGCTGGCGATTACCTGAGTTTTGCACTGACACCCGCTGATCGCAGCACCCTCCATACGCGGATTGCCGAACGCTTGGACCTGATGCTCAGCAAGGGTTTGCAAGACGAACTAATTGCCTTGAAAAAATCATACCGCCTCGACCCGGATATGACCTCGATGCGGTGCGTTGGCTATCGGCAGATGTGGGAGTACCTCGACGGAAACACCCGCTTCGAGGAAATGCGCTTCAAAGCCATTGCTGCCACGCGCCAACTCGCGAAGCGGCAAATTACCTGGCTACGCCAGTTCACGAAGAACTGGCCATGCATGGCAGCCGTGGATCCGCAGGCAGGCAACCCTCTTCCTCAGCTCTTGCGGGCAACCGAGGCGTGGTGGCAGCAGCCGCTTTGACGCCGCAATCAGCCCGCTACGTGGGCAAAGCCCATCGTAACAAGCACAAGCACGTTCAAAACGAGTGCCCGCCGAATCAAGCCGATAAAGCTTTGCAAGTGCTCGACCTCGGCTTCATCCCCTGTGCCGAGCTCAGGGCGTTCAAGCCCCTCGCCGCTCTGATTGATCGGAAGCCCGAGTCTTACCCCCAGGGCGCCACCTCCGGCGGCGAGAAGGATCCCCTCGGACTTGTCGTGCCACTGGGACGCTTGGGTACGCCAGCAATGAGCAGCGTCCTCAAAATCTCCCACAATCGAGAAGGCGATTGCCGTGGTACGTACCGGCACGTACTCAATGACCTCGAACACCTGCCTCGCAAAGCTGCCAAACTCGCCGATTGTCGGTCCGCTCCGCTGCCCCCAGACCCGCGCGTAATAGTCTGCCATGCGATAAAACACCGCACCACATGGCCCCGGCAACAGCAAAAACCAGACGATTACAGCAAAAACCTGACGGTGAGCCCCGACTATCCCTTGCTCAATGCTCAGCCGCACGACCTCTTCGGTGCTACTCATGTCGTGAAGGTGACCCCGCCACTCGCCGATGAGGCGGCGTGCCTGCTGCAGATCCTGCGCACGCAAGCATGCATGGATGCGGGTGAAAAAATGGCTGGAGTGCCGAAACCCCATCGTGCAATAAAGCACCACAACGTTAAACAACAACGCCAGCAAGGGGTGAAGGGTGTAAATCAGAAAGTACGCGACCGCCGTCGCAACGGTCGGCGGCAAAACCATCAGGCACCAAGCGATCACCCCGTGCTTGGCTTGACCGTCATTGAAACGCTCTTCAAAAAAGCGCCCCAGACGCTCCAGCGGTGGGTACAGATACGCAGCCGCCTTGAAAGGTTTGAACTGCTCCAGCACCAGAGCCAGCAGAAGAGATACTAGAGTCATCGCACGAAAGCGCCGTGGCGCACAACAAGCCAGGAGAGATGGGACTGGCGAAGATAGCATACCCCGCCCGTTCGCCCCTCCCATCTTCGGGGCAGCTACGCTTGGCAGAGCCATTGTTTGCAAGAACACAACACAGCGTCAGATTCTTGCACGACGTAAAACCGTTTCGAGATAGGGGCGCGCCCGCACCAGTATCGCCGCGGTGGCGCCCCATATGAAGTAGCCCTGATACGCAATCGCGTCCGCTTGAAACGCTCCGCCCGGCCGAACAATGCGATGTTTCTGATAGTTCTGCTCCGCCACCAGATGATCCAGAGGGACATCAAACGCACCGGCCACCTCGACAGGATCAGGCCTGACTTGCACCGACGGTCTTAGCAGGCCAAACACCGGATGGATCGCGAAACCGCTGGGTACTCGCAGCGCGGGCAATCGCCCCAGCACCACGACGTCGCACGGGTGAATGCCGATCTCTTCGTGGGTCTCCCGCAACGCGGCGAGTTCAACTGAAGCGTCCTCAGCCTCCATTCGACCACCAGGAAAGCTGATCTGACCCGCATGATGTCGCAACTGTTCACTTCGGCGGGTCAACAAGATGGATGCGCGATCGGGCCGCACAATCAACGGGATCAGGACTGCCGAGGCAATCAGCCCCGTCGCATCAGGCTCCAGATAGGCCCCAGTCGCGGGAATTTCGCGAAACGCATCAAGCAATTGCGCCGCTAGCGCATTGAATTCCTGCACGCGTGCCAGACCTTTAGTACCGTTGCGTCAGCACCATGCTATTACCATCGCGCTTCATTTCCATGCGGTTCAGAAAACTCATGCCGAGCAACACCACCGGCGACGATGCGGGCATGACGACGCCCTCCACATTGCGCAAGGTCAGGCCCCGCAGCGTCACAGTATCGAGCTTGACCCGCCAGGCCACCGTCGCGCCATTCGCCGTGGATACCGCAATGCGCGCACCGCGGGTATAGGCAATGCCTGCGCGCACAGCCACATCTGTGCTCAAGGCGACGCTGGTCGCGCCAGTATCGACGAGAAAACTCACCGCGGCGCCATTGATCGCGCCTTCAGCCAGATAATGGCCTTGGGCATTCGCTGCCAGCACAACCTGACCGCGCTCACCGCCACCAAGGGCAACTGGGTTTTCGCCCACATTGAGTTTGCTGCGCTTTCCATTGATCTCTACGACCGCCGAATCCCGTTCGACGGAGATAATCTTCACACCGCCTTGTGATTGGCCGGCCGCCAAGGCGCGAGGCGCAGCACCGTCAATCACGACCAGTGCCTTGCCTGGAAATACCCCGACCAGCGAGACCTCTTCTGCCGACACCCCGGCAGCCAACCCCAGCCATAACAGACTCGCGATAAACAGCCTTGAACAGCGGTCTGCGTAAAGCATGAAATCTCCTTGAACAGTAGGAAAGCGGTCCGGAAGCCGGGCCATCATGTCGGCCGCAAAGCGCTTTTGGGCCGAAATGCCTTGCATACCGGCTCCTTGGTCTCAATGTACGGGCCACCAATCAGATCAATGCAGTACGGGACAGCGGAGAATATCCCGTCGACAAGCAAGGCGCCCTCTGCACTGCGCACGCCTTCCAGCGTCTCGCGTATCGACTTGGGTTGTCCGGGCAAGTTGATGATCAATGCTTTGCCCCGAATCACGGCGGTTTGCCTCGACAGGATCGCCGTCGGTACAAAATGCCGCGAAATCCGCCGCATTTCCTCCCCGAACCCCGGCAACTCCTTATCCGCAACCGCCAGAGTCGCCTCCGGTGTCACATCGCGCGCAGATGGGCCCGTCCCGCCGGTTGTCAGCACGAGCGCGCATCCGGCTTGATCCACCAGCTCGCACAACGCGGCTTCAATCAGTGCGCGCTCGTCCGGAACCAGGCGAGACTCCATCTGCCACGGCGACGCCAACGCTGCCGCCAACCATTCAGACAAGGCAGGAATACCCTTGTCCTCATACACCCCCGTCGATGCCCGGTCACTGATCGAGACGACCCCGACTCTGAGCAGCTCACTCGTCATCGCCGTCCTCGTCGTTCGTTGCCGGCGACACCTGCGCCCCCTCAGCATGGCTGTTGTGGTGCGGATGGTCGGAGGGGAAAACGCCTTCTTCAAAACTGCGCAAGATCTGGAAAATCTCTCGATACGCCTTCGGCGGGCGGTTCTCCGCGCGTTCCTTGATGGCATTGCGCCGCAGCTGGCGCAAGCGGTGTAAATCCGCGTCAGGGTAGAGATTGCCGATCTCAGTCAGCATGGTCTCATCTTCGAGAAACCGCTCCCGGAGCGCTTCCAAGCGATGCATCCTCGCGGTTTCTGAATGTGATTTGCCGGCCAGCGCTTCAAGCCCGGCACGGATCGGCTCGGTTTCTTCGGTACGCATGAGCTTGCCGATGTACTGCAACTGGCGCGCGCGCGCGCCGTTTGCAGTAATACGATGCATTTCGTTCAACGCCTCACGCAGCCCGTCACTCATCGGGATCTTCTTAAGACGCGCCGGGGCGTGTTTGGTCAGTTCTTTGCCCAGCTCTTGCAAGGCGAGCATTTCGCGTTTTTTTTGCGATTTGCTGATGACGCGATCATCGTCGGATTGGTTGTCGTGCATGTCGTCTGCCGGGTCGCGAAAAAAAGGGGTCAAAAACAGGCCGTAGCCTCGTAGCGCAACGGTCCTGATAGTGTTGCCGTGGTATCCATCGATCGCCTTGCCGGCACGCTTTCGCACCACAGGCGCGGCAACCCGCGTCGCGTCTGGAACCGAAACGAATCCCACTGAAGCGGCGCGGCAGGCGCTAAGATTATAGCCTTTCGCTTGATGCAGCATTTTCCCATGCCCCAAAAGAAGACCAGTTTCAACTACAGCCAGTCACAATTGCGCGATATCGCCCGCGACATACTCGACTACGCGCGCTCTCGCGGCGCAAGCGCGTGCGAGACAGATGTCTCGGAAGGCTGTGGCCAGACCGTATCTGTTCGCTGCGGAGAAATCGAAACACTGGAGTACAACCGTGACAAAGGCATCGGCGTCACGGTGTACCTGGGACAGCAGCGCGGACATGCCAGCACCTCGGACTTCTCCCGCGACGCCTTGCGCGCCACGGTAGATGCCGCACACGCGATTGCCCGCTTTACAGCGCCAGATCCCGCGGCTGGCCTCGCAGACGCAGACAGGCTCTGGAGCGGCGAAGAAGTCGATCTGCAACTTCATCACCCATGGGATCTGAACGCAGATCAGGCTGTCGCGCTTGCCCAGCAGTGTGAAAACGCTGCGTTCGCGGTCAGCCCCAAAATCCGCAATTCGGAGGGCGCGGCGGTTTATCGCCAGGAGTCCCAGTTCGTCTCCGCCAATTCGCTTGGGTTCTGCCACGGTTTTGCGACCTCGCGCCACTCGCTCTCCTGCTCGGTCATTGCGATGCAAGGAGAAGACATGCAGCGAGATGACTGGCACGTTTCGATGCGTGACGCCGCCGATCTGCCCGCGCCAGAGAAAATCGGTGCTTATGCTGCCCGGAGAGCCTTGTCACGCTTGGGCTCCCGACGTGCAAGAACAGGCGACGTCCCGGTCATCTTCGAGGCGCCACTAGCATGTGGATTGCTGGGAAACTTCATCCAGGCGGTCAGCGGGGGCGCGCTCTACCGGCGCTCAAGCTTCCTGCTCGATGCCTTGGGCAACGAAGTGTTCTCGCCGAACATCAGCATTTTCGAGAATCCGCACATCCCCAAGGCGCTCGGAAGCACGCTCTACGATGACGAAGGTGTGGCCACGCAAGCCCGGGAAGTGGTGACCGACGGGCGACTCTGCGGCTATTTTCTCGGAAGTTACTCCGCCCGCAAACTCGGCATGCAAACCACCGGCAACGCCGGAGGCTGCCACAACATCATCCTGCGACCTGGTACGCAAGACTTGCCCAGCCTCGCACGCATGGTCGGACATGGGCTGCTTGTCACCGAACTGCTTGGGCAGGGAGTCAACAACGTGACCGGCGATTACTCCCGCGGTGCCGCCGGTTACTGGATTGAGAACGGCGAGATAGCATGGCCCGTTCATGAGATCACGATTGCTGGCAACCTGCGTGAGATGTTCCGGGATATTGTCGGGATCGGCAACGACGTCCTCATCCGCGGCGGCAAGCAGTGCCCCTCGCTCGTGATCGGCAATATGACCATCGCCGGCAGTTGATGCGGCGAGTCGGGTGGCACAGACCCGATTCCTGATTCCCTGTTCGGCAGAGACCCCGGGGCTTGGCGATTGCCAAGCCCCCTTTCATTTGCCTCACCTCGGCCTGCGGGAAAACGCGACTTTGGGGAAGCAGGCATCAGGAAATGCCAAGATTTGACGTTATCGCCGCAACGAGCAGCTTGTGCATCAAAGGCGGCGACAGGATCGTCACGCCGTGAGGCAAGCGCCAAAACCCGGTCATGCATTGCCGCAAGCGCCGGATGTTCATGCGTTCTCAGTTGTGGGGATCAAACCATGAAGATCAACCTGCCGGTTACTGGAAAAGAGATCGACTACGCGTCAAGCCTGATGCTGGTATCGAAAACCGATCTCAAAGGCATCATCACCTACGCCAACCAGGATTTCATCGATCTTTCCGGCTTTACCGAAAGAGAGTTGATCGGCGCCTCGCACAATATCGTCCGACATCCCGACATGCCGCCTGAGGCGTTTGCCGACCTGTGGAAAACATTGAAGTCCGGCTTGCCCTGGACGGGGTTCGTCAAAAACCGCAGTAAGTCGGGCGACTCCTATTGGGTCATGGCCAATGTCACGCCGATCAGCGACGGCGGCAAGGTCGTTGGCTACATGTCGGTCCGCAGCAAACCTACGCGGGAGCAAGTCTCCGTTGCAGAGAATGCTTACCGGCTGTTCAGGGAGAAGCGCGCCAAAGGATTGAGCATCCACGAAGGCCACGTCGTCTCCGGCGTTCAAGCTCAGACATCTCGCATCTTCGATCTCTCTCTCAAGCTGCGCCTCGCTGCGGTGTTGGCCGTGCTCGCCGCCGCGACCGTGATCGGCGGCGTCATGGGCCTCTACAACCTTGAGCGCAGCCACGAAGGCGTCCGCCACCTGTATGAGCATCACGTCGCTCCGCTGGGTGAGATGCAGCTGCTCGGCGAGCTCATGCCGCTGACACGTCAACACCTCCTGGACGCGCAGATTCCGGGCGCACCCGCCAAACAGCAGAAACTGGCCTCCGAGTTTGCCGGCGCCCTGCGGCAAAAAGAGGACGCCTTGAGCCGGCTCTCCGCCGCACTCGTCGAACCCGAGGACAAGGCCCTCTTTGCCACGCTCAACGAGCACCACAAACAACTCGACGCCCAAGGCCTGCAACCCGCACTGCGGGCGTTGCAGACCGGGGACCTGCGCGACCTGCCGCGCTTGCTCAAGGACGTCATCGAACCCGGCACAATACAAGTCAAAGCCGATCTCGATCAGCTGGCCCAAGCCGGCCGGGCGGGCGCAAACGAGATTTTTGGCGAATCCAAGGCCGTCTACTCGCAGATCCGCATGCAGACCTATCTCGGCATCAGTCTGGCGGTCGTGATCGCCCTGATACTGGGCTACCTGCTGATCCGCTCCACCCTGCGCCCGCTCAGCGCGGCGATCGTGACTTTCCACGCTATTGCCGAGGGCAACTACAAGAGCTTCATTCCCACCGGTCGCAAAGACGAGATCGGCAAGCTGCTTTACGCACTAAAAGCCATGCAGATCCGCCTGGGCTTCGACGTCAATGACGCCATTCGCGCTGCCAACGAAAGCACCCGCATCAAGGAAGCGCTCGACTGCGTGACCACCAACGTGATGATCGGTGACAACAACGGCGACATCATCTACATGAACAAGGCCATCCACGAGATGTTCCGTAGTGCGCAGGCCGATATCCAGCGCGACTTGCCGCATTTTGAGGCAGACACCATCCTCGGCACGAACTTCGACGTTTTCCACAAGCATCCCGCCCACCAGCGCGGCTTGATCCAGTCACTCAAATCGACACATCGCGCCACCGTGGTCATCGGTGGCCGTACGTTCCGCCTCACTGCCAATCCCGTCATTAACGAGGCAGGGCACCGTCTGGGTACCAGCGTCGAGTGGATCGACGCGACGCAGGAGGTCCGCGTCGAAAACCAGGTCAAGGAGATCGTGGGGGCCGCGGCGAATGGCGACTTCAGCCGCCGGCTGTCGCTGGACGATAAACAAGGGTTCATGAAAGAGCTGTCGCAGAACATTAACCTGCTGATTGCGACCAGCGACGAGGGCCTAAGAGAAGTCCTGCGTGTGCTTGCCGCGATTTCCAGTGGCGACCTGAGCCAGACCATCACCAACGATTATCGCGGTACGTTTGGCCAACTCAAGGACTACTGCAACAACACCGTCGTGGTACTCAGCAATATCGTGAATCAACTCGAACACGCCGTGCGCGAGGCCAATGCCGGCAACTTCAAGGTCAGCATCAACACCTTGGGCATGCAGGGCTTCCAGACCGAAATCGGCAATGGCGTAAATTCGCTGATGCGCACCAGCGACATCGGCTTAGGCGAAGTGCTTCGTGTACTCGCCGCCTTGGCCAAAGGGGATCTGACAGAAACAATCAGCAGCGACTACCAAGGCACCTTCGGAATGCTGAAGGACTACTCCAACACTACAGTGGAAAACCTCAAGCAGCTTGTCGGGCAGATCGCACGTGCAGTCGATTCGATTACCACTGCCTCGGGCCAGATCTCCGCGGGCAATCAGGACTTGTCGCAGCGGACAGAGCAGCAGGCGGCCAGCCTGGAAGAAACCGCCAGCAGCATGGAGGAGCTCACCTCTACCGTTAAGCTGAATGCCGACAACGCCAAGGAAGGTAGCGAACTCGCCGGGGCAGCGTCAGACATTGCCCTCAAAGGTGGCGACGTGGTGAAACAGTCGGTGCAAACCATGGCGAAGATCACCGAGAGCTCGCGACGCATCTCCGACATCATCGGCGTCATCGACGGGATCGCCTTCCAGACCAACATTCTCGCCCTGAATGCTGCCGTCGAAGCGGCACGCGCGGGCGAGCAAGGCCGCGGCTTCGCCGTCGTCGCGGGCGAAGTGCGCAATCTTGCACAACGCTCGGCCACGGCCGCCAAAGAAATCAAAGACTTGATCACCGACTCGGTCAGCAAGGTCGAGAGTGGCACGGCACAGGTCAATGCCGCTGGGCACACGATGGAAGAAATCGTGCACTCGATCAGCAAGGTGACCAACATCATGGCGGGGATATCCGCTGCATCCTTGCAGCAATCCGCGGGGATTGAGCACGTCAATATCGCAATCACCCAGATGGACGAAGTCACGCAACAGAACGCAGCGCTGGTCGAACAGGCGGCCGCGGCCGCCGAGTCTTTACACGATCAAGCGGTCGAACTCTCACGCGCGGTATCAGTCTTCAAGCTCGACACGCAGAGCGCAAACAAGTCCGTCCGGCAACTCTCCGTCAATTGACGCCACGATCCCCTGCGCCCGGTACCCTCTGGCACCCGGCGCAGGCGGTCCCGGTCATCGGCACCTCACCCGATATAGCTTGCCCTGTCTCCCAACAGGAAGACCCCTCTGGAGAGGCGCACCAGGACTGCCTCTTCAGGCACCCTGCGCTGGCGTTCGGAAAGTGTCGCCAACCAAAGTTAAGTTCAACTCGCAACGAAGACAGCAACAACAAAAAACGTTTTCTCAACAATGGTTTATAAAAATTGATACAGCACAAAAGAATTATGTCCTTTTGTGTAATAAACCTTCAGTAAGAAGCACGCTTGCCGTAAGCGTCAAAAGTCACAGGTATCGTCCTGTCGCGTCCTTTTACTGACTGAGGAATCAAGGGATTGAAGAACTTCGCTGCAAACGCCTGCATCAATCTGCCGGAATCCTTTGAGCGCTATCTGCCGCACCCTTCGTATGTGGACGGGCGGTTAACCATTGGCTGGGGAACGCATCGGCTCAGCAGCGTGTATCAGCCGATCGTCAGTTTCAGCCACAACAGCATCGTTGGGCATGAGGCCCTCGTGCGCGTGCGCACAGCAGACGGACAGGCCTTGCCGCCACCGCAGCTCTTCCAGTCTGCCCATGCCAGCGGAGAGACCGCGACGGTTGATCGCGCCTGCCGCGTCATGCACACGATCAATGCGGTCGATACCAATAGCTGGCTGTTCCTGAACGTCCACCCCAGTTTGTTCTCCAGCACGCAGGAAATCGACTCACAAACCTACATCCAGGCCTTGATGAGTTACTTTGGCCTGGAACCTAACCGTGCAATTCTCGAAGTCACCGAAGAATCCGTTTCGGACCTCGAGCAATTTGAAGAGGGCTTTCGCGGCTTGCGAGAGTTGGGAATCGGCCTTGCCATCGATGACTTCGGTGCGGGTTGCTCGAATTTTGATCGTATCTGGTACCTCGAACCCGACGTCGTAAAACTCGACCGCAGCTTCGCCCAACGCGCGGCAACCGATGATCGGGTCCGCAGGATGCTGCCAAGGCTCGTTGACCTCTTGCACGAAACCGGCGCAATGGTCTTGCTGGAAGGGATCGAAACCCAGGAGCAAGCACTCATCGCCATGGATGCGGATGTCGACTTCGGGCAAGGCTACTACTTCGCCTACCCCGGCATCCCCCCCGTAGCGGACTCGCAAGCACTCGCCGATTGCATGCATGCGCTATGGGATGCGCACGACACCCGGGTTGAATCTCGCACGCACGCGCGCCGCGATGCCATGACGCCCTACGTTGACGCAATCGCCCTGGCTGCAAGCCAGATCGCCAGCGGCGCCGACAATGAAGTTGCGGCGCGGAACTATCTCAGTCTGGCACTCGCGCAATGTTTCTACGTCCTGGACCACGAAGGTCACCAGGTCGGACAAAACCTGAATGCCCCGAGCGGCAACGGCAGCCAGATCCTGCTGGAACTCGGCCGCATGCCAGGCGCTCGCTGGTCCCGGCGGCAGTACTTCAAGCGTGCTGTAGCCGCCCAGGGCCGCCCACAGGTCACCCGACCTTACGCCTCCCTGACCACCGGCCGGATTTGCGTCACCGTCTCCACCCAGGTCGAGGCCCATGGCAAAAAATACGTGGTCTGTGGCGATGTCGACTGGGAAGCCATGAGCAAGCAGCTGGCCTGAAAGGGTGCTCAGGAGCTGGTCTTGAGCGATTCCGCGAGCGCCATGTCCATCACCAGCACGTGACGCCGCAACCACTCACTCAGCATCTGGTCGATGGAGAGCGTTACGGTCTGCGCCCCGCGCGCCAAGCGAGACTGCAGCGCGTGGACTTCGCTGACGAAACGATCATGCTCGGCTTTGTGCCGGGGATACTCCGCGTAGGCGATCCGGAGCATGAATTCTTCCTCACGGCGAAAATGGTTTTCGACGTACTCGGCGAGATCGTCGATGATGACGGCGGCCTGCTGAGTCACCAAGCCGGTCGGCATGGTATGGCGCAAGTTATCCAGCAGCGCAAAAAGGTGACGATGATCTTCGTCGATGGCATGGTTGCCGACCCGAAGGTCTTCGGTCCAGCAAATGGCAGCGGTGCTCATGGTGGTCTCTCTTCTACAAATCTGATCTGGCTGGCTTTTCATTCAAGCATGGCGAGCGCTGACAAACAAAAAGCCCGGTTTCCCGGGCTTCAATCTCGCACTCAAGCAAAGCGCCACTGACCGTACTATCGCACGGCGGCAAGGCTTGATCAATTGCAGGCTGATCGCGCCCCAGCCTTCAACCAAAACGCCCTGTGATGTAGTCCTCAGTCTGCTTTTTCTCAGGTTTGACGAAGATCTGGTCTGTCTCGCCAAACTCGATCAGCTCGCCAAGATACATGTAGGCGGTGTAGTCGGAGATCCGCGCCGCTTGCTGCATGTTGTGGGTCACGATCACGATCGTGAATTCATTCTTCAGCTCGTTGATCAATTCCTCAATGCGCATGGTCGAAATCGGGTCCAGCGCCGAGGTGGGCTCATCCAGCAGCAACACCTCGGGCTTTACAGCCACCCCGCGGGCGATGCACAGACGCTGCTGTTGCCCACCAGACAAGCCCATGCCGCTCTTGTAGAGCTTGTCTTTGACTTCATCCCACAGTGCAGCCTTACGCAAGGCCCACTCGACGCGCTCATCCATCTCTGCCTTCGACAGTTTCTCGTGCAAGCGCACACCGAAGGCAATGTTGTCGTAGATCGACATCGGGAAAGGCGTCGGCTTCTGGAAAACCATGCCAACCTTGGCCCGTAGCACGGACAGATCGACTTCGCGCCCAAGGATATTCTGCCCGTCAAGCAGCAACTCACCTTCGGCCTTCTGCTCCGGATACAAGTCATACATCCGGTTGATAGTGCGCAACAGGGTCGACTTGCCACAACCGGACGGGCCGATGAAGGCTGTCACCTTGCGCTTGGCCAGGCTCAGATTGATGCTCTTGAGCGCATGGTACTTGCCGTAATAAAAATCAAAGTTCTTAAATTCGATTTGCGAAGTCAGAGTGCTCATGATCGCGATTTTCTCCAGGTATTCGGTTCAGCGCTCAATGCGAATGCTGCTGGCGGAAGAACACGCGCGCAACGATATTCAGGATCAGGACGCCAAAGGTGATCAGCAACACGCCCCCCCAGGCCAATTTCTGCAGGAAGGGATCCGGGTTCATCGCAAAGTCGAAAATCACCTTGGGCAAACTGGCCATCGGTGCGTTCATATCCACGCTCCAGAACTGGTTGGACAACGAAGTGAACAGCAAAGGGGCCGTCTCACCTGCGATCCGGGCCACCGCCAGCAACAGCCCGGTCACGACACCCGCCTTGGCCGCGCGAAGCGTGACCCACATGATGACCGTGCGCTTGGGCGCGCCCAGGGCATAAGCCGCTTCTCGCAAGGTATTCGGCACCAGCAAGAGCATGTTTTCTGTGGTCCGCACCACCACGGGAATAACGATCAGGGAAAGCGCGACAACGCCGGCCCAGCCTGAAAAATGCCCCATCCGCGCGACCACGATCGCATAAACAAACAACCCGATCACAATCGACGGCGCCGAGAGCAAAAGGTCGTTCACGTACCGCGTCACTTTGCCAAGCCACGCATGCTGGCCGTACTCCGCAAGATAAACGCCCACGAGAATTCCCAGCGGCGCACCGACAAACGTTCCCAGCACGACCAGCATGCCACTGCCGACAAGCGCATTCGCCAGCCCACCTTCTGTACTGCCAGGCGGGGGCGTCATCTTCAGGAACAGATCGAGCGACAGGCTTGCGACGCCAAGCTTGACCACCGTAAACAGAATCCAGACCAGCCAGAACAAGCCGAACAGCATGGCTGCCATGGCGAGCGCCAAGGCAAGGCGATTGACGAATTTTCGTTTAGCACGTAATTGCATGACGATCCTTGATCAGCTCTTGCCGCCCTCGCCCCGTGCGAGGCGAGCCAGGAAGAATTTGGAAAGCATCAGCACGGCCAGGGTGATGACAAACAGCAGCAGCCCCAACTCCATCAGCGCCGCAGTGTGTAGGCCAGGCGAAGCCTCGCCGAACTCGTTCGCCAAGGCTGAGGTGATGCTGTTGCCGGGCATGAAGAGGGAAGGCGACGAGAGAAAGTTGGTATTGCCGATGATGAAGGTGACCGCCATCGTTTCCCCCAGTGCGCGCCCCAAGCCAAGCATGACTCCGCCCACTACGCCCGCCTTGGAATGCGGCAGAACGACGTTCCACACCACTTCCCAGGTCGTGCACCCCAGCCCATAGGCAGACTCTTTGACCATGACGGGAGTGACTGCGAAAACGTCACGCATGACTGAAGCAATGAAGGGAATGATCATGATGGCCAGGATGATGCCGGCCGCCAGAAGCCCGATCCCCATTGCCGGCCCCTGAAACAGCTTGCCGACTACAGGTAGCTTACCCAGCGTCACCGCCAGCAAAGGCTGCACTTTCTCGCCAAAAAACGGCGCAAAAACCAGCAGTCCCCACATGCCGTAGACGATGCTTGGAATCGCCGCCAGCAACTCAATTGCGGTCCCAAGCGGACGCCGCAACCAGACAGGAGCCAGTTCGGTCAGAAACAAGGCAATCCCGAAACTCACCGGCACTGCAATCAGTAAGGCAATCAGGGAGGTAACGATCGTGCCATACATGGGAATGACGGCACCGAAACGCTCCATAGGCGGATTCCACTCGGTGGTCACCAGAAACTTCGGGCCAAAAGCCTCGATGCTCGGCCACGCAGCCACAACCAGCGAAACGATGATCCCGACCAGCACCATCAGCACAAGAAACGCGACCGACCTCGTCAGCCACTCAAAACCGAGATCCAGGATGTCACGCCGCTTTCCACCTGCGCCCCGATCCCGCAACGAGCTTCCTTGCTGCACTGGTGCTTTCAACACGCCTTCTCCCATAACGGACACATCCGGGGCCATCGCAGCCCCGGAAGCACCTCCGCAGGATTCCACGGAGATAGTCATGGCTTACTTGACGACAAAAACCGGCTTGCCTGCAGCGTCCTTGATCTGCGCCCACGAGGCATTGATCAGCTTGACCGTGTCCGCTGGCAGTGCCACGTAATCCAGTTCCAGGGCCATCTTGCCGCCATTCTTGTAAGCCCAATCGAAAAACTTCAGCGCCTCGGCGCCTTGAGCAGGCTTGTCCTGATTCTTGTGCATCAGGATAAAACTCGCACTCGAAATCGGCCACGCATCCTTACCCGGCTGGTCGGTCAGGATCTCATAGAACTCTTTGCTCCAGTCGGCTTTCAACGCAGCCGCAGCAAACGTCAAGTCGTCCGGCAAGGGGTAGTTCTTGTCCTTGTTCTGCACCAGCGCGTACGTCAGCTTGTTTTGCTTGGCGTAGGCGTATTCTACATAACCAATCGAGCCCGGCAGACGCTGCACGAAAGCAGAGACCCCCTCATTACCCTTGCCACCCAAGCCTACTGGCCACTGCGGTGCAGTACCTTCACCGACCTTCTGCTTCCAGTCCGGCGAGACTTTCGACAGGTAATTGGTAAACACAAACGAAGTGCCAGATCCGTCGGCACGGCGGACGACACCAATATCAGCGTCCGGCAAGGCGAGGTTCGGATTGAGCTCTTTGATCGCCTTGTCGTTCCATTTGGTGATCTTGCCCAGATAAACGTCCGCCAGGACCGCGCCGGTAAACTTCAGCTCGCCCGGCTTGATGCCTGCGAGATTCACCACCGGCACCACGCCACCAATCACGGTCGGGAACTGCGTGAGGCCACTCTTGGCAAGCTCCTCGGGTTTCAAGGGCATGTCTGACGCGCCGAAATCCACGGTCTTGGCCTGAATCTGCTTGATTCCGCCACCCGAGCCAATCGACTGGTAGTTGACCTTGTTGCCGGTCGCCTTCTGGTACGCATCGGCCCACTTGGCGTAAATAGGTGCCGGGAACGACGCACCTGCACCTGTCACATCGGCGGCATTAACCACACCGAAAACAGACATCGACGCCAGCGCCAGGGCGGTACGCAATACGATCTTCTTCATGAAGCAGTCCTCAAGGGTTTACGAAGCTTGGTCATCTTATTTCGCAATTGTTACAGCACGGTTACCACTGTCACAATTCCCGTCGATGCCCAAGCTTGTCCTTGCCTTACTGCCCGGACGCTTTAGTGACGACAGCCGCGATCTGACGCGCCAGAGTGTCGACCTGATCGCGATCTTGCCCTTCCACCAATACTCGTAGCAAGGGTTCGGTACCCGACGCCCGCAGCAACACGCGTCCTCGCCCGGCCAGTTCCGCCTCAGCCGCTTTCACGGCAGCCGCGATGCTGACGTCCGCTGCCCAGTCAAATCGTGACAAGGTGCGCACGTTGATCAGGCGCTGCGGGTAGAACTTCAGATCGGCGCACGCCTGGGGCAAGGTTTCGCCGCGGGTGCGGAGCGCGGCGAGCACCTGTAGCGCCGAAATGATGCCATCGCCGGTGGAATGCCGGTCCAGGCAGATGATGTGACCGGAATTCTCGCCACCGAGCTTGCACTGCTTGTCCACCATCATTTCCAGCACATAGCGGTCGCCGACCTTGGCGCGATAGAACGGCAGCTCCAGGCGCTCGATTGCGTGCTCGAAGCCCAGATTGCTCATCAGTGTTCCCACTACACCACTGCAGCGGCGCTCGGCGGCCTGCGCGCGGGCAATAACATAGAGCAGCTTGTCGCCATCGTAGAGTTCTCCGGCGCGATCACACATCAGCAGCCGGTCTGCATCGCCATCGAGCGCAATCCCAATATCGGCCGCGTTCGCCAGCACCGCCTGGCGCAGGCTATCGGGCGAGGTGGCGCCCACGCCATCGTTGATGTTCAAGCCATTCGGCGCAACACCAACCGAAACAACCTCGGCGCCCAGCTCGTGAAAAACCTTGGGGGCAATGTGATAGGCCGCGCCGTTGGCACAATCAACGGCAATCCGCAGCCCGCGCAAATCCAGCTCGGTGGGAAAGGTGCTTTTACAGAATTCGATGTAGCGCCCTGCCGCATCATCAATCCGGCGCGCACGCCCCAGCGCGGCAGACTCGGCGCAACCCATGGTTTCGTCATCGAGGTGCGCTTCGATTTCCTCTTCGACGGCATCGGGCAGCTTGGCGCCATTGGCCGAGAAGAACTTGATCCCATTGTCGTAATACGGGTTGTGCGAGGCGGATATCACCACGCCGGCCTGCAAGCGCAGGGCACGCGTCAGATAGGCCACGGCTGGCGTCGGAATCGGGCCAGCCAGGATGACGTGAACCCCCGCAGCCGCAAAACCGGCCTCCAGCGCCGCCTCCAGCATATACCCCGAGATTCGCGTGTCCTTGCCGATAAGCACCGCGGGGTGTTCGCCTTCTTTCAGGTGCTCCCGCGCCACCAGGGTTTTGCCCGCCGCGTAGCCCAGACGCATCACGAAATCCGGGGTAATCGGTTTGCTGCCAACCTGCCCCCGCACACCATCGGTACCGAAATATTTACGCGCCACGCCTGCCTCCTGTAAGTGGAGCCGGATTTTGCCCCGGCCCGCGACAAGTCTCAATAGTTCAATACACGCCAAGCCGGTCTTGCTCGATCGCCGCCCAGACTGCCAGCGCGTCGCGTGTCGCTGCCACATCATGCACGCGCAAAACCGCCGCCCCGCGTTGCGCGGCCAGTACCGCCGCCACAATACTCGCGGGCAAGCGTTCCGACACGGCACGCCCGGTGACCGCGCCCAGCATGGATTTGCGGGACACCCCCACCAACAGCGGGTAAGCACGGGCGCCAAGGTCTGGCATGCCTCGAAACAATTGCAGGTTGTGCGTCAGCGACTTGCCAAAGCCGAAACCGGGATCCAGCGCGATTCTTGAGCGGTCTACGCCCAAGACCTCCAGCTGGCGCGCCTGTTCAAGGAGGAAGCTATCGACCTCAGGCACTATATCGTCGTAACGCGGCGCTTGCTGCATGCTGCGCGGCTCACCTTGCATGTGCATCAGGCAGACACCGACATCACTCTCGGCCACCGCCGCCATCGCCTCAGGCGCGCGCAGCGCGTTGATATCATTGATGATGGAAACACCTGCCTGGATCGCCGCACGCATCACGCCGGGCTTCACGGTATCCACCGATACCGGCACCCCCAGCCCTACCAGGGCCTGCACGACCGGAATCACCCGCTCAAGCTCGTCATCGAGTGAAATGGACTCTGCACCCGGCCGCGACGATTCGCCACCAATATCAAGAATGCCAGCTCCCTCGGCCAAGGCCTGCTCCGCACGGCGGACGGCGAGATCGACGGCTCCCGCCAGCCCATCACCCGAAAACGAGTCCGGCGTCACATTGATGATCGCCATGATCACCGGAAGATCACCACCGACCGTGAAACGGCCGCAACGCCAGGCAGGAAGGGAGAAGCTCATGCGCGAGACATCCTCAATTGAAAAGCCCCGCAGGCGCGGGGCTTGGGCAATATCAGGGGGAAACCGGTTTCATGCCACCGGCGCAGGCGCATTGGGAGCCGCGCCGGGATCTTCGTCCTGCCGCGGCGGGTTGGTGCTCGACGAAGGCTTGGGCGGACGCGGCGTACGACCGTCCATGATGTCCT
Source organism: Uliginosibacterium sp. (assembly GCA_016718265.1). Lineage (GTDB taxonomy): Bacteria > Pseudomonadota > Gammaproteobacteria > Burkholderiales > Rhodocyclaceae > Uliginosibacterium. The sequence continues at coordinate 71,901 of JADKDZ010000009.1, read as the reverse complement.
TGATCTGGTCGGCATCAATGGTTTCCCATTCCAGCAAAGCAGCCGTCATGGCTTCGACCTTGTCGCGGTTTTCCTCCAGCAGACGCCGCGCCAATGCGTATTGCTCGTCAATGATGCGACGGATTTCCGCATCCACCTGTTGCAGGGTCGTCTCCGACACATTTTTGTGCGTGGTGACCGAGCGGCCGAGGAAGACCTCGCCATCGTTCTCGGCATACACCATCGGCCCCATGGCGGCCGACATGCCATAGCGCGTCACCATGTCACGCGCAATCGCGGTGGCCCGCTCGAAGTCATTCGAGGCTCCGGTCGAGACATTTCCGACAAACAGTTCCTCGGCCACCCGACCACCAAACAGCATGCTGATCTGCGCCAGCATCTGGTCCTGATACCAGCTGAAGCGGTCGCGCTCTGGCAAAGACAGGGTCACCCCAAGCGCACGCCCGCGGGGGATCACGCTCACTTTATGCACAGGATCGCAGCCAGGCAGCAGCGAGCCAATAATGGCGTGCCCGGATTCGTGATACGCAGTAGCCTTCTTCTCTTCCGGCGTGATCACCATGGACTTGCGCTCCGCGCCCATGAAGATCTTGTCCTTGGCGCGCTCGAAATCTTCCATATCCACCAGGCGCTTGTTGCTACGCGCGGCAAACAGCGCGGCCTCGTTGACCAGATTAGCCAGATCGGCCCCGGCCATGCCTGGCGTACCGCGGGCGAGAATGCTGGGATCAACGTCCGGCGATACCGGCACCTTGCGCATGTGAACCTTCAGAATCTGCTCACGGCCACGAATGTCAGGCAAGGGCACAGTGACCTGACGATCGAAGCGGCCAGGGCGTAACAAGGCAGGGTCAAGCACGTCGGGACGGTTGGTCGCCGCGATCACGATCACGCTGGTCTGACCTTCGAAGCCGTCCATTTCGACCAGCAACTGGTTGAGCGTCTGTTCACGCTCATCATTGCCGCCGCCGAGTCCGGCGCCACGCTGGCGACCCACCGCGTCGATTTCGTCGATGAAAATGATGCAAGGCGCCTGCTTCTTGGCGTTTTCAAACATGTCGCGCACGCGCGCAGCACCCACACCGACGAACATTTCCACAAAGTCAGAACCGGAAATGCTGAAAAACGGTACTTTAGCCTCGCCTGCAATCGCCTTCGCGAGCAGGGTTTTACCCGTACCCGGGGAGCCAACCATCAGCACCCCCTTCGGAATCCGGCCACCCAGCTTCTGAAACTTGGTCGGGTCGCGCAGGAATTCGACGAGTTCGGCCACTTCTTCCTTCGCCTCATCGCATCCCGCGACATCTGCGAAGCTTACCGAGTTGGCGGACTCATCCAGCATGCGCGCTTTGCTCTTGCCGAACGAGAACGCGCCGCCCTTTCCGCCGCCTTGCATCTGGCGCATGAAAAAGATCCATACGCCGATCAATAACAGCATCGGGAACCAGGAAACAAACAGGCTCATCAGCCACGATTGCTCTTCTTCGGGTTTCGCTGTGACCTCTACGCCATAACGAATCAGGTCAGACACCATCCAGAGGTCTGGGGGCGTTGCCACCGTGACCTGCGTGTTATCGGTTCTGGTGGCCTTGATGGTGCGTCCATCAACCAGTGCTTTGGCAATCCGCCCTTCCTTGGCTTCCACCAGAAACTGCGAATACCCCATCGCATTCTGAGCCGACTGGCGGTTGTTGAACTGCTGGAACACCATCGTTAACACGATGACGATCACCGCCCAGATGGCTAGGTTTTTGACAACGTTATTCAAGGCAACTCCCGATTCGTTCCGGCTAAAGACCGGCAATTCTTGGCGATAGACCCATTCTATGTGCGAACGTTCCGATCAACAAACAATCGGGGCGATAGGCGCTGACCATCACGACTGCTTCTTGTCCAGACCCAGCAGGTAAACCTCGGCACTTCGATCTCTGGAGGCATCAGGCTTACGCGATTGCACCGAGGTAAAAACCTTCATCATGGCGGTGCGAAACTCCGTAAAGCCTGCGCCCTGAAATACTTTGATCAGCATCTTGCCGCCGGGACGAAGGTGCTGACGGGCAAAGTCCAGTGCCAACTCAGCCAGCAGCATCATCCGCCCATCGTCGCTTACGGCATTCCCCGACATATTGGGGGCCATGTCCGAAAGCACAAGGTCCACGGCGCGCCCAGCCAATAATCTTTCAAACTCGGCCAACACCGCGTCTTCGCGAAAATCCCCTTGCAGAAAGGTCACCTCAGGCAAAGGCTCCATCGGCAAGATATCGAGCGCAAACAACTCGCCTCCGGGCCTCAGCCGTGGCGCAGCGACCTGCGACCAGGAGCCAGGCGCAGAGCCCAGGTCGACAGCCACGATGCCAGGCTTGAGGAGACGATCTTTCTTGTCGATTTCCAGGAGTTTGAACACTGCCCGCGACCGATATCCCTCGGCCTTGGCTTTGAGAACCCATGGGTCGTTCAGATGCTCTTGCATCCATGCCTTGCTGGTTTTACTGCGTTTCATCTTCGATCAATAGTAAAATCAACGTTTGCTAAAGGATTCACGTTAATGCTAGAAATTTCATCCAGCCAACGTCGCGAGTTACGCGCCCAGGCCCACCACCTCGACCCCGTCGTCAGTATCGCCGGCAACGGCCTCAGCGTATCGGTTCTGAAAGAAATCGATGCCGCGCTGAAGGCGCACGAACTTATCAAAGTCCGCGTGTATGGCGATGACCGTGAGGCGCGTGCGGCATATCTTGCGGAAATCTGCGCCCAACTCAAGTGCGCAGCGGTGCAGAACATCGGCAAACTGCTGGTCGTGTACCGCCCTAACCCGAAACCCCTGCCGTCGGCCAGTGCCGTGGCCACCAAGCCCAAGCGCCCCGCGCGTGGTAAAGCCGCTGCAAAACCGGCTTTTGAACTGCGCCCCGGGCGCCCCACCACCGGCAACGCACCGCGGAAATCACTGGCTGGAGCCCCCGCGCCGCGCTACCGCAAGCCTACCGCGGGCAGCAGCCGCGTCAGAAAAAGCGCACGCTGATACCTTGTGAGCTGAGCAGAACGCCACTGGCTTCTGCTCAGACCCTTAGCGCTTGACGATCTGGGTGACCAAGACGGCCCCCAGCACACTTTGTACGAGATAGAGCACGCTGGCAATTCCATGCCAGGCGACAAAGCGATCCCGAAATACGCTCTCCATCACCTCGCGTGGCAATGCTTCCAGCTTAAGCTGATCCAGAATCGGACCAACCCCGAAGTGACCGGCCAACACAAGCAGAAGCATCAGAATGATCAACCAGAAAACAGCAGTTTTGAGCACTGCCGTGCTGTCCTTCGCGAGCAGGTAAATCAAGGCATACGCCGCACAGCCAATCCCCAGCCACGCGACGATCGCAAATTGCTTTCCGGCCAATGCGCCGGCAAGACCATGATCCCCCAAGGCACTGAAGAGCACCGGCGCGGAAATATAGCCGATAGCCCACAGCGCGCCGACCCACAAGGTCAGCGCCAGCGCAAAAAGGTAATCTGCCACGCGGCTCATCGTGCTTCGCCGCGTCAGATGTAGCGGACGTCGATGATCTCGTATTCCCGCACACCACCAGGCGCTTGCACTTCCGCGACATCCCCGGCAAATTTGCCGATCAGCGCACGGGCTATCGGCGAACTGATGGAGATCTTGCCCGCTTTCAAGTCTGCTTCGTCATCACCGACGATCTGGTAGACCACGCGCTTGCTGCTCCCCAGGTCTTCGAGATCGATCGTAGCCCCGAACACACACCGGCCATCGGCATCCAGCATGGCGGGATCGATGATCTGTGCCGTGGACAACTTACTTTCGACCTCGGCGATCCGGCCTTCAATGAAGCCTTGTCGTTCCTTGGCCGCATCATATTCCGCATTTTCCGAGAGATCGCCGTGCGAGCGCGCCTCAGCAATCGCAGCAATCACGCTCGGCCGCTCAATCGTCTTGAGGCGGTGCAGTTCGGCACGTAGCAATTCAGCGCCATTCACGGTTAGTGGTGTCTTGATCATCGGAGTTCTTAGCTCAGTTGTGCATGCAGTTCTTGCAGCGAATAGGGTTCCAGTTCATTCATATAGCGAATGCCCATACAGGCTGCACGCGCGCCTTCGATCGTCGTAAACACAGTGACTTTGGCGGAAAGGGCACTGGTACGGATTGAACGTGAATCCGTAATGGCCTGACGCTTCTCTTCTACGGTATTGATGATCAGCGAGATTTCATTGTTCTTGATCATGTCAACAATATGCGGGCGTCCTTCTCCCACCTTGTTGACCGATGCTATGGCGGCCACACCCGCATCTTGAAGATAGGCGGCAGTGCCCTTTGTCGCCACAACCTTGAAGCCTAATTCAAGCAGTTCCCGCGCGACATCTACAGCCTTCGGGCGGTCAGTCTGCTTCACGCTGATGAAGGCGGTACCCGACGACGGAAGTCGTGTACCGGCCGCAAGCTGGCTCTTCACAAAGGCTTCGGCGAAAGTCTTGCCAACGCCCATGACTTCCCCGGTCGACTTCATCTCCGGGCCCAGGATGGTGTCAACACCCGGGAACTTGTTGAAGGGGAATACGGCTTCCTTCACCGAGTAATACGGCGGCACGATCTCGCGCGTGATCCCTTGCGAGGCCAGGCTTTGCCCCGCCATGCAGCGTGCGGCAATCTTGGCGAGTGGCAATGAACAGGCTTTTGACACGAAAGGCACGGTTCGTGAGGCGCGCGGATTTACCTCGAGCACATAGACCGTTTCTCCCTGAATCGCGAACTGCACGTTCATGAGACCGCAAACGTTCAAGCCACGCGCCATCAACTCGGTCTGCCGACGCAATTCATCCTGCAAAGTCTTCGACAGGGTATAGGGCGGCAACGAACAGGCAGAATCGCCGGAGTGCACGCCCGCTTGTTCAATGTGCTGCATGATGCCGCCAATGATCACCTGCGAACCATCCGACAAGGCATCCACGTCAATTTCCGTCGCGTCGTTCAGGAAGCGATCCAGTAGCACAGGCGAGTCGTTCGACACCTTGATGGCTTCACGCATGTAACGTTCAAGGTCCTTCTGCTCGTGCACGATTTCCATTGCACGACCGCCCAGAACGTAGCTCGGGCGAACGACAAGCGGGTACCCGATCTCCGCGGCCAGCCGAATGGCGTCAGCCTCCGTGCGCGCAGTGCGGTTGGGCGGTTGACGCAAACCCAGATCCTGCAGCAGCTTCTGGAAGCGCTCGCGATCTTCCGCGGCATCAATCATGTCCGGGCTGGTCCCGATAATGGGCACTCCATTCGCTTCCAGATCACGGGCGCGCTTCAACGGGGTCTGCCCGCCAAACTGCACGATGACACCGACCGGCTTTTCCACCGCGACGATCTCGAGGATGTCCTCCAGGGTCAGAGGCTCGAAGTACAGACGGTCCGAAGTGTCGTAGTCGGTCGATACGGTCTCGGGGTTGCAGTTGACCATGATGGTCTCATAGCCATCTTCGCGCATGGCGAGCGCCGCATGCACGCAGCAGTAATCGAACTCGATCCCCTGGCCAATCCGGTTCGGGCCGCCGCCCAACACCATGATTTTCTTCTTGTCAGACGGTTGCGCCTCGCACTCCTCCTCGTAGCAGGAATACATATAGGCAGTGCTTGATGCAAACTCCGCCGCGCAGGTATCCACCCGCTTGTACACCGGACGCACACCCAGCGAATGGCGATACAGGCGGACTGCCGTTTCATCGGAGCCCAGCAGCTTGGCCAGCCGGCGATCAGAGAAGCCTTTGCGTTTGAGCGCGCGCAGTGCGCCGGCGTCCAGACTCTTCAGGGAGCGGCCCGCCAGATTCTTTTCGGACTTGACGATGTCTTCAAGCTGCGCCAGGAACCAGGGATCAATCTTCGTCAGCTGATGCACGGCGTCCAGCGAATAACCCTCACGGAAAGCTTGGCCCACGTACCAGATCCGCTCGGCGCCTGGGCTCGCCAGCTCGTGCTCAAGCTCTTCGCGATCACACTCGATTTCGTCCAGACCATAGACACCGACTTCAAGGCCGCGCAATGCCTTCTGGAAAGACTCCTGGAAGGTACGGCCCATCGCCATCACCTCACCCACAGATTTCATCTGCGTGGTCAGACGGTCTGGCGCCTGCGGGAACTTCTCGAACGCAAAACGCGGCACCTTGGTGACGATGTAGTCAATCGACGGCTCGAATGACGCCGGCGTAGCACCCCCGGTAATGTCATTCTTCAGCTCATCCAGCGTAAAGCCGACCGCCAGCTTGGCCGCGACCTTGGCAATCGGGAACCCTGTCGCCTTGGAAGCCAGGGCGGATGAGCGCGATACGCGCGGATTCATCTCGATGACGATCAAACGGCCGTCTTCTGGATTCACAGCGAACTGAACGTTAGAGCCACCGGTGTCCACGCCCACTTCACGCAGCACCGCGACCGACGCGTTCCGCATGATCTGATACTCTTTATCTGTCAGCGTCTGCGCGGGTGCAATGGTGATGGAATCGCCGGTATGCACCCCCATCGGGTCCAGGTTCTCAATTGAGCAGACGATGATGCAGTTGTCGTGCTTGTCGCGCACGACTTCCATCTCGAATTCCTTCCACCCCAGCAGTGACTCTTCAATCAGCAGTTCGCGCGTTGGCGAAAGATCCAAGCCCCGCGTACAGATCTCGTTGAATTCTTCAATGTTGTAGGCAATGCCGCCACCCGTACCACCCATCGTGAACGAGGGACGGATGATTGCCGGGAATCCGACCTTGGCCTGCACCGCAAGCGCCTCTTCCATGCTGTGCGCAATGCCGGAGCGCGCTGACTCCAGACCGATTTTCTCCATCGCCAGCTTGAATTTTTGCCGGTCTTCCGCCTTATCGATGGCCTCGGGTGTAGCGCCGATCAGCTCAACCTTGTACTTGTCCAGCACGCCGTTATGCCACAGATCCAAGGCCGCGTTCAGGGCTGTCTGGCCGCCCATTGTGGGCAAGACCGCGTCCGGGCGCTCCTTCTCGATGATGCGCTCCAGCACTTGCCAGGTGATCGGCTCGATGTAGGTCACATCCGCCATGTTCGGGTCGGTCATGATCGTCGCCGGGTTCGAATTGACCAGGATGACCTTGTAACCTTCGTCACGCAGCGCCTTGCAGGCCTGGGCGCCGGAATAATCGAACTCACAGGCCTGACCGATGATGATCGGGCCTGCGCCGATGATGAGGATGGATTGGATGTCTGTCCGCTTGGGCATATCAACACCTGAATTTCGTTACTGATTGAAGCGCAGCCCACTGGCTGCGCCCGATATGGAATTCGACTTACTTATTTGCCTGCCGATGCCATCAGATCGATAAAGCGATCAAACAGGTAGGCCACGTCATGCGGGCCAGGGCTGGCTTCGGGATGCCCCTGGAAACACAGCGCAGGTCGATCTGTCCAGACGAGGCCTTGCAAACTGCCGTCAAACAATGACACGTGGGACGCTTTCACATTCGCCGGCAGGGTTTTCTCATCCACGGCAAACCCGTGGTTCTGGCTCGTAATCAGTACGCGCCCCGTATCAAGATCTTTGACAGGGTGGTTGGCGCCGTGATGGCCGAATTTCATCTTCAGCGTCTTCGCCCCTGCGGCCAGTCCCAGAATCTGGTGTCCGAGACAGATGCCGAAGGTAGGCAGCTTGCGCGCGAGAAACTCGCGGGCCGCCGCAATCGCATAGTCACAGGGTTCCGGGTCGCCAGGGCCGTTCGAGAGAAAGACGCCGTCCGGACTCAGCGCCAGCACTTCCGCAGCCGTTGTCTGCGCCGGCACCACGGTCAAGCGGCACCCCCGCTCTGCCAGCATGTGCAGAATATTGCGCTTGACGCCAAAGTCATAGGCCACCACGTGGAATTTTGCCGCTGTCTGCTCGACGAAGCCTTGGCCCAGCTTCCATTCACCGGAGGTCCAGGCGTAGGGCTTATCCGTTGTTACCACCTTCGCCAGATCCATCCCTGCCAGCCCAGGGAAGGCGCGCGCCTCGGCGATCGCGGCCTCCGCGTTGAGTTCTTTCTGACTCGTCGCCGTGACCAGACAGCCTGCCTGAGCACCCTTCTCGCGCAAGATTCGCGTCAGTTTGCGGGTGTCGATTCCGGCAATCCCCACCACGTTCTCAGCCTTCATGTAGGCGTCAAGGGTCTGCTCTGAGCGAAAATTCGATACCAGCAGTGGCAAATCACGGATCACAAGACCCGCAGCATAGATCTTGCCGGCTTCGCAGTCTTCGCGATTCACGCCGACGTTACCGATATGCGGATGTGTCAGGGTGACAATCTGACGGGTGTAGGATGGATCAGTCAGGATTTCCTGATAGCCGGTAATGGCTGTATTGAACACCACCTCACCGACACTCTTGCCTACAGCACCCACGCCCTGCCCATGAAAAAGTGTGCCATCGGCCAGTGCGAGCAACGCATACAGCGTATCAGTCACCATCAATCACTCCTGAGAACCTTTGAAATCGAGTCGCCTGCTCCGTACTCGCCTCGCGACAACAATCGCGGCAAGTCGGGCTACCGACGTGAAAAACGGGACCCGTCTTTCCAGACGAGTCCCGCTTGCAAACGTCGCGGATTATAGCCCGAAAATCGGGCCGCCGGCAACGCGCAGCTCACTCGGCCCAGCACACGAACGATCCGTTACCGCTGCCGCAACTCTACATACCGGCGCAAGTAGCTCGCCAAACGATTCAACTCCTGAATGAAGCCGGGCACCGCTTTCTTCGCGGCCTCCAGCTCACCGCGCCGTGCCGCGTGCTCCACAATCTGCGCCGCATCGGCAGCCAGCGTGGCGCCAAACACGCCGACCGACGACTTCAGCGAGTGCGAGAGCGCACCGATCATTTTGCCGTCGTTTGTAATCACCGCTTTCTCAAGCTGAACACAATTCTTGCCCAAGTCACTCAAGAAGATGCCGATCAATGAATCCACCGCTTCGTTATCCCCTTCAAGCAGGGTACGGGTCTGATCGAGGTCGGCCACACCATCCTCTGAACCGTTCAAATCTTCGGCGTTTGCGAACTGTGCCAGACTCATGCCTTCAAAATCGGTTGTTTCCAGACGCTTGCTGACCCGCTCAATCGCGGCAAACAGATCGGAGGGCTGAATCGGCTTGGAGACGTAATCATCCATGCCCGCCTCCAGGCAGCGCTCGCGGTCTCCCTGCATCACGTGCGCCGTCATGGCGATGATCGGCGTCACCTCCCAGCGCCCAGACATCGCCCAGCTTCGCCGCGCTTCCCGCGCCCGGATCGCTTTTGTCGCCTCGATTCCGCCCAGCACCGGCATCTGCACATCCATCAGGATCAAATCAAAGCGCTTCTTCTCGAACCACTCGATTGCTTCCTGGCCGTCGCCCGCGACCGTGACTTCGTAGCCCGCGCGCTGCATGATCTTGGTCGCCACGGTCTGATTCACGGGGTTGTCTTCTACCAGCAGCACTTCCTGGCGCCGATCCGGCTTGCTCGATCCATTCCGCAGCAGCTGCTCATCAATCTGGAATTCCGCAAGTTCGACTTCCGGCTCTTCCTGCCCGGGGATCAAGGCCAGACGGATCGCATCGAGCAGATCCGGCGCGGAAACAGGTTTGACCACGTTTGACCGGACGCCCAATTGCCGGCAACGCGCCGCATCGTTCCGCTGCGAGTCGGAGTTGAGCATCATGATGATTCGGCCGCACGGCGCCCCCGCATCGTGAAACCGAGAGGGCAAGGCGAACCCGGCGGGGTCCGGCATGTTGGCATCCACAATCATCAAATCAAACGCCGCACCGGCCTGTGCGGCCTCCTTGAGCAAGTCCTCGGCCTCACCGCCGCTGGACGCCGAAGAGACATTGAAGCCCCAGCGACGAAGACTGGCACTCAACTCGCGCGATGCTGCCGCACTGTCTTCCACCAGCAGCACGCACATGCGACGGTAATTGGGATCAACGACCTCCGTCTTGACCTCATTGCGGACGACCCCTGCTTCAAAGCTGAAGTGAAACGAGCTGCCTTTGCCCGGTTCGCTCGCCAGCCAGATACGGCCGTGCATCAGCTCTACCAGCTTGCGGCAGATTGCCAGACCAAGCCCGGTGCCACCATACCGCCGCGTCGTCGACGTGTCCGCCTGCGAAAACGCATCAAACACTTCTGCCTGCTTCTCTGGCGCGATCCCGATGCCCGTATCACGCACCTCGATCTCGATGCTGACTAGTGCCCCTTCCCGGCTGATCGCTCGCGCTTTGACCTCAACCTCACCTGTTTCCGTGAACTTGATCGCATTTCCCAGCAGGTTCATCAGTACCTGGCGCAAACGATTCGGGTCCCCGTGAAGCACCTGCGGGGTATCGGGATCAATCCCGAACACGAGTTCCAAGCCCTTCTGGTGCCCGCGCAAGGCCAGCGCCTTGAAGGTATCGCCAATCACCGCCGGGAGCGAGAACTCGATGTTCTCAAGCTCCAGCTTGCCTGCCTCGATCTTCGAAAAATCGAGAATATCGTTGATGATCCCGAGCAGCGCGTCGGCCGACGATTTCACCGTCTGCAAGTAGCCGCGCTGTTCCGCATCGAGTTGCGTGTCGAGCGCCAGCTCCGTCATGCCGATGATGCCGTTCATGGGCGTACGGATTTCATGGCTCATATTGGCCAGAAAATCGCTCTTGGCGCGGCTGGCAGACTCTGCCGCCTCCTTGGCGCGCAGCAGTTCGAGCTCCCAGCCCTTGCGCTCGGTCACGTTGCGATGCGTCCCCACCACCCGGGTCGCATTGCCCTGATCATCGCGCGTCACCACACGGCCACGTGTCGCAATCCACAGCCAGTCGCCGCTCTGGGTGCGCAAGCGATACTCGGCGTGAAAATCCTCGCCATCCCCGCGAAGATGCCGCCACACGCGATCGCGCACCGTGGCCACATCATCCGGATGAATCGCCGCCTCCCAGGCTGCGCGGTCGTTGCCGAAGGTCTCATCGGAATAACCGAGCCCCGCCTTCCAGGCGGATGACAAAAACATCTCTCCGCTTTGAAGGTTCCAATCCCACAAGCCGTCATGGCGGCTGTCCAGCGCCAGCGCAAGACGTTCGCGCTCGCGCATCTGCTGATCCAGCATCACAATCAGCTGATTGAAAAGCTTGGCCGGGTTATCAGCGTGTGCCCGGAACACCCCGGGCGCACCGGCACGTGCGCTCAGGCTGTCAAGCGCGCGCCAGAGCGCCGCGGCATCCTGCGTCGAAGAAGGATTCTCTCCCGTGCTCTCTTTTGCGCTCATGTCCCTTGCCGTTCAGTGGCGGCGATCAAAAGGTTTCAGGCCGAGAGCTGCCGACAGGTCAGCTCAAGCCTGTCCAGCCCCTCATCCAGTTCCTCATCAGCAATAACCAGCGAAGGCGCCAACCGGACTACATTCGGCCCCGCCACAATATGCAACAGGCCATTGCTGGCCGAAACCTTCATGAAGTCCCCTGCTCGCCCTGCAAATTTCGGTGCGAGTTCGCAACCAAACCACAAGCCCGCTTCGCGCACTTCGGTAAAGCAGCCGAAGGCCTCTCCCATGGCACGCAGCCGCTTCGCCGCGTGGATGGCTTTGCGCTTCACGCCCGCCAGCACCTCCGGACTCGCAATCACCTCCAGCACCGCGAGCGCCACCGCACAGGCCAGCGGATTGCCGCCAAAGGTGCTGCCATGCACGCCCGGGGTAAAGTGTTTGTCGGCCATCTCGGCCGTCGTCAGCATCACACCTATCGGGAAGCCGCCGCCGATGCCTTTGGCGGTAGTCAGGATATCCGGCACCACGCCGGTGTTCATGTAGGCGTACAGCGCACCCGTACGGCCATTGCCGGATTGCACTTCATCAAAAATCAAGGCGGCATCGAACTCGCTCGCCAGTTCGCGCATCAGTTTCAGAAACGCCGGATCGACCGGCACCACGCCACTCTCGCCCACAATCGGCTCAACGATGATGGCACAGGTCTTCGGCCCGACCACACGACGCAAAGCCGCCTCGTCTCCCAGGTCGATATGCACGATGCCGGGCGGATTCGGCCCCATTCCGGAGGAATACTTGGCCTGACCGCCGACCGACACCGTAAAGAAAGTGCGTCCATGAAAGGAACCGTTGAAAGAGACGATCTCGATCTTCTCCGGGCCATGCTTGTCGACAGCGCGCTTGCGCGCCAGCTTGAGCGCGGCCTCGTTCGCTTCGGCACCCGAATTGCAATAGAACACCCGCTCGGCAAAGGTCAGTGCACACAGTTTTTTGGCGAGCTGCAGCGCGGGCTCATTCGTGTAGTAGTTGGAGACATGCCAGAGCTTGCCGGCCTGCTCGGTCAGTGCCTTGAGCAGCACCGGATGCGTATGCCCCAGCGACGTAACAGCCACGCCGGAACCGAAGTCGATGTAATCCCGCCCTTCCTGATCCCAAAGCCTGGAACCCTCGCCCCGCACGAAAATCATGTCGAGCGGAGAGAACACCGGAACCATGTATTGATCAAAATCGGCACGAGAGACAGCGGAAATCACAAGCAATCCTTTCAGTTGATGACAGCATGCAGCGCAAGCTTAGCCGCATTTTAAGGGCAAAGTATGGGCGCAACGGGCAAGGCTGACGCGCGGACACCGATATTCGCGGCAAGCTGCCGACCAGTGTGCAATCTGTCACTACTTGACAAGCGCCCTGCTGCCCAATTAGGGTTCTGCTCATGTCTACGATTTTGCTGACCCTGTCAGCGGCCCTCCTCCTGTCGGCTTCCCTCGCACTTGGCCTGCTGGCCAAGCGTCGGCTGCTGCGCCCCGCGCGCAGATAATTTACCCCCTCCCCGTTGTGTTGTTTCCCGTCTGCCTCCCGAGGCAGAGCGGACGATTCCGCCCGTGCTTTTCACCAGGAGTTTCATATGACTGCTCTTCACATGCTGGTACTACGACTGCGCACCTGGCGCCGGGCCATGACTCCGTGGCTGCCCGCCGCCCTTGATCCGGCCACTTCTGCCTATTCACGAATGCATTGGAGACGACGATCATGTCCATGTTGAAACACCCCGCCAGCAAATACACCGCCTTTCCGCCCGTATCCCTTCCCGACCGCCAGTGGCCGGGCCGCACCCTCAGCCGGGCGCCGGTCTGGATGAGCACCGATTTGCGCGATGGCAACCAGGCCCTTTTCGAGCCGATGTCCATCGACACCAAGTTGCGCTTCTTCGAGATGCTCACGCGCGTGGGCTTCAAGGAAATCGAAGTCGCCTTTCCCTCCGCCTCGCAAACCGACTTCACCTTCGTGCGGCGATTGATCGACGAGCACCGCATCCCGGACGACGTCACCATCGAGATCCTGACCCAGGCACGTGACAGCCTCATCGATCGCAGCTTCGAGAGCCTTCGCGGCGCCCGGCGCGCCATCGTGCACGTGTATAACGCCACCGCGCCGATCTTTCGCCAGACGGTTTTCAACGTGGATCGTGCCGGCTGCATCGAACTCGCCGTCAAGGCTGCACACCGGATTCGCGAGCAAGCCGAGCGTCAGCCGGACACGGAATGGGTCTTCCAGTACAGCCCAGAGGTCTTCAGCACCACCGAACTCGAGTTTGCCCTTGAAATCTCCGAGCGGGTCACCGAAGTCTGGGCGCCGACGCCCGAGCGGCCCATGATTCTCAACTTGCCCGCCACCATCGAATCGGCCACCCCGAATGTGTATGCCGACCAGATTGAATGGATGTGCCGCCATCTCTCGCGCCGCGAGGCCACCCTCGTCTCGGTGCACCCGCACAACGACCGCGGCACCGCCGTCGCCGCCGCCGAACTCGCCTTGATGGCGGGCGCAGATCGCGTCGAAGGCTGTCTTTTCGGCAATGGCGAGCGGACCGGTAACGTCGATCTCGTGACCTTGGCGCTCAATCTCTACACCCAAGGCATCGATCCCGGGCTGGATTTCTCGAACATCAATGCCCTTGCCCGCACCATCGAAGAATGCACCGGCTTGCCGATTCACCCGCGCCACCCGTATGTCGGCGATCTCGTGTTCACGGCCTTCTCGGGTTCGCATCAGGATGCCATCAAGAAAGGCCTTGCCATCCAGGCGCCCAATACAGTCTGGCAGGTGCCCTACATGCCGATTGACCCGCGCGATCTCGGGCGTAGCTATGACTCGGTCATCCGCGTCAACAGCCAGTCCGGCAAAGGCGGCATCGCCTGGTTGCTCGAAACCGGCTACGGGCTCACCATGCCGCGGCGCATGCAGGTCGAGTTCGCCGGCATTGTGCAAAGCGTCATGGATGATACGGGGGCCGAAATGGAAGCGCCGGACCTCTGGCAGCTGTTTGCGCGCACCTATCTTGAGGCGCACCGCCCGGTCCACTTGCGCCAGCACCGCCTCGTGGAGACGCAAGACCAGCACGCCATCACGCTCAAGCTTGACGTCGAGGGCCGCGCTCAGGAATTGAACGGCGTAGGCAATGGCCCGCTCGCCGCGGCGCTCGATGCACTTGGCGGCCCTTACGCCATCCACAGCTTTGAAGAGCGCTCGCTCAGCCAGGGCGCCGGCGCGCAGGCTATCGCCTTTGTGGAGTTATCCGTCGACGGCATGCCAGGCACGATCTTCGGCGCAGGCAAATCCACCAGCATCACCGAAGCCTCGCTGCTCGCCCTCGTCTCGGCCGTCAATCGCGCTCGCGCCCGCACGCCGGGCTGACCGGCGCACTGCCACGCGCCCCCGCCCGTTCGAGGAACAGGCTGGGGCGCGTTCTCTCACCGGTTTGTGTTCACGCCCAGGGGGCGAAGGCCAGCGGGTAGCCGCCCTGCCAGAAGAAGCGCGCAATGTCGCGAAAGTCAGCGCGCTGCTTGGCATCAAACACTTGGTAGGCCGCACGGGCCAACTGCTGTTGTGTCGCACCGACAGGCATGGGCGGGCCACTCATCACCGCCACAAACAGCGGCACCTGATGCGTCTGGCGCAGCTCCACCTGCTCACCAAACACATCACGCGCCGCGCCAACAAGCTCTTCGGCGCTGAAGGCCGCACGCAACGAATTGTAGTAGTCGACGCAAAACACCTCCGGCCATTCGCGCTTGCGCTGCCGGGCCAGATAGCGCTGGGTCTGCACCCGCTTGAGGCGGCCGAAATCCACCGCGTAAAAGCGCCCACCGGGCTTCAGCACCCGCTTGATCTCGCCAAAGGTGGCCGCCAAGGCCGCCAGATCCGGCAAATGGTGCAGCGCCATCGTGCAGATCACCGCATCGACTGAATGGCTCGCTACGCCCTCAAGTGCCGGCAGCAAGCAGCGCTGGAAACTCAGGTTATCGACCGCCTCGCACGCCTGCAGTTGCTGGGCCTGATCGAGCATTTCGGCCGAAGCATCGATGCCAATGAACTGTGCGGCGGGATTCATCCGCGCAATCTGCATCAACTGATTGCCCGGCCCGCAGGCGAGGTCGAGCACCACATCACCAGGGCAGATGAAGGCAGAGGCCTGAATGGCGTGATACAGGTGAAGCGGCGCCAGAAAGCCGTGCTGCCGGCCCTGGGCCGCATAGGCATCGACCTGCGCGGCATCGCGCATCAACATCTCGGGCTCCGGCACGCGCGCGGGCAGCCCTTGCGCAAACGTTTCGAGCAGGAAATGCATCATCAGAAGCGGACTTGCCACGTACCGGTCAGCCTTTACAAATGCGCCCCTACCTGCCGGGCAGTGAAAACAAAGACAAAATCTGCGCAACTGTTTCCGCCCTCGCCAGTCCTATACTGCGACAAGCCGATTGGGCGCGGAGCCGTATTTTCGCACGCAGTCTGGCCGCCGACACACAGACAGGCGCAACAAGCGCCGAAAGGCAGACCCCATGTTGATCCAGAGACCCCAAGACATCGCGCCATCTGAAATCACCACCGAAGCGCTCTACCACGGGCGGCGAAGCTTCATCCAGCGGGCCGGCAGCCTGGCGCTCCTCGGCAGTAGCGGACTCCTGGCCGACACCGCCCTGGCCGCACCGCTGACGGGGTTTCGCCCCGGCGCCCCCTTGCCGGCAGACAAGCCCACCCGCCTCAAAGACATCACCAGCTACAACAATTACTACGAATTCGGCCTCGACAAGGATGAGCCAGCGCGGACGGCTGGCGCGCTGAAGACCCGGCCCTGGACGGTGACGGTGGAAGGCCTGTGCAACAAGCCGCGCAGCTTCGCGCTGGACGATCTGCTCAAACTCGCCCCGCTCGAAGAACGCATCTACCGCATGCGCTGCGTGGAAGGCTGGTCGATGGTCATCCCCTGGGTCGGCTTTCCGCTCAGTAGCCTCCTCAAGCTCGTCGAGCCGCAAGGCAGCGCCAAATTCGTCGCCTTCTCGACCCTGGCCGACCGCGCCCAGATGCCCGGCCTGCAGCGCCCGGTGCTGAACTGGCCCTACACCGAAGGCCTGCGCCTCGACGAAGCCCTGCACCCGCTCACGATTCTCGCCGTGGGCCTCTACGGCGAGACCTTGCTGCCGCAGAACGGCGCGCCGATCCGCCTCGTCGTGCCGTGGAAGTACGGCTTCAAGGGCGCCAAATCCATCGTCCGCATCCGCCTCATCGAAGCCATGCCGGCCACCGCCTGGAACACCGCCGCGCCGCAGGAATACGGCTTCTATTCCAACGTCAATCCCGACGTCGACCACCCGCGCTGGTCGCAAGCCACCGAGCGGCGCATCGGCGAATTCTCCAAACGCAAGACCCTGCCCTTCAACGGCTATGCCGAACAGGTCGCCGCGCTCTACACCGGCATGGACCTGAAGAAGCATTTCTGATGTTGCCGCCCTGGCTCACCGCCCCTGGCCGGCGCGCCCTGGTCGGGCTCAAAATTGTCGTCTTCCTCGCCGCGCTCGGGCCGCTGGCCTGGCTGGGCGCAGGGTTTGTCACCGACCAGCTCGGCGCCAATCCCATCGAAGCGCTCACCCACAGCACCGGCGAATGGGCCTTGCGCTTCCTCTTGCTCTCGCTCGCCCTCACCCCGCTCCGGCTGCTCAGTGGCCTCGGCTGGCCGCTGCGGCTACGCCGCATGCTCGGGCTGTACGCCTTCTTCTACGCAGCCCTCCACCTCGCCTGCTACCTGTGGCTGGATCAGTTCTTCGACTGGCCCGCCATCGGCCGAGACATTCTCAAGCGCCCCTTCATCACCGTCGGCTTTGCCGCCTTCGTCCTCCTCCTGCCCCTCGCAGCCACCTCCTTCAAGGCCGCGATCCAGGCGCTGGGCGGGCGACGCTGGCAGGCGCTGCATCGCAGCGTGTATGCCATTGCCCTGCTCTCGGTGATTCACTTCTGGTGGCTCGTGAAGCGCGATATCCGCGAACCGCTGATTTACGCCGCCATCCTCGCCGCGCTGCTCGCCATCCGCTTTGCCAGCCGTTTGAAGGCTGCGCCAAGCAGGCTGTAGACCCGCATGGCGCGGGCGTTTGCAGCATGCCAGCCGGATCAGGCAATCCCGCTGGGCTTGTGCAGCCAGGCAGGCTCGTGAGGCAAGCGGGGCGCGGCTTTCCAGGCATCCCGATTCAGCAGTTGTACAGGGATCGAACCGAGCGTCGTCGTCAGGCCGCCTGATAGAATGCCCTCCCCCGAACGAGAGGCTCCACGATGCGATGCTGTGTCTTCCTGTCTGCCCTGTTGCTAAGCCTGTCGGCAAGCGCCGCCTTGCGCTGGCAGGCCGATGGCACCGTGCGCGATGAGCGGGGCAAGGCCTTGCAGAGCGGGCTGACCGCCGTCACTGCCGCGCAGGAGACGCCCGAGGGCCTCTTCCTGGCCGGGCAAGTGCCTCACGCGGCCGAATGGCGCATCGCTTTCCTGCGGCAGGACCTGAGCGGCCCGCGCGCCTGGCCGCTGCATGCGCCGCCCCGGCAATTCTTCCGCTATCAGGGCGCACTCTATCTGCATGACATGGAAGGCACTATCTACCAGCGCACGGCCGATGGCTGGCCGGTGGCGGACTGGCGCGTGCCACCCGCCAGCCACATTCTGCAGCCCGACGCCGACCGGGAAATCATCGTGTGCACGCCGGCACCAATGAGCAAGCAGGAGAGCGGTCGCCGCCACGGCGCCTGCTACGCCCGGCGAGCGGGCTGGCAGCGTGAGCTGGACTGGTGGCCGGATATTCCCCCGCGCCTGTGTGGCGATGCGCTCGTCGTACTCGGCTGGCAATCCGCACGGCGGCAGCTCTTCCACGTAGGCCTCAGCGATGGCGCGCTGCAAAGCGGCCCGATTCCGCCGCGAAAATCCCTGCGCCCGACGCTCGATCTCTGCGCTTTGCCCCGGCGCTGAGCCACGCGGCAACGCTCATGCCCGCAGCAGAAGCCGTCTACGATCTCTGCTTTGTCATTTATTCACCCTTCGACAGGCTCAGGGCGAACGGCTAGCAGGGACTCACAGTGCTATTGGTCCGCCAAAGTTCCCCCCCCCCCCCCCCCCCCCCCCCCCCCCCCCCCCCCCCCCCCCCCCCCCCCCCCCCCCCCCCCCCCCCGCACCCCCCCCCCCCCCCCCCCCCCCCCCCCCCCCCCCCCCCCCCCCCCCCCCCCCCCCCCCCCCCCCCCCACCCCCCCCCCCCCCCCCAAAAGGGGCCGGGGAGGGGGCCAACCCGCCAATCCCCCCCCCCCCCCCCCCCCCCCCCCCCCCCCCCCCCCCCCCCCCCCCCCCCCCCTTGAGAGTTCAAACAAAAGCGGGCCGGATCAATAGAACCCCGTTCGTGCTGAGCCTGTCGAAGCATGAACGGGCGCCAAGACCGCGTTCCGCATCGTAAGCCTCTCAGGCCCGGCTGACCGCGTCGCAGAGCAGCGTCACATGCAGCTCGGGCGGCGCAAAATCAAAATGGCCCTGGTACCACTCCAATGATGGCCGCGTCTTGTCGAGCTGCCAGCCGCTGGTGGGCAGCCATTCCTCGCGCCACTTATCCCAGGTCGTGCCGATCTCCTCGCAGGAGCCGAAATGCGGCTTCACCGCATACAGCCCGCCCGGCGTCTCGTAGCGGAAGAGCCCCTCCACCAGCTCGATGTCCTGGGGCACATACACCGCCGCATCCGAGCGCTTGTCTGGCATCGGAACCTCATCGAAATGATCGTGGAAAACCGTCATCCCGGTCGGCGCTGGCATCGCGACGCCCTGGCTTACCATCAACTCGAACAGCTTCTGCCAGGTGCCGGGCAGGTTCCAGTACTCCCCGAAATTCCGATAGCACACGAGCTTGAGCGGGCTGAGGGTGGTGATCTTGACATCCATGTGCGCGTCTCCTTTATCCGCAATGAAAAAATGCTTCCGGGGCTCGCCCGGCGCGTAATGGAGATTCGAAGGCGCCGCAATCGTGCCCGCCCAGGCCCCCAGCTTGCGCACACCGCCCGGGCTGATGCCATGCGCCCGGCGGAAGGCTTGGAGGAAGGCCTCCAGCGTTTCAAAGCCCGCCTCCAGCGCAATGTCGGTAATCCGCGCCTCCCCGTGCGCTGCCTGGAAAGCCGCTCGCTCAAGCCGCAAGCGGCGCAGGCACTGCTTCACCGTCTCGCCGGTCAACTGGCGGAAGCAGCGGTGGAAATGCCAGGGCGAGGCGTGCAACTCGCCGGCCAGCGTCTGCCAGCCGAGCGGCTCATCCAGCGAGGCAAAGACTCTCGCCAGCGCCTGTTCCACACGTGCATGCCAGTCAATCCGGGTGTTTTCGCGCATCTCGTTTCTCCGCCACGCACTCTACGCAATCCACTCTGGCCCGACCTGTCCTGGCTTGCGATCCTCGATTATCGCAAACACGAACCGGGCACACGCGTGGCGCTGCCGAGGCAGGCCGGCGAGGCGCACCACACGGACCTCTCCCGCCAGCCTGCCCGCGGCGGCAAACCTGGCAAGGCTGCGCAGACCGGCAGGCGCAAGACGCTTATGGGGAGCACTTCTTCAGGCAGGGGATGGTAGACGCAGGCTCAGGCATGCACACGCTGGATGATGTCCGCGTAGTCGCCCTCGCCATCCGGCCAGGGCGTGAGAATCTCGCAGCCCTCGGGCGTCACGGCCACCATGTGCTCCCATTGCGCGGACAGTGAACGATCCTTGGTCACCACGGTCCAGCCATCCGGCATGTGCGTGATGGCGGCTTTGCCGGCGTTGATCATCGGCTCGATCGTGAAGATCATGCCGGCTTCCAGCCGCTCGCCCTGACCCGGCTCGCCGTAGTGCGGCACGTGAAAATCGTCGTGATACACCGTACCAATGCCGTGCCCGCCGTACTCGCGGACCACGCTGAAGCCTTCGCGATGCGCCACGCTGCGGATGGCATGCCCCACATCGCCGATTGCTGCGCCCGCCCGCACTTGCGCGATGCCGGCATGCATCGCCTCGAAACAGGTGCGTACCAGCCTTTTCGCCAGGATGCCCGGCTCGCCGACAAAGAACATGCGGCTGGAATCGCCGAACCAGCCGTCCTTGATCACCGCCACATCAATATTGACGATGTCGCCGGCGCGCAGCTTGCGGTCCGCCGGAATCCCGTGGCACACCACGTGATTGACCGAGGCGCAGATCGTCTTCGGATAGCCGTGGTAACCCACGTTCGCCGGAATCGCCTGCTGGGTATTGACGATATAGTCATGGCATAAGCGGTCCAGCGCGTCCGTGCTCACGCCCGGCTTCACGTGCGCCGCAATCATGTGCAGCACATCCGCCGCCAGGCGCCCGGCGCGGCGCGCCATGGCGATTTCCGCCTCAGAACGGATCGGTGTTGGCGCCGCCCCCGTCATGCGGATTTCTCCATGTGCGGCGCGGAAAGGCCCACTTCATCCGCCGCTTTCTGCTCGGCCTGAATCAGTAACTGGCAGATTTCGCCATAGCTCAAACCGGAATGCAGCTCGGCGAGCATGCCGACCCGCAGCCAATGCTCGGCCTGGGCATTGATCGAGCGGCTGAGCGCCCCGCTGGCAAGGCGCAGATTTTCATGCATGGCTTCTGAAATTTTGACGATTCCCACAGCGGGCGATCCTATATACGGTTTATATATGAATCGTATATCAGTGGTGCGATTTCACCAAGCACAGCGCGCAGCAGGCCGCAGACGCCCGTGGCGCGGGCTTCTCCACGATGCACGCGGATCAGGCCCATCTGGCGCGGGCCTGCGGGAACCCCGCCGCTGAAGCCCAACTCCGCGTGACCGCCCGCGTCAGCTCACCTTGCCGTGCGCACTGAAGCCAATGCGGAAGCCGCCCCAGTGGCGGCCACAGACGTAGATGGGCGCCGAGATGTCGTACATGACTTCGCCGGTATCGCGGCGGTAGGTCTGGGTGAGGAAATCGAATTCGTGGCTGCCGCAGCGGCTGCCGACGCGGTCGTCAAAAATGCGCTTGGTGCGGTTACCAAGCATGTCACGCGCGCGGTCCCCCGTCAGCGGCTGGCTGAAGCGCAGGTTGTGGGTGGGGAAGTAGCCGCGCTGATCCACCGCACCGGCATAGATGAAATTCGGGTGGCGCGTCAGCAGCGGCTCCTGGATCGCGGGGAAGAGTTCGTCAGTCAGCGCGTCAAACGCGGTATGAAATTTTTGGGGATCCGTGCCCTCAATGCGCTGGTAGCGGTCGTCGAAGAGCTGCGCCAGCGTGATCTTCTTTTCAGCAACCGCACGCTCCAGCAATTCGCCGATCTGTCTGGCCGCCTCGCGCGCCACTTCGGGCGTCTCGCGGTGCTCACGCATTGCCACTTCGCCCTCGGCGCCCAGTTTGTAGACAGCCTGCACGTCGCGCATGCTGGCGGCAAGTTGCTCCAGCGTGCGCCGATGCGTCGCGGCCACCGCTATCCGCGCCGCATTTTCTTGCGCCAGTCGCAGGATCTGTTGCACCTCAGCATCCAGCGCCTCGCTGGCGGCCACCTGCGCATCCATGTCGTGCACGATGCGCCGCACCTGATCGCGGGTGCGTTCAGCGCCAGCGAAAATCGCCGTCAGTGCCTCCGCCACGCGTTGCGTGATGCGCGCACCATCGTGTGCCTCATCGCGGCCCTTGCCGATCACGGCAATCGCCTCCGCCGTGTCACTGCGCATGCCATCGGTAATCTCGGTAATGCTCGCCGTCACCCGCGTCGTGCGCTCCGCCAGCTTGCGCACCTCATCGGCCACCACGGCAAAACCACGCCCCTGCTCACCGGCCCGCGCCGCCTCGATGGCCGCGTTCAGCGCCAGCAGATTGGTCTGGTCGGCAATTTCATGAATCTCGGCAATCATGCGCGCGATCTGCTGGCTCAGCTCGCCCAGGCGCGTCACCCGCTCCGCAGAATTCACCGCCGTCTGGGCCAGCGATTCAATCCTGGCCTGCGCCTCGCGCACCGTGCGGTCACCCTCCTCGGCCAGCGCGCAGGCCTGCTCGGCTAATTCCCCCGCCGCCGCCACCTCGGTGCCTGCGGCGCGCACCTGGTCACGCATGTTCACAATTGCCTGGCTCGTGGTCTGCGCGGCGGCTGCCTGGGCCTCACCCGCCGCCAGCACGCCATCGGTCTCTTCGCGCAGCACCGAGCACGAATCGCTCACACGCTGGGCGTCCTGCACAATCTTGCCGAGCATGCCCTGCATCGCCATCACGAAGCGGTTCACGGCCGCCGCCGCGCGACCGGATTCCCCCTCGCCGACCGCCACGCGCCGCGTCAGATCACCATCAGCGCTCATGCCATCCAGTGCCGCGGCTATTGCCCCACTGCGCCCCAGCGTGCGCGAAAAGCGCTTCGCCAGCCACGCCCCCAGCACCCCGACGATGACGCCCGCGAGCACAAAGCGCCCGCTCAGGGCCCCATGGGCCACACAGCCCGCCGCCGCGGCCAGCACTGCCAGCACCACCCCAAACCGCAGCCACACCCACTTGCCCCGCATGCTGCCCCCTTGGCCTCGCGACCTCTGACGGGCCGCTTTCGGCCCATGCAGCACTATCGGACGCGCCGGCGACAAACTTGACGCCCACTGCCAACAGGGGAATCACCGCAGGGAATTGCCCCGGCTGTGACTTGACCCTTTTCGCCAGCCGGATGCCTTCACCGCACACCGATGCGGGCGCCTTCTGTCCGGACACCGCGGATTGCCGCGGAACAAATTCCCCGTGGCCCCCCCACCCCCCCCCCACCCCCCCCCCCCCCCCCCCCCCCCCTAAAAAAAACCCCCCCCCACCCCCCCCCCCCCCAAGGGGGACCCCCGAAAAAACCCCCCCGCCCCCCCCCCCCCCCCCCCCCCCCCCCCCCCCCCCCCCCCCCGGCCCCCCCTCCCCCCCCCCCCCCCCCCCCCCCCCCCCCCCCCCCCCCCCCCCCCCCCCCCCCCCCCCCCCCCCCCCCCCCCCCCCCCCCCCCCCCCCCCCCCCCCCCCCCCCCCCCCCCCCCGCCCCCCCCCCCCCCCCCCCCCCCCCCCCCCCCCCCCCCCCCCCCCCCCCCCCCCCCCCCCCCCCCCCCCCCCCCCCCCCCCCCCCGCCCCCCCCCCCCCCCCCCCCCCCCCCCCCCCCCCCCCCCCCCCCCCCCCCCCCCCCCCCCCCCCCCCCCCCCCCCCCCCCCCCCCCCCCCGGGGGGGGCGCGGGCCGGGCGCCCCGGGGCCCCCGCCCCCGCCCCCCCCCCCCCCCCCCCCCCCCGCCCCCCGCCCCCCCCCCCACCCCCCCCCCCCCCCCCACCGGGCCCCCCCCCAACCCGGGGCGCGCGGGGCCCCCCCCCCCCCCCGGCCCCCGCCGGCGGGGGCCCTTCCCAAAGGTATTTCTCGTCAGCGAAGAATGTGCGTGTTGAGGAGTGCGCACGGCGCAGCCTGCAAACCTTGGGCAAGGCCATCACCCGGAGAACCTGCCCGACTCGCGCTTCCTGTCCCGGATCAAGGATTTCCGGTGCGGCCCGCCGCGACAATCGGGGCCCTTTTCTCCCCGATACAGGAGCCGCACATGGATTGCAGCAGCGAGAACCATCTTTCCACACACACCTTTGACGCGCGTGGCATCGCCAAGCGCTTCCGCCATTCCGCGATCTTTGGCGCGATAGAGTCGCTGAACGATGGCGAGACGATGCGTTTCATCAACGACCACGATCCGCTGCCGCTGCTCGCACAACTGGCCACGCGGTATGGCGATCAGGTACGGCCGGTCTATGTGGATCGCAGCGGCCCGGTGGTGATCGATTTCCACATTCACGCCCACAAGACGTCGGAGACCGAAGCGGGCGCCTGCGGCGGTGGCGGCAACGGTTGCGGGTGTGGCAGCGGGCATTGAGCACGGCCCCCGGACGAAGCCGCGACGCCGCTGATCCGGGAAACAGACTTTTTACCTACCCGGAGAGCCGCGCCCCGCTTGGCTCTCCGAGCAGGGCGAGAGGTCCAATCAATCACAAGGTCTGATTGGCGCGACAAAGGCACCGCCACGGGGCTTGCCGCTCGTAGCCCGGAAGAGCCGCCTCGCGGCGTCATCCGGGTCGCCGCAGGCTAAGGCAGGCATGACGGCAACGAGCTTGGCCCGGTGTGCGGCATGGCGCATGCTTTTAAGAAACGGTGCAATGCGCTTCGCTTATTGGCACCCTACAAAACCGGTTGCGCCTGACGAATCCATTACCCCCCCCCCCCAGCCGTTTGTACGATTGGCGGGCAGCTTCCGTGGCCACCGAACCCACTCCAGTCGGACAGTCGACTGCGGGTGAATTCCCTCGGAATAACCAAAATTCGATCAGCCTTGATTTTCGGGGGAGTCCATGTAGGAATTGTTAGTCCGCTGCATGCACGCGTGCCCGACTAATAAAATCATTGATATCTCGCTCCGAGTAGCCAAGCGAAGCACTGCGCTCCCATAGCCACGAAGTAATTTTCGCACCATTGTAGGGGGCAGAATCATCGTTTTCAGACAGATACTTTTGGAGCAAGGCATCCGTGCGAGGAATGATATGGAAGTGCTCATTCTCTGAGGACTCTCCAAACCGGAGAACGTAGACCTTCTGTGGGTTCAGCAACGCACTGACAATGTTTTCTGCTCTGACGGTCGCTAGCGCCAAGGCTTCTTTGGTTTTGCTTCGCGCACCAACATCGAGTGATTTCGCCGGCACACATTCCACGAACAAATATCCGGGCAAGCGGTAGCTTCTCGCGTGAGAGATCTTAACGAGGTCAGATGCCCAAATATCCAAAGAATTCATAAGGCCTAACGTCAATCCGAGGCCAGAACGGCCTTTTATTGGTTTATCGGACACGGGTCGAATCGAGCGTAAGCCCCTGAAACGCTTCGACGCGTGCGCTTGAATGCGGGTCACTATGACGAATAACACTTTTGCTGACAAGCCACCCACACAGGCCACGACGGTACCTGAACTGTATCGGATGGCGTGAGCGCTGGCGGGCCCACGAACGAAAAACCCGGACTGCCCGGAGAGCCGCGCCCGCCTAGCGCTACAGCAGCTTGTCCGAGCGGGCAGGCGGCGGGAGGGTTTCGAGGAAGGCGACGACTTCGTCTTCGACGCGGCTGCGGCGCATGGCGGGCAGGCTTTGCCAGACGCGCTTGCCATAGGGCTTGGTGATCATCCGCGGGTCGCAGACCATCAGCACGCCACGGTCGCGCTCGGAGCGGATCAGGCGGCCGGCGCCCTGCTTCATGCTGATGACGGCGCGCGGCAGCTGGTATTCCATGAAGGGGTTCTTGCCCTGCTTTTCCATCCAGTCGACGCGGGCCTTGAGCACGGGGTCGTCGGGCGGGGCGAAGGGCAGCTTGTCGATGATGACGACCGAGAGGGCATCGCCCGGCACGTCGACGCCTTCCCAGAAGCTCTGGCTGGCGACGAGCACGGCGTTGCCAAGCTGGCGGAAGCGCTCCAGCAGCTCGCTGCGCGAGGCCTGGCCTTGCAGCAGCAGCGGGAAATCGAGCGCCTGGCGGTGGAAGCGCGATTCCAGGCCTTCGTGGATGCGCTGCATGGCGCGCAGCGAGGTGCACAGCACGAAGGCGCGGCCTTGCGCGGCGCGGATCACCGGCATCGCGGCCTCGATTACGGCGTCGATGAAATCCGGGCTATTGGGGTCCGGCATATTGCTCGGGGCATACAGCATGGCCTGCTCGGCATAATCGAAGGGGCTGCCCCACATGCCGGTATCCGGTGGCGGGTCGAGCGCATCCAGGCCCAGCTCGCCGCAGTAATGGCCAAAGCTCTTGCCCACCGCCAGCGTGGCCGAGGCGAAGATCCAGCTCTTGGCATTGCCTTCGATCTGCTTGCGGAAGATATCGGCCACGCGCAGCGGCGTGGTGTTGAGCGAGGCAGACTGGCTGAACACCTCGGCCCAGCGAATGGTTTCCGGCTGATTCAGGCGCCGCCAGTTGCCGACCCGCGTATGCAGCTCGGTGGCGCGCTGCCAGCATTTCTCCAGCCCTTCGGAGCGCTCGGCTTGCGATTCGGCCAGCTCGACGAACTTCTCCAGCTCGGTTTCGACCGCATCCAGCGCGGCCTGGAAATCCGGCCGTTCGGCAATCTGCTCGTAGCTCAGGCGGGCGTTCTCGCCAGGAATCGCCAAACGAAGATCGCGGGCGGCTTTCTCCAGTGTGCGGGTCGCCTCTTGCAGCGGCGGAAAGTCGCGCGCGGCGATCAGTGCCTCGGTGCGGGTGTCGCGGGCCAGATCGAGCAGCTGGCCGGTGGAGGCCGAATCGCCAAAGAACATGCTGGCGGTTTCCGGCAGCTGGTGCGCTTCGTCGAAGACCACGGTGTTGCAGGCGGGCAGCAGTTCGCCCATGCCTTCGTCGCGCAGCATCACGTCGGCAAAGAACAGGTGGTGATTGACCACCACCACGTCGGATTCCTGCGCGGTGCGCCGCGCGGCCATCACGAAGCATTCCTTGGCGTTCGGGCAGTCCTGGCCCAGGCAGTTGTCGCGCGTGGAGGTCGCCGCCAGCCACACCGTGGCATCCTCGGCCACGCCCAGGCATTCGGACTTGTCGCCGGTCTGGGTCTGCAGCAGCCACTTCGAAATCGTGCGGATGTGAGTCGCGTCTTCGCGATTGTGGAAGCGCCCTTCCGCCAGCGCATGCTCGATGTGGTAGTGGCAGGCGTAATTCTGCCGCCCCTTGAGGAGCGCCACGCTCACCGGCACTTTGAGCGCCTTGCGCACGGCCGGCAGATCGCGGTGGAAGAGCTGGTCCTGCAGGGTTTTGGTGCCGGTGGAGATGATCACCTTGCCGCCCGAGAGCAGCGCCGGGACGAGGTAGGCGAAGGTCTTGCCCGTGCCCGTGCCGGCCTCGGCCACCAGGACACGATTACCCTTGATGGCCCGCGCAATGGCTTCCGCCATCTCGACTTGCTGCGGGCGCGCGCGAAATCCGGGGATCAAACGGGCCAGCGAACCATCGGGGCCAAAGTGGGCGGCAATATCAGGCATGGCAGGTGCAAAAAAGGGGCCGGGCGATGGTAGCACGATGCCCCGCGCGCCCCGCGACGTGCAGACATCGCTGCAGCGGCGGCTTGCTAGGCTAGAATTACGCCCTTTGCCCCTGCCAGAACGACGAACATGAACGCCTCAACCCTGCACCACATCGACGATGTCCGGATCCGCGAAATCAAGGAACTGCTCCCGCCCGGCCACGTCCTGCGCGAGTTTCCGGCCACTGCCCAGGCCGCGCAAACCACGTTTGACGCCCGGCAGGCCATCCACCGCATCATTCACGGTGCGGACGACCGCCTGCTGGTCATCGTCGGCCCCTGCTCGATCCACGATCCGGCGGCCGCGGTGGATTACGCCAGAAAACTGAAGGCGCAGGCCGACCGCCTGCAGAACGACATCCTGGTCGTGATGCGGGTGTATTTTGAAAAGCCCCGCACCACCGTTGGCTGGAAGGGGCTCATCAACGACCCCAGCATGGACAACAGCTTCCGCATCAACGACGGCCTGCGTCTGGCGCGCAAGCTGCTGTGGGAAGTGAACGAGTTGGGCTTGCCGGCCGCCACCGAATTCCTCGACATGATCACGCCGCAATACATCGCCGACCTGATCGCCTGGGGGGCCATCGGCGCCCGCACCACGGAAAGCCAGGTGCACCGCGAGCTGGCCTCGGGCCTCTCCTGCCCGGTCGGCTTCAAGAACGGCACCGATGGCAATGTGCGGATCGCGGTGGATGCGATCAAGGCCGCGGCCGCACCGCACCACTTCCTCTCGGTGACCAAGGCGGGCCACTCGGCCATCGTCTCGACGGCCGGCAACGAGGATTGCCACGTCATCCTGCGTGGCGGCAAAGAGCCGAACTACGACGCGGCAAGCGTCGACAAGGTCTGCAAGGAGCTGGCCGCCGCCAGCGTCGCCGCCAAGGTGATGGTGGACTTCTCGCATGCCAACAGCCGCAAGCAGTACAAACTGCAGATCGACGTGGCGCGCGACGTGGCCAGCCAGATGGCCGCGGGTGAGGAACGCATCTTCGGCATCATGTGCGAATCGAATCTGGCCGAAGGCCGGCAGGATGCCGCGCCGGGCAAGCCGCTGGAATACGGCAAGAGCGTGACCGACGCCTGCATCGGCTGGGACGACACCATCACCCTGCTCGATATCCTCGCCGAAGGCGTGCGCCAGCGCCGCATCAAGCGGGCCGAGTCGGATTGATACGGCACTGATGTCGTGACAAGGCGGCCCGCGGGCCGCCTTTTTTCAATGAGGTGCCCCCCGTGCGCCCGTCATTCCCGCGCAGGCGGGAATCCAGTGGCTTGGTTGCTTCGTCGGGAACAAGACCCTGGGGAAAGTCACTGGGGGCGAAGTCACTGGGTCCCTGCCTGCGCAGGGACGACGGGGGTAGCAGGCTCGGCCATTCCAGGCTTCTGATTCCCACAAACGCGCAAGCTCCAACCCCGTCATTCCCGCGCAGGCGGGAATCCAGTGGCGTGGGAGTTTCTTCGGGGGAAAGTCACTGGGGGGAAGTCACCGACTTCCCGCCTGCGCAGGGACGACGGCAGGGGTGCGTCAGGCCCCGCCCATCCGCCCGGCGCGCAAGGCCGAGCGGGCCAGCGCGTCCTTGTCCGGCTTGGGGCGGTCCAGCCAGTCCTGAATGTGGGATTGCACAATCGTGCGTAGCGCGACGATGAAGTCGTGCTGCGTATTGAGGCAGCTCACCGCCCTTAGGGATTTCCCCCCTGCGGCGAGGAAAGTCGCCTTGCCTTCGATGGCGATTTCTTCCAGGGTTTCGAGGCAGTCCGACACAAAACCGGGGCACACGACGTCGACCGTTTTCACCCCTTGCGCCGCCAGCGCCTTCAGCGTGGCCTCGGTATAGGGCTTGAGCCATTCGGTGCGGCCGAAGCGCGATTGAAACGTCACCTGGTAGTCCTCAGGCTTCAAGGCGAGGTATTCGGCCAGCAGGCGAGCGGTCTTCTGGCACTCGCAGAAATAGGGGTCGCCTTTATCGAGCGTGTACTTGGGCACGCCGTGAAAGCTCATCACCAGCTTGTCGGGGCGACCTTCGGTTTGCCAGTGCGCGAAGAGGCGCTGGCCCAGTGCGGCGATATAGGCCGGGTGATCGTGAAAGCCCCGCACGAAGCGGATCTCCGGCAGATTGCGGATGCGCTGCCCGGCCTGCGCGACGGCATCGAACACGCTGCCGGTGGTGCTGGAGGCATACTGCGGATAGAGCGGCACGACGAGAATCTGCGCGCAATGCCGCGCCTTGAGATTCATCAGCCCCTGCTCGACGCTGGGCTGCCCGTAGCGCATGGCGTATTCCACCTGCAGATCGGGCACGCCGGCCTGGGCGAAATAGCCGGCCAGCATCTTGGCCTGATTCTGGGTATGCAGGCGCAGTGGCGAGCCTTGCGCCGTCCAGATCCGGGCGTATTTTTCGGCGGATTTCGCCGGCCGCGTACGCAGGATGATGCCATGCAGGATCAGCCACCACAGCGCCTGCGGAATCTCGACCACGCGCGGGTCGGCCAGAAACTCGGCGAGATAGGTTCGCACGGCCTGGGGCGTGGCAGCCTCGGGCGTGCCGAGGTTGACGAGCAGCACGCCGATGCGCGGCGGGGTGCCGTGGGTCCACGCCGGCTCGGGGAGGAATCGCGCCATGAATCATCCTTCTTGAAAACGGTCTGCGCATTATCCTCGCACAGACCGCTTTCGCGGCCGGATTTCAGTCGGCCTTCAGCA
The DNA here is from genome assembly GCA_016718265.1 of Uliginosibacterium sp. Lineage (GTDB taxonomy): Bacteria > Pseudomonadota > Gammaproteobacteria > Burkholderiales > Rhodocyclaceae > Uliginosibacterium. The sequence continues at coordinate 41,867 of JADKDZ010000009.1, read as the reverse complement.
CCGCCTCCAGCCGCTCGCACAGCGCCCGCAGAATCTTCACCCGGGCGAAGTTCTTGTCATTGGCTTCGACCACGATCCACGGCGCCTTGCCCGTGCTGGTGCGGTCGATCATGTCGACGGCGGCGGTTTGATAGGCATCCCACTTGTCGCGGTTACGCCAGTCTTCCGCCGTGATCTTGAAGCGCTTGTGCTCAATCTGCTCGCGCTCCTTGAAGCGCCGCAGCTGTTCCTCGGCATCGATCTGCAGCCAGAACTTCAGCACCACCGCACCGGCTTCGACGAGCTCATGCTCGAAATCATTGATCTCGGCGTAGGCACGCAGCCAGTCGGCCTCGGCACAAAAGCCCTCGATGCGCTCGACCAGCACCCGGCCGTACCAGGATCGATCGAAAATCGTCGCCCGGCCCTGGCGCGGCATATGCCGCCAGAATCGCCACAGATAGGGCTGGGCGCGTTCTTCATCGGTGGGCGCTGCAATCGGAATGATCTGGTATTGCCGCGGATCGAGCGCGGCGGTGATGCGGCGGATCGCGCCCCCCTTGCCGGCGGCATCCATGCCCTCGAAGGCCAGCACCAGCGAATGCTTGGCGAAGCGCTTGTCACGAGAAAGTTCCAGCAGCCGGCCCTGCCATTTCGCCAGTTCACGCTCGTAGGTTTTGTCGGAAAGCGCCTGCGAGAGATCGAGTGCGCTGATGACATTGCGATCATCGATGCGCGGCGCGATGGGCGGCGCCACCGCCACGGTTTTGGGGGCACCGCTCGCCAGGCGCTGCTTGAGCGCTTCGAGCAAAGCCTTGCCCACGCGCAGATTGCGGTAGTTGTCGTCGGTGCCATCCACAATCGTCCACGGCGCCCAGGCGGTATTCGTCACCCGCAGCACGTGGCCGGCCACGTCTTGCAGATCGTCATAAGTCTTGGTCCGCTCCCAGGAGAGTTTCGTCACCCGCCAGGCGGTGCGCGGGTCTTTCTCCAGCTTCTTGAGGCGCACTTTCTGCCCGTCCTTGGAGAGGTGGAACCAGAATTTCAGCACCAGCGCGCCTTCATTCACCAGCATCGATTCGAAGTGGTTGATCTGGTCGAGCCGGTTATCCAGGCCGCCGCGCGTCATCTCGCGGGCGATGCGCTGGGCAATCGGAATCGAGTACCAGGAGCCGGAGAAGATCCCGATCCGGCCCTTGGGCGGAAGCGCCCGCCAGTAACGCCACATGAAGGGGCGTTCGCGCTCTTCGTCGCTCGGCTCGGCAAAGGCCAGCGTCGACAAGTAGCGCGGGTCCATCCATTCGTAGAGCGTCGAGATCGTCTCGCCCTTGCCCGCCCCATCCACGCCGGAGATCAGCAGCACCACCGGGAACTTGCCCAGCTCGCGCAAGGCGTTCTGCGCCAGCAGCAGCTCGGCACGCAGCGCGTCTTCCTCCTTGCGAAAGGTTTTCTTGTCGATGACATGGCCAACTTCAGCGGATTCGAACATCGTGACTCTCCCCGGGGCATAGGTGCTAGAGCATAACGGCGCGGCGCGCCCTTGGCTTGAACGCCCGCGTTTTGGGCATAATGCCGGCAAACACAAAACACGCCATGCGCCGCCCCAACCGCTCCCCTCGCCCGATCTGCTGGCTCGCCGTCCTCGCGCTGATTGCCCACGCCTGGCTGCCGCTGCTGCACGCCATGCAGCCCGTGGCGGGCTATACGGTGATGCTCTGCTCCGCGCTCACCCCGGGCCAGCTCGTTTTCGTTCCCGAAGACACCCTGCCAGAAGGCGCACCAGACAAGGCGCTACAGGCAAGCTGCCCGCTCTGCCTTGCCGGTGCTCACTTTGCGCTGACACCCCCTGTACACGACCATCTGGCGCGGCTCTCCAGCAGGGTATCCGTACAACCCGAACGTCCGCTGCCGCGCTATTTCACCCGCGTCGACTGGCCGCATTTTCAATCCCGCGCGCCGCCCTTGGCCTGATTCTCCCCGCGCTTTGCCGTGCTGCCCGATCCGGGCGGCGGCTTCCTCACATTCAAACCGGAGAATCCGATGTTCGCAAAATTCCTGTTCACCGCCGCCTTGCTGCTGGCGGGCAATGCCTGGGCCCACGATTACCAGTTGGGCGCGCTCAAGATCATTCATCCCTGGACGCGCGCCACCGCACCCGGCGCAGCGGCCGGCGGCGGTTTTCTCAAGATCGAGAATACGGGCGACGCCGACCGCCTGATCGGCGCGGCCGCCGATGTCTCGGCCGTGGTGGAGTTGCACACCATGGTCATGGACGGTGAAGTGATGCGCATGCGCAAGCTGGACAAGGGCATCGAACTGCCCGCCGGCGCCACCACCGAGCTCAAGCCCGGCAGCCTGCACATCATGTTCATCGACCTGAAGGCGCCGCTGAAAGAAGGCACAAACTTCCCCCTCACCCTGAAGTTCGAGAAGGCGGGTGAGATCAAGGTAGACGTGCCGGTCGGCGCGCTGGGCGCCGCCACCCCCCAAGGCGCACGCGCACTGAGGCCGGCCTTCAATTAGCTAGAAAACCGCAGCAGACGAGAAGCTGTTCGCCCTGAGGGTTCGAAGGGGTGAGCGGCTTCGTGTCTTCGTGTGCTGCGTTCTTCGCTCTCACGAAGGCACGAAAATTTTCGCCCCACTTTTCACTCTCGTTAAGGGCCAAACCTATCAGAGGCAGTTCACGATCTTTTGTTGTCATGCTGAACTCGGTCCAGGCGCCCGTTCATGCTTCGACAGGCTCAGCACGAACGGGGTTTGAGCGCCGCGAATTCCTCAAAACCGTTCGCCCTGAGCCTGTCGAAGGGTGAATCAATGACAAAGAGAAGATCGTAGACAGCTTCTAAGGCCCAGCCTGCGCAGAGATGACGGGGTCGGCAGGCGTGTGCCCCCAGAGACAGGGCGCACATGGGCAAGCAAACGCCAGCCACGCCCATCGTTCCCTCCAGTGTCTTTCCCCGCTTCGATCTCCCATCGCACACGCGACTGGAGTAGGCTCAAGGCTTCTTTCAGAGCCTGTCGCCATGAACACTCCCCCGCTCAGCCAATCCTTCAGCCTGCCCATCGCCGGCATGACCTGCGCCGCCTGCTCCACCCGGCTGGAGAAGATGCTGCGCGCCACGCCCGGCGTGAAGGATGCCAGCGTCAATCTCGCCAGCGAGCGTGCCAGCGTCCAGGGTGAAGCGGCGCTGACGCTGGATGCCGTGCTCAAACCATCCAGCGCGCCGGCTTCGACGTGCCCGTGAAAAAGCTCGATCTGGAAGTGCGCGGCATGACCTGCGCGAGCTGCGTGGCCCGCGTCGAAAAGGCCTTGGGCGTGGTCGAGGGCGTCACCGAGGTGGAGGTCAATCTCGCCAGCGAAACCGCCCGCGTGCACACGCGGCTGGATGCGGATATCGCCCCCCTCGTGAAAGCCTTGCAGCGCGCGGGTTTTGAAGGCAACGCCCGCGAAACCCAAGCGCAGCAAGCCTCTTCAGGCAGTGCCTGGCCCGCCTTCGCGCTGATCGCCAGCGCCCTGCTCAGCCTGCCCTTGATGGCGCCGATGCTAGGCGAGCTGGTCGGCTGGCATTGGATGCTGCCGGGCTGGCTGCAAGCGCTGCTGGCCACGCCGGTGCAATTCGTGTTCGGCGCGCGTTTCTACCGCGCCGCCTGGCCGGCCTTGCGCGCGGGCAGCGGCAATATGGATCTGCTCGTGGCGCTGGGCACCAGCGCGGCCTACGGCCTCAGCCACTATCTGCTGGTGAGCGGGCACAGCGCCCATCTGTATTTCGAAGCCTCGGCCGTCGTCATCACCCTGGTGCTGCTCGGCAAATGGCTGGAAGGCCGGGCCAAGCGCCAGACCACCGCCGCGATCCGCGCTCTGCAGGCGCTGCGCCCCGAAACCGCGCGCATCCGCAATGCCGAAGGCGAATCGGAAGTCGCGATCGGCCGCGTCGCCACAGGTGACATCGTCGTGGTGCGCCCCGGCGAACGCATCCCGGTGGATGGCGTGTTGATCGAAGGCGAGAGCCAGGTCGACGAAGCGCTCATCACCGGCGAGAGCCTGCCGGTGGCCAAGGCGCCGGGCGCGGTGCTAATCGGCGGTGCCATCAATGGCGAAGGCCTGATCGCGCTGCGCACCACCGCCGTGGGCGCACAGACCGCGCTGGCGCGCATCATCGAACTGGTGGAAAGCGCCCAGGCCAAAAAGGCGCCGATCCAGCATCAGGTCGACCGCGTCGCCGCCGTCTTCGTGCCGGTGGTGCTCGCCATCGCCGCCCTCACCCTGCTCGGCTGGGGCTTTGCCCAAGGCGACTGGCAACAGGCCCTGCTCAACGCCGTCGCGGTACTCGTGATCGCCTGCCCCTGTGCGCTCGGGCTCGCCACGCCCACCGCGATGATGGTCGGCAGCGGCGTCGCCGCTCGCCACGGCATCCTGATCCGTGACGCCGAAGCCCTCGAAATCGCCCACCGCATCCAGGTCGTCGCCTTCGACAAAACCGGCACCCTCACCCTCGGCAAACCGACGCTGATGGCCATTGAACCCGCGGCCCGCCCCCCCCCCCGCCGGGCCCCCGCCCCCCCGGGGGGGCGCCGCCGAAGCCGCCCGGAAGGCAGTGGGTGCGCGTTGGGGGTGGTGTGGTAGCCCGGATGAAGCGCAGCGGAATCCGGGAAGTGACGCCCCATCCCCGGATTCCGCCTTGCAGGCTTCATCCGGGCTAGGCATCGCCGCTGCCCTCCAGGCGGGCAGCGAGCACCCGCTGGCCCACGCCATCCTCACCGCCGCCAAAGACATCCCCGATGCCCTCCGCGCCACCGGCATCAAGGCCGAGGCCGGGCGCGGCATTCAGGGCGAGATCGACGGCCAGGCCTACGCCCTGGGCAGCCTCAAGTGGATGAGCGAACTGGGCTTCGATGCCGTGCAGCTAGCCGAGCGTGCCGCGGCCCATCAGGCGCGCGGCCACACCGTCTCCTGGCTGGCCGCGCTGGGCGTAGCACCCCGCCTGATCGCCCTGTTCGCCTTCGGCGACGCCGCCCGGCCCGAGTCCCTCGCCGCGATTGCCGCACTCAAGGCCGCAGGCATCCACACCGCGCTGCTCACCGGCGATCACGCCCGCAGCGCCACGGCCATCGCCACCCAGCTGGGCATCGAAGACCTGCGCGCCGAAATCCTGCCCGCCGAGAAAGCCCGCACCATCGAGGCCCTGCGCCAGCAGTACGGCCCGGTCGCAATGCTCGGCGATGGCATCAACGACGCCCCCGCACTCGCCGCGGCCGACGTCGGCATCGCCATGGGCAGCGGCACCGATGTCGCCATGCATGCAGCCGGCATCACCCTGATGCGCGCCGACCCGCGCCTGGTGATGGATGCTATCGACATCTCGCGCCGCACCACCACCAAGATCCGCCAGAACCTCTTCTGGGCCTTCATCTACAACCTGATCGGCATCCCGCTCGCCGCCGCGGGCCTGCTCAACCCGGTGATCGCGGGCGCAGCGATGGCCTTCTCCAGCGTCAGCGTGGTGAGCAACGCCCTGCTGCTCAAGCGCTGGCACCGGGCGTCGTCAAAACCCTGAACCGACGACCGTCCGGCGCTGGAAACCATCCAAAGGTACCGATCGGGCGGCGGCTCGCGGAATCACGCCTATAGTGAAACGGTCGGAGCTTCCAGGCTTCGCGGTTCGCACACACGATTCAGCGCTGTTCAAAGATTCATCCAGAAGGAGATCACCATGAGCCACAAGGAACAGCACGGCAACAAGGAGAGCAAGAAAACGCCGGCGCACTCCGCCAAGGAGAAGAAACAGTTGAAGCAGGCGAAGAAGCACGAGAAAGAAACCATCCCCTTCCTGCCGCCCCAACACTAGACGCAGTGGTGGGCAGGTCACAGATGCCCCGGAAGCCGGGGCATTTTCTTTGGAGCCTGCTCAGGCCATGTCTTTCTGCATGAACAGGAAGCCCCGACTCCGACGCGTGATCACGTAGCCGAGCTTTTCATAGAACGCTCGGGTGCGGGTGTTCCAGCTGGGGGTGTCGAGCCGCCAGCGCTGGATGTCCGGAAAGTGTCTTTCCAGCGCATGCATCGCGGCAAGACCTTGGCCCTGACGGTGAAACGCCGGGTCGATGAAAACACGTCCCAGCTCCATGACCGAGGGGACTCGCCGGTCGCGGAACACCAGCGCCCCGCCGATCAGCACATCATCAATAACAATGGCATACGCAGCGCCTTGTTGCACTTGCTGCTGCAGCCACTTCTCTTCGTCATACCCTGGCGGGCCGCCCGGCCCGGGCGCGCCGACGGATAGATCGGAATCAAATGCCGCTTTCGAAATCTCGGTCAGCCGCTTGACCTGCGCGATCGTCGCACGTGTCAGTTCCATGTAGTCCCCTTTTTGCTGTGGTGCAGGTCGAGGCACCCCTGCACAGGTTTGAATGCCGGGTGGCAGCCTCTCGCACACCTTACGCAAGCGGCCGCTGCAGGGCCTGTCCGTGCTGGCGCTTTTGACGCAGACCTGAGGCGAGACCATTGGCCTGGCGCACGACGCCGGCCCATGATCCACGCGTCTGCCCGGATGGGCGGATCACGCAATCTCGGCTGGGCGATCATTGATGATCGAAGCGACGGATTGGGGCACACCCGGCTGACGGAGGTGGTGCCAGAACTGATGACCCAAAGGTACACATGGCCGCCAAGAAGCCAGACTTCCGATCACTGCTCACCCATGCGCTGCGCGTCGCATGCGTGGCCTGCCTGCTGGCGTCTGCCTGGGCGTCAGCGTCGGGGAGACATCGGTCCCTGGCACGCTCCGTGTCATCAGTGACGACAACTTTCCGCCTTATCTTTTCCGCGACGCAGACGGCAAGCAAACCGGTTATCTGGTCGACTTGTGGGCCTTGTGGTCACGCAAGACCGGCGTGCCGGTGCAGCTGACCGCCACCAACTGGGCCGAGGCGCAGGCGCGCCTGTTGCAAGGTGATGCCGATGTGATCGACATGATCTACCGCACACCCTCGCGCGAGCCGCTATATGATTTTTCGGCGCCGTACGCGGATCTGCCGGTGTCCATCTACAGCCATACCTCGATCAGCGGCATCCAGGATGTCAGCACCCTGCACGGCTTCCAGATTGGTGTGCAGCAAGGCAATGCCTGCGTTGACGAACTGCTGCGCCACGGCATCCAGTCGCTGAAGTATTACCGCAACTATGCTGAGCTGATCGGCGCGGCAAAGAATCAGGAGATCAAGCTGTTCTGCCTGGATGAGTCGCCCGCGAACTTCTATCTCTATCAGCTGCACGCGCAAGAAGCGTATCGCAAGGCCTTTCAGCTCTACCAGGGGCAGTTTCACCGCGCAGTGCGCAAGGGGAACTGGCAACGCTGGCGCTCGTCGAAGACGGGATGACGCGCATTACCGAGGCCGAACGCGACAGCTTGCGCGAGAAGTGGCTCGGCACGCCCTTGCGTTTTGCCCCTCACCTCCGCGCGCTCGGCCTCGCGCTGCTCATCCTGCTGGGCCTAGGCGGGGTGCTGGCACTCTGGACACAACTCCTCCGCCGGCAGGTCGCGGCGCGCACGCGAGAGCTCAATCACGCGCTGGCCGAGCTGAGCGCGGCTCAGCGCGATACCGAACTCGCCAAGGCGCACCTCGCCGCCACACTGCAGGCGATCCCTGACTTGCTGTTCGAGCTGGATGGACAGGGCAGATATCTGGATGTGTATGCCAGTCGCGACAGCCTTCTGGCCGCCCCGAAGAGTGAGCTGATCGGCAGGCATGTTGATGAAGTACTCCCGGCCGCTGCCGCCGCCGAGGTGCATGGCGCACTGGCAGGCGCACGCCGCACCGGTAGCAACTATGGCCGCCTGATCAGCCTTGAGATCGCGGGAGAGCCGCACTGGTTCGAGCTCTCGGCGACCTGCGTCCGGTCCGGCACGCCGGAACAGCGCTATCTCGTGTTGTCACGCGACGTGACCCACCGGATCGAGTCCGAACGGGCGCTGGCACTCGCCAAGGAAGCGGCGTTGATCGCGGCGGGCGACCAGCGATTCCGAGCGCTTTTTGAGGCAGCACCCATCCCAATGGTCTATCTCGTCGCCGATCAACTGGAAGTCGCGAATACGCGTTTTTACGAGACGTTTGGCTACACGCGAGACGAGTTGCCCACCCTCGAAGAATGGTGGCAGCTGGCCTACCCGGATCCGGACTACCGCCGCCACGCCCGGACGGAATGGGAGGCCGAAGTCGGCAAGGCCATGCGTGAGAACTGCGACATCCTCGCCCACGAATACCGCATCCAGCGCACGGACGGCCATCAGCTTGTCATGTTGATCAGCGCAAGAGTTCTCGGTGATGGACTGCTGGCCACCTTCATCGATGTCACCCACTCGCGGCAACTGGCCGATCAGCTCCGGATCAGCGAAGAGCGATTGTCCTGGCGCTGGACGCCAGCAACGATGGTTTGTGGGACTGGAATATCGAAACTGGCGAGCTTTACTGCAACACGACTTATTTCAGAATGCTGGGCTATCCCAGCAACGCATTGGAAAACCGGATCGAAGCTTTGTGGCTCGACCTGCTCCACCCGGCCGATCACACGACGGTCCTGAACGCACTGGCAGAAATGAAAGCGTCGGCAGGGCATTTTGAGCAGGAGTTCCGGCTCCGCGCCGCCGATGGAAGCTACCGGTGGATATTGAGTCGCGGCCAGGTCGTCAGCGCGAGCCGACGGGGCGCGGCAAGCCGGGCCGTGGGTACCCACACCGACCTGACCGAGCGCAAGACGCTGGAGTTTCAACTACAAGACGCCTATGACGAGCAACGCGCCATTTTCAATGCTGCCAGCGTTGGCATCGTACTGGTCCGCGCGCAAACGATTGAACGTTGCAACAGCCGGCTGGAAGAAATTTTTGCCTATGCGCCTGGCGAGTTCAATGGCCGCTCAGCCCGCAGCTGGTTTGCCGATGACGCCAGTTTTGCAAGCGCGGTGAACACGGTTTTCTCGCCCCGCTGCGGCACGACAAGCATCCACGAAACGCAGCTGGTCAAGAAAGATGGCAGCCTGTTCTGGGCACGCCTGCACGGGCAAGTGCTTGACCCCGGCGCGCCAGACCGGGGGCGATCATGATCGTTGAAGACATCAGCATCGAACAGCAAGCCATGGCGACCTTGCATCAGGCGCGAGAAGCCGCGGAGGCCGCAACGCGCTCGAAGTCCGAGTTTCTGGCGAACATGAGTCACGAGATCCGCACGCCGATGAACGCCATCCTCGGGCTCACCTATCTGTTGCGGCGTGAGCCCCTGGCGCCGCCACAGGCCGAAAAACTCGACAAGATCGCCACGGCGGGCCGGCACCTGCAGTCGATCATCAACGATGTGCTGGACTTCTCCAAGATCGAGGCAGGCCGACTCGCTCTGGACGCACGCGAGCTGGACCCGCAAGTCATCACCACGAACGTGGTATCGATGCTGACCGAGTCCGCCCAGCAGAAAGGCATCTCGCTGCGCGCGGAATGCGCGGATTTGCCCGCCTGCCTGCTGGGCGACGCGACCCGCCTCACCCAGGCTTACCTCAACCTTGCCAGTAATGCGGTGAAATTCACCGAGGAAGGCTCCGTCGTCCTGCGCACACTGATCGAGCGCGACGAGCCTGAGGACGTGGTGCTGCGCTTTGAAGTCAGCGATACAGGCATCGGCATCGAGGCCGATACGCAGCGACGCCTGTTCGCCGCCTTCGAGCAGGGAGACGCCTCGACGACCCGGAATTTCGGCGGCACGGGTCTCGGCCTGGTGATCACGCAGCGCCTGGCAAGCCTGATGGGAGGAGCCACCGGCGTTCGCAGCGAACCCGGCGCGGGCAGCACGTTCTGGTTCAGTGCGACACTGGCAAAAATCGCTGCCCCGGCCCTGTCGACGCTGGCAAGCGAGAACGACGCGGAACACCAGATACGCACGGCGTTTAGCGGCACACGGATACTGCTGGTTGAGGATGACGAATTCAATCAGGAAGTGGCCGAGGAGTTTCTTGCCAGCGCCGGGCTCCTGATCGATCTGGCCGTCGACGGCGTCGACGCCATCGCAAAATTCGGCGCAGCGCCGCCCGGACACTACAGCCTGATCCTGATGGACATGCAGATGCCGCGCATGGGAGGCATGAGGCCACTCGCCAGCTCCGCGCGCAGCCCACGGGGGCTTCGCTGCCAATCATCTCGATGACGGCCAACGCCTTCAGTGAAGATCGGGAACGCTGCCTGGAGGCGGGCATGAACGACTTCATCGCCAAGCCGATCAACCCCAAGCTGTTCTACGGCACCTTGCTCAAATGGCTTCGCGCCCACGCAGGCGATACTGACAATACCTGACCCGGCACAGGCGCGCGCGTAGTCACCACACCTCTGCTGCGGCTACACTCTCGCGCATGCAAGGCGCTCCCTCCTCCCTCCTCTCCCGCATTGCGCTGGCTGCAGCCTGGCTTGCCGCCGTGCTCAGGGGAACACTCTCGCGGGCATGGCCCCATCTGCGACACCCCAGCCGGCGCACACTGGTCTGTGCAGCCCTCGGTCCGCCCGCTTTGCTGATGCTCTACACCGTGGTCCTGATCCCCTTTACCCCGGGGATCCGTGACATCCGCAACGCCAAGCAGGAACAACCGGCGCGCGTCGTTTCCGCCGACGGCAAGACCATCACTGAATTCAAGCGCGGCGTCAGCGACTGGGTCAAACTCAGCGAGGTCTCGCCCAATGTGATCGCCGCCCTGATCGCCACCGAAGACCGCCGTTTCTACGAGCACCATGGACTCGACTGGCGACGCACCGTGGGCGCAATGCTGTACACGCTGGCGGGTGATCTCCAGGGGGGCTCCACCCTCACCCAGCAGCTCGCCCGCAATCTCTACCCGGAAGAAATCGGCCGCTCGGCCAGCCTCACGCGCAAACTCAAAGAAGCGATCACGGCCGTCAAGATCGAAGCGCTGTATTCCAAGGATGAGATCCTGGAAACCTATCTCAACACCGTGCCCTTTCTCTATAACGCGTATGGCATCGAGATGGCTGCCCGCACCTATTTCGACACCTCGGCGCGCAAGCTTGACCTGCTCGAAGCCGCTACCCTGGTCGGCATGCTCAAGGGCAACAGCTATTACAACCCGGTCCAGAACCCGGAACGCTCGCTGGAGCGGCGTAACACCGTGCTGGCGCAGATGGTGAAAGTCGGCAAGCTCGGTGCCGAGAAGTTCGACGGACTCAAGAGCAAGCCGCTCAAGCTGGATTTTGAACGGCAAGAAGCGCCCGAAGGCCCGGCCCCCTTCTTCGCCCAGCAGGTACGCAAACAAGTCATCGCCTGGGCCGATCGCAATGACTACAACATCTATGCCGACGGCCTGGTCATCCACACAACCCTGGATCTAGCCTTGCAGAACCTCGCCAATCGCGCTGTCGCGCGTCAGACCGGGCAGCTTCAGCAAATCGCCAACACTGCGTGGAGCCCCCGCAACTGGGCCGCCAACGCCGCCCTGTCGACGGCGCTCGTTCGCGAGTCAGACAGCTACCGCAAACAAGTGGCTGCCGGGCTGGCGGAGGAGGAGGCAAGCAGGCAGCTCCTCGCCGATGCGCAGTTCATGCGCGCCCTGCGGGAAGACAAGACCCGGCTCGAAGTCGGCTTCCTCGCCCTGGACCCACGCAATGGGCAGATCAAGGCCTGGGTCGGCGGGCGTGATTTCGGCACGAGCGCCTTCGACCATGTACAGCAAGCCCGGCGCCAGCCCGGATCAACTTTCAAGCCCTTTGTGTACGGCGCGGCCTTTCTGCAGGGCATGAAGCCCGGCGACACCCTCGTCGACGAGGCCGTGGAAATCCCGCTTGGCGGCGGCGAGTGTGGCGCCCCAACGATGGCGGCCCGCCCAGCGGCCGCATGATGAGCCTGGCTGACGGCCTGGCCTACTCGAAGAACACCCTTACGGCCCAGGTGATGCAGCGCGTCGGGCCGGACAAGGTGATCCGCCTGGCCCAGGCGCTGGGGGTACGCCAAAGCAAGCTTGAAGCAGTGCCCGCGCTGGCCTTGGGCACGAGCCCGGTCAGTCTCAAAGAGATGGTGTCTGCGTATGCCACCCTCGCCGATGCGGGTCGTTTTCGCGAGCCGCAACTCATCACCCGCATTGAAGATCGCCAGGGCAAGCGGATCGCTGAATTCTCCGCCGTGCCCCCCGAAACCACCCTGCCCGCCGATACCGCCTACACCCTGATCGACACCTTGCGCGGCGTGATAGACCGCGGTACGGGCCGCGCGATCCGCTCACGCTACGGCATCCGCGCTGACGTTGCTGGCAAGACGGGCACCACACAGGACAACACAGACGGTTGGTTCATCCTCGCCCACCCGCAACTGGTGGCCGGCGCATGGGTCGGATTCAATGACGGAAGGATTACGCTGCGCAGTGACTATTGGGGCCAGGGCGCACACAGCGCGCTGCCCATCGTGGGCGAGTTCCTCCAGCAAGCCCTGCGCGAGCGCCTCATCGACGCGAAGGCGCGCTTCACGCCGCCGCAGAACGCCGGCATGCTCAGCAGCCTGCTACAGCGCATTCACGGCTGGCTGCCGGAGATTTTCCCCGCCGAGTCCGCGCCACAAGCCACCCCCAGGCGCCCAGACCCCATGCCCGAAGCCTCTCCAGCGATAGAGGATTTCACCGCACAGTCTGCCCCGGAAAGCGCTTCGGCCCCCCTCAGCGCGGACCCCCCGACACCCGCCGAGTCGATGCCCGCTCCCGCCCCCGCCGCGACCAGCGCGCCAGCGGCCGCAGGCCAGTCCACTCCGCCATAACGACAGCCGCGCAAGCCATCCGATTCCTGCACACCTCCTGCGGTGTGCGCCGCCCCGATCACCAGGAGAGCCTTTCAAAATGACCACAGCGCTCAGCCCCGATGGCGTATTTACCACGCACCGCGTATTTCCTTGCCCCGCCGCGGACATCTTTGCCGCCTTCGCCAACCCGGCTTGTCTCGCACGCTGGTGGGGCCCGGAGGGTTCAGCAATACCTTCGAGCTGTTTGAATTCCAGCCACAAGGGCGCTGGAAATTTGTCATGCATGGGCCGGATGGCACCGACTACGCCAACGAGAGTCGCTTTGTCGAGACCTCCGCCAATAGAATCGTCATCAAGCACTGCTGCGCACCCGACTTCACTCTGAGCATCACGCTGACCGAGACAGAGGGGCATACCCGGCTCGACTGGCGCCAGGCCTTCGACGATCCCCAGGTCGCAGCGGCAGTCGCCCACATCGTGCAGCCGGCCAACGAGCAGAATCTGGATCGTCTTCAGGCGGTCCTCGCCGCTACCACGCCTTGACGAGTGCGCAGCCCGCCAGGACTGAATGCTGATAACATTCATCCCCTTCGCATGCCGATTTTTTCTCTCAAACGAGGTTATCACCATGAAGTTTGTTCCCGTTCTGGCACTCTCTGCCGCGCTGCTGATCTCTGGATGTGCTTCGGTGGACATGGCGTCCAAAGCAGACTCCGCGCAAGCCAAAGCGTTTGCCCCACCCAGCGCTGGCAAGGCGGGCGTTTATGTTTATCGCGACAGCTTCGTTGGGCGTGCGCTGAAGAAGGACATCTGGATCGACGGCAAGTGCATCGGCGAAAGTGCGCCGGATGTGTTTTTCTATGCCGAAGTGGACGGCGGCAAGAAGCACCAGCTCGACACGGAGTCCGAATTCTCGCCTAACACCCTGGAATTAATGTTCGACGCAGGCAAACAGTACTTCATCCGCCAGTACATCAAGCTGGGGGTCTTCGTCGGTGGTGCGGGTCTTGAGCAGATGCCGGAAGCCGAAGGAAAAGCCGCCGTCGCGAAGCTCGAAATGGCGAAGCCCGGCAAGTGCAACGGCGCACGCTAAGGTCTCGGCCGCACAGGCTTGATGCCGGGTGAGCGCGAAATCGCTTGCCAGGCCTGGCGGCGGGTCACAGGCCCGCCACTCAAGCAAGACACGTGAGCCTGGCACAAGCCTCCCGCATCCAACGGCCCAGTAATTTACCCCGACCACCCAGACAATGTGCTCAACCCCCCTCACCATTCGCGAGTACGCTTACGTCAGCATCACGGGCCCCGGCACACATGAAAATATTACCGAAGTGCTGGGCCTGCAGCCTTCGGAAGCCTGGAATGTGGGCGAGATGAATGGCCGAACGGGCCGGCCGCGCAGGCAGATGCGCTGGATGCTGTACAGCGGCCTCGACGACACGCACCCGCTCAACCAACATATCGAACTCCTGTTCCTTCGCCTCAAGGCGAAAGCGGATGCCCTCCGCTTGCTGTGGATCGACTACGACCTGACGCTGGTCTGCGTCGGCCATTTCCCGCAGACGGGGCACGGCCAGCACTTTGATCGCGAGCAGATCCGACAAGCGGCGCAGCTCGGACTCGCGTTTGACCTCGATTTCTACACCGTCGATAGCGACCAGAACGAGACTTAGGCGCAACGCCGCGCATCGCGGAGACCCTTGTCCGCCGTGGCTTTCTGCAGGCTCGCGCCCCTTAGCACCGTCTCGCCGGAAACGCCCGCCGACCTGCCATCCGCCGCAGGAAGTGGTTACGAGGTAAAACAGAAATCGCCTGATATGCTTGGCGGGCATTACGTTCTCATGAACGGTTCTGCGCTGAATACAACCCCCAGAGGAGTTTCCAAATGAAAAGAATCCTGTCTGCGCTCGCCTGCCTGTTTGCCATGGGCGTTGCGCATGCTTCAGACATTGAGGTCGGCAAGTACATTTACGAGTACAAGGCGGGCACCTATACCGTCCAGATGCTGCGCTACGGCCCTGAGAGCGACAACAAGTTCCTGATCAAGGTGAGCGGTATCGACAATGATCAGGATGGCAAGATCTACCTGCACACCAAGAAGTGTGACACCACGAAATGCGAGGCGTACAAGTACGTGACCACCGAGGTACACAAGCCCGGCGGCACGCAGTGGTTCACCATCTACAACCCTGGCACCTGGTATCGCGGCGACATTCTGCAACCCTACCTGGTCGAACCTGCCAAGAACAACGACGACAAGCTCTACATGATGGAGAAAGTTCAGACCAACCTGGACCCGAGCTTCTTCCTGGCGAACTACAAGCGGCAGCAAAGCAAGTCGAAGTAAGGCTGCGCCGCCCATCCCGTCATTCCCGCGCAGGCGGGAATCCAGTGGCGTGAAAGACGCTGGGTCCCCGCCGACGCGGGGACGACGGCACCGAGGCTACCGTTTCTAGCCGAGGTCTTTCAGCCGAAGCGAGAATACCCAGCTGGAAAGGCGCACCCAGCAAGCCTCTTCAGCATGCCAAGCGCAAAACAGCCGTACGGCGGGCGCCTTCAGGCAAGCATGCTGAAGATGCTTGCCGGGTGCGGTTCTGCAGGCACCCTTCCGTTGATGCCGTCTGAGCCCTATTCGTCCGCCGGTGAGGCGGCAGTCGCCCCCCCCGCCAGCGCCTGCAAGCGTTCGATCGCCTCCGGCTCGCCCCGCACGCGGAAGAGGGCCCCCGTCTCGTCGCCCTGCTCGTCGAGCACCTCGCACTGGGCATAGAGTTCCTTGCGCAGTTGCTGGGCGGACCAGGGCAGGTGGACTTGGGCTTCGATCAGGTCTTGCTGGAAGAAGGCGACGATGCGCTTGTGCAGCCTGGCCACGTCTTCCGGGCGGCGCGCGCTCATCACGATGCAATCGGGGTACTGCGCCTGCAAGGCCGCCGTGTGGGCGGCTTGTGCGTCGGCGTCGCCCACATGGTCGATCTTGTTGAAGATGCGCAGCCGGGGCACTTCGTCGGCGCCAATCTCGGCCAGCACCGCGTCGGTCACTTCGCGCTGACGTTCGAAGCCCGGATCGCTGGCGTCGATCACGTGCAGCAACAGCGAGGCATCGAGCGCTTCGTCGAGCGTGGATTTGAAGGAGGCAACCAGGCCGTGCGGCAGATTCTTGATGAAGCCGACCGTATCGCTGACCAGCACGCGCGGCACGCTTTCCGGGTAGAGGGTACGCACGGTGGTATCCAGGGTCGCGAAGAGCTTGTTGGCGACCAGCACCTCGCTTCCCGTCAGCGCACGCATCAGGGTCGACTTGCCGGCGTTGGTGTAACCCACCAGCGCCACACCCGCCAGACTCTGACGCCCCTGGCGCCGGGCGCGCTGGGTCTTGCGCTCGGCCTCCATGGCGACGATTTCGAGCTGCAACTCGGCGATCCGGTCGCGGATCTTGCGCCGGTCCAGCTCGGTATGCGATTCGCCGGCACCACGCCCGCCCATGCCGCTGCGCTGGCGCCCCTGCGGCCCGGCGAGCTTGGCCGCTTCGCGCAAGCGCGGTGCCATGTAGCCCAGGCGGGCGATCTCGACCTGGGCCTTGGCGGCGCGGCTGCGCGCGTTGCGATGGAAGATTTCCAGGATCACCATGGTGCGATCCATCACCTCGCAGCCGGTTTCCAGCTCCAGGTTGCGGGCCTGGGAAGGCGAGATTTCGTGGTCGACAAAGATCATGTCGATCTCGCTGCTTTCCGGCGCGGTGAGCGGGATGCCCTCGTCCGCCTCGAGGCGCGGAGCGGCAGTGACGTAGTCACGGATCTCCTGCCGCTTGCCCACGCCGAGATAGCCGGTCGTATCGAAGCCCCCCCGTTTCTGCACAAAGCACTGCACCACCACAAAGCCCAGTGTTTTGGCCAGCTCGCGCAGCTCGGTCAGCGAAGCGTCGAATTCCGTATCGCTTACGTTTGGCAGCTGCACCGCTGCCATGACCGCGCGCCGGGGCGCTTCTTTCAATTCCTGTTGCATGCGTAAAGAGTTCTCTTGGAATAGGCAAAGGCGGATAGTACCCGGCAATCGGGGTTTCGCCTGTCAAATCCGGTCATGCGACCCGAAGCAGGCGCCCATAAAAAGGGCCGGGCTACACGCGATGCGTGCTGCCCGGCCCTTCCTGATCAGAGCGCGGCGGGTTGGCCTCAAGCCGCCTTGCGATCACTTTCAGGCAGAGCATCACGGGCTTGCGGGCTGCGCAGCAAAAAGGCCAGCACTGCGGCCGCCAGCAGCATGCCGGCACAGATCAGGTAAGCGAGATCAAACGAGCCGAAGAGATCCCGCACACGCCCGCCCAGCAAGGAACCAAACACGCCCGCCACGCCAAACCCGGTGAACACCAGTCCGTAATTCACCCCCATATTGCGCAGGCCGTAGTAATCGGCCGTTGCCGCGGGCATCAAGGTAAAGATGGTGCCGTAGCACAGCCCCACCAGCGAGGTGCCCAGGGCAAGCGACATCGGGGTGGTGTACTGGGCGAAGAAGAACAGGTTGATCGCCTGCAACGCGAAGGCCAGCACCATGGTGCTGGTGCGCCCGAGCCGGTCAGACAACGCACCGCTGCCAAATCGCCCCAGGGTGTTGAACAAGGCCAGGAGCATCACCGGTACGAAGCCGGCCTCCCAGTGCGCCTGTTCCTTCGCGATCAGGGGCACGTTGGCAATCACCATCAAGCCCGCCGACGCCGTCAGCACGTACATCAGCCACAGCAAATAAAACTGCGGCGTACGCAGCATCTCGTGCCAGTCCGTGTCCTTGCGTGCGGCCAGATGCTTGCTGGCGGTAGCGGTCTGCCCGGCGGGCAGGTAGTCGGCCGGCGGGTTGGTCAGCAACTGCGCGAGCAGCACGATGGCACACGCCGCGCCAAGCCCCAGGATCATGAAGGTGTTCGCAATCCCGACCTTCGCCAGCAGATACTGGGTGAGGGGCGACATGAATAGCGCCGCGGCGCCGACACCACTGACCACCACGCCCGTGATCAACCCTTTGCGCGCGGCAGGAAACCACTTCACCGCCGCCGGCGTTGTCGCCGAGTAGGCCAGGCCGATGCCGGCACCGCCCAGCGCGCCAAAGCACAGCAGAATCGCCAGCGGCGAGGTAAACAGCGACGAAGCCGCCACGCCCAGACCAAACAACAAACCGCCCAGTGTTGCCACCCGCCGCGGGCCGAGTTTGTCCTGCGCGCGTCCGGCAAACACCATCATCACCGCGAACACCGCGGTCGAGACCGCGAACGGCAAAGCCGCTTCGGTCTTGGTCCATTGCCATTGCATGACCAGCGCCTTGCCCATCACGCCCCAGGCGTAGAGCGTACCCAACAGCAGATTAACCCCCAAGCCCGCCAGCGCCACCACCCAACCCCGCCGATTACTGCCCTGTGATGCAGACATTCCGACTCCTCCTTTTGATTGCAAGCCCGTCTCGGGCCGCTTCGCATTCATGCGGTCTTGTCCCGACCTTTTACCGGCAGCCTGATGCCGCCCGCGCAGAAACATGGCATGCCGCCGCACGGTGAAAGTTGATCCAGCACAGCGAAGCTGAAGAAGACCTTGCTTTGGGCAGGGAGACTGGCCAGAACGGCGACGAAGCCAGGCCCGCAATACTGCTTGCCATGGTTTCTCGGTTAAATGCACGAGCCGATAGCCGTCAGCAGGCTGGCGAACGAAGCTGGGCTAAAATCGCGCCCGGGAGGGGTGCGCCTTGATCTGGTTATTCACTATTGCGTTGATCCTGATTCTGCTGGGCGGCATCGGCTGGATCTGGTACGTCTGGCAGACACGCTTCGCCAGCAAGATGATGGACTACGACTCGCGGGAAATGGCCTTCCTCGCCGAAGCGCGCATAGCCGCGCCGAGCGCGCCCGCAGAGCCGCCCCCGGTGCAGGCCGTCCCAACGTCCCCGACAGCCTTGGCCGAGATGCCGCTGCAGGCAGCACTGCTGATGGCTTCTCCGCCACCCTTGCCGACGTCTGCGCAGGCCGCGACAACGCCCCGGCGAGCAGGCGAACGCCCCGCTCCCCTGCTCGATGAAGCCGGGCGCGTCATTTACCTGGACTTGAAGCGTGGCGTCGGCGGCTACCCGATTGCCGTAGGTGTCGACATCGCCCGCCTGGTGCCCGATACCCAGCTCATCCCTCCCCGCGTGCAGGTGGACTATCTGGTCTGCCGCAAGGATTTCACCCCCGTCGTCGCGATCTTCCTGGACCGCGGCAGCGCAGACCCGCTGCGCGAGCGCGCCCTCCAGCTCCTCAAGCAAAGCCGCATCCGCGTCCTGCGCTGGAGCCTCAACGCCCCGCCCACCCCGGAAGAGATGCATCAGCAGATCTTCCGTGCCAAAACCCAGACTGACGGCCCGGCGCAGTAAGCTGCCCCAGCCACGCGCGCACTCACGCAGACAGGCATGGGCACTTCGCGCTGAAGAGTGGCCAAGAAGCCGCTCAAGCCCCGGAGCATTTACGCCGTAGTCATGTTCTTGTCGATTGCAGCATTCGCGTCGGGGGAAACTCATGAACTGGATGACAAGAAGCCGGGTGCGTACCCGGCTGATGCTTCTATGCATCGCAGCCTTGCTGGGCCTGGGGATCATGAATGTGCTCAGCCTGCGCGACCTTCGCGCGACCATGCTAGAAGATCGCAAGACCAAGGTCAGAACCCTGGTCGAGTCGGCTATCGGCGTGGTCGAGCACTTCCGCGCACAAGCCAAGGCCGGCAAGCTGCCAGATGCCGACGCGCGCAAGGCAGCCCTGGAGGCTCTGCGCAAGGTTCGCTACGACAAGACCGAGTACTTCTTCATTTTCAATACGGACCTGGTCTACCAACTCCTCGACCCGAAGCCGGAGCGAGAAGGCAAGTATTTTGGCGATATGAAAGACGCCAATGGCAAGCTGATCCTCGCCGAATTGAGCAAGGTCGCGCAGCAAGGCGGCGGCTTCTTCGACTATCACTTCCCGAAAGCCGGGTCGGACGTGCCCGAGCCCAAGCTGTCCTATGCGGCCCTGGTTCCTGAGTGGAACTGGGTTGTCGGAACCGGGGTGTACATTGACGATCTGAACACTGCGTTCTGGCAGCGTGCATCCTGGCTGCTGGGAGAGCTGGTCGCGCTCATGCTCCTGTTGCTTGCGCTTGCCTGGCTCATCACGGCCAGCATCCAGCGTCAACTGGGTGGTGAGCCTCGTGATGGCATCCGAATCATGAACAGCATCGCAGAGGGCGATCTCTCGGCCAGCATGAGCAAGGCGCCTGCTGGCAGCATCCTGGGCGAACTCGGCAACATGGTCGCCGCCTTGCGGAAGATGATCGCGGAGATCGCCAACGATGCCTCCACACTGGACAATCAAGCGCACCACATCGCCACGTCCAGCCATGAAATCGCGACCGCAGCCAACCGCCAGGCCGATGCAACAACGTCCATGGCAGCCGCGATGGAAGAACTGACAGTCAGCATCGCGCATATTTCTGACAGCTCAAGTACCACCGAACTCACCTCTCGCGACGCGGTAGATCTCTCCAGCAAAGGCGTCAACCAGATCGGACAGGCAACGGCGTCAATTCAGCAGATCAGCAGCAGCGTCGCTCAGGCAAGCGAGCAGATCCGGCGGCTGGACGAGACGGCGCGTCACATCTCCGGCATTGCAGCGGTGATCAAGGATATCGCCGGCCAGACAAACCTTCTCGCACTGAATGCGGCCATCGAGGCCGCACGTGCGGGCGAACAAGGGCGGGGTTTCGCGGTGGTGGCCGATGAGGTCCGCAAGCTGGCTGAACGCACCGCCACGGCGACCGTAGACATCGAGCGAATGCTGGCCACCGTGCAAAGCGAGTCTCTGGATGTCGTCGGCGCGATGGATCGCACCCTGCCTCTCGTGGAGCAGGGCGTGACTCAGACGCAGGACATTGCGGAGTTGCTCGCCAGAATCAAGCAAGGCGCAGAGATCACGCTCAGCAACCTGGCAGAAATCGCGGCAGCCACCCGCGAGCAGAGTGCCGCGAGCACCGGGATCGCGGTCAAGGTCGAGGACATCTCTCAGATGGCAGAGGAGACCAGCAGCACCGTGGCGCAGGCAGAAGAGTCTGCGCAGAACATCGAGCGGGTCGCCCGGAATCTGCGCGGAATCGTCGATCGCTTCAAAGTCTGAACGGCCTCAGATACCCGCGCCCAGATCGAAGTGCTGGGCGGGGAGCAGTTGCTCGCCCTGGAATACACGCAGGCTGCGTGGCCGGATCCACACGGTTTCACCACCTTGCAGCGCGAGCTGCTCGTGGCGCTCGCGGGTGAGTTCCACTTCGAAGACCTCGCCCCGGTGATCGACTTCTACCCGCACCAGCGGCCCGATAGCCTGCACGTGCTGGATCCTCGCTGCCAGACCGCCGGCAACGGCCTCGCGCAAGATCTCTATGTCATGCGGGCGGACGAAAGCCAGCGCTTCATCCCGCGCGCCCTCGGGTGCGCGATCCACCTCGGCCCACTGGCCGTGCACACGGTTGCGGAAGACATTGACATTCCCGAGGAAGCGATACACGAAGGGGGAGGCGGGCGCTGAATAGACTTCATCCGGCGTGCCGATCTGCTCGATCCGCCCTTTGTTCATGACGACTACGCGGTCGGCGACTTCCAGTGCCTCTTCCTGATCGTGGGTCACAAAGACCGAGGCGATATGCATCTCGTCGTGCAAGCGGCGCAACCAGCGCCGCAGCTCCTTGCGTACCTGCGTGTCGAGCGCGCCAAACGGCTCATCCAGCAACAGCACCTTGGGCTCGACCGCCAGCGCGCGCGCCAGCGCGATACGCTGACGCTGCCCGCCGGAGAGTTGCGAGGGATAACGCTCGGCGAGCCAGTCGAGCTGCACCAGATTGAGCAGCTTCATCACCCGCTCGCGGATCTCGGCTTCCGAGGGGCGCTCGGCGCGCGGCTTCACGCGCAGGCCGAAGGCGACGTTCTCGAACACGCTCATGTGGCGGAACAGCGCGTAGTGCTGAAACACAAAGCCGACTTGACGCTCGCGCGTATGCACGTGAGTCGCCTCTTCGCCGTGGAAAAACACGGCCCCGGCATCGGCAGACTCCATGCCGGCAATGATGCGCAGCAAGGTCGTCTTGCCGCAGCCGGAAGGCCCGAGCAGGGCCACGAGCTCACCGGTCGGGATCTCCAGCGAGATATTGTCCAGCGCCGTAAAGCTGCCGAAACGCTTCGTGATGTTTTTGACTTCGATACTCATGACTGTGTCCTCTCCGGGAAACGCCGGGCCGCCCCAAGTTCTCCGCCGCCCCCCTGGGGGGCAGACTGCAGCGAAGCAGCCGTCGCGGGGGCTTTTTCAGGTGGCAGTTCGGCGTTGAGCATGTCGGTTTCTTTCTGCATCCGCCATTCCACAAAGGTTTTCGCCACCAGCGTCACCAGGGCCAGCAGGGCCAGCACCGAGGCGGCCGCGAAGGCGCCCACCGAGTTGTATTCGTTGTAAAGGATCTCGACGTGCAGTGGCAGGGTGTTGGTTTCGCCGCGGATATGGCCGCTCACCACGCTGACCGCACCGAACTCGCCCATGGCACGGGCATTGGCGAGGATCACGCCATACAGCAGGCCCCACTTGATATTCGGCAGGCTCACCCGCCAGAACATCTGCCAGCCGGAGGCGCCCAGCGACACGGCGGCTTCCTCCTCGTCCTTGCCCTGCGCCTGCATCAGCGGAATCAGCTCGCGGGCGATGTAGGGCACGGTGATGAACATCGTGGCGATCACCATGCCGGGCAGCGCAAAGATGATCTTGATGTCATGTGCGGAGAGCCAGGGGCCGAGCCAGCCCTGGCGACCGAAGATCAGAATGAAGAGCAGGCCGGCCACCACCGGACTCACTGCGAAAGGCAGATCGATCAGGGTCGTCAGCAGGCTCTTGCCGCGGAAATCAAACTTGGCAATCGCCCACGCCGCGGCCAGGCCGAACAGCACGTTGAGCGGCAGCACCAGCAGCGCGATCAGGATCGTCAGGCCCACCGCCGAGAGCGTATCCGGCTCGCCCAGCGCCTGCCAATACGGCCCGAAACCCTGCTTGAACGCCTCGCTGAACACGGCGAGCAAGGGCAGCCCCAGGAACAAGAACAGGAAGCCCAGCGCCAGCGCAATCAGCAGCCCGCGCACCAGGCGCGATTCGGTATTTGTATGACGCACGCTGCTCATGCCTGCGCCCCCGCGTCCACGTGGCGACCGCTATGCCGGTTGGCCGTCCACCATTGCAGCAGATTGATGGTGAGCAGCAGTACGAAGGAAATCACCAGCATCACCACCGCCAGCACGATGGCACCGGGCAGATCGTATTGTTCGAGTTTCGAGATGATCAAAAGCGGCGTGATTTCCGAGACCATCGGCATGTTGCCGGCGATAAAGATCACTGAGCCATATTCACCGACAGCCCGTGCAAAGGCCAGCGTAAAGCCGGTCAGCAAGGCCGGAAACAACGCCGGGAACAGCACGCGGGTAAAGGTCTGCCAACGCGTTGCCCCAAGCGTGGCTGCCGCTTCTTCCACCTCGGCTTCGATGTCTTCGATCACTGGTTGCACGGTACGCACCACGAAGGGAATGCCAATGAAGATCAGCGCCACGACAATGCCCAGCGGCGTGAAGGCGACCTTGATGCCCAGCGGCTCCAGGAAGCGCCCGACCCAGCCGGTATTGGCGTACAGCGTCGTCAGCGTGATGCCGGCCACTGCCGTCGGCAAGGCAAAAGGCAGGTCAACAAAAGCGTCGACGAGTTTCTTGCCGAAGAATTCATACCGCACCAGCACCCAGGCCACGATCAGGCCGAAGACGGCGTTCACAACCGCCGCCAGCAGGGCACAACCAAAACTCACTTTGTAGGCGGCCAGCGCCCGGCTGGACGTGGCAATGTCCCAGAACTGATCGGGCGAGAGCTGCGTGCTGCGCGCGACCAGGCCGCCCAGCGGGATCAGCACGAGCAGTGAGAGATAAACCAGCGCATACCCCAGCGAAAGGCCGAAGCCGGGCAGGACGCGACGGGAGGAAGAATGACGCATAAACAACTCACCAAGTGGTCTGGCGTGGCAGGCAGACGAAGGCCGGATTATCCGGGTAAAACGGTGCACGGACGGGCAGCCTGCCCCAGGGAGCACGGTCATGACAAGACACCCGCTGGAGAGGCGCATGCAGAAAGGGCCTGCGGGACGCTATGCCAGAGAGGTCCAGCCCATGCCGGTCTCAAGCCGGGCAGCGTGAAGAGGCGCTCCAGAAGCGGCTCTTCAGCATGCCCTATTTTCAGTAAAAACCGTCCGGCAGATCACTTCGCCGCAAACACCTGATCGAAGCTGCCACCATCCTTGAAGTGCGTGCTGAAGGCCTTCTCCCAACTGCCGAACACTTCTTCCACCGTAAAAGTCTTGATCGGCGGGAACTGGCTGGCGTACTTCTTCAGCACCTCGGCATCCACCGGGCGGAGGTAGTTCTGCGCGGCGTTCTCCTGGCCATCCTTGCTCCACAGGTAGTCCAGGTAAGCCTGGGCCTGCTTGCGGGTGCCGCGCTTGTCGACCACCTTGTCTACCGCCACCGGGAATTCGGTCAGCACGGACTGGCTCGGATACACCACGTCAAACCCGCCACGGCCGAATTCCCGCGCGATCAGCTCAGCCTCGCATTCAAAGGTAATCAGCACATCGCCCTGGCCACGCTGGATGAAATTGGTCGTCGCATCCCGCCCGCCCGGTGCAAACGCCGGCGCGTTCTTGAGCAGGCTGCCGACAAAGGCGGCCGCGCTCTTGTCGTTGCCCCCCGGCTGACGCAAGGCCCAGCCCCAGGCGGCCAGATAGGTGTTGCGGCCATTGCCGGTGTTCTTGGGGTGCGGAATCGTGATCGTCACGCCCGGCTTGGCCAGATCGCTCCAGTCCTTGAAGCCCTTGGGGTTCCCTTTCCGGACGATGAACACCATCGTCGAGGTATAGGGCGACGCGTTGTTGGCGAACTTCTTGTTCCAGTCCTTCGCCACCAGGCCCTTGTCGGCCAGGAAGCTCACGTCGGTCGGCTGGTTCATCGTCACCAGGTCGGCCTCCAGGCCGTCGGCGACCGCGCGCACCTGCTTGCTGGAGCCGCCGTGCGACTGTTTGACCTCGATCGCTTCGCCCGATTTTGCCTTCCAGGCCGCGATGAAACGCGGGTTGTAGTCCTTGAACACGTCACGCGCCACGTCGTACGACACATTGAGGAGACTGGTCTGCGCCTGCGCCACGCCAGCGAGGCTCAAGGCCAGACCCGCACTCAACACCAGTTTCGCCAGATTCTTTTTCATGATGACAATCTCCAAGGGAATGAGTCGATTGTCAGCACTTTACATATCGCTTCCTACTACATATAAACCATTTTCTTAGACAAGAATCGAATAAGAGCCTCTGCAGGTTCGCCGGAAAAGCCGGACGCTCTGCTACCCTAGTCAGACCGAAACGTGCTGGAGAAAAACCGTGCTGACCCTGCTGCGCTGGGCCCTCAACGCCGTCGCCCTGATGCTGGTTCCCGAAGTGGTGAGTTCGATCGAAGTCCGCAGTTACACCGCCGCGCTCGTCGCCGCTCTGCTGATCGGCCTGATGAACGCCTTGATCCGCCCCATCCTGCTCTTGCTCACCCTGCCGGTGACCGTACTGACGCTGGGTTTGTTCGCCCTGGTCATCAACGCGCTGCTGTTCTGGCTGGTGTCCGAAATGGTGGCGGGTTTCCATGTACCCAGCTTCTGGTCGGCGATGGGCGGGGCACTGCTGTACAGCGTGCTGACGTGGATGGTGAATGTTGCCCTGAAAGAGAAGAAGTCCGCCCCGCAGTAAACCGCCGACCCCAGGGACTCATGCCCATGACACTCACCTTGCTTTCTGCCGCCATGGCCGCCGAGCAGGCGGACGACCTCGACACTGCCGTCGCCCAATACAGTGCGGTACTTGCGGCCGACCCGGCCTGTGTCGAGGCGCTGAACAACCTCGGCGCCATCGCCGCGCGGGTCGGGCAACCGGAAGATGCGGTCAACTTCTACCGTGAGGCACTGGCACACCGGCCCGATTTCACGCCCTCGCGCATCAACCTCGCCCGCACGCTTGCCAGCCTCGGACTGACCAGCGAGGCCGACAGCCACTATGCCGAAGCCATCCGGCGTGGAGACAGCCTGCATGCGGAACGCGCCCAGCTCTGGCTGAATGCGGGTGAGCCCGCCACCGCTCAGCAGATTGCCCAGGACGCTTGCCCACTGCGCCCGGCCGACGCAGATCTCTGGCTCGTGCTCGGCAACGCCCGCCTCTACCAGCATTCCCCGGAAGAAGCCGAGCTTTGCTATCGCAAGGCCCAGCGTCTGGCCGACACCCCCCGCGCACGCGCCAACCTTGCCCTCGCCCTGCTGGCCCAATCGCGTTTTGCCGAAGCCTGGCCACTCTACGAGAGCCGCTACGACCCGGCACTTCGCGCACCGGACGCCGTACGTTTCGACACCCTGCCCTGGCCGCAATGGCAAGGTGAGCCGCTCCTTGGCAAGCGCCTGCTGGTCGTGGGCGAGCAAGGCTTTGGCGACCAGATCCACTTTGCGCGCTTCATTGCCCAGGCGGTCACGCAGGGCGCAAGCGTCGAGCTGCTGTGCAAACCCGCCCTGCGCCCCCTGCTGGATAACGCGGTCGGCGTCAGCAAGGCTCTGGACACGCTGCCTGCTGATGCCCGCTACGACTACTGGACGCCCTTGCTCAGCCTGCCCTACCGGCTGGGTCTGGCTGACGGCCGTGCCTGCTTGCAGACGCCCTACCTGAGCGCCGATCCAGCCCGGCGTACGCAATGGCGTACACAGCTCGACGCCTGGGGGCCGGGCAAACGGAAAATCGGGCTGGTCTGGGCGGGCGCGGCCGGCAATACCGTCGACCGTCTGCGCTCGCTGAGCCTTGACGCGGTGCTGCCGCTAACAGCGGGTCTGAACCCGGACACGCTCTTCCTCAGCCTGCAGACCAGCGAGCTTCCCGCCCATGAGCTCGAACGCCAGTGCCTCGCGGGCCTGATCCCGGTGGGCGACATGCTGCCGGATTTTGCCGCCACGGCCGCGCTGATTGCCGAGCTGGATCTCGTGATTGCCGTGGATACCGCCGTCGCGCACCTCGCCGGCGCCTTGAACAAGCCGACCTGGGCGCTGCTGCCAGGCACCGACTGGCGCTGGGGCCGCCCCGGCAGCCCCGCCTGCACGCTCTACCCCAGCGTGCGCCCCTTCTGGCGCGATCCGGTCACGGGTTGGGACAAGGCGCTGACGCAACTCGGCGCGGCCTTACGAGAACGCACGTAATCCGCCAAACTCAGCTTGTCCTGAGCCGGAAGGCGCGGCTGGGCGCTGCCTTCGCGGGAATGACGGGAGCAGCCCGGAGAGCCGCATGCAGCTTGGTTCTCCAGAGGGGTATGCGACAGCCTAGGCCAGCGCTTCCCAGCTCAGCGGCGTCCCGCGGGGCAGATCACGCGCTGCGCGCCTGCCGATGACGGCATCGAGGTGCTTCGGCGCCAGCCCGAAACCGGGGCGGATGGCGCGCACGTTCGCTTCGGAAAACACCTCTCCGGCCTGGATGTCGGCGACCACATACAGCGAGCGCCGATACTTCAGCGAGGCTTTCTCGGCACTGCTCGCGCCGTAGTGGACCTGGCCCAGCGAGAGCCGGGCGCGCTCGCTTTCTTCCACCAGCGCGCGCACTTCATGCGGC
Organism: Uliginosibacterium sp.; assembly: GCA_016718265.1. Classification (GTDB taxonomy): domain Bacteria; phylum Pseudomonadota; class Gammaproteobacteria; order Burkholderiales; family Rhodocyclaceae; genus Uliginosibacterium. The sequence continues at coordinate 14,403 of JADKDZ010000009.1, read as the reverse complement.
TCCAGCGAGAAGGCGCTATCCACGCCGCCATCGGCGCGGCGCAGGGTGACGTGCTTTTCGATCACCGTGGCCCCCAACGCCACCGCCGCCACCGCCGCACCGATCCCCATCGTGTGGTCGGAGATGCCGACCTCGCAGCCGAAGGCCTCGCGCAGGTGCGGAATGCTCAACAGATGGCTGTTTTCCGGCGAGGCCGGGTAGGTGCTGGTGCACTGAGCAGGATCACGTCGGGCGCCCCGGCCGAGCGTGCGGTCTCAACAGCCTCGGCAATCTCCGCCAGCGTGGCCATGCCGGTGGAGATGATCAGCGGCTTGCCTTTGGACGCTGCCTTGCGGATCAGCGGCAGATCGGTGTTCTCAAAGCTCGCAATCTTGTAGCAGGCGACATCCAGCGAGGCGAGAAAATCCACCGCGCTGGCGTCAAAAGGGTGGAGAACGGGATCAGGCCGAGCTTCGGGCACGCTCGAAGATCGGCGCATGCCATTCCCAGGGCGTGTGCGCCTCATCGTAAAGATCGTGCAGCGTGCGCCCGGCCCACAGGCTGTTGGCCTCGCCAATCGCAAAATCAGGGTGGTCGACATCCAGGGTCATGGTGTCAGCCGTGTAGGTCTGCAGCTTGAGCGCATGAGCGCCGGTGGCCGCAATGGCGTCAACGATCGCCAGCGCGCGGTCGAGCGACTGGTTGTGATTGCCGCTCATCTCCGCAATCACAAAGGGGGCTGAGTCGCGACCCAGCAGTCGATCACCGATACGGACCATGGCTTTCTCCAGAACGAAGGGCTGAACAGCGCTGCCGCATAGTCTAGCAGCGTCGCCCGCCTACGCTGCCAGCCGGCATGCGTCGAATAGTCAGGAAAAGCCCCCGGTTATCGGACCTAAGGCTTATTGCCTGCCGGCCGATAATCAGGCGAACATGTGCATCACGGCACGCTCATCACCCATAACGAGACCGCACAATGAGCAACAAGGAAAAATTGCGCCAGATATTTGCCGAGTCGCTTGCCATCGATAGCGCCCGCATCACCGACGACTTGCGCTATGCCACGATCCCCGAGTGGGATTCGGTGGCCCACATGGCACTCGTGGCGGCGATCGAGGCTGCATTCGACATCATGCTCGACACCGACGACGTGATCGACATGTCCAGCTTCGCCAAGGCGCAGGAGATCCTCGCCAAATACGCGGTCGCATTCTGAACACATGCTCGCCCAGCGCCCACGCACCCTGTTCGTCATCCACCGCTTCGATACCAAGGCCATCGACGATTCGGCCGGCATCATCGAGGTGATGCGGCCGATGCTGGCCTCCGGCCTGCTCGGCGAGCACCGCCTGATCAGCCTGGGCCGTGACACGGCCGACTATATCGGCCTCATCGAAAAACGCATCGATGCAGTGCTGGACGAAAGCAGAGGCGAGCCGGTCGTCATCTACGGTGCGGGCGCCCACACTCGCCAGTTCAGCCCGCAGTTTCAACGACTCCGCATCGCTGCCGTTGCCGACCGTGACGCCTCGCTATGGGGCAGCGAGGTGCTCGGCCACCCGGTGATCTCGCCGGCACAAATCCCGGAATTCGCCCGCCACGTGGTGATCTCCAGTCGCGCCTATGAAGAAGGCATCGAGCGCGATCTGTGCAGGCTTCACGGCGAACACCTCACGATCCACCCACTGTACGGCCGCAACCCGGATGGCATTCTGCGTAAGCAATGGGAAGACGAGATCCGTGCCACGGTCGCCGATTTCCAGCCCGATCTGCTGGTACACCCCGGTCCATCCGCACGAAAACCTCGCGGCAGACTTCTTCCTTGAACTCCGCCAACAACATCCGGCGATGCGCTTGGTGACCTTGTGGTGGGACTACGACGAAGCCGCACAGCAAGGCAGCTACCTCGATTATGAGCGCGACACCCTGCGCTGGGCCGACCTGGTGATCGAGAATTCCAACGGCACGCGCCTCGAACGCATGCATCGCCGCGCCGCGCCCTACGAGCAACATCAGGGCGCAGAGAAGGCAATCTTCCACCCGACGGTGTTCGACCCGGCGCTCTTCTACCCTGATCCGAAAGATTAGAAGCGCTATGACATTGCGCTTTTCGGCAGCTCGGTCGGGCGCCGCCGCGAGTGGATCGACCTGCTCCAGGCCCGCTATGGCAAGCGCTTCCATCACCTGGGTGGCGTCTATGAACCCGGCCGACCGCCCCTGCCGATTGCCGACTACGCCCAGGCCCTGCGCCAGACCCGGATCTGCATCAACACCCAGACCTACCCCTTCCGCAAGCAATGCAAGGGCAAGGTGCGCGAAGCCCTGGGCTGCGGCACCCTGCTGCTGGAAGAAGACAACAGCGAGACGCGCAGCATCCTGAACGACGGAGAGGGTTTGCGCTACTTCGCCAGCGCCGACGAGCTCTTTGCGCTGATCGACCAGTATCTGGTCGACGCGGCCGCCCATACCGAAGTCGTACGCCGGGGCCAGGCAGTGTGGACAGCCCGCCATTCTGCCGAGCGCTGGACAGCCACCCTGCTCCAGCGCCTGGGCATCGCCGCACACAGCCCGACACGGTGACGCGCATGTACAGCACAGCCGACCTCACCGCCATCATCCCGACCCTCGGGCGCGACCTACCGCTGCTGGCAGCGGTCGCCGCACGCATCGATGCCGAAGGCCTGGCGCTGCGCATCGTCTGGGACGGGCGCACAGCGCTCAGCAATGAGGTGCGCGCCCGATTGCTCGGGATGGCCCGCCGGGTCGAGGTCGTCGAACACGCGCGCAATCGCGGCCTCTCGGCGGCACGCAACACCGGAGCGCGCGATCTACCCAGCGCACTTGGCATGTTCATTGACGACGACATCATTCCCTGTGAAGGCTTTGCCGAAGAAGTCGTCCGCTTCCACAACCAGCACTCAGATCCAGACACCATGCTGATGGGCTGCGTGAGCTGGCGCACCACGCCCTATGCCAGCCCGCTAACCGAGTGGTTCGAGACCCAGGGCAACTGGAGCGTGTTTCACACCGCCACCGCTGGCCAGCCCTTGTCGAACTTCATGGGCGGCTTCACCAGCTTCAAGGCCAGTGCTCTCGCCGGCATCGGCTTTGACGAAGGCTTTACCCGCTATGGCTGCGAAGATGTCGAATTCGGCTATCGCTTCTTCCGCCGGGGTGGCTGCCTGATCTACTGGCCCAGGGTGCATGGCGCTCATCACAAGCCGCTGGATCTGGCCACCTACTGCCGCGATCACCGGGGCGCCGGCCTTTCCCGTGGCATTTTGCTGCATTGCACCCCGATGTGGCTTTCGACCTCAACTTGGTCAGCCGCGCGATCCTGCACCGCCTGCCGGACGCACAATTGAGCGAGCTGATGCAAAGCGCCGAGCACTTCCTGCTAGCCCAGCACGCGCCGCACTGCGCGCAGGAGATCAACGCCCTGCTGCAGACCCTCACCGACCAGGCCATCCTGGCGGGGCTCGCCGAATGCCTCCGCCTCAACTGGCCGGGTTTGCAGCGCTGCCCAGCGAGCTGGATCGCAATGCACTCATCCATGCCGTCGACGACTTCGCGCCCTTTCTGCTCCTGCGTGCCCGGCAAAGCAGCGATCCCGTTGAGCGCGAAGCACTCCTGCAGCGCGCCAGCACCCTGATGCCGCATTACGCCGCCCCGCACCTGCAACGCCTCGCATGGAAGGCTGAGGATGAATCGGCCCGCCAGTCCTTGCGCGACTATCTGGCGCACTGGCGCCATGCGCTGGACATGCGCACCGAGCGCAACATCCTGCAAGCCCTGGGCGAGCAGATTGAGCAGAGTGCCAGCTGGAGACGCTCTCCGCCCGCGATCTTTTCTTTCGCATGGAAGAAGCGGCGCGGCAGGACGATACCGAGGCCGTCGCGAAGGCTTGCCGAGCTCATCCTCAACAAGGACGCCAGCTACGTCGGCGCCTACATCGCCTGGGCCAAGACCTTGCCCGCTCACGCTGCCATGCGCCGCCTGCTGCTGCGCCTGGCTGATCACTTCCTCAACAGCCGCCCCGCACACGAGCAAGTGCAGCGGCGCGCAGAAATCCAGGCCCTTGCCGCCCACACGGCAGATGCCCATCCGGAGCCAAGCCGATCATGAAGAACGTATTGCTGGTGATGCTGGAATTCGACAACTGGAACCAGGCCCGTGCCGGTCCTACACCAGCGCCTGGGCTTTTCAGGATGGGCTGGAAGAAAACGGCCACCGCTGCACGGTGTTGCCCGCGATGTGGGGACGCGCGCCGGACGCGGCCGACAGCTTCATCCACCACGCCGAAAAACTTCTCGCCGGCCAGAGCTTCGATGAAGCCTGGGTCTGGTGCGTGCATACCCAGTTCGACGAGCGCTTCTGGCAATGGCTCGCACGCGTGGCGCCCAAGCGCATCGGCATCACCATGGAATCGCTCGGCGTGAACGCCGACGAAGCCGCCGAGTTCCCCCACTTCGCCCAGCGCCAGGAAGAAGTGCTCGCCCAGCTCGCCCACTGCACCCATGCCGTCGTCGCCGACGAGGCAGATATCGATCTCGTCCAGCAGCGCCTGGGCATCCCGGCAAGCTGGAACGTGGTGATGGTGCCCGAGCGCTTCGTACGCTTCGGTACAGCCCCGAATGCCCACAGGCCGCTTTCATCGGCAACAAGCATGGCGAGCGCCGCCCCTACCTCGAAGACCCGGCACTGGCCGAACTGCTGTGCCGCCCGCACCTGCCGGAGCGCGACTCCGATCTGCCGCAACGCTTCGATGCCCCTGCACGGAGATCCGCCGCCTGCTGCTCGCCGGGCAGTTCGATCACGCCCTGCTCCAGCGCGCCACCCTGCAGATGAAGCTGGTGCGCGAAGCCTTGTTCCGCCTGCATCTTGACGGCATCCGCCTGGGCTTTGCCAACATCAACCTGCCTTCAATGCTCAAAGCCTATGCCGGGCGCGTCACTGAATCAATGGCCGCGGCCACCCCGGCTATGAGCTGGTTACCACCCGACCGACCGGCCTGTGCGCGGCTATTCGAAGCTGGCAAGGAAATCGAACTGTTCTCATCCCCTGCCGAGCTGCAGGATCTGCTCACCCGGCAAGCGCCGGACAGCGAGCGGCGCAACCGCCAAGTGACGGCAGCCCGCAACACCCTGCTCAACCGCCATACCACCCGCATCCGCCTGCGCCAATACCAGAACTGGCTGGACCAGGGCGTCGCGCCAGATTTCTTCAGCGATATTGGCTACAAGCCCTCGGTGGAAGAGAGCCTGTACTACAAGCACTTCTTCGCCGAAGACCCGCACTGGTCCCGCCCTACACCCAATGGCGACGAGCGTTCCCGCTGGGAAAAAATCCAGGCCATGGTCGCCCGCGTCCGCGAGGAACAGGGTGCGCCGCTGCGTATCGTCGAGGTCGGCTGCGGTCGCGGCTGGCTTACCAAGCTGCTGAACGAGTACGGTGCCGTGCTGGGGTCCGAACCCGTGGGCGACGTGATCCACCATGCGCAAGGCATGTTCCAGGAGCTGGAGTTCTTCACCGGCAGCGCCGAGTTGCTGCAGTTCATCGGCCTCAAGGAATCCTTCGACTTGCTGGTCTGCTCCGAAGTCATCGAGCATGTGCCCTACGCCTACAAGGATGGCTTCGTCGCTGGGCTCGCCAGCCTTGTCCGGCCCGGAGGCTACCTCATCCTCACTACGCCACGCGCGGACATCTACCCCGAGTGGAGCGAGAAATACGGCAAGCCACCGCAGCCGACTGAAGACTGGCTCACCGAAGCCCAGCTCAAAGCCTGATGGAAGGCGCCGGCTGCGAAGCGCTCGAACTGCAGCGTGCCTTCCTGATGGACATCTACCAGATCTGGCTGTTCCAGCGCAAAGTCCAGCAAGACGTTGTCATCACCGTTCCCGATACATTGAGAACGACACTCGCCCGGATGCTGGGCGATGCCGGCAGCTCGCTACCGGTCAATCCGGTGCCCAGGTAATCAGCGACGCGCTCAGCTGCCTGAAGGACGAAGCCGTCCGCTCAAAAGAAGACCTGACGGCACTTGCCGAATGGACCGCACAAAATGCACAAACGCCGATCACCGAACTACAACTGCCGGATGTGATGCAGCGGGCGTTTTCACGTCTATGCACAGCCGCCGGAAAGGGGCTCGACGCCAGCGCCTTGCACGCCCTGATTCCAGCCAATACCTTCAATCAGGCCTGGCCCTCACGCGTGCCGCACATGCGCAAACTGATGGCAGAGAGTTTCAGCGGCCCGATCCAGGCACTTGAAATCGGCGCATGGTTTGGCAGCGGTTCGACCCGGATCTGGCTCGAAACTTTGCCTGCTGGCTCCACGCTGACCATCGTCGACGGCTGGCGCAGCTATCTCTCGGCTCACGATCTGAAAGCAGGCGCCAACATCTACAAATGATGGATGACCTTGCCCCGGCCGCATTTGCCTCAACCATCCGCACCGTCTATGAATTCGAACGCAAACGGCCGGATATCCAGATCATCCTGATCCGTGCCAACGCAGGCACAGTTTTGCCGAAGTTTTCAGCGCAGCAATTCGATTTCATCTACGTCGATGGCTCCCCTACTACAAGGAAGCCGGGAGGACATCTCCCTGTGCAAGGGGCTGCTCAGGGATGGCGGCATCATGTGGCGACGATCTCGAACTCTCGCCCACGCTCGAGCTGCTCGCCATTGCTGCGGCCCACGACGACAAAGGACTTCATCACCCTGCCAGATGGTCGCGGCTTTCACCCTGGCGTGATGCGCGCCGTTCATGAAGAGATGCCAGGATTCACGATGCGCGAGGGCTTCTGGTGGGCACGTTTGCTTGGTAGTACCAAGCCAGATTGTTAGATGCTTGACCTTATCTCAAAACCATTATCAGGGGCACAAACAACTTCGTAATATTCCGTTATCTTCATAAAACTTGCCATCGAATACGGATTAGCACATGAAAATTCTGCTTATTGTTCCGACGCTCTCTCCTATACGACAGCCTACCCGGTTTTCTTGTCGAACGCCGACTTTCCGGCAGGCTTTGCTTACCTGACGGCAGCCCTGAAGGAGGCCGGTCACGAAGTCGTCGGCGTCAATCCGAACAACCGAATCGGTTACGCATCCGCTGCTGACATGGCGCGTACGCTGATACTTGAGGGACTAAAAACCCATCAAGCCGACATGGTAGGAGTTGGAGGATTGTGCACCGACTTCAAATTCTTGAGAGATGCCATTTCCATCATCAGGGAATTCGACCAAACCCTCCCCATCGTAATGGGCGGTGGAATCGTCACGCACGACGCGAATTTTGTCTTCGAAACACTTAAGCCGGATTACTGTATCGTCGGAGAAGGAGAAGAAGCCATAGTCGCTTTGGCCGATCGCATCTCCTCTGAACGACCTGTTTCGGATATCCCTGGAATAGGGTACTGGGACGATACGACCCCGGTTTTTACAGAAGAAAGAAGAGAGTACATCGACATCGACAAACTTCCATTCCCGGACTACTCTCCGTTCGAACTTGAAGAAATGATGGACGACTTTGCCCTTGCAGCTCGATACCTTTACCGTTACCCCAAAAGTGCCCCCCGCCTGATGACGCTGGTAGCGGCGCGAAGCTGTCCATTCAGTTGTACGTTCTGTACCCATGCCAAAGCAAACAGGCGCTATCGAGCGCGTTCCGTTGCAAATGTGATTGAGGAAATTCGTGTCAGCTTTGATCGCTACCGTTTCAACATCCTGATCATTCTTGACGAATTATTTGCTGTAAACAAGAACAGACTGCGCGAATTTTGTGAAGCCATCAACGAAGGAAGAACACGTTATGGCTGGGATTTCGTCTGGGCATTTCAGACCCACGCAAGTGCTGCTCTGGACCTTGTTGCGCTCAAGATGGCTAAGGAGGCCGGCTGTTTCTTCTTCAGCTATGGCATGGAGAGTGCGAGCCCTCGTGTCCTGGCCAGCATGAACAAGAAAACCCGACCTGAGCAACTAAGCACAGCCATCGAACTCGCCAAGGAGGCCGAAATCGGGTTTGGAGGGAATTTCATATTCGGAGACCCGGCCGAGACCCCTGAAACGATCTCAGAAACGCTAACGTTCTATCGTCAGTACTGCACAGAGAGCCATGTCTATTTAGGCCAAATCCGCCCCTACCCGGGAAGCCGTCTATTTAGCGAGTGCATAGCCAAGGGAATCATTCAGGACAAGCTCAGCTTCTATGAAAATATTGACAAGACCGATTACAACATGACCACCATGCCGGACAAAGACTGGAATCACTGGTTGCGTCGAATCATCCCAGCCTTGGGAACATTTGCACTGGTGCGCTGCGTCGATGTTTCCGCCATATTTTATGACAACTCCCTTGCCGGAAAAGCCATCACGGAAGGGGGGCGCAAGTCGCTATGGCGCCTGCAAGTCAGCTGCCCTTTCTGTGGTGAGGAATACACTTACCCAGAACTCGTTGACGAGGAGTCCGTTCGTGCCCATGGTCACCGGGTTCTCACAGGCTGCCCGCACTGCCACAAGAGGGTCAACGCAAACATCCCTGTCAATCGGGACTGCGCACTAGGGGATTCCGTTCAAGAGTCCGCCTGAACTGTGGCTTTTGTATGAATGCGGTCATCACAAATCCCTCCCGCCTGCTAATCCTCGGTGCCCGCGGCCTGCTCGGCCAGGCGCTGGTACGTCATGCAGAGGCCCAGAGTTTGCCTGGCGTGCTCGCCTGGGGCCGGGCTGAGCTGGACCTGCGTGACGCGGCCAAGACCGATGCGGCGATTGGCAGCAGCGGCGCACAGACACTTATCCTGGCGGCCGCGCGCGTGGGTGGCATTCACGCCAACAGCAGCTACCCGGTCGAATTCCTCGGCGACAATCTGGCGATCTACAGCAATGTCATCCACGCCGCTTACCGCGCGGGGGTGAAGCGCCTGATCTTCGTCGGCTCCAACTGCAGCTACCCGCGCAACGCGCCGCAGCCGATTGCCGAAACCAGCCTGTTTCAGGGCGAAGTGGAGCCGACCAACTCGGCCTTCGCCCAGGCCAAGCTCGCCGCCATCGAGCTGTGCCGCGCCTACAACCAGCAACACGGCACGCGCTACCTGACGGTGATGCCGACCAGTCTCTATGGCCCCGGCGACAACTACGATCCGCAAAATTCGCACGTGATGGCGGCGATGATCCGCCGCTTCGTGGCCGCGAAGGCGGCGGGCAGCCCGCTGGAAACGATCTGGGGCACCGGCACGCCGCTGCGCGAGCTGCTGTATGTGGATGACGGTGCCGAAGCCTGCCTCTTCCTAGCCGGCCTGCCCGAAGCCGAGTTCGACACCGTGCTCAAGACATCGCGCTATCCGGTCGTGAACATCGGTGGCGGTGTGGAACGCAGCATTGTGCAGATCGCCCAGGATGTGGCGGCTGCCATCGGCTACGACGGCAAGATCGCCACCGACCCCAGCAAGCCCGACGGCGTGCCACGCAAGCTGCTCGATAACGCGCGCATGGCGGCACTGGGTTGGCAGGCACGCACGCCCTACGGGATGGTTTGCGCCGGGCGATTGCAGATTACCTGTCGCGGCATCCCGATGCCGCGACACCCGCGAACTGACAAGAAAACCAAGACCACAAGGAAACCCGCACATGTATTACGACCTGGCCGCCAGCACCTGGGGCGACGAAGAAATCGCGGCGCTGAACCGCGTGATCGCGAGCAACATGTTCACCATGGGTGAGAACGTGCGCCGCTTCGAGCAGGCCTTCGCGGCCAAGTTCGGCAAGAAGCACGCGGTGATGGTCAATTCCGGCTCATCGGCCAACCTCGTCGCCACAGGCGCCCTGGCCTACCGCCGCCATCGCCCCCTGCAGCGCGGCGATGAAATCATCGTGCCGGCGATCTCGTGGTCGACCACCTTTTACCCCTTCCAGCAATACGGGCTGAAGTTGCGCTTCGTCGACGTCGAACTGGAGACGCTGAACATGGATGTCAGCCAGCTGGAAGCCGCGCTCACGCCGAAGACCCGCGCCGTCGCCGTGGTCAGCATCCTCGGCAATCCGGCTGCGCTTGATGTGGTGCGGGCCTTCTGCGACAAGCATGACCTCATCATGTTCGAGGACAACTGCGAATCCATGGGCGCCACGCTCCATGGCAAGCCCGCTGGCACCTTTGGCGACGTGGGCACCTTCAGCTTCTTCTTCTCGCACCACATCTCGACCATGGAAGGCGGCATGGTGCTCACCGATGACGACGAGCTGTTCGAGCTGTGCCGCGCGATGCGCAACCACGGCTGGACGCGCGACCAGCCCGCCGGCAGCAGCCTCTTCGAGCCGCGTGACGACGATTTCTTCGAGGCCTACCGTTTCATCCTGCCCGGCTACAACGTGCGCCCGCTGGAGCTTTCCGGCGCGGTCGGCCTGGAGCAGTTGCAGAAACTCGATGGCTTCACCGCCGTGCGCCGCGCCAATGGCAAGCATTTCAGCGAGCGCTTTGCTAATGACAAGCGCTTCATCATCCAGCGTGAGAACGGTGAATCGAGCTGGTTCTCCTTCACCGTGATCCTGAATCCCGAGCACGGAGCCGACCGCAAGCGCGTGATGCAGGCGCTTAAGGCGGCTGACATCGGCTACCGCATCATCACCGGCGGCAACTTCCTGCGCCACGACGTGATCAAGCATTTCGACTATGACTGCGTCGGCGAGATCGTGAACGCCAACATCGCCCACGACCGCGGCTTCTTCGTCGGCAACCACCCCTTCGATCTGCGCGACCGCATCGACACGCTCTACTCGGTGCTCGACGCCGCCACCCGATAAAACACACCAAGCCGAGGACACACACCCGCGAGAAAATCCTGGGGGCCTCGCCGCCCCCCTCCACCCTCGTTCCAGCGCTGCTCGCAGCGGGCCACGAAGTCACCGTGGTGGACAACTTCATGTACCGCCAGGCCAGCCTCGGCCACGTCTGTGCAGACCCCAAGCTCAGCCTGGTGCGTGGCGATGTGCGCATCGAGTCCGCCATGAAGCCGCTGATCGCCGCGGCCGATGCCATCATCCCGCTCGCTGCCTACGTCGGTGCCCCGCTCTGCGCGCGCGATCCGGTGGGTGCCAGCACCACCAACCACGATGCCATCGAGATGATGATGCGGCACGTCAGCCCCTCGCAGCTCATCCTGATGCCCACCACCAACAGTGCCTACGGCACCGGCGACGAGAACAACTACTGCGACGAAAACTCGCCGCTCAAGCCCATGTCGCTCTACGCCATCGAGAAGGTGAAAGTGGAAGAGCGGCTGATGCAGCATGCCAATGCCATCAGCTTCCGCCTGGCCACCGTGTTCGGCATGTCACCGCGCATGCGCATCGATCTGCTGGTGAATGACTTCACCTACCGTGCCGTGAATGACCGCTTCATCGTGCTCTTCGAGGCCCACTTCAAGCGCAACTACATCCACGTGCGCGACGTCTGCCGCGCCTTCCTCCATGGCCTTGCCAACTTCGACGCCCTGCGTGGCCAGATCTACAACGTCGGGCTTTCCAGCGCCAACATCTCCAAGCTGGAGCTATGTCAGCGCATCGCCCTGCAACTGCCGGACTTCACCTTCCTCGAAGCCCCGCTTGGCAAAGACCCCGATCAGCGCAACTACATCGTCTCCAATGCCAAGATCGAAGCCACCGGCTACAGCACGGCCTACACGCTTGACGATGGCATCCGCGAGCTGATCAAGGGCTTCGTGATGCTGAAGAATTCCACCTACGGCAACATTTGATGACAACGACTCCCGATCAAGCGATCACCTTGCTCAAGCGCGACGTCCTGGCCGAAAACCAGGTGTATCAGGTCTGCTTCGACCACATCCGCACCGCGCAAGGCCAGGAGGTGACGAACTTTCTCAGCGTGGTGCCGCACACGCTCACGGCAGACCGCCTCGGCGGCGTGGCCGTGCTGCCCATCGCCCAGGGCCGGATCGGCTTGCTCAAGGTCTGGCGCCATCCGCTGGGCTGCTTTGGCTGGGAGATCCCGCGCGGCTTCATCGACGCCAATGAGACCGCCGAAGTCGCCGCCCTGCGCGAGCTGCAGGAAGAAATGGGCATTCAGGCCAGCGCCGACGCGCTCCAGCCGCTTGGCACCTTCGCGCCCGAAGCCGCCCTGCTGCAGGCCCGCGTCGCGCTATTCGCGGTGCATCTGGATGAATGCGCCGGTGCCGTCAGCGATGAAGCGGGTCACAGCGAGCTGCGCTGGTTTCCCGCCGCGGAGTTCATCGCCCTGCTGGCCAATGGCGAGATCGAAGATGCCGCCACCAACATCGCCTGGCTGCGGGTCTTGCTGAGCCTTGCCCCGCCCGGAGAGTGACATGCCCCAGAACATCGACATCCTGCTGATCAACCCCGGCGACCATCGCGGCACCTACCAGGCGCTGGGCACCAGCATCGCTGCCATCGAGCCGCCCGTATTCGCCGGGCTGTTTGCCACCTATCTGCAAAAGAAGGGCAAGCAAGTCGCGATTTTCGATGTGCCGGCGAGCCAACTCTCGGCCGAAGGCGCCGTCAGCCAGATGCTGGCCGACTACGCGCCAAAGCTGATCGTGCTGGTCGTGTATGGCCTGCAGCCCTCCGCCTCCACGCAAAACATGCCCTCGGCCGGCAAGATCGCGCGGCTGATCAAGGAAGCCAGCGCCGTGCCGGTGATGATGACCGGCACCCACCCCGCCGCACTGCCCGAGCGCACCATGCGCGAAGAGAAGGTCGACTTCGTCTGCAGCCTCGAAGGCCCGGTCACCATCCTCAAGACCGCAGAAGCGCTCGCAGCAGGTGCGACGGACTTCAGCGCCATCCCCTCGCTGTGGTGGAAGCGCAGCACCGCCAGCGGCCCGCTCATCATGCCGCCGCAATCTGCCGAACCCCTGATCGCCGATCTGGATGGCGAGATGCCCGGCATCGCCTGGGATCTGCTGGACATGCGCCGCTACCGCGCCCACAACTGGCACTGTTTCGACCACATCGACCAGCGCGCGCCCTACGCCTCGATCCACACCAGCCTGGGCTGCCCTTACAAGTGCAACTTCTGCTGCATCAACGCGCCCTTCGGCAAGAATGCCTACCGCATGTGGAGCGCCGAAACCGTGGTCAAGGAGATCGACCACCTGGTGCAGCACTACGGCATCAAGAACATCAAGTTCGTCGACGAGATGTTCGTGCTCAACCGCCGCCACGTGCTGGATATCTGCGACCTGCTCATCGAGCGCAACTACGACCTCAACATCTGGGCCTACGCCCGTGTCGATACCGTCAAGGACGACATGCTCGCCAAGCTGCGCGCCGCCGGCTTCAACTGGCTGGCGCTGGGCATCGAAAGCGGCAGCGAGCACGTGCGCGACGGCGCCGAAAAATCCTTCAGCAGCCAGGACATCATCGACGTGGTGCGCAAGATCCAGGCGCATGGCATCCGCGTGATGGGCAACTACATCTTCGGCCTGCCCGACGACACCCATGCTTCGATGCAGGCCACGCTGGATCTGGCACTCGAACTCAACTGCGAATTCGCCAACTTCTACTCCGCCATGGCCTACCCCGGCTCACAGCTCTACGGCCTGGCGCAGCAACAAGGCATCGCGCTCCCCGAACACTGGGGCGCCTACTCGCAGCACGCCTACGATTGCCTGCCACTGGCCAACGCCAATCTCAGCGCCGCCGAAATCCTCGCCTTCCGCGACCAGGCCTTCAATACCTACTTCGCATCACCGCGCTACCGCGAGATGGTGAAAGAGAAGTTCGGCCAGAAGGTGCTGGATCATCTGGATGAAGTGCTGGCGATTGGGTTGCGGAGGAAGTTGTTGGAGAAGGAAGCGTGATGGCCATGCGCCACGCTGTAGGGTGCGCCTCGCGCACGCGCTTGAATGCGGATCGCCGGGGTGATGGTGCGCGGGGCGCACCCTACGTGCTGAGCCAAATAGTTTTTGTCGTAATAGGTGTCGCAGCTACTTTTCCAGCATTTGGGGATAGCCCACTTATCGAGACAGAGAGATCGGACTCTGACGAGACTTACGCCGAAACAGCGCGAGGAGAGACATTCGTTGTGCGTAAAGATCTCCTGACTACTCCCCACTTTGGTGTTTTTGCAGAAGCATCGCCGCAGGAGAACGTGAGGAACGCCCAAGACGAGAACTACGACCTCTATGTTTCGCTGAACGATAAACGTAGCGGAACGCTCGTGGCGAGTGCATTTTTCAAAGAGAAGTTGCCAAACGGCGGTGGTCCGAAGCTTCAAGGGATTGCTCTCGACAACGAGGCATACACCCTTTCACCGCAATTCCAAGCATTTGGTTTGCGTGCCAAATTTAGCATGGGCTTTACATGGAGCGAAGAACTCAACTTGTTCATCGTTAAGGACAAGGAAGTAGTCAATATCTTGTCAGGCGCAGAAATGCAGATCTTCTTC
>JADKDZ010000008.1 GCA_016718265.1 Uliginosibacterium sp. | reverse complement strand
GCACGCCCTGAAAACGGGGCAGACCTTGCCGCTTGAGGCAAAAAGGCAAGACATGGCCCTCGATGTTTGCGGTGCTTGTGTTCATTTATTCTTTAGGCGGTCAAGTAGTTCGGCTGTAACGCGCTCAGATTCTGTTTTCATGGCTTTGCGCCGCCGGATATTCAACGCATTCATGATTCGACAAACCTTAGACTTAACCTCCGGGCTGTGCCGTGCCATTGCGAGTGGAAAAACTCTCCATGCCTTCGCTCCATCGAGAGGCGGCACAGGAACGAGGTTGATAAGCATCATTGCAATATTTACGTTGATGAACGTAAAGAATATTGGCTGAAGAATTTCGTATGCAAGAGGTGGTAGTAAAACGACCAAACGCTCACATGCGAGCACTACAATCAGTATCGCCAGTTGCGCCAGCACACCTCCCCAGGCAATAAAGACGTCATCTCTTTCATAGTATGGCTCTTCGTGTTCGCACTGACCATGCATGGCGTAGAGCTTGATGGCATAGACCTTCACATGCCGCGACTTAGCCGCAATGGCGTGGCCAAATTCGTGCGCTGCTAGCAGAGCAAAAAATGCCACGAACGACGTCATAATTCCAAACAGGTGTCCTTGATGAAAATAGTAGAATGGTAGCCAGAGGAAAATTGTCCAGTGAATGCACACTGGGATGCGTTTCCATTTACCCTTGAAAAGATACTTTTGGCTCATAGTCAAGAATGCCTAACGAATGTTCAGGAACACAGGGTTAGCGCACAACGCTTTACGTCATCGTTAGCCATGGGATGTAGTGAGATTTCCTTTATTACGGATTGGCCCATTGGCTCATCTGGATCTATAGCTGCAACCCGTAAGAGCGCCATCAGTTGCTCTGTATTTTGTACACGGCGTAACCACCAAACAAACGCTCCATAACGCCAATGTTCCGTCGACCGCAACGAGCGGGAACGATAGCCAATTATCTTTTGCAGCTCGCGCAACTGAATCTCTAGCAACTCCCCGTCAAGGAGGCCAGACTCAACCCAAAGTCTGGGGTAGCGTAGCGCACGACGTAACTGCCTCTTTATTTCCTTGGCTCGCATAGTTCTAGCATTGAGCCCGTCGGCGCTGCGCGGCTTTATCGGACAGCGCCCAGAGAGCGAAGCGAACGGGGTTGAGTGCCATGTTAGAGCTCCTCATGTTGAGAAACTAGCCCATATGTCTTCGGGAAGCGCTTTTTGAAGTTCGTGACGGCGGCGTAATCCAAAAGACCGATAACTCGTTCTCTAGTCTTCCGGCCACCGGACGCCACGGTTTGCGCAAATGACTCATCCCCCCACTTGAGAAGAAGCGTGTAGAGATGACAGGCTTGCTCATCGGCACCTGCGCCCATGATTGTTGACCGTCCAGAGTAACGAATGAAATTTCCGAAGCCCTGACGACTGCCAAGTGCGCCAACGAGACCGGAGTGGTAGTCGTATTTGTCGAAGCGCTTTGCCTGTGAGCACGCCGCTTCACAGCCAACAGACGGATTCTCCATCGCCTGGTTTGTCCAATCCTGGCACTCTTTATCCCGTGGCTCCGCGGAACACAGAATTGGTACGAGCAACGCGCAAACTGCGATGGCGGTTCGAGTACTCATCAGCTCTAACCGTTTGAGGTGAGAGGCGTGCCCCGGCTTGCCGCGGCACGTCCTCTCGATTGAAGGCTTAGGCGCCGCCTTCAACGCCGCCCACCTGGATCCGTTTTTGAAGGCTTGTGCTTCTCAATGAGAGCTGCAATCTTCCTTCCTTCTTCGTCTTTTCGACCTTGCGCTCGAATACGAGCACTGATTTGCATCCAGCCTGGGATATCTGGATCTGCCCCTTCCTTCAGCAGCAGTTCAACCATCTCTGGATAGCTTTGCCGGGCGGCTTGGCATAGAGCAGTTTCGCCAATGAGCTCTTCTTGATGAGCATCGACCTCGGCGCCGCTCTCTAGCAACCATTGAACTGCCTTGTAATGCTCGCCCTCAACCGCGTAGTGCAGCGGTGTCTTGGACAGCTCGTCGAATTCATTGAGTTTGTAACCTGCGCTCACCAAGGCGGACATCTCCTGTATGTCTCCTTCCTGCGCAGCCCGGTGCAGCCTTTCGACCTCAAACCAATTCTCCCGAATGGACGGCATCTTTGCGGAGCCCAAGTCAATATGGGGCGCAGGTTTGCCGGATAACATTCCTGCGTGCGCCCTGACATTCCGCAGAAACATGGTGAAGATTGGCTTGCAGCCTGTCCTTGCACGACCATGCGGTGTGTTGACGCACCATGAACAGAATCATGAATAACCTCACTTTGGCGTTGCCGCCTTTGCGCTCGGACAGCCTGCTTGATCTGCTGCGCGGGCGCATCCCGTCTCTGCACGACAGCTTACGCACCGTGATGGTTTATGTCTATTGGGTGATCTGGCTCGTCGCCGATCGCAGCATGCCCCAGCGCCAATACCCGTGCGGGTTCAGGGCATGCCATGCATGGGATCCTGGTAGAACCGGCTCCACCGTGGCGTCTGGCCGGGGAAGCCGCCGTGGCGGCGTTCTTGCGTCACCCTTGCTGCATCGCCGCGCACAGCTTGGCCGTGCAACTTGCATGGCTGAAAACGCCCACGGGAGGCGGATCTTCAAGGGGCGCTGCAGCGGGGCTTAGCGGAAGGAAATGGCGTAGTTGAGATCCAGCCCGTTATCGGTGCCGGCACGGGCGACGACGGAGATGAAGCGGGTGAGCGCGTAGCTGAGTTTGACCACGCTTTCGGTGCCGAGGAAGTTTTGCTCGAAGCTGAGGTAGGCGCGTGTGGAGAGGCGTTTGCCGACGGTGACGACCTGGTTGCTCATGGTCTCGCCGGCGCTGCTGCCACTGCTGTTGGTGGCGCCGGGGGTGGCGTTGCCGGCGGTGGCATTGTTGGCCACGCTGCTTTGCAGGCCGCGTCGCGGGCCGCTGCTGGCGCTGCCGATGCCGACACTGTCGAGGCCAAAACCGCTGGCGACCCGGGCGCCGAGGCCTTCACCGTCGTTGCCGAAGTTGGCGCCTGCCGCCGAGAGCAGCACGCCGATATCGGCGGCACTGCCCTCTGAGGGGCGGCCGAAGAGGATCCAGGCGAGCTTTTCCTGCTCCGGCACGCTGGGGATGGAGACCAGCCGCACCTTGGGGCGCTGCGCGGAGCCGGTAACTTCGACCCCGGCTTCGACCTCCAGGCCTTTGCGCAGGGCAACGATGTTCAGGGCGGGGTCATCGAGCGGGCCATGGAAGTTGACCGCGCCGCGCTCGATTTCCAGGCGCTGGCCATAGGCGTTGAAGAGGCCCTCGCGGGTGCGGATGGAGCCGGTGGCGCGCGGCGTTTTGCCTTGGGCGAGCTTGAGCTGGAGCCGGCCGTCGAGCCAGGTGTCGATGCCATAGGCTTTGAGGATGAAGTCGTCGCCAAAGTCGAAACCGATGTCGGCATTGAGCTTGAGGCGCTGGGGCGGCTTCTGCCGCCCGCGGATGACAACGTC
This sequence comes from Uliginosibacterium sp., assembly GCA_016718265.1. Lineage (GTDB taxonomy): Bacteria > Pseudomonadota > Gammaproteobacteria > Burkholderiales > Rhodocyclaceae > Uliginosibacterium. The sequence continues at coordinate 145,188 of JADKDZ010000008.1, read as the reverse complement.
TTCGGAGAGGCGCGGCGCGCCGCCTTTGGCCACGCCGATGAACCCGGCATCGCCCTTGAGGCGGGCGGTGATATCCAGCTGATCCCAGCCACTGGTGAGCTGCGCGTCGCCCGAGAGCACCAGCCACTGGCCCGGGTGCTGTAGCGCCGCGACGTGATCCAGCGCGAGCTGAAAACGGCCCTTGCCGGAAGGCAGCGCAATCTCGCCGCTGCCACGCAGCGCCCCTTCGGCAACCTGGGCGGGCAAACGGCGATCGGGCGGCGGCATGCGGTTGTCGGAACGGAACTCGAAGGACTCCAGGCTGACCCGATTGGCATCAAAGTTCAGCAGCATTTTGCCGCGGTCGAGGCGCAAGCCCTGCTCGCTGAGCGTGAGCCCAAGGCTATCGCCCTTGAGGAAGCCGGCGCCAACGGGTTTTTCGGGCGTACCGGTGATATTGAACTGGCCGCGCAGGCTGCCCGCGGTGCGCAGGTTCTGATCGGCCAGGGGCCCCAGCCAGCTGATCGAGGGCATGTCGGCATTCACCACGCCCACCATCGGCGCGGTGGTGTCGATGCGCGTCTGGCCGCCACGCCCTTTCAGCGCCAGGGTGGCGACCGCATTGAAGGCGCCAATACGGCTGCCGTTGGCCAGGGCGGAAATCGCCAGCCGCCCCTGATCGATGGCGAGATTGACGTCGAGGTTCTCCAGCCCGAGCGCCACCGGGGCATCGCCCTGCAAGACAAAGTCGCCGCCTTCGCGATAGAGGCGCACCAGCCCGCGCGGGTTGTCGGCCAGCGCCAGATCCCACTCGGCCCCGAGCTGCAGGCTGCGGCCACCGAACACGGTGCGCTGGTATTCGTCGAGCGTCAGCCCCACCGAGACGCCGGTGAGCCGGCCTTTGGCGTGGAGCTGCTCGGGCGTCCATTCGGTATGCAGCAGCTCGATGCGCCCGTGCTCGTTGGCCGGGCTGAGCAGGCGCGCCTCGCCCAGGCTGACGCGATCGGCGCTGATCTCCAGGGTGGCCGGTTTTTCCATGACGAGAGCAAGCGACCCTTCGGTGCCCAGCCCGAGCAAACGCCCGCGCCAGTGGGTGCCCTGCAGGCCGCCGGCCGCGCGCGCCTCCAGCTTGGTGTCGGCCGCGCTGGCCGTGAGCGTGAGGGTATGTTCGTCACGCGTGCCGGCCAGATCGAGGTCGAGCGTCTTCAGCCAGACCTGCGCCTTGTCGCCGTCGGCCTGCGTCAGCTCTTGCAGTGCAGCCTTGAGCACGAGCGCGCCCTGCGCACCGGCCCGCAGCGTGCCATTGGCCTCGGCACGCGCCAGCCGCCAGCCCCCCGGCGCCCGCAGCTGGCGGGCACTGAGGCGGAGGTCGCCCGTGGGCTGTTCGAGGCTGCCCTGCACATGCGCCTCAGCCTGGAGGCTGCCGCCCAGATCGTGACCGAATCGCTCCAGGTGCGGCGCATCGAGCTGCAGCGCGAGCGTGTCGCCCGCCGCGCCGAACGCGCCCTGGGCACGGAGCCGGTTGCCCAGCGCCAGCAGATCGATATCGGCGTCAAAGAGACGCTGCGGCGTAAAGCGCGCCTGCGCCTGCCCCTCCAGAGAATAGCCAGCGAAGCGGCTCGGCGAGAGCGTCAGGCTGAAACGTCCAGCGGGTGCGGGTTTCAGGCCACCCGCCGCGGAGAACGAGGCGGAGAGCGCGCCTTCAGGCACCTCTTTTAAAAATACATGCGGGTCCAGGCGAGCCACCTGGCCCTGGACGGTAAACGCCTGTTCGCCCGTCAGGCCCAAGGCGCCGCTGAAGTCCGCCTGCGCGTCGAAGGCCTTGAGGCTGGCCTGCTCGACGTACAGGGTGTTCTTGCGGTGCGCGCCGCGGGCCGCGAGCTGCATTTTCTCGGCCTGCAGATCGAGCGCAAAGCCTTGCTCCTGCGCCCCGCCCGCCAGCGTCAGCGTGCCGCCAATCCGCATGCTGCGCGCACGGCGGCTGAGCTGGGCGGGGTCCACGTCCTTGAGCGTGAGCCGGGCCTGCGCCTGCCCGAGCGGGCTGCCGGCCACCGGCGCCCAGTCCAGCGCGCCGCTCACCTGCCCCTTGCCGGCGAGCTGGATCGACAGCGCGCTGAGTTTGAGCTGGCCGGCGGCCCAATCGAGCTCGGCCGCCAGGCGCTGCACCGGCAGGCCGTCTTCGATGGGCGCGGGGGCGTGATTCGTGATGCGCAGCGGCCCGCGAACGCGCCAGTCGGTGGGCGCAGTCTTGCCGGACGGCGGCAGGCTGGGCACCAGGTTCGCCTCGATATCCAGCTGCGCGTGCGGCGCCTCGGCGTGGAAGGCGGCGGGGTCCAGCCCCACGATGCTGAGCCGGGCCTCACGCAAAGGCATGGGCGCAAACGCCTGCACCACCAGATCGGCATGGCCCTGAAACACGGCCGGGGCGGCCGAGCGGGCGTCGATGCGTACCCGCGTCTCGGCCAGTGAACCGGTGGCGGCGATGTCGAGCGCGGCACGGTAGTCGTCCACGGCGCCCATCAGCTTGAGCTGCAGGCTGAGCGGGAAAGGTGCCTGCGCGCCGAGCCGAAGCTCTCCACCGAGGCGGCCCATCGCCGATTCCAGCGCGAGGCCGCTGATCTGGTAGCTGCCATCCCGGCTCTCGACACCGGCGCGCACGCGGTTGAGCACGACATCAAACGCCGGCTGGGTGGCGCCCGGCACCAGGCTGCCAACGGCAAGCTGCTCGATCTGCACTTGCGCGACGCTGAGCGTCAGCGGCAGGCGCAGATCGCCGGGCAATTGGGGGGCTGTAGAACTAGGCGGGGTGCGGATCTCCAGCCGGTCCACGGCCAGGGTATCGACGATCAGGGCACGCTGACGCAGGGCCAGTGGGTGCCAGCGGATGCGCAGAGACTGCGCATCAAGATGCAGATCGGGTCGGGCGACGCGCAACCGATCGACTTGCCAGTCGTCCAGCAGGCGCCCATGCCAGCCGCTGAGTTGCAGCTGGCCCTGCGACCAGGCGCTGAGCCGCGCGGCCAGAAACGCCCCGCCACTCTCGGTGCCAACCAGCCAGGCCGTGCCCGCCACGGCTGCGATGAGGACCAGCGCGGCACTGGCCAGTACCCAGCGGAGGAAGGAGCGCACACGCGGCCAGGGCATGGGGCTCAGGCGTCCAGCACGGCGGGGCGTGCCTCAGCCAAAGAGGCGGGCCAGCTCGGTGCCCGGGTCGTCGGCCCGCATGAAGGCCTCGCCCACGAGGAAGGCGTTCACGCCCCGCGCGCGCATCAGCGCCACATGCTCGGGGGCGAGAATGCCGCTCTCGGTCACGATGATGCGCTCGGGCGCCACACGGTGGAGCTGGCTCAGGGTGGTCTCCAGCGAGACCTCGAAGGTCCGCAGGTTGCGGTTGTTGATGCCCACCAGCGGCGTGGTGAGCGGTAAGGCGATATCGAGTTCGTCGGCGTCATGCACTTCGACCAGCACGGCCATCCCCAGCGCATGCGCCAGGGTTTCCAGCGCCGAGAGCCGCGCCAGCGCGGCCTGGGCGGCCGCAGTACCCGTCACCCCTTCAGGCGGCAGAAAGGCCGCAACGATCAGCAGGATGCAGTCCGCCCCCATCGCGCGGGCCTCATAGACCTGGTATTCATCGATGATGAAATCCTTGCGCAGCACCGGCAGGCTGCAGGCGGCGCGGGCCTGCTGCAGGAATTCGGGACAACCCTGGAAGTAGTCGCGGTCGGTGAGGACGGAGAGGCAGGCTGCGCCACCTTTCTCGTACGAGGCGGCAATCTCGGCCGGGCGGAAATCGGCCCGGATCACCCCTTTGGAGGGGCTGGCGCGCTTCACCTCGGCAATCACACCGGCTTTGCCAGCAGCCATCTTGCTGCGAACCGCGCCGACAAAATCCCGCGGCGCCGCACCCGCAGCCGCCGCGCCCACAATCGCCGTGCGCGATATCACGCGCTCGGCCGCCTCGATTTCCACGCGCTTGGTCGCGAGGATCTTTTGCAGCACATCTGCCATACCCATCACCCACAAAATGAAAACGGCGCGACTGCGCCAGGTCAGGCCGTATGGTAACGGTAAAAGCGGCGACCAGCAGGCTCCAGCGCGCCGCCCCGATCTATTCGGGCAGTGCACTCAATATCTGCGTCATTCGTCCGTAACACTGATTGGAGGAAGTTGTTCAACCAGAAAACTCAACGCGGGGCATGGCAATGAGAGGCTTCTTTTCCTGGCAGCGCAGCGTTTTGCTCGGCGCGGTGGTGGCGCTGGAAGTCGGTCTGTGGGCGGCCGGTATCCTTGCACTGTGGCTGGCCGTGCTGCATGGCGTGCTCGGCGCCGCACTGGTGCTGGGCCTGGGCAGGCCGGGCCGGCGTGCGGCCGAAGGCGCACACAGCAGTGCGCCGGTAAGCTGCATCGTGCCCGTGATGGACCTGAGTACCACGCTGATAGCCACCGAACGTGAGCAGAGCCAACTCCTCAGCCAGGACCTGCAGCACACCATCAACATCATCTCGGAAGCGACGCAGAAGCTGATCGACAGCTTCCGCCAGATCGAGAAGCAAGCGCGCCACCAGCAAGACATCGCGATCCGCCTGACGCAGGCGGAGGGGCCGGATGGCTTCTCGTTTGCGAATTTTGCGCACGACACCAACGAGACGCTCGATGCCTTCATCGAGAGCATCATCAACACCAGTGCCATCGGCGTCGCGCTGATCAATCTGCTCGATGACATCTCGGGCAATATCAAGAAGATCCAGAACTTCCTCTCGGACATCGATTCGATTTCCAAGCAGACCAACCTGCTCGCCCTCAACGCCTCGATTGAGGCCGCCCGCGCCGGCGAGGCGGGTCGCGGCTTCGCGGTGGTGGCGGACGAAGTGCGCGCCCTGTCGACGCGCACCGATCAGTTCAACCGGCGCATTCGCGGCGAGATTGAAGCGGTGGTGGCCCAGGTTGGGGAAGCGAATGATCAGGTCTGCATCCTGACCGAGAAAGACATGAGCCTGGCGATGCAATCCAAGACGCGTGTGCAAACCGCGATCAGCGTGATCGAAAGCATCAATCACAACATGGAGCGGGCGATTGACGATCTGAGCGTGATTGCCTCCGAAGTGGCGCACTCCACCAATACGGCCATCACCTCGATGCAGTTTCAGGACATCGTGTGCCAGACGCTGGACCACACCCGCCGCCGCGCCTTGCATCTGGACGAGATCCTCGCCGCGCTGGCGCCGGAGCTCTCACTCATCCAGCGGCATGCCCGGGCCGGCGAAGTCCAGAGTGGCCGCCAGCGCGCAGAGCAGCTCGTGGCCGCGCTGAAGGCTCAGATTGAGGCGCTTAAGCTCATGAACGATTCAAAACCCGTTTCACAAGAGAACATGGATACCGGTTCAGTCGAGTTGTTCTAGCCCGCCGGGCTGGCGCCGCGCCGGATGCCATCAGACAAGCACTGAAGGAGAACAGCATGATGACGATCCGCGTCTTGTTTCTCGCCGCAGCACTGATTCTTGGCGCCTGCTCGAACGACAAACAGGCGGTTTCCAGCATTACCCAGGCTGCCAGCAGCGCCCCTGCCAAGCCGGATCCGGTTGCGCACAAAGCCCGGATCGCGCTGGTCATGAAAACGCTGACCAACCCGTTCTTCATTGAAATGGAGAAAGGCGCCCGCAAGGCCGAGCAGGAAAACAATGTCGAGTTGCTGGTGAAAACCGCCACCCAGGAGACCTCGATCGAGCAGCAGATCCAGATTGTTGACGAAATGATTGCCGCAAAAGTCGAGGCCATTGTCATCGCGCCGGGCGACTCGCTGCGCCTCGTGCCCATCCTCAAGAAGGCCCAGGACGCTGGGATCAAGGTGATCAACATCGATAACCGCCTGGACCCGGAAGCGCTGAAGAAGAACGGTCTGGCGCAGGTACCTTTCATCAGCGTGGATAACGAGCGGGCGGCCTATCAATCGGCAAAATTCATTGCCGATCCGATCAAGAAACCGACCCAAGTCGCGATCTTTGAGGGCATCCGCTCGGCCGATAACGCCCAGCAACGCAAGAATGGCGCCTTGCGGGCGTTTGCCGAGAACAAGCACATCCGGATCGTGGCCCAGGAGAGTGCAAACTGGAAGATTGACGAGGCCCGCGAACTGGCGAAAACCGTGTTCAAGGAGCACCCGGACATCCAGGCGGTCTTCTGTGCCAATGACATGATGGCGATTGGCGTCATGGAATATCTGCGCGAAGCGAAACATGCGCCGGTGGCCATCGCGGCCTTCGATGCGCTCGATGAAGCCAAGCGCGCCATCAAGGAGGGCCAGATGAGCGTCACCGTCGATCAGCAGGCCGCCGAGCAGGGCTATCAGGGCGTCATGAGCGCACTGCGCGCACTGCGCGGCGAGAGCCTGCCCGACACTATCCAGGTCGATGCGCGCCTGGTCACCAAAGAAAGCCTGCAGTAGTAGCAATCACCAGGCAGTGGGGGCAGGATGAAGATCAGGGCCAATATCTCGGTCAAGCTCACCGCATTTCTGCTGCTCATCAGCGTGGTGCCGCTGTTGTTGCTCGAATTCAGTTCGAGCAACATCGCGGAGAAGACCATCGTCAACATGGCCAGCAATTACACGACGCAGTTGCTGGCCAATCAGCGCGATTACCTGAACCTGCAGATGGATCAGGTGGAGAATCTGGCTTCCAATGTCGGCAGCGTGGAAGAGATCAACCGCGTGCTCGGCGCCTCGGCCGACTCCGAGGCCAACACCAATCGCGCCTATAACGCCCTGGCGACCCAGGCGCGTATCGGCTACATCCTGAGTGGCTACAGCAATCTCAAGGGGCTGGTCTCGATAGATCTGTTTACCACGGGGGGGAGGCAGTTTCATGTGGGCGACACCCTGCACGTCAGCGCAGAGCGCACGGGGCTGCGGAAGGCCCTGTTCCAGGAATCGCTGCAAGCAAAAACCCCGCTGACCTGGCACGGTGTTGAGGACAACATCAACGTGGCGTCCTCCACCAAGAAGGTGATCGTCGCGAGCAAGGTGATCAAACGCGCGAGCGAGAATACGCTGGAACTCACGCCGGTCGGTCTGCTGCTGGTGAATTACTCGACCGACTATCTGTTTGAGCACTTTCGCACCATTGACCTTGGCACGGGGTCGTTTCTGCTGGTCATCGACGCCAAGAAGCGGCTGCTCTATCACCCGGACAAAGCCCAGATCGGCCAGACCTTGCAGGCGCAATTCAGCCAGTTGCTGCAGGGCACCTCCGGCTCGATCCCCCTCCTGCTGGATAAGCAGGATGTGCTCGTGAGCTACATCCTGATCCCGGAGAAGAACTGGTATGTTGTCAGCGTCATCCCCCAGAAAACACTGACCGAGCCAATGCAGAAACTGGCGGTGACGGGCGGGCTGATCCTCGTTGGCTGCCTGGGGCTGATCGTGTTCTTCATCCAGATTTACCTGCGTCGTGTCGCGGACCCGATCCGGCGCATCTCGGATGGCTTTCGTGACCTGCAAGCTAATCGCCTCGATACCAGCCAGCATCTCTCTGTCCCGCAAACGCTGGATGAAATTTCCGAGCTGGTGCGCTGGTTCAACAACTTTCTGGACACCATGGCGGCCCGCCACCGCGCGGAAGACGAATTGCGCAAGGCCATCGCGGTCGCGGACCATGCCAACCAGGCGAAGAGTGAGTTTCTCGCCAACATGAGTCACGAGATTCGCACGCCGATGAACGCCATCATCGGCATGACCCAGCTGGCGTTGGACTGCAAAGATCCCGCCGAACTCCGCAACTTCATCAACAAAGCCAACCACTCGGCCGAGTTGCTGCTGGGGATCATCAACGACATTCTGGACTTCTCGAAAATCGAAGCCGGCAAGCTGGCCATCGAGAAAATCGAGGTCGGCATCACCGAGACCCTGATCAGCCTGACCGATATCTTCAGCGGCGCTATCCAGGCAAAAGGCCTGGAGCTGGTATTCATCGTTGACCCAGCCGTACCGGACCACATGCTGGGCGACCCGCTGCGCCTGCGCCAGATCTTGCAGAACCTGATCGGCAACGCCATCAAATTTACCGAGCATGGGGAAATCGTCTTGCGCATCGACAAGCAGGACGAAGATGAGCGCGGGATCTTGTGTCGATTCACCGTCACCGACACCGGCGTCGGCATCGCCCCCGAGCAGACCGCACGCCTCTTCCAGTCCTTCAGCCAGGCCGACATGTCCACCACGCGCAAGTACGGTGGCACAGGCCTGGGCCTCGCAATCAGCAAGCAGCTCGCTCACCTGATGGGCGGCGAAATGGGGGTGGAGAGCACGCCCGGCGCCGGCAGCAGCTTCTGGTTCACGATCTGTTTTGCCGAGCTGGACGCGTCAAGCCATCGAGCCCCTCACCGCGACATTCCCCCTGCGCAGCACCTGCTGTTCGTCGACGACAATGCGCGGGCGCGCGAAGCCGTGCTCGAGATCTGCCGCGCCTTTGGTGCAGAAGGCTGGCATGTGGAAGCCATTTCGCCGAACGAAGATCTGCCGGCGTACCTCCACCGCAGCGCCATGCCCTGGAACGCGGTGTTTCTCGACTACCGCATGCCTGGCAAGAACGGGCTGGCGCTGGCGCGCCAGCTGCGCCAGGTCGAGCAGTTCGCCCAAGTGCCTGTCATCATCATGGCGATGCACGATGACCTCTTGACCATCAGCCGCGAACTGAATGAAGCCGGGCTTGAGCGCGTGCTGGAAAAACCCGTTTTGAGCAATGCCTTGCTCAATGCGTTGCGCACCACATCGACAGACGCGCACGACGCCGGGCCGCAGGGCCGGCAACGACAGGTGAAAGGCATCGCAGCCGCCCCCCCTTCGCTCAAGGGCATGCGGGTACTGGTAACTGAAGACAACGTCATCAATCAGGAACTCGTGCGCAAATTCCTCGACCGCGCAGGCATCGTGGTGGAGATGGCCAACCATGGTGGCGAGGCGATTGCCTTCCTCAGCCAGAACAGCTATCAGGCCGTGCTGATGGACTGCCAGATGCCGGTGATGGATGGCTATGAAGCCACCCGTCGCATCCGCGAGGATCTGCGGCTGACGTCGCTCCCCATCATCGCCATGACGGCCAATGCGCTGATCGGTGACCGGGAGCTGAGTCTGCAAGCGGGCATGAACGACTACATCACCAAGCCGATCGACGCCCGCGTGCTGTACCAGACGCTGGAGAAGTATTGCTCGCCGGGCCCGGACCCCACGATGCAAACCTCGGCGACGGCAGCGACAGAGGCGCAGCAAGATATCCCAGCCACGCCCGCCCTGACAGCGCAGATTCTGAATGCCGCACCGGCCATTGAAGCCATGGGCGACGACGAAGAGCTATACGCTGCGGTGGTTGCCATGTTCCTCAGCACGGAAGCGGACTTCCCGAGCCGCTTTAGCGCTGCCGTGACCGATGGCGACATGACCGGCGCCACACGCCACGCCCACACCCTGAAAGGCGTGGCCGCATCACTGGGTGCCGAGCGCCTCCAGCACAGCGCAGCGCAACTCGAACACGCCTGCAAGCGCGGCCAGGAGGTCGGCCCCTCGTTTAGCGAAGCCAGCGCCGAGCTCGCCACACTCATTACCGTGCTGCGCGACCGGTATCCGCAGGGGGCTGCTTGAGCCCCCACGGGAGAGGTGGTGTCCCGGCCGCAACTCTTACAACCAAGGTTTGAGTCGAGAACGTGCGAACATCCCTAACCAGTGCGGCCGGGCGGGCATCACTCGCTCGCAAGTCTTTAATTAGAAAAGTTTTTCGATAACTTTACCGTTTGTCGGCGACTTAGCGCTTTCGGTTTAGGTCTGGCTATTCTTCGACGGGTCTCCCCCCCCTTTCCCGAGGTTGGCCATGCGCACGTCCCCCGTTTCCCGCCTCCTGCTGGCGCTGTTCACCTCGGTGCTGATCTCCTGCGGCGGCGGGGGAGGCGGTGGCGAAAGTAGTAGCACGGGCAGCAGTGGTGGCACGGCCCCGAATGCGGTGGTGGATGTCACCCCGCCAAGTGCGCCGGGCAGCGTCCGTGCCGATGGGCGAACCGCCACCAGCGTCTCGCTGGGCTGGGGTGCCGCCAGCGACGATCAGGGCGTCACCGGCTACCAGATCTACCGCAACGGTGCCCTGGTGAGTGCCGTACAAGGCAACCTGCTCAACTACATCGACACCGGCCTGATGCCGGGCAGCAGCTACCGTTACAGCATCAAGGCCATGGATGCTGCCGGCAACCTCTCGCCAGCGAGCGCCGAGTTTCTTGTCACGACGGCGGGCCAGAGTACGGGTGACGCACAAGCCCCCACCGCCCCGGCCAGCTTCACCCTCAGCAGCGTTGGCCAGACCAGTCTCAGCCTCGTCTGGAGTGCCGCCAGCGACGACGTCGGCGTTGTCGCCTACCAGCTCATGCGAGACGGCAACGTCATCGCCAGCCTCGGCGGCACCGTGCTCAGCTTCACCAACACCGGCCTGATCGCCGGCACCCGCTACACCTACACCCTGCGCGCGATTGATGCCAGCGGCAAAGCCTCCCCCGCCGTCACTCTCACCGCCACCACCCAAGCGATCCCGACCAGCAGCTCAAGCTCCAGCTCATCCTCCAGTTCGAGCAGCAGCTCATCGAGCTCCTCCGGCGCCGGCAGCTCCAGCTCCAGCTCTTCAAGCTCCAGCAGCAGTTCCGGTGGCAACGTCGGTGTCGCCCCCCACGCCTTCTGGGTCTCCCAGCCGGTCAACAAGGATGAGACCCTCCTGATCACCGGTGGCAACCTCGTCCCCGGCAGCACCCAGGTCGAACTCGCCCAACTCAGCGACGAAGACCCCGGCAACCCTGCCGCCCAAGCGCCTGCCATCAGCAGCTGGACCAGCCTGAGCCCCCACACCTCCACCGCCCGCAGCCTCACCGCCACGGTGCCGGCCAGCTGGAGCAATGGCGTCTATGCCCTGCGCCTCAAGAACGGCAGCGCCACCGACAGCATCCGCCTCATCAACACCCCCGACCCCTGGTTCGTCCAGGGCGACATCGGGGATGCCGCCACCCCGGGCGGATCCTTCACCGTCGCCGGCACTGCGCTTGAGCGCACCGGCGCACTCGCCCCCCAGGCCGCCCTCGTCGCCAAGACGGGTGGCACTTTGATCGCCAAGCTCCCGCTGGCGGAACGCGTCACCACCAGCACCGGCTACGCCCTGCGCTTTAGTGTTCCCAGCAGTGTCGCCGAAGGCGAATACCAGCTCTGGCTGCACAACGGCCGGGGTGGCAAAGCCGGCTGGGTAAGGTTCAGCACCTTCATCGAAGCCCCGCTCGATACCGTCTTCGTCAAGAAAGCCAAAGTCTGGCCCACGACCGTCTTCAACATCACCAGCTACAGCGGCACGGATGACGACAAGTTCGCCGCCGCGATTGCCGCGGCCAGCGCCAACGGCGGCGGCAGGATCTACGCTCCGGCCGGCACCTACACGCTCACCAAGCAGCTCGTGCTGCCGAATGAGACGGTGCTTTCAGGCGCCGGTAAAGGCAAGTCGCTGCTCAAATGGAGTGTGGATCCCAACACGCGCGGTGACGGCAGTAACAGCGTTCTGGTGCGCGGACAAAAGATCAGAGTTCACCCATTGATGAATGGCACCTTCGCGATGGAGGACATCAGTCTTGAAGCCAGTCTTGATTTTCGCGGCTATGTGGTCGAACGCAACGCAACACCCGGACGGAGCTGGATGACGTCCGTGTCCATCCAGGCTGCGGCGCCCTGGCTGCTCGTTCCGAAAGCCGATGGCACGGGCTCCACCCCCGCACCCTGGCCCATTGCCTTGTATGTCGCGGACGCCAGCAACACGATCCTCGATAACGTGACCCTGGATGCATTCAACTGCATTTACACCCACTACAACACGCATCACTTCAGGCTGACGAACTCGGTACTGAATTGGCGGGGGCTGCATCTTCAGGTTTTTGGCGGCCGCAGTCATAGTTTTATTATCTCGGGCAACACCTTCAATCAGCGTGGAAATTCAAACACCAATGGCTGGTATTACTACGAATTCCCGGATCCCGGCACATCGTTTGGGGTTTTCGGCGGACGTTATTGGGGAGGTCCGTATCAACGCGACCTGCTCTGGGCGGGCAACCGCAGCACGCGTGACGACGCGACTGAGGCGCCAAATCGCAACGTAGGCTTCACCACCGACGGGTTCGACGGGGTCTATTTTGGCAAGGTCACAAGCGCGACAGGCCTGACGCTGAACCTGGCAGGCACGACCCGCAAAACGGCATGTACGGCCTGGAGCGCGGATAAAGCGGTTTGTACCGCTCAATTCAATCTGGATTACAACTTCACCAATGGCGCCGGCATGATCGCTCAGATCATTGACGGGCGTGGTGCGGGGCAATGGCGCTACGTCGCCAATGCTCAGCCGGGGGCGACATCCATCACCCTTGATCGGCCATGGGATGTTGCGCCAGACAGCAGCTCCACAATCGGCGTGAACTACTACCAGGGACGCTTTCTGCATATAGACAATGACTACGCGCTGGATCCGAAGAATCAGGAGTATTACTCCGCGATGGACACAATCAAGGCAGGCAACCGCTTCAGCGCAACGACACCGAATGTCACCTTCAGTGCCTGGGCCGGCTCACATTACAACGCGATTTCACCTGCCTGGCACTATCAGGTACTTGGGAATCGCTCGGAAACCGGAGTCACCTTCCAGTCCTTGGTCGCGCACTCGGCACGCATTCCCGTCAACGACAGCTTTGGCATACGCCCTTTTGACGGGATCAATGCTGCCAGCCACGTATACCGGAACAACGTCCAGGTCGGCTCGGCCATCGCGAAGCTCTACCTGAGGAACGGCCCGGCTACGATACCCGCCAGCGGCTACGCTACCGGACCCATGGCAGACATTCTGGTGGAACGTAACCAACTGCACAGCATTGTGCTCAACAGCGGGGCCAGCAACCCACAAGCAGCTGACAACATTCGTCTGTCGGGTGTGCTCTTGCGCGACAACAGAGCGACGTCAGGCGCCACGGTGATTCAACCAGCCAATAACGTAGGCGGCGTCATCGTGGCACCGTAGCGGCCTGAATAAATAGTCGGGCTGCGCGACCGGTATCCGCAGGGGGGAGCCTGAAGACGCTTACCCAGCGGACCTCTGCAGCCTGCCTTGCCGTAGACGCAAGCATGACGGATTTCGCCAGCACAGGCTGCCGAAGAAGTCCGGCTGAAGCGGCTGTCCAAGCACCTGTGCCTCAGGCACGCTCGACGGACACGATGCCTTCAATCTCGGCTATCTGGTGAATGGCTTTTTGCGCTACGGCGCCGCTCGACACCTCAATCGTAAAGCGCATGTGCGCCCGTCCGCTCTTGGAAATGGTATTGACGCCGGTGACGTTGAGCTTGTCCCGCGTAAAGACGTCCGAAATGTCGCGCAGCAAGCCGGGGCGATCTGAGGCGTTGACGGCGATGTCGACCGAGAAGACTTCGGCCCGTGCGTCTTTGCTGGCAGACTGCTGCCCCCACTCGGCTGGCACAACGCGCTCAGGATGACGTTGGGCGAGATTGAGGAAACTCTTGCAATCGTCGCGATGGATGGAGACGCCACGCCCGCGCGTCACAAACCCTTGAATGGCGTCGGGCGGTACCGGCTTGCAGCAGCGCGCCAGCTGGGTGAGCAGTCGTCCTACCCCCACCACCAGCACGCGGTCGTCGTCGTGGGAGGTCTTGCGACGTTCACTGATGACCAACTCCGGCGCTGGGGGCGTCGGAACGGCCGGCTGCAGGGTGTTGTGAATCTGGCGGCCACTGATGTCGCCACGCCCCACCGCCAGGTAGAACGCGCTTGTATCCTTGAAGCCAAGTTGTGCGGCCAACTCTTCCTGATTGGTCTGCGTGAGGCCGCCTCGCTGCAGCTCGCGCGTGACGATGGCCCGGCCATGCGCCATCGTCTCTTCTTCTTCCTGCTGCACGAACCAGCGCCGGACCTTGGCACGGGCATTCGAGGTGACGAGATAGCCCAACTGCGGATTGAGCCAGTCGCGGGAGGGGCCGCCCTGTTTGGCCACGACAATTTCGACGACCTGGCCGCTGGCGAGCGGACGATCAAGCGGCACCATCTGGCCGTTGGCCTTGGCACCGCGACAGCGATGGCCGAGGTCGGTGTGCAGGCGATAGGCGAAGTCAATTGCAGTCGCGCCGGCCGGCAGATCGATGACACGGCCTTGCGGGGTCGCGACATAGACGGTGTCGTCCAGCGCGATGCGGCGGGTGTGTTGCTCCCAGGCCGCACCGTCGGTGACTTCTTCACGCCACGAGAGCAGCTCGCGCAGCAGTGCGATCTTCTCGTCGTAGGCACCGCCGTCGTTCTTCGCGCCTTCCTTGTAGCGCCAGTGCGCGGCAACACCGAGTTCAGCATGACGGTGCATGTCGTAGGTGCGGATCTGCACCTCCATTGCCCGGCCATCGGCGGCGCGCACCGCGGTATGCAGCGATTGATAGTTGTTGCCCTTGGGCTTGAGGATGTAGTCGTCGAACTCTTTCGGGATCGGCTCCCACAGCTCATGCACCAGACTCAGCACGGCATAGCAGTCCCGTACTTCGTGAACGAGTACGCGGAAGGCGCGGACGTCGTAGACCTGATCGAAGTCGACGTTCTTGTTCCGCATCTTGTTCCAGATGCTGTAGATGTGTTTGGGCCGGCCATAGACCTCGGCCTTGACGCCAATTGCCTCGACGTCGTGCTTGAGCCGCGCGATCGACTCGGCAATGAAGACTTCACGCTCCACACGGCGCTCGTCGAGCTGCTTGGCAATCCGCTTGTAGGTATCTGGTTCCAGAAAGCGGAAGGAAAGATCTTCAAGTTCCCACTTGAGCTGCCAGACCCCCAGGCGATTCGCCAGCGGCGCGTAGAGATCCATACTCTCGCGCGCGATGTCGAGCGAGACGCTGTCTCGGTTGGCGGTAAAGAAGCGCAGGGTCTGCACCCGAGAAGCAAGTCGCAGCAGCACGACGCGAATATCTTCTGCCAGGGCGAGCACCATCTTGCGCAGGACTTCGGTCTGGGCGTGAAGGTCCGCCGGCGAGCCCCCCGGCGTGTGGGACACCATGTGCAGCCGGTTCAGGCGCCGCAAGCCATCCACCAGTTTTGCAACCAGACCGCCAAAGCGCTCGGTAATCAGCTCCTCGGCGTTTGCCTCGTACTCCGGCACGGCGAAAAGCAGCGCGGCGATCCGCGCATCCAGATCCAGGCGAAGCGATACCGCAATCAGGGCGATGCCGAGCGCGTGATGCCAAGCATCTTCTCCACTGCCCAGCAGCCGCTCTTGATAGAGTGACTGCGCCCAAGTCACGGCGTCTTGCAGCGCCGGCAGGGCCTCGGGGCCAAGACCGGAGGCGAGAAGCTCGGGAACGGGGGTGTCGCCATCTGTGTTGGCGACGGAATGTTGTACAGAGACCATGGGCGGATTATCCCATACCCTTGTTTTAGCTTGGCTGAAGACTGACAAGATGCTTACCCAGATTAAGCGCTGGCTGTGGCCGGCGGTCATCCCCACCGTGTCCGAAGCGGACTGGCGCGCTGTCGAGCGCACGCTGCCCTGCCTGAACCATCTCGACCATGCCGAGCGTGAAGCCTTGCGCGCGCTGGCACTGGCCTTTCTTGATCGCAAGGTTTTCTCGGGCGCCCAGGGTTTCGAGCCAGACAATGCCGCCCGGCTGTCCATCGCGCTGCAGGCCTGCCTGCTGGTGCTCAAGCTCGGCTTGCACGCCTACGATGGCTGGGAGGGCGTCATCGTCTATCCCCCGGGTGGCTTCATGATCCCCCAGCGCCGCCAGGATGCCGCGGGGGTGGTCCATGAATACGAGCAGGAAGCGCTGGGCCAGGCCTGGGACGATGGACCCGTGCTCCTCACCTGGGCGGACGATCCGACGCGGGATGCGGGCATCAACGTGGTGATCCACGAGTTCGCCCACAAGCTCGACATGCTCGACGGCCACGTCGATGGCCGCCCGCCGCTGCCTCCGGGCATCCGTCCTGAGGCATGGCGCCATTCGTTCAGTCGGGCCTATGCCGATTTCTGCGCCCGCGCAGACAGCGGCCTGCCGCTCTTCATGGACGCCTATGCGGCCGAAGACCCCGGCGAGTTCTTTGCGATGTGCTGCGAGGTGTTCTTCTGCAAGCCCGTGCCGCTGCGCGCGCACTATCCGGACGTGTATGCCTTGCTATGTGGCTACTTCCAGCAGCGCCCCTTGCCCGAACCGCCGCCCCCGGGTTGAGCCGCCAGTACGCCCCCGTACATGGCCCGGTTGATAAGTGAAAAGGATCAATCCGGGAGAAAAGTGGGCATTCCGGCGCCTGGCTCAAAATTCAAGAATCGGACCCCTGCCCCGGCACCCGAAATCATTCGGGTCGCGATGGAGGCAGGCAATAACGATTCAGGAGACAAAGATGCACACACTCAAGACGCTCGCCGCGGGCGCCCTCGCCGGCCTGCTGGCTGCCCCGATCGCACAAGCGGCCTCTTTCTGGGACGGCTTTGACAGCAACTACTACAACGGGAGCCTTTGGACCGCCAGCTCGGGAAAAAATGGTGACCCCTTTGGCTGTACCTTCTATCCGGACATGGTGAGCGCTGCGACTGGCGGCCAACTCGCGCTGAAGCTGCATAACGGCGCCTGCGCCGAGCTGAAAACCAAGAGCAAGTACCAGTACGGTACCGTGCAAACCCGCCTGCGCCTGAGCAACATCCCGGGCACCGTCGCCAGCCTCTTCACCTACGATTCCTGGCACATCACGCCAGGAAACCCCTGGACGGAGATCGATATCGAGATCTTGCCCTCGTTCGGAAATGTCTTGAATACCAACGTCATCTACCAGGCCAGTGCCAGCGCTCAGTACCGCTCCTGGGAGAAGCGGATCGATCTTGGGCAGCATGGCATCAATCCCATGAACAGCGCCATTCAGGTGGGCTTCGACTGGACCGCGGACAAGATCTCCTGGTTCATTTACAACTCGGCGAACAAGAAGGTGTATGTGCGGACGGTGAGCAAGAGCAGCAACTCTAACTGCGATTGCATTCCCGCCGAATATTGGCCATCCCGGCCCGCGCCGATTTTCGCCAACTACTGGCACGGCAACAACTACAACTACAATTCGGTGAACTATTTCCCGAAGAACTACTCAGGTGCCGCAGGGCAAGCCACCTACGATTTCATCCAGTTCATCGATTACTAGCAGATCGCACCACCCGGCGCAGCAAGTCTGAACACTGTTTCATGGAACAGCCACGTGACCGGACACACCGGTACAATCGCGGCTCCTCACTGCAACGGTTTCGATTCCATGCTGCGCTGGCTTCCTGGCTCCGTGCGGGGAGTGTTCGCCTCAATAATCCTGGGCTTGAACACTCTTTGCGTGTGCATCTTCTTTTTCCCGTTCTCGCTGATCAAGCTCGTTGTCCCGCTCCGCTCGGTACGCAATGTCACGGATCGCTGCCTGATCGGTCTGGCTAACGCCTGGATCAGCGTCAATCACGGCTGGATGCGTGCGGTCCAGAAGCTCGACTGGCAAGTCAGCGGGCTCGACGCCCTGAACCCGCAAGGCTGGTATCTGGTGAGCTGCAACCACCAGAGCTGGGCCGACATCGTGATCCTGCAGCGGGTCTTCCAGGGCAGGATCCCGTTCCTGAAGTTCTTTCTCAAGCGCGAGCTGATCTATGTCCCCATCATCGGCCTGGCCTGGTGGGCGCTGGATTTCCCGTTCATGCGACGGGGCGGCAAGACGCTCGCGTCAACGGCGGCCGACATGGCGGCGGCGCGCGCTTCCTGCGAGAAGTTCCGGCACATCCCCACCTCGGTGTTCAATTTCCTGGAAGGCACCCGTTTCACGCCACAGAAGCATCAGCAGCAGAAGTCCCCCTATCGTCACCTGCTCAAGCCCAAGAGCGGAGGCGCCACGATCGCACTGGGCACAATGGGCGACAAGTTCGCCGGAATGGTCGACGTCACCCTCGTCTATCCGGCGGGGATCCCGAATTTCTGGCAGGTCCTTTGTGGCCGGACAGGCCCCGTCATCCTGACGGCACGAACCCTCGACATCCCGGCGGAGTTCGTGCAGGGCGCCATGGCGGGGGACGCAAAGATACGCACCAAGGTGCAGGAATGGCTGAACGGCATCTGGGCAGAGAAGGATCAGCAGATAGAATCGCTGCTCAAGCCTGCCCGACGCGGTCAACCCTGAGCCTGGCACTGCCCCTCTGAGCCCATGAACACGCAAAAAGACCCCATGTTGCAACCCGTCATTCTCTCCGGTGGATCCGGCACCCGCCTGTGGCCGGCCTCCCGCGAAACGCATCCGAAGCAGCTGCTGCCCCTGACCGACGAAAAAAGCCTGCTGCAGATTACCGCGACCCGGCTGAACGGCTTTGCAGGCGGAACACTGGTCGCACCGCCGATTGTTGTCACCAATGAGGATTACCGCTTCATCATCGCGGAGCAGTTGCGGCAGATCGGCAGCCCGGCGAGCGCCATCGTGCTCGAACCCATAGGGCGGAACACCGCTCCGGCGATGGAGCTGGCCGCCATCACCGCCAGCGTCGACGGCTCCGACCCCGTGCTGCTGGTGATGCCCGCCGACCACATCATTACTGATGTAGAAGGTTTTCAGGCCGCCATGGCAGAGGGGCTGGCGCAAGCTCAGCAGGGCGCGCTGGTGACCTTTGGCATCATTCCGGATCGACCGGAAACCGGCTACGGCTACATCCGAAGCGGCAGCCTCCTGCCCGGCGCACTGACGGCCCGCGCCCTGGCTAATTTCGTCGAGAAGCCGGACCTTGAGAAAGCAGTTGCTTACGTCGCATCCGGCGAGTATCTGTGGAACTCCGGTCTGTTCATGATGAAAGCCTCGACCTGGCGCAATGCTCTCCGTGCGCTGGCACCCGAGATCAGCGCAACGTGCGCGCGCGCGATGCAGGACGCCTGTCGGGACGTCGACTTTGTCCGCGTGACGAAAGACGTCTTCCGGACCTGCCCATCAATATCGATCGACTACGCGGTCATGGAGCACATCGGCGCGCACCCGGAGCTGGGCCACGCCGTGGTCGTGCCCATGAACGTAGGCTGGAGTGATGTCGGCGCCTGGGACGCACTCTGGCAGGTCAGCGAGAAAGACGACGCCGGAAACGTCAGCCGCGGCGAGGTGATGCTGGAGGACACCCGCGACAGCCTGGTGTTCTCCCACGGCCGCCTGGTCGCAACGGTCGGCGTCAGTAATCTCGTTGTGGTCGAAACGCCGGATGCCGTGCTGGTCGCAGACAAGTCCTGCGCGCAGGATGTGAAGGCCATCGTCGCGAGAATCAAGCGCGAGGGCAAGACGCTGGCCGCCAACCACCGCAAGATGTTCCGCCCCTGGGGCTGGTACGACTCGATCGACACCGGCCACCGATTCCTGGTGAAACGCATTGTGGTCAACCCGGGCGCAAGCCTGTCGATGCAAATGCACTATCACCGGGCAGAACACTGGATCGTGGTGAGCGGTACGGCAGAGGTCACCAACGGGACGGAGACCTTCCTGATCACCGAAAACCAATCGACCTACATCCCCCTGGGGACGCAACACCGCCTGGCAAACCCGGGCAAGGTGCCGCTGGAAATCATCGAAGTTCAGACGGGGACATACCTGAACGAGGATGACATCGTGCGCTACAACGACTCTTACGGATGCATCGAACACTGACCCGCCCGGACGGCCACGCACGCCCCGCTGCGGGCGCGCGCCGGGTTCTCACATGCCGCCGCGTTGCAGTAGCACCACAGCCTGGGTTGCGATCCCCTCGCCCCGGCCGAGGTGGCCCAGGCGCTCGTTCGTTTTGCCTTTGACATTGACGGCATCGACCGCCACATCAAGATCCTGCGCAATATTCGCCACCATTTTTGCCGCATAAGGCGAAATTTTAGGCGCCTGCGCGATGATGCTGGCATCAACGTTAACCACGCGCCACCCCATTGCCGCTACCCTGGCATACGCCTCGCGCAGTAGCGCGCGGGAATCCGCGTTGTGAAAGCGCGCATCGGTATCCGGAAACAGCCGGCCGATATCCCCCAATCCTGCGGCGCCAAGAATCGCATCGGTGATCGCGTGAAGCAGGGCATCGGCATCGGAATGCCCGAGCAAACCTTTCTCGTAGGGAATATCCACGCCGCCCAGTACCAAGCGCCGGCCCTCGACGAGACGATGAACATCGAGACCCTGCCCCACCCTGAATGCCAGGTTCATCTCAAGCCCTCCGCGAGCGCAGGATCAACTCCGCCAAGCGGACGTCCTGCGGAAAAGTGACCTTGAAATTGGTGGCATCTGCCGCTATCAGCTTGGGCGGCAGACCCAAGGCCTCGATGGCGCTCGCCTCGTCGGTGACCGCAGGATGTGCCGCCAGGGCACGCCTCAAGACCGCGTAGCGGAACATCTGCGGCGTCTGCGCCTGCCACATGCCTTCACGCGAGACCGTATCGGCTACGCGACCGGCTGTATCAGCACGCTTGAGGGTATCGGCGACCGGCACCGCCAGCAAGCCCCCCACCGGATCGGTAGCGAGCACGTCGATCATCGTCTCGACATGAGTGGTCTCAACACAGGCGCGGGCGGCATCATGCACCAGCACCCAATCGTCGTCCTTGATCGCGTCGCCCAGGCTCTCCAGCGCGTTGCTGACGCTGGCGGCCCGCGTCGCACCACCTACCCGGAGCACGTGCAGGCGGGGGTCATCAGGCCAGCAATCGTATCGCTGCCACCAGGCATCCCCCGGCGCCAGGACAACCAGGACGGAGGTCAGCGCCTGCACCTTCAGCAAGGCATCAAGCGTATGCCAGATCAGAGGGCGCCCCATCAGATCGAGGTATTGTTTTGGCAAGTCCCCGCCGAAACGGCTACCACTGCCGGCAGCCGGAATGATCGCGAAAACGTTCGTCATGTCTGATTCTCCGCCCAAGCGATGCGCCCGCAAACAGAAAAGGCCGGGAATCCCCGGCCTTGCTTCATCACTTAACCAGTCCGTTCAGTCGGCCTGTTTGCGCAGGAACGCTGGAATATCGTAAGTACCAAAGCCATTCGCACTCATCGCTTCAACAGTGTTGCGCGTATTCCGGCGCATCACCGCAGGCATATCCAGATTCATTTCGCCGTAGTTGACTTCCATCCCGACGTTGTCGGTCCCCGTCTTCACCATCTGGATCACCGGCTGGCGCGCAACGACGCGTGCCGTACCCAAACCAGTCGCGAGCACGGTGACGCGGATGCGGTCTTCCATGCTGTCATCAAACACGGTGCCGTAAAAGACGGTCGCGTCTTCGGTCGCAAACGCACGGACGGTCTGAACAGCCTCGCGCACTTCCGACATTTTAAGCGACCGGGAGGCCGTGATATTGATCAGCACGCCGCGCGCGCCGGACAGCTCGACCCCTTCCAGCAATGGACTCGCGGCGGCCTGCTCAGCTGCGATACGCGCACGATCCAGGCCAGAGGCTTCGGCTGACCCCATCATGGCACGCCCCATTTCAGCCATCAGGGTGCGTACATCCTGGAAGTCCACATTGACCAAGCCGGGGACATTAATGATCTCGGCGATACCACCAACCGCCTTGCGCAACACGCTGTCCGCGTTGTGCAGGCACTCTTCCATGCTGGCGTCCTCGCCATAGACTTCCATCAACTTATCGTTCAGTACAACGATCAGCGAATCGACGTGCTTGGAGAGTTCTTCAATCCCGCTTTCAGCCACACGATAACGATTCTCAAAATCGAAAGGCTTTGTGACCACCGCGACCGTCAGGATGCCCAACTCTTTGGCGATCTCCGCCACTACCGGCGCAGCACCCGTCCCTGTGCCGCCCCCCATGCCTGCGGTAATGAAAACCATGTGCGCGCCACGCAGGGCGTCGGCAATCTGGTCGTGATTTTCTAGCGCAGCGGCTCGCCCCGCCTCAGGCTTGGCTCCCGCGCCGAGGCCGGACAGGCCCAACTGGATCTTGCGCGAGGCCAGAGAGCGCTTGAGTGCCTGAGCATCGGTATTGGCGCAGATGAACTCAACGCCTTGCACACCTTCACGGATCATGTGATCGACCGCGTTGTTGCCGGCACCGCCCACACCAACAACCTTGATCACCGTGCCACTCATCTCTTTTTCCACGATCTCGACCAAATCCATTCGCTCCCCCTTGATCTGCTGCAGAAGCCTCGACCTACACTGTCAAACCCGGTATTTAGGGCTGCTTGAGCACTGCACTACTAATAGCCGCGAGCATGCGTCGCTAAATATAGTATCTGAGCGCGAGTTTACTACTAAATAAATGCATCGAACACAACTATTGCGCGTTCAACAATAAAAACAACGATGAGCTGCCAAACGGTCAGAAGTTCTTCTCGAACCAAGCCTTGATGCGCTCAAACGTATGCCGCACATTCCGGGTTTCGCGCGCCATCAAACCACGTCTCCGCTGTGCAGCACCCTCCATGATCAACCCCATCACATTCGCGTATTGTGGCTGGCACACGACGTCCGCCAGTGGGCCCTGGTAAAAGGGCGTCCCCACCCGCACAGGCAGGTGAAAGACGTCTTCGCCCAACTCGCAAATACCGGCAAGCCGGGCCGAACCGCCAGACATGACGAGACCCGACGACAGAAGCTCTTCATAGCCGCTGCGACGCAACTCGGCCTGCACGAGCTCAAACAACTCCTGCACCCGGGGTTGAACGACGGCGGCGAGGCTCTCCCGCGAGAGTCGGCGAGGCGCCCGATCACCGATACTGGGTACTTCGATCATTTCAGCGGGGTCGACCAGCGATTGCATCGCTACCCCTTGATGCAGTTTGATTTCTTCGGCTTCGATCGTTGGAGTCCGCAGCGCCATGGCGATATCGTTGGTGATCTGGTCGCCGGCGATCGGTATCACTGCCGTGTGGCGAATCGCGCCCTGGGTGAACACCGCAAGGTCAGTCGTCCCCCCCCCAATATCCACGAGGCAGACTCCCAGCTCTTTCTCGTCATCCGACAGGGTTGCAAAGCTGGAAGCGAGCGGCTGCAGCACAAGGTCTACAACCTCCAGACCACATCTGCGTACACACTTGATCAGGTTCTGTGCGGCTGACACTGCGCCGGTGATGATGTGCACGCGAACCTCGAGCTTGACCCCGCTCATCCCGATCGGCTCTCTCACGCCATCCTGACCGTCGATAATGAACTCTTGCGTGAGAATGTGAAGAATCTGCTGGTCCGCAGGAATCGGCATCGCGCGGGCGACTTCGATAACTCGTTCTACGTCGAGCGGCGTAACTTCCTTATCCTTGATCGCCACCATTCCGTTGGAATTGAAGCTCCGGATATGACTGCCAGCAATCCCAGTGTAGACATCTCGAACCTTGCAGTCGGCAAGCAGTTCCACCTCCTGGACGACACGCGAAATGGCGTCCACCGTCGCTTCGATATTGACGACGACGCCTTTCTTGAGCCCGGCGGACGCCTGGGTCGCAACCCCGATCACGTCGATCCTTCCATCCGGGCGCAACTCCGCCACCATCGCCGTCACTTTCGAGGTGCCGACGTCGAGACCGACGATCAAATCCTTGTTGTCCTTGCTCATTGCACACCCTTGCGCTGTTCGCCATCCATCATTCTCACCGCAAATCCGCTCGGATAGCGCAAATCTGCGACCGCGATTTTCTTCCCTGCCCGCTCTTGAAGCTGAGGCCAGGCCGCAACGAAACGGCTTAGTCGCCGTTCAAGTGACGCCTTATCCTCGTCAGTCCCCAACTCGAGAATCATCCCGTCATCCAGCTTGAGCTGCCATGCCTGCCTGCCCGAAAGTGTCAGCGCCAACACGCGGCGCCCCATCGGCTTAAGCAAGGCGTCAAAGTACTTGCGCCGCTCGATCATGACGAGCCCGGCATCAGCCGGCCCGCTAAAGACAGGCATGTCAGCATTGCTTGCCGCGTCAAACATCTCACCATGGCTGTTGACGAGACGTGTATCGCCGGAGTCGGTGCTTCGCCAGTACGCCACCGCTTCATGCTCTTCGAGAAAGACCTCAATGGCCCCGGGCCAGCGACGCAGCAACTGCGCCCGCCGAACCCACGGAAGGTTCTCAAAAGCCTTGCGAGCCCCCTCAAGATCGACGGTAAAGAAGTTCCCACGCATCGAAGAGTTTGCAGCGTACTCAATCTGTGCGCGCGTCACCCGATTGAGCGAGGAGGTCACCACGAGTTCCTGAAGACTGAACACGGGAAGGCGGAGAACGGCCTTCACCGCGGCAAAGCTCAGCCCGACCAAAGCCAGCACGATCACGACATCCGAGACCAGATTCATCCAGTCCGGCCGATGCCAGAACCCGCTTTCCGCAGAGCCTCGCCGCCCCGCAGCACCATGTGCTGCCGGCAGGGTCTTGCCGAATGCGGGCTGATGCTCAGTCAAGTGCTGCCTGCTCAAGAATAGTCTTGCACAACGCGGGGAAGTCGATGCCGATAGAATTCGCTGCCATTGGCACCAGCGAGTGACTCGTCATGCCTGGCGCCGTGTTCATTTCGAGGAACGCGTAGCTGCCATCGTCTCGAACGATCACATCGGCACGCGCCCAGCCACGACAGCCCAGCACGCGAAAAGCCAGCAACACATCCCGCTGGATCGCCTCCGTAATCTCCGGCGAGAAACCTGCCGGGCAGTGGTAACGCACCTTGTCCGTGAAGTACTTGTTCTGATAGTCGTACGCAACGGCCAAGGGCTCCACGCGCACCAGCGGCAAGGCCTCGTCGCCTAGCACAGCCGCTGTCGCCTCACGCCCCGAGACAAACGCCTCGGCAATCACCAGAGGATCGAGCTTGTACGCCGCATTGAACGCTGCCTCGAACTCAGCGGGGCACGTTACCTTGCTCACACCGATAGACGAACCCTCGCGCGCAGGTTTGATGATCAGAGGAAGCCCCAGATCATCAATGACGTCCGCAAAATCCATTCCCGGAGTCAGGATCGCGAACCGCGGGGTAGGAACTCCGGCGGCTTGCCACACGAGTTTTGTCCGCCACTTGTCCATGGATAGCGCCGAGGCCATCACGCCACTTCCCGTATAAGGAATGCGCAGCGCCTGCAGAACACCTTGAACCGTACCGTCCTCGCCAAAACGCCCATGCAGAGCGATAAACGCGCGCTCGAAACCTTGCGCGCGCAACTCCCACACGTTGTGCTCGGCCGGATCAAACGCGTGCGCATCAACGCCCTGTTCAAGCAATGCGCCAAGCACGGCGCGACCCGAGATCAGCGATATCTCGCGTTCTGCCGAGCTTCCCCCCATCAAGACTGCAACCTTGCCAAACTGCATCGTGGTATCCAATCCGTGCTGATTTGTCATGTCATATATCTGTTGCCACGAGCTTGCCGGGGACACTGCCGATGGAACCCGCTCCCATGGTAATCACGACATCGCCGGGCTCAGCGCATTTCATGATTTGCGAGGGCATCTCCGCAATATCTTCAACAAACACGGGCTCAACCTTCCCGGCAACGCGCAAAGCGCGGGCGATCGAACGTCCATCAGCCGCCACGATAGGCGCCTCACCCGCCGCATAGACTTCGGCCAGCAACAGGGCATCTACCGTTCCCAGCACTTTCACGAAGTCGTCGAAACAATCCCGCGTGCGGGTGTAGCGATGTGGCTGAAATGCAAGAAGCAGTCGGCGTTCCGGAAACGCGCCACGCGCCGCAGACAAGGTTGCGGCCATCTCCACGGGATGATGTCCGTAGTCATCAATCAGGGTAAAACTCCCGCCCGCAGGCAAAGGAACTTCCCCATACCGCTGGAACCGGCGCCCCACGCCATTGAACTCAGCGAGTGCGGTCAGAATAGCCTTGTCATCCACCCCGAGCTCGGAGGCAACCGCGATGGCAGCAAGCGCGTTCAGCACATTATGCTTGCCAGGGAGGTTCAGCACGACGGCCATACGCGATTCGCTGCCATTGCGTCGCACGCAGTCAAAATGCATTTGTGCACCAACGGCCCGGATATTCTCAGCTTGCACATGTGCTGAAGCATCCGTCCCGTAACGGACGATCTGCTTTGACACAAACGGAATGATCTCGCGCACATGGGGATCATCGGCACATAGCACCGCAACGCCATAGAAAGGCAGGCGATGCAGGAAGTCGACAAACGCCTGTCGCAGGCGGGCAAAATCATGCCCGTAGGTTTCCATGTGATCGGCATCGATGTTGGTCACCACCGACACCACAGGATTCAAAAACAGGAAAGACGCATCCGACTCGTCTGCTTCCGCAACCAGAAAATCTCCACTTCCGAGCTTCGCATTAGCTCCCGCGGAATTGAGCCGCCCGCCAATGACAAAGGTCGGGTCGAGGCGACCCTCTGCGAGAATACTGGCCACCAGACTTGTCGTTGTTGTTTTGCCGTGTGTCCCGGCAATCGCCACCCCCTGCTTGAGGCGCATCAACTCGGCCAGCATCTGCGCACGCGGGACGACTGGAATTTGCCTGGCACGCGCCTGAATCACTTCGGGGTTATCCCCCTTTACGGCGGTAGACACCACGATTGCGTCAGCACCGGCTACGTTCTCGGACGCGTGGCCGATGCAGATCTTGATCCCCTTGGCTTCCAGCCGGCGGGTCACGGAGCCCGCGGCAAGGTCGGAGCCGCTCACCGAGTAGCCGAGATTGCACATCACCTCTGCAATACCACTCATCCCCGCGCCACCGATCCCCACGAAGTGAATGTGTTTGACCTTATGTTTCATCGCGAGGCCTTGCTTCCCCTGCGGGAGCAGCGTTTGTATCCACCAACCGAATTAGTCATTTTTACGTGCGGTACCCATAAATGCATCAGTGTCACAAATTTCGTGCTGCAGCACACGTCTTGACGCCAACCAGAACAGGCTCTCCGTGGCCTGCGGCGGGGCTTGGCGAGCCATCCGCACAGCCGCAAGCCATTCTGCGAGGCACAAAGCACGTCTTTCACTTGCCGCACAAGGATTGGCAAACATCTGCCACAGCGTCCGCGGCGTCCGGACGCGCCAATTCTCGGGCCTGATTCGCTTGAGCAAGCAAGCTCGCGCGGTCCATCGTGCGCAGCTGCTCCGCAAGCCTCTCTGGCGTCAGTTCAGACTGCGGGATGATCGCTGCCGCCCCCGCCTCGACAAGAAATCCCGCGTTGGAAGTCTGGTGGTCGTCGACGGCGTGCGGGAAAGGCACCAGGATGCTTGCCACGCCCACGGCTGCCAACTCCGCAACCGTCAACGCACCAGCGCGGCAGATCACCAGATCGGCCTGTGCATAGCGCTCGGCCATGTTCTCGATGAAATCCAGAAGCTCGCCTTCCACCCCAGCGTCGCGATACGCCAGCTGCAGCGCCTCGAACTGCTTGCTCCCCGCTTGGTGAACGACCTTAGGCCGAGACGCAACCGGGATCAATCTCAACGCCTGCGGCACCACAGTATTCAGCACCTGCGCGCCCAAAGAGCCCCCCACGACCAGCACACTGATTGGCGCTGACTCCCGGGCCGCGTAACGCTGCAGGGGCTCGGCTTGCCCCGCAATGTCGGCACGAACAGGATTACCGGTCCACACCCCGTCCCGAAACACGCCCGGAAATCCACACAGAATTCGTGTTGCGATCTTCGCCAAGCCTCTGTTCGCCAGGCCCGCAACCGAGTTCTGCTCGTGCAGTACAAGTGGGATCCCCATCAAGCGCGACATCACGCCACCGGGGAATGAAACATATCCGCCCATGCCAAGCACAACGTCGGGCCTCACACGACGCAACGCGCGCCATGCCTGCCAAAACCCGCGGCAGAGATTGAGGGGAAGCGATATCAGCCGCGCCAAGCCCTTGCCCCGCAATGCGCCGAACTGAATCCAGGCGCAATCATAGCCATGAGGGGGAACCAGACGTCCTTCCATTCCATTCGCATTACCCATCCAGGCGATCTGCCAGCCACGGCTGCGCAAGACCTCTGCCACCGCGATACCAGGATAGATGTGCCCGCCGGTTCCGCCTGCCATGACCAGTAGTGTTGGCATCAATCCCCCCCCGGATGCCGTTGCGTGCGATGACGGCCGACCGGCGCGGTATCAAATGTGCTGAGTGCGGTACCCCTCGCCATCTGCCGGTTCTCCCAGTCGATCCGCAGCAGCACCGCCAAGGCCAGGCAATTCGCGACGATGCCCGAGCCCCCGTAACTCATCAGGGGAAGGGTAAGCCCCTTCGTCGGCAGCAAGCCCATGTTGACACCCATATTTATGAACGACTGCACGCCCATCCACAAGCCGATGCCTTGGGCGACAAGTCCCGCAAAGTGCTTCTCCAGCGTGTGGGCACGCTTGGCAATCGCAAATGCACGGTGCACGAGAAAGCCAAACAGAACGATGACACAGACAACGCCGATGAAGCCTAGCTCCTCCGCGATCACTGCGAGAAGGAAGTCTGTGTGGGCTTCGGGCAGATAGAACAGTTTCTCGACGCTGGCGCCCAGGCCTACGCCGAACCACTCTCCGCGCCCGAAGGCAATCAGCGCATGCGACAGCTGATAGCCACTTCCTAACGGATCTTTCCAGGGATCGACGAAATTGAACAGCCGATCACGACGATACGGCGAGAGCCAGATCAGCAGAACAAAACCGATAATCGCGACCACCGTCAGCAGCGCAAAAATCCGGGCATTCAGCCCCCCGAGGAACAGCACTCCAAAAGCGATGCAGCAGATGACCACGAAAGCGCCAAAGTCTGGCTCGCGCAACAGCAGGAAACCCACCAGAAGAATCGTGATCGCCATGGGCGCAAACGCGTGCCGAAAGCTCTTCATCAACGGCAGCTTGCGCGCCGTGTAATCCGCTGCGTAGAGCGCGACAAAAAGTTTCATGAGTTCCGATGGCTGAAGATTGATGAAACCTATCGGAATCCAGCGTCTCGCGCCATTGACCTCACGCCCGACATGAGGAATCAACACGGCTACAAGCAAGAGCAACGCAACGAGAAACAGGTAGGGCGCCCAGGACTGCCAGGTCCGCATTGGAATCTGGAATGCAATTGCCCCGGCGACAAGCGCCAGGACCATGAATATGGCATGCCGAATAAGATAGAAGTGCGGCTGGTGGGCAGTCATCCGGCTGCCTTCAGCCACAGCAATCGAAGACGAATACACCATGACCAGGCCGAACAGCAAGAGTAGCGCAGCCGACCAGAACAGCACGCCGTCGAGCTCTGCCACCTGATGGGCACCACTCAGCCGTTGATTGACCTCGTTGCGGCCGAACCTGGGGAACCACGAAGTCATCAATCCGCCTTTCATGATCGGATGCCAGGCAAGGCCTTCACCGCTGAGATGAAGACTTCGGCACGATGTGCATAGTTGCGGAACATATCCAGGCTTGCACACGCGGGTGACAGCAGCACCGCATCGCCGGGCAGCGCACGTTCGCTGGCGAGGCGAACCGCCTCGTCCATGTCTGGCGCCTGCACGAATGCCGTCTCAGCGTTGGCGGTCTCCTGCTGGATTCGTCGCGCATCACGCCCGATCAAAACGACCGCACGGGCATGTTCGCGAAAAGCGTCGCGTAAGGGCGAGAAATCTTGTCCCTTGCCATCTCCACCGGCGATCAACACCACTTTGCGCCCCAACCCCTGCAATGCAGCCAGCGTAGCCCCGACGTTGGTGCCTTTTGAGTCGTCAAAATAATCCACGCCGTCACCGCTGGACGCGACCCACTCCACGCGATGGGGCAGGCCCTTGAAGGACTTCAGCCCAACAAGCAAACGATCTGACGGTACGCCGATCGACTCGCACAAGGCTACCGCTGCAAGAGCGTTGGCAACGTTGTGGTCGCCAGCCAGTCGCAAGTCCCCCCGCGCCATCAGCGCCTTGCTGCCGCAGACCAGCCAGGTGTCACCCGCAAGATTCCGAATCCCGTAGTGGCCTGCCTCGGGAAGATTGAGCCCGAACGAGACCAGTCGTTCGGCCGGTTTGCCACACCGCGCCATTTCCATGACCCACGGGTCATCGCGGTTAACGACGACCGACTTGGCGCCGTTGAAAATCATGGCCTTGGCGCGTGCATATGCGCCTAGATCACCGTGACGATCCAGATGGTCGTCCGTCACGTTCAGCATAGCGGCCGCGTCGGCGTTAAGTGCTGTGGTGGTCTCAAGTTGAAAACTTGACAGCTCAAGCACCCATGCCTGGGGAAGCACTCCGGTATCGAGGCGGGACATGAGCGCCGACAGTGCCGCGGGCGAAATGTTACCCGCCGCGACCGCGTCAAGTCCGGCCTCATTCAGCAAGGCCGCTGTCAGGGCGGTCGTCGTTGTCTTTCCGTTTGTTCCCGTAATGGCGAGCACATGGCATCGTTGACGCAATCCGAGCAGCGTCAGCGCGTCGACAAACAACTCGATTTCACCGGTAACTCGCAGCCCGACGGCACGCGCACGTTGCACGATCGGGAGGTCGATCGAAATGCCTGGGCTCAGGGCAAGGACGGAGACGCCTGCCAGCAACTCATCGGTGAACGCCCCGCACACAATCTGCGCCCGCGGGCATTCTGTCTGCAACTGCGCGATTCCGGGCGGAGCTTCGCGCGTGTCCGCAATCCTCACCCGAGCCCCTTGTCGTGTCAGCCAGGACGCCATGGCAAGCCCCGACTCTCCGAGCCCGAGCACAAGAAAGGACTGTTCTGGATACAGCATCAACGAGACTTTCTCACCGCAGCTTGAGCGTCGACAAACCGAACAACACCAGCATCAGGGTGATGATCCAGAAACGCACAACGACCTGGGTCTCCTTCCATCCGCCAAGCTCGTAATGGTGGTGAAGAGGCGCCATGCGAAAGATCCGCTTGCCACCTGTCCATTTGAAATACGCCACCTGCAACATGACAGACAAGGTCTCGGCGACAAACAAACCACCCATGATGAACAGCACGATTTCCTGGCGTACGATGACTGCGACGGTTCCCAGCGCCGCGCCCAGTGCGAGCGCGCCAACGTCACCCATAAACACTTCTGCCGGGTACACGTTAAACCACAGAAAGCCCAGACCGGCTCCGGCCATGGCACCACAGAACACCGCCAGCTCGCCGGCCCCGGGCACATAGGGCAGTGCCAGGTATTTTGAGAACCCGACGTGTCCGGCCACATAGGCAAATATCGCCAAGGCCGCAGCGACCATCACCGTCGGCATGATCGCCAAGCCATCCAGGCCATCGGTGAGGTTGACGGCATGGCTGGTGCCATTGATGACGAAGTAAGTCAATGCCATGAAGCCATAGACTCCAAGAGGATAGGCCAGCGTCTTGAAGAACGGCACGATCAGCTCGGTTTGCGCCGGGTTACTGGCGGTCACGCCCAGATAAATCGCGGCGCCTGCAGCAATCGCTGAGGTCCAGAAGTACTTCCAGCGACTGGCCAGACCCTTGGGATCGCGATTCACCACCTTGCGCCAATCGTCTACCCAGCCCACCGCGCCAAACCCGAGCGTAACCGCCAGCACAACCCAAATGTAACGGTTGCTCCAGTCACCCCACAGCAGCGTCGTGATGGTCACCGCAATCAGGATCAGCGCGCCGCCCATGGTGGGCGTACCGGCTTTGGTCAGATGCGACTTGGGGCCGTCATCACGCACGGCCTGACCGATCTTCTTCGCTGCCAGCCATCTGATCAGGCCCGGGCCAAAAATGAAGGAGATGACCAATGCAGTCAGCGCCGCCAGCATGGTCCGGAGCGTGATGTACCCAAACACATTGAACGCGCGAATGTCTTGCCCAAACCAGAGCGCCAGTTTAAGTAGCATCGTTATGCCTTATCCGTATAGTCTGGCGAGACCGATAGTGCATCGGACACCCGCTCCATGCGCATGAAGCGCGAACCTTTGATCAGAACAACGAGATCACGCGCCAGGGCGGGCTCAAGTGCCGCGACAAGCGCGGTCACGGAGTCAAAGTGCTCCCCCCCTGGGCCGAAATTCCGCGCGGCCAGTGCGCTGTGTTCCCCCAGCGCAAATAAACGATCAATGCCCTGGCTTTTTGCGTACCCACCAATCTCATCGTGGTACTGCGCACTCATTTCGCCAATCTCACCCATGTCGCCGAGTACCAGAATCTTTCTACCGGCAGACGCCGCAAGCACATCAATAGCGGCCCTGACCGAATCCGGATTTGCGTTGTAAGTGTCGTCCAGCACGATCGCACCGGACTTGGCCTGACGAACCTGCAGACGTCCCTTGGCCCCGGAGAAGTTATCCAGGCCACGCGCTACAGCCTCCAGCGGCACCCCCGCCGCGAGTGTCGCAGCAGCGGCAGCTGCGGCATTGCAGACATTATGAGCACCGGGAATATCGAGTTGAAAAACCACTTCTCCGCCGGGCGTCGTCAGTATCACGCGACTACCGAAAGCAAGCGGGTCGAATCTAACCCGCACGGCGGCGCTTGCGTCGAAGCCGAAACTCAGGTACTCGACATCCTTGCATTGGTCGCGCCAATAGCTGCTGTGAGGATCGTCCGCGTTGATAACCGCCACACCGTCTGTGCGCAGCGCAGCCAGTATTGCGCCCTTCTCCCGCGCCACCGCTTCCAACGCGCCCATGCCGGCCAGGTGCGCACGTTGCGCATTCGTCACGACAGCAACGGTTGGCGCTGCAAGCTTGGCCAGGTACGCAATCTCCCCGGGGTGATTCATTCCCATCTCTATGACAGCCGCCCGGTGCTGGCTGCGCAAGCGCAGCAGCATCAAGGGCAAGCCAATATCGTTATTCAGGTTGCCCTGCGTCGCCAGCACGGTATCCGGGGCCGTCAGGTAGTGCGCCCGCAGGATTGCCGCGCACATCTCTTTGACAGTGGTCTTGCCATTGCTGCCCGTGATGCCGATCAAGGGCAGGGAAAAACGCTCGCGCCAGTTGGCCGAAAGTGCGCCAAGCGCCAGGCGACTGTCCTCCACAAGTACGACAGGAAAGCCTATTGGCATACATGAGAGATCGGCAGTTCTTTCAACGATCGCGCCGGCAGCACCTTGCGCTGCAGCGTCAGCCAGAAATGCGTGCGCATCAAAGCGCTCGCCACGCAAGGCTACAAAGAGCTGATTGCTGAGGTCGCCGCGTGTATCGGTGCTGACCGCAGAGAAGCTGACGTCGTCGCCCTGCAACAGGCCGCCCACGGCCGCAGCCACATCGCGCATCCGCATCATCATCGCTCTCCCTGCCCTTCGCGCCATGCCTTGAGTGCAGCAGTCGCGTGTTCAGCGTCACTAAAGTGCTGTCGCAGTCCCGCCACTTCCTGGTAAGTCTCATGCCCTTTCCCAGCCACCAACACAACGTCATTGGCATGCGCAGACAGAATCGCCTGACGTATAGCGATCGCCCGGTCCGGGATCTCTTCTGCGCATGGCGCGCCCTCACGCACCTGGAGAATGATCTGAGCAGGATCTTCACTACGCGGGTTATCGCTGGTAATGATCGTCCGCTGGGCTAGCCGCGAGGCGACCTCCCCCATCAGCGGTCGCTTACCGGGATCGCGATCACCCCCGCAGCCAAAGACGCAGCAGAGTTTTCCCTGGCGCGACGCCACGGTATTCTTGAGCGCCAGCAAGGCCTGCTCCAGGGCATCGGGGGTGTGGGCATAGTCGACCACGACCATCGGCTCGCCAATGCCACCCAAGGTCTGCATACGCCCTTCAGGAGGGGTCAGGGCCGAGGTGGTTTCAATCGCTTGTTCAAAACTGAATCCAGACTCCATCAAGACGGCGATAACGGCCAACAGGTTCGATACATTGAATTGCCCGACAAGCCCGACTGACATGGATGCTTGCTTGCCTTCACAGCACACCACGAACCGCATGCCATGCGCCGTCGCGTGCAGTTGATCGGCAATAAGCACGCGGCTGGCAGGCGCCGCCGTCGCATTATCGGGTATCAAGGTGTAGCCAATGACGTCAAGATTCCGCTCCGCCATTTTGCGGGCCTGGACAACGCCCATCAGGTCGTCGAAATTCAGAATGACGGACTTGAGTCCGGGCAGATCAAACAACCTGGCCTTCGCGGCGGCGTAGGCTTCCATCGAGTGGTGGTAATCAAGATGGTCGCGCGTGAGATTGGTGAACACTGCGACATCCATCCGGATACCGGCGACACGGCCCTGGTCAAGACCAATCGACGACACTTCCATTGCCACGGCATCGGCGCCTTGCTCAAGAAATGCTGCAAGGTCTTGCTGCAGCGCGATAGCGTCGGGCGTCGTATTCAGTGCATCACTCAAACGCCCTGGAAAGCCAGAGCCCATCGTGCCCACCACAGCACAACGCCGCCCCAGTGTATTGAACGCCCTGGCCACCCACTGGGATACCGAGGTTTTGCCGTTGGTGCCCGTCACGCCAACCATCCAGAGACGATCAGAGGGTCTCCCACATACTTCGTCCGCAATGTCGCTCACCAACCAGCGCAGCCGGTCTACGGGCAAATTTGCGACCTGCAAAGAGGGATCCCATTCGAAACCTTCGCGCTCCCAGAGCACGGCCGCGGCGCCTTTTTCAATGGCGTCGCGAATGTAGCGGCGCCCGTCGCTCGCATGGCCCGGGTAGGCAAGAAACACATCGCCGGGCAGTACTTTGCGGGAATCCGCGCAAACGCGCTTGGGATCACCGCCTTCGGCACGAATCAGCGCCATGATGGCGGAAGCCAGTGGGGACGTCACATATCCTCCTTGACTTTTCCAAGGCGCGCGACCTGCGTCGGCACGATCGTCGCGTCAGGACGAACCCCCATCCAGCGCAATGTAGCTCCGGTGATCTGCGAGAAAACCGGCGCTGCCACATCACCGCCATAGTGCTGATCGCCGCCCGGTTCATCCACCATCACAGCCACGACGATGCGGGGATCAGAGATCGGTGCCACGCCAACAAAGGACGAGATGTACTTACGTGTATACCGCCCGCCTTCAAGCTTGTAGGCCGTGCCTGTCTTGCCGCCCACGCGATAGCCGGGTACCGCGGCTTTGGGCGCAGTGCCACCTTCTCCCACCACCGTCTCCAGCATCGTGCGGACCTGCTTGGCGACCTCAGGACTGAATACGCGTTTGCCGTGCAGCGGGGGTGACTCCAGACGCGTCAGGGACAGTGGCAACAACTCTCCGTCGCGGGCGAAAACCATGTATGCATGCGCCAGCTGCATCAAGGTGACGGAAACGCCGTGTCCGTATGACATCGTCGCTTGCTCGATCTGGCGCCAGTTCCGGTACGGGCGCAAGCGCCCGCCTACCTCACCTGGAAAGCCCAGCCGCAGTGGCTGGCCAAAACCCAGTGCGTCATACAAATTCCACATGTGCTCTGCGGGGAAGCTCAGCGCCAACTTCGCTGAGCCGATGTTCGACGACTTCTGAATCACCTGCGTCAAGGTCATCGACGCATGCCCGCCATGAGAGTCGCTGATTGCCGCCCCATCAATCACCAGCCGTCCGTTGTTGATGTCGATCAGCGAGTCCGGCTTGAAACGGTGAGACTCAAGCGCCATTGCGGCAACGAAGGGCTTCATCGTCGATCCCGGCTCATAGGAGTCGGTAAACACCCGATTCCGGATCTGGTCACCGGACAGGCGAACCCGATTGTTGGGATTGAATGTCGGGCTGTTCACCAAGGCAAGAATCTCGCCTGTGCGTGCGTCAAGCACTACAACAGCGCCTGCCTTGGCCTTGTTGGCTCGCACGGCCTGTTTCAATGCTGAATAGGCCAGGTACTGAATCTTGGCATCCAGCGCGAGGGGGATATCGCGGCCATCCTGCGGGTTGCGAATAGACTCCACATCTTCGACGACCTCGCCACGACGGTTGCGGATGACGCGGCGCGACCCGGGCTTGCCAACCAGCT
Source organism: Uliginosibacterium sp. (assembly GCA_016718265.1). GTDB lineage: Bacteria > Pseudomonadota > Gammaproteobacteria > Burkholderiales > Rhodocyclaceae > Uliginosibacterium. The sequence continues at coordinate 109,340 of JADKDZ010000008.1, read as the reverse complement.
CCGATTCCAGTGCTAGTTCGATCCCCTCTTGACCCTTGTCGTCCACATTGGTGAAGCCAATGACATGCGATGCAACTTCACCAACCGGATAGTAGCGACGGAATTCCTCCTGCGCCTGAATGCCAGGCAAATTCATACTGGTAATTCGCTGCGCCTCGTCCGGTGACACCTCGCGCTTGAGAAATACAAAATCGCGTTTGCTCGCAAGCCGTCTCGCGACCTCTCCAGACGGCATCTCCAGCGCCTTGGCGAGCAGCGCGACCTGAGCAGCGTTCAACTGTGCTAGATCGGTGATCGCGGCGATCGACTTGACCGGCGTACTGATCGCCAGCGGCTCGCCATGCCGGTCCGTCACCTTGCCACGATTCGCCGGCATGGTCAGCGTCCGCGCATAACGCGACTCGCCCTTTTGCTGCAGGAATTCATTATTGACGCCCTGCAAAAACACGGCGCGCCCGAACAGCAGCGTAAACCCCATCAGGAGACAGATGAGTACAAAGCGCGCACGCCAAACAGGCACGCGTTCAGACAACAACGGATTGTGATTGAATGTATAGGACTTCTTCATCGCCTGGAGACCTCTGGCAGAGGCTCAAGCACAATCTGATTGTCATGCTCAGGCAAGCGCATTCTCAATTGTTCGCGCGCAATCTTCTCCACGCGTTGCCGAGCCCCGACTGCGCCACTCTCGAGTTGCAATTGATCCCACTCGATCTTGAGCGCCTGCGTGCGGCCCTGCTCTTTCTCGATTTCAGTCACCAGCTTGCGCGACTGGTGCTGCGAAGCCACCACGCCCAAAGCACTTGCAACGCTTGCCGCCACCAAAGCAGCCGTCACTCGGATCACGTGCAGCCCCCATTTCCCATCAGTAAGGGGGCTTCTGTGCGTTCTGCGGCGCGCATGATCGCACTGCGCGACCGCGGGTTGGCCTTTACTTCAGCGGCGGAAGGCTTGACGGAGTCACCGATCAGATTCAGCGCGGGCTTCGGACGCTCTGACTCGCGGATTGGCAGCCCACGCGGCAAGGCGGGCGCGCGTGACTGATCACGCATGAATCGCTTCACGATGCGATCTTCCAGCGAGTGGAATGCGATCACCACCAGACGCCCCCCCGGTTTCAAGCGCTGAACCGCCGAAGGCAGTGTCAGCGACAACTCCTCAAGCTCGCGGTTGACGCAAATCCGTAGAGCCTGGAAGGTGCGCGTCGCGGGGTGCTGCCCCGGCTCGCGCGTATAGACGACTTTTTCCACGATCGAGGCAAGCTGTCCAGTGGTTGCAACATCCCCCCCCGCCCGAGAAGCATCAATCGCCTTTGCAATCGCATAAGCAAACCGTTCTTCACCGTATTCCCTCAGCACTGTTGTGATTTCGGCAACGGTTGCCCGCGCCAGCCATTGCGCAGCCGATTCGCCACGCGTCGTATCCATGCGCATATCGAGCGGCGCATCGAACCTGAAACTCATCCCGCGCGCGGGGTCATCCAGCTGGGGAGACGACACGCCCAGATCCATCAGCACACCTTCGACGCTTTCTATCCCCAACGCATCGAGGCTTGGCCCCAGCGCCGAGAACGGCTCGTGCACCAGCGTCAGGCGTGCGTCGTTCAGCATCCGCCCCACTTCAATGGCGCGCGGATCACGGTCAAACGCAATCAATCGCCCTTCCGGCCCCAAGGCGCTCAAAATCCTGCCGCTATGCCCGCCCCGCCCGAATGTCGCATCGACATAAACGCCCTGTGGCTGGATCGCAAGCGCTTCGACCGCCTCATTGAGCAGAACGGTGACATGCCCCAGGTTTGCGCTCACAGCGACAGGTTTTCAAAACCGACAGGCATTTCCCCGCTCGCAAACAATGCTGCGGCCTCTGCCTGTTGCTTGAGCCAGGCGTCTTCCGCCCACAACTCAAAGTGCTTGCCTTGTCCAACCAGACGAACCTGCTTGTCGAGCTTCGCCCACTCGCGCAACTCCGGTGCAACCAGCACACGCCCCGCGGCATCCATTTCCTCGTCACGCGCATTACCCACGAGCAAACGCTTGAGCAATGCCGCCTGCTGGTTCAGCCCTGGCGCGGCCAGAATCTGTTCGCGAATGGGCTCCCAATCCGGCAAGGGATAGATCAGCAAGCAGCCATGCGGGTGTGCGGTCACGACCAGATTTCCACCGCACTGAGCCGTCAGGGCGTCACGATGCCGCGCAGGGATCGCCAAGCGCCCCTTCGCATCCAGACTCAGCGCTGTAGCGCCCTGAAACATGCCCACCCTCCGCAAACTCGGGCCCCGGAGAACCCACAATCACCCACTATTTTCCATTTTTCACCACTTTGCACCACTTTAGATAAGAAGCAACAGGGCGTCAAGCAAGCTTTCGCCCGAAGTCCAAACAACCTCCAAGACACGCGTTCGCTGACGACCAGCGCAGAACGCAGCGGTCGGTGAACGACAAGCACGCGCAGTCGCCAGAAGCCGGCCGAGTCGGCTATTGCGTGAGTGATCAGGGCGCTTCGGGCAGGGGGGAGGTCGTCGCAGCAGCCGCGGAAGCGCTGCAATCACTCTCGACAGAGAAGGCGAATGCGTCGATGCGCAGCAAGGGGGCCGTTACCAGTCGACCCGTCGCTCGACGTTAAGAAATTTGTCACGCTGATGGCGTTCTTTGCGCATCACGGCCCTACGGCAGACCGAGGAGGGCGCCGCCAAGGCTTTCTGGCAACGTCTGTCAGCACGCCGACCGCCTCGCGCGTGCTAGACGGTGCTGCGGACTGTGTGAAGAAGAAGGGAAGTTCGCCGATAAGCCGGGTTCTGTCGCGCATCCTTGCGGATGCGGGGCAGTCATTCATCTCGGCTTCACGTTACCGTGAAGCTCTAGCAGCCTACCCGGGGGCTCTGCGGGCCACATCAACACCCCCCTATTTGGCCTTGCCCCGGATGGGGTTTACCGTGCCAGCCCTGTTACCAGAGACTGCGGTGGGCTCTTACCCAGTCATGCTCACGCACAACATGCGCCCTGATTTTCACCAGGGCCCACACCGTTTCACCCTTACCTGATCTCCTTGCGGAGCCATCGGCGGTTTGCTTTCTGTTGCACTTTCCGTCGCCTTGGGTCTTTCGACTTATAGCGCCCGGCCGTTAGCCGGCATCCTGCCCTGCGGGGCCCGGACTTTCCTCGGTGCACACATGGTGCAGCGCGACTGCCTGGCGAACTTCCCGGGCCCATTATACGGGCTATGCCTGATGCCCCTCAGGAAACATTCTGAAGGGGTCAACTCCCGTCGATTGCTGCCGATAACAGGTGACGAGAGAACAGTTCGCTGATCGGTAGTGCCCATGATTAAAAGAATCCAGGCGTCGGAATTGCGGGTAGGCATGTTCATCCACGAGCTGGACTGCGACTGGCTGACCCATCCTTTTCTGAAAAACCAGTTCAAGCTCATCAGCGACAAGCAGATCCAGAAGATCGTCGAAACAGGTATCCACCACATCTATATCGATACCGATCGCGGCCTGGATGTCCCCGATGCGCCCACGGAAGACGAAGTTCGCGAAGCCCTGCAAAAGGAGATCATCGAGATCGCCACCGCACAGGCGCCGGTGATCGTGCGCGTCTCGCGGGACGAAGAAATCCAGCGCGCCCGGGCGATCAAAGGTCGCGCCCAGCAGTTGGTGCGCAACGTCATGGCCGACGCCCGCCTCGGCCGCGCCGTCGAGGTGGAGCAGGTCGATGGCATGGTTGAGAGCATCACGGAATCGATCCTGCGCAATAGCGGCGCCATCGTCGGTCTGCTCACAATCAAGAACAAGGACGACTACACCTTTCTGCATTGCGTCAGCGTGTGCGCGCTGCTGGTCGCGTTTTGCCGCACCTTGAACCTCGACTCCGAGACCACCCGACTGGCCGGTATGGGCGGGCTTTTACATGACACAGGCAAAGCGCTCGTGCCGGACGAGGTGCTGAACAAGCCCGGAAAACTCACCGACGAGGAGTTTGAAATCATCAAGCGCCACCCGCGCGATGGCTACGAAATCCTGCTCAAGAGCCCCGAGATCGGCCCGATCCCGCTCGACATCACGCTTCACCACCATGAGCGCATGGATGGGAAGGGCTATCCCGACCAGTTGCCCGCCGACCAGATTCCGCAGCTCGTGCGGATGTCCTCGATCGTCGACGTTTACGACGCGATCACGGCTGATCGCTGCTACCACCGCGGCATCCCGGCGACTGATGCGCTGCGCAAGCTCCATGAATGGAGCGCCTTCCATTTCGACCCGAAGCTTGTGCAAGCCTTCATTCGCTGCGTCGGCATCTATCCGATCGGTACCCTGGTCCGACTGGAATCCGGACGGCTTGCGGTGGTGCTTGAACAGCACGACAACAACCTGCTCGTGCCGCGCGTGCGGGTCGTGTTCAACGCCAAGACCGGTCACCCGGTCGAACCCTACGACCTTGATCTGTCACGTCCGATGGGCAGCGGCGGCGCTGATCGGATCGTGTCGCACGAAGATCCGGCCAAGCACACGGGCGATACGCGCCGCATGATCCAGACCATTCAGGCGAGCATCCTGTAGTGACCGCCTGCGCGGCGACGCATGGCTGCCCGAAGAGCCGCGCCAGGCGGGCTTTTGCAGCCACCCCCTGCCATCACGCTTTCTCATAGGGCAACTACAGCCTGCCTGCCTGAAAATCCTTATCCAGTGCGGCGCTTCAGGCAGGCGCGGTTTTGACCGTCAGGGCTTCGTTGGATCCCAGCGGTAGACCATGAACTTTCCGCCGCCATTCTCCTCCGCCAGGATGACGCGCGTGCCGTCTGCCAGCTTGCGCACCTGGATGCCGATCACCATGTCGAAGTTACCCGAGAACCCGTTCGTTTCTGGCCCGGGCACGATCCAGCCGACTTTCGTGCCATCCTTCATGCTGTAGACCGTGATCTCGCCACGCACCTTGGCATCCGGCCCTCGGTCGATGTAACCGACGTAGAGGTAATCCGGGTCCGCCGCAATGTTGGTAGGCAACACCATCTTGGTCGTATCGTTGCGGTTGATGTCCGGGCTCTCGACGCCGAGATCGTTGTACCCCAGATCGAGCTTGAAGCGCAGGCGCTGGGCGCTGGCGTTCTGATGACCATCAATCACATACACCTGTTTGGCGTAGTAGTTTCCGGTCGCCAGCAGTGCGGTATCCGTCTCCGACAGGTATCGCATGTGGCCGATTGAAAACCCCTGGTCCGATGGCGAAATCAGCTGGCGCGCCACATCCACAAAACGCGGCACGCTGCCCAGGAAGGGCACCCCATTCGCGTCAATGCTGCCGAAGGGAATGATCAGGTTGCCGCCGTAGCGAAACTTGCTTGAGTACTCTTGCAACGCACCGGCGACCCATATATTGCCCAACTCATCGACGTCTATAGACTTCGTGTATGTAGCAGGCATCTGGATATCACCAAACTCGCCTGCATCCACCTGCCCGTTACCATTCTGGTCACGCCAGAAAAGGCGGCGATTCTTGTTAGCGTCGAGCGACGCATCCCAGACTGGCGCCCTGCCTTGCGCCCAGGCCGCCCCTTGCTCACTGCTCTTGATGCCGAACACCGCCACCGGAATGGCGATCTCGCTATTGGCCTCAAAGCGGAAAACGGCGACTCGGAGACCACTCATCTGCGTGGCATACAAGAATTTGCGTCCATTCACCACACGGACAAAAGCGATTTCATACGCGGCAGACAACCGGGGATCTCCCGGAAACCGGAACGGATCAATCGTCACGGCAGCCTGTTTCCAGCTCTTGCCGGGTGGCTTGCTGTAATCCATTTCAAAGCGCTGTCCGGCCGTGTGGATGCTGGTGCCATTGCTTGTGGGATCGACATCCGGCGCATGCATGAAGATGGCCTTCACTTCCCAGAGCAGATTCTCCTGGCGGTCAAACACCCGCACATCCGTGCCGCCCTGCACTTGCCCGGGGATGCCGCTGTTGCCAATGATGATCTCGCCGTTGTCACCAAAGCCCACACCGCGTGGCCCCCAGAAGCGCTTCGTACCCAGGCGCCCCTTGACCGGACCGGCAAACACCCCGCCCGGCTCACCAAACGTGCCGACCAGGCTGGGCGCACCGGAAGCCGGCACATTGAAGATCTTGTAATTCTGGTCCGGCCCGTTATCCGCCACCCACAGCCGCCCTGCCGCATCAAACGCCACACTCGTCGGGTAGGCCACGGAGCTCATGCTCCGGCCGTCACTCAACTTCACATACGGCAGATTCGTCGCAAACTTGCCGAGCGGCAGCCCCTGGTTCTCGTGGTTCGTCTGGTCGACGCTCATGGCAGCAGGGTGTGCGATCGTTGCCGTGATGCCGTTATAGGTCGTCGAGTCGAACACCATGCCAGGCCAGCCAGAGTCCGTGTGCGCGTTGTAATAAAACTCGCCTTTGGAGACCCGTTTGCCCCCGGCATAGGCGCCATCTGCCCAGTTCGTTTCGTCCCAATAGCTCTTGGTAATCACCAAAGGCAGCGCAGTCGCACGCGGCAGCTGGGCGCGATTCAGCACCCCGATGTCGACGATGAAATTGCTGATCGCATCGCCGCCGACCATCGAGCTACCGCCACCGCCGGTATTCCCGCCCCAATGATTAACGACGCTCAGTTTCTTGGGTAAGGCGATTCCGCCCGAGGAACTCGAACTGCTGGAACTGGAAGAGCTTGATGAACTGGACAAAGAACTACCGGCGCCCGAGGAACTGCTTGAACTCGACGATGAACTGCTGCTCGATGAGCTGGAGGATGAGCTTGAGCTGCTGGAACTGGAAGACGAACTCGATGAGCTGGCGTTGCTGGACGCTGCAGGCAGCGTGGTGGCTATCAGCGAGACGGGTGCTGAGGCTTTGCCGCTGGCATCAATCGCGCGCAGGGTGTAGGTGTAGCGGGTGCCGGCGATCAGGCCGGTGTTGGTGAAGCTGAGCACGGTGCCGCCGAGGCTGGCGATGACGTTGCCGTCACGCGTGAGCTGGTAGGCGACGACGCCGACGTCGTCGCTGGCGGCACTCCAGACCAGGCTGAGACTGGTCTGGCCGCTGCTGCTGAGGGTGAAGCTGGCCGGGGCGCTGGGGGCCTGGGCGTCGGGGGTGCTCTGGCTGTTGGTGCTGACGAGGAACTCGGCGCTGGCAGGCGAGAGGTTGCCGGCGGCGTCCACGGCCTTGATGCTGTAGCGATAGCTGCTGCCCGGCATCAGGCCGGTGTCGATGTAGTTGAGCAGGTTGCCCTGGACGGCACTCACCAGGGCACCGTTGCGGTAGATCTGGTAGCCGGTCACGCCCTGGTCATCAGTGGCCGCGCGCCACCCCAGTGAAATGCTGGTCGCACTACGCCCATCTGCGCGCAATCCGTCAGGCATACTCGGCGGACTGGTATCGGCCACCACGTTCGGGCGCGTCTCGCCTGCCGCGGCGGGGCCTGTGTTCGCCGCCCCGTCGCCACCGCCCCCTCCGCAGGCAGCAAGCCATAAAACCATGATAAGCGGCAAACTGTGTCGCACGACAACTGCTCCCATGATGTGCTCCGATCCTGAGGGCCAAGGCCCTCAAGCAAGTTTCGAAATGATTTTCTAAAACTCTACCAAGCCTTAAGTACTAGAAACAAAGCAGGCTGACGGATGGCGTCATCCCTCGCCAGACTCGGGGCCGGCCAACAGACGGGATGGGCGTCCGCGTGCGCTTGCGTGCCGTGCTGATTGACGGCCGATCATGCGGACGTTAGCGTGGAGGCCCCCTGGCCAACACGCTTGGCAAAGCTTCATGTTCCGCTGCATACGACGGCTCTTCCTTGCGCTCCTGACGAGCGTCGGCATGCTCAACGCAAGCGTCGCCGAGCCCGCACCAGAAATTTTCTGGTGGTACTGGGACCGGCCTGCCGGGCAACTGCCCCCGCCGGCACCCGGCGTCGGGGCGGCCGTGGTTGTCACGCACCTGATCCTCTCGGGCGAAGCGGTTTTCCGTCAGTCACGGCGCAATGCCTTGCCCTTGCCCGACGGCGTGATGGTTATCCCGGTGATTCATGTAGAGGTCGACCCGGCCCATCCGTTTGCCGGCAACGCTGCACAACTCCATGGCTTGCGAGATGCCGTCATCGACGCAGCCGTTCGCGGCACGCCCGCCTGGGTGCAGCTGGACTTCGAGGCTCGCCAGTCCCAGCGCGCCTTCTGGCTCGCAGCGGTACACGCCATCAAAGCCGCCTTGCCGACGACGCCGCGCCTCTCGGTGACGGCTTTGGCCAGTTGGTGCCATGGAGATCGGTGGCTGGCGGACGCGCCGGTGGACGAAGTCGTACCCATGTATTTCCGCCTCGGCCGGGTGCGGCCGGCGTTCGTATCACGCAGCGCCGCGGGCGTCGACGAGCCCCTCTGTGCCCAAGCCCACGGCGTGGCGGATGACGAGCCTGACTGGCCGGTCGCCCTGCCGGGGCGCCGCTATGTTTTTCTCGGCCGCGGCCAGCGCTCAAGCACCGAATCCCAAAGGAGACCCTTGTCATGAAGTTCCCTATCCTTCGGCTGCTTGCCGTGTTGAGCATCGGCGGCACGATCATGGTCTCGGCCCCGACCGCTGCGTCCGGTGGCGGCGACGACTCGCCCCCAGCGTTCAACTCGCCGTGGGGCCCCGTCCTGCCACTTTCCGCACTGGCGTCCGGCGGGCTCGGGGTGGTTGAGGCGAGCTGGTGGCGCAAGCCGCTGCTGTTAGCCTGGTACCGCTTTAACGGACAGGCCCTGCCCGCCGGCGGGCTGGAGGCCTTCAGTTACCGCCCGCCCACCGCGGGCAGTGAGCAGAGCGCGCAAGCAATCCTGGCCTGGCAAACCGCTGCAAAAGAAATTGCGTCTGCGGATGCGCCGGAACACGTGGCGGCCGAAAGCGCACTGCTCGGTGGCAACCGCTGGGACCGCTTCGAGAACTGCCCGGCAGACGCCTGGCAGCAGGCCCGTCAGACGCTCAACGCGCGTGTCAGCGCCTGGGGAGCAAATCACCCGGCTTTGCAGAACTGGCTGACGGCGCAGCATCGTGTTTTCGCACGCTGCCCACTCGGGCCCGCCTATTTTCGGCGAGACCTGCCAGGAGGTGGAGAGATCAACCCGCAGTACGCCCAGCAGTTCCTGCTGCCCGACATGGCGCTGCCCGACCCGTCGGCGGACGCGCCGACGCTGCTGATTCAGGATCGCGCGTATCAGCGCGCCTCGGCGCTGCTGTACGAAGGCCACTATCAGGCGGCTGAAGCGGCCTTCACGGCTATCGCGGGCGACGCGGCCTCGCCCTGGCAGGCGTGGGGCCACTATCTCGCTTTGCGGGCAGGATTGCGGAACGCCCAACTGCTCGCGCCCAGCGGCAGCTACGATCCTTGCGAGGCGCCTGAGTGCGTCGCCCGCCGTACCAAAGCGCAAACCCTGAGAGAGACCGAAAGTGCGCGCCTGCGCGCCGCGGCAACGCGCGCGCTCACGCTTGCGCAGGCCGCCGGCCGACACGACGAAGCGCGCCGCCTGCGCGACCTGCTTGCATTGATCGGGGCGCGGCTCGATCCGGCCAAGCGCTTTCGCGAGCTGGCGGCGATCTTGCACACACCCGGCGTCGACGCAGCAGAATTCCAGCGCGCTGCCGACGACTATCTGCTCTTGCACCGCCAGTTCGCCCCCAGCGAACCACTTGGAGAATGGTTGGCCGGTCTGGTAAATGGCGATGACCCGACCCGGCGTGACTGCCACCTCGACAGTGGCGCCACGGCGCCCCGTACCGCTTCGCCCGACCGGGCCGATAGCCGCTGCCGGCGCCAACAGTGGAGCCTCACCTCCCTGCAGCGATTCGAGCAGGCTCCCAAGGACCACGCCTGGCTTTTCAGCGCCGCCGTGTTTGCAACGCGCGATGCGCCGCATCTGACGAAGCTGCTGGACGCATTGGCCCGCGTACCGGCAGATCATCCGGGCGCGGCAAGCTTCCTGCTGCAACGGCTGCGCCTCGGCCCGCGCGAAGAGGGCTTGCACCTGGCCACTCAGCTCATGGCGCGTGATGAGCTGCGGGCCGACTACTCGGCCCGCAACCGCGTCCGCGAGTATCGCTTGTGGCACGCCACCTCGCTGGCCGATTTCTGGCGCGATGCGCTGCGTGAGGAGGGCCGCGCCTATGATCGCGATACCCTGCTGCAGACCGCGCCACCCGCCGCGGACGCCGCGCCGGCCTGGGGGTGGGATGCCGATACGAGCTGGATTCTGAACTACGAGCTGCCCCATGCCGCCTTGATGGCCAGCGCGCAGCACCCGGACGCCCCCACCCTGCTGCGCCGCGTGGCCGCACGCCTGGCCTGGTCGCGCGGACTGTTGCGCCACGACAGCACTGCGGCGCGCGAGGCGCTGAGCGCGCTGGCGAAGATCGATGGCCCCGCATTCCCGCCACAGCTGGCGGCGCTGCTGCGCATTGAAGACGAGCAGCGCTTCTTCCTCGAAGGGGGCTTGCTGATCGACGGCGCGCGCGTCGATCCCGAGTGTCGGCTGACGGCGCCCGCCACCCAGGCCCTCGACCTCGGTGACGGCAGTCCCTCGCAACTGGCCCCGCTGGGCCGTTTCGCCCGGAACATCTTGTCTAGCGAGCACTACGCCGCCTGGCAGCAGGAGCGGCAAGCCCTGGAGGCGCTGCCGGATCTGGACTCAATCTGGATGCAGAACGTGCTCGACTTTGCCCGCCACTTCCCGACCGACGCACGCGTACCGGGCCTGCTGCGCGAAGCCGTCTATCGCACGCGTATGAACTGGTGTGCGGACGCCTCAGCGGGTGATCTGTCACGGGAAGCCTTCGATCTGCTCAAGCGCAGCTACCCGAAGAGCAAGGAGGCGCGGACGACGAAGTACTGGTTCAAGCCCAGATCGTAGCGCCGGACAGCCCACGATCTCGGCTCAAGGCAAGCAAAATTACGGCCAACCTCGAAGACCCTTGCCGGGAGTGGCTTTGCGAGCCATGCAATCCACACACCTCGCCTGAGGGCAAAACAGGCTGCAACCGAGACTCACTCGGCGGCCGGGAGGCCTTTGGCAGCTTCGAAGACCAGCCGCCCGTCTTGCTGCGTGAAGCGCCCGAGCAAGGTGCCGGGAACAGGATCAGGGGGGCGGTCGTACTTCTGCAGCTGACACTCCTCGGTGCCGACCGCGTACCAGCTCGGCCCCTGATGCGCCAAATAGAGCATGTCGCTCACGCCGTAGAGTTCCAGACTCGGCTCGCCGACTTTGCCGGGATCAATCTCGAAACGGCGTTGGCATTCCGGAAAGCGCGAGATGACGAGCTTCTGATCGACAGCGTCGCCCCAGAACCAGCGCTGCTCCCGCACCAGAGAAATCGAGTGCTCCTTGCTGCCGCCGATCATGCGGGAGGCGGCCTGATTCTCACAGGCCGTCAGGCAAACCAGACTCAGCACGGCCAGGCCGCACAGTCGCAACATCGTCACTCCTCCTGTCAAACCAGGCGCCAGTTGATCGTGCCGCCCGCACGCAAAGGCACCAGCGGCTCACCCGGCAGATAGTCGAGCGTCTCGGGCACGGACCACGACTCTTTGCGCAGGCGGATGGACTCGGCATTCCGCGGCAAGCCATACCAGTCCGGCCCGTTCAGGCTGGCGAAGGCCTCCAGCTTGTCCAGCGCACCAATCGACTCAAAGGCTTCTGCGTAGAGCTCAATTGCCGCGTTGGCCGTGTAGCAGCCCGCGCAGCCGCAGGCCGATTCCTTCGCGCTGCGGGCATGCGGCGCCGAGTCGGTGCCGAGAAAGAAGCGTGCATTGCCCGAACTGGCAGCCGCCAGCAGCGCGCTGCGATGACGCTCGCGCTTGAGCACCGGCAGACAGTAGTGGTGGGGCCGGATGCCGCCTGTAAACAGCGCATTCCGGTTCAGCAGCAGGTGGTGCGCGGTGATCGTCGCGGCGGTATTCGGCCCGGCTTCGCTCACGTATTGCGCCGCCTCGGCCGTCGTAATGTGTTCGAAGACCGTACGTAGATCCGGGAGGCGCGCCGCGAGCGGCGCGAGTACGCGATCAATAAACACAGACTCGCGGTCAAACACGTCAATGTCAGCATGGGTCACCTCCCCATGAATGCACAAAGCCACGCCAAGCGCCTGCATGCGCTCCAGGACGGGCATGACCTTGTCGATGGCAGTCACCCCCGCATCCGAGTTCGTCGTCGCGCCCGCTGGATAGAGTTTGACAGCCCGAACAAACCCACTGTCCCGCGCGCGATCAATCTCGTCAGGCGGCGTGTTGTCTGTCAGGTACAACGTCATCAGCGGCTCAAACTTGAGCCCGGCGGGTACCGCGTCGAGGATGCGCTGGCGGTAAGCGGCGGCCTGCGCCACCGTCGTGACTGGCGGGCGCAAATTGGGCATCACGATGGCACGGCCGAACTGCCGCGCGGCGTCGGCAACCGTCGTCTTCAATGCATCACCGTCGCGGAGGTGAATATGCCAGTCGTCCGGCCGCAGTATTTCCAGGGTCTGTGTCGTCATGGTCAGATCCGATTTCAAGCAGAGGGGCGCAGGTCCGGCGTCGCGCCGGCGTCACGCATTTCAAGCGCGAGATCATACAGCGCATTTTTGGACGCGCCGGTAATCGCAGCCGCCAGCTTGGCGGCCGATTTCACTGGCACGCCTTCCTGCAGAAGAAGGGCAAGTACCCGCCTGGCATCGGCCGGGAGACCCTCGCCTTTGGGTACCGGCGCCAGCAGCAGGACGAACTCACCGCGGAGCCGGTTCGGGTCCGCGGCCAGCCAGGCCAGTGCCTCGGCCAGCGGCATGCGCGCAACTTGCTCAAAGAGCTTGGTCAGCTCGCGACAGAAGACGATCTCGCGCTCCGGCTCCAGCACCGCCACCAGATCCTCCACGCACTCGCGCACGCGATGCGGCGCTTCGTAGAACACCAGCACCGCCTCGTCGCCGCGCAAAATTTCGAGCTCGGCACGGCGCGCAGCAGGCTTGGCTGGCAGAAAGCCAATGAAGCGGAACTGCCCGCTCGCAAGGCCGGACACCGAGAGGGCAGCGACCGCCGCACAGGGACCGGGAACCGGCACCACCGGATAGCCCTCCGCCTGCACACGCGCCACCAGCCGCGCGCCCGGATCAGACACTGCCGGCGTGCCGGCATCGGTAATCAGCGCTACATGCTGGCCCGCTGCCAGCATGGCAAGAATGCGCGTGGCGCCCTCCTGCTCGTTATGCTCATGCACTGGCAGCATCTTCGGGCTGATACCGTGTGCAGCGAGCAGACGCTGCGAGTGCCGGGTGTCTTCAGCTGCCACCACGTCGACCGCGCGCAGCACGTCGAGGGCACGCAAGGTGATGTCGCGCAGGTTACCGAGCGGCGTGGCGACCACATACAATGCGGCAGAGGCGTGAAGCGGATGGGTGTCAGACATGAAGGGCATCAGGCAGTGGCTGGGCAAGGCTGTGGATTGTCTGCTGCACAAGCGCGCAGGGCAAGCGCAGGCACGCTCACGCGGCCAGCAGGGTGAGCTGTGGGCCGCTCGCTATCTTGCGCGGCAAGGGCTGCGGGTGCTCGTCCAGAACTATCGCTGCAAGGGCGGTGAGATCGACCTCATTGCAGATGACGCCGGCTGCATCGTTTTCGTCGAGGTTCGCCTGCGCAGCGGCGACACCTATGGCGGTGCTGCAGCCAGCATCACCCCACGCAAGCAAGCCCGCATCGAGCTGGCTGCGCGCCACTGGCTGAATGGCCCGGGCTTACGCTATCGCCAACACCCGTGCCGTTTCGATGCGATCTTGCTGGCGGGTCTGGACGCCGCGCAATGCACCTGGGTGCGCGCGGCATTTGCGGGAGCACCGCGCTGATGCACGCGCGGGCCTGGCTGGCGTTGCTCACGCTCGGCTGTGGCGTCGCGTTCGGGCAAAGTAGCCTGGTCGTGCAACGCACGCCCATTGCCGGCTTCAAACACCACCACGCGCAAGCACTGTGGCCTGAGTTACGTGAAGGCGACGTACTCACACTCATTGCCGAGCCGGCGAACGCCCATGACGCGCAAGCGATCCGGGTCGACTGGCAGGGCCAATCTCTCGGCTACCTGCCCCGCACCCTGAATGGCGCGGTGAGCCGCGCCCTGGCTGAAGGAGCGCCACTCTCCGCGCGCATCCGGCACCTGCGCGAGCACCCGGATCCGCGCCGTCGCATCGAAATCGAGATCCTGCTGCCGCTGGCGGCGGGGCCATAGCCGCGCGCTGGAAACCGCATTGTCACGGTGCTCGCTTACAATGCTGGTCTGAACGCTTATCGAAGAGTGACGCATGACTTACAAGGTATTCATTGACGGTCGGCACGGCACGACCGGCCTCAAAATCGACGAACGGCTCGCCGGACGCTCCGACATCGAGATCCTGAGCATCCCCGAAGACCAGCGCAAGGACCCGCGCGTCAAGGCCGACTACATCAATGCCGCCGATGCGGTCTTCCTGTGCCTGCCCGATGCCGCCTCGCGCGAGTCCGTCGCGCTACTCGCGCCGGACAACACGCGCACCCGCTTCCTGGATGCCAGCACCGCCCATCGCACGCATCCGGATTGGGTCTACGGCATGCCTGAACTGCACGGACAGCGGGAACGCATTCGCGCCTCGCAGCGGATCGCCGTGCCCGGTTGTCACGCCACTGGATTCATCCTGACGGTTGCCCCCCTGGTCGCCGCGAACATCGTGCCGGCCGATTATCCGTTCTCGGTGTTTTCGCTTTCGGGCTACTCCGGGGCTGGCAAGGAAATGATCGCCAAGTACGAAGAGCCGGCGAGCCTGCCCGACACCATGAAGAGCCCCCGGCTCTACGCGCTGGGACTTGCGCACAAGCACCTGCCGGAGATGACCGCCCTGTGCGGCTTGGCGCACACGCCGCTATTCACGCCGGTAATCGCAAATTTTGCGCAAGGCATGCTGGTCTCGATCCCGTTGCTCCCCCGCCTGCTGCCGGGCAAAGCCAGTCCGGAATCCGTCCACGCGCATCTTTCGGCGTATTACGCCAACGAGACTTTCGTGAAGGTCATGCCGCTGGGCGGTACCGAAGGGCTGGACGCCGGCTTCCTGCCTGCAACGACCTGCAACAACACGAATCGCGCCGAACTCTTTGTGTTTGGCCATGCCGAGCAGATCCTGCTGGTCGCGCGCTTCGACAATCTGGGCAAGGGCGCGTCGGGTGCCGCCATCCAGTGCATGAATGCGATGCTCGGGCTGGCCGAAACGACCTCGCTCCAGGCCTGAGCATGGATCTCGCCTCCCGCATCAATCTTCACTTTGAAGACAATGCACGCGCCAAGGCTGCAGCCGCCGAAGTGCTGTGCTTTCCGCTGGCAGAAGCCACCGATGCGATGGTTCATTGCCTGTTGGGTAACGGCAAGATCCTCAGTTGTGGCATTGGTGGCTCTGCGGCACTGGCGCAGTATTTCACCTCGCTGCTGCAAGGGCAGTTCGAACGCGAACGCCCCGAGCTGGCGGCCATCGACCTCACTGCCAGCATGCCCGCGATCAGTGCCATGGCAAATGCGCATGGCTGGGAACAAGTCTTCGCCAAGCAGGTCAGAGCACTCGGCCACCCGGGGGATGTGCTGTTGCTGATCTCTCCGCGTGGTGATTCCGTCTGTGCGCTGGCCGCCATTGAGGCGGCGCACGAGCGGGATCTGCGTGTCATCGCTCTCGTCGGAGCGGACGGCGGACAGGCGGCAGCCATGCTGCGCCCCGGAGATGTCACGATTTGTGTACCGCATGAACGAACCTCCCGCATCCAGGAGGTCCATCTGCTTGCCATCCACTGCCTGTGCGATGGCATCGACTGCTTATTGATGGGAGACGAAACTTGAACAAAACCCGCTTGCAAACCCTGATCACAGCCCTCTGCATTACTACCGCCCTGCCCGCCTGCATTCCCCTGATGGCCGCTGGCGTTGGTGGGAGTGTGATCGCCTCGATGGACCGCCGCTCCTATGGCATTCAACTGCAAGACACGGAAATCGAGCACCGCTTCAACCGCAGCTTCCCGGACGCCCTGGAAGCCAAATCCCAGGCTTCGGCAACCTCTTACAACCGCTGGGTCTTGCTGACCGGGCAAGCCATCGACGAAGGCGCCAAAGCCGAAATCGAGCAAGTGGCGCGCAAGGTGCCGAATGTGCGCGAGGTCTTCAACGAAATCACCCAAGGCTACCCGATTCCCTTCACAGTGCGGACCAACGACGCCCTGCTGACGACGAAGGTCAAGGCACGTCTGGTCGAGAACCGGGACATCTCGGCGCACTCGTTCAAGGTGGTCACCGAAGACGCCACGGTCTACCTGATGGGGATGGTGACGGAGCAGGAAGCCAATATCGCCACAGAAATCGCCCGTACCACGGCAGGCGTCAAGCGGGTTGTCAAAGTGCTGGAAGTGATGAGCCCGGCCGACATCGCCAATCTGACAGCCAAATAAGCACGCAGCACTCAGGCAGCTTGCAGGCGAAGGCGCAGCAGGCTGCCGCGTTGCGGCCAGACGAACGCTTCCAGACGCCCGCCCATCAAGCGGGCCAGCCCGTGCACATAGGCCAGACCGTAACCTTTGTCCGGCAAGCCATTGCAGTAGGCTTCACCCGGAACAAACTCGGTGACGTGCGCCGCCTGCCTGCTGCGTGTGTTGGTGTAACGCAGCTCGATCCATCGCTCGCTGCCGCGAGTCCGGCAGCCCAGCAGGATGCCGCCTTCCACTTCGCACTCACTCAGGGCCAAATCGAGCAGGCAGTTCAAGGCTTGCTGCAGCAGCGCCGCATCGGCGCTCACCTGGTGCCGGGTGTGCACGTGCCGCAGATGCAGCGGCACTCCATGCGCAATATCGAGTTTGTCTTCAACTACATGGGCGAAAAAAGCTTCCAGCGCCACCGGCTGCAACGCACAGTCAAGGCGCCCAGCCTGCAGCTTGGCGATCCCGCACACGGCTTCCAGCATGCCGGAGAGCGACTGTACCCCCGCCTCGATTCCGGCCACCAGCTTGCGGCTTGATTCCGGCAAAGGGTAGGCAGCGAGACTTGCGGCGAACAGTGAAATCGCCTGTACCGGCTGGCGCAAGTCATGTCCGGCAGAAGCGAGTACCGCACAGCCTCCGCCATCTGCCTCGCGCGACTCAGACTCAGCGAGGTCGCGCGCTTCGGCTCGCCCTGACAGACACAGCCGTGCGAGATAGGCCAGCGCAGCGAGGCCGACAAGCAGCGCGACGAGCCTTACCGCCAGTACAGAGGCGCCCGTCGTCAGCACGAGAGCGAGCGCAAGGATGAGTATGGCCGCCCGCAGGCGGCCATACTGGACATGGGCAGTTGCCATGGCGCTAGCCGTCTTCGGGCGGCATGGTCAGATTCAGGGTCTGCCCGACCAGGATAGCTTGCGAACGCGTATTGACACCAAGCACATGGTAAACGGAGGTGAGGTGCATCTTCACCGTGCGCTCAGAGAGGTCAAGGCGCTGAGCGATTTCCTTGTTCGACAGCCCCTCCATCAGGCAACACAGCACGCGCTCCTGCTTCGGACTCAGCTTGGGGCGTGGCCGCGTCTCGCCGTGCGGCACGCCACGGGTACGCTCTTGCTGATCGTCGAAGAAGCGGCGCCCCGAGAGCAGGGTCCGCACACCATCAACCAAGGCGCCGGGCTCCATCGACTTGCCGAGAAAACCGTCTGCGTCGGCTTCGCGCGCAAGCTGGCGATAGATCGGCGCGTCCTGGCCCGAAAAGATCGCAACCGGGACGTTCGGCGCCTCGCGCCGCAGCAGGCTCATCAGGCGCATGCCGTCACTGTCAGGCAACTTGAGATCCAGCAACACAAGATGGAAGACCTTGCCGGAACGCAGGGCCGACACGGCGTCCTGTGCGGTCGAGGCACAATGAATTTCGCCACCAACCAGAAGGGGTTCAAGAATCGCCTTCAGCGCGTGCTGAAGCAGGGAATGGTCATCGACCAGCAGGACATTTCGGGCAAAAACGTTCATGGACGCACGCTTTCCGCAGTGCCACCAGCATACGGGTGGGGTGGGCCGAAGATTAACCTAAATGCCTGTTGCACGGGTGTCGACAGCATCACGACCATTTTCTCGCTGCAAGGTGCTTCGTCATGGGCCGCCCCAGCCGACGACTCGCCAGAGCGAGCAGGTCGCATCCGGGGCGCGCTCCGCCCTGCGAATACGACGCTTTATCGCGACATAAAAAACCCTTTATAACTCAGATACTAAAGTGTTAAATCATTCCGGCAACAAAGAAACCATGGCAGCGCAGCTGAGTTTCGGACGCGCTGGCCCCTACGCAAAACACGCACACAGACACGATCGGACCCTTTCAAAACGCCGGCTTTCAGTACTCACCGACCAAAGGGCAAGTCACCATGCAGGATCACCTTTCCCCGTCCATGGGTGACGAGGTTTCGTCCGCGACGAGCCCGGCACTATGCGGCGCCGGGTTAAGATTAGCCGCATTCCCAAATCTGGATTCATCATGAAATACGCACGCCCGAGTTCCGAGAGCAAGATATGTCCGCCCGCAGAATTAGCGCAGCGCCTTGCATCGCTCCCTCACCCGCTGGTTTTTACCAACGGCTGCTTCGATATCCTTCACCGCGGCCACGTAACCTATCTCGGCCAGGCACGGGCGCTCGGCGCCGCAATGATCGTCGCCCTGAACACCGACGCGTCGGTCAAAAGACAAGGCAAGGGCGATGAACGCCCCATCAACCCGCTTGAAGATCGTGCCGCCGTCATGGCCGCACTTGGCTGTGTCGACCTGGTCACGTGGTTTGACGAAGACACGCCGCTGGCGCGAATACTGGAAAGCCGGCCAGACATTCTTGTCAAAGGAGGCGACTGGCCGATCGAGCGGATCGTCGGCCATGCAGAGGTACTTGCCTGGGGTGGCAGCGTGCACTCGATTCCTTTTGAAGTGGATCGCTCGACAACGGCGCTGCTGGGCAAGATCAAGGCGCTTTGAAGTCTCTTTATTCTCCTTAGTGACTTTTACTTCCTTTCATATTCCTTTTTCGGCGAACTAGAATCCCGCATCCCTCAGCTAAAGGAGAGTCCTGCCATGCGCGTCGCCCAGAATGTGACCGAACTGATCGGCAACACCCCGCTTGTTCGCCTCAACCGTCTGTCAGCCCAGATCGATGGCCAGATTCTGGCCAAGCTGGAGTTTTTCAACCCGGGTCACAGCGTCAAGGATCGTATCGCGGCGGCCATGATCGAAGCGGCCGAGCAGGCCGGGAAGATCGGCCCCGACACCATCATCCTGGAGCCTACCTCCGGCAACACCGGCATTGGACTGGCCATGGTCTGCGCGGCCAAAGGTTACAAGGCGGCGTTCGTGATGCCGGAGACCATGAGCCGCGAGCGTCGCCTGCTGCTCAAGGCCTACGGTGCCGAACTGATCCTGACCCCCGGCCCCGAAGGGATGCCCGGCGCCATCCGCCGGGCACAGGAGCTCGCCGAGAGCGACAGCCGCTACTTTATCCCGCAGCAATTCGACAACCCGGCCAACCCCGCCATCCACCGCCAGACCACGGCGGAGGAGATCTGGCGCGACACGGACGGCAGCGTCGATCTTTTTGTGGCCGGTATTGGTACCGGCGGCACAATTACAGGTGTCGGTGAAGTGCTCAAGGCGCGCAAGCCCTCGCTGAAAGTGATCGCGGTCGAGCCTGACGCCAGCCCGGTCTTGTCGGGCGGGCAGCGCGGGCCACACCCGATCCAGGGTATTGGTGCCGGGTTTGTCCCCAGCGTGTTGAACACGACGATTTACGACGAGATCGTGCGTGTCAAGAATGCCGACGCCTTCGACCTCGCTCGCCGCGCCGCCACCGAAGAGGGGCTGCTGGTGGGCATCTCGTCGGGCGCTGCCATCTGGGCCGCGCTAGAAGTTGCCCGGCGCCCGGAGAACAGTGGCAAGACGACCGTCGTCGTCATCCCCAGTTTTGGCGAGCGTTATTTGTCGACTGCGCTGTTCGAACACCTGGCCGTGTAAGCCGACGCCAACATCGGCATGACACCGGGCGCTTAGGCGCCCGATGTCTTTCAGGTCACAGCGAATGCGG
This sequence comes from Uliginosibacterium sp., assembly GCA_016718265.1. Lineage (GTDB taxonomy): Bacteria > Pseudomonadota > Gammaproteobacteria > Burkholderiales > Rhodocyclaceae > Uliginosibacterium. Next base: position 89,274 of record JADKDZ010000008.1, on the reverse strand, counting down.
GTAAGGTCACGCTGAAGCAAGGTCGCGCGTCACGCGGCGCCGCGGACTACCTGGATGTCTGAGAGCCTCTGATGAATACGCTATTTGAACCATCGCCCGATCGCCGCCACACAGACAGCATGAAGTGGCAACGCTATCGTGATAGCGACGTCATCCCGCTCTGGGTGGCGGACATGGACTTCGCCACGCCAGAGGTGATTCGCACGGCGATCACAGCCCGACTCGACCACCCCGTCCTGGGTTATGCCCATCCCTGGCCCTCGCTGAACCTGGCTGTCGTCGAAGGCATCGCCCGCGATCACGCCTGGCAGATCGCCCCCGAGTGGATCGTATGGCTACCGGGCGTCATACCCGGCTTCAATCTCGCGTGCCGACTTGCCGGTGAACCGGGCGCGGGAATTCTCGCCTTTCCACCGGTATACCCGCCCATTCTGGCAGCCCCCGCCAATCATGAACGCCGCCTCATCCGCAGCCACCTCGTCGAGACGGAGGGCCACTGGGGAATCGACTGGGAGCACTTTGCGAGCCTGGACCACCATGCCATCCGCTTGTTGATGCTGTGCAACCCACACAACCCCGTCGGGCGGGTCTGGACGCGTGAAGAACTGCTGCGGCTGGGGCGCTACGCGGACCACCATGACTGGCTGATCTGCTCGGACGACATTCACTGCGGCCTGGTGCTGGACGCCCAGTCCACCTACCGCCCGATCGCCGCCCTGGATGAGTCCCTCGCGCAGCGGACCATTACCTTGATGGCGCCATCCAAGACCTGGAACATCCCGGCACTGTCGACGGCCTTCGCCATCATCCCGAATGCGCAGCTTCGCCAGCAATTCATCCTGGCCGGTCAGGGCTTGATTTCGTCCCCCAACCTGCTGGGGCTGGTGGCCACCGAAGCGGCCTACCGACACGGTGACCCATGGCGGCAAGCCCTGCTCGGCTACCTTCGCGAAAACGCACGGCTGGTGACCGACAACATCGCGAGCATGCCGGGCCTACGCAGCACGCCTGTCGAAGCGACCTACCTGGCATGGATCGACTGCCGGGAATTGAATCAGGCACGGCCGCAACGCTTCTTTGAGCACCACGGCGTGGGCCTGTCGGACGGCAAGGACTTTGGCATGGAAGGCTATGTTCGCCTGAATTTTGCCTGCAGCCGCAGCCTGCTTAGCCAGGCTCTCAGCCGCATGCAAGCTGCCCTCTCCGCAGGCTAGCGCGCTACTTCTTCGCAGCTGCCTCGACGCGGTTCAAGGCCGCATCAATTTTATCCAGCGAGATGTAGCCGCCGCCCGCTCGCGTGCCATCAGACAGGTAGATGGCAGGCGTCCCGCGGATACGGTATTTGTTGGCGAGCTCAAGGTTCTTTCTGATCGGATCGTCACACTTGGCAGCCGGAGGCTCGTTACCCTCCACCATCCAGTCATTCCAGGCTTTCGCCCGGTCAGCCGCACACCAGATGTTTTTGGCTTTGACCTCAGAGTCCGCGGCCAGGATCGCGATCATGAAGGTATAGATGGTGGCATCTTTCAGATTCTTGAGATCGGCGGCAAGCTTCTTGCAGTAGCCGCAGTTAACATCCTCAAACGTCACCAGCACGCGCTTGCCATTGCCGCGCACCTGCTTGATCGCCTGATTGAGCGGCAAATCAGCAAAATTCAACCGGGCACGATCACTCTCGCGCTTCTCGGTCACATCCAGCCGTTTATCGACATCGATCAAGGAACCCTGGATCAGGTACTTGCCACGCCCATCCATGTACAGCACCTGGCCGTCCGTCAGGACGACTTCATGCAGATCGCCGTAGGGCAGTTTCGTAATCTCGCGAACCGCATCCTGCGTATTGAACATCGTATTCACAGCCTTGCGGATCAGCGCGTCATCTGCAAAACAGGAGAAAGACGTCGGGACAAGCGCCAAGGCAACCACGGTTTTCAGCAAGCGGTTCAAAACTATTCTCCATAAAGGCAGGCTCATCCGCCCATTACCACAATCCTGCGGCATAGCGGACTGCCATGCTGCGCAGGAGCGGGATCTTCCCGGCCACATCCATCCCGGCATTGCGCAGCCATGACAGCGGCGCAAAGCCCGGGCGAAACAATTCATGCAAACCATGCGTGAAGCGCTGGATCATCCAGGTCTCCTCGGCACGCATCGCGGCATAGCGCTGCAGAACCCGCATGTCACCGAGGTCACGCCCGGCCGGCGCGGCCTGCAAAACCTCACTCAGGGCCGCAGCATCCTGAAAACCCAGGTTGATGCCATGACCGGACAGCGGATGTACGCCATGTGCCGCGTCACCGATCAAGGCCAGCCGCGGTGCCACGACGGCAGAGGTCCGCAACTGGCGGAGCGGGAAACCCTGAGCAGGCGTCAGGACACGCAATCCCCCCAACACATGCTCCCCGGCCTCGGCCACCCGTGCTGCCAGCGCCTCATGACTCAGACCCAGCAACTCTCGCGCATGCGCCTCGGGGGTAGACCAGACGATCGAGATCTGGTTCGCGGGCAAGGGTAAATAAGCCAGTATCCCGTCCGCGCGAAACCACTGATAGGCCGTCGCACGGTGCGGCTTCTCGCACGCAAAATTCGCCACCACGCCAAGCTCGTCATACGAATGGGTCGTCGCACGCAGGCCCGCCGCAGCACGGGTCCAGGATTGCGCGCCATCCGCGCCGACCACCAGCGCGGCCCGGAGTACGCGGCCGTCGGTGAGATTCACCCGAGCCCCCGCTTCTTCCAGACTCAGCCTGGCAGCTTGCCCCGGTATGAAGCTCAGACCGGCAGCCCCCTGAACGGCCTCCCGCAATGCGCCCGCCAGACGATTACTTTCGACGATATGTGCCAGTGCATCGACACCGGCATCGTAGGCCGAGAACTGCAGGCGCCCACCGCGATCACCCCGCACATCCATGCGCGAGACTGCCTGCATGCGCTGTACCTCCAGACGCGGCCAAGCGCCCGTCCGGGTGAGAAAAGCCACATTGGCCGGGCTGATGGCGTAGATCCGCGCATCCCAGCCCTCTGCCAGGCAAGGTGTCTGCGCTGCCTCCAGCACGCCCACGCGAAACCGGCTCCCGCGCAAGGCACACGCCAGACTCGCGCCGGCCAGGCCAGCGCCAATGATCAGAATGTCGAATTCATCGGACGGAATCATGGCCGCGATTCTGCCACGTCACAGCGCACCGGACACACTTGCTCGACGTCGCCATGCAAGAGAACCGGGCGCAGTGGCCGCTCCCTCGCGCTCAAGGTGCCCGAAGCGCCGCGGCGATGTCCGCCCCCAAAGCTGCCAGGTTGCGGTTGTGCGCCATCGTCAGGCTTGTGAGCCGGGCGTCTTCGGGTTGGGTCTCATACGTCCGGCTTCCGCTTGCGAGGGTCTTGCCTTGCCGGTCGCGCACGCGCCAGCGCACCTCGCAGAGCGCTACGACACCGGGCTGCGACTCAAAGCGGGCAAAATCCGCAAACACCTGCAGATCCGGGTCAGCGATCAGATTCTGCGGCCAGGCGGCGACCTGGCTCGCGCCCAACTGACGCGAAAGATTCAGCGCGAGCGCACGGCCGATTTCGTCCCGCAAAGGTGCCGCCCAGCGTTCAAACTCCTCAATCGTCACGCGCCCGACGCCCAGCACCAACTGCCGCCGATCCACGCGCGGCGGTATGCCAACTTGCGCCACCAGAATCGTCGTCGGGCGCTCCGGCTGCGCCACCCGCTCGGCCACGGCGTCAAGCGTGTGAAACCGGCTAGGCGGTGACGCACAACCGAGCAAGCCAAGCAGCCCTGCCAGCACCCACACACGCCTTCGCTTGAGCCCACTCATTGCGCCTTCTCCTCGATTTTTCCGCGCAGCAGGGCTTCAGGATGGCGGTCCAGATAATCCATCACTTCCCGCACCGACTGCGCCGCTCGCGATACCTCGCGCAAGCTGCCCTGCAACTCCTGCTGCAACGGCGACTGGTTCGCCATCGTCTGCTCCGCCGTGGCAAAGGTCTGTCGGGCAGCGGCCAGGGTGGCCTTGATCTCCGGCGCGATCTCGCCATCGAGCCGGCCCACGAGCGCATCGGCATCTTTCAGGGTCTTGTCCAGCGACTGCAGCGCCTTGTGCAGATCGGCGCTGATCTGCTCGAAGGGAATCTTGTCCAGCTTTGCCGCAATGCTGGCCAGGGTATCTTGCAAAGCTTGCAGGTCGCCATGGGTCGTGGGCAAGGTCGGCGGTACACGTGCCCAGTCAATCGACTGGCGCGGAAGTTTCGGGAAGAACTCCAAGGCCACGTAGAGCTGTCCCGTCAGCAGACTGCCGGTGCGCAACTGCGCCCGCAAACCCGACTCGACGAACTCACTGAACACGCGGTGGCGTACCTGGATCGCCTGCGGACCACTGCCCCCTTCCGGCCACAAGGAGCGCATCCGCTCCGGATACAACTGGATCAGGACGGGTACGTTCAGGCTGCGGCGCTTGCGGTCATAGCGCATGTCGATACTGACAACTTCGCCCACGGCCACCCCACGAAAATTGACCTCGGCGCCGGGTTTCAGGCCGCGGACGGACTCGTTGAAGACAATCTCGAACTCCTCGATCACGCTCTCGTCGGGCTTGAAGGCCTCTTCACGTGAATCAGCCAGCAGGAAGCTTGCGTTGTCAGGCGCCGCCTGTGCGACCGGCTTGCCGCCATTACCAAACGCAATGCCTCCCAGCAGCACGGATGACAACGACTGCGTGTGCATCTTGACCCCGGCAGCGTCCACCGAGATGTCCAGCCCGCTGGCATGCCAGAAACGGGTTTCTGGCGTGACGTACTGATCATAAGGAGCATGGACAAAGACTTGCGCAGTAATCCCGCTGCCATCCCGGTCGAGCTGATAGGCCACCAGCTCGCCAACCTCGATCCGCCGGAAGTACACCGGCGTCCCGTAACTCAGCGACCCCAGATCCCGTGCACGCAAACTGAACAGGCGTCCCTCGCGATGCGCTGTCAGGACGGGAGGCACCTCAAGTCCGGCGAAACTGTCCCGCGCCTTGGTGCTGCTACCCACATCCACACCGATGTATGCCCCTGACAAGAGCGTATCCAGCCCACTCACCCCGCCATTCGCCACCCGCGGCCGCACAACCCAGAACCGCGTGTCATCCACCATCATGTCCGCCGCGCTCCGCGACATCTCGGCCGTCACCACGACGTGGCTGCGATCGTCAGCAAGACTGACCTTCTTGACCAGGCCAATATCCAGCTCCTTGAACTTGAGCTTCGTCTTGCCCGGCTCCAGCCCCTCTGCCGACTGAAAGCTGATCGTCACCACCGGCCCCTGCTCGCGCAAAGCCTTGAGCGCAAGCCACCCGCCCGCGAGAAGCGCAATCAAGGGTATCAGCCATACCAGCGGCAGGCGCTGCCAGAAAGTGGTCTGGCGAACCTGCGCCGCTGGAAAATCACTGCCGGAATTCTCGGGCAAATCAGCCATGCCTGCCTTTCAAACCAGAGTCCTGCGCATCCCATAGGTATCGCGGGTCAAACGCCGAGGCAGCCAGCATCGTCAGCACGACCACCGCACCAAATGCAATCGCCGCGGGCCCGGGGCGGACAGCCGCCATGCTGCCGAAATCCACCACCGCCGTCAGCAATGCAATCACGAACAGATCCAGCATCGACCACTTGCCCACGATCTCCACCAGCCGGTAGAGCCGCGCCTGCTGAACACGCGGCACGGGCCACTGCCAACGCACACAGGCCAGCAAGACGCCCAGCGCCAGAATCTTGAGCAGCGGCACCACCACGCTGGCAACGAACACGATCACCGCCAGATCCTGCGATCCCTCGCGCCACAGAAAGATCACCCCGCTCATGATCGTATCCTGCCGCACGCTGAAGGCCGACTCGGTCTCCATGATGACCCAGAGGTTCGCCGGAAAATACACCATCAGGCTCGTCAGCAGCAGCGCCAGACATCGGCTCAGACTCTGTGGCTGCCGCAGGTGCAGCGCCGCGCCGCAGCGCGCGCAGCGCTGCCCGCCCCCGTGAGCGCCGCTGATCAGCCCACACACCTTGCAGACCGCGAGATCGCTTGCCGCCGCGGAAGCCGTATCCGGGCAAGCCTGCGCACGCACATCCGGCGGAACCGGCACGCGCAGCGCATCATGACTTCGCCAGACCATCCGCGGCTCGAATGCCACCCCTAACCCCGCCAGCACCAGCATCAGCGCCACCCCCAGCCAGGCGCCTGCCGTTGCCTCCACCGCGCCAGTCTTATCCAGCTTGACGAAGGACACCAGCACGCCAAGCATCAACACCTCGATCATCACCCACGGCTGCATGGCCCGCACCAGCCGCATTGCCCGCGCGAAGCCTGGCATCCGGCGCCCCAGGCGCAAGGGCAGCAACACATACAGCATGCCCGACAGCATGATTGCCGGCGCCAGCACTGCAGCCCAGGCAAGCAGCGCCGCCAGCACGACCATGCCACGCTGGGCCATGACCCACACCGCGCCCACAATCGTGGTGGTGGCATCCACCCCTTGCAAATTGAAGCGGATCAGGGGAAACAGATTCGCCAGCACACACAGCACGGCCGCCCCCAGCGCGAGCGCCAGCGCGTGATCGACCGAATGTGTTCCCGCTCCGTACAACTCCGCCCCGCAGCGCGTACACAGCGCCTGCCCGTGCGCGGGCAGCGCCGTATCGCGGTGGATCAGATCGCAATGTGTACAAGCCACCAGGGGCTCGACATCAAGAGGCAGGGAGGTCACGTTACGCTCACAGCAATACACCTTCATTCAGCGGCTGAATCTTAACCCACGCAGAAACGATGCGAGTCGTCGGGGCGCATCGCGGCCCACAGGGCTCAATCATGGACTTTGACGCCATGCCTTGAGGCATGCTGCGCAAAAGGGATGCGACGTCTATCGACAGTAGCCGGCGTCCGTCATGGTGATTCAGAGCCTGCGGAATCCAGCTTTCGCCGATTCGAGCGCGGTGACGACACTTGAATACAAGGCACAGCGCATCGACGCCCTGGGAGCCTGGCGCCACATTTGAGTACCCAGGCGAGCGACGCCCGCCCCTGCAAAGCTCCTCGCAAACCCTCACCCCGCAAGCCTCTCCAGACACCCCTCTGTAGACCCAATCTGGAAGCGGCTCTGCGGGCAGCGACTTCAGGGGTGGTGCGGGTGCGAATGGCTTGCGCCCACGTGCCGATCAACTACGAGCGTGGTCGCCGCATTTTACCAAAAAACCAAGCATTACAAATGCCATTGTCGTTTCCCGACCAGCGGTAGCACGCTGCCCTTAAGGCCGCCTTAGCATGGCCGTCAATCGAAAATCAACCGGATTGGGCGCCAAGGATCCTGACTGGCGCTGTCTTCATGGGTTGGTCTGTCGATGTCTTCGTTCATGTTTGCGCGTGCTTATCACGCAGTGAGGTCTGGTCATGCTGTTTCTCCCCCGTCGTGTCAGTGTGCTCTGCGCGTCCCTGCTCTTTCTCGCCGCCTGTGGCGGGGGTGGCGGTTCGGAGTCTTCGGGGGAGTCGGTGCCGAACCAGACGACGAGCTCCAGCTCAGGCGGGTCGCTTAGTACGCCGGACACACAGGCGCCGAGTTCGCCGGAGGCCTTGGGCTTCTCGGGGCTGACGGCGACGAGCGTCTGCTCAAGTGGGGCGGCGAGTGATGACCGGGGGTGTCGGCTTACGACATTTATCGGGATGGGCGCTTTCTGGGCAGTGTGAGTGTCAATACCCTGGTGTTTCTGGATACGGCGGTGAATCCGAATGCGACGCACCGCTATCAGGTGAAGGCACGCGATGCGGCCGGAAACCTGTCGCCGGCGTCAGGCGAGCTGGTGATCAATGTGCCGCCCTTGGTGACGGCGCGAGATACCCAGGCGCCCACGGCGCCGGGCAGCCTGCGCACGACACAGATCAGCGCCAGCAGTCTGAGCCTGAGCTGGCTGCCGGCCACGGACGATACGGGGGTGGCGGTCTACGACGTGCTGCTCAACGGCACGGTGATCGCCTCCCTCACCAGCACCACGACGAACTACACCGCGAGCGGCCTGCGCCCGTCGACGAGCTACACCGTGACGGTACGGGCGCGAGACACCTCAGGGAATGTGTCGCTGGCGGCGACGATTCAGGTGAGCACGGCAGTGGCGGCGGTGCCGAGCAGTTCGAGTTCGTCGAGCAGTTCGAGCTCCAGTTCGAGTTCTTCTTCGAGCAGTGGCGGCAAGTCCAGCTCTTCGAGTTCTTCTTCCGCTCGTCTCAGCAGCTCTTCCAGCTCTTCTTCGAGCAGTGGCGGAAAGTCGAGTTCGTCGTCGAGCAGTTCGAGCTCTTCATCCTCGTCTTCGTCGTCCTCTTCGAGCAGCAGTGGCGGGAAGTCCAGCTCTTCGTCCAGTAGCAGTGGTCCAGAGTGGCGGGAGCAGCAGTTCGTCGTCGAGCAGCTCCAGCTCGTCGGGTGGCGCAGGTGCACTGGTGAGCTACGACTTCAGCGCCGGCAACACGCCAGCGCCGAAAAACGGCTGGTCGTTCGACAGCCCCGGTTGGGCGGTCTTGCCGGTGCCCGGCACCGCAGCCAAAGGCATGGAATTCACCTATCCGGCCGCGCGCCCCGGTGAGTACATGACCTCTGAGCACCGCTTCACCATGCCGCCGAGCAATAACCTGTGGCTGAAGTTCCGCCTGCACATCCCGCAGAACTACGAGCACCGTTTCGACACCTTGGTCCACATCCCGGCCGCTTCCATCCAGAACTGGAAGAAAGGCGACCAGGTCCGCGCTGCAGACGGCTCGACGATCGGCATCATCTCCGGCGTCGTGCTCGCCACCTATGGCGAAGTCCCCTCCACCGGCATCTTCCTGCGCAACCCGCCGTCGGCCTGGGATAACGGCGTGTGGGTCGGCAACCTGCACAACGTGACGCGCAACGAAGCGGCGGTCAGTACCGGCCGGCAGATGTGGGGCACCAACAACAAGTTGATGGCACTCTGGACCGACGGCTACTCCTCGAAAGGTCTTGGCTCCAGTATGGCGCTCGAATTCTGGCCGAAAGATGCCCCGCACGGCACCACCGTCTACGGGCAGCGATCTGGCCGTTCACTACTCCAGCGGCAATTACACCGTGATGGGCGGGCATATGGGCACATTCCACCTTCATCACCTCGGCAGATCGCGGCAAGTACATCGACGTCATGGTGCACGCCAAGCTCTCGACCAGCGCGGGGGCCAAGAATGGCGTGCTGGAGACCTGGCTGCGGCGCGAGGGCCAGGCCAAGTACACCCAGATCCACAACATCACTGACGCAAACATGGACCCCCGCCCCCGTGGCACGCACCCAGAAGCCAACTGGGTGGGCAGCCCCACCGACCTGCAACCCTGGCAGCGCGGCTACCTGATGGGCTGGAGCAACTCGGCGTATGACAACACCACCACGTTCTTCATCTCGCGCGTGGAATACTTCCAGCAACTGCCCGCCGAGCTGAAGTAAGCCACCACCTGCCGCTGCCGGAAGACGCCACACCGATCTTCCGGCAAGCTTGCCCGGCATCGATAACACTCCGTGGGGAGGCCTATCGACTCGGCGCTCAAACAGCTTGAAAAGCGATGCACAAAGCCGGATCAATAGTGCAGAGCCCTCGCCCCCGATGCGCTCAAGTACAAGCCGCTCCGGGTTCCGCCGATTGCCGCGCTGAGCTTCACGTAGCTGTCACGTCCGCCGACTAGCATCCCGTCGATCACTTTTGACGGGGGACGACCCAGCATGTTCAGCTTCAAGAAAAGACCCTTCGCGGTAGCGCTCGCCGCACTCAGCCTTGTCGGCCTGGCCGCCTGCGGCAGTTCTGGCGGCAGTGCCACCACGACGCAAGCCTCCGGCCAGCCGATGACGCTGACCGTGCTGCATGTCAACGACCATCACTCGCGGCTGGATGCCGAGACCGCCTCGTTCAGTCTGATGACGGCGAGTGGTGCGCGACGCGCCGTCAATGTGGAGCGAGGCGGCTTTACGCGGGTGGCCGCGCTGATGGAATCGCTGAGCGCTGGCAAGGACAACGTGCTCAAGCTGCATGCGGGCGACGCCATCACCGGCGATCTGTACTACACGCTGGACAACGGCAAGTCAGACGCAGCCATGATGAATGCGGTCTGCTTCGACGCCTTCATCCCCGGCAATCACGAATTCGACATGGGCGACAGCAATCTGAAGACTTTCCTGGATTACCTGCGCGCCAGCACCTGCAAGACCGAAGTACTGAGCGCCAACATCAAGCCCCAGCTCGGCGTATCGGCGCTGGCCAAGACCACGGCCACCGACTACCTGAAGCCCTCTGCGGTCATGACCCGCCAAGGGCAAAAGATCGGGATCGTCGGGCTTACCGTGTCGCTCAAGACCAAGACTTCGTCACGCCCGGATGCCACCACGGAGTTCCTCGGTGAAGTGAGCGCTGCCCAAGCCGAGATCGACAAGCTCAAAGCCGCTGGCGTCAACAAGATCATTCTGATGACGCACCAGGGCTATGACATCGACAAAGACATGGCGGCGAGGATCTCGGGCGTGGACGTCATCGTCGGCGGCGACTCCCACACCCTGCTGGGCGATGCCGGACTGGCCAACTTCGGCCTGACGCCGTCCGGCGCCTACCCGACAGTCGTCAGCAACAAGGACGGCAAGCAGGTCTGCGTGGTGCAGGCCTGGCAGTACTCCCACGCACTGGGCGAACTGAATGTGTCCTTCGATGCCAGCGGTGATGTTACCCAATGCGCCGGCACGGCATACGTGACGATCGGAGAGAACTTCAAAGCGGCATCTGGCGCGGCCTTGACGGCGGACGATCTGAGCGCGATCCGCGCAGACATCGCCAGTCAGAGCAGTCTGCGGATCGTGACGCCCTCGGTGACCGCGGCAGCAGTGCTGAAACCTTTCTCGGACGCCAAGACAGCTTTCGGCTCCAACAAGGTCGCCATGGCGACGGAAGAACTGTGCCTGCGCCGCGTACCCGGTACCAAGCTCGACAGCTCGCGCTCCTCGCTGGGTGATCTCTGCAACAAGGCAAGTCGCGTCATCGCCCATGGCGGCGACATTCAGCAACTCGTCGCACAAGCCTTCCTTGAGCAGGGCAAGACTTTTGGCAAGGCCGACTTCTCCTTGCTGAATGGCGGGGGCGTCCGTACAGATATCCGCCCGGCGGATGTCACGGTGTCAACAATCTATACGCTGCTGCCCTTCAAGAACACGCTTGTCCGCCTGAACCTGAGCGGGCAGGAAGTCGTCAATGCACTCGAAGACGCCATCGACAATGTGGTCGTCAACAAGAGCACAGGCGCCTATCCCTATTCGGCTGGTCTGCGCTGGACGGCTGACCTCACCAAGGCCAAGGGCCAACGTGTCAGCAATGTGGACGTCCTGCTGGCGGATGGCAGCTACACCGCGATCGGCTTGGCGACAACTTACACCGCCATCGTGATCGATTACATCGCAGACGGCGGCGACCTTTACACGACCCTCAAGAATGTGACGGCTGGTCGGCGTGAGAACACCTATCTTGACTATGCCGATGCGTTCATGAACTACGCCAGGAAGAATCCGACGCTGGCGCGTCTGCCCGTCGCCCAGTACAGCACTCAGGGCTTTGTAGACTTGCCCTGAAGACATTGAAGGCTGGTATCCCGCACTTGCGGCCGGGAAACCGGCCGCTTTTTTACTTGTAAAACCACATTAATACCAGTGCAACGGCAGCACCGAAGAATCCTGCTTTTCCAGACTCTTTCAAGGATGAGAAAGCATGCGCACTTTCACGATGCAACGCCTTGCCTTGCTGACAGCGCTGCTGGCTGCGGGCGGGTTGTCAGGCTGCGGCGGCAGCGACAGTTCGGATAACACCACGGCCACCACGCCAACGCCGGAAACTTACGGCCAGATCGATCTCGCGATTCTCGAAACAACCGATCTGCATACCAATACCTTCAGCTACGACTATTACAAGACGGCAGATGATCTGACGATCGGCTTCGAGCGCACCGCGACGCTGATCAGCAGTGCCCGTTCCGAGTTCAAGAACACCCTGCTGGTCGATAACGGGGACACGATCCAGGGCACCTCCATGGCCGACTATCAGGCTCTGGTGGCGGGAGTGAAGTGTGACGATCTGCTTGGCATCTACAAGGTGATGGACTACCTCAAGTACGATGCGGCCACACTGGGCAATCACGAGTTCAACTATGGCCTGGATTATCTCAATCAGGTGCTGGGGCGTCCGCACACCTACAGCGGCAAGACGCGCACCTGCAAGGCGCCTGCAACGCCCTTCGTCTCGGCCAATGTGAATGACGCTTCGACGAAGCAGGCGATGTTCACTCCCTGGAAGATCCTCAACAAGCAGTATGTCGATAGCCTTGGGAAGACCCGCGAAGTCAAGGTGGGCGTGATCGGTTTTGCGCCGCCTGCCATCGTGCAGTGGGACAAGCGCTGGCTGGATGGCAAAGTGACGGTAGATGGCGTCAAGACCTCGGCCGAGAAGTACATCCCCGAGATGCGCAAAGCTGGCGCCGAGGTGGTCGTAGTGCTTGCCCACGGCGGCATCAGCACCGAAACCTATCGGGAAGACATGGAAAACCCGGTGTATTACCTGGCCGGGGTTGCAGGCATCGACGCGATTGTCGCCGGACACTCCCACACCTATTTCCCGGCGGATACCGCTGGCGGCACCAAGTACACCGCCAGCGACGTCGACAACACCAAAGGCCTCATCAAGGGCGTGCCGGTCGTGCAGGGCGGCTTCTGGGGCAGTCAGCTGGGTGTGATCAAGTTGCAGCTCAACCGCGGCGCCGATGGCAAGTGGGTGGCGGACAAGAACAAATCCCAATCGTCCGTGCGCCATATCTACGACAAGACCAACAAGAAGTCCCTGGTCGCCGCTGATCCCAAGGTCACGGAGCTCGTAGGGCCGCTGCATCAAGAGACCATCAACTACGTCAGGACACCGATCGGCAAGACCGAGCTGCGCTTGTCGTCCTACCTCTCGCAAGTGGCGGATACCGCGTCGATCGAGGTCCTGAATGCGGCCCAGGCCGACTACGTGAAGACCTACGTGCAGGCCAATCTGCCGCAGTACAAGGATCTACCGGTGCTTTCCGCACAGGCTCCGTTCAAGAGTGGTTTCGCGGGCGCGACGGACTTTACCGACGTTGCGGTGGGTGATGTCTCGATCCGCAGCGCGGCAGATCTCTATCTGTATTCCAACACGGTGTATGCCGTGAAGATCAGCGGCAAGGCGCTCAAGGGCTGGCTTGAGAACTCAGGCGATCAGTTCAATCTGATCGACCCGGCCAAGACGACCGATCAGCCGCTCTTGAACCCGAACTACAAGGTCTACAACTTCGACATCATCGATGGCGTGAGCTACGAGTTCGACCTGACAAAGCCCGTCGGCAGTCGCGTGGTGAATCTCAAGTACAACGGCGTTGCGGTCACCGATGCGCAACAGTTCATCGTCGCGACCAACAACTATCGCGCCAGCGGCATCACCAACCCGGCGATCTACAAGTACATCAACCCGGCCGAAGTTGAAGTGCTGCTGGCCTCGCCCGACGCGAACCGCGATGTCGTGATCGACTACGTCAAACGTGTCAAGACGATCACCAGCGCCCAGTTCAAGCCCAACGCCAACTGGCGGATCGCCAAACTGGCGAGCCAGGCGGGCAAGATCGTCTTTCGCTCCGCGCCGGCGGCAAACGACATACTGGCGAGCGAGGGCATCGCCAACGTCAGCCCCGACGACACAAGCCCCAATGCAGGCGGATTGATCGGCTACCGGATCGACCTGAGCAAGTAGGCCTCCTGCGAGCTGCGCCGCCGCAACACGGAAGATGTTTTGAAGCGGTGCCTGGACAGGCGCATGGGATGGACTTCTGCAGGCATGCCCTGCCCGCAGCGCCAATAGGCGGATGCGCTGGCAGGGCATGGGCTGGGGGCCGCACCGGATGCGGCTCTCCGGGGTGGTCGTGGCGCGTTCAATGCGCGTCGCGCGCCCCACCAGAAGCCATCGGGCCGATCATCGAGCCAGGCGCCACAAGAAGCGCCCGGCTAGCTGCGCCATTCGCACCCATAAACAACGAGGCAAGCGCGCGCAGCCCCCGGCATTGAAGTTGCTTCTGAAGAACCGTGCTCGCGCTGGCACTCACCTGCAGTGCACTGAGCACACGCGCACGACAAAATCGGGTTGAGCCGGGTCGTGCGGGCGCCGCGCCAAAAGGCGCCCGGTTTCTCGGAGCAACATCATGGAGATCGCTTACCTGATTGACGCCAGCAGTTTGCTGCTGCGCTGGCTGCACCTGATTGTCGGCATTGCCTGGATCGGGGCCTCGTTTTACTTCGTCTGGCTGGATAACAGCATCAAGCCGCCGACGGATCCGAAACTCAAGGAAGACGGCGTCGGCGGCGAGCTGTGGGCCATGCACGGCGGCGGCTTCTACAACCCGCAGAAATACGCCGTGGCACCGAAAAAGCTGCCCGACGAGCTGCACTTCTTCTTCTGGCCCAGCTATACCACCTGGATAAGCGGCATCCTGCTGATGTCGGTGCTGTACTACTTTCAGGCGGCCACCTACATGGTGGATCCGGCGATCTCGGCGATCACCCCGGCCCAATCGGTCGGCATCGGCCTCGCCACCCTGGTCATCGGCTGGGTGGTCTATGACCTGCTCGCCCGGCTGCTGATCGAGCGCAGCCAGCTCAGCTTCGCCGTGATCTACACCGCCTTTGTCACGCTGGTGAGCTGGGCGCTTTGCCACCTGCTGGCCGGGCGCGCAGCCTACATCCACGTCGGCGCGATGATCGCCACCACGATGAGCGCAAACGTGTTCTTCTGGATCATTCCGGCGCAGCGCCGCCAGGTAGCGGCCATGAAGCTGGGCGAAGCGGTCGACCCCGCCCTGGGTCGCCGCGCCAAGCAGCGCAGCTATCACAACAACTACCTGACCCTGCCGGTGCTGTTCTCGATGATCAGCAACCACTACGCCGCGACCTACAACCACGCCTGGAACTGGGTGGTGCTGGTGCTGCTCATGGCAGGCTCGGTGCTGGTGCGCCATTTCTTCAATCTGCGCCATTTTGGTATCACGCGCTGGGAGTTCCCCATCGCCGGCATGGCGATCATTCTGGGCGTGCTGGTCTGGATCGCACCGATACCGACCCGCGCCACAGCCGGCCAGCCAGTGCCCAGTCTGGCCGAGGTCACCTCGATCGTGACGGCCCGTTGCGCAGGGTGTCATGCCGAGCATCCCTCGATCATGCCGGTCGCGCAGATGGGCGTGATGCTCGATACGCCGGCACGCGTCAAGCAGTATGCACAGCGCATCCACGAGCGCGCGGTACAGCTCAAGAACATGCCGCTGGCCAACATGACCGGGATGACCGACGCCGAACGCAGCCTCATCGGCCACTGGTACGCGGCCGGCGCGAAATAGCGTGCACCACGGAGCCGCAACCATGAGCGACACATCTTCCTACCCCCGCGACCTCATCGGCTACGGGCGGAATCCACCGCACCCGCGCTGGCCGGGCCAGGCGAAGATCGCCGTCCAGTTCGTGCTCAACTACGAGGAAGGCGGCGAGAACTGCGTGCTGCATGGCGACGCAGGCAGCGAGCAGTTCCTCTCGGAGCTGTTCAACCCGCCGGCCTTCCCGGATCGCCACATGAGCATGGAGTCGATCTACGAGTACGGCTCGCGCGCGGGGGTCTGGCGCATCCTGCGCGAGTTCGAGCGTCGCGGGCTGCCGCTCACGGTATTCGGCGTCTCGATGGCGCTGGCACGCCACCCCGAGCTGACCGCGGCGTTCAAGGCCCTGGGTCACGAAATTGCCTGCCATGGCTGGCGCTGGATTCACTATCAGGGCCTGGATGAAGCGACCGAGCGCGCGCACATGCAGATCGGCATGGAGATCATCGAACGCCTGACCGGCGAGCGCGCCCTGGGCTGGTACACGGGGCGCGACTCCCCCAACACCCACCGCCTGGTCGCCGATTACGGCGGCTTCCTCTACGACAGCGACTCCTACGGCGATGACCTGCCCTTCTGGATGCCTGTCGAAAAGACGGACGGCACCACCGTCCAGCAGCTCATCGTGCCCTACACGCTGGACGTCAATGACATGCGTTTTGCCCTGCCGCAAGGCTATTCTCAGGGGCAGGACTTCTTCACCTATCTGCGTGACACCTTCGACGTGCTCTACGCCGAGGGCGAGGACTGCCCGAAGATGATGAGCATCGGCATGCACTGCCGGCTGCTGGGGCGGCCGGGGCGAATGAAGGCCCTGATCGATTTTCTCGACCACCTCGAACGGCATGACCGGGTGTGGGTGACTCGCCGGGTCGACATCGCCCGGCACTGGCATCTCAACTTTCCGGCCTGAGCCATGAACAGCCGCGCCCGGCAACATCCCATTCGCATGACAGCCCCGCACAGAAGGAGCGCTTGATGGCTCAGCTCGACACCGACCCGGCGGCCCCGGACTTCACCCAGCGTTACCCGAATCTCGCGGACCTGCGCCTCGGCGCCCGCGCCGTTGCGGCGAGCGACGAATTCTTCGCGCCCATGGCACGCATGCTCGCCCCCGAGCCTCCGGTCTTCATCCCGGGCAAATACGATGAGCATGGCAAGTGGATGGATGGCTGGGAGACCCGTCGCCGCCGCGGCCAGGGCCATGACTGGTGCATCCTCCGCCTGGCCTGCCCGGGGCAGCTGGCCGGCGTGGAGATCGATACCCGTCATTTCACCGGCAACTACCCGCCCGGCGCCTCGCTGGAAGCCTGCTGCAGCCAGGAGGACGTGCCCCCCGCGACGACCGACTGGCACCCCTTGCTGCCCACGCAGCCCTTAAGCGGCAACCAGCGCCACTACTTTGCGCTTGGCGACTCTCGCAACTGGACCCACGTTCGCCTGTCCATCTATCCGGATGGCGGCATCGCACGGCTGCGCGTGTACGGCCGGCCGGTCGTAGAGGCCAGCGGGGAGGCCCTCATCGACCTGGCCGCGGCGCTCAGCGGTGGCTGGGTGGTCGCCACGAATAACGAGCATTTCGGCCGCGCCAGCACCCTCTTGCTGCCCGGCCGTGGCGCCAACATGGGCGATGGCTGGGAAACGCGCCGGCGCCGGGAGCCCGGCCATGACTGGGCCATCATCGCCCTGGCGGGGCCGGGCATCCTCGAACGCGTCGAGGTCGACACGGCCTGGTTCAAAGGCAACTTCCCCGACAGCTGCTCGCTGCAGGCCGCCTGCATGCCCGCAGCCACACCGCAAACACTCGTCACGCAGAGCATGTTCTGGCCCGAGCTGCTGGCGCCGCAGAAGCTCTCTGCCGATGCCAATCACCTGTTCAGCCTGGCGGTCAGTCCGGTCGTCACGCACGTGCGCTTCAACATCTTTCCCGACGGGGGCGTGAGCCGCTTGCGCCTGCTGGGCCGCAGGGTGCAGCCATGAGCGCCCCCCGCCGATTGACCATCCAGCCGCTGACGCGTGCGGCATTTGCGCCCTTTGGCGAAGTGATCGAGGCCGATGAGCGCCAGACCCAGTTCGTCATCAACGGCGGCACCTCTCAGCGCTTTCATGATCTGGCCCGGCTGGAGCCCGGCGCGGGCGGGCGCCTGATCGTGTCGATCTTTCGCGCCCAGGCGCGCACCCTGCCCTTCGCCGTGACGATGCTGGAGCGCCACCCCAAGGCCTCACAAGCCTTCATGCCCTTGTCGGGCCATCCGTATCTGGTGGTGGTTGCCGCGCCCGGTGCGCTCGATCCGGCCGCGATCCAGGCCTTCCTCGCCCGCGGCGACCAGGGCGTCAACTTCGCCCCCGGCACCTGGCACCACCCCTTGCTGGCCCTGGCCGGCGTCAGCGACTTTCTGGTGCTCGACCGCGACGACCCGCTCGACAACTGCGACGAGCAAACGCTGCCCACCGCCTGCGAGCTGGTGCTGGAGAACGCATGCTGAACGGATACATCGCTATCCTGGGCTGCCTGCTGGCGGGCGAGATCCTCGTCTACCTGCTCGCCCTGCCGCTGCCGGGCCCCGTGCTCGGCATGGGGCTGGCGCTGGTCTGGCTGACGCGCGGCGGCGAGGCCGCCCCCGCGCCCTGGATCGCCGCGTCGCAGAGTTTGCTCAAGCATCTGGCGCTGCTGTTCGTGCCCGCCGGGACCGGGCTGATCCTGCACCTGGCGCGCCTGCAAGGCGAGTGGCTGGCACTCGGCAGCGCCGTCGTCCTGGGCACCCTCATCACCCTGGCAGCCAGTGCCTGGCTGCTGGCGCGCCAGATCCGCCCGCGGGGCAGCGCGGATGATTGAGCGCCTCCACGGCCTGTGGCCGCACCTGCAGCAGCTGCCGGTGTTCTGGCTGCTCGCCACGCTGGCGGTGTTCCAGGGCTTCAGCACGCTGGCACAGCGTTTGAAGCAGCCCCTGATCAACCCGGTCGGCCTCAGCATCCTGAGCCTGATCGTCGTCCTCCAGGTCACCGACACCCCGTATGCCCAATACTGGGCCGGCGCGCAGTGGCTGCACTTCGTTCTGGGGCCGGCGACGGTGGCGCTGGCGGTCCCGCTCTATCAGCAAAGGGCGCGCGTACTGGCCCTGTGGCGCCCGCTCGGGCTCACGCTGGTGTGGGGCTCCTCATGCGCCATCCTGTCTGCCACGGCAATCGGCTGGGCCCTGGGGGCGAGCCCGCCCAGCCTGCTCGCGCTGGCGCCCAAATCGGCCACCGCCCCGGTGGCGATGGGAATCGTCGAGAAACTCGGCGGCATTGTTTCGCTCACCGCCGCGCTGGTCATCCTGACGGGGGTGACGGGCGCCCTGCTCGGGCCCTGGCTGCTCGACCGGCTGGCCATCCGCACCCCCGCTGTGCGCGGCTTCGCCCTGGGGCTTGCCAGCCACGGCATCGGTACCGCCCGCGCGTTTCAGGAAAGCGAGGAAGCCGGCGCGTTTGCCGGCCTCGGCATGGGGCTGAATGCGCTGATGACTTCGCTGCTGGTTCCGCTGCTGGTTCGCCTCGTCTGAGACACCGGCCTTCCGGGCAGGCTGCCCGGCGTCGTTGTGGCACGCTTCATGCCATGTACTTGGCGTCAGTTCCCGGCGCATGCGCGTGCACCGGGCTGCCAATCGACTGCCACGCTGCGAGGAAACCATGCCAATCGACTTCAATGATCCGCTTCGACCGATCCGTTTCTGGTTCCGCGGTGAAATCCGCTCGGTCACCGCGGTATCCCCCACGCGCAGCGTCCTGCAATGGCTGCGTGAGGACGAAGCGGCGACCGGCACCAAGGAAGGCTGCGGCGAGGGCGATTGTGGCGCCTGCACGGTCGTGATCGGCTCGCGCGACGACAGCGCGCCGGAAGGCCTGCGGCTGGAAGCCGTGAACAGCTGCATTCAGTTCCTGCCCACGCTGGACGGCAAGGCGCTGTTCACCATCGAAGATCTCGCGCGCGACGGCGAGCTCCATCCGCTGCAGCAGGCCATGGTCGACGCGCACGCCTCGCAGTGCGGCTTCTGCACGCCCGGCATTGTCATGTCGCTCTGGGCCGACCACGAAAACCGGCGCCAGGCCCCCAGCCGCGCAGAACTCTGCGAGGCCCTCTCCGGCAACCTGTGTCGCTGCACCGGCTACCGGCCGATTCTCGATGCGGCCGAAGCCGCCTGGAGAACCCCGTGCGGCAAGCTGGCGCGCGCACCGATCCGCGCGGCGCTGGAAGACCTCGCGGCCGAGCCGTCCCTGCACTACAGCCATGACAAGGCCGTATTCCACGCGCCGCGGAGCCTGGAGGCGCTGGCCGCCTTGCGCCTCGCCCGCCCGGACGCCCGGCTGCTGGCCGGCTCGACCGATGTCGGTCTGTGGGTCAACAAGCAGTTGAAAGAGCTGCCGGAATTGATCTATCTCGGCGCAGTGGACGAGCTCAAACACCTCCACTTCAGCGAGGAATGGCTCGAAATCGGCGCAGCCGTCACGCTCAGCGATGCGTTTGCCGCGCTGACGCGGCTGGACCCGGGCTGGCAGGAGCTTGGGTTGCGCTTTGCCAGCCGGCCGGTGCGGAATGCGGGCACGCTGGGCGGCAATGTCGCCAATGGCTCCCCGATCGGAGACAGCATGCCGGGGCTGATCGCCTGCCGGGCGCGCGTCGTCCTGCAGCAGGGCCCGACGACGCGCGAACTGCCGCTCGAAGACTTCTATCTGGGCTACCAGAAAACCGCCCTGCAATCCGGCGAGTTCATCCGCGCCTTGCGCATTCCGCGTTATCTGGGCAAACCCGGTGAGACCCGGATGTTCAGGAGCTGGAAGGTATCCAAGCGCCAGGACCAGGACATCTCCGCGGTCTGCGCCGCCTTCGCCCTGTGCTTCGACGATATCGGGCAGATTCAGGGCGCACGCATCGCGCTGGGCGGCATGGCCCCGACCCCGCGCCGCGCCCTGCAAGCCGAACGCGCCCTGCACGGGCAGGTCTTCGACCTGCGCGCGGTCGAACTCGCGATGGCGGCGCTGGAAGCGGACTTCCAGCCCATCGACGATCTGCGTGCCTCGGCGGCCTACCGCATGCAGGTGGCACGCAATCTCCTGCGCCGGCTGTGGATGGAATACCAGAATCAGCAATGGCTGCGGATCGATGAGGTGTCGGCATGAGTGCTGCAGTCGGTCAGTCTTTGCCGCATGAAAGTGCGCGCCTGCATGTCCAGGGCCAGGCACGGTATCTGGATGATCTGGCAGCGCCCGCCGGTTGCCTGCATGGGGCTTTCGGGCTCGCGGGCATCGCCCACGGGCGGATCCTGCGTCTCGATCTGGCCGCGGTGCGCGCAGCACCCGGCGTGGTGGCCGTGCTGACGGCCGATGACATCCCGGCGCACAACGATTGCGGGCCGATCATCCATGACGACCCGATTCTTGCCGACGGCCTGGTCCAGTTCATGGCCCAGCCGATCTTCCTGGTCGTGGCCCGCAGCCACGACGCCGCCCGGCGCGCTGCACGGCTGGCGGTGATCGAGTACGAGCCGCTGCCGCCGCTGGTGGACATCCCCGCCGCGCAGGCGGCCGATTCCACGCTGATGCCGCCCGTGGCGTTGCGGCGCGGCGATGCCGACACCGCGCTGGCCTGCGCGCCGCATCGCCTCCAGGGCGCCATGCAGCTGGGCGGGCAGGAGCATTTCTACCTGGAATCCCAGATCGCGCTGGCCAGCCCGCGCGAGCAGGATGGGCTGCACGTGCTGAGTTCCACCCAGCATCCCAGCGAGATGCAGCAGCTCATCGCCCACATGCTGGGCTGGTCCTCGCATCAGATCAGCGTGGAATGCCGCCGCATGGGCGGGGCGTTCGGCGGCAAGGAATCGCAATCGGCGCAGGTCGCCTGCGCCGCCGCGCTCGCCGCCTGGAAGACCGGGCAGGCCGTCAAGCTGCGCCTGGACCGCGACGATGACATGCAGATCACCGGCAAGCGCCATGACTTTTCCTACGCGTGGGAAGCCGGCTTCGACGAGGCAGGACGCCTGCATGGCCTTGCCATCACGATGGCCTCGCGCTGCGGTTTCTCGACCGATCTGTCCGGCCCGGTCAATGACCGCGCCATCTTCCATCTCGACAACTGCTACTACCTCGACGCCCTGGCGGTGCGCAGCCTGCGCCTGCGGACCCACACGGTGTCGAACACCGCCTTCCGCGGCTTCGGCGGCCCGCAGGGCATCTTCGCAATTGAATACATCCTGGATGACATCGCCCGCTTTCTCGGCCTGGACCCGCTGGCGGTGCGCGAAGCGAACTTCTACGGCGAGCCCGGCTCGGAAACCCGCACCACCACGCACTACGGCATGCCGGTGCAGGACAACGTCGCCCCCGCGCTCGTCGCCCAGCTCGCGCGGGACTGCGACTATCACGCCCGCCGCGCCGCCATCGCGGCGTTCAATGCACAAAGCCCGGTCCTCAAGCGCGGCCTCGCCCTCACCCCGGTGAAATTCGGGATCTCCTTCACCGCCACCCACTACAACCAGGCCGGCGCCCAGGTCTGCGTCTATGCCGATGGCTCCGCACTCGTCACCCATGGTGGCACCGAAATGGGGCAAGGGCTCTACACCAAAATCGCGCAGATCGTTGCCCAGGAGCTCGGCCTGCCGCTGGATCGCGTGCGCCTGTCGGCCACCGATACCAGCCGGGTGCCCAATACCTCGGCCACGGCCGCTTCCAGCGGCACCGACCTCAACGGCCAGGCCGCACTCGCGGCGGCGCGCAAGATCCGCAAGCGGCTGGCGGAATTCTTCCTGCTGCGCCACGGCCTGAAGCCGACGAGCGCCGAGAGCGGCGCGCGCGCGCCACGGCCGGAGTTCGCCGACGGCGCGGTGCGGGCCGGCGAGGTATCGGAGCCCTTCGCCAGCCTGGTCGCCGCGGCCTATCGCGCACGCATCCAGCTCTGGGATTCCGGCTTCTATGCCACGCCGAAGATCCATTACGACGCGGGCAGCCTGCATGGCCGCCCTTTCTTCTACTTCGCCTACGGCGCCTGCTGCGCCGAAGTGGTGATCGATACGCTGACCGGAGAATCCCGCGTGCTGCGCGCCGACATCCTTCATGACGCCGGCAAGTCGATCAATCCGGCGCTGGATATCGGCCAGATCGAGGGCGGCTTCATCCAGGGCATGGGCTGGCTGACCATGGAGGAACTGGTCTTCCGCGCGGACGGCCGGCTGATGACCCATGCGCCCTCCACCTACAAGATCCCGGCCGCATCCGATTGCCCGCCGATCCTGAATGTGCGCCTGTTCGAGAACGCCAACGCCGAGCCCAGCATCCATCGCAGCAAGGCCGTTGGCGAGCCCCCGCTGATGCACGGCTTCGCGGTGTTCTTCGCCTTGCGCGATGCCTGCTCGGCCGCGCTCGGCCACACCGCGCCGCTGCAGGCCCCGGCCACGCCGGAAGCGATCCTGCGTGCAATCGGAGGCCTGGCATGAAGTGGCTGCGCGAAATCCCGGCCCAGTTGCAGCGCGGCCCCTGCGTGCTGATCACGGTCGCCGGCGTGCGCGGCTCCGCCCCGCGCGAAGCGGGGGCCTCGATGCTGGTGAGCGCCGATGCCCTCGTCGACACCCTGGGCGGCGGCCACCTCGAATGGGAAGCCATCGCCGAAGCGCGCGCCCGCCTGCTCACCGGCCAGACCGCACCCGCCCTGCGCCGCTACGCGCTGGCCGCCAGCCTCGGCCAGTGCTGCGGAGGCGTGGTCTGGCTCTGCTACGAAACGCTGACACCCGACCGGCATGCCGACTGGCTGGCCGTGCAGCAGCGCCTTGCCCAAGGCACCGGCAGCCTGCGCGTGCTGCGGGGCGACGCCCTGGGCTCCACCTGGACCAACGCCAGACAGGCCGGCGGCCTGCAACTGCCGAGCCAGCCAGACGGCCAGGACTGGTGCCTGACCCAGCCGGTCCTGCCGCCCGACTTCTGCCTGACGATTCACGGCGCCGGCCATGTCGGCCAGGCACTCGTCGCCGTGCTCGCGCCCCTGGCACTGCGCCTGCACTGGCATGACATGCGCGAAGACCTGCTGGCCGGCGCCCCCGCTGGCGTCATCACACAGGCATGCGACACGGCGGAAGAAGCCGTCGCCCAGTCCCCCTCGGGCAGCCACCACCTCGTGCTGACGCATGATCACGCCCTCGACCTCGCGCTGGTGGAAGCCCTGCTGCGGCGAAAGGACATCGGTGAAATCGGCCTGATCGGCTCGGCCAGCAAATGGACGCGCTTCCGGCAGAAGCTCGCCGCACGGGGCTTTGCCGAGCACCAGATCGCGCGCATCACCTGCCCCATCGGCGTCCGCGGCTCAAGCGACAAATCCCCGCAGGCCATCGCCATCATGGTCGCCGCCCAGGTGCTGCAATGGCGCGAGCACGTCCGCACCCCACACCAAGCCCTGCCCGAAAAGCCGCCCCCCGCCTGCCTCCGCAGCCAGGATTGACCGCAACGCCCGCCAGGATTGGCTCTGCAGACAGGCATCGCGAAGAAGCTTATGCCATAAGCCTCTCCGGACAGGGTCCTGCAGCTTCTTTCTTCGTGTCTTCGTGCCTTCGTGCGACCCATTCGTGGCCGGGTGCCGAGCGAAGCGCAGCCCGACATCCAGCGGATGAACAGGCGCACCCAATAGACATAGGCCCCTTCCGCCCGTAAGCTGTCGAGCAAGCCGCGAATCCGCTGGCGAAACGGGACAGACAGCCTGACCGAGCGCCAAGGCAGCAGCGGAGAAGTGAGGGTTTTCGTGATTCAGTGAGTGCTGCAAACGCAATCTGCAAGCCATTCTGTGCTGGGCGGTCGTGCCATGTTGGGGAGCACGCGCCGATGATGAACAGCAAACCTGTCTCCCCATAACGAGTTCAGCACGCCAAGATTTGATGAAAGGCCTGATCCAGTGGGCGCTGGCGTCCGGCATTAAGTACCGGCTCTATCTAACAAGAGACGGCTACCAAACTAACGGAAATGGTCACTGAGAAGACGCCCAACATTCCCCCAAGCTGCGCTTGGGGGGTCCCCCGCCCGCGCCCCGTCAACGTTAGAGATTGTTCATGACGAACACCGAAACATGCATGCGAGAGATGGGCTTGATCAAAGCCGCATTTCTGAAGAGCTCAGATTTCGATGAAAAGTGGATTCTCTTTAAGGCCTTTCTAAACACACTTCACTCGCTGTCAGATACCGATAAAGTCGCACGAGAAGAGTTTAGAAAAGAAAGTAACTGCAGCAATGAAAACGCACATAGTCGTTGAAAACCTAATTGTCTACATTTACGAGTATGTTGAAACTTACTGCAAGCA
This sequence comes from Uliginosibacterium sp., assembly GCA_016718265.1. Classification (GTDB taxonomy): domain Bacteria; phylum Pseudomonadota; class Gammaproteobacteria; order Burkholderiales; family Rhodocyclaceae; genus Uliginosibacterium. Next base: position 64,490 of record JADKDZ010000008.1, on the reverse strand, counting down.
AACGAATCAGTATGATGTTCGGTACGATTCTGAAGAACGTTCCTATGTGCTTATCAAAAACAATCTCTAACACTGTCATGTCTGGGGCTGTAGGCGTGCAATAACCGAAGGGCATTGCACCGAATGTTTGACGATGGCACGCTTGCCCCATGCCTGACTATCTGCGCGCCTGGCTTCCCGGCGGCACTTTCTTCTTCACCGTGAATCTGCTGCAGCGGCAGGGTAATGAGCTGCTCACTCGCCACATTGAGGTGCTGCGACGCGTGGTGAGGATGTGAAGCGTCGCCACCCTTTTGTGATTCATGGCTGGGTGGTTCTGCCCGAGCATCTCCATTGCGTGATCGAGCTCCCGCCAGATGATGTGGACTTCGCTTTGCGCTGGCGCCTCATCAAGATGGATTTCTCAAAAGCCATGCCGCTCACCGAGCGGCGCAACGCGTCCCGCTTGAAGCGGGGCGAGCGGGGAATCTGGCAACGCCGATATTGGGAGCACCGGATTCGTGACGAGGCCGACTTCCGCGCGCACATGGATTACGTGCACATCAATCCGGTGAAGCATGGCCTGGTCAAGCGTGTGGCCGATTGGCCGCATTCCACGTTTCATCGCCTGGTGCAGTCCGGTATGTATCCGGCAGATTGGGCAGGTGGGTTCGAAGAGAGTGTCGGTAATCTGGCAGAATGAGGGCTCGCAAGCGCAGGCGGCAACCATCCGGTGCAATGCCCTGCGGTTATTGCACCCTACGGGCTTGGCACCACAACCAAGATGGGAAAACAGTGCAACTCGTCCCAAATAGCATGCACAACGCCCCGATGGGTGGGTTCTCTCACGCTGGTGGTGTGTCTGTAATAAAGGGATGAAGCCATGAATACAGTCAGAAAATTGAATCGCAGCAGAGGGTTCAGCCAGTTCGAATTGCTGGACAAGGATAACCCTGTCGAGTTACTAAACTTCGAGAAGCAAGTGGGGCAAAAGCTGCCCGATGGATTTCGGCTGTTTCTTCTCGAATATAACGGAGGGGTTTTCAATGAAAGTGTGTTTCTTGATTCTCCCGATGGGCCTGTTGTAGTCGCAACGTTCTTGCCAATTTCCCATACTGCGCCAGAGTCGATAAATGTATCTTTCGACTACTTTCAGGAGAACGGTTTCCCAGGATTTATCCCTTTTGGATCTGATCCAGGCGGGAACTATTTCCTGTTAGGATTTACCGAATCAAACCTAGACAATGTTTATTACTGGAGTCACGAAACAATGCATGCAACGAAAATCATCGATAGTTTCGATGACTTTATTAATGTGCTAGCGCCTGACGATTGAGCCTCTTGAAAAAGAAATAATTCAAACGAGCGCTCTATGAAGCGCACGCAGGCATGCTTAGCGAAAGAAGGCTTTTGAATGGTTGGAAAAGGCAAGACCCTTTGCTTCATGCCAATCTCCTGAGATCTGCCAACACTGGCTTACAATCCCCATATCCGCCGCCAGTCGGGCGGCTTAGTCCAACAAGTTCTTTCAGAGGAGATCTTCTGTGCTGAGGAAAATCTTAGTCAACTCGCCAATACTTGTCCTTCTGTTTGCTTCTTGCGCAATTGCCGCAGAAAGACAAACAAAATTGCCTGACGGCTTCTACAAGTTTGTTGCCCTAGATGCATCAGGCAATGAGATCGGCAAGCCCATCAATATAAACGTTCCTTTTAATGATCCTCGTATGGCGATCTTTGCTCTATGCAGCGGCCGCGAAGGCGCCGTAGGTGTTGCGGCAAAGAATGATGAAGGGGCAATCGTCGCCCAGACGAGGTGTGGCGAGCAGAAAATGTAACGAACTCGTAGCAGACGACTGGCCTCGCCAACGCCTGAACGAAAGCTTTGAGCGCGCATTCCGATGATTACCACCCTTGTTTTTGCTTTGACAACCGCACTCGTTGCTCTCAATTCCTATGCAACTCTGCGTGTGCTCCGAAGCGTGCTCTTTAAAGATGGACAGAAAGCTGCACAAGTAGTGTTGATTTGGGTTGTGCCTTTACTCGGGGCACTGCTGGTTCTTCGAGTAGCGACAGATGAGCCAATGATTCACAAAGAGCATTTCGAACAAGTGGAGCACACCGATCGCATTGGCATCAATGGCGAGCCTACACCTTGGTCTGGACATCATGACCCGTCGCCATAGTCTTCGTGCGCAGCCTGAAGCGAGTCCATTACTACGCAAGCTCGTAGGGTGCAATAACCGAAGGGCATTGCACCGGATGTTTGACGATGGCACGCTTGCCCCATGCCTGACTATCTGCGCGCCTGGCTTCCCGGCGGCACCTTCTTCTTCACCGTGAATCTGCTGCAGCGGCAGGGTAATGAGCTGCTCACTCGCCACATTGACGTGCTGCGGCGCGTGGTGAGGGATGTGAAGCGTCGCCACCCTTTTGTGATTCATGGCTGGGTGGTTTTGCCGGATCACTTGCATTGCGTGATCGAGCTTCCACTTGATGATGCCGATTTCGCTTTGCGCTGGCGCCTCATCAAGATGGATTTCTCAAAAGCAATTCCACTCACCGAGCGGCGGAATGCCTCCCGCTTGAAGCGGGGCGAACGGGGAATCTGGCAACGCCGATATTGGGAGCACCGGATTCGTGACGAGGCCGACTTCCGCGCGCACATGGATTACGTGCACATCAATCCGGTGAAGCATGGCCTGGTCAAGCGTGTGGCCGATTGGCCGCATTCCACGTTTCATCGCCTGGTGCAGTCCGGTATGTATCCGGCAGATTGGGCAGGTGGGTTCGAAGAGAGCGTCGGGAATCTGGCAGAATGAGGGCTCGCAAGCGCAGGCGGCAACCATCCGGTGCAATGCCCTGCGGTTATTGCACCCTACGGGCTGCGCGTAACGAATACATTTGCCGTGAGCTGGGAAACTGTAAATAGAGGGGGTTTGTATGCGCAAAATTCTAATTAGTTCTATTGCAATGGCTATTGTCCTCGGCGGATGCGCCAAGGAAAGCAGCGGGCCGAAAACGGTCGCTGACTTCCTGCACGATATTGATACGGCCAAAGTCATGGTGAAGGAAATTTCTAACGATCCTTCTAAGAAGAGCGACGAGAGATACCGTAACGCAAGTCGAGCCTATATGTTGTCGCTCAATTTTCAGTGCTGGGAGTCGCCTAGAAGTACCGCGACTACAAATCATGACTGCCTGGATGCGAAGGGCTATAAGAGGTGAGCCATGGATGAACTAGCACCGATAACGTGGCTGATTGCGCAGATTAACCACCGCGTACGGCGGATTCGCGAAGCGCGTGGGATGGATCAACCGTAGGACGGATTCGGAGCGCAGCGACAATCCGTCGTATGAAATCTTTCCAGGGTAATCCGACGCAGGAATCGCTACAAAGCGACCCACCGAAACAAGTCTTCTCTCTTGCCGCACAGGTGGCGACCGTTTGGCGGATTGTCGCTACGCGCCGAATCCACCCTACCTCCGGCCGATCTAGATGACAGTCTGAAGCGCCGCACCCTGCCTGCCTCCGCAGCCAGGATTTCTGGCGACGCCCGCCGTAATTGGCTTCGCAGGCAGGCATCGCGGAGACGCTTATGCCATAAGCCTCTCCGGGCAAAGCCTCCGGGGCTCAGATCGCAGCATTCTGGCCGCGGTTGGCCCACTTGGTGAGGCGCCGCTCCAGCCAGGCGAAGAGTTCGTACATCACGACGCCCATCGCGCCGATCACGATGAGGCCGGCAAACACCAGGGGCATGTTCATCGAGGAGCTGGCGCTCATCATCAGGTAGCCGATGCCGAGGTTGGAGGCGACGGTCTCCGAGATCACCGAGCCGACGAATGCCAGCGTGACCGCCACCTTGAGCGAGGCGAAGAAGTAGGGCATGGCGCGCGGCAGGCCGACCTTGCGCAGGATGTCGAGGCGCGAGGCGCCCAGCGAGCGCAGCACATCTTCCAGCTCCGGCTCCAGGGTGGCGAGGCCGGTGGCCACGTTGACGACCACCGGGAAAAAGGAAATCAGGAAGGCGGTGATGATGGCCGGGATGGTGCCGATGCCGAACCAGACGACCAGCACCGGCACGAAGGCGACCTTGGGCACGCTGTTGAAGCCCACCAGCATGGGATACAGGGCCTTGTAGATCACCGGCGACGAGCCCAGCAAGGCACCCAACACGGCACCGACCGCCACGGCCACGGCGAACCCGACCAGCGTGGTGAAGAAGGTGTGAAAGGCATGCGTCATGATCGGCTCGAACATCTCGATGCCGGTCTTGAAGACCAGCGACGGGGCCGGGAACAGGAAGGGCTTGATCTCGAAGCCTTCGCAGACGGCCTGCCAGCAGACGAGCAGGAAACCTGTGAGCAGCCAGGGCGCCAGCCGGGAAATGAGTTTGGGGGACAGGCGCATCTCAGCTCTCCCGCACGCGGCCGATGGCCTCGCGCAACACATGGACATGGGAGGCAAACGCATCGGTGTAGGTGACATCCAGATCGCGTGGTCGTGGCAGGTCGATCTCGCGCTGCACCAGGATGCGCCCCGGGCGCTTGCTCATGACATAGACGGTATCGGCCAGAAAGACGGCTTCGCGCAGATCATGCGTGACCAGGATCACGGTGAAGGGCTGCTGCTGCCAGAGGTCGCGCAGCATGCACCACAGCTCTTCGCGGGTGAAGGCATCGAGGGCGCCAAACGGCTCATCGAGCATCAGGAGGCGGGGCTTGTGGATCAGCGCACGGCAGATCGAGGCGCGCTGCTGCATGCCGCCGGACAGTTCCCAGGGGAATTTGTCTTCAAAGCCGGCCAGACCGACACGCGCGAGCTGGGCACGCGCCATTTCCTCGTATTCCGCCCGGCGTGCCTTGCGCGCGCTGCGCCAGGGTTCGACGATTTCCAGCGGCAACATCACGTTGTCGAGGGTGGTTCGCCAGGGCAGGAGGTTCGCGGCCTGAAAGGCCATGCCGACAATGCCGAGCGGCCCGCCGACCTGACGACCATTGACATAGACATAGCCGTCGGAGGGCTCCTTGAGCCCGGAGACGAGTTTCATCAAGGTGGACTTGCCACAGCCGGAGGGGCCGACGACCGAGATGAATGCGCCCTCCTCCACCTTGAAGCTGATGTCTTCTATCGCCTTGGGCCCCGCATCGTCATAGCGCAGGCTGACGTTTTCGAACTCCACGAAAGTGCTCATGGCGGACCTGTCTCCGAATGCAGGCGAGGCATTTCAAGGCGCCCGGACCAGACCGGGCGCGGCACGTTGAGGCTAGCGGATCATCCGGTCCGCTTTGGCAGGCAGGAAGGCGGGATTGAAGAGTTCCTTGCCACTGGGCACCTTGGCCAGGTTGTAGGCGGCGGCAGTCTCGGCTATCGAGCGCTGCATGCGGTCTTCGGTGACGCCGCCCAGACCGTTGGCCTTGGCTTCAGGCGTGACCACCACTTCCTTGAGCGCCATCTTGAGCCGGCGCGTTTCCAGCGCGAGATCCACGAGGGCATCCTGCTTCTTCACATAGGTCGCGGCTTCATCCGGATTGGCAATCGTCTCTTTGACGGCCTTGTTGAAGGCGCGCAGGAAGCCTTCCACGGCCTTGGGCTTCTCGGCGATCAGCTTGGGATGGGCGATGATGGCATTGCCATACAGCTCGACGCCGAAATTGTTGAAGAGCATGACGTTCAGATCCGCCTCCTTGACGCCGCGTGCTTCCATGTTCAGCACGCTGGTGAAGGAGAAGCCGGTGATCGCGTCGACGTCGCCCTTGGCGAGCAGGGTCTCGCGGATCGCGGGATCGACGCTCTGCCATTTGACCGAAGCCGGATCGAAGCTGTTGGACTTGGCAAACGCCGGGAAGGCCTTGCGCCCGGCATCGAACACCGGCGCCGCGAGCGTCTTGCCGGCCAGATTGGCGGGCTTCGCCAAGCCGCTCTTCTTGAGGCTGACCACCGCGGCCGGGGTGAAGTTGTAGAGCATGTAGACGGCTTGAATCTTGGAGCCGGGGTTGTTGGCGTCGTATTCGACCAGGGCATTGAAGTCGGCAAGCGCCATGTCGTACGCGCCGCTGGCGACGCGCGTCACCGCGCCGGCCGAACCCGCGCCCGCATCGATGCTGACGTCAAGCCCCTCGGCGGCAAAGTAGCCCTTGGCCTTGGCGAGCAGGAAGGGGGCGGAGGGCCCCTCGAAGCGCCAATCGAGGGTGAACTTCAGCTTGGTCGGCTCTTCGGCATGCAGGCCGCCCGACAGCAGCAGGCAGATGCTGGCGACGAAGCCCAGCAGATATCCAGATCGTATGAAACGGGCGGCCATGAAAGTCTTCTCCTGTACCAGATTGAACAGAAGAAGATGAGCAATCGGCGTGCCACGCGCCCGGCGGGCCTGCACGCGTCATTCTGCGGCTCGGCACGGGTGAGCTGCGCCCCGCCCCTGAATGAGGCCAAGGGCTGCCCCGCGAATGTGCATGGCGCAGGTCGCACTGCGCGCAAGGTGGGCTGCGCGGCAGCGGGCGACTTCAGGCCGTGGCCGGGGCCGCGGCGGGATCGCGCTGAATGGCGGCGGTGAAATTGTCGATGCCTGCCAGCAAGGCTTGCTGGCAGCGCAGGAACTCGGGAACCTGTTCGCGCGCGGCATCTTCTTCGCCACTGGCAGCCTGGGTCAGGAGTTGCGCAGCCAGATCATGCACGCGCTCATGCAGGGGCCCGATGAGCTGGAACTCGGGGATCGCGCCGTAGCGACGTTGCGCGGCCCCATGCCACCACCGCCCCAGGCGGCAGGCATTGGAAGCGAGAACGGGCGCCTTGCCGCGGCTCCCCTGGTTGAGGCTGGCGATTACGCCATCGCCCCAGATCGCCTCGCCATGAATCGCGACCAGCAAACCCACGTCGGCATGACGTGCTGAGTTCTCGCTCATGGCACGCCAGGAACCTTCTTGCGCCCACTGCTGCAGCCAGGCGGGGATGTCGTCGGCGGGCATGGGCCGGGCGATGCCATAGCCCTGGGCGAGATGGCAGCCGAGCAGCAGGAGCATGGCGCCATGCTCCATGGTCTCAACCCCTTCGGCGATGGTGGTCCGGTCGAAGGTATCCGCCAGCCTGACAACGCTGTCGACGATGCCGAGATCATCCGGGTCGTGCAGCATGTCGCGCACGAAGGTCTGGTCAATCTTCAGCACGGCAATCGGCAGACGCCGGAAGTAGGTGAGCGAGGAGTAGCCGGTGCCGAAGTCGTCCAGCGCGAAGCGCACGCCGAGCGCCGCCCCGGCCATCAGGATGCGGGAGGCGTTTTCGATGTCGCCGATGGCGGCGGACTCCAGGATCTCCAGCTCGAAATCGCCGGGCACGACATCGGGGTGGCGCGCCAGTGCGCGCGCGAGGTTTGCGATGAAATCCGGATGGCGAAGATGCTCAGGGCTGACGTTGGCACTGACGGACAACCGGATGCCCTGGGCTTTCCAGGCCTCGATCTGTGACAAGGCGGTCTCGATCACCCACTCGCCGACCTGAACCTCCAGCTCGGTCCCTTCCAGGAGCGGGAGAAACTCGCCCGGCGCAGTCAGGCCGCGCTCAGGGTGGCGCCAGCGGATCAGGGCTTCGGCGCCGATCACTTCACCACTGAGCAGATTGACCTTGGGCTGGTAGTAGAGGCAGAACTCCTGTGCTTCCAGCGCCTGACTCAGACGATCAAGCGCCTCGCGCTGCGCGCGCAGCTGCTTGTCATGAACCGGATCGAACACATGGTAGCGATTGCGCCCCGCCTCCTTGGCCAGATACATGGCCTGATCGGCATGGCGCAGCAAGGCGTCGGCATCCGAGTCATCGCTCGGGAACAAGGTGACGCCGATACTGGCCGAGACGGAAAGCGGCACGTCGTCGAGCTGGGTGTTGGCCACCACGTCGAGCACGCGCTGCAAGGCAATGTCGCACTCCTCCCGCGCCACGATGCCGTTGAGCAAGAGGACGAATTCATCGCCCCCCAGGCGTGCGACGGTGTCGTCCGCGCGCAGCGCTTCCTGAAGATTGAAAGCGACTGAGAGCAGCAGCCGGTCTCCCGCCTCGTGACCAAATCGATCATTGACGGGCTTGAAGCCATCCAGATCGAGATAGCAGACCGCGAGCAGGGTGCCACTGCGCCGCGAGCGGGCGATGGCGTGCGTCAGCCGGTCTGCCAGCAGGCGCCGGTTCGGCAGTGCGGTCAGCGGATCAAAGTGGGCCATCCGGCTCAGCTCTGCTTCGTAACGCTTGAAGCGCGTAATGTCGGAGAACACGCCCACGTAGTGGATCAGCTCGCCGTCGTCGCCCTTGACCGCAGACACCGAGAGCAGCTCGGCATAGTCCTCGCCCGACTTGCGGCGATTCCAGATCTCTCCGCGCCAGCTCCCGCGCTCGCTCAATTCGCGCCACATCTCGGCGTAGAACTCTTCGTTATGCCGCCCGGAACTGAGTATCCAGGGGTTCTTGCCCAGCACCTCGCTTCGCTCGTAGCCGGTAATGCTGCTGAACGCCGGGTTGATATCGACGATCAGGTTGTTCCGGTTCGTCACCACGATGCCGTCCTGCGTGTTGGAGAACACGCTTGCGGCGAGCCGCAGCTGGCTCTCCGCCTCTTTCAGGTTGGAGATTTCGGTCAGCGTCCCCACATAGCCGAAGTTGCCATTGCCGGAGACCAGCTCAGGGGCGATTCGAGCCAGTACCCACACGAGTTTGCCGTCGCCTCGTTCATAACGAAACTCATCGGCATATTTTGTGCGCTCTTGCATGGCGCGTTGCCACTGCTGTTCAACGCGTGAGCGATCCAGCGTATGCACGGATTGAAGCCAGCCGGCGCCCAGCGCCTGTTGCTCGCTCAGCCCGCAGATATTCAGCCAATGCTCGTTGACGTAGATGCACTGCCCTAGCGTGTCGAGACGGAAGATGCCAACCGGCGCCAACTGCGCCAGGGTGCGATAGCGCGACTCGCTCTGGCGCAGCGCCGACTCGGCCTTCTTGGCCGCGGAGATATCCGCCACCATCGCGTAAAAGCCCCGCACCTCTCCGTCTCGCATGTCGGGCACATAATGCACCAGGGTCTGACGCGGCTCGCCGCCAGAAGCGCCCGGCAGGGTCTGCTCGAACAACTGCCGCTGTCCCAGCAGCGCTGCTTCGGCATAGGGCAGATTGCGCTTGAAGGTTGCAGCGTCGAGCAACTCGGAGAGATGCATGCCGGGCATCTGATCCGGATCGAGCCCGAACCAGTCGCCATAGGTCCGATTGCCAAAACGATTGCGCAGCCCGGCATCCCAGTACGCCACCAATGAGGGCAGGTTATCGAGCAGTGCCTTGAGGTCGCGCTCCCGTTGCGCAAGGTTTTCTTCCGCGAGCACGCGCTCGGTGACATCTTCGTCAATGCCAACCATGTACTCGGGCTCACCGTTCGGGTCGCGGAATACGTGGCCCCAGCTGCGCACCGTCCGCAGCGCGCCGTTGCGATGGCGCACGCGGAACAGGATGTCGTAGGGGCGAAGCCCGGCAACGATTTCCGTGAGCTCACGCTCAACACGGGCGATGTCTTCGGGCAGCACGCGCTGCCGCCAATAGTCCTGGTAACTTCCGGTACTGAGGTCGACGTCATAGATGCCGAACATGTTGGCGTCCCACACCGACCGGTCGAGCTTGGGGTCGTATTCCCACTGCCCCAGGCCCATTGCCGTCGCCGCCAGCTGCAAGCGACTGGCATTGATCCGCAATGCACGCTCGGTCCGCAGGAGCGCATCCTGCTGACGCATCTGTCGCCGGGGATAGATCCAGGACCCCAGCACCAGCAGCATGGCGACCAGACCATAGGCGAGTGATAGCCCCTTGGCCTCGCGATACCAGGGGCCGAAAATCGCCTCCTGATCGCGCGAAATACTGACGTAGAGTGGCGCGCTCTGGCGGAAAGTTTCGGAATCGATGGTCAGCACCGCGACGTGGCGCACGGCGCCAGAGTCGAGCTGCACGCCGCCGTCGAAGCTCTCGATATCGCCCGTATCCTTGTGATGCGCGATAACGCTCTCAGGCAAGCGCTGCGCCTCGCCCGACGCGGCGCCGACAGCCGCCGACGTTGTCAGGAAAACGGTGCCGTCGCTGTGAGACAAACTGCTCAACATGTCAGGCGCGTAGTTAACGGACGCCAGCAAAGTCGAAAAATACTGGGTGTTCAGCTCTGCGACCACCGCCCCGGCATAGTCGCCATTCGCATCGGTCAATACCCGGGCAATGCTCATCGCCCAGGCGCCATCCGGCGCTTGCACAGGCGGCGCCACATACAGCAAGGAGGGGTTCCGGTGCCAGCGCGCAAGACGGACGACGGCGCTCCCGCCCTGATCACTGTCTTTGAGCGTGCTCTGACTGGCTTGAGTCACCCGGCCGTCTTCGTTGACCACGAACAGTGCGGAAATGCCGGGAATACCTTTGGCCAGAATTGCCAGATCCCTGCCGGACGCGCGTTCGTCCGACAAACCCAGCACGCTCGCGCGGAGCGACTGCAGCACATGATCGGTGCTGTCGAGCTGTCGCAGCAGGTTCTGCCGCACCACGTGCCCCTGCGACAGCAAGCGGGCGCGTTCCTGCGTCTCCAGGCGAACATGGCCCTGATACAGGTTAAGCGCGACCAAGCCTCCCGACAGCACCAGGGTAATCACCAGCATCAGCACGAGCCAAGGGGTCTTGGTGCCCGCGGGGCCACGCATCGCGAATAGTCTCCTTATCCGACCACACCAACCGGCCTGGATGTCACGCGGCGGCACGCGTTACCACATCCCCGGCGCACGCTATTCTGCTACAAGGGCTGAGCGAACGCCCAAAAAAGGGGGTTCCACGGCACTTTTCCCACATTATCGGTGCGAGAACCTCACCCGCGACGTCCGCTCGCCGCACCGGGCAGCCCCGTATCCCTGGCGCGCAGCCGACTCAGGTGCCTTCCGCCAGGGCGCGGATCTCGGCCAGCTTGCCACGGGCGCGGTGCAGCAGGTCGTTCAACTCCTGCACGGGCGTGTAGGCATCGCCATGCGTCTCATAAGCCAGGCGACGGCCCATTTCCTGCACCACTACCATCAGGTCGGACAGTTCTTCGAGCGTCTCCGCCCGCTCTGCATCGGTAAACTCAGGTTCACGCATGACTCTCTCCTGTCTTGTCAGCACATCAGCCCCGCCGGGAACAGCACCACGGCGCAGCGGCGCATCTCTGGGCGCCCTGCCCGTCTCACACGCCTTCCGCGCATAACAAGCCTGCCACGGAAGCGCCTGGAAAGTCGGTCCGCAACCCTTGCGGGAGGGCTTAGCTACTCCACGGACGCCACATCAAGCCCACCCACCCTGTGCTTCTGGAATCGGGGCCGCGCAATCCTATGGTGCTGATAGGCGCCATCTCATCCGAGTCAGCGCGAAGCCTAGGAGCCTGCCGTCGCTTGATCGGCCACCCATCGCTGCGGTCTCAGCTTGTCCAGCAGCGGTTCCATCGCCTTGGCGACGCCAAGCAGCTGCCAATCGTCGTAGCGGCGGCCCACCAGTTGCAGGCCAATGGGCAGGCCTTGAGTCGACAAGCCGGCCGGCATGGAAATCACCGGCCCTTCGGTGACGCTGAACAAGGTGGCGTAGGACTGCGTGGCCACGTAGTACGGCACCGCTTTGTCGTCCACGCGAAGCGGGTTGTCGTACACGTTGAAGATGCCGAAAGTGCGGCTGGGCGCATGGTGCGGAAACGCCGGAAGTGAGGCGACGGGCACGATCCATCCGTCATAATCAGCCAGAAAGCGTTCAAGCGCATTGGTCTGGGTGGCCTGTTCCGTCAGCGCCCGCATGTAACCTTCCACAGAAATGGGGTCGAGGATCTTGCGCTGATGGGGAATGTTCGCGACAGAACCCTGCGCAAACAGGCGCCCCACGCGACGCTCGAGATTGGAGCGCTCGTAGCCCCCTTGCATGGCCACGAGCTCACCCCAGGTCTCCCAGGTGCGTTGATAGGAAAAGTCCTTCGGCTGAGCCTTCTCGACGGTCGCGCCCGCGGCGCGGAGCGTCTCGACCACGCGTTGCAGGGCATCTGCCACCTCGCGGCTGACCGGCACGCCGCCGAGTTCGTCCATGTACGCCAGGCGCAGGCCGGCCACAGACGCCGGGGCTGGCGTGCGTTCGCGCAACGGCGTCACCGTGGCGTCTTCCGGCGACCGCTGTGCGAGCACGGACAAGGCCAGTTCCAGGTCCTCGACGCGATTGGCCAGAGGCCCCAGAACGGCCATGCTGCGGATGCCATCGACCTCGCCCGGCTTGGGCGGGATGTGGCCGCGAAACGAGATGACCCCGTGAGTGGGTCGCAGGCCCCAGATGCCGGCATAGGCTGCGGGCAGCCGGATCGACCCGGCGAGGTCGGAGCCGAACGACAGGGGTGACATACGAGTGGCCACCGCTGCGGCGCAGCCACCGCTGCTTCCGCCCACCGTCATGTTCACGTTCCACGGGTTGTTGGTCGTGCCGAAGAGCGCGTTGGTGGTCTGCATGTCCATCGCGAGGGTAGCCGCGTTCGTCTTCGCCAGCACGATGGCGCCGGAGCGCCGCAACAGGGCCACGGCTACGGCATCTTCCTGGGGAATGTGGTTCACCAGCGCGGGGTCACCGGCCGTGGTGCGCAGCCCGCGCGTGGCATAGGTGTCCTTCACCGTGACAGGCACGCCGTGCAAGGGCCCCCAGACCTCGCCCCGAGCCAAGGCCTCGTCGGCGGCCTTGGCGCGTTCGAGCGCCGCATCGAGATCGAGTTGCACGATCGCGTTGTAGGTGACGTTGTGCCGGGTGATCTGCCCGACAAAGGCCCGCACCACCTGTACCGAGCTCAGTTCCTGCGCCGCGATTCTGCGTGCCAACTCCGTCGCGGACAGTGCCAGGATCGCCCGCTCCTCGGCGGTCGGGGCCGAGCTGTCGGGCCGAGGAATTCCGCGATCGGGGCCGGAAAGCGTGGCCCCGGACGAGTTCAGTGGCACTACTGCCGCAGTGCGCTGCAGGCTGGGCAACTTCGGTTTGATCATCTTCATCTCTGACTCCCTTGCTAAGTTCGGGGGAATCTTTGCAGCCCGCAACATATTCGTCTATTGCATAGTTAGAATGCTTGCATGCACGAAGAGAAATTGTTTGGGCTCGATCTGGACTTGCTGGTGGCGCTTGACGTGATGCTCGAGACGGGTTCCGTCAGCCGCACGGCAGCCCGCTTGCATCGCTCGCAGCCGGCGGTGAGCCGGATGCTTGGCCGGCTGCGCGACCTGTTCGGAGATCCCTTGTTCGTGCCTCAAGGGCGAGGTCTGACGCCGACGCCACGCGCGCTGGCAATGCGCGGCCCGCTGAAGTTGACGCTGGGAGATGTGCGCCAGCTGGTCAGTCCGCCCAGCGCTTTCGACGCGGCAAACGATGCGGCTCACTTCCGGTTCCTCAGTTCGGACTACGCCGCCGCAACGCTGATCGGAGCCGTTGTCAGCAAGCTGCAGCAGCGTGCGCCACATGTCACGCTCTCATTGCTACCCGTGAGGGGCAATCCCGAAAATGTGCTGGCCGGTGGCGGCGCCGATCTATTGTTCGCCCCCCAGAGCCTTTGTCCAGCATGGTGTGCCAGTGAGCCCTTCATCGACGACCCGTGGGTCTGCGTGCGGCGCAAGGGAGAACCATTACCGGCAACCCTGGCCGCATATCTCGCACTGGACCATGTCGGCGTCGAGATCGAAAGCGCCTTCGGCAGCGGGGTCGATGCCAGCTTGCTTCTCAGCGGCGGCACGCCCCGCCGGATCAAGTTGACGGTGTCTGACTTCACGGCGGCGTTGTTCGTCGTGGCCACGAGCCCGCTGCTTGCCACCTTGCCCAGACCGTTGGCCAATGCCGCAGCCAAACTGCTGCCGTTGGAGGTGGGTGCGGTGCCGATATCGATCCCGGATTCGTCCATCTCGATGATCTGGCCGCGGCGGCTCGACAACGAGTCCGCGCATTTGTGGCTGCGTCAGTTGGTGCGCGAAAGCGCGAGCATTACGTGAGCAAGTGAGCCGCGGGAAGCCCGTGGGCAAAGCGCACCCTGTCCGGCAGGTTCGGGGCAGCGAATTCCGCAGATCGGGCGTCGCAGAAGGGGAGGCCCCCGTCCGACACCCGCCGTACATAAGCATGGCCTGGCGAGAGCGGAATCTGGCTGTGAGCGGGCGGACGGGCTGATCGGCCACGTCAGCATGTGTTCGCAAGAACCCGCGCTAACACGCGGGAACTGGCGGCAGTGGACAAACAAAAAACCCAACCGGTAAGGGTTGGGTTTCGTGTTCTTGGTGGAGGCGGCGGGAATCGAACCCGCGTCCGAAAGTCCTCTACAACTGGATCTACATACTTAGCCGTTCAATTTTGTTTAACCCTGTGCTTAGCCGATCGGCAGGCCGACACAAGGCGAGTCACCTTGGTTTTAGCTCCGTAACAAGTAACCCGTTACGGCACGATCCCCTGTGAATGACGCTGCTGTGGGTTTTACCCCACCTGACCCAGAGGCCAATCAGTGCAGCGGCTTAGGCCTTAAGCGGCCAGAGCGAATTGCTCGTCGTTTGCGAGTAAAGATTTCCAGCGGATTAACGAGGTGACTGGACCTCGGTATGCACCAAGCTGCTTCGCGACCCCCGTCGAGACCAGGTCGCCCCCAACTGATGAGCCGCCATCTTAGCGCGCGGGAGGCCGCAAGCCAACCGGAATCCAACAATCACGAAGGACCGCCCGTGCGCCATCGGAAGTTTGGGCGTGGCGGCCAACACGCGAGGCGGTGACCGGCGCACAAAGACCATGGGGTCCCGGTGCGCTTTGCTAGAATGCAGGGCCGTTCCCTGAAATCTCCCGCAAAAAATCCCGCAATGAACTCTCCAATCCGCAAAATTTTCGTCACCAACGCTCTGCCCTACGCCAACGGCGATATTCACCTCGGTCATCTGGTGGGTTACATCCAGGCCGATATCTGGGTGCGTTTTCAGCGAATGTGCGGTCATTCGGTGCACTACGTCTGTGCCGACGATACCCACGGCGCGCCGGTGATGTTGCGGGCTGAGAAGGAAGGCGTTTCGCCGGAGACCTTCATCGAGCGTGTGCGCACGGAGCATCTGCGCGACTTCACCGATTTTGGTGTGGCGTTCGACAATTACCACTCGACCCACAGCCCGGAGAACCGCGCCTACGCGGAAGATATCTACAAGAAGCTGCGCGCTGCCGGCATGATCGAGACGCGTGCAATCGAGCAGTTCTATGACCCGGTCAAACAGATGTTCCTGGCCGACCGCTTCATCAAGGGCGAGTGCCCGAAGTGTGCGGCCAAGGATCAGTACGGCGACAGCTGCGAAGTCTGCGGAGCGGCTTATGCTCCGACCGAGCTGAAGAACCCGTACTCGGCGGTGTCGGGCGCGACCCCCGAGCTGCGTACCTCCGAGCACTTCTTCTTCCGCCTCTCCGACGACAAGGCGGTGGCCTTCCTGCGTGAGTGGACACGTGCGACGAACGCCGATGGCTCGCGCCGCATGCCGCCGGAAGCCATCAACAAGATGCGTGAATGGCTGGGCGAGGCGGGCGAGAACAAGCTCTCCGACTGGGATATCTCGCGCGATGCGCCGTATTTCGGCTTCGAGATTCCGGACGCGCCGGGCAAGTACTTCTACGTCTGGCTGGATGCGCCGATCGGCTACCTGGCAAGCTTCAAGAACTATGCCGAGCGCATCGGAAACCTTGACGTCACCGATTACATCGACCCGGTGAAGGCCGCTGACAAAGGTACCGAGATGGTGCACTTCATCGGCAAGGACATCCTCTACTTCCACGCCCTGTTCTGGCCGGCGATGCTTGAATTCGCGGGCTACCGCACACCGAACTTCCTCAATGTGAATGGCTTCCTCACGGTGGATGGCGCCAAGATGAGCAAGAGCCGCGGCACCTTCATCACCGCGCGAAGCTATCTGGAGCAGAAGCTCAACCCGGAATGGCTGCGCTACTACTACGCTGCCAAGTTGAATTCGAATATTGAAGATCTGGACCTGTCGCTGGATGACTTCGTCGCCAAGGTCAATTCGGATCTGGTCGGCAAGTTCGTCAACATCGCCAGCCGTTGCGCCGGTTTCATCAGCGAAGCGCTTTGAAGGCAAGCTCGCGGCGAGCGATGCCGCAGCGCTGGCGCCGTTCTTGGATGGCGAGACCATTGCGGGGCTGACCCGTGCTTTCAATGACCGCGACTACTCCAGCGCCTTGCGCGAAGTGATGCGTCTGGCCGACGTCGCCAACGTGTATGTGAATGACGAGAAGCCCTGGGAGCTGGCCAAAGACCCCGCGCAGGCAGAGCGTTTGCATCGTGCGTGCTCCACCGCACTGAACCAGTTCCGTGCACTGAGCATCCTGCTCAAGCCGGTGCTGCCTGCTTTGGCTGCTCAGGTTGAAGCCTTCTTTGGTGTTGCCGCCTTCAAATGGAGCGATCTGGCCGCGCCCTTGCCAGCCGGTCACACCATCAACGTTTATGCCCACCTCATGACCCGCATCGAGCGCAAGCAGATTGACGCGCTCATCGAAGCCAACAAGGAAACCCTCGTGGAAGCACCCAAGGCGCCCGCTGCCGACAGCTCGCAGAAGCATGCGCAACATCAGGCACATGCTGCGCAGACCGAAGCGGCGCAAGCCGAGGAGTTCGAGCCTTTCATCAGCATTGACGATTTTGCCAAGGTGGATCTGCGCATTGCC
Organism: Uliginosibacterium sp.; assembly: GCA_016718265.1. Classification (GTDB taxonomy): domain Bacteria; phylum Pseudomonadota; class Gammaproteobacteria; order Burkholderiales; family Rhodocyclaceae; genus Uliginosibacterium. The sequence goes on along the minus strand of JADKDZ010000008.1, from coordinate 47,797 downwards.
AAGATCGTTTCTGCCGAGCATGTAGACGGGGCAGCCAAACTCATCAAGCTGATGCTGGACATTGGTGAGGAGCGGCCAAGGCAGGTCTTCGCGGGCATCAAGTCGGCTTACGATCCTGCCACGCTCGTGGGAAGGTTGACTGTGATGGTCGCCAACCTGGCCCCGCGCAAGATGAAGTTCGGCATGTCCGAGGGCATGGTGCTGGCGGCGTCTGACGACAAAGGTGAGTTCCCGGGCCTCTTCATCCTGTCGCCAGACATCGGCGCCCAAGCCGGAATGCGGGTCAAGTAGGCGCTGACCATGCATCAAGCTCGCTGCAGGCAAGGGTCTCAAGACATGGCGGATGGCCAGCGTCTGAAGGCATGCAGCGGGCCTGCGGCGAAGGAGTGGGCACAATGCCGCTGACCCGCAGCAAACGCTGGATCGTGCGCCATAACCACCAGCCGCCGAAGATTCTTCAGATGACAACGAACCCGCTTTCGAATTGTTCTGGAGAATCTCATGACCCGCTTTCAGCCCAAGTTGCGCGAAACGCTACGCGGCTATAACAAGAAACTTTTCGTCAACGATCTCTCCGCAGGGCTGACAGTCGGTGTACTGGCCGTCCCCCTGGCAATGGCCTTTGCCATCGCCAGCGGTGTCACCCCCTCGGCAGGCCTGTGGACTGCGATCATTGCCGGTTTCATCATCTCGGCATTGGGTGGCTCACGCGTGCAGATCGGCGGTCCGACCGGCGCCTTCATCCCGATCCTGTTTGCCATTGCGGCGACACATGGCATTCACAACATGCTGGCGGCCACCTTCCTGGCCGGCATCCTGCTGGTGGTCATGGGGCTGACGCGGATGGGCAGCCTGATCCGGTTCATTCCGGTTTCGGTCGTGATCGGCTTCACGAATGGCATTGCGGTGGTCATCGGGCTCTCGCAGATCAAGGATCTGCTGGGCCTGCAGGTAGATAGCTTGCCCGCTGAATTCTTTGCCCGCATGGAGGCACTGGTCCACTATCTCCCCACGCTCGACTGGCGTGCTGCCGCGCTGGCGATCGGCACGATGCTCCTGGTATTCAGCTGGTCGCGGGTCGTCGACCGGTTCCCGAAACTCATGCCTCTGCCCGCCCAACTGGTCGGCTTGGTTGCCGGCACGCTCGTCAGCGTTTTGCTGAACCTGCCGATTGAAACGATTGGCAGCCGCTTTCACGGCATCCCGCAGCAGATCCCGGTGCCGAGTTTTCCGTTGCCGTCTTTGAGCAGTCTCGGACAATTGCTTGCCCCCGCGATCACGATTGCGCTCCTGGGGGCTATCGAGTCGTTGCTCTCTGCCCGCGTTGCTGACAACCAGATCGATGATCGCCACGATCCGAACCAGGAATTGCTGGCACAGGGCATCGCCAACATCGCGACGCCATTCTTCGGCGGCATCGCCGCGACCGGCGCGATTGCGCGGACCTCGACTAACGTGAAGGCCGGCGGACGCACGCCAATTGCCGGCATCATTCACGCGCTTACGCTGCTGCTGATCGTGCTGGTGGCCGCACCGCTTGCGGCCTGGATCCCGATTTCGGTGTTGGCCGCCATCGTGATGGTGACCGCCGTGCGGATGGGCGAGTGGCATGAATTTGGCCGGCTGCGTCACTTCTCGTGGAATTACCGCATCATCCTGCTTGCCACGTTTTTGCTGACCGTACTGTTCGACCTGACGATTGCGGTCGAAATCGGCATGGTCCTCGCCAGCCTGTTCTTCATCTACCGGATGCAAGACCTCACCAGCGTAGAAACCGTGAAAACCCATGCACCTGCCTGCATTTCCGTGCATCGCCTGCGTGGCTCCCTGTTCTTTGGCGCCGTAGCAAAGCTCGATGCCCTGCTCGACCCGGCGGAGATCGATGCACTGGTGGTGGTGCTGGATATGAGTGCCGTGCTCAACATTGACACCAGCGGGGTCGATTGGCTGCAGGCGCTGACCAAGGCCCTGGCCCGAAAAGGCTGCACGCTGGTGCTGTGCGGGCTGGAGAAACAGCCGGACTCCATCCTGCGCCGCTCTGGTTTGATCGCGCTGATCGGGCTGCATAATATCTGCACCGATCAGCAGGCTGCCTTGCTGCGCAGCCGCGAACTGCTCGACGAAACCGCGTGAAATAGAACTGACGAAGGAGCGTGCATGTCTGTGGCAACCAATGTACTGGGTTTTGGCACCGCATTCCGGGGCCGCTTCGAACTCGCGAACGATGGCTCATACATCACCACAAAGTGGCTCGTGGTCGCTGGCCTCGCTGTCGTCCCCCTGTCTTGCTGGCGGCACAACCCGCGTCGTGGTCTGGATGACGGCGTCAGCCATGTGCCCTATCAGGATGAGACGCGGAAGGTGCTGTTCGCGGGCGACACCACATTTCGCGACAACGAGCACCACCCGCATGCCGAGCGCATTGCCCTGCGCTGGCGCTATGTGGGTAAACAGCTGCTCTGCTCGCTGGGCCTGATGGCCTGGCTGATCGCGGCCCTGCCCGTCTTCCGCCTGATCATCACCCTGAACACTGTGCCACGCCCCGGCGCCGCATTCGGACTCTTGATCGGCTACTTTGCAGTCTTTCCCTTCCTCCTGACCTACCTCATCAGCGCAGGTTTTGACAAGTTCGGAAGGGGCCGGGATGCCTGAGGCGCGCGTTCGCTTGATCGGACGCGACCTCCTGATTCGCGGCCTTGTCCAGGGCGTGGGCTTTCGCTGGTTTTTCTCTCAACAGGCACGGCGGCTCGGCATCGGCGGCTGGGTGCGCAACCTGCGGGACGGGCAGGTCGAGGCCCATATCTATGGCACCCCCACGGCCGTCGCCGCGATGCTGTACTGGGCTTCCAATGGCCCGCCCGGGGCCCGGGTTGATGCGGTGCTGGTAGAAGAAAACAATGAGCCCTTTCATGGCTTCGAGCGGCGCGCAACTATCTGAGCCATAGAAAATTACAATCGCCGCAAGGTTTACCTGTCATGCAGCGCTCGCCATAATGCGTCCCGTATAACCCCTTGGTTCGCTCAGGTATGAGCGGGCATCCACACCGAAAAGAGAGGAACCATCATGGCTGTTCTGGTTGGCAAGCAAGCTCCTGATTTCACCGCGACTGCAGTGCTGGGCAATAACGAGATTACCGACATCACGCTGTCTTCCTTCACAAAAGGCAAGTACACCGCGCTGTTCTTTTACCCGCTGGACTTCACCTTCGTCTGCCCGTCTGAACTGATCGCCTTCGATCACCGCCTGGACGAGTTCAAGACACGCAATGTTGAAGTCATCGGCGTGTCGATCGACTCGCAATTCACCCACCTCGCCTGGAAGAACACCCCGGTGGACAAGGGCGGTATCGGCAAGGTTGGCTACACCCTGGTCGCCGACCTCAAGCACGAAATCGCGAAGGCTTACGATGTGGAATCGGCGGGTGGCGTCGCTTTCCGCGGCACCTTCCTGATCGACAAGGACGGTGTGGTACAGCACCAGGTGGTCAATAACCTGCCGCTGGGCCGAGACATCGACGAGCTGATCCGCGTGATCGACGCCCTGCAATTTACCGAGGAACACGGCGAAGTCTGCCCGGCGGGCTGGAAGAAGGGCTCGAAAGGCATGAACGCCTCGCCCGAAGGCGTCGCAAAGTACCTGGCGGAGAACGCAGGCGCGCTCTGATCGATTCCTCCCCGTCCGACAAAGACCGGCCCGAAAGGCCGGTCTTTTTTCGTTCACTTGACCCTCCCCTTGGGGGAAGCTTCACACTCTGTCACGAGATCCCCTTGGCAGCGTCGGCACGCCGACGCGCCTTCTTTGAATCTTCCTGTCACGACTGAGGTATTCCATGTATCGATTGCCCTTGCGCGTTCTGGCCGCTGGTATCTTGAGCACCCCTTTGTTGAGCCTGGCGGCTGAGCTGCCCTACCGTGACCCGGCGCTGCCGGTCGAGCAGCGTGTGTCTGACTTGCTGTCGCGCATGACGCTTGATGAGAAGCTCGGGCAAATGCTGATGGGCGCGCGCGATTGGGTGGGGCCTGAGCAAATGAAGAAGCTCAACATGGGTACCCTGCTTTCCGGCGGCGGAAGTGTGCCGCGCCCCAACACCGTCAACGGCTGGGTAGCGATGATGAAGGGCTATCAGGATGCGGCCCGCAGTACGCGTCTGGGCATCCCGGTGCTGTATGGCATCGATTCAACCCACGGCTTCGCACACCTGCCCGGCGCCACCGTATTCCCCCAGCTGGTCGGCATGGCTGCGACACGTGACGAAGCGCTGGTCCGGCGCGCGGGCGAGATCACCGCCCGCGAGATGAGTGCTGCCGCGCTGTACTGGACCTTCGGCCCGATGGTATCGGTCGTTGACGACATCCGTTGGGGGCGCTCCTATGAAGCCTTCGGCGAGAACACAGAGCTGGTTTCCCGCCTGGGAGCAGCCTTTACCGAAGGGTTTCAGGGCGGGCTGAAGGTCTACGGCCCTAAGGCGGTGCGCCCGATCGCGACGGCCAAGCACTTCATCGGCGATGGTGGGGTCGCATTCGGTTCCTCTGACTTCGCAATGGCGGGCGGGCGCTCAAAGCTCGACCGCGGCGACACGCGCGGCGACAATGCGGCCCTGCTTGCCCGCCATCTGCCGCCTTACAAGGCGCAGGTCGATGCGGGCGTTCGCAGCGTGATGGCCTCGTTCAGCAGCTGGAACGGCACGCCCATGCACGCCAACCCTCATTTGCTGAACGATGTGCTGCGCAAGCAGCTGGGCTTCACCGGCTTGATCGTATCCGACTGGGAGGCCGTGCAGCTCTTGCCCGGCAGTTTCGACACCCAGGTCGCCACCGCCACCAACGCGGGGATCGACGTGTTGATGGAGCCGCAAAAAACTGCCGAAGTACTCGCAGCGCTGCGAAAAGGCGTCACAGACAAGCTCATCCCGCAACAACGCATCGACCAGGCGGTGAGCAACATCCTGCGCGTCAAGTTCGAGATGGGGCTGTTTGAACACGCAGGCCCAGTCGAAGCCGCCCAGGCAGGTGTCGGGAGTGCCGAGCACCGTCAGGTTGCCCGCGAGCTGGTGCGCAAATCACTGGTCTTGCTGAAGAACGACGCCGCGCTGCCCCTCAAACGCAAGCAACACATCCTGGTCGCGGGCGAACATGCCGACGATCTGGGCTTGCAAAGCGGTGGCTGGACGCTTGAATGGCAAGGCTTTTTTGACAACAACACGCGCCTCCCCGGCGCGACCACGATCATCGACGGGCTGAGCAACGTGGGCGGCGCCAGCACCAAGATCGACTTTGACCCGAACGGCCAGTTCGCGAAGAAAGTGGCCAGCGCGGCCAGCCCGGCCGACGTGGCCATCGTGGCGGTCGGCGAGCGGCCCTATTCTGAGTGGCTGGGAGACCGCAGTGCGGCAGAACTGAGCCTGAGCGCGGACGATCTCGCACTGATTGCGCGGATGCGTCCCTTGGCTCGCAAACTCGTGCTGGTGCTGGTGTCGGGTCGCCCGTTGATTCTCGGCGACGCCTTGAAGAAGAGTGACGCCGTCGTGGCTGCCTGGCTGCCGGGTAGCGAAGGCGCGGGCGTGGCCGATGTACTGTTTGGTGATGCGCCCTTCACCGGCAAGCTGCCCTACGCGTGGCCGAAGGACGCCGCCAGCTTCAAGGCGGCCAGCGCCCCAGCAGATGAACGCCGCGCCAGTCTGCTCTTTGAAGTCGGCTACGGCCTCGCCAAGTAATCCGGCGCCTGCAGGGAGAGACCATCGCGGGCGCGGAAACCCTCGGTGGGCGGCAAGCCTTCGGCTGCCGCCTGCCGCAGGTGGTGACGCTTGCGAAACTGCGCCGGCGAGAGCATGCGCAGCCGACGAAACTGGCGGTAGAAGTGGCTGGGATTGGGAAAGCCGCTTTGCTCTGCGAGCAACTCGATGGGCACATCGCTGGAGATCAGCAAGTCGCACGCTTGCCCCACCCGCAGCTGGATCAGCAACTCGGTGGCATTCAGGTTCAGTCGCTGGCGGAAGAGCCGTTTGAGCGTGGCCTCGCTCGTACTGGCCGCGTGCGCGATATCGCTCAAGCGGATCGGCTGGCGGAAGTTCGCCTGCATGAATGCCAGCGCAGCATCCAGCCGACGGTCGCTGCCCGGCACCTGACCGTGCCCTCCGAGGTAACGCACGGCCTTGTCACGCGGCAAGGCATCGAAGATCTCCAACAGGCTGGAGAGGCGCGCCAGATCGCGTGAATGACGCAGCCGGTCAAAGGCGGGCAACAGGTCGGCAATGCAGGCCGGGCTGAAGGATGCGCCATGGTGGATGCCGTCCAGCCAGGCCAGAAAGCCGGTGAGCTCGGGGAGCGCTTCGCCCGCCAGACTGGCCAGCCACGCGCGGGTGAAGAAGATGACCTGGATATGCTGCGGACGGCCGTCCGGCCAGGCTTGCGTGTTCCAGGTATGCGCCTGACCTGCCCCCACCAGCGCGAGGTCCAGCTCGCCAAACGCTGCCACATCGCCGGCGATATAGCGCGTGCCGCGCCCGTTGCGCGTCAGGGTCAGTTCGAATTCCGGGTGGTAGTGCCAGAAGAAGGGCGAGCGCTCGACCACCAGATCCACATGGTGCCAGTTCTGGCCAAAGGTCCGGCCCACGATTTCGCGCGTCAGCATGGTCTCGCCCGCCAAGAAAAGTGAGCTGATAGTAGAGAAATCTGCGCTTACACGCAAAATTCCGCTGGGCTCCTGGCCTTATCGTAGACCTCAGAGGTGATGTGGGAGAAGTGGCATGCAGGTACTGGAAGCGGGGGCGATTCTGTTTGATATGGATGGCACCCTGATCGACTCGAATCGATGTGTAGACCGTGCGTGGCGGGCCTGGTGTGCCGCGACGGGCATCGCGCTGGAAGAGGTTGCCCGGGTGAGCCACGGTGCGCCCTGCCGCCAGACCATTGCACAGGTGGCGCCCCATCTGGATACCGACCGGGAAGTGTCCCGTTACGAAGCGCTGGAGCTGTGGTACGGCGACGATCAGGCCCCGGTCGCGGGCGCTGGCGCCCTGCTTGAAGCCTTGCCGGCCGAGCGCTGGACGCTGGTGACCTCGGCCGCAGCCCGGATCGCGCAGTTCCGCTTTCGCCAGTGCCGCCTGCCCTATCCGGCAGCGCCCGTTACGGCAGAATCGGTGCGGCGCGGCAAGCCGTCGCCCGAGCCCTTTCTGCTGGGTGCCGAACGACTCGGCCTGTCGCCCCGGGACTGTCTGGTCTTCGAGGATTCGCCCGCCGGCGTGCAGGCCGGACTGGCGGCGGGTTGCCGGGTCGTGGTCGTGGGCGATCTCGATGCCCGCCAGCCCGGCGTCGTCGCCCGCATCCAGGACTACCGCAATCTCCGCCTCGACGCGACCGACCCGCTCCGCATCACCTTGCGGACGGCTGCCTGAGCGACAGCGCCCCTTTCGGACTTAAGGAAACACACATGGAAACCATCAACATCCTCGGCCTCGTGGCCGGTACCTGTACCACCATCGCCTTCGTGCCGCAGGTGCTGCAAGTGTGGCGAACCCGCTCGGCCCGCGACATCTCAATCGGCATGTACAGCGTGTTTCTGGTCGGCGTCGCGCTGTGGCTGGTGTACGGCCTGCTGGTCGACGCCCTCCCCGTGGTGCTCTCGAATCTTGTCACCCTTGTCCTCGCGTCCGCCGTGCTGGTCATGAAGCTGCGCTTCGAGCGCAAACCGCCGCAGGCTTGATCGATCAGGCGGTGGCGAGCACGCGCTGCTCGGCCGCACTGCGCAGGCCAAGCTCGATCAGCTGAATCACCCGAATCGCATCGGTGGCAGGCACCGGATTGTCGCCGGCGCCCAGCACAGCATCGCGGACGGCGGCGTAGTAGCCCGGGTAGTTGCCGGCTTCGCACGCCACGTCACGCTGCGTCGCCACGCCGCCCGCCCAGCAGGTGAGCTGCACGGGCTCAGGGTCGTGGCCCCAATCTGGCGCGGGCGGGCGCTTGCCCGCTTTGAGCGCGTCCTCCTGCGTATCCAGCCCGTACTTGATCAGACTTCCCTTTTGCCCGTGCACGATGAAGCGCGGGCCAACGCGGCCGACCAGCGCACTCCCGTGCAGAATCACGCGCCGCGGCCCGTAACGCAGCGTGGCGTGAAACCAGTCGTCCGCCTGCCCCCCTTCACGCTGGATCGCGATGTCGAGGCCAATCGCCTCGGGCATGCCAAACAGCTGCAGGGTCTGATCCAGCAGATGCGAGCCGAGGTCGTACCACAAACCGGAGCCCGCAATGGCCTGCTCGCGCCAGCGGTTCCGCACCTCGGGCCGGTAGCGGTCAAAGTGCGATTCAAAATGCATGATCTCACCCAGCTCACCGCTGGCGAACACCTTGCGCAGGGTGAGGAAATCCGCATCCCAGCGCCGGTTGTGATACACCGACAGCACGCGCCCGGTCTGCCGGGCCAGCGCGTCCAGCGCCTGGGCCTCCGCCAGCGTGACGGTAAAAGGCTTATCGACCACCACGTGTTTCCCCGCCCGCAATGCCGCCGCCGCCAGCGGCGCATGCGTGGCGTTTGGCGTGGGGATGACCACCAGATCGATGTCCGACCGCGCAAACAGCGCCTCCGGCGAGGCTTCAACACTCAGCGCGGGCCAGTCTTTATGCACTTTGGCGGCATCGCTGCTCGATATCGCCGTCAGGCACAAGCCGGGTACGGCAGCGATGGAGGGCGCGTGAAAGGTACTGGTGGCAAATCCGTAGCCGACAATACCGACGCTGAGCGGTGCGTTCATGCAAATGACTCCCGACACGGTGACCCACGGGTCACGCTGGCTTGAATGGGCATGCTGCTTCGACGGCCCAGTCTAGCCCGGATTTCTCGCCAGGAGGAAGGCGGCGCGCGTCGCACGCGGCCACCGGGCGCCGCTTCCGCGGTGTAGCATGGCCGTGATCGGAACTACGGTGTTCGCCATGCAAACCACTCACGTCGACCTGCGCCACGCGATCTGCGCCTTGTCAGAGGCGCTGGACCTGGTCGGCATCGACGATGTCGCCCACGGCAAGCGCGTCGGCATCATGGCCGCCGCCTGCGGCAAGCAGGCAGGCTATGGCGCACAGGAGTGCGATTTTCTGTTTGATCTCGGCATGCTTCACGACATCGGCGTGTCGTCTTCGCATGTGCGCAGCCGGCTGGAAAACGAGTTTGACTGGCCCGGCGTTCAAGCCCATTGCGAGAAAGGCGAGCACTTGCTGCACGACTTTCCTCCGCTCGCCGAGATGGCGCCGGCTATCCGCTACCACCACACACGCTGGGACGTTCTGCGCACGCTGAGCGTGCCGGATGCCGTGGCACGACGCGCCAATCTCATCCTGCTGTGCGACCGTGCCGATGCGCTGGCCGCGCCCTACCACGCCAGCAATACCGTGCTGCAGCACATCAACGAAATTCGTGCGGAGGTGGCACGACATGCCGGCACCTACTTTGCGCCCGAATTTGTGACGCATTTTCTCGCGTGTTCGCAGACCGAAGCGTTCTGGCTTCAGCTGGAGTCACGCGCCATCCAGGCTTATCTGGCAGACATGCGCGAGCATGGGCTCCACTATCACGCCAGCCATGCCGAGCTCCACCAGCTCGCCCGCATTTTTGCGCGAATCGTCGACACCAAGAGCCCCTACACGGCCGCGCACTCGCAAGGCGTCGCGAGCATTTCCCGTCTGCTTGCCGAACACATGGGCATCGCCCCCGAGCGCTGCATCAAGATTGAGATAGCCGGCTTGCTCCATGACCTCGGCAAGCTCAGGGTACCTGACGAAATCCTCGACAAACCCGGTTCGCTCACACCAAACGAGCGTCTGGTCATCCAAACACACAGCTTCGAGACCTGGCAAATCCTGCGCCATATCCGGGGGTTTGAAGACATAGCACGCTGGGCGGCCTGCCACCACGAAGAACCTGACGGAACCGGCTACCCGTTTCACTTGAAAGCTTCCGAGATACCCCTGGAGGCGCGCATCCTGCGGGTGGCTGACATCATGGAAGCCATGGCGCAAGATCGTCCCTATCGCGCCGGGCTCAAGGCCGATGAAGTCGCCAGATTCCTCATTCAACTGAGCCAGGAGGGCCGAGTCGACAAGGACGTCGCCCACGCCGCACTCGGCATCATGGATGAAGCCATGTCCGCCGTCCGCAGCTAAAAAGCCCTTCGGAGAGGCGCATGGATAAAGGCTCTCCGGGCAACCTCATCGGCAGTTTTCACATCCGGAGGCGCCGCTTGAGCAGCAGTGCCGGTAAGCCATATCGCGCGCGTGCCGCGGTGCAATGCGGGTTGATCGTTCCGTCCGCCGCCCAGATATCGAACTCACGGCAGGTTGACGCACGCAAGGGGTAGATGGCGCAGCTCACGTCACCTCCGATTTCACCGCCCAGCGCCACGCAGCGCTCCGCGACCGGATGCGTGCCGCGCATCGCGGCGAGCCAGGGATTGATCTGCACCGTCATCGCGGCCGGCACCGTGCCACCTTCGGCCGCATCCGACTCGGCCCAGTAGAACGCAACGCGATATGCGCTGCAGCACGCGCCGCAGTGCAGACAGGGATTGTCAGATTCACTCATGCTCGGCTCAGATGATCAGGTCGCACAAGGATAAGGGCCGCGCGACGATTCCGGCTTGCTCCCGCGCCGTCAAGCACCCAAAAAAACAGCCCGGAGAGCCGCATCCAGCAAGGCTCTCCGGGCATGTCCCCACTCATCTGTCAACGCTCAATCGGGGCCGGGCATGTACAAGACGCGCCCACCTTCTTCGCGCGCATAGCGCTGGGCGGAGCGGCAGGATTCGGGGGGCGATTGACGATCAGGCGGCACATGGTCGCGCCAGACACGGCAGGATCCCGGCGGCGGCAGACGATCCGGCGGCACACCATACAGGCCATGCCGGCCATACTCTTCCGCCAGCACGCGCCCGTCCTGATAGGAGCCCGGACCACGCGCCCAGATCACCATCCCACCCCACTCGCGCGCATCGGCGCGGGCCTTGGCGCAACTCATTGACGGCGACTGGCGGTCGGGCGGCAGGTCGCGGAACCAGACCTTGCAGCGCCCGCGCGATGGCACGCGATCAGGCGGCACATGGAAACTCTGGCCACCCCGCTCATCGACTTCGTCACGCCGATCCCGGCGGTCGTCCCGGCGCCAGCCATCGTGGTCACCCCGATCACGGCGATCCTCCCCGCGATCACCCTCATCATCACGCGCATGGCGATCGCGGTCTCCGCGGCGCTCCCAACGCCCGGGAACGTAGCGCCAGCGATGGTCCTCCCGCTCCCAGCGGTCATCCACCCAATCTGAATCAGCCTGCACGCGAATCCAGGCACCCGGCACCCACACGTGACGGTGGCCCTTCCAGCTCCAATGCCCGGGTCGCCAGTGGTGTCCGCGACGGGGTGGCGGCACCGCCTCGCGACGCGGAGGCGGTGGCTCGACTTCGACGTAGACCGCCGGCGGCGCTGGCACATTCACTTCAATCGACGGCGCCGGCACACGCACCTCGATCGACGGCACGGGCAAGTGGATGTCGATCCCCCCGCGCTCTCGCGCCTCTGCACAAACCAATGGCAAAGCGGCGCATAAACACACCGCCAGATTCCTGAGCTTCATCGCATTACTCCCTCACTCCATACCAATCGGGCGAGAGTTTCGCGGATTTGCCCCAGGCTGTGCCAAGCATCTGCCCAACGGTGACCGTGTTATACTTGACAAATCCAATCAGGTATTACGCCATGAGTCTGAACGAGAGCCAAATCCTCGCCCGCCTGGGCGAGCTGATCGATCCGAATACCCACAAGCCGTATGCGGCCGCCCGCGCAATCAAGTCCGTCAAGGTACAGGCTGACGCGCTTGAAATTGTGGTCGAGCTCGGCTACCCCGCCATCAGCCAGCACGCAGCGATAGCGCGCCAGATCGAAGCGGCCGCGTGTACGGAACCCGGCGTCAGCCGCGCCACGGCGACCGTCAGCTCACGCGTGGTTGCGCACACCGTGCAAGCCAATCTCGCCTTGCTCCCGGGGGTGAAGAACATCATCGCGGTCAGCTCGGGCAAGGGTGGCGTCGGCAAGAGCACGACGGCCGTTAATCTGGCGCTCGCACTGGCGCAGGAAGGCGCGCGGGTCGGCATCCTCGATGCGGATATCTACGGCCCCAGCCAGCCGCAGATGCTCGGCATCGCGGGCCAGCAGCCCGAGTCGGACGACGGCAAGACCATGATCCCGCTGCAGGCACACGGCCTGCAGGCCAATTCGGTCGGTTTTCTCGTCGACCCCGAGCAGCCCATGGTCTGGCGCGGGCCAATGGTCACCCAGGCGCTACGCCAACTGCTCTTCGACACCCGCTGGAACGACCTCGACTATCTGGTGATCGACATGCCGCCCGGCACCGGCGACATCCAGCTGACGCTGGCCCAGACCGTGCCGGTCACCGGTGCGGTGATCGTGACCACGCCGCAGGACATTGCACTGCTCGACGCGCGCAAGGGGCTGAAAATGTTCGAGAAGGTGAACATCCCGATCCTCGGCATTGTTGAAAACATGAGCATCCACGTCTGCTCCCAATGTGGACACGCCGAGCACATCTTCGGCGCAGGCGGCGGTGAAACGATGTGCGCCGATTACGGTGTTCCATTCCTCGGCGATCTGCCGCTGGACATCCGGATCCGCAGCCAGACGGATGCTGGCACGCCCACCGTCGTCGCCGAACCGGAGGGCAAGCTCGCCGAGGCCTACCGCGCCATTGCCCGGCAAGTCGCCATTGCCATCGCAGAAAAGCAACGCGACATGCGTCTGAAATTCCCGACTATCGTCATCAACAAGGATTGAGCGTGCGCCCCCTTGCCTCAGTCTGCCTGGCCGGTGGACTCCTGATCAGCACCACACACATCCACGCTGCTGGCAACCCCACCGAGGGTCGCGCCGTCTTCGAAAACCTGTGCGCGGATTGCCACACCATCACCCCCGGCAAAAACAAGCGCGGCCCTGCGCTTGGCGGCGTCGTCGGCCGCGCCGCAGGCACGGTGAAAAACTACCGCTACTCCGAAGCCATCGCCAAGGCAGGCATCACCTGGACGCCAGACCGCCTGGCACGCTACATCACCGCCCCCAAGACCGACCTGCCGGGCACCAAGATGCGCATGCTGGAAAAGCCCACCCCGCAGGAAGTCGAAGATCTGATTGCGTGGTTGCAGCAAAACAAGTAAGGATGCTCTCGCTCGTTGGGGCTTCGCCCAGGGGCTTGCCTTAGGCTCCAATCACCATACGCTCTGCGCTCATGACCATGATCCACACGATAGCCACTTCCGCCGCCCGCCTCTGCTCCGCACTCCTTCTCTGCGCATGTCTCTCCGGCTGCATCGGCGCAGTCATTGGGACAGTTGTCGACGTCGGGATCGAGGTGGCGAAAGTCCCGTTCAAGGTCGGCAAAGCCGTGGTGGATGTGGCGACGGACGATGACGACGAGAAGGCGGACAAGAAGCGTGCGGACGGCAAATAGGCCGGTCGCGACGAATTCACGCAACGAAGGGGCAAACATCGCTAGAATCGCCGTTTTTCACGATTCCCCTTAGGCGCAGACGTGAGCATCAAATCGGATAAATGGATTCGCCGCATGGCGGAACAGCACGGCATGATCGAGCCGTTTGAGCCGCAGCTCGTTCGCGAGGCGAACGGCCAGAAGATCGTGTCTTACGGCGCATCGAGCTACGGCTACGATATCCGCTGTGCGGACGAGTTCAAGATCTTCACCAATATCAACTCGACCATCGTTGATCCGAAGAACTTTGACCTGAACTCTTTTGTGGAAGTCTCCGGCAAGGGCTATTGCGTGATTCCGCCGAATTCATTCGCGCTGGCCCGCACGGTGGAATACTTCCGCATCCCGCGCTCGGTACTGACCATCTGCCTGGGCAAGAGCACCTACGCGCGCTGCGGCATCATCGTCAATGTGACGCCCTTCGAGCCGGAGTGGGAGGGCTATGTGACGCTGGAGTTCTCGAACACGACGCCGCTGCCCGCCAAGATCTATGCGGGTGAAGGCTGCGCACAGGTGCTGTTTTTCGAGAGCGACGAGATCTGCGAAACGTCCTACAAGGATCGTGGCGGCAAGTATCAAGGCCAGGTCGGCGTAACCTTGCCCAAGATCTGACGCCTATCGACCGCACGCACCTTCTTTCTACGGGGCCGCAAAAAGCTGATGCTTGGCGGCCCCTTGTACTTGGTGGAATGTTTTTGTAACCCCGCCGCATTAGGATTCGCGGCTTATCTTGATAGACAGGAAATGCCATGCGCTTTCACTTCCCCATGATCATCATCGACGAGGATTTCCGTTCGGAGAACACCTCGGGTTTTGGCATTCGCGCGCTGGCCAAGGCGCTGGAGGCCGAGGGCCTGGAAGTGATGGGCGTCACAAGCTACGGCGATCTGGCATCGTTCGCGCAGCAGCAGAGCCGCGCCTCGGGCTTTATCCTGTCGATCGACGACGAAGAATTCACCAGCGAGGAAGCAGACGAGACGATCGCCGAGTTGCGCGCCTTTGTCGAAGAGATCCGTGTCCGCAACGCGGATATTCCGATCTTCCTCTATGGCGAGACCCGCACCTCGCGGCACATCCCGAACGATGTGCTGCGTGAGCTGCACGGCTTCATTCACATGTTTGAAGACACGCCGGAGTTCATCGCCCGCTATGTGATGCGCGAGGCCAAGGACTATCTCGACAGCCTCGCCCCGCCCTTCTTCCGGGCACTCACCCACTACGCAGCCGACGGTTCCTACTCCTGGCACTGTCCGGGGCACTCCGGCGGCGTCGCCTTCCTGAAGAGCCCGGTCGGCCAGATGTTCCACCAGTTTTTCGGCGAGAACATGCTGCGCGCAGACGTCTGCAATGCAGTCGAGGAACTCGGCCAACTGCTCGACCACACCGGCCCGGTTGCGGCCTCGGAGCGCAACGCGGCGCGTATCTTCAACGCCGACCACCTGTTTTTTGTCACCAACGGCACCTCGACCTCAAACAAGATCGTCTGGAACTCCACGGTGGCGCCAAACGACATCGTGGTGGTCGACCGCAACTGCCACAAGTCGATTCTCCACGCGATCATCATGACCGGCGCGATTCCGGTCTTCCTGATGCCCACGCGTAACCACTACGGCATCATCGGGCCGATCCCGAAGAGCGAGTTCAAGTGGGAGAACATCCAGAAGAAGATCGCCAGGAACCCCTTCGCGCTGGACAAGAGCGCCAAGCCACGCGTGCTGACGATCACGCAGAGCACCTACGACGGCGTGCTGTACAACGTTGAGGAGATCAAGGAAGAGCTCGACGGCAAGATCGACACACTGCACTTCGACGAGGCTTGGCTGCCACACGCGGCCTTCCACGATTTCTACGGTGATTACCACGCCATCGGCGAAGGCCGCCAGCGCTGCAAGGAATCGATGGTGTTTTCGACCCAGTCGACCCATAAGCTGTTGGCCGGGCTTTCGCAGGCCTCACAGATCCTGGTGCAGGACTCCGACACGCGCCAGCTCGACAAGGACCTCTTCAATGAGGCCTACCTGATGCACACCTCGACGAGCCCGCAGTACGCGATCATCGCCTCCTGCGACGTGGCTGCCGCGATGATGGAGCCGCCCGGGGGGCCAGCCCTGGTCGAGGAGTCGATCGCTGAAGCGATGGAATTCCGCCGTGCGATGCGCAAAGTGGATGAAGAGTGGGGCGCAGACTGGTGGTTCAAGGTCTGGGGCCCGGATTACCTCGCCGAAGAAGGCATGGGCGAGCGCGAAGACTGGATGCTCAAGGCGAACGACCGCTGGCACGGCTTCGGCAATCTGGCCGAGGGCTTCAACATGCTCGACCCGATCAAGGCCACGATCATCACGCCGGGGCTGGACGTGGATGGCGATTTTGCCGACTCGGGCATCCCGGCTGCTCTCTTGACCAAGTATCTCGCCGAGCACGGCATCATCGTCGAGAAGTGCGGCCTGTACTCGTTCTTCGTGATGTTCACGATCGGCATCACCAAGGGCCGCTGGAACACGCTGGTGACCGAGCTGCAGCAGTTCAAGGACGCCTACGACGAGAATCACGCGCTGTGGCGGATCATGCCGGATTTCATCGCCAAGCACCCCATCTACGAGAAGCTGGGGCTCCGAGACCTGTGTCAGCAGATTCACGATGTGTATAAGGCGCGCGATGTGGCGCGGCTGACCACCGAGATGTATCTCTCCGACATGGAACCGGCCATGCGCCCTTCAGACGCCTGGGCGAAGATGGCACACCGTGAAATCGAACGCGTGTCGATTGATGAGCTCGAAGGCCGTGTCACCGCGATGCTGGTCACGCCCTACCCGCCCGGAATCCCGCTGCTGATCCCGGGGGAGCGCTTCAACAAGACCATCGTGGACTACCTGAAATTCGTGCGCGAATTCAACGAACGCTTCCCGGGCTTCGAGAGCGATTGCCATGGCTTGGTGAAGGAAATGCAGGGGGGACAGTGGCGGTACGGCGTAGACTTCGTCGAACAATTTCCAAGGTCGGCGGGTCAGCCGGAGCCGCTTTCGACGCGGAGACCTCCGGTTGCCCTCGACCGACTTCGGCGCCGTGACTTACTTCCGCTGGTTTCCGCGCGCCGGCGCGCGGTTTCGTAATCGCCCTCGGCGCTGTATAGCGCAGCCCGCTGTTCGTCCGACAGCGGCTTGCCGAGATCTCGCTCCAGCGCCGAGATGACACGGCTCACCGGATCGGTGATACGGCCTTTCGCCGGAAGCGCCCGCCGTGCCGCGGACTCGCTCACCCCGGCGATCCTGGCAATCTGCCGCACGTATTGATCTTCTGCGCGCTGGAGGTCTCGCTTCAACAACGCCACCTGCGCGGGCGTGAGCGCCACCTGGGCAATCAACGGGGGGCCCCAGGCCGGCAAACAAAGGATTGCCAGGCACAGAAACGCCTTCCGGAACCTGCGTACACCCATCATTCGCCCACCTTCACGCTTACTTTCCATACTGGTACTTGAGCTGCACTACCAATGCACCATCGACATAGGGTTTGACCGTCGGCACCGCGAAAGCCTGCACAGCCAGCCGCTCACCCCGCCATTCGATTGTCGGCATCAGTACCGGGATAACCGCCGCACGGTGGTAGCCACTCATCAAACCGCCCGTCGCTCCCAGCCGGAAGCCGCTCCCGGGGGCAAACAGGTAGTAGTTTCCGAGCAGGTAAAACGAAGCGCGCCGCAAACTGTTCTTGTAAACGCCTGCCGAGACGGATAAATCAGCGTTGATATCGCGTTCGTAACCCAGACCGTAATTGAACTCGTTGTGGCCGAGATCACGCTCGAAGTGGTAAGAGGCGCCTCCGAAACTTATCAATTCGGCCGCCGGGGCGTTCAGGCTGGCAAGCAGGGCGAATGTTCCCACACCCATCCACAGCAGATTTTTCATTCGACTCACGGTTCTGGATTGCTCGCTTGGAGTATTCGGTGATTATTTCATTTTGCCAAGGAGTTTAGTATGGCTTTACAGGCTGAGTTCCCGGCCAGAAGTGGTCGGCGCCGGACAGAGGTACATACCAGCTGGCTAGGTTTGTTTGGCACAATGATCCAAGCCACAAGAACCGTGGCCGGAGGAGCGAATCCATGAAACGTGTGGTGTTCAACCAGAAAGGTGGCGTAGGCAAATCCACCATTACCTGCAATCTGGCGGCCATCTCGGCATCGTGCGGGTGGCGAACCCTCGTGGTAGACCTCGATCCGCAGTGCAACTCCACCCACTACCTGCTGGGGACGGCAGCGGAGGGCGCCACGCCCAATCTCGCGGATCTGTTCGAGCAAACACTCACGATCCGCTTCGAGAATCGTGCCACGCAGGAGTATGCGCGCCCGACGCCATTTGCCAATCTGCACCTGATGGCATCGTCCCCGAAACTTGAAGAATTGATGGGCAAGCTCGAATCTCGCTACAAGATCTACAAGTTACGTGATGCATTGGCCGAACTGGAAAACGACTTTGACCGGATTTACATCGACACGCCGCCTGCACTGAACTTCTTCACCCGCTCCGCACTGATTGCTGCCGACCGTTGCCTGATCCCTTTCGATTGCGACGACTTCTCGCGCCGCGCCCTGTACGCCTTGCTGGCAAATGTTGACGAGATCCGCGCCGACCACAACCCTGCGCTACAAGTCGAGGGCATCGTGGTTAACCAGTTTCAGCCCCGAGCCAGCCTGCCGCAGCAACTCGTCAACGCGCTGAAGAACGAGGGCTTGCCCATTCTGCCGACGTATCTCTCCGCCTCGGTGAAGATCCGTGAGAGCCACCAGTTGGCCAAGCCGATGATCCACCTGGACGCGCGCCACAAGTTAAGCCTCGAATATCGTGCGCTACACGATCACCTCGAAACCCCTGCCGCCTGAGCGGCGCCGGGGCACGCACGCGTCACACCGCGTGTAAACCTGCATCGAGGGTGCCTGGGCGCAGCGCTTGCCGCTATAATTCGCCGTTTTTCATCAGGCATTTATGCTGGTTTGCCGAGATATCCCCAAACGTCGCATCGGCCCGTGTGCGCTCACCATCGGTAACTTCGATGGCGTTCACCTGGGCCATCGTGCCTTGCTTTCCCGGCTGAGAGCACATGCGGACGCACTGGGGCTGCCGGCAGTGGTGCTATGCTTCGAGCCGCATCCGCGCGAGTTTTTTGCTCCGGATACGGCGCCAGCGCGCCTGTGCAGCCTCCGACGCAAGCTGCAGCTCTTGGCGCAAACCGGCATCGATTACGTGATCGTGCAGCGCTTCAATCATGCATTCGCCAATCTCGAAGCGGAAGATTTCATCGCCGGCCTGCTGAGCAGCCTGGCCCCCCGGCACTTGATCATTGGCGACGACTTCCGCTTCGGGCGGGGGCGGCACGGTGATTTCGCAGCGCTGCTCGCCAGTGGCAGGCAGCACGGCTTTGCGGTTGAGAGCCTGTCAACGCTGGCCATCGAGGGCGAGCGCGCGTCGAGCTCTGCGGTCCGAGAGCGCTTGCTGCGCGGTGATATCGAACAGGCCAACGGCCTGCTTGGCGAGCCATTTGTGGTGGAAGGTCGAGTCATCGGTGGCGACCGGATCGGACGCACGATCGGATTCCCCACCGCGAATATCCACCTGCGCCAGCCCAGCCTGCCCTTGGCTGGGGTATTTGCCGTCACCGTTGACGGTGGCGGGCTGCAGCAGGCCCTGGGGGCCGCCAGCGTGGGCGTTCGCCCGACCATCGGCGACAAGCTGGCGCTTCGGCTTGAGGTCTTCGTGCTCGATTACAGCGGTGAGCTGTATGGGCAACGATTGCGCGTGCGCTTCTGGCACAAGGTCCGCGATGAAGAAAAATATGGCTCGCTGGAAGCACTGAAGGCGGCCATCCGTAAAGATTGTGACGACGTGCGGCAATACTTTGCTGCACATCCCGAATTCGTAAGAGTGTGAGAGAAATATGGCCGAATATCGTCAGACCCTGAACATGCCCGACACCCCGTTCCCGATGCGGGGGGATCTGCCCAAGCGCGAGCCGGGCTGGGTGCAGCAGTGGCAGCAGAAGAAGCTCTACGAGAAGATCCGCAAGGCGTCTGCGGGCCGGCCGCGCTTCATCCTGCACGACGGCCCGCCTTACGCCAACGGCAACATCCATATCGGCCACGCGCTGAACAAGATCCTCAAGGACATCATCATCCGCAGCAAGACGCTGGCAGGTTTTGATGCGCCCTATGTGCCGGGCTGGGACTGTCATGGCCTGCCGATCGAACACAAGATCGAAGTCACCCACGGCAAGAAGTTGCTCGCCGACAAAGTGCGCGAGTTGTGCCGCAGCTACGCCAACGAACAGGTCGAAGGCCAGAAAAAGGACTTCATCCGCCTGGGTGTGCTGGGTGAATGGGACAATCCCTACAAGACCATGGACTTCGGCAATGAGGCTGGCGAGATCCGCGCGCTTGGCACCATGGTCAAGAATGGCTGGGTGTTCAAGGGTCTGAAGCCGGTGAACTGGTGTTTCGACTGTGGCTCGGCGCTGGCCGAGGCCGAAGTCGAGTACGAAGACAAGAAGTCCGACGCCATCGACGTCGCCTTCCGCTGCGCCGAGCCCGAGCAGCTCTCCATCGCGTTCCGTCAGGACGGTTTGGCCAAGCCCGCTTACGCGGTGATCTGGACCACCACGCCCTGGACCATTCCCGCCAACCAGGCGCTGAACATCCACCCGGAGGTGAAGTACGCACTGGTCGACGTCGGCGACAAGCTGCTGATCCTCGCGGTAGATCTGGTCGAGGCCTGCCTGAAGCGTTTCAAGCTCTCTGGAGAGGTGCTCGGAGAGGCAGAAGGGGCGCGGCTCTCCGGCATCCCCTTCCAGCATCCTTTCTACGCGCGGCTCTCGCCGGTGTATCTGGCGGACTACGTCGGCGTGGATACCGGTACCGGCATCGTGCATTGCGCGCCCGCCTATGGCGCGGACGACTTCACGATCTGGCGCGCCAACGGCCGCGGCTTCGACGAGATCCTGAATCCGGTGCAGGGCAACGGCGTGTACGTACCGAGCCTGGAATTCTTCGGCGGCCAGTTCATCTGGAAGGCCAACCCGAACATCGTCGCCAAGCTGGAAGAAGTCGGCGCATTGCTCCGCCATGAAGTCATCACCCACAGCTACATGCACTGCTGGCGCCACAAGACGCCGCTGGTCTACCGCGCCACCGCGCAGTGGTTCGTCGGCATGGATCACAAGCCGGAGGTTGACGGAAAACCCAGCACAACCTCCCTGCGCGAACGCGCCCTCCAGGCGGTGGAAGACACCGCCTTCTTCCCCGCCTGGGGCAAGCCGCGTCTGCACGCGATGATTGCCGGTCGCCCGGACTGGTGCATCTCGCGCCAGCGCAACTGGGGCGTGCCGATCCCCTTCTTCCTGCACAAGGAGACCGGCGAACTGCATCCGCGCACGGTCGAATTGATGGAAGAAGTCGCCCAGCGCGTCGAGAAAGCAGGCATCGAAGCCTGGTTCAAGCTCGACCCGGCGGAGCTGCTCGGCGCGGAAGCCGCGCAATACGACAAGATCAGCGACACGCTGGATGTGTGGTTCGACTCTGGCACCACGCACGCCCACGTGATGCGCGGCTCGCACCCGGATCAGCACGGCTTCCCGGCCGATCTGTATCTGGAAGGCTCGGACCAGCATCGCGGCTGGTTCCACAGCTCGCTCCTGACCGGCTGCACCATCGACGGCCGCGCGCCCTACAAGGCACTGCTGACCCACGGCTTCGTGGTCGACGCGCAAGGCCGCAAGATGAGCAAGTCGCTCGGCAACACTGTGGTACCGCAGGAAGTGACCGACAAGATGGGCGCCGAAATCCTGCGCCTGTGGGCCGCCAGCACCGACTACTCGGGCGAAGTCTCGATCGGCAAGGAAATCCTCGACCGCGTGGTGGAAACCTACCGCCGCGTGCGCAACACCTTGCGTTTCCTGCTCGCCAACACGGCTGACTTCGATGTTGCGAAAGATGCGGTCGCCAGCGACCAGCTCTTCGAGATCGATCGTTACGCCTTGGCGCTCACGAAGAGCTTGGCGGATGGTGCAGAAGCCGATTACGCCAAGTACGAATTCCACCGCATCGTGCAGGCCCTGCAGCTGTTCTGCTCGGATGATCTGGGCAGCTTCTACCTCGACATCCTGAAGGATCGCCTCTACACCAGCGCTGCCAGCTCGGTTGCCCGTCGCTCGGCCCAGACCGCGCTGTGGCACATCACCCAGACACTGGTGAAGCTGATGGCGCCGATCCTCTCCTTCACCGCCGAAGAAGCCTGGGCCGTAATGGGCGCCGACGCTGACGACAGCGTGATGCTGCACACCTTCCACCAGCTGCCTGAGCAGGCGGCCGACGAGGGGCTGGCCGCGCGCTGGGTGACGATTCGTACCGTGCGCGGTGAAGTGATGAAAGAAATCGAAGCCGTGCGCACGGCCGGTCAGGTTGGCTCATCGCTGCAGGCGGAAGTCACCGTGCATGCCAGCGGCGCCAAGTTCGCAGCGCTCACCGCGCTGGGCGAGGATCTGCGCTTCGTATTCATCACCTCAGCCGTCAACGTGCTTGAAGTGGCCACAGAAGCGGATGAAAAGATCGTGGTGACGCCGTCTGCGCATCAAAAATGCAGCCGCTGCTGGCACTATCGTGCGGATGTCGGACGCAATCCAGATCACCCGGAGTTGTGTGGCCGCTGCGACGACAATCTGCACGGAGCAGGTGAGAAACGGAGCCTGGCATGAAGCGCTTTGCGGGCTGGCTGATGCTGGCAGCCGTGGTGGTGGGGTTGGATCAGTGGAGCAAGCTGGCAATCCTGGCGCGCTTTGCTGAACACGAAGCACGCCCCGTCACGGAGTACTTCAACCTGGTGCTGGTCTACAACACCGGTGCGGCCTTCAGCCTGTTTGCCGATCAGCCGGGCTGGCAACGCTGGTTCTTTGTAGTCCTGGCGGCCGCCATCTGCGCCTGGCTATTACGCATGCTCTGGCAGCACCGCGCGGAAGTGCTGCAACCCGCCGCCTTCTCACTGGTGATCGGTGGTGCTGTAGGCAACAACTTCATTGACCGGATCGCATATGGCAAGGTCGTCGACTTTCTCGACGTTCACGTGTGTCAATACGCTTGGGCCGACTTCCTGGGCAGCTATTGTCGCTGGCCCGCCTTCAATATTGCCGACTCTGCGATCTGTCTGGGTGTTGTCCTGATGCTTATCGCGCAGTTCCGCGGCGACCGCAGCGCGGGAGCCGCGCATGACTAGTCGCATTGGCGCGGCCAGTCTGGTAACGCTCAACCTGCGCATCCGCGATACCAGCAGTGGCACCGTGATGTTTTCGAGCTTCGAGACCACCCCGATCACGCAGCAGATGGGCGCCGGGGAATTGATGCCCGCGCTCGAGACCCGCCTGATGGGCCTGGGTGTTGGCGCGCGCGAAACATTCAGCTTCGCGCCAGGTGAGGCCTTTGGGCACTACAACGAGGCACTGGTCGAGCGCGTGGCACGTGACGACATACCCGCCGACCTGGCACTGGAGCAAGACACGGTCTATGCATTTTCGGCTCCTGACGGGAGCAAGTATCCCGGCTTGGTCTGCGAACTGAATGATGACTTTGCAATGATCGACTTCAATCATCCGCTGGCGGGCAAGGCCGTCACCGTCGACCTCGACATCATTGGCGTGATTTGAACGCCGGAAATCTGACATGAGCGACACAGAAATCATTCTTGCCAACCCGCGCGGCTTTTGTGCCGGCGTAGAGCGCGCCATCGAGATCGTCGAGCGCGCGATCAAGCTGCATGGCGCCCCCATCTATGTTCGCCACGAAGTCGTTCACAACAAGTTCGTGGTCGACGATCTGCGCAACAAGGGTGCAATCTTCATTGAGGATCTTGCTGAAGTTCCACCGGGCAGCACACTCATTTTTTCTGCGCATGGTGTATCACAGGGCGTACGTGCCGAGGCGGAAGCCCGGCAGCTCAAAGTGTTTGACGCGACCTGCCCGCTGGTGACCAAAGTTCACGTCGAAGTCGCCCGAATGCGTGACACTGGCCGCGAAATCGTGATGATCGGGCACAAAGGTCACCCGGAAGTCGAAGGCACGATGGGCCAGGCGTCGTCAGGCATGTACCTCGTGGAGTCCGTTGAAGATGTGGCGGCTTTGCTGGTACGCAACGAGACCATGCTCGCTTACGTGACGCAAACCACGCTCTCGGTGGACGACGCTCAGGTCATCGTGGATGCCCTCAAGGCGCGCTTCCCGGCGATCATTGGTCCCAAGAAAGACGACATCTGTTACGCCACACAGAATCGGCAAGATGCCGTCAAAGTGATGACCCCGCTTGTTGACCTCGTGATTGTGGTCGGCTCAAAGAACAGTTCGAATTCGAATCGGCTGCGTGAAGTCGCAGCCCTGCGTAACGTCCCCGCTTTTCTGGTCGATAACGCAGACGGCCTTGATGCCGCGTGGGTGGTTGGCAAGCGCTGCATCGGTGTCACTGCCGGGGCTTCCGCACCGGAAGTCCTGGTCGATGCCGTGGTGGCGCGCCTGCAAACGCTGGGGGCAAAACGTGTACGCTCTCTGGACGGCGCCATCGAGAATGTGACTTTCCCGATCCCGAAGGATCTATCGCCCGAAGGCTGACGCCTCCAGCCGCTTTCTCTTCGCGAGATTTGCCCGGCGTCAGAGAACATCGCCGTGGAAGGTCTCAGACACTGCTATCATTGCCCATCTTTTTTTGGCCGCCTACTCCCATGTTTGGACGTTTCATGCCCCGCGAGGGCCGGTTCTTCGAGTATTTCAATGCCCACGCCGAGCAAGTCGTTCTGGCTGCCAAAGAGCTGCTGGCCTTGGTGTCAGACATAGAGAACGCCGCGACACACATTGAAACCATCGACACAATCGAGACGCGCGCCGACAAGATCAATCACGATGCGATGGCCTTGTTGCATCAGACCTTTATCACGCCATTTGATCGCGATGCCATTCACGCCCTGGTGACCAATCTCGACGACATCGTAGATTCGATCCAGGACATCGCCGAGGCCATCTCGCTGTACAACATCCGCCGGGTTACGCCCGACGCAATGCAGTTGGCCGAGCTCTCGCTTTCGTGTTGCGAACGCGTCAAACGCGCGGTCCAGCTCATCGACAACATGGATAACGCTGCCGATGTGCTGAGCACCTGCCGCGAAATCGACCAGCTGGAGTCTGACTGCGACCGGGTGATGCGCAGCGCCCTGTCACGCGTCTTCCGTGATGAACGCGATGCACTGCAAGTCATCAAGATGAAGGCTATTTACGAAGGCCTGGAAAAAATCACCGATTACTGCGAAGACGCGAGCAAGGTCATCGAAGGCATCGTGCTGGAACACTCCTGATCCTTGCTGCCATGGACTACCTACAACTTGGCATGACAGGGCTCGTTCTTCTCGTCGTGCTCGCCTTGATATTCGACTTCCTCAACGGCTTCCACGACGCAGCCAACGCAATCGCCACCGTTGTGTCGACCGGCGTACTCAAACCCAACCAGGCTGTGGTTCTGGCTGCAGTTTTCAACTTTGTCGCGATCGGGGTGTTTGGTACTCATGTCGCCGCAACCGTTGGCAAGGGCATAGTCGACCCGGCCATCGTCGACCATTACGTCGTGTTCGGAGCCCTGATCGGCGCCATCTGCTGGAATATCCTGACCTGGTATTTCGGCATACCTTCAAGTTCTTCGCACGCGCTGATCGGCGGAATCGTCGGCGCTACCGTGGCGAAGGCGGGTACAGCGCCATTGGTTTGGTCCGGCATCGGGAAAACGATCGCTTTCATCGTCATCTCTCCGGTGTTGGGCTTGCTGCTCGGCTCGCTGATGATGTTGATGGTCTCTCACCTGTTTTTTCGTACCGCACCGTCCAAAGTTGATCGCTGGTTCCGCCGACTTCAACTGGTGTCGGCCGCGGCCTACAGCATGGGGCACGGCGGCAACGATGCGCAAAAAACCATCGGCATCATCTGGCTGCTGCTGCTGACCTCTGGCTACCTGCCAAAAGACGCTGACGTGCCCGGCTGGGTGGTGGTGAGCTGTTACTCCGCTATCTCTTTTGGCACCTTGTTCGGTGGCTGGCGAATTGTAAAAACCATGGGGCAAGGCATCACCAAGCTAAAACCCGTTGGCGGCTGCTGCGCTGAGACCGGGGGCGCGGCGACACTGTTTCTTGCCTCCACGCTGGGCGTACCGGTGTCGACAACCCACACCATTACGGGAGCCATCGTTGGAGTCGGTTCATCTCAGCGTTTTTCGGCCGTGCGCTGGGGTCTGGCCAGCCAGATCGTCTGGGCCTGGGTGCTGACAATACCTTGCAGCGCGTTGATTGCCGCAGTCGCTTGGTGGGTCGGACACCAACTCATGTAGTGTCTCGGAGGCGCTCCAGGGTGTCTTCGCGGACATTCGGCATTTCCCCGTTCATCAGCACTGGAAGCCATCCCTGGCGCGGGCCCTGCTAACATGAAGCCTTCCCCTAGACCCCCAGCAGACAGCATGCCGCGCGCTCGCCCCCTCATGCTTCGCCCGATTACCCTCCGGCGCTTCATGCGCAACTACTTATCGACCATGCTGTTTCTCGCGCTTGGTTGGTTCATCTGCTTCGAGCTATCTGCTTTTCACCGTGACACCCTGAGAGCGTCAGTCAATTTTCGTCTACTGGACTGGACTTGGACCCTTGTTGCGCGTGACCTGTTCACAGGACTGCTGATTAGCTTCGGCACAGCGCTCATCCCCTACTATCTGTTGCACCCGTGGCTCAATGCCAAAGCCTGGGTGTTCACGCGCGGCGTATGGCTTGGACTGCGACGGCGTCCCGCCACGCGACTCTCTGCCAAGAAGATGAAACGCTACGGATTGCGCACCGAAGACAAGCCACGACTGACCGCGTATACGAAGCAGGCGGGCTTGATGTTGCTGCTGAAATTCTTCTTCGCCCCGTTGATGATCAACTGGTGCCTGGCGCACATTGGCGACATGCTGCACAACACACGCCTGGTCTGGAACGATCTCCAGGCCGGCTATGCAGCACGTGCACTGTTCGACCACGCACTTTTCTGGGCTCTTTTTCAGCTCATACTTTTCGTGGACACCCTTCTTTTTACACTCGGCTATCTCATTGAGATTCCCAAGCTCCGCAACCGGATCATTTCGGTAGAACCCACATTCCTGGGGTGGTTTGTGTGCCTGGCATGCTACCCGCCATTCAACGGGCATACTGGCGCATTTCTGGAGTGGTAAAGCACTGATTTTCCGAGTTTCGCAAACGACTCCGTCCATCTGTTGCTGAACTGCTGCATCCTTGGGCTGATGGCCGTCTACTCGTGGGCCTCGGTCGCACTGGGCTTCAAAGCAAGCAACCTGACCAATCGCGGAATCATCTGTGAGGGTCCGTACGCGTTCGTTCGCCACCCCGCCTATATGGCAAAAAATGCAGCATGGTGGATTGGCGCCCTGCCCGCGTTTTACACGGCTTTTGGCGGAGGTCTTCGCGCCGGTCTGTATGCGCTTGCCTGCACGGCCGGCTGGAGCTTTATCTACTACATGCGCGCCATAACCGAAGAGCGGCACCTGTTGCGGGCCAATAACGGCTACGCAGAGTACATGCGAGCCGTACGCTGGCGCTTCATTCCCGGGATCGCCTAGATCCTGCGAGTCGTCTCGCGGACAACAAGCTCCAGAGGGGGCAAAGTGAGCGTTTTCCGCGGATTACCGAGCATTTCCAGCAATAGGCTCGCTGAAAACTGTCCGACTTCGAACAGGGGCTGTCTCACCGTTGTGAGAGGTGGCGTGAGATAGGCAGAAGTGGGCAAATCATCAAACCCCACCAGTGAGACGTCGTCCGGAACGCGTACGCCGCGACGTGACAAAACCATGCGCGCACCAAGCGCGGTCTGGTCGTTGGCGGCAAAGATGGCTGAGAACTGTGCGCCCGAGTCGAGCAGCCTGTTCATCGCAAAAACGCCGCCGTTCTCGTAAAAATCCCCTTGCACGACCAAGGAAGGATCACTTGCCAGGCCGACTTCAGCGAGCGCACGCCGGTAGCCCTCAAAACGACTGACCGCATCCGCATGATCGGGCGGACCGGCAATGAAGGCGATTTTCCGGTGCCCAAGCGTGATGAGATGGCGGGTCGCGAGATACCCGCCCTCTTCGTGCGAGAAGAAGACTGATCGCACGTTTGGCGCATCGATTCTTCGCCCCGTTACAACGATGGGCTGGCTGCGGGCAAATTCTGCAATTTGTGTGTCAGACAAATGCCCGGTCAGAATAGCCAACCCGTCGACCCGGCGCGCAATCAACAAGCGAATCCGCTCTGCCTCTTCTGCGGCATCCCAATGTCCGCTGACGATAATGAGCGCGTAACCACTCCCGAGCAGTCCGTCCTCGATCCCGCTCATCACCCGTGTAAAGAATGGGCTTTCTATGTCCTGGGTCAGCACTCCAATCGTCATCGTGGTGCCCTTTTTAAGGCTTCGCGCGAACAGATTGGGTTTGAACTCAAGCCTGCGTATCGCCTCTTCAACTGCAAGGCGCTTGTCTTCCGACACTTTTACCGTACCGTTGATGATGCGCGACACAGTACTTACTGACACACCCGCCTCGCGCGCCACATCCAGCACAGTCACGGTCTGCCGCTCAGCCATCTCTTTGCCTGACACCATACGGCTCTATCACCTAGGTAACAATCGCCCGATCATTGCATGATCAGCCAAGTCTGACAACGTTTTCAAACTCGTTCCCAAGAAAAGCCTCCCAGTTCAAACGCTCGAGAAGCAGCCCAGCTGGCAACATCCGGGCAAAGCACGAAGCTCCAAGAGCCAAAAAAACATGCGCCAACCGGAGCCATAGATCACGCTCCCACGAGGGCCATTCTGGCGGAGTTAGTTTCAAGATTAATACAACACCCGTCACAGGACGCACTTCAAGACCATTTCATCGCGTCGCAGAGAAGTGTACAATTCGCGAGCTGAAAGATAAGGCTCCACGAAGCAGGGTTCACTTAGCAAACCCGCACTAGCCGGATCTGTTCCGCTATAACAATGAAAACGGTTTCGCCGACATGGTTTCAACAGCCAAACGAGTCCAGGCACTCAGAGCGCTTAGGTGTTTGTTGAAACATTAGGCTGCTGGTTTATACGGTTCGCTACTGGCGACTCCGACCCAACGACACGATACATGCAGTTTGAGTAATTGTGAGAAATCACGAGACGTGGAAACGTTATCGTAACGAGGAGGAGCACACTTATGAAGCGCACACTGCGCCCTCGGGTAGCAGCATTGGGTCTGGCGGACGTCCTGTTAGGAACATTAGGAACACGGTCGGCTGTCGCACCTATAGCTCTTGGTGATCAAAGCAAGAGAGCTATCCGCAGGCACAACAGCTCGCGCCAGAACACCCAATCGCATCAACTCAGCTTGGCTTATCCTGAGCAGCACGCCACAATGGCGCCTGTTCTTTAAGCGGGTACGAGTCACGTATCACGGCGGTTATCGAATGCGTTTGCTTCGCACCATTGCGGCAAACAGCCCGTTCGGCCCACCGCTTAGAGCTGCCGTACTTCTGCGCCAGAGCTCACTCGTTTTGTGCGTGGTTGATTACCGCAGTTGACTGTTTGTCGTAGCGCCCGGCGCCTTCTTTGAAGGTGTCGTCCCAAGGATTTTAATGTGTCTGCCATCATGCCTATTACTCAGGACGTCGATACCTCTGCAGCCCCAAAACAGCCGAAACGTAGGCGTCTAAAGACGCGAGATTGGGCTCCATACGCGTTTGTCAGCCCATTCTTCGTTATTTTCGGCACTTTCGGGCTTTTCCCACTGCTGTTTGCGGTCTATCTTTCCTTCCACACGTGGGACCCTGCCATGGGCATGGGCGCCATGAACTGGGTCGGATTTGAGAACTACGAGTACATCCTCCTCAGCGATGACTATTTCTGGAAGGCGATGTACAACACCTTCTGGCTCGGTATCGTTTCAGGCTTGCCTCAGCACTTGGTGGGATTGCCCTTGGCGTACTTGCTCCATACCGTGTTTGGGCGCATGCGCAACTCGGTGGTCGGCATGTACTTCCTGCCCTTCATCACGTCGACAGTCGCGATATCCCTGGTCTTCACGACCTTGTTCTCGAAAGACTTCGGCGCAATCAATCAGTTGCTGGTCTCGATGTCCAAGACGCCAATCATCGGCTGGATCTTCCCGGCAGAGAAAATTGACTGGTCGCAACCTGAGTACCTGAAGCCGATGATTTCTTTCGTCGTGTGGTGGCGCTATCTCGGCTGGAACACGGTGATGTATCTGGCAGCCCTGCAAACGATCTCGAAAGACCTCTTTGAGGCTGCCACCATGGACGGCGCCACGCGGACCCAGCAGTTCCGTCACATCACGCTGCCGCTGTTGAAGCCCATGATGTTCATGACGATCACGTTTACCATCATCGGCAACATCCAGTTGTTTGAAGAACCGTTCATCATTACAGGCAGCACCGGCGGTATCAATCAGGCCGGCCTGACCGTGGCAATGCACATGTATCGCACGGCCTTTACTGATAACGATTTTGGTACAGCAGCTGCGATCGCTTGGCTGGTCTTCGCCCTTATTGTCGTCATGACGATCATCAACAACAAGCTGCTCGCCAGCAAAGATTGAGGAAAGCACGGATCATGAAGCCTCAAACCCGTCGCAAAACCAGCCTGCCCATCCTCCTGGCCTATGTCGTCATTGGCTTTGGATGTTTGTTGATGCTGGCTCCGTTTTGGTTCATGTTTGTTTTTGCCACGCATTCAAACACCGAAATTCTGTCGGTTCCGCCGCCGGTCTGGTTCGGCACGCATTTCTTTGCCAACTGGGTGGACTTGCTCGGCCGGCTGCCGGCCTTCTGGAACAACATCGGCTGGAGTGTTTATGTAGCGATCGCGACCACCATAGCGAACCTTTTCTTCTGTTCGCTCGCGGGTTACGCATTCGCTATGTACGACTTCCGTTACAAGAAGCTGCTCTTCGGTTTCATCATGTCAACGATGATGCTACCGGCCTTTGTCGGCCTCATCCCGACAGCTTTGATCATGAGCTGGCTGGGCTGGATGGATCAACCAAAGGCTCTTATTGTTCCAGGCATGGTAGGCGCTTTCGGTATCTTCCTGATGCGCCAATACATTGAGTCGGCCATTCCCAAGGAACTGATCGACGCCGCCCGGATTGATGGTTGCAGCGAGTTCGGCATTTATGTTCGTGTGGTTGCGCCGCTTATCACGCCGGCAATGGGAACCCTAGGCTTGCTCACATTTATCGGGTCGTGGAACAACTTCATGGGCCCGCTGATCGTTATGCGCTCCATGGAGAACTTCACCATACCGCTGGCCTTGCGTGCGCTGCAGGGAACCGGGCAAACGCCTTACGGCGCCATCTCTGCGGGTTCGGCTGTCGCCGTTCTCCCGTTGCTGATCCTGTTCATGCTTGCGTCCAAGCGGCTGATCTCGGGTCTGACCGCCGGCGCAGTCAAGGCCTGATAGCCGCACAGGATCGTAGCCGATGAACAAGTCGCAGTTTCCGGTCGACTTCGCCTGGGGCGCCGCCACGAGCGCGTACCAGGTGGAGGGCGCTGCTTTTGCAGACGGGAAAGGTCCATCCATCTGGGACAGCTTTTCCCACACGCCCGGAAAAACTGATGGGGGTGATCACGGCGACATCGCATGTGATCACTACCATCGGCTCGAAACCGACTTGGATCTGATTGCAGAGCTGGGCCTTAACGCCTACCGCTTTTCGATTTCATGGCCGCGCGTCCAGCCGGATGGCAAGGGAAAGTGGAACCAGAGCGGTCTGGATTTTTATGATCGTTTGATAGACGGGCTGCTTAAGCGTGGCATCGCGCCTCACGTAACCCTCTATCACTGGGACCTCCCCCAAGCCCTGCAAGATGATGGCGGGTGGAATAACCGGGCAACTTGCTACCGTTTCGCCGAGTACGCCTGCAAGCTTGCAGAGCACTTCGGAGACCGTGTCGCCGCGATCGCGACCCACAATGAGCCCTTCGTGGCGTCGATGCTGGGTAACCTGTTCGGCATCCATGCTCCGGGAAACAATGATCCACAGCTCGCCAGCCAGGTAGCCCATCACCTGCTTCTGTCGCATGGTTTGGCCGTTCAGAGCATGCGGAAGGTGACACAAGTGCCCCTTGGCATCGTTCTCAATTTGTCACCGTGCACGGCCGCAACTGCGAGCTTGGGCGATCAACAAGACGCGAAGCGGCGGTTCGACTTCGTCGGACGCTTTTTTCTTGACCCCCTGTTACGAGGCGCCTACCCCGAGTCTGAACTTCTGGTTCCTCTTCCTCAAATGGAAGCCGGGGATCTTGAGCTGATTCGTCTGCCGATCGATTTTCTCGGAATTAATTATTATTTCCGCGAATGGTGCTCAACAGACACGCCACCGATACCCGCCCCATGCTTGCAAGGGGTTTCGGAAATGGGCTGGGAAGTTTACCCGGAAGGCCTGTACGAGTTGCTCACCCAGCTTGAACGAGACTATGAGCTGCCACCGGTTTACATCTCGGAAAACGGCATGGCTTGCGCTGATACCGTTTCAGCCGATGGCGCTATTCATGACCCCAGGCGCATCGCATATATCGAGCAGCACTTGGACGCCCTATCCAGGGCTATGGGCGAGGGGGTATCGGTCAGAGGGTATTTTCACTGGAGTTTGATGGACAACTTCGAGTGGGCCAAAGGCTATAGCATGCGCTTTGGCCTGATTCATATTGATTACCAGACTCAACAGCGCACGTTTAAAGACAGCGCGCTGTGGTATCGGGATTACATTCAAAGAGAGCGCTTCGGCGCGAAACAGAAGGAAGCTATGTTATGAGCGGCGTAACCCTGCGCAACGTGCGTAAGACTTATCCTGACGGCACCCAGGTTCTGCATGGGATTGACCTCGAAATCAAGGACGGTGAGTTCACCGTTTTCGTCGGTCCCTCTGGTTGCGGTAAAACCACACTGCTGCGGATGATCGCAGGTTTGGAAGATATTACCGACGGTGAAATTCGGATTGGTGACACGCTCATCAACGAGATTCCGCCTGCAGAACGCGGCGTTGCAATGGTGTTTCAGAGCTACGCGCTCTACCCTCACATGACTGTCGGCGAAAACATGGGCTTTGCCCTGAAGCTCGCTGGCAAGAGCAAACAAGAGATCAAGAACGCAGTCGGCCGCGCCGCAGAAATTCTCCAGATCACTCACTTGCTCGAACGCAAACCCAAGGCACTATCAGGCGGTCAGCGCCAACGTGTGGCCATTGGCCGCGCGATCGTCCGTACGCCGAAAGTGTTCCTGTTTGACGAACCGCTTTCGAACCTTGATGCTGCACTGCGCGTACAGATGCGCATCGAGCTCGCCAAACTGCACACCGAACTCGGCACAACCATGATCTACGTGACACACGATCAGGTTGAAGCTATGACGCTGGGCAACCGCATTGCGGTGTTCCACAAGGGGCTCGTACAACAATACGGTAAGCCGCTCAGCCTCTACGAAGCGCCGGCCAATCGTTTTGTAGCGGGCTTCCTCGGGTCCCCGCAGATGAACTTCCTGCCTTGCAAGCTCACGTCGAAGACTGCAGAAGCAGTCGACCTGAACTTTGGCGCAGCCGGGCGCATGTTGCTGCCCGCCGCGTCGGTAAACGGTCAGCCGTCTGGCGAGCTGGCGCTGGGCGTTCGTCCGGAACACATCGAGCTGACACGTGTTGGCGATGGGCTGACCGCCAAGATCGACATTCTTGAGCACCTTGGTGACTCTATTATCGTTTACGCGAAGTTGCATGGATCAGACACTCCCCTTGCAATTAAATTGCCGGGCGAGCATATTGACCTACGTGCAGGCAATGATGTCGGCATGATCCCTAAAGCGGGTCGCGCAATTCTATTTGACGGACAAGGTCTTTCTGTTTCGAAGCAAGGCCCTGTTTAATACGCATAGCGTTGAACGATTTTTTGCGGCAATGGCTTGTTAGAGTTTTTTTGGCAGGCTAACACTCACTCACACAGGAGAAGAGGAGAAGTTATGAAGAAGATTCACGTTCTGGTTGGTCTCGCTCTGGCCGGCGCTTTCGGCGCAGCCCAGGCTGTAACGGCCGATTTTTCCGGCTACTTCCGCGCTGGTAACGCGCTGAACACCCGTGGCGGCATGGGTACCTGTTTCGGTCTGGGCAGCCTGCAAGGTCAAGATGGTCCGAAGTGGCGTTTGGGTAACGAGTGCGACTACGTTATCGAGCCGAACTTCAACGCCACTCTGGTCAAGAGCAAGGATGGTTCCGAGTGGCACGTTCACTTCATGCCGTCGTCTGGCCGCGGCTGGGATAGCGAAAACGCATGGAACGGCAACAAGGACGTTGGCGTAAACTTCGGCCAGGTTTATGGCTATGGTCAGAACATCGCCATGCTGGGCAAGGGCACGCTGTGGGCCGGTCGTCGTTTCTACAACCGTCTGCAACTGGGCATCAACGACCATTTCCTGGAAAACGATGACGGCGACGGCGTTGGCCTCGACGACATCAACCTGGGCGGCGCCAAGCTGAGCCTCGGCTTCATGAATGGTAATGGCTCTGCTTCTCGCTACAAGAGCACGAACGTCAAGTACATTGCCAAGCTTGGCGACATCCAGACGGGTGGCGGCTCAAACTTGGCGATCCACCTGAAGGTTCAGCGTCAGTCTAAGACGGATGATCACTCGACGACTCCGGCGACCACCACAGCGAAAGAAGGCGGCTTTACGTCTATCGGTGCCTACGAGAACATTCCTCTGGGTAGCGCTGGCAACATCTTGGCCGGTCTGCGTTTGAAGAGCTACGACAAGGAAACCGGCCTGAAGAGCGCTTGGCTGGTTCCGATCCAGTACGGTGCTAACTTCGGTGGTGTTAACTTCGACGCAATCCTGGAAGTTGAAGGCGTCAAGTTCACCAGCGACAGCGGCAAGGGTACGGGCAGCCGTAACATGCTGGGCTTCCGTTTCGAAGGTCCGATCATGGACAACCTGAACTGGAACTTCGAAGCTGGCACCATCAACCTGAAGACCGACAAGAATGCCAAGAAGCAGACCATGAACAAGGCAACTGCTGCTCTGGTGTTCCACCCGGCCGAGAACGCAGTGCCGCGCGTCAAGTTCTACTACACGTACGCCAAGTGGAACAAGGACGCTGCCAACCCGAACCCGACCGTTTGGGGTGACAAGACTGCCGGCTCCGTTATCGGCGCTCAAGCAGAAGCTTGGTTCTAAGCATTGTTAAGAAGGGCCGTGCCTTCGGTGCGGCTCTAGCGTAACCCAAGCTGAGCAATCTTCTTGGGGGCTTGAGAGCAAAGTGGTGTAGTGGCTGAATGTCTTTGGATACAGGCTGCTTACATTGACTTACAGGTCTTCAGGCTATAACGCGATATGATCAGCCCCGTCCTGCCTTCAGGACGGGGTTTTTTATTTGCTGTTTGCACAAGGAGATCGCGCGTGAAATGTTTGCCAAAGCCGACAATAGCTGTCGGCCTGCTTGCCGCCCTGACTTTGGGCTCGATTGCCCACGCAGCAGAACGCTCAGAAAAATACGAAATTCGAGCCGCCGCTGTGACACCTGAGAGTCTGCGCATTCCTGATGGCGCTGCAGGCGTTGACGCCACAATCCAGATCCGCGCCAAGATTATTGGTACTTACACGGGTACCGCTCGTGCCTGTGAAGCAGCGATCGACTTTGGCGACGGCAGCCCGGTCGAAAAAGTGTTGATCGGCGGCAGCGGTGGGACCTCCAACATTACGGACATCACGCACACATTCCGCAAGACCGGTCGTTTTCTCGTCAACATCGCTGGCTCGCGCAGTTACTCGTCTTGCGACGGACGGGTTAGCGCGGATGTAATCGTGCTCGGCGCGAACGAGCAGGCTCCCCGCTCTTCCAGCCGGCGCGCCAGTACGCGTCGAGACAGAAATCGCTTATCAGCAAACGATGTCGAGATCCTCGACGATATCTCGCTCGAGTCCGGGCGAAACCCCTGCCCCGCAGGGTGGGCCGTCGTGCCAGGCTCGCAGAGCGCGGCATACCGATTCAGTTGCAAGAAACAGCCCTTTGTCCCCCTGGTATGTCAGGGTGGCACCAGCTCCTTTGAGAGCGGTGACATCATCGGCTGCCGCTAAACGACTTCAAGTATTGGCTGCCGCCGCCAGGCGGCAGCCTTGTCACGCATCAGACTTTCTGAGTGCAAGGGCTGATTCCGGCGGGGGATTGTCCCGGCGGCGACGAAACGGTGTCACAGTTTATTGGCGATGTCTTTCGGTTCAAGGGCTCCGCGAGACCTGACATGCGACCTAAGCGTCGGTGTACCACTGAAACAGACCGCTTCAAGGTTCTGGTCCGCGATTACGCGTTCGCAGCGCCATCTTTGCCCGCCAGGCAAGGTCATCGGATTCAAGTTGTTGCGTCTTCGTGTCGTGAACAGTCGCTTGAAATGATCACTTGGGGAGACACCAGGAAGCGTCGCCCCGACTCATCTCCCCTGCCGTGAAAGATGTCACACCGCGCGCAGAAAATGCTTGGCGTGAAACGATCGAGCTCTCAGGCTCGACTCGGTCCTTGCTAAAGTCCGCCACCCGGAGGAGGAATCCGTCATGCCCTATGTCCGCCGCACTTGTGAAGGCGATATCACAGCACTGCTGGCAGAGCCCGAAACCGGTGCGACTGAGTATCTGCCCGCGACGCACCCTGAAGTGTGCGCCTTCCTTGGGCACGCACTTCCCCACAATTTCTCAGGCCTTGATGCGGAGTTTATCCGCGTGATGGAAGACCTGATTGATGTCCTTACCGACAAGAACCTTCTCCGCATCACCGATCTCCCCCCAGAGGCACAGCGAAAGCTGCTGGCGCGAAAGGACATGCGCAAACGCATGAAAGGCGCGCTTGACCTGATTGGTGACGACGACATCATTTAGGCGCATTCTTAAGAACGCCTAGCTTATCGGCCCAAGGGTTTTCATGAACACAAGCGATACCGGCATGCAGCCAGCCAGTCCCTCCGCGCCACCGCCAAGTTGGCGTATGGGCGCCCATGCGACCCACGTCGACCCATTGCTCGACTGTCTGGTGCATCTGACCAAAATTCACGGAAACCCCTGGACGGCCCAAGCACTCGCTGCAGGTCTGCCCAAGGTCGACCATCTGCTGCCACCGTCGCAGTTGATTCGTGCGGCGTCTCGCGCCAATCTCGCGGCGCGCATTCAGCGCCGCAAAGTACGGGATATCCGTACGGCCGCCCTGCCCGCCATGCTGCTGTTGACGCATAAGCGTGCCTGTCTGTTGCTTGCACACGTCTCCCCCGACAAGGTCAGGATCAGTCTGCCTGATAACCCTGAAGCGGCGATGACGGTCAGCCTCGCAGATCTCGAAGCAGACTACTCCGGCCTCGCCGTCATCGTTCAACCCAGATTTCGCTTTGATGCGCGCACACCCGCGATAAGCCAGCCGCCAGGGCAGCATTGGTTCTGGAGTGCGATCTTCAGCAACTGGCGGCTTTACCGCGACGCCATGCTCGCTGCCTTGCTGATCAACGTGTTTGCGTTGGCCATTCCGATGTACTCGATGAACGTTTATGACCGAGTCGTCCCAAACCATGCGATCGAGACGCTGTGGGTTCTGTCGATTGGCGCCTTGCTGGTGCTCGTCTTCGACTTCGCCCTCCGCACGGTGCGTGCCTACATTGTTGACGCCGCCAGCAAACGCATCGACGTCACTCTGTCTGCCAGGATCATGGCGCAGGTACTTGGCGTGCGGATGTCGTCGAAGCCGATATCGGTCGGCTCGTTCGCGGCCAATTTGCGGGCGTTTGAAGGCGTGCGTGATTTCATCGCCTCGGCAAGCGTCACGACGCTTATCGACCTCCCCTTCGTCATTCTGTTCGTACTGGTCCTGCTCTGGATCTCACCCTGGATGATCGTACCCGCGCTGATCGGGATGGCGCTTGTCGTGCTTGTCGCGCTACTCACCCAAGCCAAGATGCATGAACTGACCGAAACGAGCTACCGCGCCAGCGCCCAACGCAACGCTATCCTGATTGAAAGCCTGGTCGGTCTGGAAACGCTCAAGACGCAATGTGCCGAAGGAGACATGCAGCGCCGTTGGGAACGTGCGACGCTGTTTATCGCCCAGATCGGGGCACGTACCCGATTGCTCTCTTCGTCAACGATGAACTTTGCGCAAAACGTACAGCAGGCTGTCAATATCACGACGATTATCCTGGGCGTGTACCTGCTGACCGACAACAAGATATCCATGGGCGGAATCATTGCCGCCAGCATGATTTCCGGCCGTGCCCTCGCGCCACTCGGACAGGTAGCCGGACTGATGATGCAGTTCCAGAGTGCGCGTACCGGACTGGAATCGATTGAGAGCCAGATGCAACTCCCGGTCGAACGGCCCGAGTCCGCCTCATTTATCCACCGCCCGATCGTGCGCGGCGACATCGAATTCAAAGACGTCAGTTTCAGCTACCCAAACAGTGAGCAAAAGGTGCTCCGCCGGGTGTCATTCCAGATCCAGACGGGAGAGAAAGTCGGCATCATCGGCCGTGTCGGCTCAGGAAAAACAACGCTGGAGAAATTGATTCTCGGGCTCTATCAGCCTACCGAGGGCGCGATATTGATCGACGGCGTCGACGCGCGACAGATCGACCCTGCTGAGCTCCGGCGTGCCATCGGCTTCGTCCCGCAGGACATCACATTGTTTTACGGCACGCTGAAGCAGAATATTGCGATGGGATCCCCTCTCGCAGACGACGGTGCGATTCTCGCTGCTGCTGAGCTCGCGGGCATCACCGAATTTGCAAATGCGCACCCCGAAGGGCTGGAAATGCAGATCGGTGAGCGCGGCGAGTCGGTCTCGGGGGGGCAGCGGCAGGGGGTCGCCATAGCACGCGCCGTGCTCAACGACCCGCCCGTTCTATTGCTGGACGAACCGACCAGCAGTATGGATCACCAGAGTGAAGAGCAGCTCAAGCAAAGACTCAAAGCGTTTGCCGCACACAAGACCATGGTGCTGGTCACTCACCGAACCTCACTGCTGGAGCTCGTCGACCGCCTCATCGTGATTGACAACGGCACCATTGTGGCAGACGGGCCCAAGAGCACGGTCATTGAGGCACTCCAGCAAGGCCGCATCGGGAGGGCTGCGTGATGGGCATTTACGCTCGCCTGTCGGCTTTCTATGACCGACTGATGGATCGCGCCGAGCGCGATCAACTCCATGATGAATCGGATTTTCTCGCCGACGCGGAGTGGGTCATCAGCGAACAGTCACCACGCGGCGCGAGAACTACCGTTTGGGTGACCGGCGCATCCCTGCTGTGCTTCATCCTCTGGGCTGCTTTTGCCGAGCTCGATGAGGTCGCCAAAGGTGAAGGCAAGGTGATCCCCTCACGTCAGGTACAGATCATTCAGAGTCTGGATGGCGGAAGTGTGTCCGAAATCCTCGTCCGCGAAGGACAGCAGGTCACCGCCGGGCAATTGCTGCTCAAGATCGATCCGACCCGCTTTGTCTCGTCACTCAAAGAGAATCGCTCCGAGTACCTCTCACTGCTCGCAAAAGCCGCGCGGCTACAAGCCTTGGCTGATGGCAACCCCTTCCTTCCGCCCAAGGAGGTCGAGGACGAACTCCCTTCTCTCGCTGAGCAGGAGCGCCTGCTCTACGAGTCTGTCCGCGCCGAACTCTCTGCAAACGTTGGCATGGCGCAGCAGCAACTGACACAGCGCAATCAGGAACTGCGAGAAACCCAGGCGCGCAGCGAGCAGGCCCGCCAAGGCTATGAGCTCACGCTGCAGGAACTGGAGCGGACCCGCCCACTCATGAAGTCTGGCGCAGTATCAGAGGTCGAAATCCTTCGCCTTGAACGCGACGTCTCGCGCTATCGGGGTGAGCGTGACTCGCTTGCGGCCCAGATCCCCCGCATTCAATCGGCGATGACCGAAGCGCAACGCAAGATTCAGGAAGTTGAGTTGGCGATCCGCAACCGCGCACGCACGGAGCTTGCCGAAACCAACGCACGTCTTGGCCGCCTGTCAGAGGGAAGTGTCGCTTTGGCCGATCGCGTCAAGCAGTCTGAGATCCGCTCGCCCGTCAACGGAACGGTCAAGCAGTTGCTCGTCAACACCGTCGGCGGTGTCGTACAGCCGGGCAAAGAGGTGATCGAAGTCGTCCCCAGCGATGACGCCCTGCTGCTTGAGGCAAAGGTCATGCCGCGAGACATCGCCTTCCTGCGACCCGGGCAAAAAGCCATGGTCAAGTTCACCGCCTATGACTTCTCTGTCTATGGCGGACTCGAAGCAACGCTGGAACATATCGGCGCGGACACCATTACCGACGAGAAGGGCAACGCCTTCTATATCATCCGTGTGAGAACCGTGAGTCCTCAGCTCGGTTCAGGAAAACTGCCCATTATCCCGGGCATGATTGCCGAGGTAGACGTACTGACTGGCAAGAAGACTATCCTGTCCTATCTGATGAAACCCGTCCTGCGCGCCCATGCCAACGCGCTCACCGAACGCTGACCATGCGCTGCACCGCTTTTCACCTCCTTAGCGACGACGAATCCCTCTGCGCGCGGCTGCGTGGCGCGTCGGCTGAGCCGCCCCATAGGCTCGCTGCGCACGGCGAACTCGCTACGCTGGCAAATGGCGAGGTGGCGCTGATAGACATCGCCAGTCCCGGGCTACCGCCCCTGCAAGCGCCGTTCTGGCGAGTGCAGTGTGAACGCCTCAAGATTGGCATCCTGAGCCCTTCACCCAGCGATGGCGAAGGTTTGCTCGCTCTTGAAGCAGGCGCGCATGGCTACGGTCACTCTTATGCGGCGGAGCACAGCTTGCAACAAATGCTGGACGTGATCGCCAGCGGCGAGCTCTGGGTCGGCCGCAGCTTGATGGCTCGCCTGCTAAAAGGCGTGCGGCAGGCGTCGGTCGTCTCGGGCAAGGGATGGCAAGTCCTGCTCACAGAGCGTGAGCGTGAAGTCGCCTCCATGGCCGCCATGGGCGAATCCAATCTCAGCATCGCCAACGCGCTTGGCATCACCGAACGAACCGTGAAATCGCACCTGACGACCATATTCGACAAACTTGACGTGACCGACCGGCTTCAGCTTGCGCTGCGCATTCACGGCATCCGATAAACCACTTCAATAACAATGGCATTGTGCCTTTCGCCACAGAATGTGCAATGCGTCACAATCTCCGCGCTCACTGCAACACTCCTTGACACTCCTAGTACCTGAGTACGATACGTGACCTGATCTTTGAACGTAAATTGCGGAACAGCATTCCGCAATCCGTCTAAGGGAAGATCATGTCTTCAACGAACCCAGCCTCCGTTCAAAACGCTACCGTCGTCAGCATTCAGGGCAAAGCCTATCTGCAAACTTCCGACGGGCAGAGAATCGCGCTGCATCCCGGTACTCAGATCATTGCCGGTCAGGAAATCGTTGTCGACCCGCGTGGCCAGGTTCAGCTGAAACTCGCCAATGGTCAGATGCTTGAACTCGGCGGCGGCAGAACAATCCTCGCCGATGACGAAATGCTGTCTCAGGCACCGGTCGACAAGTCCGAAGCGGCCCTGACGCTGCCACAACTCGACGCCGAGCGGGTCATCCAGGCACTCAACACCGGGACCGACCCGTTTGACGTGCTGGACCCCGCCGCGGCCGGTCTCGCGGGCGGCGGGTCCGACAACGGCCATTCCTTCGTACAACTGCTGCGGATTGTCGAAAACATCGATCCGCAAACGCTGCTGTCTACCAGCGAGTATCTTGCGCCGGATCTGCAACTGCCAACGGGTGCGACGATCGCGTCGACCGATACGACCGGCGAGCTGCCAACAATCACGATCGGGAACATCACCGTCAATGAAGGCGCGGGAACGGCAACATTTGTCCTGACCCTCAGTGCTCCGTCATCGCAAGTCATCACGGTCAGCTACAACACCACAGGCGGAACCGCCACCAGCAACACAGATTTCTCTGCTACCACCGGGACGGTGAGTTTTGCGCCGGGCAGTACAAGCGCCACGATCAGCGTACCGATCGCGAACGACAGCGTTTTTGAAGGACCAGAAGGTTTCACGGTCAATCTGATTGCGCCAAGCAATGCCACCCTTGGTTCCAGCGCGGGTCAGGGAACAATTGTTGATGACGGAACAGGGAGCGGCGGCAGTGACAACGACACCCCCCGCATCACTACCGTTTCGAACCCGACCGTCACCGAAGGGGACAACCTCGACTTCGTCGTGACGCTCAGCAATGCCAGCAGTACGCCTACCGCCGTAAGTCTCAGCCTCATAAGTGGCACCGCAAGCCTTGGAATCGATACCGCAACCGGGGTTTTGGTGAGCGTCGACGGCGGTGCGAGCTTCAGCCCCCTTACGGGCACGGTCGCGAACCTGCCTGCTGGCACCACCAGCCTGATCGTGCGTGTGCCCTCCGTCGACGACTCGCTGATCGAATCCACGGAAAGCTTTACCCTCAGCGCCAGCACGTCCGCAAATACCACGGCTGTCGTCGCCACGGGCACCATCGTCGATAACGACGTCGCCCAGCCGAGGATTACGACGATAGAGCCAGGTTCTCTGGGTGCCTCGGACGATGCAGTCGTCGAAGGCAACACGCTCGTGTTCAACGTCAGTCTGAGCGCGGTGACCACCGCGCCCAGCACATACACTTTCTCTCTGGGTGGAGGCACCGCGGCCACCGGCGTTGATTTCAGTGCCGCCCCGTCTTTCACGCAGGGCGTCACCTACGATTCCGCTACTGGCCGAATCACCGTCCCAGCAGGCGTCAGCACGTTCGCTGTCGCTGTCCCCACACTGGACGACTCGGTCATCGAGGCAACGGAAACCGTCCCCTTGGCCATCGGGGGCGTCAGCGCAACCGGGCTGATCATCGACAACGATACGATCACCCCGCCGCCCCCTCCACCGCCTGCGACGCCCACCCTGTCGATCACCGGCCCGGCCACGATTGATGAGGCGGCCGGTACGGCCACCTATACGGTCACCCTGTCCAATCCGTCCGCCACCCCGGTCACCGTCGCCTATGGCACCGCCAATGGCACGGCCACCGCAGGAAGCGACTACACCGCCACCAGCGGTTCGCTGAGCTTTGCACCCGGTGCGACGGTCGCCACCTTCACCGTGCCCGTCACCAATGACGCGCTCTATGAGGGCAGCGAGAACTTCTCCGTCAGCCTCTCCTCCCCGACCGGGGCGACCATCGCCACCGGCCTCGGTTCGGTCAGCTCCAGCATCGTTGATGATGGCTCGGCAGGTCCGGACGATGATCGTCCGGCCGTGGCGCGGTCTCCAGCCCGTCCATCACCGAGGGCGGCAACCTGGACTTCACCGTCACCCTGACCCATCCTTCGACCACCCCGACCACCGTCACCCTGACCCTGGCCGCCGGCAGCACCAATCCGGCCACCCTGGGCACCGACACCAATCCGGCCCTGGTCTCCACCGATGGCGGCACCAACTGGGTGGCGCTCACCCCGACCGTGTCGGTCCCGGCCGGCAGCACCAGCCTCCTGGTCCGTGTGCCCACGGTCAATGATCTGGTCTCCGAGCCGACCGAGACGGTTTCGCTCTCGGCCGCGACCGCACAGAACACCACCCCGGTCGCCGGCACAGGTTCCATCCTGGACAACGATGGCGCCCCCACCCTGTCGATCACCGGCCCGGCCACGATTGATGAGGCGGCCGGCACCGTCACCTATACGGTCACCCTGTCCAATCCGTCGG
Organism: Uliginosibacterium sp.; assembly: GCA_016718265.1. Taxonomy (GTDB): domain Bacteria; phylum Pseudomonadota; class Gammaproteobacteria; order Burkholderiales; family Rhodocyclaceae; genus Uliginosibacterium. Next base: position 4,456 of record JADKDZ010000008.1, on the reverse strand, counting down.
CCACCCCGGTCACCGTCGCCTATGGCTCCGCCAATGGCACGGCCACCGCCGGCAGCGACTACACCGCCACCAGCGGTTCGCTGACCTTTGCACCCGGTGCGACGGTCGCCACCTTCACCGTGCCCGTCACCAATGACGCGCTCTGGAGGGCAGCGAGAACTTCTCCGTCAGCCTCTCCTCCCCGACCGGGGCGACCATCGCCACCGGCCTCGGTTCGGTCAGCTCCAGCATCGTTGATGATGGCTCGGCAGGTCCGGACGATGATCGTCCGGCCGTGGGAGCGGTCTCCAGCCCGTCCATCACCGAGGGCGGCAACCTGGACTTCACCGTCACCCTGACCCACGCCTCGACCACCCCGACCACCGTCACCCTGACCCTGGCCGCCGGCAGCACCAATCCGGCCACCCTGGGCACGGACACCAATCCGGCCCTGGTCTCCACCGATGGCGGCACCAACTGGGTGGCGCTCACCCCGACCGTGTCGGTCCCGGCCGGCAGCACCAGCCTCCTGGTCCGCGTGCCCACGGTCAATGATCTGGTCTCCGAGCCGACCGAGACGGTTTCGCTCTCGGCCGCGACCGCACAGAACACCACCCCGGTCGCCGGCACAGGTTCCATCCTGGACAACGATGGCGCCCCCACCCTGTCGATCACCGGCCCGGCCACGATTGATGAGGCGGCCGGTACCGTCACCTATACGGTCACGCTGTCCAATCCGTCCGCCACCCCGGTCACCGTCGCCTATGGCTCCGCCAATGGCACGGCCACCGCCGGCAGCGACTACACCGCCACCAGCGGTTCGCTGACCTTTGCACCCGGTGCGACGGTCGCCACCTTCACCGTGCCCGTCACCAATGACGCGCTCTATGAGGGCAGCGAGAACTTCTCCGTCAGCCTCTCCTCCCCGACCGGGGCGACCATCGCCACCGGCCTCGGTTCGGTCAGCTCCAGCATCGTTGATGATGGCTCGGCAGGTCCGGACGATGATCGTCCGGCCGTGGGAGCGGTCTCCAGCCCGTCCATCACCGAGGGCGGCAACCTGGACTTCACCGTCACCCTGACCCATCGCCTCGACCACCCCGACCACCGTCACCCTGACCCTGGCCGCCGGCAGCACCAATCCGGCCACCCTGGGCACCGACACCAATCCGGCCCTGGTCTCCACCGATGGCGGCACCAACTGGGTGGCGCTCACCCCGACCGTGTCGGTCCCGGCCGGCAGCACCAGCCTCCTGGTCCGTGTGCCCACGGTCAATGATCTGGTCTCCGGGCCGACCGAGACGGTTTCGCTCTCGGCCGCGACCGCACAGAACACCACCCCGGTCGCCGGCACAGGTTCCATCCTGGACAACGATGGCGCCCCCACCCTGTCGATCACCGGCCCGGCCACGATTGATGAGGCGGCCGGCACCGTCACCTATACGGTCACGCTGTCCAATCCGTCGGCCACCCCGGTCACCGTCGCCTATGGCTCCGCCAATGGCACGGCCACCGCCGGCAGCGACTACACCGCCACCAGCGGTTCGCTGACCTTTGCACCCGGTGCGACGGTCGCCACCTTCACCGTGCCCGTCACCAATGACGCGCTCTATGAGGGCAGCGAGAACTTCTCCGTCAGCCTCTCCTCCCCGACCGGGGCGACCATCGCCACCGGCCTCGGTTCGGTCAGCTCCAGCATCGTTGATGATGGCTCGGCAGGTCCGGACGATGATCGTCCGGCCGTGGGAGCGGTCTCCAGCCCGTCCATCACCGAGGGCGGCAACCTGGACTTCACCGTCACCCTGACCCACGCCTCGACCACCCCGACCACCGTCACCCTGACCCTGGCCGCCGGCAGCACCAATCCGGCCACCCTGGGCACGGACACCAATCCGGCCCTGGTCTCCACCGATGGCGGCACCAACTGGGTGGCGCTCACCCCGACCGTGTCGGTCCCGGCCGGCAGCACCAGCCTCCTGGTCCGTGTGCCCACGGTCAATGATCTGGTCTCCGAGCCGACCGAGACGGTTTCGCTCTCGGCCGCGACCGCACAGAACACCACCCCGGTCGCCGGCACAGGTTCCATCCTGGACAACGATGGCGCCCCCACCCTGTCGATCACCGGCCCGGCCACGATTGATGAGGCGGCCGGTACCGCCACCTATACGGTCACGCTGTCCAATCCGTCGGCCACCCCGGTCACCGTCGCCTATGGCTCCGCCAATGGCACGGCCACCGCCGGCAGCGACTACACCGCCACCAGCGGTTCGCTGACCTTTGCACCCGGTGCGACGGTCGCCACCTTCACCGTGCCCGTCACCAATGACGCGCTCTATGAGGGCAGCGAGAACTTCTCCGTCAGCCTCTCCTCCCCGACCGGGGCGACCATCGCCACCGGCCTCGGTTCGGTCAGCTCCAGCATCGTTGATGATGGCTCGGCAGGTCCGGACGATGATCGTCCGGCCGTGGGAGCGGTCTCCAGCCCGTCCATCACCGAGGGCGGCAACCTGGACTTCACCGTCACCCTGACCCATCCTTCGACCACCCCGACCACCGTCACCCTGACCCTGGCCGCCGGCAGCACCAATCCGGCCGCCCTGGGCACCGACACCAATCCGGCCCTGGTCTCGACCGATGGCGGCACCAACTGGGTGGCGCTCACCCCGACCGTGTCGGTCCCGGCCGGCAGCACCAGCCTCCTGGTCCGTGTGCCCACGGTCAATGATCTGGTCTCCGAGCCGACCGAGACGGTTTCGCTCTCGGCCGCGACCGCACAGAACACCACCCCGGTCGCCGGCACAGGTTCCATCCTGGACAACGATGGCGCCCCCACCCTGTCGATCACCGGCCCGGCCACGATTGATGAGGCGGCCGGTACGGCCACCTATACGGTCACGCTGTCCAATCCGTCCGCCACCCCGGTCACCGTCGCCTATGGCTCCGCCAATGGCACGGCCACCGCCGGCAGCGACTACACCGCCACCAGCGGTTCGCTGACCTTTGCACCCGGTGCGACGGTCGCCACCTTCACCGTGCCCGTCACCAATGACGCGCTCTATGAGGGCAGCGAGAACTTCTCCGTCAGCCTCTCCTCCCCGACCGGGGCGACCATCGCCACCGGCCTCGGTTCGGTCAGCTCCAGCATCGTTGATGATGGCTCGGCAGGTCCGGACGATGATCGTCCGGCCGTGGGGAGCGGTCTCCAGCCCGTCCATCACCGAGGGCGGCAACCTGGACTTCACCGTCACCCTGACCCATCCTTCGACCACCCCGACCACCGTCACCCTGACCCTGGCCGCCGGCAGCACCAATCCGGCCACCCTGGGCACCGACACCAATCCGGCCCTGGTCTCCACCGATGGCGGCACCAACTGGGTGGCGCTCACCCCGACCGTGTCGGTCCCGGCCGGCAGCACCAGCCTCTTGGTCCGTGTGCCCACGGTCAATGATCTGGTCTCCGAGCCCACCGAGACGGTTTCGCTCTCGGCCGCGACCGCACAGAACACCACCCCGGTCGCCGGCACAGGTTCCATCCTCGACAACGATGGCGCCCCCACCCTGTCGATCACCGGCCCGGCCACGATTGATGAGGCGGCCGGTACGGCCACCTATACGGTCACGCTGTCCAATCCGTCCGCCACCCCGGTCACCGTCGCCTGGCTCCGCCAATGGCACGGCCACCGCCGGCAGCGACTACACCGCCACCAGCGGTTCGCTGACCTTGCACCCGGTGCGACGGTCGCCACCTTCACCGTGCCCGTCACCAATGACGCGCTCTCTATGAGGGCAGCGAGAACTTCTCCGTCAGCCTCTCCTCCCCGACCGGGGCGACCATCGCCACCGGCCTCGGTTCGGTCAGCTCCAGCATCGTTGATGATGGCTCGGCAGGTCCGGACGATGATCGTCCGGCCGTGGGAGCGGTCTCCAGCCCGTCCATCACCGAGGGCGGCAACCTGGACTTCACCGTCACCCTGACCCATCCTTCGACCACCCCGACCACCGTCACCCTGACCCTGGCCGCCGGCAGCACTCAATCCGGCCACCCTGGGCACCGACACCAATCCGGCCCTGGTCTCCACCGATGGCGGCACCAACTGGGTGGCGCTCACCCCGACCGTGTCGGTCCCGGCCGGCAGCACCAGCCTCCTGGTCCGTGTGCCCACGGTCAATGATCTGGTCTCCGAGCCGACCGAGACGGTTTCGCTCTCGGCCGCGACCGCACAGAACACCACCCCGGTCGCCGGCACAGGTTCCATCCTCGACAACGATGGCGCCCCCCCCTGTCGATCACCGGCCCGGCCACGATTGATGAGGCGGCCGGCACGGCCACCTATACGGTCACGCTGTCCAATCCGTCCGCCACCCCGGTCACCGTCGCCTGGCACCGCCAATGGCACGGCCACCGCCGGCAGCGACTACACCGCCACCAGCGGTTCGCTGACCTTTGCACCCGGTGCGACGGTCGCCACCTTCACCG
>JADKDZ010000007.1 GCA_016718265.1 Uliginosibacterium sp. | reverse complement strand
GGTGCCGATAACTACGATGCGTCGATCTACGAGCGGCAGAAATTTCATGGCGGCTAACGTTCAATTTGAACAGCAATTCTGCTGGATAACTTCGGCCGCTGCGGGATAGTCTGGCCTAAGTCACTCGTCTGAGAATGGCTTGCAGCCTTTGTTCTGGCCAACATGCGGAATCTCCTTTGCCGAATCAAATCATCAGGAAAAGCGGCCGATCTGGCTCAAGCGTAGCTGAAATATTCGCGATAGCCGCGCATGGCTTGCAGGCGTTTGAGGATCAGCTCGAAGTCGTCGTCTTCATCCACGGGGTTGAGGACTTCGGCGTTGACGATGAAGACCGGTGCGGCGTTGTAGTCGTGGAAGAAACTCGCGTAGCGGCTGGAGACGGCGGCGAGATAGCTCTCCGTGATTTTCCGCTCGGCATCCATGCCACGCTTGCGCACGCGGTCGATCAGGGTGTCAGGCTGGGCCTGCAGATAGATCACGAGATCGGGCCGGATGCGCGTGGGGTGGAGCTGGGCGAAGATGCGCTGGTAGAGCCGGGCTTCGTCTTCCCCAAGGTTGAGCGAGGCAAACAGCGGGTCTTTCTCCAGCAGGAAGTCGCTGACCACGCGTTGACCCTGCTGCCGCGCCTGGGCGATCTGCGCCAGCAGGTCGGCACGCTGGAAGAGGAAGTCGAGCTGGGTAGGGAGCGCCCAGCGTTCGATATCGGCATAGAAGCGGGAGAGGAAGGGGTTGCATTCCGGCTGCTCCATCACCGGGTGGGCATTCAGGCGCTCGGCGAGGCGACGGGCGAGGCTGGTCTTGCCGGCCCCGATCGGGCCTTCGACGACGAGGTACTGGGCTTTTTCAAGCATCTGATCGGTCTTTCGCGGGGCGGTTCATGTGCGTGCTGCACTGTAGCGCAAAGGGGCCAGCGGCCGCGGGCCTCAGCTGCGGAATATGAAGAAAACTGCGCCGCACATGCACAGGGCGGCCCAGAGGTAATCCAGCTTGAGGGGTTGCTGCATGTAATACACCGAGAAGGGGACGAACACGGCGAGCGTGATCACCTCCTGCATGATCTTGAGCTGGGGCAGCGTGAGTTCCTGCGCGCCAATGCGGTTGGCGGGCACTTGCAGCAGGTATTCGAAGAGGGCAATCCCCCAGGCGATGAGCGCGGCAATGAGCCAGGGGCGGTGGCCGAGGTGCTTGAGGTGGCCGTACCAGGCAAAGGTCATGAATACATTCGAGGCTAGCAGGAGCGAGCCGGCTTTCATCCAGATCGGCATTGCGGGCAGGGCCAGGGCGGGCATCATGGTGTGGCGGTGTGGCGAGGCGAATCTAGTCGGGCAGGCGCGCGATGCCTTGCTCGGGAAGGGCTTGGGACAAGGCCTTGGCGCGACCTTGGCCGGGAATCAAGGTGTCAGGCGCGATTTCAGCGAGCGGCTGCAGCACGAAGGCACGCAGGTGCATGCGTGGGTGCGGTACCTGCAGGCCGGGCTGGTCGACGATGTCTTCGCCGTAGAGCAGCAGGTCGAGGTCCAGCGTGCGGGCCGCGTTGCGCACGCTGCGCTGGCGGCCGAAGTGGAGCTCGATGGCGAACAGGGTGTCGAGCAGGGCTGCGGGGCTGAGTGCGGTGTCGACGCCGACCACGGCGTTGATGTAGTCGGGCTGGCCGTCCATGCCTGGGCCGACGGGCGTGCTGCGATAGAGGGCGGAGCGGAGGGTGACACGTAGCCCGCCCACTTCGTCCAGCGCGGCGATGGCGGCGCGAACGCTGGCGACCGGGTCACCGAGGTTGGCGCCAATCCCGATCCAGGCGCGTGTGGAGGCAGCCATCATTCTGCGGGCGTGTCGGCTTCTGCTTTGGCACCGGGCTTGCGGCGCGGACGCCGGCGCTTGCGCGGGCCGTCTTTCTTGTCGGGCACGAGCATGGCTTCGCGCGCTTCGGTGTCGGCGTCCGCGAAGGCGTCCCACCAGTCGGGCAGCGCCATGTCGATTTCGCCTGATTCAGCGCGCAGGCGCAGGAAGTCGTAGCCCGCGCGGTAGCGGGGTTGCTCCAGCAGGCGGTAGGGCGCTTTGCCGGCGCGTTTTTCAAAGCGTGGCTGCAGGGCCCAGATTTCGGTGATGTCGGCCGAGATGCGGCGGGTGATGGCCAGCTTCTCGGCTTGCGAGGCGAGCACTTCGTCCATGGCTTCAAACAGCGCAGGGTGGGCGAGTTCGCCGTTCTTCCGGCGCAACTCCCAGCTTGCCAGTACTTCGTGCCAGAGCAGGGTGGCGAACAGGAAGCCGGGCGAGATTGGCTTGCCCGTCAGCACACGGTCATCGGTGTTGGCCAGCGCCAGCCAGACGAATTTTTCGCCCAGCGGCTGCTTGAGGATCACGTCGAGCAGCGGCAGCAAGCCCTGATGCAGGCCCTCTTCGCGGAGTTGCTTGAGGCAGGCGACGGCGTAACCGCTGGAGAGCAGCTTGAGCATCTCGTCAAAGAGGCGCGCCGCGGGTACGTTTTCGAGCAGCTCGGCCATCTCGCGGATCGGGTGGCGGGCTTCCGGGTCGATCTGCAGACCGAGCTTGGCGGCCAGGCGGACGGCGCGCAGCATGCGCACCGGATCTTCGCGGTAGCGGGCGCGCGGCTCGCCGATCATGCGCAGGGTCTTCTGCTTGAGATCGGCGACGCCATGGTGGAAGTCGAGCACGATCTCGGTGGTCGGATCGTAGTACAGCGCATTGACGGTGAAGTCGCGCCGCGTGGCATCGTCTTCAATGCAGCCCCAGACGTTGTCGCGGAGCACGCGCCCGTGCTCGTCGGTGACCGTGTCTTCGTCATGCAGGGCACGGAAGGTGGAAACTTCGATGGTTTCCGCCCCGCTCATCACATGCACGATGCGAAAGCGTCGGCCGATGATGCGTGAGCGGCGGAACAGGTTGCGCACCTCGTCGGGCGTGGCGTTGGTGGCAACGTCGTAATCCTTGGGCTTGAAGCCGGCGATCAGGTCGCGCACGGCGCCCCCGACCACGTAGGCCTTGAAGCCGGCTTCCTGCAGCACGGTACAGACCTTGCGGGCCGCCGGCAGGATCATGGTGTTCTGAATGCCGTGCAGCTTGACCGGAATTTCGGCTGCCTGGGCTTTGAGAGGTGATGCAGCGCGCTTGGTGAATACCCGGCGCAACAGTTTTCGGATCATGCTGGTGTGTGGTGGATGTCTGCCCGCGCGGGGATCTCGTGGAGGCCGGAGTATACAGCCACGCACTCCCGCCGCGGCAGTTTTCTGCCAATCCGGCAGCGGCGGGGAAGCTCGCTCATTCGTGTCGTGGCGCTGCGGCGGTTCGTCGCCTGTGGCGACGCTGCTCCGCGTGACGGGCAGCCCAGCGGAACAACCAGGTTCGGGGCGGCTCGATGCCTGTCCTCACGTAGCTGACCGGGCTGGGGTCCAGCAGAAAACGTCCCTGCAAGGACTCGACACCGGCGCGACCGGCAAACAGGATGTGGTCGCCCGATGCGAGCACCATGTCGGCATCGGGCAGGAAGTGGGTGTCGTTGCCGCGCAGGAGGACCAGCGCCACCGCGGCCAGCCGCTGCGAGGGGTCGGTCGGGTTGATCAGCAATTCTCCCAGGCGAAGCGGGCTGGGGCAGCCGTCGGCCAGCACCTCGCGCAGGCCAGGGTAGGCCGCCAGGCAGGCGAAGCTCCAGATATGCGGGACACGCTCCTCCAGTTCGGTGAGCAGGCGCACTGCGACCGCTTCGGCCAGGGCTGGCCCGCGGGCGCGGATCTCCATCAGGAAGCGGTTGAGCAGCGGGGCGACCAGCAGTTGCAGGCATTCGCGGACCATGACATCGGCCTTGACGAAGCACATGTCGGCCTGTGCCGCTTCGATCAGGCTGCGATCAGCGACGTGGTTCTGGCGAATGATCACGCACAGGCCTGGTTTGAGTTTGCGTGCGCGGGAGATGAGGGCCAGGTTCGTCGCGTCGCGATCAGTGCAGGCCACCACGCCCACCGCCTGCTCGATGCCGGCCTGATTCAGGCTCTGCACCGAGTTATTGCAGTGGCGCAGGTGCGGGTGGTCGGGCAGCTTGAGATCGGTGTCGATGGCTTCCCAGGTGGAGCCGGTCTCTTCCAGCGCCTGGGCGACGGCGTGGCCAAAGCGCCCGTAGCCCAGGATCAGCCAGTGGCCACGTGGAATGGAGGCCGGGCGTGGGCAACTGCTGCCCGGCACGCTGGAGAGCCACTCTTCGACCCACAGCACGGCAGGCGCCGAGATCGACAGGCGCAGATTCGTGCCAAAGGTCTCAAAGGGGTCGATGACCGTGATGTTGCCAAAGCCTTCGAGGTTGTCGCGGGCCAGGGCGCTATGCACGCGGGCGATGACGGGCAGGCGCGGGTTGAGCGCGCTGGCACCGATGGCGACGGCCTGCGCCACTTCGTCCTCGCTCACCATCACGACCAGTGCCTTGCAGCGCGGATGGGTGACGCCCGCATCCCGCAGCACGTCGGGCCAGCGCGCATCCGCGGCGAGGGCGAGGGGCTGCTCGCGGAAGATCTCGATGTCCGGGCGGGCGGCGCGCTCCGGTCGCAGCTCCAGAATGACGCTGCGGACGCCGAGATCGTCGAAGGCGTGTGCCAGCGAGGTGCCGCTCTGGCCGTAGCCGACCAGGATGTAGAAGGGTTCGTCGAGCAGCCGCACGCGTCCGGCAAAGCGGCTGCGCGCCACCGCGCCGCGAAAGGTCTGATCCTGCACCAGCGCGAAGATGCTGCCGACCGTGTAGGCCCAGCAGGTGACGGAGAGATAGATCGTGAAGGTGACCCAGGCGCGCTGGGCGTCGGTGAAGACCCAGGGCAGCTCACCGAAGCCGATGGTGGTGGCGGTGTAGCTCACCACATAGAAGGCGTGAAAGAAGCCCATGCGCGCGGGCGCGCCCGCGCCGTCCTGACCCGGCACCAGCACGAGGCCCAGTACCGAGATCGCGTAGGCGAGTATCAGCGCGATCAGCGGCGCGCGCATGCGCCGCAGCACGAGGAACAGGATGTCGCCCATCGGCGCGCCCCTCAGCGGCTTTGCTTGAGGGTCTCGCCGATCAGCAGGATCACGGAGATCATGTTGGCCACGAGGGCACCGGCCGACAGCGAGACGACAATCGAGATCATCTCGCCATCCATGGCTTGATGCCGGATATAGAGCTGCCACATCCAGGCCAGGCTGGCCGCGACGAGCTGCACCAGCGCCACGAGGCTGGTGGCCAGATGGGTGGCGCCGATGTGGGTGCGGTCGCCAAACTTGAGCACGGTCGCAATCAGATTCACCACCAGGGCGGCGAACAGCTCGGACGGGTGGTGCAGGTCGACGCGGTCCAGGTCACCGATGACAAAGCCGAAGTTCAGGGTGCAGGCCAGGATGATGAAGAATCCGAAGATCACTTTTTCGAGGTTCATGACGCGGCTCCGTTGCGATGGGTGAGCGGGGCAAAAATCAATCCGGGCATGCCGTGACAGGCGGCTCGCCGCGCAGGCTGATCACGGACCAGCCCTGATGATCGGCGTGCGCGCGCAAGGTGGGGTCGGGGTCTACGGCGACCGGCGTGGTGACGAGCGAGAGGAGGGGCAGATCATTGAGCGAATCGCTGTAAAACCAGCTTTTCTCGAAGCACGCCAGATCCAGCGCCATGGATTCCAGCCAGGCCGCAACGCGCGCGATCTTGCCTTCGCGAAAGGCTGGTGTGCCGCGCGGCTTGCCGGTGAAGCGGCCGGCGTCGAGGGCCGGAGTCGTCGCGATCAGGTGGGGTACGCCCAGGTGGCGGGCGATCGGCGCAGTGACGAAGGCATTGGTCGCGGTGACGATGGCGCACAGGTCGCCTTGCGCAAGATGGCGGCGTACCAGCGCTTCGCCCGCTGGCGTGATCATGCCGAGAATCACATCGCGCATGAATTCGGCATGCAAGGCGTCCAGCGCCGCGCGGCTGCGCAGTGCCAGGGGCGCGAGGACGAATTCGAGGAAGGCGTTGATGTCCAGCGAGCCGTCCTTGTACTGCTCGTAAAAGGCATTGTTGCGGGCTTCATACTCGACGCGGTCCACGATGCCCTTGTCGCAGAGGAACTGGCCCCAGGCGTGGTCGGAATCGCCGGCCAGCAGCGTGTTGTCGAGGTCAAAGAGGGCGAGGTTCATGGTGAGCTCGTGATAGGGGAGAAACGGTGAAGGGTGAAGGGCAGCGGAGGCGGGCCGGTGGCAGATCCATCCGCCTCACGCCTGCTGTGCCTCATCAGGCAAATCGGGTTCGCTATCGTCGCACAGGATCTCGCGCAACAAGGGCAGGGTAATGGGTCTGGCCTGGCTCAGGGAGACGTCGTCGAGCGCATCCAGCACGCTCATCAGCCAGGCCTGGTCGCGGTGGCCGTGGCGCAGCAGGTACTCGACGATGTCCGCCTCCAGCCGCATGCCGCGCGCGCTGGCGTGCTCGATCAGCAGGATGCCCTTGTCCGCATCGCTCAGCGCCTGGATCTCGAAGACCAGTGCCTGGCCGATGCGGGTGCGGACGTCTTCGCGCAGCGGCAGTTGCTGCGGTGGCATGTTGCCAGCCAGGATCAGCGTGGCCCGGGCTTCGCGCGCCTGGATCAGGGCGCGGAACAGCGCAGCCTGGCCTGCAGCATCCAGCTGCTCGATATCGTCCAGCGCGATCAGCTGGCCTTGCTCCAAGAGCCAATCCCCGCTTGGTTCTGCAGACATATAGGCCGAAGATCGGCCACTGGTAAGGCTTTCAGAGACGATGGCCTGAAGAAGGTGGCTGCGCCCGGTTCCTGGCCTGCCCCATAGATAGAGCCAACTGCCATCGGTTGCCGCAATCTGGCGGCGCAGCGCCGCCACCATTGCCTGATTCGGCCCGATCACGAAGTTCGCCAGCGTCGGCTGCACAGTGGGACGCACATCCAGCGTGAGCTGGCGCATGGCACGGGCAGAGCAGAGGGCGGGCGAGTTCACAAGCGTTGGCGTGGGCGGGGCGAGGGCGCAATCTTACCGGGCCGGGCGCTGATCTCAAATGCCGCCATGTGCTGTCCAGAACGCGGCGGGCGTCACAATCGGGTGGCTGGGGCCGGGGCCAAGTCCTCTGTCGCCGGTAGCCGGGCCGGGCGGCCCGCCGCCCCGGGGGGGGCCGCGCGCCCCCCGCCCCCCCCCCCCCCCCCCCCCCCCCCCCCACCCCCCCCCCCCCCCCCCCCCCCCCCCCCCCCCCCCCCCCCCCCCCCCCCCCCCCCGGGGGGCCCCCCCCCCCCCCCCCCCCCCCCCCCCCCCCGCGGCCCCCCCCCCCCCCCCCCGACCCCCCCCCGCCCCCCCCCCCGGAGCGCCCCCCCCCCCCCCCCCCCGCCCCCCCCCCCCCCCCCCCCCCCCCCCCCCCCCCCGGCTCCCCCCCCCCGCGGCCCCCCGCCGGGGCCCCCCCCCCCCGGCCCCCCCCCCCCCCCCCCCCCCGCCCCCCGCCTCGGCCCCCCCCCCGGCCCCCCCCCCCCCCCCCCCCCCCCCCCCCCCCCCCCCCCCCCCCCCCCCCCCCCCCAAAGCCCCCCCCCCCCCCCCCCCCCCCCCCCCCCCCCCCCCCCCCCCCCCCCCCCCCCCCCCCCCCCCCCCCCCCCCCCCCCCCGCCCCCCCCGCCCCCCCCCCCCCCCCCCCCCCCCCCCCCTCCCCCCCCCCTCCCCCCCCCGCCCCGCCCCCCCCCCCCCCCCCCCGGGGGGGGCCCGGTTTTTTTTTTTTTTTCTTTTTTTCCCCCCGCCCCCCGGCCCGGGGTGGCCCCTGGGGGGGTGGGGGCGCGGGCCCGCCTCATGGGGGTGTGGGGGGACCCCCCCCCCCCCGGGGCGCCCGTGCTTTCAAGCAGGTAAAATGCCGCACTTTTCCAGACTGCCCGAGTTCATCACCATGGCCCAGACCCCCCTCGATTACAGCGCCGCCGGCGTGGATTACAGCAAGATCGACCCGCTCAAGATCCTGGCCCAGAAAGCCGCCAGTGCCACCGCCGGCAATCTGAGCGCGCACGGGGTATCCGAGATTCTCGCCTCACGCGGCGAGTCGGCCTACGTGATGAATATTGGCGGCACCCTGATCGCCTCGATCACCGAATGCCTGGGCACCAAGGCGCTGGTGGCGGATGCCGTGCGCCCGATCACCGGCAAAACGCATTACGACTCCATCGCGCAAGACACCATCGCCATGGCGGTGAATGACCTGATCACCGTTGGCGCCACGCCGCTGTCGATTCACGCCTACTGGTCCGCCGGCGGCAGCGAATGGTTTGCGGATGAGCAGCGTATGGTTGATCTGGTTACCGGCTGGCAAAAGGCCTGCGACGTCTGCAAGGTCAGCTGGGGCGGCGGCGAAACGCCGGCGCTGGCCGGCGTGGTCGAAGCCGGTCGCATCGATCTGGCCGCATCAAGTGTTGGCATCATCCCCTCGCGTGATCGCCTGACGCTGGGCGACAAGATGCAGGATGGTGACGCCATCGTCCTGCTGGCCTCTAGTGGTATTCATGCGAATGGCGTGAGCCTCGCGCGCAAGCTGGTTGAGCGCCTGCCGCAAGGCTATGCGTCGAAATTGTCGGACGGCCGCCTCTACGGCGAAGCCCTGCTGGACCCGACCACGCTCTACGTGCCGGTCACCGAAGCCCTGTTCGCTGCGGGCATCGTGCCGCATTACTCGGCCAACATCACCGGCCACGGCTGGCGCAAGATCATGCGTCACCCGGGCAACTTCACCTACCGCATCCACACCCTGCCAGACGTGCCGCCGGTGCTGGCCTTCATGCAGCAGCACGCCGGCATTGACGACCGCGAAGCCTACGGCAGCCTCAACATGGGCGCCGGCTTCGCCTTCTACGTCGCCGCCGATCAGGCCGAAGAAGTGGCGCGCATCGCCAACGATCTGGGCGTGAAAGCCTGGGTGGCTGGTCGCGTTGAAGCCGGGCCGAAACAAGTCGTGATAGAGCCGCTGGATCTGACCTATGCGGCGGATGAGCTGCATTTGCGGGCTTGACTGCCGATTTTGTGTGGTGTGCTTGCCAGATGAGACACAGGAAGGTATGGGGTTAAGCATGGGCAAGTACTCAGTTTGGATTCGCAGTTTTATCGGCGTGTGCCTGAGCGTCTGTATGACACTGGTCGCTGCCGCGCCTGCCCGTCCACAGACGCCGCAGCCGCCGTTTCCGTATGCCGAGAAAGAGTTGGCATTCGAGAGCCCGTTTGAGGCAGATGTGCGCCTGGCGGGCACGCTGGTCATGCCGGCGGGGAAAGGGCCGTTTCCTGCGGTGTTGCTGCTGAATGGTCCGGGGCAACAGGATCGGGATGCGACGGTACTGGGACACAAGCCCTTCGCGGTCATTGCGGATTATCTGGCGCGACGTGGCATCGCCAGCCTGCGTGTGGATGATCGCGGGGTGGGGCGCTCACAGGGCGCGTTGTCCGAGCTGACGACGGCGGTTTCCGCCGCAGATGCGGCCGCCGCCTTGTCGATGCTGCGCGGGCAGGCGGGGATTGATCCGGCGCGTGTGGGCGCGATCGGGCATAGTGAGGGCGCAGTGATCGCGGCGATGCTGGCCGCGGAGCCTTCGAACCGCGTTGCGTTCGTGGTGCTGCTCGCCGCGCCGGGCGTGAATCACGACCAGAACATTCAGTACCAGATCGAGAATTTTGCCCGGGCGGCGGGCGAGTCGGACAAGGTAATTCGCAGCAAACTGCGCGCTCAGGTCCGGCTCGATGCGGTGGTGACGCGTAACCCGCGCCTGTCGACCGAGGATCTGGTGGAGGCGCTGCTGAAGACGGTGATGGACATGTCGCCGCAGACAAACCCAGAGCAGGCGCGGCGTGCGGTGCTGGCGTTTACCCGGCCGTGGATGCGCTACTACCTGGCGCTGGACCCGGTGACAGTGATGGAGCATGTGCGCTGCCCGGTGCTGGCCTTGAGTGGCGAGAAGGACATGCAGGTGCGCGCCCAGGATAATCTGGGGCCGATCGAGCGGGCGTTTGAGCGGAGCGGGAACAAGGACGCGACGGTGAGCATCCTGCCGGGCCTCAATCACCTGTTCCAGTCTGCCAACACCGGGGCGATCAACGAGTACGACAAGATCGAAGAGAGCTTCTCGCCGCTGGCGCTGAAGACGTTTGGTGACTGGATCGAGATGCGTACGCGCGGCAAGTAGTGCCCGACCGCGGTTCGTGGCACGACGCGAGTCAGGGTGCGCAGCATTTTTGCAACAGAAAAGGACATGGACATCCCCGGGCGGCTTGTCAAGCTTCTAGGGAAGTTTCATAGTTTCGCCACGATTTTCAAGCAGTGTCAGTGTTTTGCTCACCGTGCGGCTTTACGGGCGCATTCCAGTGGTTAACAGCCCCTCCTACTTGATTCTCGTCCATCGGGTTGATCCCGGTTTCGCTTAATTTTTTCGGACGCTTCAAACATGGCAACTGGTACCGTCAAGTGGTTCAACGATTCCAAAGGTTTTGGCTTTATTACGCCTGATGGAGGGGGCGAGGATCTGTTCGCGCACTTCTCCGCCATTCAGTCCAAGGGCTTTCGCTCGCTGGCTGAAAATCAACGCGTCTCTTTCGACGTAACGGAAGGGCCAAAGGGAAAACAGGCTTCCAATATTCGCCCTGTTGAATAAGGGATCGTTTTTCGGAATGTTTGAGAGCCTGGCTTGCCAGGCTCTTTTGTTTTGACCGTCTGCCCGGCGATGGCGGTGAGTGCTTCAGTGCGGGTGCGCTGCGAAGACATCGTAGTCTCCGGTATCATCGCCCCCTTGAATTTTGCTTGGATTGCGCGTGCCATGCCCTATCAGACGCTTGAGGATTATGTGGGTCGGACCCCTTGGTGCAGTTGATGCGCTTGCCAGGGGAAGAGGCTGCCGCGAGAAGCAATGTTGTACTGGCGAAGCTGGAGGGTAACAACCCGGCCGGCTCGGTGAAAGACCGGCCGGCACTGTCGATGATCCGGAACGCCGAGGCGCGGGGCGACATCAAGCCGGGCGATACGCTGATCGAGGCGACCAGCGGGAATACAGGAATCGCCTTGGCGATGGCTGCGGCGATTCGTGGTTACCGGATGGTGCTGGTGATGCCCGAGAACCAGAGCATCGAGCGGCGCCAGACGATGCGTGCGTTTGGTGCTGAGCTGGTCCTGACCCCCCGCGAAGGCGGTATGGAGATGGCGCGGGATGTCGCGAACAGCATGCGCAACGACGGCCGCGGCGTGATCCTGGATCAGTTTGGCAACCTCGATAATCCGCGTGCGCACTATGAGACGACCGGCCCGGAGATCTGGGCGCAGACCGAGGGGCGCGTGACCCATTTTGTGAGCAGCATGGGAACGACCGGGACCATCATGGGCGTGTCCCGTTTTCTGAAAGAGAAGAATCCGGCGATCCGGATCATTGGCTGCCAGCCCGAGGAAGGCTCGCAGATTCCCGGTATCCGCAAGTGGCCCGAAGCATATCTGCCGACGATTTTTGATCGATCGAGAGTGGATCAGATTGAGTCCGTCTCGCAAGCAAACGCAGAAGAGGTGACTCGCCGTCTCGCCAGCGAGGAGGGGATTTTTGCCGGGATTTCGTCGGGCGGGGCGGCGAGTGTGGCACTCAAGCTGGCCTGTACGCTGGAATCGGCTGTGATTGTGACCATTGTCTGTGACCGGGGAGATCGCTATCTGTCGACCGGGGTATTCCCGGCATGACGAGTCGCGGCTTGGACAAACGCGTCTGCCTGGCCATTCAAACCGTTGCCGATGCGCCGAGTTTGCGCAAGATTCACGGCTTGCCGGCAGATCTATCGGACTTTGAGGTGGCCGAGTATGCCCTGCAACGGCTGCGAGCGAATGGCGAGAAAGGGGTATTGCCGCCCTATCTGCAGCGCATCGAGCAAATCGCACTCGTGTGCTGCGGCGCGACGGAGCTTCGGCTAACGCTCCTATCCGAGGCGCGGGCAGGTGGTGAGCGCGAGGTTCTGAGGCAGCTTGCAGACCTGATTCCGCAAGAGGCAGAAGTCTTCTGCTGGGGGACGCTAGACCCGGCAATCCTGCGTTGCCGCGCGCTTCACCACGAGCTGGCTTCTCCGAAGCTTGCCGGGGCCGACGTCCGCGTCACCTGGCAAGACCTGCAAGCCTTGGCGATGGGATGCCCGCACGAAGTTGAACTGGATCGCTACGGGCAGGTGCTGGGTATGGATACTTCCCCTTGGTTGGCGTCGCTCGAATCGACCGTTCGGCCTCTGGGAAATTTATCGTGCGCGCGAAAGGCGGTGCTCAGCATGCATGCGTTATTGCGCTACGAATTGGCCGCGGGCCAGATCGAACCGGTGGATTACACGCATGCCCTGAGTCTCGCTTTAGGGCTTGCTCAGTAGGCGTGGGCCACGACCTGCGTCAGGGCGCGGCAGCGTCTGCTTTTCTGTACAGCGCGAACTGCTCGCGCAGTCGACCACGACCTCGTTCGGTTTGCCAGACGAGTTCGCGCGTGGTGCTCACGGGGGGCAGCTCGCGGCGCCCGCTTGCATAGGCCAGGAGAAGTGGACAGGCCGCTTCAGCACTGGCAGTCATTTGAAGTTTCAGGCCGTCGAAGTAATACAAACCCGCGCGCTGTGCGTCTCCCGTTTCTTTGCCGGCAATACAGGCTTCCGGCGGGAGATTCTCGGCGCGAATCGCCTGGACGATCTGGGCCGAAACTCTCTGGTAGTTCTTGTCGTAGTCGAACCACGATAACCACAAGGTCGTCGCCAGCCCCCACATCAGAATGACGCCCAATGCCCAATGTACCGCGCCTCTGAGCTGGAAGAACGGCACCTTGATGATGGCGACAAGCCAGGCGACGGAGAGTGCGATGGCAACGGCAAGTTCGAGCCAGAGCCAGGACGGCGAAAAGCCCGGCATCACGCGCAGAACATTGCGGGCGAGGCCACTCGGCCAGCCGAGGTTGAGGCCGGTCCAGGCCAGCCACAGGAAAATGCCTAGCAGCGAGAATGTCAGCACGCCAAACCAGTCAAACGCGTTGCTTGCGCCGCGCCGCAAGCGGCATAGCTCGGCCGCCGCTATCAGGATTAGGGGCGGAAGCAGGGGGAGTGCATTGGCGGGGCGAAGCGGCCCGGTTGTGGTCACAAACCACAGTGCCAGGACCAGACTCGCAATCGGTATGGCATGGCCGAAACTGACATAGCGGGAGCGCCTGTGCCACAAGGACCAGAGCGCAACGGGCCAGAGTGGCCAGGTAAACCAGCCGATGAGATTGCCAAGCGACTTGAACTGCTGGAAATGTCCGGCATGTGGCAGCGCACGCGCGAGCTGGTGGTTCAGCCATGCGCTGAGGTAGTCGGGGGCGACGAAGTAGAGTGCGCCGAGCCAGCCGCACACCAATAGGGCAAGCGGAGCCAGCCCGGGCAGAAGCGGTCGGGCTGAAGCAGGGCGGCGGGGCTCTGCGTGAAGCCACGGAGCGAGTAGGAGTAGTGGCAAGGTGAGCATCAGGCCGATCAGGCCCGCCGTCAGAAAGCCGGCTCCCGCCGCTGCGCCGGAAATTATTGCCCCCAAAGCAGGCCGTTCGCCAAGCCTTGCGATGCCCAGAAAGTTCAGCGACATGCAGGCCAGCAACACGATCTGCGGCTGCATCTCATGTGCATGGACGAGCAAACCCAGCGAGCCGAGACTGAGCAGTACCACTGCAGAGGCCACTTCGCGGCCATAGAAGACGCGGGCTGCCGAGCGCAACGAGACCGCCACGACGCCGACGGCTAGTGCCATGCTGAGCCGGATCGCGTCATGCACCGTTAGCAGCCCGCCCAGCAGCTTTCCGGACGCGGCGCCCAGCCAGTAGGTAAGCGGCCCCCAGTCGGTATACGCGGCACCAGCGAGCGTGGGGCTGAGCCAGTGACCTTCTTGCAGCATCGCGTAAGCAACGCTGATGTGCAGTACGTCATCCCCGCGCCATGGCACGTGACCGATGTTGCCCGGCAATGCATAAGCGAGAAACAGTAGGATCAGGGCCCAGTTCGGGATCTGAACGACTGGTTTGCTGCTGGGGAACTCGCTGAACTGCATGGATAGGGGATGTGCTCGGTTGGATGGAGGATTCTAGAGGTGAATACGCAGCGAGCGGATACAAAAAAAGCAGCCTAGGCTGCTTTTTTTGTATCGAAAAGCTGTGATTAGCCGCGCTTGCCGTATTTCTGGCGGAAGCGCTCGACACGACCTGCCGTGTCGATGATCTTCTGCTTGCCAGTCCAGAAAGGGTGGCACTCAGAGCAGACTTCAACGTGGTACTGCGGACGGCCCAGCGTCGAGCGGGTCGTGAAGGTATTGCCGCAGGAGCAAGTCACTTTGACGTCAGCGTAATTCGGGTGGCCTTCGGTTTTCATCATGATTCCTTTGTGTTCAGGCGGTGAATGTGGCCGCCCATTAGTGCGAGCCCGGCATTCTACCCGAATCGTTCAAGCTTTGAAAGTGTGCTCAGCCACGGCGCATCGCGTCGAAGAACTCACTGTTGGCCTTGGTCTGGCGAATCTTGTCGAGGAGGAATTCCATCGCTTCCAGATCGTCCATGCCGTACAACAGCTTGCGCAGCACCCATACCTTTTGCAGGATGGCGGGCTCCATCAGAAGCTCTTCACGACGTGTTCCGGAGCGATTCACGTTGATGGACGGATACACCCGCTTCTCTGACATCCGGCGATCAAGGTGGATTTCCATGTTGCCGGTGCCCTTGAACTCTTCATAGATGACGTCATCCATGCGGGAGCCGGTATCGATCAGGGCGGTGGCAATGATCGTCAGTGAACCGCCTTCTTCGATGTTTCGCGCTGCGCCGAAGAAGCGCTTGGGCTTTTGCAATGCATTGGCGTCGACGCCGCCGGTCAGTACCTTGCCGGAGGCCGGTACGACTGTGTTGTAGGCGCGCGCAAGGCGGGTGAGCGAATCCAGCAGGATCACGACGTCACGCTTGTGTTCAACGAGGCGCTTGGCCTTCTCGATCACCATTTCTGCT
The DNA here is from genome assembly GCA_016718265.1 of Uliginosibacterium sp. Lineage (GTDB taxonomy): Bacteria > Pseudomonadota > Gammaproteobacteria > Burkholderiales > Rhodocyclaceae > Uliginosibacterium. The sequence continues at coordinate 312,178 of JADKDZ010000007.1, read as the reverse complement.
ACCTGCACGTGGCGGGTCGCTGGCTCATCAAAGGTCGAGGCAACGACCTCTCCCTTGACCGAGCGCTGCATCTCGGTCACTTCTTCCGGACGCTCGTCGATCAGCATGACGATCAGCGTGATATCCGGGTGATTGGCAGTGATGGCGTGGGCGATGTGCTGCAGCATCACCGTCTTGCCTGATTTCGGCGGGGAAACCAGCAGGCCGCGCTGCCCTTTCCCGATGGGGGCGATCATGTCGATGACGCGGGAGGTCGTGTTTTCTTCCCCGCGCATTTCACGTTCGAGCTTCAGACACTGTGTGGGGTGCAGCGGCGTCAGGTTTTCGAACAGGATCTTGTGCTTGGAAGCTTCTGGCGGTTCGCCATTGATCTTGTCGACTTTCACCAGCGCAAAGTAGCGCTCGCCATCCTTGGGTGTGCGGATCTCACCTTCGATCGTATCGCCCGTGTGCAGATTGAACCGCCTGATCTGGGAAGGCGAGACGTAGATATCGTCGGTTCCGGCCAGATAGGAGGTGTCCGGCGAGCGCAGGAAACCAAAACCATCCGGCAGGACTTCCAGCGCACCATCTCCAAATATGGGCTCACCCTTTTTGGCGCGGTTGCGCAGCAAGGCGAAAACGAGTTCCTGCTTGCGCAGGCGATTGGCGCCCTCGATATCATTGGCGAGGGCCATTTCGAGAAGCTCGCTGACGTGATGAGCTTTCAGCTCTGAAAGATGCATGGTGAACCCTGAGGGGAAATCCCGGATGGAATAAAAGATGGCGCTGAAGCAGCGCTGATGGCAAGCGAGGAGATTTGAATAAGAGGAAAACGTCGCGCCGATATGCTGTACTTGTGCGGCGCCAGTTAAGTTGCCGGGACTCTAGCGATTTGGTCCCGGCCTGTCAAACATAAATCACAGATTGCTGTCGATGAAAGCGGCAAGTTGCGATTTCGACACGGCGCCCACCTTGGTTGCCTCGACGTTGCCGCCCTTGAAGAGCATCAGTGTCGGGATGCCGCGAACGCCAAATTTGGCGGGCGTGACCTGATTGTCATCAATATTCAGCTTGGCAACGACCAACTTGCCGGCGTATTCGGCGGCGATGTCGTCGAGGATCGGTGCAATCATCTTGCAGGGGCCGCACCATGCTGCCCAGTAATCGACCAACACGGGCAGTTGTGCTTGCAGAACGTCTTGCTCGAAACTTGCGTCACTGATCTGAAGGATTTGATCGCTCATAAGAAACCTCTGAAGATTAGCCGTGAAGGGGATGCGCTAGACGGCGTCGGGGCGGTTGTTGTTGAGTGCTGATCGTATCCAAATTCTCAATTTGAGGGAAGCGTGCTGTCCGCGAAGCGAACGGCGAGCAGTCCGCGCAAGGCATTACTGACCCAGACAGAGTCTGCACGCAGCAGATCCTCTTTGTGCAGAACGGTTTCCTGGGCGCGCCCACTGTCGAGCAGGTGTTGGCGCATCACTCCGGGCAGCAGGCCGCTGCGGCACGGGGGGGTCCAGAGAACACCGTCGTACTCGACGAAAACATTGCTTCTCGCACCTTCGCACAGCTCTCCTTGCGTATTGAAATGCAGGACGTCGAAATATCCTTGCGTGATGGCATCCGCCAGCGCGCGATCGTAGAAGGCCCGTGCAGTCGTCTTGTAGCGCAGCCGGGGGTCGGCCGCATCCAGCGCATGCGCAGAAATGCACACGCGCAGATCGGTAGCCAGGGGTTCGAGCGTTGCTGCAAGCATCGAGACTTCCCCGCGTTGATTGAGCAAAACGCGAATCCGATGTGCATGGGGCGGCAGCTTCGCCGTGGCTTTTTCAAGAACCCGGGCAAAGTCGGCCCGCTGGAAGGGAATTCCCAGTGCGTGCGCCGATTGCTCCAGACGCGCGAGATGGAGGCCGTGCAGTGGTACGCCTGTCTCAGGTTCCCAGCGCATGGTCTCGATGAGCTGTACGTCCTCGCTCAGCCGGCGCGCGAACTGCGCCTTGAGCAGGCTTTCGTGGTACTCGGCGCGCGGGCTTGAGTCTGCCACGATGCCACTGCCAACATTCAGGCGAATACGATGATCCGGGGCCGTCAGCAGCGTGCGGATCGGGACGCTGAATCGAAAGTCACCGGAGGGGGCCATCCAGCCGAGTGCGCCGCAGTAAAGATCCCGCGGCGACGGTTCCTCCTCGGCGATCAGTTGCATGGCACGTATCTTGGGGGCCCCGGTGATCGAACCGCATGGAAACAGTGCGGCCAGGATATCTTGCAGCGTGGCCGTCACCTGGCTGGCCTGGACTGTCGAGGTGAGCTGGAGCAAGGTTTCGTAGCGCTCCAGCTGAAACAGCTTCAGGGTCTTTACCGCACCCGCCGGCGCAAGCTTGCCGAGGTCGTTGCGGATCAGGTCAACGATCATCAGGTTCTCGGCGCGATTCTTCTCGGAAGCGAGCAAGTCCCGGGCGCGCGCCTCATCGTCGCTCGCGTCTTCGCCGCGGGCAGATGTCCCCTTCATCGGGCGGCAGGTCAGCGTGTGCCCGATACGCTCGACAAATAACTCCGGGGAGAGTGAAAGGATCCAGCTGTCGCCGTCACGAATCAGGGTCGAATAGGACACGGCTTGTTGCTCGCGCAGACGGACGTACAGCGCCAGCGGGTGACCGTAGTGCTCGCCGGTCAGGGGCATGGTCAGGTTGACTTGATAGCACTCGCCCTCTTTGATGGCATGCAGGATCCGTTGCGCGGCCGCTGCATGCGCGTCTTCCGTCCAGGATGGCTGGAGTGACAGCAGCCCAGCCTCGCGCTGCCACGCCGGGAGCGCCAGAATCTCCCCTGACCAGAATGAGGCCAGCGCCTCTCCTTCAAGACAGAAGCGCTCGCTGAAGAGCCACACTTTCAGCAAAGGAGATGCGGCGGAAAGTTTCTCCTCACCGTGTAGCTTGGGTTCGAGCGCGTACCCGAGCTCATAACTGGCTGCAACGACAACCCAAAGCCCGCTCAGGCGCGCAGCTTCGATCCGGTCAAATGCGTTGCTCAGGGACTCTGGGGTGCTGAGCTCGATGACTTCCCGCAGCCCATGGAGCACGAAGAGCTGCCTTGGCGTGGCAAGCGTGTCTTCAAAGACCGCAAAACAGGATTGCTGCGCGAGCACGGCCAAGGGGGAGTCAACCGGCTGAATCAGCCTCGCGGGCGATTGCTGACCCGGTGCGTCAGGTTCTGTGGGCGAGACTTGGCTTTTTGCGCCCGTGTCGCGCGCGTCTGTACCAGCTGTGTCGAACGACTTTGGCGCGCACCGCTGCTCAGGCTGCGATCAGGCCCGTTCCGGACGATCTCCTGCAGGGCTGTATCGGCGGTCTGCGGGATCAGCAAGGTATAGCCTGCCGCCAGCCGCGCACGCGGCGCGATGCCGTTGACTGAACACAGTGTCTCGATATTCAGCCGCAGTCGTTGCGCGATTTGATCAACCCGGCCGGCACGTGGCACGGAGTAGGTCTTCCAGTTCACCAGCGGTTCGTTGTAACGAGACAGATTGACTTCGAATCTGTTCGCGTTCTCAATCGGCAGCAGGATTGCGGCGTCTTTGCTGCCGGGAATGACCGGGCGGTTGTAGGCTGGATTCAAGGCCAGGAAATCCGCCTGCGGCATTTCCGCAAGTTTCGCGGCGACCGCGACGTCAATCCCATTGCGCCGTTCTACCGTGCGGAAATAGGGTCTGTTCGGGACTCTCGGCAACTGGACGGCATACAGCTCGGGCGAGGCAATGATCTGCTTGAGTGCTTGCAGCTTGGGCACATACTGGCGCGTTTCCGCTGGCATGTTCAGGCTGTTGAAGTCAATCGGCTTGCCGGCCCGATTATTGTTGTTGATCGCTCGCGCGACCGCACCTTCCCCCCAATTGTAGGAGGCCAGTGCCAGATGCCAGTCGCCATGCATCTCGTAAATCGCTTGCAGGTACTGCAAGGCGGCGTTGGTTGAGGCGACCACATCGCGTCGCTCGTCTACCCACCAGTTCTGTGTGAGTTGAAAGTCTTTGCCCGTTGAAGGGATGAACTGCCAGAGGCCGGCCGCCTTGGCCGATGACATGGCCTGCGGGTTGAACGCGCTTTCCACGATGGGCAAGAGCGCCAGCTCGGTAGGCATGCCCCGTTTTTCGAGCTCGGTGACGATGTGGTACAGATACTTGCGGCCGCGTTCAAGCATGGTGCGCAATGCTTGCGGACGGGCGGCGTAGTAACTCACCCGGTCATCGACGACCGGGCTGACCAGGTCTGTCATGCCGAAGCCCTTGCGGATTCGCGCCCAGATGTCGTCGGTGCTATGGGTCAAGTCCAGCGTGGTGATCGGCTCTGCATTGCCTGGCTGGCTCACCGGGCCGGCACCGATCTCGGTGTCGATCCTCAGTGGCGGCTCACTGTTTGTCTCTGACAGCACGGCTTGCGCTGGCTGTTGGGTTGCAGTTGGCGGACTCGCTTCGTCACCCGCGGCGATTGCGTACTCTTGCGCGAAACAGGCCGGAGACAGCGGGAGCACAACCAGGGCAGCGGCACCAAGCCTGCACATCAGCCATCGGAGTGAAATCATGGGTGCAGTTCCCGCGGAAAATTGAGTCCGCCGGATTGTACGACGCCCCGGCCATTTCTTATAGCGTGTCTCGCCTCTGTGGGCGAGTGGTCACCCGCGGGTTCCGATGGGCAAATACCAGTCAGGGCGGAGAGCGGAGATGGCCGTGCTTGATTTGCGCTTGCTGTGCCCGCCTTTGATGAGAGAATCGAGTTCCTGCCTATCTGGACGCGAGCTGTGACGGATTCGACCCCTCTCTGCCTGATGGAGCCAATCGGCGTGCCGAAATTCAACATAATCCTTTCGTCTTCAATTCTCGGAATGTGCCAGCCATGAAAGCTTTGGTCATTGACGACGCGCTGATGAGCGCCACGCTGATCTGCCACCTTCTGCGGAAGATGGGGATCGAGGCGATTTCGGCGGATGACGGGCAGGCGGGGATCGAGCTGTTCAAAGAGCAGCGCCCGGACGTGGTGCTGCTCGACGCCAACTTGCCGGGCCTGGACGGTTATGGCGTGGCCAAGCGGATCCGGCAACTGGAGCGCGATGGCGAATGGACGCCGATCATCTTCCTGACCTCCCGTTCCAGCGATGAAGACTTGCAGCGCGGCATCGAGGTCGGTGGCGACGATTTTCTGGTCAAGCCAGTTTCTGAAGTCGTGTTGAATGCCAAGGTCCGGGCGATGCAGCGCATTGCGCAGATGCGCTATTCACTGGTGGTATTGACCCGCCGCCTCGATGAAGCGAATAAGGAACTGACGCGCTTGTCATCCGTTGACGGCTTGACCGGGATATCCAACCGCCGCCAGTTTGACGAGAGCCTTGCGCGCGAGTGGGCGCGGTCCTTGCGCAGCGCAGCCCCGCTCTCCCTCTTGATGTGTGATGTGGACTACTTCAAGCAGTACAACGACTTATACGGGCATCAGGCCGGTGATGAGTGCTTGATCGCGGTCGCCCGCGTCCTGCAATCCAGGGTCAAACGCCCAGCCGACGTGGCCGCGCGCTATGGTGGTGAAGAGTTTGCGATCGTTTTGCCCGACACCGACAAAGACGGCGCGATTAGCGTGGCGGAAACGGTACGAGAGGGCATAGCGGAGCTGAAGATGCGCCACGAAGGTGCGAAAATCGGCATGCTTTCTATTAGCATCGGGGTTGCAAGCGTCATTGCAACGAGAGAAGGCAGTGCGGCGGAAATGCTGCTCGCCGCGGCCGACGCCGCCTTGTACGCCGCAAAACAGAAGGGCCGGAATCGTGTTGAGAGTGCCCCGGGAGGGTCTGCCTGATGGTGGAGCAAAATCGGTTCAGTCAAGTCAGCCTGATCGTCATTGACGACAATGACACCACGCGTGCCATGCTGCGCAGCATTCTGCGTAGCGAAGGTATTGAAGTCGTTGCGGAAGCGCGCGATGGCACGACGGGTCTGGCGCTGGTCAGAAAGCATCGGCCCCAGCTGGTTTGCCTCGACGTGATGATGCCCGACATGAGCGGTATCGAAGTGCTGACGCAGCTCAAGCTGGAGTTCCCTGACGTGCGCATCATCATGGTCACCGGCTCGACGGATCGTGACACCGTTCAGGCTGCGATCCAGGGGGGCGCCTCAGGCTACCTCGTGAAACCCTTCAATGCCGCCAAAGTGGTGACGGCACTTGAATTGGCGCTTGGCCGCAAACCGACTCAGAACTGATCTTTCCATTGCCGCAGGGCGGTAAAGGCGGCCTCGCCACCGGCGATTGGCCTCGCGTACTGCGCTGCCAACCGGGCGCTCACGGCGGGCTGACGGGTTCTCAGAAACGGGTTTGTTTCCAGCTCTTCCGCAAGGCTCAAAGGCACAGTCGGGAGACCTTGCGCGCGCAGTGCCGCACACCTCGCCTGGCGCTTCTCGATGGCGGGATTACCGGGTTCGATCTCCCGGGCAAAACGCAGGTTGGCGAGCGTGTACTCGTGGGCGCAATAAAGCAGCGTGTCCGGTGGCAGCTGCGCAATATGCTGCAGCGATGCGTGAAATTGTGCGGGTGTCCCGCCCATCAACCTGCCACACCCCGCGCCAAAAAGCGTGTCGCCGCAGAACAGGGCTGACCCGTACCGGAAGGCAATATGCTCTTCGGTATGGCCCGGGATTGCGAGAACCTCGAATTCTCCTTCGATGCCCGCGCAGGCGAATCTCTCTCCGTCCTCGACGACCTGTGTCACCTGCGGCATCTGGCTGCTGCGCGGGCCGATCACCGGCACGGCGTGCCTGCGGCAGAGCGCGTCAACACCGCCGATGTGGTCGTGGTGCCGGTGCGTGAGCAGGATGGCGGTGAGCTGCAGACTTTGCGCGGCCAGATAGTCATTGACCGGCGCCGCCTCGCCCGGGTCCACCACCACGCAGGCCTGGCCCGCCTGCATGGCCCAGATGTAGTTGTCGTGCAGCGCGGAAAGAGGAACAATCGTCATCTCGATATTTTACGGCTGATCCCTTTTGGCCATGACGACTTTTGGTGATTGGCTTGAGACCCCGCGCGGGCGCTACCTGCTGGCCTGGGAGCAGCGGCAGTTCGACTGTCTGGTCGCCGATATTTTTGGGTTTCACGCCTTGCAGCTTGGGCTGTGCAGCGTGGATCTGTTGCGCGCCAACCGGATGAGCTGTCGCCTGCATTGCGGCAGCGTGGTGACCGAGCCGGACAGCACACTCTTTGCCGCTGCCGATGAGCTGCCATTTGCCACGCAAAGCGTCGATCTGGTGGTTTTGCCGCATGTGCTGGAATTTGCGGCGCATCCGCACCAGATCCTGCGTGAAGTCGAACGCATCCTGGTTCCCGAGGGGCATGTGCTGATCGCCGGCTTCAACCCCTTCAGCCTGTGGGGCGTGCGACGCGCGCTGGCGGGCAATCTGGGCGAGATGCCCTGGCAGGGGCAATACCTTTCGCTGCGGCGTCTCAAGGATTGGCTATCCCTACTGGGCTTTGAGTCGCGGAGCGTGGCGCAGGGCTGCTTTGCGCCACCGGTGGCAAGTGACGTGTGGTTGCGGCGCTGGTCCTTCATGGATGCGATGGGCGAGCGTTTCTGGTCAGTGGGTGGCAGTACCTATATCCTGCAGGCCGTCAAACGCGTGCAGGGCATGCGGCTGATTACACCTAATTGGCGAGAAGCCCAGCGGCGGCAGAAGGCGATGGCGCCGGTCGCCCAGCAAACTTCAGGAAATCAATGGAAACAACATCGCTGAACGAACAGTCCGTACCCTCAACCCTTGTTGATATTTTTTCGGATGGCGCCTGCTCGGGCAACCCCGGTCCGGGAGGCTGGGGCGCGATTCTGCGTGCCGGCGGCAAGGAGAAGGAAATCTGGGGTGGCGAGCCGGCCACCACCAATAACCGCATGGAGCTGATGGCCGTGATCCGGGCCTTGGCGCTGCTGACGCGGCCGGTCAGTGTGCGCGTCCACACCGATTCGCAGTACGTGCAAAAAGGTATCTCGGAGTGGATTCACGGCTGGAAGAAGCGTGGTTGGAAGACCGCTGACAAGCAGCCGGTGAAGAATGAAGACCTCTGGCGCGCGCTGGACGCCGAGGCGGCACGGCATCAGGTTCAGTGGCTATGGGTCAAGGGCCATGCGGGCCATGTTGAAAACGAGCGTGCGGATGCGCTGGCACGACTGGGCGTCGATGCGGCGCGCAAGGCCGGGCATTCGGTCAGCCAGACCTGAGCCGGTTTTGCCGCCGGGTCGTGCGGTTGCCTTAGCCCTGCTGCAAAGTGGCTTCGAATTGTTTGCGCCCCGAGGGCGTCGTCATGGCGACGAGGATGTGTCCGGGGTGCAGCTCGAAGTCTTCCGGCGGATTGAAGCGCCAATCCTTGCCGATCCGCACCGCGACGAGAATGTAATCCGGGCTGCGCAGCTGCAATGAGCCGAGCGGGCGAGGGCTGAAGTGCTCGGGCACGGGCACCTCTTCCATGCGGATCTTGTGCTCCGAGCGCTGCATCTCTTCGAGAAAGCTTGCCACATGCGGGCGCACCATCATCGTCACGATACGCATGCCGCCGGTAAAGTCTGGCAGCACGACGTGGTCGGCACCCGCCTTCTTGAGCTTCTCGACGTTGCGCATCTCGTGGCAGCGCGCAACGACGCGTGCCCGCGGGTTGAGCTGCTTGGCGGTGAGCGAGATCATCATGTTCTTGGCGTCGTCATTCGAGACGGCGAACACGCCATGCGCACGTTCGATGCCGGCGTTGAGCAATTGCTCGTCATCGGTGGCATCGCCATGTTGCCAGACCAGCTGATCGTCACGATCGGCCAGTTCCAGCAAAATCTGCAAGTCCTGCTCAATGCCAACAAAGGCGCGCCCCGTGGCAGCGAGTTCCTTCCCCACGTTCTGCCCCACCCGCCCATAGCCACAGACGATGTAGTGATGGCTGAGCTGGTCGATCTTCTTGTTCATGCGCCGCCTCCGCAGGGTGAGATCAAAATCGCTTTCAAGGAAAAATACCGTCAGGCTGGTAAAGAGAAAGGTCACGGCGCCAAAGCCGCAGAACGCGATCAAGCCTGCAAACAGCCGCTCCCAGACCGTATGCAGCGGCACGATTTCGCCGTAGCCGACCGTGGTGATCGTGATCAGCGTCATGTACAAGGCATCTGAAAAACTGCTGTGTCCGGCGCCGATCAGGTGAAAGCCGAGTGTGCCGATCAGGGTCAGTGCCAGCATGACGGCGCCGGCAAAATAGATGCGCAGCAAAATGCGCGGCAACTGGCTACGCCGGTGATGGGTGGCGACCCGTTATTTACGCGCCCTGCGTTTGAGCAGGCGGCGAGGCCAATCGCGAAGTTTCATGCTTGAGGACGAATTCCGGTTGTTGCGCAGCTGCGCCTCACCAGCAGTATCGGCGAGCCCACTATTTTCTACAGAGCGACTACGCCGCACAGTGGTGCTTCGCGCGTGCCAAAGCGCAGGAGCACTTCGCCATGCTGCCCGGAGAGCCAATACCAGCGCGGCTCTCCAAGGGGGTGTTTCAGCTTCCCTCCGCCGTTGGCGTATTGAGCAGCACCTCTTCGGCGGTGGTCAGCCCGGCCGCTACCTTGAGGGCGCCGGCGATGCGCAGGGGGCGCATGCCCTCCCGGCAGGCCTGTGCGCGCAGGGCGGCGGGGTCGACCGTGTCGACAATGAGCTTCCGCAAGCTCGGGGTGATCGGCATCATCTCGTAGATACCGGTGCGCCCCTGGTAGCCGGTCATACGGCATTCCAGGCAGCCTGTCGGCCGGGCCACCTGGGCGGGTAGGGCGGATTTCCAGGGTTTGACGAGCGTCTGCCACACCTGTTCTTCCGGCTCCACCAGGGTGCGGCAGTGCGGGCAGACCGTGCGGGCGAGGCGCTGGGCCAGCACGCCGAGCACGGTCGCGCGAATCAGGTAGGCCGGTACGCCCAGATCAAGCAGGCGGGCAATGGCGGAGGGTGCATCGTTGGTGTGCAGCGTGGTCAGCACCAGGTGACCGGTGAGGGCGGCCTGCACCGCCATCTGCGCGGTTTCCAGATCGCGGATCTCGCCGATCATGATGATGTCCGGGTCTTGCCGCATCAGGGTGCGTACCCCGGTGGCAAAGTCCAGATTGATGTTGTGCTGCACCTGCATCTGGTTGAGGTTGGGGTAGACCATCTCGATCGGGTCTTCCACCGTGCACACGTTCACCTCGGGCGTCGCCAGCTCACGCAGCGTGGAGTACAGCGTGGTCGTCTTACCCGAGCCGGTCGGGCCGGTGACCAGGATGATGCCATTGGGCTGATGGATCAGGTGCTGCCAGCGGCGCTGCTCTTCTTCCGAAAAGCCCAGCTCGACGTAATTCTTCAGCAGCACATCGGGGTTGAAGATGCGCAGCACCAGCTTTTCGCCAAAGGCCGTCGGCATGGACGAGAGGCGCAGCTCGATCTCCTCGCCCTTGGGTGTCTTGGTCTTGATGCGGCCATCTTGCGGGCGGCGTTTCTCCACCACGTCCATGCGCGCCAGGATCTTGATCCGGCTGGTCATGGCCGTCATCACCTGAATGGGCGTCTGATACACCATCTGCATCACCCCATCGATGCGGAAGCGCACCATGCAAAGCTCGCGGCGCGGCTCGATGTGGATGTCGCTGGCGCGTTGCTCGAAGGCGTACTGCAGCAACCAGTCGACGATGTGGATGATCGCCTGGTCGTTCGCGTCGAGCGAGGTCGAGTTGCCCAGCTGAACGAGCTGCTCGAAGTTGGTGATGCCGTTGGGCAGGGCCTTGTGCTGGTCTAGCGCCTGCCGCACCGAGCGGGCCAGGCTGTAGAACTCCGCCAGATACCGCAGGATGTCGCCGGGATTCGCCACCACCGGCGTCACCCGCAAGCGCGTGGCCTGCTGCAATACCTCGACCCATTCGCGCATGAAGGGCTCGGCCGTGGCCACCACCACTTCGTCGCCCGTTACCGCCACGGGCAGGATATGGAAGCGTGTGGCATACGCATGCGACACCACGCTGCACACCCGCGCCACATCGATCTTGAGTGGGTCGATGTGAAAGTAGGGGAGCTTGGCCGCATCGGCCAGCCACTCGGAGAGCACGTCGGGCGTCAGCGTCTTGCCGGGCGCGCGCGCATCCGGTGGATTACAGTTGCTGATGAGCGTGAGCGGATGAACGCTCTGCCAGTTGCGTGGGCGAGCGGCCAGGATCTCGTTGCCGTCCTTCTGCGTGAGCAGGCCATCCGCAATCAGCTTGCGCAGCAAGGCCTTCAATTCCAGCTTGTGCTCGCCGCGCGGGCGTGTTTCGGGCTCAGTCTTGCCAGCGCCCAGCTCGGCCGTCGTCACAGGTGTATTCATGCGCGCACCTCCAGTGCTTCACCGCTGACCAAAAAGTGGCCGCCCGCCACATAGTGCAAAGTGCGCAGTGCCTTTTCTTCTTGCTCAAAATGCCAGTGCCCGTCTGAAAACACGCGCGTGTCTGCGGCCGCCGCGACAACTTCTGCCACAAACAGATCGTAGCGCTGCTGGTTGGCGGGCTCAGGCATCACGCGGCACTCCAGCCAGCCCACACAGCCTCCGACGCGCGGGGCTGCGACCGCACTGGACGCCAGCGCCTCCAGCCCGAGGGCTGCGAACTTGTCACCCGCGCGCCCGCTGCATGTGCCGGCCGCGAGCGTCGCCTGGCCCAACTGGCGACAAGGGATATTGAGCACGAACTCGCCCGAGGCCTCGACCAGCTCGCGCGTGTAACTGGTTTTGTCGATGACGACTGCCACCTTGGGCGGGTCGAAATCCAGTGGCATGGACCAGGCGGCCGCCATCAGGTTGCGTGCGCCGCCGTGGGCACTGCTGACCAGCACCACCGGGCCGTGGTTAAGCAGACGATAGGCTTTGGCAAGCGGGACAGGCGCAATCATGAGCGGGATTCCCCAAACGGCAGGGGCCCATTATTGCGCGCAATCCATGATCCGTGCCGGGGAATTACCGGGTTTTACGGCATCAGCCGCCAAGCGTGCTGCCCGAGGCCGGATGGGAGGCCTTGCCGGCGCTCGGGCGCGAGAGAGGGCTGCCGGGGGCCGCCGGCGCAGCACTGACAATGGTGTCCAGCCAGGCGTTCAGCTTTTGCCAGTCGCCGAGGTATTGGCCCACTTTGGCGCTCGGGAAGTCGAAGATCGAGAGGCCCTGTTCGAGGCAGCGCGCGTAGGCCTGTGCCAGTCGCACCGTACCCAGCAGCGGCACCCCCTGGGCTTGGGCCCAGCTCTCGAGTTCCGCGGCCTGCCGCGTGCGGCCATCAATGCGCATGCCGACGCAGGCGAGCGCGCATTTGCCGCTGATCACGCGAGGCAGGCTACGGAGTTCCTTGATGCTCTCCGCCGCTGCGGCACGGTCAAAAACGCCAGGTGCGGCCGGGATCACGATGGCATCTGCATGCATCGAAATCTTCATCAGCCCAAAGCCGCGGAAACCGCCCGGCGTATCCAGCACCACGTGCTTGACGCCCGCGGGCGGCCGGGCGAACTTGTCTTCGTCGATCGACCAGCCGTGAATCCTGGCGTGCTGCGGGTGACGCAGGTTCAACCACAGGCGGGAGGACTGCAGCCTGTCTACATCTCCCAGCATCACGTCCTGCCCCAGCGACGCCAGATAGCCCGCAATATGGGTGGCGAGCGTGGACTTGCCCGAGCCTCCCTTGCGATTGACGACGGCGATGACAGTCATGCCTACCCTCGATTCCGGTGTCGCCCGACAGCGTTTGCCATCCGGCCTGGACTGCGCAGTAGGCAGCCTTGCCGCATTGTAGGGCCAAGCGCCAGTGCAGCAAATGACCGGCAGGCGGTTTAGCTCTTTCGTTGTGTTTTGTTGTGCAGCGCATTCGCCGGTGAGCTGCCCGGTACGCGCTAGAAATTGCCGGAATGACTGGCTTGTATTTCGTTCTATAACGAATTACGATTCGCTCCATGACGAAACTTGATTCGGCTGCTGGCGAAATAGACCTCGCCACCTCCCCTGATCCCGACGAGATCCTGAAAGCGCTTGCCAGTCCGGCGCGGCGCGAGATGCTGGCCTGGCTGAAGTCACCCGCCGAGGCCTTCCCGACCCAGGCCCATCCCTTCGAAATGGGCGTGTGTGCCGGCAAGATTTTCGAGAAGTCCGGGCTGTCGCATTCCACCGTCTCGGCGCATCTGGCCTGCCTGTCACGGGCAGGGCTGGTGGTGACGCGCAAGGTTGGCCAGTGGATTTTCTATTCGCGCAACGAGGCCGTGATCGCGGCCTTCGTCCGCCAGATGCAGCAAGACTTGTAAGCCTTAACCCCAAGCAGGAGTCACAACATGCCTACACTTTTTGATCCCATTCAGGTCGGTGAGCTGAACTGGCCTAACCGCATTGTCATGGCCCCCCTGACGCGCTGCCGCGCCAGCGCCGGGCGCGTGCCGAACGCGCTGATGGCCGCGTATTACGCCCAGCGTGCCAGCGCCGGCCTGATTCTCAGCGAGGCCATTGCCATTACGCCGATGGGCGTGGGTTACCCCGATACCCCGGGGCTGTGGAGTGCCGAGCAGGTAGAAGGCTGGAAGCTTGTGACCCGCGCCGTGCATGCCGCGGGCGGCCGCATCTTTGCCCAGCTGTGGCATGTGGGCCGCATTTCAGATCCCGAACACCTGGGCGGCGCTTTGCCCGTCGCGCCCAGCGCCATCAAGGCCGAGGGGCACGTCAGCCTGCTGCGGCCGATGCGCGACTTTGTGGTGCCGCGCGCGCTGGAGACGGGAGAGATCGCTTCGCTCATCGCGGCCTACCGCCGGGCCGCCGAGAATGCCAAGCTCGCCGGGTTTGACGGCGTCGAGATTCACGGCGCCAACGGCTACCTGCCTGACCAGTTTCTGCAAGACAGCACCAATCGCCGCACCGATCTGTATGGCGGCAGCCTGGAGAATCGCGCCCGTTTCCTGCTCGAAGCCACCGATGCAGCCATCGACGTCTGGGGCGCCGGCCGGGTGGGGGTGCACATCGCGCCGCGCTGCGATTCACATTCCATGGGCGATAGTGATCCGCTCGCTACCTTCAGCTACGTGGCGTATCAACTCGGGCGGCGCAAGATCGCCTTCCTGTTTGCGCGTGAATCGCAGGATGCTCCCCGCATCGGCCCGACGCTCAAATCTGTCTTCGGGGGCGTATACATCGCCAATCAGGGGCTGACCCCGGCAACGGCCCAGGCCCTCCTGGCGGCGGGGGAAGCCGATGCGGTGTCATTCGGCAAAGACTTCATCGCCACCCCGGATCTGCCTGTCCGCCTGCTGCAAGGCGCGGCCTTCAACGTGCAGAAGCCCGAGTATTTCTATGGCTATGGGCAAAGCGACCACAGCCTGGGCTATACCGACTACCCGCATCTCTGAAAGCCAGAAACCTTGCATAGCGAATCCAGCGCGCCCGGTAGCGGCGCGAATCACGCGGTCATCGTCGTCGGCACCGGCAAGCTGGCGCAGGAACTCCTGCGTGAGCTGCCTGGCCTGCAGGATGCCGCGGTCCTGCCCTGGGCGGGGGCGGGCGCGCATCCACCTGGCGCCGTATTTGTTCACGCCGGTTCAGGGCGCTCGCTGGCGGAAGTCGCGGCCCACTGCCGGGCGACCGGTGACGTGCTGATCGAGCTGGCCACCGGCTCCGTGCTGGAACAGGACGAACCCGCGTTCCCGCTCGTCATCTGCCCGAATACCAACATCCTGATGCTGAAGTTCATGGCCATGCTCGGCGCGCATGGTCATCGCTTCCGCCACGAATCGCGGCAGATCGTCGAATCGCATCAGGCCGGCAAAACCTCGGTGGCCGGTACGGCGGTGACGCTAGCCGAGTCGCTCGGCCTGGCGAGCGCGGACATCGTGTCGGTCCGCGACCCGCAGGTGCAGCAGGCAGAGCTCGGCATCCCCGCCGAGCACCTTGCGCGACACGCCTATCACCGCATCGAGATAGCCGACACAGTCGGCCGCATCGTGCTCGAAACCCGCGTGCTGGGCGAGGCGCCCTACGCCGCCGGCGTGGCCCAGATCCTCGCCGCCGTCCGCACCCATCCGCTTGAACACCGACGCTACAGCGTCATGGAATTTGTCGAGCGGGGCTGGGTCTAGCGCGCCTGACGGGCAGTGAGGTTCTGTTAACCCCGTCGTGCCTGCGCAGGCAGGCACCCAGTGGCGTTAAGGTCGGTGCGTGGGAGGAAGTCGCTGGATTCCCGCCTGCGCGGGAATGACGGTGTGGCGCTGGTGCATGGCCTTGACACGCGTTCGGTTCTGCGCTTGACGATGCCTGTAGACCCGCATGGATAGTGGCTCTCTGGGCAGCTCTGAGTACTCCCCGTCGCGCCTGCGCAGGCAGGCACCCAGTGGCTTTGACGTGTGAAGTGAAAGTCGCTGGATATCCGCCTGCGCGGGAATACGATAGCGCGCGGCCCGCCTCAGAACGGCGCGGTACTCTCAAACTGCTGGCGGAGTCCGCTGGCGGGGTGGGGGATTTCCAACCATTCGGCATGCAGCAGCAAGCGCGGGCTGGCGGTGCGGATCGCTTCCGGCGCGTAGAGGTCGTCGCCCAGAATCGGGTGGCCGAGCTGCTGCAAGTGCACGCGCAGCTGATGCGAGCGGCCGGTGATGGGTTCGAGCTCGACCCGGCTGCAGTCCCGCGCCGCGTCGTAGGCCAGCACGCGGTAGCGGGTGAGGGAGGGCTTGCCGATCTGCCGGTCGACGATCTGGCGGGGGCGGTTCGGCCAGTCACAGATCAGCGGCAGGTCGATCTCGCCGCTGGCCTGCGCGAGCCGGCCCGCCACCACCGCGACATAACGCTTGCTCACCGCACGCGACTGAAAGGCGATGGAGAGTGCGCGGTGCACGGCGGCCCCGCGCGCCAGCACCAGGAGGCCAGAAGTGGACATATCCAGCCGGTGCACGATCAGCGCATCGGGGAATTCCGCCTGCACGCGGTGGGCCATGCAATCGTCCATCCCCTCGCCGCGCCCGGGCACCGAGAGCAGGCCTGCGGGCTTGTTGACCACCACCAGCTGGGCGTCGGCAAATATCGGGTCGAGCGCTTGCGGCGGAGGCGGCTGATAAGGGCTGGCGGACATGTGGGCGTGCTCAGGCGTTGAAGGGCAGTTCGCCCTGGGGGGTGTCGGGCGGGGTGTCGCCATCCAGTTGCAGGGCCGAGACGCGCACGCCGAGCAGGCGCAGGCGCCGTGCCAGCGGCACGCGCTTGAGGCACTCGCCGGCGGCGCGGCGAATTACCGTGGCATCGCGCGTGGCCTGGGGCAGGGTCAGATCGCGGGTCACGGTGCTGAAGTCGTCGTAGCGCAACTTGATGCCAATGGTCTTGCCCTGGCAGCCCTTGCGCAGCAGGTCTTCGCTGACGCGCTGGCACAGGCTGGTGAAAATCTCGCTGAGCCGGGCACGGTCTTGCCGTGGGTGCAGGTCGTGCTCGAAGGTGGTTTCGCGGCTGATCGATTTGGGGTCGGAATGGGTGACGATCTCGCGTTCGTCAATGCCGTGCGCCGCCTGATGCAGCCAGTGGCCGTAATTCGCGCCGAACTGCTCGATCAGCCATTCGGGCGCAGCGGTGGCGAGCTGGCCGATGGTGTCGATGCCCAACGCCTTGAGCTTGCCCTCGGCTTTGGGGCCGATGCCATTGATCTTGCGCACCGGCAGCGGCCAGATGCGGGTGGGCAGATCGTCCATGCCCAGCACCGTCAGCCCGTTCGGTTTTTCAAGGTCCGAGCAGATCTTGGCGAGCAGCTTGTTCGGGCACACGCCGATCGAGCAGGACAAGCCCGTCGCGTCGCGCACCGCCTGCTTGATGCGCTGCGCCAGCGCACGGGTCTCGCCGTCCAGTTCGGTGAGATCGATGTAGATCTCGTCAATGCCACGGTCTTCGATCTGCGGCGCAATGCTCGCCACCGCGGCCTTGAAGAGCCGCGACAGGCGCCGGTACTCGTCAAAATCCGCCGGCAGCAGCAAAGCCTCGGGCGCGAGCTGCGCCGCCTTCATGATGCCCATGCCCGAAAACACGCCCAGCGCGCGGGCCTCGTAGGTCGAGGTGGTCACCACGCCGCGCCCGGCATAGTCGCGCAGGCGGGCACAGCGCAGCGAGCCATCTGGCATGGGTAATGGCGCTGGCATCTTGCGCCCGCCAATCACCACGGGTTGCCCGCGCAAAGTCGGGTAGCGCAGCAGCTCCACCGAGGCGTAGAACGCATCCATGTCGAGATGCGCGATGCGGCGTGGCGCGGTCATGGCGGGTAGGGCCTCAGGCCGTGGCTTCGCCGGTGAAGAAACGGTCCGCGAGTGATTCCAGCCCGGTTTCCGCGAGCAGTGCCTGCAAGCGCAGGGCCGCACGCTGGCGGGGCGCGTCTTTATAGCTGGCGATGATCAGCTCGTTTTTCATCGAATGCTCCCAGCCCACCAGCTCCGTCACATTCACCTGATAGCCGTGCGCCTCCAGCTGCAGGCAGCGCAGCACATTGGTCAGGTGGCTGCCGAATTCGCGGGTATGGATCGGGTGGCGCCAGATCTCGGTCAGCGCGGATTTGCCCAGCGTCGCCCCCTTGGTCCGGCGCAGCTCCGCCGCCACTTCCGCCTGGCAGCAGGGCACCAGCACGATGAAGCGCGCCTGCCGCGCCAACGCAAAGCGGATCGCATCATCGGTGGCGGTATTGCAGGCATGCAGGGCAGTGACGATATCCACCCGCGCCGGAATCTCGCTGGAATGGATCGATTCCGCCACCGAGAGATTCAGAAAACGCATCCCGCCAAATCCCAGGCGCTGCGCCAGCGCGTGCGAGCGGCTCACCAGCTCGTCACGGGTCTCGATGCCCCAGATTTGGCCCTGGGGTGCGGCGAGCTTGAAAAACAGGTCGTAGAGAATGAAGCCCAGATAAGACTTGCCCGCCCCGTGGTCCACCAGGCTCAGGTCCGCATGCTCCGCCAACGCAGCCTGCAGCAAAGGCTCGATAAACTGGAACAGGTGATACACCTGTTTCAGCTTGCGGCGGCTATCCTGATTCATCTTGCCGTCACGTGTCAGGATGTGCAGTTCCTTCAGCAGCTCGACAGATTGCTCGGGGCGGACTTCGTAGGTTTTGCTCATGATTTTTTGCGGGCAACAAGGCGGCACACCGGCCGCAGGCAGGCCCGCATTATCGCGGAAACCCGCCCCGCGTGCGCTGGCAAGGCTGCCCGGGAAGGTTTTTAGTGTTGGCGGGCAGGGTGTGCAGGCTGCACAGCCAGGCGGGGATTGCCTCTGCAGGCAGGTGATTGCAGGGGAGCTACCGCTTGCGTCGCGACTCAATGCGCCACCAACGCATCCATCGGGCTACGCACCCCCATGCCACCCACATTCAGCACATGGGTGTAGATCATCGTGGTCTTGACGTCCGAGTGCCCGAGCAAATCCTGTACCGTGCGGATGTCGTAACCCGACTGCAGCAAACTGGTCGCGAACGAATGGCGCAAGGTATGTGGTGTCGCCAGTTTCGCGACGCCTGCCCGGCGAACCGCCTGCTTGAAAGCACGCTGAAAAGTCTGGTCATACAGGTGGTGACGGCGGATGACGCCCGAGCGCGGGTCTTTGGATAAATCTGCCTGCGGAAACACCCAGAACCACGACCACGCTTCGCCTGCACGCGGATACTTGCGCGCCAGCGCGTCCGGCAATTCCACGCCGGGCACGCCGTTCGCCACATCTGCCGCCCACAAGGCACGTGCCCGCACAAGTTGTGTGCGCAAGCCAAGGATCAGGCTTTGCGGCAACATCACCACGCGATCCTTGCCACCTTTACCTTCCCGAACAATGATCGAATTGT
This sequence comes from Uliginosibacterium sp., assembly GCA_016718265.1. Taxonomy (GTDB): domain Bacteria; phylum Pseudomonadota; class Gammaproteobacteria; order Burkholderiales; family Rhodocyclaceae; genus Uliginosibacterium. The sequence goes on along the minus strand of JADKDZ010000007.1, from coordinate 293,362 downwards.
GCGCAAAATCCACATCCTTCACCCGCAGGCGCAGCCCCTCGGAAATGCGTAGACCGGTTCCGTAGAGCAACTGTGCAAACAGGCGATGCTCGCCTTCCAGCAAGGCCAGAATGCGCGCTACCTCGTCCGGTACCAGTACCACCGGCAAGCGCTTCTGGACACGTGGTCGGCCAATCTCTGCCAGCCAGGGCAGGTTTTTGCCCAGCACCTTCTCATAGAGGAACAGCAAGGCCGACAAGGCCTGGCGATGTGTGGAAGCTGAAACCTTACGCTCGCTCACCAGCCAGCCGAGATACTGTTCCACCTCCCGTGCGCCCATTTCCGCCGGGTGGCGCAGCCGGTGAAAACGGATGAAACCGCGCACCCAATAGACATACGCCTCTTCAGTCCGTAAGCTGTAGTGCAGATAGCGGATGCGCTCGCGCAACTGATCCAGTAACTTGCCTGAGCGCAGCGGTGGCAAAGGCGCCGTGAGGTTTTTCATGATTCTGTTAATGCTGTATAAAAACACAGCATAGCAGCGGAAACGAAGTCTGCAAGCCATTCCTGGCCAGACGGTCGTGCGATGTTAGGGAGCGCATGGCGGTGATCAAAGGCAAAGCTGTCTCCCTATATCAAGTTAAATTAAGAGAAAAGTATGTATCACTACCTTGATGAAATAAGAGGAAAAGAATGGCTGGATGGCTGGGCCTCTATTGCTGGTGATTTCGATCAAGTTAAAGCGTATACAGATCTTGGTGATTTGTTTTTAGTTAATTCGAAAACAAATGAGGTTGGAATTTTGTTAGTAATGGCTAATAAATTTCACCAAATGGGATTCACTGATTGGGAAGAATTTAAGCAAACAGTAATGAATAACCCTAACTTTCAAGAACGTGTAGTACAAAAAAGCTTTATAGCGCGTGTTAAAGAACACTGCGGTCAACTTGGAGAATATGAAGTGTATATTCCAACCCCATATCCATGCTTAGGAGGTTCAGGAGAACCTGAAACACATAAAAAGGGAAATCTATGGGTTTATCTCGCCATTTCATCCCAAACATTTGCACAAATTTAACAAGGCGTTGCAGCACCGTTACGGCTTCGCCTCCACTGGACAGTTTGTAAGTTGCGCTTTTGTGGTTTTGCTTCGCAAAAATATTCCACAACGCACAACTTACAAACTGCCGCGACTGGCGTTATGCAGGAGAATTAAATAGCTATGAGCAAGGTTGTAATAATTACAGGTTCAAGTAGAGGTATTGGTGCAGAAACTGCAAAACTGTTTTCTAAAAATGGTTATGCTATTTGTATAAACTATATTTCAAATGATATTGCTGCAGAAAAAATTAAGGGTGAAATCATAAAAATGGGTGGTCGTTGCATATCTGTCAAGGCTAATGTTTCTATAGCTAGCGAGGTGGTTAGATTATTCGAAACTGTAGATGCTGAATTAGGTCGCGTTTCAGTTTTGGTAAATAATGCAGCTATTTTGAAAGATCAATGTCGTTTGGTAGACATTACAGAAGAGCGCTTTAATGAGATTCTTCAAACAAATGTAATTAGTTGTTTTCTTTGTTGCAAAGAAGCAATTAAAAGAATGTCTATAAAAAATGGGGGTACGGGTGGCGCTATTGTAAATGTATCTTCTATGGCATCAAAAAGCGGTTCTCCAAATGAATATATTGACTACGCAGCCTCAAAAGGAGCAGTAGATACATTAACTAGAGGCTTGGCGTTAGAGGTTGCTGCTGAAGGAATTAGGGTTAATGCTGTCCGTCCTGGACTTATCTATACGGAAATGCATGCGTCTGGCGGTGAACCTAATCGAGTTGAAAGGCTAAAGTGTAAAATCCCTTTGCAAAGAGGTGGTGAGGCTAAAGAAGTTGCAGAGGCAATATATTGGCTTGGCACTGAAAAATCATCATTTGTAACAGGTAGTTTTATTGATCCTTCTGGCGGTCTGTAGAGCATAACAAATCGCTCAAGCACCGCCACTTCGTGGCTGGACAGTTTTTAAGTCGCAGTTTTGTGGTTTTGCTGCGCAAAAGTATTCCACAAAACTACAACTTAAAAACTGCCGCTTAGCTCGGCGTTAGAGTGCAATGTCATCTGTCACCGGAAAAGGGGTCAGTTCTAACATTACAACATCCGTTCATCTCTGATACGCAAGCCTGTCAGGCTTACGCCGCTTGGCTGTGGGGCAGGGTGTGCTGCGAAGTCCGGCTGGTGCGGCTGCTGGCAAGGGGGTATTCGGCAGTGCCGCCGGCGCTCGCTGCCTGACTTAATGCTGCTCAGGCCATGAATCCGGCATTGGGGTTGAAGTAGCCCAGGCGCGGGAAGACCTCGGCCAGCGTGCTGGCGTCGGCGCCGCCGACGACCAGGCTGGGATAGCAGCTGCTGTAAAAAGGGGTCACCCATTAACCATCCCCGTCAATAGGGGCGAACAAACACCTGCGTACGCCCCACGCATTTGTTTTCCTGCCGACGCTTTTGTTTGTTGCACCTTCGCGCACTTGGTTCTTGATTATTGGTTGCGCACACGGCGCACCAGGATTTTTGTGGTGGAAAACTTGTCCGATACATGTCCCGCCAAATGCAGATGAACATCCCCGTGCTATGCCCTTCTGTTATCGCGCTCGACGGACATCGTTTCGATTGCATGCTGCTTGACGTGAAGTGTCTCTTGCGTCGATAGCGGCGATCGGAAAAAAGGGGGCGCCGACGTGTCGCATCCATGTAAATGTGGCACGACAGATCCCGCCGGTTTCATCTGCGCTTGAGCGTTGAGTCCGCAAGGGCGCTATGATCGGTCGCACGGCCCGCGCGCGCTGCGCCACTCTCACCGAGTACGAACATGCTTGCACCCTGTCCCATCCCGACCGATTCTCTGCTGAATGCGCACAGGCTGCCTGGCGCCTTCACCGACTGTTATGCCGTGTCGGTTGATGGCTCGGTCAGTCTGGCCGAGTTCGTCTTTGCCTTTTACACCACGCCACTCTTCAAGCTGGAGCGTTGGCTGCTCGCACATGTGTTGGGTTTGGCGTCGAGTGATGCGCAGGCCTTGCAGCTTGCGCGCGCGGAGGTCGAGCGGTTTTCGGCCTGGAAGGTGGAGGCACGGTCGGCTGGGCAGATCCTTCTTGAGGCGGGCCCCACGCGATCCTGGCTGAGTGTTGAGGTGCAAGCCGGCCCTCAGCCGGTGACCACCTTGCGGTTTGGGTCTGCCGTGCTGCCCACCCGGCCAGGCGGCAAGCTCGGCTGGGAGTTCCAAGCATTGCTGGGTTTCCACCGGATCTATTCGCGGCTGCTGCTCGCCGCGGCTCGCCGGCGTGTGGCGCGCTTCGCAGCCTGAGCCGGGTGCCTTAAGCGCCTCGTCCGGTCGGCCGGGTGTGTTCGGGTGACGCCAGAGGAATCCGCGAGGTGTGCGGATCGGGCGTTGGCGGGAGCGGGGCGGTGCTGCTTCTTCAGGCTGGCATCACTTGCTCGTCCGCGCACTGCCGCGCGCCTTCGATCGCTTGGGCCATCTTCTGCCAGAGGGTGACGGCGGCGCGGGGGTCGTAGCCAGCGCGTGCGGAAAAGGCGGAAAGGGGCTAGTTCTAACATTACAACATCCGTTCATCTCTGATACGCATGCCTGTCAGGCTTACGCCGCTTGGCTGTGGGGCAGGGGTGCTGCGAAGTCCGGCTGGTGCGGCTCCTGGCAAGGGCGTTTTGAGTGCCTGCCAGGGCCTCCGACGCAGGCTGTCTGACTTTGCGTGGCTCAGGCCATGAATCCTGCATCGGGGTTGAAGTAGCCCAGACGCGGGAAGACCTCGGCCAGTGTGGTGGCGTCTGCACCGAACCAGCGGCCCAGTGTGGCGGCGTAGGTCTCGACAGAGGTGGTCGGAATCCAGTTGCCTTGTGAGCCGGAATCATCCGGCCCGCCCACGACGAGGCTGGGATAGCTGCCGTAGAGTTTGCCCCCTTGCACGGCAGCACCCACGACGAAGTGGTGGCTGCCCCAGCCGTGATCGGAGCCACGGCCGTTTGAAGTGAAGGTGCGGCCGAAATCCGAGGCGCTGAAGACGGTGGCTTTGTCGGCGACGCCCAGCTCGGTGGTGGCAGCCTGGAAGGCGGCGACGGCGGCGCTGATCTCGCCAAACAGCTCGTTCTGCCGCGTCAGCTGGTCATCGCCATGGGTATCAAAGCCGCCGATCCCGCAGAAGAAGCATTGCCGCTTGAGCCCCAGTTTGTCGCGCGCGGAGATGAGGCGGGCCACCATCTTCAGCTGGTTGCCCAGGTCGGTCTCCGGGAACACGGTCGCCAGCGTGCTGCCGCTCAGGGCGTTGGTCAGCACGCGCTGCACATCGATGGAACGGCCCATGACATCCAGCCAGGATTGCTCGAACAGGTCGGCGTGTTTTTCGTTCAGGGTTTCGCTGATCGCGGCCGAGAGGGGGTCGCGGGTGTTGCCAGCCTGGTAGAAATCGAAGCCGAACTTGCCGGAGGACGAGACCTTGTAGGGCGTGAGTACGGTATCGCTGGTCTCCCACAGATTGCCGCCGGTGACGGAGACCACGCTGTAGCCGCGGTTGGGCGCCGCGCTGCTGACCATGCGCTCGACCAGCCGCCCGCCCCAGCCGGAGCGCGGCGTCTGGTACAACGCGGCCTGCCACTGGTTCTGCTGGTCGGAGTGCGAAAACAGGTTATCCGGCAGAGGCACCGAGCGTGCCTCCCATTGCGCCTTGCTCGTCGGCACCATCAGCGGGCCGACATTGGCAACGAAGGCCGCCTTGCCCTGGTTGAAGAGTTGCTGGAGGCCCCCCATGGCGGGATGCAGTGCATAGCGGATGCCTTGCGTATTGCTGGGGCTGATGGGCAGCAGGCCGTCGCGCGGTAGGGCCAGGTTGCTGCGCGCGGCGGCGTAGCGGTTGTATTCGCTGGACTCGTAGGGCAGCAGCAGGTTGCTGCTGTCATTGCCGCCATACATGAAGATGCAGACCAGGGCGCGGTAATCGTCGTCCGCGGCCGCTTGCGCGAGGGTGTCGAACTGGCTGAGCAGGCCGAGCCCGGCGAGCGAGCCGGTGATCTTGAGAAAGCGGCGCCGGTTGGGGGTGGCGAGGCCCGGAGTGAAGGGAGTTTTCATCGTTGCACCACGAAATCTGGGGAGAGGCTGATGAGCATGAGCGCGGCCCGCACGCGGGTCCCGGGCTCGTCGGCGGGGTAGGCCTGGATCAGGGTGAGCAGCCGGTTACGCAAGGCGCTGCGCATCTGGTAATTGCAGAACAGCGCGTCCAGCGTGCTGACCAGCGTCTCGGGCGTAGCGGCCTGGCTTTCGAGGGTCTTGAAGTCGAGTTCGAGTCGCGAATCGTCCCAGCCATAGCCGCCGGAATTGAAGAGATCGGCAAAGAAATTGAGCGAACCGACGACGGTGGTTTCAGTGGTGATCTGGAATTCGGGCGAATACAGGCTGGCCTGCGCAATCGGGCCGGGCATGCGGTAGTTGGGTGAATAGAAATTGAAGACCGAGGGCGCGAGCAGCGGGCTCTGGCCGAGACCGTTGTCGGAGCTGTCGAGGTAATGGATGGCGTTACGCCCGTTCTTGCTCTTGGCATTGAGCGCACGCAGCATGTTGGCGAAGCGGATCACCGGTTCGCGCAGCTTGCCGTAATTGGTCGGGGCGACTGTGCGCGCTTCCGGATCGAGCAGGACGGCTTGAACCACCGCGCGCAGATCACCGCGAACGCCGCTGCCATTGTTGTTGAAGGTGCTGGCGACCCGCGTGACATAGGCTTTGCTGGGGTTGCTGGTGACCAGTCGCTGAATGAGCTGACGCGAGACGAAGGGGCCGACGTTCGGATGGTTGAAGATGTTGTCCAGCGCGTCGTTCAGGTCTTTCTCGATGGTTTGCCCCGCGGGCAGGGTGGTGCCATCAAGGAGCTTCTTGGCCTCGGGGGAATGCATGGCTGCGAAGGGTTTCATCTCGCCCATCCAGGCTTCTTTCACGCCTTCGTCGGCGTCGTCCCAGCCGGTGGCATTCGGGTAGCTCCAGCCGGTGAAGGCCTTGGCAAAACCCTGAACAATGGATTCGTCATAGGCGGGAATGGGTTTGCCATTGCTGTCGAGACGAGGGCTGCCGTCGAGGTTGAGCTTGACCAGGCCGATGGAGAACAGCTGCAGGATCTCCCGGGCGTAGTTCTCGTTCGGGTGTGCGCCGGTCTCGGGATTGTCCCGCTCACTGTTGATCATGTTGAGGTAGTAGCCCATGGCCGGATGCAGGGTCACCTCCCTCAGCAGGGTTCGGTAGTTGCCAAAGGCATTGCGGTTGAGCATGTCCCAATAGCTGGACATGGCGTAGGGGCGAATATCCGGCGCGATGTTCGAGATCACCACGATCTGTGAGAGCGCGAAAGCCGTCCGCGCCCGTAACTGGTCAGCGCCGAACAGCCATTGTTGCCAGATGGCTTCGTAACTCATCTCGTCGGTGGCATACGGGCGCTTCTTGTCGTCGAGATTGCGCCACTGCTGCTGATCGAGATAGCTGGTGTGGAGCAAGGTGTCGGTATTGAATTGTTCCCACAGCCAGAGCGGATAGCCCTTCACGCGCAGGGCTTCGATCTCCGCTGGTGAGTGAGCGCCAAAACTGGCCTGGCTGAGGAAGCGCGCAGCGTCGGCAGCGCCGGGACGGGCCTCGGGGCTTGGCTGCGCAGGGGGTGTGCCGCCGGCGCCCGGCAGGCTGCTGATCTGTACGACCGGGGGTGCCGTACCACCGCTGTTCTCCGAGCCGCCGCCACCACCGCCACCGCAGCTGCTCAGGAATAGGCTCAAGCCCGCCGCCAGCAGCGGGGCGGCCCAATGCATATTGCGCATACTTCTTCTCCGTGAAGCAGGGTCGCAGTGCGCGCCCTGAGTCGTTATAGGGTATTGAGAAACAATGTAGCGGGCGTCAGAAAACGCTTCAGAATTTCTGGATGGCCGGATTGTTTGTTTGGACAAACGGTCAATTATTAAGGATGAACGGAAAGCTTTACGGCCCGGAATTCTTCCGACGAACGGTATGTCGGGCAGGTTTGTGAAAAACCCGATGGCATTTTGTGATAACCGTTCGTCGGATTCAAACCGGTTGTTGATTATGCAAAACGTATAGATTGGCTCGCTGATCCGAGCTTGGCCTGCTGGAGCCCGGTGCACGAGATTGAAAGGGGGCGGCGGACGGCGAGAGCATGCGCCGCTTCGTCATGGCTGTGAGGCAGGGTGTTGCGAAGCGCGCGCGATCGCCGCTGGTTTCCTGTCTGGGCAGGCCGTGCCTTGGAAATGCAGGTGCCCGGAGAGCCTCGTCCGACGGCCATCTGCAGCCTGCCCTGCCTGAAGCGCCCGGCGGACGCGCCTGCAGGGCACGGTGTGCCGAAGAAGTCCAGCAGCTGCGGCGCTTGACGATGGAGGTGGCGGGGAGCGGCGCGCCGAAAGCGGGCTGGCCGGGCATGTTAGAATTCTGCCCCCGTCTCCTTCCTTTCCGGTCTTCGTCCATGTCAGGCAGCATTTTCGGCACGCTCTTTTCCGTGACTTCGTTTGGCGAGTCGCACGGCCCGGCAATCGGTTGTGTGGTGGATGGCTGCCCTCCCGGCCTGGCACTGACCGAGGCCGATATCCAGTCCGAGCTGGATCGGCGCAAGCCTGGCACCTCGCGGCACGTGACGCAGCGCAAGGAGCCAGACCAGGTGGAGATCCTCTCCGGGGTGTTCGAGGGCAAAACGACGGGAACACCCATCGCCTTGCTGATCCGCAACCAGGATCAGCGCAGCGGCGATTACTCGAAGATCATGAACACCTTCCGCCCCGGGCATGCGGATTACGCGTATGAACACAAGTACGGCGTGCGCGATTACCGTGGCGGTGGCCGTTCTTCGGCGCGCGAGACGGCGGTGCGCGTGGCGGCCGGGGCGATTGCAAAGAAGTGGCTGCGCGAGCGTTATGGCGTGGTGGTTCGCGGCTTCATGAGCCAGCTTGGCGCGCTGAAGATTCCCTTCGTGAGCTGGGACGAAGTGTCGCAGAACGCCTTTTTCTCGCCGAATGCCGAGATCGTGCCGCAGCTTGAAACCTATATGGACGAGATTCGCGCGGCGCGGGATTCGATTGGCGCGCGGATCGAAGTGATGGCGACGAACGTGCCGGCCGGCTGGGGTGAGCCGGTATTTGATCGCCTGGACGCTGACATCGCCTACGCGATGATGGGCATCAACGCCGTGAAGGGCGTGGAGATCGGCGACGGTTTCGATTGTGTGGCGCAGCGCGGCACGGAACATTGCGACGAGCTGACGCCGGCGGGCTTCCTCTCGAATCATGGCGGCGGCGTGCTGGGCGGGATTTCGAGCGGGCAGGATATCCGCGTCTCGATCGCCATCAAGCCAACGTCGTCCTTGCCACAGGAGCGGCGCTCGATTGATCGCGACGGGCAGGCGGTGATGATGATGACCACCGGCCGGCACGACCCCTGTGTCGGGATCCGCGCGACACCCGTGGCTGAGGCCATGCTGGCCTTGGTGCTGATTGAACATGCACTGCGCCAGCGCGCGCAGAACGGCGATGTGCAGACCGCGGTGCCTGCAATCAAGGCGCTGGCGCCCGACGGCGTGCAGGCGGTGCCGGGTCCGCAGGACTGATCGAACCCAACGCGTGACTCAAGCGATCCCCTTCCGCCGCCTGGCGGCGTACTTCTTTTCCTACTTCGCGTTCATGGGCATCTACATGCCCTTCTTTGGCCTGTACCTGCAACACAAGGGTTACGGGTCCGAGCAGATCGGCATGCTGATGGCAATTCTCCAGGTCGTGCGCCTGCTGGCGCCGGCGCCTTGGGGCATGTTGGCGGACCACCTTGGCAAGCGAACGCCCATCGTTCGCCTCGCGGCGGTTCTGTCGGCGTCGGCTTTCGCCACCCTGATCTGGGATGGCGGCGTCTGGCCGTTAATCGCGGCGCTCGCCTGCATGGGCTTCTTCTGGGCCGCGCAGGGGCCGCTGACCGAGGCGCTGCTGCTGGCGCACCTGGGCAAGGAGTCTGGTCGCTACGGGCAGGTTCGCCTGTGGGGCTCGGTAGGCTTCGTGGTTGCCGTGCTGTTGATGGGGTGGTGGCTGGAGCGTGCCAGTATCCAGTGGGTGTACTGGGGTGGTCTGGCGATGCTGATGGCAACGGCCGGCTGCGCGTTCTGCATGCCGGATGCGGCGATGGCGCCGCGCAGCCACGGCTCGTCGGTCATGGAGATCTTGCGCCGGCGCGAGGTGCTGGCCGTGCTGATCGGCGTCATGCTGATGACGGCTGCCCACGGCACGCTCTACGTGTTCTACACGATTCACCTGGTGGGGGCGGGGTATAGCAAAACCGTTGCGGGGATGATGTGGACCCTGGGCGTGCTGGCCGAGATCGTGCTCATGGCGCGTGGGCATCGTGTGATGAAGCGATTCTCCTTGCGGCACCTGTTCATGTTTGCCTTTGGCTGCGGCGTGTTGCGTTTTGCGGTGATCGGTTGGTGTGTCGACTATCCGGTGGTGATGGTGCTGGCGCAGTGTCTGCACGGCGCTACCTTCGGCTTGTGCCATCTGGCGGCGGTGAGTGCGATTCACCGCTGGTTTGGCGACGCCCATCAGGCGCAGGGGCAGGCATGGTTCAGCAGTATTTCTTATGGTGCCGGCGGCATCATCGGCAGCTTCAGCAGCGGCTGGCTGTGGGTGAGCCTGGGGGCAGGGTGGGCGTTTACCTGTAGCTCGGTCCTGGCGCTGGCTGGCGGTCTGGTGCTTTGGCGAGGGCTGAAGAATGCGGACTGAGTGCGAACGGCTCGGCTGCAAGGGCAGAAGCCCCGTATAATCTTGACTTTTCGGGGCCGGTCTGAGGCTTCGGCGAATTCGGTTTCCACTTTTTATTGGATGTGAAGATGAAGATCTGTGTTCTGCCCGGCGACGGGATTGGCGTCGAGATCATCGCGGAAGCGGTGCGTGTGCTGGAAGCGCTCAAAACTGACGGGCTGAAGTTCGAGCTGGAGTATGCGCAGCTGGGCGGCTGCGCGGTGGATGCGACCGGCTCGCCTTACCCGGAAGCGACCCAGAAGATCGCGCGTGCGGCCGATGCCGTGCTGCTCGGCGCCGTGGGCGGCCCTAAGTGGGATGTGCTGCCGCGTCCGCAGCGCCCCGAACGTGGCCTGCTGGGCATCCGCAAGGATCTGAACCTGTTCGCCAACCTGCGCCCGGCGATCCTGTACCCCGAACTGGCGAACGCGTCCACGCTGAAGCCAGAGGTGGTTGCAGGGCTGGACATCCTGATAGTGCGCGAGCTGACGGGCTGCATCTACTTTGGCGAGCCGCGTGGCATCACCACCGAAGACGGCAAGCGTGTGGGCCGCAACACCATGATCTACAACGAGGACGAGATTCGTCGCATCGGTCATGTGGCCTTCCAGGCGGCGCAGAAGCGCAACAAGAAGGTCTGCTCGATCGACAAGATGAACGTGCTGGAAACGACCCAGCTGTGGCGTGACGTGATGATCGAGGTGTCGAAGGATTATCCGGACGTCGAGCTCTCGCACATGCTGGTCGATAACGCCGCCATGCAACTGGTGCGCGCGCCGAAGCAGTTCGATGTGATGGTGACCGGCAATATGTTCGGCGACATCCTGTCGGATGAGGCTTCGATGCTGACCGGCTCGATCGGCATGCTGCCGTCGGCCTCGCTGGATCAGAACAACAAGGGCATGTATGAGCCGAGCCATGGTTCGGCGCCGGATATCGCCGGCAAGGGCGTGGCCAATCCGCTGGCAACGATCCTGTCTGCCGCGATGATGTTGCGCTACAGCGGCAACAACGAAGCGGCGGCCGTTCGCATCGAAAACGCCGTCAAGAAAGTGCTGGCGTCCGGGTTGCGCACAGGCGATATCTGGGAAGAAGGTACGAAGCGCGTCGGTACGCGCGAGATGGGCGATGCGGTGATCGCCGCGCTCTGATGGGGCTGTAAGGGGATGCAGCAGAACTTCCTCCCGTTTGTTTTCGGCGAAGGCTTCCGCGCGGCGGAGGTCTTTGTTCGTTCTGCTGCAACCACCCCTTCGACCACGACCCTGTCGACAAAAACCACGACGACGGTTTAGTCCTGTCGCGTCGCTTGGGTCTCCGCGGCGGCGGAGACAGGACGAACGACGAGCGGAGACATTCCAGGAAAAGGTAAGCAAAATGAAGCGAGTAGGTATTGTTGGCTGGCGCGGCATGGTCGGTTCGGTGCTCATGCAGCGCATGCGTGAGGAAAGGGATTTTGCGCTGATCGAGCCGGTGTTCTTCACCACCTCGAACGTCGGTGGAGAAGGCCCAGCCGAGGGCGGCGGCGCTGCGCTGAAAGACGCGAAGTCCATAGATGACCTGCGCCGGATGGATGTCATCATCACCTGTCAGGGTGGCGACTACACCAACGAGATCTTCCCGCAACTGCGCGCGACAGGTTGGCAAGGGTACTGGATTGATGCCGCCTCCAGCCTGCGGATGAAGGACGACGCGATCATCATTCTTGATCCGGTCAACAAGAACGTGATCCAGGATGGTTTGGCGCGTGGCGTCAAGAACTACATTGGCGGCAACTGCACGGTCAGCCTCATGCTGATGGCGCTGGGCGGCTTGTTCCAGAACGATATGGTGGAGTGGGCGAGCTCGATGACCTATCAGGCCGCCTCGGGCGCGGGCGCGCAAAACATGCGCGAGCTGATCGCCCAGATGGGGGCGATCCATGCGTCTGTAGCCGATCTGTTGGCCGATCCCGCGTCAGCGATTCTCGAAATCGATCGCAAGGTGGCGGAGACCATGCGTTCCGCCGAGATGCCGGTGAAGAATTTCCGTGGCGTGCCGCTGGCTGGCAGCCTGATTCCCTGGATCGACGTGCCCTACGAGCATGGTCAGAGCAAGGAAGAGTGGAAGGGTGGGGCCGAGTGCAACAAGATCCTCGGCAAGCCTGCGTTCCGTTCTGCAGGTTCGGTGCCGATTGATGGCCTGTGCGTGCGCATCGGCGCCATGCGCTGCCACAGCCAGGCGCTGACGATCAAGTTGCGCCAGGATGTACCGTTGGATGAGATTCACAGCATTCTGGCTAGCGCCAACGACTGGGTGCGCGTCATCCCGAATGAACGCGAGAATCTCTGAGCGCGAATTGGCGCCCAACGCGGTCACCGGGCGACTTCACGTGCCGGTGGGCCGTCTTCACAAGATGGCCATGGGCGGAGAGTACCTGGCAGCCTTTACGGTGGGCGATCAGTTGCTATGGGGTGCCGCAGAGCCTCTCCGGCGCATGCTCCGGATCGTGCTCGAAGCCTGATGGGTTAGTGTTCATGCGGGTCTCCGGGCAGCCGATTGTCGGCTGCCCTTGTGTATTTTCAGTATTTGTACAGAATCGGACCGTTTTGCAGTCTTGCTTGTGAGTTTTTCAAATTCGGGGTTTTTACGCGACTGTTGTTTTTTTGAGTGCTCGTCCGTCGGCTAAGTGATACTCAAGAAAAGCATTAGCTTGCGACGATAACTTGTTGATGTTATTTTGATCTTACATCTCTAACTCTAAGAGACGGTGGTAGCGGTCAGCGCCATTCGTAATAAATATGAAAACACCAATGCTTCGTAGCTCTCTGGTTGCAGCGATGATGTTGGCCTTCTCCGGGGGCGCTGGCGCTGCAGGACTTGGCCGTATCAATGTATTGAGCGCCTTGGGTCAGCCCTTGCGCGCCGAGGTGGAGATTTCTGCCTCCGCGGAAGAAATCGAAACGATGACGGCAAAAGTCGCGTCGCCCGATGCGTTTCAGCGCGCGAATATTGAGTACTCGGGGTCGTTTTCTGCTGTGCGGATGACTGTCGAGAGACGCGCGGACAAAGGCGCAGTGCTCAAAATCACCTCTCATAAGCCATTCAGCGAGCCTTTCGTTGATATGCTTCTTGAATTGAATTGGGCAGGCGGCAGATTGTTGCGGGAGTACACCTTCCTGCTGGATCCGACGCCTGAGCATCCTGAGGGGCAAAAAGCCGTCGTGCCGGTCGAAGAGCCGGTCGTCAAACCGCTGGAGAGCGTTGCGACGAAGTCGAGTGGCTCCACCAAGCGGGCCAAGGAGCCCGTGCTCGTCGAGAAATCGGAGCCGCGCGAACCGCGTGATCCGGGCGACGGCTACACGGTGAAACGCGGTGATACGCTCAACAAGGTGGCAGCTGAGGTCAAGCCGGTCGAAGTCAGCCAGGAGCAGATGCTTGCTGCGCTGTTCAAGGCGAACTCTGATGCCTTCGTTGGCGGCAATATCAATCGTCTGCGCGCAGGTAAGGTATTGCGCGTGCCGGACGCCGAAGAAACGCGGCAGCTGGCTCCGCGAGAAGCGCGCAAAGTCGTTCTCAAGGCTGCGAATTTTGACGCTTACCGCGAGAAAGTCGGCAAGAGCGCTGCAGAGAAACCGGCCAAAGATGACGCGACAGGTCAAAGCTCTTCCGGCAAAGTTGAGCCGAAAGTAGTTGAAAATAACTCTGGTCAGTCAGCGCAGAAGAATACCGTAACCGTGACGGCTACTCAGGCTGGCAAAGCGGGTGGCAAGGCGAGCGCCGCAAGCGATGACGCGGGTTCGAAAACCCAGTTGAAGGCCCTGCAGGACGAACTGGCAACGCGTAACAAGGCGGTGGAGGAAGCGAACTCCCGTGCCGAAGATCTCAAGAAAACAGATTGAAGAACTGAAGAAGCTGGTTGAGTTGAAGAGCCAGCTCGCCGCAGAGGCTCAGCGCAAGGCAGATGAAGCCTTGAGACTGGCCAAAGCAGACGCCAAGAACGTCAAGAAAGCGGAAGAGAAACCTGCTGTTGTTCAGTCGCAGCCGGCAGAAGAGCTTAAAACGCCTCCTGTCGTAGAGGCTTCTCCAATCGTGGCGGAAGTGTCGGCTCCTGTCGTTGAGACCGCTGCAGTCTCGGAGCCTGTGGTCGAGGCATCGCCGCCAAAGGCTGTACCGGCTGCACAGCCTGACGAGGTATTCCGTCCGGAGGGTCAGGACGAGGGGACGAATCCTTGGCCGCTTCTCGGCCTGGGTCTGGTTGCCTTGGGTGGCGGCTACTTCTGGATGAAGCAGCGCAAGCGCAAGAAAGCGAATGAGGGCCTTTCGCAGCTGAGTGAAGTCTCAACTACGAGCCCGAATTCAGTATTCGGCAACGCGGTTGGTCAAACCATCGATACCGGTGGTACCAGTTTGCTGCACACGGATTTCAGCCAATCTGGCATGTCGGCGATTGACGCGGACGAAGGCGTCGATCCTGTTGCAGAGGCTGACGTGTATATGGCTTACGGACGTGATGCGCAGGCAGAGGAAATCCTGCTTGACGCACTCAAGACCGACCCTGGCCGGAACGCGATTTATCTGAAGCTGCTTGAGATTTACGCCGCCAGACGCAGCGTGAAGCAATTCGAGAATATTGCTGCGGACCTTCATGTGCGTACGGGTGGATCGGGTGACGACTGGGCCAAAGCGGTTGCGCTTGGTCAGCAGATTGACCCGTCCAATCCCCTGTTCGGCGCCAGCAAGGCTGTGCCCGCTGCGGTAGCGCCGGTGGTGGCTGAGGTGCCTGTGGTGGACTTGTCTGCCTCGTCCCTTTCGGCCGCGGTGGCAGCAGCCGAGGCTCCGATAGACGAAGCTCCGGTGAGCTTCGGGACTAATAATGTCTCGCAGATGCGCTCCACTTGGACCGTTCCTGGGGACATCAATCAGCTCTCAACGACGACCGGCGCTGGTGACATGCCAATCGTGGTTGATCTGCCTCAGGATATTGGCACATCGTCGGTGTCGGACAGCCTGAACCTGGATTTCAATCTGGATCTGGATTCGCCAGAGGTTGAGGACTTGCCCACTCGCATCGAGCCCCGCGAAGAATTGGCGGCAGCCCCTGTGCAGCCTGCTTTGTCAGAGCCCGAAGTGGATATCGCTCAGGAAACGCCGCTGGAATTCGATATTGGTCTCGATGATGAGCTTGAGCCCCCTGTCGCAGCACCTGCTCCCGCGCCAAAGCCCGCACCATCTCAACCAAAATATGTTGAACCGGTTGTTGCGGTTGAGGACCAGAGCGATGCGGATGTAGGCATCGAGAGCGCAAACCAAGGTGCTCTCGCGGAAGTCGATCTGGAGAAGACCAACTTTGAAGGGAGTCTGCTCGATTTCGACTTCGAGCTGAGTGACGATTCGCAGAAGCCGGCACTGGATTTGTCGAGTGTCAACCTGCATGCGCCGTCTGCGGCTGTATCAAAGACAACTTCGGTCGCGCCGCCTGCAATGGCCGAGTTGGGTGATCTGCCGGATATCGGTGACAGCATTGATGTGAATGATGAAGTCACAACGAAGCTTGAATTGGCAAGAGCCTATGAAGAAATGGGTGATGTCGAAGGTGCTCGTGAGCTGCTTGAAGAAGTGGTAAGTGACGGGAGTGCTGTCCAGAAGGATGAGGCACGCGCCATGATGCAGCGCTTGGGGGCCTGATTATCGGCTTGCTGGCGAACGTGTTTACGCTGAAGCAAAGACATCCGGCCGTTCTTGTGACGGCCGGGTTTTTTTTTGTATTTCTCTCCCAGTTAACCGAGCCTCCATATCTGTATGGTCTGGCAGGCATCGGCGTAGTCTTAGCGCTTTGGCGGGCACGCCAACACTATCTTAAGGTGCTGCGGCGCTTGCGTTATGTCGCTCTGGCGATCGTGGTCTTGTTCGCCTGGCAGACTCCGGGTATCCAGGTACTGCCTGGACTGGAGGCACTCAGTCCCACATATGATGGTTTTCGTCTTGCCGTATCGCCTCTCTTGCGCTTGCTTACGGTTGCGGCGGTTGTTGCGTGTCTGCAAGAAGCCTTGTCGCTGGATCAATGGGTGAGCAGCTTGTATCTTTTGGCAAAGCCCTTTGCGCTACTTGGTTTGCCGCGGGAGCGCCTGGCGATCCGATTGCGTTTGGTGCTTGAGTATGTCGAAGAGTCCACGCTTGATTGGCGCGATTTCCTGCGTGGGCGAGGACCGTCGGAAGTCAGTGTGGTGACGGTCTCCTGTCAGTTGATGCGCGCCTCGGTTTTGGATCTGGTCTTGATCGTTCTGATATGTCTCGTGGCGTTCGGGCTGTGCGTATGGTGAGGATAGCGCTGGGGGTCGAGTACTGCGGAAGTCAATATGAAGGTTGGCAGACTCAGCCGCATGGGCGCACGGTGCAAGATGTCTTGCAGGTGGCTGTGAGTAAAATTGCTGGCGCACCGATTGAGCTCGTTTGCGCTGGACGGACAGATACCGGGGTGCATGCCAGTGCACAAGTCGTTCATTTCGATGCAGGCGTGACGCGCCCTACGAGCGCATGGGTGCGTGGCGTGAATGCGAACCTGCCGGATAGCGTCGCGGTTACCTGGGCGAGAGAGGTCGGTCCGGATTTTCATGCGCGCTTTTCGGCACAAACCCGGATGTATCGCTATCTTTTGTTGAACCGTCCGGTTCGCCCGGCGTTGTTGAGCCGCCGAGTGGGGTGGTTTCATGCCCCCCTGAATGTTGACAGCATGGCGCTTGCGGTGCGGACAATTCTGGGGGAGCACGATTTTTCGGCATTTCGGGCCGCGGGTTGCCAAGCGAAATCGCCTGTCCGGACAATGTTGCGCGCGAGCGTGTACCGTCAGCAGGACTGGGTGATCTTTGATTTTGAGGCTAACGCATTCCTGCACCACATGATTCGCAATCTTGTCGGCGCGCTGGTATTCATTGGCAAAGGGGGCGGCAGTCCCTCAACCATGGCGACCCTGTTGGCACAGCGGGATCGTACCGCCTCGCCGCCCACCTTTTCACCTGACGGGCTCTATTTGTGCGGCGTCACGTACCCGCCTGGGTGGAACTTGCCGGGTGATGGGCGTATCATCGCGCCGCTGTTTGTGCCTGCCTCTGACTAACCCATGCGCACTCGAACAAAAATCTGTGGCTTGACGCGTGTCGACGACGTCAAGGCCGCTGTGGAAGCCGGCGCGGACGCGATTGGGCTGGTCTTTTACCCGTCAAGTCCCCGCGCCGTCGATATCGAACAGGCGGTGAAACTCTGTGCGGTGGTGCCGCCGTTTGTGAGCATAGTCGGCCTCTTTGTGAATGCGTCTACCTCGCACGTTCAGGACGTTCTCTCTGCAATGCCAATCAGTCTGCTGCAGTTTCATGGCGAGGAAGAGGCTGCCTACTGTGAGTCCTTTGGCAGGGCCTATCTGAAAGCTGCCCGGGTTAGGCAGGGTTTTGATCTGTTAGACTACGCGGCCCGTTATCCGAGCGCGTGCGGCTTGTTGGTTGATGCGTGGGTCGATGGCTACGGCGGTGGCGGTCATGCTTTTGACTGGCGCTTGCTTCCCTCCCGGTTTGATCGTCCGCTTGTGTTGGCTGGCGGTTTGACGCCGGAGAATGTCGGCGAAGCCATCAGGTTGGTGCGGCCTTGGGCGGTGGATGTCAGCAGTGGTGTCGAGTTGTCCAAAGGTGTTAAGGATCGGGCATTGATAAATGCCTTTATAGCTGGAGTACGTGATGCAGATGGCCGGAAAAACCAGTGAGCAATCCTATGACCTGCCCGATGCCTTAGGGCATTTTGGTCAGTTTGGCGGGATTTTCGTTGCGGAGACCCTGATTCCCGCACTGGATGAATTGAGGGCCGAGTACGAACGAGCGATCGCAGATCCAGCCTTCATGGCGGAGTTTCACTACGAGCTCAAGCACTATGTGGGGCGCCCCAGCCCGCTTTATCACGCGCGGAGATTGTCGGAAGAATTCGGCGGCGCGCAAATCTATCTCAAGCGAGAAGATCTGAATCACACCGGGGCACACAAGGTTAACAATACAATCGGTCAGGCCCTGCTGGCTCGTCGAATGGGCAAGAAGCGTGTGATTGCCGAGACAGGCGCCGGTCAGCATGGTGTCGCTTCCGCTACCGTCGCAGCGCGCTATGGGCTGGAGTGCGTCGTATATATGGGGTCTGAGGACGTTAAGCGCCAAGCGCCAAACGTTTTCCGGATGAAGTTGCTTGGTGCCAAAGTCGTACCAGTCGAAAGCGGATCAAAGACGCTTAAGGACGCGATGAACGAAGCAATGCGCGATTGGGTGACCAATGTTGATTCGACGTACTACATCATAGGCACCTGTGCGGGACCGCACCCCTATCCTCGTCTGGTTCGAGATTTTCAGTCGGTGATTGGTGAGGAGTGCAAGGTCCAGTGCGCGGAGCAGCTGGGGCGACAGCCTGATGCAGTGCTTGCTTGTGTTGGCGGCGGCTCGAATGCAATTGGTATTTTTTATCCCTACATCGAAGTGCCAGGTGTCCGTTTGATTGGCGTCGAGGCAGGTGGTCATGGGGTGGAAACCGGCAAGCATGCCGCGCCGCTCACCACAGGTGCCAAGCCTGGCGTGCTCCACGGTCAGCGCGTAAACCTGATGCAGGACGAAAACGGTCAGGTCATCGAAACGCACTCCGTCTCGGCTGGGCTGGATTATCCGGGCGTAGGCCCCGAGCATTGTTATCTCAACGAAGTCGGGCGCGCCGAGTACGTCGCAATCAATGATGACGAGGCGCTGGCTGCTTTTCACGATCTTTGTCGTTTTGAGGGAATCATTCCCGCACTTGAATCCAGCCATGCCCTAGCGTATGCACGAAAGCTGGCGCCAACCATGCGTCGGGACCAGGTTATCGTCGTGAATCTTTCCGGTCGGGGCGACAAGGATATTCCTACCCTGGCACGGCTTTCCGGCATCGAACTCTGATTGCTAACTATTTTCGTCGCGGCGTACAAGAAAAATGGCTTCACGTATCCAGAAAACTTTTGCCAGCCTCAAGCAGCTTGGCCGTAAAGCATTGATTCCCTATATCACCGCAGGGGACCCCAATCCCGGCATCACGGTGAGCCTGATGCATGCGCTCGTTCGAGGGGGGGCCGACATCATTGAGCTTGGTGTTCCTTTCTCCGATCCCATGGCGGATGGACCTGTGATCCAGAAGGCTGCTGAGCGTGCGCTGGCGCATGGCGTCAGTCTTAAGCAGGTGATTGCGATGGTTGAGACCTTCCGCAAAGACGATCTGGATACCCCGGTTGTCCTGATGGGCTATGCCAATCCGGTCGAGGCGATGGGCTACGAGTCTTTTTCGCAGCAGGCCGTCGCGGCTGGCGTGGATGGGGTGCTGACGGTCGATTTGCCTCCGGAAGAGGCGGAGGAACGAGTCGCCATTCTCAAGCGACACGGCCTGGATCCGATATTCCTGCTTGCGCCTACAACGCCTCCTAGCCGAGTAGCCCGGATTGCTGGCTTGGCAAGCGGTTATGTTTACTACGTCTCGCTCAAAGGTGTCACAGGTGCGGCGAATCTTGATGTGGCGAGTGTGGCTGACAAGATGCTTGAACTGCGAGCGAACATCTCGCTTCCGATCGGCGTGGGCTTCGGCATTCGTGACGCAGCGTCTGCTGCTGCAGTGGCAGGGGTCTCCGACGCTGTGATTATCGGCTCCCGGATCGTGCAGGAACTGGAGCTGGGAGAAAACGGTTTGCAGGAACGTCTTGTGGGTTTTCTGTCTGGTGTTCGTCATGCTGTCGACGCAGCATGCGCCTGATGACTCTCGTCTAGGAGTGAGCACATGAGCTGGTTGACCAAGCTGTTGCCGCCGAAGATCAAACGTGATCAGCCGACACGTAAGTCGATCCCGGAAGGGCTCTGGATCAAATGTGAGGCCTGTGAGGCGGTGCTCTACCGCTCAGACCTTGAAGCAAGTCAGCACGTGTGCCCGAAGTGCGGGCATCACAAGCGGATTCGTGCCCGGCAGCGTCTTGACCTGTTGCTGGATCCGGAGGGGCGATTTGAACTGGGAGCAGAAGTAGCACCCGTTGATTCGCTGAAGTTTCGCGATAGCAAGAAGTACACGGATCGCCTTGCCTCAGCCAGCGAAGACACCGGTGAGACCGACGCCTTGATTGTGATGCAGGGGGCGATCTGTAACGTGCAGGTAGTTGTTGCAGCGTTCGAGTTTGAGTTTATGGGCGGGTCCATGGGTTCGGTCGTGGGCGAGCGCTTTGTGCGTGGTGTCAAAGTGGCGGTGGAGCAGGGGCTTCCCTTTGTCTGCATGACGGCTTCTGGTGGCGCCCGCATGCAAGAGGGGCTGTTGTCTCTCATGCAAATGGCCAAGACGACGGCATCCATCTCGCGCTTGTCTGCCAAGAAACTTCCTTTTGTGACGGTGCTGACAGACCCCACCATGGGTGGCGTGTCAGCCAGTTTTGCATTTATCGGTGATGTAGTGATGGCAGAGCCGGGCGCCTTGATCGGATTTGCCGGCCCACGGGTCATTGAGCAGACGGTCCGAGAGAAGTTGCCTGAGGGTTTTCAGCGCTCCGAGTTCCTGCTTGAAAAAGGTGCAATCGATATGGTTGTTGACCGTCGGCAGTTGCGAGAGCGCCTGGCTCAGGTGCTCTCTTTGCTCTCTCGACTCCCCTCGCCCAACAACTGATTCATGCCCGTTTCGTGTGTAACGCTGGCTGATTGGCTGGTGTTTATCGAGTCACAGCACGTACGCTCGATTGACCTCTCGCTGGATCGTGTCGGGCGCGTCCGTCAGTCGCTGTCGGCCGCCACAGATGCTGTCGTGATTACCGTCGGGGGCACCAATGGCAAAGGCTCCACATGTGCCATGCTGGAAGCGATTCTCCTTGCTGCGGGGTTCCGGGTTGGGGTGTATACCTCGCCACATCTGCAACGCTATAACGAACGTGTCCGCCTGGGCGGAGCCGATGTTTCTGACAGCACCCTGTGTGCTGCCTTTGCGGCGGTAGAAGCCGCACGGGGCGAGATTCCGCTGACGTACTTCGAATACGGCACGCTGGCTGCGTGGTGGATATTCTGCGAGCAGTGCCTGGATGTCATTGTTCTCGAAGTCGGCCTGGGCGGACGTTTGGATGCCGCGAATCTGTTTGATTCAGACTGTGCGATCGTGACCAGCGTAGCGATGGATCACATGGACTATCTCGGTGACACGCGCGAGGCGATCGGGTTCGAGAAAGCCGGGATATTCCGCCCCGGAAAACCCGCCATCTGCGGTGACCCGCAACCGCCAGCGAGCCTGCTGGGCCATGCCGAAGCCGTCGGCTCGGTGCTGCGGGTGCAGGGACGTGATTTTGGTTATCGCGCGGACAAGCAGCAGTGGGATTTCATCGGTCAGAGGTTGCGACGCAATAGCCTCGCATACCCTGCTTTGCGCGGCGCCACTCAGCTGTTGAATGCAGCTTCGGTATTAGCCGCACTGGAAGCACTTGAGAGCCGGATCCCCGTGTCGATGCAGGCAGTACGGGAAGGCTTGATGTCCGTAGAATTAGCCGGACGCTTTCAGATATTGCCCGGGCGTCCAGCGGTTGTGCTCGATGTCGCCCACAACCCACAAGCTGTGTCCACGCTTGCGGAAAATCTGGCAAGCATGGGCTTTTATCGAGAAACCTGGGCTGTTTGCGGCATGTTGCTGGACAAAGATATAGAGGGCAGCCTGGGCTGCCTGCGGGGGCGCGTTGACCACTGGCTGCTGTGCGACCTCCCCGGTCCGCGCGGCGCGAAAGCGGCCCATTTGGAGCAAGTCATCCGCAACGCAGGGGATACCGCCTCCCGCATCTCGTGCTTTGATAGCCCGTCTGCAGCCTATCGCCATGGACGCGGCCACGCTGGTGAGGATGATAGAATCCTCGCCTTTGGTTCATTCCTTACCGTTGCAGAAGTTATGGCGACGGTCGTTGCCTCGCGGTGAGCACACATGGCAGATAGCGATCCCCAGCAAGAGTTGAAGAAGCGCGCCAGACGCCGTCTTGTCGGCGCACTGGCCATGGCCCTGGCGGCGGCGATCATTTTGCCGATGGTGATGGACGGCGAGCCGCCGCAGCAAGTGGGTAGCGATCTTCAGATCAAGATTCCAAGCCAGGAAGGCAGTAATTTTACGTCTCGTGCAATCAAGCCGCCGGCTTCGCCTGCGCTCGCTGCATCACAGCCTGTTGTGTCACAGAGCGAGACCAGCTCCCCGATTGTGGACGCCAGTGGCGTCGAAAGCCCCCTTGTACTCAAGGCAGACGAGCCCGTCCCGGTGGATACCGCTGCTGAGACGAAACCGAAAGCAGCGGTGACTCCAACACCAAAGGGCGCAACCAGTGAGAGCCCGTCGTCCAAGAAAGCAGACGCCAAACCCCGTGACGATGCCCGTGCGCGTGCAATCCTCGAAGATCGGCCCGCCGCGGCAGTGCAGGGCGACAAGGCAGAGGTTTTTTACGTGCAACTTGGACTGTATCGTGACGCCGCGAATGCGAGGGATGTTCAAACTAAGGCTGCGGCGCATGGCGTAAAGAGTTCATTGCTGCGGATCGGGAACAACACGCGCGTCAGGGCAGGGCCGTTCGCTGACAGGGCAGCAGCGGATGGATTGGTTGCGAAGTTGAAGCAGGCAGGGCTATCCGGATTTGTGGCGACCAAGTGACGGGCTTTGACTACGCTTTTCTGGGGTTGGCAGTCTTAAGCGCCCTGCTGGGTTTATGGCGTGGTTTCGTCAGCGAGATCTTCTCGCTTCTGGGCTGGCTGATCGCCCTCGCGGCTGCTTGGTACGCGGCGGCGTATGTTGCGACGTTCATGCCGATCACCAGTGACAGCCTGCGCTGGCTTGCTGCATTTGCGCTAGTTTTCATAGCTGTGCTGATCACTCTTGCAGTGCTCCGGATGTTCTTGAAAGGGCTGCTCGCTGCGGCGGGAATGAGTGCTGTTGATCGTTTGCTCGGCGGTGGTTTTGGCCTGTTGAGAGCCTTGATCCTGGCCGTATTGCTGGTTCTCGGTGCTGGCTTGACCAGTCTGCCGAGAGAGGAGTGGTGGCGCGAGGCTGTATTCGCTCCACCGTTGGAAACGGTGGTGATTGCCGGCAAGCCTTGGCTTCCAGCGGTCATCGCAAAGCGAATCAAGTATCGTTGAAACAGGTGAGCGCATGTGTGGAATTATCGGTGTGATGGCAACAACGTCGGTGAACCAGTTGTTATATGACGGTTTACAGGTGTTGCAGCATCGTGGCCAGGACGCAGCAGGAATTGCTACCGCGGAAGGTGGCCGTTTCCACATGCATAAGAGTTCCGGTCTGGCGAGCGAGGTGTTTCGCACGCGGAACATGCGCAACCTGCAAGGGAATTGGGGGATTGGGCATTGTCGCTATCCGACGGCCGGTTCTGCTTTCAATCCGGCAGAAGCACAGCCGTTCTATGTCAATTCGCCGTTTGGATTGATGCTTGCGCACAATGGCAATCTCACGAACTCGGACGAGTTGAAGCGGGAAATGTATCTCGGCGACTTGCGCCACATGAATACAAACTCCGATTCCGAAGTGCTTCTCAATGTATTGGCGCATGAGTTACAAGTGGCATCCAACGGGTTTTTTCGCCTGGACGAGGACACGATCTTTACGGCTGTCGCGGGTGTTCATCGGCGCGCACGAGGGGCCTATGCAGCAGTGGTCATGATTGCAGGTTACGGTCTGCTGGCGTTTCGCGATCCAAACGGTATTCGTCCGCTGGTGCTCGGCGAGCACGTCACGGAGCAGGGGACGGAGTACATGGTGGCCTCCGAGAGTGTCGCCGTGGATGTTCTTGGCTTCAAATTGCTGCGTGATATCGCACCTGGTGAGGCAGTACTGATTGACCATCACGGAAAACTGTCGTCAAGAGTATGCGCTGAGCCTCGTCCGTATGCGCCGTGCATGTTCGAGTATGTGTATCTTGCACGCCCTGACTCCATTATTGATGGCATATCTGTGTACGACAGCCGGGTGCAGATGGGGGTGTATCTTGCGGAGAAGATCCAGCGTGAGTTCTCGCACCTGAAAATTGATGTGGTCATTCCCATCCCGGATTCGAGCCGTTCCTCTGCGATGGAGCTTGCGGCGCGGCTGGGGGTTTCTTACCGAGAAGGTTTCGTCAAGAATCGCTATATCGGCCGGACCTTCATCATGCCGGGCCAGGCCGTGCGCAAGAAGTCGGTACGTCAGAAACTGAATGCGATGCACCAGGAGTTTGTCGGCAAGAACGTCTTGCTGGTAGACGATTCCATCGTGCGGGGTACAACCAGCCGTGAAATTATCAATATGGCGCGAGAGGCTGGCGCGACCCAAGTCTTTCTTGCTTCGGCCGCACCCCCCGTCAGATTTCCCAACGTGTATGGGATTGATATGCCGACTCGGGCGGAACTGATTGCGGGTTTTAGGACGATTGAAGAAGTGAGTGCAGAGATTGGCGCGGATGCGCTGATCTATCAAGATCTTGACGATTTGAAAAAGGCCGTTGGCGGCTTGAATCCCGAGATTGAACAGTTCGAGTGCTCGTGCTTTGACGGCATCTATGTTACAGGGGATATAACGCCTGAGTATCTGGATAGCGTAGAAGGCAATCGTGGCGCGGCGCGGAAACAGTCGGATGAGGATGAACAACTCGAACTGAATCAGATGGGTGGTTCTGCCTGAAGGTGCTGTCAAAACAAAAAACCGTTCGAAGGAGTTGTCGAACGGTTTTTTTTGCGGCGAAATTTGCAGCGTCAGAGCACTTTGGCCTTCCAGCCCGACTGATCCACTTGCAGCCAGCTCGCGCGTCCATGCCAGTCAGATAGCACCCAGCGTTCACGTGCCAAGTCGCCGACAACAAGCTTGTGGCAGGCGGGGCGGTGCGTGTGCCCGTGAATCATTCGTGACGCACCGTATTTTTCAAAAGTGGCTGTCACAGAAGCCTGATTGACATCCATGATTTCGGCTGCTTTCTCCTGCTTGCCCATCTCGCTTCTGGCGCGCAAATCTGCTGCGATCTGATGCCGGAGCGCTTGCGGTTGGGCGAGAAACTTGGTCTGCCATGCCGGGTTGCGTACCATGGCCCTGAACTGTTGATACGCAAGGTCGTCAGTGCATAAAGAGTCACCGTGCATCAGGATGGTCGTCTCGCCTTCCAGGGAAATGACCACTGGTTCTGAGACCAGTTCCGCACGGGCCGCATCTGCAAACAGTGGCCCGAGCAGAAAATCACGGTTACCCACTAGAACATGGATCCGTGTTCCTTTCGCCGCTAAGGCGGCGAGGGCACTCGTCATCTCGGTATGAAAGGGAGACGACAGATCATCATCTCCCGTCCAGTACTCGAACAGATCTCCCAGTATCCACAGATCGCTTGCGTCAGCGGCTGGCCCGTGCAGATATGCCTGAAATGCCCGGGCCGTTTCCGGCTGTTCCGGGCATAGGTGCAGATCAGAAATGAAGTGCTGCATTGTCAGACGACTTCAGCCTTGTCGATCAACACGGCTTCGACCGGGACATCCGAGTGATAGCCACTGCGTCCGGTTTTGACGGCACGAATCTGGTCGACGACGTCCAAGCCTTCAACGACTTTGCCAAATACGGCGTAGCCCCAGCCTTGGGTCGTCTCGCTGCGGAAGTTCAGAAAGTCGTTGTCGACCGTGTTAATGAAAAACTGCGCCGACGCCGAATGCGGTTCGGATGTCCGCGCCATGGCGACGGTGCCACGGTCGTTCTTCAAGCCATTGTTGGCCTCGTTCTTGACAGTGGTTCGGGTCGGCTTCTGGCTCATGTCCGGCAGCATGCCGCCGCCCTGGATCATGAAGTCCTTGATGACGCGGTGGAAAATCGTGCCGTCATAGTGCCCGGCTTCGACATAGGCGAGGAAGTTCTTGACGGTCTCAGGCGCCTTCTCTGCATCGAGTTCAAGGGTGATAGTGCCGAAACGGGTGTGCAGCTTGACCATTACATTCTCCAGTTGAAGCGCGCCCCGGGGTCAAGGCGCGCAAGTGATTGATGACTCGCTGTGACGCGGCGTCTATTTTTTAGTGGCAAGAACTCGCGCAGTCTTGATGATGACCGGAGGATTAGGCACATTCTGATAGGGGCCTACGTTACCGGTGCGTGCCTCGCGGATCTTGTCGACAACCTCCATGCCCTCAACGATCTTGCCAAAGACACAGTATCCCCATCCTTGGGGAGACTCCGATTTGAAGTCAAGAAAATCGTTATCCACAACGTTGACGAAAAACTGTGCCGTGGCCGAGTGTGGGTCCGGTTTGCGCGCCATGGCAATGGTGCCGCGCGTATTCTTCAAGCCATTGTTGGCCTCATTCTGGATTGCCGCACGTGCTGTTTTCTCTTTCATGTCGGGGGTCAATCCGCCGCCTTGAATCATGAAATTGCTGATGACACGATGAAAAATTGTTCCGTCATAGTGCTTGTCCTCGACATACTTGAGAAAGTTGGCGACGGTCTTTGGCGCTTTGTCGGCATCCAGTTCGAGCGTGATGGTTCCGGCAGAGGTCTCAAGCGCAACTCGGGCGGGCTGCGCGCTGATCGCCTGCGTTGACAGAAGGGTCAGCGCGCAACCGACGATGAGGCATTGGCGGCGGATGGAATCAAAAGCCAGCATATTCAGGAAGCTCCTTCAAAAATGATTTTCCAGTGACCTTCTTCCTTGATCCAGTACTGGAGTTTGCGGGAAACATTACTCAGATTGCTGCTCCGGTAGTCCTGATCGAAGCTGACCTGGGCCAGATCATCCTTGCCCGGGCTACGAAACGCACTGAGCTTATTCAGGGAAACCTTGATCCACGATTTTTGCGCGTTGATCGCACGCTTCTGTGCTTCCCACGTTTGAAAGTTCTGGTCACCGGCTTTGAATTTCTTCGAGTAATGGCGCATGTAGCGGGCGATATCCCGACTCTCCCAATCCTGACGCCAGTCTTCAATGGCCTTGTCCAGCGCTGCGCGCTCCTCCTGCCAGTCTCCCAGACTCAGCCATTCAACGCCATTCGTGATGATGACAGGCGTGACGCCGATCTGCATGTATGCCGCGAGCGCATCCAGATCCTGATTTGCGAGCACCACGCAACCTTCCGATGCGCGGGGAGGGCGCGCATAGGTATCTGCCGGGACGCCATGCAGCCAGATGCCATGGCCATTGCGGCCTTGCATGCGGTCCCACTCGTTGGGGTAGTTCAGCGGGAAAGCACGCTTGCCGTAAAAATCGCCGATTTTCTGTGCTGACAGTTCAGACGTGACACGGTAAACACCGACCGGCGTTTTCAGGTCACCCTCGCGTTCCTTGAATGCGCCGGCGCGTCCCTGGCTCACGTAATAGTCCGCAATGAAGACCGGGCGCCCCTGGTCGTTACGAAACAGATAGAGGCGTGACTGCAAGGTGTCGACGACAATTGCATAGCTTTGATCTGCCTGCATCTGAAGCAGATAGCGGGGGATATAGTCACGCGTCGGTCGGTTTCGAAATCCTTTGAGTCGCGCCTGCGCTTCCTCCCGCAAGTCCTTCAGGCGATCCGCCGGCGCATTGGCCGCGTTACCGAGCGTGGTCAGCGGCTGCACGCGCGCGAGCAGCAAGTCCCCACGTACCAGATGCGCCAGCCGGAAATTCGGGTACAGGCGCAGCAGATTTTCTGTGCGCGTCAGCGCTAGGTCGAGCTTGTTGGCCGCGATGTCCCGGTAAACCAGCGCCAAGGTGGCATCAGGTCCTGCATCAGACACTCCGGCCATGACGCCAGGAGGCGCGCCTGCGGGGTGGCTGATAAAGAGCCCAAGGCAAAGAACCAAGCGAAACAGAATGCTGGCGTGCAGCTTGAAAGGCATCCGTTTCAACGTCCGATACGCTCCTGCTGGATCTGCCAGCGCCCATTGCGCTGAACCATGATCAAGGTCTTGCCGCTGGATGAACTGAACGAGGAAGACGAGTAGTTCTGCTTGAAGCGTACTGTTGCTTTCTCCCCGACGACGTTGATATCGATGTCAGAGAGAGAAACCTTGATGCTGCCAGGCTTGCCGACGCGATCGGTTCGCTCTTTCTCCCACGCGCTCCGCGACTTGCCTTCAGGCACGTCAAAATCCTTGGCGTAGGCGCCCAGGTAATTCTTGATTTCTTTGCCAGACCACGCGGATGCCCACGCCAATACAGCGCTTCGAATGGCTTTGGTTTCGTCCTTCGGCTCTGCTACGGGTTCGGGCTTGGCCGGTTTGGCTGTGCTTGCCGTTACGGCGGGTGCGCTGGCGGTTGTGGCGGGCTTTGTCGTCACGGCGGCGGGCGCACTCACGCTCGCGGTCGGTTTGACGGGCGTTGTCGCAGCACTGCTCTGTGCGGCAGAAGCAGGGGGCTTGGCTGTTGAGCTGGCCGTGACAGTGGAACCGGTCTGAACGATTACGTTCTTCTCCGGGGCCTTGGAGGCTCCCGGACGGGAGCTCACCGAGATAATGTCGCGGATGAGGTTCAGCTTCGTTTGGGCTGTCGGGTTCGCGGCGTCGATCTGCAGCGCGCGGTCGTAGGCCTGACGTGCAAGTTTGGCATACAGATCGCCGAGATTTTCATGCGCGACGGCGTAAGACGGATGCGTGCGAATTGCCATTTCCAGCGCAACCTTGGCCTTGTCGTACTGCTTCTGCTGCGCATAAATGACAGCCAGATTGTTGTACGGCTCGGGCAGTTCAGGCGCTTCTTCGCTGAGTTTGATGAAGACGTTCGCCGCTTCGTCGAGCTTGTTCATCTCCGCCAGGATAACGCCCTTGAGAAACCGGGCCTGCCGGTCTTTGCCATTCGAAGACAGTACGCGTTCGACCTGCTCAAGCGCCTGAGCGTGCTGCCCCTGCTGCAAGAAGGTCTGCGCCTCGGGAATGCCCGCGAGTGCGGCGGGCGTCATGAGGATGCAGGATGTAGCGAATACAGCGCCAATCGTCGCACGGAGGCTGAAATAGGGTGGCCTGAGCATTGTGGTAGAGTCTTCGCCAAGTAGGTTCGTCGTAGAATCGGCTGGATTTTACTTTACATCGCGCCCGAATACCCAACGCAATGCATGTGTTGACAGACTGTCGGCCGATCTCGCCCTGAAACTTCCGAAGTGCCCGACGCAGAAAAATGCTCAAGATTTTCAATTCGCAAGTCCGTGAAAAACAAAGCTTCGTTCCCCTTGAACCCGGCAAGGTGCGCATGTACGTGTGCGGCCTGACCGTGTACGACTATTTTCATCTCGGCAACGCCCGCACCCTGACCGTGTTCGACATGGTCTATCGCTGGTTGCAGCGGAGCGGGTATGCAGTCAAATACGTGCGTAACATCACGGATGTTGACGACAAGATCATTGACCGCGCAAACCGCAACGGCGAGCCGATCGAGGCGCTGACCGAGCGCATGGTCGCGGCCATGCATGAGGATTGTGACCGTCTCGGCATGCTGCGGCCCAGCGCCGAACCGCGTGCGACGGGCCACATAGAAGGCATGCTGTCGATGATCGATACCCTTGTGGGCAAGGGCATGGCTTACGCTGCCGACAACGGCGACGTCTACTTTGCGGTGCGCGAGTTTCCTGGCTACGGCAAGCTGTCCGGCAAATCAATCGATGATCTGCGTGCGGGGGAGCGCGTGGCAGTAAATACCAGCAAGCGTGATCCGCTCGATTTCGTGCTCTGGAAGGCGGCCAAACCACAGGAGCCGCACTGGACCTCGCGCTACGGCAACGGCCGGCCGGGCTGGAACATCGAGTGCTCGGCCATGTGCAAGGCTGAGCATGGCGACACACTGGATATCCACGGCGGTGGTTGGGATCTGCAGTTTCCGCATCACGAGGGCGAGATCGCCCAGAGCGAAGGCGCGTCTGGCAAGGCTTTCGTGCGCTACTGGATGCATGCCGCTTTTCTCAACATGGACAGCGAGAAAATGTCCAAGTCGCTGGGCAACGTCTTCACTGTGCGTGAAATCCTTGCCAAGCTTGACCCGGTGCAGGGTGGCGAGGTTGTCCGCTATTTCCTCTTGCGCGGGCACTACCGATCTGAAATCAACTACACGTGGGACACCTTGCATGACGCCCGTGCGTCCCTGCTGGCGTTGTACACCGCCCTGCGTGATGTGCCAGCGGCGCCCATCGACATAGACTGGGAGCAGCCCTTTGCCGCCCGGTTCAAGGCCGCGATGGACGACGACTTTGGCACCCCTCTGGCCGTGGCTGTCCTGCATGAGCTGCGGGGCGAGGTCAATCGCTCGCGCTCCGGCGAACTATCGGGCTTATTGCGGGCCTTGGGGGGCTGCCTGGGGCTCTTGCAGGCAGACCCGGCGGCCTTTGTGCAGGGTGCCGCGCAAGGCGATGATGCGGCCGACATTGACGCACTGGTGGCTGCACGGAATGCCGCCAAGAAGGCGCGGGACTTTGCCGAGGCCGATCGGCTGCGCGACGCGCTCAAGGCGCGTGGCGTGGTGCTTGAAGACGGGCCGCAAGGCACTACCTGGCGTCGAGCCTGAGGCCCGCATGAGCGCAAGTGTCATCCTGATCGCAAACCCGAAAGGCGGGGCGGGCAAGAGTACGCTGGCGACCAATCTTGCAGGGCTGCTTGCCAATCGCCGGGGTGGATATGGCGGGGTCCAGGTAATGCTGGGCGATGTAGACCGCCAGCAGTCTTCGCGCGTTTGGCTGGCGAGTCGCCCGGACAGCGTTGCGCCGATCTGCGGGTGGGACTGGACGCCGGGTAGCCCCGCACGACCACCGCAGGGTACCACCCATATCGTGCTCGACACCCCTGCGGGGCTGCATGGCGACAAGCTTAAGGAGTTGCTGCGCCAGACCACCAGTGTGCTGGTGCCGGTGCAGCCGTCGGTGTTCGACATCGAAGCGACGCGGGTTTTTCTCGATAGCCTTGCCGAAAAGAAGGCCGCACGCGGCCTTTCGGTGGCACTTGTCGGCATGCGCGTAGATGCGCGGACCCGCTCGGCCGAGATGCTGACGCGCTTTGTCGAGTCGAGCGGCTTGCCGCTCCTGACCTGCCTGCGCGATACACAGAACTACGTCCAGCTCGCGGCCCGCGGGCTGACCCTCTTCGATATGCCGCCATCACGGGTCGAAAAAGACCTCATGCAGTGGCGGGCCATCGAGACCTGGCTGTTCCCCTACTGAAACGCGCGCTGCTCAGCGGTTGCGGCGGTAGTAGAGGAAAGGCTTCTCTTCGTGTTCACCGGAATTCAGGATCAGGCGCGTGCCTTCCTGCGTGAAGCCGGCACGCGCCAGCACCTTCTGTGAGCCAGGGTTGTCCGGTTCGGCAATGCCGATCAGATGGTCGATCGCGAGTGTCTGCAAGGCGTGATCTGCCAGGGCGCGCGCCGCCTCGCTGGTGTAGCCCCGTGCACTGAAGGCTTCGTCGATGTAGTACATGATCTCGACATCATCATCCACCTCGGGCTTGCGACCGGTGCCGACGAGGCCAATCATCTTGCCGGAGTCCTTGAGCGTCATGGCAAGCATGATGCGCATGGTCTCTGGTTTGGCATAACAGTCGCAGTACCAGGCGATCAGCCCTTCCATATCCGCAAGGGGCATCTCCCAGTCCGGCATCCATTTCAGTACATAGGGCTGGGTACAGATCTGGCGGAGCGCAGGCGCGTCGGCTACGGTCAGTTCGCGCAGGACCAAGCGATCGGTCATCAGTTCATGTGGCATGTGTCGTGTTCTCCTAAGATCGTCGCGCAGCTTAGCTGACTGCAGCGGTGGCGCCCTTGCGTTGGCTTAACGCGGGCTGCGACGGCCCCGCGTGCTTTGTCGCGTGTTCAGAAAGCCGGCTGCCCAGAATCGACTAGAATTGCGGGCTCTTAGACGCACACCTCTGCTGATCAATGACCTCCAACGTTCGTACCCGTTTTGCCCCGAGCCCGACCGGCTTTCTTCACATTGGCGGCGCCCGCACCGCCTTGTTCTCCTGGGCCTATGCGCGCCGCCATGGGGGCGCCTTCGTTTTGCGCGTCGAAGATACCGATGTCGCGCGCTCGACGCCTGAAGCCGTGCAGGCCATTCTCGATGGCATGCAATGGCTGGGGCTGTCGCACGACGAGGGGCCGTTCTATCAAATGCAGCGCATGGATCGTTACCGTGAAGTGCTGGCGCAGTTGCTTGAGAAGGGCTTGGCCTACCAGTGCTACACCACGCCGGAAGAGCTGGAAGTGATCCGCGAGGCACAACGCGCGCGCGGCGAGAAGCCCCGCTACGACGGGCGCTGGCGGCCCGAAGCAGGAAAAGTGCTGCCGCCGGTGCCGGCAGGCGTGCAGCCCGTCGTGCGCTTCAAGAATCCGCAGGAAGGAGTTGTGGCCTGGGACGATCTCGTCAAGGGGCGCATCGAGATCGCGAACGCCGAACTCGACGATCTGATCATCGCGCGTGCGGACGGCACGCCCACCTATAACTTCTGCGTGGTGGTGGATGATTGGGATATGGGCATCACCCAGGTCATCCGTGGTGATGATCACGTCAACAACACTCCTCGCCAGATCAACATCCTTCAGGCGCTGGGCGCGACAGTGCCGCAGTACGCCCACCTGTCGATGATTCTCGGCGATGACGGCACCAAGCTATCCAAGCGCCATGGAGCGGTGAGCGTGATGCAGTACGACGAGGAGGGCTTCCTGCCCGAGGCCGTCATCAACTATCTGGCGCGCCTGGGCTGGAGCCATGGTGACGACGAAGTATTCTCGCGCCAGCAGTTCGTCGAATGGTTTGACCTTGACCACATCACGCCTTCTGCCGCGCAGTTCAATACCGAAAAGCTCAAGTGGCTGAATGCCCACTACATCAAGCAGACAGAGCCTGTTGTGCTCGCGGCCGACACGGCACGGCGTCTGGCCGCGCGCGGTATCAGCCTTGACGGCGGGCCCGATCTGGCGGCCGTTGTGGCGCTGTACCGTGAGCGGGTGTCGACCCTGGTCGAGCTGGCTGAAAGCGTTGCGGCCTACTACCAAGAGCCGCAGGCGGACGAAGCGCTTGTCGCGCAGCATCTCACCGATGGGGCGAAAGACGCCTTGGCAGCCCTGGCGACGCGTCTGCAAACGGTCAGCTGGGACAAGGCTTCGCTGAACGCCGCGATCAAGGAAACCTGTGCCGAGAAGGGGCTCAAGATGCCGCAGGTGGCCATCCCGCTGCGCGTCAAGCTGCTGGGAGTGGCGCAGACGCCCTCGATCGACGCGGTGCTCGAAGTGTTGGGACGTGCGCGGGTATTGAGTCGGCTGAGCTGATGCCTCGCACGGCAGGCTGAAGACCCGCTCCCGGAAAGGGCCTTGGCGATGCATTGCCGCAGGTCCAATATAAATAAGGCTCTTCGGCATGCCATGCCGAAGAGCCTTATCACAAGCGGCGCTTGAGCCTGCTCAGCTCGGGCAGTTCAGCCCGTGGGCGCGGAAAATCGCCTTGGCCGCTTCGGTGGATTCCTGCGTCGGGGTGGGGGTGTCGCCCAGTTCGTACTTCATGCCCATCTGCTCCCACTTGAATTTGCCCAACTGGTGGAAGGGCAGGACGTCGACCCGCTCGATGTTGCCGAGTGAGGCGACAAACTTCGCGATCCCCTCGATATTTTCCGGCGCATCGGTGAAGCCCGGGACCAGTACGAAGCGCAGCCAGACCGGGCGTTTGCGCTCCGCCAGGCGACGGGCAAATTTGAGCACAGGCTCAACCGGTTTGGCCGTCACACGGATATGGGTCTCCGGATCCCAACTCTTGATGTCGAGCAGGAACAGGTCGATCTCGTCGATATCGGCATCCGAGAGGCGATCGCCGAGAAAACCGTTCGTGTCGAGCGCCGTGTGAATGCCCATGGCGTTGGCGCCGCGCATGATGTTCATCACGAAGGGCGCCTGCACGAGCGGCTCGCCGCCGGAGATGGTCAAACCGCCGCCCGAGAAGGAGAGGTAATCCTTGTACTTCTTGAGCTCATCCAGCACGTCATCCACACAGGTGATCTGGCCGTGTTTGAGCTTCCAGGTATCCGGGTTGTGGCAGTACAGGCAGCGGAATTCGCAGCCGGTAGTCCAGAACACCACCCGCATGCCGGGGCCGTCTACGGCGGAGCCGGTTTCCTCAGAGTGGACGAAACCCCAGCGCCCCTCGCGCGCGAGCCGGTCGGCATCGGAGTCGTCAATGGTGTTTTCAACGGTACGCAGCTCGAAGCGGCTGCCTTTGAGCGAGCGCTCCCCTTGTTTCTCAGGTGTCGTCATAGCGGTTCAGCAGGGTTGTCAATCAGAAGACTGGGCGCCACTTTGGTGGCCTGAGTCTGGATTGTGACGTACTCGCGCGGACTCGCAAAC
Source organism: Uliginosibacterium sp. (assembly GCA_016718265.1). Lineage (GTDB taxonomy): Bacteria > Pseudomonadota > Gammaproteobacteria > Burkholderiales > Rhodocyclaceae > Uliginosibacterium. The sequence continues at coordinate 259,266 of JADKDZ010000007.1, read as the reverse complement.
AGCCGTGAAGCAAAGTTTCCGGATCAGGCCGGGTCGCCCCGGCTGATGTGTGGGCCGGGCCAGACCAGGTTTTCTCCCAGGCGGACAGGCGGGGCAGCGCGCTTGCGTGGCCCCGAGAACCTGAAGTCGGGGTCCAGAGAGCCTAGCGGCAGATCGCACTGCGTGCGGCGCAGCTGTTCAAAGATATCCAGCCCGTCCTGCCAGGGGCCAAAACCGGAGTCGACATTGATATGACCAGCGTTGCCAAGGTTGATCAGCCGCGAGCCCCAGAGGTCTGCCCAGTACCCGGCTTGCGTCAGGCGCATCCAGGGATCGTTGCTTGAGGCCACCACGACGCTCGGAAAAGCAAGCCGCCCGGTCGGGAGCATGCTGGAAACGCCAAATCGTTGCGGGTCCGCGGGCGCAACGAACATGATCCCCGCCACCTTGTCGTGATGGTCGGCTGCGGCGTGTGCGGCAGCGAGGCAGCCGAAGCCGTGCGCAATGATCCACACATGAGCCTTGGTTCGCACCAGTTCATGGCGGACCGCGCCTGCCCAGCGTGGAAGATGCGCTTCGCGCCACCCGTGCAGGCCTCAGAATCCGCTCTCGCGGTGTGGCGCGACGGCGGCACGAACCGTGGCTTCGGTCAGCTCGGGTGAGCAGAGCTCAATGAAGCGGTAGGCATAGCCACGCAGATAGTGGCCGCGACGCACGGCAATCAGGGTCGTGTTGCGGGCAAACAGGTGCGAGGCGTCGATCAGACGCAGATCGTTGTCACGTGCCGGGTTGTAGGCACTGGGGGCGATGATGCCGATGCCCAGACCCAGCTCGACGTAGGATTTGATGACGTCGGCGTCCAATGCAGACATCACGATGTCGGGCACCAGACTCGCCTCGGCAAAGGCGCGATCGATCTTCCCGCGGCCGGTGAAACCGCTGTGGTAGGTGATCAGCGGATACTCCGACAATGCAGCCAGCGTCAGCTCTGGAAGTTGCAGGAGAGGATGATTGGCGGGTACCAGTACGGCATGGTGCCAGTCGTAAAACGGGAAGGTCGCCAGTTCGGGCTGGTTGTGGAGCGACTCCGTGGCGATGCCGATATCCGCATCACCGGACAGCAGCTGCTGCACGATCTCTTGCGGGCTGCCCTGATGCAAGGCGAGATGCACTTTCGGATACTCATCCTTGAATTGCGTCACCACCTTCGGCAAGGCATAGCGCGCCTGGGTGTGGGTGGTGACGATGGTCAGCTGGCCCTGGTCGCGCTGGGTGAATTGATCGGCCAGTATTTTGATGTTGCGCGCATCCAGCAGCATGCGTTCGACGATCACCACCAGCTCCTTGCCGGGTTCGGTGAGCCCCAGCAGGCGCTTGCCGCGGCGGATGAAGAGTTCGACGCCCAGCTCGTCTTCGAGGTCCTTGATGTGTTTCGAGACGCCGGGCTGCGAGGTGAACAGCGCGTTGGCGACTTCCGTCAGATTGTAGTTCTGGCGTACGGTCTCGCGCACGATGCGCAATTGCTGGAAGTTCATGGTCAGATTCCTGAAGCAAGTACAGCAGCGAGTTACCCGGCCTCAGTTTGAAGCCCGCCAACCCCTGAGCGGTGGACCGAACACGGCCATGCGCACGCTGCGTTATAAGGAATGAGCGCAGTTTATGGCTGTCGATATAAATAGCTAACGAATAAGGATAGATCGTGCGCAGCCACGATCTGATCCGTTTGTTGAACAAGCCCGGTCCCTGAGCCGTTTTCTGGCTCCCAGAAAATATCTCTTTTGGAAATGGCCGCCAGAATGCCTTCGCCATGAAGCGTGTGGCGGGCGGATGTTTTGCATGGGCCGCACGTGCCGGCAAAGCCGGGTTTTGGGCCTCGGCTTGCCGGTTTTAGCCTGTTTTCAGACGTACGCCATGCTCAGCCTGGGGAAGTGCTGAATGCCGAGTGTGTTGTGAGGATGCGCAGTGTTTTACCGGGCGCTTGTTGCCCTCGCGGTGTGCACGGGCGGCGGTGTTCGTGGTGGCCCCGATGCCGGGATACGTGTCTTGACGATCTTCATCGCCGCCCCACAACACGGGCACCGCACCGCAGGACGGGGCTTGACGCAGTCACTCGCCAGCGTCGGGATGAATTTGAGCAACAGATGCAGCAAGGCGATCAAGTGTTTGCAGTTCGGATGCAGAAAGCCGAAATTGCGCGCTCGTCGAAAGCCCTTGGGCAAGACGTGCTGCAAGACAAGCCACAGAAACTCCGGCCCGCTCACCGTGCGCAGCATCATCTTGCCGCTTTGGGCATCGCGATAGCGGAAAGTGACCTTGCCATCGGCACAGACGACAATGTCCTGCTCGCGGATCACCCCCCGATAGAGATAGCGCCCCAGATAGACCAGCGCCGATTGGCCATTGCCCACCGATTTGCAGTCGACCACCCAGTCCGCGGGATACGCCGGGGGCAAGTGCAAGCCAGCGGCTTCGAGGGCTGCCAAGAGCTTGGCCCGAAACACTTTGGCGAGCGCCTTGTGATTGAACAGGTAAGCGCCAGCGGCCTTCTTCCGCTTGGGCTTGGTGCGCCATTGCCGAGTGCGCTGATCAATAGCGCCAGCGGGCATTACCAGATGCATGCGGGTGATAGTCGAGTCGGCGCGTATGCGTGTGCAGCACGGCAATGGCGCCGCTCTCACCGCGTAGCTGCTTGTCGTTGCGGGCAAAGGTTCGTACCGTCTCCCAGCTACACGTGAGGAGCAGATCGTAGATCAGCGCTGGCGCTGCAGCGGTCAGTGCTCTGAACTGGGCCGGTACGGTAAAGGTCAGCAGAAAGTACTCGGCGGGCAGTTGGCGCTTGAGCTGACGCTCAAGCCATTGCTGGCTCCTCATGATGCTGACAGTGCGGGCAGTGACGATGGCCACAGGAATGCGGGACGAGTTTCTGGTGCGCACAGCCTGTGTCCGTGCAGCGGCTCAGCATCTTCGGGCTGGCCTGGGTGCGGCACTGCTTGATCGCAGAAAGTGCCTGCAAGTGTTCGCGACGGATGCGTCCCCGTAGCGGGCCAGAAAGTCGGCTTCAAAGGTTTCGATGACAGAGGCCAGACGGATCATTGCGAGCGCTCCTGCACCGTCCCCAGCGCACCGTAAAACCATCCATCAAGCTGTTGATGCGGTCGATGGCGTGGTGCTTGGTCTGATCGGTCAGGTGGGTGTAGCGCGCCGTGGTGAGGATGCTGTGGTGGCCGAGGATCTTCTGCACTTCGATCAGATCGACACCCGCTTCGATCAAGTGCGTGGCATAGCTGTGACGCAGGCTGTGGGGCGAGATCTTTTTAGGCCGCAGGCGGCCACCACTTGCGCAAGCTGATCTGCACGCCTCCGCGATCAAGTGGTGTTGCCGCCGTGTGCGCACCCGACAAACCGCCGTGACGGTTGGGGAACAACAACACCGGATTGCGATGGGTTTGCCAGAAACTGCGCAACAGATCGAGCGTCGCCGTGGGCAGTGGCACCAGGCGATCCCGGTTGCCCTTGGCGTCCCGGATATGCACGCGGGCACGCACTGCATCAAGGTCCCCCACCTCAAGGCGCAGCCCCTCCCCCAGACGCAGCCCCAGGCTGTAGAGGTGAAGAAGAACACGCGGTAGCTCAGCACCCGTGTCGCCGCCACGATCCGCTGTACTTCCTCGACCGTCACGATGTCCGGCAGGCGCACGCACTTCGGCGGCTTGATCAGCCGGGGCATGACCCAAGGTTTGCGCAAGACGTGCTCGGTGTAGAACTTCAAGCCGTACAGATCGAGTTTGACCGCACTCCACGAATGTGAGGCCAGACGTGCGCTGAAATAGTCCAGCAGTTGGGCCTCGGACAAGTCATCAATCCGAAACGAGAAGTGCGCGCCCAGGCAACGAATCGCACGTGCATACGCGTCAATGGTCTTGGGTTGCAGCCCCTGCAGGCGAAGATGTTTGAGATGCTTCTGGTACTGCTGGGCAAATGGCTCAGGGAAGTCGCTTTGCATGATGGAAGGTCCTCGCGAAATATTGCACAATCACCCCCTCACACACGAGGGGGATGGACGTGCAGGATATTTCGGCCCGCAGCAACACGCGAATCCTCCGCGGAGCGGCTTCGTTCAACACGCTTCAGGCGGGCGCTTGAGCGCGCCCATGGCAGAGGTCTGCTTGAGCCATTTTAGTCACTGCCGAACAGCTGACAGTTTCAAGGCCGCCAGACGATCTTCTTTCCTCTCGATGAAACTTAACGTTCGTCGGGAGGTGCGGGGTTCGAATTCACGAAAAGATACAATTGCGAGTTTTTTGGCTGGGAAGCGCTCGCCCGGCTAGTCTCCAGGCTCTTCCTTCGGTGATGTGTCGAGTACAGTCGCCGCTTCAGTTCGCGCCACATATTTTGTTCAATCCGGTTTCCGCAACTTCATATTTATGCCTTACACCCATCTGCTCCGATTTGCCCTCGCCCTTGTGCTTGTCTTGGAGAATAGTGCCGTTATAGCCGCTGTACGGATTGAACGCCTGAGCCTATTCCTGAAAACGGCAGCTCAAGTATATGAAGACAGCAGGGTAGGTTTAGTTACCGAGGAGATCAGTCGAACTGGGCTTGATTTGCAGTTCTCCGAGAGCAAACCGTGAAAGGCAAGAATGGCGTGTACCAAAACATTCGAGAATCGCTAAAGAAAGGACAAGCGGATCGCTTTATTATCGATGGCAGGCCTGGCGGCCTGACTCGTGAGTTGCTTGACAGCGAGATCGCTAGGCTTGAAAGAAATGGTGATTCGCCAACTGAAATAGTCGCTATCCTGGGTGATGGCTCGATTGTTTACTGGCCTTAATACGATGTATAAAAATTTCCGCATTCCAATTGAAATCGCGATCGATCATCGCCTTTCTGTGGCCGAGATTTGCGACACAGAAAGGGTTATTGAAAAGATATTCGTCGCAGAGGGCTTCCAGATAGATCGCTTTTCCGAGTGGACGCGCCCAGATAGGACACTGTCGCTGGCAGAGCGGGTAGAGGAGGTTCTGGGAGACGGTCTGCTCGATTTCGATGTATTCGGCTTTGCTGAGTTCAGCGTAGCGGTCACACAATTCGCCGTGGTCTTTGAGCTTGAGGACGCCAACATGTGTGCGCTCACATGCAGTCTCGACCGTTTGCTATCGTTTATCCGCGTATTGTTTCTGGGGTTTGAAGGTGATCGAGTACTGATCGCACCAGAAGAGCCATCTGTGATCGCCGACATCAAAGAGATGAGTTGCGAACCGATGGATGTTGCTTCTATCGAAGCGTTTAATTTTCGAGAATATGGCATTAGCCCTCAAGGACTCTCTTCCCTTAAGGCGTATTTCGGCTTGAGCAGTGATGAAAGGCTCGGGCAAAAGAAAGACTTCTATTTCTCTGTATCCAGAGAAGAGTTTTTTGGGGCTGATGGATACCGCATACGGCGTCCTCCGTAAGAAGAGAGTAGCCTGGATTAGCTGCATCGCAGCGTAATCTGGGTCGCCGAAAAAGATGCCAAAGTAGTTTTTAAAGTTTTGTACCGAAGTGCCGTGCGCTAAAACGATCCCGCTCTTTAACAAGCCCGCCAGCAGCAAGGCGCCTCAGCCTTCCATCGCTGTGATGCTGCTGCCTCTTGGCTGACCGCGACACCCCCTGAGAAGGTCGCCGCTGCAAGCGCTCATCAGAACCCATCGCGTCGACGCCATCGGCAACCGCACCGGCATCACCCACGCCAGCGGCGCACAAAGCCACTACCGCTACAACGACGCCAACCAGCTCACCGAAGTCGAGCATCTGAAAGCCGACGGCAGTCTGCTTGCCCAATTCAGCTACACGCTGGATGCCAACGGTCGCAAGCAGGCCGTGACAGAACAGCTCGCCAGCGGCCAGCGCCAGATCGCCTACCAGTACGACAAGGCGGGCAAACTGCTAGAAGAACAGGTGGACGAAGCTGGCGACATCCGGCTCACCCGCTATAGCTACGACGCCGTCGGCAACCGCCTCAGCAAGCAGGTGACGCAAGCTGGCAGCACCCTCACTACCCGTTACCAGTACGACAGCAACGACCGCCTGCTCAGCGAAGACAGCGATGGCCTGATCACTACCTACAGCTGGGATGCCAACGGCAATCTTTCTCAAGAAGCAGAGCCCCGACGGCAACAGCACCACCTACGGCTGGGACAGCCACAACCGCCTGATCCGCGTCGATACCGGCAGCCAGAAAACCGAGTACGAACGCGACGCCCAGGGCCAGCGCATCAAAACCCGTGTCACGGGCGGCAAAACGGTTGAAACCCAGCACCTCATCGACGAGGCACGCCCCTATGCCGAAGTTGTACTCGACAAAACGGGCAGCAGCGAAACCCGCTACCTCCACCCCGGACGGACTCGGCGACCTCATCGCCGAGCAAAAATGGCAGCCAGACCCGGCTCTACCACGCCGACGGCCAAGGCAGCACCCGCCTCGTCACCGACCCCGCGCAAAGCATCCAGGAAATCCTTAGCTTTGACGCCTTCGGCAAGCGCAGCGACGCCTTCGGGCAGTCCGCCGACGCGCTGAGCGCGATCCACCACCAATACGTCGGCGAATACGCCGACCACACCGGCCTCTACAACCTGCGCGCCCGCCACTACGACCCGCAGCTTGGGCGCTTTGTGTCGATGGATGAGTTTGCGGGGAGGCTGACTCAGCCTTTGTCGTTGAACAAGTATGGGTATGCGAATGGGGATCCTGTAAACAGCATTGATCCAAGTGGTCAGATGTCGCTTGGCGGGATGATGTCAGGCCTCAATGGAAGCGTCAGCCTAGCATTGCTGCAGGTTCAGGCGGGATTCGCTCTTTCGCGTGCCGCAGGTGGCTTAGCATTACGAAATCTTGGTGTGGCTGTGGAGAAAGCTGTTGAGACCGTGCTTGTTCGTAGCGTAGGATCGCGCGGTGTGGTAGAAGGCGGCGTCGAACTGTTTGGGCCTGGCGGACGGAGGGTGATCGACTTCCTTATTACAGCGGGGGAATCGATTGTCTTATCTGGAGGTGAAATACGGACTCCCCAGGAAGGCAGGCGGCGCTTTGACACGCTTGGTTGGACAAATGCGCACAGCGACGGCGGTGGCTGAAGTCAAGGGCGCAGAAGTTGTGCTGTTTTACCTGGGCAGCACCGAGCGAAGCGCAGATGGCCTTAGTGCTTGCTGAGCTTGGGGAAACGGCAGGCGCAATCAAGCATGTCCAGGGACTTGTTGAGCTGGGGCAGTACCTACGGATTTTCTTGATGGGGATTTAGTGAGATGGATAAAAAGTTACGGCTGAAAATCGTTAAGGAATTGGATTACGAAAATCACGCAGGCCGCTCCAGAATTTGTACAAACGAAGATTAAGTCGATGTACGTCTGGCCTGCAGAAACTGTATGGCAAAAGAGCACGGAGATCTGCTGCTATTTTTTGATCTTGACACCCGAACTCAAGAGGGGCGAAGACAAAGTGACACTTGAATTGGCATGGTCTCGCCTTAAGCGCTTTCCGGAGCTTATGCAGCGCCCCTGGTTGGTAACAAAGGAGGACTTTTAACGGCTCATGAACTTCAAGAGGTCCGTACGGATTCATGCTCTTTGCGACAGGGAATTTGATTGGTTGCCTGTTAGTACCGATTCTGTGGCGGAGGCAATCGATTTTGTTATGACAAAACTGATGGAAAAGGGCTTTCCATTTCTCGATAGCCTACAGCGTGGTTAAGAGAGCCTACGTACGTGATACTCTGCATCAAGAGAGTAGCCAGACTATCTGCATCGCAGCGTAATTCGGATTGCATCAAGCAATTCCAATGTCGTTTTGAAGCCATGGGCCAAGTTGCCGTGCGCTAAACCAATCCCGCTCTTTAACAATCCAACTACGCCGCACCCCGCTAGCAACAAGAGTCTTACTCAGAAGTCAGTAACTTAGCGGACAGTGAGAATTGTTATCCGCCAGTAAACAAGTGCTGTCTGCACAAAATGTGTCTTCTAAATACTGACTTCTGAGTAAAACCTGCCACCGATGTAATGGTGATGCCTACTGGCTGACAGCGATGCCCTGTGAAGATCGCCTCTGCGGGCGGCTCACCCGCTACAGCCATGACGCCGTCGGCAACCGCCCTCAGCAGGCAGGTCACGCAAGCGGGCAGCACCCTCACCACCCGCTGCCAGTACGACAGCAATGACCGCCTGCTCAGCGAAGACAGCGATGGCCTGATCACCACCTACAGCTGGGATGCCAACGGCAATCTTCTCAAGAAGCCCCCCGACGGCAACAGCACCACCTACGGCTGGGACAGCCACAACCGCCTGATCCGCGTCGACACTGGCAGCCAGACAACCGAGTACGAACGCGACGCCCAGGGTCAGCGCGTCAAGACCCGTGTCACCGTGGGTGGCAAGACGGTCGAGACCTTGCACCTCATCGACGAGGCACGCCCTTATGCCGAAGTCGTACTCGACAAAACCGGCAGCAGCGAGACCCGCTACCTCCACACCCCGGACGGGCTCGGCGAGCTCATCGCCGAGCAAAGCGGCAGCCAGACCCGGCTCTACCACGCCGACGGCCAAGGCAGCACCCGCCTCGTCACCGACCCTGCGCAAAGCATCCAGGAAATCCTCAGCTTTGATGCCTTCGGCAAGCGCACCGACGCCTTTGGCCAGACAGCCGACGCGCTGAGCACGATCCACCGCCAATACGTCGGCGAATACGCCGACCACACCGGCCTCTACAACCTGCGCGCCCGCCACTACGACCCGCAGCTTGGGCGCTTTGTGTCGATGGATGAGTTTGCGGGGAGGCTGACTCAGCCTTTGTCGTTGAACAAGTATGGGTATGCGCACGGGGATCCGATTGGCGGGCAGGATCCGAGTGGGCGGATGACGCTTGGGGAGTAATGGCGGGCGTCAATATATCTGCAATTTTGGCAAACGTTGCTATTACGTCGTATTGCGTGACATCTAGTCTGCTTAAGGGTGACTATAGCGGTGCGGCGAAAGAGCTGCTTATCTCTCTTATCATTAATAAACTTGCTGTAGGTGCTTCTGCTGGCTCTATAAGTTTGATAGAAAAGAATCTTGGCTCGCTTTCTTTGATAGCTCGAGGTGGCAAAACTGTAACCTTATTTCGAGCAGTGGAAGTGGCTGAGTATGAGTCGATCATAGCGGGTAAAATATTCTCTTGGGGGCCAAGACCGACAGGTATGAAGCAGTTTGCTTTCACTATGGAAGAAGCTATCGCTTATGCAAACACCAACCCCGCGTATGTTGCGATTATTAAAGTCACCATCAACGATTCTGCCGTGTCGGTCGCAAACTTCTCAAGATCTATCGATCCTTGGATATTTAAGAATGGCGTCTTGACGTTTTCGATCTTGAACTTTTAAATAAATCGATCATTTCATTAGCACATGTATTCTAGAGCTCTTATAAAGTCTAGCTAAAATTTTGGATCCATCCTTAGATGGCGCTTTGCCAGAAGAGATTGTCAGTCATTACCGACCTTTGCTAATGCTACCTGGGGAGTAATGGCCTCTTGCGGTTTCGATAAAATTGAAGGAGATATAATTAGAGTAGGCCGGCAGTACGACTCCGTTATTTGTATTAGTGCTGTCAAAGAAATGGAGAACTATTTTGGATGCTTAATAACTGAAATAGTACCTTTAGGTAGCGAACTTAATATATTTGTAGCAAACAATGCTCTTGCGGCGACAGGAATAGCTTACGGTTTATCGTGAGTGACTCTGATTATCCGTATTGCGGCGGCGATGCGTGCGCAATTCTATATGCCGAAGTCAAGCCGATTCGGCGATTTATCTTCGCGCCACCGCGTACAGCGTACGCCGTAGCAAGAGAGTAGATTCTATGTTGGAGAGCAAGCATTTTCCGACGAGGTTCGGGTCGTACGGCACCCCTGTATTCCAGATAGCAAATGCAATGCGCAGATCTTGCGGGCGATGATGCAATAGACCGCAGTGGAAGGCAGTCCCTTGCCGAGCAGTGTGGTCTGAATGGCTTTCCAGGTTGGGTTGCGACAAGCACTGACTGCGGCCAGATAGAGCAATCGCCGCTCTTCTGGGTTTCCGCGCTTGGAGAGGTGACGTGTGCCAGTGTATTGACCTGACTCACGTGGCCTGGGGTCGAGCCCGATGGCAGCCACCAGTGCATCGCTGTTGGCATAATGTACTCGACTCATACGCATGGCCAATGCGGCGCTGATCAAAGGACCGACACCTTGAATGGAGCGCAAGTGCTTGCAACGTGCATTCAAGGCTTCATCGGCTGCGATCAGCGCTTTGAGCTGGTTGTCGATATCGGCAAGCAAGGCGTCAAAGGCGCACATCAGTTTGGAGCACGCTTTGGTGCAAAGCGTTGTGTCGGCAAAACTCATGCGCAAGCTGGTGCGGCTTTTAACGACTTGATGACGGCGCTGAATCAGCGTCGTGATCGTCTGTTGCTGTGCCGTGAGTGGCACGTACGCATGGCACTTGTCTGTCTCGTTGTGCGTGTAACGGGCAATGCCGCGTGCATCAAGCACATCGGTCTTTCCACGAGTGCGCAAGCTCTTGAGGTAGAGCGCAACGTCACGTGGATTGAGTACAAAGACGGTATGGCCCGCAGCAAAAGCCAGGTCGGCCAGCAGACGATGATAGGCGCCCGTCGCTTCCATACCGATCGTGCAGGCGGGCGGTAAGGCTTTGAGCCAGCGCTTGATTTGCACTGCATTGTTGGGGATTTTGATGAGTGGCGTCGTGTCACCAAAGTGGGCGATGACCAATTCTGCGAGACTGACATCCACACCGATAGATAAGGCTTGCGTATTCATGCGTACAGATCTGGGCCAGTGCTGCGGCTAAAATGGACTTGCTGAGGAGGCGTTTGCTTTGGCGTGCTTGCTTCTATTGGCCGTCGTGGCGATCACGACAGGGCTGCCACGCGCTGCATTCCTAATCGACGCTGACGCAAACGAAATGGGGACATTTCTACGGAAGTCTGTCCGCTGACACGGCAGATAGCCTGGATCGTCCCTCCACCTCGGCGCCCCTATCCGCTGCTTCATAAGGGCGCAGACAGAACATACAAGCCTGGATTAGCTGCACCGCAGCGTAATCCGAGGGTCGCCGCAGGCGATGTCAATGTCGTTTGGAAGCTTTGGACTGAGTTGCCGTGCGCCAAACCCATCCCGCTCTTTAAAAACACAACTACGCCGGAACCCGCCTGCAGCATGGGGCTTCAGCCTGCCATCGCTGTGATGCTGATGCCCTATTGGCTGACAGCGACACCCCTATGAAGGTCGCCGCTGCAAGCGGCTCATCAGACCCATCGCGTCGACGCCATCGGCAACCGCACCGGCATCACCCACGCCAGCGGCGCACAAAGCCACTACCGCTACAACGACGCCAACCAGCTCACCGAAGTCGAGCATCTGAAAGCCGACGGCAGTCTCTGCCCAATTCAACTACACGCTGAGATGCCAACGGCCGCAAGCAGGCCGTCACCGAAAAGCTCGCCAGCGGCCAGCGCCAGATCGCCTACCAGTACGACAAGGCGGGCAAACTGCTGGAAGAACAGGTGGACGAAGCTGGCGACATCCGGCTCACCCGCTACAGCTACGACGCCGTCGGCAACCGCCTCAGCAAGCAGGTGACGCAAGCTGGCAGCACCCTCACCACCCGTTACCAGTACGACAGCAACGACCGCCTGCTCAGCGAAGACAGCGATGGCCTGATCACTACCTACAGCTGGGATGCCAACGGCAATCTTCTCAAGCAGAGCCCCGACGGCAACAGCACCACCCACGGCTGGGACAGCCACAACCGCCTGATCCGTCGATACCGGCAGCCAGAAAACCGAGTACGAACGCGACGCCCAGGGGCAGCGCATCAAACCCGTGTCACCATGGGCGGCAAAATCGGTTGAAACCCAGCACCTCATCGACGAGGCACGCCCCTATGCCGAAGTTGTACTCGACAAAACGGGCAGCAGCGAAACCCGCTACCTCACACCCCGGACGGACTCGGCGACCTCATCGCCGAGCAAAATGGCAGCCAGACCCGGCTCTACCACGCCGACAGCAGGCAGCACCCGCCTCGTCACCGACCCCGCGCAAAGCATCCAGGAAATCCTTAGCTTTGACGCCTTCGGCAAGCGCAGCGACGCCTTCGGGCAGTCCGCCGACGCGCCGAGCGATCCACCACCAATACGTCGGCGAATACGCCGACCGCACCGGCTCTACAACCTGCGCCCCCGCCACTACGACCCGCAGCTTGGGCGCTTTGTGTCGATGGATGAGTTTGCGGGGAGGCTGACTCAGCCTTTGTCGTTGAACAAGTATGGGTATGCGCATGGGGATCCGGTTGGCGGGCGGGATCCGAGTGGGTTGTTTACGCTGGGTGGTCTGGGGGCCGCGTCCAATATCCAGAGTGTATTGGCAAACATTCAGGCCGACTTTGGCAGCAACTTGATATCAAATGCACTGGATGGCGGTGCAAGTTACAGCAGTTCAATGGGCTGGGGGGTGATCGCATCCGTAGCGCCTTGGGGTGCCAAGCTGATCACCCGCGGTTTGATTCAATCAAAAAAGGGATTGGGATGGGTTCGGTGGTCGAAGAAAACGCCTGCGACCGCTAAAGAAATCGCTGCTGCAGAGCATTTGGCAGAGAAGACTGGGGCGAGGATTTACCTGCGCGGAGAAGGTGGGGGCAGAGCTGACGCCCCCTTACAATGGACACATGTATGACATCAAAACCGTGAAAGGCAAGAATGGCGTGTACCAAAACATTCGAGAATCGCTAAAGAAAGGACAGCCAGATCGTTTCATTATCGATGGCGACTACGGCGGCCTGACGCGTGAGTTGCTTGACAGCGAGATCGCTAGGCTCGAAAGAAATGGACGCTCCCCAACTGAAATAATCGCTATCCTCGGTGACGGCTCTATTATTTATTGGCCCTGATATGATTTATAGAAATTTTTATATCCCAATCCGAATCGCCATCGATCATTGCCTTGCTGTGACCGAGATTTGCGACACAGAAAGGGTTATTGAAAAGATATTCGTCGCAGAGGGTTCCAGATAGATCGCTTTCCGAGTGGACGCGCCCAGATAGGATACTGTCCGCTGGCAGAGCGGGTGAAGAGGTTCTGGGGGACGGTCTGCTCGATTTCGATGTATTCGGCTTTGCTGAGTTCAGCGTAGCGGTCACACAGTTCGCCGTGGTCTTTACGCTTGAGGACGCCAGTATGTGCTGGCTGACATGCGGCCTGGACCGTTTGCCGTCGTCGTTTATCCGCGCCTTGTTTCTGGGTTTTGAAGGTGATCGGTGCTGATTGCACCGGGAGATCCATCCGAGTTTGCCGATCTCAGAGAGATGAGTTGCGATCCGATGGATGTTGCCTCTATCGAAGCATTCAATACGAGAGAATTCGGTATTAGCCCCAGGACTCTCTTCCCTTAAGGCATTTTTCGGCTTGACAGTGACGAAAGACTCGAAGTAAGAAACAGAAAGAAATTGTATTTCTCGGTTTCAAGAGAAGAGTTTTTTGGGGACTGATAGATGGGGCCGTGGTCCGACAAGCAACAGGCCAAAGCGCTTGAAATGCAGAGGTTCGCAAAGTCAATTGAAGCACCGCGTACGGCGTACTCCGTAGCAAGGGAGTAGCCTGGATTCGCTGCATCGCAGCGTAATCCGGGTCGCCGCAGGCGATGTCAATGTCGTTTTGAGGCCTTGGTTCAATTGACGTTTTGCCTGCTGTACTAAACCCATCCCGCTCTTTAACAAGCCAACCACGCCAGCACCCGCCTGCAGCAAGAGTCTTCAGCCATCCATCGCTGTGATGCCGATGCCTGCTGCCTGACAGCGACGCCTCCGTGAAGATCGCCGCTGCGGGCGGCTTGGCAGACATATCGCTACGACGCCGTCGGCAACCGCCTCAGCCAGCAGGTCACGCAAGGCGGCAGCACCCTCACCTCCCGCTACCAGTACGACAGCAACGATCGCCTGCTCAGCGAAGACAGCGATGGCCTGATCACTACCTACAGCTGGGATGCCAACGGCAATCTGCTCAAGAAGCAGAGCCCCGACGGCAACAGCACCAGCTACGCTGGGACAGCCGGCAACGGCCTGATCCTTGTCGACACTGGTAGCCAGAAGACCGAGTACGAACGCGACGCCCAGGGCCAGCGCATCAAAACCCCGCGTCACCATGGGCGGCAAGACGGTCGAGACGCTGCACCTCATCGACGCTGCGCGGCCCTGCGCCGAAGTTACACTCGACAAGACCGGCAACGCTGAGACCCGCTACCTCCACACCCCGGACAAGGAATGGGCGCAGTTCATGGCTCGATATAAAGAGCTAACGAATACAGGCGGTCTTACCACGCCGGAGGCCAAGGCGCCGCTCGCCTCGTCACCGACCCTGCGCAAAGCATCCAGGAAATCCTCGAGCTTTGATGCCTTCGGCGAGCGCACCGACGCCTTTGGCCAGACAGCCGACGCGCTGAGCACGATCCACCGCCAATACGTCGGCGAATACGCCGAAGATGCCGAATGCCTCGCCTCAGGCAGGCGCGGTGGATCGGCTTGACCCCAGGCGCTGCTCCAGGCGCCGCGCGGCGCGTGACAGCGAGAAACAGCAGATCCAGTAGATGAAGGCGATGAAGAGATAGCCTTCGAGGTAGAAGCTGCGCCAGTCGGCGTCGCCCCCGAGCGAGAGGGACAGGGCGCCGGTCAGCTCGTGCAGGCTGACGATGGAAATCAGCGAACTGTCCTTGAAGATGCCGACGAAGCTGTTAACGAGCGCGGGCAGGGCGGCGCGCAGCGCTTGTGGCAGCACGACGAAGGCCAGCGCCTGCCAGGTGCGCATGCCAAGGGCCTGGGCGGCGGCGAGCTGACCGGGCGGCACCGCCTGCAGGCCGCCACGAATCACCTCGGCCAGGTAGGCGGCGGCGAAGGCGGCGATGGTGACAATCACGCGCGGCAGGATATCCGGGCGCCAGTGTGCCGGCAGCATCAGCGGGAACAGGAAGGCGGCCATGAACAACAGGCTGATCAGCGGCACGCCCCGGATCAGCTCGATGTACGCCGCGCACAGGCTGCGCACCAGCGGCAGGCGGGAGCGCCGCCCGACGGCCAGCAGGATCGCGAGCGGGAAGGCCAATAAGGTGCCGCCCAACGAGACCAGCAAGGTGAGCGGCAGCCCGCCCCAGAGCTTGGTCGGCACGCTGGCCAGGCCGAACACGCCGCCGTGCATCAAGCCGACGGCGAGCAGGATGCCGACAAGCCCCACGCCGATGAAGCGGGGCTGCTGATAGCGGCGCCAAGCGGCGAGGCCGAACAGGCTGAGGATCAACAGCGTGGCCAGCAGCGCCCGCCATTGCTCGGCGAAGGGGTAGCGGCCAAACAGCAGCAGGCGGTGTTTCTCGGCAATCACACCCCAGCAGGCGCCCACGCCGCGTGCCGCCCGGCATGCCTCAAGATCTGCGCCCCATATGGCGTGCAGCACCCCCCAGTTGAAGACCGGCCACAGCAGGACGCCTGCGAGCACTGCCCAGAAAAGGGTGCTTATGGCCGGCCAGCGCATCATCGCGTGCCCCGCAGTGCCACGCGGGCGTTGTAGCGGTTCATGATGAGCGCGGTGAGCAATGACAGACTGAGGTACACCGCCATCACGACCACAATGCACTCGAAGGCGCGCCCACTCTGATTGATCGAGGTATTGGCGATCGACACCAGCTCTGGATAACCAACAGCGACGGCGAGCGAGGAATTCTTGCTCAGGTTGAGGAACTGGTTGGTGAGGGCGGGCACGATGGCCCGCAGGGCGAGCGGTGCGATGACATGGCGCAACACCTGCAGGCGGCGCATGCCCAATGCCCGTGCCGCATCGATCTGGCCCGTCGACACCGACTGGATGCCGCCGCGTACGATCTCGGCGATGAATACCGCGCTGTAGGCGCTGAGCGCGATCAACACCGCCAGGTACTCCGGGCTGAGCGACCAGCCGCCTTCAACACCGAATCCGGCGGGCTGCGGCAGGTCCCAGCCACAGCCGGCGTCACAGTGCCAGGCGGGCAGGAACAGGCCGCCCTTGCTGAGGATCACGCCAGGCAGGGGGCGCAGCGCTTCGCTGACATCCGGCAACAGGCTGGTCAGCGCGAAATAGCACATCAGCAATTGCAGCAGCAGCGGGATGTTGCGCAGGCTTTCGACACAGAGCCCACACAAACCGCGCAGCGGCGCCGAGCGGCTCAAGCGACCCAGACCTATCAGGCTGCCAAGCAGGGTGGCCAGCGCGATGGCCGGGAGTGCCACGCGCAGGGTATTCAGGATGCCGGTGGCAAACGCCCGCCACAAGGGCTGCGAGGCATCGTAGTCGAGCAGGCTTTCGCCAATCTCGAAGCCGGCCGGATCGAACAGGAAGTCGAAACCGGCGCGGATGCCGCGCTCGCGCATGTTCTCCAGCACGTTGTGGCCCAGCCAGCCCAGCAACAGGACGAGCAGCGCCAGCACGCCGATCTGGGGCAGCCAGCGGCGCAGGGCGATCACGATCAAGCGGTGGGCGGCTGTCTGGGGCATGCCAATGAAACGGGCCGGAGGTCCGGCCCAGATGTTGTCCTCAGGGTGAGGGATTCAAAGTGCCCATCAGCGGACAGGGGGCGCAAAGAGAATACCGCCCTTGTTCCACAGATTGTTGAGCCCGCGCGGCAATTTCAGCACCGAATCCGGCCCGACGTTGCGGGCGAAGATCTCGCCGTAGTTACCCACGGCCTTGATGGCGCGGGCGGCCCAGTCGCGATTCAGGCCGAGCAGCTTGCCCGTGTCTTCGCTTGAGCCCAGCAGGCGGCCGATGCTGGGGTCTTGGCTTTCGGCCTTGATGCGTTCGACGTTGGCTTGGGTGATGCCGTATTCCTCCGCCTCGATCAGGGCGAACGCCACCCAGCGCACGATGGCGAACCATTCGTCATCGCCACGGCGCACGGCCGGGCCGAGCGGCTCTTTCGAGATCACCTCGGGCAGGATCACATAGTCGTCGGGGTTCTTGGTCTCTTTGTTGCGGACGCCGGCGAGGCCTGAGATATCGGTGGTATACGCTTGGCAGCGGCCCGAGAAGAAAGCTTTGAACGAGGCCTCGAAGCCTTCGAAGACCACCGGCTTGACCTTCACGTTCTGTGCGCGGAAGTAATCCGCCAGGTTTTTCTCGTTGGTGGTGCCGGACTGCACGCAGATCTCGGCGTTCTTGAGCTGCTTGGCACTGGTGACTTTAAGCTTCTTCGGCACCAGGAAGCCCTGGCCGTCGTAGTAGGTCACGCCGGTAAAGGAGAGGCCCAGCGAGGCGTCACGGTTGAGCGTCCAGGTGGTGTTGCGCGCCAGCAGGTCCACCTCGCCCGACTGGATGGCCGAGAAACGCTGCTGCGAGTTCAGCGGCACGAAGTTCACCTTGTTGGCGTCGCCCAGCACGGCGGCCGCCAGTGCGCGGCAGAAATCCGCATCGAAGCCCGACCACTTGCCCTGGCTATCCGGCAGCGAGAAGCCCGCTACGCCTGTGCTGACCCCGCACTGGATGGTGCCGCGCTGCTTGATGGCGTCCAGGGTTTTGCCGGCCTGCGCGGGTGTGGTGGTCAAGGCACTGATCGTCAGTGCGCCCAGCAGGGCGAGCGTGTGAAAGCGTGGCGCTGGCATGGTGTGTCCTCTCGTGGGGGTCATCGGGTTAGGGCATCCCGAGCCATCTTGTGCGTCGATCCAGGCCGGTATCTTGCCAGAAGGTGCAGTCAGTGGCCCGGATTCTTATGAGGCCTGGCGAGCGCAGGGGCCCGCCCGATACCCCTTGGAGAGCCAGGCTGGATGCGGCTCTCCAAGGGGTATTTCGGCAAACCTGGCGGATACTGAGGCGGCCGGTGCGTCACTGTGCGAGATGACGCGCCCGTGCTCAGAGTCGAGTGATCACTTGCTCGGCAGGCAGGCGGGACTTTGCGAGTTTGGCGTTGAAGTCCTCGGCGCTGCGGTAGCCCAGCGCGGCGATGACAATGCTGGTCAGGCCCTTGGCGCGCAAGCCGAGTTCCTCATCGAGAATGCCGGGCTCAAATCCTTCGATCGGGCAGGCGTCTATCTCGAGTGCCGATGCGCCAAGCAGCAAGGTCCCCAGTGCGATGTAGACCTGCTTCTCCATCCAGTGCTGAGTGTCCTTGCGGTCGAAACGGTGAAAGTTGATGTAGTAGCCGCGCCCCTTGAGCTGCGCGGCTTTCGCGTCCGGTCCGGCGAAGCGGCCATCGGCTTCTTCCTGATCGATGACGGCAGCAAAGTGGCTGTCGTCAAAATTCTGCCGGGCGCAAAAGACGACGACATGCGAGGCATTCAGGATCTTCGGGGTGTTGTAGGCCGACACCCCCTGCGTAGCCTTGGCAATGCGCGCCTTGCCTTCTTCACTGCTGGCGATCACGAAATGCCAGGGTTGCGAGTTGATGGAAGACGGCGCAAAGCGCAGCAAGTCTTCGAGTTGCGCCGCGGCTTCGGCGGAAATTTTGCGGCTCGGGTCGAAGGCCTTGGTGGCGTGGCGGTGATGAACGATGCTAGCGAGATTCATGGGCGGGCTCCCTGTGCAGATGGATTCTTGGCGTGATCTTGCCATAGTCCGGCATGCGGCCGCAGCTGCCGAGGCAAGCTGCACGCGTGATGGCGGTGGAGGCAGAGGAGATCAGGACGCGTTGTCGTCACGCCTTTGGGCTCGTGACAACAGGCAGTGCTTGTCGGGGTATGCGTGTGCAGATGCTCAGTGTCTTGGCCCGTCGCGGCATCGACGCGGCAAAAAAATCCCGCAGGGCGTAAGGAATACAGGGGTCGGACTCTATCCAGACCACCTTGTCTCACCGCGCAGCCGGCGCACGAACAGTGTGTGGGGGATAGGTAGAGAGCCGCATCGCGCAAGCAGCGAGGCCACCCGTGACGGCTTGATCGGGATGGCTGGCTGCTAACAATAACGGCCCCACACCTGTCCAGATGTGGGGCCGCGCCAGATCCTGATAGCAGGACGAGGTTCTAGTGCAAGCGCCTCGTCTCAAGCGAGGCGCTTGGGGATCACACTTCGCCGTGGAAGGTCCGGTTGATCACGTCCATTTGCTGTTCCTTGGTGAGCTTGATGAAGTTCACCGCGTAACCTGAGACGCGAATCGTGAGTTGCGGATACTTTTCCGGCTTTTCCATGGCATCGATCAGCGTATCGCGGTTCAGCACGTTGATATTGACGTGGAAACCCGTGGTGCCGAAGAAGCCATCCAGCGAGCGGGCCAGGTTGGTCACCTGGTCGCTGCGGGTAGCGCCCAGACCACTCGGAACGATCGAAGACGTCAGGGAGATACCGTCCTGGCAATCCTTGTACGGGATCTTGGCAACAGACATGGCCGAAGCGATGAAGCCCAGCTTGTCGCGACCGTGCATCGGGTTGGCACCCGGTGCAAACGGTTCGCCCGCACGACGGCCGTCCGGCGTATTGCCCGTGGCCTTGCCGTACACCACGTTGGAGGTGATGGTCAGCACAGACTGGGTGTGCAGCGCGTCACGGTAGGTGCGGTGCTTGCGCAGCTTGTTCATGAAGGTTTCAGCCAGCCAGGTACCGAACTGGTCGACACGATCATCGTTGTTGCCGAATGTCGGGAAATCGCCGTCGGTGACGTAATCGGTGATCAGGCCCTTGTCGTCACGCACTACCTTGACCTTGGCGTACTTGATGGCAGACAGCGAATCCGCCACGACGGACAGACCGGCAATACCGAAGGCCATGGTGCGCAGCGGGTTGTAGTCATGCAGCGCCATTTCAATACGCTCGTAGGCGTACTTGTCGTGCATGTAGTGGATGCAGTTCATGGCATTCACATACGTACGGGCCAGCCATTCCATCGCGATGTCAAACTTGGCCATCACATCGTCGAATTCGAGGTATTCAGTCTTGACCGGATCAAACGCCGGCATGACCTGATCGCCCGAGACTTCGTCGCGACCGCCGTTGATTGCGTACAGCATGCACTTGGCGAGGTTTACACGAGCGCCAAAGAGTTGCATCTGCTTGCCCACGCGCATGGCGGACACGCAGCACGCGATCGCAGTGTCGTCACCCCAGGCCGGGCGCATCAGTTCGTCGGATTCATACTGAACCGAAGAAGTGTCGATGGAAACCTTGGAGCAGAACTTCTTGAAGCCTTCGGGCAGCTTGGGCGACCAGAACACCGTCATGTTGGGTTCCGGTGCCGGTCCCAGCGTGTAAAGGGTATTCAGGTAACGGAAGCTGGTCTTGGTGACCAGCGAACGGCCATCTTCGGAGACGCCGCCGAGGGACTCCGTCACCCAGGTCGGGTCGCCAGAGAACAGCGCGTCGTATTCCGGCGTGCGCAGGAAGCGAACGATCCGGAGCTTGATCACGAAATCGTCAATGATTTCCTGGGCTTGCGCTTCAGTCAGCGTGCCCTCTTGCTGGTCGCGCTCGAAATACGCATCGAGGAAGGTCGAGGTACGGCCCAGCGACATGGCGGCGCCGTTTTGTTCCTTCACCGCAGCGAGGTAGCCGAAATACAGCCACTGCACGGCTTCCTTGGCGGTCGAAGCCGGCTTGGAGATATCAAAGCCGTACTTGGCGGCCATGATCTTGAGTTCTTTGAGGGATTTGTACTGTTCTGACAGTTCTTCGCGGTCGCGAATGATTTCGTCGGTCGAATGTGCGTTGTCCAGACTGCGCTTTTCCGCCGCCTTGGCTTCCATCAGCTTGTCGACGCCGTAGAGGGCCACACGACGATAGTCACCGATGATTCGACCACGACCGTACGCATCCGGCAGACCGGTCACAATGTGGGAAGAGCGCGCCTTGCGCACATCTTCCGGGTAGGCATCGAAAACGCCGTCGTTGTGGGTCTTGCGGTACTTCGTGAAAATCTCGCGATTCTTCTCCTCAACCGGGAAACCGAACGCCTTCAGGCTGGTTTCCACCATGCGCCAACCGCCATTGGGGAAAATGGCGCGCTTGAGCGGGGCATCGGTCTGCAGGCCAACGATGATTTCGTTGTCTTTGTCGATATAGCCAGCATCGTGCGCTGTAATGGACGTCGGGATCTGCGATACGTCGAGAACACCCTTCTCACGCTCTTTGACAAACAGTTCGGAGAGCTTGGCCCAGATGCCGGTCGTGCGGGCCGTTGCGCCCGACAGGAAAGTGTCGTCACCGTCGTAGGAGGTGACGTTGGCCTGGATGAAGCTGCGCAGGTCAATGGACTGCTGCCAGGCACCGGGTTTGAAACCGCGCCAGGCATGCGCTACCGCACTGTCGAGGGAGAGATTGTCGCGTTCTGACATTAAAGCCTCCTGTAATGGGTGTTGTCTGAATTCTGTAGCGCCTTGTTAAGGCCACGTTTCGCTGCCCGCCGCACAAGGCAAGCAAATCAGTAGTGTGGCATTATCCTAGGCTAATAATCGTCATATTCTTGAGCCAGATCAAGTTTATTTGAACCTGACTTGATTTCTAACGGAAGTTGTATCTCGGCGACTGCTTACCCTATGAATTTACTCGGGAATTTCGCAGCGCTAGACCACCGATTCGCCGTCTGCAACTAGCTTGACCGTAATGCTAGTAGGTGCTTCGTTCCTTGCCGAATCGAATGTTCGGATGCTCGGATAAAGGAATGTGAAGGTGCACTGCATCATTATTTAAGTCTTATTAAGTTGTTGTTAATTCATTGATAGTTGTGTAGACGAGTGCGGTGCACAACATGTCTTCCCCGCATGTTGTCGAGTGGCAGGGCGAAAATGAATGTCCGTGGGGTTCAACCGTCACGAATGCACGCCAGAAGGCGGCTTTCAGCCCTGCACATTTATCGTGAGCTGGAAGGCATCGTGCGCGGATCGGGAGACCGCGCCTGGCGCACGATCTCGCGTGCGAGCGAGCACGCTCGCGTGCTCACATTCTGCGGTGTCGCGTGTCACATCGCGACCAGTGTCTGCCGTCCCCACCAGCTTGCACCGGGTTCAAGCGTGACCGGGGTTTCTACCGCACCTGCTTCAATGCAGAGCATGCGGCGGAAATCTTTAGGCGGCATGTCGCTAAAATTCTTGATGCCGGTTTCCCACGGATTCCACACGATCACGTCAGGCATGTTCTCAGCGTTGATCCCCAGGGCGCTGTGGCTCTCGCGCATCAGCAGCGGGCGCTTGACGTCGTGATAGACACGATCGGTTTCCTGGTCGATGGCGAGAAAAACGCCGGTATCGGTCCGTTGAACCTTGTTTTTCATGCAATCGGTATACATGTGCCCGTTCAGCCCTTCCAGCTGGACTTCTTCGACTTCCTTCACCTTCAGATAGGTGTGCAGGGCGGTCGTAAAACTCAATGCGGAATCACCGAGATTGCAGACTTCGAGTTCGAGGTCCAGCCGGTGGCTGGTTACGCCGACCGAGAGCTCCAGCGTGAAGGCGTGCGGCCAGATGGCGCGCGTGGCTTCGCTGTCCTTCAGACAGAGCGAGGCCATGGCGTAGTCGTCACCCGTTCGTGCCGCGGTTTTCTCCCAGACCAGGGTGCGGGCGAAGCCGTGCTTGGGCAGGGGGCCGCGGTCAGAGAACTGCGGAAAAATCACCGGTACGCCTCCGCGCATGGCCTTGCCGGGCGTGACTTGCGCCAACTCCGACATGTAGAGCCTTTCCTGACCACCCGCCGGGGTCCAGGACACAACGTGCCCGCCGTGCAGCAGGACTGTCGCCGTAGCGCCATCAGGGGCCCGGAGCAAAATGGCCGGTGCGTTGCGGTACAGGGTGTCTTCAGCAAGAGCTTGGGGCATGTCAATACAGTCTGGTGAATGAAAATTGATGGTGTCAGGTACCGCCCGAGGCATGCAGCAGCGCAGCATGGCGGTAGCAGTCGGTGGTGTGGTCGTTGACCATGCCGGTAGCCTGCATGAAAGCGTAGCAGATGGTGGTGCCCGCAAAGCGGAAGCCGAGCTTTTTCAGCGCATGCGCCATGGCGTCGGAGGCCGGCGTTGAAGCCGGTACCTCGGCGATGGTTTGCCATTGATTCTGAACGGGACTGCCGCCGACGAACTGCCAGAGCCAGGCAACAGCATCTTCGCGTGCGCGCAGTGCGTTCCATGCTTTCGCATTGCCGATGAAGGCGCGAATCTTGGCCTGGTTCCGGATGATGCCGGGGTTGGCAATCAGGCGTTGTACGTCTGCTTCCGTGTAGGCCGCTATGGCATCAGAATCAAAATTGGAAAATGCCTGACGATAGTTGTCGCGCTTCTTCAGGACGGTGATCCACGAGAGTCCGGCCTGCGCACCCTCCAGCAGCAGCATCTCGAAAAGCTGGCGCTCATCCCGGCACGGGATGCCCCATTCTTCATCATGATAACGACGGTAGACCGGGTCCGCCGCGCCTGCCCAGGTGCCCAGCCAGGCACAACGTCGAAGTTCCGCCTCCATCATGTCAGCTCATTGAGCGGCTTGAGAATCCTGATGTCGGGCAGACCTTTGACCTTGCCGATCAGGATCAGCACACCTCGGCCGACGTGCGTGGAATTCAGGTGACGGTTGTGCGCTTCCAGGCTTTCCCACAGTTCGATCGTGTTGAGCTTGTTCGGGTTGGCCGCATCGCAATAGAGGTCAAAACGCAGGCAGCCTTCTTCCTGTCGGCACAACTCCGCGAGTTCGCTCAGCACCGAGAAAACCTCATCGCGGAACTCCGGCAGGGCTTCAGCGAGGGTCACAATCTGGACGGGCAGGGAAGGCATGGCTGTCGGGTGCTTTATCGGTCAGGGGTTGTGGCGGATTCTCAGGCGGTTTCGCTCGTCTTGGCAAGGCGCAGCACGCCATGCTTCACGGTCGGATCTTCCGCGTCGTTACTCAGCGTGAAGCCGAGCCTTTCAACAAAACGCAGCATGTGATCGTTGCTGGCCAGAAAAATCCCGCGCATGGTGGAGAGCCCGCGCTGCTGCGCTATCGTCGTCAGCGCGTGCATCATCTGCGTACCCAGGCCGCAGCGCTGGCAGCTCTCGGCTATCACGATACCGAATTCGCAGCTCGTGCCATCCGGGTTGGTCGCGTAACGGCAGACGCCCAGCATCTGCGCTGGCGCGTTGCCATCGGCTTCTGTCACTGCGATCAGGGCGATCTCCCGGTGGTAGTCGATCTGCGTGAGTTTTGCCAGAAGCGAGGGCGACAGTTCGCGTATCGCGCTCATGTAGCGCAGATAGCGGGTCTCTGGCGACAGGGCGCGGACAAAATTCTGCTTCAGGGCCGCGTCTTCCGGCTTGATCGGGCGAATGGTGACCGGGCGTCCGTCCGCGAGTGTCCAGCGGCTCATCAGGTCGGCCGGGTAGGGGTGGATGGCCATGTGCTCGTAACGACCGGCTGTGGCAGCAGTCTGGCCGATCTCGATGCGAGCGTCGGCGACCAGTGCGCCACGTTCATCTGCATACAAGGGATTGATTTCGACGGCGCGCAGCCAGGGCAACTCGCAGAGCAGTTCAGAAAAACGCAACAGAAGGCTCTCGACCGCATCGATGTTGGCTGCCGGCAGGCCATCCATTGCGCAGAGCAGCTTGTGCGCGCGCGTGTGACGCATCAGGTCGCGCGCCAGAAAACTGTTGAGCGGCGGCAGCGCAATGGCGCGATCCGGCCAGTAACCGGGGTCCAGGCTGCGTTCGCCGAAGCCGATCACCGGGCCGAATACCGGGTCGCGCCATGCGCGCAGCGTCAGCTCCCGCGTGTAAGGTGTTCGCGCATAGGGCTCAATGCACAGGCCGGCCGCCAGTGCGGCAGGCATGATCCGGCCGATCTCTGCGCGCAGCTCCTCACAGGCCAAGTGCAAGGCGACCGAACTGGCGAGATTGTCGCGGCCGCCCGTGAATTGTGCGCGTGATTCCGGCAGCGGCGCGTTCGGCCGGATGGAGACGGGGAAGCCCATCTCCATCGCAGTCTCAACGGTTTCCTTGCTGTCGTGCACCACACGGGCTTCGACCACCGGAATGTGGAAGGCCGCCAGCACGGCCAGCGCTTCGTGGCGCATGAGCGTGGTGCGCCGCTCCTGCAAAGCCTGGTCAATGATGTGGCGCGCTGCGATCACCTGCGGTGGGCGTTCATCGCCCAGTGGCGCGGGAACCTGCGAGAGTAGCTGCTGGTTCCGGTAGTAGGCGCTGATGTGCGAGAACACATCGACCGCGCTCTCCGGGGTGCGCAAGGTGGGGATATTGGCCGACACGAAAGTCTCGCGGGCCGCGCGGCAAAGATCGTCGCCCAGCCAGCAAGTCAGGATCGGTTTCTCGCTGTAGGCGCGGAGCGCGACGATGCGTTTCGCGACCTCGTCGGGGTGGCTATTGGCCAGCGGCGAGAGCAGGCATACCACACCGTCGACGCCTTCATCGGCCAGCACGATCTGCAGGGCCTCGGAGTAGCGGTCGGGGTTGGACTCGCCGACCAGATCAATCGGATTCTCGCGCGGCCAGTGTGGCGGAAGTACTGCGCCCAGACGGCTGATGGTCTGAGGCGAGAGCTGCGCCAGGGGAATGTCGAGGTCGCCCGCCCGGTCGGCGGCCATCACGCCGGGGCCGCCGCCATTGGTGATGATGGCGAGGCGGTTGCCGCGCGGGCGGACGTGGAGGAACAGACCTTTGAGGTTGCTGTAGAGCTGGGTCAGCGAGTCCAGACGCACGGCGCCAGAGCGCCGGAACACGGCCTCGAAAACCGCGTCGTCTCCGGTGATCGAGCCCGTATGCGCATGTGCAGCGCGCGACGCCAGGGGGTGGTGCCCGACCTTGAGAACCATCACCGGCTTGGCGCGTGCTGCCGCGCGCAGCGAGCTGACAAACCGCCGCGCATCGCGGATTCCTTCCACGTGCACGAGGATGGCATCGGTGCGGTAGTCCGAGGCCAGATAGTCGAGGATCTCGCCAAAATCGAGGTCGGCCGATACACCCAGCGATACGACGCTGGAGAAACCGAGGCGATTGGCACGGGCATAGTCCAGCACGGCGGCGCACAAGGCTCCCGACTGGGAGACGAAGCCGATCGAGCCGGGCAGGGCGAGCCCTTCTGCCAGGGTAGCGTTGAGCCCGGCCAAGGGTCGCGCAAGGCCAAGACTGTTTGGCCCGAGAATCCGCAAGCCGTACTTCTGCGCACTCCGGATCAATTGCAGTTCCAGATAGGTGCCGTCCGCACCACTTTCGCTGAAGCCGGTTGAGACCACGACTGCGCATTTGACGCCGGCTGCGCCACACGCCTCGACAAGCTCAGGCGTCTGGCTCGCCGGGGTGGCAATGATGGCGAGATCAATCTTCTCGGGGACGTCGGCTATCTTCGCAAAGCAGGGCAGATCCTGAACGCGCGCGTACTTCGGATTCACCGCATACAGTCGGCCCCGGAATGCCGCGCCAAGCATGTTGCGGACAAGGATCGAGCCTAGCGCACCCTCGCGCTCGGTGGCGCCGATGATGGCGACGCTGCGTGGCTCGAACAGCGGAGAAAGGTAATGCTTGTCTTCCATGGCCGCATCCTCAGAGACACCCGGCAGCCGGGTGCAACAATCGCCGCGAAGGCCCGCGGCCGCTTTCAGGTGTTGTGCACTGCAATATAGAAAGTATCGCCGCTCCCGCCAATCCCCCCGTTTGCGGCTGCCGGGCCCCGGTTCAGGATTTGCGGTGCAAGAAAGTCTGGATCTCCGCCACGATGTCTGGCAGGGCTGCGGCGACCTCGTGTTCCCACGCTGTCAGATCCTCGCCGGCTTTCTCGAGGGCCGCGCGCGCCTCGTCGTCGGCACAGTCGAGTATCGGGTCGAGCAAGGCGCCCAGCGTGTCGTCTTCGAACAAGGGCGCCCAGGCTTCCTCCTGGAGCCAGACGCCCTGCGAGAAACCGAAGCACCAGGGGCGCGCAACGTCCAGCTTGTCGGCGTCATCCACATAGAGCACGGGCTCGAAACTGGGCAGGGATTGGTCGATGGTGTTGGCTATCTGGGCGAAAAGCCGCTGCACGAGTGATTCCACATGGGCTTGCTGTGTCGCGGAACTGAATTCCGGCGCCGCGTCATCTTCGCCCCAGATCATGGGGTACCACGTTTCGGTTGCGGCGGGCTCCGGGCTCAGTGCCAGGGCAGTCAGGAAGCCATGCAGCATGGAGATATCCATCGCTTCGGTCGGCACCAGATCCGAATCGAGAAAATCAGCCAGTTCGTCAAGCTCGTCATCCGTAAACGGCACAGAGATCGGGGAGGGAGACAGGGTCATGACGGGGTCCATTTCAGTGATGCAATCCAGGGCGGCCATGATACGCCGTCACGGTGTCAGGCTGTCAGTGCTGCCCGAATAATGCAGGGCGCGGCTGCGTCGCGCCGCCGGCAGGGGCGGGCTGGCTCGGGTTGTGCTTGGGGCTGGCGTCCATATCTTCCTGCACACACACACCTCATGAAGCCCGTTGCCGTCTTTCGTCATGCGCCCCAGGTGAGCCCCGGCCATTTCACTGAATACCTCGATGAGCTTGCCATCCCATGGGAGCTTGTCGCGGTCGATGAAGGCGCGTCGATTCCCGCCTCGCCGCTCGCGTTTGGCGGACTGTGCTTCATGGGGGGGCCGATGAGCGTGAATGACCCGCTGCCCTGGATCAAGCCAGAGCTTGCCTTGATTCGCCAGGCCGTCGCAGCGGGCGTTCCCGTGATCGGCCACTGTCTTGGCGGGCAACTGATGTCGAAGGCGCTTGGCGGCGAGGTGCGCCGGAATCCCTGCAAGGAAATCGGCTGGAGCGAGGTATTTGCGACGCCTACGCCGGCGGCCCGGCACTGGCTGGGAGGGGCGACGCGTTTTCCGGTCTATCAATGGCATGGCGAGACATTTTCGCTGCCCCCTGGCGCCGAGCGGATCATGACGAATGACGCCTGTGCGAATCAGGCCTTCGTGCTCGGGCCGCATCTGGCCATGCAGGGCCACGTCGAGATGACCGAAGCCATGATTCATGACTGGAACCGTGACTGGTCAAGTGAATTTGCACAGGCAGAGCGCTTGCCCGCTTCTGTTCAGCCGCCCGCGAGCCAGTACGCCCAGCTTGAGCAAAAGCTGGGGGCCATGCGCCAGGTCACCCGGCAACTTTACGCCAACTGGGTGTCTGGCCTGGTGTTGCGTTGATGAAGAAATGCCCCTTGGTCGGTATCGCAGGTACCAAAGCACAGGCCTACACTCGATTTGCCATGTGGCATCTGTGTGTGCGAGGGGGCGACAATGCGAGCAGTATGGGTGGCAGTCTGCGTCATGGTGCTGGCGGGCCCGGCCCATGCCGCCAAGTCATGCGATGAGCTGAAGGCAGAAATTGAAGCAAAGATCCAGGGCCATGGCGTGAAACAGTTCACGCTGGAGGTCGTTCCTGCGGGCGAGGCCAGCGGCAAGAAAGTGGTCGGTAGCTGCGAGGCGGGCAGCAAGCAGATCGTGTACGAGCGCGGTAGCTGAGTCGGGCGGTCAGTGCAGGTTCTAAAAAGGGGCGAAAGCCCCTTTTTGCATGGCGCGGCCGGATGGCCGCGTGCGTCAAGCAGGGCGAAGATTTCGTGCCGCCGTGACGGCACTGTGGTGGTGAGCCGCCCATCTCGCGGTAACATCCGGGGCCCTGCTGGCATGGCGTCGGGACGCGCCAAGCTTCGCGATCTGTTCGCCCCGAGCCGTTCTCCCTGATGCGCATTCTCCTCTTCGCCAACACCGACTGGTTCCTCTTCAACTTCAAGCGCGCGCTTGCCCGCGCCTTGCGCGCGGCCGGGCATGAGCTGGTGTTGCTGAGTCCGCCAGGGGAGTTCGCCCAGCGCCTGCGCGACGAGGGCTTTGACTGGCGACCGTTTGCGGTGTCGCGCAGTGGCATCAATCCGCTCGCCGAGCTGCTGACGATCTGGCGCCTGTGGCGGCTGTATCGCGAGATCCGGCCAGACGTGGTGCATCACTTCACGATCAAGTGCGTGATTTATGGCTCGTTTGCGGCGCGGCTGGCGGGCGTGGCGCGGGTGGTGAATTCGATCACCGGGCTGGGCTTCGCGATGCTGGCGGATACGCCCAAGGCGCGACTGATCCGGCCGGTGGTGCTGGCGCTGTATCGTTTTGCGCTGCGCGGCAGCCAGGTGCTGTTTCAGAATCAAGACAATCTGAAGACGCTGGCCGATTTCGGCGTCTTGCGCCACGCCAATGCGCGCGTGGTGCCGGGGGATGGTATCGATACGGCCTTGTTCGCGCCGCCAGTGGACCATGTGCCCGGTCGCGTGGTGCTGATGATGGGGCGGCTGCTGGCCTCCAAGGGCATCGCGGAATACGTGGCAGCGGCGCGCATCGTGCGTGGGGCGCTGCCGGATGCGCGCTTTCTGCTCGCCGGCGCGCCCGATCCCGGCAATCCGGAATGCATCGCCGCGGCGCAACTGGCCGAATGGCAGGCGGAAGGGGCGGTAGAATTCCTCGGCCAGCGCAGCGATGTGCTGGCGCTCACGCAATCGGCCGACGTGGTGGTGCTGGCCAGCACCCAGGGCGAAGGCATGCCGCGCGCCTTGCTGGAAGGCGCGGCCTGCGGCAAGCCGATGGTGGGCACGGATGTGGCGGGGTCGCGCGAGCTGGTGGTGAATGGCGAAAACGGCTTCCTCGTGCCGCCGGGCGATGCGGCGGCGCTGGCGGCGGCCATTCAGCGCGTGCTTGAAGACCCGCATCTGGCAAGGCTCTTGGGGCAATCCGCTAGAAAGACTGTTGTAACCCTATATTCCGATGCGTGCGTGGTGGCGCACAGTTTTCGCGCCTACGGGCTGCGGGATGATTAAGCCGAGATGGGCCTGACCTTCAACTTCGTGGTGTTTCCCTTCCTGACGGCGCTGTCTGCCTGTCTGCTGCTGGCCTGGCTCGCGCCCTGGCTCGCGCTGGTCGACAAGCCGGATGCGCGCAAGCAGCACGTCGGCGCGGTGCCGGTGGTGGGTGGCATCGCGATCATGTTGGCCTACATTCTGGCGGTGAAGGTGCGCGGTATCAGCGGCAACCTCAGCCATGCGATTGTGCCGGTGGGGCTGATGCTGGCGGTTGGCATCCTGGATGACATGCGGCCGCTGTCCGCGCGTGTGAAGCTCGTTGCCCAGTTCTTTGCCGCCTGGCTTCTGCTGCGCACCAGCGGCTTCGTGCTCGCGTCAATTCCCGTGCCGGGGCTGGCCGGGGGCATTCCGCTCGATGTGCTGGCGGTGCCGGTGTCGCTGCTGGTGATCGTGGCGGTGACGAACGCGATCAACATGGCCGACGGTGCCGATGGCCTTGCCGGCGGTTATCTGCTGGTCGCCTTGCTCACGCTGGCCGTGGTGGCCTGGCAAGGCGGCGATGGCACAAGCTTCCTGCTCATCGCGGGCCTGATTTCCGCTTTGCTGGGTTTTCTGGCCTGCAATGCCCGCCACCCCTGGCAGGCACGGGCGCGGGTCTTTCTCGGCGATGCCGGCGCCCTGGCGCTGGGCCTGCTGCTGTGCTGGTTTGCGCTGATGCTGGCGCGCGGGCCGCGTCCGGCGATGCCCTCGGTCCTGCTGCTGTATGCCGCCGCGCTGCCGGTGATGGACATGGTGACGGTGAGCGTGCGGCGCATGCTGCGCGGCGTCAGCCCGATGCGCGCCGACCGCAGCCATCTGCATCATCTGCTGCTCTACAAGGGCTATTCGGTCGAACTTTCGGTGCCGATGCTGTGGGCGCTGGATGCCGCGCTGGCCGGTCTGGGCCTGGTTCTGTGGCGACTGGGGGCGTCGGCGGGCTTGTTGCTGCTGGTCTTCATCGGCTTGCTGCTGGCGAAGATGGCCTGGCTGCGGGTGTGGGAAAGTGTTGATGCGGAGCCGGCGCCATGAGACCGATCCGCCTGTGTTTCGTGATCACTGCGCTGGGCGTCGGCGGCGCCGAGCATGCCTTGCTCAAGCTCCTCAGCCGGCTTGATCGCAAGCTGTTTGAGCCGAGCCTGATCGTGCTCGGCCAGCAGGAGGATCTCCTGCCGCGCTTTCAAGCAATCGGCATTGAGCCGGTGATGCTGCGCCTTACGCCCGGCCGCTGGCCACTGGCCGAGATCGGACGTTTTCTGGCCGCAGTGCGCGAAATCCAGCCAGACATCCTGCAAGGCTGGATGTACCACGGCAACCTCGCCGCCTCGTTCGCCGCCGCGCGCCTGCAGCCGGCGCCGACGGTGTGCTGGAGCGTGCGCGACACGCCTGACGCGGCCCACGCCCACAGCCTGTTCACGCGCCTGGTGATCCGGTTTTCCGGCCTGTATCTGGCCCGCGTAGCGACCATTTTCAACGTCTCGGCACGCAGTGCCGCGTACTGCGCCCGCAACCTCGGCTGGCCAGCCGAGCGGACCGCGCTGCTGCCTAACGGCGTGGATACCGGGCTGTTCACGCCCGACGCGGACGCACGCGCTCGCCTGCGAGGCCAACTGGGCCTGGCCGACGATGTTCCGGTGATCGGGATGGTCGCCCGCTGGAGCCCGGTAAAAAATCACGCCCTGTTCCTCGCCGCCTTTGCCGCCTTGCTGAAACTGCGCCCGACGGCCCGTGCGGTGCTCGTCGGCAAGGGGCTGGACGCCGACAATCCCGAGTTGATGCGTGTGTTGTCAGCGCTTGGGCTGGAGAATGCCTGCTACCTGCTGGGGCCGCTGAGTGAGGTGCACGCGGTGTATCCGGCGTTTGACGTGCTCGCGCTCAGCTCGCGCAGCGAAGGCTTCCCCAACGTGCTGGTCGAGGCCATGAGCTGTGGCGTGCCGGTCGTCAGCACCGACGTGGGCGACGCGCGTGACATTGTCGGCGACTGCGGCAGAATCGTCACCCACGAGGCGGATGCCATGGCCGCGGCGCTCGATGAACTCAGCCAGGATGCCTCCGCCATGGGCCCGGCCGCGCGCGAGCGGGTAGTGAAGCACTACGGGCTGGACTCGGTGGTGCAGGGGCTGCAGCAGCAGTATCTGGCCTTACGCCGGCGTTGAGCCCGGGCGGCCAGCGCCGAATCGCGGCGGGCAAAAGATCGGTGGAGGCGCCCTCAAAAAACAACGCCCCGCTGAGCGGGGCGTCTTATCGTGGTGTCGGCGCGGTCAGGCGCCGGTTCGCAAATTGAATCGCGATGGGGAGCGTATCGGGGCGGTCAGCGCGGGCTGGGGAACAACTGCTGGATCGTTTTGGAGTGGCGTTTTTCGGCTTTGTGCTGGCGCTTTTCTTTCAGCGTCAGGGCAGGGGTTTTCTTCGACTGCTTGTTGCTGTGCTGTTCCTTATTGCTCATAAACTCCTCCTGAGTGGATGGCAAAAAGCGCGAGGGCTGACCGCTTTCGCGCCCGGTTCCACTATAGGCCGCTTTTTCGGGTTTTGGCAGTCTCTTCCTGCGCCGACGATCAGCCGGCGGGAAGGCGCGACCCGTGTGAATTCCGGGCCGCTAAGCCGATGCTTGTAGAGGCGCACGCCGCCTTGTTCTTCGGGTAGATGCTTCGCCGAGCCTTTGTTTTCCTTGGTTTCAGGCTGGCAGTGCTGCAGAGGCCCGTGCCGCGCGGCTGTGCAGGCAGGGGCTCAGGGTGTAAAGAAGTAGCGCACGAGGTGGAAGAAGATCGGTGCCGAGAAGCACACCGAGTCGAGGCGGTCGAGCATGCCGCCGTGGCCTTCGATGAGGTGGCCCCAGTCCTTCACGCCGCGGTCGCGCTTGATGGCTGACATGACCAGGCCACCGGCGAAGCCCATCAGCGTGATCGCCAGCGCCATGCCGGCCGCCTGCAACGGCGTGAAAGGCGTGATCCACCACATCGCTGCGCCGAGTGCGGTGGCGCTTGCTACGCCCCCGAGGAAGCCTTCCAGGGTCTTGGAGGGCGACACATTCGGCGCGATCTTGCGCCGCCCCAGGAGCTTGCCCCACACGTACTGCAGCACGTCGCTGGACTGCACGACGAGGATCAGGAAGATCACCAGCAGCAGGTTGCGCTCCGCAAAGCCCGGGATCTGCAGGGCGAGCAGGGCCGGGACGTGCGAGATGGCATAGACGCAGATCATCAGCCCCCACTGCGTCTGCGTGGCGCGGGCGAGGAAGTTTGTCGTGTCGTGGCCGAGGCAGGCGAGAAACGGCATCAGCAGGAAGGCGTACACCGGCACGAAGATCGAGAACATGCCGTACCAGTTCTGCCACACGAACAGGTATTGCAGCGGCAGAAAGAGGAAGAAGCAGGCCAGCAGCGCGAGATGATCGCCGCGGCGGGTGTGGGTGAGGGTGATGAACTCGCGCAGCGCGAGAAAAGACACCAGGCCGAAGAGCAGCACCACGCCGGTGTGGCCGCCCAGCATCGCCAGGCCGATCACGGCCACCATCACCCACCAGGCCTTGATGCGCGCATTCAGGTTGGCGACGACGCTGTTCTGGGGCCCCAGGCGCCAGCGCAGCAGCGCGCCCACCAGGCTGGCGAAGACGAGAACAGCACCGACGCCGAGAAAGAGCCACAGGGTCGCCTCGCGGGCGGCTTCGGGGACGCGGGCAGAGAGCTGGAGGGGCAGGTCGGCGGAGAGTGTCATGGCGAGTCTCGTCGGGGGCGGGGAGGTGTTCAGCGCGCGGGCAGCAGGTCGATCAGGGCCTGACGCGCACGGGTGAGGAATGCCGGCTTGGCCTCGTCAGGCGCCAATGCCAGCGGTGTGCCAAAGCTCAGCACGCAGATCAGCGGCACCGGCAGGAACTCGCCCTTGCCCATCACGCGCGACAGGTTTTCCATCAGCACCGGCACGAATTCGACCTGCGGGTAATCGTGTGCCAGGTGGTAGAGCCCGCTCTTGAAGGCCTGGATCTCGCCGTCGGGCGAGCGCGTGCCTTCGGGAAAGAAGATCAGCGAGTCGCCTGCGGCCAGCGCCTCGCGCAGCGGGGCGAGCAGATCGCTCCCCGCTGCGCCGCCACCGCGCGTCACCAATACGCCGCGAAACACGCGATGGATCACGTAGCGGCGCAGGGCCGAGGCGTTCCAGTAATCCGCGCCGGCTACGGGCCGGGTCTTGTGGCGCAGTGCGGGCGGCAGCATGCCCCACAGCAGCAGGAAATCGAGGTGGCTCGCATGGTTGGCGAAATACAGGCGCTGGCGGGGTTCCGGCTTGCAGCCCAGCCAGTTGGCATAGGCGCCGGTCAGCAGGCGTGCGGCCGAGATCAGCAGCCTGCCGACGAATCGATCAAAGATGCGCATACAGAAACACGCCTCCGAGCAGGACGAGGATGAGCTGCCCCAGAACGACCTGGGCCAGCCGCGTGACCAGGCGACGGGCGCCGCGGGCGCGCGGTGCCAGATCGCGAGTATCGCCGCCTTGGCGCAGGCCGAGCATGGCGAGGGCTGCATCGAAGTCTGCCAGCGCGGCTTCGCTTTCAGGCTGAGCGGCCAGCCAGGCGAAGACTTGGGCGTCGAAGTGGATGCGCAGCGCGTACCAGGCCAGCACGGCCGTTAGACTGAAGGCGAGGCCGAAAGCTGCACTGGCGCAGGTGAAGCCAAGGCTGGCAGCCAGAATGCCGCCGCCGGCTGCCGTCAGCGCCAGCAAGCCACCCAAGGCTTGAATCGGCCGCGTGCTGTGGAGGAAAGCAGCGGTGAGGGTCGCGAGGGCTTGCGCTTTCATGCGGACGAGCTCTCGGTCTGGAGGAGTGCCGGGTTGAGCACCACTTGCGGGCGTGCCTGCCGGATCCTGGCGAGCGCCTGCTCCGGGCTGTGGCCGCGGTGCTGGACCAGCCAGCTGGCCACGCTTGCCGCGCTACGCGAGAATCCGAGAGCGCAACACACCCATACGCGCAGCCTTTGCTGGCGGGCTTCTTCAATGGCATGGGCTGCAGAGGCAAGCTGCGCGCGGCTGGGCGGGAGGAGATCCAGCAGAGGCAAGCTGCGGGCGGCGCTTGGGCGAGCAGGTAACGGCAGCTCGGCGCAGAGATCCACGACGCAATCGATCTGGTGCTGGGCCAGCGTGGCGGCGTCGGGTTGGCGGCCGAGGAAGACACCCTCCAGCACTTCGGCGCCTGCCGGCAGGGTGCGCGTCCACCACCAGACATTGAGGCGGGCGCCGATCAGGTAAGGGCCGAAGACCATCCAGCTACGCCAGGGCAGGCGCCCCGCCTGCTTGCCGAAATGCGCGGCTTCGCCAAACAGATAGATCGTGGCGACGCCAGCCAGGGCCGCGGCCGCCCAATACAACAGCCAGGCACTGGCGGCGGGGAAGCGCGCATAGCCCAGACCCGCAGCCAGCAAGGCGCCGCCCAGATAGGCGAGGGCCAGGCGCAGGCGGCCCGGCTCATGGCCGCGCCAGCGCCACGTCGCTTCGTTCTCAGGCACGAGCAGCAGGCACAGCGCCCCGGCCCAGAAACCCAAGAGGACGTCGATGAAGTGGTGTTGCCAGGTGGTGAGCACCGAGAGGGCGATCAGCGTGAACCAGACATGAAGTAGGCCCTGGAGCCAGAGGTGCCGCGTTGTTCGTGGTTGTTCGCGCGTGGCATGGAGCGTTGGCAAATTAAGACCGTCGTTCCCGCGGAGGCGGGAACCCAGTGGCTCAGCGGCTGGTGGGAAGGAAGACGCTGGATTCCCGCCTTCGCGGGAATGACGGGGTGTGGGGACCTGGAGCAGGTCTGCATAGAAGCGCCACAGCACCACCAGCAGGCAGATGTGCAGCGAGGGCGCCTGGTTGTAGGGCAGATCGAAGCCGGTGAGCGCATCGAACAAGGCGCCCGTCCAGCCTTCGGTGGCAGGTCGGGTGAAGGAGAAGCGCAGCGGCCAGAGCAGGAAGCCCGTGATGCAGATCAGCTGCGCAGCGAGCAGGCGCCGCACCAGCCGGAAGAGCTCGACCTTGCTGCGCGCTGCGAACAGGGCAATGCCATAGAAGAGGTCGATGCTCCAGTAGGGCAGGATGGTCCAGGGCAGCAGCGGAATCGCGTGCTCCCAGCCGAAGACATAGCTGCCCACGTCGCCGCGCTGGGCGGTGAAGTGGTTGGCCGCGCCATAGCTGGTGAAGAAGAGCGTGCCCAGCAGGGCGCCCCAGAGCAGGGCCCAGGGCCAGGGACGTTTGACGGAGACGGCACTATTTGTCATGGATAGGTTCTCGCAATCATTTTTCAGGAGGGCGACGACCTTCAGCGAAGAAGCGCAACGGGTAGCCTGGAAGTAGGCGGTAAGCCGGAATCCGGGCTCCCGTCGTCCCCGCGAGGCGGGGACCCAGTGTCTGGCACAGCGTTGCGAACGCCGCTGGATTCCCGCCTGCGCGGGAATGACGGGGTTCCGATGTCTCAGGTGTTTACCCGGCACCGCTCCTCAAACCTCGTTTCGCTTCGCAATCGAGACCGTGAAAATCCCCCACTCATCGGCCAGCGTCTGCAGCTTGGTGAAACCGGCCGCTTCGACGAGCTGGTCCATCTCGGCCTGCACGCGGCGGCGCATGATCCAGGGCTTGCCGTCGCGGTGGCTGGAGAGCACGCGGGCGATGAATTCGAGCTGCGGATGCCAGGGCTGGCCGGTGTAGATCAGGTAGCCGCCGGGTTCGACCGCGTCCGCGAGCCCTGCCAAAGACTCGCGCAGCATGACGTTGTCCGGGAACAGCTCGTAGAGGCCGGAAACCACACCCACCGTGGGCTTGGGCTGGACGCTGGCGAGCGAGGCGCGGTTGAAGGCGTCGCCCTGCACGAAGCGGGCAATACTCTGCAGACCTTTCTCGGCGATCAGCTTGCTGCCCTTTTCCACATTCAGTTCGCTGAAGTCGCGCAGCAGGATCGAATCCGGCTTCTGGGCCAGATTGGCGATGCCCTCCAGAACGTAGCGGCCGTGCCCGGCGGCGATGTCGAGCACATGCACCGGGCGCTGTGCTTGGCGCAGCCGGGCGATGGCGTCCTGCAGCAATTGCTCGACGTGGAGCTTGCGCTGGCGGATGCCGCGCCAGCCGATCGCGTCGAGGTAATTGCGGTCGAAGAGCTTGCCGAGGAGGCCGCGGCCGCGCGCTTCGTTGCGATACACGTAGTCGAGCGTGCTGCCGGAATCAAAACCGGTGGCAAAGCCCAGCCGCACGCCGGAGGAGAGGCGGCCCAAGGTGCGCATCGACAAGCGGGTGAGGGCGAATCCCCACTGCTTGGGGCTCAGGGCGGGCAGGGGCTGGCTGAGTTGCTGGAATTCCTTGAAGGTGTAGCCGCGCTGGTGCGCATCGAGCAGTTCGGGCTTCACCGGGGCAGTCGCGAAGCGCGCGAGGATGAAGGCACGCAGCTTGTCGAGGGCGAGCTTGCGATCCTTCTCGCCCAGGGTGTCGTGATAGAAGCCGTCGAGCACATGCTTTTCCTTCACGGTGCTGCCAAGCCGCTCGAAGAACGCGTGCTGCGGGCCATGGTGCACCACCCAGTCGGCCCCCGAGATCAGCAATTGCGTCGGTACATGGATCGCGCCGGCATCCTTCACCACGCGCTCGGCGGTCTCATACAGGGCGAGCAGGATGTTGACCGAGATCGGCCGGGCGATCAGCGGGTCTGCATTGAAGGACGCGATGC
This sequence comes from Uliginosibacterium sp., assembly GCA_016718265.1. Lineage (GTDB taxonomy): Bacteria > Pseudomonadota > Gammaproteobacteria > Burkholderiales > Rhodocyclaceae > Uliginosibacterium. The sequence goes on along the minus strand of JADKDZ010000007.1, from coordinate 221,809 downwards.
GGGCCGGGTCGTGCGTCAGGTAGTGGGCCTTGACGTAGGAATTGACGAAGAAGTTGCCGAAGAGCTTGTGCATCAGCGTGAGGCCGGGCACGGCGAACGGCACGTAGAGCTTGACCTTGAAGGCCGGCGAAGCCAGCGTCATGCAGCGGATCTGCGGCGCGTAGTCATGCACCCAGGCGCTGACGGTGACCGCGCCGACGCTCTGGGCGATCACGCCCACCTCGCTCAGCGGCAGGTCGTACTGGGCGGCGGCAAAGCGGACGAATTCATCCACATCGCGGATCGAGCGACCGAAGCTCGGCGAGAAACCGCGCGGCCCGCCAGTCTGGCCATTACCGCGTGCATCCCAGGCGAAAAACGCGAAGTCGGGCAGATCGAGTTCATCGACCACATGCGCCATGCGGCCCGAATGCTCGTGGCCACGATGGGCCATCACGATCACGCCGCGTGGCTTGGCGGTCTGCGCCGGCCAGTGGCGGTAGAACAGGGATTCGCCATCCGAGGCGGTGAAGCGACTTTCGATAGGCTGACGACTCATGGATCCTCCGGGGAGACACAGCACACGCTGGTGTCACGGATAATATATCGAAGTTGCTCGATATGTCGAAATGTTTGCCGACAGACTTGTAAGCGTTTATGAACGACGGGCTGAAAGCTGTTCTGTGTCAGGGCTTTGCAGCCGACTCGCGCAAACCCTGGCGCACGCGGCGTACGATGGTCCAGGCGCAGAGCAGGCTCATCGCCGGGAACACCAGCGCCTGCCAGCCCTGCACCGGCAGGCCGAGCCCGACCGCCAGCGCCAGTGCGCCGATCGCGAAGGCGCGGTCGCTCTTGCCGAACGGGCCGTCGTAGCGGCGCGAAGCGCCCACCATGAGGCCGATCACGCCGGTCATCTCGACGACGACCGAGAGCACGATGAACACGCCCACCCACAGCACTGGAAAGTGCAGCAGGAAAGCAAAGGGCAGGTAAAGGCAGGCGTCGGAGACCACGTCGGTCAGCTCGTTCAGATAGGCGCCGAGACGGGATTGCTGGCCGAATTCACGCGCCAGCATGCCGTCGATGGCGTTGAAGGCCATGCGGATAAACATCCACAGCGGGATCAGCAGAAACAGCGCCGGGCGTGGCACCGCCGCCAGCCACAGGCCGAGCGCCACCGAGACGATGCAGGCGGCGAGCGTGACCTGGTTCGCCGTGACGCCGGCCTGGAACAAGCCGCGCACTAGCGGGCGCAGCAGGGCCTGGAACTTGGGTTTGAGGGCGTAGATGCTCATCGTGGCGACTCAGCGTTGCTTCGCCTTGGCAAAAGCCGCGGCGAAAGCACTGTTGACAGGCGGCTTCTCGGCTGCTCGGGGAGCCGCACTGGGCTTGCCTCTTGGAGTAGCACCTTGCGGAGCCTTATCTGATGCGGGTTTGCGGGCGACTTCGTCAGAAAGCCGCATGGTCAGGGCGATGCGCTTGCGGGCCAGGTCGACCTCGACCACTTTCACTTTGACGATGTCACCCGCCTTCACGACCTCGGCCGGGTCCTTGACGAAGCGGTTGGCGATCGCCGAGACGTGTACCAACCCGTCCTGATGCACGCCGATATCGACGAAGGCGCCAAAGTTGGTGACATTGGTCACCACGCCTTCGAGCAGCATGCCCGGTTCCAGATCCTTGAGCGATTCGACGCCTTCGCGGAAGGAGGCGGTCTTGAATTCGGGACGCGGGTCGCGGCCGGGTTTGTCCAGCTCGCGCAGGATGTCCTGCACCGTGGGCAGGCCGAAGCGCTCGTCGGTGTATTTCTTCGCGTCAATCTGCTTGAGCGTGCTGGAGTCGCCAATCAGCTCGCGGGCCTGCTTTTGCACGTCGGCGAGGATCTTCTCCACCACCGGATAGGCTTCCGGGTGGACCGCCGAGGCATCCAGCGGGTTGCTGCCGTCGTTGATGCGCAGGAAGCCCGCGCACTGCTCGAAAGTCTTGTCGCCCAGGCGCGGCACTTTCTTCAAGGCGGCACGGCTGGCGAAAGCGCCATTGGCATCGCGATGCGCCACGATGTTCTGCGCCAGCGTGGTGTTGAGGCCCGAAATCCGGGTGAGGAGGGCTGCTGAAGCCGTGTTCACATCCACACCCACCGCGTTCACGCAGTCTTCCACCACTGCGTCGAGCGACTTCGCCAGCTTCGATTGATTGAGGTCGTGCTGATACTGGCCGACGCCGATGGCCTTGGGCTCGATCTTCACCAGCTCGGCCAGCGGGTCTTGCAGGCGGCGGGCAATCGATACCGCGCCGCGCAGGCTCACGTCCAGTTCCGGGAATTCTTTTGCCGCCAGTTCGGACGCCGAATACACCGAGGCGCCGGCTTCGGAGACGACGATGCTGGTGAGCTTGGCCGCACTTGCGTTGCTGCCGACACGTTTGATGACCTCACCTGCGAGCTTGTCGGTCTCGCGGCTGGCCGTGCCGTTGCCGATGGCGATGAGCTGCACGCCGTGCTTCTCGACCAGCTTGGCCAAGGTGTGCAGCGAGCCATCCCAATCCTTGCGCGGCTCGTGCGGGTAGACCGTGGCGGTATCCAGCAGCTTGCCGGTGGCATCGACCACCGCTACTTTCACGCCGGTGCGGATGCCGGGGTCGAGGCCCATGGTGACGCGCGGGCCGGCCGGTGCGGCGAGCAGCAGGGCTTTCAGGTTCTGGGCGAAAACGCGGATCGCCTCTTCTTCGGCGCGTTCGCGCAGCTTGCCCATCAGATCCAGATCCATCGACAGCGCGAGCTTCACGCTCCAGGTCCAGCGCGCGGTATCGACCAGCCATTTGTCCGCGGCGCGACCCTGATCGCGGATGCCCGCAGCAACCATGATCTTGCGCTCGCAAGGGTTCGGCTCGGCTGAGCGCGAGCCATCTTCCGGGTCGGTATCCAGCGCCAGCTTCACGCGCAGGAATTCTTCGTTGCGGCCCCGGAACAGCGCCAGCGCGCGGTGCGAAGGGATGTTGCCCAGCTTCTCGCTGTAACTGAAATAGTCGCGGAACTTGGCGGCTTCGGTGTCGTTCTCCTTGCCCTCGGCGACTTCGACGCGCACCACGCCATGCTCGCTCACATACTCGCGCAGGCTGCCGACCAGCTCGGCGTTTTCGGCGAAGCGCTCCATCAGGATCTGGCGTGCGCCATCCAGCACCGCCTTGGCGTCAGCAAAACCAGCGTCCACATTCAGATAGGGCGCAGCCGCGTCTTCCGGCTTCAAAGTCGGATCCGCCAGCAGTGCGTCGGCGAGCGGCTCGATACCAGCCTCGCGGGCGATCTGGGCCTTGGTGCGGCGCTTCTGCTTGTAGGGCAGGTACAAGTCTTCCAGGCGCTGCTTGGCCTCGGCATGCTCAATGTCGTGACGCAATTGCGGCGTCAGCTTGCCTTGTTCTTCGATACTGGCGAGCACCGCGCTGCGCCGCTCTTCCAGCTCACGCAGGTAGCCCAGGCGCTCTTCCAGCGTGCGCAACTGGGTGTCGTCCAGCCCGCCGGTGACTTCCTTGCGGTAGCGTGAAATGAAAGGCACGGTCGCACCGCCATCGAGCAGCTCGATGGCCGCAATGACTTGGCGAGGCTGTGCAGCGAGTTCCAGGGCAATGCGCTGTTCGATGGGGGGCAGCATGTTTTTATGGGGAGTGGGGAGTGGGGCGGGACTATGCCCAAACTGCTCCGGCCGGGCAAGGGCTTTGGGCTGAGTGGTGCGGCCGGGGCCGGTCCAGGCCAGGGAAAAAGGCGCCACACTGGGCGCCTTTCAGGTCTGGATCAGGCAGGAAGCTAGAAGCTGGCGCAGATCGTGTAGAGCTCACCTTCCTCCAACTTATCGGCGTCTACCGGAGTGATGGTTCCAGCGGCATTGGCCGCGTCGCTGCCGTAGCGGATGGACCCTTTGGTCGGCTTCCCATCATCCATTGTCGTGTCGACTTGCTGCGCAATGCGGCCTGAAATACTGCCTTGGCACACAAAGAGCCGTCCTTGCCAAGTATCAATAGGCTGCGTGCTCTGAACACCGATCTTGCCACCTTCTGTATTTCTCGGGAAGCCAGTCTTTGACTGCGCCGTTGAAGGTGGTTCGGTATCTCCGATGCGAGCCCGGCAAGCCGCAAGTGCTGCCAGAGCAGTACCGACTCGTCAGTAAGGGTTTCGGCGTTCCATGATCCTCCGACCAGGCCATCTCCTGTTTATCCGGTGTGGTCGCTGGGGTTGCGCCTCTCAGGTGCTGCCCCGCACTGGGGTCATCCCCGGCAGCGCCCGGAAGCGATCCTGATACGCGGCTATCATGGTGGCCGTGTTGCGGAAATCGGTGATGACGGCTTTGGCTTTGGCGCTGTTGATCAACTCCTGCCCTTTGAGCACGCCACCGAGCAAGAGGCCGATAATGACCAGCACGATGGCGATTTCGACCAGGGTGAAGCCGGACTGTTGTCGTCGGGAGAGTGTGTAAGCTTTCATTTCTTCTTGTCCTCTATCTATCGGGGATCGCGAGTTTAGATGCGTATGGCTTTAGCAAATAGAATGCCTGTGAAAAATGACGAAAATGCGGAATATTCCAGCCGATACTGGCGCCAAAGTGTTGAAAAACTGACGGTGCGTTGAGAATGTGGCACTGCGTGTGCAGCGAGGAGCAGGCGTGAGCGGGGCGGCGATGCGTGATTCAGTAAGCGGCAGAGTCCAGCGGCGCGAGACCGCGATGCTGCTGCTTGTGCTCGTGAGTTTCCATCTTGGCCTGTTGCAGGAGCCCGCCGGTTGGCTGGGCAAGGCCGTTTCCTTGGTGCATTTTGGCGTCGTGCTGCTCTGGCAGCCGGTGGTGAGTGCCCAGCGTCGCCTGTCGTGGCGGGAGATGGCAGCCATTGTGGCGCTGGTGCTGGTGGCGGGGCTCATGCTGTCCTGGGGGGCCGCATTGGTGTGGGCCTTGATGCTGGCGGGCGTGCTGGGCGGGCGGCTCTTCACCTACGCGCGGCCACGTGCAAGGATTCCTTACTGGCTGGCGCTGGTGGCGCTGGTGATCGATCTGGTCGGCCTGATCGTGCCCGCGCTGCTGCAGCTGGCCGGCCACCCCGGCGAGCCGGGCTTGAACGCGCTTGCGACCTGGCTGATCTTTCCCCTGCTGGCTTTGATCCTGATCTTCCCGGTACTGGCTGAGGCACGGGAGGAGGCCACGGCGCTGGATCTGGTCGGGAGCCTGTTGATCGTGCTGGCCCTCACGGGCGTGATCCTCGGCGCGCTGGCGCTGATGTTCCTGCAGAAAATGGCGTATCTGGAAGCCCTGTTGACCGGCCTTGCGCTGATTGCCGGCGGTCTGCTGGTCCTGGCGTGGTTCTGGGGGCAGCACGGGAATTTCGCCGGATTGGGCTTGGAAGTGTCTCGGCGGATGCTCTCGGGCGGAGTGCATCGCATGCCGCTGGATCGCTGGTTGGCGCACGTGAACGAGTTGGCCCACGAACAGATCCATCCGGAGCAATTTCTGCAGCGCGGGGCCGAGCATCTTTTGGCCTGGTCAGACGTGGTGGGCTTGCAGTGGCAACCCTTGCCGGACGCTTTTGTGTCAGGCACCGGGCAATGTGGCGTGGTCTCGGCGACGGACTATGATTTTTCGCTACGGGGGCTGCAGGTCAAGCTCTATGCGCGCAAGACCCTGGCGAATGCGGCGCTTTGGCAGCTCGACCTGATGCTGCACATTCTGGCGGAAATCCACGCGGGCAAGCAGCAGGCGCGGCAACTGCAGTCGGACTCGTATTTGCGCGCGGTCTATGAGACTGGGGCGCGGGTGACCCACGAAGTGAAGAACCTGCTCCAGTCCTTGCATGGGCTGTGTTTTGCCGCGCTCGCCTTGAACGAACGGGAGGATCCGCGCGCGCAACAGATGCTCGCCAGCCAGCTGCCGCGCATTGTCGAGCGGCTGGAACAGGCTGCCGCACGTATACGCCGCCCGAGCGACGAGAGCATGCGGATGGAGCCCGCGCCGCACTGGTGGGTGCGCCAGCAGGAGCGGCTCGGCGGGCGGGCGTTCGATTGGCACGCCGTCGGCGATCCGGCCGCATGCGGCCCGCTGCCGGCAGCCCTGTTCGACAACGTGCTGGACAACCTGCTTGAGAATGCACTGGGCAAGCGCCCCGGCTCGGGAGCGTCGCTATCGGTGCGTGTGACCTTGAGCGCGGACGGCGGCGCCTGCACGCTGGACGTGGCCGACGATGGAGAGCCGATTCCGCAGGCCCGGGTCGAGTCGCTCTTTCTGGCCCCGCAGGCCTCGGATTCCGGCCTCGGAATCGGCCTTTACCAGGCCAGCCGGCTGGCCGAATCGATGGCCTATCGACTGACGCTCGTGGAGAACCGCGCAGGCTGTGTGCGGTTTCGCCTGGCGCCAATAGCGGAGCCTGTTCCGCGCTGAGGGCGCCCAGGCGCGAACCGGGGCGCCGCGTTTCAGAACTTCTCGTGTTCGCCCAGATAACGCCAATTGCCGGGCGGCAGCTTCGAGAGCGTGATTCGCCCGATGCGGACGCGCTTGAGCCCGACGACGTTCAGGCCGACCAGCTCACACATGCGGCGGATCTGGCGCTTGCGGCCTTCGCGCAGGACGAAGCGAAGCTGATCTTCGTTCTGCCAGCTGACCTTGGCGGGGCGCAATTCCACACCGTCAAGTTCCAGACCGTGGTTGAGCAGGCGCATGCCTTCCTCGGAGAGCGTGCCTTCCACGCGCACCAGATATTCTTTCTCGATGTCGCTGTGGTTGCCGATCAGCTGCTTGGCAATGCGACCATCCTGGGTGAGGACGAGCAGGCCGGTCGAATCAATATCCAGCCGGCCGGCCGGGGCGAGTTTGCGCAGGAAACGTGGCTCCAGCCGGATGCGGCAGGGGTCTTCTTCCCATTGATTCTCGCTGGTGATGAGGACGACGGCAGGCTCGTAGCCATCTTCAGCCTGGCCCGAGACGTAACCGACGGGCTTGTTGATGAGGATGGTGACGCGCTGGTTCTGGATGATTTCTGCCGCCGGATCGAGTACCACCTTTTGCTCGGGACGCACGCGGCTGCCCAGCTCGCTCACGACGACGCCATCGACCGAGACCCAGCCGCGCTCGATGTATTCATCGGCTTCGCGGCGCGAGCACAGGCCGAGTTCCGCCATCTGCTTGGAGAGGCGTACCGTGCCATCATCGTGGCGGATGGCCTCACCTGCGGGTGCAGCGGGCGTCGGCGCGAAGCTGCGTTCGCGCTGGGGTTTGTCACCCCAGGAGCCGCGCCCCGCTTGCCTCTCCGGGCTGCCTTCAAAGCGCGGACGCGGCGGACGGCTGTCACCTTCGCGGGATTCCGGGCGCGGACGGCGCTCGTCGTCGGAACGGAAACGCGGCCGATCACTCGGTGCTTGTTCGCGGAAACCACTGCGGCCTTCGCGTGGCGCATCGGATCGAGGAGCGGAATTACCGCCCCAAGAGCCGCGCCCCGCTTGCCTCTCCGGGCTGCCTTCAAAGCGCGGACGCGGCGGGCGGCTGTCACCTTCGCGGATTCCGGGCGCGGACGGCGCTCGTCGTCGGAACGGAAACGCGGCCGATCACTCGGTGCTTGTTCGCGGAAACCACTGCGGCCTTCGCGTGGCGCATCGGATCGAGGAGCGGAATTACCGCCCCAAGAGCCGCGCCCCGCTTGCCTCTCCGGGCTGCCTTCAAAGCGCGGACGCGGCGGACGGCTGTCGCCTTCGCGGGATTCCGGGCGCGGACGGCGCTCGTCGTCGGAACGGAAACGCGGCCGATCACTCGGTGCTTGTTCGCGGAAACCACTGCGGCCTTCGCGTGGCGCATCGGATCGTGGGCCAGAACTATTGCCCCAAGAGCCGCGCCCCGCTTGCCTCTCCGGGCTGCCTTCAAAGCGCGGACGCGGCGGACGGCTGTCGCCTTCGCGGAAGGGCGGACGGCGCTCCTCGTCGGAACGGAAACGGGGCCGATCACTCGGCGCTTGTTCGCGGAAGCCGCTGCGGCCTTCGCGTGGTGCATCGGATCGTGGGCCAGAACTGTTTCCCCAAGAGCCGCGCCCCGCTTGCCTCTCCGGGCTGCCTTCAAAGCGCGGACGCGGCGGACGGCTGTCGCCTTCGCGGGATTCCGGACGTGGGCGGCGCTCATCGTCAGAACGGAAACGCGGCCGATCACTCGGTGCTTGTTCGCGGAAGCCGCTGCGGCCTTCGCGCGGCGCGTCGGATCGCGGGCCTGAACTGTTGCCCCAAGAGCCGCGCCCCGCTTGCCTCTCCGGGCTGCCTTCAAAGCGCGGACGCGGCGGACGGCTGTCGCCTTCGCGGGATTCTGGGCGCGGGCGGCGTTCTTCGTCGGAACGGAAACGTGGGCGCTCGCTCGGCGTGCGCTCGCGGAAATCTCGACGCTCACCGCCTTCGCTGCTCCGTGGTGGCCGGTCGCCAAAACTCGGGCGGGCAGGGCGCTCGCCGCGGGCATCCGGGCGACCGTCGCGCGGGCCTTCGGTGCGGAAGCCGCCGCGGTCGTCGCGTCGGTCCGGACGCGGCCCGGCATGCGGGCGCTCGGGCTTGTCTGCGCCGGCCTTGAATGCGTGGCGCGGGGGCTTGCCGTCGCGAACCTGCAGGGCTTTGTTGGGGCCACGAAGCGGCGGGCGGCGCCTGGGTTCAGCTTCAGTCGTTGAGGTTTTTGCAGGCAACGACAGGCGACGGGGTTTCGAATCGGTCATGGTAAGGCTCGGTAAGCTGTCACATCGCCAGGGATAGGCGCGTGGCAGTGAGGAAAGGGGTCAGCGGGTAGAGGCCGTGCTGGTGGGCAGCTGGGCCAATCTGAGCGGTTGATATGCCCAGCTCTTCTGCCAGGCACCGCGAACCAGATTGGGGTATTCCGGCTTGCCCAGGCTGCCGTTGTAGCGGCCCAAGGCGCGATAGAGGTCGCCTTTTTCAATGTCGAGGTAGTGACGCAGGATCGTGCAGCCGTAACGCAGATTGGTGCGAAGGTGAAACAGATTGTGGTCGGGTGTGCCGATGGTCCGCACCCAGAACGGCATCACCTGCATCAAGCCGCGTGCGCCGGCCGACGAGACCGCGTACTTCTTGAAGCCGCTCTCGACCTGGATCAGGCCCAACACGAGCTGCGGGTCGAGCCCGGCGCGCTGCGCCTCGTAGTACACGGTTTTCAGGAATGCGACGCGTTCGTGCGTGTCCGGAATTTTCTTGGCGAGCCGTGGCGTCATCTCGTTCAGCCAGTGGAGCTTGTCTTCCATGCTTGCAAAAACCGGCTCGGGCGAGGCCATGTCAGCCACGCTGCCACGCAGCGCAGCTTGAACGCTGGCGGCCAGTGCTTCTTCCCGTTGCGCGCCCGCATGGGCGAGCGGCAAGCCCAGCCCGACGCTGAGCAGGATTGGAAGAACAGTGCGGGAGGTGATGAAGCGCATACGCACGAATACGGCTTACAACAGCTTTGACTTGAGCGCAGCCGTAATCTCGCCAACTGCAATCTTCGTGGCGGCCTCGTCACGCCGGCCCTGATACTCGGCAACGCCTTCCTTGAGACCACGGTCGCCGACAACAACGCGATGCGGAATGCCAATGAGCTCCCAGTCTGCGAGCATCACACCGGGGCGCTCGTCGCGGTCGTCGAGAATGACTTCGATACCAGCTGCCGACAGCTCCGCGTAGAGTGCCAGCGCGGTTTCGCGCACGGCTTCGGATTTGCCCCAGCCCAGCGCGACGATGACGAGCTGGAAGGGGGCAATTGCATCGGGCCAGATGATGCCGCGGGCGTCATTGTTCTGCTCGATGGCCGCAGCGACGATGCGGGTGACTCCGATGCCGTAACAGCCCATTTCCATGACCTGTTCTTTACCGTCTTCGCCGATGAACTTGCAGCCCATGGCCGCGGAGTAGCGTGTACGCAGCTGGAAGATGTGGCCGACTTCAATACCGCGACAGATTGCAATCTTCCCCTTGCCGTCGGGCGAAGGATCACCTTCAACGACGTTGCGGATGTCGACGAGCTCGGACTCCGGAAAATCGCGGCCGATATTGGCGCCGGTGAAGTGGTAGTCGCTTTCGTTGGCACCAATGACGAAGTCACTCATCACCGATACGGCACGGTCCATGAAAATACGGCCCTTGAAGCCGATCGGTCCAAGCGAACCCGGCTCGGCACCGAAGGCCTCGCGGATGGCTGCCGGCGTGGCAAAGCGCAGGGGTGAGAATACGCCGGGGAGCTTGCCGGCCTTGATCTCGTTCATTTCGTGATCGCCGCGCAGCATCAGCAGAACCGGGACCCCGTCTTCACCTTCAACGACCACGGCCTTGACCGTGCGTTGGATGTCGATCTTGAGGAAGCCCGCGAGCTGCTCAATCGTCTTGATCGCGGGGGTATGGATTTTGGTGAGGGCCTCTTGCGGCGCGGGACGCGGTGCACTCGGCAGCACGGCTTCGGCGAGCTCGACGTTGGCGGCAAAGTCGGAATCCGGGCAGTAGGCCAGGGCGTCTTCACCGGTGTCGGCGATGACATGGAATTCATGCGAACCCGTGCCACCAATGGCGCCGGTATCCGCCGCCACGGCGCGGAACTGCAGGCCCAGGCGGGTAAAGATGTTCGCGTAGGTCGAGAACATGTTCTGGTACTCGCGCTTCAGATCGTCAAAATCGACGTGGAAGGAGTAGGCATCCTTCATCGTGAATTCGCGGCCGCGCATGACGCCGAAACGGGGGCGACGCTCGTCCCGGAACTTGGTCTGGATCTGGTAGAGGTTTTTCGGCAGCTGGCGATAACTGCGGATCTCCTGACGGACGATATCGGTGATGACTTCTTCCGAGGTGGGCTGGATGACGAAATCGCGCTCGTGCCGATCCTTGAAGCGCAGCAGCTCGGGACCCATCTTTTCAAAGCGACCGGTCTCCTGCCATAGCTCGGCTGGCTGTACGACCGGCATCAGGAGTTCAATCGCGCCAGCGCGGTTCATCTCGTCGCGGATGATGTTCTCGACCTTGCGAATCACCCGCAGCCCCATCGGCATGTAGTTGTAGATGCCGGCGCCGAGCTTCTTGATCAGGCCTGCGCGCATCATCAGTTTGTGGCTGAGAATCTCGGCGTCGTTGGGGGCTTCTTTGAGGGTGGAGATGAAGAACTGGCTGGCACGCATGGTCGATATTCTGTGATCAAAGTCCGGGATAACCCGCGATTGTACCTGAGCCAGGGTTTGAACGTCCCGATTGGATCAGGGGATGTTTCCTTAAGTCCGGAACTGTGAAAGAATCCTTTCAACTTAATGGTATTCAGGTGGTTTTCATGCTCGACAGGGATGGTTATCGCCCTAATGTCGGCATCGTCATCGTGAATTCACGCAACGAGGTGTTTTGGGGCAAGCGCATACGCGAACATTCCTGGCAGTTTCCGCAGGGCGGCATCAAGCACGGGGAATCTCCCGAGCAGGCGATGTTCCGGGAACTCTATGAAGAAGTCGGTCTGCGTCCGGAGCATGTGCAGGTGATTACCCGCACGCGTGAATGGTTGCGTTATGACGTGCCGAAGCATTGGGTCAAGCGCGAATGGCGTAGTACCTATCGCGGACAGAAGCAGATCTGGTATCTGCTGCGTCTGATTGGGCGCGATACCGATATCAGCCTGCGGGCGAGCGGGCACCCTGAATTCGATGCCTGGCGCTGGACGGATTTCTGGGTCCCGCTTGAATCGGTGATCGAGTTCAAGCGTGGCGTGTATAAGGCCGCTTTGAATGAGCTGGCCGATATCCTGTTTCAGGGCGACATTCGCGCGAGGCCCAAGAGCTACGTGCTGGGCAAGCAAGCCCCCGTTCCTGCAGTGTCCGGAGCCGATGATGCTTGATGGGCTGATCGAGCATTTCGACAAGGCCCTGCAGACCTTGGCGGTAAAACCATCCAGTACCAGACCGGTCCCGGGCAGCGCGCAGCCAGAATGTGAGCTCGATGATCAACAGCGAGGTGACATTGCGGCGCTGATGCGCGTCAATCACGTTGGTGAAATTTGCGCGCAAGCCTTGTACCAAGGGCAAGCCATTACGGCGCGAGATGCGGGATTACGTGAGTCCTTGCAGTCTGCTGCCGATGAAGAAGTCGAGCATCTGGCGTGGACCTTGCAGCGTATCGAGGAAGTCGGAGGGCGGACGAGTCTATTGAACCCGCTCTGGTACGGCGGGGCTCTGGCTGTCGGCGTGGCAGCCGGTGTCTTGGGCGACCGCTGGAATCTGGGGTTTCTGGCCGAGACGGAAACTCAGGTCGAAGCGCATCTCCAAGGGCACTTGGATCGCCTGCTGCCGCAGGATTTGCGCTCGCGTGCGATCCTTGATCAGATGAAGCAGGACGAGTCCGTGCACGCAAGCCTGGCGCGCAATCTGGGCGCGGCAGAGCTGCCGTGGCCGGTGCGCGTCGCAATGAAGGCTGCGTCGAAAGTCATGACGACTGTTGCAGCCCGGGTTTGACGCGTCTTCAGGAGTCCGAATCCTGGATCTCGAAATCGTGTGTGATCTCTGCTGTTTTTCCCAGCATGAAAGAAGCTGAACAGTATTTGTCTGCCGATAACTTGATGGCCCTTTCGACAACTTCGGCTTTGAGGCGCTGGCCCGATACGATGTAGTGATAGTGGATCTTCGTAAATACCTTCGGGTCGGTGTCAGCGCGCTCTGCGTGCATTTTGACCTCGCAGGCCGTAACCGCGTGCCGGCCACGCTTAAGTATTAGTACAACGTCGTATGCAGTACATCCCCCCGCGCCCGCGAGGATCATTTCCATTGGTCGAGGCGCATGGTTATTCCCGCCGAGTTCTGCAGCGCCTTCCATGACGACTGCGTGCCCGCTTCCTGTCTCCGCAATAAACTGAGCGTTTCCGGCCCATTTGATTGTGCATTCCATGATCTATTTGTCTCGTCTGTCGGGATGGGAATTCTAGCTTGTTCAGCGTATTTCGCTGGTGTTACGGTGCGTGGCAGGGTGCTTTTGCCCTTTTATGTTGACGGGACTGCCCATAAGTCACATTGATTTTTAGATAGAAAGATTGAGTCGAATTCCGACGAATAAATCTTGCAACGCACAAGGCGATTGCGCATAATGAAATCGTTGATTCGCCGTCTGCCAGTGTTTTGGCCGGGTGTAATCGTAGATTGTCTCCTCCACCCTCCTCCTTTGGTGTGGACTTGGCGCAGCTCCTGAGAGAGCTGCGTTTTTTTTGCTCAAACGCCTCGTCATCGCGTGACTTTCTGCGCCTTTGATGAGCAAAAAAACGGGAATTCAGATTGAGACTGAATTCCCGTTTTGCTATCTGAAATCTGTGTCGATAAATTCGATTTTTATTCGCCCATGATTACTTCAACGCTGTGGTGTCCACTCGTGAACAAAGGTAGTACGTTACCGTCAATCAGCTTGCCGTCGACGCTAATTGATTTGACCCCTTTGCTGACATGCGCAGCATTATTCACCACTATTTCATAGCTTGCGCCGCGATACTTTCGGGTCGCCGAAAAGCCATCCCAGTCTTTCGGAATGCACGGGTTGATTTGCAGCCCCTTGTAGGTCGGCTGAATCCCGAGAATGAAGCGTGTCGCCGCCTGGTAGGTCCAGGATGATGTGCCCGACAGCCAACTGTTACGGCCAAGACCAAATTGTGGGTGTTCGTCGCCAAGCATATTCTGCGGGTAGCAGTAGGGTTCGGCCTCGAACTCGTCGATGCAGTCGTTCTTGAACGCTGGATTGATCTGGTTGTAGTACTGGTAAGCACGATCACCATTGCCGACTACGGTTTCCGCAATCATCACCCAGGGGTTGGTGTGCAGGAAGATGCCCCCGTTCTCCTTGGCCCCGGGCGGATAGGTGGAGACCCCGCCGAGGTTGCGGTCGTAGCCGTTAAAGCCGGGCGCCGAGAGCTTGAGGCCGTTGGTAGTGTTCAAGTGCTTGTTGACGGAGTCCAGTGCTACCTGCGCGCGTTCGCCTTCGGCGAAGCCGCAGAGCACGTTCCAGCTCTGTGAATTGATGTAAATCTTGCCGTGAGTGTTCTTGCGGGAGCCGAGCGGAGTACCGTCGTGATCGAAGTAGCGTACATACCACTCACCGTCCCAGGTTTCACGGTTGACCGCTTCTTTCATTTCGGCGTAATAGGCCTGATAACGCTTGACCAGTTCGAGGTCACCGACCGTCTCCGCGAGATCGATCATTTCCTTCAGTGCTTGGCCGAACTGCGGCGCAATGAAGTTCGATTCCGCGCCAGTTCGAAGATTGACGGTGTCGTTCCAGTCAGCAAACCCGAGCAGCGGCAGACCGTGCTTGCCGCGGTGGCTCCAGGTGAATTCGACGGCGCGCTTGAGATGCTCGAATACGGTGCCCGCCTCGATAGCTTTGCCATCTTCGCTTTTGTCGTAGAACGGAATCTGCTCTTGCAGAAACGCCAGGTTGCCGGTTTCCTTGAGATAGGCATTGACGGCCAGAATGATCCAGAGGTGGTCGTCGCCATAGAAATGCGGGCGATCTGGGAATTCATGCGAGTCGCCGGCGGTGGCTACCATTGTGGAAGGGAAAAACTGATGCATCGCCGAACCATCGCGGTTCTGCACGTGAAGCAGTTTGGTGATCAGACCATGCGCACCTTCCGGATCGTTGGCGACCATCCCCATCGAGTCTTGAGAGCTGTCTCGGAAGCCAATGCCGCGTCCACCAAAGCCCAGTTGGTAGAGCGAGAGATCGCGCGACCAGTTCTTGGTCGTGTTGCACTGGCGCGGGTTGTGGACGTTGATCATGCTGTTGAAGTTCGCGTCCGGTGTCTTGACCTGCAGTGCGGCGAGATAGTCGTCCCAGAATTTTGCCAGTTCGGCGAGGGCACTATCAACGTTGGCGGGATCCCGGAACCTGGCTATTGCCACTGAGTCGGTCTCAACGGTCTTGGCCTGCGCAAGCTGAGTGATCAGGCGGCGCGTTTCGCCAGGCTGAAGCTCGCCGAGGTGGTGGAGCAGGGCCGCGATGTTGTCGCCACGGTTTGCTTCGAAGTTAGAGAGCTCAGCGTTGTCGAGCGCGAGCGGTGCGCGCCACGAGCCATACTCGTTGTCGCCAAGGAAACGCTTACGGTCGGACTCGAACGAAGAGACGGGCAGGTTGGATGTGAAGTAGTTCACCGCCGTGTCGCGATTCATGAATGCGTACTGGGTCAGCGCCATCAGTTCGCCTTCGCGAACTGCACGGCTCTGCATGGTCTGGGGAACCCAGTCGGCGTTCGTGAATTGCTTGAGCGCATCGAAGTGGGTGTATTCGACCACCGGGATTGCGTCGATTGCGATCGGCTTGCCGGTCTTGTTCGTGACCTTGATGTCACGGATGACGCGGGTTTCGCCAAAAGGCACGAAAACCGTGACTTCGGTGCGAATGCCATAGAACTCGGAGATGTAGGTCGAGTAGCCCAACCCGACGTGACACTCGTAGAGGTCGTACTTGTCCAGCGTCGGGACGAAGAAAGGCGAGAAGACCTTGTAGCTGCCGTCGGCCTGTTTGAAGCGCAGGTAGAGCGTCTCACCCTTGAAGTCGGATGCTGGCGCTTGCGGCAGGTATTTGACGATGCGGTTCAGTGCCGGATCGCCCTTGCAGATCAGCGAACCACCGGTCTGGTCGATGAAGCCACCAAAGGTGAGTCCGCCGACATAGTTGATCCATTTGACCGGAGTTTTCGGATTGGTGATGACGTACTCGCGCTTGGCGTCATCAAAGTAACCGTATTTCATGGTTGCGCTGTCTCCAGAGAGCGGAAAACGAATGATAAGTGTCTGAATGCAAAAAAGCTCGGCGCACAATTTCGTACGCCGAGCGATTCTAGACTAAAGTCGTATTAACCGAGAATGACCTCAACCTGATGTGACTTGCCATCTCCCGAGAACGGAATTGGCTTGCTTGCATCGAGCTCTTTGCCATCCACGATCAGCTTCTTGACGCCCTTGCAGACGCTGTTCGGGTTCTTGACAGTGATTTCGTACGTATCACCACGGAAACGACGTGTCGAGGTAAAGCCCGTCCAGCCCTTCGGGATGCATGGATCGACGCGCAGCCCGGTGTAGTCCGGCTTGATGCCGAGCAGCCCTTGCGAGACCACGACAAATGTCCATGCTGCCGTGCCGGTGAGCCAGTTATTCTTGGCTTCGCCAAAGCAGGGCGCATCCTTGCCCGCGATCATCTGCGGATAGACATAAGGCTCGCCGCGATAGGTTTCGATCTGGTCTTGCTTGGCAGACGGGCAGATGGAAAGGTAGTACTCCAGCGCACGGTCGCCTTCGCCCAGCAAACACCAGCCCAAGTGAATCCAGGTGTTGTTGTGGCTGAAAATACCCGCGTTTTCCTTCACGCCCGGCGGGTAGGAGGTGACTTCGCCCAGGTTCAGGTCATAGGTGGAGTAGGCCGGTTGTTGCAGCACGATGCCGTTCTTGGTGAACAGGTGTTTGTGGACCGATTCCATCGCCTGGCGGGCGCGGCCGTTGTCTGCGCCTGCACCGCCGAGGACACACCAGCCCTGGCTTTCGATGAAGATCTTGCCTTCTTCGTTGGTCTTGGAACCAACCACCTGCCCACGGGCATCGTAAGCGCGGGTGTACCACTCGCCGTCCCACGCGACGCTTTCAACCGTCTTCAGCATGTCAGCGTAGTTGTCGCGCATCTTCTTGGCGTTGTCTGCCTTGCCAAGGAAGTCGAAGAGCTCGGCCATGTCGCGGGCTGCATACAGGAACAAGCCAGCAATCATCACGGACTCGGCCTTTGAGTCATGCACATCGCCTGCAGTCTGGAAAGACTCGTTAGGCTCGGTCGAGAAGCAATTCAGGTTCAGACAGTCGTTCCAGTCGGCGTGTCCAATGAGCGGTAGACCGTTCGGGCCACGCTTCTTCATCGTGTAGGCGATGGACGTTTCCAGGTGGTGCAGCAGGGTCTCCTTCTCGGCATCCGAAGCGTACTGCTTGTCAGCATAGCCGCAAGGCGCAGAGAGGATGTCGGTATCGCCGGACTCCTTGATGTAGGAACAGGTCGAGAGGATCAGCCACAGGTGATCGTCGTAGAAGTCGCCGCCGATGTCGGCGTTGCCCTTCTTGGTCAGCGGCTGGTACTGGTGGTAGCAGGTGCCGTCCGACAGTTGGGTTGCAGCAATGTCCAGAATGCGGCCACGTGCGCGGCTCGGGATCATGTGCACGAAGCCGAGCAAATCCTGGTTCGAATCACGGAAGCCCATGCCACGGCCAATCCCGGTTTCATACATGGAGGCCGAACGGCTCATGTTGAAAGTGGCCATACACTGGTACTGGTTCCAGGTATTGAGCATGCGGTTGGCGTGCTCGTTCGGGCAATCAGCCTGGAAGTTGCCCAGCAGATCGTCCCAGTATTTTTTCAGGTTGGCCAGCGCAGCTTCAACGGCGCCTGGGGCCGAGTACTTGGCGACAATCTCGCGGCCGACCTTCTTGTTCATCACGAAGGGGGCATCGAACTTCGGTTCGTCGCCCTGCTCGACATAAGCCAGCACGAAGGAGAAGGTTTCTTCAGCGCCCGGTGCCAGGTCCAGATCAATCTGGTGCGAACCGATCGGGTTCCAGCCAAAGGCCATCGAGTTGGTCGCTTTGCCGGCGAACGGCACCTTGGCTTCATGCAGACCTTCGTGAATGCCAACGAAGGCATCGCGAGAGGTGTCAAAGCCTGCTATCGGGCGGGTACAGGCGAACAGCGTGTAGTGGTTGCGACGCTCACGGAACTCTGTCTTGTGATAGATCGCCGAGCCTTCAACTTCCACCTCTCCGATCGAGTAGGTGCGTTGATAGTTCGTCATGTCGTTAAGTGCTTCGAAGAAACAGAACTCCTGATAGGAGAACAGTTTCGGCGCCTTGCGCACCGTAGACTTGTTGCGGACGGTGACTTTCCAGACTTCGAGGTTTTCACCCGGCGGCACAAAGAACAGTGTTTCGACTTCCAGGCCGTCCTTTTCGCCGACGATGCGGGAGTAGCCCAGGCCATGACGACATTCGTAGCTCACGTTCTTGGCCTTGACGGGCTTCCAGCCTGGGTTCCAGACGGAGCCATTGTCGTTGACGTAGAAGTAGCGACCACCCAGATCGTACGGCACGTTGTTGTAACGGTAACGCGTCAGGCGACGCAGCTTGGCATCCTTCCAGAAGGTGTAACCGCCGGCCGTGTTGGTGCACAGGCCGAAGAATTCGTCCTGACCCAGGTAGTTCAGCCATGGCAGGGGAGTGTCCGGTCGCGTTATGACGTATTCACGGGCGGTATCATCAAAATAGCCAAAGGCGTTCGGGGCCTTGTCGTTCATTTTCCGTATCTTCCTCGCAGTTATGTATCTCTGGCACGGCCGCATGGGTGGTTTGTACAATCGCGTTGTCCAAACAGCTTTACGGCCTCGGATGTGCTACGCCGCTATTTATACCTGAAAACGTTTTCATATTGCAAAGGGGTTAGCCCCAATAAAATGGAGGAAAGTTCGTGAGTCATCGCTTGCAAGGGGAACTAAGGGGGGGCGCTGTCGAGGGGCCCAGGCAGAAATTGCACTGTGGCGAATTGGGAATGGAGGTCGACGCACTGGCTGGCGGACGCATCGTTTCGCTGTCTATCGGCAATATCGAAATGCTGACCCCCGCGTCTGTGCACGCCGAGAACTACGGGTCTACGTTCTGGGATGCGCCCCAGGTCAACTGGAATTGGCCTCCGCGAGCTGCACTGGATTCGGAACCCTATTCGGTCGGCTTGGATAACGGTGTGCTTACGCTCGAGAGCAAGGTAGATCCGTCGGGGCTTCAGTTTGTGAAGCAATTCCGAACGGATCCTACGCGTGGCTGCTTCGAAATTGAGTATCGAATCAAAAACAGTGGAACGAACACGCTGAATGTCGGCCCGTGGGAAGTTACCCGCGTCCCGGGAGGGCTCAGCTTTTTTCCCTACGAAGAGGTGCCGGGTCTGCCGGCGACAGCGCTACAACCGGTAACGCGCAGTGAGGGGATCTGCTGGTACGCGTTCGATGCCACTTTCCTGAACCCTGGATGCAAGTTGTTCAGTGGTGCAAAGGAAGGCTGGCTTGCTCACGTTGTGCCGGAGCGCTGCCTCTTCGTCAAGACGTTCCAGGATACGTCTCCGGCAGACTATGCGCCGGAGCAGGGTGAAGTTGAAATTTGGGGCCACGACGGCGGCATCTACATCGAGCTAGAGAATCATGGCCCCTACCGTGCGCTCGAGCCTTCCGCGTCGCTAAATTACCGTGTGCAGTGGTACCTGGTTCGCGTGCCCGAGCACATCACGATCAAAGCTGAGAATCCTGAGTTGGTGAGCTTCGTCAGAACGCTCATTCGTGGGAACTGACTGCGCGCTCAAGGTCCGCCGCGTCCGGAAGGAGGGCCCGAAGTCGTGCACCGCAGCCGCCGGGCGCCTCTCCGCCCGGCGGCTGCGCTTTTTGTAGCGAGCTAGTGTTTAGCGGATTGCACTTTTGCGTAGGCTTCAAGCAGAGCCTGGTGTGCGACACAGCCTTCAAGACTCTCTCCCGGGGCGGAGAGGCCAAAGAAACGCTCTTCTCCGACGAGCAAGCGGGTTGCTTGACTGACCGTCGCGTCCCCGTACAAAGCCGCTAAGGCCTGATCGTAGTGCTTGTTCTCGTCAATCAAGAGCAGGCTTTCGATACAGCGATATACCCTGCTTCGCTGTGGATTGATCTGTCCAAAATGACGCACCCAGTCGAGTCCTTCGCGCATGGCTTCTTCGTCGCCGATTGCGAGTGCAAGCATCAGTTTTAGCTCTCCGACGCGCAGATCCGCCCATATCGTCTCGGGATCCGTCGCGAGGCCGATGATGGCGGCGACCAGTCTTTGATCGTCGAGGCCTAGGTCTTGCAGCGCTTCCAGAAGGTCCGCGATCTGCTCGTCGTCGAGTCGATCAAGCACCAGTATGCTTGGCCTGAGGTCGTTGCCGACACTGTTGTTGTCGAACTCCAACTCATCGACCGGGTATATCTCAGACATGCCAGGGACAATGACTCGACATGTGTAAACGCCTAGATGCGTGAAATCAGCAATGTAAATGTCGTGGCCCGGCGCTTGAATCAAGCTCGCCAGGTACTCGAATTCCTCGGCAGTCGAGCCGAGGAAGTTCCAGTCGTGAAAAATGTAGTCCGGCGTTTCCGCAAGAAAGTCCCAATGAACGATGCCACTGGAGTCGACAAAATGAATTTCCAGGTTTGGCACGGACGCGACTTCCTCGCGATCCAGCCCTGGCGGAGGAAAGCCCCCTAGCGCATTCAAGGCCCGCCCCTGCAATAGCTCGGTAAGTGCCCGCTCCAGTGCTACTTCAAAGCGGGGTGGGCGCCGAAACTCACAAAGCAACCTTGGTCATGCGGGTTCAACAAGGTGACGTTCAGGACAGGGTATTGGCCGCCTAGCGAGGCATCACGAACGAGAATGCCGAAGCCTGCCTCGCGCAAACTTGCCAGGTCGGCTGCGATTTTCGGAAAGCGCGCGATGACGTCTTCCGGAACGCTTGGCAAGCACAGGCAGTCGCGGATGACGCGGAACTTGACGTAGCGCTCGACGATTTCTGAAAGCGCCTGCGTTCGCGCTTCGGCCGCCGAGTTTCCGGCAGCCATCCCGTTGCTCACATAGAGATTCGCAATGATATTGATCGGAAAGTAGACCGTTTCCCCGTCTGTTTGTCGGCGATAAGGTATCGCACAGATGCCACGATCGAGGTTGCCAGAATTCAGGTCGACCAAGGTCTCCGGATCTATCTCGTGCTGATGGTTATAGAGGTCCACTAACTCCGGCGTCAGGAGCCCCTGCGGCCAGTCCCATTCTCCGTCCAGTTTGAACCACCGTTCTTGCGGATAGTGGCAAAAATCGCTGGTCGCGTTGGTCTCACCCAAGTAGTAATGCGACCAGAAATAGTTGCAGGATAGCCGCTCAAAAAACTCACCCAGCGCGCTCGCACGCGCCGCCAACTCAGTGGCCCCTTTGCCGTTTGTATAAAGCAACGAGCACTCTGTGTCGCGTAGATGTACCGACCACACATTCTCAACAGGGTTTAGCCAAGACTGTTCAACCGTGTTGAAGCCCAAGGATACCAACGTGCTTTGAAGCGTCGAGATCGAGGCTTCGAGTGAGGCATCCTTTCCCGGAATGAAGTGTTCAGTGGGGCTCATGGTGCTCTACCGTCTATGTGTTGCGGGCCATTGTACGGCATGGGCGATGCGCCATTTTTGTACAGACGGGACGGCGGCAGTCATGCGTCCGAGTCGGGTATGCGCGAGGCCACGTGTCTGTGGGTGACGAGTGTTCGAAGGTCCCGAGCGCGGCGGGGGAACGGGAGTTCGTTGGCGGATTGGCGTTGGTCATGCGCCACGTTGTTGGCGTCGGACGACATAAGTAGGCGGTAAGGGGTATTTTGAATGCCGCTCAGTCGGTTGTCGCAGAGGCGGCATTTCTGAGATA
This sequence comes from Uliginosibacterium sp., assembly GCA_016718265.1. Classification (GTDB taxonomy): domain Bacteria; phylum Pseudomonadota; class Gammaproteobacteria; order Burkholderiales; family Rhodocyclaceae; genus Uliginosibacterium. The sequence continues at coordinate 200,377 of JADKDZ010000007.1, read as the reverse complement.
GCGCGAAGAGTTACTGTACTTTTAGCGCCTGCGTACTAAGCTGAGATTGCCACTCGCAATTTTCAAGATTCATGTCAGGTGGCGTTCTTAGAGATTGGAGGTCTTATGGTTGGTAGTCCACCGCAAATTCTAGATTACAGCTAGCACTTCCACGGTTAACAGCCGAAAACCCGGGCCGTGAGTGCCTTGGTTCAATAAGAATGAAGCCCACACTTAAAACACGTGGGCTTCTGCGTTTCTGGGTGCTGTCGGCGACTAAAGACTCTGCGATGTGAGGCACTACAAAGAGCCAAAACAAAAAGCCCGCTTCTTCCGAGGCGGGCTTAAGTGTTTGATCAGGTGGCGGAGAGGGTGGGATTCGAACCCACGGTAGGCTTGCACCTACGCCTGATTTCGAGTCAGGTACATTCGACCACTCTGCCACCTCTCCGCGAGCCGCGCATTATATAGAGGAGCACTGGCTTGCGCCAGCATTGGCGCGGCTTTTTTGTCAGGCTTGCCGCAACATCGCTTTCCCGTCCAGAAGTTGTTCGACCTGCGCTAGCGTGATGACGGGAACGCCGGTTTCCTGGATGAGGCTATGGCCGCGTTTGAAGCATTTTTCGACCAGGAAGGCCGCTGCAACCGGCTCACAGCCCGCTTCGCGTGCAATCTCGATCAGGGCGATGGCAGTGCGCCCGTTACTCAGAAAGTCATCCACGATGGCTATTCTTTGGCCGGCTTTCAGGTAACGTTGGCTAACGACCATTCGCACGTCACCGCCTTTGGTCGGCGAAGGGATAAGACGCGACAGCATTGGCGTCTCAACTTCGGGGTGATACTTCTTCCCGAAGACCATGGGTACGCCCAGGTTGAGTGCCACCATCAGGCCTGGCGCGATGCCGCTGGCTTCGGCAGTCAGCACCATTTCGGGCTTGAAGGGTCGCAGGCGCTCTGCAACTTCCTCAGCCATGGCTTGCATGAACGACGGCTCTATGCGGTGGTTGAGAAAGTGATCAATCTTCAGAATCTCGTGACCTTGAACGATGGCCTCCTGTTCGATGCGCTGGACAAGCGGGTGAAACGGTCGCGTGAGGTTCTGCGGCATATTTGTGCTCCTGGTTCGGTTCTGGCTTACTCGGGCCGCATTTGCGGGAAGAGAATCACGTCGCGGATTGCGGGGCTGTCTGTCAGCAGCATGACGAGACGGTCGATGCCGATTCCGCAGCCGCCGCTCGGGGGCAGGCCGCTTTCCAGCGTACGGATGTAGTCAGCGTCGTAGTACATGGCTTCTTCGTCTCCCGCATCCTTGGCTTTGGCTTGCGAAAGGAAACGCTCGGCCTGGTCTTCGGGATCATTCAGTTCGGAGAAGGCATTGGCAATTTCGCGACCGACGATAAAGAGCTCGAAACGCTCGGTGATGCCGGGGTTGGCGTCGGAGGCGCGGGCCAGCGGGCTGACCTCCACCGGGTAGTCAATGATGAAGGTGGGATTCCACAGTTGTGACTCGGCAGTCTCTTCAAAAAATGCCAGTTGCAGCGCGCCGATACCAACCGCGCCCTTTGGGAGTGCTTTACGAGCCGCTAATTGCTCGCGCAGCCAGTTCTCGTCTGTGAGTTGAGCCTCGGTGAATTCCGGGCAGTACTTCACGATAGCCTGGACAACGGTCAGGCGGTCGAAAGGCTTGCCAAGATCCAGCTCCCGTCCCTGATAGCTGAACTGTTCTGTGCCCAGAGCCTCGCGTGCCGCATGGCGCAGGAGCCCTTCGACGAAATCCATGAGCGTGCGATAGTCCGCGTAAGCTTCGTAGAACTCGATCATCGTGAATTCGGGGTTGTGGCGTGGGCTGAGACCTTCGTTGCGGAAGTTGCGGTTGATCTCGTAGACCTTTTCCATGCCGCCGACCACGAGACGCTTCAGGTAGAGCTCGGGGGCAATACGCAGGAACATCTGCTGATCCAGCGCGTTGTGGTGCGTGACAAAGGGCTTGGCCGAAGCACCACCCGGGATCGGGTGCATCATCGGCGTTTCCACTTCAAGGAAGCCATGATTGTCCATATAGCGGCGAATCGCCGAGATCAGCTTGCTACGGGCAATAAATGTCTTCTTGGAATCTTCGTTGGTGATCAGGTCCAGATGGCGCTGGCGGTAGCGCAGCTCCAGATTCGACATGCCGTGGAATTTGTCAGGCAGCGGGCGCAAGCACTTGGAGAGCAGGCGGATGGTCTCGCTTTTCACCGATAGCTCGCCGGTCTTGGTTTTGAACAGCGTGCCAGTGGTGCAGACGATGTCACCGATATCCCAGCCTTTGAATGCGGCGTAGATCTCTTCGCCAACGGTGTCACGCGTGACATAGAGCTGGATACGCCCGCTCATATCCTGGATGGTGACAAAGGAGGCCTTGCCCATCACGCGCTTGAGCATGATGCGGCCGGCAACGGCGACCGAGACCGGCGTAGCTTCAAGCACTTCCCCCGACTTATCGCCGTAGCCTGCGTGTAGTTTGTCCGCCAGGTTTTCACGGCGGAAATCATTCGGATAGGCTTGGCCGGTCTTGCGCCATTCGGCAAGCTTGGCGCGGCGTTCCGCAATGATGTGGTTTTCGTCCTGAGCGGACGCTTCGGCAGGACTATTGATCTGGTCAGACATGGTGGCATCTCGGCAATTGGGCTGTCGCGCAAAAGGGCGCCAGCTGTAAGCCGAGCATTTTGACTGATCGGCGCTCGGGGATCAAAGATTTGAGCAGAAATCAAAGCGCAGGCGCGCGTGTTCAACGCACTGGAACCCACCTTGTCGCGACATCACGGAGCTTCTTACGCAAGTACGCGTGTTGGGGGTCGAGCGTGTTCCGTGGGTGCCAGACGAGATCTATGTCGAGTGTCAGCTGATCATCGTTGACGGGCACGCTGCGCAGCGTGTCGCCGAGCAAATGACTGATGACTTCCGGCAGCAGTGCAATGGCCGGAAGCTGCGAGAGCAGGGGGGTAATCGGCAAGAAACTCCCCGTGGAGACGATGACACGCCGCGTTAGATTCTGCCGCTTGAACCACGCATCGATCAAGCTGCTTCCAGAGCCCGCGTAATGGGCGCTGACATGCAAATGATCCGCAATAGTCTTCGCATCCAGGGGGGCACTGAACTGAAGCTGTGCCGGATGAAAGAAGCAGCTGATGCGGGCGCTGAAGAGATGCTCGCGAACAAGGCTGGCGTATGGGCGGGGAAAATGACCAATCGTGGCGTCGATGCGGCCCTTGGCGAGTGCTTCTTCAAGGTCATCCGGGGCTGTTGCAACAACGCGTAGCAGCAGGCCGGGCGCTTCTCGCTGGATCTGCTTGACCAGATCAGGCAGAAGTGCGACTTCGACAAGATCGGGCATCGCCAGGTGAAACTCGCCACGAGCGTTGGCCGGAATAAATGGCGCAGGCGTCGCGATCAGGTTTTGTGCCTGCATCAGGCAATCCGATAGCGGCTGGCGCAAGGATTCAGCGTAGGCACTGAGCAGGTAGGCGCGGCCTTGGCGGATCAGCAGCGGGTCGGCCGTCTGCTCGCGCAAGCGCTTCAATATGTGGCTGATCGCGGGCTGGCCAACATGCATGCGCAGCGCAGTCTGGCTGACGCTTTGGGTCTCCAGCAGTGTGTGCAGCACCAGCAAAGTGTTCAAGTCAAACTTCCGTAATACCCGGACATTCACATTACCGGCGCTAATATCACTCATGTGTATGATCGATTTTTCAGTGATACAACAGGCTATTACACTTGGGCAAGATCAAGGCTGACTGACGTCACATCTTGCATGCGGAAAAACAGACTTCCTGGCCGGACTATTCTGACAGAGGGGCAGCCCTCACGACTCTGCCTGAGCGAGGAAATAGTCTGCATGCATCCGCTTCAACCCACCGACGTCAGTAAAGCCCCGCTAGAGGAAAGAAGACAGATGAGCCGCTCGTTGATTGTATTGTTGGCTACTGGGGTGCTGTGTGGTCATGGGAGCCTGGTTGCCGCCGCAGGATTGAGTTTTTCCGATGCGCGCACGATGCTGCAGGCGCGTTCAGACGCCATGCACGCGGCAAGTGCTGAACTGCGTTTCCGAGAGTATGAGGCGGAGGCCGCGTCCGCTATGGGTTACCCCGAGGTAGGTCTGAACGCGAAGGAAGTTGGCGGTCACAAAACCATGGACCTGGGGACTTTTCCGGTACTGGGAAAGATCAAGAAAGAAGTGGAACTGGGCGGGCCGCGGAGTTCCATCACCATGAATTGGCCCATTTACACGGGCGGGCGGATCACCGCGGCACAAGAAGCCAAGGCGGCAGATACCGATGTGGCGCGTGCGGAGCAGCGTGAGACGGCTGAGCGGCTGGACAGCGAACTGGTGCGGCGATATTTCGGCTTGCGCCTTGCTGAAGACGTCGAACGGCTCCGCTTGGCGCAATTCGATCAGGCAAACCGGGATTTCGAGCGTGCGCTGCAGTTTGAAAAGCAAGGGCAGCTCAGCGCGCTGGAACGCTTGAGCGCACAAGTGGCGCGCGACGAAGCCGAGCGCGAATACATCAAGGCGGGCCACGAGCGATCAGCTGCAGAAGCCGCACTTGCCAGACTGCTGCGTGACGCCGGGCCGGTGCAGGCTGCATCCCCCTTGTTTGTACTGACCCGATCCTTGCCGCCCTTGGCAGAGTGGCTTGCCGCTGCGCGCGAAACCAATCCGAGTATGGCCACGCTACAGGCCCGTCAGAGTGCGGCCAAGCAGGGGGTCGTCGCCGCACAGGCCAGTTACAAGCCCGAGGTATTCGCCTATGGCGAGTACAACCTCATCAAACGCAATCTGAGTCTGACCGAGCCGAACTGGATTGCGGGTGTCGGGGTCAGCATCAAGCTCTTTGCCCGGGAAGACCGTGCGAGCAAGGTGAATGCCGCACGGGCGCAGGTCGAGCGTGTTGAGGCCCTCCGGGCTGAGACGCGAAACCGCGTCGAAATGGCGGTGGAGGCAGCGTGGCTCCGCGCCGATCAGGCGCGCCGGCAGTTCGAGCTCTTCGGTTCCAGCCTGGAACTGGCGCGGGAGAATTTGCGCCTGCGTGGCCGGGCTTTTGAAGAAGGTCAAACCACCGTGCTAGAAGTCAGCGAGGCCCGCAACGCCTTGCTGCGCGCGGCAACCGGGCGTGCCCAGATTGCCTATGAGTTTGACATAGCCCTGATATCCCTGCTGGAAGCCTGTGGCCAAACTGGCCGCTACACCGAATTTCTGAATACTGCCGATGTGAGTCTGCTGCCATGAACAAGCTAACAAAACTAGCTTTCTCGACCATTACCCTGATAGCCGTCGTTGCCTTCATCGCTTACGGTCTGTGGCTCGCCAACAAGCCGGTCAGTGTGCCGCTACAAGGGCAGTTTGAAGCGAATACCCTAAACATCACCTCAAAAATTACCGCCCGAATTGCCGCGCAGCATGCGCGGGAAGGGGATGCTGTTTCACTGGGCACGCTCCTCGTGACGCTGGATAGCCCCGAGCTGCGTGCCAAGCAGGCGCAGGTTGCAGCGGTGAGTTCGGCGGCGCAAGCGAAGCTCTCGTTGGTGAATGCCGGGGCACGCGATGAAGACATTCGTGCGGCCGAGGCGGCCTGGCGTCGCGCGGCGGTGGCGACCGAGCTGGCTGACAAGACCTTCAAGCGCTTGCATGCGCTCTACCTGGAAAAATTGATTTCGCAACAGCGAAATGATGAAGCCGAGGCCAATCTGGCGGCGGCGCAGGCAGCCGAGCGTGCCGTACGGGCACAGTACGATTCTGCGCTGCACGGCGCGCGTAACCAGGATAAGCAGGCGGCGGGTGCGATGGCCAACCAGGCGGCAGGGCAGGTTGCAGAAGTCGAGGCGGCGGCGGCAGATACCAAGTTACTGGCGCCACTCGCGGCGGAAGTCGACAAACTCATTTTGCATGTCGGCGAGCTCGCGCCGGCAGGTTTTCCGATCATGACGCTGGTGGACCTGAAGGATACGTGGGCGACTTTCAATATTCGCGAAGACGATCTCGCCGGGATTCACGTCGGTAGCGAGTTCGATGGCAATGTCCCTGCATTGGGTGGGCAGCGCGTCAAGCTCAAGGTGTACTACATCAGCCCGAAGGGGGACTTCGCGACCTGGCGCCCGACTCGTCTTTCAGGGGGCTACGACGTCAAAACCTTTGAGGTTCGTGCGCGGCCTGTCGCGCCCGTGGAAGGTCTGCGCCCAGGGATGTCGGTATTGGTTGCGCGTGGCTGATGATGCTGTGTGCTGACTTTTTCGCGGCGGCGCGGCGTGAATTCGCCTTTTTGCGCGGTTCCGTGGTTGATCAGCTGCTCTGGATCTGGAGCCCGCTTGTAGCAGTGGGCCTGATCCTTTGGCTGTTCTCCGGAGGCATTCCCGCGGGTTTGCCGATTTCGGTGGTCGATCAGGATCAGAGTGCATCTTCCCGCGAATTGATCCGTCGACTCTCTGCCAGCCGCAGCGTGCGGGTGGCCTTACAAGCCGCCAGCATGGAAGAGGCCTGGCCGCAGATTCGCAGCGCCGGGGTCTATGCGGTCGTGCAAGTACCTTCTGGTTGGGAGGTCGAGCGGCTGCGTGGCGGCCAGAAGCCGGTCGTGCTCTACAACAACCTGCAGTTCTATCTGGTAGCCGGCTTGGTATCGTCAGCGGTGCGGGACACGGTGGCGAGCCTTGCTGGCGAACAGGCGATCTTGCGCGAAGCCCGGTTTGGTGGCGGGCTGGATGCTGCACGCCAGCGCACGACCGCAGTGAGGGCTGACCTCCGGACGCTTTTCAATCCCCAGATATCCTATGAGCTGTATCTGGGAGGCATGCTCACGCCACTTATCCTGCACATCTATCTCGTCGTCATGGTGGTAAGCGCGTTCGGCCGCGAATTCCGCAATCGCTCTGTCGCTGCGTGGCTGGAAGCTTCCAATGGGCGGTTGATGTCTGCCACGCTGGGAAAATGCGTTCGCGCCATGTGCCTCTACCTCGTGCTGGGTTTCGGCTTGATGGGCATTCTGGTGGGGCTCACCGGCGGTAAGGTGGGCGGGTTATTCTTACTGTGGGCGGGGGCTATGGCTCTTGATGATCCTGGTCTCGATCGCACTTGCCGTGTTTCTGTTCAGCCTGACCGGAGACCTGCGGATCGCGCTGAGCTCCGTCGGCGTGTTTGTGGCCACAGCACCCGCTTTCAGCGGCTTCACCTTTCCGCTCGATGCGATGGGATGGTTCGGGAATTTCTGGGGCCATCTACTGCCGATTACCTATTACCTGGAACTCCAGCAGGGGCAGTGGATGTCCGGGGCCAGCCTGCAGGCCTGGGCGCAGGGCATGCTCTGGCTGGCGGCGTTTGGTGCGTTTTACACGCTGGTGGGCATTCCGATGTTGAAGCGGCAAATCGCCAATCCGAAGCGTTGGGGGCGGCTATGAGTTTCTGGCAGGCGTTTCGTGCCACCTTGCGATCGATTCTGCACGACCGGGGGCTGCTGCAGTTCTTCATCCTCGCCGTGCCCTTCTATTCGCTGTTCTATCCGGCTGCGTATTCCACCGAGGCGGTGCGCGGGATTCGGGTCGAAGTGGTCGACCTTGATGGCAGCACGCTCTCGCGGCAATTGACCCGCGACCTTGCCGCCAGCCCCGGCGTCACGCTCCTGGGGAATGTCGCGACGGTGGAAGAAGCGCGCCAGCATATGGCCGACGGCAAAGTGGCCGGTGTCGTGATTATCCCCGCGGACTTCTACCGGGATGTGCTGCGGACCCAGCCGACAACCGTGGTGACCTGGGGAACCGGCGCGTTTCCTGTGCAGGACAAAGCGGTACTGGAGTCCGTCGGCGCAGTGGTACAAGGCATTGCCCGTCAAGCGGCGACGGTGCGCATGGTGCGGCAGGGCGCATCCAGTGCTTATGCACGCCAGGGCGCGTCGCAACCGCCGGCCTATATCGAGCAAGCATTGTTCAATGTGACGCGCGGGTATGGAAGCTATGTGGTTGCTGCGGTGGCAATCCTGATCGTGCAACAGGTTTTGTTGATCGGGATCGCTGCACTGATGGGAACCTGGATCGAGCGCCGCGCGGCCCCCCTGTTTGACGATCGGCCACATAGCCTGCCGGCTGTGATGGGAGTTTGGGCCGCGCTCAGCCTGATGGTGTTTCCTGCTTTTCTGTATATGTTCGGGTTTGCGTTCTGGTTTCAGGACTATCCCCGCGGCGGCAATGTTCTGGCCGCAATCGCGTTTGCCGGACTCTCCGCGCCAGCAATTGCCGCATTTGGCATGAGTGTGGGCGCGCTATTTGCCAACCGAGAGCGGCCCTTGCAGGTGGTACTCGCGACGTCCATCCCCTTGCTGTTTCTCTCGGGTGCCGTGTACCCACGCGAGGCGATTCCAGTGCCCTTGCAGGCCCTGGCGGCGCTGGTTCCGAGCACGCCGGGCATCAACGGTTTCATCAAGCTGAACCAGATGGCGGCGCGCTGGAGCGAGATCAAGCCGGAGGTCTTCCAGATGACCGGCTTGATGGTGCTCTATTGCCTGATTGCGTGGTTGTTGCTCAGTTGGCGCGCGGGCCACTTGTCGGACGCAGTGTTGCCTGCTGAGTCCGAGCAGGACGCTCAGGGATAGACGACTTCAACGCCTTCGCTGCTGAGCCATTCGCGGAGGCCCTCCAGAAGCGGGTCTTCGAGGCGCACGCGCCAGTCATCGCCTAGCGGGATGTCGCCTTCCGCTTCGCTATTGCGATAGTGCACGCGGATCGGACATCCTCCTTCGTCCCGGCTGCCGCGGTAGGTGGCGAGCAAAGCCCGCAGACGCTCGCTGGCCTGACGGGCGCCACCCGCCTTGCCCACTTCGCCATTGATGCGCAGGTTGAGCAGGCGGGCATAGCGACCGCGCGCTTCACCCAAGGTCATCAGGCGATCCGCAATGATGCGCAGCCCGCCGCGGAATTCGTCCGGGCTGACCTTGCCTTCAATGATCAGCACCTCGTCGGCATTGATTTTCCCTTTGGCCGCCTCAAGCGTTTCGGAATACACCGTCACTTCGTGCTGCGCCGTGCCGTCGTCGAGGGTCACGAACGCCATTTTGCCGCGATTGCCCATCTTCACCGTCGTGGCGGCGACAACACCGGCCAGCATCTGCGGATCTTTGCGCGGTTCCAGTCTTGAGAGGGGCGCCCGCACGAAGCGGCGCACTTCGTCCTTGTAGCTGTTGAAGGGGTGACCCGACAGGAAAAATCCGATTGCGAGTTTCTCTTCGGCAAGCTGCTGGCGCTCGTTCCAGGGGCGCGCATCGATGTATTCCGGCGCGATCTCGCTGACCTCTCCGGGCGTGTCGAACAAGCCTACCTGGCCGGCACTGGCGGCAGCCTGGTCGGCCGCTTCCATCGCCACGCCGGCACTGGCAATGAGCTTGGCACGGTGAGGTTTGCCGTCGGGCGTGCGTGGCGCAATGTTGTCCAGCGCGCCGGCACGGATCAAGGCTTCTAGCACGCGGCGGTTGACCGCACGACGGTCCACGCGGGCGCAGAAATCAAAAATATCGCGGAAGGCGCCGCCTTCGCCCCGCGCAGCGAGGATGCTGTTGACGGCCGGCTCGCCACAGCCTTTGACGGCGCCCAGCCCGTAGCGGATGGTGCGGCTGTCGGTCGGCTCGAAACGGTAACCCGAAGCGTTGACGTCCGGTGGCAGCACGACCACCTTGTTGGCGAGCGTGTCTTCGAAGAAGATCTTCACCGTGTCGGTGTTGTCCATGTCGGACGACATGGTGGCTGCCATAAAGGCGGCGCAGTGGTAGGCCTTGAGCCAGGCCGTGTGGTAGGTGACGACGGCATAGGCGGCGGTGTGCGACTTGTTGAAGCCGTATTCCGCGAACTTGGTCATCAGGTCGAACAAGTGCTCGGCCAGTTGCGGGTCATAGCCTTTTTGGGCCGCACCTTCGGCAATCGTGGTGCGGTGCTTGGCCATTTCCTCGGGCTTCTTTTTGCCCATGGCCCGGCGCAGCATGTCGGCGCCACCCAGCGTGTAGCCGCCGATAATCTGCGAGATCTGCATCACCTGCTCCTGATAGACGATCACGCCGTAAGTCGGGGCGAGACAGCCTTCCAGGTCCGGGTGGTAGTAGTCGATCTTCTGCTCACCTTTTTTGCGCAGAATGAAGTCATCCACCATGCCCGAGCCCAGCGGGCCCGGTCGGTAGAGTGCCAGCACGGCGATGATGTCTTCGAAGCGGTCGGGGCCCAGCTTCTTGAGCAGCTTTTTCATCCCGTCCGATTCCACCTGGAAGATCGCGGTGGTGTTGGCGTCTTTCAGGATCTGGTAGGCGGCAGGATCGTCAAAGCCCAGGCTCATCAGGTCGGGTCGTTCGCCGGTCAGCTTCTCGACATATTTGAGGGCGAGTTCGATGATGGTGAGGTTGCGCAAGCCGAGGAAGTCGAACTTCACCAGGCCAACGGCTTCCACGTCGTCCTTGTCGAATTGCGAAACGGTGGAGGCGTCCGCGCCATCAGCCAGGTAGATCGGGCAGAAATCGGTGATCTTGCCCGGCGCGATCAGCACGCCGCCGGCATGCATGCCGACGCCGCGGGTCATGCCTTCGAGCGGTAGCGCCAGCTCCCAGAGTTCGCTGACTGATTCGCCGTCGCCTTCGTCGGCCATCATTTCGTTGATGCCGGGCTCTTTCTCGCGTGCCTCGGCGAGGCCCAGGGGCTTGTTCTGCTCGATCGGAATCAGCTTCGAGAGCTTGTCGCACAGGCCGTAGGGCAGATCCAGCACGCGGCCCACGTCGCGCACCACAGCCTTCGAGGCCATGGTGCCGAAGGTGGCGATCTGCGATACCGCGTCGTGGCCGTAGCGCTCGCGCACGTAGTCGATCACCCGGTAGCGGTTCTCCTGACAGAAGTCGATATCGAAGTCGGGCATCGATACGCGCTCGGGGTTCAGGAAGCGCTCAAAGAGCAGGGCGTAGGCGGTGGGATCCAGATCGGTGATCTTGAGCGAGTAGGCCACCAGCGATCCGGCGCCAGAGCCCCGTCCCGGGCCGATCGGCACCCCGTTGTTCTTGCCCCATTGAATGAAGTCCGCCACGATCAGGAAGTAGCCGGGGAAGCCCATCTGGATGATGGTGTCGGTCTCGAATTTCAGGCGATCGTAGTAGCGCGGGCGCTCGCGATCGCGCTCCTCCGCATTCGGGTAGAGCTGGGTCAGGCGCTCTTCCAGTCCGCGCTTGGCTTCGAAGACGAGAAAATCATCCAGCGTCATCCCGTCCGGTGTCGGGAACTGTGGCAGGTAGTTCTTGCCCAGCACCACCGTGAGCGAGCAGCGCTTGGCGATCTCCACGGCGTTTTGCAGCGCCTCGGGCAGATCGGCAAACAGGGTCTGCATCTCGGCCTGGGTCTTGAAATGCTGCTCCTCCGTGAAGAGCTTGGGCCGGCGCGTATCGGCCAGGGTATAGCCCTGCGCAATGCAGACGCGCGCCTCGTGGGCCTTGAAATCTTCGCGTTTGAGAAACTGGATGGGGTGTGTGGCCACGACCGGCAGCGCCAGTTCGGCGGCAAGCGTGACGGCCGCCTGTACGTAGGCCTCGTTGCCTGGGTGTCCGGCGCGCTGGATCTCAACATAGAAGCTGTCGGGGGAAACGTTCCGCCCAGTCTTTCGCCAGCGTGGTGGCAGACTTCAGGTTGCCCGCGGCGAGCGCCGCCGCAATGTCGCCCGCTGACGCGCCCGAGAGGCAGATCAGTCCGGAGGCTGTGCCTGCGTTCAACCACTCTCGCCGGATTTCGGCGCGTCCATGATGCTTGTTTTCGACATAGGCCCGCGAGAGCAACTCGCACAGCTGACGGTATCCCTCGCGATGGCGACAGATCAGCATCACCCGGAACGGTTTGCCGCGATCGCCTTCGTTCGTGATCCAGGTATCCGTTGCGATGATGGGCTTGATTCCTTTGGCGCGGCAGCCTTTGTAGTGCTTGACCATGCCGAAGAGGTTGCCAAGGTCCGCGATGCCTAGCGCGGGCTGTCCGTCAGCCGCGGCAGCGGCAACAACGTCATCGATGCGCGTGATCCCGTCTTCAATCGAGAATTCGGAGTGCAGACGCAGATGGACAAAGAGGGGATCGTGGGCGGGGGTGTTGCAGGGTTCCATGCAGCGGATTTTACCGGGATGAGACTGCGCGCGCTTGTCTTCCCATGCGCGCCCATCGCGATGAAGCGCCTGTCCAGGCACTTACAGGTCGAAACACTTCTCGGGTCGACGGCACTCGCGTGGCTCAGTGAGAATGGCCAGGCATTTTTCTCGGGGGGCCAAGATGAAAACCTGTTTAGCCGGGGTTGTGCTGCTCACGCTGGTGGCCTGTGTTCACGCCCCCAGCGTGAAGACTGCACCTGCGCCAGAAGCGTTTGGCGCCATGTATGAAGTTGAGCGCATTGAGCTGCTGCCCTGCGTCTGGGTGTTGTACAAGCCCTCACTTGCATTCGAGTATCGGTGTCGCGAGGGCGCTGACTACTAGGTCGCTAGTGCGTGAGAACCCTTGCCGGCCCGCGCTGGGCGGGGCTAGCGACCGCTCGGGCGATTGCCCCGACTCGTCAGGAATCCAAACAAGCTGCCACACGCGCCGCCGATGAGGTGGGCGGACTGCGCGATCTGGTCGTCGCGGAAGCCCGCAGAGAATTCCCTCACGACGTAGATGCACGCGATCAGGAGAAACGTCAGCGGTACTTCGCCATTGCGAATATTGGTGACGCTGACCAGCAGGATCATCATGAAGACGATCCCGCTCGCACCCAGCAAACCTGACTGAAACAACGAGGCGTTGATGATGCCAGTGACGGCGGCCGTGAGCAGCATCATGGCCAGCAAGGGCCCGCTGCCGTGCTTCTCTTCAAGAATTGGTCCGAGCAGCAGAATGAATGACAGGTTGCCGAGCAGGTGGTCCCAGCTGCCGTGACCAAGCACGTGGCTCACCAGGCGAAACCAGTTCAGCGGCGCGGCAAAGGTAAAACTGCTGCGACCGGGCACGAAAAACAGCGCTTGGCTGAGCGGCACAAGGCTGCTGAGCAGGAAGACGCCCAGGCAGATGAGCGAGAAGCTTAGAACGACCGGAGCGTTGTAACGGATTTTCACGCAGAGGCACGCTGACGCCGGGAGGGAGTCGACATGGTGCCGGGGAGGGGATTGATTCGCAAGTGGGCGGGGCGCTTAGGTACGCCACGCACGTCAAACTTAAACGAAGGCATTAGGCGCGCCGCAAACGGTAACGTCAGGTTGCGCTCCCCCTGAAAGCCGGCCTCTACCCATCCCGATCCGAAGGACAGGGATAAGCTCTTTCCGACCGACGGCAGATAGCGATACGCGGCAATGAAGCCTGGCCTGTTATCTCGAAGATCGTTTATTCATGCGGGTTTCAGAGAGTGATGCCTGAAAACCGTTGCAGTTAAATGGTCTTAGGCGTACTGGCTCGCAGATCCGCTCTGGTAGTGCGTCTTCGTGATGCCCCGTCTTTGGCTTGTTGGCAAGAAGCAAACCTTGAATTCTGCCTGCGAGTACATGCTCCCTGTGAAGGTATCTGCTTTAGTACTATGCAAGTTCTGATAACAGTTCTACTGCATTACTTTTCGTGCGGTTGCGTCCTGCCAGGACTCAGGGGGAATGATGGCGACTCAGTTTGATCGTGTTTACCGGTGTGCGGCCGTGGCTGTGCTGGCTTTGTTGCTACAGGCGTGTGGCGGTGGGGGTGGCGGAGTCACGGAGGGTGAGGCGGGTAACAATGGTGCGTTGTCCTCAAGCTCCGGGTCGGGTGGTGCTCCGGCGACGATCGACACACAGCCTCCCAGCGCGCCCGCGAGCCTCAGGATCGCCGGCGCCACGCCGGGCAGCATTGTGCTGAGTTGGGCGGAGTCAACCGACAACGTCTCGGTATCGGCCTATGACGTCTACCGGAACGGCAGCTACTTGGGTACTGTGAGTGCGCCTACTCTGGTCTTTGTGGATAGCGGTGTCAGCCCGAGTACCAGCTATCGCTACCTCGTGAAGGCAAAAGACGGTGCGGGCAACGCGTCCGACTTCTCGGTCGAGATTGTGGGCTTTACGCCGGCTTCCAGCGCGGTCAAGGACACGCAGCCGCCGAGTGCGCCGGAGAATGTGCGGGCGGCTGGTGCCACACAAAATTCCGTCAGCGTGAGCTGGGACGCCGCCAGCGACGATGTCGGGATCAGCATCTACGAGATCATCCGGGATGGCGTTCAGATTTCCAGTGTCAGTGGCAGCGCCCTGAGCTACACCTTGACGGGGCTACAGCCCGCGACGGCTTACAGCCTCGCGGTACGCGCGCGTGATGCAGCTGGCAACGTTTCGGCGATGACCGTCGTGCGGGTGATGACCCTGCCAAGCGGCTCTGCCTCGTCCAGTTCCAGTTCGAGCTCCAGTTCGAGCTCGTCGTCGTCTTCGTCCTCCAGCAGCAGCTCTTCAAGCAGCAGCTCCAGCTCGTCAAGCAGCTCCGGAGGCAGCAGTTCGAGTTCATCGAGCAGTTCCAGCAGTTCCAGCGAGCAGCAGCTCCAGTTCATCCAGCAGCTCGGGCGGGCGAGCCCCGATTGGCCTGAACGACGAAAGCCTCGCAATCTATCGCGCCAAGCCGAATGCGCCCGCATATTACGTCGATAGCGTGAATGGTCTGGATACGAATGACGGCCGGAGTCCGGCAAAAGCGTGGAAGACCCTGGATCAACTTCACAAAGTCAGCCTGGTGCCAGGCGATGTCGTTCGCTTGGCGCGCGGATCCGTTTTCAAGAATCAGCATCTGCTTCTGGATCACGCCAATGGCAGCGCCAGCGCCCCGGTGATCATTGAGGCCTATGGAACAGGGGAGCCTCCCACCATCGATGATCCCCGCGCGCTGTGGGACAAAACAAAGCGTTTCGACGCCGTCGGGACGTCTGGCGCCTATATCCACATTCTTGACATCCGCGTGCGAAACGCTGCCTCCGTACAGGGGGTGAACCTGGGATTTGGCAGTCATCACGTCGTGGTGGGTGGCATGGAGATCGATGCTGCGGCAGGTGGCATCAGTGTTTCTGGTGAGCACCACAAAATATTGTCAAACTACATTCATGACATTGGCTCAAAAGGGAGCCCGAGTGGCGGCATCTGTGTCCTCGTGGTCGGCAAGGATCTGGAATTTGCCTGGAACCGTCTGGTCTCCTGTGTCGTAAACGATCTTCCGACACCGGACGGGAGTGCGTTTGAGTACTACGGCTATGTCGGACCGAGCAATGGCGGCTACAACTACGTCTCCGACGACATCAGAATCCATCACAACTACATTGATAGCGCGCTGCTGTTCATGGAAGCATACGGTGCGGTAACAAGAATGCAGATTGCGTACAACGTTTATGTTAACGGGGCAGAGTCAGCGCTTGAATTCCACTTTGATCATACTGAGCCGCTCGATACCCTGGATCACAAGCTGATCTATGACGTGAAAATTGAGAACAACACGATTGTGCCGCTTCAACCCGCCAAGCCCGGCGGCTGGGGGGTTGTCGGAATGCTGAGAGACTTGCAGGATCCCGCTCGTAATACTGATCCGATGCTGAGCTCTATCGTGCTCAGGAATAACCTGATCGTGACGAACCACAAGATTACCCACAATGCGATGGGCGCCAAGTTCGTGCACGATCACAATATCTACTGGCTAACCGGGGCGGGCAAGTTTGATACCTCGGGTACGGCGAGCCTCGGTAGCTCTGATCGCATTCTTGACCCGCAGTTCGTGAGCTTCTCGTTGCAGGGCGAGCGCGTCAATACGTCGACACTTGACCTAAGGTTGAAAGCCACGAGTCCAGCGATCAATGCGGGCGCGACGGCGGGCTATGCCATGGATTACCTGAAGAACCCTGTGCCACGTGGCGGTGCGCCGGATATCGGGGCCTACGAGTTCTGAGCGAGCGTGCGCTGATGTGCCATGCGATGTAGTGCCCGGCGCGGCCAGAATCTCTGGCGGCGCCCATTCCCCTTGCTCGCAGCGGCCTCGGCTGGCAGAGTGTCGCCTCGACAAAATCAGGAGACGCGCATGTCCAGAATCGGTTCGATCGGCTTGATCGTGATTGGAGCCCTATTCTTGATGAATAATCTTGGCTGGCTCAGCTTTGCGCATATTGGTGGTGTGCTTCGCACGTGGTGGCCGCTGATTCTGGTGGTGATCGGGCTGCTGGGCCTGATTGGCAAGAAGTAAGCGGGGGCAGCATTCGCCAGAACTATTCAGCACCCCAAAAGAAAAAACCCGGCTTGACCGGGTTTTTCACTTCTGCTCTGGTGGGTGCTGACGGGATCGAACCGCCGACATTCGCCTTGTAAGGGCGACGCTCTACCAGCTGAGCTAAGCACCCACACACCAAAACGCTGATTGATGTGCGTTTCAGGAAAGACGATTAGTTTACCGCATCTTTCAGCGCTTTGCCAGGGCGGAATTTTGGTACCTTGGCTGCCTTGATCTTGATGGTGTCGCCGGTGCGCGGGTTGCGGCCGGTGCGAGCGGCACGCTTGCCGACCGAAAATGTACCAAAGCCCACCAGGGTAACGTCTTGATTTTTCTTCAGAGACTGCTTGATCGCAACGATGGTGGCATCCAGTGCACGGCCGGCTGCTGCCTTCGATATTTCCGCTTGTTTCGCAATGATTTCAACCAATTCAGATTTGTTCACAACAACCCCCTCAAGTTTACTGTTCTCGATTAAGACGGATTGCCATGCGACAAGCGCTGGCGCCGTCTGGACGCGTACGGCACGGGTATTCTGGCTGCGGGAACTTTTATAACAAGCCCATTTCTCGCGGTCAAGCCGGATATCGCAAGCGGTCGTGATAAAGCCACTTCAAGCCGCTGTTTAGCGGGGTTTGCGAGGCGGTGACGTTCGTCGGTGTAGTACCAGGAACAGCTCCTCAAGCAATAGCCGCGCGTTCAAAGGATGGTGTGCGACGGCCCGGTAGGTGTGGAATTCCCGGAAGCAGGCGATCCAGGCTGCATGCTGTCCGCCCGACAGGCGCGTAAGCTCGGTCTGGAAGTCCGCATAAAACCGAGCGGGCAAGCCCAGCGCTCCCCGCGCGCCATCACTCAGCCAGCGTTGTATCCACGAGATCAAGCTGGCCAGATCGAACCCGCGCTCGGCGGCGTCTTTGGCCTTGAGACGCGCGTCCCATTGGGCGGCGAGCTTGAGCGGATCACTCGCGGGCAGGCGGGCGAGCTCTTCCGCCAACTGCCGGCGGATGGTGTCCAGGCCGCTTTCATGCATGCGTTCGGCCAATAGCGGTAAGCCGCCGCAGAAGCCGAGCAAGGCTGCGGCATTCGGGATACCACCCTCGCGGACCCACCCCACGGTGTCTGCGTCGCTCGGGCGTGGAAAGGCCAACACCTGGCAGCGGCTGCGAATGGTCGGCAGCAAGCGCTTGGGGGCGTGCGCAATCATCAGGAAGAGCAGCCCCTGTCCTGGCTCTTCGAGCAATTTGAGCAGTGCGTTGGCGGCCGCCACATTCATGGCTTCCGCGGGCTCCAGGATGACGATGCGGCGCCCGCCTGCGTGCCCGCCTGCGCCGAGCTCCAGCGCTGCCTGCAGCGTGCGGACCTGATCGATGAGAATCTGGCTGGAACGCGCTTTTTCTTTCTTGGTGGCGGCCTCGGTGGCTTCGCTGTCGTCGTTCGCCTCGTCCTGATCGGCCGCCGGCACTACGCGCAGAATATCGGGGTGATTACCGGATGCCGCCCAGCGACAGTCCTCGCACTCACCACAGGCGAATCCTTGCGCATCTGGCCGACGACACAGCAGGGCCTGACACAGATGCTCGGCAAATACCCGCTTGCCGCTGCCGCTCGCCCCGGTGAGCAGCAGTGCGTGGGGCAGGCGGTCGCGGCGCGCGTGCAGATCACGCCACATGGGCAGCAGCCACTCAGGCAAGGCGGCGTGGCTCATCCAAAACGTTCCTGCAGGCAAGCCAGAACGGCCGCGCACACGGCCTCTATTGATTGGCCGGCGTCTATGACCACAATGCGTCCGCCTGACGAGGCAGCGCGGTCCAGGTAGGCCTGGCGCACGCGCTGAAAAAAATCCTGCTGCTCGCGCTCGAATTTATCTGCATCGGCCCGGCCCCTCACCAGGCGCGCGGCAGCGATGTCGGGCGACACGTCGAACACAAAGGTCAGGTCGGGCTGGCGCGTGGGATGCACCCACTGCTCCAGCGCCGCAAATTTCGCCGCGTCGAGCCCGCGGCCGCCGTGCTGATAAGCGTAGGTGGCGTCGCTGAACCGATCACAGAGGACGAACGCGCCGCGTGCCAGTGCGGGTTCAATGATTTGCGCGAGATGCTCCCGGCGTGCTGCGAACATCAGCAAAGCTTCGGTTTCCAGGTGCATGGGCTCGTGCAGCAGCAATTCACGCAGCTTTTCGCCCAGCGGCGTACCGCCTGGCTCGCGGCTGCAGACCAGCTCCCAGCCTGCCTGGCTGGCCCATTTGCTGGCTGCTGCAATCTGCGAGCTCTTGCCGGCGCCATCGATGCCTTCAAAGGTCACAAATCGACCTTGGCGCGGCGTATTACGCACACTCATTTCTTGCTCGCCTTCTGGTATTGCGCAACGGCGCTGTTGTGTTCGTCAAGGCTGCGGGAAAATTTGCTTGAGCCATCGCCTTTGGCGACGAAGTACAGATAGTTCGAGGTCTGCGGCTGCAGGGTCGCATGCAAGGCGGCTTGGCCGGGCAGCGCGATGGGCGTCGGGGGGAGACCGTTGCGGGTGTAGGTGTTGTAGGCCGTGTCTGCCTGCAGATCCCGTTTGCGCAGGTTGCCATCGAAATTCGGCCCCAAGCCGTAAATGACGGTGGGGTCACTTTGCAGCGGCATGCCCAGGCGCAGGCGGTTAACGAAAACCGAGGCAATCAAGCCGCGGTCGCTGGCCTTGCCGGTCTCTTTCTCAACCACCGAAGCCAGCACCAGCGCCTCGTAAGGCGTCTTCAGGGGTAGCGTGGCCGAGCGCGTTTGCCACTCCGCATCGAGGATTTCGGCCATCCGTTGATACGCGCGCTTCAATAGCTCCAGATCGCTGCTGCCGCGGGCGAAACTATAGGTGTCCGGGAAAAACAGCCCTTCGGCGCGCTGCGGGCCGAAGCCGAGTTTTGCCATGACTTCATCGTCTTTCAGGCCCAGGGTGTCGTGCCGCAGATCTGGTTTGGCATTCATTTCTGACCGTAAGCGGGCGAAACTCCAGCCCTCGACGATGGTCATGTCGGCGTAGGCGTTGGAGCCGGTGGAGAGCAGGCGGATCAAGTCCCACAGGCTCAGCGACTGCTCGATGCGATAGCTGCCGGCCTTGATCCGGATGGCGTGGCCGGAGAGACGTGCACCCCAGGTCAGAACGGGCGGCCAGACCTTGACGCCTGCCTGGGCAATGCGCTGCGAAATCACCCGCATGCTGTCGCCGCGGGCGATCTCGAAATCCACCGGGGTCTGGGCCAGCTCGATCGGGCGGGTGGCGAAATACGCCAGCGCGCCAGCAGCAAGGAAACAGAGCAGCAGACTGGTTTTGAAAAGACGGGAAATCGTTCGAATCATGACGCTGAACCCTGCAGCCGTATGGTCTGTCGCAAACCGTCGAATTCTCCGAACACGCGAGGTCGTGCATCCGGGCGCCCTATAATAGCGGAAACATCCGGGCCGCCGGCAGCCGCAGAGCTGCAGCAGGCACTGGAAGTGCTCCCCGAACGGTTTCTCAGGAACAGAACACATGCACCCCAAATGGCTCGATTTCTTGAATGTACAGTGCCCCACCGCGCGCATTGAGCGTGGCAATCAAGTGTGTTTCTCGCGCAGTGGTGCCGGGCTGTGCCCGCTGACGCACCTGGGCGTCATTCGTGTCGACGGCGAAGAGGCCGCGAGCTTTCTGCATAACATCACCTCTAACGACATCAAGAAATTGCCGGTGGGCGGCGTGCAGTGGAACAGCCTCAACAGCGCCAAGGGCCGGATGCTGGCGAGCTTCCTGGTCTGGCGCGATGAGGCGGGCTTCGGCTTGATCCTCGCGGAAGACTTGGGCGCCGAAATCAGCAAAAAGTTATCGATGTACGTCTTGCGTGCCAAAGTGAAGGTGCGCGATGCCTCGGGCGAAATTGCGCTGCTGGGTCTGACAGACGGCGGCGCGCGCCTTGCGGCCCTGCCGGGCTTTCCGCCGGTGCAGAGCGCGGCGGCCAGTGCGGCGAATGGGCTCACCGTTGTGGGATTGCCGCAGGGGCAACGCGTCGTCCTTGCCGTGCCGCGTGACGCGCTGGATGAAGTGTGGGCCGTGCTGGCCGCCGAATTCGCGCCGGCGGATACGGCGCGCTGGCTATACGAAGATATTGCCGAAGGCATTCCCCTGATCACCAAGGCCACGCAGGACGAATTCGTCGCGCAAATGGTGAATTTCGAGCTGCTCGGTGGTGTCAGCTTTCAGAAAGGTTGCTATCCGGGCCAGGAAATCGTCGCGCGCACCCAATACCTCGGCAAACTCAAGAAGCGGATGTACCGTGCGCAGCTGGTGGCAGAGGTCGAGCCTGCCATCGGGCAGGATCTCTACGCCCCCGCCTTTGGCGAGCAATCATCGGGCAAAGTCGTCAGCGTCAGTCCGGCGCCCGAGGGCGGTTACGCCGTTCTCGTCGTTCTGCAGATGGCGGCGCATGAAGAAGGCGTCGTGCACCTCGGGAGCGTGACCGGGCCACAGCTCTGCTTTGCGCCGCTGCCTTACCCCGTCGATTAGGCGAGCAAAGTCTTGCCGCGGCGGGCGGCAAAGAACCCCGACAACAGGCGGGCGCACTCCTCGGCGAGGACGCCGCCTTCAATCGTGGCGTGGTGATTGAGGCGTTCCTGCGCATACAGGTCCATCACGCTGCCGGCCACGCCGGTTTTGGGGTCGCGCGCGCCAAACACCACCCGTGCAATACGGGCGTGAAAGATCGCGCCGGAGCACATGGCGCAGGGCTCCAGCGTCACATACAGCGTGCAACCCGGAATGCGATAGTTGGCGAGGTTTCTTGCCGCGTCGCGCAGCGCCATGATCTCCGCATGGGCGGTCGGGTCGTGCAGGCCGATAGGGCGATTGAACCCGCGCCCCACAATCTCGCCATCGCAGACCACGACGGCACCGACAGGCACCTCATCTGCCGCGCCGGCCTCGCGCGCCAATGCCAGCGCCTCCCGCATGAAGAATTCGTCGTTCTCTGCCATCCACGTCCTCGCGCAAACCGTTCCACCCTGGCCGGGCGGGGCAGGGCGTCGAAAAACGGGCGAATCGTACTGGTTTTGCGCGGACTGCGGCGGCGGTCGGGGCGATCTTTTTTTGTGTAGCCCGGTTGCGGCAGGGGTGTGTGGCGGAAGTGCATCCCCCCGTGCGGCGCCTGTTCCCGGTTCACGTGGAGGCGACTGATGCAGGTACGGGCGCCGGGGGGATGCTTCACTATTGGCAATGCCGGCGAATATCTCAAGCAGTTTTGCGCGCTGCAGCATCTGGCCGCCCTTTCGGGTCGGGCATAGAATGCAGCTGTCTCGCGTCTCGAAACCTCCCGCCATGTCGTTTTCACCGGCCTTGCGCCGCTTTGTCCGCACGCTTGCACAGGTCGGGCTGATCATCGCCATCTGGTTGCTCGCCACCTGGCTCAGCCAGCACCTGCTGCCCAACGTGCCGCCGGGTATTGCCGGCATCGCCATCGCCCTGGGCTTGATGGCGCTGGGCTTGCTGCGCCGCGAATGGGTGGCCGATGGCGCCGCCTGGCTGTTGCGCGAGATGCTGCTGTTTTTTGTGCCGGTGGTGATTGCGGTCGTCCAATACCCGGCGCTGTTTCACCAGCACGGGCTGGCGATCCTGTTCGTCATCGTGGTGAGCACCGCCCTCGTCATGCTGGCCACCGGCTTCGCGGTGGACCTGGCCTGGCGGCTCGAAAAACGTTGGCTACGAAGACAGGGAGGCGACGCCGATGGCGAGCCCGGTTGATCTGCTGATTGGCCTGTTCTGGCTGGTGCTCACCGTGCTGCTGTATGCCGCCATGCGCCATGTGCACCAGCGGCGCCCGCATTTTCTGCTCTCGCCGATGATCGTGGTGCCGGCCATCCTGATCGCGACGCTGCTGCTGCTGCGTGTGCCCTACGCCAGCTATGCCTCGCAGAGCCATTGGCTGTCGGCCATGCTGGGGCCGGCCACGGTCGCGTTTGCCATTCCGATTTTTGATTATCGCCAGATCATGCGGCGGCACTGGTTGCCTTTAAGCTTTGGCGTGGTCGTGGGCATGAGCGTCGCGGTGGTGTCGACCGTGTGGCTGTGCCGTCTGGTGGGCCTGCCCGAGGCCATCGAGCGCAGCATGGCGGTGCGCTCCATCAGCACGCCGTTTGCGATCATTGCCGCGCCGCAAGTGGGCGGGCAGGCCGACATCGCGGCGATCTGCGTGGTGATCACCGGCATCGTCGGCATGCTGCTCGGCGAGTGGCTGCTGGGCTGGCTGCGGCTGGACACCGTGCTGGCGCGCGGCGCCCTGTTTGGCACGGCCGCACATGCCGTGGGCACGGCCACCGCCCACCGCCGCGATCCGGAGGAAGGGGTGATTTCCAGCCTCACGATGATTCTCTCCGGCGTGCTGATGGTGCTGCTCGCGCCGCTGCTGGCGCCACTGATCTAACCGGAAAGGCGCGCCGGAGGCTAAAATGCGCCGATATTCCGAATCATCCTTTGAGTGGCCTACGTGAGCGCGAACAACGATAAATCCTCTGCTGCAGGCGCAGCGCAAACCACCAACTTCCTCAAGAACATCATCGAAGGCGAGCTTGCCGAAGGCAAGTTTGCCGGCCGTGGCTGGGCTGGCGTGCCCGGCGAGCGCAGCCTGCACGATGCGGCATCTGCCGATCCGGCCAAGATCCGCACGCGTTTTCCGCCCGAGCCGAACGGTTATCTGCACGTCGGCCACGCCAAGTCGATCTGCCTGAATTTCGGCCTCGCGCGCGATTTCGGCGGCGTCTGCCACATGCGGTTTGACGACACCAACCCCGAGAAAGAGGACATGGAGTACGTCAACTCCATTCTCGACGCGATCCAGTGGCTTGGCTTTTCCTGGGAAGGTTTCGGCACCCAGCACCAGTACCAGGCGAGCGACTACTTCGATTTCATGTACCACGCGGCCGAGCTGCTGATCGAACGTGGCTTCGCCTACGTCGACCAGCAGACGCCCGACGAGATGCGCGCCAACCGTGGCACGCTCACCGAGCCGGGCAAGGATTCGCCCTGGCGGAATCGCTCGGTCGAGGAAAATCTGCGCATCTTCCGCGAGATGAAAGATGGCAAGCATGCTGAGGGCAGCATGATCCTGCGCGCCAAGATCGACATGGCCTCGCCCAACATCAATCTGCGCGACCCGGCGATCTACCGCATCAAGTTCGCCGAGCACCACAACACCGGCAGCAAGTGGTGCATCTACCCGATGTACACCTTCGCCCACCCGATCGAAGATGCGCTGGAGCGCATCACCCACTCGATCTGCACCCTCGAATTCGAAGACCAGCGCCCGTTCTACGACTGGCTGCTCGCGCAACTGCGTGACGCCGGCATGTTCAGCGATCCGCTGCCACGCCAGATCGAGTTCGCGCGCCTCAACCTCACCTACGTGATCACGAGCAAGCGCAAGCTCATGCAGCTCGTCACCGAGAAACACGTCGACGGCTGGGACGACCCGCGCATGCCCACCATCGTCGGCCTGCGCCGCCGCGGCTATACGCCCGAGGCGATCCAGCTCTTCTGCGAGCGGATCGGCGTCTCCAAAGGCGATAGCTGGATCGACTACAGCATCCTCGAAGGCGCGCTGCGCGACGATCTCGACGAGAAGGCCCCACGCGCAATGGCCGTGCTGGACCCGCTCAAGCTCAAGCTCAGCAACTGGGACGCGCTGTTTGGCGCCGGCCACGCCGAGCCCTGTACCGCCCCGGTGCACCCGCACCACCCGGAGATGGGCGAGCGCCAGTTCAAGCTGACATCCGAGATCTGGATCGAGCGCGAAGATTTCCAGGAAGTGCCCGAGAAAGGCTTCCGCCGCTTGTTCCCCGACAACATGGCGCGCCTCAAGTATGGCTACGTCATCAAGTGTACGGGCTGCGAGAAAGATGCGGAGGGCAAGGTCACCGCGGTGCTCGCCGAGATTGTGCCGGACACCAAGAGCGGCACGCCGGGCTCGGACAGCGTCAAGGTCAAGGGCGTGATCACCTGGGTGTCGGCCAGCGAAGGCATGCCGGTGGAGATCCGTCTGTATGACCGGCTATTCACCGAAGCACAGCCGGATGCCGGCGGGCGCAATTTCCTCGAAGCGCTGAACCCGACGTCCAAGACCGTGATCCAGACCTGGGTCGAGCCCAGCCTGGCGAACGCCGCGGCGGGCACCAGCTTCCAGTTCGAGCGCCACGGCTACTTCGTCGCCGACCGCAAGGATTCCGCACCCGGCAAGCCCGTCTTCAATCGCACCACCACGCTCAAGGACAGCTGGGCGAAGTAAGTCGACGCAATGCAAACACCTGCCCGGAGAGCCGCATGGGGATTGGCTCTCCGGGCAGCGTTGCGCGGCCCACGCATCACCCGCAACACCCTCCCGTCTGCCCGCGCAGGCAGGCATCCAGCGGCTTCCGCAAGGTCTGCTCGCACAGGCGCCCCAATCCGCATGCCTGCAAGCTGGCATCGCGCCCCCAGCCCGGAGAATGAACGATGCCCTACCTCTACCGACGCGCCCTGGCGCAAGACGCCGCAGACTGCGTCACCCTCCGCGGGCAAACCCGCGAGAACGCGCTTTCCGTCGAGCAGCTGCGCGCCATCGGCGTCACCGTCGACTCGTGGCGCGCCGGGATTGAGGACGAAAGCCTGCTCGGCCACGTCTGCCTGCACGCGGGCAAGCTGGCGGGCTACTGCTTCGGTGACGCAGCAAGCGGCGAGATTCTGGTGCTCGTGGTCTTGCCCGATCACGAAGGGCAGGGCATCGGCAAACGGCTCCTGAACGCCGTGGTCGCAGACTTCCACCACCGCGGCCACACCCGGCTCTTCCTCGGCTGCTCCTCAAACCCCGCCTCCCGTTCCCATGGCTTCTACCGTCATCAGGGCTGGGTCTCCACCGGGCAGGTGGATGCCTTGGGCGACGAGGTGCTTGAGCTGCGCATCGGCGCTGAATAAGGCCCGCTGACAGACCTCGTCTGAAAACGCCTGCCCGGATAGCCAATATCCATGCGGCTCTTCAGGCATGCCTGCTCGCCCCTTGGGCGCATGGCGCGCGCCTCGCGCAGCACCGCCACGTCCGTTCGTGTTCGCATGCGTAAAGCCACACGTGGTAGCGCCTGCTGAGGAGGGCTGATTGCCCGCTCACAAGCCGTCAGGCGTTGGTATGATGATGGCCTGTTGAACGCTGTGCAAATCGCAGCGCTACGCCGGAAACGCAATCAGCAAGCCATTCTTCGCGGGTCGGTTGCGCCATGGCAGGGAGCACGCGCCGATGATGAACAGCAAACCTGTCTCCCTATAACAAGTTAGGCACCACTATGCCCAGCGCGCCTTCACGAGGTTATCGAAGAACACCTCCAGCTCGTTAGGAAAACTTCCGGCATGGCCGCGCACCCAGATGCCACATTCCCGAATGCGAAGCAAATGGCCCCCCGAGCGAGTGGATGGCGAGCGGCGATATCTCAGACTGCGGGGAGCTACAGGGAGAACGGCGCCATCTTCCATCCCAGTCTTTCACTCCCCGTCGGGAAGTCACGGAGCGGATGGTTTGAAGCCATCAGAACGTGGCGTCTGCCGGAGTTGATAAGAGGCTTGACGAGTTACCAGACTCGCTGGCGGAATAGCCTTGGCATTTGTGGGTCGGGTACCAGCGGCAAATAGCTTGTTCCAAAAGTTGTTTCGTGACGCCATATGCCGGGAAAACCGGTGGCTCGCGGCGCTTCAACCTTCGGACCTTCGCTAGCTGGGCGCTGCGCGATAGGAACCGCGCGCCGGTCTTGGGTCTGCGGTAAATTGAATCGCGTCAGGCCCGTTGGCCCCGAGACAACGAGTTCTGGGTCTGACATCTTGTCCCTCACACGGGAAGCACCCGGGTTGCCGCGCCCTAGCAGGTCGCCCGGCACCCTCAAGGGTTCGAGGTGGTTCGCTGTCGCCCTATTGCTGTGCCCAAGAGCTTGGCATCGACAACGCATGACCCCTGGGTCGTGGGCTCGATTCGGCGAGCTTTCAGCCGCCTCGCTGCGCTCTGTGATCCTGGCCCTATGGGTGAAGGCCCCGCAATGGGCAATCCGCAAGGAGGTGTTTCGCCTTCTTCGCCGCCTCGTGTCTCCTGTGCGCGCAGGTAAGCTATAAATGGTCCTGCGAAAAGATGGGGGCGCTTTGCCGCGTGCTCTTTCTGTTGTCGCCTGCTGCGGCTCCGCACCTGGCCGGTCCGCCCGCCTCAGTTGAAATGCAGGGCTAGTCTGGATCCGCTTCGAGTCGGAATCGCGGATGGCAAGTTCGTTGTTGCGGTGCCGCGTTGTTGACCGCGTTTTGACGCGTCAGGGACCGTCCTGGGCCGGGCGGAATGGCGACGCCCGGAAACCTGCCCGGAGATCCGCACTGGTATTGGCTCTCCGGGCAGGTGTTTTTGCCTGATTGCGCGTGATGCCGTGCGCTAGGCGCCCGCTGCGCCGGGCAAGGCGTTTAGCGACCAGCCTCCGCCGCCTTCGAGTTTGAGCTCGCGCTGGTGGAAGGCGAGCAGGCTGCTGCGGTGGCCGACGCTGACCAGGGTGGTGTGCGGCAGGCTTTCGCGGAGCAGGGCGTACATGGCGTGTTCCAGGCCTTCGTCCATGGCGGAGCTGGATTCGTCGAGGAAGATGACGGCGGGCTGGGCGAGGAGGGCGCGGCCGATGGCGAGGCGTTGCTGCTCGCCCAGCGAGAGGATGCGGCTCCAGTCGGCGTCTTCGTCGAGGCGGGCGACCAGGTGCGGCAGCTGGCAGCGGCGTAGCGCCTCGGCGACTTCTTCTCCCGCCCTGGCGACGGCCGGGTAGCACAGTGCCTCGCGCAGCGTGCCGAGGGGCAGGTAGGGCTTTTGCGAGAGGAAGAGGACGTCTTGCCCCTGCGGCCGCACGGCCTGCCCGGTGGCAAAGGGCCACAGCCCGGCCATGGCACGCAGCAGGGTGGTTTTGCCGGCGCCCGAGGGGCCGCGGATGAGCAGGGATTCGCCCGCCGCCAGCTCAAGATTCAGCCCTTGCAGCAGCAGATCGCCGCTGGGTGCGCGGACGGTGAGGTCGCGTGCGGCGAGCGTGTTGCCTTCGCTGCTGATGGCGACGGATGGGAGTTTTGCCGTGTCGTCGATGGCATCCAGGAAGCCACCGAGACGCGCCAGCACGGCACGGTAGCCGGCGAATTCGTCATACGAGCTGCGGAAGAAGGAGAGCGCTTCCTGCACCTGGCCGAAGGCCTGCGAAGTCTGCATCAGGTCGCCCAGCGTGATCTGCTGCGCGAAGAGGCGCGGCGCCTGGATGATGATGGGGAAAACCACGGCCAGCTGGCTGACGCCGAGGTTGAAGCCTTGCAGCTTGAGGCTGCGGAAGAGGGTGTCCCACATGTTGCGGATCACGCGGGCAAAGCGTGTGAGCAGGGTGCTGCGCTCGACCTGCTCGCCGGCATAGAAGGCGATGCTCTCGCCATACTCGCGCAGGCGGATCAGGGCGTAGCGGAAGTCGGCGTTGAAGCGTTCGTTCTGGAAGGTGAGCGCAATCAGCGGGCGGCCGATCCAGATCGCCAGCCCGGTGGCCAGCGCCACGTAGAGATAGACCAGAAAGACCATGGCCCGCGGGATCTCGAAGCCCAGCAGGGCGAGCGTGCCGGAAAGGGCCCAGAGCATGATCGTGAATTCGAACAGCGAGACGATGGCGTCCACCATGCCCAGCGAGAGTTTCAGCGTGCCCTCGACGAACTGATTCACGTCCTGCTGTACGCGCTGATCGGGGTTGTCGATCTGCTCGGGCAGGTACTGGCTGCGGTGATAGGTCTGCCCGGCCAGCCAGCGCTCCATCAAGCTTTCGCTCAGCGCGGCACGCCAATGGATCTTGAAGGATTCGCGCAGATACGCGGTGAAGAGCGCGCGCGCCACATGCAGGGTCGCCAGCACGCCGAACACGGCCATCAGGAACCAGAATGCGGAGGCGTCCAGCTTCTGCATGGCGGTGTAAATGCCGTTGTACCAGAAGGAAAACAGCACGCTCATGCGCACCGATACCAGGGTCAGCAGCACGAGCAGGGCGGTCAGGGCGAGCGGCCGCCAGCTGCGGCGGGGCGTGAAGTAGGGCCAGGCGATGCGTTTGACCTGTCGCCCCCAGCCGGTGCCTTTTGCCAGCCAGAGCACGGTCAGCGTCAGCACCACCGCGCAGATCGCAAAGGCCTTGCCCAGCCAGAGTGCGCTGGCGAGCAGTTCGTGATTCCAGTCCATGGTCGTTCCTTGAAGATGTCCGATAAGGCCTGTCTTGGCAGGGCGAAGGATGACATGCCAGCGGCAGTCGGAAAAGTGGCGCGGGCAGGCCGGCATGCGGTGCGGGCCCACCGTATAAGGGCCTGAGGGAGGCCTGCCTGAAGACGCGCACTGCGCGGACCGCTTCAGGCTTGCTACCATGGGCGCCAATCCCCATGCGGCTCTCCAGCCCCACCCTCGCGAGCATCCAGATGAACCAGCAACCCAACAACCCGCTTCACGGCCTGACACTTGAAACCATCCTGACCCGGCTGGTCGCGCACTATGGCTGGGAGGAACTCGCCCGGCGTATTGAAGTGCGCTGCTTCCTGTTTGATCCGAGCATCAAGTCCAGCCTCAAGTTCCTGCGCCAGACGCCCTGGGCCCGTGCCCAGGTGGAGGCGCTGTATCTGGACAGCTTTGAGTAAGCCTGAGCATTCCGCAAGCTTGATCCACGCCGTCGCCAGCGCCGCGAATGCTTGCTACGCTCTCACCTCTGCCGCATGAAAGATCTCCGCATGGACATCCAGCAAACCCTCGCCCAACTCGACAGCCTGTTCCAGCAGGGCGCCTACGATCAGGTCGAGCCCTTCATGCTCGACCACATCGCGCAGGCCGAAGCCGTGGGCGACAAGGGCGGCGTGCTGTCGCTGCTCAACGAATTGATGGGCTACTACCGCAGCACCAGCCGCTACAAGGATTCGCTCGCCACCGCCAGCAAGGCGCTGGGCCTGCTCGAAGAGCTGGGCCTGAAAGACAGCCTGCACTACGCCACCACGCTGCTCAACATCGCCACCGCTTGGCGTGCGGACGGCCAGACCCAGCGCGCCATCGGTGTCTTTGAGGAAGTCGGGCGGCTGTTCCTCACGCTGGGCGTGCAGGATGCCTTTCTCGTGGCCACGCTCTACAACAATCTCGCGCTGGCCTGGCAGGCGGCGGGCGATCATGCCAAGGCGGTGCAGTTTCTGGAGGCGGCGATCCCGATCAGCCGGGGCAGCCCGAATGCCGACCATGACGTGGCGGTCAGCCTGACCAACCTGGCCCAATCACGCCTGCGCTTGGGCCAGTTGCCGGAGGCCCGGGCCGCGCTGGAAGAGGCGGACCGCCTCTTCAGCGGCCTGCCGCGCCCGAGCGGCCACCACGGCGCGGCCATCGCTGCGCTGGGTGAAGTCTGCTTCCAGGAAGGCCGCACGGCCGAGGCGGTGGCGCATTACGAGCGGGCGCTGGCAGACATCGAGGCGCGCTATGGCAAAAATCAGTGGTATGCCGACATGCTGGAAAGCCTTGCCCTGGTGCTGGAGGCCAGCGAGCCGGACCGCAGCGCCCGCCTGCGCGACGAAGCGGCCGCCGTGGCCGCCGCGCTGCGCCCGCAGCTCCGGGGCATGGCGCTCGCCCGTCAGTATTACGAAGCAATGCGTGGCGCGCTGTTCTCGGATTACGCGCCGATAGCGCATCGCATCGCTGTGGGGCTGGTCGGCCATGGCTCGGAGTGTTTCGGTTTCGATGACGAGCGCTCGCGCGACCACGATTTCGGCCCCGGCTTCTGCGTGTGGCTCAACGACGCCGACTACGCCGCGGTGGGCAAGCAGATGCAGGCCGACTATGACCGTCTGCCGCCCGAGTTCGCCGGCTTCCCGGCCCGGCAGGCCAGCCCGCGCAGTGGCCAGCGGGTAGGCGTGTTCAGCATTTCCGCTTTCTATCAGGAATTCCTCGGCGCCGCGGCCTTGCCGCAGTCGGATGCGGACTGGTTGCAGATCCCCGAGCCCTTGCTGGCCTGTGCGACCAATGGCGAAGTGTTTGCAGACCCGGCCGGAGAATTCAGCCGCCTGCGCCAGGCGCTGCTGGCCTATTACCCGGACGGCATCATGCGGCGCAAGCTAGCGCAGGCCGTGGCGCGCATGGCCCAGAGCGGCCAGTACAACCTGCCGCGCGCGCTGCAGCGCGATGAGCCCGCCGCCGCGCTGATGGCGCAGGCCGAGTTCATCCGCCAGACCAGCACCGCGATCCACGTGCTGAATCGCCGCTACACGCCGGCAGACAAATGGCTGGTGCGCAGTGTGGGCACGCTGCCCACGCTGGCCGGGCTGCATGCGCCGCTCACGCAGCTGGCCCGGACGCCCGCCGCCGAGGCGGTGCCACTGATCGAAGAGATCTGCGCCGCCGTGCTGCAGGCGCTGATCGCACAGGGCTTCAGCCAGGCGGGCGACACCTTTCTGGAGGCGCATGTCGACAGCATTCTCGGCAACCGCGAGGGGTGACCCTTGTTGTCGCCTCTCGTCCGGCGCCCGTTCATGCATCGAACCCTCAGCACGAAGGGGCTTGCGAACCTGGCCGGGCTGAGCAGGAAGTCCGTTCACCCTGCGGTATCGAAGGGGAACGGAATTCACCAACGAAGTACCGGAACCTTAGTGGATAGAAGAAAGCGGAAATTCTCATGAGCATGATTGACGACATCGTCCAACTGGAATGGCAAGCCTTCGGCACCGTGCAGAACGAGGGCGGCCGCGCGAGCTGCCAGGATAATTTCGAGACCTTCGAGATCATGCGCAAGAGCCAGTTCCTGGCGTGGGACGTGGCCACACTGGCGGCGTACTACGCTGATCTCAAGACGGCCGCCCAGCTGGGCCGTAACCTGATTCAGGAGAAGTACGCACGCATGATGGCCTCCACGGCGCCGGCCGAATACGCTGGCTTCGCCCACCTGCTGCCGCCCCTGAGCCTGTGGCAGCAGCGCACCATCGAGCGCCTCGTCGAGACGCAAGTCGAATGGCGCGAGGCCTTTGCCCGTGAGTATCCGCACATGTCGGGCCAGGCCCGGGCCATCCGCACGGCCGACGACACACCCTACACCACCTCTTTCGAGACCTATCTGCGCGGCGAGCTGGGCACGTATTCAGAAGAAACGCTGGGCGCCTATGCGCGCATGATCGACGACTTCGAGCAGGAAGACCGCAACCTCACCACGGAAACGATGGCGCACACGGCACGGCTCTACGGCTACGCCAGCCTCGACGATGCGGAGCGCAAGACGGGCGGGTCGGCGTCCTGAAGCCGGTCGTGTACCCAGCGGCTTGTTAACCTGCCCGGAAAGCCGCATGGGCATTGGCTCTCCGGGCAGGTGTTTTCAGTGCATGGCCTGTTTGACGAGGTGCTCGTTGATGAGCTGGCAGAGTGTTTCGTAGCGGCGCGCGTGCATGCGGCCATCCTTGACGGCCTGACGGATCTGACAGTCCGGCTCCTTGAGGTGGCGGCAGTCGCGGAAGCGGCATTGGCCGAGCAGGGGGCGGATTTCGGGGAAGCCGGCCTCGACTTCTTGCCGGGTGAGGTGGGCGAGGCCGAAGGTCTGCAATCCGGGGCTGTCGATGAGCTGGCCGCCGCCGGGCAGGTCGTAGAGGCGGGCGTGGGTGGTGGTGTGCTTGCCGGAGTCCAGCACTTCCGAAATTTCGCGGGTGCGGGCGTCGGCGTCGGGGATCAGGGCGTTGGTGAGCGTGGACTTGCCCATGCCGGACTGGCCGACAAACAGGCTGATGTGGTCTTTGAGCTTGGCGCGCAGCGCGCTGACATCCTGCTTGGCGCTGATCTCCAGCACGGCATGGCCGGCGGCACTATGTGGGGCGAGCAGGGCACGCGCCATTTCAAGCTGGGCGGGCAGGTCGCACTTGTTGAGCACGACCAGCGAGGCGATGTCTTGCGCTTCGGCGGCGACGAGGCAGCGGGTGATCAGATCGTCGGAAAAGCCCGGCTCGGTGGCGACGACGACGACGACCTGGCTGACATTCGCGGCGATCAGTTTCTCTTTCCATTGGTCCGCGCGGTAAAACAGGCTGGTACGCGGCACGATCTTGTTGATCACGCCCTGGTCCGGGCTGCTCAAGTGCACCTCGACGCGGTCGCCGCAGGCGATTTCGCTGCGCTTGGCACGGGTGTAGCACAGGGCTTCGCTGCCATCGCCCAATCGCACCATGTACTGGCGACCAAACGCGGCGACGACAGTACCGGTCTGCGTGCTGACAGGCGCGCTCATGCGGCGCGTAACCGGCTGATACGAATGGCCGCGGGCGGGTGCGAATCGTAGAACAGCGAGTGGATCGGGTCGGGTGTGAGCGTGGCGGCGTTGTCGCGATACAGCTTGACCAGCGCTGAGACGAGATCGGCGGCCTGGGCGTGGGTCTTGGCGTAGTTGTCGGCCTCGAATTCGTGCTTGCGCGACCAGAAGCTCATCAGCGGGGTGAAGGGGAAGGTGACGGCGGGCAGCACGGCCGAGAACAGGATCAGCGCCAGCGCCTCGCTATGCGCCGAAACGCCGAGGCCGGCATAGAAGGCATCCTGTTGGCTGAGCCAGCCCAGACTGGCCAGAAATGCCAGCGAGATTACCGCGAAGACGGCGACGCGTTGCCACAGGTGCTTGTGCTTGAAGTGGCCGAGTTCGTGGGCCAGCACGGCCTCGACTTCCTCCGGGCTGAGCGTGGCGAGCAGGGTGTCGTAGAACACGATGCGTTTGGCGGCGCCAAAGCCGGTGAAGTAGGCGTTGCCATGCGCGCTGCGCTTGGAGCCATCCATCACGAACAGGCCCTTGGACTTGAAGCCGCAGCGGGCGAGCAGGGCATTGATGCGGGTGGCCAGGGCTTCGTCCTTGAGCGGCTCGAACTTGTTGAACAGCGGGGCGATGAAGATCGGGTAAATCACCATCGCGGCCAGGTTGAAGCCGATCAGCACGGCCCAGGTCCACAGCCACCAGTTGGCGCCCATGCTGCGCATCAGCCATAGCACCAGCCACAGCAAGGGGGCGCCGATCAGGGTGGTGATCAGCGCGCTCTTCACGGTATCTGTGATCAGCGTGGCGACGGTGGTCTTGTTGAAGCCGAAGCGCTCTTCAAGCACAAAGGTGTAGTACAGCGAGCCCGGCAATTCCCAGATGAAACCCAACACGGCTAGCGCCCCGAACATCAGCACGCCGTGCCACAGGCTGGCAGCATCGATCACCCTTGCAAGCTGCTCATGCAAAAACTGCAGGCCGCCACCGAGGGTGATCAGCAGCAGCCAGACGATGCCCAGCGCCAGATCGATGCGCCCGTAGCGGCCCTTGGCCAGTGTGTAGTCCGCTGCTTTCTGGTGAGCGGCGAGCTCGATCTGGGCAGAAAAGTCGGCCGGCACGGCGTTGCGATGAGCGCTGACATGGGCGGACTGGCGAAAACTGAGCCACAGGCGGATCGAGACGCTGAGGGCGAGGGCGGCAAGAAACAGGACGGTAATCAGGGAGGCGCTCATGAGGGGTCGATATTCGGGCGTGAAGCCGGTGTGAATGGGGTGTGCGTGCGAAAATGGGCTTTTGCAACAATCGCTGGGGATTATATGGCACAGGATAAGAACAACCTTGTCTGGTTGGACATGGAAATGACCGGATTGGAGCCCGATCGTGACCGCATCATCGAGATCGCGATGATCGTGACCGACGTGAATCTCAATGTGATTGCCGAGAGTCCCGTCGTGGTCGTCCATCAGAGTGATGCCGTGCTGGATGCTATGGATGACTGGAACAAGAACACCCACGGAAAGTCCGGCCTGATCGACAAGGTGCGCGCCTCGACGACGGACGAAGCAGCGGCGGAAGCGTTGTACCTCGGCTGGATGGCGCAGTATGTGCCGGAACGCACGACGCCGATGTGCGGCAACACGATTGGCCAGGATCGCCGCTTCATGGCGCGCTACATGCCAAAGCTCGAAGCCTATTTCCATTACCGCAATCTGGACGTGAGCACGCTGAAAGAGCTGGCGCGACGCTGGAATCCGGATGTCTTCAAAGGAGTGGTGAAGAGCGAGGCGCATACAGCCCTGGCGGATATCCGCGAATCGATTGCTGAACTCTGTTATTACCGAGAGCATTTCCTGCGTTTGCCGGGCTGAGCGATCGCGCTGCGGCGGGCCTCCGCGTGGCCGCTGATACGTGGGCCGTGATGTGCTACCATCGCGGGTTTCTTGAACCATCAGTTGGGGGCTTGCGTCAGTTGTTGATGATTCTCTCGCGCACGTGGCGCGTGTCGGGAAAGCAGCAAACGGCGATGGCTTCTTTGTTCCACTCCTAGGGATTTCCGAATGCAAACGAATGAAGTGACGCTTGGCGCGCTGGAGCGCCGCATCGACATGGCTGTGTCGCTGGCCGATATTGAACAAGGTGTTGCAGAACGCCTGAAGCGCCTCTCGCGCACCGTCAAGATGGCGGGTTTCCGCCCTGGCAAAGTGCCGATGCGCATGGTTGAGCAAAGCTACGGCCCGCAAGTGCGTTCAGAAGTGATTGGCGAGTCCGTCGAGCGCAAGTTCAACGAATGTGTTCGGGAACAGAAATTGCGTGTAGCCGGGTATCCCAACATTGAGCCCAAAGAAGGCTCGGCGGAAGGGATGCTCGAATTTTCGGCTACCTTCGAAGTGATGCCTGAAGTGGCCTTGGGTAGCCTGGCCGATCAGACGATCGAGCGCCCGACCTTCACGGTTGGCGATGCGGACGTGGATCGTACGATTGAAGTGTTGCGCAAGCAGCGCGTCGTGTACCGTGCTGTTGAGCGCGCCTCGCAAGTGGGAGACCGTTTGGTGATCGACTTCACCGGTCGCAAGGATGGCGAAGTGTTCCAGGGTGGCGAGGCAACCGACTTTGCGTTTGAAGTGGGTGGCGGCCAGATGCTGGCGGATTTTGATGCGCAGTTGCGCGGTCTGGCGGCCGGGGCGGAGAAGAGCTTCGACCTGACCTTCCCGGCGGACTACCAAGCTGCCGAACTGGCGGGCAAGACTGTGCAGTTCGAAGTCAAGCTCAAGACGGTTGAAGAGCCGGTCCTGCCGGAAGTGGATGCGGCGTTCGCCAAGGCGATGGGCGTTGAGAATGGTGACGTCGACAAGATGCGCGCCGAGATCAAGGAGAACCTGGACCGCGAAGTGGCGCGCCGTATCCGTGCCCGCGTGCGTGATCAGGCGCTGGACGCGCTGATCGCCGTGACGCCGCTGGAAGTGCCGAAGGCAATGGTCGAGGCGGAAGCACAACAAATGGCAGAAGCCGCCAAGCGCGACCTGGCCAACCGTGGTGCAGACGTGAAGAACATTCCCGTGCAGGCGAGCTGGTTTACCGAACAGGCTATTCGTCGCTCCAAGCTCGGGCTGATCGTGTCCGAGATCGTGCTGAAGAACGCGCTGAAGGCCGATGCTGCCAAAGTGCGTGCGCGTGTAGACGAGATCGCGGCCAGCTATGAAGATCCGACCGAAGTGGTATCTTGGTACTACTCGAAGCCGGAAAATCTGAGCAACATCGAAGACGTGGTGGTAGAAGATAACGTGGTGGAATGGGTTCTGGCACAAGCCAAGACCAGTGAACGCGCCGTCAGCTTTGAAGAGCTGATGGGGCAGCAGTCCCAGCAGTAATCGGGACAGGGCGCCGCGAGCGCGGCGCCCCTCTTGAGAAAGGTGGCGGTTTTGACGAAAGCTTCGATGCAGTCTCAATGGGATCCGGTAGGCCTCGGTTTGATACCGATGGTGGTCGAGCAGAGCGGGCGCGGTGAGCGCTCCTATGACATCTACTCCCGCTTGCTCAAGGAGCGGGTGATCTTCCTGGTGGGTCCTGTGAACGATGCAACTGCCAACCTGGTCGTGGCACAGCTACTGTTCCTGGAGTCTGAGAATCCAGAAAAGGACATCTACTTCTATATCAATTCGCCCGGCGGTTCCGTGACGGCCGGGATGGCGATATACGACACCATGCAGTTCATCAAGCCGGATGTAAGCACCCTGTGTGTGGGGCAGGCGGCGAGTATGGGCGCGTTTCTATTGACTGCTGGCGAGAAGGGCAAGCGCTTTTGTCTGCCGAATTCGCGCATCATGATTCACCAACCTCTGGGCGGCTTTCAGGGTCAGGCGACGGATATCGAAATCCACGCCCGTGAAATCCTCACCTTGCGATCGAAACTCAATGACATGCTGGCTTTCCACACGGGGCAGCCGGTTGAGCGCATTGAGCGTGATACTGACCGCGACAATTTCATGTCAGCTCAGGAAGCTCAGGCCTATGGGCTTGTCGACAAGGTTCTGACAAGCCGTGGTGACGTAGCCTGAGCAAGCGGGCTAATTGAATTTGCAGTTTTTCGAGGAAGGCTGAATATGACGGACAAGAAGTCCGGCAGCGAAAAGCTGCTTTATTGTTCGTTCTGTGGCAAGAGTCAGCATGAAGTGCGCAAGCTGATTGCCGGCCCGTCCGTTTTCATCTGCGATGAGTGTATCGAGCTCTGCAACGATATCATCCGCGACGAAATCGGCGGCGAAGCGGCGTCTCGCCTGGATAAAGGGGAATTGCCTTCGCCACGTGAGATCGGCGAGATTCTCGATCAATACGTGATCGGTCAGATTTCTGCGAAGAAAATCCTGGCTGTTGCGGTCTACAACCACTACAAACGCTTGCGGCATCGTTCCAAGACTTCTGATGAAGTCGAGCTCGCCAAGAGCAACATCTTGTTGATTGGCCCAACGGGCTCAGGCAAGACGCTTCTGGCGCAGACGCTTGCGCGTCTCTTGAACGTGCCCTTCGTGATGGCGGACGCCACCACGCTGACCGAAGCGGGTTACGTGGGCGAAGACGTCGAAAATATCATTCAGAAGCTGCTGCAGAAATGTGACTACGACGTCGAAAAGGCGCAGCAGGGCATCGTGTACATCGACGAAATCGACAAGATTTCGCGCAAGTCTGACAACCCGTCGATTACGCGTGATGTGTCGGGCGAAGGCGTGCAGCAGGCCTTGTTGAAGCTGATTGAGGGGACAGTCGCCTCCGTGCCGCCGCAGGGTGGGCGCAAGCACCCCAATCAGGATTTTGTACAGGTCGATACCACCAATATCCTGTTCATCTGTGGCGGCGCGTTCGACGGTCTCGAAAAGGTGATTCGCAGCCGTACCGAGCAAGTGGGAATCGGATTTGGCGCGCATGTCAGTGCGCGCAGCGACGGCCGGTTTTCTGAGATGCTGCGGCAGGTTGAGCCGGAGGATCTGGTCAAGTACGGCCTGATTCCGGAGCTGATCGGTCGTTTGCCGGTGGTGGCCACCTTGAATGAGCTGGAAGAATCCGCGCTGATTCAGATCCTGACTGAGCCGAAGAATGCACTGGTCAAGCAGTACCAGAAATTGTTCTCGATGGAAGGCGTCGAGCTGGAAATCCGGCAGGACGCCTTGGCGGCGATCGCCCGGCGCGCACTCAAACGCAAGACCGGCGCGCGCGGCCTTCGCTCCATTCTCGAAGCGGTGCTGCTGGATGTGATGTATGAGCTGCCCAGTGTCGAGAATGTCAGCAAGGTGGTGGTGGATGAAAACACCATTGACGCCGGGGCGCAGCCACTGATGATCTACACTGAACAAGCCAAGGTCGCCAGCTCGAACTGAGCTTAATCGGATTGCTCTGCTTGAAGAGCCCGCTTCCGGCCCAATATGAGCTGGAAGCGGTTATCAGGAACAATCATGTCGAATAAAACAGAACTCCCTCAGCAGACGATCGAACTCCCCTTGTTGCCCCTGCGCGATGTGGTGGTCTTCCCCCACATGGTCATTCCGCTGTTTGTTGGCCGACCCAAGTCGATCAAGGCGCTGGAAAGCGCGATGGAGTCGGGGCGCAGCATTCTGCTGGTGGCGCAAAAATCGGCCTCCAAGGATGAGCCTTCGGCCGAAGACATGTACGAAATCGGTTGCGTGGCCAACATTCTGCAGATGCTGAAACTGCCGGACGGCACTGTGAAGGTGCTGGTGGAAGGTACGCAGCGTGCCCGCGTTGATTCGGTTCAGGACGAACGGAATCTGTTTGTGGCGCAGGTTACGCCCATCCCGAGCAATGAGCAGGCGAGCCATGAAATCGAGGCGATGCGCCGGGCCATCATCAGCCAGTTCGATCAGTACGTAAAACTGAACAAGAAAATTCCGCCGGAGATTCTGACGTCGCTGGCAGGCATCGAAGAGGCCGGGCGCCTGGCAGATACCATTGCCGCGCATCTGCCGTTGAAGCTTGAGCAGAAGCAGGCTGTTCTTGAGTTGTTCGATATCGGGCAACGCCTGGAGAAGTTGCTGGCGCAGCTAGAAACCGAACTGGATATTCTTCAGGTTGAAAAACGCATCCGTGGGCGCGTGAAGCGCCAGATGGAAAAGAGCCAGCGCGAGTATTACCTGAACGAGCAGGTCAAGGCGATTCAGAAGGAGCTGGGCGAAGGTGAAGAGGGTGCTGATCTTGAGGAGCTGGAGCGCAAGGTCAATGGCAGTGGCCTGTCAAAAGAGGCACTGACCAAGGCGCAGTCCGAGCTGAAGAAGCTCAAGCTGATGTCGCCGATGTCTGCAGAAGCCACGGTTGTGCGGAACTTCATTGAGACGCTTTCAAATCTGCCATGGAAGAAGCGCTCGCGCATCAGCAAAGATCTGGCCGAAGCGCAGAAGGTGCTTGATAAGGACCACTTTGGTCTGGAGAAGGTCAAAGAGCGCATTCTTGAGTATCTGGCCGTGCAGCAGCGTGTCGACAAGCTGAAGGCGCCGATCCTGTGTCTGGTCGGCCCCCCTGGGGTTGGCAAGACCTCGCTGGGGCAATCGATTGCCAAGGCGACCAACCGCAAGTTCGTCAGAATGTCGCTGGGTGGCGTGCGGGACGAAGCAGAGATCCGTGGGCACCGCCGGACTTATATTGGTTCGATGCCCGGGAAAATTTTGCAGAACATGACCAAGGTTGCGGTGCGTAACCCCTTGTTCCTGCTGGATGAGGTCGACAAGATGGGGGCCGATTTCCGCGGCGACCCGTCGTCAGCCTTGCTGGAGGTGCTCGATCCCGAGCAGAACTCGACTTTTGTGGATCACTACATCGAGGTGGAATATGACCTCTCTGAAGTGATGTTTGTCGCGACGGCGAACTCGCTCAATATTCCTGCGCCGCTGATGGACCGGATGGAGATCATTCGTCTGTCTGGCTATACGGAAGATGAGAAGGTCCATATTGCACTGCATTACCTGCTGCCTAAGCAGATGAAGAATAACGGGGTCAAGCAAAACGAGCTTTCGGTAACGGAAGAAGCGCTGCGCGACATCATCCGCTACTACACGCGTGAGGCGGGGGTCCGTAGTCTCGAACGCGAGATCTCGAAGATCTGTCGCAAGGTCGTCAAGGCTTTGGTGCTGAAGAAGCGAGAGTCGAAAGTTGTCGTCAACGCCAAGAATCTGGATAAGTATCTGGGCGTGCGGCGCTTCTCGTTTGGCATGGCTGAAAAGGAGAACCAGATCGGTCAGGTGACGGGGCTTGCCTGGACAGAAGTGGGCGGCGAATTGCTGACGATCGAGGCGGTGGTCTTGCCAGGCAAAGGCAAGGTCATGACGACCGGCAAGCTGGGTGAAGTGATGCAGGAATCCATCCAAGCCGCTTTGTCAGTGGTGCGTAAGCGCGCCCGCCAGCTCGGCATTGCCGAAGATTTTCACTCCAAGAGTGACATTCATATTCACTTGCCTGAAGGCGCGACGCCGAAGGATGGCCCTTCAGCGGGTATCGCCATCGCCACCTCGCTCGTTTCTGTTCTGACCAATATTCCG
Organism: Uliginosibacterium sp.; assembly: GCA_016718265.1. Classification (GTDB taxonomy): domain Bacteria; phylum Pseudomonadota; class Gammaproteobacteria; order Burkholderiales; family Rhodocyclaceae; genus Uliginosibacterium. The sequence continues at coordinate 160,341 of JADKDZ010000007.1, read as the reverse complement.
GTCAATGCGGATGTGGCCATGACGGGGGAAATTACGCTGCGTGGCGAGGTGCTGCCGATCGGAGGCTTGAAAGAGAAGCTTCTGGCTGCCGTGCGAGGCGGAATTCGCAAGGCGCTGATTCCGGAAGAGAACGTCAAGGATCTGGTAGACCTGCCCCCGGATATCAAAGACCGCATCGAGGTTGTCCCGGTCAAGTGGTTTGATCAGGTATTGCAGCATGCGCTGGAGCGTGCACCGGAGCCTCTGCCCGAGAGCAGCGTGCAGGCGGCGCCAGTCGCGGCGCCGAGCAGTGAGGACGAGTCCACCGTGTCAGGCCTGATCAAGCACTAAGGCCTCAGGGCGCTGCAGTATCGGTGGATAGCCGGTACTGCAGCGGCAGGGTTGAAGCGTTATCATCGGGTTATCTGACAGGGTAAGCGTGACGATGGAACCAAAACAGCCAGCAGCGCCGACGACACGGGCCGGGGTGTTGTCGCTCAATATCAATTCAAAGTCGGCGCTCTATGCCGCGTACATGCCTTTCATCAAGAATGGGGGCTTGTTTATCCCAACGGCGAAGCCCTATGGTTTAGGCGATGAGGTTTTCATGCTGCTGCAGCTGATGGATGACCCAGCCCGCTTGGCAGTGAAGGGCAAAGTCGTATGGATGACACCCGCCAACGCGCAAAACAATAAAACACAGGGCATCGGCGTGCAGTTCGCTGCAGAAGAAGGCGGGCAGGGTGTCAAAGTCAAAATCGAGCAGATCCTGGCCAATGCCCTGGGGTCGTCCCGTCCGACGCATACGCTTTGATTCGTCCGCCATCAGATTCTGCTTCGCAATCTGTTTGACGGCTTGGTTGCATATCCTCCATGTTTGTTGACTCGCACTGCCACATTGATTTCGAAGACTTGGCCGCGCAAGGTGAGGCTTTGTTCGAACGCATGCAGTCTGCCAGCGTTCAGTGCGCTGTCTGCATCAGCGTTAGTCTGGAATCGTTGCCGCGTGTATTGGGAATTGCCGAACAGCGCGCGAACATTTTTGCGACAGTTGGAGTCCACCCCGAGCACACTGATTGCGGTGAGCCTACCGTTGAGGATTTGGTCGCGCTGGCGGCGCATCCGAAAGTGATCGGGATCGGTGAGACCGGGCTGGACTACTATTGGCACAAGGATCGTCCCGCCTGGCAACGGGCGCGTTTTCGGGCGCACATCGCTGCGGCCAAGCTCACCGGCAAGCCGCTGATTGTGCACACTCGTGATTCTGCGGAGGACGTGATCCAGATTCTTCGCGACGAGCAGGCGGTGAGTGTGGGCGGTGTGATGCACTGTTTTACCGAGACTTTGGCGGTAGCGGAGGCGGCGCTTGCCGAAAATTTCTATATATCGTTTTCGGGTATCGTGACCTTCAAGAATGCGCATCAGATCAAGGAGGTTGCAGCAAGTATTCCGCTTGACCGCATCCTGATCGAAACGGACGCTCCTTACTTGGCACCGGTCCCGTACCGCGGAAAGCTCAACGAGCCCTCGTACGTTCCGCATGTTGCAGCAGAAATTGCGCGCTTGCGCGGCCTATCCATAGATGAAGTTGCCGCGGCGACGACGGCAAATTTCGCAAGATTATTCAAGCTCGTAGTGCCAGCCTTGTAGTGCAAGTCTGGACCTCGTTGCGCTCGTGGCGGGGTTTCGGAGCAGGTTTCTGGCGCGCGCGGGCATTCAAGGCAAGGGTGTTTCATGACGCTGGATGAATCCTGTTTGGAGAGCGAGCAAACCTACTCCGGGTACTTGCTGAAGGTTTTCCGTGACAAAGTCGTGCTTCCAGACGGCGCGATTGCTACGCGTGAATATGTACGTCACGGCGGGGCATGCGTGATCATCGCCGAGGTTCGACCCGGCGTACTGATTTTTGAGCGGCAGTTCCGCTATCCGGTCGGGCAGGTATTTCTGGAACTTCCCGCCGGAAAAATCGATGCGGGTGACACTCTGCTGGGGTGTGCACAACGCGAGTTGCGTGAGGAAACGGGATACAGTGCAGCGGACTGGCAACATCTCGGCGTCATGCACCCTTGCATCGGGTATTCGAGCGAGAAGATCGATATCTTCCTGGCTCGTAACCTGACGCCCGGAGAGCAAGAACTCGACGCGGGTGAATTTCTCGAAGTCTTCGAGCTGAGTCTGGAGGACGCTGAAGACGCTGTCTTCGACGGTCGTATCACCGACGCCAAAACTATCGCGTGTCTGTTCTGGGCGCGGCGATTTCTGCGGCGGTAACACCCCTTTGGGTGTATCGGAAAGGTGATGTAACGCAATTGCTCCAGCGTTTGAGCGGGTGTAGTGTGACTCACAGAACATCACAAGAGGAGACACACCATGCCTGGAGTTGAAAACGTCCGTGCCTTGGCCTTCTTGGGTCACGCGGGAGCAGGGAAGACAACGCTCATCGAGCAGTTGCTGGCAGCCTCCGGGGCGATTCCACAAGCGGGAAGTGTGGAAAAAGGCAGCACGGTCTGCGACTACGATCCGCTTGAAAAAGAGCATCAGCATTCTGCAAAGCTCTCTGCGGTTCATCTGGTCCGGGACGATGTAAAGGTCCATCTGCTCGACACGCCCGGTTTCCCGGATTTTGCCGGTCAGGCGATGGCCGCTCTGGACGCCGTCGAGACGGTCGTGACGGTCATCAATCCGCAAAACGGGATTGAGATCAGCGCGTCGCGGGCAATGTTGTGGGCGCAGACCAGAAAGCTCTGCCGGGTTCTGGTGGTGAACCGCATTGATGCAGAGCGACTCGATTTTGAACAGGTGGTGAGAGATCTGCAGGCCAATTTTGGTCGGGAGTGCTTGCCTATCAATCTGCCGGCAGATAACTGCGGCCGCGTGATTGATTGCTTCTTCAATCTGAGTGGGGAAGCGACCGATTTTTCGAGCATTGAAGAAGCGCATCGCGCGATCGTCGAACAGATTGTCGAGGTCGACGAGGCGCTCATGGAGCGATACCTGGGTGGGGAGGAGATCGAACCTGAGGCGCTCCATGTGGCGTTCGAGCGCGCCCTTCGCGAAGGGCATCTGATTCCGATCCTGTTTTCCTCCGGCCGAACTGGTGCGGGCTTGGCTGAGTTGCTTAACTTCATTGTGAAGCTTGCGCCGAACCCTCTGGAGGGTAACCCGCCCCTTTTTGAAAAATGGCCGGGTGGCGACGCGGCAAGCGCAGAGCCGCTCGCGGTGAATCACGACAAAAACGCTCACGTGATTGCTCACGTTTTCAAGGTGGAAGTCGATCCCTACATGGGCAAGGTCGGTACGCTCAGGGTACTGCAGGGCACGATTACGCCAGACAGCATGCTGTATGTCGGGGAGGCACGAAAACCGATCCGGGTTGCCCACCTGTATGCCGTGCAAGGAAAGCAGCTGCTACCAGTCGCGAGTGCCGGACCGGGTGAAATCTGTGCCGTCACCAAGATGGAGGACGTGACATTTGATGCGGTATTGCACGATGCTCCGGAAGATGCGGTCATCCATTTCCGGCCGCTGCACTTTCCGCATGCCGTGTACGGACTGGCGGTGCGCGTGAAGCGCAAAGGGGACGAGCAGAAGCTCGCAGAAGTCCTCCATCGCCTTGCTATCGAAGATCCGGGATTGCACGTCGAAAGCGATCTCACCACCCATGAAGTTGTCATCCGTGGGCAAGGGGAATTGCATCTGGGCAGGGTGCTGGAGCGCATGCGCTCGCAGTACAAGCTTGAGGTCGACAGCCACCCGCCCACCATTCCCTATCGCGAGACGGTGTCGCAGCCGGCAGAAGGACATCACCGGCATAAGAAACAAAGCGGGGGAGCGGGCCAGTTTGGCGAAGTCTTCTTGCGCATTTCACCGCTGACCCGCGGCGAAGGCTTCCGCTTCAAAGACGAGGTAAAGGGAGGCGCGATTCCTGGGGTCTTCATCCCGGCGGTCGAAAAAGGCGTGAGGGAGGTTCTGGTCTCCGGCGCAATCGCCGGCTTCCCTGTGCAGGATATTCAAGTGACGGTGTACGACGGCAAAACGCATCCGGTTGACGGCAAGGAAATAGCCTTTGTGACTGCGGGAAAGAAAGCCTTCCTGGAGGCGATCAAAAATGCGCGTCCCATTGTGCTTGAACCCTTGGTCACGCTGGAAATTACCGTTCCCGATACCACGATCGGTGACGTGTCCGGCGAGATTTCATCGCGCCGCGGGCAGATCACGAACACCGGTACCGCGAGGGCTGGCATGGTGTCGATCAACGCGCGGGCGCCGCTCTCCGAATTGTCCGATTTTCAGAACCGGCTGAAGTCCATCACCGGTGGGCAAGGCAGCTATACGCTGGAGATGGATGATTACGAGACCGCGCCGCCCAACGTCCAGCAGCAGCTGATGTCAGCGTTCCGCCCAAGAGAAGAGGACTAACGAGATCGCCCGTCCGCCTCATTGGGCGGGCGGGCGAAACGCAAAGGGCAGGGCGTTTTTAGTGCAGGTGCTTGGGGACTTGCTCTGCCTTGTCTTCCGGCAGCTCAGGGTGTACCGGGTCCCCCTCTGGTGACGGGTAAAGCGGTACGCCGCAGTCATCGCAGTACTCAAGCGGGCAACGGGTATCAAGATGCACGATCTCGACGATTCCACTCTCCTTGAGGGCGGTCTCGATCTGTGCCGGCACATCGGATGCATCGTCTTCCGGCCCGAGCAGTGGCCAGACTACCCCATGTACGACGGTCGATGAGTCTTTGGCCGTAAAGCCGATTCGGTACTCCTCGATCTGACGGTCATAGAACGGTGCGACAACAGCCCTTAGCTCGCTGGGCGCGAGCTCAAGCGTTGTGCTCAGAAAGGCCGCAGAAGCCCGCACAGAGTATGGACGCGAGGCGCGGTCAGACTGACGGCAGGCCGAGAAGAAAGCGTCCGGCAGTACCAGCTCGGTCGCGCAGCCCGCCAGCATGGGCGTCAGACAGGCTCCACCCTGTGCTTGCCATTGTGCGGCCGCTTGCTCGCGCTTGCCGCCGGGTTCCTGCCAGCGAAACAGGGGCGAGCCTTTCGGTGCGCGGATGGCGCCGAGCAGATAGCGGACGTCGGAGAGAAAACGTGCCGTTTCAGGCAATGTGTCTGCGGCGACATGCAGGGTGTCACCGGCGGGCAGGGTTTTGGCGAGCTGTGCGGCGAAGGCTGCCGTTTCGCAATAGCCTTGCGGAAGCTGATCAGGGCTGAACAGCATGTCTGCCAGCACAAGCTGGACACCATCAGCCAGTACATGTGCTTGCAGGTGCACACGCAGGTTGTTGCGTATTTTTGCCGGGATAGCCGCTGCCGGGATCGTGAATCGTGACCACGCCAGGATGGGCGCTGCGATGAGCAGGACATCGTAATTTGCCTCGTCGCGTACAAGCTCTGCGCAGGTCTCCACCGAATCTGCCAGCGCGTCGTAGGAAGGCATGTCGGTGGTATAGAGGTGGTCGAGCGTGGTATTGAGCGTGTCTTCGCTGCCGGAGCGGAGAAACTCGTCAATCTCGGCGTTCAGTTTCTGTTCCCAGAAAACATCTTCGGCGCGACTGCCTGACTCGGCCAGACCGGCCGCCAGCCACAACAACTCTTCCGTATCGCGGGGCAAACCATTGCGGCGCCCAAAACGAGAACGCTTCATCAGTACTATCCTGCCTTCGTTGGTGATTCGCGCAAGTCTAGCATTGCGGTGACGCTGGACTTTGCTTATGGGTCAGATGGGCGCTTCCTCCTGGAAAACGACCTGCTTCGTGTTGTGCCAATGCTTAACCAGCGATGCTCAATGTTTCAAGGTGCGAGCGCCGCGACAGCGTCTTCGGCGTCTGGCGACCAAGGTAATACCCCGAGGCAGGGGGCAGGAATCCGTTGTTGCAGCGCATGGACGGTATCTGCCTGTCGTGCCATGGCGGGATTTAGGGTATTTCCGATCCACCCCGCAAGGGACAGTCCGCGCGCGAGAATCGCTTCAACGGTCAGCAGTGCGTGATTGATGCAACCGAGGCGCAGGCCGACCACGAGCACGACAGGAAGCCCCAGTGCGACCGCCAGGTCCGCACTATCAAGCTCTGCCGACAAGGGGACCTTGAAACCCCCGACCCCCTCTACGACGACACGATCAAAGCGTTCGGCAAGCTCCAGATAGCCACCGACAATCTCGTGGAGGGTGATCTCACGGCGTTCGTCCTGTGCCGCGACGTGGGGCGCGATAGGCTGAGCGAAACAGATCGGGTTGATGAGCGAGAGGGTTGCTCCCGGGCTGCTGGCCTCAAACAACCTCGCGGCGTCTTCATTCACAAGCGTACCGTGTGCGTCGACGATGCCGCCCGCGGCGACCGGCTTGTAGCCGCTTGCTCGCAAACCAAGCGTACGCCATTTCCGCAAGACAGCGCAGGCAGCGTGGGTCTTGCCAACCTCCGTGTCGGTACCCGTCAGAAAGAAGTTTCCGATGTGGGTCATGGTTTTGTGGCAAAGAGATAGATCACATCGTAGGTCAGCGGTAAGCCTTGGTCTTCCCGGAGCGTTTCATAGGCTGCGAGGACCTTCGCCCAGGCATGGCGTCCGAGCAATCCCCGACGCCGAGGCGCGCTCAACTGGTTTGCCCCCAAGGTCCGGATTCTAGAGAGATGTGTGTGGAGATCGGGTGCGTGGACCTTGAGAGGCACGCACTCAAGGCGGATGTTTCCAAAGCCAGCACTGGCAAGAGTGCTGCAGTAGTTCTCAGCTGCGTAAAAATTCAGGACGTGCGCATGGTCGTCGATGGTCGAAAAGGCGAACTTCAGCTCGCGAAAGGTGTTTGTGCTCAGCGTGGCCACCGCGAGCGTGCCACCAGGCTTCAGCACGCGGAGCGCTTCCTTTGCGGCCAGTTGCGGTGTGGCCCACTGCCAGGCAAGGCTCGAGTAGTACGCGTCAAATACACAGGGCGTGAGCGGCAGCTGTTCAATGTCTGCGCATATCGTCCTAGGCAGTGCTGAGCGGGCGCACATCGCGTGGGCATGGTCAACGGCACATATCGCCAGCGTTGGGTCTGCATCGAGAAGTCTGTGTGAGACGTAGCCCGTGCCGCTCCCCGCATCCAGGACACATGCGCCGCGGAAGGTGTGGGCATGCTCGACAAGTCTGGCTGCGATCTGCGCCTGGACGTCTCCCACCGAGTCATAGCGCTGCGCTGCGCCAGCAAATGCGGCACGAACGCGCGCTTTGCAGGGCTGCGCGGTCATGTGCTGCACTCGCGGACAAGGCGGGCCAGTCTGTCGGGTGACGCAAACAAGGGTGCGTGGCCGGCGCAATCGACAGTGATCAGGCGGCTGCCACCCAAGGCTTGATGGAGGTAGTCTGCGGCGCCGATCGGGATCAAAGCGTCATTCTTTCCATGTAGCAGCGTACAGGGCACCTGTACCGACGGCAGGCGATCGCGCAAGTCCGTACTTGCCAGAATGCGAAGGCCGCTTGCGAGGCCGGGCAGGGACGCGTGGTCCGTCTTCAGGTGGGGCTCCAGCATAGGCTGCAGCGTCGACCGGGCCGAGTCGCCGAGTACTTGCAGGGCCAGAAAACGTCTCAGCGTACGGAGAGGATCGTGGGTGAAGTTCTCTTGAAACGTGGCGAATACCTGTGGGTCAAGCCCGTGTGCCCAGTCATCCTTGGCCACGAAGCAGGGCGTGGCACCTACCAGCAGCACGCTGCCGACGCGCCCGGGATGGCGCTGCGCCAAGCACAGTGCCAGCAGGGTGCCGAGTGACCATGCGACGATCATGCTGCGTGCGGGCACCTCGGCGGCGACGAGATCTGCCCAGGTGTCGATATCCGATGCTCCAGTCGAGAGGCTTGGCGTGTAGAGACTATGGTCGCTGAGTTCGCCCGCCAGGGCCTGCCATAGCGAAGGCTCATAGCCCCAGCCACTCAGGAAGACGATGGATTTCATGCCGTGGCGCGCTCCGCTTGCTGGAGGGTGTCGGCAAGCTGATCGAGGTCCGCGGGCGTATGGGCGGCCGAGAGCGAAATGCGGAGCCTTCCGGTGCCTGGCGGAACGGTCGGTGGGCGGATTGCGGGGACATAAAACCCTTGCGAGCGCAGGTACTCTGCAACGACGACGGTGTCCTCATCGCTCCCGATCAATACCGGCTGGATGGCCGTGCGTGAAGGCAGCAGGGTGAATCGTTGTAGCCGGACTGCGTCACGAAAATGGCGGATGTTGCTGTTCAGACGCTCACGCCGGTCGTCCTCTGCTTCGATCAGATCAAGGGCTGTCAACAAAGCGTCGGCGAGCAGCGGTGGGCTTGCGGTGGTGAAGATATACGGACGAGCCTTCTGGATCAGCCAGTCGATCACGGTGGCGGAACCGGCAACAAATGCACCGGCTACACCGGCCGCTTTGCCCAGTGTTGCCATCAGGATCAGGCGGGGAGATGCCAGGGCTTGCTCGGCCAGGGATCCCCGACCTTGTGGGCCGAGAACGCCAAAACCGTGCGCATCGTCTACCAGCAGCCATGCGTTGTATCGCTCGGCCAAGGCGAGGAGTTCGCGGAGTGGGGCGATGTCGCCATCCATGCTGAAGACGGCATCGCTGACTATCAGCTTTCTACCCGTCGACCCCGCGCGCAACCGCTGTTCAAGATACGCCAGATCCAGGTGCGGGTATCGCACGAGTTTGGCGCGTGACAGCAAAGCCGCATCGACGAGCGATGCATGGTTGAGCTTGTCGGCGAAGATCGTATCGCCACGGCCGAGCAGTGCGGGGGCAATGGCGAGGTTGGCCAGGTAACCGGTAGAAAAATAGAGGCACGCGGGGAACCCTGTGAAGGCCGCAAGGCGATTTTCCAGGGCGTGGTGAGCACGCGTGTGACCGCCGACCAGATGCGACGCCCCAGCGCCGATGCCCCATTTTGCCATGCCAACTGCCGCTGCTTCCGCGAGCCTGGGATGGTTTGCGAGGCCAAGATAGTCATTGCTGGCGAATGACAGCAGCACTTGATCTTGCGAAAGAAACTTCGTGGTGCAGGGTCCCTCGGCGGTTTTACGCTGCCGGTAGCTGGCGGTTCGTCGTAGTGTCTCAAGGCGCGCTTCGAGTTCATCAACAACATCTACAGGGGGATGTGACATTGGGGACACAGGTCTGCCGAAAAACGGATCGCCATTCTAGGCGAGAGTGCCAAGGAACTGTGCAGCGACCTTATTGATGAGACTGAAGGCGGAAAACCACCAAAAAAATGGAGCCGACATTAGCGGCTCCATTTCATGCGCGAAGAGGGCAGAACGCACCCTCTCGTCAGGATTACTCGGCTTGCGTCTCGATCCGCATGCCGTAGAAGCTGCGATAGACGAAGATCAGGTTCAGTATCAGGAATATGGCTGCCAAGCCGTACTGAACCGTGGTGTTGCCTTGCTCGTGCAGGCCAACCGCCATTTCAACGGCCAACAGGCCAAACAGGGTGGTGAACTTGATGATTGGATTCATCGCAACCGAGGAGGTGTCCTTGAAGGGATCGCCAACCGTGTCACCAATCACGGCTGCAGCGTGCAAGTCCGTTCCCTTGGCGCGCAATTCGGTCTCCACGATCTTCTTCGCGTTATCCCACGCGCCACCCGCATTGGCCATGAACACTGCCTGATACAGACCGATGATGGCCAGGGAAATCAGGTAACCGATGAAGAAGAACGGCTCAATGAACGCGCAAGCGAGTGTGCCGAAGAACACTGCCAGGAAGATGTTGAACATGCCTTTCTGCGCATACTGGGTGCAGATTGCCACGACCTTCTTCGAGTCTTCCACCGAGGCCTTTTCAGTGCTGTCCAGCTTCATGTTGCGCTTGATGAACTCGACTGCCCGGTAAGCGCCCGTGGAAACTGCCTGCGTTGAAGCGCCAGAGAACCAGAAAATGGTCGCGCCACCCGAGATCAAGCCCAGCAGGAACGGCGGGTAGAGCATGGAGAGCTTCTGCACGTCAGCGACGCTGTTCAAGCCGTCAGTCAGCAGCATGATGATTGAAAACACCATGGTCGTCGCGCCTACCACCGCTGTACCGATCAACACGGGTTTGGCTGTGGCCTTGAAGGTGTTGCCGGCACCATCGTTTTCTTCGAGAAGGTCTTTGGCCTTTTCAAAATTGACGGTAATGCCGAAATCTTTCTTTACCTCGGCTTCAATGCCTTGAATCGTCTCGATGGTTGAGAGCTCATACACCGATTGTGCGTTGTCGGTCACCGGGCCGTAAGAATCAACCGCGATGGTCACCGGGCCCATGCCCAGGAAGCCAAAGGCGACCAAACCGAACGAAAAGACCGCTGCCATTACACTGGCCTTGGCTGCGTCAGGGTTGATCACGTGCGACAGTTCTCCCTGCGACACAAGGTAGGCTCCCGTCATCAGTCCGACGATCACAACGCCCATCCAGAATGCCGAGAAGTTACCGGCAGTCAGGCCCGCCAGAATGTTCAGGCTGGCGCCGCCCTCACGCGAGGCCGTTACGACTTCGCGGACATGGCGTGAGCTGGTAGAGGTGAACACCTTGACGACTTCAGGGATGATTGCCCCGGCAAGCGTACCGAAGGTGATGATCAGGGAGAGCTGCCACCAGAGATTGGCGTAAACCTGACCGCCAATCGTGATGTCACCAATCAAGGCCTTGGAGACGATGAAGGTCAGGATCACTGACACGACGGAGGTGACCCAGACAAGCGAGGTCAGCGGGTGTTCGAAATTGAAGCGATCCTTGTTACCAAACATCGACTTCATCACCATTTCGTTGCCGATGTAGGAGAAGCCAGAAGCGAAGATCATCATGATACGCATGACGAAAATCCAGACGAGAAGCTGGACCTGGACGGCAGCGTCAGGAACGGCCAGCATGATGAACGAAATCAGCGCAACGCCAGTCACCCCATAGGTTTCAAAGCCGTCTGCCGTCGGGCCGACAGAGTCACCTGCGTTGTCACCGGTGCAGTCCGCGATCACGCCGGGGTTGCGCGCATCGTCTTCCTTGACCTTGAAGACAATCTTCATCAGGTCCGAACCGATATCGGCGATCTTGGTGAAGATACCGCCGGCAATCCGCAGCGCCGCCGCGCCAAGTGACTCACCAATTGCAAAGCCGATGAAGCACTTGCCGGCCAGCGCCGGAGAGACGAACAGCAGGATGCAAAGCATGATCAGCAGTTCGGTCGAAATCAGCAGCATGCCGATTGAAATCCCGGACTTGAGCGGAATCGCGTACACCGGGAACGCTTTGCCTTCCAGCGAGGCAAACGCCGTACGGCTGTTTGCAAGGGTATTGATGCGGATGCCAAACCAGGCAACACCGAACGAACCCGCAATACCGATCAGCGAGAACGCCAGAATCAGTGCGACTTCCATGGCAGCCATGTGCTGCACCCACCCAAAGTAGGCGATGATGATGACGGCAATGAAGGCTTCAAGGATAAGCAGGAATTTTCCCTGGGTCTGCATGTAGGTCTTGCAGGTTTCGTAGATCAGGTCGCTGACCTCGGCCATCGAGCGATGCACCGGCAGCTTCTTGACCTGCGTGTAGATCACCGCGCCAAACAACAAACCGGCCAGACAGACAAACAAGCCCAGCGTCAGGAGGCTGGAACCCGTCATGCCGCCCAGAAAGGTGGCGAGCTGCGGATCACTGAAACTCGGTAACACAAGACTTGCTTCGCCAGAACTGGCGTGCGCAGACGCAGATATTGCACCGAATGCCAGGACGAGCAGGCACCGCAGTGGGCGCGATAAGGCTGCGCCAGTGCTACTTGCAAACGACATACTTGCCTCCAGATGTTGTTAAGTTATTACCACCACTAGCGGGGGGATTGCGTGCAACAAGTCCAAGCGTTTTAGAAAAAAACGTTTCGGACAATCGCATTGTTTGTATGAATCCGTCCAGCCCCCTTGATTAGCCTCAAACAATAGCTTCGACAATCGAACAAATTGTTCGCTATTACCTAAGTAGCCTTGTGGATTATGCAAACGGGGTTTATGGATAAATATTATTGTTAAAAATCAATTATTTAAGTGTTTGTTGTGCCGGTTTCTTTGTGAGTACGCGGCTCGGGCTGTTCATGAGGGCAAGGCGTGGTAGCTTGTCGAACCTTCGGACGGGAGGTTCGCGGGAGGGCGTGACGGGATCTTTGTGTGGGGAAGGGCGGCTGCACGAACTGCAACACTGAGTGCTACGTGCCCTACATTCGTCGTATCTTGAGTTTTTTGCTCTGGAGTAGTTGCCAGCCATGTCGCCAAGCCTCGATTACCGGGTTGAGCCCGTTAACCCGCAAGCGCACATTTTCAGCGTGACGCTGAGCGTTCATACCCCCCTTGCCGAAGGGGAAACGCTCCGGTTGCCGGCGTGGATTCCCGGGAGCTACATGATTCGTGAGTTCTCGAGAAACATCGTGGAAATAAAGGCATGGCAGGCCGCGCGGCCGGTGCTGCTAGAGAAAATCGACAAGCACACGTGGAAGACCGGGCCGCTTGCTTCCACAGCGCCATTGCAGGTTGAGACCCTTGTCTATGCCTGGGACTTGTCGGTTCGGTGTGCTCACCTCGATCAGAGTCATGGCTTCTTCAACGGGACGCAACTGTTCCTCAGCGTCGTAGGTAGAGAAAATACGCCGCATCAAGTTGAAATCTGCCGCCCGGAGGGCGCTGCATACAGTACTTGGAGAGTGGCGACTACACTCCCTGTAGCGCCTGGTAAGGGCGTGGACGAGCAAGGGTTTGGGGCGCGCTTGGCCGCTGATTATGATGAGTTGATTGATCATCCTGTGGAAATGGGGAGCTTTGAATCGCTGGGTTTTATGGTGTCCGGCGTTCCACATCGCATGGTTATTACAGGTCGTGGGAGATTTGATCTTCAGCGCCTGAGTGCTGATCTGCAAAAGGTCTGTAGTGCAGTAGCCCGACTGTTTGGTGGCTCCCTGCCATTTGATCAGTATCTTTTTCTGGTTATGGCTGTTGGCGATGGATACGGGGGGTTGGAGCACCGAGCAAGTTCCGCCTTGATTTGTGCCAGAAATGACTTGCCCGCATTTGGCGAAGAATCGATTGATGACGCCTATCGTGGCTTTCTGGGTCTGTGTAGCCACGAGTATTTTCACGCGTGGCACATCAAGCGCATCAAGCCGCAGGCGTTTATCCCATACAAGCTCTATGAAGAGAATTACACACGCCTGCTTTGGGTTTTTGAGGGCTTTACGTCGTACTACGACGATCTTGCCTTGATCCGCGCGGGATTGATCAGCGCAAAAGAGTATCTAGGCTTGATCGCGAAGACGATCTCTGCGGTGGAGCGCAACAGTGGTCGGTTGAAACAGAGTCTTGCTGACTCGTCTTTCGACGCCTGGACAAAATACTATCGGCAGGATGAGAACAGCCCGAACGCTATTGTCAGCTATTACCAGAAGGGGGCGCTCGTTGCTTTAGGGCTGGATTTGACGATTCGTCTCAAGAGTGATGGCAGGTTCTCGCTTGACGATGTGATGCGTCATTTGTGGAAACACTATGGGCGCTCAGTCGGCGGAGTGCCGGAAGAGGCGATGCCCCAGATCATTCACGCCGCGACAGGCGTCGACGTCGGCAAAGACATCGCGGCGTGGGTTATGGGATACGCAGACGTGCCCCTTGACCGGCTGTTCAAGGCATTCGGGGTTGTCCTCGCTAAGAAGACGGGTTCGCGTGCGTCCGGGCTGGGGATACGGGTAAAGGCTGATGGCTCCATTCTCCGCGTGTCGGCAGTTCTCGACGGAGGCTCTGGGCAGTTCGCGGGGCTATCGGCGGGGGACGAATTGGTCGCAGTGAATGAGTTGCGGGTGACTGCGACAAACTTCGAGAAACTGCTCATGCGATGCCAGACGGGCGAGTTGCTGGGAGTCACTGTTTTTCGACGCGATGAGCTGAGAAGTTATGAGGTGATGCTCAATCCGCATTGTGTTGAAGAACGTGAGCTCAGTTTTCGAAGCAGACTCTCTGCACGTACGCGTGCTCTGCTCGGAGACTGGCTTCAAGCAGATACACCACACGAAGGGTAACCCTTCGTCGGAATTGGGCGTGCGGCTTCGTGCGTACGGTTGTGTCGCGCATTCCGGATGTGTTGCAATCGACCACATTGAGGCTTCGCGCCTGTGTCGATCAACGCCGAGCAAGAACAACGGGGGTGTAGCGGTGCTGCGTGTAGCCTTGATCAGCGTAAACGGCCGGCCTTTAGAAACGCCTGTGGCGGCGTGTTTTGGTGAGGCGGGTGGCGGTATCGGTCGCGATGAACGCAATCAGCTGACCCTGCCGGACCCTGAGCGTCGCTTGTCGAGAGTTCAAGCCTTGGTGCATTTTGAGCGTAACCATTTCTGCCTGATTGATCAGGGGGCGACGCCAACGGTGGTTAATGGTATTCCGCTGACCAAGGGTAGTAGCCTTCGTCTGCATGACGGTGATGTCATTGACGCGGCCGGTTTCAGGATGAGAGTCGAGATTCCCGGAAGTCAGCCGGATAAGCGTAGGGGCGCAGCGGATGCATCTCCGCCCTTTGATCTTGGCAGGTCCTTGGTGCCGTGGGGAGTGACCTCCCTTGACGTGGAAGGTCAAGACGATAGCGGGTTGTCGTCCGATCCGTTTGACGAACTCCTGTGCAATGCCCGTGACAGAAGCTTGTCAGAGCAGGAGTTGAAGGCACGCATCGCCTCTATTCTCAGTGTCTTTGAACCACTTCACATACAGCGCGTGGCCCTGTCTGACTCATGGCCTTGCCCCGTGGTCGAGGCTTCCGATAGCGAACGGCTGTGGTCTTTTTATGAGGCGAAGTACGTCGACATGGTCACTGAAGTGGTACGAAACTTGTACGAATTGATCCACGCGAAGAGCCTGTCAAAAGAATGAGTGAGCGTTCTTTTAACTTGGAGCAGGGCCGCTAACGCATGGTGATGGATATTCATACCGCGCATTTGTCATTCGTCGGCGGACGTAGGCGGAATGAGGACGCGCTATTGTTTTGGGATGCCTCCGATGCGTCCTGCTGGGTGGTCTCTGACGGGGCTGGTGGACACGGGAACGGAGATCTGGCTTCCAGAATTGTTGTTGAAACCGTGATCGCTGAATTTCGCGCGTGCCAAGAAGTCAGCAGCGAGCGCGTGAGTGCTTTGATTCAGCTGGCGCAGGCTGCTGTCCTTGATGTAAAGCGTGAGAGCGGTCAGGACATGTACGCGACATGTGTCGTGCTCCTTGTCGATCGGCAGAATCGCCGGGCTGTTTGGGGCCATGTTGGCGACTCAAGGTTGTACATGTTCCGCGAAGGGCGGCTGTGCTACCAGACGCGCGACCACAGCCTTGTGCAAAACATGATTGACGCAGGTTATGGATCAATCGACATGATACGGACGCACCCCAACCGAAACATGCTGACTTCAGCCATCGGCAACGACGGAGAGTTAGAAACCACCGTAAGTGACCAGTTGCTGTCCTTGATTGAAGGCGATACTTTTCTGCTCTGTTCGGATGGTTGGTGGGAGCATGTCACCGAGCAGCAAATGGAGCAGTTGCTTGCGCAGGAAAGTGGTCAGTGCCGTAAATGGCTTGATGCGATGGCCTCGGTCGTGGCGCACGAGTCCGATAGAGGGGGCGACAATTACTCTGCGCTAAGTGTTGCAATATCAGCCGCGAGGCAGCCGTCGGACGATGAAGTAACTGTACTTGTCCCCACACATGCTCGCAGAAACTTTACTGCATGAGATGCGAATCGCAGCGCCTAGGACTGAGCCACGAGTTCCTTTCGTTCGACAATCACACTTGACATGGTTTTGAGGCTCTTTTAGAATCTTAAATCTTCGCTGACGGGGGTATAGCTCAGCTGGGAGAGCGCTTGCATGGCATGCAAGAGGTCAGCGGTTCGATCCCGCTTACCTCCACCAAGTGAAGAGAAATGACGAAGTCCCCATCGTCTAGAGGCCTAGGACACCGCCCTTTCACGGCGATAACCGGGGTTCGAATCCCCGTGGGGACGCCAGTTTTTTGCGCGCTGCTGCGTATCGCGGCGCAGGTTGTTTCGATTCAGGTCTTTCCCGAATCGTGGAGTGGTAGTTCAGTTGGTTAGAATACCGGCCTGTCACGCCGGGGGTCGCGGGTTCGAGTCCCGTCCACTCCGCCATATTTCGGCAGTCGCCTGCGACTGCTGGTGCAGCAAGCAGTAACTTGTGGGGGTATAGCTCAGCTGGGAGAGCGCTTGCATGGCATGCAAGAGGTCAGCGGTTCGATCCCGCTTACCTCCACCAAGAATTGTTCAGGTCCCCATCGTCTAGAGGCCTAGGACACCGCCCTTTCACGGCGATAACCGGGGTTCGAATCCCCGTGGGGACGCCATCCTTCCTCAGGATGGCCTTTCAGTTGGCGCTTTGCTTGCCGCCACTGTTTTTACATCACGTACTGCGGTGTGCCTGTTCTGGCGCTACGTCCGATGATTCCGGTTGTTCTTCCCATTAAAGATATTTGTCCCTTTTGTCGTAATTCCCGCTTGGCGGGTCGAGGCAGCAAGTGGCGGGTATGCTTGCGCGCAGCACATACATAGCAGCGGGTGGCGAGGACAGTGGCATGGGTAAAGCGCAGAAATACCGGCTTGGGGAGCTCTTGGTACAAGAAGGGGTGATCAGTCAAGCACAGCTCGAAGAAGCGCTGACCCAACAAAAGCAGAGCGGACGGAAGCTGGGGCGGGTGCTTGTTGAAGGCAGAATCGTTACCGAAGAGAGAATCGCGACTGCCATCGCGAATCAGCTCGGTGTGCCCTATTTCGACTTGCGCGAGAAGGATCTCGATCCGGCAATTGTCGCCCTGCTTCCCGAGACGATGGCTCGCAGGTTCCGGGCATTGGTGCTGCTTGACGAGGGGCGGCAGTACCTTGTGGGAATGGCCGACCCTTCGGACATTTTCGGTTTTGACGAAATTGCGCGAGCCTTGAAGAAGGACATCAGCCTCGCGGTTGTCGCTGAAAGCCAACTGATAGCGTCGATCGACAGGCTCTACCGGCGCACTGAAGAGATCTCCGGTCTTGCGCGAGAGCTGCAACGGGACCTTGGCAACTCCTATGTTGACTTCTCAGGGCAAGGGTTGGACGCCACGACGGAAGACGCGCCAGTCGTTAAACTGCTGCAGTCCATCTTTGAAGATGCCTATCAGATCAAGGCGTCAGATATTCATATCGAACCACAAGAGCGAAAGCTGCAAATCCGCTTCCGCATTGATGGCGAAATGCACCTCCAGACGGAAGTTGACAGTCGTGTCGGGCCTGCTTTGGTGCTGCGACTGAAGCTGATGAGCGGGCTGGATATATCCGAAAAGCGTTTACCGCAGGACGGCCGGTTCAACGTCAAAATCAAGCAACAAAGTGTAGATATCCGTTTATCCACGATGCCGACCCAGTACGGAGAGTCGGTCGTGATGCGGATCCTCGCGCAGAATTCCGGTTTGCTTGACCTCGCCCGGATAGGCATGCCGGAGTTGATGCTTGAGCGTTATCAGAAAATGATTCGCCATTCTTACGGAATGATTCTGGTAACAGGGCCGACGGGGAGTGGCAAGACGACAACGCTCTATGCCTCTCTTGCGACCCTGAATGCGCCGAACACCAAGATCATTACGATTGAAGATCCCGTCGAGTACCGTTTGCCCGGCATCAGTCAGGTTCAGGTTAACGACAAAATCGAGCTGAGTTTCTCGCGAGTACTGCGTTCAACGCTGCGCCACGATCCGGACATCGTTCTCGTCGGCGAGATGCTCGATCAGGAAACCGCGCAGATCGGTGTGCGTGCCGCGATGACCGGCCACCTTCTTTTATCTACGTTGCATACAAATGATGCGGTCAGCACGCCCGCACGTCTGCTCGACATGGGCGTTCCGCAGTATCTTCTGTCTACGACCTTGCTTGGCGTGATCGCGCAGCGGCTCGTGCGTGTGATTTGCGAGTCCTGCAAAACGCCGCACGTACCGGACCCTATGGAGCTCAACTGGTTGCGGCTGGAGCTTGGCGACCGCGCGCAGGAGGCAAGCTTGTGGTACGGCCGTGGGTGCCCCCAATGCAATATGTCTGGCTTCGCTGGCCGAGAGGCCATTTACGAGATGCTTGAAATGAACGCGACGCTGGCCGAAGCGCTTAACCGCAGCAACATCAGCGATTTCACGAAGCTTGCGCGTACGCAAATGCTGGGCAAAACGATGCGGGCGCATGCGGTGGCGCGTGCCTTGGCCGGACAGACGACCGTACAAGAAGCCATGCGCGTCAGCACACAAATCGACGAATAGGGGCTTCTACCATGCCGACCTACGTATATAAGGGGCGTGACGCGCAAGGCGGGCTGGTACAGGGAATGATTGACGCCGCGGATGCCCGGGCCGCAGCGGACCTGCTGATCGGGCGTAGCGTGGTGCCGGTCGATATCGTCGAAGAATCCGCACGTATTCAGTTGTTTGAGCATCTGGGCAGGCGAGGAAAAAAAGCCAGCGAAGAAGACATCATGTTCTTCAGTCGCCAGATGCATACATTGATCAGGGCAGGCGTTCCCATTCTGCAAGCACTGTCGGGTTTGCGCGATTCGGCCACTAACGCGGGATTCGCCCGCATGCTGGTTCAGTTGCGCGAAGGCCTGGACAGCGGGCGAGAGCTCAGCATCGCCATGGCAGATACCGGCGCGTTCAGCACGTTTTATCTCAGCATGGTCCGGATAGGTGAGATGACAGGTCGTCTGGACGCGATGTTCATGCGCTTGTTCGAGCATCTCAACTTCGAGAAGGAGATGCGCGCCAAGATCAAGGCTGCGCTGCGATACCCAATGTTCGTGGTGATCGCCCTGGCGGGAGCACTTGGCGTCATCAACTGGATGGTCATTCCGGCGTTTGCCAAGGTATTCAATTCATTCAATACCCAGCTTCCACTGATGACTCGCGTCTTGATCGGCTTTTCCGAGTTCTGCGTGAACTATTGGTGGTTGGTGATCGGCGGGCTTCTGGCGTTGATACTGAGTGTTCGCGCCGTGTTGGGGACAGAGGGCGGACGTCTGTACTGGCACCGTCAGAAGATGTCTCTGCCTATCGTGGGGGGAACCATCCGCAAGGCGACGCTGGCGCGATTTGCGCGCAGTTTCTCCATGGCCTTGAGCAGTGGCTTGCCGGTCATCCAGGCATTTTCCGTGGTATCCCAGGTTGTCGACAACGCGTATATCGCCGCCAAACTCGAGGATATGCGTCGTGGCGTCGAGCGCGGCGAGAGCATCTTGCAGACCGCTGCGGCTGCGCGCGTGTTCACGCCCATTGTGTTGCAAATGATCGCGGTGGGAGAAGAGTCTGGCTCGATTGACGAATTGTTGCTGGAAATTGCCGAGATGTACGAGCGCGAAGTTGACTACGAACTCGATAACCTCTCTGCACGGATCGAACCCTTGCTGATTGTTTGTCTCGGCGCGATGGTGCTGGTGATGGCGCTCGGTATTTTCCTTCCGATCTGGGATTTGAGTTCAGCCATGCTGGGCAAGCGCTGATGCTCTCTCGCAAAGGTCGCCTCGGCCTCCCCATGTACGAACTCGGGCTCGGCATGCTGATGGCTGCCATCGTGGTGGGCGTCGCGGCGTATGGCATTGATCTGTTCCTTGAATTCGGTGAGAAAACGGCTGTGGATACCATGGTGATGAATATTCGCAGCGGTATTCGCCTCGAGAAAGCGCGACGGATAGTTGCCGGCGAGAGCATGCACGATCTGATCAGGCGAAACCCGTTGGAATTTCTCGGACCGTCTGCCAAGCCTGCCTCGCGAGCGGAAATGTTAAATTTATCAGATGTGTCAAATTCGTTTGACTGGCACTACGAAAGTCAGCAGTCTGTTCTCGTCTATCGGCCGTCCAGGCATCGCCACCTAAAGCTTGGGCGAGCAGATGCCGATATGTTGCTGAGCTGGCAGATTCGTGCGCGCTCGGCGGACGCCGCCGACGCAGATCTTGTGGTGGTGGAGCCCTACCAGTGGTTCTGACCGGGGCTTACTGATTGTCAATGGAGGAGTGAGTGATGAAAAAACAAAGCGGTTTCACGCTGATCGAAATGGTCGTCGTGATGGTGATCCTGGGTATTCTGGCTGCCGTTGCGTTGCCACGATTTGTCGATATGAGTGCGCAGGCACGTGTTGCGAAAATGAAAGGGGCCGTTGGCGCCGTGCAGTCGTCCATTGCGCTGGTTCATGCCAAGTGGCTTGCCGTCGGTTCGCCTACGGGTGCGACGCCGACTGTGGTTGTGGAAGGTGGCATCAATCTCGTGCCGAACGTGGCAACGGATCTGGTGAATGGTTATCCAGCTGCCGCAGCCTTCCGCCCCTTGCCGAGCCAGAACCTGGCAGGGCTCGATGGAACCTACTCGTTCTCCTTTACCAGCCCGACGCTGACGATCAGCGATCCCAGCAAGCCCACGTGCTCTTTCACCATTACCAATTCGACGGCTGCGGGGACGCCGCCACAAGTGGTGGATACAGGATTGACAGAGGCGAACTGCTAACACAGACGACAAGGGCCGTCCGCAGAGGCGGCCCTTTTTTCGAGGTTTGTCACAGATGCTGATTACGCCTCGCATACCTTGCGCCCAGCGAGAGTCGGGCTTCACTGTTCCTGAACTGGTGGCCACCATGGTCATCATCGGGGTACTGGCGGCCGTGGCGATCCCCAGATTCATTACCCAAACCGAATTTGACACCTTTGGTTTTGCCGAGCAGACCCGCGCCGCATTGCGGTATGCGCAGAAATCGGCGATCGCGAAGCGCCGTCTGGTCTGCGTCGACGTGGCCGCCAACCAGCTCAGTTTGCGCGTCGCCAGTGCGTTTCGCGCTGCGAACTGTGATCATGCCCTGCTGAACCCAGCCAATGGCAGTGCCTATGCGCAGAGTGCGCCGCGAGGCGTGACGGTCAGCGCGGCGAACTTCACTTTCGATGAACTCGGACGTCCTGCTGCCGCGGCTGTGATCAGTATTGCAGGCGGCACGTTGACGCACGTGGTCACGGTGGAGTCGGAGACCGGTTATGTGCATTGAGCGATATGGGCTGCGTGCGCAACGGGGGCTGACGCTGATCGAACTGGTGGTCTTCATCGTGGTGATATCGGTAGGCTTGGCGGGAATTCTGGGCGTGCTGAGCCTTGTGAATCGAGATACGGTGAATCCCATGTTGCTTAAGCAGCAGGTGGCAATTGCCGAATCCTTGCTGGAAGAGGTTCAGAGTAAGCCCTTCACCTTTTGCGACCCGGATGACGCGAACGTCGAAACCGCAACGAACCCTGCCGGGTGTGCGAGCTTGCAGCAAGGACTGATACCGGCCGCCGGGGAGAGCAGGTACGACCCCGCGTCGCCGTTTGACAATGTCGGCGACTACAACGGGTTTGCGATGGCCGGCATTCGCCTGCCCACCGATGCGACGATCCTTGTTTCCGGCCTTGAAGCTTACTCGGCCCGGGTGGCGATCATCCAGGCTGGAACGGCAATGGGGCTCGCCGAGAATGGCGACGCGTTGCGCATCGACGTAACCGTTGGTGCGCCGAGCATGCCTGATTTGACCCTGACGGGGTATCGGTTCCGCTATGCACCTAACTCACCCTGATCGCGGTATGGGTGGTTTCACCCTGGTTGAGATGGTGGTCGTCATGACCATCACAGGGATACTTGTCGCCATCGTGGCAGTTTTCATTTCGCGCCCGATGGAGGGACTGATCGATTCAACGCGCCGGGTTGCGCTGGCCGACTCGGCAGACACGGCGCTGCGCCGCCTTCGGCGCGATGTGCAACGCGCCTTGCCAAACAGCGTGCGGGTCGCCACAACAACCATCAGTGGGCAGAGCGCTACCGTTATCGAGTATTTGCCGACGATTTCTGGCGGGCGTTATTGTTCGGAGCCTGGTACAAGCGTTGCAGGTGCCCCCTGCACGCCGCTCGATTTCTCGGCGGCCGCAAGCAGCTTTGACGTGATAGGTCCCTTGCCCGGGCTGGGAGCCACGCCGGTGTTCGATGCGGCCGATATTCGCGAAGTGGCGATTTATAACCTCGGAATTACGGACGCCGATGCCTATCGTAGCGAATCGACCAGCGCTTTCAGCGGCTTTTCCGGGGCGACGGTGACCATGGCTGCCAAACAGTTTCCGTTTCCTTCGCCGGGCAGCCGCTTTCAGCTCATTGGGGGGCCTGTGAGCTATGTTTGCAGTGGTGCGGTGGCGGGTCGGGAGGGCGTGGGGTCGCTCCGGCGGGTCACTGGTTACGCCAAACAGGCTACGCAGCCCCTCGATCCGGCCCTGCTACCCAACGCCGTCAGCGCTTTGGTGGCGAGTAATGTGTCGGTGTGCACTGCAGACTATGCGCAGGCAGTGATTGATCAGTGGGGACTACTCAGCATCAGTTTGCAACTGCGGCGCAGTGGCGAGAATGTCAGCCTGAACCATGAAATACATGTCAATAACAATCCCTGACCGTTGCCGTCCCGATCCGCAGGTAGGGCACTCGCTGTGTCTTCGCGTGCATCAAGGCGGGTTTGTGCTGGCCAGCGCCGTTTTCTTGCTGGTCATCATGGCAGCGTTGGCGGCCTTTATCGTTCAGGTCTCGGTGTCCAGCAACGTGGCTAGCGGGCTGGATGTCCAGGGGGCAAGGGCCTATCAGGCGGCCCGGTTGGGTGTAGAGGCGGGGCTCTATTCGGTCCAGCGTTCGGGCGCCTGCCCGGCGACGACGAATCTCTCGGATGTGGCGGGTTTGAATGGACTCAGGGTCACCTGGACTTGTGCCGCTAATGGATTTGTGGAAAACAATGTCGCGAAAACCATCTGGCAAATCACCGCTACAGCATGTACGACCTCAGGCGCACAATGCCCTTCGTCCATCGCTGCCGAGTTGCAGGGCGCGGACTACGTCGAGCGGCAGCTGACCGTGGTGACGGAGCGTTAGTCATGCCAAGAAGACTCTGCCTGATTCTTGTGATTACCCTGCTTGCACTGTTGAGTCTCGGTGCCAAGGCAGCGATCAGTGTATTTCCGGGAGGGGCGAGCACACTTTCCGGCAACGGCAGCCTGTCACCGGCCACCCCAGGCAGTGCGTTGTCAGGGGATCTGCTTGTGGCGCAGGTCGTCGCGCAAAGTGGCGCGACGGTCACGCCGCCGACCGGCTGGAGTCTGATCACCGGAGCCAGTATCAACCAGAACGGTCTGCAGCAGCGTATCTACTACCTCAATCTCGCGACGGCGCCCGCTGCCAGCTACACCTGGACACTGAGCAACAATGTCAGCACGCGGGTTGCAGCGGTCATCTACAGCGTGCGTGGTGCAGTAGCGGCAGACTGCGGTGCTGCCAGTACCGTGAATTGTGCGGGGAGCTATCAGGCCGGCAATGGCAATCAGATTACTGCACCGAATATCCAGTCTCAGCCTCCGACCTATCCTGCCGGAAGCCTGCGTCTGGCCTTTTTTGCTGCCGATAGCGGCAATGTCACGATCACACCCGCTTTGCAGAATTCTGCTGTCGATGGTGCAAGTGCCACGACGGGCGGCGCAGCGAACGGCGTCAGCCTTGATGGCACATACTATCTGCTGCCGAGTGCGTCAAACGGCGATTCGCAGTCCGCCACCATCAGTGGCACGGTTGCCAATATCGGCAGCACCCTTGTGATCGCTCCGGGCGCGCTGTCGCTTACTTGTCTGAATGACAATTTCAACCGCAACTCCGGGTTGGGGAGCGATTGGCTGACAAGGGTGGTGAATGGCTCGTTTACCCCTGCCATCGTCAACAATCGCTTGCGCCTGACGAATACCAACACCAATCAATCGACGGCTGCCAGTCTCCAGCGCTTGTTTCCTGCCTCCGGGAACTACGTGCAGGTGTCGTTCAGGTACTACGGCTATGGAGGAAGCGGGGCTGACGGTATCGCGCTGATTCTCTCGGACGCGACGGTGACGCCTCAGCCCGGCGGGTTTGGCGGCTCCCTCGGCTATGCGCCCAAGGGGAGCGTGCCCGGGTTTGCTGGCGGATGGCTGGGGCTGGGGCTCGACGAGTACGGCAACTTCTCCAACCGCAACGACAGCGGCCCCTGCGCGCCCGGCGTTCCCAATTGCGCGACCGCAGTCGTGCCACAGTCCGTTGCGATCCGGGGGTCGAGCAGCAGCTATTACTGGCTGCGCGGGACGGGTACCCTGGGGACTGCAGTGAGCAACACGACGGGTCACCTATACCGGATTACCGTCGACTCGCGCGTGTCGGGCCGCGCCTTGGTAAGTGTTGAGCGAGACACCACGGGGAGTGGTGCCAGCTACGGCACATTGATCAATTCCTTCGATGCCGCCACGGCGAGTGGCCAAGCTGCCGTCCCCGCCAACTTTCTGCTCTCGCTGACCGGTTCTACGGGCGGCTCGACCAACACGCATGAGGTTGATGATCTGCAGGTTTGTGCGCAATCGCTGAGCCAGATCGTGGCGATTGATCATTACGAATTTACAGTTGTCGGGACGCCGCTGACCTGTACGCCTGCTTCGGTCTCAGTGCGTGCCTGCCTGGATGCGGCCTGCACGACCACCTATAGTGGGAATGCCAATGTCACGTTGTTGCCGGCCGGGGGGTGGTTAGGGGGGGATACGAAGACTTTTCCCGGGAGTGGTGCGACGTTCGACTTGCGGGAGACGACCGCCGGTACCTATACGCTTGGTGTCGTTGCAAATAGCTCCACCCCTGCCTTGAAAGCTTTCACCCAGAATCCCAGTCTGTGCTCGATCAATGGAAGCGCGATGTCGGCGAACTGTGCAGTCAATTTCAGCGATGCAGGCTTGCTCTATACCGTGCCCGCGCAGACCTCTGGCGTCACTTCGGGCACCATCGAGTTGACCGCCGCAAAGGCTGATGACGTTAGCAAGGCTTGTGTGCCAGCTTTTGCCGGCGTAACACGTAACATCAATTTCTGGTCGGGCTACGTCGATCCCGCGACGGGCACCCGACAGCTGACGCTAAATGCGACAGCTCTGTCGACGAATGCTGCCGCGCCAACGACCCTTGCCTTGCCTTTTGATGTAAATGGCAAGGCGAGCATCACGGTGAATTATCCCGATGCGGGCAGAATTTCCCTTAACGCGCGGTATGCCGGCAGTGCTGCCACTGGTGATAGTGGCCTGAGCATGCCGGGCTCCGCGACGTTTCCGGTGGTTCCATATCGATTGTGTGTCGATAGTGACGACGCGGCATGGCAGTGTCCCAGTGCCAGCATCGCCTGTCCGCTCTACCGCAAAGCAGGAGAGAACTTCCGCTTGCGCGTCACGGCCAAGGCTTTCGCCAGTGGCGTGACGGATACCTGCAGCTTGCCCACGACGCCCAATTACCGTCAGCTCGGTACCCAGCTAGGGGCTTCAGTCGTGGCGCCAATTCCGGGGAGTGACGGCAGTCTTGGTGTCCCGTCGATCGACATCGTGGCGGGGGGGACGGCGACGCTTAGCGCGCAGACGCAAGCCGAAGTGGGTGTATTCACATTCACCGCGACGCCCGCTGCCGCTACACATCCTTCATACAGCTATTTTGGCCAGACCGTGCCGTCCGGCACCAGTGCAAACTTCGGACGTTTCTATCCCGCAGGCTTTGTTGTGGGATCCGGCGGCGTGCTGACGAATCGCGGCGACCTGAGCTGCGCGACACCAAGCAGCTTTACCTACCTGGGGGAGCCGTTGAACAGCAGCTTCAGCCTCTACGCTGTCAACACTGCCGGCGTGACGACAAGCAACTACCGTGGCGCGTTTGCCCGACTGAGTCTGGTTCCTGTGGCCGCAAACGCGTGGGGCGCGTCAACCACCGGGATTGTATTCGGGGCAAAAGACAACACCAGCGTGCCCACTGTACTCAACAATCGCGTGTCGGTGACCTGCGCGGGCGGCCTCTGCGGAAGCTGGGGGAGCAGCGCCGGGGCTTTCGGCACGGCGACCATCGCCGCTCAGCTTGGCGTCAGTCGCGCCAGCACGATGGCGTCAAACGGCCCCTTCAACCAGGCGCAGTTCGGGTTCTCCGCGCGCGACCCGGATGGTGTCTCGCTTCTGAGCCCGAACTACGTGATGCACGCACCGCCAAGCGCCACCGCTGCCGATGGCGTGTTGCTCGGCAGCACGGTGCTGCGCTGGGGCCGTATGCGCCTGGAGAATGCCTACGGATCGCCCGTGCTGGCCTTGCCTGTGCCCGCTACAGCACAGTTCTGGAATGGAACGGCTTTCGAGCGGAATGCCGATGACCGCTGTACGCGCATCGGCGTACCTGTCAGCGTTGCGATCGGCACGACGACCAAGGAGGCTATATATTGCAACGGAGGCGTCGGCCTTTATGGCACGCTCGCGGGCGTAGCTGCCAGCATGAACGGCGTGGCGGCAGGTTCGGTCGCTACGCTGAGCGCTGGGCAGGCGGGGCTTGTCCTCTCCCGCCCGTCCGGAAGCAGCAGTGGCTTTCTCGATCTTGCGCTGTTAGTGCCGGAATATCTCAAGTTCAACTGGGATGGTGCCGATCAATCTGTGAATCAAAGCGTCGTGCCAGCAAGCTGTACGACACCCGGCGATGGCGATCTATTTGACGACAACCCCAGGGCGCGGATCCGGTTCGGCATCAAGCGCAATGATAAAGTCATTTACGCGCGAGAAGTGTATTAGTATTTCCTGCGGCTCAACAACGAGGTATCAAGCGAACATGATTTTCGCTTTCGGACGGAAAACCGGGCAAGCGACACTGAACCTGGCAAGCTCGCCGGGCTATGTGGCGGCGGTGCAGTTAGCCTCGCGAGTGTACCGGGATCGGCCACGTCTGCAATTTGCTCAAGTATTGGCAAGCACCCAGAAAACCAGCGAGCGGCTGGATCTGGCCATGCGGCAAAGCCGCTTGAAGCGATTGCCTTTGCGCATCTTGCTGGAGCCGTCGGAGTATCAGTTCCTGCAGACCGAGTTTCCCGCCGTGCCGGCGGAGGAGCTCAAGACCGCAATTCGTTGGCAGGTGAAGGACATGCTGCGCTTGCCGATGCCAGATATGACCCTGGACATCGCGCCGCCGGTGGAACTTGAGCACGGCATGCGGCGCCCCCAAGGGTATGTCGTCGCCGCTTCGAATCAGCTGATTCTTGAGCGGATGCAGCAGTTTCGCGCCTACAACGCCGAGGTGGAGGTGATAGACATTGCCGAGATGGCGCAGCGCAATCTGGCCGATCTGCTGGAGGAGCCCGGCCGCGGGACGGCCATCCTGTCGGTCAGCAACAATGGGTGTTTGCTGACGGCAAGCCGAGACGGCGCACTCTATTTCACGCGCTCATTTGATCTGTCCCTGTCATCGCTGTCCGCAGTCGAGTCGGCACGGCGAGAGCAGTTCGACCGGATCATCCTTGAGCTTCAGCGCTCAATCGACGTGCTGGAGCACCAGTTTTCGGCGCTTGCCATTTCAAGCCTCTGGCTCGCGCCGTTTTCGTATGCCGACGAGCTGCTGAGCCAGCTGATCGAGAATCTGTACCTGCCTGTACGCCTTGTCGTGCTCGAAACCTTGTTCGACTGTTCCGCCTGTCCTCTGCCTGCCCATCCTGATCATCAGGCGGCTATTTTCCACGCGCTGGGCCTGGCCCTGCGCAATGCGGAGCGGGCGCCATGAGGCAGCAGATCAACCTGGTTAATCCGGCGTTGCTGCCGCCCAAGCCATTCTTCCAGTTTCGCAGCATGATGACCGCGTTGGCCGTGATCGCGTTGTCATTGAGTGTGCTGGCGGGTTTGTTCAGCGCAAAGGTAGCGTCCTATCGCGAGATCACGGATCGTGCCACACAGCGTCTTGCGCTCAAGCAGGAGCGGGTGAAGGAATTGGAGGCACAACTCGCGCAGCGGCAGAAAGACCCTCAGGCGGTGGCGGCGCTCGTCAAAGCGCAGACTGAGCAGATGCAGTTGCGCCAGATTGCAGCTTCGCTTGCGCGCGGGGGCATGCTGGAGGACGGGAAAAGTTATGCCGCCTATCTCGAAGCCTTGGCGAGAAAGCCAAGTCGCGGAGTCTGGCTGAACCGGATCGAGTTTCACGGTGCACGCATGCTGCTGGAAGGGATGGCCGTAAGCGCGGAGGATATCCCGCCTTACCTTTCACAACTTCAGTCGCTCCCCGAGTTTGCCGGGCAGCGATTTGTCAGTTTCAGTCTCGGACGCCGAACCTTGAATGCAGTTGGCGATGCCAAGCCGCGCGAGGCCCTGATGTTCCGTCTTGAGCCCGTACCCGGTGAGGGGGCTAAACCGTGAAGAAACTCTGGATAGCGCTCTCAGACCGTTTCGACGCCCGTTCTCCCCGTGAGCGCTTGTTGGTGTTTCTGGGGCTTGTGGCGACCTTGGGCTTGCTGTTCTTCCTGCTCTCGTTCCAGCCGGCCTTCGGTCGTTACCAGAGCAGTGTTGCGGCGGCGCGGCAAAGCGAGACCACACTTGGTACCTTGAATGGCCAGGAGTTGGCCTTGATTCAGGCTATGGCGGCAGACCCGGATGCCGAGACCCGTACGCTCAGTCGCCGTGTGGACGAAGAAAACGGGCAGTTGCGTGCCGAGCTTTCGGCCGCGCAGGAGCAGTTGGCGACGCCCGAGAAAATGACGTCCGTATTGCGGGATCTGATTGCGGCGCAAAAAAACCTGGAGTTGGTTTCGATTCGTTCCGGCAAGATCGAAGACCTGCTGGCGCCGCAGCTTGCAGGCTCGGCGCCGGCGGAGCGGGGCCAAAGTATCTTCCGCCACGGGATTGAAGTCAGCGTGCGCGGCGATTACCTGAGCTTGACGACCTACCTGAAACAGCTGGAAAGCTTGCCATGGAAAGCCTATCCGGCAGACCTGGTGCTAAGTGTCGATGAATATCCGCGTGTCACGATGAGCTTCACGCTGTACACCTTGAGTCTGGAGCGCGCATGGCTAGGTTTTTGAACGTGCTCATGGCGGTTTGTCTGATGGCGGCAAGTGCGGGATTGCAAGCCGATGCGTTGCATGACCCGATGCGGCCGCCTCCAGCATTCATGCCGGGAAGCTTGCCAGCGGTCACGGCGAGCGCGCCGCTTGAGAAACCACTGGTGCTCCAGTCGGTGTTGCTGTCGCCCCAGCGGAAGCTGGCGATCATCAGCGGGCAAGGCGTGAAGCTCGGCCAGTCGGTGCGTGGCTATCAATTGGTGGGACTGAGCAGCAAGGAGGCCCGGCTGCTTGGCGAAAATGGACTTGTTGTCTTGAAACTCATGCCGACTCAGGCCGCTGATCCGGCGCTGAGTAGTGGCGCTGTGGGTCCGCACACGCGGGGAGAACCAAAATAATGCGAAATCATCAACCGAACTGGCCTGGCGCGATCGTGATCGCGTGTGTGCTCGGCGCCTGTGCGACCACGCCCGGGGCTTACGACAAACCCAAAGACACGATCAAGACCGCGCTGAGCGAAGCGGTGGCAGATGCCGGCAAGCCTGCTGCGGCGGATAAGGAGGCTGATCGTTCCCTGTATCCCTCGATGCGGCTGGACATGCCCGCCTTTGTGGCCGAGGCGCTGGAGCCACGCTTTGATCTGGTGGTGAACAAGGCATCCGTGCGCGATGTGCTGCTGAGTATGGTGGCCGATACCCGTTACTCCATGCTACTTCCAGAAGATCTGAGCGGCACGGTCACCGTGAATCTCAAGGCGGTGACAGTCCCGGAGGCGTTGTCAGCTCTGCGCCAGCTCGCCGGTTTTGAATACCGGATGGAAGGCAGCCGGGTGTTTATCCAGTCTCAGACCTTGCAGACGCGGATCATGAAAGTGGATTACCTGAACGCGGTGCGTCGTGGCAACTCCGATATCCGGGTGATTTCGGGTTCGGTGTCCGATACCGGCTCGGGCGGCAGTACCGCGGGAGCGGCGGGAACATCCGGGGCCAGCGGAAATCAGAATGCGTTTGTGATGAGCAAGATCAGCACCACAGTGCAAAGCGATTTCTGGGCAGAGATGACCGAGGCACTCAAAGCGATTCTCGGCAACCGGGAAGGCCGCAGCGTGGTGATCAGCCCGCAGAGCGGGGTATTGGTCGTGCGGGCGCTGCCCGGCGAGCTGAGCCAGATTGAAGCCTTCTTGCGCGCGTCGCAGGTCGCGCTTGAAAAGCAGGTCATCATCGAAGCGAAAGTCATCGAGGTTGCGTTGAACAACAGCTTCCAGGCCGGCATCAACTGGGCCGTGATGGGGGCAGGGCGGCTGTCAGGAGGTCCGGTCAGCGCCAACGGCGCGTATTCGGTTGGGCAAGTACGTGCGGGGACATCGGTAGACAAGTATGGCGTCATGACGTCTGCGCCGATATCCGGTACGCCGGGCCAGACGCTCGCGAATGCGGCCGATGCTGCAGGGGCGATGTTCGGCATGGTGTTGCGCAGCGGAAACTTTGCCGCGGTGATCAACCTGCTTGAAGAGCAAGGCAAGGTACATGTGCTATCGAGCCCGCGCGTGGCGACCTTGAATAACCAGAAGGCCTTGCTCAAGGTGGGGAGCGATGACTTCTTCGTAACCGAGGTGAGTACCAACAGTTCGACTGGCGCGAATGGCAGCCAGAACGTCACGCCCAAGCTGACGCTGCAACCCTTCTTCTCTGGCATCGTGCTCGACGTGACGCCACAGATCGACGCCAACGATCAGATTACCTTGCATATTCATCCGATGATCAGCAAGGTCAGAACAGTCAATCAGCAGATCGACCTTGGCACGCTGGGCTCATTCAGGCTGCCGCTGGCCTCAAGCGAAATCAGCGAGATGGATAGCGTGGTCAAGGCACAGGACGGTCAGATGGTGGCCTTGGGCGGGTTGATCCGGCAAGGGCTTGCGAATGCCGACAGTCAGGTGCCTGTGCTGGGCAGCCTGCCGCTGATTGGCGGGCTGTTCAAGCAAAAGAGTCAGGAGGTCGAGCGGCGGGAGTTGGTCATCCTGCTCAAGCCCACCGTGATCCAGTCGTCCGCCGATTGGGCTGACGACATCAGCCGCAGCGAGGGCCAGATCAAGCGTTTGCTCGACATTGACAACAACAGCTTCTTTGGTCACGACGAGCAGGGACGCAAACGCGGCGGCAAGGAGAAGTGATGAGAAAGCGATCATTCTCCCTCGTGCTTTTAGTGCTGATGGCAACTGGCGTGGCGAATGCTGAGGCCGCATCACGCAAGCGGCCAAAAGCGGAGCTCGACGCGGTGCAGGTGTCGCGCGTGAGTGCGGGCACGAGTTTCGAGCAGGCGCTGCGCATGCTCAAGCTCGGGCGTGTGGCCGAAGCCCGGGCGTTGCTGCGTACCCAGTTGAAGGAGCAGCCCGGCCACCTGGAGGCACACCGCGTGTTGGCGCAACTGCTGCTGGACGGCGGATTTGATGCGGAGGCCGAGGCCGTGCTGGGGCAAGCGCAAGCCCTGTCGCCGAAGAGTACCGACATTGCGCTCACGCTGGCGCTGCTTCAGGCGCAGCGTGGCGCGGTGGCGGTGGCGTTGACCACGCTGGAAGCCAGCCGTGCGTCTGCGAGTGGCGATGCGGCATACCTGGCGTTCATGGCTGCGCTGTGCCAGCGATTGAGCAGGCACGTGCAGGCCAATGCCCTGCTGGAAGAGGCGCTGGCGGTGACGCCGGGCAAGGGAGAATGGTTGTATGCACAATGGCTTTCCAGGCGCGCCTTAGGCGATGCTGCTGGCGCCCGGATGAGTGCTGAAGAAGCCTTGGCGAGCGGGCAGCTCGCGCGCGAACAAGCGCGCGAACTCAAGGCCGTGCTACGCCGCGAAGCCGCACCAGAAGGGGCTGACGAAGATAGTCCTTGATTATTTCGGGTACGGTGTCTACAATGCGGCTTCTTTCTCAGAGCAGCGAGAAACGCGCAGATTTAACGAGTTAAGCAGCGCTTGACTCATGGAGTGGTAGTTCAGTTGGTTAGAATACCGGCCTGTCACGCCGGGGGTCGCGGGTTCGAGTCCCGTCCACTCCGCCAAACAAAAAAGCCGCCTTCGGGCGGCTTTTTGCATGGTGCGCTAGCCGGCCCCGCCGTTACGCGTGCGCGTGATCAGTTCAAGCGGATCGCGGATGATCTCGTCGACCCAACCGGGGCGTTTCGCTGCCCGGCTGACCCATACCGTGCGCATGCCCAGGCGTTTGGCTTCGCGCAGATTGGCGACCGAATCCTCCACCATGATGCAGCGCCGCGCTGAGACGCCAAGGCTTCGTAACACGGTCTGATAGGCCCTGCGCTGGGGCTTGGGGTGGAAACCGAGGTCCTCGATCGAGAAACTGCCGTGCAGGACGCGATGGAGCCCCGTGATGCGGAGCACCTGGTCCAGATAGGCACGCGGTGCATTCGAGAACAGGTAGCGGCGCCCTGGCAGGCGGCGCAGATGGCGGAGCAGGGCCGGGTCGAAGACGACAAGTTGTGCCAGGTTGTCGAACTGGTGGGTGTGATGCAGGAAGTGGCGCGGGTCGGTGCCGTGTTTGCGCATCATGCCGAGCATGGTGGCGCCATAGCGGCGCCAGTATTGCGTCCGCAAGCGATTGGCGGTCTCCATGTCGACGCCAAGACTGTCGGCCACGTAACGGGTCATGGCCGTATTGATGCGCGGAAAGATGTGCGCGCTGGCGTTGTGCAGCGTGTCGTCGAGGTCCAGCAGCCAGATGGGGGCGGTCATTGCTTGAACTGGATGATGGCGCGGCCGTCCTCGGTCTGCTTTGGCGCGGCGCGCCAGGCGTGGCCGAAGACGAGTTCCAGGGTGACCGGAAGCCGCCCGTCGACCTGTGCCTGAAGAAGCTTGCCCCGTGCGGCTTCCCAGCCATCCTTGCCCGAGAGGCCCTTGGGACGTGCCTTTGCGGCATTGGTGCCCGAAGACGCCCGCAGGTCGCGGATCAGCGCGAGGTGGTCCGGATAAGTCAGCGTCAGGCGCTGCATGTCCATCACCGGGTCGGCAAAGCCCGCACTCACCAGTGCGTCACCCAGATCGTGCATGTCGATAAAGCGGTGCACCCGCTCGCCCGCGTGGTCGGGCAGGGCGGTGCGCAGCTCGCGCAAGCTGTCGGGCCCGAGGGTGGCGAACATCAGCAGCCCGCCGGTCTCCAGCACGCGGTGGCATTCGCGAAAAACTGTGAGCGGGTCGGTCAGCCAGTGCAGCAGCAGGTTGCTCCACACCAGCTGGACGGCGCTGCGGGCCAGCGGCAGCTGGCGGACGTCCGCACACACCAGGCGCGGGCCCGGCTGGCGGCCCAGCACCCGCTGCAGCAGCGTGCGCTCGGGCCGCGCGAGGGCGAGCCGAGGAAGGGCGAAGTCCAGCCCGATGCAGTCTGCTTGGGGGTAACGTGTGGCAAGCATGGGTAGATCGGCGCCGTGGCCGCAGCCCAGATCCAGGACGCGCGCGGGGGTCAGACGGATGTAGTCGAGCCGCTCGGCCATGCGCGACGCGACCTCACGCGCGAGAAAATCGGCGTCACGTGCGGTGCGGGCCCCTGCCGAGAAACGGCGGCGGATCAGTGCGTGGTCGAGTTCGAATTCGGGGGGCTGGGGCATGCTTGCAGCAGACGGCAATGAAAAAGCGGGCACCTCACGATGCCCGCCCGGAGTGTAAAGCAAGAGCGCTCAGTGTGTGGCGCTGCTGGCGGCGGGCTCGGCTGCCGTCTTGTGTGGGGCATGCGGATGCCAGCCGACCACGGCCATCATTACCGCGAAGCCGACCACGTAGGCCAGTACAACGTGCCAGCCATGGCGCAGCCACTGCCCGGCCGATTTGGCTTCCGGGAACATGTTGGAGAGCGCGACGCCCGCCGAAGAGCCGAACCACAGCATCGAGCCGCCAAAGCCGACGCAGTAGGCCAGTACGCCCCAGTCGAAACCGCCTTGCTTGAGCGCCAGGGCGGTGAGCGGAATGTTGTCGAACACGGCGGATACGAAGCCCAGGCCGAAGGCGGTGACCCAGGAGGCGGGCGGCAGGGCTTCGACCGGCATCATTGAAGCAATTGTCACCAGCGAGAGCAGGAAGACTGAGCCCTTGAAGGTCTCGGGCATGATTTCCCAGTCGTGGCGGCGGACCTTGATCGTCAACGCAATCGCCACCCAGACGGCGACGCCCAGAAACGGGAAGCGGTCCGAGATCTCGGTGAAGTGAGTGTTCACGACGATGTTGGTGCCCATCGCCAGCACCAGGATCAGCGCCACGATGCCGACGCGTGCCCAATCGACGTGGGTGTGCGCGTGGGTGTTCTTGATGATGGGCGAGTAGGCGTGCTGCTGCTTGGCGGCGAAGACACCGAAGATGCACAGCGCAACGGCTGCGCCGACAAAGGCATGGGTGACATCCAATGGGGAGACGCCATCGATCCACATCATGGTGGTGGTGGTGTCGCCAACCACCGAGAAGGAACCGCCGGCATTTGAAGCGGCGACGATTGCAGCCAGGTAGCCGATGTGCACTTTGCTCTTGAAAAGCTGATGAGCCATTGCACCGCCGATCAGGGCCGCGGCAATGTTGTCGAGAAAGCTGGAGATCACGAAGACCATTGCCAGCAGCACGAAGCCGCCCTTCCAGTCATCGGGCAGGAACTTCGGTAATACGACGGGGACGTGGCTCTTCTCGAAATGGCGGGCCAGGATCGCAAAGCCCATCAACAGGCAGAGCAGGTTGGCGAGCGTCACCCATTCGTGCTGCAGGTGCAGGCCCAGGCCGAGCAGCCCGCTGCCGAACTTGAAACCGGTGAATATCAGTTTGTAGAGGGTGACAGCGGCCAGACCGCTCAGCGCAACGTAGAGGGTATGGCTGTGGAGCAGGGCGACGCCAAGCAGCGTCAAGGCGAAAAGAATGAATTCAAGCGGAATACCTCCTACTGAAGGCCCGCTTGCAGCAAGGGCTGCAGGGGAGGCTATCAGCAGAGCAAGGAGTGGCAAGGCGCGCAGCAGGTGTATGGGTTTCATGATGATGGCGTGCGGGTTTTGAATGGTATAGCCCTACTTGTAGCAAGGACAGGGCCACAGTGGCTTGCTTGCCTGAAAAGCCAGTATTGGCGCGGCTTTCGGGCATGTGTTCAAAAACGAGTTGTGTCGCTTATCGTGCAATCGGTGGTGTGATCGGGACAGGCGTCAATGTTTGCGCCAGTGCCGCGCTTCTTAGCGCTGACCGTGGTTCGTGACGTCAATAGCGGACATATTGTTTTGCCTCCGTGAGGTACTGGAGAACGACCTTGTCGAGTTTTTCGTCCGACTGTGGGTCTGGCGAGTCTATTTGCCACGCTTGCATATGCAGGAGAATGTTTTCGTCAAGATTCGGGAATGCGCACAGGAGCGACGAGGCGATGTCGGCTTTTTCTGCCATCGGGAACGCCGTCAGTGCATCCCGGAAAATCCGGGACGGGCGCTGGCCGGCACGAATACCGTCCTTGATCCATTCGCAGATCGACGCCTCGATATGACTGCGACGTCCGGCATTGAGGCGCTTGGTCAGCTTGAGGGGAAGAACGTAGATCAGCGCGATAACCGGGCTGGCGGGCAAAAGAAACATGAATCCTAGCCCAGGGTTTTCCGGGTTGGTGTAGAGCCAGAACCCCAGGTAGGCAAGCGATACCACGCCAAAATAGACGCCGAAAGACGCGGAGCGGCGCCAGGCTAGCTGCTGTACGAAAAGTGCAAGAACCAGACAGGGCAGGCTCAGGATGATGAGCGGCGCGAGAACATACATGAAGTACGGTGCGGCGCCCATTCTGGCCTTATACGGCGCGCAAACCGAGCTTGCTGAACAGCGCTGCATCCCGGTCCGCATCCGGGTTGTCGGTGGTCAGCAATCGATCGCCCGAGAAGATCGAGTTGGCGCCCGCCAGATAACACAGGGCCTGGACTTCATCGCTCATCTGCTGGCGGCCGGCTGAAAGCCGGACATGGCTCGTTGGCATGGTGATGCGCGCCACTGCGATGGTGCGGACGAACTCGATCGGGTCGAGCGCCGGAACGGCCTCCAGCGGCGTCCCCTTGATCGGCACCAGACCATTGATGGGCACGGATTCCGGCGCCGGGTTGAGATTGGCCAGCTGGGCGATCAGCACCGCGCGGGCACGGCGGTTTTCACCAAGGCCGACGATGCCACCGGCACACACCTTGATTCCTTGGCCGCGCACCTTGTCGATGGTTTCCAGCCGGTCATCGATGGTGTGGGTGGTGACGATCTCGCTGTAGAACTCGCGGGCGGTGTCGAGGTTGTGGTTGTAGTAGTCCAGCCCGGCTTCTTTCAGCCGTTCGGCCTGGCCGTCTTTCAGCATGCCGAGGGTGACGCAGGTCTCCAGCCCGAGTTTCTTCACCTCGCGCACCATCTCCAGCACCGGCTCCAGATCCTTTTCCTTCGGACTGCGCCACGCAGCGCCCATGCAGAAACGGCTGGCGCCCTTGTCCTTGGCAACCTGGGCCATCTTCAGCACCTCATCGAGGCTCATCAGCGGCTCGGCTTCCAGCCCGGTCTGGTAGCGCTTCGATTGCGAGCAGTAGCTGCAGTCTTCCGAGCAGCCGCCGGTCTTGATGGACAGAAGGGTCGAGCGCTGCACGGCATTGGCGTCGAAATGCTTACGATGCACCTCCTGGGCACGGAAGATCAGGTCGTTGAAGGGCAGCTCGAACAGTGCCGCCACCGCGTCCGTGCTCCATTCCCCCTCGCGGATGTCTGCGGGGCGGTGAAAGGCGATCGTGTGTTCGGCGGGGGAACAGGAATTCATGGGGCTGACCAGCTGGAAAACGGCCGGCAATGATCCGGGAGAAGCGGAAAGCTTGTCAAACACTGCCGGCAAGCTTTTGCAGCGGCTATGGCCCCGTGACTGCTATCTGTGCGGCGAGCCGGCGGGAACGACGGCTGTTTGCGGCTATTGCGAGGACGCGCTGCCACGCCTGCTTGCCGCGCACAGCTGCCCGTGTTGCGCTTTGCCGACACCGCAGGGGACGATATGCGGAGCCTGTCTGAAACGCCCACCTGCATTCGACGCAAGCGAAGCGGTGTTTGCCTACGCTTCGCCGCTGCGCGAGATGATTCTGGCCGTCAAGCATGGGCGGGGATTTGCGCAAATCGACTGGCTGGGGGACGCCCTTGCAGACCGGCTCGCCTGTTCGGACTGGCGGCCCGATCTTATTGTGCCGATGCCCCTGCACGCTGCCCGCCTGTGCGAACGCGGCTTCAATCAGTCTGCCGAGTTGGCGAAGCGCGTGCGCGCCGTATGCGGCGTTCCGCTGGCACTTGATCTGCTGGTGCGAGACATCGACACACCGCGCCTGGAGGGGTTGCGGAAAGAGGCTCGCCAGCGGGCCGTCCGGGGCGCCTTTCGTTGTCGCGAGGCTTTGAACGGACGACGCGTAGTGGTGATCGATGATGTGATGACGAGCGGCGCCTCGCTGAATGAACTTGCGCGTACGCTCAAGGGGAGTGGCGCTGCACAGGTCTGCAACCTTGTCGTGGCTCGGACCCTGCGCCGTGTTCGACAGTGAGGGACCCGAGCGAGTATTGGGGTTTGCTGGGCTCCGGGTGAAGGCGTGCCGACTGCTTGCGCACCCGTGGTGGTGGCCGGTGCGCGTTGTCCGGCCTGACTGGCAGCGTGACACGCTGCCGGAATTTGAGCGGCTGAGTGCGCTGCTGTATCATCGCGTTTTCCTGCTGCTTTAACTCCCATGACCAAGTACGTCTTTGTCACCGGTGGTGTCGTGTCCTCATTGGGCAAGGGCATCGCCGCAGCCTCCCTCGGAGCCATCCTTGAGTCGCGAGGCATCCGCGTTACCCACCTCAAACTCGACCCCTACATCAACGTCGACCCGGGCACGATGAGCCCTTTCCAGCACGGCGAAGTCTTTGTGACCGAAGACGGTGCGGAGACAGACCTTGACCTTGGCCACTACGAGCGCTTTACCAGCGCCAAGATGACCAGGCGCAACAATTTTACGACCGGCCAGATCTACGACACCGTGATTCGCAAGGAGCGCCGGGGGGAGTATCTGGGCAAGACCGTGCAGGTCATCCCGCATATCACCGATGAGATCAAAGCCTCCGTCAAGCGTGGTGCTGAGGGTGCCGACGTGGCGATCATCGAGGTAGGCGGCACCGTCGGCGATATCGAGTCGCTGCCATTCCTGGAAGCGATCCGGCAGATGGGGATCGAGGAAGGTCGCACCAATACCTGTTTCATGCACCTGACGCTGCTGCCATACATCGCGACGGCGGGGGAGCTTAAAACCAAGCCGACCCAGCATTCTGTCAAAGAATTGCGTGAAATCGGCATCCAGCCGGATGTGTTGCTATGCCGATGTGATCGTGAGATCCCGGTTGAAGAGCGTCGCAAGATCGCGTTGTTCTGCAACGTGATGCCGGAGGCCGTGATCGAGGTGCAAGACGCAGACTCGATCTACAAGGTGCCCGGGATGCTGCACGAACAGATGCTCGACGAGATCGTCTGTCATAAGCTGGCGATTCTGGCCAAAGCGGCTGATCTTTCGATCTGGGAGAAGCTGGTCTACGCACTTGAAAACCCGCAGCGCGAAATCGATGTTGCGTTTGTGGGCAAGTATGTGGATCTGACCGAGTCCTATAAGTCGTTGATCGAAGCGCTCAAGCATGCCGGGCTTCACACCCAGAGCAAAGTCAATCTGCATTATCTGGATTCAGAAGATATCGAGAAGAGCGGCTGCGGCGTGCTTAAAGGGATGGATGCCATCCTCGTGCCTGGCGGATTCGGCAAGCGAGGGACTGAGGGCAAGATCGCGGCGATTCGTTATGCGCGTGAAAACAAGGTGCCCTATCTGGGCATCTGCCTGGGCATGCAGTTGGCGACCATCGAGTTTGCCCGCAATGTAGCGGGGCTGGACGGTGCAAACAGTACCGAGTTCGAGCCAGAAGGGCCTCACCCGGTCGTGGCGCTGATCACGGAGTGGCTGGATCGTGAGGGGCGCATCGAGAAACGCAGTGAAGAGTCGAACCTCGGCGGCACGATGCGCCTGGGTGCCCAAAGGTGCCCCGTCAAGCCAGGCACGCTCGCGGCCAGCATTTACGGGGCGTCGGTCAATGAGCGGCATCGCCACCGGTATGAAGTCAACAATATCTATGTGCCGAAGCTTGAAGCGGCGGGCTTGATCATTAGCGCCCGCACGCCGACAGAAGATCTGCCCGAGATGATGGAATTGCCGCAGGCCGGTGACCATGCACATCCGTGGTTTGTTGGCGTGCAGTTTCACCCGGAATTTACCTCCAACCCGAGAACTGGGCACCCGTTGTTCATTGCCTACGTCGGTGCTGCGATTGACCATCAGGGACGGCGTTCATGAAGCTTTGCGGATTCGATGTCGGGCTCAACCATCCGTTCTTCCTGATCGCCGGGCCATGCGTGATTGAGTCGCGTGAGATGGCGCTTGAAACCGCCGCCGAGCTGAAGGCGATTACAGATTTGCTCGGTATTCCCTTCGTCTACAAATCGAGTTTCGACAAGGCTAACCGCAGTTCCGGCAAGAGCTTCCGTGGCCCTGGCATGGACGCAGGCTTGGCGATTCTGGCCGAAGTACGCGAGAAAGTCGGTGTGCCGGTGCTGACAGATGTTCATGACGAACGGGAGATCGCTGCGGTGTCGGCGGTTGTCGATATTTTGCAAACTCCTGCCTTCCTCTGTCGGCAAACCGACTTCATTCATGCCGTTGCGGCGACCGGCAAGCCGGTCAATATCAAGAAGGGGCAGTTTCTGGCGCCTGGCGATATGAAGAACGTGGTCGCGAAGGCGAAAGAAGCGAACGGGGGTGCAGACACCATCATGGTTTGCGAGCGGGGAGCTTCGTTCGGCTACAACAATCTGGTGTCGGACATGCGGTCTTTGGCGATCATGCGCGATACGCACTGCCCGGTTGTTTTTGATGCAACGCATTCTGTCCAACTCCCAGGGGGGCAGGGTGACAAGAGCGGTGGGCAGAGAGAGCACGTACCGGTGCTCGCGCGGGCCGCCGTAGCTGCAGGAGTAGCCGGGGTGTTCATGGAAACACACCCTGATCCGGCGCGTGCGCTATCGGATGGCCCGAATGCCTGGCCGCTGGCAAAAATGAAGGAATTGCTCGAGGTCATGCAACTGATCGATGCAGCGGTCAAGCAACGGGGGCTCGCCGAGCAAACCGTGTAAGTGCGTTGCCGGGTGTAACGATAGTGTCGTGTGGCGACGCGAATATTGGTGTAACTGGGGCTTCTGGACTTGAACTGCGAAATTGCTGGCGGCTTCTGCTCTCGGTCAAACTTGATCGGTGCTGGTTTGTGTAGAATTGCGCGGTTGTGCGTCAGCGTGTAGCTCCCCCGCATGCTGGTGCACCTGCCTTGAGGCAGAGGGTCGGTCGGAGCTTTCGACAGATTTGCTGGACAAATTCATCTAACAAAGGGAAAGACATGAGTGCAATTGTTGACGTAATCGCCCGCGAAATTCTGGACTCTCGCGGCAACCCGACCGTTGAGGCTGACGTGCTGTTGGAGTCGGGCGTCATGGGCCGTGCTGCTGTGCCGTCTGGCGCCTCCACCGGTTCCCGCGAAGCCATCGAGCTGCGTGATGGCGACAAGAGCCGTTACCTGGGCAAGGGCGTGCTGAAGGCTGTTGAAAACATCAACACCGAGATCTGCGAAGCGATCGTGGGCCTTGACGCTGAAGAACAAGCCTACATCGACAAGGTCATGATTGACCTGGACGGTACGGACAACAAGAGCCGCCTGGGCGCCAACGCACTGCTGGCTGTCTCCATGGCTGTTGCCAAGGCTGCTGCGGAAGAAGCGGGTCTGCCGCTGTACCGTTACTTCGGTGGTTCTGGCCAGATGTGCTTGCCGGTGCCGATGATGAACGTGATCAACGGCGGCGCGCACGCGAACAACAGCCTTGATTTCCAAGAGTGCATGATTCTGCCGGTAGGCGCCAAGACCTTCCGTGAAGCTGTCCGTTGTGGCGCAGAGATCTTCCACAATCTGAAGAGCATCGTCGACAAGAAGGGCTACCCGACGACCGTGGGTGACGAAGGCGGTTTCGCGCCGAACGTTGCTGGTGCTGTTGAAGCGCTCGAACTGATCATGGAAGCCATTGCCAAGGCCGGTTACAAGCCGGGCGAGGACGTTGTGCTGGGTCTGGATTGTGCCGCGTCTGAGTACTTCAAGAACGGCAAGTACGAAATGGAAGGCGAGAAGCTGTCGCTGACGCCGGCGCAGAAGGTCGATTTCCTGGCCAGCCTGGTGGACAAGTTCCCGATCGTTTCGATTGAAGATGGCATGGCTGAGCAGGATTGGGACGGCTGGAAGCTGCTGACCGATCGTTTGGGCAAGAAGATCCAGTTGGTGGGTGACGATCTGTTCGTGACCAACACCAAGATCCTGAAGGAAGGCATCACCAAGGGTATCTGTAACTCGATCCTGATCAAGGTGAACCAGATTGGTACGCTGACCGAGACGTTTGCGGCAGTGGAAATGGCCAAGCGCGCCGGCTACACCGCTGTGATTTCACACCGCTCGGGTGAAACGGAAGACAGCACGATTGCTGATATTGCTGTCGGTTTGTCGGCTGGCCAGATCAAGACCGGTTCCCTGTCGCGTTCGGACCGCGTTGCCAAGTACAACCAACTGATCCGTATCGAAGAAGATCTCGGCGAAGTGGCTGTGTATCCTGGCCGTGATACGTTCTACAACCTGCGTGGCAACTGATTCGCTGTAGTACGGGTTGTATTGTTTTTGAAAAGCGCTCCGATGGAGCGCTTTTCGCTTGTAATGATCCCCGCAAGTGAGGTTTGACCTCTGCGGCGGGGAGTATTCGTGATCTCATCCCGTTGTTTGTGGCAACATTCCGCCCATGCGCTGGCCTGTCCTGTTCTTCTTCGTTTTGCTGATCGCCCTGCAATACCCACTGTGGTTTGGACAAGGGGGTTGGGCGCACGTGCGTGAAGCCGAGCGTGATTTAGCTGTGCTGAGGGAAGCGAATGATAAAACCGCTCAGCGTAATTCGGTCATGGCGGCAGAGGTCAAAGACCTCAAAGCGGGCTATGACGCGATAGAAGACAAGGCGAGATTCGAACTCGGCTTCATCAAGCCAGGTGAGGTGTTTGTCCAAATACCCGACTCGGGCCAGGTTCAAGGCTCCCCTTAGCTGTCTCCAGCGGCTCCGTGCAGAATCAGGTGGTTTCAGCGGCTTTCTGGCGCGTACGCTGGTATCTGGAGTACCAATACTGCGTGGCCAGATAGGCGAGTGCTGCGGCACCCATCAACCAGAAAGCTTCTGCTTGCCAGAACCCATACGGGTCCGCTTTCAGCGTGTATTGCTGGCCAGGCCCGCGAAAAGCCAGTGTTCCGGTGACCAAGCCGCGAAACGGTACGTATAGTGTGGCGATTGCCGGGCTGTAACTCAGCAGTGCCGCAATACAGATGAAAAACTTGTCGGTCACGGATCGTTGCGTTGTCGGTTCAACAAAGCATGCCTCGACGCGCAAAAAAACGCCCATCAACCCACTCACCAGGATTGCGACAGGTCCGGCTGCGAGCAGCAAACC
Organism: Uliginosibacterium sp.; assembly: GCA_016718265.1. Classification (GTDB taxonomy): domain Bacteria; phylum Pseudomonadota; class Gammaproteobacteria; order Burkholderiales; family Rhodocyclaceae; genus Uliginosibacterium. Next base: position 117,886 of record JADKDZ010000007.1, on the reverse strand, counting down.
CAAGCCTAGCGCAGCGACCATGAACGATGCGGTACCCAGGCTGACCAGTACGTGCCAAATCGGCGCGAGCATTGCAAACACGGGCAGGGTGAGAGACAGCGAGCCGAGCATTATCCAAAAGTGGCGCCGAGACCTTCGGATCAGCGCATTTTTCCTTGCAGGTTCGGGTGAATCAGGATTGCTAGTGAGCATGGTTTTGACTAGATTTGTTCAGTTTTCTTTAGGGTACGTTTTTCCCGTTTCTCTTTCACGCGGTTTTTTTGCCGCAAGAAGAATCTTGTCGCCGGGAATTCAGTCAGGCCCTTGTTTTTGATATAGATTTGTTCGAGCCTCAAACTAAGTATGGTATAATCTGAAACGAAAAAGTTCGGTGATCAGATACCGTAGGCCGACAGAAATTTTGACGCGAAGAATCGGGTAATTTTGTGTAAGTCACAGCTTACTTTCTGGCTTGTAATTTGGTCAGTATTCTTCGCTCCATCAGTTTTTTTCATTTTCCGTGAGGAGAAGTAATCATGGCAGTAACCAACAAAGAGCAGCTTGACGCGCTCGTCGCGCGGGTTAAGAAAGCCCAGCAGGTTTATGCTTCGTTTACCCAGGAGAAAGTTGACGCGATTTTCCGTGCCGCAGCGCTTGCTGCCGCGGACGCGCGCATTCCCCTGGCTCGCAAGGCTGTTGAAGAGACCGGAATGGGTGTGATGGAAGACAAAGTGATCAAGAACCACTTTGCTTCAGAGTACATCTACAACGCATACAAGGACGAAAAGACCTGTGGCGTGTTGTCCGAGGATGACAACTTTGGCACGGTGACCATTGCCGAGCCGATCGGTATTCTTTGCGGTATCGTGCCGACGACCAATCCGACGTCGACTGCAATCTTCAAGTCCCTGATTGCGCTGAAGACGCGTAACGGGATTGTGTTCAGCCCGCACCCCCGTGCAAAGCGTTCGACTTGTGAAGCGGCTCGTCTGGTGCTGGAAGCCGCTGTTGCAGCAGGCGCTCCGGCTGACATCATCGGCTGGGTTGATGAACCCACGGTTGATCTGTCGAACGCTCTGATGCACCACCCGGATATCAACCTGATCCTCGCCACCGGCGGCCCGGGCATGGTTCGCGCAGCTTATTCGTCCGGTAAGCCTGCGATTGGCGTCGGCGCTGGTAACACGCCGGTTGTCGTTGATGAGACCGCCGATATCAAGCGTGCGGTTGCTTCGATCCTGATGTCGAAGACCTTCGACAACGGCGTCGTGTGCGCGTCCGAGCAGGCTGTCATCGTTGTTGACGAAGTGTATGACGCGGTGCGTGATCGCTTCTCCAAGCACGGCGGCTACATTCTCAACAAGAAGGAAACCGAAGCCGTCCGCAAGGTCATTCATGTGAATGGCGTGCTGAACGCAGGTATCGTGGGTCAGTCGGCGCTGCGCATTGCTGAGATGGCCGGTATCACGGTGCCCCCGTTTACAAAGGTGCTGGTGGGTGAAGTGACCTCTGTCGGTCACGACGAAGAGTTCGCTCACGAGAAGCTTTCGCCTACCTTGGCCATGTATCGGGCAAAGGATTTCGAGGACGCCGTGTCCAAGGCTGAAGCGCTGGTTGCGCTGGGTGGCATTGGTCACACTTCGGTGCTCTATACCGACCAGGATCTGCAAGCGGCACGTGTCACTGAATTCGGTGCACGCATGAAGACCGCTCGTATCCTGATCAACACCCCGTCTTCGCACGGTGGTATTGGTGACTTGTATAACTTCAAGCTGGCGCCGTCGCTGACGCTGGGCTGCGGCTCCTGGGGCGGAAACTCGATTTCCGAGAACGTCGGTCCGCAACACTTGATCAACAAGAAAACGGTAGCGAAGCGAGCTGAAAACATGCTGTGGCACAAACTTCCCAAGTCAATTTACTTCCGCCGCGGTTGCTTGCCGATTGCTCTGCAAGACTTGGCTGGCAAGAAGCGTTGCCTGATCGTGACGGACCGTTTCCTGTTTGAAAACGGTTACGTTGATGATCCTGTTCGCATGCTCAAGAAGCAAGGCATGGAAGTTGAAGTGTTCTTCGAAGTTGCGGCTGACCCGACGCTGGCTGTTGTCCGCAAGGCGCTGTCGCTGGCCAACGCATTCCAGCCGGATGTGATTCTTGCTCTGGGCGGCGGTTCGCCGATGGATGCTGCCAAGATCATGTGGGTCATGTACGAGCACCCTGAAGTTGCCTTCGAAGACTTGGCGCTGCGCTTCATGGACATTCGCAAGCGGATCTACAAGTTCCCGAAGATGGGCGAGAAGGCAATGATGGTTGCCGTGCCGACGACCTCGGGTACGGGTTCCGAAGTTACGCCATTTGCGGTGGTAACCGACGAGAAGACCGGCGTGAAGTATCCGATCGCCGACTACGAGTTGACGCCGAACATGGCCATCGTGGATGCCAACCTGGTCATGAACATGCCCAAGGTACTCACCTCTTTTGGTGGTATCGATGCGGTGACTCACGCGCTGGAAGCGTACGCTTCGGTTCTGGCCAACGAGTACTCCGACGCTCAAGCCCTGCAGGCGCTCAAGCTTCTGAAGGAATACCTGCCGTCTTCGTACTTGAATGGCGCTAAGGATCCGAAGGCTCGTGAGCAAGTCCACAACGCTGCGTGTATCGCGGGTATCGCGTTTGCAAACGCGTTCCTGGGCGTGTGCCACTCCATGGCGCACAAGCTGGGAGCGGAGTTCCACCTCGCGCACGGCCTGGCTAATGCCTTGCTGATCTCGAACGTGGTTCGCTACAACGCGGCGGATATTCCGACCAAGCAGACCGCATTCAGCCAATATGACCGTCCGAAGGGCGTCGCACGTTACGCTGAAGTCGCCAAGCATCTCGGTCTGGAAGCCACGCGTGACCATGAGCGCGTCGAGAAGCTGATCGAGTGGATTGATGATCTGAAGAAGACGCTGAACATTCCGGCTTCCATTCAAGCCGCTGGCGTGCCTGAGGCAGCTTTCCTGGCCAAGGTTGACCAGCTCGCCGAGGACGCGTTCGATGACCAGTGTACCGGCGCTAACCCGCGCTTCCCGCTGATCAGCGAACTCAAGCAACTGTTGCTCGACAGCTACTACGGTCGTCCGTACGTTGAGCAGTATGAGCGTGAAGTTCCTCCTGCCAAGCCGGCTAAGGAAGGCAAGGCTGACAAGGCCAAGTGATTTGCCCTTGAATCCAGGCCTGCGAGAGCAGGCAGTTTGAGCAAAAAAGGCTTCCGATTGGAAGCCTTTTTTGTGTTGACCATCGCGCAAGCCTGCCCCGAATCGTTCTGGCGCGACCTATACGCCTCAGCTGCGAGCCGCCGGGGTTTGTTCGCCGGATGACGTTCGTCGCGTAGCGATATCGTTTCCTTGACGGAGTCTGAGAAACCCGCCTAAATGTGTGGAGAATTTCACATATTGGGAGACGTCATGATCTTGCGCAGCCTCGCCATGAGCTTGGTTTTTGTTCTTGCGGCCTGCGGCGGAGGTGGTGGAGACGGATCAAGTCCGACAAGCGGATCACCCAACACCTCGTCGTCTTCATCAAGCTCTTCAAGCAGTTCATCAAGCTCATCAAGTAGTTCCAGCTCTTCAAGTTCATCTAGCAGCTCATCAAGCAGTTCGAGTTCTTCGAGCTCATCTAGCAGCTCTTCAAGTAGCTCATCAAGTTCGTCGAGTAGCTCCAGTTCGTCGTCTGGGGGTACAGGCAGTTCGTCTTCGAGCAGTTCCGGCGGCTTGGTCTATCAGGACAGCTTTCCCGCAGCGGGCGCGTCAGAAGGTGCGTGCAATGTGCCTGCCGAAGCAAGGGTGGAGGATGTATCGAAGCCGACGACAGTCGTGGGCAATGGCACGCCTGCAAGCTGTACTGGCGCGGCAGTCGTGCAGGCCGTCGCAAAAGGCGGGGTGATCACCTTCAATTGCGGCCCCTCACCGGTGACCATCACCATGACGCAGACCGCCAAGATATTCAACAATACTGGCCCGAAGATCGTGCTGGACGGCGGCGGCAAGGTGGCGCTTTCGGGTGCCGGCAAGACGCGCATTCTGTACATGAACACCTGTGATCGCGATCAAGTGTGGACGACGTCCCATTGCCAGGATCAGGATCATCCGCAACTGACAGTTCAGAATCTGACCTTTATTGACGGGAATTCCACCGGAATGAGTCCGGATGGTGGCGGCGCAATCTGGGCGCGGGGCGGCCGCTTCAAAGTGATCAATAGCCGATTCTTCCGTAACCAGTGCGCGAGTACCGGCCCCGATGTCGGCGGCGCTGCGATACGCACGTTCAGCCAGTACCAGAATCAGCCTGTGTATGTGGTGAACTCGACCTTTGGAGGCAGGGCTGACCTTGGCAACTCGTGCTCGAACGGCGGTGCGCTGAGCAGCATTGGTGTGTCGTACAGCGTGATCAATACCCTGATTTCGCATAACCACGCGATCGGCGTCGGCGCCAACCCAGAGCGAGCGGGTACGCCGGGCGGCGGCAGCGGTGGCGCGATCTACAACGACGGCAATACCTTCGATCTCAAGCTCTGTGGCAGCAAGCTCACGGCCAATACCGCCAGAGAGGGCGGCGGTGCAATATTCTTCGTCAGTAATGACAGAACCGGCAGCCTGTCGATAACGAACTCCAGCCTGAGCGCCAACCCCAGCGCAGGGTTCGAGACGGCGGGCTACCCCGGGATTTTCTTCCTGGGTCGAGGCAGCCCGGTTATCAGCAATTCCCGCTTGTCGAACTAGGTACTGCGCACGCGGAAATCGGCAACCGATCGCAAGAGGTCTTCGGCAAGCGCATGCAACTCGCTTGCCGTAGTGGCGGTCTTGCCGATCTCACGACACACGTGTTCGGACATGTTCGCGATGGTTTCGACATTCTGGGCCACGTTTTCGTTGGTGCTGCGGTGCTCTCGCAAGGCACCGCCGATTTCCGAAATTGATGCCAGGACACGATCCGCGCTGCTGCAAACGGCCTCCATCCGGTTGCCGGAGGATTGGCTGAGCTGCATGCCCTGCTGCACTTTGTGCACGCCCTGGTCCATGCCCTGGGCGGCACTTTCCGTGCCCTGGCTGATGGCGTCGACGGTCTGGACGATCTCTCTCGACGCCACGGCGGTTCGCTCTGCGAGCTTCCGGACCTCGTCCGCCACCACGGCGAAGCCCCGCCCTTGTTCGCCAGCGCGCGCAGCCTCGATGGCCGCGTTGAGGGCCAGCAGATTCGTCTGATCGGCGATCTCGCGAATGACGGCGATCATGTGCGCTATTTCCGCTGACCGTTCGCCCAGCTTGCGTATCAGGCTCGCATTGGCCTCCACGACGGTCGCAATCCCGGCCATTTCCGTCACGACCTGGCCGACAATCGCCTGCCCCGCACTGGCTTCTGTGCGCGACTGCGACGAGGCCTGTTCCGTTTCCGCGGCGTGATGCGTGATTTCTGCCAGGCTCACGGCCATCTGCTCAACCGCTGCGGCCATCGCTGAGGCCGCATTGCTCTGCTGCTCGGCGTCGCTGCTGACAGCATTGGCGGTTACCTGCAAGCTTGAGGAAGCCAGCTGCACGCGACGGGCATGACCCATCACGGTGATCAGCACACTTTCTACATGCTCACACATCGCATTGAAATCCTTCGCGACCTCGCCCAACTCGTCGCGCGAGCGCATTGCGATGCGATGCGTGAGGTCGCCAGCACTCAATGCATGCGTACCGGCGCGAATGGCCGTCAGCCCTTCTTTCAAGTTCTGATAGAGCACCATCAGGCCCAGCAGAATCAGCAGGCTGCCAGAAATGCTTGCGCCGAAAACAAGATACGTGAGGGTTTGCGCTTGCGCCGCGCGCGCCGTGAGTTGCCTGCGCAGGTCTGGAATCATGGCATCCCGGGTTTCTGACACCAGAAGATCGAGCGTGGCGGTCATGCGCTGCCACCACTCCGTCGCCTCGATGCCGAATCGCGCACTCAGGACTTCATCCCGGGCCAGCTGGCGTGCGGCCTGGATCTGCGCGTCTACGGTGGTCGAAAACGTCTCAAAGCGCTGTTTGGCCTCGGGCTTGTCACGCACGGCGAAGGCAAGGGCCTGGCGCATCTGAGACCAGCTCAGCCCCAGCTCGCCCGCCAGACTTGCCAGCGCCTCCTTCTGCGAGTCGTCAATCTGCTTCGCTGCGAGGATGCCGTTGGCCATACCGCGCAACTTGCCCAGACGCTCGGAGACTTCTGGCATGTGCATCGTAGCGGCCGCGATCAGGTAGTAACTGCCGGGTTCGGGGTCCAGTGCCAGGCCCGAGGCGTTGTCCAGTTCTCCTATGAACGCGATCAGCTCGTTGATGGCGGCCGTGTGCGCCGCAAAATTCTGCGGTCCGGCAAGTGACAGACCCTTATCACGAAGCGCCCCCCATTGCTCGCGTATGGCTTGTGCCGGCGCCTTGAGCGCCCAGGATTCCGGTGCCGTGCCGACAGCCTGATCAAACAGACGCGTCGCTTCTTCGACCTCGATCCGTTTCTTCTCCAGCTTCTCCCGCATGCTGGCGTTCCCGCCCAGCGCACCGGCGGACATGCCACGATGTTGCTGGAGCTGGATCAGCAAGCTCAACCCGGGCTCGAAGATCTTCAGCCCGAGCGCTTCATCTTCCGCTGCCTTCCAAGCCTTCAGCTCGCTGTGACCTGATAGCACCACCAGCAAGCTCATCACCACCAGGGCGATGCTGCCGACCAGTGCGAACTTGATATTCCAGTTCAAATGCCTGAAAACGCGCAGCACAGGAGCAAAAAGAATATTCATCGGCAGGGTCTCTCTGTTTGGCTTTATCTCGGGTTTATAGCGGTTAAGCCCCAAGTCCTTCCAGCGTTCCAAGGGGTAGGTGCCCGCCTGCTCTCAGGCAGAAAGAGCGTTCGCGAGCTGCGTGCGCAGATATAGGCGCAAGGCTGTGATCGTTGGTGACAGTGAGCTGCGTTGCGCGCAGACCAGATAGAGCGGGACCTGCTCACCCACCCAATTAGGGAACAGGTGGACAAGGCGCCCGGCCGCGATGTCACACGCAACGTCGAGTTGCGAGAGGCACGCGATGCCGTGGCCATCGACGGCCCAACGTCGCACTACGTCACCATCTTCGGCGATCCGATTGCCCGCCACTGAAACGGTGTGGGTCTGCCCATCGCATGAGTATGTCCAGTGGTCGTTGGTGCGGTCGCCCACGGTGTACCGCAGGCAGAAATGCTGAATGAGTTCATCAGGACTTGCGGGCGTTCCGTGCTGCGCCAGATAGACCGGGGAGGCGACTGTGAAGCGGCGATTGTCTGGCGCAAGTGCAGTGGCAACGAGCGATTCGTCGTTCGGCGAGCCATAACGCAACGCCACATCGACTGGCTCGCGAAAAAGGTTGCTGAGCCGGTCGCCGGTTTGCAGGCGCAGGGTGAGTGCAGGATGCAAGGCTTGGAATTCATCCAGCCACGCTCGCAGCAGGTTGCGGCCAAGGTCTGATGGCGCGCTGACGCGTAGTTGCCCGCGCAAGCTTGCACCGTCGCCAACCAGGCTGGCACGGCCTTCCTCAAGTGCGCGTAGCGCTTCGATCGCATGCGGCAGAAATCGTTCGCCGGCGGGCGAGAGGCGGGCGCTGCGGGTCGAGCGCAGCAGCAGACGCTGGCCGAGTGCCGATTCGAGACGGGCCAGGGCCGCGCTAGCGACAGCGGGCGAGCAGCTCAGGGCGCGCGCAGCCGCCGAAAGATTGCCTGCTTCGGCCGCGCGAACGAATACGGTGAGATCTTCGAGACGGAACATTTTCAACAATCCATTGAAAGACTATCGCTTGGCGGCTGGTTTTTTCAATGATATGCGCCAACTAAGATGGCTGCATCCCCTGAAACAGTGCAGCACTGGAGGTGCCAAATGAAAGCCGTCGGATTCAAACAATCTCATTCTCTGGATCACCCTGAAGCCTTGCTCGATCTGGCGTTACCGACACCTGAACCCGGCCCACGAGACCTGCAGGTCGAAGTTCGTGCCGTGTCGGTCAATCCGGTCGATCAATGGATACGGATTTCTTCGCGCCCCGAGGCGGGCGAGCCAATCGTGCTTGGCATGGATGCTGCAGGCATCGTCCGTGTGACAGGGGCGGAGGTCAGTCTGTTCAAGCCGGGTGACCGGGTCTGGTATTCCGGCTCTTTCCAGCGCCAGGGCAGCAGCAGCGAACTGCATGCTATCGACGAACGTCTAGTCGCACGGATGCCGGAAAATATGTCGTTTGCCGAGGCCGCCGCTTTGCCGCTGACTGCGATCACCGCGTGGGAACTGCTCTTTGAGCGCATGGAACTCGCCCGCCACGAAGCCGGCTCTGGTGGCAGCTTGCTGGTTGCTGGCGCCGCCGGTGGCGTTGGTTCAATCCTGATCCAGATTGCACGGGCGCTGACGAACCTGACCGTGATCGGCACAGCGTCGCGCGAAGAAAGCACTGCCTGGGTCAGGGCGATGGGGGCGCATCACGTCATCGATCACAGCAAGCCTTTGGCGGTTCAGCTAGCGGCCCTAGGGCTCAAGGAAGTCGATCACGTTGTGAGCTTGAGCAATACGGACCGCAATCTCGGCCAACTCATCGAGGTGCTCAAGCCGCGCGGCCATTTCGGTCTGATCGATGCTTCCGGGCCGATGGATCTGCGCCAGTTCATGGCCAAGAATCTGTCGATCCACTATCAGGACATGGGCATGGTGACAAAGTCCGGACCGGCAGAGGAATATATCCGCCACCAGCGGATTCTTGACCGGATCGCCCGTCTTGTGGAAAGCGGGGTGTTGCGCAGTACCGTGAATGCGCATCTTGGCAAGATCAATGCCGCGAACATGCGTTGCGCCCACGAGATTATCGAGAGCGGGCGCAGCGTGGGCAAGATGGTGCTGGAAGGTTTCTGATCAGACCTTGCGTACTGCGGCTACTCTGGATCGCCTGTCGTCCACCAGGCCTGGAAACGCTGGTTTCGCGCGACCCGCAGTGCATGGATGAACAATATCGCAGACACGGGAGCAAAGATCAGCGCGCGCGTGGCAGGGATTTCATAGCCCCACCAGAGGAAGGATGCCAGGCAGAGCGATGTCCACAGCTTCCAGCCTGTGCGCTGGCGGGCGTGGATTTTTCGTGCTGCGCGCATGCACAGCACACCACAAATGAGCATGAACAGCAGGGAGAGGATGTCACTCAGCAGGTAGTAGGCAAACGCTGCAAAGGTGGCGCCATCTTTGCCCGCGGCGTGAGCGCCGATCTGCTCGGCCTGAATGCCCGCCCAGGCCAGGAATGCAAAGGGCAGGGCGATGAGCAGCCACCCCAGATAGCCCATCCATGCCGCCAGTCGGGGCATGAAGCGCGGTTCAGCCGTTGTTTGCTCCATCGTTCAAGCCTTGGCGCCAAGGCGTGCTTCACGCATTTCGCGTTTGTTGATCTTGCCCACACTGGTTTTCAACAGTGCTTTGACGAAAGTGACTTGTAGCAGCACGCCGTGGCGCGAAACACCCGTGGTTTCAATCAGATGGGCCGAGAAGTTGCGGATGGCATGCTCGGTGACTTTGCCTTCGAACTCTTGCTTCAGCACCACCAGTGCCAGTGGGCGTTCGCCCCAACGCTCATCCGGCACCCCGATAACGGCGACTTCGTGCACGGCTTCGTGCTTGGCGACGACGTTTTCGACCTCGAGCGAGGACGTCCATTCGCCCGCCGTCTTGATCACATCCTTGATCCGGTCGGTGATCTTCAGGTAGCCGCGTGGATTGATGTTGCCGATATCCTGGGTATGCAGATAGCCGCCTGCCCACAGGTTTTCAGAGGCTTCCGGTGCGGCGAGATAACCCTGGGTCAGCCAGGGGCTGCGCACCACGAGTTCCCCCGTCGCACTGCCATCGTGGGCCACGTTCTGCATGTCGGCGTCGACAATGCGCAGGTCCACCAGCGGCAGTGGCAAGCCAGTCTTGCAGCGCAGCGGCGCCTGTTCCTCGGGTGTCAACGCGAGATCATCGCTGTGGAGATGGGCCAGCGTCAGTACCGGACAGGTTTCGGACATGCCGTAGCCTGTAAACACGTCGATTCCGCGCTTTTGTGCGGCGATAGCCAGCGCCTGCGACATGGCGGAACCACCGATTACCACTTTCCAGCGGCTGAAGTCGACGTCGGCCGAGTGGGGATGGCTGAGCAGCATCTGCATGATGGTGGGCACACAGTGCGAGAAGGTGACCTTCTCTTCGCGGATCAGGTTCAGCAATTGATCCGGCATGTACTTGCCGGGGTACACCTGCTTGAGCCCGAGCATGGTGGCGATGTACGGGAAGCCCCAGGCATGCACGTGGAACATCGGCGTGACGGGCATGTACACGTCTTCGCGGTGCAGGCGCCCGTGGCTGGCTGCGCCGCCCATGGCCGCCGCGACCGAGAGCGTGTGCAGCACGAGTTGGCGATGACTGAAATACACGCCTTTAGGGTCGCCAGTGGTGCCGGTGGTGTAGAAGACAGTGGCCTGGGCGTTTTCGTCGAAATCCGGGAATTCGTAATCGCTGGCGGCTGAGGCGAGCAGGGCTTCGTACTCGCCGACAAACAGCACCGGCGCCTCAGCGACCGGGCCGTCGTCGTTGATGAGGACGACATGGCGCACGGTTTCCAGGCGCGTGGCGATTGCAGCGAGCAGCGGGAAAAACTCGCGATTTACCAGCAGCACGTCAGCCTTGGCGTGGTTGAGGGTGTACAGGATCTGCTCGGCGGAGAGACGCACGTTCACGGTTTGCAGGATCGCCCCCATCATCGGTACGGCGAAGAAGCACTCCAGATACCGATGGCTGTCCCAGTCCATCACAGCCACTGTCTGGCCCGCCTCGACGCCTAGACCAGCCAGCGCGTTGGCCAGACGACCGATGCGCTGGTGCAGCGAGGTATAGCTGAAGCGGACGCGGCCTTGATACGAGACTTCTTGATCGGCAGCGAAGGCGAGGGGCGTCAGCAGCAGCCGCTTGATGAGCAAGGGGCATGCGTAGGCCGACGGTGTGGCGTGTACCAGTTTGATGGGCATGGAAATCTTGTCTCGTCTCGTGTTTGTATGGGGCTCAGCAGATCCGCGGCAAAGGGTCGTCGCTGAGCTCGTCAATGAAGCGGTGGCCCCCGAGCGCTGTCAGCAGGCAGACCTTGCCGCCCTCGACGACCGTGCCAATGCGGGCTGCTTCGGTGCCCAGTGCATCCTCCCGCCAGCGCGTCAGAATCTGGTTGGCAAGTTCGGGCGCCGCGACGACTACGATGCGTCCCTCGCATGCCAGCATCAGGGGGTTGAAGCCCAGAAGCTGGCATACCCCCTGCACCTCGGCACGGATCGGGATGGCCTTTTCGTCCAGCAGAACCCCCAGCCCGGTGGCGCAGGCGATTTCATGCATGACGGTGGCGAGCCCACCCCGCGTCGGGTCGCGCATGAAGCGCAGACCCGGCAGATCGCGTACTTGTCGCGCAAGCGGCAGGACGCAGGCCGCGTCGGAGCGCAGTGCGCTGGAAAGACCGAAGGCCTCGCGCGCCATCAGAACCGTCGCGCCGTGGTCGCCCACCGGTCCGCTGACCAGGATGGCATCGCCCGCGCGGATGTGCTCCATACCCAGCATCAGTGTCGGGGCGCGCCAGCCCAGGCCGGTGGTAGCGATCACAACCCCGCTGCCCTGGCCCCGAGGCACGACTTTGGTGTCTCCCGCTACGATCCGAACGCCAGCGTCGCTGACCGCTTCGCCAGCAGACTCAACAATCGCGCGCAAGACTTCGATTTCAAATCCTTCTTCAATGATGAGATTGAAGGTCAGCGCGGCAGGCTCGGCTCCCGAGACGGCAAGATCGTTCAGTGTGCCGTGAATCGCCAGACTGCCGATATTCCCACCGGGGAAGAACAGTGGTTGTACGGTAAAACTGTCGCTGGTCAACATCGGCGTTCTGTCATCACTCATGATGGCGCTGGCATCTGTTGAGGACTCGCTTGTCTTCAGTGCCGGGAAAATCAAAGTGGTGAGCAGTTCGCGCATCAAGCGCCCGCCATTGCCGTGAGCCAGGAGGATCTGTTTCATGCTGTGCCCGTCTCAGCGCTGTAACGCCGGTGTGGTTGTATATGTAGCGGAATCGCGGCTGCCGAACGCTCCTGCCAGGAAACAACAAAATTGTTGCAGAACCGATAGACGGCGTTGCGTTGAGCATGTGCCCCTCACATCATTGCCGCCTTGCAGAGAGTCAGACGGGTCGGACGCCACCGAGGCAGCTGTCATTAGCATGTCACCGAGATGATGCCGGCCAGGTTCTTGAAATGACAAAAATAATAAAATTAACAAATACATATGTCTTAGGGGGAAATATGTTGAAAAAGTCGTTCTTGGCCTTGGCTGTCTGTGCTACCGGTTGGGTCCATGCGCAGGAGGCTCCGATCCGGATCGGGGTGATCGGCCCGTTTACCGGGCAATCGTCGTCCGATATGGGGGAGAGTATCAGGGGAGGCGCGCGGGTGTTTGCCGATGAGGTCAATCGTCTCGGCGGCGTGCTCGGTCGCAAGGTGGAGTTGGTCGAGAAAGACGACCAGGCTAAACCGGACATCGGGACACAGCTCGCCAGGGACTTGATCGAGAAAGACAAGGTCGTGGCAACAGTGGGCTTCGCCAACATCGGGGTTGCCAACAAGGCGGTGCCCCTGTTCCAGCAGGCGCGCGTGCCGCTGCTCGTGTCGGCTGCAGCAGGCGGGGAGGTCACTAAACAGGCCAACCTTGCCCCGGGCGCGCCGAACTATATTTTCCGCGTGGCGGGGCGAGACATGCTCCAGACCAAAGCCATGTTCAAGGATCTGGTGGACCGCCGCAAGATTACCGAGATCGCGATTCTGCACGACGAAACCCCATACGGCACCTCTGGCAAGGCAAATGCCTTGATCGAGATGGAGGGGCGCAAGCTCAAGCCCGTCGCGACGGCGAGCTTCAAGATCGGTGATCAGGACATGACCGCGCAGCTCACCAAAGCCAAAGCGGCGGGCGCAAAGGCCATCGCGCTGTACGGCCTGGCAGCGGAGGACGCCATGGTAGCCAGGAGCCTTGCCAAAATGGGCTGGAAAGTGCCGCTGGTGGGGACCTGGACCATGTCGCAGCGCTCCTTCATGGAGTTGGCTGGCCCCGCCGGGGACGGCGCGCGAACGGCCGTCACTTTCATTGAAGACGAGTGGCGCGGCGTGCGGCTCGACTTTGGCTCCGCCTACCGCAAGCTGAACAAGGTTGAGGTGATCCCGTCCGGGGTTGCCGCGGCGCAAACCTACGACGCGCTGCGTCTGCTCTACCTTGCGATCTACCAGGCCAACAGCACGGATGGCGACCGGATCCGCTCGGCGCTCGAGAGCCTGCAATATGCTGTGCGTTCCACAGTCGTTACGCGATACGACCAGCCCTTCACCGTGGCTGACCACGAGGCGATCAGTGCCAACATGGTGGTGATGGGGGAGATCCGAAATGGGCGACTTGCTTACGCCTACAAGGAAGACGAGAACTCTTCCTTGATCATGCGCGGCAAGGAGTAAGCGGCGCGCCTGCGGACACTTCAATCAACTGCCCCAGCGCCAGGCCGCCGTCATTGGCGGGTTGGCGCTGGGGCAGTATCACGTCCAGCCCCTGTGCAGCCAGACGCGAGACCAGCAAGGCATTCTGGAAGACCCCGCCACAGCCGCCCAGGGCAAGGCTCTGCGGCAAGGCAAGCCGCTCAATGAGTGCTGGCAAGGCTCTCGCGAGGGCATCATGCAAGGCCCAGGCGCGGTGCGCCTTCCCGACATGCTCATCCAGCAAACCGTCGAGCCAGCTCGCCCAGTCCAATTCCCAGAGCCCTTCGTTTTTCCGCCATGCCACGGGCCAGCGCGGCCCGTGATCAACCGTTTCGGCCAGCGCCTGCAGGCGCATCGGGCCTTCGCCTTCGAAGCTGGCCTCGAGGCAGATCCCGAGCAGCGCGGCGGCGCCATCAAACAGTCGGCCGATTGCCGAGGTGGGCGGGCTGTTCAAGCCGCGCTGCCAGGCGGCGTGGAGGGTATCGATCTGCGGATGCCAGAGTGGCGCAGTGCGGCCCGCTTCCCAAAGCATGCCGGCCGCACTGCGCCAGCCCTCGCGGCTGGCAGCCTCGCCCCCCGGCAGGCGGAAAGGCCGCAGGCGAGCGACGCGTTGCCAGTGGCCGGGCGCGCCAAGCAGGCATTCGCCACCCCACAGCGAACCATCCGGGCCGAGGCCGACGCCATCCCAACTCAGGCAGAGCCATTGATGGACGTCCGGATGCTCGGCAGCCAAGGCGCTGGCATGGGCGTGGTGATGCCAGATCTGGATGCAGGGCAGGCCCGTGGCACGCGCCCACTCACGGCTGCGGTATTGCGGGTGCGCGTCCAGTGCGATCTGGCGCGGCGCCACCTGATAGAGGCGGGTGAAGTCGGCGACCACCCGGGCAAGCCAGTCCAGACTCTCAGGGTGGGCCAGATCGCCGATATGGGGGGAGACCACGGCACGGTCACCCCAGCCCAGCGCGATGCAGACCTTCTGTTCACCGCCGAGGGCCAGGGTTGGCTGCGCCAGCGGTTTGGCGAGGCGCCACGCCTGCGGTGCTTCGCCCCGACCGATGCGGATCGGCGTGGCCCGCGCGCCAAAGACTTGCCAGACGCCATCTTCCGCGGGCCGCAGGATAGGCCGGTCGTGATGCAGGAAGCCATCGGCAATCCGCCCGAGCCGGGCTTCGGCTTCGTGCGGGTCGAGACAGATTGGCTCGCCCGACAGGTTGCCCGAGGTCGCCAGCAGCGGCCCGCCAAAACCCTCACTGAGCAAGGCTTGCAGCGGGCTGTGCGGCAGCATCGCGCCGATGCGAGGCATGCCCGGTGCGATGCTGGCTGCAAGCAGGGCGGGCTCTGCCTGTGCGGCCAGCACGATCGGCCGCTGCGGGCTCCGCAGCAGGCGGAGCTCCTCAGCGCTGGGCTGTAAAAAGCGCCGGAGCATGGCCGCGCCATCTTCGCCGCGCTCGTCGAACAGTACCGCGAAGGGGCGCGCCGGACGCTGCTTGCGCAACCGCAGGCGGGCCACCGCATCTTCGTTGCAGGCATCCGTCATCAGGTGATAACCGCCGACGCCGCGCACCGCGATGATCTCGCCCCCACGCAGAGCCCCAAGCGCCGCTTGCAGTGCGGCTTCGCGAGCGGCGGTGGAGGCGCCGCGCCACGCCAGCTGCGGGCCGCAGGCCGGGCAGGCGACTGGCTCGGCGTGGAAACGACGATTGTGCGGATCGCGGTATTCCGCCTCGCAGGCCGGACAGAGGGGGAAGGCCGCCATCGACGTGCGGGGCCGGTCGTAAGGCAGGCCCGCGATCAAGGTATAGCGTGGCCCGCATTGGGTGCAGTTGATGAAGGGATAGCGGTAGCGCCGGTCTTGCGGGTCGAAGAGCTCGCGCCGGCAATCCGCGCAAAGATGCGTGTCTGCGGGCAGGTGGATGTCGGCTATCTCATCGCTGCGGCTGGGCAGGATCGCAAAGCCGCGGCGCGCAATCAGGAGAGGCTCGCTATGCTGGTGCTGGATCTGCGGCCGCGCCAGCGGCGGCGCATCGCGAATTACCCGCGCACAGAAGTCCGCGAGCGGTGCGGCATCGCCCTCCAGCGCAATCCACACCGTGCCACTCCGATTCTGCACCCAGCCCCCAAGCTCAAGCTCAAGCGCAAGGCGGTGCACGAAGGGACGAAAGCCGACGCCCTGGACCGTTCCCGAAATGCATAGATGCAAACGTGACAGCACGGGGTCCGCCACTCAGACCTTCAGCTCCCGCTTAACGGTACTTTGCCAGTAGCCCAGCGTAGCCGTGATGACCTCCAACTCGTCCTGCAGGCGTTCTACGGTCGGCTTCGAGATGTCGATTGACGCCAGACCATCGATCAGCGAGCTCAGCACGGCGTTGGTTGATGCCGAGAACAGGCTTCGCCCCCGGTCGGCCGCACGTTGCAGATCCTTGTGTGCCTGGGAGTAGTCCGCGCGCAGGCGCTCCAGTTCGATCGGGTCGCTGGAATGCGTATGCAGCCGCTTCTCGCAGCAGCTTTGCATCTGGCGAAGCGCCTCGACGACGCGCACCGATGCATCCAGGCGAAGGCGGAAGTGCTTTTGCCCCTTCAGGCGTCGTAGTGAGATGCTCAATACCAGCCATGCACTGAATAGCGCCAGGAGCACACTCAATTCAAGATTGGTCGGGCCAAAATCTCTGAAAATCATGACGAGCCTTTCGCTGGGTGAGCCGAGCCTGGGTTCTTCACGAGAGCGGTTTGCGCAGACCGGCTGCCCACCAGATGTGACACGCCCCTTCGTCTGACACCATACAGGGGCCGACCGGGTGCTCAGGCGTGCAAGCTGTACCGTAGAGCCGGCACTGATCCGGTGCCTTGCGCGCCAAGAGGACCTCCGCGCAATCGCAGCCGGGCGGCATCTCGCCGGCGCGACGGCGCTCGCTCCCGGCTGAAAGCGGGAAACGTGCCGCGGCGTCGCGCCCGGCATGGCGCTGCGCCAAGCGGTAGCCGGAACGCGGAATTACGCCGATTCCGCGCCAGTTCGCATCTTCGATGTCAAAGGCGCTCATCAGCATTTTCTGCGCCTGTGGATTGCCTTCAGGCTTGACGATCTTGGGGTAGGCATTGTCGAGGGCCGCTTCTTGCCTGCGTGTACGCGTCAGTACCGTGTATACGGCCGTCAGCAGGCTTTCTGCAGAGAATCCTGCCACCGACACAGGCATGGCGTGCTTCTCCGCGACGAAGCGCCATTCGTTGGCGCCCATTACTGCGGCAACGTGGCCCGGCGCGATCATGGCGTCGAAACCGCAATCGCCAGCGTCGAGCAGATATTTCACGGCTGGCCAGGTCAGGCGCCCGGCCAACAGTACGAAGAGGTTCGCCGGCAGCGTGGCATCCGCCAGCATTGCCGCGACAGGCGCCATGGTGGTTTCAAATCCAGCCGCGAAGAACACGACCGGGCGTGGCGCCAACTGGCGGGCAAGGGCAATGACTTCAAGCGGCGAAGCGATCGGGCGGATGTCCGCGCCCGCCGCACGGGCCGCGGCGAGGGAGGCGGGTTCCGTTTTGGACACATTGACCGGCACCCGCAGCATGTCACCAAACGCGACCAGGGTGAGCGGGTGCTCCAAGGCCATTCGGATCGCGTGATAGATCGCTTCCTCGGGGCAGACACAGACCGGGCAGCCCGGACCCGGCAGGAGTTTGATCCAGCCCGGCAGCAGGCTGCGCAGGCCGATCTCGGTGATGCTGCGCTCGTGCCCGCCACACACATTGAGGATCCGCACCGGTGCCGCGGGCGTCGGGAGGGCACGGATCGCTTCAAGGCGCTCGGCGGCGTTGGCCATTACGCGGGCTTCCAGCGGGTTCGGGCGCTTTGCAGCGCGGCATGGGCGTCCTTGATCCAGTCCTCAAGCGGCTCCAGGCTGGAGATGTGCATCGCTGACAAAGTCAGACAGGGCGCCCGGCTGGCCAGCGCACGCAGACAGGCTTCGGCCCGCGCCGGGCTGAACTGCGGCAGGAAGGAGAGCAGGTCCGCCTTGGTAATCAACATCAGGTCGGCTTTGTGAAACAGTGTCGGGTACTTCGCGGGCTTGTCGTCACCCTCGCAGACCGACAGCAGCGCGATCCGCATGGTCTCACCCAGGTCAAAGCTGGCCGGGCAGACGAGGTTGCCCACGTTCTCGATGAACAGGATGTCGAGCTCGGCGAGATCCAGCGGCATCAGCGCGTCGGCAATCATCGCCGCATCGAGGTGGCAGGCCTGCCCGGTCGTGATCTGGATGGCGGGTGCGCCGGTGCGCTGAATGCGGCGTGCGTCGTTATCGGTTTCCAGATCGCCAACGATCACGGCACAGCGCATGCCATGGTTGGCGAGCAGCGGAATCAGTATCTCCAGCAAATAGGTTTTGCCGGCACCCGGGCTGGACATCAGATTGACCACCAGCACGCCATGCTGACGGAATCGGGCCCGGTTCTGCGCCGCTACCTCGTCGTTGGCGCTGTAGAGCGATTCGCGGATCGCGACCACGGTATCGTGGTCGGGGGCGGGTTTTTGCGCAGCGGCGCCCGGGCGCGCGGACGGGGAATACAGGCCACAGCCACACTCATTGCACATGGGCAAGCTCCGTCGCATTGAGGGGATCCGCGCACAGGCTCATCCCGGTGAGAAACACGCCGTCGCCCGCGACCAGTGCCACCCTGGGACTGCCGCAGGCCGGGCAGCAGAGCTGATTTGCCCCCACCGCGTGGCGGCAACCGCAGTCGTCACAGGCCACAACGGCCGGCTGGAATTCGATTTCGAGTTCGGCGCCTTCAGCACGTGTGCCGGGAGAGGCGTGGGGAAATAGATGGGCCAGCAGATCCGGTTCGCAGCCGGAGAGCGCGCCCACGTTGACCTTCAGCACACGCACGCGGCGTCCGGCATGCTCGGGCATGCTGGCGAGCTGGCGTTCCATGGTTGCGATCAGCGAGCGGCACAACGAGAGTTCATGCATGGCTGCTGAGCTCCTGCATGGCCTGCCAGAGTGCCAGGGATTCTTCCGCGATTTCAGGGTCAATGCGCTCGATGGCGTAGCCCACGTGCACGACGACATAGTCGCCCGGCTCCGGATAGGGTTCGCTCAGCAGGGCGAGCCCGATTTCACGACGTACCCCAAGGGTTTCGGCGATGGCACGATCCCCCTCGCGGCTGAGAATCTGCATGGGCACAGAGAGACACATGGAAGCCACCTGTAAGGATTGGTTCGCCGCGATCAGGCCGGATGGGCACGTTTCGGCTGCGCCGGGTTACAAGATTATAGGATCGATTGAATTTCACGCAGTGCTGACTAGGCTTTGGATGGTGCATGTTTGAAAAATAGTGTGGTGGCTGGCCAATCCTGAACTGGAGCCCGGATCATGAACGAGATGCGATATTTCCCCCGCGAGAAGCTGGCCACCCTGATCGCTGCCATCAAAGAGGCGGGCTATCGCGTCATCGGTCCTCGTGTCGAGCCCGGGCAGGGGGGCTTGGTGTATTGCGAGATCGCCGGGGCCGAAGATCTGCCGCAAGGCCTCAGTGACGAGCAATCTCCCGGGCGATACCGCCTGGTGCCCAACGGCAGCAAACGCTATTTCGCCTGGGCGAACACCGCGAGCGCCATCAAACCCTATGTGTTCGTGCCGCGCGAGCGGCTCTGGAGCGTGGTCCGCAAGGAAGGGCGTCTGCATTTCGAGCCGACCCATGGGCAAGCCGAGAAAACCGCCATCATCGGCGCGCGGGCCTGCGATCTGGCCGCGCTGGCGCTGCAGGATGCGCATTTTCTGCGCGGCAAGTACGTCGACACATACTACCGCGCCCGGCGCGAGAAACTGCTGCTGGTGGCGGTCAATTGCAGTCATGCCGCATCAACTTGCTTCTGCGCCTCAACCGGCGATGGCCCCGAGGTCTCGGGCGGCTACGACATTCTGCTCGATGAGCTGGACGAGGGTTTCATCGTGCGCGTTGGCTCATCGCGCGGGGCGATGCTGATGACCGATTTCCCGACCACGGCGGCCACGACCGAGCAGATCGCCCTTGCCTGCGCGCAAGGGGAAGCGTGTCGTACTGCGCAAACGCGCCGCTTGCCTGACGAGCATCTGCTACCACGCCTGATGCAGAACCTCGAAAGCCCGATCTGGGACGATATTGCCGAACGTTGCCTCGCTTGCGGCAACTGTACGGCGGTCTGCCCCAGCTGCTTCTGCCACCGCGAGTTCGATAACCCGGCGCTCAACGGCAAGACGACCGAGCATTGGCGGGATGCGGATTCCTGCTTCAGCGAAGACCACAGCTACCTTGTTGGCGAGGTGGTGCGCGAGCACACGCGGGCCCGCTACCGGCAGTGGATGACCCACAAGCTCGCCACCTGGGTCGAACAATACGGGCGCACGGGTTGCACGGGCTGCGGGCGGTGTACCACCTGGTGTCCGGCCGGGATCGATTTCGCGCTCGAAGCCAATCGCCTGCTGGCAGACGAGGAGGGGGCACGATGAAAACGCAGAACTGCTATCTGCCGCACGAGGCCGAGATACTTGAGCGCGTGCAGGAAACGCCCGACACCTTTACCTGGAAGTTGCGGTTTACTGACCCCGACGTCGCTCAGCACTACAGTTTTCGCCACGGCCAGTTCAACATGCTCTACCTCTATGGCGTCGGCGAGGTGGCGATTTCGGTCATGTCTGGCGACGGCTCGAACCTGTGGCACACCATCCGTGCGGTGGGGCGGGTCACCAAAGCCATGATGGCACTGCCCGCCGGCAGCCACATTGGTGTGCGCGGCCCGTTTGGCAGCAGCTGGCCGCTGGATCATGCGCGCGGCAAAGACATCGTCTTCGTCACGGCGGGCCTGGGCTGTGCGCCGGTCATGTCGTCGATTCGTTACGTGGTGGCGCATCGTGCCGAGTTTGGCCGGCTGGTGATCATGCAGTCTGTGCGGCATCGCCACGAGAGCTTGTGGGAGCCCCAGTACGAGGCCTGGCGTGCCTTGCCCGATACCCAGGTGCTGCTCACCGCTTCGCGCGACAAGACGCGCTGGCCGCATTGGGAGCTGGGCCGTGTCGGCGTGCTGCTCGACAAGGCTGACTATGCCAAAGACAACTGTGTGGTCATGATGTGCGGGCCGGATGCCATGATGCGTGATACGGCCAGCACGCTGGTCGAGCTCGGTGTGCCGGGAGAATCGGTCTTCGTTTCATTGGAGCGCAACATGCAGTGCGCGGTCGGGCATTGCGGTCATTGCCAGTTTGGCGGCAAGTTTGTCTGCAAGGATGGCCCGGTGTTCGCCTGGCCCGCCGTGGCGCCGTTCATGAGCGTGAAGGAGTTTTGAGATGAACACCGCAACGCAGTCTCCCAAACCACGGGTGGCGATCCACAAGTTTGCGTCCTGCTCTGGCTGCCAGCTCGCTTTTGTGAACATGGGTACCGATCTCATCGAGCTGACCAAGCTGGTCGACATCGTGCACATGGTCGAGGTGGGTCATGTCGCACCAGAAGATGAGCAGGTCGACATCGCTTTCATCGAAGGTTCGATCACCACCCCGCACGATGTCGAACGTCTGAAGAAAATCCGCGCCAATAGCCATTACCTGCTGACCATGGGAGCCTGTGCCACCTCGGGCGGCATTCAGGCGCTGCGTAACAATGCGGATACGGCCGAGTGGATGCGTTCGGTGTATGCCAAGCCGGAGTACATCGAGTCACTGTCGACCTCGGCCGCCATCGCCAACCACGTCAAGGTCGACTTTGAACTCTGGGGCTGCCCGGTCAGCGTGCGGCAAATGCTGGCGGCGATTCGTTCCCTGCTCTTTGGCGTGCCACCCGTGATTTCACGCGAGAAGGTTTGCCAGGAGTGCAAGCGTCGCGGCAACAACTGCATCATGATTACCCAGGGTTCGCCGTGCATGGGGCCGGTCACGCGTACCGGTTGCGGTGCTTTGTGCCCCACTTTCGGTGCGCCTTGCTACACCTGTTACGGGCCGGCCGAAAGCATCAACGCGGCGAGTTTTGGCGTGCGCCTGATGGGCTTGGGCCTGAGCGCTGAGCAGGTGGCGCGCAAGTTTGCCTCGGTGAATAACGCCGCCCCCGCGTTCAGCGAGGCGACCCAGCTTTTCTCAGGCAGTGCCTGGATGGAGGAGTGAGCCATGACGTCCGCTGCTGACCGTGATCCAAACCGCGAAATCCGCATCGACGTGCCCCTGCTGACCCGTGTCGAAGGGGAAGGGGCGCTGGAATTCACCGCGCGGAATGGCAAGGTGGAGAGCCTGTTTCTCAAGATCTTCGAGCCACCGCGGCTATTCGAGAAATTCCTCGAAGGCAAGGACTTCTCCGAGGTGCCACACGTGGCCGCGCGCGTGTGCGGCGTGTGCCCGATCGCCTACCAGATGACCTCGATCCGGGCGATGGAGCATGTGTTCGGCATGGTCGAAGACCCCTGGGTGCACGCGATGCGGCGCATCGTGTACTACGGCGAATGGCTGCAAAGCCACGCCCTGCATATCAACCTGTTTGCCGCGCCCGACTTTCTCGGCTTCACCGATGCCATCGAAATGGCCAGGCGCCATGGCGACGATGTCAAGCGCGGCATGCACCTCCAGGCCTTGGGTAACGATCTGCTGCGCATGCTGGGCGGTCGCTCGGTGCATCCGATCGGGCTGCGCGTGGGGGGCTTTCACCGCGCGCCAACCAAGCATGAGGTGGCTGACCTCGTCGACAAGCTGCTGGCTGCGCGTGATACCGCGCGCGAGTTTGTCGCCTGGGCTGCTGGCCTGCCGTGCCCGGTCGATGAGCAGGATTTCGTCAGCATCGCCATTCAGCACCCGCACGAGTATGCGATCAATGAAGGGCGGCTGGTGTCCGACCGAGGCCTGAACATCGCGTTTGCGGAATACCCCGAGCGCTTCCGTGAGCATCAGGTTGCCCACTCCACCGCGCATTACTCGATGCTTGATGGCAGCAGCTACTTTCTCGGGCCGCTTGCCCGCATGAATCTGAATTTCTCCCAGTTGCCGGAAGAAGTTCAGGACTTGTCCCACGAACTCGGGCTGAAATTTCCCAGCCGCGACATGTTCCAGAACATCGCCGCCCGGGCGCTGGAGTGCTACCTTGCGGTGGTCGACAGCCTCAACATCCTGCAGGCCTACCGGCTGCCTTCACGCCCGTGGACCGAATTCACGCCGCGCGCGGGTGTCGGCCATCATTGCACCGAGGCCCCGCGCGGCATGATCTACCACCGCTTCGAGCTGAACGAACGCGGCGAGGTGCTCAGCGCGGCGATGATTCCGCCCACCTCGCAGAATCAGGCGCGCCTGGAGCAGAACCTGAACTCCGCGATGGAGCACTTCGGCCTCGACCACTCAGACGAAGAACTCTGCGAGCTGTGCGAGAAGGTGATTCGCAATTACGACCCCTGTCTGTCCTGCTCCACCCACTTTCTGAAGCTCACAGTGCACCGGGAGTAAGGGGCGTCGCGTGGGCGGAGTGCTGGTGGCCGGGATCGGTTCGCCCCACGGGGCGGATCGGCTGGGATGGGCGGTGATCGATGCGCTGGGCGAGCGTGGCCTGCCCGAGGCGGTCGCGCTGCGCGCCTGTCGCACCCCAAGCGAGCTGACGCCTTTGCTGTTGGCGTGTTCTCGCGCCCTTGTCATCGATGCATTGCTCGGTGACGGCCCGGCGGGCGCGATTCATTGGCTGAAAATGGCAGACCTTCCAGGAGCCGCTCTGCGCTTGTCTTCCCACGGGGTAGGGCTCGTAGAGGCCGTCCAGCTTGCCGCTGCACTGGGCATGCCTGAAGATCGGCTACAGGTGCTGGTCCTGGACGTGGTGCTGCCGCAATCCGACATCCAGCCGGCGTGGATCGACGCGCTCGTCGCTCAGGTGACGGCCGCGCTGTCGCCTACTGCATGAAGTAGTAGTAATACGCGCCTGCGGCCGCAGCGGCCAGCAGCACGACCAGCACGACGGCACGGCCCTTGCCGCTCTTCTCCGGTACTTCTTCCCAATCGTCATCCATCTCGACCGCTGGCTTGGGCCGAGGCTTCTTCACGCTTTGTGCTGCAGGCGTTGCGGCGGGGCTTTCGACCTGTTTAGGGGCCACATAGACCGTGGTGTCGTTCGAGCGTGGACGTGGCGCAGCCGGGAGTGCTGCCGCGAGAACGGTTTGGTCGTTGGAACCACGATTGCTCGGTGCGCTGACGGGATCTGGCTTGGCGGCCGTGGCGCCGCTGTCTTCGAGCAAGGAGGGTTCGTCAGGACTCTGAACCGGATTCGTCGCCGAAAAATACTCGGCAAGCGTTTCAGCGCTCGCGATCAGCGTGCGTTCCGAGTCAAAGCTGCGTCGCGGCGCGGTCGACTTGCTGCGTGGTACGAAGACGGTGGCTTCTGCCGGCGGCAGATCGGAAGCGCGGTGCGCTGCGTCCGGGCCCTCCGATTTCGGCACAAACACAGTGGGTTCTGTGCTTGCAGCCGGGGTGTCCAGAAGCTGGCGAATCATCTTCGTGTCGCGGGGGACGAACACCGTCGCTTCGGCGGGCGGGATGTGGTGCGCTGCCGGCGACTCGACGGGCGTTGCAGCGCGGGCCGGAAGCACCAGCGAAGGTGACGCTGCGGCCTCGGCGAGCTTCAACAAATCGGCATCCAGTGGCGTATTCCGATGCACAAACACGGTCGCGTCGGCCGCGCTGCCGCGCGCACTGAAGCTGACTATTTCTGTCGGTGGCGCGTAGGCGCTCAGGTCTTGCGAATACATGGGGTCAGGCGTTGGAGACGGCGCCAGACTGACTTTCATGTCATTCCCCGCAACGCTCGCGGGGGAGACGGCCGGGTTAGCCACCGCGGGCGTCGGGGCCTCTTCGGCGATCGCAGGCGGCTCGGTGGCTTCTGCTTCGAGCAGCGCATGCATGCCCAGGTTTTCCAGCTCGGCCAGATAGCGGTTGCCGATTTCTTGCGAAATACCTTTCTTGAGGATCACCCGGCGTCCGGAAAACAGCTGCGCCAGCATGGCCGCCGGAGCCTTCAGCCGGACCTCCGCTGCCTGCTTGACCGCAGAAAGTTCGAATCCCGGGCGCAATTCGCCGCGGAAAACGACGCGATAGCTGGGTTCCATGTAGTGTCCTCGTCTGAAAAGCTAAAAGGGCGGCCCGTCAAGCCTGAGCGCGGCAGTGTACATGCAGCAAACGGCTATCGGGCTTGTGCTCGCCCAAACAATCAGGTGAAAAGCTGTGCCGCGCGGATGCACCGCCGTTCGGGCGGCTAGCCGTCAGCTATGAGTGTGCAAGCCTCGCTCGAAATATTCCAGCTTCCGTTGCATGCGGGCGACACCTTCGGGCGCACTTACCGATAGCCGGTAGGCAGAGCGGCGTGAGCTGCAAGCCGCTTTTGATCTGGGTCATCTGGCATTCGTCCGAATTGCGTGCTGCAGCGGCCCTGGACGTTCAGGCAGAGGGCGTCGGGCGAAACCACTTCGCGCCGTCTCCAATGAAGAGCAGGTAGCAACAAGCAGCGTCGAGAAGCACCGTCGCACTGTCGACGATCAATGCCAAGGGCGTTTCAGCCCACACGCTGGGCAGATCGGCGACCAGCCCCCAACAGCCGACGAGCACCCATACGAGTACGCCCCATCGTGCCCAGCCATGGCGCCTGCTGACCAGCCAGATCAGTACTGCACTGGTTACGCTTGAGAAGAGCAGGATAGCGACCATGATGACAGTGAACACGGGCCCAGCCTCGGGAACATCCGGCGCTTTGATGGCCCACCAATCGCCTCGTATCCATGGGTGAAGACTGATCAGGCCGACGACGAAAACCACCCACATTGTCCGTACGGCGAGCTGAACCTGGGCCGGCTTTGGGGGCTCCGGAAGCTGTGGATCGCCGAGTGCAGCGGTAGGGGCTTGATAGGGATTTTGATTCATCAGGGTCCAGGCTTGGGTGCTATGCGGGCAGGCTGCAAACGAGGGAGGGCTTCAGGCGGGTTCAAAGTATTCCAGCATCAACTGCACGCTGGCGACACCTTGGTACTCATTCACCGATAGCCGGTAGGCGGCGCGGATCTGACCGGGTACGTTTTCGGCGCAGTTGAACTGGATGGCGTCGAAGACCGCGCCGGGCTTGGAGAGCTGGAGCTTGAGGTGGCGTTCCTTGAGCAGGCGTTGCTTGTCGACCTGGAATACGTCTTCGAACAGCGGCGCGGCGAAGCCCTGACCCCAGATTTCGGCATCCAGCAGGCGGGCGGTTTCCAGGCTCATGTAGCCGGTTTCGAGCGCGCCGTCGGTTTCCAGGGTGCGCTGCAGGTCTTTGGCGGGGACGAGCTCAGCCACGGTATCCGCAAAGATCTGGCGGAAGCGCGGGAAGTCGGCTTCGCGAATCGTCAGACCCGCCGCCATGGCGTGGCCGCCAAACTTGAGGATGAGATCGGGATGGCGCTTGGTGATGAGATCCAGCGCGTCGCGCAGGTGCAGCGCGGCAATCGAGCGGCCCGAGCCTTTGAGTTCGCCATCCCCATCGTGATCGTTGGCGCGGGCGAAGGCGATGGTCGGGCGGTGGGCGCGATCCTTGATCCGGCCTGCGACGATGCCGATCACGCCCTGGTGCCATTCGGGCTCGAACAAGGCGATCGCGGGCGATTCGTCGATATGGGTTTCTTCCAGCGTGGCGAGCGCGGCGTCGCGCATTTCTTCTTCGATGCTGCGGCGCTCGCGGTTGAGCTTGTCGAGATCCTGGGCGATGTTGAAGGCGCGGCCGTAGTCATCGGTGATCAGGCATTCGATGCCAAGCGCCATGTCGGCCAGCCGCCCGGCGGCATTCAGGCGCGGGCCCAGCGCAAAGCCCATGTCGAAGGTGGTGGCACGCGCCGGTTCGCGCCCGGCGGCGCCAAACAGCGCCTTGATGCCGGCCTGCACCTTGCCGGCACGCATCCGCGCCAGCCCCTGGCGCACCAGCAGGCGGTTGTTGGCATCGAGCTTCACCACGTCGGCCACCGTTCCCAGCGCCACCAGATCCAGCAGGGCGCCAAGATTCGGCTCTGGCCTCTCGGCGTTGAACCAGCCGCGGCGGCGCAATTCGGCGCGCAGCGCCAGCGCGACGTAAAACATCACGCCGACGCCAGCGAGATTCTTGCTGGCGAAGCTGCAGCCGGGCTGGTTCGGATTGACGATCACTTCCGCCGTCGGCAGGGTCTCGCCGGGCAGGTGGTGGTCGGTGATCAGCACGGTCATCCCCAGCGCCTGGGCCGCCGCAACGCCGTCAACGCTGGCGATGCCGTTGTCGACGGTGATCAGGATGTCGGCTTCAAGCTTGGCGACTTCGGCCACCACGCTGGGTGAGAGGCCGTAGCCGTGGATCACCCGATCCGGCACCACGTAATGCACATCGCGCGCGCCCATACCGCGCAAGGCGCGCAGGCCGACCGCACAGGCCGTGGCGCCGTCGCAGTCGTAATCGGCCACGATCACCATGCGCACCTCGGCCTCGATGGCGTCCGCGAGCAGTTCGGCCGCTTCCTTCGTGCCTTTCAGGCTTTCGGGCGAAAGCAGCGCGCCCAGATCGGTTTTCAGCTCTGCCGCAGACGTAATGCCACGCGCCGCATACAGCCGCGCCAGCAGCGGATGCAGGCCCGCTTCGGTGAGCTTGCGGGTGAGCGGGGCAGGGGCTTGGCGTTGGGTGAGGCGCGTCATGACTGGGTTTCAGAGAAGGGGGTGCCGAGAACCGCGCCCAGCTTGGCTGCTGGCAAAGGCTTGCGCCAGAAGGCCAGCCGATGCGGCTTACCAAGCAGGGCTTGGAGCAGGGTTTTGTCGGAGGGGGCGATCAGCTGGAGTTCGGCGAGCTGGCCGCTGCGCCAGGCTTGCCAGAGCGGCTGAAGCAGTTCGGCGTCGAGGCGCTGCAGGGCGGCCAGCCAGGCCATGAAGTCGCCGGCCAGTGCGGCTTGCTGCAAGTCCGTATCCAGCCACCAGCTGTGGCCGCCCACGCCTTTGCCTGCGGCGGCTCCACTGAGCCAGGGTGTCTGGCAGGTTTTGGCGAGGCCGCGAAGCATCGGGTCGTCGCCAATCAGGGTGTCGGCGGGCGCGCACAACGCGGCGGCTAGGCCGGCTTCGCCCCATAACCACAGGGCATTGACCAGCGGCTGGCCGCGCGCTTCACGGGCGCGATTCACCGGGTGGTTGTGGAGAACGATCTGGATCTCGTTGGCGAGCCGTGCCCAGCGGGCGGCGTCATTGCCTTCGGGCTGGAACAATGCGACCGGGCGGCCCAGCACGTCCGCCAGCGGCTGGAAACGCACGCCGGCAGCTTGAGCCGGCAGCAGATACCAGCGCTCGGGGCTGGCGGCGTGAAAGTGGCCGACATCGGCGAACTCGGTATTCAGGGTGCTGATCAGGGCGGCGATTTCATCTGGCTGCAAGGCCAGTTCGCGCGGGCCTTTGAGGATCAGCGCATCGCGGGCAAAGGCGAGCGAGACCGGATCGGCGCACAGCGTGTAGGCGTTTGCTTCGCCCGGCAGGTCTTCACCCGCCCAACGCAATGCGCCCCAGGGCAGACTCTCTGCGCCAAACTGCCTGGAGAGCCAGGCTGCATAAGGCTCTGCGGGCAGATTTTCAACGCGTGCGCGCCCGAGCAGGGCGGCGAGGCCAGGTAAAACCAGATTCTGCAGACTGGTGCCGACGCTGCCCGGCCAGACTAGGCCAGGGAGGATGCAGCTCACCCGATTGCGGGCTTGCAGTTTGCGCTGGGCATTTGCGCCCATGGAGGGGTGAAAACTCACGGCGTCTGGATTTCGGTTCTTAAGCCTTCTGGCATGAAAGCGTTAGGCTTCGGGTGCGCTGAGCGCCGGGGCAGTGTAGCATTGCGCGGCTATGAAATTCGAACTCCTTGTCGGCCTGCGCTACGTGCGGGCAAAGCGCCGAAACGTCTCGGGCGGCGGCTTCATCTCCTTCATTTCCTTCGTCTCGATGGCCGGGATCGCGCTGGGCGTTGCCGCGCTGATCGTGGTGCTCTCGGTCATGAACGGCTTCCAGCAAGAGTTGCGCACGCGCATTCTCGGCGTGGCCTCGCATGCCCAGATCGGCGCCTTTGACGGTGACTTGCGGAACTGGGAGCGCTATGAGGCGATAGCCAAGGGCCACAAAGAGGTGGTGGCCACCGCGCCCTTCGTGCAGCAGCAGGCGATGCTGTCGATGGACCAGACCGTGCGCGGCAGCGTGGTGCGGGGTATCGAGCCGGCGCTGGAAGACAAGGTGGCGGAATTCGCCAAGCACATGCGATCCGGCAAGCTCACCGATCTGAAGGCGGGCGAATTCGGTGTGATTCTGGGGGTGGAGCTGGCACGGGCGCTGGGTGTGCGCACAGGTGACAAGGTGACGCTGATTGCGCCACAGGGTCTGGTGACACCCGCGGCCGTGTTGCCTCGGCTCAAGCAGTTCCGCGTGGTTGGAATCTTTGAGGCCGGGATGTTCGAGTTTGACTCCGGTCTGGCGCTGATCCATCTGAAAGATGCGCAAACGCTCTACCAGATGGGCGACAGCGTGAGCGGCGTGCGTTTGCAGCTCACCGACATGTTTCTCGCCCGTCAGCTGGTGGCCTCACTGAGCCACGAGCTGCCGCCCGAAACCTGGGTGACGGACTGGACGCAGAGCCACGCGAACTTCTTCCGCGCCGTGCAGATGGAGAAAACGGTGATGTTCATCATCCTCTCGCTCATCGTAGCCGTGGCCGCGTTCAATATTGTCTCCGCCCTGGTGATGGCGGTGCAGGACAAACGTGCTGACATCGCCATTCTGCGTACCCTCGGCGCCAGTCCCGGTTCGGTCATGACCATCTTCGTGATTCAAGGTGCCTTGATGGGGCTGATCGGGCTGGGAGTCGGCGTCACGGGCGGCGTTCTGCTCGCCTTGAATGTGAGCACCCTGGTGCCCTGGATCGAGCAGACGCTGGGCGTCCAGTTTCTTGCCAAGGACGTGTACTACATCTCGGACTTGCCCTCGCAGTTGCTATGGGGGGATGTGGTGGGTGTCGTCGGCATCGCCTTCGTGCTGACCCTGGTGGCAACCCTGTATCCGAGCTGGCGCGCGTCGCGCATCAATCCTGCGGAGGCGCTGCGTTATGAGTGAGCAAAGCATGGTCTCGGCTGAAGAAGTGCTGGCCTGTCAGGGACTGGTCAAAACCTATGGTGGGGGGGCGGGTGCGGTACCGGTGCTGAAAGGGATCGATCTGCGCGTCTTGCGGGGTGAAACCCTCGCAGTAATTGGTGCGTCGGGTTCTGGCAAGAGCACCCTGCTGCATCTGCTGGGTGGCCTGGATACGCCGAGCGAAGGCGAGGTGCATCTGCTTGGGCGGGCGATGACCCGTGTGAGCGAAGCTGAGCGTGGCAGGATGCGCAATGAATCGATGGGCTTCGTGTACCAGTTTCATCATTTGCTGCCGGAATTCACGGCGCTCGAAAATGTGGCCATGCCCTTGGTGATCCGGCGGATGCCGGCCGCCCAGGCGCATGAACGGGCGCAGAAAATGCTGGAAGCTGTCGGTCTTGGGCACCGGATACAGCACACGCCTGCAGAACTTTCCGGGGGCGAGCGGCAGCGTGCAGCGATTGCACGTGCGCTGGTGACAGAGCCCCGGGTGCTGCTGGCGGATGAGCCGACGGGCAATCTGGATCGCGAAACGGCGTCGACAGTGTTCGAGTTGATGCTTGCGCTGAATGCCCGCCTCGGCACTGCCCTGATCATCGTGACCCACGATCCGGACCTCGCGCGGCGCGCCGGCCGCGTGTTGAACTTGCAAGATGGAAAAATCCTGGCGTAGCGGCCTCCTCGCGCTGAGCTTTCTGCCCTGCCTGTGCGCTGCGGCCTTGAACGATACGGGGCAAGCGCGGTGCTATGGCAACGACGGGCGGATGCTGGCCTGCGATGATCCGATGGTGACGCTGGCAGGTCAGGACGGCGTCTATGGGCGAGATGCCGCGCGCAACCGGGACGCCTTGCATCGCCATGGCGGCGGTGAGGCCGGGTTTGATTTTGTCGCGCTCGACTTCCGTGGCGCGCCTGTGCCTCTGGATGATCAGGGCAAACCCACCGAGGCGCACCGTTGTGTGCGAGATCAGGTCACCGGCTTGTTGTGGTTACTGGCAAGCCCAGACAGTGCAGACATGGATGAGGAAGAGGCCGCCGAAGCCGTGCGAGCGGCACAGGGCTCAGGGCCATGCGGGGTGAGCGACTGGCGCCTGCCCTCGCTGCCAGACCTGTTGTCGGTGTCGGATCTCGGGAACGCTGTTGCCGGAATCGACACGAGTTTCTTCATTGATGCCCGGCGCGGCTGGTTTCGTTCGGCCGATCGCCTGCCCGGATCGTCAGTTCTGGTGAGGGTTTTTGGCTACCAGGGTCGGTCGATGGATCAAAGCGCAAAGAGCTTTGCCCTGCCCGCATCGAATCGCATGCTGCTGCGCCTCGTCAGCGGCTCCAACGCCGCGCCTGCGCTGCGGGCAAGCCGTTACGGTACCGTTGTCGATCACGAGAACGGACTGGAGTGGGACGCCTGTATCCATGGTCGTCACGGCGCAGGCTGCCGATTCGGGCGCTCGCTCCATCTCGACTGGCCGGCCGCTTTTTCTGCCGTCGCGCATGCGAACGCTAGGGCCTACAAGGGCCACCGTGACTGGCGTCTGCCAAACCTGAAGGAGCTGTACGCCATCGTCGATCAGTCCCGCCTGCGCCCTGCCATTGATGAAGCACTCTTCCCTTATACGGAGCCTGACTGGTACTGGAGCTCCAGCAGCCGGGCAGCCTATCTCGGTGGCGCGCACACCGTTGATTTCAACGTCGGGCAGGTGCGTTATGACAACAAGCCCGAGTCGCACTTCCTTCGCCTGGTGCGCAGTTATCGCGTGTCCCGAGAGAAGTCGCCTTAAGCGCCTGTCTGTCTCAAGCCTGTTTCGCCGCTGCCGATACTCTGTGTGTCGCGCTGTTGATTCGGGGTCTTACTACTTTTGAGGCATGTCCTTGCGGTGTCCCCGGTCTTATGCGCTATGATCTGACGGAAATCTCAGGAATCGAGCCTGTCGGCAGGAAGCAGTGGAATGTCCGGTCAGCCAGAACGCGTCGGGAAGTACAAGATCATCCGCGAGGTAGGGCGTGGCGCGACTGCGACGGTCTATCTTGCAGAGAATCCCTTTTACCCGCAGCCGGTGGCGCTTAAGTACATCAGTTTCAAGGATCGCGCCAAGGACGAGGCCAAGTGGAACCGGCGCCTGCTCAAGCTCCTGCGCGCCGAAGAAGCTGCTGCGCAGAAGCTGGATCATCCGAACATCATCAAGATCTACGAAGTGATCATCGAGCCGGACGAGGCCTACATCGTCATGGAGTATTTTCCGGGTGGCTCGCTGGAGGACTACTGCACGTTTGAGAAGATGCTGCCCGTGCACCGCACGACCAGCATTATCTTCAAGTGCTGCATGGCGCTTGACTACGCCTACCGGCAGGGGATTGTGCACCGCGACATCAAGCCGGCCAACATCCTTGTTGACGAGAACGACAACGTCAAGATTACCGATTTTGGCCTGGCCATGAACGTCAGGAAGAAGAGTGATCAGGACTCGACCTTCATCATGGGTGTGGGCTCACCCGCCTACATGTCGCCCGAGCAGATCAAGAATTACCCGCTGAACCAGAAGACCGATCTGTATTCGCTGGGCGTCGTGTTCTTCCACATGCTGACGGGGCGCTTGCCCTTCCGCGCCAAGAATCCCGCACAGTTGGTCTACAAGATCATCAACACCGATACGCCGGCGGCAAGCCAGCTGAATCCGAATGTGCCCGAAGCGGTCGACGGGGTGATCCGCAAGGCCATGGAAAAGGATCTGTACTCCCGCTACAAGAACGGTGCCGAGTTTGCGAAGGAGTTGTCAGGCATCCAGTTCAAGATCTTCGACGAGAAAGATCCGGTTTCCGATAATGCGCGCTTCAGTCAGATCCGGCGGCTGCACTTCTTTACCGAGTTTGAAGATGTCGAAATCTGGGAAGTGGTCCGGGTTTCCGCCTGGAAGCTGGCTGACGAGATGACGCAGCTGATTCGCGAGGGCAGCACTGACCAGCGTTTCGGCGTGCTGATCGATGGCGAGCTGGAGCTTTCGGTGAAGGGGAAAGTGGTGGGAACCATCCTGCCAGGCGACAGTTTCGGCGAATCCGCCTATATGGATAGCGTGGAGCATTTGCAAAGCGTTTCGGTGATTAGCAAGACGATGGTGCGCTACATCGAAATCACGCCCTCGGCGCTTGCCCTTGCTTCCGAAGAATGCGTCGAGCATTTCCGCTCCCGCCTGGTCACCACACTGGTCAGGCGGCTTGCCATGGCCGAGTTGCAGGCTGCCGAGCACGGCAAGCCCGCGATCAAGGCGATCAACCAGACCCTGTCGGGCGTCGAGCTCCGTCTGGTTGACGACTGAGGCCGGTCGGCGGCATCGCTAGCCGGCCACGAGGTCTATCTGCTGGATGGTTTTTGCCTCGCCGGCTTCGGTCAGGAATATCCCGGTGGTGCGGATGCTTCCTCCTTCAGTATCGCCGACCTTCAAGGTGTAAGGCGTGGCGCGACGATCAAGCGCAATGGCGCCGACACCGGCCTCCGCGAGCGAGATGCTTCCTTCTTCCGGTCGCCATACCGCCAGTTGCCCGTAGGCCGTGTCGCCTTCGTCGATCCAGCCGTTACGGTCGGAGTCAAGCGCACTCAACTCGCTGAAACCGTCACCGCTTGCCGGGCCGAAGAGTTCCTTGCCGTCATCAATTTTGCCGTTCCGGTTGCGATCCAGCACCAGATAGCCGCTGCCGACCGCCAGCTTCGCCAGCCTGTCCTGCTGCCCGTCCAGGTCGAGGTCGAAGCGTACGCTTTCGCCGCTCAAGCGGACCTGGTCGCTCGCCAGGTTCAGCACCAGCGGGTCTTTTTGCTTCGGTGCGTTGCCTGCGTCAAATGACAGGCTGGTTTCCGTGCGTTGATAGCGCTGCATCGTCAGGCCGAGTTCAAAATCGATTTTCCGGCCATCTGCGGTTGTGACGGAGCCCTTGGCCTGATAGCCGACGGCTTCCGCCTCCTCACGGACGCGGCGGGACTCGAAATGTATCGACCACTCCAGGCCCTGTGCGCTGGGCGCCGACGATGGCGCTTGGGCGGGCGCTGCCTCGGCCCGCGAGGGCTCATCACCCATCGACGCGGCGTCAAATAGCTGAACTTTGCGGCCAGTCAGGCGCTCGATCAGGGAAATCAGCAGGCTTAGCTTGGGGTCAAAACTGTCTGCATGCTCAGCCCCCTCTTGCGCGGCGAGAGACTCGCTGGACAACTCGACCAGCGCGGAGGGTGTAGCGCTTGAGGCTTGGGTGGTGCCGCCTGATCCAATGGAAACATCGAGCGTCGTGTGCTGGCTCTGGCGCGTGTAGGCATAGGCCGCGCTTTGCGTTTGCAGGTTCGATTCAGTGATTCGCATGCGTTTCTCCTTCGGCTCGAATGGACAGCTGGGCCGGCTTGTACATCCAATACCGACAGGCGGCGCGCAATGCTTGAATGCCTGATGGGGGGACACTGCCTTGAGAGGCAGCGCAAGCCGCGCGAAGGCTGGGTTTGCGAAGACGTGGGCGAAATTGCTCTGGCGGTGCGCGCTGATCTTGTCGCACTGCCCTAAAGTTTTACCAAACTCGCGCCGAAAAGACTGCTATTGCCGCCGTAGTGACCGACAGATGGAGGTATGAAGTGAGCCGAGGCAGCGTGTACGGAATTAGTCGTGTAGACAACGAAGTGAGTCGCACCCATGGCTGGCTGGTGACGGTTCAGCGGCGCGGCGTGATTTATCGCAAGCACTTCAGCGATGGCGTGCACGGTGGCAAACAGAAATCTTTCGTTGCGGCCAAAGCCTATCGAGATGAAGTGATCGCCAAGAATCCCCCTTTCTCGATGCGGGAGTATTCCAATATCATCAAAAAGAATAACCGTTCCGGTGTGGTGGGTGTCTGCCGCTATTGCGCTTCAGAAACACGCGATCTGCCGGATGAAAAGCAGCGCTGGTTCTGGGTGGCCTCGTGGCCGCTGCCGGACGGTCGGCGCAAGCGGGTAAAGTTCTCGGTCAAGAAATATGGTGAAGAGGGTGCATTCAAAATGGCCTTGAAGGCGCGCAAGGACGCTTTGAAAGGACTCGATGGTGAGTTTGACCCGGGCGCGATCCGGCGCAAACCAAGCAGGGCGCGAAAGGTGGACAGCAGCAAGGCCTTGTGACGGAAGTGGACCGTCACGGGCCAAACTGGCGCGGTGCTCGAAAGAGACCGCGCCTTTTTTCATGCAGGCTGGGCTGTATTGATACACTGACGTGCTTGAACAAATCCCGTTGCCGCAATGAATGACGAACAATTACTTCGCTACTCCCGCCACATCCTGCTACCTGAAATAGACGTGGCGGGCCAGCAGGCGATCATCGACAGTACAGCGCTGGTGATCGGCGTCGGTGGATTGGGCTCGCCGGCTGCGCTGTATCTGGCGTCTGCCGGGGTTGGAAACATTATTCTGGCGGATGGTGATACGGTCGATCTGAGCAATCTTCAACGCCAGATCCTGCATCGTGAAGATCGCGCCGGCATGTCTAAAGTCGAGTCGGGGCAACAGACTCTGGCGGGGATCAACTCAACGACCCGGGTCCAGCTGATCCCTCACCGGCTGGAGGGAGAGCTGCTGGAGCAGGCGGTTTCTCAAGCAACGGTGGTGCTGGACTGCTGCGACAATTTTGCGACACGCCATGCGATCAACCGGGCATGTCTCCGGCATCGCAAGCCCTTGGTGTCGGGCGCCGCGGTGCGTTTTGACGGACAGGTTTCCGTGTATGACCTGCGTGACGTCGACAACGCCTGCTATCACTGTGTGTTTCCGGAAGGCGAGGATGTCGCAGAAATGCGCTGTGCGGTCACGGGAATTTTCGCGCCGCTGACTGGCATTGTGGGGGCTCTGCAAGCAGCTGAAGCCCTGAAAATACTCGCTGGCTGCGGTGAACCGTTGGTGGGCCGCTTGCTCTTGATCGAGGCACTGGGCATGAGCATGCGAACCGTGCGCTATAGCCGTGACCCGGACTGTGCGGTGTGCGGGAAGCTTGGCGCGTCAGTCTGACGCAGGCCTGTTTGAGGCGGGGCGCGCGAGGATGCGCAGGTCTTCGCCGACCGGCGTGCAGGCGGTGAAGCACAGTGTCGGTGGTTCGGCCATCGAGTGGTAGTCCGGCAAGCGGGCGAGGCCGCGGGCAGGATCGCCCAAGAAGCGTGGCGCGAGGTAGATCAGGTATTCATCCACCAGCCCGGCTTGGATGAAGGCCGCATTGAGCGTGGCGCCGGCTTCCACCAGGAGTTCATTGCAGCCCTCCGCCCCCAGTGCGGCGAGCAGGCCAGCCAGCTCAATGCGTCCGTCTGCACCACCCGAGGCGCGGAGCGCGGCTCCCGCTTCCGTCAGGGCGGATTGCTTGTCTGTATTGCCGTGTGAATACGCAATCAGCGTATTGCCGCCGATGAGGATTTTCGCCGTCGGCGGGGTGCGCAAGTGGCTGTCGACGATGATTCGGCGCGGCTGGCGTGGCGTGACGACGGCACGCACATTCAGCGCGGGGTCGTCGGCCAGCACGGTGCCGATCCCGGTCAGCACCGCGCAGGATCGCGCCCGCCAGTGGTGGCCATCTGCTCGGGCGGCGTCGCCGGTAATCCATTTGCTCTCGCCATTGGCCAGCGCAGTCTTGCCGTCAAGCGAGGCGGCGATCTTCATGCGCACGAAGGGGCGGCCGCGCAGAATGCGCGAGAAAAAGCCGGCGTTGATCTCGCGCGCGGCGTCAGCGCCGACGCCAGTCGAGACTTCGATGCCGGCGGCCTTTAGCTTCTCCAGACCCTTGCCGGCGACGAGCGGGTTGGGGTCTTCCACGGCAGCGACCACGCGGGCGATGCCGGCGTCAATCAGCGCATTGCAGCACGGCGGCGTCCGCCCGAAGTGCGAGCAGGGTTCCAGCGTGACGTAAGCGGTAGCGCCACGCAGATCGTGGCCTTTGCGGCGGGCATCCTGTAGAGCCTGGATTTCTGCATGGTTCTGACCGGCTGGCTGGGTCCAGCCTTCGCCCAGAATCGTTCCGTGCCGATCAGTGATGACACAGCCGACGCGTGGATTGGGGGTCGTGGTGTAGAGCCCGTTTTCGGCCAGCGCCAGGGCGCGTGCCATCAAAGCGTGGTCATCGACCGCCATCAGCTGCCTGCGCGGGTTCGGCTCTTGGTGCGCGCCGGGGTGGTGACCTCGCGGATGACTTCGGAGAATTCTTCGGCATCCTCGAAATTGCGGTACACCGAGGCAAAGCGGATGTAGGCGATCTTGTCCATGCGCTTGAGTTCGCGCATGACCAGCTCGCCTATTTTTTCGCTCTGGACCTCGCGTTCGCCCAGCGAGAGCAGACGGCCTTCGATGCGATCCAGCGCATGCTCGACGCTTTCGGCATTCACCGGACGCTTGCGCAGCGCCAGCTTCATGCTGGCCTGGAGCTTGTCGCGGTCAAACTCCGCCCGGCTGCCGTTCTTCTTGACGACCTGAGGGAGCTTCAGCTCAATGCGCTCATAGGTGGTGAAGCGCTTGTCGCAATCCGGGCAGCGACGACGGCGGCGAATGATGTCGCCTTCGTCATTCTCCCGCGTGTCGGTGACCTGGGTGGATGCCGATCCGCAGAAGGGGCATTTCATGACGCACGCCCTGCGCGCGTCATGCCTGCAGCGTGAAAGGTGAAACGTGAAGCCTGTCGGCGCGTTGAAGGATTGAGCATTTCACCTCTCACTTTTCAGTGGCGTTTTCAGGCGCCGTAGACCGGGAACTTCTTGCACAGCGCAGACACTTCATTGCGCACGCGCTCGATCACGGCCTGGTCTTCCGGCGCGTCCAGCACGTCGGCGATCAGATGGGCTACTCGCTCGGCTTCAATTTCGGTGAAGCCGCGCGTGGTCATGGCCGGGCTGCCGATACGGATGCCCGAGGTCACCATGGGTTTTTCCGGGTCCTTCGGGATCGAGTTCTTGTTCACCGTGATATGCGCGCTGCCCAGCACGGCTTCTGCCGCCTTGCCGGTGATCTTCTTCGAGCGCAGATCGACGAGGAACACGTGGCTCTCGGTGCGGCCGGAGACGATACGCAGGCCGCGCTGCTCGGACAGCACACGCGCCATTACGCGGGCGTTGGCCACGACTTGTTCCTGATACTGGCGGAATTCCGGCGTCGCGGCTTCCTTGAACGATACGGCCTTGGCCGCGATCACGTGCATCAGCGGGCCGCCTTGCAGGCCGGGGAAGATCGCCGAGTTGAGCGCCTTCTCGTGCTCGGCCTTCATCAGGATCACGCCGCCGCGCGGGCCGCGCAGGGTCTTGTGGGTGGTGGAGGTGACGACATCGGCATGCGGGACCGGGTTCGGGTAGTAGCCCGCGGCGATCAGGCCGGCGTAGTGCGCCATGTCGACCCAGAAAATCGCGCCGACTTCCTTGGCAACCTTGGCAAAACGCTCGAAATCAATCCGCAGCGAATACGCCGAGGCGCCGGCAATGATGATCCGTGGCTTGTGCTCGCGGGCCAGTTTCTCCATCGCCTCGTAATCAATCTCTTCTTTTTCGTCGAGGCCGTAGGCGACCACGTTGAACCACTTGCCGGACATGTTCAGCGGCATGCCGTGGGTGAGGTGGCCGCCTTCGGCCAGGCTCATGCCCATGATGGTGTCGCCGGGCTTGGCAAAGGCCATCAGCACGGCCTGGTTGGCTTGCGAGCCGGAGTTGGGCTGTACGTTGGCGGCTTCGGCGCCAAACAGTTTCTTCAGGCGATCGATGGCCAGCTGCTCGGCTACGTCAACGTGTTCGCAACCGCCGTAATAGCGCTTGCCCGGGTAGCCTTCGGCGTACTTGTTGGTGAGCTGCGAGCCTTGGGCTTCCATGACGGCGCAGCTGACGTAGTTTTCGGACGCGATCAGCTCGATGTGATCTTCCTGACGCGTGTTTTCGGCCTGAATGGCGGCCCAGAGTTCGGTGTCGGTATGGGAGAGGGTATCTTTTCTGGAGAACATGGCGAAAGAATCAAGGATCCAACAATTGACGAGCCCGAATCATACCGGTTCGGCCTCGCCGCCGCCATGCCGTCATGCCGCTAGATCGAAATTTCCTCACTGGTTTCAACAAGATGGGCGTCGTCGTCCCATCGTTCCAGCGCCCAGCCTTGCGCCCCGATGTGAATCCAGTTCAGCGTCGCATTTCCCAGCGGGAAATCGCGCGCCGCAGCCAGCGGCTTGCCTGTCGCGGCCCGGTAGGCCACGTCGAGACAACCGCCGTGGCAGACCACCAGCAGCGTCTCGCCCGGATGTCGCTGCCCCAATTCGTTCAGATAGCCGACGATACGGGCGCTGAAGACCGTCAGCGATTCGCCGCCCTCCGGCGGCACCGCGTCCGGCACGCGCGCCCGCAGCGGAGCATAGTCATCCGGGAAGCGCTGTTCCGCCTCTTCCCAGGTCAGTCCCTGCACGCCGCCAAAATGGCGTTCGCGCAGCTGGGGCGCCAACGTCACGGCCAGCGCATGCGGTGTCGCGATGATGCGAGCCGTTTCCGCCGCCCGCAGCAGGTCTGACGAATACACGTGCTGGAATTGCTCGCGCCGCAACGCCAGCGCTGCAGCCCTGGCCTGGGCAAGCCCGCGCGCATTGAGGGGAATATCGGTATGGCCTTGCAGGCGGCGGTGAACGTTCCAGGCGGTTTCGCCGTGGCGAACCAGACAGATGCGGGTGATGTGCGGCATGAGAAGTCGGGCGACGGGCGCCGGCGCGCCGCGTGAAAGGCAGGGGAGGCACTATTGTAGGGGCAGCACTGCGCCAAAACATGGCGCTGTGCGAGGAATTCACATTCAGACAGGTGCCGGGAGAGCCGCTCCCGGTGGCCTTCGCGGGCAAGCATGCCTCGCGGCGACCGTGTGATGCGGTGCTTCGGCTTGCCTTGCTGCGGAGCCAAGCCCCGCGCGGCTTCCCGGGCAGTCGTTGCCGTGCCGTCAGTGGCCCGCAGAGGCGGGCGCAAAGTGCTCGCGGAGGAAGTCGATCAGCAACCGGACTCGACGCGCCTTCTGACTGTCGCGCATGAAGTAGACGTGGAGGCCCGGTACGCGCGGCCAGTGCGCGCGCAGAACGGGCAGCAATGTGCCGGTCTGCAGTGCATCCGCGACCAGGGGTTCCAGAATGCCGCCGATCCCGAGGCCCTTGAGGCTGGCGTCGATCATGGCGTCTGTGTCATTGACGATCAGTGATGCGGGCGTCTCGATCTCCAGCGTATTGCCGTCGACCACCAGCTGCAGCGGCGCGAGCTGGCGCGCCGTGATATAGCGATAGCGGATCGTGCGATGCCCGGCCAGCTCGGCCGGGCTGCGGGGCAAGCCGTGCGCGGCGGCATACGCCGGCGAGCAGAACAGGGCGTCGCGCATCGGGGGCGTGAGGGGCAGGGCAACCATGCTCGGGTCGATGCGATCGCCGAAGCGGATGCCCAGGTCATGCCCCTCGCGCAGCAGGTCGACGGTGGCGTCGGTGACCGATATGTCGAGCAGGATGCCGGGGTAGCGTCGACAGAAGTCGGCATAGATAGGCTGGAAGTAATGCTGGTAGACGAAACGTGGCAAGGTGATACTGACGCTGCCGCTGGGCGCCTGCCCCTGATCCTTTACCGCTTCGAGCGCCTGTTCGACGGTGGCCAGGGCGCCAAAGGCGCCGGCAACCAGCTGCTCGCCCGCGTCGGTGAGGGCCATCTGTCGCGTGGTGCGCTTGAACAGCGGCAGCCCGACTTCGGCCTCCAGCTGACGCAGCGCCTGGCTGACTGATGGGGCGGACAAGCCCAGCCGGCGCGCCGCGCCACGAATGCTGCGCGTCTCGGCGATTGCGCGGAAGATCAGCAGCTGATTGAGCGTGGCGGCTTTCATGACAGGCGCGGAGTGATTTGTGTAAGTTTCAGCCTAACAGTGATTGTGGCCAGACAGGGCTAAAAACTTACAGTGGGCGCAGGTAAAGTGCGCCTCATCGCTCGCCCGTTTACCCCTGTACAGGAGCCCGCCATGCGCAAGATCCTCATCATCTCCGGCCACCCCGATCTCGACGCCTCGCACACCAACCGCCTCATTCTTGCCCGCGTGGCCGAGCGCGTTGACGAGATCGAGATCCGCCGTCTCGACGCGCTGTACCCCGACTACCGTATCGATGTTGCCGCCGAGCAGCAGGCCCTGCTTGGCGCCGGGATCGTGGTCCTGCAGTTCCCCTTCTACTGGTACTCGGTGCCCGCGCTGCTCAAGAAGTGGATGGATGAGGTGCTCAGTTACGGCTTCGCGTATGGCTCGACGGGCGACAAGCTCAAAGGCAAGCAACTGGTGCTCTCGCTCACGATTGGCGGGCCGGCCGCCTCTTACGCGGCGGATGGCTACAACCACTTCACCCCCGACCAACTCCTCCTGCCCCTGGTGCAGACCGCCAACCTGACCGGCATGCAGCTTCAGCCACCGATCCTGAGCCACGGCATGATCTACATCCCCGGCGTATACAACACGCTGGAAGATGTTCAGGCCCGCGCCGAGGCGCATGCCGAGCGCCTCGTGGCCAAGCTGGGTGCCTTGCGCGCCGATGCCGCCTGAGCAATGGCCTGAAATCGGCAGTCGCCAAATTCGTTTGGGGAACGTTTGCCCGCCCTTACTCAAAGACGAGCGTCTCGCCATCCTCTGGAACCCATACGCGCTCGGCCAGTCCGAGCCGCCGGGTTTCTTCGCGTAAGGTGCTTCGCTCGGTCGGGCAGTGGTCAAGGGCTTCGAGGTGGTTAAGGATGAACCGTCCCCTTCCCACCGCCGCTGCACGCAAGGCCTGTTCGCCGTCCATGATGAGTTCGCCACCCAGATCCATGGCGGCACCGCCTGCGGGAAGAATGGCCACAGCATTGTCAGGTAGCGACTCGACGGTGCTGAGTACGTGGTCGGTCAGGACGGTGTCCCCCGCGATATAAAGCGAAGGTTCGTTGGGCCAGTCAATGACGTAGCCATGCCCGTGTGCCATCAACTTTCCAATCCATCCCTTGCCGTGCAAGCATGGGATAGGTTGAATGCAGGCACCGATTGCAAGTGTTGCCGCGCCTTCATTCAGCACGTGAACGCTGAGGCCACGCGCCTGCAGATACGGTGCGTCGTCAGGCATGCACAACACAGGCAGGGCGCGGTCACGCAGCCAGCGCACGCCGGCTCGGTCTAGATGATCGAAGTGTCCCTTTCGGCAATGGGTGATCAAGGCATGGGTGGCAGTTGCCAAGCGCGCATCGGCGCCGTCGGGGAGCGGGACGATCGGATTCCGGCGGCGCTGCCCCGTCCAGTACCGCAGGGACGGCAATGCGCTGCGCGACGCCAGCATCGGGTCGACCAGAACGCGGCAGTGTTCAGTTTCAATCATCACGGTGGCGTTGCGGATCTGGGTAATTTTCATGGCTGCGCCTCTGTCTCGTCGGAGAGGACATTCTGGCGAGGCCATGACCCGCCTACAATGGCAAGAAAAGACGTATTTCAGCCAAATCTTGCCATGGGGTGCCGCCTTGAACATCGCGTTGCTGCTTTATCCGAATTGCATGCCAACAGGCCTGTTTGCCGCAGCGGATCTCTTGCGCGCTGTGGCACTGCGGGTCGACTCCGCGCGCTGGAAGGTGCAGTGGGCGGGCGTCCGTCGCGGTGCTGTGCCGTGCGCCCATGTGCGCCATAGGCTTGCGCCCATACCAACAATGTCATGGGCAGTCCAGGTTGGCTCTAAAGCCTTCATGAATTCTTCAAATGCCAATCTGAGCCGTGTGTCGAATTCCTTGCTTGGATTTAGTCCACTCATCAATTGATCCATCATTGTCTGAGCTTGCTTTTTTCCTTGCAATTT
This sequence comes from Uliginosibacterium sp., assembly GCA_016718265.1. Lineage (GTDB taxonomy): Bacteria > Pseudomonadota > Gammaproteobacteria > Burkholderiales > Rhodocyclaceae > Uliginosibacterium. The sequence goes on along the minus strand of JADKDZ010000007.1, from coordinate 75,431 downwards.
TCCTTCCGCCATTTGCTGCTCGAACATCTTCACAAGTCCTTGTGCTTCCATAAGAGTACAGAACTTTTTCGGTCCGGTCGTCTGCAACACACACCGATGATGCCAGAAGCAAAAACAGAATACAAAATTGCGCATGGGATTTCCTTTGTGATCTTTAGTTGGTGTCGGGCTGCTGAGCATCCGCTTTTGGCCGACAACTACCTGAATGCGTGGCTAGCTGATGAATTATGCCACTCCAGAACAGCATCGTAGGGAGCCAATGAAGCGAAGCGGAATTGCACCGGATGTCCCACCTATATCGTACGGCCAAACATCCGGTGCGTTTCGCTGCGCTCAACAGCACCCTACAAATGCACGCTGGTCCCCATTCTTCACGCTAGCTTGACCGCAAAGTTCGATGTCATGGCTTGGAGGCAGATGGGAGTTCGAGCCCAACGGATACATTAGTTCCTGATACAAACGTGACTGTAGTCTTCAACTCGTCGAACGAAGAACGTTCCCCAAACACGGGGCCTGCCTCTCCATTGTCAAGCGTGCGGAGAATCCAGAAATAGTAGGTTCCAGCTTCGGCTAGCGTGACCATCTGTCTCTGATTCGTATCGAAGTCGACCTTTCTCCAGCTACGGATCATCTTGGCGGTGTTGCAAGGCTCACCGCATCTCTGAAGCATAACTACTTCGTTTTCCTTCAGGTTTGGAGAAGAGAACGTCAACTTTGTACCGATCAGCAGAGGTCGTGCTGTAACAACCGTAGCCTTGAAATTCTCTTCCAACTTGAAGGATGGGTCGCCAGCTAACGCGCTCCACGAAACACCGACGAGAACAATCGAGGCAAACAATCTGAGTACCAATTGGTGCCTGGGAATCCGTGATTGGTCAGTCACCAATTACCTCTATTTCTTTATTTGAAAGCCAGTTTTGGGTGGCGTGCCCGACCGGCTGCCCTGTTGTCCGCCGGTGACAAACTGAATCTTGCCATGCCCGCGGAACCGCCTGATCAACAAACGGTCTGTCATCAATCGTGCAACCAGCCTATTTCGCGTGCCGTGCGCGCGCCGATCACCGTCTCGCGCAGCGAGAGCGGAATATCGGCCTGGGTTTCGCTCAGCGGGATGCGGCCAGCCATCAACTCCGCCTGAGTCTGCGGATAACGGGGCGATTGCTTGGGCTTGGCGTAGCCGTCGGGGTAGAGCGGCAGGGTGGTACGCAGGTCGTAGAGGTCGGTGGCGCCCAGGGTGTGGAGCATCTCGTGGGTGAGAATGACGAGGTTGCTGCCGTGCATTCTTTTCTCGGCGAACAGGTGGGCGAGGCCAATCTGACCTTTTTGCAGGCCGGTGGACTCCGGCATCACGTGGTGCGTGGCGGGGTCGTAGAACAGGGCGTAGAGGCGAATGTCTGGTTTGGGGGCGGAGGCGGGTGTGTTGGCCCATGCCCAGTAGCGGATGGTGAGGCTCCAGCGGATGGCATCGAGGACGCTGCTTGTGCGTGGCCGGGGAGGCGGGACGCGCTCGATGCGCGAGCCGAGTGAGACCATGACCGGCCGGGTTTGCGCAAGGCCATGTTCGTTCGCCTGGGCGTCGAGGTATTCCTCGACCGGCTCGAAACTGCTTTCTTCCAGCGCGGCGATGTGGCGGGCGCTGGCCTCGCTGCCGTCGGCGTTGATGGGGAAGACGGTCACGTAGAGCGTGGATTGCCAGCTGCGCGTGCGGCTTTGGCTCTTCCAGGTGCCAAGCGCCACGCTGGCGAGGATGAACAGCAAAATGGCGATGCGGATGCGCTTGAACATGGCGGATATCCCGATAAAAAGCCCGGCGGGGCCGGGCGGGAGATTATGCGGGAACGATGCGGCTTCAGGAGGGTTTGCGGAAGGCGAATTGACCGGTGGCGTAATCCACGATCACGCTGTCTTTCGGCCCGAAGTGCCCTTCGAGGATTTCGCGTGAGAGCGGATTCTCGATGTGTTCCTGGATCGCGCGCTTGAGCGGCCGGGCGCCGAAGACCGGATCGAAGCCAGCCTTGGCAAGCTCGGCGAGTGCAGCGTCGGTGACGGTGAGGCTGATCTCCAGCTTCGCCAGACGTGCCTGTAGTTTGGTGAGCTGGATCTTGGCGATGCCCTGGATCTGCGCTTCGGCAAGCGCGTGGAAGACCACCACTTCGTCGATGCGGTTGATGAATTCCGGGCGGAAGAAGGTCTTCACTTCGGCCATGACCGCAGCTTTCACCGCTGCGTAAGGCTCACCGGCCATCTGCTGGATCATCTGACTGCCGAGGTTGGAGGTCATCACGATCACGGTGTTCTTGAAGTCCACCGTGCGGCCCTGGCCATCGGTCATGCGGCCGTCATCGAGCACCTGCAACAGCACATTGAAGACGTCCGGGTGGGCCTTTTCGACTTCGTCGAACAGGATCACGGAATAGGGCTTGCGCCGCACCTGCTCGGTGAGGTAGCCGCCTTCTTCGTAGCCGACGTATCCGGGCGGTGCGCCAATGAGACGGGCGACGGAGTGTTTCTCCATGAATTCGCTCATGTCGATGCGCACAAGGTGTTCTTCGCTGTCGAACAGGAAGCTTGCCAATGTCTTGCACAGCTCGGTCTTGCCGACGCCGGTCGGGCCGAGGAAGAGGAAGGAGCCGTAGGGGCGGCCTTCTTCAGAAAGCCCGGCGCGGGAGCGGCGGATCGCGTCGCTGACGAGGCGCACGGCTTCATCCTGGCCGACGACGCGCTGGTGCAGCTTGTCTTCCATCTGCAAGAGTTTCTGGCGTTCACCCTGCATCATTTTGGCGACCGGTATGCCGGTGGCACGGGAGACGACTTCGGCGATTTCTTCCGCGCCCACTTGGGTGCGCAAGAGCTTGTTACTGGGTTTGCTGCTGGCTACCGTCTCCTCTGCCTTGAGCTGGGCTTCGAGCTTGGGCAGCTCGCCATATTGCAGCTCGCTCATCTTCTGCCAGTCGCCGCGGCGCTTGGCTTCTTCCATCTGCTGGCGTACTTGCTCGATGGCTTCCTTGATGTGTTGCGCGCCAATCACCGCGGCCTTCTCGGCCTTCCAGATTTCTTCCAGATCGGCGAATTCACGCTCAAGCTTGGCGATTTCATCCTCGATCAAGGTGAAGCGCCGCTGCGAGGCGTCGTCCTTTTCTTTCTTGACGGCTTCACGCTCGATCTTGAGCTGGATGAGGCGGCGCTCCAGCTTGTCCATGGCTTCAGGCTTGGAGTCGATTTCCATGCGGATGCGCGCAGCGGCTTCGTCGATCAGGTCGATAGCCTTGTCAGGCAGGAAGCGGTCGGTGATGTAACGGTGCGACAGTTCGGCGGCGGCGACGATCGCCGGGTCGGTGATGTCGACGCCGTGATGCAATTCGTATTTTTCTTGCAAGCCGCGCAGGATGGCGATGGTGGCTTCCACGCTGGGCTCATTCACCATCACCTTCTGGAAGCGGCGTTCCAGTGCGGCATCTTTCTCGATGTATTTGCGATATTCATCCAGGGTGGTGGCGCCGATGCAGTGCAGCTCGCCGCGTGCGAGGGCAGGCTTCAACATGTTGCCGGCATCAATCGCCCCTTCGGCCTTGCCTGCGCCCACCATGGTGTGCAGCTCGTCGATGAAGACGATGACGCGGCCTTCTTCCTTGGCAATATCGCTGAGTACGGCTTTAAGGCGCTCTTCAAACTCGCCACGATACTTGGCGCCCGCCAGCAGCATGGCCATGTCGAGCACCAGTACGCGCTTGCCTTTCAGGGTTTCGGGTACTTCATCGTTGATGATGCGCTGCGCAAGTCCTTCGACGATGGCAGTCTTGCCCACGCCAGGTTCGCCGATCAGCACCGGGTTGTTTTTGGTGCGGCGTTGCAGGATCTGGATGGCGCGGCGGATCTCGTCGTCGCGGCCGATCACCGGGTCGAGCTTGCCCTGGCGGGCGCGCTCGGTAAGATCCAGACAGTATTTTTTCAGCGCCTCGCGCTGGGCTTCTGCTTCGGCGTCATTCACGCTGGCACCGCCGCGTATGGCCTCGATGGCGGCCTCCATGGCGCGACGCGAGCCGCCTTGTTCCTTCAGCAGCTGGCCGGTCGGACCTTTATCGTCTGTCAGCGCAAGCAGGAACAGTTCGCTGGCGATGAACTGGTCGCCGCGCTTCTGCGCTTCGCGGTCGGTGACGTTGAGCAGATTGCCGAGATCACGGCTCACTTGCACGTCGCCGGTGTGCCCTTGCACTTGTGGCAAACGGGTAATGGCTTTCTCCAGCGCGGTGCGCAGCGGCGGCACATTGACGCCAGCCCGTTGCAGCAGCGAGACGCTGGCACCGTCATCCTGATTCAGCAGCGCAAGCAGCAGATGCTGAGGCTCGATGTACTGGCTTTCATGGCCGACGGCGAGGCTCTGCGCATCGGCCAGGGCTTGCTGAAAACGGGTGGTGAGTTTGTCGAGGCGCATGATGAACTCCGGATTGCTTGGATGCTCTGCAGATGGGGCTGTCTGACGCCACTTTCAAGGCGGGTCCTCCGCAACGCTGGGGCTGCATGTACTCCCGGGCCATTCGGCGGAGGGGCTTGCAGCTGCGTGCTAGCTTCTCAGGGTCTAGTTTTTCCGATGAGCCAACAAAAGGAGTCGAGCATGAGCACAAAACCGGAAGAGGCGATGGCCAGCATGCAGAAGAAGAATCTGGAATCGGCCATGCACCTTGCGCGGATGTCGATTGAGAATTCCCAGCGCATTTTGCAGTTGCAAGTCGAGGTCGCGCGGGACTTGTTCGAGGACGGTGTGACCAGTGCGAAGGCCATGGCCCAGGTGAAGTCTCCCCAGGAAGCCATGGAGTTGCGCGCACGCTACGCGCAACAGTCGGCCGAGAAGATGTTCTCATGTAGTCGCGGGATAGCCGAAGTCACCGCCAGCTTGCAGAGCGAGATGAGCAAGATGGTGAGTGATCAGCTCAACAGCGGCAGCCAGGAAATGCTGGACGCCATGCAACAGTTGATGGGCGGCATGCCGCTGAACAACCATGCGGCGGCGGAGGCCTTGCAACATACCTTTGAGGCCGCGCGCAAAACCCTCGAACAAGTGGCCAAGGCCTCCAGCGACGCCTTTACGGCGTTCGCCCAAGTGCCCGGCGGCAAGGCGCACCGTTAAGCTGGGCGAAGACTTCGCAGGATCTGGCGGGCTGCGGCGAGGCCCGCGCAGACCGCCGTCTCGATGTTTGCCGGGCCGGGCGATTCGAGATAATCGCCTGCCAGCAACAGATTGGGGACCGCCGTGATCGTGCGCGGGCGAATGACGCCGGGCGTTGCCGGGTAGATGGCGTTCCGCTCGGTCACGACTTTTGTCCAGTTTGGCATCACCAGATGGGGATTGAAGCGCTCGACGACTTTGTGCGCTTCGAGCGCGAGGTCGTCGTCAGTCCTGTCCCGATGGGCGTCCCGCGTGCGGATGATGGCAGCAAGCTCCTGAACGCCGTGGATCGTACGATCACGCCGCGTCACGGTGTGCACAATCGAATCCGTCATCTGGATGATCGGGCCGGGCAGGCTCACCGCGCAGGGATAAGCGAGATAGATCGTGCTGATGTCCTCGGTGGGGAGCGCTTGCAATTGGTTGCGGAGCAGGGTTAACGAATCGAATCCGCTCAAGAGCCATGCTGCGGTATCGGCTTGGGTGGCGACGATCACATGGCTGTAGTGTGAGCCTTCGCCATAGTCCCCATCGAGCGTGAAGCGCCCGGACTCCAAGCGGATCCGTTCGATTCGCGTCAGCGTGCGTACCGAGTTCCCGCGTCGCGAGAGATATAAAGTTGCCGGGACCGGAAGTAGCTCCGACATATCCACCCGTGGCACCAGCAGCTCAGACGAGGCAGAGTCGCGCAGGTAGGCACGCAGTACGTAAGCAAAAGCCTGTGCGGCGGCGGAGTCGGCTGTCGTGCCGAGCACGGCCAGGCAAAAGGGCTTCCAGACTTGCTCCGTGAGCACGGTGGTTTGTCGCGTTGCGACAAGAAGCTGCGCGACCGAGCCTTCCGTTGCCGAACGAAGGGCACGCTTGAGGCGCAGCATCGCGAGGCGGTCCTGAAGCGTCAAACCGCGCGCCCGAAACACCGAGAGCAGGGGGCCAAAAGGAGCGGGGGCCGTGCTAGCCGTCAGTTGTACCCCCGCCGGCGTGTGGATGGCGAAGGGCAGGCGTCGAAACACTTTGGGTGCGACGCCTAGCGCGCGCAGCATCCGCAAGGTTTCGCTGTAAGCGCCGGCAAGGAAGTGCTCGCCATTGCCATAGGTATAGGCGCCCGCGTCGACGACGCGTGCGCGCCCACCGAGCAGTGAGCCCGATTCGAATACCGTGACGTCAAGCTCATGTCGCGAGAGCTCGACGGCTGCGCTCATGCCCGCGTAGCCTCCTCCGATGACTGCGATCCGTGTCGGGCTCATGCCTGCCAGCCCGTGCGCACTGCGATCCACCACTTGCGCAGCGGCGTGAGCGTGAGCCTGTGGCTCAGCACCCGCCCACCATCACGCCGGATCTCAGCCAGGGTTGCAAGGTGAATACTGGCGAGGGTGCGGCCAAAGCGCTGTGTGCCCCGATCCTCGCTGGGTAGCAACGCCAGCGCAGCCCGGAGGCGCGTTTCGGCACGTGCCAGATTGAATTCAATCAGGCGCAGAACGTTCTTGCTCTCTTCACACGCAAGAAGCTCACGCGCGGCGACGCCAAATGCCTGGAGCTCCTCCACGGGCAAAAGTAGTCTGCCCTGGCGAACATCGTGTCCGAGGTTCTCGATGATCTCGCTAAGGCGGATGGCGATTCCCAGCTCATGGGCAAACTTCAACGTGGCGCGCTCACGATACGTGGAGACTTCAGAAATCAACGCGTGCAAGCTGCCCGATACCCGATAGCAATACAGCTGCAAGGTCTTGAAGTCCGGAAAACGCGGGACTTGCATTTCCATCTGGAGGCCATCCAGCATCTCCGTGAATAACTCGTTTGGCAAGCTGCAGCGTGCCACCAGCGGTTGAATTGCCTTGACCGCAGGATGGCTCGGCGTACCCCCAAATAGTTGCGCGAACTCTGCTCGCCACCAGTCCAGTTGCTGTTGTCGCACGGCAGGCTCATGCGTTCTTGCACTGAGCCGATGTATCTCTTCTGAGAGCGACAGCAGCGCCCGGATGTCATCGCGTCGGCTGCCGGAGACAAACAGCAGGCTGGCGTGCCAGTCCGAAGCGAGACCCGCCGCGCCGGACAAGGAGGTTTCATGTGGCGTCAAGGCGTGCTCCATCGCACTTGCGTGTGCCGCGCTCGGCGAGGAAGGCGAAGCGCCGCTTGAACCAGGCGCTGCGCCAGGCCCGCAAGCTCGTCTGCCTGACGATACGCTTGACCGCATCACGGCCAATCTTGACAGGCTGGGCACTGTCGAAGAGTACCGAGCCGTCGCCGATCGCGACCAGGGTTTCGGCCGCCATGAGCATCGGCCACTGGCAGAACAGGCGCATACGCGGCTCCATAGCCGGGATCAGCAGGATGTAATCACGTGCATCGTGTAAATGGCGCCAGGCCTTGGCGATCATGCGCTGCATGACGTCCAGGCGTTCGGCTTGCTTGGCCGACTCCGCAAAGAAATCACGAGGGTGTGCAAATCCAGCTTCGCGCATCCATGCCATAGGTATGAAGCAGACCTCGCGTGAGCGATCTTCACCAGCGTCCTTGATGATATTGACGAGCTGCAAGGCGAGGCCGAAAGATACGGCGCGCTCGCGCATCTTTGCGTGCCGAGCGGCGTTGATGAAAGGGGACTGCGCGCAAAACAGATCGCTCAACATATTGCCAACCACACCGGCAACGAAGTAACAGTAGCGGTCCAGATCTGCTTCGTCCGCAATGCTCAGCCACTCTCCGTTTGCCTGCGCCTGCCGCAGCGCAAAGCGCGCCATCCCGTCACACATCTCGACGACGCACTGCGCAATCGGGCCGCGGACGCTCTCATCCAGCGCGAAATACAGTTGCAGGCACCAGCCACAGTGGGCGCAGAGAAATTCCTCATCATCCTCGCTCGTCTGCCAGCTTTCTGGCAGAGACCCGGTGAAGGCCGCTGTGGCTTCACGCCATGAAGTCGCTCCGCCGGAGAAGATCGCCGCAAACAAGGCCAGAAGCGTCTCCTTTCGCGCTGCGGGCAGCGTCGGGCAATCTTCAACCGTGTCGGCCATGCGGCAGAACAGGTATGCCAGAAGTATGGGTTGCCGCAGCCGTGTCTTGGGCAGCACCCGTATATTCAGGGCGAAGGTACGCGAGACACGTTGCAGCATCTCGCTTGAGAATGCCCAGGGATCTTTACAGGTGTCGCGGGATAAATCGATCCCGAATCGGGCGTGGTCTTCAGCGTTCATCAAGTCGCGCAGGAGAGTGGTGGGGCAAGCCGGAGCGGCCGTAGCGCCAAGTATACAGGGCAGGATTCCCGCAGTTGCGGGTATTTCCAGAATCGATTGCCAACTAGGGCTTCCACAAACCCGGGTCTTATGTATAATTGCGCCCCTGCACTCGCTTAGAAGCATAAGTGAAGCCGCTTTAGCTCAGTTGGTAGAGCAACCGCCTTGTAAGCGGTAGGTCGTCAGTTCGAATCCGACAAGCGGCACCAGCAAAAATTAAGTTGTGTTGTCAGGCCAGAAAAATTGACAGCACCGTCGAGATAAGACATAATCTTTCTTCTCTGACGCGGGGTGGAGCAGTCTGGCAGCTCGTCGGGCTCATAACCCGAAGGTCACAGGTTCAAATCCTGTCCCCGCAACCCGGTTCTAATCGATAACCCCAAGTTCCTCACGGTGCTTGGGGTTATTGCTTTGGGATTTCCGGTTTCTCACGCCGCGCGCCGCGGATCTATTCGATCACGATCAAGTCGTACGCCTCCAGCTCGTCAACCTCCACGGTCAGTGTGTTATCTGCAAATCTGAATGCGAGCGGGCGAGCGCCCTCGGCGTCCGGGCTGTGGCGCGTCACCCGCTGGGGGGCTTCCGGATAGGGGAAGCTGGCGGTGAACTGGCGCTGCCTCAGCAAACCGCGCTGATAGTTGTGGTTGACGAGGTGAAGCAGGGTTTTTTTCTGGCTGCTGGTAAGGGTGGCCGTGATCTGTGCGACCGAGGTGCTGACCAGGGTGTCCAGTGGCCGGGCGCCGGCATACAGCGGCGCATGGGCAGCGTAGAAACCGGCTAACTGCTTGAGAAACTCAAGTACACCGGACGCCTGCGCGGTCGGCTCGCCCGGCATCGCCGTCTTGAGGTGAAAGGCGTAGTACAGGCCGCTGGCATAGGCTTCCGCGGCATAGATGCGCCAGAAGTCGCGCTTCTCTGCCACGCTCAACGCGTAGTAGGCATTCATCTGCGCGGTGGGCCAGTCGAGAAACAGGACCAGCGGAACATCGCCCGCCACCTCGCGGTTGTAGGCATAGAGTTGCTGGAAAACGCGGCGATACGAACGACTGCCGTCCAGATGACCATTGACCACGGGCAGCCATTCCACCTCTTTGCCCTTGTCGTCGCGGTTGTATTCGTAGAGGCCAAAGCTGTTGAAGTCGACGTAGGGGAAGACGCCGTTGGAGGTGATCAGGATCTCCTTGCCGTACCGCTGGCGGGCGTATTCGCGCAGGCTGGCGACCACTTCGCGCCAGTAGTGATCAAACGCGCGGGCGCGGAAATCCTGCGCGCCGGCCTGGCTGCGGTTGCCGATGAGGGCTCCCCACACCGGCGCGAGCGGGTTTTTCGGCTCATCCGGATAGTTCGCCCAGCCATGGCGGGCAAGGTAGTTGCGGTAATTGAAGTTGCGCGTCAGGTCGCCCAGCGGCACGTCGTCCCGTATCCGGTTGTCGGCGTGCATGCCATAGCGCTGAGCCCATTCTTCGGCGCCGAAATCGGGGTGCTTTTTCGCCAGAAAGGCGTTGAAGTCGGCGAGAAAGTAATCGTCATAACCCTCGTTGCCGTTGAATTGCCATGTTTTGCCGCCGGTGTAGCCGGCCGCATTGAATTCATCGAAGAACAAACCGTCCACGCCGCCATCGATCTGCAGCTTGCCGTAGGCAATCAGATGCTGGCGATAGGCCGGATTGGCGAGCGATGCGCGATGCGCGCCGGGCACGATGTAGGCGTGTTCGACGAGTGCGTTGCGGGCGTCGCGCGTGGCCCAGTCGGCAAAGTGTTCGCCCGCTTCGTCGCGAAAGAGCACGGAAGCCGTACCGCCCGCCACGAAGGCGATCTTGCGCTGCTGCGCTTTGGCCGGGTAACTGAAGTCGTAATCGCTGGCCTTGAGCCCGTGGGTTTGCCACTTCTGCCAGCCGCGAATGAGTACGGCGTCAGAGAACGCCAGCACCTGCGCATCGGTCTGATTCACCTCTGCCTGCGAGAAAAGGTACACCGCGCGCTGTTTGAGGGTTTCGGCATGGCCATAGGGATCGCCGGGTGGCGGTACGTCCAGCGCGCCTGGCGTCACAACCAAGCCCGGCAAGGGGAGCACTTTCGGGCCCGCGCAGCCAGCGCTGAGCAGCAGGCAGGCGAGGGCGGTGAGCAGCCTCTTCGAGAGGGGGGACATCAAGCGGCCCTTCCTGAAAATCGGGGTGGCAGAAGTATGCATCTTGCAGCATGACCGAGCGAGGCGTCACGCGGCGCGATGGATTGACGCCCGGCCAGCAGTGCCGGATCATGCGCCAGCATTTTTGCAAGGAAAGCCTCGCCTTGAAACCCCTTTTCCCGCATGCAACGCCTGCCCCGACTAGCGCGCTTGAATTCGCTGCGCGACGTGCCGAGCCCGTGACATGCCTGCCTGAAGAGGCACGCTACGCGGTCTTCTACGGGCAGTGTGCGTGCGAAGCCGCATGCCGATTCGCTGTACAGCAAGGGTGGCTGGCGAGCCAGGTGCAGCGCGGCTCCTGGGGGTGCCTGTGAGTTTCGACTACAAGCCCTTCCTGCGTTCGCTGACCGAGGCGCCCGGCGTGTATCGCATGATCGGCGCCGAAGAAGAGGTGCTCTACGTTGGCAAGGCCAAGAACCTCAAGCGTCGGGTGTCGAACTACTTTCAGAAGAATCACCCCAGCCCGCGCATCGCGATGATGGTGGCGCAGATCGCGCGTGTCGACATCACGGCGGTGCGCTCCGAGGCCGAGGCGCTGATTCTTGAGAACACGCTGATCAAGACGCTCAAGCCGCGCTACAACATCCTGTTTCGCGACGACAAGAGCTATCCCTACATCGCCATCAGCGGAGACGCCGCGCCGCGCCTGGCTTACTACCGCGGCGCCTTCGAGAAGGGCGTGCGCTACTTCGGCCCATTTCCGTCGAGCTGGGCCGCGCGCGAGAGCATGCAGCTGCTGCAGCGCCTGTTTCTGCTGCGCACCTGCGAAAACAGCGTCTTCAACAACCGCTCGCGGCCTTGCCTGCTGCACCAGATCAAGCGCTGCTCGGCGCCCTGCGTGGATGTGATCGATGCCGAGAGCTACCTGCGCGACGTGAAACTCGCCACGCTGTTTCTGGAAGGTCGCCACTCGGATGTCATCGACAGCCTCACCGCGCGGATGCAGGCTGCTTCCGATGCCTTTGCCTTCGAGCAGGCGGCCGTGTTCCGCGATCAGATCCGCGCCTTGCAGACGGTGCTGCACAAGCAGTTCGTCGATTCCGGCAAGGACGAAGACGTCGACATCCTCGTCGCCGAAGCCGCGGGTGGGCTGGTATGCGTGAATCTGGCGATGGTGCGCGGTGGCCGCCACCTCGGCGACCGTTCGCAGTTTCCGAGTACCAGCGAAGGGCTCGGCGTGGCCGATGCATTGCTGGCTTACGTCGAGCAGCATTACCGCCTGCACCCGGCGCCGACCAAGCTGGTGATCGAAGGCGCCGACATCGACGCCGTACGCGCCATGCTCGACGACGTGCTGGAGCGCCCGCCGATTGCTGCGGCGCCGCGCTTCCAGGCCGAGAAAGCCTGGGTCGAGATGGCCTTGATCAACGCCAAGCTGGCGATCGAGACCCGCCTGCGCGAAACCGGCCGCGCCGAAATCCAGCTCGAGGCCCTGCAAGCCGCGCTCGATCTGCCCGAGCGACCCAACCGCATCGAATGCTTTGACATCTCGCACACCCAGGGCGAAGCCACCCAGGCCTCCTGCGTCGTGTGGGAAGGCGCGGGGATGAAGAAGAGCGAATACCGCCGCTTCAATATTCATGACATCACCCCCGGCGACGATTACGCCGCGATGCGCCAGGCGCTGACGCGACGCTACGAAAAAGTGGCGGCCGGCGAGGGCGTGCGCCCGGACCTGATCCTCATCGACGGCGGCAAAGGCCAGGTGGGCGTGGCCTGGGAGGTGCTCAGCGAACTCGGTCTGACCAGCATTGCGATGGTGGGCGTGGCCAAGGGCGAAGAGCGCAAGGCCGGGCTGGAGCAGCTCATCTACGCCGATGGCCGGCCGGGCCTCGCGTTGGGCGGCGAGCACCCGGCGCTGCACCTGATCCAGATCGTGCGCGACGAAGCGCACCGCTTCGCGATTACCGGCATGCGCGCCAAGCGCAGCAAGACACGGCTCACCTCCAAGCTCGAAGACATTCCCGGCATTGGCCCGACCCGGCGCAAGAAACTCATTGAAGCCTTCGGTGGGCTCGCGGGCGTGCGTGAAGCGACTGTCGAGGATTTATGCCGCGTTGACGGGATCAATCGTAAAATGGCGGAACAAATTTACAACGCGCTGCGCTAACCCGGTTTACCCCCGAAATGGCTTTCAATCTTCCCAATGCGCTCACCTGGGCGCGGATCGTGATGATTCCGCTCGTACTGGCCGTGTTTTACCTGCCGGCAGATGTGCTCAGCCTGCATCACCAGAACGTGGTGGCCTGCGTGCTGTTCTGCGTCGCGGCGATTACCGACTGGTTCGATGGCTATCTTGCCCGCCGCCTGGGCCTTACCTCGGCGTTCGGCGCTTTTCTCGACCCGGTGGCCGACAAGCTCATGGTCTGCGCCGCCCTGGTGCTGCTGGTCTGGCTGGACCGCTGCAACGCCGCGCTGGCCTTCGTGATCATCGGCCGCGAGCTCACCATATCGGCCCTGCGCGAGTGGATGGCGCATATCGGCGCCGCCAAGAGTGTGGCGGTCTCCATGATCGGCAAGCTCAAGACCACCGCGCAGATGGTGGCGATCCCCATGCTGCTGTTCAACGACGACCTGCTCGGCCTGCCAATCCACGACATGGGGGCCGTGCTGTTGATCGTGGCGGCCGTGCTCACCGTCTGGTCGATGGTCTACTACATGCAACGCGCATTTGCCGAGATGCGCGGCCCCTAGCGCGCCCCGCGCGGCGAGCCCGATCCGCTTTTCCAACCCATAATAAAGAGAGCCCCAATGACCCCCAGCACTTCCAATAGCGCGCCGTCCCGCGCCATCATTGTTGCCGCCGGCTTGCTGGCTATCGGCCTGATGGCTGGCGCCTTCCTGCTCGGCAACCAGACCAAGTCCATCGGCTCCGGCCGCGCCACCGTCACGGTCAAAGGCCTGGCCGAAAAAGCCGTGAAAGCCGACTACGCCGAATGGAAAGTGCAGGCCTCCGCCACCGCGCCCAGCTTTGCCGACGCGCTCGCCAAGCTGCGGCGCGAGAAAGCCGCGCTTGACCAGTTCCTCGAAAAGCAGGGGTTTGACGCCAGCATGCGCCGCGAGATGGGCGAGAACGTCGAGCCCCACTTTGTCGAGAAGGAAGTCGACAACCGCGTGCTCCGTGTGCAAGAGGGCTACACCGCGATCCACACCATCGTGATCTCCAGCAAGAATCTCGGCCTCATCGAGAAAGCCTACAAGGCCGCGCTGGACTACAAGGCGGCCGGCGGCACCATCGATTACGACCCGCCGCAGTTCCTGGTTTCCAATCTCGAAGAGGTCAAGATCTCGCTGATCAGCGCCGCCACCGCTAACGCCCGCACACGCGCCAAGGAATTCATCAAGCAGAGCGACACCGAGCTGGGCAACATGCGCTCCGCCTCACAAGGCGCCTTCTACATCCTGCCCGTGGGCGGCGAATCCGGCACCGACGATTACGGCGGCACCTACGACAAGACCACCATCGACAAAACCGCCCGCGTCGTGGTCACCATCGAATTCAATCTGAAGTAAGCCGCCCTCAGCACGGGCCGATCTTCACCGCGCGGCCCGGCGTGCCGCCCGCATAGCGGGCGACGCCCTTGGCGTCCGTCTTGCCACGCGCCACTTCCTGATCGGCCTCGTCGCGCACGCAATAGCCCATGCCCGCCAGGGGCCGGCCGCCGGTATCCAGAAACATCACCTCCGCGCAGCCCTGGCCCGCCGGACCGGCCGGGCAGGTCGTGACCTGGTGTGTGGTGGCGAGATCCACCGATTTACCAAACACCGGCTGCGCCGGATTCGCCGACCCCCACAGCCCCTGCGCCACGCGCAAGAACGAGACGCTGCCCAGCGCAATCAGGCCGATCACGCCCGCCAGCGCCACGCCTCGCGCCACCTGCCAGAAGCGCCACGGCCGCCCGGCATAGCGTGCCCCCAACCACAGCAGCCCGCTCAAGGCCGCCCACGCTGCCACGCCAAGCAGCGCAAGGCCCAGCAGCATCACAGTGCCAATCCCCAGCACGCCCGCGCCCAGGCCCACCTGCGCCTGCGCTGCCCCGCAGCCTGAAGCCAGCATGGCCACCGCCGCCAGCCGCCAGTAATCCCTCGCCTGAATCCTCACGAAACACCTCTCATGCCGTCGGCCACTGGTCCGCGCCGGTGAAACTGGAATCGGCGCAGTATGCGGCCCGAGGCCACCCCTCGCAATGCGCGCCCGGCAGCTCGATGCACGATGCCCGCCACCCCGCATGGGGATTGGGTTTGCGGGCAGGGCCTTGGAGAGCCAAGCGGGATGCGGCTTCGCGGGCAACTTGCCAACCCCGTCGTCCCTGCGCAGGCAGGGACCCCGTGACTTTGCCTGGCCAGTGTTTATGTTCACGCGTGTCCGAGTGGCGCTGCTGCCGGGCGGCAAGCCGCTGGATGCCTGCCTGCGCAGGCATGACGGATGGGAGGGAGTTGGGCGAGGCTTCGCGCGGGCCGGGTTGCGCGAGTCGCGCGCTTGCAGGCTATTGATCCGGCCAGGTGAAGTTTGAAGTTCGTAGCCCGGATGCAGCGCAGTGGAATCCGGGAGATTGCCCCTTTGCTGCCGATAAAGCCCCGGATTCCGCTGCGCTTCATACCGGGCTACGGCCATGGGGGTATGCAAATAAGTTCAAACAAAATCAGGCCGGATCAATAGTTCGCCCCACCGGCATAAAACCGCAGATAGTCCGCCAGATGTGCCGCCCAATAAGCCCGGTTATGGCGCCCGGGCTGCAGGGCCAGCTGCAGCGTCGCGTCGCGCGTCTTGAGCGTCTCGCCCAGCTGCTGAACCTGCGTGTGGAAGCCGTAGTCGTCCTCCGTCCCGCAATCCAGGTAGATGGCCATCCCATGCAGATCCCGCGTCGCGGCCAGTAGCTGCGGATGCCGGTCGCGTATGGTGTCAAAGTCCGGGAACAGCCAGTTCCAGTGCGGCGGCGGCAAGGCCGGGCTATGCGCCCCCACGCGGCCGAAGCGCTCGGGATGGCGGAAGGCCGCATGCAGCGCCGCAAATCCCCCCATCGAGATTCCGCCAATCCAGCGCGTCTCACGCCGCGCGCGGATCGCGAATTTCTGCTCCACCGTCGGCATCATCTCGCGCAGGATGTAATCCTCGAAGCGCCCCTCCGGATACCGCACCTTGAAGCCACGCGGGTCCGACGTCATCCAGGCGCTGCCCGTATTCACCCCGAAGCTGTTGTCGATGTAGGGCGTGACGATGATCAGCGGGCGGATCTCACCCGCCTCAATCAGCGCAGACGCCTCCGCAAACAGCCCCAGGTCCTCCCACATCGCCTGGTTTTCAAGCTGGCCGTGAAAGAGATACAGCACCGGGTAAGCACGGCGGCGGGTGTATCCCGGCGGCAAGTAGATGCGCACCGGCATCCCGCGCTGGAGTATCGCGCTCGTCACGATAATCTCCTTCACCTCTGCCTCGCGTCCCGCCGCCCGGGCCGGCAGCAGGGCCAACGCCGCGCCAAGAATGCATGCCGCCAGCAGCAGCGCGCGCCAAGCCATCAGTCCTTGCATAAGGATGCTCCGTAGTCCACACCGCATGCACTCTGCGCGTTCCTGTAAGGGGAGAGTCAAGCCCGTCCGGGCAAGCCTCCCGTAGAAAGCCTGCCCGGAGAGCCGCACGGGGTATGGCTGTGCGGGCAGGGGCTTGGAGAACCAATCAGGATGCGGCTTGGCGGGCATCTCGCCACCCACCCCGTCGTCCCTGCGCAGGCAGGGGCCCAGTGGCTTATCCAGTGGCGCGCAGGGGCACCGTGTGCGCAACCAATAATTGGGCGCCAGGTGTGCGAAGGTGGGGCAAGCAAAGGCGCCAGCAGGAAAACAGATGCCTCGGGCGCGCGAAGGTATTTGTGTGCCCCGATTCACGGGAATGGTGAATGGGAGCCTCCTGATGGGCTAAGGCGTTGCATGCAAACGCCGCCGGAGTGTTGATTCATGTCAATCCATTGGGAATGCTTGAAAAGCATACGGGGAAGATACGTAAAGCAAACCTTAACGATCGGTAAGGACTTAAGCATTTACAGTGAGTCTTCATGGCGATTGATTGCCGAACGAGTCGAACACGAAGAACGGTAGAAGGGGCTGCATCGGCGACTAGCACGCTGCCATGCCAGGACTCACCAGCGGCGCGTGCATCGAGCCGCAATCGACAATCAGAGGAAAGCACCAAGCAAGGAGCAGGGCTGCTTCGCGGAGAAATGCCGTGAGCAGGTGGGGCGGCTGCCGCTTGGCGCGGGAGTATCGAGAGGACGGCCCCTCGGTTCGTTTCTGATGCGCTTAATTTTCCTTTTCACAAGGAGCAGATATGCACAAACTGTGCTTGATGAGCTTTACCTTAGTAATAGTCATTATGAATGCTTGCGGAGGCAGTGTGTTTCAGTCAGGCGCCGCTTCCGAGCCGACTCCGTCGCGCTTCGATTCGACAAAGATCATTCAGGCGATCCCCCCCGGCCCCTATCCGGTCGGCAGCTCCAACCTCGAGGCCGACGCGTCATCCGGGCCCATGGTCGAATACCTCAAGGGGGCACGCATCGGGAACAAACAGCGTTATCTAAGCGAGATACTCAATCATCCCGAGAGTGCACTTCAGTTCGAAGCAAATCTTCCCACAAGCCCTGGCAGTATTTTCGGGGTCTTCGAAGGCAAGCCACTGCCCATCGTGCTCTATGCGTTCTATCCGACTTCACGGGAGAACGCGCGCCCGGACTACAGCTTCCCGTATACCGACACGGCAGACAATGTGTTGCCCCACATGCAGTCGGCGACCGATAAGCCAGTTTTCGCGCCGGACCAGGCAAAGTTTCCGCTCATCGTCTATTCACCGGGCTACGAGGCACACTGCCTTTGGGATGCCGACCACATGAAAGTGCTCGCGTCGCACGGCTATATCGTGGCCTGCATCTTCTATGGCGATGGGCGCGGCAACTGGGCGGGCAATATCGGCATGCGTCCCGTCGTGTTGAAGCAAGCCATGGACTACTTCCTGGCTCACCCCGATTATCGGGAAGCGATCGACACAAATCGCATCGGGATATCCGGCTCAAGTTTTGGCGGCTACACGGTGCTGGCCGCGCTGGGCGGGCTGCGAGTATCCGGCTTGCCTGCCATGCCGGACGCGCGGGTCAAGGTCGGGTTTGCCTCTGTCCCCGCACTCGACAGCAGAGACTACTTTTCGCCCAGTGGTTTGGCGGCAATTCACAAACCATTTCTCGCCGTCTATGCAGGAAAGGACGTCGTCGTCAGGAAGCAGGACGTCGAGTTGAGAATCAAGGAACTCCAGGGGCCGACCGTTGCCGTGCGTTTCGACAACGAGGAGCACGTACTATCCAAGGCCGCGTGGCCGCTTGTCCATACCTGGGAAGTTCTTTTCTTTGACGCGTGGCTCAAGGGCGACGAAGCCGCCCGCCAAGCACTTTACAGCGCTGGCTCCGTGGCCGGCGACGCGGTGAATCGCAAGACCTGGCAGTCCGGCGTGCCAGATTGAGACGACAGTAGTCGCCCGCCGCATTAGCTGCTGCCGCAATGCGGCGCCCATCAAGCCAACGCGAAATCAAACAGGCTAGGCCGCGATGCATGAAGCATTCCTCGCGGCTTACGCCTGCGGCTAAGCCGCCTACCTGGCTGAGCGGTCAACTTGCCACCCCCGTCGCCCCTGCGCAGGCAGGGACCCCGTGTCTTTGCTTTGCGCGTACCTGCGTGACACGTGTGTCCGCGCGGTCACGCCGCGGGATGCAAGCCGCTGGATGCCTGCCTGCGCAGGCATGACGGGTGGGAGGGAGCCGGGCGAGCGCCGCTTGCCCCTACGGTGCGTGCCTCGGAGATCCTCGCAGGGCATGGGTTTGCGGGCAGGGGCTTGGAGAACCAAGCGGGGTGCGGCTTCGCAGGTGGTTATTCGTAGGGCGGCTTAGGCGCAGCCGTCACCCGCCAAAACGTCGGGCCATCAAACCGTAGCGCAATTGAACAGGCAAGGCGGTGATTTATTCGGCATTCCGCGCGGGTTACGCCTGCGGATAAGCCGCCTTACCTGGCTTCAATCTCCACGTAGGTGCATTGCTCCGAACGGGAAAGATTGCATTCGGTGCAATGCGCTTCGCTTATTGACACCCTACGCATTGCGCCTTACGGCCTTGATTGACACCCTACCCATTGCGCCTTACGGCCTTGACCCCGGTTTCACGCTCAGAACGGGAAAGATTGCATTCGGTGCAATGCCCTTCGGTTATTGCACCCTACCGATTACGCCTTATGGCCTTGTGAAGAATGGAGTTGGCAAGGTGAATCATGCGCTCGACTTGCCCGTTAATTTCAATTGCATCTTCTCTTTTCATGTTTTCGTCCCTATCACGGTCACACAGTGAATCCACCGGCAGCCATGCATCGCCGCATACACGCACGGTGCGGTCCTTGGAGAGCCAAGCGGGGTGCGGCTTCGCGGGTTGGTTTTCGTAGGGCGGCTTAGGCGCAGCCGTCACCCGCCCAAAACGTCGGGCCATCAAACCCTAGCGATATTGAACAGGCGAGGCGGTGATCTATTCAGCATTCCGCGCGAAAGGCTGGGGTCAGTTCTAACATTCATACATTTCTCCCCCGTAATCGTTCTTGTTTCCGGACGGCCCGGCTGACGGTCATGTAGTGCACGCCAAAATGGCTAGCAATCTCGGCCATTGTGTAGGCGCCGGATTGATAAGCCTTTGCCATGGCTTCGTCTCTGTCGGGGTAAGTTGCCTGATAGTCGCTTAACGGGAGCGCCAGAGATCGCTTGTGTGCCAAGGATAGTTCGCGAAGCTGCTCGGGCAAAGTCTCCTGGCGATGCTGCGCCACAAAGGCGTCGTCCCCCAGATAGAGCTGGTGTCGGGTGGCGAGCAGCGGGGAGGGGAGACCGTGGCCTTCGCGCACAAAGCGCTGATACGCCCGGCGCGCGAGACTGCGCTGCGTGCCAAACTGCCCGAGCAGCCAGTCGGTGTCGAGCCATGGCGGCGAGAACTGGTCTTGCAGACAGAATGTGTAGCTGCTCCACAGCCACCTCCGGGAGTCGCCACCATTCTCGCCCGCACGGGGTTGAGTACGACGTAGCGTGACAGCTCCAGCAAGTGCGCTTCTTTCTGAATCAGGATCGCTTTGTATAGCCCTTGAAACAGGTGCCCGACCATGCCATGTCGGCGATTGAAGCGCTGAGTGTAGAGTCCGTTGAGCTGGCGCATGCCTGCCGAGAGGTTCCTCCACGGTCTCTACCAGCAGGTGATAGTGATTGCTCATCTGGCAGTACGCATGCACCACCCAGTTGAAGCGATCACACACCTGCCCCAGCACGCTCAGCCAGGCCTGACGATCATCGTCATCCAGAAAGATGTCTTCGCGCCGATCTCCACGCGAAGTGACGTGATACACCGCCCCGGCAAACTCAAGTCTCAAAGGTCTCGCCATGGCGGGAGCTTATCAGAGGCGGTGTGATGTTGGAGTGTTAGAACTGACCCCAATTTTTGCGGGCTTGATAAGCCTTTGCCATGGCTTCGTCTCTGTCAGGGTAAGTTGCCTGATAGTCGCTCAACGGGTGCGCCAGAGATCGCTTGTGTGCCAAGGATAGTTCGCGAAGCTGCTCGGGCAAAGTCTCCTGGCGATGCTGCGCCACAAAGGCGTCGTCCCCCAGATAGAGCTGGTGTCTGGTGGCGAGCAGCGGGGAGGGGAGACCGTGGCCTTCGCGCACAAAGCGCTGATACGCTCGGCGCGCGAGACTGCGCTGCGTGCCAAACTGCCCGAGCAGCCAGTCGGTGTCGAGCCATGGCGGCGAGAACTGGTCTTGCAGACAGAATGTGTAGCTGCTCCACAGCCACTCCTCGGGAGTCGCCACCATTCTCGCCCGCACGGGGTTGAGTACGACGTAGCGTGACAGCTCCAGCAAGTGCGCTTCTTTCTGAATCAGGATCGCTTTGTATCGCCCTTGAAACAGGTGCCCGACCATGCCATGTCGGCGATTGAAGCGCTGAGTGTAGAGTCCGTTGAGCTGGCGCATGCCTGCCGAGAGGTTCCCCTCCACGGTCTCTACCAGCAGGTGATAGTGATTGCTCATCTGGCAGTACGCATGCACCACCCAGTTGAAGCGATCACACACCTGCCCCAGCACGCTCAGCCAGGCCTGACGATCATCGTCATCCAGAAAGATGTCTTCGCGCCGATCTCCACGCGAAGTGACGTGATACACCGCCCCGGCAAACTCAAGTCTCAAAGGTCTCGCCATGGTGGGAGCTTATCAGAGGCGGTGTGATGTTGGAATGTTAGAACTGACCCCAATTTTTGCGAGTCTTTGCATATGGCATGAGCCATTTCCCACTCTGCGTCACAATCATTTTTGATAGCCTCACACATTCCCTGAGGAAGTAGGGTTCGCCCCTTTTGCGAGAACTGTCATCATGTGCAGCTGATGCACAGGCAACAGGGTTTGCTGCGCAAAGACCTACGAGGGATGGAATTGCAGGGGATAAGGGCAACGTTGCTGTTTGCAACCCCAGCGGATCAACAAAACTTACGGGATTGCCATCCACATACCCATAAGTATTAATCCCCCGCCAACCCAATCGGGTCACTGGAGACATACCGCCCCGTCGCCGGATCGTAATACCGATGCCAGTTGTAATGCAGGTTTGATTCCTTATCGAAAACCTGCCCCGGGAATCTGAGGTTGTAGGTGAGGGCTTTACCATCCCCATCCGCATCCTCATTGGGCAGGGTGAGGCCGAAGGCCTCGCCGTTCCATTTCCACAAGGCTTTGCCGGTGGTGTCGGTGATGCGGCGCGGGGTGTCGAGCTGGTCGGCGAAGACGAGCTTGACGCCCTGGGCGTCGATCAGGGCGATGGGGGTGTCACCCAGCCAGACGTGTTCCTGGATCAGCTGGCCGCTGGCGGTGTATTCGCCCAAGAGGTGGCCGGCTTCGTCGTAGGTGTAGAGCCGGGTGTCGGCGCTGGTGTTGGGCGTGCTGCCGCTGAGCTTGGCCACGCGCTGGGCGAAGCCGTTGTAGGCGTAGCGGGTGGTGAGGCCGTTGCGGCTGAGGCTATCGAGCCAGCCGCTGGCGCGCCAGGTGTAGGTTTTGTCGCCATCGCCCTTGGGGTTGCCGGCTTCGTCGTAGGTATAGCTGAGCTTGCCGGTGCTGCCGGTGACGGAAGCGAGCCGGTTGCTGCTGCTCGGTGTGCTGTGGGTGTAAGTCCAGCTGCCGGTACCGTCTTTGTAGCTGTAGGTGCTGCGGTTACCGGCCAGATCCCAGCTGTAGCGGAACTGCTGGGTATTGGTCGCGCTGGGGGAGGCGTCGACATCCTGGCTCAGCAAGCGGTCGAGCCGGTCATAGCCGAAGCGGCGGGTGGCGGTGGCGCCTGCGGTGGGGATGTCGTCCTGCTGCACGAGGCGGGAGGCGGCATCCCAGGCCAGATTGCGCTGCAGATCGCCCAGCGGCAGGGTGGTGAGCCGGCTGGAGGCCGTGCCTGGAGAGCAGCTTGAACGGAAGATGGTCGGAATCGCGCACACGCTTACGATTGTGCCAGCAAGCGGCTGAAAAATCTGATTCGAATGTGCCCGGAGACCCGCACAGGGTATGCCTGTGCGGGCAGGGGCTTGGAGAGCCAAGCGGGATGCGGCTTTGCGGGCATCACGCCACCCCGTCGTCCCTGCGGAGGCAGGGACCCAGTGTCTTTGCCTTGCGGGTGCCGACGTGGACCGCGTGTCCGCGCGTCTCCGCCGCGAGTTCAAGCCGCTAGATGCCTGCCTGCGCAGGCATGACGGAGATGGGCTGGCGGGCGAGCGCCGCTCGTACTCTACGGGGTGCCGCAAAGTACGGACGGGCTATGCTGGCCCAGGCATGACGGCTGGGTGCGTTGCTTGCTCGCCCCGCCAGCGCGGCAGACAGGACGAGCGGGGCGGGGCTCAGCTGCCGATCAGGCCACCGTCATTCTTGGTGATCATCACGGTGGCGGAGCGGGGGCGGTTGCCGGCGCCGTAGCCGGCGTTGGCGGGCCACTGGCTGGTGTACTTGCCAGGGTCGGCCAGATCGGCGGCGCGGGTGCCTTCGCCAGGGTGCTGGACGTTGACGAACAGGGTCTTGCCGTCGGGGCTTTCGCAGATGCCGGTGATTTCCTGGTCGACGGGGCCGACGAGGAAGCGCTTGAGCTGGGTGCCCGGTGGCTTGCCGAGGTAGGTGGTGACGGTGCTGGTGCCGCTGGCCACGCTGAGGCTCGTGCCGTCGCCGACCTGGCCCGGCAATGCGGCGAGCATCATGCAGTTGGTGACATCGGTGTAGGCGCCGTCGTCGGTCTGGATCCAGCAGATGCCGGTGCTGGGGGTGAAGCCGAGGCCGTCGGGGCTGGAGAAGTCGTTGTCGGCGGTGAGGCCGGAGAGATTGACCGTGGCGGCCGGCGAGGTTTCTTCGGCGCCAAACACGTAGACGTCCCAGCTGAATCGGGTGGCGGCGGCGTCGTTGCCCGCTTCGGCGATGCGGATGATGTGGCCGTGCACGTTGCCGGACTGGTTGGTGCTGCCCTTGCTGTCGGCATAGGCGCGGGGGTTGGCGGCGTTGACGGTGGCGGCAGTGCGGCTGCTGTTATTGGTCATGGTGAAGTAGATCTCGCCATTGGCGGGATTCACCGAGCACCACTCGGGGCGGTCCATCTTGGTGGCGCCGGCGGCGTCGGCGGCGATGCGGGCGTTGATCGCGATGTCGCCCTGGTCGGCGAAGGCGTAGCTGGCGTAGCCGCTGACGGCGGGGTTGGCCATCGAGAGTTCCAGCCAGGTGCCGGTGCCATCGGCATTGAATTTTGCGACGTACAGGGTGCCGGCATCGAGGTACTTGTCGCCGGTGGCGACGCGGTCGGCGGGCTGGGCGTCAGCAGCGTTCCACTTGGCGGTGGTGACGAACTTGTACACGTATTCGTTCTGCGCGTCGTCGCCCATGTAGATGGCGAGCGGCTGGCCCGCCACCGGCTTCGAGACGGCGGCGGCTTCGTGATTGAAGCGGCCCAGGGCGCTGCGCTTGCGGATGACGGCGGTCTTGTCGTAGGGGTCGATTTCGGTGATGTAGCCCTGGCCGTTGAGTTCGTTGCGGTAGTCGTCGCTGCCATCAGCGGCGGCGCCGGTGACGCTGATGTTCCAGCGGGCATAGTGATCGTCGGCGCCGGCGGTCTCCCAGCCGTAGCGGCTGCTGCTGGCCTGCTTGCGGCCGTAGCGGTTCAGGGCGAACACGCTCTTGGCATCGCGCTTGGCGTCGTCGCCCGCCGCGCGCTTGAAGTAGCCCGCCCAGTTTTCTTCGCCGGTCAGCAGGGTGCCCCAGGGGGTCTTGCCGGTGCCGCAGTTGTTGAGCGTGCCGCGCGTGCGGGTGCCGGTGGTGGAAAAGCGGGTCTTGAGCAGGGCGTGGCCGCGCGCCGGACCGGCGATCTCGATTTCGGTAATGCCGGTGACACGGCGGTTGAAGGACGAGCTTTGTACCGTGGCGAAGCGGCCATCGCGTTTGGCGATCTCGACCACCGAGACGCCGTGGCAGGCCACTTCCTTGTCGATTTCGGCCGCGGGGCGCGTGCCGGCCGTGGGGCCATTCACGTGCAGGAAGGTGGGGGTGACGTATTCATGGTTCATCGCCAGCAGGGCGCGTGTGCTGCTCGCGGCGTCTGGCTTGCCGCTGGCGTTGAGGCCGAAGTACTCCATGCCGTCGTGGCAGTCGCCGGCGCGATTGTCATAGTCTTCATCGCTGCCGTCGTTGCGGAAAGCTGGCGTGGCGGCGCGTAGCGGGTCGCCCAGGGCGTAGATCACGCTGGCGGTATAGCCCACCGGGACGCTGAAGGCATCAGCCAGGCTCTTGGCGACCGGAGTGAAACCCATCAGGCGGGCGCTGCCGCCGCTGGAGCTGGAGCTTGAACTGCCGCTGCTCGCGGATACCGAGCCACCGCCCCCGCAGGCGGATAAGCCAAGGCCGAGCATGGAGGCCAGGGTGACGCCGGCACTGCCCTTGAGGAAGCCACGCCGCGTGCTGAGCATCTCGCCGATGTGCGGGTTGGCAGAATCGTTGAAGCCGATATCGTCCGGGTCGATGTCGTGCCGGGTCTCTGGGGTCTTTTTCATGTTGTGCTCTCTGTGTGGGTGATCAAGCTGCTGGGGGTGCATGCTAGGCGAGGCGTGTTGCAGTCCGGTGACAGCGGCGAGCGAAGGGTTGAAGGCTGAACCTGCGGGGTAAAGTCCGGGGCTGTTCTATTCGGGCCGGACGGTTTGCGCGTGTTGGGCGCAGCTCAACGAGGGTTTTCTGCATTTCACCGAAAACCGGTTTGTCGTGCCAGGCCGGTGCGATAAGGTGCAGGCAACCCGGATACTGGAGGCCGCGATGGGGGAATATTTGAAGGGTTTTAGCGCCCGGCGCTGGATGCTCGGGCTGGGTTTTGTGGCCGCGTGGCTCGTCTACGGGTCGTCTGCAGGGTGGGCCTGGCTGGCCTTCTATTGGCCGGTATGCTTGATCGCCGTGGGTTTGGCGCTCGTGGTGTCGGGCTGGCGCCGCCGTCTGTGGCGCGAGTTGGCGGGAGGGGACGATGCTGATCGTAATGGAAGATGATCCGCAGGTAGATCTGGTGGTGGGGGCTTGCCTTGTCGGTCTGGGGCTATTGTGCCTGCTGAGTCATTTCGGCCTGGTGAATCTGGCCTGGTTTGATCCGGGCTTCATTCTGCCCGTTGTGCGATGTCTGGTTTGAAAGGGTATGTCATGAGCAAGTGTGAGCGTCGTGTGTCCAGCCAGTTGATTCTGGGGCTGATCGCCATTGGAGTCGGGCTGCTGTTTTTGTTGCGCAATCTGGGGGTGCTGGACGCAGACGTGATTCGTCAGTTCTGGCCGCTGATCTTTGTGGTGATCGGCGCGGTGAAGATTCTCACCGGTTGCGGCGAAGGCCGAGGCCACCATCTGTGGTGGGGCGGTGCCTTCATCCTTGTCGGCGCGACGATGACCTTGCACCGGCTCGGCGTGATCGATTTCAGCTGGCGGGCCTGGTGGCCGCTGTTGCTGATCGGATTTGGCGTATCGATCCTCTTCGGGCGCGGTGGCAAGCGCCAGGGCTTGCCCTGGCAATCGGTGACCGAGCCCCTTGGCGAGGAACGGATCGATGCGACGGCCATCATGGGCGGCTATCGGCGTCAGCTCCACACACAGAATTTCAGGGGGGGCGATGTCACGGCGATCATGGGCGGCTGCGAGCTGGATTTTCGCAACGCCTCGATCGAGAACGAAGCCGTGCTGAACGTGATGGCGTTCTGGGGCGGCATCGAGTTGAAAGTGCCGGCGGACTGGACGGTGGTCTTGCAGGGCTCGGGGATCATGGGCGGTTTTGAGGACAAGACCCGGGTGCCTGCCGAAGCGGGCAAACGCCTGATCGTGCGCGGCTACGCGATCATGGGCGGGTTTGAGGTGAAGAACTGAGCGCGGGGCTGCCGATGCACGATCTGTTTGCCAGCCGCCGCAGCACGATGCTCTATTTTTTCGCCTGGCTGATGCTGGGGGGGGTGCTGGCGGGGCTGATCGCGCTGGTGCGGGACGAAGCCTGGCTCAACGCGCTGTTGTTTGCACTGCCTCTGGCAATGCTGTTTGCGGTGGGCACGGCCTACTCCGTGTACTACCTGAGCCGTGCTTTTCCGCTGGCCGACAAGGGCTTGGGGCAGGTGTTGGGGGTGTTCAGTGTCGCCTCGCTGCTTTCGGGCCTGGCTTGGGCGATGGTCGCAAGTATCTGGAATGCGCTGTGGCCACTGGCCGAGTTGCCGGGGCTTGCGATCATGCTGGATCGGGTGGTGATCGCGATGGTGCTGGGCCTGGGCACGCTGCTCTACGGCTTGTGCGGCGTTGGCCACTACTTGCTCGTGGAGCACGCGCTGAGTCAGGCGGCGGCGCAGCGTGCGCTGGAGTCGCGCGTGCTGGCGCAGGAAGCGGAGTTGCAGATGCTGCGCTTGCAGATCGACCCGCATTTTCTGTTCAACAGTCTGAACTCGATCAGTGCCTTGACGTCGCAAGATGCCGGCAAGGCGCGCCAGATGACGCTGTTGTTGGCGGACTTTCTGCGCACGAGTTTGCGCCTGGGGGCCGCGGAGCGGATCGCGCTGGCCGATGAGCTCGGTCTGGTGCGGCAGTTCCTGGCGATCGAGAAGATCCGCTTCGGAGATCGGCTGATGCTGGAGGAATGGATCGATGAGGCCTCGCTGCAGTGCCTGGTGCCGCCCTTGCTGCTGCAGCCGCTGGTCGAGAATGCGGTGAAGCATGGCCTCAGCCAGCTGCCGCAAGGCGGCCTGCTGCGGCTGCGTACCGAACGTTCGGGCGCACAGCTGCGCATCGTGGTCGACAACAGTGTGGATGCCGATGCGCCCGCGCGTGCGCGCGGCGGAATCGGTCTGGCGAATGTTTCAAGGCGTCTGGCGGTGGCCTGTGGCAGTGCGGCGTCGCTGGTGGCGCGCAGGGAAGCCGATCGCTTCAGTGTCGAGATCGAGATGCCGGTGGAAACGGCCGGGGAGTGAGGATGCGGACGATCATTGTGGATGACGAATCACTGGCGCGCGACGTGCTGCGGGAGTATCTCGCTGCGCATGCCGACGTCGAGATCGTGGCGGAGTGTGCGAATGGCTTCGAGGCGGTGAAGGCCATTTCCGAGCTGTCGCCGGATGTGGTGTTTCTCGACATTCAGATGCCCAAGCTCGACGGTTTCGAGGTAGTCGGGCTGGCGGGCGACAAGACCCGTTATATCTTCGTGACAGCTTACGACCAGTACGCGCTCAAGGCCTTCGAGGTGCATGCGCTGGATTACCTGCTCAAGCCCTTCAGTCAGCAGCGGCTGGACGATGCGCTCGGTCAGGTGCGGGCACGGCCACTGGCGACGCCAGCACTTGAGGGTCTGGTGAGCGAGGCTGGCCGGCGAGACGGGCCGCTCAGCCGCGTGCTGATCCGCGACGGTAGCCAGGTGCATGTGGTGGCAACGGAGCGCGTCGACTATGTGGAAGCGCAAGGCGACTACATCCGGATACATGCCGACGGCAAAGGCTATATGAAGAACCAGCGCTTGTCTGAGCTGGAAACCCAGCTCGATGCGGCGCGCTTCCTGCGGATTCACCGCTCATTCATCGTGAATATCGAGCGGATTGCACGGATCGAGCAGGTGGCGAAAGACAGCCACGTGGCGATTCTGGCGGATGGCTCCCGCATTCCCTTCAGCCGGAGTGCCTATCAGGCCTTGAAGCCCTTGCTGGGTTGATTGTCGCTTGCTGCGTCGGGTGGGTTGGCCAGTGCGGCGATCAGCGCGTCGATGTCGGGGCTGAGCAAGCGGGGCAGCAGGGCCTTGATGCGGGCTTCGGGCAGGTCCCACCAGCGTGCGGCGAGCAGGGCCTCGATCTGGTGCGGGGCGAAGCGCGGGCGAATCAGGCGGGCGGGGTTGCCAGCGACAATCGTGTAGGGCGCGACATCGGATGTGACGACGGCGTTGGCGCCGACGACGGCACCATCACCAATCGTGACGCCGGAGAGGATGACGGCATGGTCGCCGATCCAGACATCGCTGCCGATATGCACGTCGCCCTTGCTGGCGGGGTGGCCTTTGATGGCTTGCGCTTCGGGCCAGAAGGTGCTGAAGGGGTAGGTCGTTCCCCAGTCGATGCGGTGCTCGCCGCCGAGGAAAATGCTGACGCCATCGGCCAGCGAGCTGTAGTGGCCGATGACGAGGGTGCTGCCTTCGTTCCAGCTCAGCACGCGTGCCTTGCCGTAGCTGCCGCGGCCGATGGCGTATTGCGGGTAGCGCTCGCGGATGTCGAGCGTGCGCGCCAGCAGGCGGCGACGGATCGGCTTGGGAATCCAGTCGAGCAGATCGCCCATGCCTGACCTCAGTGCGCGTCGGGCAGCAGGAGCTGGTTGTCGGTGCTGAACTGGTAGTCGCGGAAGATGTGTTCGGCGCTCAGGATCTGGTAGCTGCCGTCCGCCAGCACACGGCTGGTGTCTTTCAGGCGATACACGTAGTGGCCGCAGGTCCAGCAATCAAAGTTGCGCATGTGCGTGCACAGGCAGGTCTTGTCAAACACGGCCAGCTTGCGTTGCTCGGGGTGATTGGCCAGTTCGCGGTTGTAGGCGTCGATGTAGGCGCAGCGCCCATTGGCGTCCAGCAGGTAGCCGTAGGCTTCGCAGTTCGGGCGGGTGCCGGCGCCAATCGAGGGGCTGCTCTTGAGCATGCGCATCGGGTATCCGGTCGGCGAGGTCTGGTTGACTTCGACGTCGGCCTCGCTGGCGCGGAAATATTCTTGCTTGACCTTGTCCGGCAGGCCGCATTCGGCCGATACCGTGAAGCGGGTGGCCACCTGCACGGCGGCAGCGCCGGCTTCGAGAAAGGCGGTGGCGTCCGAGCCGGTGAAAATGCCGCCGGCGGGGATGACCGGGATGTCGAGCTTTTCGTCCCGCAGCCATTGGCTGACTTCGGCCACGATGCTCGCGAGGCTGAATTTCGCCCAATCCATGCCGAAACCCAGGTGACCGCCCGCGAGCTGGCCTTCGACGACGACATAGTCTGGCAGCCGGTTGCAGCGCGCATTCTTGCGGATGAAGAGCTGCAGGGCACGCACCGAGGAGACGATGATGCCGAGCTTGGCGTCGCGAAACCGGGGGTGATCTTCCATCAGGGGAAAGCTGCCCAGATGCAGGCCTGCGGCCAGCGTGATGCCGTCGATGCCGGCATCGAGCGCCGCGTGCAGCCGAACGCGCAAGGTTTCCTTCGGCGCGTTCATGGTGAGCTTTTCCATACAGTTGATGAACACCATGCCACTGCCACGCTTGGCTTCCATGGTGGCGCTCACGTGCCGTTTGGTGGCTTCGATCAGTTCGGGAAGCTGGAACTGGACGACCGACTTGTCCGTGTTGGCGACGTTGAATTTGTAGCGCTGGAGCTTCTCTTTCACATAACGCGTATCAAAGCGCCGGTCGGAGACGGTAGGGACCATCGCGTCGGAGATGTGGCCAATGCCGCCGAGGCGGGCGGCTTCGAGCGCCAGGTCGGCCGTCGAAATATCGACGCCCATGCCGCCTATCATGATCGGCACGAGCTCCTGTGTGCCGAAACGCAGGCGAAAATCATCAACTTTTTTCATGCAAATTCCTGTGTGTCCCGCGCCGGGCGGGGAGGGCGCCTCGTGGTGTGCAGCAATCGTTCTGCCGGCGGCGGACGCTCTTGCTCTCTGCTGGCCATTCCGGCGCGAATTGTAGCGGCAGCGCGGAATCCTTGCTCGTCAATTCTCGCGCAGGTAGAGGCGTGGGGAGGTGCGGGTGCGGGCGGCGTGAAAGAAGCTGGCTGGAGAGGCGCACCCGACAAGGCTGAGCGGAGGGGGTGGCTGCTCAGCCTTATCCTGCTTGGCTGTTGGGCTATGCGTGCTGCAGAGGCCCTTCCCGTGCGGCTCTGCGGGTGGGTATTCAAGGGATCTCTCGCCTGCTGGCGGCAGTGGGCAGGCTGCGTGGCGAAGATCGCCGATGCCCCTGCCGGGGACGGTATAATCGGCGCCCATTTTGTTCCTCTTCCGGGCTTCGTCATGTCTGCCAGTTTGAATGTGCTTACCGCAATTTCTCCTCTCGATGGCCGCTACGCCAGCAAAGTTGCCGCGCTGCGCGATCAGTTTTCCGAGTATGGGCTGATCCGTAACCGCGTCCGCGTGGAGATCGAGTGGCTGATGGCGCTGGCAGCCGACCCGGCGATTGCCGAGGTGGCGCCGTTTTCTGCGGCCACGCTCGCGGAGCTCAAAAGTGTCATCGTCGGGTTTTCTCCGGAGGATGGCGAGGCCGTCAAGGCCATCGAAGCCGAGACCAACCATGATGTGAAGGCGATGGAGTACTGGCTCAAGCGCCGCTTCGCCGACAACGCCGAGGTGATGCGCGTCTCCGAATTCATCCACTTTGCCTGCACCTCCGAAGACATCAATAACAGCGCGCACGCGCTGATGCTCGAAGAGGCTCGCCGTGAGGTGCTGCTGCCCGCCTTTGACAAGGTGCTGGCCCGCTTGGTCGAACTCGCCCACCAGCACGCCGAACTGCCCATGCTGTCGCGCACGCACGGCCAGCCTGCGAGCCCGAGCACCCTGGGCAAGGAGATGGCGAACATCGCCCATCGCTTGAAGCGCGTGCGCCGCGCGATTGCCTCGGTCGAGATGACCGCGAAGTTCAACGGTGCGGTCGGCAATTACAATGCGCACCTGTCTGCCTACCCGGAACTCGATTGGCCGGCGTTCAGCCGCCGTTTCATCGAATCCCTCGGGCTGACGTTCAACCCCTACACGATCCAGATCGAGCCGCACGACGCCATGGCCGAGCTCTTCGATGCGGTCGCGCGCGCCAACACCATGCTGATCGACGCCTGCCGCGACATCTGGATGTACATCTCGCTCGGCTACTTCAAGCAGAAGCTCAAGGCCGGTGAGGTCGGTAGCTCGACGATGCCGCACAAGGTCAATCCGATCGACTTCGAGAACGCCGAGGGCAATTTCGGGGTTGCGAACAGCCTGCTGCGCCACTTCAGCGAGAAGCTGCCGGTTTCGCGCATGCAGCGCGACCTCACCGATTCGACCGTGTTGCGCAACATGGGCGTGGCCTTTGGCCATACCGTGCTGGCGCTCGAGTCCTGCCTGCGCGGCCTGGGCAAGCTCGAAGCCTCGCCCGAGAAGCTTGCCGCTGATCTCGACGAGTGCTGGGAAGTGCTGGCCGAACCGGTGCAGACCGTGATGCGCCGTTACGGCATCGAGAAGCCGTACGAGAAGCTCAAGGCCCTCACGCGCGGGGCCGGCATCAGCAAGCAGGCCATGCAGGAGTTCGTCGCGACGCTGGACATTCCTGAAGCCGAGAAAGCCCGCCTGCTCAAGATGACGCCGGCGAGCTATGTTGGCGCAGCGGTGGAACTGGCGCGCGCCATCCAGGCCTGAGCGCGTGCGCTTTACCGTCTTCACCCCCACCTTCAACCGGGCGCACACGCTGATTCGGCCCTACGAGAGTCTGTGTGCCCAGCAGTTCCGCGATTTCGAGTGGTTGATCGTGGACGATGGGTCGAGTGACGGCACGCGTGAGCTGGTGGCCGGCTGGATCGCGGCAGGCCAGCTCACTATCCGCTACCTGCTGCAGGAGAACGGCGGCAAGCACCGGGCCTTCAATCATGGGGTGCGCGAGGCGCGGGGCGAATTATTCGTGCCGCTGGACTCGGATGACTGGTGTACACCGGATGCCCTGGCGCGCTTTGATGCGCACTGGTCGGCGATTCCGCCGGCGCGTCGTGACACATTCAGCGGCATCGGCTGCCTGTGCCAGGACGAGGCCGGCAAGATCGTCGGTGAGCCTTTTCCGGCGTCGCCGCTTGATGCTTCGCTGTTCGCGTTGCTGCGGGCAAAACAACTGGTGGGTGAGAAGTGGGGCTGCCATCGGACGGCGCTGCTCAAGGCGGAGCCGTTTCCTGAATTTCCGGGCGAGAAGTTCGTACCGGAAGCGCTGGTATGGAATCGTCTGGCGCGCGGGCGGCTGATGCGGTTCGTGAACGAGGCCCTGCGCATCTATGCGGATTCCAGTGACGGCCTGACCGCGTCGCTGTTCCGCATCCGCTGCGCGAGCCCGCGCGGCACACGCCTGTATTACCGCGAAGCCGCGAGCCTGTCACTGGGCGCCCGGGCGCGCGTCATGGCCTGGCTCAACTATGGCCGCTTTGCCGCGCATGCGGGCCTGTCGCCGTTGGCCTGCTGGCGTGAGGGTGGCGGCTTTGCCAGTGCGCTGGCTCGCGTGGCGGGCGGCGCGATCGCCTGGCGCGACCGATCTGCAGCGCGGCGGAGGCTGCGCGATGACTGACGCGCGGCCGCTCGGCCTGTTTGACTCCGGCCTGGGCGGCGTGTCGGTGCTGCGCGAGATTCGCGCGCTGCTGCCGGGCGAAGACGTGATCTATTGCGCCGATTCGGGCTACGCGCCCTATGGCGACAAACCCCTGGCGCTGATCGAGGCGCGCTCACTGGAGCTGTGCGACTTCCTGCTGACGCAGGGCGCGAAGGCCTTGGTGATTGCCTGCAATACGGCCACGGCTGCCGCGGCGCAGGCGATTCGCCGGCAATGGCCGGCGGTGCCGGTCATCGGTATGGAGCCAGCAGTGAAGCCGGCAACGGCGGCAACCAAGACGGGCGTGGTGGGCGTGCTGGCGACCAGCGGGACGATTGAAAGTGCGCGTTTTGCGGCCCTGCTGGACCACTTTGGCCAAGGCGTTCAGGTGGTGACTCGGCCGGGGCAGGGCCTGGTCGAGCACGTTGAGCGCGGTGATTTTTCCAGCCTCGCGCTGCGCGATCTGCTTGCGGGCCATCTGCGCTGCCTGACCGATGCCGGCGCTGATGTCATTGTGTTGGGCTGCACGCACTATGTGTTCTTGCGCCCATTGGCCGAACAACTGCTGGGGCCGACGATCAAGCTCATCGATACGGGCGCTGCCGTTGCCCGCCAGGTGCAGCGGCGTCTGCTCGAAGCCGGGCGCTTGTCTGACCGGTCTGGCGGTGGTCGGGATGCGTTCTGGTGCAGCGGCGACGGGGCGCGGGTGACACAAGCCCTGTGCGCGCTGTGGCCGCCGGGCTCGACGCCTCAGGTGCTGCCGGCCTCGGCCTGTATGGCCGGCGCTTCAGCTTTGTGGCCGGGCGTCGATATTCACGAGGACTGTTGACCGCGTGCAGTCATTATCAGGTTTTATGTGCGTATAACGTGGTAGCGGTTTTGGGGTTTCCAGTTCCGCGCATTCCCTGTATTTTCCGCTGTCACACTATTTGGCGATAACCCATGCCTTTTGCCATCGATGCCTGTGCGGCCATGCACATTGGCGACCGCTCCGAACAACAGGATCGTGTTGCCATCATTCCGCACCCGAACCGCAAGGATTGCCTGCTGGCTGTGCTCGCTGACGGGATGGGCGGTCACTCGGGCGGCGCCATGGCGGCTGAGCAGGTGTTGCTGAAAGCCAAGCAGAATTTTTCGGTTTACTCGCCTTCGGATGAGAGCACCAAGGAGCTTCTGAATGGCGTGATCGAAGAAGCGCATGTGGTGATCAAGCTGACGCGCTTTACCAGCGAGCGTGATCCGCACAGTACCGCGGTGGTGATGCTGATGCGTCCGGGTGTGGCGGAGTGGGCGCACTGTGGCGATTCACGCATTTATCATTTTCGCCGCGGCAAGCTGGTCTCTCGCTCACAGGATCATTCGCTGGTAGGCGAGCTGATCCGCACCAACCGCATTACCGAGGAGATGGCTCAGCACCACCCTCAGCGCAATCTGCTGTTGTCCTGCCTGGGGGCGGAGCGGGAGCCACGTATCGATTCTGGCAAGGCGCCGACCATTGAAGTCGGCGACGCGTTTTTTCTCTGCTCGGATGGCCTCTGGGGCCTGGTGGGGGATGCGGAGATCGGTGACACGCTCAATCGCCTGGATGCGCGTTCGGCCGCCCGGATGCTGATCGATACGGCGCGATCGCGCTCCGATGGGGGCGGCGACAACATCTCTGTGGCAATCGTGAAAATCAACCCCGGCTGAGTTCTGCGGGCGCTGGCTCAGCTGTTTTCACGGACCCACCAGCGCCGCCAGAACAGGGCGGTGATGAGGAGGGTGCCAAGACCCGCCATCAAGGCCGCCACCAGTTGCCAGCCCCAGGGCTGCGCCAGCCAGGGCATATGCTGGAAGTTCATGCCGAAGAATCCGGTCAGCACGGTGGCGGGGGCAAAGATCGTGGTGACGACGGTGAGCATCCGGATCTCTGCGTTCATCCGGTTGTTGACATTGGCTTGATGGATTTCGAACAGGCTGCCGATGAGTTCGCGCAGCGCATCCAGATGTTCGATGACGTGGATGGTGTGGTCATACACGTCGCGGAAGTAGAGCTGCGTGTCGCTCGTCAAGTGACTGCCGGGCAGTCGCTGCAGGCTGGCCAGCACTTCGCGCAGAGGCCATATGGAACGGCGGATTTCCTGGATTTCCCGGCGATAGTGATTGATCTCTTCGGTCGGGCGCTTGGCTTTGCCCGCCAGCAATTGGTCTTCGAGCACTTCGACATCGGCTGACAGTGCTTCGACGACGACGAAGTACTGGTCAACGATGGCATCAATCAAGGCGTGAAGCAGGGCGGCTGCGCCACCGTGGCGAAGACTGCTTCCTGCTTGTCGCAAGCGGTTTCGCGTGGGCTCGAAGAGACCGGAAGGCCGTTCCTGGAAACTGAGGACAAAATTCTTTCCGAGCACCAGGCTCACCTGGTCAGAAATGGCGTCATGTGCGTCCGCGTCATAGCGGAATGTGCGCAGCGCGACATAGCTGTAGCCATCGTACTCGTCGAGCTTGGCGCGTTGTTGGGTGTTGGCGACGTCTTCAAGGACCAGCGGGTGTAGACCGAAGCGCCGACCGATTTCTTCCATGACCCGGGTGTCGTGCAGGCCGTGGACGTTGAGCCACAAGGTGTCCTGCGCGCGCGGGTAGT
This sequence comes from Uliginosibacterium sp., assembly GCA_016718265.1. GTDB lineage: Bacteria > Pseudomonadota > Gammaproteobacteria > Burkholderiales > Rhodocyclaceae > Uliginosibacterium. Next base: position 40,355 of record JADKDZ010000007.1, on the reverse strand, counting down.
GCCGGGACTCGTCAATCGAGCGGAACGTGACCTCCGTCAGATTCTCGCTGCCGTAATCGAATAGAGTGATGTCGGGCTGGGTTACCTTGATTTCGCCAAGGTGCACAATGCTCCCGGGGGGGCGACCGGCCTTGGTGGTGTAGTTGGTGCGCGATTTGCTAAGTCGTTTTTCGCTGCGTTTGCGCATGGGCGTGGTCCTTGTTCGCGAGGCCACAGTATGATGCAACGCTTTCGCAATTCGGCGCCAGGGTGTGGCGGACGTGTAGTTTCGGGTTGTGCTGCTTTCAGACGGCCCGTTTCTGCGTACCGATGCCGGGTTCGAAAATCATGACAAGAGGAGAGTGCATGTCGATGGTAGTTGTGCGCGCGAGAAGAACGCCGCCCGCTACCGCCCGAAATTCTTCCCGATGCTGATCTGCGCGTCTGGCGTGTATCGCCTGCGCGAGCGCTGCGGTCTGAGGCCTACCCCCGGAAGTCTCCGGGGGTAGGCCTTGGGCAGTCAGCGGAAGTGAATAGGTTTATTTTCTATCTGGACGTTAATGGAGAACCGAGGATGTCACTGCTTATAGGGGTACCCAGAGAGGTTTTTGCTGGCGAGAAGCGCGTCGCGACTGTTCCTGAAGTCGTCGAGAAATTGATCAAGCTGGGCTTCAAGGTCATCGTCGAAACCGGCGCGGGCGATTCGGCCAATAGTAGTGACGATGCATACCGTGCAGCGGGTGCCGAGATTGCCGAGAGTGCCGCAGCGCTGTGGTCGGGTGCCGACATGGTATTCAAGGTACGCGCGCCGAATGACGAAGAGGTCGGCATGATGCGCGAGGGCAGCACGCTGATCTCGTTCATCTGGCCGGCGCAGAGCCCGGAGTTGATGCAGAAGCTGGCAGCCAAGAAGGTAACCGTACTCGCCATTGATGCGCTGCCACGCCAGCTCTCGCGTGCGCAGAAGATGGATGCCCTGACTTCGCAGGCGGGTGTTGCGGGTTACCGCGCCGTCATTGAGGCTGCAAATGGCTTCGGGCGCTTCTTCAACGGTCAGATCACCGCTGCCGGCAAGGTGCCGCCCGCGAAGGTCTTCATCGCCGGCGCTGGCGTGGCCGGTCTGGCCGCCATCGGGACTGCCGCCGGTCTGGGCGCCATCGTGCGCGCGAACGATACGCGTGCCGAAGTCGCCGATCAGGTCAAGTCGCTGGGGGGTGAATTCGTCAAGGTGGATTACGAGGAAGAAGGTTCGGGCGGCGGCGGTTACGCCAAAGTCATGAGCGAAGGCTTCCAGCAGGCTCAGCGCGAGATGTACGCGAAACAAGCGCGCGAAGTGGACATCATCATCACCACTGCATTGATCCCGGGCAAACCGGCACCCAAGCTCATTACTGCTGAGATGGTGCAAAGCATGAAGCCGGGCAGCGTGATCGTCGATATGGCCGCCGAGCAAGGCGGCAACTGCGAGTTGACCGAACCGGGTCAGGCCGTGGTGAAGCATGGCGTCACCATTATCGGTTACACCGATCTGGTCAGCCGCCTTGCCAAGCAGTCCTCGACGCTTTATGCGACCAACCTGTTCCGCCTGACCGAAGAACTGTGCAAGACCAAGGATGGTCAGATCAACGTCAACATGGAAGACGACGCGATCCGTGGCCTGACGGTCATCAAGGACGGCGAGATCACCTGGCCGGCCCCTGCACCGAAAATCCCGGTTGCAGCGGCCAAGCCGGCCGCAGCAGCGGTGCCGGTTGCCAAGAAGTCCCACGGACATGGTGAGCCCAGCGAGCCCATGTCGCCCAAGAACATGGCCATCATGTTTGCGGTGGCGGGCGCCTTGTTCTGGCTGATCGGTGCGTATGCGCCGATCGCGTTCCTGGGTCACTTCACCGTCTTTGTGCTGGCCTGTTTCATTGGCTATATGGTGGTCTGGAATGTGAAACCGGCACTCCATACGCCGCTGATGAGCGTGACCAATGCGGTCTCTAGCATCATCGCGATTGGTGCGCTGGTTCAGATTGCGCCGCCCCTCGCGGCGGACATCGTCCGGCCTGACGCCGTGATTCGCTGGTTGGCGATCGGCTCCATCGTGCTCGCCACAATCAATATGTTCGGTGGTTTTGCCGTCACCCAGCGCATGCTGGAAATGTTCCGCAAGTAAGGGGAAGAAAAACATGTCTGAAAGTCTGGCTACTGTCTCCTATCTCGGAGCAGCAATTCTTTTCATCCTGTGTCTGGGCGGTTTGTCCAATCAGGAAACCGCACGTCGTGGCAATCTGTACGGCATGATCGGTATGGCAATTGCCGTGCTGGCTACCGTCTTTGGCCCACGTGTGGCGTCGATGGGCTTGCCCTGGATCATCGGGTCGATGGTCGTCGGCGGTGCAATCGGCGTGTACCTTGCACGCGTCGTCAAGATGACGCAGATGCCCGAGCTCGTGGCTTTCATGCACAGCCTGGTCGGTTTGGCAGCCTGCCTGGTGGGTTTCGCGAGCTACATCGATACTTCCATTACCTTCACTGGCGCGGAAAAAGCCATCCACGAAATCGAGATCTATGTCGGCATCCTGATTGGCGCCGTTACCTTCTCGGGTTCGGTCATCGCGTTCGGCAAGCTCTCGGGCAAGATCGGCGGCAAGCCGATGCTGCTGCCGGGGCGCCATTTCATCAATCTGATCGGCCTGCTGGTGGTCGTCTACTTCGGCTACGCATTTCTCAATGCGCACACCGTTGCTGACGGCATGACGCCGCTGATCGTGATGACCGTGATTGCCTTGCTGTTCGGGATTCACATGGTGATGGCGATTGGTGGCGCAGACATGCCAGTGGTGGTGTCCATGCTCAACAGCTACTCTGGCTGGGCAGCGGCGGCGACCGGCTTCATGCTCTCGAACGATCTCCTGATCGTGACGGGTGCTTTGGTGGGCTCCTCCGGTGCGATTCTGTCGTACATCATGTGCTCGGCCATGAACCGCAATTTCATCAGCGTGATCGCGGGTGGCTTTGGCTCCGATGGCGGCACGCCAGCGCCCAAAGCGGCTGGTGGCAGCGCGGAACCTGCAGGCGAGGTGAGCCCGATTCTGGCAGTGGAGACCGCAGAGCTTCTGCGTGAAGCCAAGAATGTGGTTATCGTTCCCGGCTACGGCATGGCCGTTGCACAGGCGCAGCACACCGTGTTCGAGATTACCAGCTTCCTCCGCGCCAAAGGCGTGAACGTGCGCTTTGCCATTCACCCTGTCGCAGGCCGGATGCCCGGGCACATGAACGTACTGCTGGCGGAAGCCAAGGTGCCTTATGACATCGTGATGGAGATGGACGAAATCAACGAGGACTTCCCTGAGACGGACGTTGCAATGGTGATCGGCGCCAACGACATCGTGAACCCGGCCGCCCAGGAGGATCCGACCAGCCCGATCGCCGGCATGCCGGTACTCGAAGTGTGGAAGGCCAAGACCACCATCGTGATGAAGCGCTCGATGGCCTCCGGCTACGCTGGCGTCGATAATCCGCTCTTCTACAAGGAAAACAACCGCATGCTGTTTGGCGATGCCAAGAAGATGCTGGATGAAGTGCTGGTGGTGCTCAAGACCTGATCACCGCGGTCTGAGCTTGACCTTGCTGCAACGAAGCGGAGCCCAAATGGGCTCCGCTTTATTTTTGGGTTTTCATGCGCGATTGCTTGCTGTTTTTGTAAGGTTTGAATGGGGTGAGCCCTGCAAGACAGGCGATACGCTGTGCTCCTCGTGTTCCGTCAGGCGTGCGTTCTGCCCGCTTTCTGCTTTTGGGCGAGCGGCAGGAGCGGTATAGTTTCGTTCCATGAATACAGCTACTCTTAAAATTGCCGTCGCCCAGCTCAATTGCACGGTGGGTGACGTGGTCGGCAATGCCGCCAAAATTTCTGCTGCTGCCGCCGAGGCGCGGAACCGCGGTGCGCATCTGCTTTTGACCCCTGAGCTGGCGTTGTGCGGGTATCCGCCTGAAGACCTGCTCTTGCGGGCTGACTTCTATCGCAGCTGTGCGCAGCAGCTCGCTTTGTTGGCAGAGGAGGCTTCCCATGGCATTGCGCTGCTCGTGGGCCACCCGCTCGAAGAGGGAGGTCTTCGTTTTAATGCCGCGTCCTTGTTGCAGGATGGCAAGGTTCAGGCAACTTATCGCAAGGTCCGTTTGCCGAACTACGAGGTGTTTGACGAGCTTCGTTATTTCGCGTGGGGCGATGAGGCTTGCGTGGTCTCCATTCAGGGGGTTCAGGTCGGCGTCAATATCTGTGCGGACGTGTGGGAGCAGGGGGCTGCCGAGCAGGCACGTGCAGCAGGCGCGGAGCTGCTGCTGGTATTGAATGCATCGCCTTACCACATGGAAAAGCAGGCACAGCGTTACGCTGTGATGCGCGATCGGGTACAACACACTGGCATGGCGGCGGTTTACTGCAACCTGGTGGGGGGGCAGGACGAGTTGGTCTTCGACGGCGCCTCTTTTGCGGTCAATGCTGACGGCTCGGTGGTGTATCAGGCGCCACTGTTCGAAGAACGGCTTGACGTGCTGGACTATGCACACGGCCGGATCCGGTCGGAGTTGATGGCGCCGTTGCCTTGCCTTGAAGCAGCAGTGTATGGGGCGCTGACCCTGGGTGTGCGTGACTATATTGGAAAGAATCGCTTTCCAGGTGCGCTGTTGGGCTTGTCGGGCGGAGTCGATTCCGCGCTGACGCTGTGCATCGCGGTGGATGCCTTGGGGGCGGACAAAGTGCGTGCGGTGATGATGCCTTCTCCCTATACCGCGCAGATGAGTCTGGATGATTCGCGGGCGCTCATCGCGAATCTGGGGGTGCGTTACGATGAGCTATCCATCGTGCCGGTGATGGAGACCTTCGAGCGCATGCTCAAACCGCTGTTTGAGGGCAGAGCCGCCGACACGACGGAGGAAAATCTGCAGGCGCGCATTCGGGGCATGAACCTGATGGCGCTCTCGAACAAATTTGGCAGCATTGTGCTGACAACCGGCAACAAGAGTGAAATGGCGGTCGGGTACGCGACGCTATACGGTGACATGGCAGGCGGGTTTGCAGTCATCAAGGACATTCTGAAGACCCTCGTGTATCGGCTCTGCGCATGGCGAAATGCGCAATCCGCTGTGATCCCTGAGAACATTCTCACGCGGGCCCCCTCAGCCGAGCTGAAGCCCGACCAGAAAGATCAGGACTCCTTGCCGCCCTATGAGGTACTCGACGCCATTATCGAGGCCTACATGGAAAGGAACGAGTCGCCGCGCGAAATCATCGCTCGCGGCTATACCGAGCATGATGTGCGCCGTGTCGTTGGAATGCTGCGCAGAAATGAGTACAAGCGCCGCCAGGCCCCTGTGGGAATTCGGGTCACACAGCGTGGTTTTGGCAAAGACTGGCGGTATCCGATTACCAGCCGCTTTGCTGATGAGTACTGAGGATCAGCTATACTGCGACGAACTACAAATTTGAAACAGGAGACCACTCGTGAAGAAAATTGAAGCTGTCATCAAGCCCTTCAAACTCGACGAAGTGCGCGAGGCGCTGTCAGAAGTCGGTATTACCGGGCTGACAGTTTCCGAGGTCAAGGGCTTTGGTCGTCAGAAGGGTCATACCGAGCTGTACCGCGGCGCCGAGTATGTGGTCGACTTTCTGCCCAAGATCAAGGTAGAAGTGGTTGTGGCGGACGCGATGGTCGATCAGACAATCGAGGCGATCGTCAAGGCTGCCCGTACAGGCAAGATCGGCGACGGGAAGATTTTCGTGACCTCGGTAGAGCAGGTGGTGCGGATTCGTACCGGAGAGACGGACGAGCAGGCTGTTTGATACGCCGATGCATCGTTTCGAAAATGGCCCCGCCAGTGCGGGGCCATTTTTCTTGTGTGTGGCCGATTCCTCAGGGCATCGGAAAGTTCCGGCAAAGGTCTCTGACTTCGGCTGCGACGCTGGTGATGACTTGATCATCAAGCGTTGAGGCGACTACCCGGTCGATCCACTTCCCGATCTGCTTGAACTCCGCTTCGCGAAAACCGCGGGTCGTCATGGCTGGCGAGCCTATCCGGATGCCGGATGGATCTTGAGGCGGGCGGTCATCCCATGGGACGCTATTGTAGTTGGCGACCAGACCAGCGCGATCCAGCGCCTCCGCAACGGGTTTGCCGGCCAGGTTCTTCTTGCGCAGATCAATCAAGAGAAGGTGGTTGTCCGTGCCGCCGGAGACCAGTTCGAATCCACACTCCTGAAGGCTGCGACCAAGGGCTTGTGCGTTGAGGACGCACTGTCTGGCGTAGTCCGAAAAGGAGGGTTGTGCGGCTTCGTGGAGCGCGACAGCAATCGCTGCGGTGGTGTTGTTGTGCGGACCGCCCTGCAGGCCCGGAAAAACGGCTTTGTCGATTTTGCCAGCGTGTTCGGCGCGGCAGAGGATCATCGCACCGCGCGGCCCGCGAAGGGTTTTGTGCGTGGTGGTGGTTACCACATCCGCATGGGGAATCGGTGAGGGGTGGGCGCCGCCGGCCACTAGGCCAGCAATATGTGCCATATCGACCAGCAAAGGGGCTCCAATCTCGTCGGCGATGCTGCGGAAGGCGGCAAAGTCCAGCTGACGCGGGTAGGCGGAGTGGCCAGCGATCAATAGTCTGGGGCGGTGCTGCAGCGCTTTGGCGCGAATCAGATCGTAATCGAGGCGCCCAGTATGTGGGTCCAGCTCGTAAGAAGCGATGTCCCAGTACTTTCCAGTGATGGAGGCTTTTGAGCCGTGCGTAAGATGGCCACCATGCGCCAGACGCATACCCATGACGGTTTCACCGGGCTTCACAAAAGCAAGGTAGACCGCGAGGTTTGCGGGTGAGCCGGAATACGGCTGCACATTCACATGTTCAGCGTTGAAGACAACTCGGGCACGCGCAATCGCGAGCCGTTCGACCTGATCGACGACTTGTTGTCCCTCGTAGTAGCGAGCGCCCGCGTAGCCTTCTGAATACTTATTAGTGAGTACCGAGGCTGAGGCTTCGCGAACGGCGGCCGAGGCGTAGTTCTCGGATGCGATCAGGCGGATGCTGTCCCGCTGCTTGTCTTCTTCGGCTTGCAGGAGTGCAGCAAGTGTCGGGTCAAAAGAGGGGAGAGAGGAATGGAATTGCATGGCGACCTCCAACTACAAAAAAGAGTTGGCCGATCCTGGTGGCACACCGCGGGGCGCCTGCCAGATCGACAGGAAAATCGCCCAGACGCGCGGCTTATCCACGCGTGAAGCGTGGCTCCGCACTCCCTTGGGGTGTTGCTCCCCGATTTGCGTCAGTCATGCGGGTGTAAAAAGTGTAGCGCTCGACAAGGCCCGGAGCAATCGATTTGTCGGCGCCGAGATGTGCGCTCAATCAAACAGAGCGTCGATGTCAGCCTGAAGATTGGCGTTTGAAGCCGCCGCGACCGGCGCCTCGATCAAGCCGTCCCCGACCAGTGTTTCGTAGCGGCACACACGGTTTCGCCCATTCTCCTTGCAGAAGTACAGCGCTTCGTCCGCGCGTCCAAGAATCTCGGCAGGCGTCAAACCCGGGTCAATCTGCACGTAACCCAGCGAACAGGTAACTTGCCCGACCTGCGGAAACTCATGCTCTTCAACAGCGACACGGAAACGCTCAAACACCAGCTCGGCATTTTCAGCGGAGACGAAACGGAGCAGCACCACAAACTCTTCGCCGCCAAAGCGGAACAGCTTGTCGGTACCGCGGAAGCTCTTTTTCATGAGCTCCGCCACACGGATCAGCACTTCATCGCCAAAAAGGTGGCCGAAGGTGTCGTTGATCCGTTTGAATTTGTCGATATCAGCCACGCCAAGCCAGCAAAAACGTCCGACTGTGGCATTGCTCGTATCGCGCGCCTCACCTTCGGTGTCCTCGTCACGCTTCAAGGCAGCTTGTTCTGCCATTGTGATGAAGCGATCAAAGTTCTCATCGAAGGTCTTGCGGTTCTGGAGCTTGGTCAGCGTATCGAGCTCTGCGTAATCCAGCAGACAGAGGTGCTCGGCGTAAATGCCCAGAAGCTGATGCACGCAGTCTCGCAGCGCATCACTGGGACGAGCGTCGCAATGTACTTCGACGATCGCAAGCGGGGTGCCTTGGGGCCCAATCGAGAAAGCGAGCGTGAAAACTCCGGTCGACTCCTGTGAGGTGAAGCCTTCGGGCGCCAAGGCGCATTCTTCAAGCAGGGGTTCGGCGTTGAGATGCGTCTCCTCGACGTCAAAGTGGTCAAGGTTGGTGGTCGCAGATTCTCCGCCAGCGACGGCCCACGCCAAGGGCGCCGTGACGTATCCCTGGGCGGTGGCACGAAAACCGTGCAGCAAGGCAAAGCGCGCGTCGAGGATTTCAAGTGTTGCAACCACGACCGACTCTGCGATGCTCAAGCGATCACGCGAGGCTTCAAGTGATTGAAGTTTCTTCAACAAGCGCAGCAGGGCGACTTCTGTTCTCATCTGATTGAGCGGATCGCGATGGTTTGCATGATATTTGGCGTCGTCAATACTTAAGCACTATCGACCGGACTATATCGATCTTTACACCTTCCGGCGCGAATATTCGTGATTGAAGTGGCACTTTCAGGCATTTTAAGACCAAAGGGCAGCTAGTCGATCTGCCGGCGCAGAATCCCGATTGGCGGCGCCCAGCTATCAGCCGGTTTCTTCTTGCGCGTCACCAGCGTGAGCTGGGCGGGCTGAAACACGTTCGCGTTGTGGGTGACCGGGGTCGTGATCAGGTATTGGGCCCGCGTGGCACGCAGGAAGGCTCCCACGCGATCGATGTTGGCGACATCAAGGTGGGCGAAGGGCTCGTCAATGAAAACAAAGCCGCCGGGACGAGCCTCGTCCATCAGCAGGGCGATCAGCAGGATCAGCGACTTCATCACTTGCTGCCCACCCGAGGCTTCGCCGTCATTCAGGCTTTGCGCGCCTTTCTGGTCAAAATCGAACGCTACTTCGAGTCCCGCAGCGGCTAACGTGGCGTCGTCGTTGTCGAGCACAGGCACTGGGCATTCGACACTCACGCCCGACAGCTCTCCCAATGCACGAAGGTTTTTGCCGTACTGGCGTACCGTCGCGCGCAGCCGCGCAATGTAGGCGGCGCGGGCATCTTCAACCATGGTTTTTGTGCGCTCAGCGTAGGCCATGCGCTGACCATAGTCGCTTTCGCGCTGGTGCAGCTCCAACCCCAACTTTTCTTTGACGATCAGGACGTTATCGTCTGTAGGCCATTCTCCTTCGTTCAGGCGACGTTTGAGGCGTGAAAGCTCGTTGCGGGCACCTGCCAGACCGCCGTAGTGTTCGGCAAGCTCCGCCAGGGCAGCGGACGAACGCCAGTCGCGTGGCATGCCGCGGCGTTTGGTACGCAGACGAAGCAGGCGTGCGGTCTGTTCGAGACGCTGAGGACGAATCTCCGTGTTCAGCCGGTTCAGAGTTTCACGCGCGTAAGCCAGATCGCGCGAACGGCGATCGGCTTCGATGGCTATTCCGGCAAGACGGTCCTTCGCTTGATCCAGTTCGCTGCGCGCTTTGGCCAGTGCCGCTTCAGTCCGCGACAAGGCGTCCTGTCCGGCCGGTTTGTCCTGCATGGCCGCCTCAAATTCCGCGGCGCGTGCGAGCAGCAATTCTGCCGCCTGCATGCCCAGCAGCTTCTCCCGGGCAGTTTGCATCGTGCTTTCGTGCTCGTCCTGCTTCTTGCGCGCCCACGCAAGCTGTTTGTCCAGCGTGCCGACCTCCTGTTGCAAAGCATCCAACCTGGCCTTACGCGCCAGCTCGCCGAACCAGAATTCGTGCGGCACGCCGAGGTGGCGCGCGCCGCGGCGCTCGCGGTGATAGCCCTCTCGCGTGATCCAGTCCTGATCGCGCGGCAGCTTGGCCGCGGCCTGAGCGTTGTCTACACGACGGATGCGATTGAGCAATTCGGCCAGCCACTTCGGTGGTTCGCCCGCAAAGCGCACCACTTCAAGCAGGCTGCCCGGCAGCGGCTCGGGGCAGGGCGCACGATCAGCGACAATGAAATGGCGGAAACGCTCGCGCTCGCCCAGCGCCCAAGCGTCGAAGCGGTCTTTGTCTTCTTCGAGCAGGATCAAAGAACGATAGGGGCGGAGAATGGCTTCCAGCGCGCCTTGCCAGGCAGGGTCGATAACCTCGGTAATCTCCGAGAGCAGGCGGTGTTCAATACCCGCGTCCAGAAGCGCGGTGCGAAAACGCTGGACATCCTGATCCTGCGGCGAGCCAGTCTTACCCTGTGCCTCACGCAAGCGGGCAGTGACGTCCTCGAAGCGCGCGGTCAGCTCGCGAACCTTGGCCCGGGCGGCTTGCCAGTCGTTGTAGGCACTGGCGGCAAGATCTTCGGAATCGAGCGCAGCGGCGCCGTGTTCCTGCGTGACGCGCTCGCGCAGTGCATCGCGCTCGCTGAGCTTTTTCTCGATATCGCGCATCACATCGCGTGCTGCAAGCCAAGCGCTGTCTGCGTCCTTGACCGCTGCGCTGGCGCCATTGAGCTGGTTTTCTGCCTGTGCCTTTTCCAAGGCCAGCGCAGCCATGCGCGCATCAGAACCCTTGAGCGTGTGCGTCGCGTCGACGAGGTCCTGGCGAGCATGGCGTAGTTTGCTTCGCCAGGACTCGATTTCGTGTTGCAGCTCCGAGATTTCGAGGCGAGGAATGGCCTCGCTTTCGATAGCCCTCGCTTCGTCTGCCAATTCCCGCCATTCCAGGAAGCGATCTGCTTCCAGACGCCGGGCTTCGACTTGCGCCTTCAGTCGTTCCAGATCGAGCGCCAGGCTTTCGAGCTCACGCTGTGCGGTCTTTTGCTCTTCGCGCGCAGCCTGGTAGTTATCCAGCACTTCCTTGTCACCGAACACGTCAAAAACAAGATCCAGCAAGGCGCGGGGCGAGTACTCGCAAAGCTTGTCCGTATCCCCCTGCTCAAGCGAGAGGACTTTGGCGATTGCCGGGGTGAGCCCCGCATAGGCGAGCCGCGACTGGTAGTCGCGCAAGCCGATGAACTGCGCCGAGGCTTCCAGGTGTTCAACACTGACGATTCCGTCCTCGATGCAATACTCGCGGGTCCAGTCACCGCCCGCGCGCTTGACGCGGCAAGCGAGGGTGACATCGTCTTTCAGGCAGGGAAAGAACGGCCGTTTCCCGGTGTTGCTCGGCTGGTTGGATACCGTCGAGCGAATCCAGGCAAAGCCCGTATTGGAGCGGCGCACATAGCGGCGGAAGTCTCGCTTGCCCGAGCAGCGGAGTGCGAACAGCGTGCGCATCGCATCGAGCAGCGTGGTTTTGCCTGAACCGTTCGGGCCAACGATGGTGATGATCTGGGCATCCAGCGGCAGCGTGAAGCGGCGCCAGAAATCCCAGTGAACGAGTTCGATATCGCGGATGTGAAACATCGTGAATCCTGGTCGGGTTAGGGCGGCTTAACGGCGTGCGTCCACGTCGTCATCCAACTCGAAATCTTCTTCAATCTCGTCTTCTGTCAGGCTGGCGGGCAGTGCGCGGCCCGCGGCGGCCAACACGTCGGCCAGCGTGCCATTGATGATGCGATCGGCGAGTACGCGGTAGTCGAGCAACACATCCAGCAGGGGGCCCTCATGAATGTAGCCCGTGCGGCGTTCGATGAAACCCAGGCGGGCGAGCTTGCCCAAGGCAAAGTTGCGGATCTTGGTCTTGCCGCCCAGCTGCCCACCAAAGTCGGCGAGCAGCGAGGCCTCCGACACTGCACCAGAGACTTCTTCGCCGTGGACGATGGGCTTGTCCTGGCCAAACATGTCGTTCTGTCCGTCATCGGCGAGCGTACGACGGCCAAGCTGGCGCTCGCGTTTGGGCAGGATGATCAGGGCCCAGATCACGATCAGCAGGGCGATCTCGTCTCGGGTCAGGCCCATTGTGCTGGCCTGGTAGTCTCGGCCGCCAAAAACGGCGTCCGTCACCTCGTTCCGGAGGCCGACAGCGACGTGGGCGGCAAACGGATTGTCCAGCAATTCGAGACCGACTGCGGCCAGGCGGGCTTCCAGCTCGGCGCGGAAGGCCTCGTCGACCAAGGCGCGACGAACCTGATTGTCGGTACGCGGCAACCAGCGGTGGGCGAGCAGGCGCGCAGTGAGTTCAGTGATTTCGTGGCTCATGGGGCTTCTCGTTCTGTGGCGTGTGGTTCAGTGCCGGCTTTGCTCCCGCCTTGCGCCGACGTATCGCGGCGCACAACATTGCCGGCGGACATGTACGAGACCTCGTCTTCCATCACCTCGACGAGGGTGTCTTCCAGCATCAGGTCGTAGGGCATCTGGGTGAGGTCGGCGACCGGCCCCTCTGCCTGGGCTTCTTCGTTGCCCAGCAGGGAAAGCAGCGAGAGTCGGTAGCTGGCCGGCCCGAAGCCGCCACCCGTAATCAACTTGCTGGCGGGGATGGCAGTGGGGATGCCGGCGAGTTTGTCGGTCAGGCGGATCAACAGCCCGAGATCTTCGCTGGGGGGCTGCTCGTTCTCGGGCGTTTGCTCGGCGGTCGGCAAGGTGGAATCTGCCTCCATCTGGCGGACTTCTTCCGACAACGCGGATTCTGCGCGGTCGAGCAGTTCATGCCCGCCCGCTACAAATTGAGTCTGCGGACCGGCGCCGAGTGCGCCCTCGGCCAGTGTGGCAATGCGTCGCGTGTCCAGGCCGCGAAGCCAGGCGACTGCGTCCGACGAGGAAACGCCTGAGGCGCCGAGCGTGACGCGTTGCGATTCGATTTTATTGAGTGCGCGCTGGAAGGCCGCGTCGACGCGGGCCAGACGGCTCTGTGCCAAGCCGATCGAGTGCGCGATGTGGCTGGTCTCAGCGCTGATTTCTTCTTCGGCCAGCAAGCTGCGCAGGATTGCCGTACCCTTTTCGAGCCAGCGCACATTGCCGGAGAGCCGGGAGCGGGCTTCAAGAATGCGGAATTCCGAGCCGGAGGCTATGGCCTCCTCGAAAGAGGCGGTCAGCGCGTTGAGCTTGGCCAGCAAGTGCTGCAGCACTTCCGGCGTGACCGTGCCCGTCGCCTGCATGCCGGCGAGTTGCGTCGTCAGGAAGCCGAGTTCCGAGTCTTCACTTTCGCCAAATCGTAGTAATGCCGCCATGGCGGCAACGGCATTTCGCCCCGCGTCCGAAAACTGGTAAGTCCCATCTTCGCCGTACACCAGCAAACCGTTGTGGCGCAACCGCCCGAGTACCGTTTCGAGCTTGATCGGGTCGATATAGCTGAAGTGGCGGCGGAGCTCGTCGGGCTCCCAGCGCGGGTGATCAGCGCGAGCGCTGACTTCCCGCAGCACGTGCAAGCGAATGAAAACCTCTTCCTCCCCTCCTCGGAACAGGGTAATGAAGGTGTTGATCAGTGCGCGTGAGCGCACCAGCGACCACAATGGGGGGACTTCATCGAGCGCCACGCCCGGGGCGAGAAAGTCCGCCAGGTCGAAGTCCTCGTAAACCTCGTCGAGTGAGAAGTGCTCACTCATCTTCGTCACCCTCCTCGTCCGCGTTACCCCCTTTACCATCCTCACGCACTGCATCTGCCCGCACACGCAGGTCTTTCATCCCGGTCATGAAGTGTTCCAGCGTCTCGTCTTTCGTCAGGCGCCAGGCGGGGTCGTAGACGCGCACGAGCAGGTCGGTATCCAGCAAGCGGAGATCCTGCTTCCAGTTTTCCAACCCGGACAATGTGGCCGGGATGGCCAAGGCGATGACCGCGAGTGGCAGATTCAGCGCGGGACGACGCATCTGGGCCAGCGAAAGGTGGCGATGCAAGGCCCAGACGCCCACCAGGCCGATGAGCAGCACCCTGCCTTGGGCGAGGGTCGGCAGCGAGAGCGAAAACGCCAGGAATCCGCACAATGCGTCTCCCCAGGTCACGGCGAGTAGCGCCCATCCCGCTATTGCCAAGTGGGTCACGTACTGTGCGCGGCCGGCAAAGATCCGCCCCACTACGGCCCAGAGGGCCGCCCACGAAAGCTGTTGGGCCAAGGTGCCCAGGACGGCCATCAGCCAGGTCGTTGCAGGAATGTCGCCAAAGTTTTCCAGCGGAATAGCAAAGAGGGCCGTTGCAATTGCCAGGGCGAGCAAGCCCAGCGCTACGGGCAGGGAGAATGCTTGCGAGGAAAATAGATCGACGCGCTCGGGCGTCAGGGGTTCGTCGACATGGCGCACGCGCAGCGTTGTGTGGCCAAAATGCACCGCATCACCACGGCCCAGCGTGGCGGTTGTCAGACGGCGGCCGCTTTGATAAAGGCCGTTGTGACTGCCCAGATCCGTGATGGTCAGGCGTCCGGGGCTCTCAGACTCCAGCCGAAGGTGTTTCGCGGCCACGTAGGGATCGTCAATGATGAAATCATTGCTCAGCGCACGCCCGACGGTGGCCGGGAGCGAGACGATACGCTGGCGGAATAGAAACTCGCCCGTGCGGCTGGCAAACTCGATGAAATAACCATCCATCAGCGCAGCGTCTCCAGAAAGCGTTGGGTCGCACGGCTGATATCGGCAAAACTCGCAGCGTCGATCAACATCCTGGCTGAAAGCGCCTCACGCTCACCGGTGGCAGCATCTGGACGTGTGTCGAGGGACAAGGCGGCGAGACGCAACTGATACATGTCGTCGAATTTGCGCAGCGCACGCAGGCAGCGGCTGACGCGCCAACTGCCTTGGCCGAGGGTGACAAATTGATCGTCGCAGCGCTCAAACCCAGCCTGGCCGCGGCTCAGTCGATCATTCGGCAGCGTATGCTGCGCGCTGGCCAGCGCCGTAAAACGGAGCCCCGAGAACGCGTTGCTACGGACGCGAACGTGTTCGATGCTGACATCCCCTGCAGTCAGGTCATTGCCAAGAAAGAGCGAGGCGTCGACTTCACAGCTCAGACTGTCTCGCCCAAACGCGCGATTCGGCTTGCTCCCTTGAGCGCGTGACCAGCATTTCAGCAAAGTGGGGATCTCTCCATTGACGGAGAATCGGCCCAATCGTCGGGTAGGGAGTGGCTGAGCAAACAGTTTCGCCATCAAGCCCTGCTGGCGCTCCGACAGCTGCTGGTTCATGGATTGCCGCAAGGCCTCGGCTGTCGGAGGCTTGCTGGGCAGGTTGGCAAGCAACGCACGCGCGAAACGGGCCGGGACGAGGTAGCTGATCAGGTCGCCTCGCAGGTTGCGTGCGACGTTGATGCCGAACACGTCGCCGGCCTGATTGACTGCCGGGCCACCACTCATGCCGGCATTGATGGCACCGGAAAAATGGTATTGCTCGCGGAAGTCTCCCTCCACCAGGCCATTGTGCGTTCCCTCGACAATGTTGAAACCGAGGTCAAGCGGGCGGCCCAGTGCAAAGACCCGCTCACCACGGCGGGGTTCTTGCGCTGCAAGTCGGTAGGGCTCATGCTCGGGAGGCCTCCCTTCAAGCCGCACGACGGCAAGGTCGTGGGCGAGGTCGATGGCCAGGACCGCAAGCGGGCCGCGCTGTTTGTCGGTGCTCACCCATTCGAGCTGATGGCGCGAGCTGGACGTGATCCATTCCGACACCACATGAAAATTGGTCACCGCCAGGTCTGCTGCGACCATGAACCCGGAGCCGATCGAGAACTGGGAGCCCGTCGCGCGCGTCAGGGTGCGAATCTGCAGAAGTCGGGGACGCGACTCGTCGTAAATTCGTTCAGCATCCGCCGAGCGTGGCGCCGCCACTCGCTCGGCACTGGCGGAGGGTTCCGCCGCATGCAGAGATGCCGTAAACATCACGACCAGGCAACACCACCAACTCCCGATTCGGGCGTGCAAAAGCATGTGAGTCAACAGTCTCAAACGATTAAACGCCTTGCTTGAGGCTGGCCTGGATGAAATCGTCCAGATCGCCGTCGAGGACTGCCTGGGTGTTGCCCACTTCGTAGTTTGTGCGCAGATCCTTGATCCGGGATTGGTCCAGCACGTACGAGCGGATCTGGTGGCCCCAGCCAATGTCGCTTTTCGCGTCTTCAAGCTTTTGCTGCTCGGCTTGGCGCTTGCGCAGCTCCAGCTCATAGATCCGGGCACGCAGCATGCTCCAGGCTTCGTCGCGGTTGCGATGCTGTGAGCGGTCGTTCTGGCACTGCACGACGATACCGGTGGGTACGTGCGTCAGCCGCACAGCAGAGTCCGTTTTGTTGATGTGCTGACCACCCGCACCCGAGGCGCGATAAGTGTCGGTGCGCACGTCGGCCGGATTGATGTCGATTTCGATCGAGTCATCCACTTCCGGGTACACAAAGACCGACACAAAACTGGTATGGCGTCGCGCGTTGGAGTCAAACGGGCTCTTGCGTACCAGGCGGTGCACACCGGTTTCGGTGCGGAGATAACCGTACGCGTATTCGCCCGTAATCTTGATGGTGCAGCTCTTGATCCCGGCGACTTCACCTTCGGACTCTTCCATCAGCTCGACCTGGAAGCCCTTGCGCTCGCAGTAGCGCAGATACATCCGCTCAAGCATGCTTGCCCAGTCCTGCGCTTCGGTGCCGCCGGCACCAGACTGAATTTCGATGAAGGCGGGCTGCGGGTCCATCGGGTTATTGAACATGCGACGGAATTCGAGTTGCGCAACGCGCGCTTCGACGGTGGCCACGTCGCCTTCAACCGACACAAAAGTCTCTTCGTCGTCTTCCGAGGTGGCGAGCTCGTAAAGATCAGCACAGTCTGTCAGGCTCTGGGCGATGCCGTCCAGATTCAGCACGACGCCTTCCAATTCTTTCTTTTCGCGGCTCAGGTCTTGCGCGCGCTTGGGCTCATTCCAGATATTCGGGTCTTCGAGCTGTTTGCTGACTTCGATTAACTTTTCCGCCTTGTTGTCGTAGTCAAAGATACCTCCGCAGATCGAGGGCACGGTCTTTGAGTTCGGCCATCTTGTTGGCGACGGCGTTGAGGCGTTCGGCTTCCATGGTTGCGGCTTTCGTGTCTATTCGTCGAGAGGTCGCGGATTATACTCTGTCCCCTGCTGTTGCCTTGCGGCATGGTTGATAACTTCGAGTCAGGCTTTTCGGATACAGGATTTACATGAACATTCGCTCACTGAGCCTGCGCGCGAAGCTGGTCCTGATCTTTGTTTGCATCAAAGTTGTGCCACTGATTCTGTTGGCGTGGGTGGCGTGGTCAGCAGCCGATCACCTTGGACGCACCTTGGGACAGCGCGCCGCAGTGATGGCTGACAGCATGGTCGGCACCATCCGCGAAGTTGGAAACAAGGTCACAACAGACGCCATCAGCGCGCTTGATGATCGCTCGCGCGAAGCGATTGAGCGACTGACGACCGATACCGCACGCGCCGTAGCCGGTTTCTTGTACGAGCGGGATGCCGATATCTTGCTCGCTGCGCAGCTGGATGCTGACGAAGCCATATTTCGGCGTTTCGTCGAGAATCGCAGCCGCCCCGTTTACCTGCACGCCGCCTGGCATCTGACCAAAGATGGCTCGCGCTGGGAGCCCGTGCGTGTGCCAAAGCCTGCCGTCGCTGACGCCGCCGACCCCGGACAGGCTTTGGCCGACAACGCGAAGGCCTTTCATGCACGGCCGCCGGAGTACTTTGGAGAGCGTCAGCTGAAGCCTCTGTACGCCGAGATGACCTACGTTGATCTGCGCGGCGTGGAGCAGGTGAAAGTGGTGAGTAGCGAATTTCTGTCGGATACGCCGCGCGACATTCGCGATCCCGCCAACACCTTCGTCCGCGCAGAACACTACTGGCAGGCTTTGCAACGCTTGAAGCCTGGCGAGATCTATGTGTCGGAGGTTATTGGCGCCTACGTCGGCAGCCACGTGGTCGGGCCCTATACGCCTGAGGCGGCCGACAAGGCAGGCGTCAAGTTTGACCCCGCCAATTCTGCCTACGCTGGTACCGAGAATCCGGTCGGCAAACGCTTCCGGGGCATCATCCGGTGGGCGACGCCCGTTGTGCGGAACGGGCAGATCAAGGGCTATGTGACCTTGGCGCTGGACCACGAGCATCTGCGCCAGTTTACGGATCGAATCAGTCCGACTGAGCAGCGTTACACACCCATCATCGATGCGATCTCGGGCAACTACGCCTTCATGTGGGACCACAAAAGCCGGGCGATCGCGCATCCGCGTGACTACATGATCCCCGGCTTTGACCCGGCTACGGGTGAGGAGGTCGTACCTTGGCTGGACCAGACGCTTTATCGCGCCTGGCAGGACTCCGGATTGCCGTGGAAGGTATTCGCTGCGGGGCTAAAACCTTTTGATGGCCAATCACTGACGCGTCGACCAGCCGCGGAGATGATCAAGGCCGGCACGCTCGGCCTGGATTGCCGCTATCTGAATTTTTCGCCTCAGTGTTCGGGCTGGAATCAGCTCACCGAGCGTGGCGGGTCGGGCTCGTTCGAGATCTTCTTCAGTGGCTTGCGAAAGCTGACAACGGCGGCAGCGATTCCCTATTACACGGGTCAGTACGCCCGAAGCAAGCGTGGATTTGGCTTCGTGACCATTGGTGCGAATGTCGAAGAGTTTCACCAGGCCGCTACCGAGTCGGCACGGCAGATCGCGCAAACCATTGAGGAGAAAGACCGCTTGTTCCGCAAGGAGCGCCAGGGTCTGCTGGAAACCGCGCGTGAAAGCATGCGTGAGATGACCGCACGCCTGAGCTGGGCGACGTTTCTGATGGCGTTTGTCGTCATCGCCATTGCGGTCTGGATGGCGAATTTTCTGGTTGCACACATCCACGTGCTGGTGCGCGGGATCCAGCGCTTCCAGTCCGGAGATCTGAAACAGCGTTTCCGGGTGCACTCCAGCGACGAGATGGGGCAGCTGGCAGAGGCACTCAACGACATGACGACCAGTGTCGAAGAATCTTTCCAGCGTTCGGAAGAGGCGCGCGCCAAGGCCGAAGAGGCAAACCGGATCAAGACGGAGTTTCTGGCGACCGTTTCCCACGAGCTGCGCACCCCGCTCAACGGAATTCTGGGGTTTGCCGACTTGCTGGCGCTCGACGTGACTGATCCGGTCATGCGCGAGCACGTTGCAACCATCAAGAGCTCGGGCCGGCATCTTCTGGGTGTGGTGAACGATCTGCTGGATATGGCGCGGGTGGAGGCCGGGAAAATGGCGGTGCACCCGGAGCCGTTCGAGCTCCGCCCATTCCTTGCGGACTTGATTCATGCGCACCAGAAGCACGCACGGGATAAGGGTTTGAGCCTTGAGTGCGAGATTGGGGAGGGGGTGGCTGAAATGCTGTTCACCGACGCTCTGCGCTTGCGCCAGGCACTGACGAATCTGGTCAACAACGCCGTCAAATACACCGACCAAGGGGGGGTGAGTGTATGCGTGAGTGGCGACGAGGAAATGGTGCAGTTCGAAGTGATCGACACCGGGTGCGGGATTGCGCCTGAAGATCAGCAACTGGCGTTCGAGAAATTCGGGGGCGTGGGTGGCAAAGCGCAACGTGACAAGGGTGGCACCGGCCTGGGTCTGTCGCTCGTACGTTGCCTCGCCAGCCTGCTCGGCGGGACCATCACGCTCAGCTCAACTTTGGGCGAGGGTTCGCGTTTCACGCTTGCTATTCCCGTCAAGCATGCCGCCTGCCCCGATCTGCCCTTGACCGAGTAAGGCGCTTCTTGCCCGACGAAAGGCTCAGCGGCGGGAGCGTTTGCCCGATTGTTTCCGAACAGGCGGAGCGGTCGCAAGCAGCTCGCTGCGGGCCGCGCGTTCAAGCCGGAGCGCACGCGCGAGCTCGACAACCGACATGGCGTAGAAGCTGCTCCGGTTGTAGCGGCTGATGACGTAAAAATTCTGCAAGCCAAGCTGGTACTGGGTGGGCTCGCCCGGCGTGACGAAGTCGATCAGTGCAACGAGTTCCTTGTCCGGGCCGGCTTGCGGGTCGCTGATGCCGTAGGCGGCGAGCAGCGCGCCATCCAGCGAGGGGAGCAAGCCCAGTTCCAGCAAGGGTTGGAGATTGGCGGTCGGCTCGGCAAGCACAGCGGGCCGAACGATCTCTGCACCACGCTGCCAGCCGTGCAACGCCAGGAAATTCGCCACACTATGAATAGCGTCCCGGGGGTTGCCGCGCAGATCAACCCTGCCGTCACCGTCGCCATCGACCGCAAAACTGCGGATGCTGCTGGGTAAAAACTGTGGCAGTCCGATCGCGCCGGCGTAGGACCCCAGATAGTTGCCCACCGGCTCGTCTTGATCGCGCGCGAGGAGGAACAGTGCCTCCAGCTCACGTCTGAACAGCTCGGCGCGGGGCGGATAGTCGAAGGCGAGCGTCGCCAGCGCGGAAAGCGCCTGAAAATTACCGGTATTGCGCCCGTAGATTGTCTCCACGCCAATGATGGCCACGATGATCTCCGCCGGCACACCGGTTTTCTTCGCGGCTTCGTCAACCGTCGTCTGGTAGGTCTGCCAGAACTTCAGCCCGCCGGAGATTCTCGGCGCATCGAGAAAACGG
The DNA here is from genome assembly GCA_016718265.1 of Uliginosibacterium sp. GTDB lineage: Bacteria > Pseudomonadota > Gammaproteobacteria > Burkholderiales > Rhodocyclaceae > Uliginosibacterium. The sequence goes on along the minus strand of JADKDZ010000007.1, from coordinate 19,945 downwards.
GCGCGATAGCGCTTCCAGGAGCGCACGCCAGGCTGGCTCGGAGGCTTGATGTAATCGATCACCCTGGGTTGAACCTCTGCGTCGGCGAACGCCGCCACAAGCGTGTTCGCGTCAAGCTGGTTGCGTGCCGATATCTCCGCGATGAAGCTGCGTACATCCTCACGCTGGTCGAAGTAGCCTGCGTGCGCAGTCAGGGGCAGGCAGAGCAGGGTGAGGCAGAAAAGCGAGCGAAAATTCATGATCGTCGAGAGGGGTTGAAAGCGTTGATCCAGGCACGTAGCCGCGCGATATCGTCTTGCTGAGCCGCTTTGCGACCGTAGCGCAGTACGGCATATTCTTCACTGATCCGGGCGATATCATCAGCATGCGCGGGGAGTGCCATTTGCGCCCGGTGCGTGAAAGTCGAGACAGACTCCCAGGGTGAATGCTGAATATTGTGCCGGCCCAAGCGTCGGCAGAAATCCTGCCAGCAACGATCAAGCGGATCACGACGCGGGCGCTTTGGCAGGCTTTGCAGGGCGAGCCAGGCCATCCAGAGCGCGATGCCAGTACCTAGCAAGGCGGCGAGTTTGCTCCAGTCCGGATCTGGAATGCCGATCCGGCGCATGAAATCGAGCTGTCTGTCAGCGTTGTAGCCCAGCACCCACTGATTCCAGCCATTGTTGATGGCCTCCCAGCGGTAGCGCAGATTCGTAAGCAGGCGCAGATTAGCCCGAAGAGTCAGCGGCAGCGCCTCTCCTGCCGGCAGGGCGCTTCCTATCCCTTGATCTATCCGGCGCGGTGCGCTGGCGGCGGTCGGGTCAATCCTTACCCAGCCACGGTCGGCCAGCCAGACTTCTGCCCAGGCATGCGCGTCGGACTGACGGATCACCAGCGTGCCGTCGATCGGGTTCAGTTCGCCGCCCTGGTAGCCGGTGACGACACGCGCAGGGACATTCGCGGCACGCATCATGACGACAAACGCGCTGGCAAAGTGCTCGCAGAAACCTTTCTTGTTATCAAACAGGAATTCGTCAGCGGCGTGGAGCCCCATTGTCGGGGGTGACAATGTGTACAGAAGCCTCGCTTGCTGCATGGCCTGTATGCCCTGTTCGACGCGTTGCTCCGCGCGCGCGAACTGCGTCGCAATGCGCCTGCCCAGTGCCTGCGTGCGCGGATTGCTGTTTTCTGGCAAGGAAAGTGCGACTGCACGGGGCTGCAGTCCTTCATCGATGCCGACTGGCGTGTGCGGATAGGCAGAGAGCGTGAAGCGTTTGCGCGCGACCACCGGGCGGGCAGAACGTAATGAGTAGTCCGACATGTAGTACGCGTCGCTGACCGCGCCCGCCGGGTAATCAAGCGCCAACAGCCAGGGCTGATTCTGGGCTTCCAGCGTGAGGGTATAGCGGTACTGCTTCCCTTCAAGCGGGTACTTTGGTGCCTCGCCACGCAGGGCAAGGCCGGCCTCCCAGGTCCGGCCATCGAAGCGGTTCAGGACCAGTGCGCGCCAGTAAAGGAGGGCGGGTGGAGGTATTTCGCCCTCGAAACTGGCGCGGAATACGATCTCGCCAGACTGGATCAGGCTGCTGATCGAACCCGGTGTCATTGAATCCGAGAGGCCCGTCCGGGCGCCACCGGCATCGATCGGCAGCCGCCAGAGCGGGCCATCGACGCGGGGGAAGAACAGAAACAGCACCAGCATCATCGGGATGCCTGTCAGCAGGAGCCGTGCGGCGATCGAAAGCGTTTTCCGAAAGCTGAGGCCAGGCTGCTGCACCTGTGCCGTGGTAGCAAGGACACCGAGCGTGCAGATCAGTACCAGGCTGGCCATCGCCATTGTCTGGGCGATCAGGAATTGCCCGGTGAGCAGAAAACATGCGAGCAGCATCGCTACACGGGCGTCTCGGGAGCTCCGCGTCTCCAGCAGCTTGAGTGGCAGTAGCAGACTCAGCATGGCAAGGCCCGCGTCTTTGCCAAAAACGGTCTTGAACTGGTAGAGCGAGAGTCCGATCCCGAATAGGCCGATGAGCACCAGCAGCACGCGTGGGGGGACAAGGGTGCGGCTGCGGCTCAACCAGAGCCGCCACAGCAGGAGCAGCACGGCGAGCGCACTGAACGGCCAGGCTTGGGTGGCAAGGAAGGGCGCGAGGGCCAGGCTGCAGGTCAGGATCAACTGCAGCGAGCCGGGGCCGGTCAGCGGCTGATGCTTAGTCATGCGCGTCTCTCGTGCCGAACAGTGCGAGTTGGCGCAAGCACTCGCGGAAATGCTCAGGACTATCAGCCGGGCCGTATTGCGCATGTGGCAGGATCAGGGCCGCGCGCAGCCCTTCCCGCCGCGCTTCGTCGATCCAGGCGGTGAGCTGGGACAGGCGATCCTCAAGCGACATGTCGGCTGGCAGCGAGGCGTAGTCGAAAACCAGCTCTAGCGACGAGTGGCCTTCAAACTCCTTGGTCAGCATCCCCTGGCCACGGGCGAGGCTTTTCCAGGCTACGTGGCGCAAGGAGTCTCCGCTGCGAAAATCACGGATCCCCGCAAAATCATCCTGTCCGCCGACCCGGGGGCCTTCACCCTCGTGCCCCTCGCCGGTGCCGTAGGGCAGGGGGTAGGTGCCGACTCTGGCCGGGTATACGATCTGCTCGACCGCCGGGCGCAGATAGGCCCATGCCCGAATCCACCCCAGCGGCTGGCGTGTTTCCAGCACAATCAGGTCCGGGCGCAAGCGGCCACGTCGCGTTGCCGGGATGCTCAGCCGCAGGCTCGCGCTGCTGAGCGCCTGCAGATCGACTCCGGCTTGTGCCTGCCCGTGCACGTCGAGCATCACGAGCCCAGGGCGCTCGCGGGTGTGCGGGTTGCGCAGCTTGACCGAGAAATGCGCGAGTTCGCCGGCGAATGCTTCGGCATCTGCGCTGACGATGGCTTCAAGGCCGACCAGACTGCGCCAGCTGTGCAGGATGTGGGCAAGACCGCTCCCCGCTATCAGAAAAGTGAATCCGTAGCCCAGTGACAGGTTGTAGTTGATCGAGGCCAGCAGCATGACGCCCAGTGTGGCCACGAGCGCCAGACCCGCGCCGGTCGGGAGGACGTAAACCCGTGACTGGCGCAGGAGAATCGGCTGCTGTTCAGGCGCGCGACGCGACGCCCAGCGCAGGAACTGGCGACGCAGCCAGCCGGGTCGCACATTGGCGACCGGTTGTTTCTTGCGACTCAAGGCAGCGCTACTGTTTCGAGCAGTTGGCGCGCCAGGAGCACGCCGCTGGCGCGGCCGTCCGTCGCGTTCAGGCGATGGGCTGCGACCGACGGGAACACCGCTTGCACATCTTCCGGACGGACGTGGTCGCGCCCCTCGATCATCGCCCAGGCCCGTGAGGCCGCCAGCAGACCTATCCCGCAACGCGGGCTCAGCCCCTGCGCCAGATCGGGCAGATTGCGACTGGCCGCCAGCAAGGCCTGAACATAGTCAAGCAGGCGATCGCCAACGTAAATTTCGCGCACTTCGTTCTGCAGCTTGCCAAGTACGTCGGCGGATGTGGCCGAAGCGAGCTGGTTCAGCAGCTCGCGCCGGTCCTGCCCCGCGAGTAACGCGCGTTCGGCTTGCGCATCGGGCAGTCCGAGCGAGATCCGCATCAGGAAGCGATCCAGCTGAGATTCGGGGAGCGGAAAGGTGCCGATCTGTCGGGATGGGTTTTGTGTCGCGATCACAAAAAACGGGTCTGGCAGCGCGCGCGTGGTGCCGTCAGCGGTGACCTGGCGCTCTTCCATGGCTTCAAGCAGCGCACTCTGGGTTTTGGGTGTCGTACGGTTGATCTCGTCTGCAAGCAATACCTGGGTAAAGATCGGGCCGGGATGAAAACTGAAGCTGTGCTGGCTGGCGTCGAAGATCGATACGCCGATCAGGTCGGCGGGCAGGAGGTCACTGGTGAACTGCACTCGCTGAAACTCCAGTCCGAGTGAACGGGACAGTGCATGTGCCAGGGTGGTCTTGCCGACGCCGGGCAAGTCTTCGATCAGCAAGTGCCCGCGCGCCAGCAGGCAGGCGAGCGACAGGCGCAATGCGTGCGGTTTGCCGAGCAGAATGGTGCCCAGTTGCGACAAAATCTGATGGCAAAGCCGGGTACTGTCAGTGGGGATGAGCATGGTTCTCTGTATCGTTTTGTTATGTGCCGCCATTATGCGGGCAAGCGGCAGCTCTGGCTTGCAGGCGTTGCGTTGGCCTTGCGGGCGATAGCATACTGTTGCAACAACCCAAAAATACATGCGTGCCACCTTCGCCGACGACGAGGTGAGCCTGGCAGGAGACGACCCGACATGACGCATACTGCGCTGGTGTCGCACCCAGACTGCTGGTTGCACAGCATGGGTGCCGAGCATCCGGAAAGCCCAGAGAGGCTGACCGCCCTTTACGCCGCTTTGTCCGCCGCCGGGCTGGATAAGTTCCTCTCGAAGCATGAGGCGCCCGAAGCTTCGCGTGCGCAACTGTATCGGGCGCATGCCCCGGCCTACGTTGATGCCTTGTTCGAGTTGCAGCCGGAGCACGGCATCGTTCACCTGGATCCCGATACCGCGTTTGGTCCGCACACGCTGAAGGCCGCCCTGCGCGCGGCGGGTGCGGGCATTCTGGCGACTGAGCTGGTTGTGGCCGGCAAGGTGCGCAATGCCTTCTGTGCGGTGCGCCCGCCAGGGCATCATGCCGAGCGCCTGCAGGCCATGGGTTTCTGTTTCTTCAACAATATTGCGGTTGCCGCAAGGCACGCGATCGAAGTGCTTGGCCTCTCACGCGTTGCAATCATTGATTTCGATGTGCATCACGGTAACGGTACCGAGAACATTTTCGCTGCAGATCCGCGCGTGCTCATGGTCGGCTTTTTTCAGCACCCTTTGTTTCCCTACTCCGGCCTGCAGCCCTTGGCGCCTCACCTGATCAATGTTGCGCTGCCCTCCGGCAGCACGGGTGAGCGCATGCAGGCCGTGTTCGAAGCGGTCTGGCTGCCCGCCTTGCTAGCGCATCGCCCGCAAATGCTCTTTGTGTCGGCAGGCTTTGATGCGCACTGCGAAGACGAGATGGCCTCGCTCGGGATGGTGGACGCAGATTTTGCCTGGATCAGCCAGCGCATCCGAAGTTTTGCCGAGGCGCATTGCGAGGGACGCATCGTGTCGACGCTTGAAGGCGGTTACAACCTGGACGCCCTGGGCCGCTGCGTAGCGCTGCATCTGGCCGCGTTAAGCCACCCGTGAAATGCTGCGCGAGGTCCATGCAGCTTCGGTTACAATCGCAGCCTTTCGTTTACAGCTTTTGATCCAAGCATGATCACCGGTTCACTTGTCGCGCTTGTGACGCCCATGGATGAGGCGGGCCGCCTCGACCTCCCGCGCTTCCGTTCATTGATCGATTTCCACCTGAAAGAAGGCACCGACGGGCTTGTCATCGTCGGGACCACGGGAGAGTCGCCGACTGTTTCGGTTGACGAGCACTGTGAGCTGATCCGCGTCGCGGCGGAGCATTCGGCAGGCCGTGTGCCAGTGATCGCCGGTACCGGGGCGAATTCCACTGCCGAAGCGATCGAGCTGACACGTTTTGCCAAATCAGTGGGGGCGGTGGCCGGCTTGTCGGTCGTGCCTTACTACAACAAGCCGACGCAAGAGGGGCTGTATCAGCACTTCAAGGCTATTGCCGAGGCGGTGGATCTTCCAGTGATCTTGTACAACGTGCCCGGGCGCACGGTGGCAGATCTTTCGAATGACACGGTCTTGAGGCTGGCGCAGTTGCCGGGGATCGTGGGCCTGAAGGATGCGACGGGGAGTATCGAACGCGTGACCGATCTGGCCATGCGGGCGCCTGCAGACTTTGCGCTCTACAGTGGCGACGACATGACATCGATGGCTTTCATGCTGCTCGGCGGTCACGGCGTGATCTCGGTCACGGCCAACGTCGCGCCGCGCCTGATGCACGAGTTGTGTGTTGCCGCGCGTGCAGGGAACCTTGCTCGCGCCAACGAAATCAATCGTCAGCTGTTCCTGCTCAACCGTGATCTGTTCTGCGAGGCGAATCCGATACCTGTGAAGTGGGCCGCTGAACAAATGGGCTTGATCGGCGGCGTGATTCGTCTGCCGCTCACCCGGTTGTCCGAGAATTTTCACGAGCGCGTGCGCAATGCTTTGCGTGCGGCTCGCATCCAGTTCTGAGGGAGATGTAATGAAAGCATTGCTGTCTCGTAGCCTGACCGGGCTGGCCTGCGTCACGCTTGTTGGATGCAGCCTGTTCGGCAGCAAGAAAGCGGAAGATGCCGACTACCGCACCGATGGCTCCTCGTACGAGAGCCGCTCGTCATTGGCGGTGCCACCCGATCTGATTACGCCGAGCCGTGATCCGCGATTTGCGTATCAGGATTTCGGCAAGAGTTCTGCCACGTATTCCAGTTACGCCCAGGACGGCGCGCGGACGGCGGAAGGTGCGGAAACCGTCGTGCCGAAGTTCTCCAAGGTACGTGTGGAACGGGCAGGTTCGCAACGCTGGCTGGTCGTGCCCGGCACGCCGGACAGTGTCTGGTCGCAGTTGCGCCAGTTCTGGCAGGACAACGGTTTCCAGATCAAGGTCGACAAACCTGAGCTCGGCATCATGGAGACCGAGTGGGCAGAGAACAAAGCCAAGCTTCCCCTGGGTGGAATCCGGGGCTTCCTGGGCAAGACCCTGGGCACACTCTACAGCACGGGCGAGATGGATAAATTCCGTACCCGTGTCGAGAAGTCTGCCACGACCGGTCAGGTGGAGGTCTACATCAGCCACCGTGGCATGGAAGAAGTCAGCATCGATCGTGAGACCCGCTGGCAGCCGCGTGCGGTGGACCCGGATCTCGAAGTGCAGTTCATGCGGCGTTTTGCGATGAGCCTCGGGGTTGAGAAGCAACTCGTCAAGCAGGTCGTGCCTGACGCGGGCAGCAAGGAAGTGGTACAGGTTGCCCGGGCGTTCCTGATGGATGGTGGCGAACGGCTGGAGGTTGACGGCGCAATTGATCGCGTGTGGCGTCAGGTCGGCTTGGCACTGGACCGAGTTGGCGTGGTGGTTGAAGACCGTGATCGCGGGTCCAATACTTACTTCGTGCGTTATATCGATACGCGGGAAGATCCCAAGACCGGCAAGAGCTGGTGGTCCAAGCTCGCTTTCTGGGAGAAGAAAGAAGCGGGTACCGATCAGTTCCGCGTGGTACTCGAATCGATTGACGATGGCGCAACAGATGTTTATGTGCTGACGCGCGATGGTGACGAAGCGCCGGAAGACGCTTCGCGCGAAATCCTCAACTTGCTGTACGACGAGCTGAAGTAAGCGCTCGCCAAGCTTCATCACGGGCAAGCTCTCTGGCGAGGCTTGCCCGTTTTCATATGCGGAGAATGCGCGTGGATATCGACCTGATCAGCCCGGACTGGCCTGCCCCTGCGGAGGTCCGAGCGTGTTCGACGACGCGACAGGGGGGCGTCAGCCTGGGGCCCTACGCGGGGTTGAATCTCGCCCGCCATGTTGGCGATGCCGCGCCTGCGGTGGCCCACAACCGGGCCTTGCTGGCCGCGCAGCTGGGGCAAATGCCGATGTGGTTGCAGCAGGTGCATGGCGTTACCGTGGCGGACGCCGATTCCATGTTGCCGGAGACCCAGGCCGATGCTGTGGTGGCGCGGCGGCGCGGGGTGGTCTGTGCGGTCATGACCGCAGATTGCCTGCCGGTGCTGTTTTGCGATCGTGCTGCCACCGTGGTTGGCGCGGCACACGCGGGATGGCGCGGACTTGTCGGCGGTGTGCTCGAGAACACCGTCCGGGCCATGCAGGTGCCGGCCGGCGAGATCATGGCCTGGCTTGGGCCTGCGATCAGCCAGCCAGCATTTGAAGTCGGCGATGAGGTACGTGACGCGTTTCTGGCACACGACCCGTGGGCGAGCGACGCCTTCACGCCGGGCGCCGGGCTGGGCAAGTGGCAGGCGGATCTGTACACCCTGGCCCGACGGCGTCTGGCATCAATTGGCCTGACACAGGTGTATGGCGGCGGGCGCTGTACGTTTGCCGAGTCAGCGTGCTTTTTTTCAGCGCGTCGCGACGGCATACAATCTGGCCGCCAAGCCAGCCTGATCTGGCTGGAATAGCGTGGCACCACAAACTTAGCGAGCAAAGAGTCTTCTGATGAACTGGCAAGTATTCAAACAAAACTATCTGGTGCGCTTCTGGGCGCCGCTGCCTGCGGTGTTGGCCGCCGGGGTGCTCTCAGCTTATTACTTCGGCATTACGGGCACCTTCTGGGCTGTGACCGGCGAATTCACGCGCTGGGGCGGCCATCTGCTGCAGTTTGCGGGCCTGCATCCCGAGGACTGGGGCTACTTCAAGGTGATCGGGCTGGCAGGTACGCCGCTGGACCGCATTGACGGCATGATGATCCTCGGCATGTTCGCGGGGTGCTTGTCGGCAGCGCTGTGGGCGAATAACGTCAAGCTGCGCCTGCCGCAGCATCGCATCCGCATCGCGCAGGCGGTCGTGGGTGGCATGATCGCTGGCTTCGGTGCGCGTCTGGCCATGGGCTGCAATCTGGCGGCCTTCTTCACCGGCATTCCGCAATTCTCGCTGCACGCCTGGTTCTTCGCATTGGCGACGGCCGCGGGTTCCTGGTTCGGTGCGCGCTTCACCATGCTGCCGGTGTTTCGTATCCCGGTGAAGCTGCAGAAGGTGTCGGCTGCCCAGCCACTCACGCAGCACCCCGATCACGCGGCGCGGCGTTTCCGCCTTGGCATGCTGGTGTTTGTCGCCTTTGCCTTATGGGCGATTGCCACGACGTTCAAAATGCCCAAGCTTGGTCTGGCGGCGCTGTTCGGCTTGGCTTTCGGCCTGATCATCGAACGTGCCCAAGTGTGTTTTACCTCAGCTTTCCGTGATCTGTGGCTGACCGGTCGCACCCAGATGGCCAAGGCCATCATCATCGGCATGGCCGTCAGCACCATTGGCGTGTACAGCTATGTGCAACTCGGCGTGCCGGCCAAGATCATGTGGATGGGGCCAAATGCCGTGATCGGCGGATTGCTGTTCGGCTTCGGCATTGTGCTGGCGGGTGGTTGCGAAACTGGCTGGATGTACCGCGCGGTGGAAGGTCAGGTGCATTACTGGTGGGTCGGCTTCGGCAACATCATTGGCGCCACCGTGCTGGCCGCCGTGTGGGACGACATCGCCCCCGCGCTTGCCACCAACTATCCCAAGACCAATCTGCTCGAAGTCTTCGGCCCGCAGGGCGGCCTGATCGTGACCTACCTGCTGCTCGTGCTGGCCATGCTCGCCGTGCTGGCGTGGGAAAAACGCTTCTTCGCCCGCAAAGCCGCAAAAGACCTGATCGCCACGGAGGCCGCATGAACACGCCCGCTTATGTTCCCGACTATCGCCTGGATATGGTTGGCGAGCCTTGCCCCTATCCTGCAGTGGCCACGCTGGAAGCCATGCCGCAACTGAAACCCGGCGAGATTCTTGAAGTCGTGAGTGATTGCCCGCAGTCGATCAACAACATCCCGCTGGATGCGAAGAACCACGGCTATGAAGTGCTGGAGATCCAGCAGGACGGCCCGACCATTCGCTACCTGATCCGACGGTAAAATCCAGCTGAATGGTGTCGGCTGGAGAGCCGCTCCCAATGGCGTTCTTCAGCATGCAATCTGCAGGGGTTTTCGATGAAGCCTGACGCTAGCGCAGTGCCACTTCCGACACGGCACGGCGTGAGCCCGAGCAGCGTGGTCTTGCCGCAGGCTTTCTGGCCCAGCATTGCGGATTTTCTGGTGGCGCGTTTTCCGGCGCTCAGTGCGGACACTTGGGCGCAACGGATCGCGGCAGGGGACGTGGTCGATGAAACGGGGCAGGTGGTCACTCCGTACAGCCGCTACAAGCCGGGTCTGCGTGTTTACTATTACCGCGCGCTGGATGACGAGACGCCGATTCCCTTCGACGAGACCATCGTGTTTCAGGACGATCTGCTGGTGGTCGTCGACAAGCCGCATTTTCTGCCGGTCACGCCGGGTGGGCGCTATCTGCAGGAGACTCTGATGGTGCGGCTCAAGCGCAAACTGGGGCTGGAGACACTGAATCCGATTCACCGCATCGACCGTGAAACGGCCGGACTTGTGGTGTTCGCCGTACAGCCGCACACGCGGGCGGCCTACCATGCCTTGTTTGCGGAGCGGCGCGTACACAAGGGTTTACGAGGCGATTGCGCCGTTTCGTGCCGATCTCGTGCTGCCCTGCGATTACCGCTGTCGCCTGGAGGATAGTGCGCATTTCATGCAGATGCAGGCGGTGAGCGGCGAACCTAACAGCGAGACCGGGATTGAGTGCCTCGCCAGCAACCAGGCGCTGGCGCACTATCGCCTGACGCCAGTGAGCGGCAAACGCCACCAACTGCGCGTGCATCTGGCGGCACTGGGCGTCCCGATCTGTTTCGACCGGATCTACCCGCGTCTGCTGCCGGAGAATACGGACGACTATGACCGCCCCTTGCAGCTATTGGCCAAGCAGATCTCGTTTCGGGACCCAGTCAGCGGCGAGCGCCGCTGTTTCGAGACACAGCGTGCACTGCTCGGTTTAGACCAGGTTGCAGCGCGGATGGCTTCCGCGCCGTAGCGTCGCGCGCCAATTCGTCACAAAAATCTCTCTCGCGTCGCCTACGCTACGGTGGAAGCGTCGTAAATCCAGACTTTTGGGTATCAGGGTTTTTGATAAATATCAAAAATTAATTGATCGGCCTAGGATGTCGATTCCCACAAGAGGAGACCAATAGAGATGAGCACAATAAATTCCGTTATGCAGGAGACACGTGTTTTTGAGCCTTCCGCTGAAACCGTGGCGCGCGCCACGATTTCTGGCCGTGCGGCCTATGAGGCGCTATGCAAGGAGGCGGAGGATGATTACGAAGGCTACTGGGCACGGCTCGCGCGCGAACATGTGAGCTGGCACAAACCCTTTACCCAAACGCTGGACGAGTCTGACGCGCCGTTCTATCGCTGGTTCAGCGATGGGCGTTTGAACGTGTCCTGGAACTGCCTTGACCGTAACCTTGAGAACGGCAACGCCGACAAGGTCGCCATCATCTTCGAAGCGGACGATGGCACGTCGAGAAAGACTAGCTACCGCGAACTCCACGCGCTGGTCTGCCAGTTTGCCAATGGCTTGAAGGCCCGCGGCATTGGCAAGGGCGACCGGGTAGTCATCTATATGCCGATGTCGGTCGAAGGCGTTGCCGCCATGCAGGCCTGCGCGCGCATCGGCGCGACGCACTCGGTCGTCTTTGGGGGCTTTTCGGCCAAGAGTCTGCAGGAACGTATTTCGGACGCCGGTGCGGTGGCGGTGATCACGGCCGACGAGCAATGCCGTGGCGGCAAGAGCCTGGGCCTGAAATGCATGGTGGACGAAGGGCTGGGGATGGGCGGCTGCGAGAGCATTCATACCCAGATCGTCTATCGTCGCACAGGGGTCAGCATTCCCATGCAGGCCGGGCGCGACATCTACCTCGACGAGTTGCTTGCCGGGCAGCCGACGCAGTGCGATCCGGAATGGGTCGAGGCCGAGCATCCGCTTTTCCTGCTCTACACCTCCGGCTCGACCGGCAAGCCCAAGGGGGTACAGCATTCCAGCGGCGGCTACCTGCTGCATGCCATCCTGACCATGAAGTGGACCTTCGATCTGAAGCCGGATGATGTGTACTGGTGCACCGCCGACATCGGCTGGGTAACGGGCCACACCTACATCACCTATGGCCCGCTGGCTTGTGGCGCGACCCAGGTGGTTTTTGAGGGCGTGCCGACCTATCCGACGGCCGGGCGCTTCTGGCAAACCATTCAGACCCACGCCGTCAGTATTTTCTACACTGCACCGACTGCGATTCGTGCGTTGATCAAGGCCTCGGGCGTCGACCCGAGCGCACACCCGCGCAACTACAAGCTCGATTCGCTGCGCTTGCTGGGCACCGTGGGTGAGCCGATCAATCCCGAAGCCTGGATGTGGTACTACGAGCAAGTGGGCGGCACGCGTTGCCCGATTCTGGACACCTTCTGGCAGACCGAAACCGGCGGCCACGTGATCACCCCTTTGCCGGGCGTGACGCCGCTGGTGCCGGGCTCGTGCACGTTGCCCTTCCCGGGCATCCAGGCCGCGATCGTGGATGAAGCCGGTCACGATGTGCCCTGGGGGCAGGGCGGTTTCCTGGTTATCAAGCGCCCCTGGCCCTCCATGATCCGCACGATCTATGGCGACCCCGAACGCTTCCGCAAGAGCTATTTCCCCGATGAGCTGGGCGGGAACTTGTATCTGGCAGGCGACGGCGCGGTGCGGGATGTCACGACGGGCTATTTCACGATCATGGGGCGGATTGACGATGTGTTGAACGTCTCAGGCCACCGCATGGGCACGATGGAGATTGAATCGGCGTTGGTGGCAAATCCGCTGGTGGCGGAAGCGGCGGTCGTCGGCCGGCCGGATGATCTGACGGGCGAAGCGATTTGCGCCTTCATCGTGCTGAAGGCGGATCGCCCCACCGGTGAGTCAGCCGAGAAGATCATCAAGGAGTTGCAGGAATGGGCCGCCAAGGAAATCGGCCCGATCGCCAAGCCCAAGGACATCCGTTTCGGTGACAACCTGCCGAAAACGCGCTCCGGCAAGATCATGCGCCGCCTGCTGCGCTCGCTCGCCAAGGGTGATGAGATCACCCAAGACGTCTCAACGCTGGAAAACCCTGCGATTCTCGATCAATTGAAGCACCGAGGCTGATCTTCTGTTCGCGGTTTTTGACGCAGGCCCTTCGGGGCCTGTTTTTTTGCCAGCATCCGCTAAAGGCTATTCGTGACCATGCTGAAGAGCGGCTCCCGGCTTGCCTCTGCAAGCCGGCACGTCCGGGAAGATGGATAGACGTGCCGTGGGGGCACACCCCCTCGAAGATGCACGCCGGTATTGGCTTTTCGGCATGCCTGCCTGTCAATCATGATGCCCCGATAAGCAGCATCATGAATTGTTATCAGCTGCATTCGTTTTGCTGATCCAGCGATCGGCTCCGCCAAGCTTGAGAAATATCATCGCCGCGAGGACTGCGTCATTGACGGGGTCGTGGCGCGGCAGGTCGGGCAGATCGAGGTCCTGCAGGATGCTGCTGAGGCGCAAATCGACCTCTGGGCGGTAGGCGGAAACCTTGCGGTCGTAGTAGAGACCGGAGACTTCGATAGCAGGGTTTGGCAAGCGTATGCCCAGGCGGGGGCGTAACAGGCGATTGAGGATGGCCAGGTCGAACTCAAGGTAATAACCGAGGATCGGGCGAGACCCAATGAAGTGGAGCAGACGAGGCAGGGCTTCGTCGACGTGAAGGCCGTCGGCAAGGTCTTGCTGGCGTAGCTGGTGGATGACGATGCTGTCGGGCGCGATCGCGTGTTCCGGTCGCAGCGTGAGATGCAGGGCGTCGGCGTGGCAAATCCGGTTACCGCGGATCGGAACCGCCGCAATGCTCAGGATCTCGGCGGTTTTCGGATCCAGACTGCTGGTCTCGCAGTCCAGGCTGATCCACTCGTGTGCCGGTGGTGGCTCAAAAAGGAAGCGATAACTCGCGTCACCAAGCGTTTTGAGCGCCCATTGCCGTTGCCAGGTTTTGAGCAGGCTCATGCGATGCGGGCAAGCTGGAAGTGGTGTTCGATGAGCTGCCGGAAACGCTTCACGACGCCCAAAGCGTCCTTGAGCAGGTCGCGCTCCAGGCTCGACAGTGCGGCGGGGTCAATCAGGTTGTCGGGGGCGCGACCTTGGGCAACGAGGTTCAATCCATGCTGCAAGCGAAGCATGTGGAAAAAGCTAAGCGTCTCGCGCAGGTCCTGCGCGAGTGGGGTGGGTAGTAATTTCTGGGCTTCGAGCAGATCGATCCGTTCGAAGCTGTTGCACGCACCCATCCCGGCCTGCACGGCAAGGCTGCGTACACCGTGGACCAGCGGGAAGATTGCGCCGCGTTTGACGTCGAGCCGATCGCGCTCGGCGCCAGCGCCGAGTACGAGGCGTGAGAACATGGAGAGCGGCACCTCGAATTGCAGGATCGGCAGGGCGAATCGCGAGAGGAAGGCGCCGTCCAGCTCGGGCATCGCGGCAAGCGAGACCTGGTCGAGCAATCGAGACTGGCCCGCGACCGGGCGAGCGTCGGCCCAGATCGCCAGCCGCATGACGTTATCGGCATGGGCGGCACGCATCCAGCTCAGCAGGTGTTTGCGCATGACACTGACTTCGCAGCACCAGTCAGGCTGGTTGAGCATGATGCCGCCCGGGCAAGTCGGGTAGCCAAAGGCGAGCAGGGTGTCATTGAAGCGCTGGCAGATCTCGGCAAGCGCCGGGTGGCTATAGCCATCTTCAATCAACAGGGCGTTGTCCTGATCCGTCTTGAGGATCTGTTCGCCGCGACCTTCTGAGCCCAGCACGAGCAGGCAGACATGTTCGAGTACCTCTGCCGGGGCAAGCAGCGTGAACAGTCGGGCGAGCAGGTGGCGCCGCAGCTCGCTGAGCAGGTCGGCGATCTGGCGGACCTTGACGCCATTGCGGTGCAGGGTGGCGACGAGCTCTTCCATGTTGCGATTGGCCGCCATCAGCTCGTCGAGGCTTTCAGCGCGTTCAATACGCGCCAGCACAATGTGTGACTGATTCGCCAGGAAGGAGAGCAGCTCGACCTGCTCCAGAATGCCGATGACTTCGCCTTGTCGCGTGACGACGAGGCGTTGTACGGTGTGTGTCGTCATCAGCAACTGGGCCTGGTACAGGAAAGCGTCTGCTTCGATGGTACGCAGGGGCGCTTTGGCGAGTGGGCCGAGCAGTGTCGTGGCGGCCGTTTGCTCGCTGATCACGAAGTCACGCAGATCACTGCGGGTAAATATCGCGGGCCCGTCAGTACGGTGAATCAAGACGCAACTGGCGTGATGCTTCTGCATCTGGCGGGCGGCTGCCAGCACTGTGTCGTTGGCGTCCATCCAGAGCGCCTTGGAGAGGTAGGCAGTGTCGATCCGGCTCATCAGCATCGACTGCAACTGACCTTGCAGCGGGCGATTGGCCAGCACGGCGAAGCGCGCCGCGACATCCTGATAGAAAAATGCGCCAAACACCGGGTTGCGCTGCGTGAGCGACAGCACCAGATCGCGGGGCAGGCAGAACACCAGGGTGTCTTCTACGGCCATCAGACGGTGCTGTGCCTGGCCGCTCAGCATCGCGCGGGCGTCAAAACTGTCTTGCGGCCCGTAGTAACCGAGGATTTCTCCCTCGTCATGCTCGGAGATCAAGCCCTTGATGACGACATACAGGCTTTCGACGGGACTCCGGGCTTCGTGCAGGCAACTTTGCTGCGGGAAGTATGCGATATCGACGTGCGCGCCAAGCTGTTGCCGTTCTGCCGGCGTCAGGCAGTCAAAGGGCGCATGGCTGAAATCGAAGGATGCGGCCATTGGTCGTCCGTGTATCAAGAGGCAATGGCATGGCCCGCGCGGGCCATGCCATTTCTAAGAGAGGACACAGGAGTGGAACCTCCGTGTCCGGCGCGTGACCGCGCCTAGTGCTTGGAAGCGCCTTCTGCGCCCACGCCGGTCATCGAGCGAATGAACTGTGGCAGGAAGGCGGCCCGCTCTTTGTGTGCCGATTCGCTGTTATCCGTCACCGAGAACAGCCACGTGAAGAAGAACGCCGCCGTCATCGAGAACAGGGCCGGGTTCTTGTAGGCGAAGATCGCTTCCTTGTTCTTGAGCACATCGACCCAGACCGTCGGCCCAAGCACAATCAGCACGATGGCGATGATCAGCCCGAACAGCCCGCCCAGCACAGCTCCACGCGTAGTGAGGCCTTTCCAGAACATGGACATGAACAGCACAGGGAAGTTGGCCGAGGCCGCAATCGAGAACGCCAAGCCCACCATGTAGGCGATGTTCTGCTTCTCGAACGCGATACCGAGCAGAATCGCCACGATACCGAGGAAGACCGTCGCCATTTTTGAGACGCGAATCTCATCGGTCTCGTTGCTGCGGCCATGGCGCCATACGCTGGCATACAAGTCGTGCGATACGGCGGAGGCGCCCGAGAGCGTCAGACCGGAGACGACCGCCAGAATGGTGGCAAATGCGACCGCTGAGATGAAGCCCAGGAAGAGGTCTCCACCGACGGCATGCGAGAGGTGAATCGCCGCCATGTTGTTGCCACCAATGAGGCTGGCGACTTCCTTGCCATCCTTCATGATCATCTCGGTGTATTGCGGCTGGTTGAGCACCAGCATGATCGCGCCAAAGCCGATGATGAAGGTCAGGATGTAGAAGTAGCCGATGAAGCCTGTAGCGTAAAACACCGATTTGCGTGCCTCCTTGGCGTCCGCCACGGTGAAGAAGCGCATCAGGATGTGTGGCAAGCCCGCTGTACCGAACATCAGGCCGATACCGAGTGATATGGCGTCGATCGGGTTGGAAACGAGGCCGCCCGGGGACATGATGGCGGCGTGTTTGGGGTGAGCCTCAATCGCCTTGCCGAACATCGTCTCCAGGTTGAAGCCCGACAGAGACAGCACCATGAAGGCCATGAAGCTTGCGCCGGAGAGCAGCAGCACCGCCTTGATGATCTGCACCCAGGTGGTGGCCAGCATGCCGCCAAACAGCACGTAAAGAACCATCAGGATGCCGACCAGGACCACCGCAGTGCTGTACTCCATGCCGAACAGCAACTGAATCAATTTGCCTGCGCCCACCATCTGGGCAATCAGGTACAGCGCTACCGTCACCAAGGTACCGACCGCAGCAAAGGTGCGAACCGGCGCCTGTTGCAGTCGGTAGGAGGCCACGTCGGCGAAGGTGTATTTGCCAAGGTTGCGCAGGCGCTCAGCCACCAGAAAGGTGATGATCGGCCAGCCCACGAGGAAACCGATGGAGTAGATCAGACCGTCGTAGCCTGAGCCATACACGAGCGCCGATATCCCCAGAAACGAGGCCGCGGACATGTAGTCTCCCGCAATGGCTAGACCGTTCTGGAAACCCGTGATGCCGCCGCCAGCCGCATAGAAGTCTTTGGCAGAACGGGTGCGCTTTGCTGCCCAATAAGTGATGAACAGAGTCGCTGCGACAAAAATGAAAAACATCACGATGGCGTGAATGTTCAAGGAACGCTTTGCGACCTCCCCACCAACGGCATCTGCAGCCCAGAGCGGCGTCGCCGCCGCCAGACTTGCCAGTACGAGTGATAGACGTTTCATTGCTGGGCCTCCTCGATGACTTCGCGGGTCAGACGGTCGAACTCGGTGTTGGCGCGGCGGACGTAGATACCGGTCAGCACGAACGCTGAGAGGATGACCGCGATACCAACTGGAATGCCCCAAGTGATGACCGTGTCCGGGCCGAGCGGAGCGCCGAAGATTTCTTTCTTGAACCCGATCACGAGAATGAAAGCGCAATAAATGGCCAGCATGATGATGGCGAGCGTCCAGGAAAATTTCCTCTTCGCCTCGACCATCGCAAGAAACTTCGGATTGCTCTGAATCCGCTCTATGGTGGGTACTGACATGTGTCTCCTTCCGTCGTTCTAATGTGTCCCGACTTGCTGCCGGGTGCCTTGACTGTACGAAATACGTTGCCAGTGCGGCTAATGGCAAATCTTGATGAGCAAGATCAGCCAGACTAATGCACAATGCAAAATAGCTGATCCACACGGGGCTGCAGAGGTTTTCAGGTCTGACCGCCTCGGCGTTCGAGTCAGCGTTAACCACCACTAACTAAGCATGGAAATCTATCAGCTGCGAACTTTCCAGGCGGTTGCCCGACAGGGTCATCTGACGCAGGCAGCCGAACTGCTCCACCTGTCACAACCTGCGGTGACGGCACAGATCAAGGCGCTGGAAGAAGAGCTGGGAATCGCCTTGTTCGACCGCGTGTCGTCAGGGGTTCAGCTTACAGACGGAGGGCGGAGGCTACTGGCAGACGCCGAGCGGGTGCTGATCGATGCGCGGGCTTTGATCGACAACGCCCGCAGCATGCAAAAAGAGCTGCGTGGCCGGGTGCGGATTGGCGTGCTGGCGGTGCCGGCGCGCCTTCGGCTGGGGCTGCTGCTGAGTGAGGTACACCGTCGTCATCCCTTGGTTGAAGCACAGTCGCGCCTCGGTTTGTCACGCGAGCTGCTGGCTGAGATCCGTCGCGGCAATCTCGACTGTGGTTTCTTCCTCGGGCGTGACAGCTTTGTCGGCATGGCGACGCTACCGCTGTCGGAGCTGGGTTTTTGCGTTGCCATTCCGCGTGAGCTTGCTGAGTCGCTGGCACATGCAGACTGGCAGAGGATGAACGATACGCCCTGGCTCGGAATCTCCCCGCGCTCCACGTTTGCCGCGCTGACCGAAGACTTGTGGCGCGCACATAACATTCGCCCGAAAGTTGTTGGTGAGTTTGATGACGAAGCGACGCTGGCGGAGTTGATCAAAAGCGGGCTTGGCCTCGCTTTGCTTGCCGAGCGTACGGCCAAGCGGCTTGCTGCGGAGGGAACGCTTGTTCTGTGGCGTGGTGGCGAAGTGGTTACCCGCGCACCCTTGCAGTTTATCTATCCGGCGGAGCGCGAAAAGGACCCTTTGCTCAAGGTGGTGCTTGAGTCGCTGAAGCAGATCTGGGACTTGCCTTGAAGCAGTCAAGCCGAGGCAGGGTGCTGAAGCGCGAATTTTGTTTATCAAAATGCTTTGCAAACGGCCCAAGCCTCTCTATAATGCGCAGCTCTTTAGGCGCGTAGCTCAGCTGGTTAGAGCACCACCTTGACATGGTGGGGGTCGTTGGTTCGAGTCCAATCGCGCCTACCAATGACAGGAGATGGCAATGCTGTTCCGAACTCGTACGACGACGATTGGTTGTTAAACGTATCGGAGTCGCGTTCGTCCTGTTGTTGAACGAAAAAAGTGCGGCTTAGCCGCACTTTTTTTTTGCCTTGCCGTAGCACCTTTTTGCTTGAGGCCCTGAAATGCCGAATATCACACTTCCAGATGGTTCTGTCCGTGCTTTCGATACCCCCGTGTCGGTCGCGCAAGTCGCTGCCTCGATCGGCACAGGTTTGGCCAAAGCCGCGCTTGCCGGCAAGGTGGGCGGCCACCTGGTGGATACGTCCCATGTGATGACGGAAGACGCTTCGCTGGCGATCGTGACCGAGAAGGATGTGGATGGTCTTGAGATCATTCGGCATTCGACGGCGCACTTGTTGGCCTACGCAGTCAAAGAACTGTTCCCGGAAGCGCAGGTGACGATAGGGCCAGTTGTTGAACATGGTTTCTACTACGACTTCGCTTACTCGCGCCCCTTTACCCCCGAAGATCTCGAAGCCATCGAGAAGCGCATGGCTGAGCTTTCAAAGAAGGATGTGGCAGTTACCCGCGAGGAGTGGGATCGTGACGAGGCCGTCAAGTTTTTCCTTGGGCTGGGCGAGAAGTACAAGGCGGAATTGATCGCCGCCATTCCCGCGGGTCAGACGATTTCGCTGTACCGCGAAGGAGATTTCATTGATCTCTGTCGTGGCCCGCACGTGCCGTCCACCGGCAAGCTGAAACATTTCAAATTGATGAAGGTGGCGGGGGCGTACTGGCGCGGCGATGCCAAGAACGAGCAACTTCAGCGCATCTACGGTACAGCCTGGGCCAAGAAAGAAGAGCTCGAAGCTTATCTGCATATGCTGGAAGAGGCGGAGAAGCGTGATCACCGTCGTGTCGGCAAGCAACTCGATCTGTTCCACCTGCAGGATGAAGCGCCGGGGATGGTTTTCTGGCACCCGAAGGGCTGGACACTTTGGCAGGTCGTCGAACAGTACATGCGCCAGATCTATCGGGACGGTGGCTATCAAGAGGTGCGTTGCCCGCAGATTCTGGACAGCAGCCTCTGGGAGAAGTCAGGCCACTGGGGCCATTACCGTCAGAACATGTTTACCACCGAGTCGGAAAATCGCGCCTATGCGGTCAAGCCGAT
>JADKDZ010000006.1 GCA_016718265.1 Uliginosibacterium sp. | reverse complement strand
GACAGGCCTATCGTTCAACCGTCAATGCAACGCCCATGCCGCCGCCGATACACAGGGTCGCCAACCCCTTCTTGTCGCGACGCTGCATTTCGTGGAGCAACGTCACCAGGATGCGGCAGCCGTGACGCCCCAATCGGGTGTCCGATCGCGATCGCCCCCGTTGGGGTCGATCTTGCTGGTGTCCCAACCCAGCTCTCTGTTCACTGCAATCGCCTGTGCAGCAAACGCTTCGTTGCCCTCGACCACTTCCAGCTGATCGGCCTTCCAGCCCGCTTTCTGCAGCGCGAGACGCGTTGCCGGCGCCGGGCCGATCCCCATGATGGCCGGATCACGCCCGAGGAAGCATAGGAGCGATGGTCGCCGGAATCGGCAAGCCCAGCGCGCGCCTTGCCCGCATCACCATGACCCCCGCAGCACCATCATTGATCCCGGATAGGGCATTCCCCACGTCACCGTCCCGGCTTTGTCGAACGCCGGCGAGTGCTGCCAGGCCTTTCAAGCGGGTGGCCCCATGTTTGATGAACTCATCCGCTCGGCAACGATGTCACCCTTTGTTCGGGATGACCACCGACGATTTCGTCCTTGAACCGGCCCTCTTCTGCGCGGCTTCCGCCTTGTTTTTTTTGGGACGCAACCGCAAATATGTCCTGCTCTTTCATGAGTAATCCCGTACTACTTGGCGAGATTCTCAGCCGTACGCCCATATGGTAATTGTTGTAGATCTCCACAAACCATCATTGACCATGCTGTCGATGAGTTTTGGCATCCTCCATCCGGAAACCGTCGTCGCGAGCCATTCAGCATGTGCGGGCTGGCAGACATGTTCTCTTGCCCGCCAGCGATCACCACTTCTCCGTCGCCACAGCGGATCGCCTGTACGGCCAGCATTACCGCCTGGGTCGGAGCCACACACTTTGTTGATCGTCATCGCCGGCACGCTTCGGGCGAACCAGCGGATCACCGCCCGGCGCGCCGGGTTCTGCCCCAGAGCCCGCGGTAAGCAACTGCCCCAAGATGACATCTGACCTGGTCCGCCGCGAGGCCTGCTCTGGCCAGTAAGCTGCGAATCACCACAGCACCGAGTTCCGCTGCGGGATCCTTGGCCAGCACCGCAAACTTGCCCGCGGCTGTGCGCGCAGCCGACCGATCACTACGTTTTCCATTCTGACTCCTCGTAAATCGCCGCTCTCAACCGGACCGGCCGGCACGCCGACCGGTGGTCTCAAACTCAGGATCTTAGCGCTGATTTAGCAGCCATGCGCCTCGCCATTCGGGCACATCAACGTGCCCCGAGCAGGGGGAAAGCCGGTTTGCTCGGGAACCCACCACAGTGTCATGGGACTGCAACACGGGCAGACAGAATGCCTGCCATGCCGCGTGTAAGAACCCTCTTCTCAAAGTCGGACATCCACCTGGTACCAAGGCCCGCCGTGAGCCCGTGCCAACTGCCTTTTGCGTGAACATCAGCAGAGGAATGTCGTCCTGATCGGCGACATCATTGACTTCTGGGCGATGAAGCGCTCCCTGGCTCATGCCAACCCCACAACACCGTCGTTACAGAAAATGCTGCGGCGCCCGCCATGTTAGTACATCGCTCATTCCGCAACCGTACGAGTCCTCGAGAGGCCTTGCGCGCTGCTTTGCGGCACCGTGGGGCGACATCCGGGTGGGCACGGATGCGGTACCTGAAACCGCCGATGCAGCAAGCCCTGTTGCTGGTCCACAGCGACGGACCCGATCAGCAAACCCGCCATCACCGTTGGGTAGCCGTGCTCGGCGAGCGTCCATACCCTGCTCGTCCGGATCAACATCTGGCTGTCTTTCGCGCGCCGCTGTCTCGGGCTTCGGTCTACTGGTCACTGGCCGGGCTGTGCGCGAAAACGCAAGGTCAAGACTGCCTTCCAGTTCATTTTCGACTTTGGAAGCGAACGTCACTCGCGCCGCCCGCCCCTGGGTTGGATGGGTGGTCTGCGCGCCATTCATTGGGCCACCATCCACGGGATTGCCTCCTTTACGTGGTGCGGCGACTTGGTTATCAGAACAGCTGTACCGGCACGCGTCGAACACCATGACGGCAGCTGGAACCTAATCCATTGGGCCAGCGGGCAGGCCGCCATTCTCCTGACCACTGAACCCATCTGAATAAACCTGATTCGGTGCGCTATCTGATGCTGTCCGACGTCTTTCCCCCGCCGTCAATGGGGTATCTACCGCCATTCAGACCTACCGCCAGCACCTCACGGCAGGTTATCGAGCGCCTTGCTCGCCCGCAGCGCCAAGGTATGGGAGCCCGGACGTGAACGGCCTCCCGTCCTGGACGAGGGAACCGATGACCGAAGACCGCTTTGTACGCCCGGGGCTCTTTCGCCAGCGCGATCCGGGCCGCGGCGAAGACTGTGATTTGGTATAATCCAGACGCCGTTTTTCGGCCCATGGCGCAGGGCGTCGCCCGCGCAGCGCGCAAACATGGCCTTGCCCGGTGGTCCAGTTACCACACGTGCCGTTCGAGGAATACCTCAGCACTACCCCTTTTCTTCCAGGCTGGCTGGAGAAACCTTGCCCGTCGCATTTCCCGTACCAGTGCAACCAGCTCGATGCCGTCATCGTGCCTCAACCCAGATGAAAGGATCGGCTTGCTGGAATATGGCGACACCGCCCCGTTGCACGTCCTGCCGACCGGCGTACTCGGGCGCTTTGCCCACGAGCAACGGGCTCGCTTCCGCCAGCATTACCAGATCGAACCCGATCGCCCGGTGGCGCTCTCCCCGGCCGTGCCGCACACGAGAAGAACATCGCGACTTCCTGATCTGAAGCGCACCGATCGCGCTAAGTACCGATCCACGATGTGCTGTTGATCGCAGGTGAGGCCTGGCCTGCAGCGCCTTCAGGAGCACACCCGGCGTCTCGGCATCTGCGGTTCAATTCGTTTCTGTCGGCTATCTGGACCGCGGTACGCACGAACTCCCGGACTGCACGCCGTGGCCGACCGGTTTGTATTCGCTTCGGCACACAGAGCCCCAGGCCTTGCCCGCTCGAAGCCATGGCCGCCGGCCTCCCCGTGGTTGCGCTGGCAAAAATGGGCACCCGCGACATTCTGGTAGGTCTTCCGGCGCCATCGACCCCGCCCGCAGAACTAGGGAGCGTTGGCCGCCGCAATGGTGCAGGTCGCGACCCTGAACCCTTCGTCACCAGCGCATGTGCGAAAAGGCCGAGCGTGGGCCGCAGCCCTGCCGGATGAAGCCTGACCGCGCTGGCCGACCTGTATCGCCAGCTCTCCACCGTAGTCCCCCCACAGAGACCCAGGAAAGCCCATTCAAAGGCAAACCGGCCTGACGCGCCTCCTGAACGCCCTGCAATACTCGTTTGATGGCCTTAGTGGATGCCATAAGCTCGAAGACGCCTTCCGCCAGGAGGTCTTTCTCGCCGATCCTGCTCCCCGCATCCGTCGCGTTGCGCATGTGGCTGAATCTCGTCGGCACCGCCCACGCTGATGATCGCAAGCGTGCTGCGCGTGATCATCGTCGCAAAAGAGCTGATCAACCCGGCCATTGAGGCCACCGTTGATCGCGTCGGCCTGAGCGTCACAAGCTCTCAAGCGCGCCAAAGATATCGGCAGCGCCTCGGTGCGAGTTCGCTTCTCAACGTGCTCGCCGTCTCGGCCTGCATCCTGGCGGGAGAATTCCCATGCGAAAAGCAGCCTCCGCGTCAGCCTGGTCAGCGAAACCTGGCCACCGGAAGTGAATGGCGTCGCGTGACGATGGCACGCCCTTGGCCGACGGCCTGCGACATCGCGGCCACGCCGTACCATGTCGTACGCCCACGCGGCGGGCAAGGAGAGTGACAGCGCGACCGGTAAACCACAGTGCGCGGCCTGCCTCTGCCCGGCTACAAGGATCTGCAGTTCGGCATGCCGTCGGATCGCATGCTGCGCTGGTTCTCCGGACGCGTGATCGGCCCGATGTCGTCCACGCCGTCACCGAAGGCCCGCTAGGCTGCTCCGCCCTGCGCGTGGCCCGCCGCTTGGGCATCCCGGTGACCTCCAGCTACCCGCACCCATTTTGATGGCATGGCAGCTAAACACTATGGCGTCAGGCCTCGGTGGCCCGCTCATCAGCGCCCGGCTGCGACGCTTTCTCGGCGCACGTTGGGCACCACGGCGCCGACTGCAGCGCTGGTCGACAGCTCAGCCCGGACCGGCGTGCCGGGCGCGGTGCTGGGACGCGGCGTCATTACCGCGCTGTTCATGCCAAAACGCCGTGACAGCGCCTTGCGCGCCGAAGTGGGGGGGGAGAGCGTGATCTCGTCATCGGCAACGGCGGCGAAAAAAAAAAAAAAAGAACCTCACGCTGCGCCGCCCGCTATGCCCCCGCCGCGATCGCGCAGGAAATCGCCGGGACCGCATGGTCTGGGTGGGAGACGGCCCCTCTCCAGGCGACGCTTGCCAAGCGCAACCCTGCGCACGTATTTACGGGTGCCCAGCGCGGTGAGGCGCTTGCCCGCTGCTACGCCAGCGCCGATATCTTCCTGTTTTGAAAGCCTGACCGAGACCTATGGCAACGTCGTCCCCGGAAGCCATGGCCAGCGGGCTTGCCGTCGTCGCCTATCACGATGCCGCGGCGGCGGCGAGCTGAATCCACTCAGCGCGGGAACAGCCTCACCGTTGTTCCCGGCAATGAAGCCGCCTTCATCGCCGCCGCCTGTCCCATGGCACGCGACGCGGGGTTGCGCCAACACTGCCGAGAAGCCGCACGGCAGCGCGTTACCCGATCAGCTGGGACTCCGTAATCGGAGGGTAAGAGTCGGTGCTGCAAGCCGCCTCCGCGGGCTTACTCAAGGCAACACGGCACTGTCGCCGTCGGCGCATAGAAGAACAAAACACACATGCCCGGAGGCCGCTCTCCGCTTGGCTCTTCGGGCTGGGGTATACTTATTGCATAATCATGGCCGGTGAGGGCTGATAAGGAATCCCCTTGGATTGCGCCGAGCGGCTTTCAGGATCAAAACAAAGGGCTGCCCGCGGGCAGCCAAACTTTCTAACCAGCTTTGTTTTGGAGTTATCTCTTTTCATCGGGGGGCAGATCCGAATTTACGCCTTCAAACACTTCTGCAGCCATCCCGATCGATTCGCGCAGGGTCGGGTGCGGGTAGAATCTTGTAATATCCACCCGGATCGCAGCCCATTTCGATGGCAGGGGCGAAAATCTACGATCATGTCCCATGCATTCGGTCCGACAATGGAGCCGCCGACAATGCGGTGTGTCTCTTCGTCGAATATCAGCTTCCATTGAAACCGTAGTCGCAGCCGTTGGCGATCGCCCGGCCCGAGGCGGCAAAGGGAACTTCGAGACACCGATCTTGCGCCCCGTGGCAGCGGCTGATCTCGGTGACGCCTACCCGGGCCACTTCCGGCGTCGGTGTAAGCCACTCCGGGGATGATGGAAGCAGTGAAATAGGACTTCTCACCCGCCGCAACTTCTGCGGCCACATGAAAGCCCTCGTGCACGCCCTTGTGTGCCAGCATCGGCTGGCCAGCGGTGTCGCCAATCGCGAAAATGTGCGGCACGTTGGTGCGCTGTAGCTTGTCCTTTCAGGAATGAAGCCACGATCCGTGACGATGACCCCGCCAGCCTCGCTGGCGATTTTCTTGCCGTTCCGGACTGCGTACCGCCACCAGCACGAGGTCATATTTCTGTTCGTCCGCTGGGGCCTGCTCACCGTCGAACTTCACCAGCAAGCCATCGGGCGCACCGTGAGGCCGACCGTACGCGTCTTGAAACGCGATCTTCTCAAAACGCTGCAGGTTGCGCTTCTCCCACACTGACGGATGCCGGTCCGCGCCCGGCGTCAGGCCGTCCATCATCTCGACCACGATCGTGGCGCGCGAGCGTCAGTACACCGTCCCCATCTCGAGGCCATGATGCCGCCGCCGATCGCCAGCATGCGCTTGGGCACGTCTCGCAGGTCCAGCGCCGGTCGAATCGACGATGCGCGGATCGTCCGGGCAGGAAGGGCGATACACCGATTACGAACCCATGCGACGATCGCCTTCTGGAAGCGCATGACCTTCTTCTCCACGGTCGTGTCCTGCCCTTGCCCTTGGTCAGTTCCACTTCGGGGTGAATCAGGATCCACGAATCGGCCGACGCCGCGCGACTTCCACCTTGCGCGTCTTCGCCGTGCCGCCAGCCCGCCCAGTGAAACGCCGACGACCGTTTCCTTGTGCGTGCGCAGGCGATCAGATCGATCTGCGGCGCCGAAAACGACGCCGACGTTGGCGAAGTGAGCCGCCTCTTCAATCACGTTGGACACGTGCAGGAGCGCCTTGGACGGGATGCACCCGACATTCAGGCGCACGCCGCCGAGCGTGGCGTAACGCTCGATCGCTCACCGTCTTCATGCCCAGATCGGCCGAGCGGAAAGCGGCCGGGTAGCCGCCGGGACCCGCACCCAGCACCAGCATCTCGCATTCCATGTCCACCACGCGCCGTGGGTCGGCTTCAGCCGACGGGAGCTAGCGCTGGTGTCGGACCCCAATGCGGGCCGCGCCACCGGCGCAGCGGCGCTGAAGCGCGGTGCCGGCGCCGCGTGACGCCGTCAGCCACCGCATCCAGCATCAGCGGCACACTGCCCTCGCCTACCCGGTCGCCAACTTTGATCAGCACCTGGCGTTATCGTTTCCGGCTGCGGTGGGCACGCGCTTCCATCGCCTTGTCGCATTCAACGTGACGATCGCATCGTCGGTACGCCGTGTCGCCCGGCTTGACCAGACCTCGATCACCGGCACGTCCTTGAAGTCACCGATATCCGGCACTTTCACTTCCATCAATTGACTCATGTTGCCTCTCCGTCAGCCCCCGAGCAGCCGCGGCGGAAGTCTTGCAACACGCCGGCAAAGTAGGCGAATAGCGGGCTGCTTCGGCTCCATCGATCACGCGGTGATCCCGGGACAGGACGACAAGGGCAGCATCAGGCGCGGCGCGGCATTCCTTCCCGTCCCACACCGGGCGAATCTGCGATTTCACACGCCCATGATCGCCCGCACTTCGGGCGCGTTGATGATCGGGGTGAAATACACGCCGCCAATGCCGCCCAGCGAACTGATCGAGAAGCAGCCGCCCTGCATCTGGTCGAGGCCGAGCTTGCCTTCGCGCGGCCCAGGCGGCGAGTTCGCCCATTTCCTTCGCGATCTCGGTCACACCCTTCTGGTCGGCATCCTTCATCACGGGCACCATTAGCCCATTTGGCGTATCGGCCGCAAAGCCAATGTGGTAGTACTTCTTCAGCACGCCAGGTTGTCACCATCAAGCGACGCGTTGAAGTCGGGAATTTCTTCAGCGCGGACGCCTTGATCATGAAGGGCGAGCATGGTGAGCTTGACGCCCCTCTTCTCGTCCTCCCTGTTCATCTGCACGCGGAAGGCTTCCAGCTCGGTGATGTCCGCGTCGTCATGATTGGTGACATGCGGGATCATCACCCGGATTGCGGTGCAGATTGGCGCCAAGATCTTCATGTGCGCGACGGCGGCACAGTTGTCGTTTATGCCGCCGAACTTTGAAGTCCACCTTCGGCCCAGGGCAGCAGCAGATGCCGTCGGCGAGCACTACCCGCCGCGCCACCTGCCGCCGGTGGCGCAGTGTTCCCGCCGCGACCTGCGCGAGAATGCCCTTGACGAAGTTCTGCGTCATCCTGCAGCAAGCGCCCCTTTGGCCCGGTTGCGCGGGCAACCTTGGACATCACCCCCCAGCTCGCGGGCAAAGCGGCGCACGGCCGGGCTGGCGTGTGCCTCTGCCAGCGGGCATGACAGGGCGCGCTGAGCCGTTTCAGGCGCCGCGGCGTGCCAGCGGCCCGCCCCGTCGGCGCGGGCGGCACAGCAGGTGCAGCCCGCGGAGGCTGCTGCAGACGACAAGCCTGCGGGCACTTCGGCGGCGCTGACGGTCACCAGCACATGCCCTTCGGACACGCGGTCACATTCACCGGCGCGGACTTCCTTCGACACCCGCCACCGGCGAGGCACGTCCATCGTGGCCTTGTCAGTTCAAAGTCGCCAATCGGTTCGTCGAGCTTGGTGGTGCTGCCGACCGTCACAAACAGCTGGATGATGGGAATGTCTTTGTAATCCCCGACGTCGGGCACTTTGGCTTCAACATCGGCACTGGCCGCCGGGGCGAACGCCACGACAGGCGCCGACGCCACCGGCGCAGCCGCAGCCGCGGGGGCAAGTGCAGGCGCGGCAACGGCCCCCGGCCGCTTCGATCCGACCACCGTGGCGCCCACGCCGACGCGATCGCCGACCTTGGACCTTGATCTCCTTCACCCACGCCCGCCACAGACGAGGCACTTCCATAGTGGCCTTGTCCGATTCAGCGTCGGCGGCAGATCCTCCAGCGCGACCGTGTCGCCGACTTTGACGAGGATCTCGATGACAGGAACATCCTCAAAATCCCCGATGTCAGGGACCTTGACTTCAATTAGTTGACTCATTTCTGTCCTTAACGTGAATGCTGAATGTTGATGAAGCGGATCGCGTCGGAAGTCCTCCGCGCGATTCACTGTTCACGATTCACTGCTCAAACGAAGCGGACTCGGCTTGTTGACATCAATCCCGTACTCGGCGAGGGCGGCCTCCACCTTGTCGCGTTCGACCTTGCCTTCGTCGGCGAGGGCCTTGAGCGCGGCAATCGCCACCAGTAACGATTCACCTCGAAGTGCTGGCGCAGGGCCTCGCGGGTGTCGACACGGCGAAACCATCTGTCTCGCACCGCGTACGCGGCACGTGGGCACGAATCTGTTCAGCATACAGGCGGATATAGTCCGTGTCCGATGACCGGCCCTTGCGCTCCGACGAGCTTCTGCGTCACATGCGAGACGCGTGGGTATCCATCGGATGCGGCAGATTCCAGCGCTCCACGTCATGCCCATCGCAGACCCAGTTCATTGAAACTCAGCGCGCCGCAGATGTCGGCGTCAACGCTGATCGGCCTTCAACAGACTCGGCTGCGGGCAATGACTTCGCGGAAGATCGTGCCGAAGCCCATCAACTGTACGCAGGCCCTTGGCTTTCAGCACCCGTCCTGAACATACAAGCCCTTGATGATGTCGGCCTCCACCCTGCTGGCATCTCGGGATCTCGTAGTTCTCGTTCGCGGCGGTCAGGTAGTAATACATCTTCTGATCGACATACATGCGACGCGGACCGTCCTGGAAGATCACCGCGACTTCGAACGAAGGTCGGGTCGTAGCTCTTGCGGTTCGGAATGGTGTGCGCCAGCGCGTGAGAGTGACCGTCTTCGTGCTGCAGACCTTCGCCATTCAGCGTAAGTACGCCCGGCCGTGCCGCCAATCAGAAGCCGCGCGCACGCGAGTCACCCGCCGCCCAGCACAGGTCCATGGTGCGCTGCCGCCAAACATCGAATAGAAGATGTAGAACGGGATCATCGGCACGCCATGCACCGAATACGAGCGTGGCGGCGGCCAGCCAGTCGGCCATTGCACCGGCTTCGTTGATGCCATCCTGCAGGATCTGGCCGTCGACGCTCTCCTTGTAGAACATCAGCTGGTCATGATCTTGCGGCACATACTGCTGGCCTTGCTGGTTCCAGATGCCGTACTGGCGGAACATGCCTTCCATGCCGAAGGTGCGGGATTCATCCACAACGATCGGCACCACGTGCTTGCCGACGTTCTTGTCCTTGAGCAGGGTGTTGAACATGCGCACGATGGCCATGGTGGTCGAGAACTCGCGACCTTCGCCGGGCGCCCTGAGCAGGGCATCGAACGCGGACCAGCTCGGGAATCGCGAGCTTTATCGGCCACCGTACGGCGCGCCGGCAGGTAACCGCCGAGGTCCATGCGACGCTGGCGCATGCAATTCAGCTCGGGCGAACCCTCTTCAAACTTGATGAAGGGCAGCTCTTCCAGCTTGTCATCACTGACCGGGATGTGGAAGCGGTCGCGGAAGGCGCGTAGCGCATCCAGCGTCATCTTCTTCTGCTGGTGGCTGATGTTCTGGGCCTCGCCCGACTCACCCATGCCGAAGCCCTTGATGGTCTTGGCCAGAATCAGGGTCGGCTGCCCCTTGTGTTCAATCGCCTGCTTGTAAGCGGCGAAGATCTTGAAAATGTCATGGCCGCCACGATTGAGCTTCCAGATGTCCTCATCCGTCCAGTCGGCAACCAGTGCCTTGAGTTCTGGCGTGTTGAAGAAGTGTTCGCGCACCCAGGCGCCATTCTTCGACTTAGGTCTGGTACTCGCCGTCCACCACTTCCAGCATGCGGCGCTTCAGCAGGCCTTGCTTGTCGCGGGCGAACAGGGCATCCCAGTTCGGAGCCCCAGATCAGCTGGATCACGTTCCAGCCCGGCGCCACGGAATTCGGCTTCCAGCTCCTGAATGATCTTGCCATTGCCGCGCACCGGGCCATCCGGGCGCTGCAGGTTACAGTTGATCACGAAGACCAGATTTGTCGAGCTTCTCGCCCGGCCACACCCAGTGCGCCACGCGACTCGACTTCGTCCATCTCGCCATCACCCATGAACGCCCAGACCTTGCGATTAGCCGTCGGCGCCACGCGCGTGTCGAGGTACTTCATGAAGCGGGCCTGATAGATCGCGGCCAGGGGCCAAGGCCCATCGACACGGTCGGAACTGCCAGAAATCCGGCATCAGCCAGGTGCGGGTACGATGACAGCCCCTTTCCGCTGGTTTCCTGGCGGAAATTCTCGAGCTGTTCTTCGGAGAGGCGGCCGAGCAGGAAGGCGCGGGCATAGATCCCAGGGATTGAATGCCCTGAAAGTAGATCAGATCACCACCGTGACCGTCGTGCGGTGCATTCCAGAACCAGTTGAAGCCGACGTCATACAGGCTTGCGGCCGATGCGTAAGAAGCAATGTGCCCACCCACGTTGGTGTGCTTGTTGGCGCGCACCACCATGGCGATCGCATTCCAACGCAAGTAAGCCTGAATGCGGTGCTCGATTTCCGGGTCGCCAGGGTAGTTGGGCTGATCCGCCGTGCTGATCGAATTCAAAAAAGGAGAGCTGGCACTGTAAGGGCACCGGCAAACCGCCCTCGCGTGCGTCCTCAATCAGACGTTCAATCAGGGTAGCGCGCGCTCCGGGCCTTCGTTAGCGATCACGCCATTAAGCGCGTCCAACCACTCCTGGGTTTCCTGCGTGTCCGGGTCGGACTGCAGAAGCACGTGGGGCACAGCTGCCATCGACTTCTCCTTGTTGGCTTCAAGACACCGCCGGTACTGATCTATGCAGCGGGCGGTCTGAAATAGGCATTCAAGTTTCCAGTCCGTTCGTGGCGAGCCGAAAAATTGTTGCCCTGAATTACGACGCTCAGGATTGCAGCACTCTATTTGAGCGAAGGCAAAACATACCGGCGCTCATTGTGTGTTGCAACCCGCTTTTTTCACAATATAAAACAGCCGTTCACTATGTGCAATAAGGAGAGCTGTAGTTTTCCGGCATTCAAAACCACAGAAAACAGCACAAAATCAAAGTATTGCACCGCAACAACCACGGTCTGTCATCACCTTCTGCTGAATATTCGGTCGCTTGCCGCGGCGACAATGCGGCCTCAGCACGACCCCGCGTATCTTGCTAGCAGGGCGCAGCGCGCGTCCGCACTCTCGGGCATGTAAAATTCTGCCTCATCCAATGCAGCGGCAGCCTCTCGCCCACTGCGGCTCCCCCCACGCTTATCCCGCCACGCCGTGACACATCTCGCCACTCTCGCACTACTCCTGATCGTGATACTCGCCGCACTCGCCATACTGGCGGCGCGGCAGCGAGCCTCCGCTCAATTCTTTACACACACCCCCGAAATAGCTTGCGTGCTGGATCTGTCCGGGCGACTGATCCGCGTCAATCCGGCATGGTACGTCCATCTCGGCGGTACCCCACGTACCGTCACCAGGCAAAGGCTGGCAGAGCTTGTTCATCCCGATGATGTCCCAGCGCTGCAGCAGGGACTGCAAACGCTCGCGGCGGGCCATCCGGTGAACATGGACCTGCGCTGTCGCCGTGTGAATGGCGACTACCTCGATTTGCTGTGGCGCAGCCTCGTACTCAAGCACTCGCGCGTGTATGCAAACCCTCCATGATCGGAGCGAGCAAGCGCGTACCGAAGAAGGTTTGCGCTCCATGCTCCGCTTTCGCCAAACGGTCGGCGACTCGCTCGCCTGTGGCATCGCTGTTGTCGACATGTGTGGGCGAATTATCGATACCAATCGGGCCTTTGCAGAATGGGCGGGGCAGCCCCCCGCTGCGCTGCTCGGTCGTCAGCCGCCGTTTGCGGACGTGTCGGCCGAGAACCGGCAGACATTCAGGTGTGTACTTGCGGGACAGGCGCCCCGCGATGGAACTCTGCTGCCCGGAGAAAGGGTGTGCGCCTGTTAAGCACAGCACTGCAGAGCCCATCTGCCGCCCAGATCGGCTGGGTGCTCTGCGTGATAAAAGACAGCCAGCCTTAGCCATCTGTCCGTGGAAGAAGCGTGTTCATCATGTCTGAACACGCGCCAGCAGTGCGGCGTGCGCACGAAATCCGCGAGAGGCGATTGCGGATATCACAGTGAGCGCTATTTTGGGTTGACCGAATCCTTCGGGAGGTAGTATCTTCCGGTCTACCTTGCTGCCGGAGAATCATCTTGATCACGCATCTGCCGCTCAGGAGAAGCGCAAACGACCGATGCCAAGCCCGTTGTCTCAGTGGATGGCGACAGGGCACATCGGGATTTGCTCGGCCAGTTGCTTGACGCTGCGGGCTTGAAGTCGCAAGCCTACGCGACTGCGGAAGCCTTTCTTGCGAGCTGGCATCCACACGTGCGCGGTTGCCGGTGCTGGAGGCACAACTCCCTGGCATGAGTGGCACGGAATTGCAGGAACACCTGCGCGCCAAGCATGCCAGCCTGCCCCTGATCTACAACACGGGCCACGGTAGCGTGGCCCTGGCGGTATCCGCGCTCAAGAACGGCGCCGTCGACTTCATCGAGAAACCCGCAGACGGCCAACTATTGCTCAAAGCGATTCGCAGTGCCCTGGAAGTCGAGCAGAAACAATTCGAACACCATCGGCAGGAACTCGACGCCCAGCGCCGCATTGAGCAACTCACGCCACGGGAACGCGAGGTGCTGGAGCTTATCGTCATCGGCCGCCTCAACAAGCAGATCGCGGACGACCTCGGAATCAGCATCAAAACGGTAGAAGTCCATCGTGCCCGGGTGATGGAGAAAATGGGCGTCAGCTCACTGGCCGAGCTGGTTCAGCACGTGATGATTTCCACCCCAAAAGAGGCGTAACAGCGCCTGTCTCAATACTGGACGCGCGCTAAGCCCGGGATGGCTGCTCTGCACGCGGCAGCGTAATGACAAAAGCTACACCCTGACCGTTCAATCCTGCCGCCACATTCACGGTACCGCCAAGGTTCATCGCCGCCTTCTTGACAATCGCCAGGCCCAGCCCTGTCCCCGAAATATCTTGCCCGCCCCCGATAGAAGCGCTCGAAAACACGCGCATGCTCAGCAAGCGGGATGCCGGGGCCATCATCCGCCACGCTTA
The DNA here is from genome assembly GCA_016718265.1 of Uliginosibacterium sp. GTDB lineage: Bacteria > Pseudomonadota > Gammaproteobacteria > Burkholderiales > Rhodocyclaceae > Uliginosibacterium. The sequence continues at coordinate 30,057 of JADKDZ010000006.1, read as the reverse complement.
ACTGAATACTGTCTGCCGTCTCTTCCAGGCTGACCACCACCTGCCACCCACGCGCCCATAGCGAAGCGCGTTATCAATCAGATTGTGCAGAATCGACTGAAGGACTCGATTTTGACTCGCCAGTTCAGCTCTTCCGGGGCCTCCGGTGCCAGATCTACTTCGCGCGAAATGGCGGCGGGGGCAAAACTGCGCCAGAATCCCCTGCACAAGACTCGATAAATTCACTCGCTCATCGGCCTCTTGTATACCGCGTTCCAGCGACGCCAGCGACAGCAGCTGTTGAGAGAGGTGGGAAGCCCGTGCAATCGCGCGGTCTAGCGCGAACTTTGCATCCTGTCTCTCGGCCCGGACTCCGCCATCGCCAGCACATGGGCTTGCGCACCGATCACTGCCATCGGCGTACGCAATTCGTGCGCCGCGTCCTGCACCGAACGCTCGCTCTTCCATCACTTTTGCCGCAGACGAAAACAGCAAGCCATCAAATGCGTCCAGCAGCGACCGCAACTCCCGATACCGCAAAGTCGATTTTCGAGGGTGACAGATCGTCCGGATCACGCGCATGCAGTGCCCGCGCGAGCTGCCGAAAGCGGATGCAAGCCACGGTGAACAGCCAACCACACGGGCGAAAAACAAGCGGAAATGACAGAAGCAGATCGGGAAGCATTTCCCTGAGCATCAGCCGAGCGACAGACACATCGGGCAGCTTCGGCTCCGCAATACCCACAGACCAGCGCACGCCGTCTGCGGCAAACACCCAGAACGGATGCCCCAGCATGCTTCTGAGCTGAACGGACTGCGCTTGTGCGGGCGAGAGTTTTCCACCAAGCCCCGGTGACGCATGAATCAGCTTGCCACTGGCGTGGTCATACAACTGGACCCGAAGCGGATCCAGCTGAATCGATTCAACTGCGCGGCGCGACTCGTTATATTGCTCCTCAAGGGCACCGATCAACAGCTGCAAATGCGGATCGTCAGTGCGCACCAGCATCCGCGAAACCGACTCTGAGCTTCTTCAATTCCCGATTGTCCTCTGTCGCCTGTTTGTACTCATAGAACCCTTTGGGAGCAGCACCACGCAAACAAGTGTGAAGGATCCCAGCAGCACCCGGGGATCAGACGGCGAGCCAAGCTGGGTTCTCGAACCGCCTTCATCAGACTTCCAGCAGCGTAGCCGACACCCCGGACCGTACGGATGCGGTGTGCGCCGATCTTGCGCCGCAGGTTGAAAATGGTGGACCTCGATTGCGCCAAAATCGACGCCTCACCCAAGGGAACAAGTCGCTGCGCCAAGCTGGTGCTTGGCAGACCACCACGCCAGCCTCGCGCACCAACTCCTGCAGCAGCTGAAACTCGCGTGGAGACAAATTCAAGGAAGACCATCCAGCTCAGCAAAATGCCGTTTCGGTTCAAGACGCAGCGCGCCCACCGTCCAACCTCGCTGGTCTGCCGACAAAACCGGCGCGTGACGGCCGTATCCGGCTCACCAGTTCAGCCATTGCAAAGGGCTTGATGACGAAATCGTCGGCACCAAGGTCCAGCCCCTCTAACGCGGTCTTCGACAGATGTGCGTGCAGTAATCACGATGACCGGGATGCGAACTTCGTCGCTACGCCAGCGCTTGAGAACATCCAGACCAAAAGCATCCGCAAGCCCAGGTCAAGCAAAGACACAGTCATACGGTTCGCTCGCGATCTGACGGGAGACATCTCCCGCACGCCGCAGCCACTCGCTGGTAATGCCCTCAGCCTTAAGCGCTCGTTGCAGCGCCAAGCCGAGATCAAGATCGTCTTCGATGATAAGTAAGTGCATGCCTGAACTGTGCCTGATCCAGGCTTAAGGCTAGCTGAAGAACCCTGACAGCGGAACTCATGATTGTTAAGCGGGCGCAAAGATCGCCTTGGCCACACTACACGCTCCTTTTCAACCCAAGTGAGTTTGCAGATGAAACCCTACTATCAATCCGCTTTCCATCCCGACACGCCCTCAGCTTCGTTGCCGCACTGCTGTCGTGCGGTATGGTCTACGCGGACCCGTCAGTCTGGGGCAGGACGGCTCGATCTACGCTGGAGGAAGCTCGTTCGGCGCCACCGTGGGATACGGCCAGCGTCTCTCCGATTCTTGGGCCGCTCGGGTCATGATCAACTCGGGTGGCCGCAGTGGCACAGAGAAGGACAAGAACATCGGCGACAACCACTATGACGTCAAAGCCAAGATCGGCCCGGGCGCCACGTTGCTCGCGGACTTCTACCCGATCACGGGCAGCGGCTTTCGCCTCAGCGGTGGCATGAACATCTCGCGCATCAAGGAGAGCTCTCGGGACGCAGTGATGGCGCCGGGGCTATAACATTAACGGGCACCGATACCGCAGCACCGAAGTCGGCAGCTTGACCGCACAGATCAAGTTCAACACGGTAAAACCTTATCTCGGTATCGGCTGGGAGTCCAAGGCCTTGGGCGAGAAAGGCTGGCGCTTCGTTTCCGATCTTGGCTTCATTTATTGCGGCAAAGGCAAGGCGACACTGGATGCCACGGGAGCCGCGGGCAACGCGGCACTACAGCGGGATCTGGCGAGTGAGCGCAAGGACCTGCAAAAACAGGGGGCGGCCATCGTCGTCGGGCTTGGCGCAGCCTACGCATTCTAGCGGGTACCGCCGTCCGAACGGCCGGTCGCACAGGGCGAGATCCTTCTCCTCCCTGTCTCCCCCGCCCTGCGCGACCCGCCTCCCATGTCACCGCCGCTAAGCGGAACCCTGCTTTGCTCCTAGGACAGAGAGCCAGATCCATCGCCTGCAGCAGCGTAGGCTGTCAGGAGGTTCGCCTGTATGATCGCTACCCTACAGACCGACCCGTTCAGGCTCTTCAGATGCTGCAAAAGCACATCGCCTGCGTGATCTACGCTGCCCTTCTCGCAGCATGGATCAACGCATTCGCGCCCACTGTCCTACTTCTTTGCCAGCGCTGCCGGCAAAGAAGTCGTTAAGTCTGCACCTCGTTCGGGCTCAAGAAAGTTCAGCTCGACAGACCCGCGGATTCGTCATCGAGCGGGCAACACGACGTCCGCTGCCAATTCTGCCTCGCAAGTCTGGACGCTGTATCCTTCAGCCACCCTGCCACGAGGCAGGCGCTGCTCCCACGCGAGGCGGACTCTGTCGGCTCACCCGCGCACGCGTTCCCGGTTCGGCACCGGCACGCACCGTCACACCGCCCTCGCGCGCCGCCACTCGCCACCGCATAACACCCTTTCAAGGAGTGTACCCGAGACAGTGCGCAGATCGTCGCGTGTGCGCCGTGGGCAAGGTCCCTGCACGCACGCCAGACAGGCAATGGAGGCGCGGGCATGCATACCAAATCCGGCAGTCCGCTTCCGGGATGCACAGGGAATTTCCCAGTACCCGCACAAGGTCGGCGTTTACCGCTCTGGCAGGAGATCGCACTCGCGCTGCTCCTCAAGCTCGCCTTGCTGATCGGCATCAAGCTGATGTTTTTCAGCCATCCAGTCAGCAAGCACGACGCAGCCTGACCGTATGGGATTGCGTTTCCAGCCACCGTACCCTGGGCATCATGTTCTGGGTCGCACTGATCATGACCCCGATCATCATCGCCTACACCAGCTGGGCTTACCGCGTCATGCGCGGCAAGGTCACGTCGAACAGATCCGCGCCAACGATCGCTCCAGTTACTGAGACAGAAAGGATAGGACTATGTGGTATTTCACCTGGGAACTCGGTACCGGCTTTGCGGTCTTTCTGGCAGTCGTGAATGCGCTGTGGCTTGAATCACAGGACGAGCGAGGCCGTCAGGATAAGTAGGCGCTAACAAGGCAGTCGGCGGCATCTGCTACCGGCTGCCTGGAGTCAATCAATGAGAAATCAAGACAATCTGCCCCCCCACACGCCCAACGCTGGCGATAGGATCTACGCCGCGGGCTGCACGGGCTCGGCGTGGCTGCTGGTCAGCGGCTCAATACGGCTGGATCGCATCGAGAGCAACGGAGAAAGAGCGTTCGCTGGACTCGCCATCAAAGGCGATGTGCTCGGCGCAGAAACGCTTCTCCTCGGCCACTACGCTTTTACGGCAACTGCCCTCACACCGTGCGAGTTGCGACCCTGGCCTGGTGCCGCAGTAACACCGGAACCCAGGTCACTGCTTAAAGCGCTTGCCGATGCCGAACGTCGCGGTGCCGACGCGATTGCCTTGCGGTGCGGCGAAGCGGCGACCCGAGTGGGGCGCTTGATCCGGATTCTGGCCAACTCGCTGGCGAATCAAACCATCACACGCCGAGCCCTGCCCGCCCTCACTGAAATGGCTGACATCACGGCCCTGACCGTCGGGACAGTCTCACGCACCCTGAGCATCATGCAAGCGGAGGGAACTCTGGCCGCGCACGATAGCCGGCGGGGACGGCCCCCGTCGTCACGCGGCCGCAACAAGACGCCGAACTTCGCCGCTTTGCGGGAATCACAACCGAGAGCATAGGGGCGAATCTCATTCGCCCGCATGCCGGTCACTCACGGGCTTGGTTGCCACCTCACGTGTAAGTATCGCCTCCCCATCTGAGCGTCTCCCAGAGACCTTTCTTGAGCCAAGTTTTACCACGACACCATTTTGCTAGAATGCCAATGTCCTCATCCGACCAATGGCTTTTGCTCGCCCTTGCGTCCGCCTTAGCATGGCCGTCAATCGGAAGCCAGGTCGCCCGGGGTGTGCGGCGGTCTTCGGCTTTCCTGTTTCATGTCGCGCGTGCTTCTCACGCAGTGAGGTCTGGTCATGCTGTTTCTCCCCCGTCGTGTCAGTGTGCTCTGCGCATCCCTGCTCTTCCTCGCAGCCTGTGGCGGGGGTGGCGGCTCGGAGTCTTCGGGGGAGTCGGTGCCGAGTCAGACGACGAGTTCCAGCTCAGGCGGGTCAGTTAGTACGCCCGACACGCAGGCGCCGAGTTCGCCTGAGGCCTTGGGCTTCTCGGGTCTGACGGCGACGAGTGTGCTGCTCAAGTGGGGCGGGGCAAGTGATGACCGGGGGGTGTCGGCTTACGACATTTATCGGGATGGGCGCTTTCTGGGCAGCGTGAGTGTCAATACCCTGGTGTTTCTGGATACGGCGGTGAATCCGAATGCGACGCACCGCTATCAGGTGAAGGCACGGGATGCGGCCGGAAACCTCTCGCCCGCTTCGGCTGAGCTGGTGATCAATGTGCCGCCGCTGGTGACGGCGCGAGATACGCAGGCGCCCACAGCGCCGGGCAGCCTGCGCACAACGCAGATCAGTGCCAGCAGTCTGAGCCTGAGCTGGCTGCCGGCTACCGATGATACGGGGGTGGCGGTCTACGACGTGCTGCTCAACGGCACGGTGATCGCCTCCCTCACCAGCACCACGACAAACTACACCGCGAGCGGCCTGCGCCCGTCGACGAGCTATACCGTGACGGTGCGGGCACGAGATACCTCGGGCAATGTGTCGCTGGCGGCGACGATTCAGGTGAGCACGGCGGTGGCGCCGCCGAGTAGTTCGAGCTCTTCCAGTTCGTCCAGCTCATCGAGCTCATCAAGCAGCTCCAGCTCAAGCTCTTCGAGCAGTTCATCAGGAGCCGGTAGCGGCAGCGTTACGACGAAACCGTCTGACGCCGAACTGTATAACGGCAATACATACTGGGTATCTAAAACAGGTAACAACACCAATAACTGCTTGACGGAAAACACGGCAGAGTGCGCGAGCCTGCAAAAGGTACTGGGTCTTGTAAAACCTGGCGACCGCATCTACATCAAGCCCGGAACTTACACCGAAAGCTCCCCTGACAGCGCCTATTCAGCAGGCTGCTATTGGTTCAATGGCGTCGGCAGTTGGTGTATTGCGGCGTCTGGCACCAAGTCACACCCGATTCTGATCAGTGCTGCGCCGGGCTCAGCGAGGGGTAGTGTGATACTGGACAATCAGAACGCACGCGTGGGTATCGTAATGCAGGCTCACGATTACCTTACTTTTCGCGGGCTGACGATCAGGAACAGCATCAAGAATGCAATTGCCAATGCCAGCCAGGCTGGCAATGAAGTGGCAGATGTCCCGGGCTTGAGTATCGGCATAATCGTCGAAGACTGCCTCTTCCAGACAGTTACTACGAATGATTCTGGGGACAATATCGCAGCGATCGGAATGTGGGCAACACAGGACTGGATCGTCAGGAACAATGTAATTGAAGGCATCCCTTCTGGATCGGGTATCCGGGCCTACGGCGTGATCAATGCCCTGATCGAGCACAACACCATCCGCAATGTTGATTCTGGCGTGATGTGGAAAGATCACTTCATTAAAGACATCGCAACCCGCCAGCACGTTTTCGAGTCAGAGATTCGTTATAACCTCATCACCGCAGCCTCCTACGGCGTGTTAATCCAGATCCGCGGGTCGAATACGCCAGAAGCAGGTGACAACTATATTCATCATAACGTTGTCAATGGCTTGAGCCTGGGCGAGCCCGCAGGCTTGCGATTCGCCATGTCTGAAGCTCATGCACAAAGCGGCTCGTTGCGCTTCGAACACAATCTTGTCGACTGCCGCAGTGCTGCAACCCCATTGGGTTTTACGCTCGACGCATCCAAAGACGCCAGGTTTCTGGGAAACATCTTCGTCAAGTGCGGCTTGCCAGTCGAGGCTACCATGAAGTTCAGCCGCACCATATATGCAAACATCACGCGTATGAATCACAACCTTTATGTTAGCGACTTCATCGCGGTCATGGATCGGTACTCCGATGGCGAGACCCTCTACTCAACGCTTCCTGCTTGGCAATCGGCACTGAATTCTGGCTCTCTTTCTCTCGGGCATGACCACCCCGATCAGAACAGTCGAACAGTCGCCTATTCTCCAGCTTTGTTTCCAACGACAAATCCCAACATGCATAGCAACACATCCCCGGCAAGAGCAATGATGTCAGATGGGAGCAACGCGTGGCCGTATCAACGTGGCAGCGAGCAGATCGGGCCAGACTGGTAGCACGGGAGAAGGCGTTCTTACTCAACCGTACCGCCGCCCCGGCACAGGCGTAGCACCCCTTTGTTCTCGCAGCAAGGGTATTGCCGAATCGCGCGAGTGACGCGCGTCAAGCGAAACGCGTTTTCCTGCTCTCGTGCCCCACTGCCTGCCACTCAGAGCCTCATCTGCCGAGCGTCGCAGTGACGCGCAGTCAACGCAACTCTCAGTACGCTTGATACTCGCTCGCTGCGCTTCGAGTAGCCCTTATACGTCAATCGATGCGCCCCTCCGGATTTACCAAATAACCAAGAATCACAGGATGCTTTTGTCGTAATCCGACCAATGGCAGATTGCTGCCCTTGCGTCCGCCTTAGCATGGCCGTCAATCGGAAGCCCGGTCGCCCGGGGTGTGCGGTGGTCTTCGGCTTCCCTGTTTCCTGTCGCGCGTGCTTCTCACGCAGTGAGGTCTGGTCATGCTGTTTCTCCCCCGTCGTGTCAGTGTGCTCTGCGCGTCCCTGCTCTTTCTCGCCGCCTGTGGCGGGGGCGGTTCGGGAGTCTTCGGGAGTCGGTGCCGAGTCAGACGACGAGTTCCAGCTCAGGCGGGTCAGTTGGTACGCCCGACACGCAGGCGCCGAGTTCGCCGGAAGCCCTTGGGCTTCTCGGGTCTGACCGCCACGAGTGTGCTGCTCAAGTGGGGCGGGCGGTGATGACCGGGGGGTGGCGGCTTACGACATTTATAGGGATGGGCGCTTTCTGGGCAGCGTGAGTGTCAATACCCTGGTGTTTCTGGATACGGCGGTGAATCGAATGCGACACACCGCTATCAGGTGAAGGCGCGGGATGGCCGGCAACCTTCGCCCGCCTCGGCGAGCTCGTGATCAATGTGCCGCCGCCGGTGACGGCGCGAGATACGCAGGGCGCCCACCGCACCGGGCAGCCTGCGCGACGCAGATCAGCCCCAGCAGTCTGAGCCTGAGCTGGCTGCCGGCCACGGACGATACAGGGTGGCGGTCTACGACGTGCTGCTCAACGGCACGGTGATCGCCTCCCTCACCAGCACCACGACGAACTACACCGCGAGCGGGCTGCGCCCGTCGACGAGTTACACCGTGACGGTACGGGCGCGGGATACCTCGGGCAATGTGTCGCTGGCGGCGACGATTCAGGTGAGCACGGCAGTGGCGGCGGCGCCGAGTAGTTCGAGCTCGTCGAGCAGTTCAAGTTCCAGTTCGAGTTCGTCGTCTTCTTCGAGCAGTGGCGGCAAATCCAGCTCGTCGAGTTCCTCTTCCTCTTCATCGTCTTCCAGCAGCTCAAGCAGTTCCAGCTCTTCGTCCAGCAGCGGCGGAAAGTCGAGTTCGTCGTCGAGCAGTTCGAGTTCTTCATCCTCGTCTTCGTCGTCCTCTTCGAGCAGCAGTGGCGGGAAGTCCAGTTCTTCGAGTTCGTCTTCCTCTTCGTCCTCCAGCAGCTCAAGCAGTTCCAGTGGCGGCGCTAGCACGCAGACCATCGTGAAGTACGACTTCACAGCGGGGGATGCTTTGGCCACAAAGGACGGCTGGCGATTCCACAGTATCTGGCCTTTGAGCGCTGTCCCCGGAACCACCTCGGTCGGTTTGCCATTCACGTATAACGCAACCCCGGACGGCGTCTATCCGAACAATGCGGAAATGCGCTTCGACATGCCCCCCGTGGATGAGATCTGGTTACGCGTTCGGCTGCATGAGCCGAGTAACTATGTCATGCGGCACAACACGCAAATCAAAACCGCCAATGCCTTTGCGGCCGGCTGGCGTGTGGGTGATCAGCTGCTTGCCGACGATGGGGTATCCCGAGCCACCATTTCCAGCATCAACTCGGATAGCGTGTTCGTCCGCTGGGCAGAGAAAGCCGCCTATGACACATGGGGAAACAGCAGCGCACAGCGGCTGATCCGTAATACCACTCGAAACAGTACGCTTCTCAGTACCGGCAAAGCCGTCTGGGGGGGCGACAAGATCATGGCGCTGTGGGTAGACAATTACTCGGGCGATGGCACCGGGCCAACGATCATCCTCGGCGCGATCAGCGACTGGACATTCGGCACCAGTAAGGACGCTATCTTCACCGCGGGTTATCGTTCTTCCGGGCCTGTCGGCAGCAGCAGTCGTGTGAGCGTTGCGAATATTCCTGGCGGCAAGCTCTTCACCCAGACGAATCGCGGCAAGTACATTGATCTTGCCGTGCACGTGCGTTTTTCGTCGCAAACCGGGGCGAAAGATGGCGTGATCGAAACCTGGATACGTTACGAAGGAGAAGGCTCCTATACACGCCGTCATGACATCCGAGATGCCGATATCGACCGCCCCCTGAATCTCGGCGGCGATCAGCAGAAGTGGCAGCGCGGCTACCTGATGGGGTACTCCAATACCGGCTACGACGAGCAAACGACGTTTCACATCAGCCGCATAGAGCTCTTCCGGGCGAAGCCACAAGACCTTCCCTGAACTGGCGGCATGGAAAGCGACGCTCAGCTAGAAACGCCCGCGGGCGGAACAGACGACACCGTCTGAATCGCTGATCATCGTAAAAAAGCCCGTTTTCCTTCTCAGGAAAACGGGCCTCTCAACCTGCTGTCTCACGCTCAGTGGTGATGCCCACCCGCACCGTGCACGTGACCGTGATCAAGCTCTTCCTGCGAGGCCATGCGCACTTCACGCACGGTCACATCGAACACGAGGGCCATGCCAGCAAGGGGATGATTGCCGTCGACAACCACTTTCTTCTCCGCAATGTCAGTGATGCGGAACACCATGTCGTCTTCACCGTCGTCACCCACACGCTCGAAGGCCATACCGACTTCGATAGTGTCGGGGAAGCAGTCGCGGTCTTCAACCAGTACCAGGCTTTCGTCGTACTCGCCGAACGCATCGTCGGGCTGGAGCTTGATATTGAGCTTCTCGCCCATATTCATGCCATGCAGTTTTTCTTCCAGTAGCGGGAAGATCGCATCGTACCCGCCGTGCAGGTAAACCAGCGGTTGAGCACCATCATCCACCACATTGCCATCCGGGTCTCGCACGGTGTAGTCAAGCGTGACGACGGTATTCTTTACGATTTCCATTCTTTCTCCCGGAAAGTGTTTGCAAAAGTTCAAGTATCGATTCAACGTGATTCCGCACATCCACCTTGTAGTCGGCGTGAAGGACCTTGCCATCAAAGCCAACGATAAAGGTGGAGCGCTGCACCGTGGGGCGCACGGTTGATGCACCCTGAGGGTCTTGCCATACATGGTAGAGGCGGCAGGCCTCTCCGTCTTCGTCCGACACCAGCTGAAGGGCCAGACCGTGCTCGTCCCGGAATTCGGCGTGGGTCAGACAATCATCCAGGCTCACACCAACAACGCGAGCCCCGCAACGCCGAAAATCTTCTTCGTGATCCGAAAAGCTGATGGCCTGCTTCACGCTTAAAGGCATGCTGTCATGCAAGAAAAAAAGCAGGACAACAATGCCTTCTTGCCAGGCGCTGGCCAGCTCGAAGGTTTCCATATCTGCATCAGGCAAACAAAAATTAGGCGCCGGGTGCCCCGACGCCAACAAGCCTGTTTCCTGTGCTGGCCGCAATTCTACCCCGCCGGACGTTGCAACACTATCGCCCGGCCAAACCGCTAGCTGTCCCATGATCGCCCCCGTGTGTTGCCCATTTTCGGGATAGACGAGCCGTGGGGTCAGAACAAGGCCAATCCGCCGCGAAGTGCCAAAGGACACACAAGTCTACAGACAAGATCCGTGCAGGGGTGCGAGGCCATGGTGCCGCCGGGCACGCGTACAGGCGTCGTTCAGGATGCCCGCCAAACCATCAGGGGAGAAATCCCGGCAAGGATCGGGTCGGAATGCGTAGATGGCACATTGCACGGCCTGCCCGATCACTCCAATCAGCGCAACGCAGCGGGGGCACCCGCAATCGGTACCCCGCATGCGGCAGAGGGTAGCGGTTTCATCGTCCGCTAGCCCATCGGGCACACCGCCACCTTCACTCAATAATTGGCTGCGGTCAAAGGACACACGAAATGACGCACAGCAGGCTCCGCAGCGAATACAGGGGTCGAGGTCCTGACTCATGGCGCCTCGCCCGGCAATGTCAGGCAGAGACGATAGAGCGCTTGGCCTGAAGCCATGTACTTGCGCTCAAATGGGGTCAACGCTTGTGTTGGCAGCCAGTCTTCAACTGATGGAGGAGTGCCCGTCAGCACGCCGAAACCGATCGCCAGCTCTTCAATATAGGTCCGCCAGTTGCTGCGGCATTCGAACACACCGCCCAGTTTCGGTATCACCGGAAAAACGGCATGTCCGTGCCAGCGCCGGGCAAGCTGGCCTATTTTTGGCCAGGGATTGGGGTACAAAACGTAGTGGCGCGCCAACCGAATCCGGTGTTGCCAAAGCAAGCGCCAGAAATCCACCAGATCGGCGCGGGCAAACACGAGATTGCCCGGCACTCGTTGAGGCTTGCCACGTCCCAGGCGCTCCTCGCTCTGATCCACGCCCATCACAAAGTGATCTGGAAATTGCTCGGCCAAGGCCAGGGAACTCCACCCTACCCCGCAACCGGCATCCAGGATTAACGGGGTCGAGCCACCCCACTTCGCCATGGCCTGATCGAATGCGTCCAGGTTCCAGGGCGCAATGGGCTTCTGATAGGCCTGCTCGCGATGCCGCGCAACAAGCGCGATCAGTTTGTCATGCGGCCCGGTCTGAGCCGTGCGGATTTCGCGAGAATTACCGAACATCTGCCGCCCCCCATTGCAAGAGCGCTGATGAGATCTCATCCACACTGCGCATGGGCCGGATATGGAGATGCATGCGTTCAGCCACCGGATAGGCGCGGCGCAGCAGATTCAGCCACTGCTTCAAGCGCCCAGGCGCGTGGCGCGGCTCGACCTTGAGCAAAACGGCGCGCCAGAAGTCTGCTAGCAGGAGGATGACTCGCGGCCAGTCCTGCTCAACCGTTCTTGCGGCCTCGCCCTGCTGCACGGCGCGGATGCGTTCGACCAGAAAAGGATCTGCCACTGCACCGCGCCCGAGCATGACGTCCGCACAACCACTCTCCGCTCGACACTGCCAGTAGTCTGCCGTATTCCAGACCTCTCCGTTCGCGACCACCGGTACGCGCACCGCCTCCGCGATCGCTCCAAGCCACCCCCAATGTGCGGGCGGGCGATAGAACTCGTCTCTCGTGCGGGCGTGGACCACCAGACCATCAACGCCGCCGTCCGCCAACGCTTGCGCAATGGCAACACAGCGAGACTTGTCGGAAATCCCGAGGCGCATCTTGGCCGTCACCGGCACCTGACCCGCGACCGCTGCAACGCACGCACGCGCAATCCGGTGCAGCAACTCCGGTTCGTCTAGCAGAGCCGCCCCACCTCGGTGGCGGTTGACGATGGGAGCCGGACAACCGAAATTCAGATCAATGCCGGCGGGATGAAGACTGCTCAGGCGCGCCGCGTTTTCGGCCAATGACACAGGTTCGGACCCCAGCAGTTGTACTCGGACCGGCGTCCCGGAAACGGTACGGGCTCCTTGTTTAAGCTCAGGCGCCAATCTGAAATAGGCTCGGTTTGGCAATAACGTGCCGGTGACGCGGGCGAACTCGGTTACGCACCAATCGTAAGTGCGGGCGCGCGTGAGCAGATCGCGCATGATCTCGTCAATCAGACCCTCCATCGGCGCCAGCAAGACCAGTGACATCGGATTTGAAACGAGTTGGGCAAGGGGCGGATTCTATCCGGGTCCTCTCCCGTCCCCAAGCCTGTTGCGCATGGTGCTGTGATATCGTCACTCCACCGAGCATCAGGAACACCACGTGATCATTCTGAATCTGGCGTGCGCAGGCGAGCATCGATTCGAGGGCTGGTTTGCTTCAAGTGCGGCGTTTGAGACCCAGCAACAACAAGAAGCCGTGCGCTGCCCGATCTGTGGGTCGCACGAGATTAAACGCCTGCCATCTGCGCCACATCTGGCGCGGCCTGCGCCCACGGCAATGCCCGCTGTCCAAGGGTCAACTCCCGCACAGCAGATCATGGCCGCACTCCAGAGCCAGGCAGCCCGATCGGAGGACGTCGGCGAGCGCTTTGCAGAAGAGGCGCGCCGTATCCATTACGGCGATGCCGAAGAACGCGACATTCGTGGCGTAGCCAGCGTGGCGGAAGCCAGAGACCTGCTGGCAGAGGGGATCAGTGTGTTACCTGTTCCGGCGAAGAACGCAGATCTGCACTGAGCACAGCCCCGTCCGGCCTCGTTTCAGGGACGAAGCACAACGGGAAAAGCAGATCGAACGCCGCGACAAAGCGTTGGACAGGCGCAGCGACCAACCCTCCATGCGAAACAGGGCGGGCTGAGCGGGCTCGGCGAGGGATTAGTGTGATTTTCATGGTCGGCTCTCCTTCGAACAGAAGCCTAGCCGGACATGATGACAAGACGGTGACGATACAAACAACAAGAGGAAGGCTTTCGCCTTCCTCTTCTGCATTCTGGAGCGGGAGACGAGTCTCGAACTCGCGACCTCAACCTTGGCAAGGTTGCGCTCTACCAACTGAGCTACTCCCGCGTAAAACCTTAATCTTCAATCTGGAGGCGCGAGCCGGAGTCGAACCGACCTACACGGATTTGCAATCCGGTGCATAACCGCTTTGCTATCGCGCCCTTCAGCACTGCGCATCCGAGCTCGGAACGCCTCAGCGCCTCTTGCAACTAAAAGGGGAAAGCCAACTGCGCTTTCCCCAGAATCCTGGAGCGGGAGACGAGTCTCGAACTCGCGACCTCAACCTTGGCAAGGTTGCGCTCTACCAACTGAGCTACTCCCGCGCTGAGAGGTGAAATTCTATACGATGATCTGATTTTGTCAAGCCTGAATTGAGTCGTTTGGCGCCGCAAGGGCCGTCCATGCACGTTCCAGCAAGTGCTCATCGGCTTCCCGCAAAGCCGCGGGGTCGGACAATAACTGCCGGAAACGCTTGGCGCGCGGCAGGCCATTTGCCAATCCCAGAACATGGCGCGCAACGGCACGGACAGGTGTTCCGTAACGTTCTCGTTCCTCCTTGCAGTACGCCATCAACGCGTGGATGACTTGCTCACGCTCCGGAGCCCATGCCGGGTCGTAAAGGACGCGTTCCCACTCCGTCAGCAACCAAGGATTCTGGTAGGCCTCGCGCCCGATCATCACGCCGTCAAGGTGCTGCATCTGCACGGTGATCGTTGCAGTGTCCGCCAAGCCGCCGTTGATCAGAATCTCGAGGTGCGGAAACTCGCATTTGAGTTGGTGCACAACTTCATACCGCAGCGGCGGCACTTCGCGATTCTCTTTGGGCGACAAGCCTTTCAGCCAAGCATTGCGGGCATGCACAATGAAGATCGAGCAGCCGGCATCCGCCACAGTGGAAATGAAGTTACGCACAAACTCGTAGTCTTCGTTGCGATCAATCCCGATGCGATGCTTGACACTCACAGGCAAGGTACAGGCCGCCCGCATCGCGGCCACGCATTCTGCAACCAAGCCCGGCTCATTCATCAAGCAAGCGCCAAATGCGCCTTTCTGTACCCGCTCGCTCGGACAGCCACAGTTCAGGTTCACTTCGTCGTAACCCCAGTCTTGCGCCAGGCGGGCGCAATGCGCCAGATCCGCAGGATCACTGCCGCCAAGCTGCAGCGCGACTGGATGTTCGCCGGGATTAAAACGCAGATGCCGGGCCACATCTCCGTGCAAGAGCGCACCGGTCGTCACCATCTCCGTATAGAGCCAGGCATGCGGGGTGAGCAGACGATGAAACGCGCGGCAATGCCGATCGGTCCAGTCCAGCATGGGCGCAATCGCCAGGCGACGCGGCGGAAGCGCGGAAGAACGCGGAAGTGTTGTCATGGATTCTCGTTAGTGCAGGACGCAAAGTGCGAGGCCTGCAGAATGTCGAGTGGTTCGGTCGTGGTTGAAACCGGCTGTTCCGCCATCAACGCCAAGTCTGCCGCATAGAGGATATTTCGCGTCAGCACCCAGCGAAAATGACGATAAACCGGATTGGCTTCAAGCAGATAAAACCCCTCGGCCGTTTGTGAACGGGGAGCCCCGATCGGGCTGACTCCTGGCACCAGCGCCGCAAGAAATTTGCTGCGGGCAAAATGCAGCGCTTCATCCTGTACCGCGGCAAGCCAGATCCGGCGGTCTGGCTTGCCGCTCACCCAAGTTTTCGGACTCGGATTGAACGCCCAGGTTTCTGCTACGAAAGCTGAGGTTTCGTGGTGTTTGGTAACGTGAACCGCCAGCGCGCCGCCCAGAGAAAACCCCGTGGCAACCACCCGCACGCCACGGTACTGCGGGCGTAATGCTATGGTCTTCAGATACTTGCGCGCCAAGCGGTACTGACGTCGGTCAGAACCAAAATTGGCATCCTTCCAATCCGCGTCGTCATTTGACCCGGTAAACGCCACCACCACCTCCTGCAAGGACTGCTCACCGTCCAGGGCATGGATCTCGAAGCTCACCGCCTCGAAACCGGAAGCATCTCGGTGAGGACGATCGACCTCCAGCATGCGGGGTGGTGGCGTAAAATAGTGGGCCCGACCTTCGGGGTCGTCTTTCTGCAAAGCCAATGCCGCCGCGAGCGCATACAGATAACCGCGCTTGGCAATCTTCAGGTGCTGCGCGTCAAAAGGCCGTTGCGCTGCACTCAGGAAGCGCTCATTGCACCAGAACCTGGATGTCTCTGCGCCAGCGACAACTTGTGAGAAGAAAATGGCCCCTAAAAGGCTCCAATACTTTTTGCCCATCTAATGCAGCCACATCCTGAACCGGATCACTTAGGTACGAAAAACGGGCGAGTGTAACGTAAGCGCCGTGACTGCACGTACCGAAGGACGAAGAAGACCACTCATGAAACGAAGCGTCCCGTGGAAAGACGCGAATGCTGGACGCAGCGTGGAAAGGGGCGCCCGGACTGCATTGTGGCCGCCTCCAGCACGATCTCCTGGCAACCCTTTCCACCGCACGTCGGACCGACCCCCGGCTGACGCCAACTATTTGTTGTAATACGCATTCCGCGCGCCTAAACCGCCCAACCCCGTCTCCGATACCCGCTCGACCCCGTGAAAAGCATTCATCGACTCATTGCCCTTTGTTGCCCTCAGCGTCGTCGTGACACTGATCTCAGGCGCATGGCTTACGGCAGACAGCGCACGTTTTGCGACTGAGCAACATGCCTACCAAGCGCTCGATGCCGTTCTGACGGATCTCCATGGCCTGCATGACGCACAACTCGACATTGAGTCGGCCTACCGTGGAACCTTGATGACCGGCTCGGGCAAAGCGCTGGAAGAGTTGCGGGCTGGCGTCCAGCGCTGGCAGGCGGCACTCGCGCAGACGCGAGCCTCGCTCACACGATCTCCCGGCGGCGAGAGGGATATCGAGGTGCTCGACAAGCGAATGATCCGCCATTTTCTCGCTCTTGAAACACAGCTTCAGAGCTTCCGCGGCGGCGGCGGACTCGCTGATATCGATGCAGAGATGTCGCGCGCAAACCCGGGCAGCCCGTACCGCGTGCTGGAAGCCAAGATTCTTGCGCAGCGCGCTGGACTCGTCGCGTCAATAGCGACCATCGGCGAGCGCATTCGCTATCTGAGCATCGGTTTGCTGCTGTCGACCATCGTGGCAACCCTTGCAATATCGGCCTGCCTTATTTCCGCGTGCCGGCGGGTCAAGGCAATGCAGGAGACGCTTTCACGCGAGGTCGTGCATGACGCACTGACCGGACTTGCCAATCGCCGCTACTTGCATGCATGGCTGCAGGCCCAGATTTCGTTCGCGTCGCGAATGGGGGATAGCTTCCATGTGCTTTATCTGGACCTGGATGGCTTTGAACGTATCAATGACGAGTATGGTCGGATGACAGGAGACCAGATCCTCATCGCGGCGGCTCAGCGCCTCAAAACGACGACGCGCGGCGGTGATTTTGTGGCTCGGCAGGAAGAAGACGAATTCGTGATCGTGTTTTCCTGCGAACCCGATAGTCGCGAGATCGGGCGTTACGCCGCCCGGCTGATCCGAAGCCTTGGGAAATCCCTTGTCGACGGGGTTCCAGGCGGCATTCTGTCCGCGAGCATTGGTGTGGCAAGTTACCCTGCCGACGGAGCAACCGCCGATGATCTGGTTGCTGCCGCGCGCCTTGCCATGTTGCAAGCCAAGCGGGCAGGTAAGGCCTGCTACGCTTATCGCCGCGAAACAAACCCCCGCAACGAAGCGAATGTCTGGGAAGTCAGTCGCTTCTGACCCGCCTCATCACGAGCGCGCCAGGCTGAGCACGAAAAGCACCATTTTGCGCAGGCGCGTCTCATCCACCGCGCCGGTCTCATCGTCACGCGTCACAAACAGGTTGATCCCGGTTTCAAAACCCAAGGCCGCGTAGGCCGCCAGATCTGCCTGCCAGTCTTCACGCGCCTCCGCATCCATCTCGGGCTGATGAAACCACAAAAGCGGCTTGCTCTCAGTATCAAGCACGGTGAAATCGGGTACCCGCAGGCACTGCCCCGCCGCCAGCACACAGGGTTGACGGTAAGCATAGTCTTGCCCCGCTGCGTGCAGTTGGTCCGCGATATATAGCTCGGCCGCGCGTTCCAATTCCTCCCCGCGCACACTTCGAAAAGTCTGGGCTACCGGGCTGCCAGCCGCGGGCGGGTCGACCAACCCTTCCTCAACCTTCTTCTCTGTAACGGTCCGCTGCGCCGTGCGCGCCGACGGCACCGGTTCGAGCGTTACCGTGGCAGCGGCTGCGGCATATTTGCGGATGCGTTCAAGGCGCACTTCCGCCTCGGCTATCTGGCGTTCGACGCCCGCCGCCAGCTCGGCCAGCTTATCGACGCCCCGCGCTTCCGCCTCGATCACGATCTTTTGCAAGCGAACTAACTCAGAGTCACGCAGCGTCAGGATGGCGGCCTCAGTCTCCCGGATCTGATCTCGCATTCTGGCGATGGTGCGGATTGTCCTGATCAGCCTTGTTGCCGCGTCTTCCTCTCCAACCTCTGCCCGCTGCTGATACTCCTCGATCAGCGATTCAATCACCAAGCCATTGCCGTTGCGATAGGCGGCGTTAATGCGTGCCATGATCTCGTCACGCAGGGAGCGATCCTCATCATCGTCTGCACGGTCTGGGTGAACCAGCCGCGCTGCCTGACGGTAGAGCCGTTTGAGATCATCGTTGACCTCGAACGCCTCGCTGTTCACATCTTCTTCCGCCTCGTGCAAGGAATCCGCACTTGCGCGGGCCTGCGCACCCGCAGCACGCGCGGCCTGTTGACGTGCAGGGTTGCGGGGGGCGTTACGCGCCAGCTCAGCAGCTATCTCCGCCCGCACAGCATCCAGTCGCGCATACAGCGGCCCCACCCGCCGCCAGTAGCGGAGCTTGAAAGCAGCCAGCTCATTCTGCAGCGTTGCATACTCGGTGTAGACCTCCGCGTAGCGCTCCTCGACGGCCTCAAGCGTGCGCTGCTTCTCTTCGAGTTCCAGCGCTTCCGGTGCAGGGCGATCACTGCTCAGCCACTTGAACACGTCAGCACTCCACCGCGTTCAAAACGCCAGCTTCCCGTCGCGCGCGATACACGCGTGCCAGATGAATACGATTCTCTGCGCCGAGCACCTCGGCCAACCAGTCACTCAAGACCAGCAGGCCGCGACTGTTCACTGGACACTCTGCCAGCAGATTCTCCAGAAACGACCGCATCTCGCCGAAATGGCGACGCTGCCAGGCAATCATCTGGTCGTCCATGCTGCTGAAGACGCTTTCGGTGAATTCTTGCTGCAGCGCTGTCGTGAGCAGTGAAATCATGTGCGCGTCACCGTTGCGCACCGCCATGTCGAGCGCTGTCGCCCGACTATTGGCCTCGACCAGGTTGGCATCTGCGCCGTAGCACAGCAGCATGGCTACTGCAGCAGAATGCCCGTTCAAGACGGCATAGTGAAGCGGCGTCAGATCGGTCGTGATGTCACTCACTTTCGAGGCCTCGCGCGCATTCGGGTCGGCGCCCGCCGCCAGCAACACCTCCAGCGCGCCCACGTGGCCACGCGCAGCGGCATAAAACAGCGGAGTCCGCTGATCTGCCACCGCGGCGTCTCGCGCAGCGCCTGCCTTGATCAGGAGCCAGACCAGATCCAGCTGATTCCCCAGTGCCGCCATGTGCAGTGGCGTGCACCCTCGTAATTACCCAGCTCGTCGTCGAACGAGCGCCAGTGCGCCAAGGCATCCAGCGGCGCATTTGCAAGCATCAGACGCCTTGCCAGCTGCTCCATGCCGAAGGACGCCGCATAATGCAATGGCGTATCGCCACTGGCAGGATCCGCCAACGCAGGGTCAGCGCCCCAATCGAGCAGTTCCAACGCGCAGTCTTCTTGCCGGTTGCGTGCCGCGATCAATAACGGCGTCAAGCCAGGCAAGGCGTCGCCCGCGCCCGGCTCGCGCCCGCAACCCTGATCAGGCAAGGCGCCCTGCTCGATCAGAAGCGCAATGCTTCTTGGCGAACCGCCGCGCGCAGCCACATGCAGCAGGCTGAACGCCTCTTCGTCGTCTGCGCGAAAGTCAATCAGCGCCGGCAAGTCCCCCAACAAGCGAGCAAGCTCGTCGAGCTCATCGCGCTCGACCATTGCTGCGGCCGCCGCAAACGCCATTTGCAGATCATGGCGCGTCAGCATCGGTGCAGCGCGAGCCAGGCTGCGCGTCACGAAAAGCCCAGTATCACGCACCAGCCACAAGGCCTGGCGCTCCGCGAGCGCCGCCACATTGAGGTCTGACTGCGCCACGATCGGGCGGGAATCCGGAAACTGATCGAACATGGCACCCAAAGTATGGTTGAGAGCAGGCAAGGCAGGATGATAACGCTCAGTCTGCGCCAGCGGCGCGCCAGGGCCGCGATCTTGCCCATGCAGGAATCCCGCCCCTACACACAGAACAGGCCCAGCCCGCCGGCAAGCGCCATGGCGATCGATGCTGGCACGATCCGCCGCGCCAGCCCCTTACTGCCCAGACCCGCGGCGAGACCACATTTAGTCAGCGTATTCGCAAGGATCCCGGCCACGATCGCCTGCACGGCAATCGCAACCATATCGGCGTTCTTTGCAAAGTCAGCCATCGACAGGGTAATGGCGTCCACATCCGTCAAGCCTGCCAACGCGCCCACCCAGACGACACTCGACGCCGAAAAACTCTGCCGTGAGACCTCGACCAGTAGCAGCACCAACGCAAACAGCAAACCAAACTTGCTCGCTGACCACAGGCTGAACGGGTTTCGCAACGGCACCTCATTGACCGTCTCGCTGGCGATGTGGGTGCCACGCAGGTAATAGCCGACCACAAATGCCACGTTGACCACCAGCATTGCTCCCACAGGCCACATCAGATGTCCGAGCAGGCTGGGACGCAATACGGCAACCATCAGGATCACCCGGAAAAACATTACGAGCCATGAGAGCAAGATGCCCGCCGCGTAATTGGCCGCCATGACATCCCGCCCGACCTCCCGACTTTCCCGGGCCATCGAGAGCGTGACTGCCGTGGACGACACCAGACCGCCGGTCAAGCCGGTGACCGCCACGCCTCGGGCACGGCCCAGGCAGCGTGTCGCCACATACCCGACCAGAGACAATGCCGATATCATTATCACAAGAAGCCATAGCTTGTACGGATTGAGCGCATGCCAGGGATCAATCGCTTCGTTCGGCAAGAGGGCAGCACGATGAAGCTCGATATCAGCAGCTTGATGCCCGCGTAGAGATCGTCACGATCGAGTTTCTGCACGACACCGTGCAACTCACCCTTCAAGGCAAGCAAGGCGGTATTCATCACCGCCAGACCGATTGCGATGGAAGCCTGGCCAAACATGACGGCCGCCCCGAGCAGAAACACGACGACGCCAGCCAACTCGGTCGTCAGGCCGACAGAAGCAGGGTCGGCACGCTTCTCCAGCGCGTAAGCAACCGCTATTTGCACGCACAGGCCAGCCAGCACCACCGCGAAGATCAGTGGCATTTGCGCCTTGATCGACAACCAGGCGGCCAGCGCGCCCGCCTCGGACAGCAGAATGAAAGTTCGGATCCCCGCAAATGACGGCGCTTGCTTCACCGTCTTGCGTTTCTCCCGTTCCACGCCGACCAGTGCCCCAATCAGCAAGGCGATACCAAATTCGTGCACAACCTGCAAGTCCGGTGTTTGCAAGACCATGACATTCTCCACAAGAAAGACAGTACTCCGCACTCTCGGCAAACGCTGTCCGAAGCCCAACCGCTCCGGCCGCGTGCCCGCATTTGACACACGGAACAAGTTCACGCCAACCATACTACTAACGTAATTATTTCGCCGTTTTCGAGTGCTACTATCGTGCCATCTCCCTTCCGGACAGACACACCGAGGTGGTGCGGCCCCGCCTGGAGGCCCGGCACACACCCCTGTCACCCCGCCTCCGCAGCAACCGAACGACCGCCATCTCCCACGCGACGCCGTTCTGGCGGGTTTCCAGTCCGCAATCACCCTGCACGCCCCCCCCCCCCCCCCCCCCCCCCCCCCCCAACACCCGCCCAAGGCCCGCAGCACCGCGCCGGTGGCCTGTTGAGCCGCAACCAGGCGAGCAGTCTGGAGGGCGTGTTGACCAAGCCCCGCCGCCCCGCCCGGACCTGTGACATTGGCGCAGACGCCGTGCGGGGCCAGCACCACAGCGCCCGGCCGCCGCGCCCCCCCGGGGCGGGGGCAAACCAGCCTATGCGGGGGGGCCTGGGCGGGCGCCCCGCCCCTAGGGGGGCGCGCTGACCGCCCCCGCCCCCCGGGGGGGCGGCCCGCCCCGGCCCACGCCCCCCCCCGGGGATCCGGGGTCGGCCGGGGGCCACACCCCCCCCCGCACACCGCCCGCCACCCCGCCGCCCCCGCGGGCCGCCCCGCCCGCCCCGTTTGGGGCCACCCGGGCCGGGCGGCCGGACCCCGCCCACGCGCCCCACCCCCCCCCCCCCCCCCCCCCCCAGCCCCGGGACCGCCGGCGGGCCCCGCGCCGCCCCCGCGGGCGGCCGCCCCGCCGGCGCCCCCCGCCCGCCGGGCGCCCCCGGGCGCCCCCCGCCCCCCCCCCCCCCCGCCCGCCCCCCCCGGCCCCGAGGCGCCCCCGCGGCCTCCGGAAACCCCCCCGCCCCCGCCGGCACACCCGGCGAACCCCCCCGGACGCCCCCCGGGCGGGGCCCGCGCCGGACCCCGCCGCCGCGGGCCGGGCCGCCCCCCCCCCCGCCCCCGCGAGGCGCCGGGCCGCGTGCGCCCCCCCGGCGGCCGCCCCGCCCCCCCCCGGCGCGGCGTGGCGGGCGCGCCCCCCCCCCTTTGGCTTGGCGCGGGCGGGCTGCCGGGGCGTTTGCCGGGTGCGGGGGCCCCCTTGTGGGTCCGCCCCTCCGCGGGCCCCCGCCCCGCGGGCGGGCCCCCGGGGCGGGCCCGCCCGCCCCCGGCGGGCGCGTGTTTCCTGGCGGCCGCCCCGGCGGGGGCGGCGGCCCGCCGCCCCCCGCCGCGCCCGCCCCGCGCGCCGCCCGCCGCCGCCGGCGGGCCGCGGGGGCCCCCTGCTTTCGGTGTCCGGGGCGTGGGCGCCCGCTGGCCCCCCCGCCCCCCCCCCCCCCCCCCCCGCCGCCCGCGCCCCCCGGGGCGCCCCCGCGCCCGCCCCCCCGCCCCGGCCGCGTGCGGGCGCGGGCGCCCGCCCGCACCCCCGCCCCCGCCGGGCTGGCGCCCCCCCCCCGCCCCCCGGCCCCCCCGCGGCCGCCCGCCGCCCGGCGCCCCCCCCCCGGCCCCCCGCCCCCCCCCCCCCCCCCCCCCCCCCCCCCCCCCCCCGCCCCCCCCCCCCCGCCGCGCCCCCCCCCGGGGCGGGCCCCCGCCGGCCCCCCCCCCCCGCGCCCCCCCCCCCCCCCTGGGCCCCCGGCGGCGCCCCCCCCCGCGCCGCCCCCCCCGCGCGCCGCGCCCCGCCGCGGCCCCCCCCGGCCCGCGGGCCGGGCCGCGCCCCCGCCCGGCGCCCCCCCCCGGCCCGCCGCCCCGGCGCCCCCCCCCCCGGCGGCGGCCCCGCCCCCGGCGCCCCCCCCCCCGCCGCCCCCGGCGGCGCCGGCCCGCGCCGCCGCCGCGCCCCCGCCCCGCGGGGCCCCCGCGGCCCCGGCGCCGGGGCCCCCCGCGGGCCGGCCCCCCCCCCCACCCCGCCCCCCGGGGCGGCCCGCCGGCGGCCCCCGCCCCGCGCCGCCCCGCCCCCCGGGGGCCCGGGGGGGCGCGCCCCCCGCCCCGCCGGCGGGGCGCCCCGCGCGGCGGGCCCGGGCCCCGGCGCGGCCGGGCCGGGGGCCGGGCCCCCGCGGGGCCGCCCCCCCCCCCCCCGCCCCCCGCGGCGCGGCCCGGCGGGGCGCCCGGCCCCCGCCGCCGCCGGGGGGGGGCCGCCGCGCCGGCGCGCGGCCGCCGCCCCGCCGCCGCCCCGGCGCCGGGGCGCCCCGCCCGCGCCCCCCCCCCCCCCCCCCCCCCCCCCCCCCCCCCCCCCCCCCCCCCCCCCCCCCCCCCCCCCCCCCCCCCCCCCCCCCCCCCCCCCCCCCCCCCCCCCCCCCCCCCCGCCCCCCGCCCCCCCCCCCCCCCCCCCCCCCCCCCCCCCACCCCCCCCCCGCCCCCCCCCCCCCCCCCCCCCCCCCCCCCCCGCGCGCCCCCCGGCCCCCCCCCCCCCCCCCCCCCCCCCCCCCCGGCCGGGCCCCCCGGCCGACAACAAACCCATGGTCGTCTCATTCTCCGCCAGCAGCTGCCCAGTCTGAGCGGGGCGGCCGTGGCCAGTCTGCTGCGCTGTCACCAAACAAGTCGTCGGAGGCCCCACAGCGTGACGCCACGCGCACCGGCTTCGCCCGTGCCCGCCGCGTGCAAATGATCTAATCCGGACGGCGAACGCGAGTTCGACTCGCCCGGCTTGAAAAGCGTTTGACTCTCCCCTTACGGTAGGCCCCACACTTCATGCAGTCCGCGTTGCGCCGCGCTTGGGCAGCACGAGAATCGGCTGTCTTTTGCGTTTCGACAAAGCGAAGGCTGGCGCCCGCGCGACACTCGAACTTGACCTGAACAGCGCACGAACGGGTCATGAAACTGGTGAAAGGAAGTTCGCAATGAGAACCTTGCATGGTGCAGACGGCGTACGCGCACTGGCTTGCCTGATGGTCATCGCCCATCATGCGCTGCAACGCTTGTCCCCCGAGATTCTGGGCCCTGGCCTCATTGAGATGCGGGCCTTCGTCATGAATTGGAACGTCGGCGTCAGCGGCTTTTTCGTACTTTCGGGCTACCTGCTGTCGATGCCTTTCTGGCAAGCCTTTCAGGATCGCAAGACCATGCCCGGCCTGGGCGAATTCGCGCTGCGCCGCCTGGCAAGAATTGCACCGGCTTACTACGCGGCCTTGATCATCTGCTTCCTGATCCAAGGACCCGCGGCAGACGCCCTGCTGCGTCTGGTCACCGGACTCGGCTTTGTCGCCGGTTTTCATTGGCGCACCTGGTTCCCCAGCGAGATCAACGGGCCATTCTGGTCGATCAGCCTGGAGGTCTTCTGCTATGCCCTGCTTCCGCTCGGCATGTGGGCCATGTTCCGTCTGTGTGCGGCAGGCAATCTCGCACGGGGGCTCATTCATTGGCTGATCGTTCTGGCCGCAACCTTGCTCGCACACCAGTTGATCCTGGTCTTCTGTCAAACCTCCGGCCTTGGCAAAGGCTGGGAGTTCGGGCTTCAGGGGGGCGCAAAGTACTGGTTGCCCAACTACAACCCGGTCGGTTTCTTTGCGCATTACATATTGGGCGTTGTGGCCGCGGGCAGCCTGCTCTGGCTCCGTCAGCAGGGGAGATTCGACACTTGGCAGCGCGCTTACCGCTTCGACATCGGCGCCGCGGTCGCCATAATCGCCTTGTTCGGCTGGCTCTGGCTGACGCGCAACGCCCGCGAGTTCAGCTGGAGCCTGCAAGGCCAGCCCTACTTCTACCCCGTCGTTCCCCTGCTGTTTGCACTCACCCTCGGCTTGCTCGCCGCGAGTCAGGCGCTGGGGCGCTGGACCGACAACCGCGTCACACGCTTCATCGCCACCCTGTCGTTCGGCCTGTATCTCTGGCATTACGCCGTCATGGAAATCATGCAACGCCTCTTCGCCAAGGACTTCCACTACGCGGGTGTCACCGAGCTGCAGCGGTTCCTCGGGCTGAACCTGATCATGCTCGGCATCAGCCTCGCGCTTGCAATGCTCTCCTGGCACTTCGTCGAGCAACCCGTGCTCAACGCGGTGCGGCGACGCTATGCAAAACCGCTTGCCGCTAATCCGTTGCCTGCGTGGGAGCAAGAATGACGCTGCGCCGTGGCCCTGCCTTGATCCCTATCGGCACCTTCTCGTCGGTCACCCATCTCACGCAGAAAACCCTGCGATTCTATGCTGAGCAGGGCATTCTCAGCCCCGCCTGGGTCGACCCCGAGAACGGCTACCGCTACTACCGGACGGACCAGATCACGCAAGCGCGTCGCATCCAGATGCTGCGGGAGATCGGCATGTCGCTGTCTGAAATCGACTCGGTCAACAACGCGTGTCGCGAGTCCGCGGAAGCCGCCTCGCACCTGGTCCACCGACACTTCATCAGCCGGCAGGCGCAGTTCCAGTCGGAGTGCGAGACCTACCGGACCCTGATGTTCGGTCTGCTGGACGACAAAGCGCCGGATGCGCAGCGCGCACGCGAGGTTTTCGTGCGGGAAGCATCGGGTGGCCCTGTTCTGGCAATCCATGCGGAATGCGAGAACCACGCGATGCGAGAGACCATCACACATGCGCACCATCAACTCTCCGAGGCCGCGAAGACAATCGGCGCAGTGATGCGCGGGCCCATCTTCGTCCGACATATGACGAAGCCATTCCTGGATCCTCGGCAGCGCTTTCAGGTCTGCCTGCCCATCGAAGTTGCCTGCGCGCCGCCCGAGGGCATGCGTGTCTGGCACGACCGCCCGCACCGCGAAGCCTGGAGCACCATCGACGCCAAGGATGCCGAGTATCCACGTTTCATCCCGGTCATCGAGTCCCTGGTCGATTGGCTGGTCAGCCACAACCGGATTTTCCTTGGATTCTCAACGCGTGTCGTGCTCGGCAAAGCGGGGCCGGCAGAATTCATCTGGCCCTTCATGGATCCCGAAGACGAAGAAGGCGACCAGATCGAAAGGGCCTGATCATGCAGATCAACGGAATCCTCGCCTACCTCGTCTGCTCGCTCCTGATAGCGAGCGGCATTTTGCTCATCAACCCCTCGGAACAGCGTTTTCACCCCGATATCGAAGCCAGGCGGACAGCCTTGCTTCGCGAGATCCGGGACAGTTGGCGCTGCCTGCGCAATGCTGGCGCGCTGGGCGCCATTCCCGACATCCTCAAACCCGTGCAGACCCACACTGGCTGCTATGCCGGCGCCGATTTCGAGTTCTCCGGCCGTGCCGCGTTTGAGGTCGATGCCGGCGGCAAACTCAAGGCCAGCCCGATGGCGGTCGTCCGCTTGCGCATCGATGCGCTCACGGGCACCGAATTCACTGCAGGCATCGCCAAAGCCTGGGCAGCCGAGACGCCCATCCATCAATTCTTCTCGCTGACGCCGGCGGCCTCTGCCTTTATCCAGCGCTCGATCCAGTACGGCGATCATGCACATGCCCTGCGCCCGGGGGAGCGCAGGACGCAGCGCTTGCTGAGCGCGCTGGTCACCGCCGTGGTGGCGCCAGAGCTGGCGACCCGCGATGGATTCGGCTGGCAGGCCGACGGCACATCCAGCACCCTGGTGCTGCGCGATGGCGATGACGCGCTGCGCTGGGCCTGCGGGCCGACTGCAGCCGGTGCCTGGCGCTGCACGACCGAGCAGGCCGAGCTGGCATTGGCCGGACAGGCCAGCATTCCCCGAAAGCTCGTCGTTGAGCTCAGCAACTGGCAATCCCTCAACATGCAGAACCTGCCGCGCGACTGGGTCCTGAGCTGGGGCGACGAGGGCTGGATCGAATATCGCGGCCGGCTCGAAAGCGTGCGCCGGGCGCCCCCTCCGGTACAGGAGAGGTCGATCGATCACGCGTCCTGAAGCGCGCTCAGGCGCGGCGGCGCCAGACGGGTCCGGGCGCGGGGCCGGCTGACGTCGGAATCAGCTGCACGTGCCCGTGGCGAACGCCGGTTTCCGCGATCACGCCCTCGGCAAACGCCTTCACGGCCTGCGTTGCGCCACGCAGGATCACGGTTTCAACGCAATCCTGGTGACTGATGTGGGCGTGCATGGTCGCAATCGCCAGATCGTGGTGATCATGCTGCATATCGGTCAGCCGTGACGAGAGCTGCCGCTCATGGTGATCGAACACATAGCTCAGCACGGCCACACATTCGGTCGCCGCACCACTGCTCAGATCCCGTTCTCCCAGCTCCCGCCGCAGCAGGTCCCGTACAGCCTCCGAGCGGTTGGCGTAACCGCGCTGCCGCATCAGTTCATCAAATGCAGCAGCCAGGTCGTCGTCCAGCGAGATCGTCAGTCTTTGCATGAAACCTCTATGCGTAGAACTAAACCTTGAACTGCTCGACGGAGGCGCGCAAGTCCGTGGCAAGCTGTTCGAGATCGCGGGCGATTCCTGCGGTCTCGGTGGCTGCGGCCGAGTTCTCGTCGGTCATCTGCGCCACCTGCTCGATCTGCTTGGCGATCTCGTGGGCGGCCACGTTCTGTTCGGCCAGCGATTCACTGATGATCTGCACCGCACCGGCCACACTTTGCGCCGAGTCGCGGATGCCCAGCATGTGGCCGCTGGCCTGGCTGGTGAGGTCCTTGCCTTCGTCGACCTGCATCACCACGGTCTTCATGTGATCCACGGCCTTGCGGGTGGAGCCTTGCATGGAGGTGACGGTGAGGTTGATCTCCTGGGTGGATTTGGCGGTGCGCTCGGCGAGCTTTCTGACTTCGTCGGCCACCACGGCGAAGCCGCGACCGGACTCTCCCGCGCGGGCAGCTTCGATGGCAGCGTTGAGGGCCAGCAGGTTGGTCTGGTCGGCCACGTCCTTGATCACGGCCATGATGCCGTTGATCTGGTTCGACTGGCGGCCCAGTGAATCGATCGTATCGCCCGCGTCGCGCACGGTGTGGGCGATGGTGCTCATGCCCTCGGTGCCTTGCTCAAGGATGCCGGCGCTGGCGGCGGCGTCTTCGCCCGCCGCTTTGGCACGCATCAGAGCTTCGGTGGAGCTGGTGGTCACGTGATCGATGGAGACGGTCATTTCTTCGACGGCAGCGGCCATCGAGGCGGCGGCTTCGCTCTGGGCGTTGCTGGATTCGGCCACGCGGGCAGAAGCCTCCGAGGCGTTCTGGGCGGCGGAGCTGATCCGCTCGGCATTGGTCAGCACGTGGCGGATGGATTCCTGGATCTCGGTGATCAGGGCATTGAAGGCGCGGATGGTCTGGCCGATCTCATCCTCGGATTTGCTGTTGAGCCGCAGGGTGAAATCCTTCGAGCGGGCGATGGCTACGATGTTCTGGCGCATGGCCTCAACCGGTTTGACGATGGAGCGCACCACCAGCCAGGAGAAGATCACCAGCACGCCACCGAGCACCGCGATGGCCAGCACCATGGCGGCCTGGGCGTTGGTACTCTTGGACTTGGCGGCTTTCTGGGCTTCGGCAGACGACTTGGAGGTTTCTTCCACCAGCGCACTCAGCGCCGTCTCCACCGCCGCCTGCGGCTTGAGCTGGTCTTTGGTGATCAGGGTTTTCAGCGTAATCATATGACTGACCAACTCGCTATCCGGATCAAGCGTCTCGGCTGTCTGCGTCGATGAATTGATGGCTTTTTCGAGCTTGTTCCAATCGCCGAACTTCGCCTGGAAATTGACCCAGGCTGCTTCAGTGGTCTTGTTCTTCTCGAGCTTGCTATAGGCATCCAGACTGGCTTGCAGGGCTTTGCCCAGCTTTGCCTTCTTCTTGTTCAAAGCCTCGAATCTTTCAATGACATCGTACTCCTGCCCCCAACCCAAGGATTCCACATTCAGCAGGCGGAGTTGCGCTACGGTCGCGCGGATACCCTCGATCTCGCGGATGGCAGGAAGGTGCGTCTCGGTCGTCTCCTTCAGTGCGCCTGACACGGACACAATGCCAAGCCAGCCGATCCCGCTGCCAAGCAGCATGCCCAGCAAGGCAAGCAGAACCAGAAAAACCAGCCGGCTACGGATGTTGACCAGCTTTCTGAGCAGCTTCTTCATCATCTTCAACTCCCGATCACAGGTGCCTTACGCAAGGCGAAGAAACTCTTGTTGCATGACGCGCACCCTCATGCAGTGTCGCAGAATGCCCACCCAAACCTGGGCTTCCCATGTGCCGCCCGACGAGTGGGGTGACCGCGTATTGCCTGGCATCACGAACCGTCAATCTGACGCCCGCGCTTGCCCCTCGAAACACGTCGTCCCACGCCGCACAGTAAGCAACTACGGCAATCCTGCCACATTTACTTAGCCTCAAAGTGAACCAATCTCGCCGCTGGCTCCGCGTTGACGCCCAAGGCCGCTTCATACATTATCAAGATTCTTCATACACTCCTCTGGCGCTGCCGCCGGCGGCGCCTGCGCCCGGTACTGGCCGATGCATATTCCAGATGGCTACCTGAGCCCGACCACCTGTGCCCTCACCTGGGCCGCTGCGCTGCCCTTCTGGGCCGTCGCCCTGGCGCGGCTCAAGCGTCAGCTCCACACCCGCATGGTGCCCCTGCTGGCGGTGTTCTCGGCCTTCAGCTTCGTGATCATGATGTTCAACCTGCCCCTGCCGGGTGGCACTACGGGCCATGCAGTGGGCGTGGCCATTGCAACGGTCGTGCTCGGCCCCTGGGCCTCGATGGTGGCGATCTCGATTGCGCTGCTGATCCAGGCGGTGTTCTTCGGCGATGGCGGCATCACCAGCTTTGGCGCGAACTGCCTGAACATTGCTGTCGTCGGTTCGCTGGTCGCGCACTGGACTTACACCCTGATCGCAGGCAAAGCCGATTTGATGGCATTCCGCCGCGTGGTGGCGGCAGCGCTCGCCGGCTACCTGGCCATCAACGTTGCGGCCCT
>JADKDZ010000005.1 GCA_016718265.1 Uliginosibacterium sp. | reverse complement strand
GCATCCCCGCCACTGATGATGGTGCTGCCTGCGCCCGTGCCATGAATGGTCAGGTTGTTGTTGGCAATGAAGAGTGTGCCGGCAGTCAGCGTGAAGGTGCCGGCAGGCAATTCGATGACATTGCTGCCCGCAGAGCCCGCAGCGCAGTTGGAATCAATCACGGCCGCGGCGTTAGCGTTGGCAATGGCGCCGCGCAAGGTGCAGCCGATACCGGCGTCACCCGTGTTGTCGACAATGATCGTGGCCGCCGACGCCGTGCCGGCCACCAGGCAGACCAGCCAGCCGATGAGGAGGAACACGCAGCGCTGCATCAGGCGGGCGTGCCTGGCACGAGGCAGATCAGCGTGGGCAGGCAGGGCGGGAAGGTGCATGAGGATTCCTTGAGGGCGGCTCGGCGGGGCTGGCGGGGTATTCAGGTACGGGGCGGAAACACACCCTGCAAGGCGATGATGAAGTTGAGCGTGAGGTAGGGCGGCATATTGTTGTGCGGCAGCCCGCCACCCGCGAGGCTGAGCGCCAGCGGCGACATCGTGGTATTCGTCGGCGTAGCGGCGGCGCTGTACTGCCGGTCGCGATTGCTGGACCCCGCCCAGACGGCATTGTCGGGTGCCGGGCTGTCTCCCATGCCGGGCCGGGCGTACGCAGTGTGCGAGTGGGCGGGAAGCTTCAGTCTCCAGCAGGGTGACATTCTCCTGGCCACCGGTTTCACCGATGAACCGATCGCTGAGGCCCGGGCCCTGTCCATGCGCAATGGGGGTCCTGCCCATCAGATCCGGCAGGGCAAAGGTGCTTTTGCCGTCGCCCCCGTACTGGGTACCCAACAGTGAAAACAGGGCTGTGTTCTGCGAGATCGGGAGCAACTGCCCATTGCAGAAAGCCCAGCCCGTGGGGGCGAAGTTGAAGGGGGTCATCCGGATTTCACCGACGAAGGGATCTGCCACATTTCTCTCCTGTATGCGCCGGGTCAATTCTGCGAGGGGAATATCCCTGCAGGGCGATGATGAAGTTGATCGTCAGATACGGCGGCATGTTCTGATGTGCCTGGCTGCCGCCGAGGTTGCCGACGGTATTGGGTGCCATGAGGGCAGCGGGCGGGTCACTGCTGAACTGCTTGTCTCGCGTGGTCGAGGCCGCCATGCCAGTGTTGGTCGCCGGTGTCGTCAAGCTGCCCGAGCTCGTGGTGGCTGCGACAAGGTGGGTGTGGGTCGGCATTTCCTGCATCGAGAGCGTGTGCGCGGTTTCTCCGGCCTGCTGGCCGAGAGAAAACGCGTTGCCAAAATGCAGCGGTACGCGGCCGCGCAGATCGGGCAGCGCAAAGGTGGTCTGCCCATTGCCGCCATAGGTCGTCCCCAAGAGCGAGAACAGGGCCTGATTCTGGTTGATGGGCAAGAGCTGACCGTTGCAGAGCGCCCAGCCCTTGGGGGCGAAAGTGAAACTGATCATGCGGATTTCGGAGAGAAAGGGTTCAGCCATGATGAGCGCTCAGTGGGTCGATGGGTGGAAAGCAGGCGGTCAGGTCGGGCTCGGGTAGATCCCGAACAGCGAAATGATGAAGCTGGTGACCAGGAAGGGCGACATGTTCTCGTGCGGCTGGCTGCCGCCGGTGATGCCGATGGTCTGAGGGTGTAGCGATACCAGCCCGGCGGTATTGCTGGAATACTGGCGGTCGCCCGCGCCCGAACGCGACCAGGTCCGGCCGGCTGGCTCGAAGGCGTCTCCGGAGGCGCTGACTTGCGGGGTATGTGTGTGGGAGGGGATCTGGTTGGTGCTCAGCGTGACTGACTCCACGCCCGCGGAACTGCCAATGGCATAGGTGTTGCCTCCGTTGGTACCTGCATGCAGCGGCATGCGGCCGCGCAGATCGGGCACGGCAAACGTTGATTCTCCATCACCGCCGTAGGTGGTGCCGATCAGGTTGAACAGGGTGTCGTACTCGCTGATGGGCAGCAGGCTCCCGTCGCAGAACTGCCAGCCTGCGGGGGCAAAATTGCCTGCGAAGAGCCGGATTTCACCCACATAAGGTTGTGCCATCGTTCAATTCCCGTTGTTTTCAAATCGCACCGGCAGCCTGCCCGTGCTCAAGCCAAAAGGTAAGGTGCTGTCCAGCCCGTCTTCAACATGCCGCGCATGTGATGGACGGTTGCAGCCGTCATCGATTGGGCGACAACGACAGACCTGGCGCTTCGCTGGGGCAGATGGAGATGCAGCTCGGCCCGCACGTCGGCGAGGTCCGGCGCAGGCACCATTCGACCCCGTGGGCCGTCAACTGGCGCGCGGGCGAGGGCGTGCGCCAGTGCTTCGCCGGATGTACCGGCTGAGGCAAAGGCGTTTGCAAGCCGCAAGGCTGCCTCGAAACCGAGCAGTGCAAGCGGGCAGCAGGGGGTGTCCGGTGAGATCGGCCAGGAAGCCGCCTGGATGACTTGCTCGGCATGCGGGAAACGCTCGGCGTGATCGACCGCCTGCGTGAGCAGCGCGGGGCCCGCCAGCGGTATCCCGAGACCTGACTGTGAGTAGGCAGCGAGAAACTGTTTGGCGCGGGTGCCCGAGTACAGCGCGTAGAC
Source organism: Uliginosibacterium sp. (assembly GCA_016718265.1). GTDB lineage: Bacteria > Pseudomonadota > Gammaproteobacteria > Burkholderiales > Rhodocyclaceae > Uliginosibacterium. The sequence goes on along the minus strand of JADKDZ010000005.1, from coordinate 445,524 downwards.
GAAGTCCGGCCGCTCGGCCCGGATGGCCTCAAACAGGGCAGGCAAGTCGGCCGCGAGATCGGCGGAGTTGCTGACGTGTACGGAAGGGATATAGCCACCGGCTGACACGAATCCACGGTGGAAGGCATAGACCAGGTCGTGGCCGCTCTCCAGGTAGTCGGTGGCGATCAGCGCGCGCTGGCCAAGCTGTGCGGCCGACCAGGCCCCCATCGCATGGCTGGTTTGCCAGTAACCCAGTGAGTGGCGCAGCAGCCAGGCGCTGTTGTGCTGGCCTCGCACGACGTCTGCGCCAATGTCACAGATCAGGCTTGGCAGCTGGGCTTGGTCCAACACGCCCTCCAGACTGCTCGCCTGATTGCGGCTCAGCAGGCCAACCAGCGCTGTGCTGCGGACCTTGGACAGATGTTGACGGAGACTCTCTGGCAGCGTGGACAGGCTGCCGGGGAACGGCAAGATTTCGGCGGCCAGTGGAAGCGAATGCCGGCTGATCGCTGACTGGAAGCCCGACAGAAAGGCTGTGCGCGCAGCATGGCGGTCGTCAGACCCGGGCAGGAGCACACTGACGGGGGCTCTTGTGCCGGGCTTTGCGGAAGCAGGCGCCGGCAGAGCCAAGGCAGTCGCTGCGGCGATGGCGCCAGTGGCGCGAAGAAAGGCGCGGCGTTCGGGATCAGTCATGGCTTTCCTTCAGAAGTGACGGGGCTCAAGACTGGAGTCCGCCACCTCGGTGTGTCTGTCCGGAAGGGAGATGGCACGATAGTAGCACTCGAAAACGGCGAAATAATTACGTTAGTAGTATGGTTGGCGTGAACTTGTTCCGTGTGTCAAATGCGGGCACGCGGCCGGAGCGGTTGGGCTTCGGACAGCGTTTGCCGAGTGCGGAGTACTGTCTTTCTTGTGGAGAATGTCATGGTCTTGCAAACACCGGACTTGCAGGTTGTTCACGAATTTGGTATCGCCTTGCTGATTGGGGCACTGGTCGGCGTGGAACGGGAGAAACGCAAGACGGTGAAGCAAGCGCCGTCATTTGCGGGGATCCGAACTTTCATTCTGCTGTCCGAGGCGGGCGCGCTGGCCGCCTGGTTTGTCGATCAAGGCGCAAATGCCACTGATCTTCGCGGTGGTGCTGGCTGGCCTGTGCGTGCAAATAGCGGTTGCTTACGCGCTGGAGAAGCGTGCCGACCCTGCTTCTGTCGGCCTGACGACCGAGTTGGCTGGCGTCGTCGTGTTTCTGCTCGGGGCGGCCGTCATGTTTGGCGGGCTTCCATCGCAATCGGTCTGGCGGTGATGAATACCGCCTTGCTTGCCTTGAAGGGTGAGTTGCACGGTGTCGTGCAGAAACTCGATCGTGACGATCTCTACGCGGGCATCAAACTGCTGATATCGAGCTTCATCGTGCTGCCTCTCTTGCCGAACGAAGCGATTGATCCCTGGCATGCGCTCAATCCGTACAAGCTATGGCTTCTCGTGATAATGATATCGGCATTGTCTCTGGTCGGGTATGTGGCGACACGCTGCCTGGGCCGTGCCCGAGGCGTGGCGGTCACCGGCTTGCCCGGCGGTCTGGTGTCGTCCACGGAAGTCACGCTCTCGATGGCCCGGGAAAGTCGGGAGGGCGGGCGGGACACCCTGGCTGTCAATTACGCGGCGGGCATCTTGCTCTCATGGCTCGTAATGTTTTTCCGGGTGATCCTGATGGTTGCCGTATTGCGTCCCAGCCTGCTCGGACATCTGATGTGGCCTGTGGGAGCAATGCTGGTGGTCAACGTGGCATTTGTGGTCGGCTATTACCTGCGTGGCACCCACATCGCCAGCGAGACGGTCAATGAGGTGCCGTTGCGAAACCCGTTCAGCCTGTGGTCAGCGAGCAAGTTTGGTTTGCTGTTTGCGTTGGTGTTGCTACTGGTCGAGGTCTCACGGCAGAGTTTTTCGGCGTCGAGTGTCGTCTGGGTGGGCGCATTGGCAGGCTTGACGGATGTGGACGCGATTACCCTGTCGATGGCTGACTTTGCAAAGAACGCCGATATGGTTGCGATTGCCGTGCAGGCGATCGTGGCCGGGATCCTTGCGAATACGCTGACTAAATGTGGTCTCGCCGCGGGTCTGGGCAGTAAGGGGCTGGCGCGGCGGATCGTGCCCGCATCGATCGCCATGGCGCTTGCCGGCGGGCTGGGCCTGTTCTGGGTGTAGGGGGCGGGATTCCTGCATGGGCAAGATCGCGGCCCCAAGCGCGCCGCTGGCGCAGACTGAGCGTTATCATCCTGCCTTGCCTGCTCTCAACCATACTTTGGGTGACATGTTCGATCAGTTTCCGGATTCCCGCCCGATCGTGGCGCAGTCAGACCTCAATGTGGCGGCGCTCGCGGAGCGCCAGGCCTTGTGGCTGGTGCGTGATACCGGGCTTTTCGTGACGCGCAGCCTGGCTCGCACTGCACCGATGCTGACGCGCCATGATCTGCAAATGGCGTTTGCGGCGGCCGCAGCAATGGTCGAGCGAGATGAGCTCGACGAGCTTGCTCGCTTGTTGGGGGACTTGCCTGCGCTGATAGACTTTCGCGCAGACGACGAAGAGGCGTTCAGCCTGCTGCATGTGGCTGCGCGCGGCGGTTCGCCAAGAAGCATTGCGGTTCTGATCGAGCAGGGCGCCTTGCCTGATCAGGGTTGCGGGCGCGAGCCGGGCGCGGGCGACGCCTTGCCTGGCTTGACGCCGTTATTGATCGCGGCACGCAACCGGCAAGAAGACTGCGCGTTGGAACTGCTCGATTGGGGCGCTGACCCTGCGTTGGCGGATCCTGCCAGTGGCGATACGCCATTGCATTATGCGGCTTCCTTCGGCATGGAGCAGCTGGCAAGGCGTCTGATGCTTGCGAATGCGCCGCTGGATGCCTTGGCGCACTGGCGCTCGTTCGACGACGAGCTGGGTAATTACGAGGGGTGCACGCCCCTGCATATGGCGGCACTGGGGAATCAGCTGGATCTGGTCTGGCTCCTGATCAAGGCAGGCGCTGCGCGAGACGCCGCGGTGGCAGATCAGCGGACTCCGCTGTTTTATGCCGCTGCGCGTGGTCACGTGGGCGCGCTGGAGGTGGTGCTGGCGGCGGGCGCCGACCCGAATGCGCGCGAAGCCTCGAAAGTGAGTGACATCACGACCGATCTGACGCCGCTTCACTATGCCGTCTTGAACGGGCATTCCGCTGCAGTGGCCATGCTTTGTGTTACGGCGCAGATGCCAACTGGTCGAGGCCAATAGTCGGGCGACAGCGCTCGACATGGCGGTGCGCAACGGTGACGCGCAATGATTTCGCTGCTCACGACAGCGCTGCAGCAAGAATTCACCGAAAGCGTCTTCAGCAGCATGGACGACCAGATGATTGCCTGGCAGCGTCGCCATTTCGGCGAGATGCGGTCGTTTCTGGAGAATCTGCTGGCAGAGTGTCCGGTGAACAGTCGCGGCCTGCTGGTCTTGAGTGATTGGTTGGCCGAGGTGCTCGGCGCAGAGAATCGTATTCATCTGGCACGCGTGTATCGCGCGCGGCGGGATGCTGGCGTTTTGAACTCGGTGGAGTGCTGACGTGTTCAAGTGGCTGAGCAGTGATCGCCCTGCACCGGAAGCGCTGGAACTCGAAGAGAAGCAGCGCACGCTTGAGGCCGTCGAGGAGCGCTACGCGGAGGTTCACACCGAGTATGCAACGCTGCAGAATGAGCTGGCTGCTTTCAAGCTCCGCTACTGGCGGCGGGTGGGGCCGCTGTATGCGCGACTGGATGCTGTGCGGGCGGAGATTGCTGCTGAGCTGGCGCGTAACGCCCCCCGCAACCCTGCACGCCAACAGGCCGCGCGTGCTGCGGGTGCACAGGCCCGCGCAAGTGCGGATTCCTTGCACGAGGCGGAAGAAGATGTGAACAGCGAGGCGTTCGAGGTCAACGATGATCTCAAACGGCTCTACCGTCAGGCAGCGCGGCTGGTTCACCCAGACCGTGCAGACGATGATGAGGATCGCTCCCTGCGTGACGAGATCATGGCACGCATTAACGCCGCCTATCGCAACGGCAATGGCTTGGTGATTGAATCGCTGATCGAGGAGTATCAGCAGCGGGCAGAGGTTGGAGAGGAAGACGCGGCAACACGGCTGATCAGGACCATCCGCACCATCGCCAGAATGCGAGATCAGATCCGGGAGACTGAGGCCGCCATCCTGACGCTGCGTGACTCTGAGTTAGTTCGCTTGCAAAAGATCGTGATCGAGGCGGAAGCGCGGGGCGTCGATAAGCTGGCCGAGCTGGCGGCGGGCGTCGAACGCCAGATAGCCGAGGCGGAAGTGCGCCTTGAACGCATCCGCAATATGCCGCAGCCGCTGCCAAGGTGACGCTCGAACCGGTGCCGTCGAGCGCACGGCGCAGCGGACCGTTACAGAGAAGAAGGTTGAGGCAGGGGTTGGTCGACCCACCCGCGGCGGGCAGCCCGGTAGCCCAGACTTTTCGAAGTGTGCGCGGGGAGGAATTGGAACGCGCGGCCGAGCTATATACGCGGACCAACTGCACGCAGCGGGGCAAGACTATGCTTACCGTCAACCCTGTGTGCTGGCGGCGGGCAGTGCCTGCGGGTACCTGATTTCACCGTGCTTGATGCTGAGAGCAAGCCGCTTTTGTGGTTTCATCAGCCCGAGATGGATGCGGAGGCGCGTGAAGACTGGCAGGCAGATCTGGCGGCCTGCGCGGCCTTGGGCTTTGAAACCGGGATCAACCTGTTTGTGACGCGTGACGATGAGACCGGCGCGGTGGATGAGACGCGCCTGCGCAAAATGGTGTTATTTGTGCTCAGCCTGGCGCGCTCGTGATGAGGCGGCTCAGAAGCGACTGACTTCCCAGACATTCGCTTCGTTGCGGGGGTTTGTTTCGCGGCGATAAGCGTAGCAGGCCTTACCTGCCCGCTTGGCTTGCAACATGGCAAGGCGCGCGGCAGCAACCAGATCATCGGCGGTCGCTCCGTCGGCAGGGAAACTTGCCACACCAATGCTCGCGGACAGAATGCCGCCGGGAACCCTGTCGACAAGGGATTTCCAAGGCTTCGATCAGCCGGGCGGCGTAACGCCCGATCTCGCGATCATCGGGATCGCAGGAAAACACGATGACGAATTCGTCTTCTTCCTGCCGAGCCACAAAATCACCGCCGCGCGTCGTGGTTTTGAGGCGCTGAGCCGCCGCGATGAGGATCTGGTCTCCTGTCATCCGACCATACTCGTCATTGATACGTTCAAAGCCATCCAGGTCCAGATAAAGCACATGGAAGCTATCCTCCCATTCGCGACGCGAACGAAATCTTGGGCCTGCAGCCATGCATGCAAGTAGCGGCGATTGGCAAGTCCAGTCAGTGCGTCATGTACGACCTCGCGTGAAAGCGTCTCCTGCATTGCCTGACCCGCCGGCACGCGGAAATAAGGCAGGCCGATATTGCAAGGGTTGCCACGATGGTCGACAGCAGCAAACCGATGCTCAGATAGCGAATGCGCTTGCCGATGGTCGCCATTGACGCGACGAGTCCAGCGCGCTGCGCAAGAATCTTGGCTTCCAGCACGCGGTACGGGCTGCCGGGGTTTGCGCGAGACATCTCTGCATCAATATCAGCGAGTCCGCGCCGCCGCGGAAGCTCTGAAGCTGTGTTTCAAGTGCGAGAAAATGGCGGATCATCCGCTTGTCGAGGGCCTCGATATCCCTCTCGCCGCCGGGAGATCGTGGTGAGCGAGGCTCGCGTCTGCGCGAGTGCCGCCTGCCAGCGCTGGACGCCAGCCGCAACTCTTCCAGCGCTTTGCCCGAGCCGGTCATCAAGGTTCCACGGTAGGCCGACTCAATGTCGAGTTGTGCGTCATGCAGGCCATGGAGATCCGTCAGAACGGCATCGAGCGCTTGGTAGGCATGTTGCTCAGTCGCAAAACGTGCGCTGTCTGCCGTAAGCCATGCGCCTGATATCAGTGTCACGACGACGCTGAGGGCAACAAGGGCAATGAGTCGATGAATGCTTTTCACGGGGTCGAGCGGGTATCGGAGACGGGGTTGGGCGGTTTAGGCGCGCGCGGAATGCGTATTACAACAAATAGTTGGCGTCAGCCGGGGGGTCGGTCCGACGTGCGGTGGAAAGGGTTGCCAGGGAGATCGTGCTGGAGGCGGCCACAATGCAGTCCGGGCGCCCCTTTCCACGCTGCGTCCAGCATCCGCGTCTTGCCACGGGACGCTTCGTTTCATGAGTGGTCTTCTTCGTCCTTTGGTACGTGCAGTCACGGCGCTTACGTTACACTCGCCCGTTTTTCGTACCTGCGTCATCCGGTTCAGGATGTGGCTGTATTAGATGGGCAAAAAGTATTGGGGCCTTTTGGGGCCATTTTCTTCTCGCAAGTTGTCGCTGGCGCAGAGACATCCAGGTTCTGGTGCAATGAGCGCTTCCTGAGTGCAGCGCAACGACCCTTTGACGCGCAGCACCTGAAGATTGCCAAGCGCGGTTATCTGTAATGCGCTCGCGGCGGCATTGGCTTTGCAGAAAGACGACCTGAAGGTCGGGCCCACTATTTTACGCCACCACCCCGCATGCTTGAGGTCGATCGTCCTCACCGAGATGCTTCCTGGCTTCGAGGCGGTGAGCTTCGAGATCCATGCCTGGACGGTGAGCAGTCCTTGCAGGAGGTGGTGGTGGCGTTTACCGGGTCAAATGACGACGCGGATTGGAAGGATGCCAATTTTGGTTCTGACCGACGTCAGTACCGCTTGGCGCGCAAGTATCTGAAGACCATCAGCATTACGCCCGCAGTACCGTGGCGTGCGGGTGGTTGCCACGGGGTTTTCTCTGGCGGCGCGCTGGCGGTTCGCGCCGTTACCAAACACCACGAAACCTCAGCTTCGTAGCAGAAACCTGGGCGTTCAATCCGAGTCCGAAAACTCCAGTAGAGCGGCAAGCCAGACCGCCGGATCTGGCTTGCCGCGGTACAGGATGAAGCGCTGCATTTTGCCCGCAGCAAATTTCTTGCGGCGCTGGTGCCGGAGTCAGCCCGATCAGGGCTCCCCGTTCTCAAACGGCCGAGGGTTTTATCTGCCGAGCCAATCCGGTTTATCGTCATTTTCGCTGGGTGCTGACGCGAAATATCCTCTATGCGGCAGACTTGGCGTTGATGGCGGAACAGCCGGTTTCAACCACGACCGAACCACTCGACATTCTGCAGGCCTCGCACTTTGCGTCCTGCACTAACGAGAATCCATGACAACACTTCCGCGTTCTTCCGCGCTTCCGCCGCGTCGCCTTGCGATTGCTCCCATGCTGGACTGGACTGATCGGCATTGCCGCGCGTTTCATCGTCTGCTCACCCCGCATGCCTGGCTCTATACGGAGATGGTGACAACCGGTGCGCTCTTGCACGGAGATGTGGCCCGGCATCTGCGTTTTAATCCCGGCGAACATCCAGTCGCGCTGCAGCTTGGCGGCAGTGATCCTGCAGATCTGGCGCATTGCGCCCGCCTGGCGCAAGACTGGGGTTACGACAAGTGAACCTGAACTGTGGCTGTCCGAGCGAGCGGGTACAGAAAGGCGCATTTGGCGCTTGCTTGATGAATGAGCCGGGCTTGGTTGCAGAATGCGTGGCCGCGATGCGGGCGGCCTGTACCTTGCCTGTGAGTGTCAAGCATCGCATCGGGATTGATCGCAACGAAGACTATGGGTTTGTGCGTAACTTCATTTCCACTGTGGCGGATGCCGGCAGCTCGATCTTCATAGTGCATGCCCGCAATGCGTGGCTGAAAGGCTTGTCGCCCAAAGAGAATCGCGAAGTGCCGCCGCTGCGGTATGAAGTTGTACACCAACTCAAATGCGAGTTTCCGCACCTCGAGATTCTGATCAACGGCGGCTTGGCGGACACCGCAACGATCACCGCGCAGATGCAGCACCTTGACGGCGTGATGATCGGGCGCGAGGCCTACCAGAATCCTTGGTTGCTGACGGAGTGGGAGCGCGTCCTTTACGACCCGGCATGGGCTCCGGAGCGTGAGCAAGTCATCCACGCGTTGATGGCGTACTGCAAGGAGGAACGAGAACGTTACGGAACACCTGTCCGTGCCGTTGCGCGGCATGTCCTGGGATTGGCAAATGGCCTGCCGCGCGCCAAGCGTTTCCGGCAGTTATTGTCCGACCCCGCGGCTTTGCGGGAAGCGGATGAGCACTTGCTGGAACGTGCATGGACGGCCCTTGCGGCGCCAATCGACTCAATTCAGGCTTGACAAAATCAGATCATCGTATAGAATTTCACCTCTCAGCGCGGGAGTAGCTCAGTTGGTAGAGCGCAACCTTGCCAGGTTGAGGTCGCGAGTTCGAGACTCGTCTCCCGCTCAGGATTCTGGGGGAAAGCGCAGTTGGCTTTCCCCTTTTGGTTGCAAGAGGCGCTGAGGCGTTCCGAGCTCGGAGTGCGCAGTGCTGAAGGGCGCGATAGCAAAGCGGTTTATGCACCGGATTGCAAATCCGTGTAGGTCGGTTCGACTCCGGCTCGCGCCTCCAGATTGAAGATTAAGGTTTTACGCAGAGTAGCTCAGTTGGTAGGCGCAACCTTGCCAAAGGTTGAGGTCGCGGAGTTCGAGACTCGTCTCCCGCTCCAGAATGCAGAAGAGGAAGGCGAAAGCCTTCCTCTTCAGACTGCTGACGAACCCCCGGATTTTTCGGGGGTTTTGTCTTTTTTGGCCTGCCAGAAGGATGTTTGCGGGTTTCAGTGAAACGAGAGCTCGAAGCGCAGTCTTGGCCATTGGGTGGTTTTGAGGGCGATCTGAGCGCTCCTGATGGCCCGGTAGAGGCGTAAAAGAGCCGCCTCGGCTTCCTTCTTCGCTTTGCGTGCGAGCACCAAGGCCATTTTCTTCATGTTCTGGCAAGCTGCGCTGAGCAGGCACTGGGCCTGCACTTTCGCGAGCCCTCTGAAGCGGGCATAGCGATGCCCGTGCAACTCCTTGGCGTCGGCAAAGCTGCGCTCGACCGTCTCCTTGCGTGGGGCGTACAGGCGCTTGCCCAAATCGGTGAGCCGGTGCGCATCGATCTCGTCCTTGAAGCCTTGCCAGACGTGGCGGGTGATCAGCTTCTGGTGGTTCTTGCTCTGGGTACATTGGGCGCGTAGTGGGCAGTTCGCGCATTGTTTCGCATCGGAGGCGTACTCACGATAGCCGTTCCGGTTGGTGCCGCGATAGACGATGATCTGACCGGCCGGACAGCGATAAGTATCGGTCTGTTTGTCGTATTCGTACTCCCGCTTATGGAAGTAGCCTTCGCGGTGAGTGGGGCGGCGATAGCCCATCACCCCGTAGAGCCCCCGCTCGACGATGCCCTTGCAGACCCAAGGGGTGAAGTAGCCGGCATCCAGCCCGACGGCGCCAACGGCCAGATCGAAGCGCTCGCGGGCGCGGTCCAGACGATCCAGGTAAGGGGTCGCGTCATGGACGTTGCCGGCAGTGACATGGGTATCCACGATCAGGGCGTGCACACCATCGACGGTGCGGTGGTCCAGGTAGAAGAAGCCGACCGGCTTCTGGTCACGCACCATGAAACCGGCCTCCGGATCGACCGTGCTGCGTTTGATCTCCCGGGAACACTCGGAAGCCGTGGTGGTGCTTGGTTTGGCGCTGTCTTCGAGCGTGTTCGTGTCTGCGTCAGCGCCCGAATGGGACGCTGATCCGCCCCTATCGGGCGGCTCATCCTTGTCTCGTGCCAAGGGCTTGTGCCCGGCGGCTACACGCTCGGCATCGACCGCCGCGTCCAACTCGGCCAGGTAGGCGGCCGGCGTTTGCTCAACCTCGACAAGTTCGAAGTGGCGCTTGTTGGCACTGGCCTTCAGGTGCGTACTGTCCGTGTAGAGCACACGGCCGCCAATGAGCTTCTTCTCAATGGCTTGCTCGACGATGCCATCGAAGATGCGTTGCTCGATGTCTGTGCCTGCAAAGCGACGTCGCCGGTTCTGACTGAAGGTGGAGGCGTCCGGCACCGCATCGGTCAGGCGTAATCCCACGAACCAGCGGTAGGCCACGTTGACCTCGATCTCCTTGACCAGACGGCGCTCGGAGCGCACACCGAACAAGTAGCCCACGAAGAGCATCTTGAACAGCATGACCGGATCGAGTGCCGGGCGACCGTTGTTGGCGCAGTACAGCGGCTCGCACGCGGTGCGGATGAAGTCAAACGAGATATGCGAATCAATCAGACGGAGCAGGTGATCCTGGGGAACCAGAGACTCGAGTGTCACCATCTCAAGCTCGGACTGAGCGGGGCGGGCAGGCTTTAGCATGCCTACATCATACACCCGGCCAGATACGACAAAGCCCCAATTCCTTGGGGCTTTGTCAGTGATCTGAAGAGGAAGGCGAAAGCCTTCCTCTTGTTGTTTGTGTCGTCACCGTCTTGTCATCATGTCCGGCTGGCTTCTGTCCGAAGGAGGCCGACCATGAAAATCACACTAATCCCTCGCCGAGCCCGCTCAGCCCGCCCTGTTTCGCATCGGAGGGTTGGCCCTGCGCCTGTCCAACGCTTTGTCGCGGCGTTCGATCTACTTTTCCCGTTGTGCTTCGTCCCTGAAACGAGGCCGGACGGGGCTGTGCTCAGTGCAGATCTGCTTTCTTCGCCGGAACAGGTAACACACTGATCCCCTCTGCCAGCAGGTCTCTGGCTTCCGCCACGCTGGCTACGCCACGAATGTCGCGTTCTTCGGCATCGCCGTAATGGATACGGCGCGCCTCTTCTGCAAAGCGCTCGCCGACGTCCTCCGATTGGGCTGCCTGGTTCTGGAGTGCGGCCATGATCTGCTGTGCGGGAGTCGACCCTTGGACAGCGGGCATTGCTGTGGGCGCAGGCCGCGCCAGATGTGGCGCAGATGGCAGGCGTTTAATCTCGTGCGACCCACAGATCGGGCAGCGCACGGCTTCTTGCTGTTGCTGGGTCTCAAACGCCGCACTTCGTCACCGGCACGTTATTGCCAAACCGAGCCTGTTTCAGATTGGCGCCTGAGCTTAAACAAGGAGCCCGTACCGTTTCCGGGACGCCGGTCGAAATACAACTGCTGGGGTCGAACCTGTGTCATTGGCCGAAAACGCGGCGCGCCTGAGCAGTCTTCATCCCGCCGGCATTGATCTGAATTTCGGTTGTCCAGCTCCCATCGTCAACCGCCACCGAGGTGGGGGCGGCTCTGCTAGACGAACCGGAGTTGCTGCACCGGATTGCGCGTGCGTGCGTTGCAGCGGTCGCGGGTCAGGTGCCGGTGACGGCCAAGATGCGCCTCGGGATTTCCGACAAGTCTCGCTGTGTTGCCATTGCTCAAGCGTTGGCGGACGGCGGCGTTGATGGTCTGGTGGTCCACCCCGCACGAGAGACGAGTTCTATCGCCCGCCCGCACATTGGGGGTGGCTTGGAGCGATCGCGGAGGCGGTGCGCGTACCGGTGGTCGCGAACGGAGAGGTCTGGAATACGGCAGACTACTGGCGGTGTCGAGCGGAGAGTGGCTGTGCGGACGTCATGCTCGGGCGCGGTGCGGTGGCAGATCCTTTTCTGGTCGAACGCATCCGCGCCGTGCAGCAGGAGCGAGGCCGCAAGAACGGTTGAGCAGGACTGGCCGCGAGTCATCCTCCTGCTAGCAGACTTCTGGCGCGCCGTTTTGCTCAAGGTCGAGCCGCGCCACGCCGCCTGGGCGCGAAGCAGTGGCTGAATCTGCTGCGCCGCGCCTATCCGGTGGCTGAACGCATGCATCTCCATATCCGGCCCATGCGCAGTGTGGATGAGATCTCATCAGCGCTCTTGCAATGGGGGCGGCAGATGTTCGGTAATTCTCGCGAAATCCGCACGGCTCAGACCGGGCCGCATGACAAACTGATCGCGCTTGTTGCGCGGCATCGCGAGCAGGCCTATCAAGCCCATTGCGCCCTGGAACCTGGACGCATTCCGATCAGGCCATGGCGAGGTGTTTTTCCGGTGATACCGAAACTGGGCGGTGTGTTCGAATGCCGCAGCAACTGGCGGACCTATATTGAAGAGCTGGCGATCGGTTTCGGCGTGCTGACGGGCACTCCTCCATCAGTTGAAGACTGGCTGCCAACACAAGCGTTGACGCCATTTGAGCGCAAATTACTGGCTTCAGGCCAAGCGCTCTATCGTCTCTGTCTGACCACTGCCGGGCGAGGCGCCATGAGTCAGGACCTCGACCCCTGTATTCGCTGCGGAGCCTGCTGTGCGTCATTTCGTGTGTCCTTTGACCGCAGCCAATTGTTGAGTGAAGGTGGCGGTGTGCCCGATGGGCTAGCGGACGATGAAACCGCTACCCTCTGCCGCATGCGGGGTACCGGTGCGGGTGCCCCGCTGCGTTGCGCTGATTGGAGTGATCGGGCAGGCCGTGCAATGTGCCATCTACGCATTCCGACCCGATCCTTGCCGGGATTTCTCCCTGATGGTTTGGCGGGCATCTGAACGACGCCTGTACGCGTGCCCGGCGGCACCATGGCCTCGCACCCCTGCACGGATCTTGTCTGTAGACTTGTGTGTCCTTTGGCACTTCGCGGCGGATTGGCCTTGTTCTGACCCCACGGCTCGTCTATCGAAAATGGGCAACACGCGGGGGCGATCATGGGACAGCTAGCGGTTTGGCCGGGCGATAGTGTTGCAACGTCCGGCGGGGGTAGAATTGCGGCCAGCACAGGAAACGGAGGCTTGTTGGCGTCAGGGCGCGGCGCCTGAATTTCTTGCCTGATGCAGATATGGAAACCTTCGGCTGGCCAGCGCCCGGCAAGAAGGCATTGTTATCTGCTTTTTCTTGCATGACAGCATGCCTTTAAGCGTGAAACGGGCCATCAGCTTTTCGGATCACGAAGAGTTTTCGGCGTTGCGGGGCTCGCGTTGTTGGTGTGAGCCTGGATGATTGTCTGACCCACGCCGAGTTCCGGGACGAGCACGGCCTGGCCCTTCAGCTGCTTCGGACGAAGACGGAGGCCTGCCGCCTCTACCATGTATGGCAAGACCCTCAGGGTGCATCAACCGTGCGCCCCACGGTGCAACGCTCCACCTTTATCGTTGGCTTTGATGGCAAGGTCCTTCACGCCGACTACAAGGTGGATGTGCGGAATCACGTTGAATCGATAGCGAACTTTTGCAAACACTTTCCGGGAGAAAGAATGGAAATCGTAAAGAATGCCGTCGTCACGCTTGACTACACCGTGCGAGACCGGATGGCAATGTGGTGGATGATGGTGCTCAACCGCTGGTTTACCTGCACGGCGGGTACGATGCGATCTTCCCGCTACTGGAAGAAAAACTGCATGGCATGAATATGGGCGAGCTCAATATCAAGCTCCAGCCCGACGATGCGTTTGGCGAGTACATTGAAAGCCTTGTACTGGTTGAAGACCGCGACTGCTTCCCCGACACTATCGAAGTCGGTATGGCCTTCGAGCGTGTGGGTGACGACAGTGAAGACGACATGGTGTTCCGCATCACTGACATTGCGGAGAAGAAAGTGGTTGTCGACAGCAATCATCCCCTTGCTGGCATGGCCCTCGTGTTCGATGTGACCGTGCGTGAAGTGCGCATGGCCTCGCAGGAAGAGCTTGATCACGGTCACGTGCATGGTGCGGGTGGGCATCACCACTGAGCGTGAGACCGCAGGTTGAGGGCCCGTTTTCCTGAGAAGGAAAACGGGCTTTTTTTCGATGATCAGCGATTCAGACGGTGTCGTCTGTTCCGCCCGCGGGCGTTTCTAGCTGAGCGTCGCTTTCCATGCCGCCAGTTCAGGGAAGGTCTTGTGGCTTCGCCCGGAAGAGCTCTATGCGGCTGATATGAAACGTCGTTTGCTCGTCGTAGCCGGTATTGGAGTACCCCATCAGGTAGCCGCGCTGCCACTTCTGCTGATCGCCGCCGAGATTCAGGGGCGGTCGATATCGGCATCTCGGATGTCGCGACGGCGTGTATAGGAGCCTTCTCCTTCGTAACGTATCCAGGTTTCGATCACGCCATCTTTCGCCCCGGTTTGCGACGAAAACGCGTGGCACGGCAAGATCAATGTACTTGCCGCGGTTCGTCTGGGTGAAGAGCTTGCCGCCAGGAATATTCGCAACGCTCACACGACTGCTGCTGCCGACAGGCCCGGAAGAACGATAACCCGCGGTGAAGATAGCGTCCTTACTGGTGCCGAATGTCCAGTCGCTGATCGCGCCGAGGATGATCGTTGGCCCGGTGCCATCGCCCGAGTAATTGTCTACCCACAGCGCCATGATCTTGTCGCCCCCCCAGACGGCTTTGCCGGTACTGAGAAGCGTACTGTTTCGGGTGGTATTCCGGATCAGCCGCTGTGCTGCGCTGCTTCCCCATGTGTCATAGGCGGCTTTCTCTGCCCAGCGGACGAACACGCTATCCGAGTTGATGCTGGAAATGGTGGCTCGGGATACCCCATCGTCGGCAAGCAGCTGATCACCCACCCGCCAGCCGGCCGCAAAGGCATTGGCGGTTTTGACTTCCGTGTTGTGGCGCATGACATAGTTGCTCGGCTCATGCAGCCGGACGCGCAACCATATTTCATCCACGGGGGGCATGTCGAAGCGCATTTCCGCATTGTTCGGATAGACGCCGTCCGGGGTTGCGTTATACGTGAATGGCAAACCGACCGAGGTGGTTCCGGGGACAGCACTCAAAGGCCAGATACTGTGGAATCGCCAGCCGTCCTTTGTGGCCAGGCATCCCCGCTGTGAAGTCGTACTTCACGATGGTCTGCGTGCCCGCGCCGCCACTGGAACTGCTTGAGCTGCTGGACGACGAAGAGGAAGACGAACTCGAAGAGCTGGACTTCCCGCCACTGCTGCTCGAAGAGGACGACGAAGACGAGGATGAAGAACTCGAACTGCTCGACGACGAACTCGACTTCCCGCCGCTGCTCGAAGACGAGCTGGAGCTGCTTGATGAGCTCGAAGAACTGGAAGAGCTCGAACTGCTGCTGGAGCTTGAACTGCTCGACGAGCTCGAACTACTCGGCGCGCCGCCACCGCCGTGCTCACCTGAATCGTCGCCGCCAGCGACATATTCCCCGAGGTATCCCGCGCCCGTACCGTCACGGTGTAACTCGTCGACGGGCGCAGTCCGCTCGCCGTGTAGTTCGTCGTGGTGCTGGTCAGCGACGCGATCACCGTCCCATTGAGCAGCACGTCGTAGACCGCCACCCCCGTATCATCGGTAGCCGGCAGCCAGCTCAGGCTCAGACTGCTGGCGCTGATCTGTGTCGTGCGCAGGCTGCCCGGTGCGGTGGGCGCCTGCGTATCTCGCGCCGTCACCAGCGGCGGCACATTGATCACCAGCTCAGCCGAGGCGGGAGAAAGATTGCCTGCCGCATCGCGTGCCTTCACCTGATAGCGGTGCGTCGCATTCGGATTCACCGCCGTATCCAGATACACCAGGGTGTTCACACTCACACTGCCCAGAAAGCGCCCATCCCGATAAATGTCGTAAGCCGACACCCCCCGGTCATCACTCGCCCCGCCCCACTTGAGCAGCACACTCGTCGCCGTCAGCCCCGAGAAACCCAAGGCCTCCGGCGAACTCGGCGCCTGTGTGTCCGGCGTACTAAGCGACCCGCCTGAGCTGGAGCTCGTCGTCTGACTCGGCACCGACTCCCCCGCAGACTCCGAACCGCCACCCCCGCCACAGGCGGCGAGAAAGAGCAGGGACGCGCAGAGCACACTGACACGACGGGGGAGAAACAGCATGACCAGACCTCACTGCGTGACAAGCACGCGCGACATGAAACAGGGAAGCCGAAGACCGCCGCACACCCCGGGCGACCGGGCTTCCGATTGACGGCCATGCTAAGGCGGACGCAAGGGCAGCAATCTGCCGCTGGTCGGATTACGACAAAGGCATTCGTCACGCTTGGTTTCTTGGTAAAACTGCGCGCATCGGTTGCAAGAAGGCGGGCTAGGGCGAGCGGCGCTCGAGCGGTATCAAGCCGCGCAGAGTTGCGTCTGACCTGTCGCGCTGCCTGCGACGCTCGGCAGATGCGGTTCTGAGTGGCAGGCCGTGGGACACGAGAGCAGGAAGACGCGTTTCGCTTGACGCGCGTCACTCGCGCGATGCGGCAATACCCTGATGCAAGAACAAAGGGGGTGCAACGCTTGTGCCGGGGCGGCGGTACGGTTGAGTAAGAACGCCTTCTCCCGTGCTACCAGTCTGCCCCGATCTGCTCGCTGCCAAGTTGATACGGCCCCGCGTTGCTTCCATCTGACATCATTGCTCTTGCCGGGGATGTGATGCTATGCATATTGGGATTTGTCGTTGAAAACAAAGCTGGAGAATAGGCGACTGTTCGACTGTTCTGATCGGGGTGGTCATGCCCGAGAGAAAGAGAGCCAGAATTCAGTGCCGATTGCCAAGCCGGAAGCGTTGAGTAGAGGGTCTCGCCATCTGAGTACCGATCCATGACCGCCATGAAATCGCCGACGTAAAGGTTGTGATTCATACGCGTGATGTTTGCGTGTATGGTGCGGCTGAACTTCATGGTAGCCTCGACTGGCAAGCCGCACTTGACGAAGATGTTTCCCAGAAACCTGGCGTCTTTGGATGCGTCGAGCGTAAAACCCAATGGGGTTGCAGCACTGCGGCAGTCGACAAGATTGTGTTCGAAGCGCAACAAGCCGCTTTGTGCATGAGCTTCAGACATGGCGAATCGCAAGCCTGCGGGCTCGCCCAGGCTCAAGCCATTGACAACGTTATGATGAATATAGTTGTCACCTGCTTCTGGCGTATTCGACCCGCGGATCTGGATTAACACGCCGTAGGAGGCTGCGGTGATGAGGTTATAACGAATCTCTGACTCGAAAACGTGCTGGCGGGTTGCGATATCTTTAATGAAGTGATCTTTCCACATCACGCTAGAATCAACATTGCGGATGGTGTTGTGCTCGATCAGGGCATTGATCACGCCGTAGGCCCGGATACCCGATCCAGAAGGGATGCCTTCAATTACATTGTTCCTGACTATCCAGTCCTGTGTTGCCCACATTCCGATCGCTGCGATATTGTCCCCAGAATCATTCGTAGTAACTGTCTGGAAGAGGCAGTCTTCGACGATTATGCCGATACTCAAGCCCGGGACATCTGCCACTTCATTGCCAGCCTGGCTGGCATTGGCAATGCATTCTTGATGCTGTTCCTGATCGTCAGCCCGCGAAAAGTAAGGTAATCGTGAGCCTGCATTACGATACCCACGCGTGCGTTCTGATTGTCCAGTATCACACTACCCCTCGCTGAGCCCGGCGCAGCACTGATCAGAATCGGGTGTGATTTGGTGCCAGACGCCGAAATACACCAACTGCCGACGCCATTGAACCAATAGCAGCCCGCTGAATAGGCGCTGTCAGGCGAGCTTTCGGTGTAAGTTCCGGGCTTGATGTAGATGCGGTCGTCAGGTTTTACAAGACCCAGTACCTTTTGCAGGCTCGCGCACTCTGCCGTGTTTTCCGTCAAGCAGTTATTGGTGTGTTACCCTGTTTTAGATACCCAGTATGTATTGCCGTTATACAGTTCGGCGTCAGACGGTTTCGTCGTAATGCTGCCGCTACCGGCTCCTGATGAACTGCTCGAAGAGCTTGAGCTGGAGCTGGAGCTGCTTGAAGAACTCGAACTGCTCGAAGAGCTGGACGAGGATGAAGAACTTGAGCTGCTCGAACTGCTGGAGCTGCTGGAACTCGACGAGCTGCTCGACGAACTCGGCGCCGCCGCCACCGCCGTGCTCACCTGAATCGTCGCCGCCAGCGACACATTCCCCGAGGTGTCCCGCGCCCGCACCGTCACGGTGTAAGCGGTGGAGGCGCGCAGCCCGTTGGCCGTGTAGTTCGTCGTGGTGCTGGTGAGGGACGCGATCACCGTGCCATTGAGCAGCACGTCGTAGACCGCCACCCCCGTATCGTCCGTGGCCGGCAGCCAGCTCAGGCTCAGACTGCTGGCACTGATCTGCGTCGTGCGCAGGCTGCCTGGCGCCGTCGGCGCCTGGGTGTCACGGGCCGTTACCAAGGGCGGAACATTGATCACCAGCTCGCCTGACGCCGGTGACAGGTTTCCGGCCGCATCCCGTGCCTTCACCTGATAGCGGTGGGTCGCATTCGGATTCACCGCCGTATCCAGAAACACCAGGGTATTGACACTCACACTGCCCAGAAAGCGCCCATCCCGATAAATGTCGTAAGCCGACACCCCCCGGTCATCACTTGCCCCGCCCCACTTGAGCAAGACACTCGTGGCGGTCAGACCCGAGAAGCCCAAGGCTTCCGGCGAACTCGGCGCCTGTGTATCGGGTGTACTAACTGACCCGCCTGAGCTGGAGCTCGTCGTCTGACTCGGCACCGACTCCCCCGGAGACTCCGAACCGCCCCCCCCGCCACAGGCGGCGAGGAAGAGCAGGGACGCGCAGAGCACACTTACACGACGGGGGAGAAACAGCATGACCAGACCTCACTGCGTGAGAAGCACGCGCGACATGAAACAGGGAAGCCGAAGACCACCACACACCCCGGCGACCGGCGATTGACGGCCATGCTACGGCGGACGCAAGGGCAGCAATCTGCCACCGGTCGGATGAGGACAGTGACATTTCATCTTAGTGGTTTCTTGGTAAAACAAGGCATATGGAGGGTCTCTGGGACACGCCCCTATGCGTCGGCTCCCCGCCCGCCTGGGTTGCGGGCGGTGTCACGGGTTCTCGTGGGGGACACTGTGCCCACCTAGTCTAGTAACCTGTCTGCAGAGCCGCGCCCCGCTTGGCTCTGCAGGGGGGCTAAGGCGACTAACGGGTGACGGTCGCCAGGTAGATGCTGTTTCTCAGTGCTTGTGCTGATGGCTTTCGTGATCGCCGTGGTGGTGTGCTCCATCCGTACACGAGGCCTTCGAAACTTGATAGCAGCTTGAGCTTCTCAGGGCTGACTTGCTCGTCCGCCCGTTTCACTGCATCTGCGAGAGAACGCGCGGTTTGATGAGGGATCCCTGCACTGTGCAGAACCGCGACATCTTTCATATTGTTGCCGCCACAAAGCAGCACGCGCCACTGCCCGTGCTCTTTCCTGAGCAGCGCTCGTCCGCCCCTCCCGCTCTGTGCCCACCCCGCGATAGCGGCATCCTCAGTCACTACGATAGGCGCCACCTCCAGCGCGGAGTCTGGTTTATCCCAGGTGTTTTTTAGCAATGAAGTGATTGCTTTTGCATCCTCAGACACCTCCTGTGCAAAGACCGGCGATGTTGTCGAAAGCACGACTGTTCCGAGGATGAAGGCCAGGCAAAAAGTATACTTATTCATTTGTTTTCTCCGTTGTAATTACTGCAAAGCGGCGACGCTCGGCGTCTTGTTGCGGCCGCGTGACGACGGGGGCCGTCCCCGCCGGCTATCGTGCGCGGCCAGAGTTCCCTCCGCTTGCATGATGCTCAGGGTGCGTGAGACTGTCCCGACGGTCAGGGCCGTGATGTCAGCCATTTCAGTGAGGGCGGGCAGGGTTCGGCGTGTGATGGTTTGATTCGCCAGCGAGTTGGCCAGAATCCGGATCAAGCGCCCCACTCGGGTCGCCGCTTCGCCGCACCGCAAGGCAATCGCGTCGGCACCGCGACGTTCGGCATCGGCAAGCGCTTTAAGCAGTGACCTGGGTTCCGGTGTCACTGCGGCACCAGGCCAGGGTCGCAACTCGCACGGTGTGAGGGCAGTTGCCGTAAAAGCGTAGTGGCCGAGGAGAAGCGTTTCTGCGCCGAGCACATCGCCTTTGATGGCGAGTCCAGCGAACGCTCTTTCTCCGTTGCTCTCGATGCGATCCAGCCGTATTGAGCCGCTGACCAGCAGCCAAGCCGAGCCCGTGCAGCCCGCGGCGTAGATCGTATCGCCAGCGTTGGGCGTGTGGGGGGGCAGATTGTCTTGATCTCTCATTGATTGACTCCAGGCAGTCGGTAGCAGATGCCGCCGACTGCCTTGTAAGGGCCTACTTATCCTGACGGCCGCGCTCGTCCTGTGATTCAAGCCACAGCGCATTCACGACTGCCAGCAAGACCGCAAAGCCGGTACCGAGTACCCAGGTGAAATACCACATAGTCCTATCCTTTCTGTCTCAGTAACTGGAGCGATCGTTGGCGCGGATCTGTTCGACGGTGACCTTGCCGCGCATGACGCGGTAAGCCCAGCTGGTGTAGGCGATGATGATCGGGGTCATGATCAGTGCGACCCAGAACATGATGCCCAGGGTACGGTGGCTGGAAACACAATCCCATACGGTGAGGCTGCTTCCGGGCTGGCTGCTGGAGGGCAGCACAAAGGGAAAGATCGAGACGCCTGCCGTGAAAATGATTCCCAGCTCGGCCACGGCGGTGGCTACGAAGGCGAGTCCGGCACGCCCGCGGGTGATGGCCAGCAGACTCAGCAGTCCGCCGCCAAACCCGAGCACGGGCAGAAGAATGCTGAGCGGGTACTTGCTGTAATTGGACAACCAGGCTCCGCTCTGCACGATCACGGTCTTGTCGAGCGGGCTTTGCGCCAGCCCGGGTTCGACGGCCGAGGTGATGAGGTAGCCCGGCATGCTCGCGATCATCCAGCCACCTATCGCAAAGCCGATCAGCATGACCAGAGTCGCCACCACCGAGGACGCCTTTGCGCGCTTCTGGATAGCCGCTTCGGTGCGGATGGCCAGATAGTTTGCACCGTGCGCCACCAGCATGGCGAGGCTGACTACGCCACAGACCAGAGCGAAGGGGTTGAACAGCGCCCAGAAGCTGCCGGTGTAGCGTACCATCATGACATCGTCAAAATAGAACGGCACGCCCTGGATGACGTTGCCGAACGCGACGCCAAAGACCAGCGCGGGAATCGCACTGCCAGCAAAAATCCCCCAGTCCCAGAATCCCCGCCAGCGTGGGTCGGCCACTTTGCTGCGGTAGTCGAAACCGACCGGACGGAAAAACAGTGCCCAAAGAACAGCCAGCATCGCGAAGTAGAAGCCCGAGAAGGCGGTGGCGTACACCAGCGGCCAGGCTGCGAAAATTGCGCCGCCCGCGGTGACGAACCACACCTGGTTGCCTTCCCAATGCGGGCCGACGCTATTCAGCACGACCCTGCGCTCGTCGTCAGTCTTGCCGACGAAGGGGAGGAGGGTGCCTACGCCCATGTCATGGCCATCCATGATGGCGAAGCCCAGCAGCAGGACGCCGACGAGCAGCCACCAGATGAGCTTGAGAATCTCGTAATCGATCATGTTCAAACTCCCTTCGCGGCAGCGTTTCAAGGTGGTAACGCCCGGTCCCTAGACTGGCGGGGCCAAGACGCGCGTACTTGAACATCAGGTAGAGCTCTGCGACCAGCAGCAGGGTGTAGAACAGCAGGAAGCCGGAGAGCGAGAACCACAGACTGCCGGCGGACAGGGCAGACGTGGAGAGGTGGGTGGGTAGCACGCCGTGGATGGTCCAGGGCTGGCGGCCATATTCCGCGACAAACCAGCCCAGTTCGCAGGCGATCCAGGGCAGGGGGATGCCCCATACGGCCCACTTCAGGAGCCAGCGCTTCTGCATGAAGCTGTTGCGAGCCGCGAACCAGAACGAGAGCACAAAGAGGCTGAGGAAGATCAGCGACAAGCCAACCATGAGGCGGAAGCTCCAGAACAGCGGTGCCACGGCAGGAATGGCGTCATCCACGGCGCGTGCCTTCATCTCCGGCGTCGCCTGGCTGACATCCGCCACGTACTTCTTCAGCAGCAGGCCATAGCCGAGGTCCGCTTTGACGGCGGTGAAGCGTGCCAGCAGATCGGCGTTCTTCGGATCGCGTCGCAGGGCTTCAAGCGCCTTGACCGCGGTGATGCCCGTATCGATGCGCGCTGCAATCTTCTTCTCCAACTCGTCAATGCCGGGGATCACCTTGTCGGTGCTGCGTGTGCCGATCAGGCCCATGACATACGGGATCTTGATTTCGGCATGGGTCGTGCGGTTTTTCTCATCCGGAATGCCGAACAGGGTCAGGCCGGCGGGCGCTGACTCGGTCTCCCACATGGCTTCCATGGCCGCGAGCTTGGTTTCCTGGGTCTCCGCCGCGTGGTAGCCGGATTCGTCGCCCAGCACGATCACTGACAAGGCCGACGCCAGTCCGAACGAGGCCGCGATGCGGAAAGATCGGCGGGCAAACTCGATGTCTCGCCCCTTGAGCAGATACCAGGCGCTGACCCCCAGGACGAAGGCCGAACCGGTGACATACCCGGCGCTGATGGTATGCACGAACTTGGACTGCGCCACCGGGTTGAAGATCAGGTCCCAGAAGCTGGTCATCTCCATGCGCATCGTGACCGGGTTGAAGTCCGCACCAATCGGGTTCTGCATCCAGGCATTGGCGATCAGGATCAGCACGGCCGATAGGTTTGAGCCGATGGCTACGAGGTAGGTCACCGTTAGATGGCCTACCTTGCTCAAGCGATCCCAGCCAAAGAAAAACAGACCGACGAAGGTGGATTCGAGGAAGAACGCCACCAGGCCCTCAATGGCCAGCGGTGCGCCGAAAATGTCGCCCACATAGTGGGAGTAGTACGCCCAGTTGGTGCCAAACTGGAACTCCATGGTGAGTCCGGTGGTGACGCCGAGGGCAAAGTTGATACCGAACAGCTTGCCCCAGAACTTGGTCATGTCACGGTAGATCTCCTTCCCGGTCATGACATAAACCGTCTCCATGATGGCGAGCAGGAAAGACATGCCCAGCGTGAGCGGGACAAACAGAAAGTGGTAGAACGCGGTCGCAGCGAACTGCAGCCGCGATAGATTCACAACGGATTCTTCGATCATTTTGACTCCGGTTTGTGTGGCGTGGCGGAATGCGACGGGCTTGCCGGCATGGCTCCTTCGCCCGCAATCACGGTGTTCAAGCGCGCGGCTGCGTCGTGCTTGCTGACTGGATGGCTGAAAAACATCAGCTTGATGCCGATCAGCAAGGCGAGCTTGAGGAGCAGCGCGAGCGCGATCTCCTGCCAGAGCGGTAAACGCCGACCTTGTGCGGGTACTGAAATTCCCTGTGCATCCTGAAGCGGATTGCCGGATTTGGTATGCATGCCCTTGCCTCCATTGCCTGTCTGGCGTGCGTGCGTGGACCTTGCCCACGGCGCACACGCGACGATCTGCGCACCGTCTCGGGTGCACACTCCTTGAAAGGGTGTTATGCGGTGGCGAGTGGCGGCGCGCGAGGGCGGTGTGACGGTGCGTGCCGGTGCCGAACCGGGAACGCGTGCGCGGGTGAGCCGACAGAGTCCGCCTCGCGTGGGAGCAGCGCCTGCCTTGTGGCAGGGTGGCTGAAGGATACGGCGTCCAGACTTGCGAGGCAGAATTGGCAGCGGACGTCGTGCCCGCTCGATGACGAATCCGCGGGTCTGTCGAGCTGGACTTTCTTGAGCCCGAACGAGGTGCAGACTTCAACGACTTCTTTGCCGGCCGCGCTGGCAAAGAAGTAGGACAGTGCGGGCGCGAATGCGTTGATCCATGCTGCGAGAAGGGCAGCGTAGATCACGCAGGCGATGTGCTTTTGCAGCATCTGAAGAGCCTGAACGGGTCGGTCTGTAGGGTAGAGCGATCATACAGGCGAACCTCCCGACTGCCTACGCTGCTGCAGGCGATGGATCTGGCTCTCTGTCCTAGGAGCAAAGCAGGGTTCCGCTTAGCGGCGGTGGCATGGGAGGCGGGTCGCGCTGGGCGGGGAGACAGGGAGGAGAAGGATCTCGCCCTGCGCGACCGGCTGTTCGGGCGGCGGTCCCCGCTAGAATGCGTAGGCTGCGCCAAGCCCGACGACGATGGCCGCGCCCTGTTTTTGCAGGTCCTTGCGCTCACTCGCCAGATCCCGCTGTAGTGCCGCGTTGCCCGCGGCTCCCGTGGCATCCAATGTCGCCTTGCCTTTGCCGCAATAAATGAAGCCAAGATCGGAAACGAAGCGCCAGCCTTTCTCGCCCAAGGCCTTGGACTCCCAGCCGATACCGAGATAAGGTTTTACCGTGTTGAACTTGATCTGTGCGGTCAAGCTGCCGACTTCGGTGCTGCTGTATCGGTGCCCGTTAATGTTATAGCCCCCGGCGCCATCACTGCGCCCCGAGAGCTCTCCTTTGATGCGCGAGATGTTCATGCCGCCGCTGAGGCGAAAGCCGCTGCCCGTGATCGGATAGAAGTCCGCGAGCAACGTGGCGCCCGGGCCGATCTTGGCTTTCACGTCATAGTGGTTGTCGCCGATGTTCTTGTCCTTCTCTGTGCCACTGCGGCCACCCGAGTTGATCATGACCCGAGCGGCCCAAGAATCGGAGAGACGCTGGCCGTATCCCACGGTGGCGCCGAACGAGCTTCCTCCAGCGTAGATCGAGCCGTCCTGCCCCAGACTGACGGGGTCCGCGTGGACCATACCGCACGACAGCAGTGCGGCAACGAAGCTGAGGGCGTGTCGGGATGGAAAGCGGGATTGATAGTAAGGTTTCATCTGCAAACTCGCTTGGGTTGAAAAGGAGCGTGTAGTATGGCCAAGGCGATCTTTGCGCCCGCTTAACAATCATGAGTTCCGCTGTCAGTGTTCTTCAGCTAGCCTTAAGCCTGGATCAGGCACAGTTCAGGCATGCGCACTTATCATCGAAGACGATCTTGATCTCGGCTTGGCGCTGCAACGAGCGCTTAAGGCTGAGGGCATTACCAGCGAGTGGCTGCGGCGTGCGGGAGATGTCTCCCGTCAGATCGCGAGCGAACCGTATGACTGTGTCTTGCTTGACCTGGGCTTGCCGGATGCTTTTGGTCTGGATGTTCTCAAGCGCTGGCGTAGCGACGAAGTTCGCATCCCGGTCATCGTGATTACTGCACGCACATCTGTCGAAGACCGCGTTAGAGGGCTGGACCTTGGTGCTGACGATTTCGTCATCAAGCCCTTTGCAATGGCTGAACTGGTGAGCCGGATACGGGCCGTCACGCGCCGCTTTTGTCGGCAAACCAGCGAGGTTTGGACGGTGGGCGCGCTGCGTCTTGAACCGAAACGGCATTTTGCTGAGCTGGATGGTCTTCCCTTGAATTTGTCTCCGCGCGAGTTTCAGCTGCTGCAGGAGTTGGTGCGCGAGGCTGGCGTGGTGGTCACCAAGCACAGCTTGGCGCAGCGACTTGTTCCCTTGGGTGAGGCGCTCGATTTTGGCGCAATCGACGTCCACATTTTCAACCTGCGGCGCAAGATCGGCGCACACCGCATCCGTACGGTCCGGGGTGTCGGCTACATGCTGGAAGTCTGATGAAGCCGGTTCGAGAACCCAGCTTGGCTCGCCGTCTGATCCTGGTGCTGCTGGGATCCTTCACACTTGTTTGCGTGGTGCTGCTCCTTAAAGGATTCTATGAGTACAAACAGGCCACAGAGGACAATCGGGAATTGAAGAAGCTCGGGGAGTCGGTTTCGCGGATGCTGGTGCGTACTGACGATCCCGCATTTGCAGCAAAGCTGATCGGCGCCCTTGAGGAGCAATATAACGAGTCGCGCCGCGCAGTTGAATCCATTCAGCTGGATCCGCTTCGAGTCCAGTTGTATGACCACGCCAGTGGCAAGCTGATTCATGCGTCACCGGGGCTTGGTGAAAAACTTCTGCCTGCACAAGCGCAGTCCGTTCAGCTCAGGAGCATGTTGGGGCATCCGTTCTGGGTGTTTGCTGCTGACGGCGTGCGCTGGTCTGTGCGTATTGCGGAGCCGAAGTTGCCCGATGTGTCTGTCGCTCGGCTGATGCTCAGGGAAATGCTTCCCGATCTGCTTCTGTCATTTCCGCTTGTTTTTCTGCCCGTGTGGTTGGCCGTCTACCGTGGCTTGCATCCGCTTCGGCAGCTCGCGCGGGCACTGCATGCGCGTGATCCGGACGATCTGTCACCCTTGAAAATCGACTTGCGGTATCGGGAGTTGCGGCCGCTGCTGGACGCATTTGATGGCTTGCTGTTTCGTCTGCGGCAAAAAGTGATGCAAGAGCGAGCGTTCGTGCAGGACGCGGCGCACGAATTGCGTACGCCGATGGCAGTGATCGGTGCGCAAGCCCATGTGCTGGCGATGGCGGAGTCCGGCCTGGAGAGACAGGATGCAAAGCTCGCGCTAGACCGCGCGATTGCACGGGCTTCCCACCTCTCTCAACAGCTGCTGTCGCTGGCGTCGCTGGAACGCGGTACACAAGAGGCCGAAGTGAGTGCGAATTTACCGGGTCTTGTTCAGGGGATTCTGGCGCAGTTTGCCCCTGCCGCCATTTCGCGCGAAGTAGATCTGGCACTGGAGGCCCCGGAAGAGCTGAACTGGCGAGTCAAAATCGAGTCCTTTCAGTCGATTCTGCACAATCTAATTGATAACGCGCTTCGCTATGGGCGCGTGGGTGGGCAGGTGGTGGTCAGCCTGGAAGAGACGGCAGACAGTATTCAGTTAAGCGTGGCGGATGATGGCCCCGGCATCCCGCTTGCTGAGCATGCGCGTGTTTTCGAGCGCTTCTATCGGGGGGGCGGGCAAGACATTTCGGGGACAGGGCTGGGCCTGGCGATTGTCAAGAAGGCGGCGATGAACCTTGGCGGTACCGTGAATGTGGCGGCAGGATTGAACGGTCAGGGCGTCGCTTTTGTCATTACGCTGCCGCGTGCAGAGCAGCCATCCCGGGCTTAGCGCGCGTCCAGTATTGAGACAGGCGCTGTTACGCCTCTTTTGGGGTGGAAATCATCACGTGCTGAACCAGCTCGGCCAGTGAGCTGACGCCCATTTTCTCCATCACCCGGGCACGATGGACTTCTACCGTTTTGATGCTGATTCCGAGGTCGTCCGCGATCTGCTTGTTGAGGCGGCCGATGACGATAAGCTCCAGCACCTCGCGTTCCCGTGGCGTGAGTTGCTCGATGCGGCGCTGGGCGTCGAGTTCCTGCCGATGGTGTTCGAATTGTTTCTGCTCGACTTCCAGGGCACTGCGAATCGCTTTGAGCAATAGTTGGCCGTCTGCGGGTTTCTCGATGAAGTCGACGGCGCCTTTCTTGAGCGCGGATACCGCCAGGGCCACGCTACCGTGGCCCGTGTTGTAGATCAGGGGCAGGCTGGCATGCTTGGCGCGCAGGTGTTCCTGCAATTCCGTGCCACTCATGCCAGGGAGTTGTGCCTCCAGCACCAGGCAACCGCGCACGTGTGGATGCCAGCTCGCAAGAAAGGCTTCCGCAGTCGCGTAGGCTTGCGACTTCAAGCCCGCAGCGTCAAGCAACTGGCCGAGCAAATCCCGATGTGCCCTGTCGCCATCCACAAGGTAGACAACGGGCTTGGCATCGGTCGTTTGCGCTTCTCTGAGCGGCAGATGCGTGATCAAGATGATTCTCCGGCAGCAAGGTAGACCGGAAGATACTACCTCCCGAAGGATTCGGGTCAACCCAAATAGCGCTCACTGTGATATCCGCAATCGCCTCTCGCGGATTTCGTGCGCACGCCGCACTGCTGGCGCGTGTTCAGACATGATGAACACGCTTCTTCCACGGCCAGATGGCTAAGGCTGGCTGTCTTTTATCACGCAGAGCACCCAGCCGATCTGGGCGGCAGACGGGCTCTGCAGTGCTGTGCTTAACAGACGCACACCCCTTCCTCCGGGCAGCAGAGTTCCATCGCGGGGCGCCTGTCCCGCAAGTACGCACCTGAATGTCTGCCGGTTCTCGGCCGACACGTCCGCAAACGGCGGCTGACGACCGAGCAGCGCAGCGGGGGGCTGCCCCGCCCATTCCGCAAAGGCCCGATTGGTATCGATAATCCGCCCACACATGTCGACAACGGCGATGCCACAGGCGAGCGAGTCGCCGACCGTTTGGCGAAAGCGGAGCATGGAGCGCAAACCTTCTTCGGTACGCGCTTGCTCGCTCCGATCATGGAGGGTTGCATACACGCGCGAGTCCTTGAGTACGGGCTGCGCGCGCCACAGCAAATCGAGGTAGTCGCCGTTCACGTGGCGACAGCGCAGGTCTATGTTCACCGGATGGCCCGTCGCGAGCGTTTGCAGTCCCCGCTGCAGCGCTGGGACATCATCGGGATGAACAAGCTCTGCCAGCCTTTGCCTGGTAACGGTACGTGGGGTACCGCCGAGATGGACGTACCATGCCGGATTGACGCGGACCAGTCGCCCGGACAGATCCAGCACGCAAGCTATTTCGGGGGTATGTGCAAAGAATTGAGCGGAGGCTCGCTGCCGCGCCGCCAGTATGGCGAGTGCGGCGAGTATCACGATCAGGAGTAGTGCGAGAGTGGCGAGATGTGTCACGGCGTGGCGGGATAAGCGTGGGGGAGCCGCAGTGGGCGAGAGGCTGCCGCTGCATTGGATGAGGCAGAATTTTACATGCCCGAGAGTGCGGACGCGCTGCGCTGCGCCCCTGCTAGCAAGATACGCGGGGCGTGCTGGGGCCGCATTGTCGCCGCGGCAAGCGACTGAATATTCAGCAGAAGGTGATGACAGACTGTGGTTGTTGCGGTGCAATACTTTGATTTTGTGCTGTTTTCTGTGGTTTTGAATGCCGGAAAACTACAGCTCTCCTTGTTGCACATAGTGAACGGCTGTTTTATATTGTGAAAAAAGCGGGTTGCAATACACAATGAGCGCCGGTATGTTTTGCCTTCGCTCAAATAGAGTGCTGCAATCCTGAGCGTCGTAATTCAGGCAACAATTTTTTCGGCTCGCCACGAACGGACTGAAACTTGAATGCCTATTTCAGACCGCCCGCTGCATAGATCAGTACCGGCGGTGTCTTGAAGCCAACAAGGAGAGAAGTCGATGGCAGCTGTGCCCCACGTGCTTCTGCAGTCCGACCCGGACACGCAGGAAACCCAGGAGTGGTTGGACGCGCTTAATGGCGTGATCGCTAACGAAGGCCCGGAGCGCGCGCGCTACCTGATTGAACGTCTGATTGAGGACGCACGCGAGGGCGGTTTGCCGGTGCCTTACAGTGCCAGCTCTCCTTATTTGAATTCGATCAGCACGGCGGATCAGCCCAACTACCCTGGCGACCCGGAAATCGAGCACCGCATTCAGGCTTACTTGCGCTGGAATGCGATCGCCATGGTGGTGCGCGCCAACAAGCACACCAACGTGGGTGGGCACATTGCTTCTTACGCATCGGCCGCAAGCCTGTATGACGTCGGCTTCAACTGGTTCTGGAATGCACCGCACGACGGTCACGGCGGCGACCTGATCTACTTTCAGGGGCATTCAATCCCCGGGATCTATGCCCGCGCCTTCCTGCTCGGCCGCCTCTCCGAAGAACAGCTCGAGAATTTCCGCCAGGAAACCAGCGGAAAGGGCCTGTCGTCGTACCCGCACCCCTGGCTGATGCCGGATTTCTGGCAGTTCCCGACCGTGTCGATGGGCCTTGGCCCCCTGGCCGCGATCTATCAGGCCCGCTTCATGAAGTACCTCGACAACCGTGGCGTGGCGCCGACGGCTAATCGCAAGGTCTGGGCGTTCATGGGTGATGGCGAGATGGACGAAGTCGAGTCGCGTGGCGCACTGGGTGTGGCCGGGCGTGAGAAGCTCGACAATCTGGTCTTCGTGATCAACTGTAACCTGCAGCGCCTGGATGGCCCGGTGCGCGGCAATGGCAAGATCATTCAGGAGCTGGAAGCCGAATTCCGTGGCGCCGGCTGGAACGTGATCAAGCTGATCTGGGGCTCGAACTGGGATGCCCTGTTCGCCCGCGACAAGCAAGGCCTGCTCAAGCGCCGCATGCTGGAAGTGGTGGACGGCGAGTACCAGACCTACAAGTCGAAGAATGGCGCCTGGGTGCGCGAACACTTCTTCAACACGCCAGAACTCAAGGCACTGGTTGCCGACTGGACGGATGAGGACATCTGGAAGCTCAATCGTGGCGGCCATGACATCTTCAAGATCTTCGCCGCTTACAAGCAGGCGATTGAACACAAGGGGCAGCCGACCCTGATCCTGGCCAAGACCATCAAGGGCTTTGGCATGGGTGAATCGGGTGAAGCACAGAACATCAGCCACCAGCAGAAGAAGATGACGCTGGATGCGCTGCGCGCCTTCCGCGACCGCTTCCACATCCCGGTCAGTGATGACAAGCTGGAAGAGCTGCCCTTCATCAAGTTTGAAGAGGGTTCGCCCGAGCTGAATTACATGCGCCAGCGTCGCATGGACCTCGGCGGTTACCTGCCGGCGCGCCGTACGGTGGCCGACAAGCTCGCGATTCCCGAGCTGTCCGCGTTCGATGCCCTGCTCAAGGCTTCCGGCGAAGGCCGTGAGTTCTCGACCACCATGGCCATCGTGCGCATGTTCAACACCCTGCTCAAGGACAAGAACGTCGGCAAGCACGTGGTGCCGATCGTTGTGGATGAATCCCGCACCTTCGGCATGGAAGGCATGTTCCGCCAGTACGGCATCTGGAACCAGCAAGGCCAGCAGTATGTGCCGCAAGATCATGACCAGCTGATGTTCTACAAGGAGAGCGTCGACGGCCAGATCCTGCAGGATGGCATCAACGAAGCCGGTGCAATGGCCGACTGGCTGGCCGCCGCCACGTCGTATTCGGTGCATGGCGTGCCGATGATCCCGTTCTACATCTTCTATTCGATGTTTGGCATGCAGCGCACCATGGACCTGTGCTGGGCGGCGGGGGACTCGCGTGCGCGCGGCTTCCTGATTGGCGGCACGGCCGGGCGCACCACGCTCAACGGCGAAGGTCTGCAGCACGAAGACGGTCACTCTCATGTGCTGGCGCACACCATTCCGAACTGCAAGAGCTACGACCCGACCTTCTCGTTCGAAGTCGCGGTGATCTTCCAGGACGGTCTGCGCCGCATGTATGTCGATCAGGAAGATGTGTATTACTACCTGACCGTCATGAACGAGAACTACGAGCATCCCGAGATGCCGGCAGGGGTTGAGGCCGACATCATCAAGGGCTTGTACAAGTTCAGGACGGGTGCTGAAAGCAAGGGCCCGCGCGTGCAGTTGATGGGCTCGGGCACGATCTTCCGCGAAGTCATTGCCGCAGCCGAGTTGCTGAAGGCTGACTGGGGCGTCGACGCCGATATCTGGGGCGCGCCAAGCTTCAATGAACTGGCCCGCGATGGACAGGACGTGGAGCGCTGGAATCTGCTGCATCCGATGGATACGCCGCGCGTGCCGCATGTCACGCAGAAGCTCGTCGGCGCGCAAGGGCCGGTCATCGTGGCCACGGACTATATCCGCCTGTATGCTGAACAGATTCGTGCCTATGTGCCGGGCAAGTACGTGGTGCTGGGGACGGATGGTTTCGGTCGTTCGGACACCCGCGAGGCCCTGCGCCAGCACTTCGAGGTGAATCGATACTGGGTGGCGATTGCCGCGCTCAAGGCCCTCGCCGACGAAGGCAAGGTCGAACGCGACAAGGTGGCTGCCGCCCTCGTCAAGTACGGGATTGATGTCAACAAGCCGAATCCGCTCTTTGCCTGAGCAGTGAATCGTGAATAGTGAATCGCGCGGAGGGACCTCCGCCGCGATCCGCTTCATCACCATTCAGCATTCACGTTAAGGACAGAAATGAGTCAACTTATCGAAGTCAAGGTCCCCGATATCGGGGATTTCAAGGATGTTCCTGTCATCGAGATCCTCGTCAAAGTCGGCGACACGGTCGCGCTGGAGGATTCGCTGCTGACGCTGGAATCGGACAAGGCCACCATGGAAGTGCCCTCGTCTGTGGCGGGTGTGGTGAAGGAGATCAAGGTCAAGGTCGGCGATCGCGTCGGCGAGGGCGCCACGGTGGTCGTGGTCGAAGCGGCCGGGGCTGTTGCCGCGCCTGCACCTGCCCCCGCGGCTGCGGCTGCGCCGGTGGCGTCGGCGCCTGTCGTGGCGTCTGCCCCGGCGGCCAGTGCCGATGTTGAAGTCAAAGTGCCCGACGTCGGGGATTACAAAGACATTCCCATCATCCAGCTGTTTGTGACGGTCGGCAGCACCATCAAGCTCGACGAACCGATTGCGACCTTGGAATCCGACAAGGCCACGATGGACGTGCCCTCGCCGGTGGCGGGTGTCGTGAAGGAAGTCCGCGTCAAGGAAGGTGACCGCGTGTCCGAAGGGCATGTGCTGGTGATCGTCAGCGCCGCCGGCGTGCCCGCAGCCTTGCCGCCTGCGGCAGCCTCCGCGGCTGCACCTGCTGTGCCGCCCGCGCCGACAGGGGCGGCCGCAGCGGCCCGCGCCGCGGCGCCTGAAACGGCTCAGCGCGCCACTGCGCCCGCTGGCAAGGCACACGCCAGCCCGGCCGTGCGCCGCTTTGCTCGCGAGCTGGGGGTGGATGTGTCCAAGGTCCCGGCAACCGGGCCAAAGGGCCGCTTGCTGCAGGAAGACGTGCAGAACTTCGTCAAGGGCATTCTCGCGCAGGTCGCGGCTGGAACACTCGCGCCACCGGCGGCGGGTGGCGCAGCGGGCAGTGCTGTCGGTGGCATCTCGCTGCTGCCCTGGCCGAAGGTGGACTTCAGCAAGTTCGGCGGCATCGACACCCAGCCGCTGTCGCGCATCAAGAAGATCTCTGGCGCCAATCTGCACCGCAACTGGGTGATGATCCCGCACGTCACCAATCATGACGACGCGGACATCACCGAGCTGGAAGCCTTCCGCGTGCAGATGAACAAGGAGTACGAGAAGAGTGGCGTCAAGCTCACCATGCTCGCCTTCATGATCAAGGCAGCCGTGGCCGCGCTGAAGAAATTCCCGAGCTTCAACGCGTCGCTTGATGGTGACAACCTCGTGCTGAAGAAGTACTACCACATTGGCTTTGCGGCTGATACGCCAAATGGGCTTATGGTCCCCGTGATCAAGGATGCCGACAAGAAGGGCGTGATCGAGATTGCCAAGGAAATGGGCGAGCTTGCCAAGCTGGCCCGCGAAGGCAAGCTCAAGCCCGACCAGATGCAGGGCGGCTGCTTCTCGATCAGCTCGCTGGGCGGGATTGGTGGCGTGTATTTCACCCCGATCATCAACGCGCCTGAAGTGGCGATCATGGGCGTGTGCAAATCGCAGATTCGCCCGGTGTGGGACGGCAAGGAATTCGCTCCGCGCCTGATGCTGCCCTTGTCCCTGTCCTGGGATCACCGCGTGATCGATGGTGCCGAAGCAGCCCGCTTCAATGCCTACTTTGCCGGCGTGCTGCAAGACTTCCGCCGCGTATTGCTCTGAGGCTGACGGAGACAACATGAGTCAATTGATTGAAGTAAAAGTGCCGGATATCGGTGACTTCAAGGACGTGCCGGTGATCGAGGTCTTCGTCAAGCCGGGCGACTTTCTGAGTGTCGACGATCCGATCGCGTCATTGGAATCCGACAAGGCGACGATGGAAGTGCCGTCCACCGCAGCCGGAACGATCAAGCAGGTGCTGATCAAAGTTGGCGACCGGGTGGGCGAGGGCAGTGTGCTGCTGATGCTGGATGCGGTGGCCGAAGCCCCCGCGCCGGCACCGCAAGTGCCTGCCGCTGCGCCGGTGGCGCCGCCCGCACCGACTACCAGCGTGCTGCCCTCGGCAGGCAGCTATGCCGGCGTGGTGGATATGGAATGCGAGATGCTGGTGCTGGGTGCGGGTCCTGGCGGCTACTCGGCCGCTTTCCGCTCCGCAGATCTGGGCATGAAGACGGTGCTGATCGAGCGTTACGCCACGCTCGGCGGAGTGTGCCTGAATGTCGGCTGCATCCCGTCCAAGGCGCTCCTGCACGTGTCCAACGTGATTGAAGAGGCGGCTCACTTCGCCAACGTCGGCGTCGCATTCTCGGCGCCGCAGATCGATCTGGATCGCCTGCGTACGCACAAGGAATCCGTCATTGGCAAGCTCACTGGCGGGCTGGCGGGCATGGCCAAGGCGCGCAAGGTGGAAGTCGTGCGCGGCTATGGCCGATTTGTGGATCCGAATCACCTGGAAGTGGAACTGACCACGGGAGAAGGGCAGCAGCCGTCAGGCGAGAAGAAGATCATCCGCTTCCAGAAGGCGATCATCGCAGCGGGTTCGCAATCGGTGAAGCTACCCTTCCTGCCGGAAGATCCGCGTATCGTCGATTCGACCGGCGCGCTGGAGCTGCGTGCAGTGCCCAAGCGCATGCTGGTCATTGGTGGCGGCATCATCGGCCTGGAAATGGCGACGGTGTATTCCTCGCTGGGCTCCAAGATCGATGTGGTTGAAATGGGCGACGGCCTGATGCCGGGCGCGGACCGCGATCTCGTCAAAGTGTGGGAGAAGCGCAACCTGCAGCGTTTTGAGAAGATCATGCTCAAGACGCGTACGGTCGGCCTCACGGTGCGCCCCGATGGCTTGCTGGTGAAGTTCGACGGTGAGCAGGCCCCAGCGGACGAACAGAAATATGACCTCGTGCTGGTGGCGGTGGGCCGCAGCCCGAACGGCAAGAAAATCGCTGCCGAGAAGGCGGGGGTCATCGTCACGGATCGTGGCTTCATCACGGTCGACAAGCAACAGCGCACCAACGTGCCGCACATTTTCGCCATTGGCGACATCGTTGGACAGCCGATGCTGGCACACAAGGGCGTGCACGAGGGCCATGTGGCCGCAGAAGTTGCGGCGGGCGAGAAGTCCTATTTCGATGCTTCCATCATTCCCGGGGTGGCTTACACCGAGCCGGAAGTGGCCTGGGTAGGCGTCACCGAGACTGAAGCCAAGGCCACGGGGCGCAAGATCGGTGTCTCGAAGTTCCCTTGGGCCGCCTCGGGCCGGGCGATCGCCAACGGCTGCGACTACGGTTTCACGAAGCTGATATTCGATGAAGAGACACACCGAATTGTCGGCGGCTCAATTGTCGGGCCGAATGCAGGCGACATGATCGGGGAGATTGCCCTGGCCATCGAAATGGGCTGCGATCCGGTGGATATTGGCAAGACGATTCACCCGCACCCGACCTTGGGCGAATCGATCGGGATGGCTGCAGAAGTGTTTGAAGGCGTGTGTACCGATCTGCCCCCGATGAAAAAGAGATAACTCCAAAACCAGGCTGGTTAGAAAGTTTGGGCTGCCCGCGGGCAGCCCTTTGTTTTTATCCTGAAACCCGCTCGGCGCAATCCAAGGGGGGATTCCAGATCAGCCCAGCCTCGGCCCGGATTATGCTATAAGTATATTTATGTGCCTGAAGAGCCAAGCGGAGAGCGGCTCTCCGGGCATGTGTGTTTTGTTCTTCTATGCGCTGACGGCGACAGTGCCGGGTGTTTCCTTGAGCAAGCCTGCGGAGGCGGCTTGCAGCACCGACTCGAATTCTCCGATTACGGAATCCCAGCTGATCGGGGTAACGCGCTGCCGTGCGGCTTCTCGGCAGTGTTGGCGCAACCCCGCGTCGCGTGCCATGCGACAGGCGGCGGCGATGAAGGCGGCTTCATTGCCGGGAACAACGGTGAGGCCGTTCTCGCCCGAGCGGATCAGCTCCGCTGCCGCGGCATCGTGATAGGCGACGACGGCAAGCCCGCTGGCCATGGCTTCCGGGACGACGTTGCCATAGGTCTCGGTCAGGCTGGGAAACAGGAAGATATCGGCGCTGGCGTAGCAGCGGGCAAGCGCCTCACCGCGCTGGGCACCCGTAAATACGTGCGCAGGGTTGCGCTTGGCAAGCGTCGCCCGTGAGGGGCCGTCTCCCACCCAGACCATGCGTGTCCCGGCGATTTCCTGTGCGATCGCGGCGTGGGCGCGAGCGGCGAGCGTGAGGTTCTTTTCCGGCGCAAGGCGGCCGACGTTGAGGATGACGAGATCCTCCTCTCCCGCCCCCCACTCGGCGCGCAGGGCGTTGTCACGGCGTTCTGGCATGAACAAGGCGGTGTCGACGCCGCGTCCCAGCACGCGCGCGCCCGGCACGCCGGCCTGGCTGAGCTTCTCGACCAGCGCCGCAGTCGGCGCCAGGGTGTTCAATGTACGGCGGTGAAAGCGTCGCAGCCAGGCGCTGATGATCGGGCCAATGAGGCTGACGCCATAGTGCTTGCTGTAGCCATCAAAATGGGTGTGGTAGCTGGAGGTCACCGGAATGCCAAGCAGGTGGGCGACGCGCAGGGCCGACCAGCCCAGCGGGCCTTCGGTGACGGCATGGACGACATCCGGCCGATCACGGGCCCACAATTCGCGCAGCACGCGATCTGACGGCATGCCGATCTGCAGATCCTTGTAGCCCGGCAGAGGCAGGCCGCGCACCAGGGTTTCACCGGTCGAGCTGTCCTCTTCCCTTGCCCTGCCGGGGGCGTACGATGTGCACGGCGTGCCCGCGATGTCGCAGGCCGTCGGCCAGGCGTGCCATCGTCATCGCGACGCCATTCACTTCCGGTGGCCAGGTTTCGCTCACCAGGCAGAGCTTGAGGCGTGTCGTCATCAGAATTCTCCTGCCAGGATGCAGCCCCAGACCGCGAGCACGTTGAGCAGCGAAATCAGCACCGAGGCGCTGCCGATATCCTTGGCGCGTTTGGAGAGCGTGTGACGCTCCAGCCCGACGCGATCAACGGTGGCCTCAATGGCCGAGTTGATCAGCTCGACGATGATCACGAGCAGCACGGCTGCGATCATCAGCGCGTGGGCGGTGCCGCTCAGATTCAGCCAGATGCGCAACGCGACGGAAGCGGGGAGCAGGATCAGGGCCAGAAAGACTTCCTGGCGGAAGGCGTCTTCCAGCCGGTAGGCATCCACCAATCCATCAAACGAGTAATGCAGGGCGTTCCAGAGGCGTGTCAGGCCGGTCTTGCCTTTGAATGGGCTTTCCATGGGATCTCTGCGTGAGGACTACGGTGGGAGAGTTGGCGATACAGCTCGGCCATGCGCGCGGTCAGGGCTTCGTCAGACCAACTTGTGGCCCACGCCCGGCCTTTCTCGCACATCGTGTGACGAAGCGTCGGGGTGGTCGCCACCTGCACCATCGCCGCGGCAAAGGCCTCTCGTTCGGCCGG
Organism: Uliginosibacterium sp.; assembly: GCA_016718265.1. Taxonomy (GTDB): domain Bacteria; phylum Pseudomonadota; class Gammaproteobacteria; order Burkholderiales; family Rhodocyclaceae; genus Uliginosibacterium. The sequence goes on along the minus strand of JADKDZ010000005.1, from coordinate 408,627 downwards.
TGGCGCGATGGCGCCGGAGGCCTCGACCAGAATGTCGCAGGTGCCCATCTTGGCCAGCGCCACGACGGGGAGGCCGGCTGCCATGGCCTCAAGCAGCACAAGGCCTTGCGTCTCCGTGTGCGAAGCGAATACAAACTGGTCGGCCGCGGCGTAGCAGTCCGGGAGTTCGTGTGTGCGGTCCAGATAGCCGACAAAACGAACCGACTCGCTGATGCCGAGATGCCGGGCGTGATCCTGCAGTCGCTGCAGGGCCGGGCCTTCACCAGCGATCAATAGCAATAGACGCGGAACGGACTTCAGCGCGATCTGCAGCGCGTCGATCAGGAAGTCGATGTTCTTCTCGTGCGCCGCACGCCCGACATACAGCGCTACCGGTCGGTCGGGTTCGATCTGGTAATGCTGGCGGAAGCGATCCCGGTTGCCGTGGGCAAAGCGCCCGAGCGGGATGCCCGTGGGCAGGATGTGCAACGGGGCGGTGACGCCATATTCCAGCAAGCGCTCCTGCATCTGCGCGGAGGGCACGATGACGGCATCGAGCTGGTTGCACTGGTAGCGCGAAATGCGACGTGCAAGCGCTCTCAGCCAGCTTTTCGGAAGAAAAGGCGCGTAGTGCTGAAGATACTCTTCGAACAAAGTGTGGTAACTCGCGACCACCGGCAGTCCATGCCGACGGGCTGCGGCGATGCCCGCGCCATGAGCGGAAAACGGTGTCTGGATGTGGACCAGATCACAGTTTGCCGCGGCCCGGATCGCGCGCTGGCGGAACAGCCCGGGGCGCACAATGCGGTCTTCACGGTCCATCGGCACCGTCCAGGCCGGCAGGCGCTCCACGTCGGGCTCCCATTCCCGGGCGCTGTAGCGGGGGGCGAGCAAGGCGCTGGATATCCCTTGCGAGGGAAGTTGCTGGCGGTAGGTCTGAATGGCGGTAGAAACCCCATTCACACGCGGAAAGTAGACGTCGGACAGCATCAGGATACGCACAATCAGGTCCTATTCCGGGATGAGTTCAGTCGTCAGAGAATGGCGCCCGGCCTGGCTCGCCCAATGGATAAGTTCAAGGCGTCCGTCATGGTGCTCGACGATGCCGGTGCAGCTGTCCACCCAGTCGCCGCAATTCACGTAAAGGAGCTTGTCAATCTGGCGGATCGTCGCCCAGTGAATGTGCCCGCAGACCACTCCATCCAACCCACGGGCGCGGGCGGCGCGAGTGACGTTCTCTTCAAAGTCGAAAATGAACTGCAAGGCAGTCTTGACTTTGCGTTTTGCATAGCCGGCCAGTGACCAGTAGCCCGACAGCCCCAGACAGCGGCGCGCGAATGACAGCCATACGTTGATCTTGACGAGCAGGGTATAGGCCATGTCGCCGAGCACGGCTACCCATTTGTGATGTCGGGTGACCTGGTCGAACTCGTCGCCGTGGACCAGCAACAGGCGCTTGCCGTCCGCGGTTTCATGCACCCATTCGTGCTCCACCCGGATGTCGCCAAACACGGTGCCGCAATGAGCGCGCAAGGCCTCATCGTGGTTGCCCGGAATGAATATGATGCGTTCGCCATGGCGGGCGCGTCGCAGCATCTTTTGTACGACGGTGTTGTGGGCCGGGCTCCAGGCCAGCGAGCGCTTCATGGCCCAGAAGTCAATGATGTCGCCGATCAGGAAGACATTCTCGGCTGGATGCTCACGCAAAAAGGCCAGTAAGTGTTCGGCCTGGCAGGCCTTGGTACCCAGGTGGATGTCGGACAGGAAGAGGCTTCTTACACGTGGCATGCGTGCATTCTGTCTGCCGTGTGTTGCAGCCCCATGACACTGTGGGTGACGGCTCCCGTCAGGCGTTTCTCTGCTCCGGCTTGATGGTGCCCGAATGGCGAGGCGCGCCAGGCTTGGAATCAGCGCTAATATCCTGAGCTTGAGACCACCGGACGGCGTGCCCGGCCGGTCCGGTTGCAGAGCGGGATAACGAGGAGAACAGAATGGAAAACGTCGTGATCGTGTCGGCTGTGCGTACAGCCGTTGGCAAGTTTGGCGGTTCGCTCGCCAAGGTTCCCGCAGCGGAACTCGGCGCAGTGGTGATACGCAGTTTATTGGCGCGTTCGGGTCTCGCGGCGGATCAGGTCAGTGACGTCATCCTTGGTCAGGTGCTGACGGCGGGTCTCGGGCAGAACCCGGCGCGCCAGGCGGTGATCCGGGCCGGTCTGCCCGAAGCCGTGCCGGCGATGACCATCAACAAAGTGTGTGGCTCCGGACTCAAGGCGGTGATGCTTGCCGTACAGGCGATTCGTTGTGGTGACGCAGAAGTGGTGATTGCCGGCGGGCAGGAGAACATGTCGGCCAGCCCGCACATCCTGAACGGCTCGCGCGACGGGTTTCGCATGGGCGATGCCAAACTCATCGACAGCATGGTCAACGATGGTTTGTGGGATATTTATAACAACTACCACATGGGCGTGACGGCCGAGAATCTGGCCAAGAAGTACGGGATCACTCGCGAAGAGCAGGACATATTTGCGCTGGCGTCGCAAAACAAGGCGGAAGCCGCGCAGAAGGCAGGGCGGTTCAAGGATGAAATCGTACCGGTGGTCATCCCGAACAAGAAGGGCGACATCGTTTTCGATACCGATGAGTTCATCAAGCATGGGGCCACGCTTGAAAGCCTGGCAGCACTCAAGCCGGCGTTTGACAAGGCCGGGACGGTGACGGCCGGGAATGCCTCGGGGATCAACGATGGTGCGGCGGGGGTGTTGGTGATGCGTGAGAGCAAGGCGCGCGAGCTGGGCCTGCCCATTCTGGCGACCATCCGCTCCTATGCCTCGTCCGGCGTGGATCCCGCCATCATGGGGATCGGCCCTGCGCCGGCGGTACGCCTGGCCTTGCAGAAAGCGGGCTGGCAAGCCGATCAGCTCGACGTCGTCGAGGGCAACGAAGCGTTTGCTGCGCAGGCGATCGCGGTGAACAAGGAGCTGGGCTGGGACACCAGCAAGATCAATCTCAATGGGGGGGCGATTGCGATCGGCCACCCGATCGGGGCGTCAGGCTGCCGTATCCTGGTGACGCTGCTGCACGAAATGCAGCGCCAGAATGCCAAGAAGGGGCTGGCGACCTTGTGTATCGGCGGTGGCATGGGTGTTGCGCTCACGGTCGAACGATAGGCCTGTCTGCCAAGTAAAAAAGCGAGCGCAAGGCTCGCTTTTTTATTTCCTGCTACCTTTGATCAGGCAAAGTTGGCGGCTGCGAAATCCCAGTTGGCGAGCTTGTCGAGGAAGGTCTCGACGAACTTCGGACGGGCATTGCGATAGTCGATGTAGTAGGCGTGTTCCCACAGGTCGATGGTCAGCAGCGGCACGTCACCCGAGGTCAGCGGATTGCCGGCAGCGCCGGTATTCAGAATGTCGACCGAGCCGTCGGCCTTCTTGACCAGCCAGGTCCAGGACGAGCCGAAGTTGCCGACCGCGCTCTTGGTGAAGGCCTCCTTGAAGGCCGCGAAGCTGCCCCACTTGGCGTTGATAGCCGTAGCCAGGGCGCCAGTGGGCTCGCCGCCACCAGCGGGCTTCAGGCAGTTCCAGAAGAAACTGTGATTCCAGATCTGGGCCGCGTTGTTGTAAATGCCGCCACTGGCCTTCTTGATGATGTCTTCAAGGCTGGCGGTTTCAAACTCGGTGCCGGGGATCAGGTTGTTCAGATTCGTGACATACGCCTGATGATGCTTGCCGTAGTGATATTCGAAAGTCTCTTCCGACAGATGGGGTGCCAGTGCGTTCTTGGCATAGGGCAGGGCGGGAAGGGTGTGAGCCATGGGATTACTCCTGTTGTGGTTTTGGGGCGCTTGCTTTCGCGCACACTTTAGCGGTGCCCGCGTGCGATGACAAATTGTCGTTTCCAATCATCCCGATAGTCTGGACCACGCCTCACTGATCGACGCCGTCGGTCCGCGCCTTGACATGCCCATCGCTCAGCTGGATATCGATTCCGGCACCAGCGGTAAGGCTTTGTGCCCTGCGCACAATCTGTCCTCGTTCGTCGCGAACGATCGCATAACCACGATGGAGTATGGCGTCGGGATTCAAGTGTGCAAGGCCTTGTTCAAGTCGATCAAGCTTTGTACGTGCCTGCGCGTGGTGGCGCAGGATTGCCTGCTGCATAGCCTGGCGGAGGGTGCCGAGCAGACTGTAGCGTTCAATCAATGCGGGTCTTGCGTGGAGAAGGCGCTGCCGCAGTGTTGTCAGCCGTGCGTGGGCTTGTTGCCCGCGCAGTGCATGCAGGCTGCGCAAACGCAGGGCGAGCAGATCCAGCTTATCCGCACTGCGTGCGAGCCGGGCGCGCGGATGAAGCAGTCGTTGCTGTACGCGCACGAGCGTTTGGTCGGCATGGCCCAGTCGGCGTGCCATCGCGGTACTGAGGCGAGCGGCCAGCCGGGGCAGCTGGGCACGGCAGGCGAACCACCCGGCGCTGGCCAGCTCGGCGGCGGCGGTCGGGGTGGCGGCGCGCAGGTCTGCCGCCAGATCGGCCAGGGTGGTATCGGTCTCGTGGCCGACTCCACAGAGGATGGGCAGGGTACTCGCGGCAATCGCCCGCACCAGCGGTTCCTCGTTGAAGGCCCACAGGTCTTCGAGCGAGCCGCCGCCGCGGGCAAGGATGAGTAGCTCAATGCCGTCTTGCTTCGCGCGCGCGTTGGCGGTCGAAATAGCGTCTGCGAGCCGTGCACAGGCGCCTGGGCCTTGAACAGGGGCGGGGTAGAGCACGAGGGGGATCGCAGGCGCCCGGCGCGCAAGGGCGATCAGCATGTCCTGCAGGGCTGCCGCGCCAGGCGAGCAGACCAAGCCGATGCCACGCGGCAGGGGCGGCAGGGGGCGTTTGGTATCGGCGCGAAACAGGCCTTCTGCCAGCAGCTTCTGCTTGAGCAGGACGAAGGCCTCGTACAGATTCCCCACGCCGGCTTGCCGGATGGTGTCGACCGAGAGCTGCAGGTCGCCCCGGGCTTCGTAGATGCTGACGAGGCCACGCACCTCCACCCGCATGCCCTCCTGCAGCTGAAACGCCAACAGCTGAGCCCGGTTGCGCCACATGGTGCAGCGGATCTGAGCGCGTGCATCTTTGAGGGTGAAATACAGGTGACCTGAGGTCGCGCGGGTCAGCCCCGAGACTTCGCCGCTGACCCAGCATAGCGGGATATGTGCTTCCAGCGTCTCCCGGATCTGCAGGACAAAATCCGACACGCTGCTGACCGGCGCCGGGAAAGGGTTTGCGGGGATAGGGGGCTGAAACATGGCGCGGATTCTAGCGCAATCCACATCGCTGTCCGGAGAGTGGCGTGCCATCTGCATGTCAGGAATGGCAGAGGCTTGACTTTGTAAAATACTTTCAAGTTATTGATTTTAATGGTCTTGTAACTTTGGCGTAATTTTTGAGCGAGCCGGAGAAAACCCTTGTGGAAAGGCCACTTAGCGAAAATTAACAATGCTTTTGCACAAAGTTATCCACTGCTTCTGTGGATTAAATCGGGGACCGCAAAATTGCTGCGCCGCGCGATCTTTCCGCCAAGCGGTCTTCCGCTGCAAGCCGATTCTCTTGCCCTGCCGCCGGGGTAGGGGCTAAAGTTCGTCGCTTATCAAAAACCCCCAAGATTCAGGAGCTGCGCCCGTGCTGGAGATCATCCGTGCTGCCGGTTGGCCGATCATTCCCTTGTTGTTTGCGTCCGTCATCGCGCTTGCGCTGATCATCGAGCGCTCGATTTCCTTGCGCCGAGGCGTGATCGTACCCGCGGGGCTGCTCGACAAGGTGCTGAGCGAGCTGCGTCAGGGCGGTCCGGGAGATGAGTTGATCGCACGGGTTCACGCCCATTCGCCCTTGGGACAGGTGCTGGCCGCCGGACTGCGGAACGTGCGTTCGTCGCGCGAGGTGATGAAGGAGTCCATCGAGGAGGCCGGTCGCGGCGTGGCGCACGATCTGGAGCGCTTCCTGACCACTCTCGGTACGATTGCAACCGTGAGTCCGCTGATGGGGCTGTTCGGCACGGTCGTCGGCATGATCGAACTCTTTGGCGCGCAAGGTCCCTCGGGTGTAGGCGCCGATCCGCAGCAACTCGCGCACGGCATCTCCGTGGCACTCTACAACACCGGTTTTGGCCTGCTGATCGCGATCCCGTCCCTCATCGCGCATCGCCACTTCCGTGCGATGGTAGATGGTCTCGTGGTGGATATGGAGCAGGCGGCGGTCAAGCTGGTGGAAGTGCTTCACGGCGAGCGCCGTACCAAGTAAGGCGGAGCAGCGTATGGACTTCCGGCGCGGTCGCGGCAAAGAAGAGCTTGAGATCAACCTGATCCCGCTCATCGATGTGCTGCTGGTGATCATCATTTTCCTGATGCTCACCACCACCTATTCCAAGTTCTCGGGCCTGGAGATCAATCTGCCGACTTCTGATGCGCCACCGGCGAAAGAGCAGCCCAATGAGATCGACGTCACGATCACGGCGCAAGGCGAGGTGCTGGTCAACCGCACGGCCGTGGGCGGTCACGATCTTGAATCCATCGTCGCAGCCTTGCGCCGGGTGATACCGGCGGATCAGCCGGAAGGCGCAAAGTTGCCGATGGTAGTCATCAACGGCGACGCCAAGGCGAATTTCCAGAGTGTTTTCGATGTGATGCAAGCGGCGCAGAAAGCCGGTTTGCCGAACGTGTCCTTCGCCGCACAGACCCAGAAGTAAACCGGGGGCGAACGGATGGCCCTCACCCGCATGAATCGACGCCCCGCATGGTGGCGCAAGCGTGGCGTGATCGCCGCCTTGTGGCTCCCCTTGGCGGGGCTTTTTGCCGCGCTTGTGGCGCTTCGGCGTTGGGCCTTCGGCCGCGCCTGGCTGCCGTCGGTGGCCTTGCCGGTGCGGGTCATTGTGGTCGGGAATATCGCCGTGGGCGGCAGCGGCAAGACCCCGGTGGTGATCTGGCTGGCGGCGGCACTGCAGCGGCGGGGCTGGCATCCCGGGATTGTGTCGCGGGGATATGGGGGGAGCGCGTCTCAGCCCACCGCAGTGACCCCTGCAAGTGATCCCGCCGTGGTAGGGGACGAGCCAGTCATGCTGGCGCGGCGCACGACCTGCCCCGTATGGGTGGGGCGAGACCGCGTGGCGGCGGGCCGCGCTTTGCTCGCCGCGCACCCGGAGGTGGACGTGGTGCTGACCGATGACGGCTTGCAGCACTATCGCCTGCGGCGTGACGCCGAAGTTATCGTCATCGATGAATCGATCCTGGGCAACACTTGGCCGCTGCCCGCTGGGCCCCTCCGTGAGCCACTCTCCAGGATGGCTGACGCGTCACTGTTGATCTGTCACGGCGAGACCAGTGCCCGCCTGTTGACGCGCCTGCCACCCGTGGTGCGGGCCAAGATGCGCCTGGAACCTGGTCGGTTCTACCGTTTGGGGCAGCTAAGCGAGACCTGTTTTGCCGAGGATTTTGCCGGGCAGCGCCTGTGTGCCGCCGCGGGCATTGCCCATCCGGAGCGCTTCTTCGACAGCCTGCGGGCGATGGGATTGACGCTTGGCCGGACCTTGGCGTTCCCGGATCATTTTGCTTACACGCCGGAAGACTTTGCGCTTGAGCCCGGTGAAGTGCTGCTGTTGACCGAGAAGGATGCAGTAAAATGCGCCTCCTTTGCGCTCGCCGATGCGTGGGTGCTGCCCGTCGAGGCCAGCATTGACTCCGCCGCGCTGGACCCCCTGCTGGAGCTTTTGTATGGACCCAAAACTGCTTGAAATCCTCGTTTGCCCGATCTGCAAGGGGCCGCTGGAGCACCGCCGTGCCGAGGCCGAGCTGGTGTGCCGGCCTTGCCGCGTGGCCTACGCGATCAAGGATGGCATCCCGGTCATGCTGGCTGACGAAGCGCGCCAATTGAGCGCCGAAGAGGCCGGAGCGCCTTGATGAGTCTGCGTTTCAAGGCCGTCGTTCCTGCGCGTTTTGCCTCGACCCGCCTGCCGGCCAAGCCGCTGGCCGACATCGCCGGTAAACCCATGGTGGTGCGGGTGATGGAGCGCGCGCTGGCTTCGGGCGCCTCCGAAGTATGGGTGGCGACCGATCACGAAGGTGTGCGCGATGCCGTCAAGGCCGCAGGCGGCAATGTGCTGCTGACCCGTGCGGACCACGCGACGGGTACCGATCGCCTCGGCGAAGTCGTCAATACCCTGGGCTGGGGCGACGACGAAATCATCGTCAATGTGCAGGGCGATGAGCCGCTGATCGACCCGGCCATCGTGCGGCGGGTGGCGCAGGCGCTCGCCGAAGACACTGCGGCGTCGATTGCCACAGCCGCCCATCCGATTCACAGCGTTGAAGAATTTCTGAACCCTGCTGCCGTCAAGGTGGTGTGCGACGCGAAGGGGTTGGCCCACTATTTCTCGCGCGCGCCGATTCCTTATCCCCGCGATGCCGCACTGGCTGGACTTCTCCAGGCAGGCCATGCGCTGCCGCAAGGTCTGGCCCCGCTTCGCCATGTTGGCCTGTATGCCTACCGTGCCGGCTTTCTGCGCGCTTTTTCTGGCCTGGCGCCTGCGCCGGTCGAGCGCATCGAGATGCTCGAACAATTGCGTGCGCTTTGGCATGGCTACCGGATTCGCGTCGAGACACTGAGCGAGGCGCCGCCCGCTGGTGTCGATACCCCCGAGGATCTCGTCCGCGTACGAGCCTTGTTTGCCGGCGCGTAAGCGCTGGCTGAGTTTTTCGGGCAGCCTGCTGCCACAACCTAGATTGGAGGAGAAACCATGCGTTTGATTCTGTTGGGACCGCCGGGAGCAGGCAAGGGTACACAAGCCAAGTTCATCGCCGAGAAATACGGCATTCCGCAGATTTCCACCGGCGACATGCTGCGTGCAGCGGTCAAGGCGGGCACGCCGCTGGGCTTGGCTGCCAAGGCCGTGATGGATGCGGGCCAGCTGGTTTCCGACGACATCATCATCGGCCTGGTCAAGGAGCGTCTGGCCCAGCCGGATTGCGCCAAGGGCTATATGTTCGACGGTTTCCCGCGCACGATTCCGCAGGCTGATGCGCTGAAGAGCTCGGGTGTGGCGCTGGATGTGGTGCTGGAAATCGACGTACCCGACGAAGCCATCGTCGAGCGCATGAGCGGACGCCGCGCCCACCTGCCGTCTGGCCGCACCTACCACGTCAAGTACAACCCGCCGAAAGTCGAAGGCAAGGACGACGAGACCGGCGAGCCGCTGGTGCAGCGCGACGACGACAAGGAAGAAGTCGTCAAGAAGCGCCTCGACGTCTATCACGCCCAGACCAAGCCGCTGGTGAAGTACTACGGCGACTGGTCCGCCACCGGCGACAAGGCCGCGCCGCGTTATGCGAAGATCAGCGGCACGGGCCCGGTGGATGAAATCACTGCCAAGGCGTTTGCGGCGCTGGAAGGCAAGTGATTGCCCGTTGGAGAGTTTCAGGCTTAACAAAAACGGCGCCTCGGCGCCGTTTTTGTTGGGGCTTAACCGTGTTCAGACGCGTCGTTTGAAATCCGCCACGCGGAAGCCCAGTACGTACAGCGTTACAAAATAGGCGACAGCGCCGAGCCCGACCACTGCGCACAGATGCAGGACCCGCCAGGCGAGTGAGTGATGGAGCCAGTCTGCGACGGGGCCGCGTGCAAACCAGAGCGTGACGGCCATCACCAGCAAGCCTGTGAGCAGCTTCAGGCTGAACACCGTCCAGCCAGCATGGGGCGTATAAGCGCCCGCTTTGCGCAGGCCGTAGTAGAGCAGGCTGGCGTTCAGCGTGGCAGCCAGACCGATGGAGAGCGCCAGCCCCGCATGGGCGAGCGGGCCATAGGCGACGAAAGCCAGATTCATCAATTGGGTCGCAGTGAGCGAGATCAGCGCGTATTTGAGCGGGGTGCGCACGTCCTGGCGCGAGTAAAACGCCGGGGCGAGGATTTTTACGAGGATCAGGCCGATCAGGCCGACGCTGTAGGCGATCAGCGCCTGCTGAGTCATTAGGGTGTCTTCACTCTTGAAGGCGCCGTGTTGGAAGAGCGTTGCTGCAAGCGGCACAGCGAGCAACATCATGCCGATGGCTGCGGGGGCCGTGAGCAGGAGGGCGACGCGCAGGCCCCAGTCCAGCGTGGCCGAGAAACCTTCGCCATCGCCCTTGGCCTTCATCTTCGACAAGCTGGGCAGCAAGATCGTGCCGAGCGCAGCGCCGAGCAGGCCAACCGGGAATTCCATCAGGCGATCCGCGTAGTTCAGCCAGGAGATGCTGCCTGTGGGTAGCCAGGACGCGAACGTAGTGTTGATGACCAGGCTGACCTGGGCAACCGATACGCCGAGGGTGGCGGGTGCCATCGTTTTCAGCACACGCCGGACCCCCGGATCGGCCAGCGAAAGCGAAAAGCGTGGCAGCATCCGGATCCGCCACAGCGCCGGAACCTGGATCACCATCTGTAGCACGCCACCGATGAAGGCGCTCCAGGCCAGCACGCGGGCGGGGTTATCAAAATAGGGCGCGGCAAACAGGATCATCACGATCGCGGTGAGGTTGAACATCACCGGTGTGAAGGCGGGCAGGGAGAATTTTCCCCAGGTATTGAGTACCGCGGCGGAGAGCGCCACCATGGCCTGGAAGAAGATATAAGGGAAGGTGATCCGGGTCAGCTCGACCGCGAGCTGGAATTTGTCTGGCTGGGCGATGAAGCCGCTGGCTGTGGCCTGGATGACCCAGGGCGCACCGAGCACACCCAGAGCTGAGACGAAGAACACGGTCAGTCCGAGCAGGGTGCAAACGTGGTTGACCAGCGCGCGGGTGCTGGCTTCATCCTGCTTGTTTTTATATTCACCGAGGAACGGGACGAAGGCCTGCGAAAATGCGCCCTCTGCAAACAGGCGACGCAGCATGTTGGGCAGACGGAAGGCCACGTTGAAGGCATCCGTCATCATCCCGGCGCCCAGCAGGTTAGCGATCAGGACTTCGCGCACCAGGCCAAGGATGCGGGAGATCAAGGTGAAACTGCTGACTTTGGCAAGCGTCTTGAGTAGATTCATCGGCTGGAGGAAGCTCGCCCTGGTTGGGCCGCGGCACGTCGGTAAGTTTTCAGCCGGCATCATACACCGGCCGAAAAGGGGCTTTCTGAATGAAAGGCTTGCAAGAAAAATTCTCGGCGTCTAGAATCCGCCCTTCAGCGTAATTCATCTATTGAAGACAGAACAAATGGCCAACACCGCACAAGCCCGCAAGCGCGCACGTCAGAATATCGTGGCTCGCGCTCACAACGCCAGCCTGCGTTCCCGTCTGCGCACCGCGATCAAGTCCGTGCGCAAGGCGATCGAAGCCGGCGACAAAGCCGCTGCTCAGCAAGTATTCCAGCAATCTGTCAGCGTGATCGACAGCGTTGCGGACAAGGACGTTTTCCACAAGAACTCCGCAGCCCGATACAAGAGCCGCCTCTCCGCCGCCATCAAGGCGATGGGTGCGACTGCTGCCTGAGCACCGCTTGGCTGGATCAGAAAAAGGGCGCAGCAAGCGCCCTTTTCTGTTTTCGGGCCCGCCAGCATCGCCCTTGTTTTTTGTCCCCGCAACCCCCGCACTGGTGAAAGACTGCTATGACCATAGCGCCCAGACACTTTCTGCAGTTCAAGGACCTTAGCCGCGACGAGCTTGATTACGTGTTTCAGCGTGCCCGCTGGATCAAGGACAAGTACAAGCGCTACGAAACCTACCATCCCCTGTTTGACCGCACCCTGGTCATGATCTTCGAGAAGGCCAGCACGCGTACGCGCCTGTCCTTCGAGGCGGGCATGTTCCAGCTCGGCGGTTCGGCGATCTACCTGAATACGCGCGATTCCCAACTGGGGCGTGGCGAGCCGGTCGAAGACGCGGCCCAGGTGATTTCGCGGATGTCCGATGTGGTGATGATCCGGACCTTCGAGCAGACCATCGTCGAGCGCTTTGCGGCGAATTCACGCGTGCCGGTCATCAACGGGCTGACCAATGAGTTCCACCCCTGCCAGATTCTGGCGGACATCTTCACCTGGATCGAACGGCACGGCTCCATTCAAGGCAAGACCGTGGCCTGGATCGGCGACACCAACAACATGTGCAACACCTGGCTGCAGGCTGCCGAGTTGCTGGACTTCAAGGTGCACGTCAGTTCGCCCAAAGGCTACGAAGTCGACCCGGCCAAGGCCAACATCAGCGGTTCGACGCACTACCAGCAATTTGCCGACCCGATGGACGCGGCGCGTGGTGCGCACATCATCACCACCGATGTCTGGACCTCGATGGGTTTTGAGGCTGAGAACGAAGCCCGGATGCGCGACTTCGCCGACTACCAGGTGGATGCCGACATGATGCGGGTGGCCGACAAGGATGCGATGTTCATGCACTGCCTGCCCGCACACCGGGGCGAGGAGGTGACGGCTGAAGTCATCGACGGCCCGCAGAGCGTGGTCTGGGACGAAGCCGAGAATCGCCTGCACGCGCAGAAAGCGCTGCTGGAATTCCTCCTCCTCGGACGTGTGGCAAGCTGAGCGGGAACGTCCGCATGATTGACCACACCGGGATCAACGTCACCGACTTGCCGCGCGCGCTGGCGTTTTACGAGCAGGCCTTGGCGCCGCTTGGCTATAGCGTGAGGCTGCGCCTTGGCGATGTGGCCGTCGGTTTGGGGGCTGTGCGTGACGCGAAGTCGGGCGACGACCCAGGCGGGGACTTCTGGCTCTCACATGGCACGCCGCAGACGCCGCGGGTGCATGTCGCCTTCCGTGCCGACAGCCATGCCGAAGTGATTGCTTTTCACGAAGCCGCACTGGCCGCAGGAGGAGTGGACAATGGGGCGCCGGGCTACCGCCCGCACTACCACCCGCATTATTTCGCCGCTTTCGTGCTGGACCCGGATGGGTACAACATCGAGGCGGTGTGTCACAAATCAGCTGGATTTTGATGCGCGATCTCCAGCAAAGCCTGTCTGACTGCAGCAGGTTTCATCAAGCTCAAAGCCCTGTCCGTCCTGATCGCCGAGAATGCACGTCTGACGTGCGGAGGCTGACTCAGACTTGCGAAAAAGGCCGCCCACAGCAGGGCGGCCTTTTTTCTTGTAATGTAGCCGGATTGTGGCCCTGCCAAAGAATTCCCCTTAGCAAATAGAGGTTCAAAGATGATCAGCAAGATCGGTGTTCTCACCAGCGGTGGCGATTCGCCGGGCATGAATGCGGCTATTCGGGCCGTGGTGCGTGCCGGCCTGTCCAACGGGCTGGAGGTGTACGGCATTCATGACGGTTACATGGGCCTGCATCAGGGCAAGATCGAGAAGCTTGAGCGCCGCAGCGTCTCCGACGTACTCAGCCGCGGTGGCACGGTGTTAGGCTCGGCGCGCTTTCCCGCATTCCGTGAAGAATCCGTCCGCCAGGAGGCGATCGGCAAGCTGCAGGAGCACGGCATCGAGGCGCTGGTGGTGATTGGCGGCGATGGTTCCTATATGGGTGCCAAGAAGCTGACCGAAATGGGCTACCCCTGCATCGGTTTGCCGGGCACCATCGACAACGACATTGCCGGCACCGATTTCACCATCGGCTTCGATACGGCAGCCAACGTGGCGCTCGACGCGATCGACCGGTTGCGCGACACCTCATCGTCACACAAGCGCATCTCGGTGGTGGAGGTGATGGGCCGCCATTGCGGCGATCTGGCCATGTGGGCGGCCGTAGCAGGCGGTGCAGAAGCCGTGGTCGTACCCGAGCAGACTTTCGACAAGCATGCCCTGTTCCGCAAGATTGAAGAGGGCATTTCACGCGGTAAGCGCCATGCACTGGTCGTGATCTGCGAGCACGTCACCGACGTCAATGCGCTCGCCAACCAGATTGAAGGTCGCACCGGGCTGGAAACCCGCGCCACCATTCTGGGCCACATCCAGCGCGGCGGCTCGCCGACTGCGCGCGATCGCATCCTCGCCAGCCGGATGGGTGCCTATGCCGTTGACCTGCTGGTTGCTGGTCATGGGGGCCGCTGCGTGGGTCTGCATAATAACCAGCTCGTGCATCACGACATCATTGAGTGCATCGAGAAGATGAAGCGTCCTTTTGATCAGGAAATGTACCGGCTGTCTGAGTATCTGGAGGGCTTCCCGCCGACCAAGGCTTGAGCGGTACCGCAAAACCTATCCTGTCCGGCAGCGGCGGTCGGGCAGGAATCCCTATCGCCGCATGAAAGCCCCAACATGATTGAAACTGTCGTCTTCGGCCTCTCGGTCGAAGAATTCGAAGAGCTGTGCCTGAAGGTGTTGGTCACCGGCCTCATCACCTACATGTGCTTCATTATCTGGAACCTCGCGCGGGAGTCCAAGGCCGGCAAAACCGGCACCTTATGGATGTTCTTCGGGCTGGGTTTTGGAATGTTCGGCTTTGTCGCCAAGGAATTGATCATCAAGATCCTGGGCATCCACTAAACCATTCATTCACGCGAACGGGCGCTTATAATCTCGCCCCGTTCGTCAAACATATCAGAGGGTTGGAATGAGTCAGAACCAGTTCGACGCCGTCTCGGTCGTCAAGAAAGCCAATGTCTACTTCGACGGCAAGTGCGTCAGCCACACTGTTGTGCTGGCCGATGGCACCAAGAAATCCGTCGGGGTGATCCTTCCCGCCCGGCTTACCTTCAACACCGGAGCGCCCGAAATCATGGAAACCGTCGCCGGCAGCTGTCGTGTACTGCTCAAGGGTGAAACCGAGTGGAAAACCTATGGCGAAGGGCAAAGCTTCAATGTCCCCGCCAATTCCAGCTTCGAGATCGAAGTCTCCGGCGAGGCCTACCACTACGTCTGCCATTTTGGTTGATTCAGCCAGGTGACGGGGCCACGGGCGCCGCAGAACCCGACGGGCCTGCCCGCCGGGGCTCAGCCCGGCCCCATGTTCCCGGTTCCTGACATTCGGAGAAAGCATGCCTTCCTTTGATTTCACTTCCGAAGCCGACATGGTCGCGTTGAAAAACGGGATTGATGTCGCCGTTCGCCAGATCGAAAACCGTTACGACTTCAAGGGCACCAGCGCCAAGGTCGAGTTGAACGAGAAAGACAAGACCATCACCCTCTACGGGGATTCCGATTTCCAGCTCGATCAGATCAAGGACATCCTCTTCCCGGCGATGGAGAAGAAGGAAGCCGAAAGCTCCAAGCGCCTGGATGCCGAAAAGATCGAAACGATCTCGGGCAACAAGGTCAAGCAGCTGCTCAAGATCAAGAGTGGCATCGAGAGCGAGCTGGCCAAGAAGATCGTCAAGCTCATCAAGGACGCCAAGCTCAAAGCCCAGCCCAGTATCCAGGGCGACGCCGTGCGCGTCACCGGCGCCAAGCGCGACGATCTGCAGGAATGCATTGCGCTGGTGCGCAAGAGCATTACCGACTTCCCGATCAAGGCGGGGAATTTCCGCGATTGATGCACCCCGGAGCGCCTTGCCCCGCCTTGTGCTTGAAGCA
The DNA here is from genome assembly GCA_016718265.1 of Uliginosibacterium sp. GTDB lineage: Bacteria > Pseudomonadota > Gammaproteobacteria > Burkholderiales > Rhodocyclaceae > Uliginosibacterium. The sequence goes on along the minus strand of JADKDZ010000005.1, from coordinate 393,192 downwards.
TGCCTTTCCAAGGCCCAGGCTGTGCGCGGAGGCTGGCCTTGCCTGGCTGAAGAGGCAATCCCGATGCGGCTCTCCGGCCAGGTGCCTGGCCGCTCTTTTCGCGGCTGAGCCCGTCCTGCCATGATCCTCAACGCCGTCTGGCTGTTTTTCTTCTTCGCGGCTTTCCTCGCCTGCGTCGTGCAATGGCTGGGGTTTGGCGACGCGGCGATCTTCAGCCGGGTGCTGCAGGAAGCCTTTGCGATGGCGAAGACGGCTTTCGAGATCTCGCTCGGGCTGACCGGGGTGCTGTGCTTCTGGCTGGGCATCATGCGGGTGGGCGAGAAAGCCGGGGCGGTGGCCATGCTGGCGCGGGCGGTGGATCCGCTGTTCCGTCGCCTGTTTCCCGGCATTCCGGCCGGCCACCCCGCGGCAGGGGCCATGCTGCTGAACATTGGCGCCAACATGCTGGGGCTCGACAACGCGGCCACGCCCATGGGCCTGAAGGCCATGCAGGCCATGCAGGACCTGAACCCCGACAAAGATACGGCCTCGGATGCGCAGATCCTGTTCCTCGTGCTCAATGCCAGCGGGCTGACGCTGATCCCGGTGAGCATCATGACCTACCGCGCCCAGCTTGGCGCGGCCAATCCGGCCGATGTGTTCCTGCCGATCCTGCTGGCGACCTTCTTCAGTACGCTCGCCGGCCTGCTGGCGGTGGCCTGTTTCCAGAAAATCCGCCTGCATCATCCGGTGGTGCTGGCCTGGCTGCTGGGCTTGTGCGCGGCGGCTTCGGGCACGCTGTGGTACTTCGCCCGGCTCACGGCGGCCGAGATGTCGGCCGCCAGCGCGTTCGTCAGTGGGCTCGTGCTGTTCGGCATCATCGTGGCCTTTCTGGCGCTGGCGGTGTGGCGGCGGGTGGCGGCTTTCGAGGCGTTCGTCGAGGGCGCGAAGGAGGGCTTCAATACTGCGATTCTGGTGCTGCCCTACCTGGTGGCGATGCTGGTGGGGATTGCTGTCTTCCGCGCCAGCGGCGGGATGGACTTCTTGCTCAAGGGCGTTTCGGCGGGGCTCGCCTGGCTGGGTGCGCCGACGGATGTGGTGCCGGCCTTGCCCACGGCCTTGATGAAGCCGCTTTCGGGCAGCGGCTCTCGCGGCATGATGATCGACGCGATGACGACCTACGGCGCGGACAGTTTTGTCGGCCGCCTGGCCTGTCTGTTTCAGGGCGCGGCAGACACCACCTTCTACATTGTGGCGGTGTATTTCGGCTCGGTAGCCGTGCGCAACACGCGCTACACGATTCCCTGCTGCCTGATCGCGGATGCGGCGGGCGCCATGGCCGCCATCGGCATCGCCTACCTGTTCTTCCCGGTCTGAGTTTGTAACGTCAAGATTTGTGGCGGCGCCACCATGCGCTTGTGTGAAGCCTATGCTGAAAGCCGGATGCGCAGATTTGCGCCGTGCAGGGAGGATGTGATCATGGAAGTCAGCGCAGCAGCGAGTAGCCTGAAGACCGAGCAGTTGGGCACGGTACGTGGCGCGGCACAGCTGGAAATGCTCAAGAAATCGATGGATGCCCAGCAACAGCAAGTGGCGCAGTTGATTCAGTCGGTGCCGCAGCCCGGGCAGCCGGGCGGGGTGATCAATACTTTTGCCTGAGTGGGGCGCGCGGGGCAGCGGCTCAGGCTTCGTCGAAAAAGCTCAGTATCCGCTGCGGCAGCCAGTCCAGCCGGCCCGGGAAGGGGCCGGTCACAAAGCCGACGTGGCCGCCTTCGTCCGGTTGTTCCAGCAGTACCGTGGGCGATACATCGCGCCGCGCGGGTAGCGCGGTGGCGGGCAGAAACGGGTCGTTGCGGGCGTTCAGCATCAAGGTGGGCAGCTCGATCTGGCTGAGCCAGGGCTTGGCAGAGGCCCGTTGCCAATAGTCGGCCGCATCGCGGAAGCCGTGCACCGGCGCAGTGTAGGCGTCGTCGAATTCATGCAGGTTCCGGGCCGTCACCGCGCCAGAGATATCCATCATGCCCGGGAATTTTTTCACTTTGTACGCCGCCGTCTTGCGCAAGGTGCTCAAGAAATAACGGGTGTAGACCTGATTGAAACCGTGCTCCAGCGCATGGCCGGAGACAGTGAGGTCGACCGGCGCCGAGATCGCCGCGGCCTTGTGGATGACCTTATGGGCAGCTACGCCCTGGGCGCCCAGCCAGCACAGCAGTGCGTTACCGCCGAGTGAGACACCCGCCGCATAGCGCGGCACGCCCGGATGGCGGCGCGCCAGCTTGCGCAGCACCCAGTCCAGCTCGTCGACATCGCCGGAATGGTAGGCGCGGGGCTGATCATTCGGTACGCCCGAGCAGCCGCGAAAATGCACCACCACGCCATTCCAGCCCCGATCGCGCGCCGCCCGCATCAGCGAACGCGCATAGTGGCTGCGGCTGGAGCCTTCCAGCCCGTGGAACAGGATCACCAGCGGCTGCTTCTCTTGCAGGGGCAGGAAGTCGAGCTCGATGAAATCCCCATCGGGCGTCGCCCAGCGCTTGCGGCTCATCTTCGGGCCAAAGCCCTTGATCGCCAGCGGCCAGATGGTTTGAGCGTGGGCCCCTTTTAACCAGGCGGGTGCTTCGTAGTGCATCGATACGGAAGGCGCGTTCTCGTGGAACGCATAGTCTAGTGCACCGTGCGCGGGGAATCCTGCAGCAGCAGACCGTCGGTATCCGGCGAGGGCGAGGTATGGTGGACCAGCATCTGCCAGCCCTGAGCACCACGGATATAGATGTTGGTGGTGATCAGCGGCGGCGCAATCGTATCGTCGCCCTCGACCGTGATGTGCTGCAGCACCGAATGCACGGCCATCAGCATGGCGTGATTCTTCACCGGATGGCTGGTGCGCACGATGAATTTCATGCCGGTTTCGAACAGCTGTTTCCAGGATTCGCGAATTGCGGCCAAGCCGGTAAAGCGCGAGCCGCCCGGGTGTACGCAGACCGTTTCTTCGTCTTCGGCCCATACCGCCATGAGGGCATCCAGATCCCCGCGCGTGAAGGCCTCGTAAAAAGCGCGCTCGGCGTCGTCCGGTGTGGGAAAGGGCGGTTTATCCATGATGTTTCAAGGGCAAGGAATCAGGCCGCAATCCTACACCGTGAGCGCGACAAACACCCCCTCCATGCGCGCCGCAAGGGTGTCGCCACACAAAACCTCAACCTGCAGCGTCAGCCGGGCGCGCCCTTTCCCGCTCAGACCGGCCAGGAATGCAGGCCAGTCTGCGTCGGCCGGGTAGGCCACCCGCGCGGTAAATGCGCCGTCGATGGGGTGCAGGAAGTCCAGGCTGCTGCGCTGGATCACCAGATGCGGCAAAGGCGCGTGCGCGTCGAGCCGAACCCGCAGCAGGCTCCAGCCCGCCAGGGTGGCCAGCGTGGCGATGCTGCCGCCAAAGGCCGTGCCCCGATGGTTCACGTTGGGCGCCAGCGGGGCGGCAAGCACGATTTCGTCTGGCGTCGCACGGCACACCTCGACCGCCATCGCCCGGGCAAGCGGGATGTGATCGTAGAGATACGCCTGAAGCGCTGAGGGGCTCATGGCTTGGGACGTAGCGTCCGCAGCTGGACCGCGACGATGACCATCCAGATCAGCAAGGTGGCGGCCGACAGGCGCTGGGCGAGGCCGATCGGCAGATCCAGCGCGGCAAAGGCAGCCATCGCGCCGCCCAGCCCCCAGGAGAACACGCGTGGGTGTCGCAAGCGCTTGGCCGCCAGCGCCCGCGGCAAGCCTGCCATCGCCAGCCCGCAGAGCACAAAGGCGGCGGCGATCAGCCCGACGTGCAGGCGGGTTGCGGTGTGGAGTTGAAACAGACCTGCGCCCTGAAAACACAGCGCTGCCGCGCCCAGCAGGGCCACCATGCTGCGATGCGCACGGGCGTGGTACAAGGCGGCAGCCAGGCAGGCCGTGGCCAGGGCGAGCGAGGTGAAGGCAGCCAGCAAAAAGCCGCCATACGGCCCCAGGGCGAGTTCGCTCATCAACTGATGGCGTGCGTCGTAGCCCGGCTGCACGGCGTGAAGGGCCGCCACGATCAGGACGAAGCCCGCCATCCCGCACAAGGCCAGGCCGCTGAAGTAATCGCGGAGGAAGCTCGGGAGACCGCTCATTCAGCCGCAACGCCCGGCATGCTCGCCAGCACTCGCGCCGGCTCAATCTTGTTCAGGCAATCCAGATGGCCCAGCGGGCATTCGCGTTTGAAGCAGGGGCTGCATTCGAGCTTGAGGCTGATGACTTGCGCGGTGTCCGACAGCGGCGGGGTGTAGCCGGGGCTCGAAGAGCCGAACAGTGCGGTGAGCGGCGTGCCGAGCGCGGCGGCGACGTGCATCAGGCCGGAATCGTTGGTGACCACGTGACGGGCGATGGCCAGCAGATGGATGGCCTGGGCCAGATTGGTGACACCGCATAGGTTGAGCGCTGCACCGTCCGAGAGGCGCACGATTTCGTCGCCGACGGCCGCGTCTTTCTTCGAGCCGAGCAGCCAGACCGGGATGCCTTGCGCGCCAAGCTGGCGGGCCAGCGCCGCAAAGTGCTTCTCTGGCCAGCGCTTGGCCGGGCCGAATTCGGCGCCGGGGCAGAAAATAACGGGGGCTGGAGATCCGCTCAGGGAAAGGCTCTGCAGGGTGTTTGCCTGCGAAAGCGCATCGATATTGAGCTTCGGGTACGGCAGCGGGCGGATCAAGGCGTGGCGCGGCTCTTCAGCCAGTATCGCGTAGCGCTCGACCTGCAGCGGCGTCGCCTTTTCATCCAGCGTATGGCGGACATTGATGAGGCCATAGCGCGCCTCGCCGGTGAAGCCCACGCGCTTCGGGATGCCGGCGAAGGCCGGGATCAGCGCAGACTTCAGGGAATTCGGCAGCACGTAGGCCGCATCATAGTTCCGCGCCTTGAGCTGGCGAGCCAAGGCCCAGCGATCCTTCAGCCGGAGCTGGCCGTGGGCAAAAGGATTGTCGAGCACCTCGCCAGTGATCTCCGGCATCGCATGCAGCACCGCCGCGACCCAGGGCGGTGCCAGCACATCAATGATCGCCCCCGGGGTGCGCTGCTGCAGGCGCATGAACAAAGGCTGGGCGGCGACGGTGTCGCCGATCCAGGAAGGGGTGATGATGAGGATTCTCATGGTCCGATGCTGCATGGTTTATCGGCGAACGATGGCATTACAGTGCGGCGATCAGTTCTGTGCTGGATTTGACTTGCGCAAACAGGCCGTTCAGCGCTGCAAGGTAAGCGGTTTGTACCTGTGCGGCTGTCGCCAGTTGGCCGTCGAAGCTCAGATCGCGCGTGGCGCAAGCATCGTGTGCCAGGCAACAGGAAAAGCCAAGATCGAAAGCCGCGCGGACGGTGGTATCGACACACATGTGCGTCATCATGCCGGCAAGGTACAGCCGGGTGATGTTTTCGCTGCGCAGATGGGTCAGCAAGGGCGTGTCACGAAAACTGCTGGGGAAACTCTTCTGAAAAACCGCTTCCCCTGCGACGGGCGAAAGCGCTGCGTGGATTTCCGCTCCGGGTGTTCCAGGCAAGAAGAACGAGGCACCAGGGCGGTTTGCGATGTGCTGGATATGCACGACAGCAAGCTGCCTTTGCCGAAAAACCCGCAGCAACTCAGCCGCGTGCGCGGCGGCTGCATCGGCGCCCAAGAGCGTCATGGCGCCGCCGGGGAAATAGTCGTTCTGGATATCGATCAGGATGAGGGCGGTCTTCATGGTATGGCGTCCGGGCGGCGTGAGGGAGCGGTGGTGCGCAGGCAGGGGGTGATGGCCCTGCAAAGCCTGACACCGATATTTTGCGCTTTTCTGGACCAGTAGTTGGCGATCGCGTCGAGGCGGTCGTCTGGTGGATCAGGCGTGGCCGGTCAGCGATTTCTCGGCTGCCTCCACCGTATGCGCCATCAGCGTGGCGATCGTCATTGGCCCCCGCCCCCGGGGACAGGTGTATAGGCCGAGCATTTGTCGACGGCGGCCACCAGATCGATGTCGCCGACACCGCCGGGGTGGTAGCCCGCATCGACGAGCACGGCGCCAGGCTTGATCCAGTCTCCCTTGATGAAGCGCGGCTTGCCGACGGCACCGACCACGATGTCGGCCTGGCCAATGAGTTGCGGCAGATCCCGCGTTCTGGAGTGGCAGAGCGTGACGGTGGCGTTGGCGTTGAGCAGCATCATGGCGACCGGCTTGCCGAGGATGGGACTACGGCCGACGACGACGGCATGCTTGCCTTCGATGGCGATGCCGTAGTGCGTGAGCAGCCGCATGATGCCGGCGGGCGTGGCGGAGCCATAGGCAGGCAGCCCCATCGACATGGCGCCGAAGCCGAGCACGGTGACACCATCAACGTCCTTGGCGAGGCTGATGCGGTCAAAGCACTGGCGCTCGTCGATTTGTGCGGGGACTGGATGCTGGAGCAGGATGCCCTGGATACGCGGGTTGGCATTGAGGCGGTCAATTTCGGCAAGCAATTCCGCCGTGGTTGTGGATTGCGGCAGTACGACTTTGAGCGATTCCATGCCGACGCGCGCGCAGGCATTGCCTTTCATCTTGACGTAAGTGGCCGAGGCGGGATCGTCACCGACCAGAATGGTGGCGAGAATCGGGATGAAGCCGCGTGGGTGCTGCTTGATGGCTTCCACGCGAATGGTAAGTTCGTGCTCGATCTGTTGGGCTAGGGCTTTGCCATCGAGAATTTTGCTAGTCATAGATATTTCCGGGAAGATAACGCCGCGACTTTTCCAGCTAGCCGAACTCGTCATGCTGCGGCAGGTCGTCGGTGATGGTGAACCACGGCGCTTTCGAGCCGACGAAGATGTGGGCGCTGGGGCGGATGCTGGGGGTGTCGGTCAGCGTACCCAGGGTGACGTGGGCGTAGGCGCCTTCGCGGACGATGGAGTAGAGCAGGCTGCCGCAGTGCTGGCAGCGCACGTCGTGGGCGCTTTCCGGCTGGCCGACGATCAGCAGGTTGTCTTTGCCCTGGATGAGCTGAAGGCGCTGGCGAGGAATCCCGGCGAAGGTTTTGAAGGCAGCGCCGGTGGCGCGCCGGCATTGGCTGCAATGGCAGTTCAGCGCGTACTCGAAGCTGTCTTCAACCTGGTAGTGGACGGTGCCACACTGACACTGGCCGCGCAGCAGCGGGGTGGTTTCCACCGGGCGGGCTGTTGCTCAGTGCCCGTGGGGCGCGTCGCCGTGCAGCACGTAGTGCGCGCCGCAGTACGGGCACCTGGCTTCGCCATCGCGTGTGACATCGAGAAACACGCGTGGGTGGCGCGCCCAGAGCGGCGCATCGGCCTGCGGGCAATGGAGCGGCAGGTCTTTGGCTTCGACGGCGATGGGCTGGTTCTTGTCTTTGTTTTCGGCCATTGATTTCTCCTTGTGGGGCGTAGGTCGGAAAAGCCGCAGGCGCCTTCCGACTATCTGTCTCTCAATCGCGTTCGGGTGCTTGAATCCCTGTGCCGGCAGGCGCTTCGCTTTCCCGATCTGGTTCAGCCAGCGCCCTTCTAGCAGGCAGCCTGGAGAGCCGCACCAGCATTGGCTCTCCGGGCAGCTCTTTTGGGCTCAGACGAAGTGCAGCCAGTCGTCGTGCTCGGGCAGGCGACCGTTCACGAGGTCGAAGAAGCGGGCCTGGATCTTGGTGGTGATCGGGCCACGCTTGCCTTCGCCGATCTGACGGTTGTCCAGCTCGCGGATCGGGGTGACTTCGGCGGCGGTGCCGGTGAAGAAGGCTTCGTCGGCGATGTAGACGTCGTCTCGGGTCAGGCGGCGGGTCTGCACGGTGTAACCCAGTTCGCGGGCGAGGGCATGCACGGTGTCGCGGGTGATGCCGGTGAGCGCGGAAGCAATCTCGGGCTCGTAGATCACGCCGTTCTTGATGATGAAGAGGTTTTCGCCCGCGCCTTCGGCAACAAAGCCGTCGGTGTCCAGCAGCAGGGCTTCGTCGTAGCCGTCTTGCGTGGCTTCGAGGTTGGCGATGATGGAATTGGCGTAGGTGGTGGCAACCTTGGCACGGGCCATGGTCACATTTACATGGTGACGCGAGAAGGACGAGGTCTTGACGCGGATGCCCTTCTCCAGACCGTCGGCACCCAGGTAGGCGCCCCAGGGCCAGGCGGCGATGGCGACATGCACGGTGGCGCCGCGTGTCGAGATGCCCATCTTCTCGGAGCCGTAGAAGGCAATCGGCCGCAGGTAGCAGGATTCGAGCTTGTTGGCGCGGACGACTTCTTTCTGCGCCTCGTTGATGGTCTCTTTGTCGTACGGCATCTTCATCATGTAGATGTGGGCCGAGGTAAAGAGGCGGTCTGTGTGTTCCTTGAGGCGGAAGATCGCGGTGCCGCGATTGGTGTTGTAGGCGCGCACACCTTCAAACACCGAGAGGCCGTAGTGCAGGGAATGGGTGAGAATGTGGACATTGGCGTCGCGCCAGGGCACCAGTTTGCCGTCCATCCAGATAAAACCGTCGCGATCAGCCATCGACATGAGTCCAAACCCCTTGCGTACTGTATGAAAGGCGGAATTTTAGCGCATGCGGGCGGGCACGTCCCTCGTTTTTGCGGGGGCGTTCGTCGGGAGCAACCGCTAGAATGCGGCTTTTGCGGAGGCGGGAATGGTCTGGAAACCGGACGTGACGGTGGCCGCGCTCGTGGAGCGGGCCGGGCGGTTTTTGTTTGTGGAGGAACACACCGTGGACGGTGTGCGCCTGAACCAGCCCGCCGGGCACCTTGAAGCCGGCGAGTCGCTGGTCGACGCCTGTGTGCGCGAAGCCCTGGAAGAAACGGCGCACCATGTGGCCGTCGATGCGCTGGTGGGCATCTACCAGTGGCCCCGGCCTAAGGGCGATACCACCTACCTGCGCTTCGCCTTTGCCTGCCGGGTGCTTGGCGAAGAAGCCGGACGGGCGCTGGATCAGGGGATCATTCGTGCGGCCTGGCTGACGCCGGAAGAATTCTTGGCGCAGGCAGCGCGCCACCGTAGCCCGATGGTGGCACGCTGCCTCGAAGATTACCTGGCCGGCCGGCGCTTTCCGCTGGATCTGGTGCGGCATTACGGATGACAAGCCCGCGCGGATTGTCGCGGCGGGTGTGAAAGGAATTGTGATGGTGGATGGTCAAGGCATGAAGGTGGTGGTCGGCATGTCCGGCGGCGTGGATTCGTCGGTGGCGGCGCTGCTGCTCAAGCAGCAGGGCTACGACGTGGTCGGCCTGTTCATGAAAAACTGGGAGGACGATGACGACGATGAGTACTGCTCAACTCGGCAAGACCTCGTTGATGTCGCTTCGGTCTGCGATGTGATCGGGATCGACCTGGAGGTCGTCAACTTCAGCAAAGAGTACAAGGACCGCGTCTTCGCCGACTTCCTGCGCGAGTACGAGGCCGGCCGCACGCCGAACCCCGATGTGCTGTGCAATAGCGAGATCAAGTTCAAGGCCTTTCTTGATCACGCCATGGCACTCGGTGCCGAGAAGATAGCGACCGGCCACTACGCTGGCGTGCGGGAATGGACCAGTGACGGCCGCACCGAGTATCAGTTGCTCAAGGCCGAAGACGGCACCAAGGACCAGAGCTATTTCCTGTATCGGCTTAACCAGGCACAGCTCTCACGGACGCTGTTCCCCTTGCAGGCAGTGTACAAGCGGGATGTGCGCGGCATTGCGGCAGCGGCCGGCTTGCACGTTTTTGACAAAAAGGATTCCACGGGCATCTGCTTCATTGGCGAGCGCCCGTTTCGCGAATTCCTGATGCGCTACCTGCCGACCCGGCCGGGCGAGATCCGCAGCCTGGATGATGATCGCGTGGTGGGTGAGCACCAGGGCCTGATGTATCACACCATCGGCCAGCGCAAAGGCTTGCAGATAGGCGGGATCAAGGGCAACGATCAGAACGGACAGCACGACGCCTGGTACGTGGCCGCCAAAGACATGGCGAAAAATGTTCTCTATGTGGTGCAGGAGCATGATCATCCGGCCCTGCTGCGTGACCGCCTGGGGGCCATAGACCTCAACTGGATCGCCGGCCGCGCACCGCGTACAAACTGGGTGTACGCCGCCAAGCCGCGCTATCGCACAGTGGATCAGCCTTGCGAAATTGATGCCCTGGATGCCGAGCGTGCCGAGATCGCCTTTGCCGCGCCGCAGTGGGCGCTGACCCCGGGGCAATCGGTGGTGGTATATGAGAGCAAGGTGTGCCTGGGGGGCGGGATCATCGCCTGACAAAGCCGGTACGGGCAATGGCACGATCGGGGAGCCTTGGCTCCCCGAATCATTCTGGCATTCCGAAGAGCACTGATCTTGCCTGAGGCATCAATGCGGCGTGCTATGCCAATTCCCTGAAGGCGTGGCCTCAGATATGACACGCCAGACAAATTTTGCTTATGAGTGATTAGGCGTACTCTATAAGTGATTGGAAAATAAATGTTTTTCTATCGGGCAATCAAACACTCGAATTGGAGTTCGATACCCGAACACATTACTATTCAATCACGGGTTCAAGACAACCCACCCCTAATAAACAATAAAGAAAGAGAACGCAAAATGGTCCCAACCTTTGGTATGTTTGATTTTATGCCTGAACGCCTTGGCCGCGCGCAGATCGAAGACGCCGAGCGCGATGCTTACCTCTCCGAGGTTAATCGCCACAGCACCCAGTTCGGCGCCAGCACCGGCATCGAAAGCCAGGCACACATTGATGCCTGCGTGCGCATGGCACTGCTGTTGAATCGCTTCTAAGAAACGCGATTCCAGATAGCTGGATTCAATACAACGAAAAGCCCGCCTTATGGCGGGCTTTTCGTTTCTGATACGCAAGGCTAAATCGTTCTGATGTGCGGATAAGATTACGCTATCTGCCTGATAGCATTGAATTTATTTGATCGTGGAATCAAACACTCGAATTGGCAATCGAGGTTCTTTGTTTGTAGGATGAAGCCATGAGATGAGAAATCTCATACCCCCAAACCCACAAAGAAAGAGAGTCACAAAATGGTCCCGACACTTGGAATGTTTGATTTCATCCCGGTACACCTCGCCAATGCCAGCGCAGAGGAAGCCGAGCGCGAAGCCTATCTGTCTGAAGTTACCCGTCATAGCACTGAGTTCGGCGCGATCGGTCGTAACGAAGCGGATATGCATATTGAAGAAAACTTGCGCGTCGCCTTGATGCACCGGTTCTAAGACATGCTGGCGAGATGAGTCTCCTGGACACCCCAGGAGACTCCCGGTTTTACCCCTGCAGTACCCACCTCTGAGTGCCCCGACAGAGAACTCCACGATTGGAGCAGGGCGTCAGACGGCCTAGTCTCTCTCCAGGCGAATTGCCTGCCCTCACGATCAAGCGTGGCTTGATCAAAACCTCCACTTTGCCGCAGCTTGCTTGACGGGTGACTCCGCTCAACTTGCCTTGTGCTGGCCGTGTGCATCCTCACCGACGACATCTTCACCACTCGCGAGCAGGCGTGCGTATGCACCATTGGCGGCGAGCAATTCTTCGTGCGTGCCGATTTCAACGATCTGGCCGCGCTCCATCACCACAATGCGATGGGCGTCGCGAATCGTGGTCAGGCGATGCGCCACGACCAGCACCGTGCGGTTACGGCGCAATTCCACCAGATTCTCTCGCACCACACGTTCGGATTCGTTGTCGAGTGCTGAAGTCGCCTCGTCCAGCAGCAGGATCGGCGCATCCTTGAGAAAGGCACGTGCAATCGCCAGACGCTGGCGCTGGCCACCCGAGAGCTGGTTGCCGTTGGTGCCAATCCGGGTGTCAAAGCCCTCTGGCAGCTTCTCGATAAACTCCAGTGCATGGGCCTGGGTGGCGGCAGCGCGGATCTCGTCCATGCTGGCGCCCTGGCGGCCATAGCCGATGTTGTGGGCGACCGTCTCGTCAAACAGCGCGGCATGCTGCCCGATCAGCGCGAGCTGCGCACGCAGCGTGGATAGGGGCATTTCGTCGACCGGCACCTCGTCGATCAGGATGCGGCCGGCTTGTGGCTCGAAGAACCGCGCCACCAGCGCCACCAGCGTGGTCTTGCCGCTTCCGGATGCGCCCACAAAGGCCACCGTTTCGCCCGGCGCTATTGTCAGCGAAAGCGCATGGATCGCCGGGCTCTCCTGGCCGGGGTAAGCGAAACTCACGTTCTCAAAGCGGATTGCGCCGCGGGTGCTGTGCGGCGCGGCCAGCAGCCGGGTGCCCGTGTCAGGCTCCGGCCGCTCGTCGATCAGCTCGAAGATGCTCTGTGCGCCCGCCAGCCCGCGCTGGATGGTCGAATTGATGTTGGTCAGCCGCCGGATCGGCTCGAAGATCAGGCCGGTGGCCGTCACATAGGCCATCAGGTCGCCCGGCGTGAGGCGCCCGCTGGATACGAGCCCACCGGCCGCCCAGATCACGCAGGCGGCAGCCATGAAGGCGAGCACCTGCACCATGGGCACGTTCAGTGCCGCAATCCGCACTACCCGCATGGTCTCGCGACGCAGGCGATCCGAGATAGCGGCGAAACGACTCGCTTCGAAGTCTGCCGTGCCAAAGATCTTGATCTCGCGCATCCCCGCCAGTTGTTCTTCGACTGCACAGGTCATCTCGCCCATCTGCAGTTGCTGATTGCGGTTCGAGGCGCGCATTCCCGTGCTGGCCTTGCGGATCACCCAGGCGATCAGTGGGCCGATGGCCAGAATGATCAGGGTGAGGTGCCAGGCGCTGTAAAACAGATACGCCAGCAGGGCGAGCACCTGCAAGGAATCCTGGATCACGATCACCCAGGCCGTCGACAGGGCGGCACCGACCTGCGGAATGTCATACGTCACCCGCGACAGCATGCGCCCCGACGTCTGGGCCTGATGGGTCGCGATCGGCAGGCGCATCTGGTGTGCGAAAACCAGCCGGCGCAGATCGTCGATGGCTTTGTTGGCCACCCACTGGCTGGACACATTGGAGGCATATTCCGCCAGACTCTTGCAGAACACGATACCGACCAGCGCGATCAGTACGCTGTTGAGTGCGCCCGGCGATTTCGCGATCAGCACGTCATCCACCAGCGCCTTCATCTGCTGCCCCATCAGCGGCGTGAGCAGCGCTACCGCCGACATCGCCAGGATGGATAGCAGCGACACCCGCCAGTAAGGCTTGATGTAGACGAGCAGGCGTTTGTAGAGCTGGAAGGAATCTTTCATCGAAGCAGGGTGGCGGGAAACAGGCGCAGCCATTGTAGCAGCAGGCCAAGCCGAAGCCTGTTTTACCAAAAAACCAAGCGATATGAATGCCATTGTCGTTTTCCGACAGGCGGCTTTTGTCTGCCCTTAGGTCCGCCGTAGCATGGCCGTCAATCCGGAAGTCCCGGGAGCCGCGCGTGAAGCGGCGTCCGCGATCCCGATGCGACGTTTTCCCTGGTTTTGTTCTCGCGCGTGCGTGCCACGCAGTCAGGTCTCAACATGCGATTCATCCTCCCCCGTGCAAGCCTGCTTCTCGCCTCTCTGCTCCTGCTTTCGGCCTGTGGGGGCGGGGGTGGGGGCGAGGCGTCGGACGGCACAGGCAGCCCGAACCTGAGCACCAGTTCCAGCTCGGGTGGCACGGGGGCAAGCCCGGATACGCAGGCGCCCAGCGCGCCCGAGGCGCCGGCGTATTCTGGCCTGACCGCCACCAGCGTGCTGCTGCGCTGGGGCGGCGCGAGCGATGATCGCGGCGTGTCGGCCTACGATGTGTATCGCGATGGCCGGTTCTTGGGCAGCGTGAGCGCGAACACCCTGGTGTATCTCGACGTGTCGGTGAGCCCGAATACGACGCACCGCTACCAGATCAAGGCGCGCGATGCGGCCGGCAATCTCTCGCCCGCGTCGGCTGAGCTGGTGGTGCTCACGCCGCCCTTGGCGGCGGTGCGCGACACCCAGCCGCCTTCTGCACCGGGCAGCCTGCGTGCGACCCAGATCGGCCAGAGCAGCCTCAGCGTGGCCTGGCTGCCCGCCAGCGACAACACAGGCGTTGCGGTCTATGACGTCACGCTCAATGGCGTACTGATCGCCACCCTGGGGAGCACGGCGAGCAATTACACCGCCAGCGGACTGCGCGCCGCCACGTCGTACACGATTGCCGTGCATGCCCGCGATGCCGAGGGCAATGCCTCGATGGCCGCAACGATCCAGGTCAGCACGGCGGCCGCGCCGGTCTCGGGCGGGTCGAGCTCCAGCAGCTCGTCGAGCTCATCCAGTCCAGCAGTAGCAGTGGCGGAAAATCAAGTACATCAAGTTCGTCTTCGAGCAGTTCAAGCAGTAGTTCGAGCTCTTCATCCTCCAGCAGTGGTGGCAAGTCGAGCTCGTCGAGTTCTTCTTCCAGTAGCTCCAGCAGCAGTTCGAGTTCCTCTTCGAGCAGCTCCAGTGGCGGAAGCAGTTCCAGCTCGTCCAGCAGTTCCAGTTCGTCGAGCAGCGGCGGGCCCGCCAGCAGCGGCCAGCTCAAATTCACCCCCTGGATGCTGCTGGAAGCCGACAAGGGCGACACCAATTTCGGCACGATCTCAACCGAGCGCGTGGCCTTTGGCAGCAAGGCCTGGAAGACGACAGCGACCGCCGGTGCGACCGAATGGGCCATGGGCGGCGGCGCCAACTTCCCGACTTCGCTCGGCAAGGGGCAGAGTGTGCACGCCCAGTGGTCGGTGTACTTCCCGACAGGTTTCGATTGGTATGCCTGTGGTGGCGGTCGTCTCAAGTTCTTCCGCATTCGTACGGAACTAGACCAAACCTCGCAGGGCAATGAGGGCTACCACGATCTGTATCTGAAAACGCTGTGTCTTGGGGTTCCCGCGTCGGAAGATGGAGAACTGACGTATATCTTCGAGGGTGACAGCGGTACTGGAAAGTACTGGTATGACACAGGCGAAGTCATGCAGAGAGGCGCGTGGGAGACCTTCGAAATTCAAGTGGATTTCGACAATGTACCGAAGAGCCAGGGCGGCACGGGCCGGGTTCGCGCGTGGCGCAAGAAGGGTAACCAGATGGTGCTGTTTCTTGATCTCCAGGACGTTCGCACCCTCAAGACAGCCGCGAGCTACGCACCGTTCTTCTACATTTTCACCTACTGGAACGGCGGCGTGCCGAAGACGCAGTCGATGTACATTGACCGCGTGGTGATCGAGAAAGACATGTCCAAGCTGGTGGAAACCGACGCCGCCGGCAACAAGATCATCGGCGGGCTGTAGCCAGGCGGCCTCGGCAAGCAATGTGACAGACCCGGGGCTGCCAGCCTGCTAGACTGGCAGCCCTTTGCTTTGCGCGCCCTTCCTGTGACGACCACATCCTTCGCCAGCCTGCCTCTTTCCCCCGCACTGCTGCGCAACCTCGACAGCCTGGGCTACCTTCAGATGACCGCGATCCAGGCGGCCAGCCTGCCGGAGATCTTGGCCGGGCGAGATCTGATCGCCCAGGCCAAGACCGGGAGCGGCAAGACTGCCGCTTTTGGCCTGGGCATCCTGCACACGCTGGTGGCGGAGAATTTTGCGCTGCAGGCGCTGGTGCTGTGCCCGACGCGCGAGCTGGCCGATCAGGTCGCCAACGAGTTGCGCCGCCTGGCCCGCCAGTCCGACAACGTCAAGGTCGTCACCCTGTGTGGCGGAACGCCGATCGCGCCACAGATCGCTTCGCTGGAAGGCGGCGCGCATATCGCGGTAGGCACGCCGGGGCGGATTCGCGATCACCTCGGGCGCGCCAGCATCGATCTCAGCCAGCTCAAGACCCTGGTGCTGGACGAAGCCGACCGCATGACGGATATGGGTTTCTTCGACGAAATCGCCAACATCGTCAGCGCCTGCCCGGCCAAGCGCCAGACCCTGCTGTTCTCCGCTACCTACCCGGATGACATTCGTCATGCCACGGCCGAATTTCTGCGCGAGCCGGCCGAGATCAAGGTGGAGGCCCTGCACGATGGCAGCCGCATCGAGCAGCGTTTTTATGAAGTTCCCCATGCCGAGCGCAACGCGGCCGTGGTGAAATTACTTCAGCATTTCTGCCCGGCCTCGGCGCTGATCTTCTGCAACACCAAGATCCATTGCCGCGAGCTGGTCGCCGAGATCAACCGCAGCGGCATGGACGCACTGGCCCTGCATGGCGATCTGGAGCAGCGCGACCGCGACGAGATCCTCATCCAGTTCGCCAACCGCAGTTGCCCGATCCTCGTCGCGACCGACGTGGCCGCGCGCGGCCTGGATATCCAGTCGCTCGCGATGGTGATCAGTGCCGATATCTCGCGCGACCAGGAAGTCCACGTCCATCGCATCGGCCGCACCGGCCGTGTCGACGAGAGCGGCCTGGCGCTCAGCCTGTGCGCGCCGGAAGAGCGCAAATGGGTCAAGCTCGTCGAAGACTATCAGGGCCAGCCTGCGAGCTGGTATCCGCTGGCCGAGCTGGAAGCCAAATCGCAGGGCGGGCCCAAAGCGCAGAAGCGCAGATGCGCACCCTGCTGATCATCGGCGGCAAGCGCGACAAGCTGCGCCCCGGCGATCTGCTCGGCGCGCTCACCGGCGAGGTCGGCTTGACCAAGGAGCAAGTCGGCAAGATCAACGTCTTCGACACCATCACCTACGTCGCGCTCGACCGCCAGGTCGCCACGCAAGCCATGACACGGCTCGCCGCCAGCAACATCAAGGGCAAGCGCTTCAAGATGAAATTTCTGTCCCGCGGGTAGTTTCCATCGGCATGCCTGAAGAGGCTTGCGGGCAGGACCTCCCGCGGCATGCCATGCCAGAGCCAAGCAGCGATGCGGGTCCTGGCTTGGCATGCCCGCAGACGCTTGCTGCAAGCGGCGCTTGGAGAGGCCGTGCGCACGCTCTGCGGTGCGTTTGCCGCTGACCGCACGAAAAGCTCCGGATGCTGGCTTGATCTTCATCCGGAGTAACGACGGACGTCAGCCTCGCATGTCGAGGGCGCATCAATCGCCCAGCAAGCCTTCCATCACCTTTGGCCGGAAGGCGTGTGCTTCCTGATCGTATAAGCCAAAGGCTGACGCAAACTCCCAGTAGGTCCACGTGAGGCCATTCCGCTCTGCGCCGTCTCGCATGACGCGGTTATACGCGGATCTCGAATCAGCGTCAGCATATATGGAGCTTCCGAACTCTCCGAGGAAGATCGGATACTTATATTTGTCCGACCATCTCTTCGCGATTGAGAAAGACTCAACCAAGACTTTCTTTCTCTCTTCATCACAGCAGCTGACTCCGATGGGTGGTACCGGCGACACGAATGTCGCACCTTGGAGATAGAAATCGGGGGGGCCGTAGTGATGGACCGTGACGACGATATGGGGGTCGTTAGGCAGCTTCAGGTAATCAAGCATTTCCGCGGTGTTGTAGAAGACTGGGCCGATCACGACGACGCGGTCGGGTTCGATCTTTCGAATTGCACCGAGGGTCCGCGCTGCCAGGATGTTCCACATTTCTCCGGGGTTCTCGTCCGGGCCATTCAAGCGACTGCTCGGCTCGTTCAGTAATTCGTAAAGGAGGCGATCACTCTTGGACTTGAATCTCTGAGAAATGTGCTCCCACATCATGATCAGGCGAACGTCGACGGCTTCAGGGTTGTTCAGGGACTTCGCCCCTTCATGCTCCGGCTGCCCGTATATGTCCATGTAATGGTGCATGTCCAGCACAACATAGAAGCCCTTTGCTAGGAGCTTGTCGACGACTTCTTCGACACGTTGCATGAACACTGGGTCTATCTCGTACGGAGGCGTTGTCGCAGCATAGTTGCTGAACTTCACCGGCAGACGAATCGAAGTAAAACCAGCCTCTTTGGCTTTATCGATGAACTCGTCCGTGACAGATACCCCCCAGTAACCCTCCCATGGAGCCTCCAGCATGTTGCCGAAGTTTACGCCACGACCGATGCCACGCTGCGCGGCGAAGGCCTTCTCCGAGGCCCCGGGCGGGTTTCCGTAGGGCATGGGTCGATAATTCCGTATGTTTGGCACCCCGGTTGAACTGGGCGGGTAAACGATTTCCGATTCGCTTTGCCCACCACCGCCTCCGCAACCAAACAGGATGGAGATAACTGCAAGCGACATCGCCGCAATAGAAACTCGACACATAAAAGCACAGCCCCCGTTGTGTTACTTCATGACGTTGGCCACTCTATCACGCGCAATAGCTCATCACGTGTGGAGGGCTGTGTGCCAGCATCTTAGGGCATACTCGATAAGCGATAAGGAGGGACCCCAGACAAGTCTGCTTGTGTCTTCCCGAAAGGGCTGTCAAGCGCATGCCCATCGCCGCTGTTACGTGATGAGGTTGGGCGCGGATGTGGCAGACAGCCCCTTGTCATTCGCGGTCCCTGACCGGTGCTTGTGCCGGCCCAGCGGACTGTGCATGCGGGAGAGTCCGACGTAGATCGCTTGTGAGCTGACTGAGCTGCCGCTGGTGTTCGCGCAAAGCCCTGAGCGACCACTGAACTGTTGCGACGACCATTCCTGCTTGAGCGGGTCACGGACCTATTTGGGTACCGAGACTACGTGCGATGACTGCGAAGCATTGTCCTTCTGCAGCCAGCTTTTCGATCTGACACCGGGGAGGCCGGTAGAGGTGAGCAAACGACATAGGCGCTCCTTCAGGATTCGACACTCACAAAGGCAACCCCATTGCTTACATTAACCCTTTGCAAGGGCCTCAAGGTGTTACAACTTGTACTGGAGTTCGCAAGACGAGAATCAGGTTTCACGAGTGTTTGATTGGCGGAACCGCGTTGCGTTCCGCCGCACGGCATGTCTTGGGACGGACCACTCGCACCCGCCTCCCGAATGGGTAGTCAAGCGGCGGAAGCGCAAGCCGATAGTCCAAGGAAGGGGCGGGTTCGCCTTCATCCATAAGCATCCTCAAAAGGGTACGCGCCTGCTGACTGGACATGCTGACATGCAGGATGAGCGGACACGGTCTGTCGATCAGGCTATCAGCGATCTGTCTGCAACAATTGCGGGTATCTCCGGGACGGCGCGTCTTGTAGCGTATAAGTCGAGCCTGAGTGTGGAGCTTGCGCAGCAAGGCATGCAGGCTGTTTGTGCAGAGCTGGCGGCGTCGGCCGACATGGAATCGGCTTCGCGCAAGACCGGCGAGATCATCGTTGGCCTGAATGAGTCTGTACAGGTCATCTCGTTGGTGTCCGGCGAGATCGGTGAAATAGCATCGCAGACCAATCTTCTGGCGCTTAATGCAGCAATTGAGGCAGCGCGTGCGGGCGAAGCCGGTCGAGGGTTCGCTGTAGTTGCCGATGAAGTACGGAAACTGGCCGAGAAAACAGCCCAAAGTACCGTACGCATTGCGCAGGTAGTGGAGGGGATACGCAAGCAGGTCAGTGTTGCCGTGACGGCAACCCATGACATGCAGAAGCATGTAGATTCCACTTCTGGCTACATCCGCACTTCTGAAGACGCTTTACGCCAGATCTTTGACGGTACAGGAGAAGTGCAGACGCTGATGCAGTCAATTGCGCATGACATCGGCGATCAGGAAGACCGGGCCCAGACGACTGCCAATCATGTTCAGGATATTGCAGCGCTGACCAGAGAGATTGCCGGCAGTCTGCATGGTATTGATGCCAGACTGGCGAGCATCGAGAGCAATGCTGCAGAGCTTGAGTCATTGGCAAGCGCGTTCCGCTTGCCGGGCAAGGGTTGAGAGATGAATCTGAAAGTTTTCTTGACTGGACCCGTTAATGGTTTCTTGAGCCATTAGTTTAGTGGCGGTTGAAGGCTTCTCTGTGTAGCAAACTGAATACAGAGCCGGATCAATGAAAACCCTGGGAAAGCGTGAGCGACGGGCTGCCTGAGTACGGAATTTATGGAATAGACAGGTACATTTTTCTTTTGAACGGCCTGTTGTCCCGGAGGCGTTGATATGTTCAAAGCAAAACTCATTCTTTCACTGGCCATTGTTCTCGTCAGTGTTTCTTCCTGGGCACAGCAGCAGAACATGCTGATTTACTGCGGGATCACTCAGGTTCGGCCGATGACTGAACTGGCGCGCAATTTCGAGCAAACCGAAAACGTAAAAATCCAGATTGCGCAAGGCGGGTCTGAAGACCTCTATCAAAGCGCCAAGAAGAGCCGGCAGGGTGACCTTTATCTGCCCGGTGAGCCGTCTTATCGTGAAAAACATATGGCAGACGGCTTGCTCGGCGATTTCAAACTTGTCGGCTACAACCAGATGGCTATCTTCGTTCAAAAGGGCAATCCGAAGAAAGTGAAGGGCGATCTGAATGAATTGCTGCGCAAGGATCTGGTTGTTGTGATCGGAAACTCCGAGAGCGGCAGTGTGGGCCAGGAAACCAAAACCATGCTTGACGCAGCAGGTATCTATCCCAAAGTGGTTTCGAGAGCGCTGGAGTTGTTGCCGGACTCCCGTTCGATCATGTTAGCAATGAAACGTGGTGATGTAGATGTTGCGTTGAACTGGCGTGCGACGGCATTTTTTCCGGACAATGCCCCGCATATGGAAGCCGTTGATATGGACAAGAAGATGGCTAAACCACAGGCCTTGTTGCTGATGCAGTTAACGTTCAGCAAGAACCCTGCGCTTGCCCGTAAATTTATCGACTATGCCGCGTCCGAAGAAGGTCAGGCAGTGTTTCGGAAGCACGGTTTTCTTGATAACAAATAGCATCGGGTAATTGTCGATGAGCCAAGAGCTGCAAAATACCAAAAAGGCCAGCACGGCTTTATTGGTACTCTTTTTTGCAGGTTTTCTGGCCGTCGTTGGGGTGTCGGCGCTCATTTCTTCCCTGATCGAAGACCTCAATCGTCGTAGTGCAAACGAGCGCGCCCGCCTGTTCATTGGCGAGCAGATTGTCAGCCATGCCAGAGAGATTCAGAGTCGCTTCTACCAGCTTGCGCCGACAACCGGGGCTATCGGGCAGAAGAAGCTGATCAAGGCCATTTTTGAAGATGCTGATCATCTTGATGGACTCATCGGGGTGCTGCAGAAAGGTGGCAAAGCCAGCCAGAGGATTGCTCTGAATGTCGAGGGGCAAGACGAGATGCTGCGCGAGGTTGAATACACGCCAATGATGGACGACACCACATTTATTCTGGAGGCGATCGAGATCGGGCCTTTTGTCGACCAGATACGCAAGCTTGCCGACGATGTTTCCGTTCTGCTGGTCACGCGGGACACCTGCGTGGAAGACGAACTGCCCTGCGCCAAGGAGGCTATCGCAGCCGTCAAGATGCGCTACAAGAGCATCCCGCCCTTCTTCTATCGGCTCGACGAGAATGCCAGCCGCCTGTTGTTTGAGAGTGCAAATAATCTCGCTCGTCTGGAAGCTCGCCTGGCAAAGCAACAAAGCAACCTGCGTTTGACTCAGGCGGGCGTCGTGTTGCTGGTGATCTTTTCGGTGATGGGGCTGGGGCGTTTCTTTCTACGCCGCATCAATGCGGCTCAAGGCCATTTGCAACAAGCCAAAGAGCAGGCAGAAATGGCCAATGTGGCCAAATCCCAGTTTCTGGCCAATATGAGTCATGAGATCCGGACGCCGCTCAACGGCATCATCGGCATGACCGAACTGGCCATGGATACGCCGCTGAATGATCAGCAGCGCGAGTACCTGAGCATTGTCAGATCCTCTTCCGATGCCATGCTGACGGTCATTAATGACATTCTCGATTTTTCCAAGATTGATGCCGGCAAGCTCAGTATTGAACATATAGCGTTCAATCTGTCGGCCTTGCTGACGGAAGCCTTGCGTCCGCTTTCTCTGCGGGCATGCGAAAAGCAGCTTGAATTGGTTTTTGAGCTTGACCCGCAATTGCCCCCTCGGCTTCTGGGCGATCCCGGCCGGTTGCGGCAAATCGTGCTGAATCTGCTTGGTAACGCCATCAAATTCACAGAAAAAGGTGAAGTGGTCCTGCGTGCAAAATGCCTGGAGAGTGCTCAAGCAAGCCACTGCCGGCTTCGCATTGCTGTCGAAGACACGGGGATTGGCATTGCGCCTGACAAGATCGCGATGATCTTTGAGGCGTTTTCTCAGGAGGATGCAAGTACTACCCGGCGTTTTGGAGGTACCGGACTGGGGCTTTCGATATCAAGACGCCTGGTGGAGTTGATGGGAGGGAAAATCTGGGCCGAAAGTGAAGCAGGTAAAGGCAGCCAGTTTTTTGTGGAGCTCGAATTGCCCATTGTTGAAGAACCAGGGCCAGCAATCGCTGACAACGCCAGTTTGCCAGAAGGGTGCCGTGCGCTGATTGTTGATGACAATGCGACCAACCTGCTTGTCCTGGAAAAGACCCTGACTCAGTGGGGTGTGCACGTCTTTCAGACAGTATCCGCGCTCGATGCGTTGGCTATTTATGACCGAGAGACCGCTAAGGACCTGCGATTCGACTTCATTCTGCTGGATGCGCACATGCCGGATATGGACGGTTATCTCCTGGCACGGAAATTCAAGGAGCATGGGGTGAGCATGAGCTCGTTGCTCATGCTGACTTCGGCCGCCATGCGTGGTGATGCCGAGAGGTGCCGTGAATTGGGGATCGGTGCATATTTTTCCAAGCCCGCCGCGCCTGCCGATCTGTACCAGGCGCTTTGCAAATTACTTGGCAGAGTGCCTCTTGAGCCAGAACCGCCCACGTTGGTTACCCGGCATACGCTGCGAGAAGATCGGACTGCATTACGCATACTTCTGGTTGAAGATAACGTCGTCAATCAAAAAGTTGCGGCAGCTTTGATAGGCAAGCTGGGGCACCAGGTGGTGGTGGCAGAGAATGGCCAGGCGGCGCTCGATGTGCTTGAACAGCAGGTGTTCGATCTGGTGTTCATGGACATGCAGATGCCCGTGATGGGCGGGCTGGAAGCCACCCGGCTTTTCCGGGAGCGGGAGCGCAGGGAAGGGCGACAGCGAACGCCCGTCGTTGCCATGAGCGCTAACGCCATGCAGGCGGATAGGGATGAATGTCTGAATGCGGGTATGGACGGCCATTTTCCAAAACCAATCAGTTCGGAACGGGTCAGGGCTTTTCTGTCAAAAGTGGGAACGTCAGACTGGCGTTCGTCCGACGTGACGAATGTGGGCTCAGACAGGGCGGTTGATTCCGGGTGACTAAAGGCGACACCTTCATGTTTTCGGGATAACGCGGGCTACTATTGAAGCAAGGGCGGTCGACTGGTTCAACACATCAAGGAGAGCGACATGAAACAAGGACTACAACCTGAATCCAGCGCGCCTGAAATTTCGGCAGCGGTCGATCGTCGCGACTTCCTGCGCCTGCTGGCCGGCTCTTCCTTGTTGCTGACGACTACGCAGAATGCCCGGGCTGCGCCATTCAAGACATCTGCCCATATCGTGATTGCGGGTAGCGGGCTGGGTGGCTTGGCACTGGCCAACCGGTTGCGTCGCGAACTGGACGGCGCAAAGATCACGATCCTCGACCGGCGCCCGCAGCACTTTTACCAGCCCGGCTACACATTGATCGGAACGGGTGTCTGGACCAAAGACAAAGTGATTGATCCAGTTGCGCCGCTTGTGCCTTCAGGTGTCGAATGGCTGCAGGAGATGGTGGCCGAATTCGATCCGGTGGCTAACAGCGTCACGACTGATGGCGGACGCAAGATCCGCTACGACTTTCTGGTCGTTGCGACGGGACTGCATCTGAATTATGCCGGCATCGAAGGCATGGACACAGCGGCCATCGGGCGCGAAGGCCTGGCGAGCGTTTACAACGGGCCGGACGGAGCAGAGGCAAGCTGGCAGGCGATGGCCGCGTTTCGCGACAAGGGCGGCGAAGCCATCATGACGCTGCCGGCCACGCCGATGAAGTGTGCGGGCGCGCCGCTGAAGACGACTTTCATGCTGCGTGACCGTTTGCTCAAGGCGGGTACGCTCGGCAAGTCCAAAATCAGTTTCCAGTCTGCACAGAAGAACGTGTTCGGTGTGCCGCGTATCAATGAAGAGGTGCTGACCCGCTGGCAGGCTCTTGGCATAGGTGTGGAATTCGAACACAAGCTGGTCGGCATCGATATCGGCGCGCATCGCGCCCGCTTCGTCACCCCGGCCGGTGAGAATATCGAGCGACCCTATGACTTCATCCACGTTGTGCCGCCCATGCGTGCGCCCGATGCGGTGAAGAAGAGCGAATTGGCCTGGCAGGATGGACCGATGGCCGCCGGGGGCTGGCTGGAGGTCGACAAGGAAACCCTGCAGCACAAGCGCTTCCCGAACGTGTTCGGGGTGGGTGACATCAACGGCACGCCGCGCGGCAAGACAGCGGCGACGGTGAAGAAGAGTGCGCCGATCGTTACGGCCAATCTGGTCGAGGTGATCGCCGGACGCGCACCGCAGCAGAAATTTGACGGCTATACCTCATGCCCCTTGATCGTGCGTGAAGGCTCGGCGTTGCTGATCGAATTTGACTATGAAGGCAAGCTCACGCCCTCGCTGCCGATGATCGAACCGCTGCAGGAAAGCTGGTTTGCCTGGCTGATGAAGGTGAAATTGCTCAAGCCCGCGTATTTTGCCGTGCTCAAGGGCCACGTCTAAGGAGAATGACCATGTATGAAATCTGGCTTGCTGCAAACATTCTCTGGGAGCTCGCGCTTACTTACTGGCCGCTGCTCGCGATCTATGGCGCTGTGCTGGCCGTGCTGCTACTGGTTGCCCTGCGTGCCCGCCCGCTGCCTTGGCGCCGTCGCTTGCCGGTGGCGTTGATTGTCGGCGTTCTGGTCTGTGTCGTTTGCATGCTCAGCGTGCCGGGACTGATCGGCGCACAGCTCTCCGACCTCGCCTACTGGGTGGACTGGGCGAATCTGTTCGCCGTTTCCGCCGGCTTCGGCGCTGCCGCCGCATTGCTGGCCTGGCCCCTGGCCGCCTGGCAAGGGCGAAGAGCCTGAATCGCATGTGGCCAGAGAGCCGCAAGCTGCGGCGCTCTTCAGCCTGTTGGCTTGACGAAGGAGTATCGGTGCGGCTGTGCGACTAGGCATGCTCAAGAAGCAGACGGGG
Source organism: Uliginosibacterium sp. (assembly GCA_016718265.1). Lineage (GTDB taxonomy): Bacteria > Pseudomonadota > Gammaproteobacteria > Burkholderiales > Rhodocyclaceae > Uliginosibacterium. The sequence continues at coordinate 368,249 of JADKDZ010000005.1, read as the reverse complement.
CGCGGTTCTTCGGCACGACCATTTCAGCCGGGCGGGTTTCCTGCCTACGCCGTTTGGTGGTGATCGTACGGCGCGGAGCTGTGCACATGAAAACGCCCCGGCAGGCGGGGCGTTTGGTGTGCAGGGCTGGCGAGCCAGCCGTGTAACGGAATTACTTGTCGGTCAGTGCATCGACGCCCGGCAGAGCCTTGCCTTCGAGGAATTCGAGCGATGCGCCGCCGCCGGTGGAAACGTGGGAAACCTTGTCTTCCAGGCCCGCCTTTTCGACAGCAGCAACGGAGTCACCACCGCCCACCACGGTGATTGCGCCCTTGGCTGTGGCTTCTACCAGTGCGTTGGCCACAGCGTAGGTGCCGACTGCGGAGGCGTCGATTTCGAACACGCCCATCGGGCCGTTCCACAGCACGGTCTTGGCGTTGCGCACGATTTCTGCGTAGTGGGCAGCGGACTTGGAGCCGATGTCCACACCTTCCTGATCCGCCGGGATGGCGTCGCAGGAGACTTCAACCAGGCCATCCAGGGTGCGGGCGTCGAAGTCCAGCTTCTTGGTGACCATGGTGTCGACCGGCAGCACCAGCTTGTCGCCAGCCTTGGCCATCAGGCTCTTGGCCAGTTCGACCTTGTCGTTTTCACACAGCGAGCGGCCGATTTCCTTGCCTTGGGCCTTCAGGAAGGTGAAGGCCATGCCGCCACCGATCAGCAGTTTGTCGACCTTCGGCAGCAGGGCTTCGATCACGTCGATCTTGCCAGAGATCTTGGAGCCACCAATGATGGCGACCAGCGGACGAACCGGCTTGTTGACGGCTTCACCCAGGAAGTCGAGCTCTTTCTTCAGCAGGTAGCCGGTGGCGCGCGGCAGATTCACACCCACCATCGAAGAGTGAGCGCGGTGGGCGGTACCGAACGCGTCGTTGATGAACACGTCGCCCAGACGGGTCAGGCCGGCGCGGAATTCTTCAACCTTGGCCTTGTCAGCCTTGACGGTGTTGCCTTCTGCGTCTTTGGTCTTGCCTTCTTCTTCGAGGTAGAAGCGGACGTTTTCGAGCAGGGCGACTTGACCGGCGGCGAGCTTGGCGACAGCGGCTTCAACTGCCGGGCCAACGCAATCGTCGATGAATTGAACCGGGCTGCCCAGCAGCTCTTCGAGACGCTTGGCAACCGGTGCCAGCGTGTACTTCAGGTTCTTCTTGCCATCCGGGCGGCCCAGGTGGGACATCAGCACCACGGAAGCGCCCTTGCTCAGCGCGTACTTGATGGTCGGCAGTGCCGCGCGGATGCGCTTGTCGCTCTCGACGACGCCGTTCTTGACGGGCACGTTGAAGTCCACGCGAATGAGGGCGCGTTTGCCAGCGAGATCCAGATCTTCGATGAATAGCTTGGTCATGTTGTCGGTTCCGGTAAGGGAGGTCTGAGAAAAGCGGTGATTTTACGTGAGACTGGCGCCGGACGGGGGCATCTGCGATCAACTCGGGGTTTGTCCGTCGTCAACGCCCGCTTTTCTATCGTTTCAAAACCTTATGCCCTGGTTTATAGCGCTGTCAGGGCGTCGGCTGGCCGCAGGCCGAGCAGGTGCGCTCAAACCAGTTGAAGGTCTGGGCGCAGGCTTTGCAGCGATAGCGTGCCTCCATTGCGCGCACCCAGGCATCGGGGCCGATTTCGCGCAGGCGCGTCATGTTGTCCTGCACCTCAAGGTGATAAGGGTAGGCGGGGTCCTGCATGAAGCCGGTCATCTTGTCGCAAGGGTTGTCGTCGCAGGCGAGGCAGTTGTCGACGCCTCTGTCGCGGCAGCACTGCTTGATGGCGCATTGGGTGTCGCACCATGCGGCAACCGGGCCGAGGCTGCGACAGCCTGTGCATACCATGGGCGAGCCGTCTTCGTAGTGCTCGGGCTTGCCAGCCTGCGTTGCTTGGTAGACGCGGCAGCCACCGCAGTAGAGACCGCAGTAAGCGATCAGTTCCTTGTTCATCACCTTCCCCTTGTTTCTTGCCTGGCGGGCGCACCGATGGACAGCCGGATGGCATCGGACTGCGTTGCAAGCGGGCGGATATTCGTCGGCTTTGCCGGCAAGGGGTTTGCGTTGAAACAAGTCGGGCCGTTCGGGCAGGGCTTTACTTGCGGGGGCTGCTGGACTCGCGCACGATCAATTCGCCACGCAACACCACGCGGCGCACGACCTGTTCCGGTTGCTGGATCCGTGCGCGCAGCAACTCAATCGCAGCACGTCCCATTTCGTAGGTGGGCTGCGCCACCACGGTGATGGCGGGCGTGACCAGGCGCGTCCAGGGCATGTCGTCAAAGCCGGCGAGGGCAATGTCGTCGGGGTAACGCAGGCCAACATCCCGCAGGGCTTCCACCAGCCCGAGCAAGATCAGGCCGCTGCTGGCGACGATGGCGTCGGGCAGTGGCTTCTGGCGCTCCAGAAAGTTGCGCGCGACCACCCGGGCTTCTTCGACGGTCGGGCGCAAGGCCTGAGCAATAGGACTCAGGCCGGCGCCGGCGAGTGCCGCGAGATAGCCGTCATGGCGTTGTTGCCCGGTAGCACTGCCTGCGCCGTAAAAAAACGCGATCTTGCGCTGCCCGGCTTCAATGAGATGGCGGGTCAGGCGCATGGCGGCATCTACGTTGTCGAGCACCACAGCATCGGCTTCGACCGTGCTGTTGCAGCGGTCAACCAGCACCATCGGGAAAGGGTAGTCAGCAGACTTGTAGCGCGCCAGCATGGGCAGGGTGGGGGAGAGGATGACGCCGGCGACGTTCTCGTCGCGCATCATTTCGAGGTAGAACGACTCCTTGTCCGGGTCTTCGTCGGCGTTGCACAGCATCACGCGCAGGCGGTTGGCGTAGGCGACGTCTTCGACGGCCCGGCTGACCTCCATGAAGAAGGGGTTGCGAATGTCAGAGACGATCAGCCCGAGCGTATCGGTGCGCCGTGAGCGCAGGCGGCGGGCTGCCAGATCGGGGCGATAGCCCAGCGCATCCACCGAGCGCATCACGCGCTCGCGCGTCGTATCACTGACGCCCGGCAAGCCTGCGAGTACGCGGGAGACGGATGCGACCGAGACCCCCGCGTGTTTGGCTACGTCCTGAATTCTCGCCATCCTGCCTGTTCCTTGTAATCGATTACGTTGCGCTTATAAGAATAGTGCCTTAAAACCGCAAGCTTTTGAAGCAATTTGTCATTCATGGGCGAGCTGAATCGATGGACGCCAATATGGGCAACAAAAATAAAACTTTGATATTTAATAGAGTAACGATTTTTGACTATGTGTTTTGTGTGGCCCATCAGTAAATCGCATTGACACATAAAACGTAATCGATTACAAATTGAATATACAAAAATTCTCTTAGCGGTAATGGATTCCTATGGAAACGATTACGAAGTCCTGCGTCTGTCTGGGTTCTCAGGTGCGCAGCAAGGACGAGGCCATTCGCCTCGCAGGGCAGATGCTGGTGGCGGCGGGCTACATTGGCGCACCGTATGTTGACAGCCTGTTCAAGCGCGAAGCGGTCTCCAATACCTTGTTGGGAAGCGGGGTGGCGATCCCTCATGGCATGGTGGATGACCGCCATTACATCCACGCCACGGGCATTGCTGTCGTGCAAGTGCCGCAGGGCGTGGAATGGAAAGACGGCCAGCGTGCGCATCTGATCGTGGCGATTGCCGCACAGTCTGACGAGCATATTGCGGTACTGCGGCGCCTGACACGCCTGATGCAACAGGAGGGCGCGATTGACGCATTGGTTCGCACCCGCAGCGCGGACGAGATCATTGCAGCGCTGACTGGCACCGCTGCGCCTACGCTCGCCGCCACAGCACCCGCCGCTGCGCCAGAGTGTGAAGTGACTTGGCAGCTCGACTACCCCAACGGCTTGCATGCACGCCCGGCCACACGTTGGGTGGAGGTTGCAAAGCGGCACGCCAGCGAGGTCTGCGTGATCAAAGGTGGCGAGATTGCTGACGCGAAGTCGCTGACAGCCTTGCTGGGCCTGGGGGTGGTGGCAGGCGATACCCTGCGTCTGGGCGCGAGTGGCGCCGATGCGCGGCGTGCCGTCGAAGCCTTGCTGACGGCGGTGCAGTCTTTGAGTGCGGACGAGAAGGCGGATGCCGAGCGTGCCCGCCTGGCGGCTGAGGCTGCACGCAAGCAGGGCGCACTTTGGCAGGCGGGTGCTGAAGCCAAACGTTTGCGCGGCATTCCGGCCAGCCCAGGGCTCGCCATTGGCCGGATCGTGCGCCACGTCACGCAAGCCCTGGTGGCCGCCGATACCCCGGGGCAGGCGATCGATGACGGCGCGGCGCTGGAGCAAGCGCTGGAGGCCGTCAAAGCAGAGCTGAGCGCGCTGGAAGCAGATGCGGCAAAGCGCCTGGGGGCAGGTGAAGCCGCAATTTTTGCGGCGCAACGCGAATTAGTGGCCGATGTCGGTATGCTGCGATCCGCGATTGGCGAAATCATGCGCGGACATGGCGCCGCCTGGGCCTGGCAAAAGGTGCTTCATGCGCAGGTGGAGCGCCAGCGTTCGTTGGCTGATCCGCTGCTCGCCGCGCGGGCGCTGGACCTTCGGGATGCAGGAGAGCGCGTCTTGGCGCGGCTTCTGGGGGTTGCGCGTCAATCGCTGACCTTGACCGAGCCCAGTATCGTAGTCGCCGAGGATCTGACGCCATCGGACACCCTGCAACTCGATATGCGCTACGTCGTGGGCCTGGCAATCAGCAGTGGCGGCCCCACCTCGCATACCGCGATTCTGGCGCGTACGCTTGGTTTGCCGGCGCTGGTCGCTGCCGGCGAGGCCTTGTTGTCGGTCGCGACGGGCACGCAGGCGGTGATGGATGGCAGCGGCGGCGCACTCTATCTGGATTGCACGGAAGACGATCTCGTGTCGGCGCGTGCCGCCATCGAGCGCCTGGCCGCGCAGCGCGCCGAGATGGAAACGCAGCGCTACGCCCACGCGACGACGACTGACGGCCACACCGTTGAAGTGCTGGCCAACATCACCAGTGCACGCCAGGCGGCCGCGGCAGTCGAAGCCGGCGCCGAGGGGGTTGGCCTGATGCGTACGGAATTCCTCTTTCTGGAGCGCGACCGTGCGCCCAGCGAAGACGAGCAGTTCGAGGTGTACAAGGCCACCCTGGAGGCTCTGGGCGGGCGCCCGCTGGTAATTCGCACGCTGGACATCGGTGGCGACAAACAGGTGGCCTACCTTGATTTGCCCAAAGAAGAAAACCCCTTTCTGGGCGTACGTGGCGCACGCCTCCTGCTGGCGCGTCCCGAGCTGCTCCGTACCCAGTTGCGTGCGCTCTACCGCGCGGCCGCCCACGGGACGCTCTCGATCATGTTCCCGATGATCACTGAACTCGCCGAGGTGACAGCCCTGCGCGCTGAGTGCGAAGCGGTTCGGCGTGCGTTGAATGCTCCCGTCGTTCCGGTAGGCATCATGGTTGAAGTTCCCGCGGTGGCGGTCATGGCAGACCAGTTTGCCGCGGTCGTCGATTTCTTCTCGATCGGTACCAACGATCTCACGCAGTACGTGTTGGCCATGGATCGCCAGCACCCGCAACTTGCCGCGCAAGCCGATAGCCTGAGCCCGGCGGTTCTGGCCCTGATTGCCAATACGGCCCGCGCGGCGAACGCGGCGGGCGTGCATGTCGGCGTCTGCGGCGGGCTGGCGGGTGATCCGCTGGGGGCCAGAATCCTGGCTGGGTTGGGCGTGAATGCGCTTTCCATGAGCGCGCAAGACGTGGTGGCGGTGAAAGATGTGCTGCGCGGCAGCACCATGGCGGATCTGAAAACGCTCGCCGTGCGGGCACTTGCTGCACGGAGCGCGGCGGAAGTGAGGGCGCTATGAGCACCGCGTGCAGCGCGTCGCTGCGTCCGAGCGTGGCCTGTGTTGCGCTGAACCCGGCGCTGGACCAGACGATAGATGTGCGCAACCTGCGCCTGGGGGAAGTCAATCGTGCGCAGCGTGCCCAGATTGATGTGGGCGGCAAGGGCATCAACGTGGCCTCCTGTCTCGCCGACTATTGTGGCGGCGTAGCGGTGACAGGCTTGCTGGGGCGCGACAACCTGGCATTGTTCGAACAATTGTTCGACAGGAAGGCAATCCTGAATCACTGCCTTTATGTTGATGGAATGACGCGCATCAACACCAAACTGGTGGACCCGGCGCAAGGCATGACGACGGATATCAACATGCCCGGCCCGGAGCTCAGTGCCGAGCAGATTTCCGCCGCGATTGAAGGCTTATGTCGGGTCATCGATGAGCTTGCACAGAGCGTCACGTGGTTTGTGCTCTCTGGCAGCCTGCCGCCGGGATGGCCGGATGACACCTATGCCCGACTGATCTCGCGCGTGCGTGGGCATGGCCGGAAAGTCCTGCTCGATGCAAGCGGCTTACCGCTGTTGGAGGGCTTGCGTGCGCAGCCCCATGTTCTGAAGCCCAACGAGAACGAGCTGTCCGAATTGGTCGGAAGGAAACTGCGGACGCCTGGCGATATTCGCCTCGCTGTGCAGGAACTGCTGGCCGCGAATACGCAGGTGGAATGTGTTGCTGTGTCGATGGGGGGAGACGGCGCACTGTTCTTCAGCCGGACAGAGAGCCTTCATGCGCAAGCCTTGCCAGTTGAACTGATCAGCACCGTCGGCGCAGGCGATGCGATGGTGGCCGGTCTGGTGGCCGCGCAAATCGAGCGCTTGCCCTTAGCCGCGAGCGCGCAGTTGGCAACGGCGTTTTCTGCCGCGAAGCTTTCCCGGTTGGGGCCGCACCTGCCGGGCGTGGAGGTCGTTCGCCAGCGGATGATGGAAGTCAGGGTCAAAACGCTGGAAGCAGCATGAGTTTGCGGGTACGTGTCATTGGCATGGCCGTACCCGGTTAAGCAGCAAGCCTGTCTCGCCGGTACATGGCGAGCGTTACTTGGAGAAGGAGATTCGGAAATGGCAAATATCGTAGCGATCACCTCGTGTCCAACGGGGATCGCGCATACCTTCATGGCCGCAGAGGGCCTGGAGCAGGGTGCTGCGAAACTCGGGCACACCATCAAGGTCGAGACCCAAGGCTCGGTGGGTGCGCAGAATCAGCTCAGCGCTGAGGATATCGCGCGCGCAGATATCGTGATCATCGCGGCCGATACCTCGATTGACAAGTCGCGATTCAGCGGCAAACGTCTCTTTGAAACAGGGACCAAAGCTGCCATCAACGACGGCGCCGCGCTGGTGACCACGGCCCTCGCGCAAGCACAGGTGTTGCAGGCTGCAGCGAGCAGCAGCGGGAGCTATGCCGAGCAGGTGAAGGATGCCAAGGCGCAGCAAAGCGCGGCGCGCACAGGTCCGTACAAACACTTGATGACGGGCGTGTCCTACATGATCCCGTTTGTGGTGGCGGGCGGCTTGTTGATCGCGATTGGTTTTGGGCTGGGCGGGATTTATGTGTATGACGACGCGCACAAGGGTACGCTGGGTCAGATCCTGTTTCTGATTGGTGCCAAGAGCGGCTTCGCTCTGATGGTGCCGATTCTTTCCGGGTATATCGCCTACTCGATTGCGGATCGTCCTGGACTGGCGCCCGGCATGATCAGCGGGATGATTGCGGGTGCAATCGGTGCAGGTTTTCTCGGCGGTATTGCCGGGGGCTTCATTGCGGGCTACACCGTCAAGTGGCTGAACCAGACGATCAAATTGCCGCGCACGCTGGAAGGCCTGAAGCCGGTGTTGATTCTGCCCTTGCTGGGTACCACGATCGTCGGCTTGCTGATGTACTACGTGGTGGGAGAGCCAGTGGCGGCGATCCTCGCTGCGATCTCTACCTGGCTGAAGGCGATGCAGGGGAGCAGTGCTTTGCTGCTGGGCGTTTTGCTGGGCGGCATGATGGCTTTCGACATGGGCGGGCCGGTCAACAAGGCGGCTTATGCGTTTGCAACCGGGCTGATCGCAAGTGAAATCTACGCCCCGATGGCTGCCGTGATGGCTGCGGGGATGACGCCACCACTGGGAATCGCCTTGGCGACATTCGTGTTCCGCAATCGTTTCTCCAACGATGAGCGCGAAGCAGGCAAGGCCGCAGCAGCGCTGGGGATATCGTTCATTACCGAGGGCGCCATCCCGTTTGCCGCCAAAGATCCGTTCCGGGTGATTCCGTCAATCATGGTCGGCTCGGCGATTACCGGTGCACTGTCGATGGTGTTCGGCTGCGAGTTGCGCGTTCCTCACGGTGGTGTGTTTGTCCTGCCTATGCCGAATGCAGTTACGGGTTTGGGCAGCTATATCGTTGCCATACTGGTTGGGACTGTGGTGACGGCCGTGTTGCTCGGCGCGCTGAAGAAGCCTGTTCAGGTCTGATCGCGACAGTATTCTGCGGCTTGCATGATCCTTGGCGAAGCGCGGCAAGCGGCTTCGCCATTTTTGTACGCGTGCCGGGCAGGCGCTCCTCCTGAGGTTGGTTCCATTTGGCAGTGGTTCTCGGCTCCTGGAAGTAATCAGTAAGTGTTGAAGTCATGCGCTGGGTTTTGGCGGGCGCGGAACCACCGGGCGTTGCAGAAGCGTGCAGCTGTCTTCTGCTGCATCTCGCCATATTGCCCGCTCTTGCGTGAACGGGTTTTCCCTTCGGTCTTGAGGACAAAAGAAAACGCCGACCTGACTGGTCGGCGTTTTCTTCACTCTGCCACCCGAATCAGGGCTTCGGGGGTTCCGAGGCGCCTGTTTCCACTTGCAGGAGTACTTCTTCCGCTGCGGCTGCGACGACACGCGTACGGCGCTTGCGCGGCGCGGCGACCGGTGCGGGGGCTTCTTCGGCCGACGCGGTTTGCACGGTGACGTCTTGAGTCTCAACCATCTGCAAGCTTGCCTGCTCTGCCGCGAGCAATGCTTTCAGATCGACTTGTGCCGCGGTTTGTGTGGCGGGAGCCGCGAGCGTTTCGGTTGCGACACGGATCGGCGCAGCGACGGCGACAGGTTCCGGTTCCGGTTCCGCAACAGCAGTGAGTACCGGTGGCACGTCGGCTACCGCCGTCTCGCTGGCGGGCTCGATGGGAAGTTCGGCTTGTACCGGCGCGACAGCGACCGGCGCCGGTGCTTCGGCATCGGTATGCACCGCTAGCACGGCGGGCGCAAGCTCAGGGCTGGCTTGCTCCGCAACGGCAGGCGCCACATCGTATGGTTCCGGCATTGCTTGCGGCACGGTTTGCAAGGTGTCGATGCTAGGAGACTCCGCCGTCTGCGTTTCAATGACGTCTGTCGCTTCTTCGGCAGAGGCGGGCAGATTCTCATTGTCCTGGCGTCGCTCGCCCCGGCCACGGCCACGGCGATTCCGGCGGCTGCGGCCTTCACGACCTTCGGGAGTGCCTGCCTCGTTCACGCTAGTTTCTGTCGGAACAGCACTCTCGAGGGAGGGCTCAGCCGGCTTATCAGCGGATGCCAATGCGGCAGCGGCTTCACGGGCCTGCTGACGTTCTCTGCGCTGTTGCTCGCGCTCGGCGCGATCCGGACGGGGCGGACGTTCGGCACGCTCAGACTTTTCGCCACGTTCGCGCGTGGGCTTGGTTGCAACCTGCTCGGCAGCCGGATCCAGCCGTTGCTCGGACTTCTCCTGGCGATTACTGCGTTGCGACTCCCCGCGGGCCGGACGCTCACTGCGTTCCGGGCGATCCGAAGGCTTGTTCTCGTCCCGTGGCTTGCCATCGCGGCGGGCCTGACTCGTGTTGCGACGGTCATTGTCGCGGCGGCGCCCGTCACGCTTTTCGCGTCCCTTGCTGACCGGTGCGGGGGCAGGCGTTTCTTCCGCAGCGCCAAACAGCATGGATACGATGCGCTGGAACAAGCCCTTGGGCGCCTCCACTTTCGGAGCCTTTGGCGCGACAACCGGTGCGGGCTGGTCTGGCGTGATGCCTTTGATGGCGGCTTCCTGGCGGGCCGGCTTCGCTTCGGTCTGAGCCGACGGCGGCGTGTAGGACGGTTCGGCAGGCGCGGCGGCCATGCGATAGCTGGGGACGGCCGTTTCGTCTACGTTCAGCTGATCGTGGCGCAGGCGCACGATTTCGTGCTGCGGGGTTTCGAGATGCCGGTTCGGGATGATCAGCAGGTTCACCTTGTGGCGAACCTCGATCTTGGCGATGTCGACCCGCTTCTCATTGAGCAGGAAGGTGGCGACGTCAACAGGCACCTGCGTATGGATAGCGCCCGTGTTTTCCTTCATGGCGTCCTCTTCGAGGATGCGCAGGATGTGCAGAGCGGCTGATTCCGTCGAGCGGATGTGGCCCGTGCCGGTACAGCGTGGGCAGGGGATGTAGCTGGTTTCGGCCAATGCCGGGCGCAGGCGCTGACGCGAGAGCTCCAGCAAGCCGAAGCGGCTGATCTTGCCAGTCTGGACGCGGGCACGGTCGTAGCGCAGGGCATCACGGAGGCGATTTTCGACCTCACGCTGATTGCGTGCGTTTTCCATATCGATGAAATCGATGACGATCAGGCCACCCAGGTCACGCAGACGCAGCTGCCGGGCAACTTCGTCAGCCGCTTCGAGGTTGGTGCGCAGCGCGGTGTCCTCAATATCGGCACCACGCGTGGCCCGGCCGGAGTTGACGTCAACCGAGACCAGTGCCTCGGTGTGGTCGATCACGATCGCGCCGCCCGAAGGCAGGTTCACCTGGCGGGAATACGCCGATTCAATCTGATGCTCAATCTGGAAACGCGAGAACAGGGGAACGTCGTCGTGGTAGCGCTTGACCCGATTGACGCTGGCTGGCATGACATGCGCCATGAACTGGTGGGCCTGTTCATAGATGTCGTCGGTGTCGATCAGGATTTCACCGATGTCGGGCTGGAAGTAATCGCGAATGGCGCGGATCACCAAGCTGCCCTCCTGATAGATCAGGAAGGCACCACTTTGCGACTTGGCTGCGCCATCCACCGCGCCCCAGAGTTGCAGCAGGTAGTTCAAGTCCCACTGCAGTTCTTCGGCATTGCGGCCGATAGCAGCGGTGCGGGCGATCAGGCTCATGCCGGAAGGCACGGTCAGGCCGTCCATGACTTCGCGCAGCTCGGCGCGTTCGTCACCTTCCACACGGCGCGAGACGCCTCCCCCACGTGGGTTATTGGGCATCAGGACCAGGTAGCGTCCGGCCAGCGAGACGAATGTCGTGAGCGCTGCGCCTTTGTTGCCGCGCTCGTCCTTCTCGACCTGAATGACGAGTTCCTGGCCTTCCTTGAGTGCGTCCTGGATGCGGGCGCGTGAGACGTCTACGCCATCCTTGAAGTAAGAGCGGGAGACCTCCTTGAACGGCAGGAAGCCATGGCGCTCAGCGCCATAATCAACAAACGCCGCTTCGAGGCTGGGCTCGATGCGGGTGATGATGCCCTTATAGATGTTGCTCTTGCGTTGTTCCTTGGCGGCCGACTCGATGTCCAGGTCAATCAACTTCTGACCATCAACGATCGCGACGCGGAGTTCCTCGGCCTGCGTCGCATTGAAAAGCATGCGCTTCATTCAGTTCTTCTCCCGCGCGCGATCGCGGGCGAGCAAATCCGGCGCTACCTTGTCTGGATAGCTGGTTCAACTTGTCGGGAACAGACTGTCATATGTTCGGATACAAGGAATTAAAGGATCTGCCTGCTGCATCACCCTGATTCACCTGTTATGGAGGTCAGGGTGCTTCACCATGTCTATACGTTCGCGCGCCAAATGGGTCGATCAATCAAACGGTTTGGGTTACCATCGACGGCTATTTTTTGCCGCCTGGCAAGTGTTGTCTTCCGGAGAATCTATGCATCGCGGTCTGCCTTGATAAGTAGCGCGGAGCTTCGGCCGACGCGCTGATCGAGGTGTTTTCAGTATTGCTGGGGACACGGTATTGGCGGCCAGAGGCTTGCTCAGCGGCCAGGGCTCATCGCAGATATTGGGTTGCGACGCAGCACTGGGGACCGGTGTTCGGCAAAAACGAAAAATCGAAACTCTCGTCTATCAGGGCTCCCCGCGGGAAAAGATCCGGGGAAAACCGGAGCAGTATATTTGAAACAAATGACTTTGGGCAAAACTCATCGGTCGGAATCCTGCTCTCCCCCTTCGGTACGCCATCTGGTCGTTTCCGAGGAGGACGCGGGCCAGCGCATCGACAACTTTCTGCTGCGCGAGTGCAAGGGCGTGCCAAAGAGCCATATCTACCGGGTTTTGCGCAGTGGCGAGGTGCGGGTCAACAGTGGGCGTATCAGTCAGACCTATCGCTTGCAGGTGGGAGATCAGGTGAGGATTCCGCCGATCCGTGTCGCTCAGCGTGCGGAGTTGGCGCCGCCCGTGCCAGACGCGCGCCACGCGTTCCACGTGGTTTTCGAGGACGAGGCGCTGCTGGTGATCGACAAGCCGGCCGGGATGGCCGTTCATGGCGGCAGCGGTGTGAGCTTTGGCGTGATCGAACTCTTGCGGCGTCAGCGTCCGGAGGCGCGCTTTCTGGAGTTGGCGCATCGCCTGGATCGAGAGACATCGGGCCTGCTGATCATTGGCAAGAAACGTTCGGCGCTGAACGCGGTGCAGGACGCCATGCGCGCCGGCCAGATGGAGAAACGCTATTTTGCGATGGTGGCGGGGCGGTGGTCGAATCCGCTGCAGCACATCAAGAGCCCGCTGTACAAGTATCTGACGGAGGAGGGCGAACGCAGGGTGATGGTGCGGGCCGATGGCAAACCTTCACACAGCATCGTGCGACTGGTGCAGCGCTGGGAGCGTTACAGCCTGGTCGAGGTCGAGCTCAAGACCGGGCGGACGCACCAGATTCGTGTGCACATGCAGTCACAGGGTTTTCCGTTGCTCGGAGACGATAAGTACGGGGATTTCCCGCTCAACAAGCGCCTGGACAAGGAGGGTTTGTCGCGCATGTTCTTGCATGCGGCGAGTCTCAGCCTGAAGCATCCGCAGACAGGCAGCCTGCTTGAGCTGAGGGCTCCTTTGCCCCTAGAGCTGGAGCAGTTTGTGGCGTCGCTGGACGCTGTGCAGAAGAGGGATTATGGCTAAGCAACGGCAGTTGGATTTGATCGTCTTTGACTGGGACGGCACCCTGATGGACTCGACGGCGCTGATCGTCATGGCGATTCAGGCGGCCTGCCGCGATCTGGGGGTGGCGGAGCCGGATCGCGAGCAAGCCTCGTATGTGATCGGCCTGAGTCTTGCCGGGGCGATGGCCGCGGTCGCGCCAGCGCTGGATTCTGCCAGTCAGGCGCGGTTGGCGGAGCGCTATCGCTATCACTACCTTGCGCGGGACCATGAATTGATGCTGTTCGATGGGGCGCGGGGTTTGCTGGAAGACTTGCGTGATCAGGGCTATCTGCTGGCGGTGGCAACGGGCAAGGCACGGAATGGCTTGAATCGGGTGCTGTCCAGCAGCGGGTTGGGCGAATTGTTCGACGCGACGCGCTGTGCTGATGAGAGCTTCTCGAAGCCGCATCCGGCCATGTTGATGGAGTTGATGGACGAGCTGGCTGTGGTGCCGGCGCGGACGATCATGATTGGCGATACCACCCACGATTTGTTGATGGCACAGAATGCCGGCGTCGCTTCGCTGGCGATGAGCTACGGGGCGCATTCGATCGATGATCTGCACACGGGATCGCCGCGCGCCATTCTTCACTCGGTGGCCGAGCTACGCGAATGGCTGGCGCAGAACGGCTGATCTGCGCCGCAGCAGATTTGCGTGCTGGCGATAACGGCGTGCGCTTCGAGGCCGCAGGGCAGGCGGCCTTTGCGGTGCGCTGGCAGGGCGAGGTGTTCGGTTGGTTGAACCAATGCCGACATGTCGCGCTCGAACTGGACTGGAACCCCGGCCGGTTCTTCGATGATTCCGGCTTATACTTGATCTGCGCTACCCATGGCGCATTGTATGAACCGGATACAGGGCTGTGCGTCAGTGGCCCGTGTCACGGCCGAGCACTTTTTCCAATCCAGCTTGTCGAGCGAGACGGCTACGTTTACCTGGTTGAGACATGATCGATAGCAACGAGCAAGGGTGGGAGCGCAAAGTTCTCGAGCAGATCGCCTTCGAAGGCCTGAAAGAGAATCGACGTCGTCGGCGCTGGGGTATTTTCTTCCGCGCGTTGGGCTTTCTGTATGTGGGCGTCGTTGTGCTCATGCTCTGGCAATCGTCGCAGCGTGACGGACGGACGGACCGCGGTACGGTCAGCACCGGGCACGTGGCGGTGGTCGAATTGATCGGGACGATTGGCCCCGGGAATGAGGTTAAAGCCGAGGACGTGATCCCGGCCTTGCAGGACGCCTTTGTTGCGAAGAACTCGAAAGCAGTCGTCCTGCGCATCAACAGCCCGGGCGGGAGTCCCGTTCAGGCCGGGATGATCAATGACGAGATCCGGCGCTTGCGTGCAAAATTCCCGACCAAGCCGGTGTACGCGGTGGTTGAAGATCTGTGTGCGTCCGGCGGCTACTATATTGCGGTTGCGACCGACAAAATCTTTGTTGATAAAGCCAGCATCGTTGGCTCGATCGGGGTGCGCATGGATGGATTCGGCTTTACCGGTACGATGGAAAAGCTGGGCGTCGAACGGCGCAGCATCACTGCCGGCGAGAACAAGGCCTTCCTTGACCCGTTTTCGCCGCAGAACCCCAAGCATGTCGAGTTCGCCAAGGGCATGCTGGCCGAGATTCATCAGCAGTTTATCGATGTCGTCCGGCAAGGCCGTGGCAAGCGGCTGAAAGAAACGCCGGAGATGTTCTCGGGCTTGTTCTGGAGTGGCGCCAAGAGCATCGAGCTGGGCTTGTCGGACGCTTACGGCACGGTTCAGTCGGTGGCGCGAGAGGTGGTGAAGGTAGAGGATGTCCGGGATTACACCCGCCACGAGAACTTTGCCGAGCGCTTCGCCAAACGATTTGGCACCAGCGTATCGACCGGTATCGCGCAGGGATTGGGTCAGGTCGACGTCAAATAAGGCTGTTCTGGAGTTGAAAAGACCTGCCCGGAGAGCCGCTCCCAGATTGGCTCTCCGGGCAGGTCTTTTTGCACTAGCTGGCGAGCAGTAAAAAGACCGTCGGTTGTCGGTCGAGATCAGGCAGGTCGGATTTCTTCCAGCTGGCGGCGCTGCGGGTGCATAGCCACTCACTGCTGCTGGTCAGGCCGCGCGCCACGCAGATCAGCGTGGAGGGGGCGCAGGACTCCAGCAAGCTGGCCAACATGGCGGTATTGCGATAGGGCGTTTCGATGAAGAGCTGCGTGCGCTTGTATTTCGCAGACTCTTTCTCCAGTTGTTTGATCGCTTGCGCCCGCTCATCCGGTTTCTGCGGGAGATAGCCGTGGAAGGCGAAGCTCTGGCCGTTGAGCCCCGACGCCATCAATGCCAGCAACAGCGAGGACGGTCCTACGTAAGGGATCACTCGCAAGCCAAGTTCATGGGCACGCCGGACGACCAAGGCGCCGGGGTCTGCCACGGCAGGGCAGCCCGCTTCAGACATCAGGCCGCCATCGCGTCCCGCCTGGAGCGGTGCCAGGAGGGTGTCCAGACTGGCGCGGTCGGGCTTTTCAGGGATTTCGAGGAGCTCGGCGGCTTGAATCGGCCGCGAGTAACCCAGGCGCTTGAGCTCAGCCCGTGCTGTTTTCGCGCGCTCGACGATGAAGTAGTCCAGCGCGTCGAACTGGCGAAGCACCTGCGCGGGATGGCTGGATGCGGGGTCGGCTGTGCTGAGTCCAACGGGCAAAAGGTGGAGGCTGCCGGTGCGTGCGCTCATGGCACTTGTATGCCTTCAGCTCGAAGCATTCGCGCCAGCGTGATCAGTGGCAGACCTATGAGCGCAGTCGGATCGTCGCCGCGCATGTAGTCGAGCAAGCTGATCCCGAGCCCCTCAGACTTGGCGCTGCCCGCGCAGTCCAGTGGCATTTCGCGGCGGACGTAGCGCTCGATCTCCTCGTCGCTGAGCGCCCGGAAGCGCGCTTCGGTTGGCACGCCTGCCAGCTGGTGCTGGCATGTCCGGCTGTTATAAAGGCAGACGGCGGTATGAAATACGATGCTTTCGCCCCGCATCTCGCGCAGCTGAGCGCAAGCGCGCTCAACGCTGCCGGGCTTGCCAAAGCGCTGGGCGCCGCGATGTGCGACCTGATCGCTGCCAATGATCAGGGCGTCGGGAAACGCATGTGCGACTGCGCGGGACTTTTCGAGCGCCAGGCGCTCCGCTGTGGCGTCCGGCGTTTCCCCAGCGAGTGGCGCTTCATCAACCTCCGGGCGGGCGGTTTCAAAAGGGAGCTCGAAGCGCTCCAGCAGTTGCTTGCGATAAATCGACGTGGAGGCCAGAACGAGGCGAGGCGAAGTCATGAAGCGAGTTTGTTCCTCAGGATGCGTATGTGGGCTTTGACAGCGGGGGGCGAAAATAATAACATCAGCGGTTTATGTCGCACCAGCCAGAAGTTATTCCCGACCCGTTTGAGTTCGCACGCCGAGGTTCTTCGCTAGGGGGTGAGCTCGATGCTTGCAGCCTGCCCAGGCTGGCCGAGAGTTTGTGCGATGTCGGGGCCGAACAGGGTGTGCGTTATACGCTCTCCGGTTTCGTGCGCGACGACAAGTTCTTCCTGGACGTCAAAGCGTCGGCAAACCTGACGATGCAGTGCCAGCGTTGCCTTGGTAACGTTAGCTGTCTCGTAGAGGCCGACTCCCGGCTGCTGCTCGTGCCTCGAAACGAGGAGCTGCCTGATGAGGGGCTGGAAGAAGATGATTTTGACCCGATTCATGCAGGTCACGACCTGGATGTTTCCGGGACGATAGAAGAAGAACTGCTGTTGGCTCTGCCGCTGGCGCCGACGCATGAGAACTGCAGTATGCCGGCGGCTCAGGAAAATGGCGACGAACGCTCGCCGTTCGCCGCGCTCAAGGGCTTGAAGCCTCGTGGGTGAGGCGTAACGTAACGATTGAATCAAAGTATCAAGGAGTAAGACATGGCTGTTCAACAGAATAAGAAGTCCCCGTCAAAGCGTGGCATGCACCGTGCCCATGATTTCCTGACAGCACCGGCGCTGGCCGTCGAAGCAACGACGGGTGAAGCGCATCTGCGCCACCACATTTCGCCGTCCGGTTTCTACCGCGGCAAGAAGGTCGCCAAGGCCAAAGGCGAGTAATCGTTCTTGGTGGCACGGGTTGGCGGGCTTGCGCGCAGGTTCGCCGATGGCCTTGTTTTTCAGTTTCTTTTCTGACCTGTTCCGTGAGTGGCGCCCAGGGGTGTTGTCCTGTGCCAGTGCGGCAGGATTGGCTTTTGGTTTGATCCGGGTTTCCTGCTGAATGCACACAACGATTGCGATTGATTGCATGGGGGGGGATCACGGACCCTCTGTGACGATTCCCGCTGCCATGACTTGCTTGCGTGCAGACCCAGACCTGCGCGTTGTTCTGGTCGGTCTCCCCTCTGCATTCGGCGATTCAGTATTGGCCTCTCTGGGGGAGTTTGGCGAGCGCGCGCAAGTTCGACATGCGTCTGAAGTGGTGGCCATGGATGAGTCGCCGGTCGTCGCGATGCGTGCGAAGAAGGACTCGTCCATGCGCGTCGCGATCGATCTAGTCAAAGAAGGCTCGGCGCAGGCGGTCGTTTCCGCCGGCAATACGGGTGCCTTGATGGCCATCTCCCGTTTTGTGCTCAAAACCTTGCCCGGAATTGATCGCCCGGCGATCGCCCAGAATTTGCCCACAATGAAGGGGCATGCGTGCATGCTTGATCTCGGGGCAAATGTCGACTGTGAGGCGGAGCATCTTCTCCAGTTCGGGATCATGGGTGCGATGCTGGTGGAAGCGGTTGAGCACTGCGAGGCGCCCTCAGTGGGGCTCCTCAATAATGGATCCGAGGATATCAAGGGCAATGAAGTCGTCAAGCGTGCCAATGAGCTGCTTCGCGCCTCGGGTTTGAACTTTTACGGCAATGTCGAAGGCGATGACATCTACAAGGGTACGACTGACGTCGTCGTGTGTGATGGCTTTGTTGGCAATGTTGCGCTGAAGACCTCCGAGGGCCTGGCAAGAATGATGTCGCTGTTTCTGCGCGACGAGTTTACGCGGTCGTGGTTCTCGCGCTTGGCGGCAATGGTGGCGATGCCTGTTCTCAAACGTTTTCGTGCGCGCTTCGACTCCCGTCTCTACAATGGCGGCTGCTTGTTGGGCTTGCGCGGCATTGTCGTGAAGAGCCATGGATCGGCAGACGCCTTTGCGTTTACGCAAGCGGTCAAACGAGCCGTCGAGGCCGCCCGACATGATTTGATCGAACGCATTGCTTCACGCATGAGCATTTATTCCGCGCAGGCGGTTTCTTCGACCCAAGAGGACGTGTCCGCATGATTTTCAGCCGTGTGGTGGGAACCGGTGCTTGTTTGCCGGGGGCGCCGATCAGCAATGATGATTTGGTTGCGCGTGGAATCGAGACGTCTGATGAGTGGATGATCGGTAGAACCGGGATTCGGTTTCGTCACTACGCGGATGCGGGTGTTACGACCAGCCAGCTAGCCGCGAAGGCAGGGCGCGAAGCGCTTGACGCGGCCGGGCTGACTCCCGCAGACATCGACTTGTTGATTGTCGCAACCACCACGCCAGATATGATATTTCCGAGCACTGCCTGTTTGGTGCAGAGTGCTTTGGGTGTTCCTGCAGGCGTGCCGGCTTTCGACGTTCAGGCGGTGTGCAGCGGCTTTGTTTACGCCCTGACGATTGCAGACAAGTTCATTCGCTCCGGCTCTCACAAGCGTGCCATGGTCATTGGCGCGGAAACGCTCTCGAACATTCTGAACTGGGAAGACCGCAGCACCTGCGTGCTATTTGGTGACGGCGCCGGGGCCATGATTCTGGCCGCTGACGATCAACCCGGCGTATTGGCGACAGCCGTCCATGCAGACGGAACGCAAACCAATATTCTCTCCGCCAATGCGCGCTTCAGTGGTGGCAAAGGTATCGGTTCTCCCTTGGTCAGCATGGATGGACAGGCCGTGTTCAAGCTTGCGGTGCGTGCACTGGAAGAAGTCGCGCTAGAAGTGCTCGAGATAGCGGGATTGAGCGCCAAAGATCTGGGGTGGTTTATTCCTCACCAAGCCAATAGCCGCATCATCCAGGCTGTCGCGAAGCGTCTGGATGTAGAAATGGATCGCGTCGTCGTGACGGTGGATCGACATGGCAATACTTCGGCAGCATCTGTTCCGATGGCCATGAATGCAGCCATTCGTGATGGTCGTATCCGTCGTGGGCAAAATGTGCTGTTGCAAGGCGTCGGGGGCGGGTTTACCTGGGGCGCTGTTTTGCTGCGGTACTGAGTTGTACACCAACAAGGAGAATGCTGTCGTGACCAATGCTGTGAAGCCCTTTGCTGTTGTTTTTCCCGGACAGGGGTCTCAGTCTGTCGGCATGATGAATTCGTTCGAGCAGTCGGCAGTGGTTCGCGACTGTTTCGCTGAAGCCTCCGAGGCGCTCGGGCAAGATCTCTGGCAACTCGTGGCAGCCGGTCCGAGCGAAGAACTTGCGCTGACTGCGAATACGCAGCCTGTCATGCTGACGGCGGGCGTGGCGGTTTGGCGCGCATGGTTGGCCGCCGGAGGGGCCAAGCCAGCTGTGCTGGCTGGGCACAGTCTGGGCGAGTACGCTGCGCTGGTCGCGGCAGAAGCGCTAGATTTTGCCGACGCAGTCAAGCTGGTTCGGTTTCGTGCTCAGGCCATGCAGGAGGCGGTACCTGCCGGTGAAGGCGGCATGGCTGCGATATTGAATTTGAGCCCGGAAGATGTCATTGCTGCCTGTGAGGCGTCTGCGCAGGGGCAAGTGGTCTCGCCGGCCAATATGAACTCGCCTGTGCAAATTGTGATCGCGGGGCACGCCACCGCCGTGGCACGAGCGATGGAGGCCTGCAAGGCGCGTGGCGCGAAGCGCGCCGTGGCGCTCCCTGTGAGTGCTCCTTTTCACTGCGCACTGATGAGGCCTGCAGCAGAACGTTTGGCTGAACGCTTGGCCGCTACGAGGCTCATGTCTCCTGTGATCCCCGTGCTCAACAACGTTGACGTCAAGTGCGAAAGCAGCCCCGACGCGATACGGGATGCGCTGGTGCGTCAGGCATTCAGCCCCGTGCGTTGGATTGAGATCGTGCAAACGATGGTTGCGCAACCGCTCGATACTGTGCTCGAATTCGGCCCCGGTAAGGTTTTAGCAGGTCTGGTTAAGCGTATTGCACCGGAGATTACGGCTGAGGCCGCCTTTGACAGCGACTCGGTCTCTCGGTTGCTCGTGCCGGCCTGAATGAATTAGAGGAATTCTGATGCTTGAGAATCAAGTCGCCCTCGTGACAGGGGCAACGCGCGGGATAGGCAAAGCGATTGCGCTCGAACTGGGTGCCAAGGGTGCGACGGTGATCGGTACAGCAACGACCGAGCAGGGCGCCGCACTGATTTCTGATGCCCTGAAGGAAGCTGGCATCAAGGGGCGTGGCATTTGCTTGAACGTGACCGACGCTGCAGCATCGGAAGCTGCGTTCGCCCAGATTGAGAGTGAGTTCGGCTGCGTCAACGTGCTGGTCAATAATGCCGGCGTAACGCGCGACAACATTGCCTTGCGAATGAAGGACGAAGAGTGGGATGCCGTGCTGGATACCAATCTCAAGGCGGTGTTTCGTCTGTCCAAGCTGGTGATGCGTGGCATGATGAAGGCACGTAGTGGCCGGATCATCAACATCACCTCGGTCGTCGGTAGCTCCGGTAACATTGGGCAGGCAAACTACGCCGCCGCGAAAGCCGGTGTGGCAGGGATGTCGCGCGCTCTGGCCAGGGAGCTGGGTAGCCGCAATATCACGGTAAACTGCATTGCGCCCGGTTTTATCGATACCGATATGACCAAGGACCTTCCCGACGCGCAGCGCGACCTCTTGCAGGCTCAGATCGCCTTGGGCCGTTTGGGGCGACCTGAAGAAATCGCAGCGACGGTAGGTTTCCTAGCCTCCCCCGCTGCCAGCTATATCACGGGTACGACCATCCACGTCAACGGCGGGATGTATATGGCTTGACTAGGCTATAAGCGGCCGAACGCTGCAGATGGCTGAAGTTATGCTGGATTTTTTGCTAAACTAAGCGGGTTTTTGACCTGCACGCTTTAACAGAAGGAGCGATTCCATGGAGAACATCGTACAGCGCGTCCGCAAGATCGTCGCTGAGCAACTGGGTGCAAACGAAGCTGATATCAAGAATGAGTCTTCGTTTGTTGACGATCTGGGTGCTGACTCGCTCGACACTGTCGAGTTGGTCATGGCGCTGGAAGAAGAGTTCGAGTGTGAAATTCCGGATGAGGAAGCCGAGAAGATCACTACTGTTCAGCAAGCGATTGACTACGTCAGCGCGCACCTGAACAAGGCTTAGTCTGCTGTTGTTCTACTGCTACAAGGAGTGACCTTTGACGCGTCGCCGAGTTGTTGTGACCGGGTTGGGCATCGTCTCACCGGTCGGTAATACTGTCGCTGCTGCTTGGGACAACATTGTCAATGGTCGCTCGGGCATCGGGCGCGTGACGCGCTTCGATGCCAGTTCGCTCACCACGCAGATTGCCGGCGAGGTGAAAGACTTCGATGTGGCAGCTTATCTGTCACCCAAGGAAGCGCGTCGTTACGACACCTTCATCCACTATGGCTTGGCTGCAGCCATGGATGCGATCAAGGATGCCGGTATTGGCGTACGTCCCGAGAATGCAGAGCGCATCGGCGTTTGTATTGGGTCGGGAATCGGCGGTTTGCCGATGATAGAAGAGACGAAAGATGCGATCGCAGCAGGAGGCGCGCGCAAGATTTCTCCTTTCTTTGTGCCGGGGTCGATCATCAACATGATCTCGGGCCTGCTGTCGATCAACTACGGTTTTCAGGGCCCGAATTTTGCCACTGTGAGTGCCTGTGCAACGGGGAATCACGCGATTGGTGAGGCGCAGCGTCTGATTGAATATGGCGACGCGGACATCATGGTTGCCGGTGGTGCCGAAGCGACGGTTTCTCTGCTAGGGATGGGAGGCTTTTGCTCCGCCAAGGCGCTGTCTACCCGGAACGACGATCCCGCGGCTGCCAGCCGTCCTTGGGACGTGGGCCGGGATGGCTTCGTGCTTGGCGAGGGGTCCGGGATTCTCGTTCTCGAAGAGTACGAGCACGCCAAGGCGCGTGGTGCCAAGATCTACGCGGAGGTTGCTGGGTACGGCATGAGTTCTGATGCCTACCATGTGACAGCTCCTGCCGAAGGCGGCGAGGGCGCAGCGCGTAGTATGACGAATGCTTTGCGTAATGGCAGAACCTCGCTGGACGAAGTGAACTATGTTAATGCTCACGGTACCTCAACAGGCTTGGGCGATATTGCTGAGACTCTGGCGGTCAAGCGCTGTTTTGGAGACTACGCGACCAAGCTTGCCGTGAGTTCGACCAAGTCGATGACCGGCCACTTGTTAGGGGCTGCTGCGGGCATTGAGGCGGTCTTCACATGCTTGGCGATTCGTGATCAGATAGCTCCGCCCACCATCAATCTGGTGAACCCTGATCCTGTGTGTGATCTTGACTATGTGCCCAATGTGGCGCGCGCCATGCCGATTCAGGTCGCGATTTCGAACTCGTTCGGCTTTGGTGGTACGAATAGCACCTTGGTGTTCCGTAAGGTCTAGAAGACGCTGAGGAAACGCATGCTACCGATGCGCATTCCACTAAAACCCAGTCCGGCGTGGCTGGGTTTTTTATTGCTACTGAATATAGTGCCAGTGGTGTGTGCGTTCGGCGATGGAATCCCCGTGTGGACGCGTGGAGTGCTCAGCGCTCTGGCCTTTGGGAGCCTTTTGCTCGGGCTGAGAAGGGCATATTTGAACTGGTGTCGTGCCCTGGTATTTCAGGCGGATGGTGGTGTATTGCTGATGAGCACAAACTCGACACCATGCGTGCCTGTAACCCTGGTGGCCCAATCGTGCTTTCTGGGGTGCGTGCAGTCCGCCAGTTGGCTGAGCCCAACGGGTAAACTGGAGCATGCCAGCTTCTTTCGCGATGGTTTCGCTGCCGCCGAGTGGCGTGCATTACGTCGCCACTTGCGCGTCCTGATTATGTGTTCCAGCGCGTAAGGGTTTTTGGCCAGTGTGGGTTATAGAGTATGGTTGGCTTGGGATTGGCCGCCATTTGGGGGTAATCCTTGCTGAAATGCAGACCCCGACTCTCCTTTCGCCGCATCGCGCTGCGCACGATCAAATCAGCAGACGTAACGAGGTTTCGTAACTCGATCAGATCGTTGCTGACGCGGAAATTTGCGTAGTAGTCGTTGATCTCCGAGCTGAGAAGCTTGATGCGGTGTTGTGCCCGCTCCAGTCGCTTGTTGGTTCGTACAATTCCGACATAGTCCCACATGAATCGCCGCAACTCTTCCCAGTTGTGGGAAATGACTACTTCTTCGTCCGCGTCAGACACCCTGCTTTCGTCCCATGCTGGGAGGGTGTCCGGCCTTGGGCGCGGATTCGCACGGATATCTTGTGCTGCGGATTCGGCAAAGACCACGCATTCCAGCAGCGAATTGCTTGCCAGACGGTTGGCACCATGCAGTCCCGAGTACGACGTTTCGCCAATAGCATACAAGCCCGGTAAGTCGGTACGTGAGCGGATATCTATCAACACTCCGCCACAGGTATAGTGGGCAGCCGGGACGACTGGGATGGGTTGCTTCGTGATGTCGATACCCAGCTCAAGACATCTGGCCGATATGGTTGGGAAGTGCTCCTGCAGGAACGCTGCGGGCTTATGGCTGATGTCCAGAAAAACGCTATCAAGGCCACGTTTTTTCATTTCAAAGTCGATGGCGCGGGCGACGACATCACGCGGCGCAAGCTCCGCCCGGGGGTCGTGTTTTGGCATGAAGCGTGTTCCGTCAGCGAGCCGGAGTATGCCCCCTTCCCCGCGCACCGCTTCAGAAATCAGGAAGGACTTTGCCTGCGGGTGATACAGGCAGGTCGGGTGAAA
Organism: Uliginosibacterium sp.; assembly: GCA_016718265.1. Classification (GTDB taxonomy): domain Bacteria; phylum Pseudomonadota; class Gammaproteobacteria; order Burkholderiales; family Rhodocyclaceae; genus Uliginosibacterium. The sequence continues at coordinate 344,323 of JADKDZ010000005.1, read as the reverse complement.
CTGGATGAACTCCATGTTCGAGACGCGACAGCCAGCGCGCCATGCCATGGCAATGCCATCGCCTGTCGCCGTATCCGGGTTTGTGGTGTAGAGATAGACCTTGCCAGCGCCACCCGTAGCAAGGATCGTGTGTGAAGCGCCGAATGGCGAGACTTTGCCAGAGCTGCGATCGAGAAGATATGCGCCGAGACAGCCCGCCTCGACCCTTCCAATCTTGTGCCCGACGATCAAGTCGATGGCTACATGGTTCTCGAGAATCTGGATGTTGGGATGTTTGCGTACCCTATCCATCAGGGTCTCTTGAACCGCGGCTCCGGTCGCATCTGCTACGTGCACGATGCGTCTGTGGCTGTGCCCCCCTTCACGCGTCAAATGCATGCCCCACGCAGTGTCTGCGTCCGGTGTGAACGGAACGCCTTGGTCGCGCAACCATTGGATCGCTGCGGCACCGTGCTCGACAACAAAATGGGTAGCTTTCGGATCGCAGAGTCCGGCGCCAGCGATTTGCGTGTCTGCATAATGCGCACCGACAGAATCTGTCGGATCGATTACCGCAGCGATGCCACCTTGTGCCCAGGCGCTTGCGCCATCCTCGAGCTGTCGTTTGCTCACCAACGCGATTCGATGAGTTGCCGCAAGACGCAGCGCCAAGGACTGCCCGGCAAGACCGCTGCCGATAATCAAAACATCAAACGACTCCAAGGTGTGTTCCTTGTTATTTTCGGGGGTAGAGGTGAATCGTAGCCCTCTGGCGGCCCCGGGCCAAGCGTTGTGCGAATCTTCTTTGGCGGCTATGAACTTCCTCGCGCAAGCTGCGGTCTCAGCAAAAGGTCCTTAAGGTCGCTTCGGCTATACTCCCGCGCGGGGCAGGTTCGCCTCGATCTGAAACGTGGTTGGAGTCGATGGGCGACAGAGAATTTGATCAGCAACTGGTCGAGAAGGCACAGCGTGGTGACCAGAAAGCCTTCGGGCTGCTGGTGGCCAAGTATCAGCGCAAGCTCGCCCGTTTGCTGTCTCGCATGATTCGGGATCCGGCGGAAGTGGAAGATGTGACGCAAGAGGCTTTTATCAAGGCATATCGCGCGCTCGCGAATTTTCGTGGCGATAGCGCGTTCTATACCTGGCTCTACAGGATTGGGATCAATACCGCTAAAAACTACCTGGTGGCACAGGGGCGCCGAGCACCGACAACGACAGAGTTCGAGATCGAGGATGCTGAGGGATTTGACGACGCGAGCCTATTGCGCGAGATCGATACGCCCGAGCGCTTGCTGCATACGCAGCAAATTGCCAGAACGGTAAATGCGGCGATTGAGGCTTTACCTGAGGATTTGCGCACGGCGGTTACGCTGCGCGAGATAGACGGTTTGAGTTATGACGAAATCGCGGAAGTCATGAATTGCCCGATCGGGACTGTAAGGTCCCGCATTTTCAGGGCGCGGGAAGCTATTTCGGCCAAACTCAGACCACTGTTGGATGTGGCGCCGGACAAGAGGTGGTGATCATGTTGAATGAGCAGTTGTCGGCCTGGTGTGATGGCGAGCATTCCGATTTGTCCGAACGGTCGGTGTCGGAAGTTGCAGGTGAGCAGGGTAGCGCATGTGAAGTGACCTGGTTGATCGGCGACATTCTTCGAGGGGATCCCGTACTGTCGGCAGATTTTACCTCTCGAGTCATGAAATCGCTTGAGACGGAACCGGTTGTAATGGCCCCGCAAGCACCGAAGCGTCGCGTACTACGCGCATATTCTTCGCAATGGATGCCTGTGGCCGCAGCGGTATCGGGGGTTGTTGTCGCTGCTTGGATGGCGTCTTCCGTATGGTTGGGCAGCGTGAACCGCGCGCAGTTTCCCACCTCAGTCCCAGTAGCGGCTGACCAGAGCAATGCCGCTCTGCCGATCATCGCGTCTCGCATGCGCGTTGCGGACAAGGCATATCTGATGGCACATCAAGCGTCTAGTGTCGGAGCGCCGATGGCAGATGTGGCGCACTACATCCGTACTGTCGGGGATGATCAGCAGGATCTGGGTAAATGAGAGTAGCAAGAATACTTCTGTTGATCGGCTGGTCGTGCTGTCTTTGTTCCGTGGCGCTGGGACAAGACGCGTTGTCTTGGCTGCAGCGGATGAGTACGGCGGCCAGAAATCTCAATTACTCCGGTGTTTTTTTGTACCAGACGGGCGTGCGTACCGAACTTTCCCGTATCACGCACTTTGTTGACGCCGCGGGTGAGCATGAGCGGCTTGAAACCCTTGACGGTACGCCGCGTGAAGTGCTGCGCAATAACGATGAGGTGCAATGTTTTCTGCCCGCAGACAAAGTCGTGGTGATTGACCGCGCGAGTTCGGGGCGTTTCCCCGGTTCGCTGGCGACAAAAGCCACAACGCTGGGAGACTACTACAATGTTCGCCTCGGAGCTGTTGTCCGGGTGGCGGGGCGTGATACGCAGACCGTGCTGCTTGAGCCGCGCGATGACATGCGGTACGGCCATCAGTTCTGGGCCGATTTGGCTACCGGACTTCTTCTTAAAGCGCGCATGGTGAATGATCGCGGGCAGGTGATTGAGCAATTCGCCTTTACCGAGATCGCACAAAGCATTCCGTTTGAGCGGGAGCGGATCAAGCCGCGAACGGTGGTAAGCGAGGCTTGGCAGGTGCTTGATGCACGAGGGAATGAATTGCGAGTCGAGGAGTTGCCTTGGGCCTTGCGTGGCTTACCCGTTGGTTATCGACCTGTGGCGCTGAACAAGCGCGTTATGCGCAAGGATGGTCATGACACGTTGCATCTGACCTTGACGGATGGCCTGGCAAATATCTCGGTGTTTATCGAGCCGCAATCGTCACAAGCCGGAATACCGGAACCCGGCGTGAGTGCGGTTGGCGCGACAAATATCATGCGCCGTATCGTGAGCCATCACTTGGTAACCGTTTTGGGTGAAGTCCCCGAGGCAGCGATCCGCCGGGTGGCGGAAGGTGTCGAACCCAAAAAGAAGTAGCACATGCAACGGAGCGATGGATATGTTGATTCACGGTACAGTGACCGAAGTCTGCGGAGATTCCGCAATAGTGAGTGTGATGCGCGCTTCCGGGTGTGGGCGGTGCAGTGAAGCGGGTGGTTGCGGCGTAACGGCTGGCTGCCAGACTTACACCTTGGCCAACGGCGTCGCAGCAGGCCCTGGAGAAGCTGTCGAGTTGGAAGTGCCGGAGGGCGGTGCGTGGCGCGCGGCTGCATTAGGTTACTTGCTGCCGCTGTGTGGAATACTCGCGGGCGCGACGGTGGGAAAGTTTCTCCAATTCTCCGATCTCGCACTTTTCGTCGCGTGCCTGCTCGGGGGCGGCTTGGCGCTCGGAGCCAGTGCTTTTGCGATGAGAACGGGCTTGGTTGCCATAACAAGACCACGTATTGTGCGTGTCACGCGAGCATGATCTTGCGCCTTATCGCGGTTTTCGCGTTGTTATTCTCGGGCCATGTCAGTGCACGGGCAGGCGGGCTGCCAGAGTTTGCTCCGCTTGTCGAGAAACAGGCCTCGGTCGTCGTCAATATCAGTGCTTCGAAGGTGATGCTGTCCAAGAAAGGGCCGGTATTTCGCAGTTCCCCCGATTTGAGCGGTCTACCAGAATGGCTGAAGCGCTTTCAGCGCGGAGATCGCGACTTACCAGAAGAACCGGACGAAGATGGACCGGCTCAAGGGTCTGGTTTCACGTGGGGGTCCGACGGGCTGATTCTGACCAATGCGCACGTTGTCGATGGCGCGGACGAGATACTGGTGAGGTTTGCTGACCGCAGGGAGCGTGTTGCACGTCTCGTTGGGTTGGATAAGCGGACTGATATCGCGCTGCTGAAGGTCGAGGCAAAGGGGCTCCTGAGAGCAAGCCTGGGCGATCCGTCTCGCCTACGGGTCGGTGACTGGGTGCTGGCGATTGGCTCGCCTTTCGGGTTTGAAAGTAGTGTGACAGCGGGGATTGTCAGCGCAAAGGAGCGCTGGCTTCCGGACGAGGGGGTTGTGCCCTTCATCCAAACGGATGTCGCCATCAATCCAGGAAATTCCGGCGGACCGCTATTCAACCTGAAAGGCGAGGTCGTTGGCGTAAACTCCCAGATATACAGCCAGACAGGCGGATTTATGGGCCTGTCGTTCTCGATTCCGATCGACGTTGCCGTCGATGTGGCCGAGCAGCTGCGGCAGTTTGGCACCGTCCGCAGAGGCCGTATCGGCGTTCAGGTCCAGGAAGTGACTTTCGACATGGCGGAAAGCCTGCGGGTGCCCGCGGCCGAGGGGGCGTTGATTGGCTTTGTCGAACGCGACAGCCCGGCATTTCGAGCCGGATTACGCGTAGGCGACGTGATTTCGCGTTTTGGGGTCAAAACGGTTGCCAGCTCGAACGATTTGCCGAGGATTGTCGGTTCGACGCTCCCGGGCGCTCAGGTGAAGGTTCAGTACTGGCGGGGCGGCGAGCAGCGAGAGAGTCTCATTCAGGTAGGCGTGTTTCCCGAAGAAGCATTGAAGCCTGTCCGGGCTGTGGCGGCCATGCCTCGGGGCGCAAACGCGCTGGGTCTGGTGCTTCAAGAGCCGAGTCGCGAGCAGAAAAGAGAGGCGGGCGTGGAGCGCGGAGCGTTGATCAACGAAGTCGCTGGCGTTGCATCGCGGGCGGAATTGCGACCCGGTGACTTGATTACAGGCCTCATCGTCGCAGGTGCGTATTCCGAGGTGATGTCAGCCGAGCAACTGAACCGCACCGTCAATGCCATGGCCAAGGGTCGTGCCGTCACGCTATTGGTGAGAAGAGGGGAAGCGCAAAGTTTTGTCGCGATGCGACTTCCTGCGCTGTGATTTCTCGGAACTGATCGGGTCGATTATAATCACGGGTTGGCCGCAGCTTAACCTCACAGGATCTGGTCTTTTTTGTCACCCATGCAGCATATTCGCAATTTTTCGATCATCGCGCACATCGATCACGGCAAATCAACGCTGGCGGATCGGATCATTCAGACATGCGGCGGGCTTTCCGACCGCGAAATGGAAGCACAGGTTCTGGACTCGATGGACCTGGAGCGAGAGCGCGGTATTACCATCAAAGCGCAGACGGCGGCCCTGAGTTACCAGGCGCGGGATGGGCAGATCTATAACCTCAATCTGATTGACACGCCGGGGCATGTCGATTTTTCGTACGAGGTTAGCCGATCACTTTCCGCGTGCGAGGGCGCCTTGCTGGTAGTCGATGCCTCACAGGGCGTTGAGGCGCAGACTGTCGCGAACTGCTATACCGCGCTTGATCTGGGAATGGACGTCCTCCCCGTGCTGAACAAGATGGATTTGCCGTCTGCTGACCCGGACACTGCTCGGCAGGAAATCGAAGACGTCATCGGTGTCGATGCGACAGAAGCGATACCGTGTTCCGCAAAAACAGGGATGGGCGTCGAGGAAATCCTTGAGGCGATCATCGCCAAGGTGCCCGCCCCCCGTGGGGATCCAGACGGTCCACTGAAGGCGCTGATCATCGACTCATGGTTCGACAACTACGTGGGCGTCGTCATGCTTGTACGTGTGGTCGATGGGCTATTGCGGCCCAAGGACAAGATTCTTTTCATGAGTACCGGTGCGCAGCATCTGTGCGAGCAGGTCGGCGTTTTCAGTCCAAAGTCCCTGCAACGCGAAGCGCTGAAAGCGGGTGAAGTTGGTTTTGTGATTGCTGGCATTAAAGAACTGACGTCCGCCAAAGTCGGTGACACGATCACGCTGGCGGGTAAGCCGGCGGTAGCGCCATTGGCGGGCTTCAAGGAAATCAAGCCGCAGGTATTCGCTGGCCTGTACCCGGTTGAGGCGAACGAATATGATCAACTGCGCGACTCGCTAGAAAAATTGAAGTTGAATGACGCTTCACTGCAGTATGAGCCAGAGGTGTCTCAAGCGCTGGGTTTCGGGTTTCGCTGTGGATTTCTCGGGCTTCTCCACATGGAGATCGTGCAGGAGCGGCTCGAGCGTGAATTTGACATGAACCTCATCACGACCGCCCCGACCGTCGTGTATGAGCTTGTGATGAACAATGGCGATGTCGTCCGGATCGAGAATCCCGCCAAGTTGCCTGAAGCCGGCAAATATGCAGAGATTCGGGAGCCGATCATCACAACGACGATTTTTGTCCCCCAAGACTATCTCGGACAGGTCATTACCCTGTGTAACCAGAAGCGTGGAAACCAGGTCGATATGCATTACCACGGCCGGCAAGTCAAACTGATCTATGACATGCCGATGGCAGAGGTTGTCATGGACTTTTTTGATAAATTGAAGTCTGTGTCGCGTGGCTATGCCTCGCTTGACTATGAGTTCAAAGAGTATCGAGCCGCCGACGTGGTCAAACTTGACTTGCTGGTGGCAGGAGAGAAGGTCGATGCGCTGTCGGTGATCGTGCATAGGGCTAATGCACAGTACCGGGGGCGCGAACTGGCAGTGAAGCTGCGCGAACTGATTCCTCGCCAGATGTTTGACGTCGCAGTTCAGGCAGCGATTGGCGCCCACATTATTTCGCGCGAGACCATCAAGGCAATGCGGAAGAACGTGCTGGCCAAGTGCTACGGCGGCGATATTTCCCGCAAGAAGAAACTGCTGGAGAAGCAGAAAGAAGGCAAGCGGCGGATGAAGATGGTGGGTAACGTCGAAATTCCGCAGGAGGCCTTCCTCGCTGTCTTGCGCGTAGACGACAAATAGGCGTCATCTTTCCCTTGGGGGTTATGTGGACTTTGCTTTGATTTTGTTTGTGCTTTCGATCGCAACGGGCTGCTTGTGGTTCTACGATGTACTGGTGACGCGCAAGCGACGTGCGAAAGGGAGCAAAGATCCGTGGTGGGTCGAGTATGGAGCAAGCTTTTTTCCGGTGATATTGCCGATTTTTCTGCTGCGCTCCTTCTGGCTTGAGCCCTTCCGTATTCCCTCGGAGTCCATGGTGCCGACCCTGCTGGTCGGAGATTTCATCCTGGTGAATAAGTACGCATACGGGATTCGTCTGCCAGTTCTGAACAAGAAACTTGTCGACATTGACCAGCCTAAACGTGGCGATGTGATGGTGTTTCGTTACCCGCTTGACCCTAGCCAGAATTACATCAAGCGGGTTGTCGGGCTGCCTGGTGACAGGATCGAGTACCTTCACAAGAAACTGATCATTAACGGGCAGACGATCGCTAGTGAACCGCAAGAGCAATATCGGCACCCCGAGAAACAATACTTGTCCGACCGGTATGCCGAGACACTGGACGGCGCCCCCCACTCGATTTTGAACGACAAAGACACGCCATCGTTTGTGCCAGACATCCAGCGCGCGCCGCATCCATACGCTGGAAATTGCACGCATTCGCTGGAAGGCGTGGTCTGCCAGGTGCCGCCCGGCCACTATTTCGTCATGGGAGACAATCGGGATCAGAGTGCCGACTCCCGGTTCTGGGGCTTCGTACCGGATCAGAACGTCGTTGGTCGCGCATTTTTCATTTGGTTCCATGCGGATGCTATTGTTCCGCCCAAGGGAATTCAGTTTGACCGGCTTGGTCATTTCAAATGAAGGGGGGGGAGATGAAACGTCAGAGTGGTTTCTCGCTGGTTTCGGTGTTAATTGTCGGCGCTATTCTGATGGCGCTGCTGGTCCTTGGCCTGAAAGTGGTGCCGGTGTACGCCGAGTACTTTGCGGTCAAGAAAGCCTTCTCCAAGGTGATTTCCGGCACGGATGTAGCCGCGTCTCCGACGGAGTTTCGCAATGCATTTCAGCGCTTTGCCGATGTGGATGACATTACTTCGGTTGACCGACAGATGATTGAAGTGACGAAAGACAACGGTCGGGCCAGCATGCATGTCGACTATAGGCGGACAGTCAAGCTGTATGGTCCGGTCAGTCTTCTCTTTGAATTTTCAGTTGATTCTTGATGCGTAGAAGTGCGTCCACAGAAGCCTTGCAGCCTCTGATCGGCTATCGTTTCAATCAGCCTGATCTCTTGCTGAGGGCGTTGACGCATCGGAGTTACTCATCGGATCACAATGAGCGGCTGGAGTTCCTGGGGGACGGCATTCTCAATATGGTGGTCGCCATCATGCTGTTCGAGCGTTTCGCCGATTTGCGTGAGGGCGAGCTTTCCAGACTGCGCGCCATGCTGGTCAAGCAGGATTCCCTGGCGCAGGTCGCACATGAGTTGAAATTGGGCGATTGCTTGCGGCTGGGCGAAGGCGAGCTCAAAAGTGGTGGGCGATCCCGGCCTTCCATTCTGGCAGACGCCGTTGAGGCGTCTATCGGGGCCGTTTTTCTGGACGGAGGCTTCGATGCTGCGAAGGCCCTCATTTTTCGTTTGTATGCAAAGCGGCTGGAAGACCTCAACCCGGCGCTTTCTCTGAAAGACCCCAAAACGGCGCTTCAGGAGCTTTTGCAGGCGAGACACCTGCCGTTGCCGAGCTACGCCTTAGCCAGAGTGAGCGGCGAAGCGCATGCGCAGGCATTTGAGGTGGCATGCGCTGTTCCTTCGCTCGAGATTGTTGCGCACGGACAAGGGAGCAGTCGGCGTATCGCCGAGCAAGAGGCTGCCGCGGCGGTGCTTGAACGCCTGAGCGCCCCCTAATTGCACTCGCTGGAGTATTCATGACAGAAGCTGTATTTCACACCGGCTTGGTGGCAATTGTCGGACGGCCGAATGTGGGCAAGTCAACGCTGCTCAATCGGCTGATCGGGCAGAAGATCAGCATTGTTTCGCGCAAAGCGCAAACGACGCGTCATCGCATCACGGGGGTGCTGACAGAGGGCTCCAACCAGTTCGTCTTTGTGGATACGCCAGGCTTCCAGACGCATCATCGCAACGCCTTGAATACCACCATGAACCGCACCGTTTCGCAGGTTCTCAAGGAGGTAGACGCGGTTTTGTTCCTGATCGAAGCGGGGCGTTTCGGCCCGGATGATCGCAAGGTCATGAGCTTGCTGCCGGCCACGGCAAAGGTCGTGCTGGTGATCAACAAGGTTGATCTTGAAGCGGACAAGGACAAGCTGTTGCCGTTCATGCAGGGGATGGCGCAAGAGTTCTCTTTTGCTGCGATCGTCCCCGTCAGCGCCGAGCGCGGGAGCAATGTTCCCGAGTTGCTGCGCTGTCTCGGCGAGTTTTTGCCGGAAGCGCCGCCTTTGTTTGGCGTGGATGACATTACGGACCGGAGCGAGCGCTTCCTGGCAGCCGAGTTCCTGCGCGAGAAACTGTTTCGCCTGTTGGGCGAAGAGTTGCCTTATGGTATGACGGTGGAAATCGAAAAATTCGAGGTCAAGGGCGACCTCCGCCGGATATTCGCCGCGATTGTCGTCGACAAGGCGGGCCATAAAGGCATCGTGATCGGCAAGGGTGGGGAGCACCTCAAGCGGATTTCGTCTGAAGCACGCGTCGACCTGGAGAAGTTGTTCGACTGCAAGGTCTACCTTGAGACGTGGGTCAAAGTGAAGAGCGGATGGGCGGACGATGAGCGTGCCCTCAAGAGCCTCGGTTACGACTAGCCAGCGCCATGGTGCGCTGCATTCGGGCAGGACGGTAAGCGGCAAAGGAGTCTGATCGTGGTTGTTCGGCGCCGGATCGAGCTCCAGTCCGCCTATCTGCTGCACAGCTACCCGTGGCGTGAAACCAGCCTCATTGCTGAGGTGTTTTCTCTGGATCACGGCCGCGTGTCGTTGTTGGCAAAGGGGGCCAGACGACCGCTTTCTGCCATGCGTGGCGCCTTGATGGCGTTCCAGCCCCTGACGCTGACCTGGAGCGGCAGTGGCGAAATCAAGACCTTGCACCACGTGGAGTGGCAAGGGGGGCAAGCCTTGTTGCAGGGGGCGGGTTTGTTGTGCGGTTACTATCTGAACGAGCTGCTGCTGAAGCTGCTGCCACGCGAAGATGCCCACCCGGCGCTGTTCAAGGGCTATGCCCAGTCGTTGGCGAAGCTGGCGGTGGGGCTGCCACGCGAGCCCTTGCTGCGGGAGTTCGAATTCAGCCTGTTGCGCGAGCTTGGGTACGCGCCATCGCTGGGCGTTGACGCCCGCTCCGGCGAGGCGCTCGTGGCCGATGCGCACTACGCTGTCGTGCCTGAGCGCGGTGTGCTGATGCTCGACACTGGCGAGCCAGCCGAAGTGCCACCGATTCCGGGTCACGTGCTTCTGTCGCTGGCGGCAGGAGATTTCTCGCAGCCACTTGCGCTGAGTCACGCCAAACATCTGATGCGCCGGCTGATCAACCATCATCTGGAGGGCCGCGAGCTTGCGTCGCGTCGTATCCTGATGGAGATACAAGAACTGTGATACTTCAAGGAAACCAGAATGATTGAACTCGGAGTCAACATCGACCACGTGGCGACGATTCGCCAGGCGCGCCGCACCTACGAGCCTGATCCGGTTTGGGCGGCGGTGGAAGCGCATCTGGGTGGGGCCGATGGCATTACTGTCCATCTACGTGAAGATCGTCGCCACATTCAGGACCACGATGTGCGCCGCTTGCGCGAGCTCACTCACATCAAGCTCAATCTGGAGATGGCGGCGACAGCCGATATGGTGGCGATCGCCTGCGACATCAAACCGGAAATGGCCATGCTGGTGCCCGAGGGGCGTCAGGAGGTGACCACCGAAGGCGGGCTCGACATCCTTGCCAACGAGCCTGCATTGAAGGGTGCCATCGCGCGCCTCGCCGATGCGGGCATCATGAGCAGCGTGTTCATTGATGCGGATCTGCGCCAGGTTGAGGCGGCGGCGCGTGTCGGCGCAAGGGTTTGCGAAATCCACACCGGGCCGTATGCAGAAGCCTTCCATACCAAGGGGCGAGACGTGCGTAGTCCGGCCGTGATGGCGGAGACCGACAAGATCCGGTCCGCCGGGCAAGCGATCGTGGATCTCGGCATGCGTTTCAATGCCGGGCACGCGCTGAACTACTTCAACGTCCAGCCCGTGGCGGCCTTGCCCGGTGTACGCGAGCTGCATATCGGTCACGCGATTGTCAGCCGCGCCGTCTTCGTCGGCCTGCGCGAGGCTGTTGCCGAAATGAAGCGCTTGATGCGTGAGGCTGACGCCCAGCGACGGGTTGACGACAGATGATCCACGGGATCGGCACCGATATCGTCGCCGTGACGCGCGTGCGCGCGCTGTGGTCCCGCCATGGCGCGCGCTTCGCGGCGCGCGTGCTCGCCGAATGCGAGAGGGCGGATTTCGCGAATACGAAAGATCCCGCCCGGTTTCTTGCCAAACGCTTTGCGGCGAAAGAAGCTTTTGCCAAAGCCCTGGGAACGGGATTACGCCCGCCGGCGACACTGGGCGCGATTGGCGTGAGCCACGATTCACTGGGCAAACCGGTCTTTGTCTGCGATGCGGCCTTGTCCGCACTGCTCGCCGCGCGAGGACTGAGCCCGATGCTGTCTATCAGCGACGAGCGCGACTACGTGCTGGCGTTCGCGGTGCTGGAGAAACACGATGAATGAGATGCTACGCGGCGTACCACTCGGCCCGGTGATGTGCGATGTCGCCGGCACGAGCCTGAGCGACGCGGAACGCGCGCGCCTGCGTCACCCCCTGGTGGGAGGCGTCATTCTGTTCGCGCGTAATTACCGGGATGTCGCCCAGCTCAAGGCACTGGTCGCGGAGATACGCGCCGTTCGTGCGCCTGAGCTGATCGTTGCTGTCGACCACGAAGGCGGTCGCGTACAGCGGTTTCGGGAAGGCTTCACCCTGCTGCCCCCGATGCGTGTCTTCGGTCGGATGTGGGATGAGGACCCGGCCTGCGCGTGCGCCGCTGCCGAGTGTGCCGGCTACGTACTCGCTGCCGAGTTGCTTGACTGTGGGGTCGGTCTGAGCTTTACCCCGGTGCTTGATCTGGATTATGGCCAGAGCCGGGTGGTCGGCGACCGCGCGTTCCATCGCTCGCCCGAAGTTGTGCAGGCTTTGGCGCGTGCGCTGACGGCCGGGCTGAACGCTGCGGGCATGGGCGCAGTCGGCAAGCATTTCCCCGGTCATGGCTATGCGGAGGCAGATTCGCACGTTGCAATGCCCGAGGATGGGCGAGATTTCGCGGCCCTCTGGGCCGAGGATATCCTGCCGTATCGTCTGCCCCTTGCGGCCGAGCTGGCGGGCGTGATGCCCGCGCACGTTGTCTATCCAGCGGTCGACGCACGGCCAGCGGGGTTCTCGCCGTACTGGATCAAGGATGTCTTGCGCAAGCAAGTGGGCTTCAATGGCGTGGTGTTCAGTGATGACCTGACCATGGAGGGCGCCACGGTTGCAGGCGACATTGTGGCGCGGGCGCAGGCGGCGCGTGACGCTGGCTGTGACATGGTGCTGGTGTGCAACCGCCCGGACCTGGCGGACGAGCTTCTGGCGCGCTGGCAGATTGCACCCGATGATGCCAGCACGCAGCGCATCGCTACACTCCAACTTGCCCCTGCAGCGGGCGGCCGCCCAGCGTTGAGGGAACACGCCGAATATCTTGCCGCGCGCCAAACCCTGATGGACCTGTGCTCGCCGCTTTTAGCCGAATCAAAAGGGGGCTGAAGAGGCTTACGGGACGGCCCTCTACAGCATGGCATGGCTAGGGGCCAAGGGTGGCCTGGCGTTACAGGCAGGCTTGCCCGTCAGCTTTGCTGGGAGCGGCTTTCCGGAGGGGGGCTGCTTTAGCTCTTCGCATGCTGTGAGGTGGGCGCTTGCATGACGGCGGCTGCACTTTGGTGTAGGGGGTTTGCCGCGCGCTTGCTACAATGCGCAGCTGTTTTTAAAAGCAAAAAACCTGTCCCCGAACAACACGAGAGAATTACATATGGCGATTGAACGCACACTTTCCATCATCAAGCCCGATGCTGTTGCCAAAAACGTGATCGGCAAGATCTACCAGCGCTTTGAAGACGCCGGCCTGAAAATCGTGGCCGCCAAATTCGTCCAGCTCTCTGCGCTGGAAGCCGGGCAGTTTTACGCCGTGCATCAAGAGCGCCCGTTCTACAAAGATCTCGTGAACTTCATGATCTCCGGGCCGGTGATGATTCAGGTGCTGGAAGGCGAAGGCGCGATTCTCAAGAACCGTGAGTTGATGGGCGCGACCGATCCGAAGAAAGCTGCGCCAGGCACGATCCGCGCCGACTTTGCCGATTCCATCGATGCGAATGCGGTGCATGGCTCTGACGCGCCAGAGACCGCCGCGGTCGAAGTGGCCTTCTTTTTCCCTGGTATGAATGTGTACCGCCGCTAGGCCGAACTGCCTGGTCCGCGACCCGGCGGCAGGTTCTTGATTTGAGTTCTATGCAAAACCTTCTCGATTTCGATGCAGATGCCCTGATTGCCTGGTTTGCCGAGCGCGGTGAGAAGCCGTTCCGCGCCCGTCAGATCCTGCATTGGGTGCACCGCTTCGGCGAGACGGATTTTGACGCGATGACCGATGTCGCCAAGAGTCTGCGCGCGCAACTCAAAGAATGTGCCTGTGTACAAGCGCCGACACCGATCCGCGATTCGGTGTCGAGTGACGGTACGCGCAAGTGGCTGCTCGATGTGGGCAACGGCAACGCGGTTGAGACCGTCTATATCCCGGAAACGAATCGGGGAACCCTGTGCGTGTCTTCGCAAGCGGGCTGCGCGCTCGATTGCGCGTTCTGTTCTACCGGCAAGCAGGGCTTCAACCGCAACCTGTCGGCGGCCGAAATCATTGGCCAGCTGTGGTTGGCCAACCGCCTGTTGGGCGCGACCCCGGACGGCGAGCGGGTCATCAGCAATGTCGTGATGATGGGCATGGGCGAGCCGCTCGCCAACTTCGACAACGTCGTGTCGGCGCTCAAGCTGATGCTGGACGATCACGCGTACGGCCTGTCGCGCCGGCGCGTAACCGTGTCGACCTCGGGGATCGTTCCTGCCATGGACAGGCTTCGCGAGGAGTGCCCCGTCGCGCTGGCAGTCTCGCTCCACGCGCCGAACGACGAGCTGCGCAACAAGCTGGTGCCGATCAACCAGAAGTATCCACTCAAGGACCTGCTGTCAGCATGCCGTCGTTACCTGGATCGCGCGCCACGCGACTTTGTGACATTTGAGTACATCATGCTTGACGGGGTTAATGATCGCGACGTCCACCTGCAGCAGCTGATCGAGATTGCACGCAAGGTCCCCTGCAAGTACAACCTGATCCCCTTCAATCCCTTTCCGGACTCGGGTTTCAAACGCTCGCCCGCGCCGGTTGTCCGTCGGTTCGCGCAAATGCTGAATGAAGCGGGTATTGTCGCGACTACCCGAAAGACTCGGGGCGACGACGTGGATGCGGCCTGCGGGCAACTGGCCGGACAGGTGATGGATCGCACGCGTAGAACGGCAAATCGGGTGATCCCGATCAAAACTGAGGAGGCGTAATGATCAAGCAATATGGCGTGACGGGGATGCTGGTTGGCCTGGCCGTGATACTGGGCGCTTGCGTGTCGCCCATTGAGCAGAAGGCCCCCGAAATCGAGCGCCCGAGCAGCGAACAGCCCTCCAAAGCGCGGGGACGCCCCGGCGCAAAGCTCCACGTGGAGTTGGGGACTGCCTATCTGCAGGCAGCACGGATGGGGGTGGCTCTCGACGAGGCGAATGCGGCGATCGGTTTTGATCCGACCTACGCGCCGGCTTTCTTGCTCAAGGGTTTGGTCTATGCGGAGATTGAGCAATTCGAAGCTGCAAAGCCCGCCTTCGAGGAAGCCGCCCGCCTGGCGCCTGGAGACCCCGAGGTCAACAACGCATACGGCTGGTTCCTGTGTTCACAAGGCCAGGAAGACGCTGGTTTGCAGCGGCTTGAGCAGGCCGCACGTAACCCGTACTTCTCGTCACCGGGCAAGGCCTGGGCGAACGCCGGGTTGTGCCACTTGCGGAAAAAGGATGACGTGGCGGCAGAAGACCGGTTCTTGCGGGCTGTTGCGCAAGACGACCGCGATGCAGTGTCCATGTACTTTCTCGCAGACATCAATCTGCGCCTGGATCGAGGGCTGCGTGCCAAGCAATGGGTCGATACCTTGATGAACAAGCGTCCGGAGCAGGGCGTTGACCTCATCTGGCTGGCGCTGAGGATCGAGCGCAAGCTGGGCAATGATGACGCGGCGAGAAAATATGCCGAGAAACTGCGTGCAGATTTCCCCGGGTCCATCGAGTACCAGAACTTCCTGCAGGGGAAATTTGAGTGAACGAGAATACCGAGGCGGTCGTGCAGGCGAGCGAGGCCGAGAGCGCCGGCGATGTTTGGGCAAGTCTGCGGCAGGCGCGAGAATCACTCGGCATGTCGGTCAGTGACGTGTCCGCCCACTTGAAGCTCACCTCTCGTCAGATCGAGGCGATCGAGCGGGGTGAGTTGAGCGTGCTGCCTGGTGCTGCGTTTGCGCGGGGGTTCGTGCGCAACTACGCCCGATACCTTGGGCTGGACCCGATTGTGTTCACGCAGGCGATGGATAACAACGCCCTGGCGGTAAGTGATGTACTGACGACACAGATGAACCCTGCCGGCTTGGGCACCATGCCCTTCTCCGGCGGAACGCGTAACTTTGCCTCGCTGTTCATGGCGCTTGGCGTGCTCGCATTGCTGCTGCTTCTCTCCCTGGGCGCGTATTTCCGTTGGTTCGAGTCGCGCGACGAAGATCTGCTTGCGGAGATACAGACCGAGGCATCGGGCGTTGTGCAGGAAGCACCGCTCACGGCGTCGGCGCCGATGATGGGCGCCCTCGTGGTGGCAAGCGAGCCGCTTGCTGCGATGACCAACTTGCCTGCCAAGCAGTCAGAAGCCGCCCCTTCTGCGGCGGTTTCTGCCGTTGTCAATGCAGCCGTGACGGCACAGTCCGAACCTGCCGCAGCGGCGTCGGCAGTGGCGTCGAGCGGCGGGCAAGGCCTCAAACTGGCATTCGAAGGAGAAGCCTGGGTGGAAGTACGGGATGCCACCGGCAAAGCCCTGCTGGCAAAGCTGAACCCGGCAGGGAGTCATCAGCTCCTGCAGGGCGCGCCACCCTTGAGTCTGATTGTTGGCAACGCCCCCAAGGTTACCTTGGTCTGGCGCGGCAAAGAGGTCGACCTGAAGCCCCATACCAAAGTAGACGTGGCCCGTCTCAGTTTGCAGTAGAAGGTATCGCATGAGTGTGTCCCCGCGTGTTGCTGCCGCGCAGCCTCGTCATACAACCCGGATCGTTCGAGTGGGTCCTGTTGCGATTGGTGCAGGTGCGCCGATCGTGGTCCAGTCGATGACCAATACCGATACGGCGGATCATGTGTCGACCGCCATCCAGATCGCGCAGTTGGCGCGCGCGGGTTCTGAACTGGTGCGGATTACCGTGAACAACGACGAAGCCGCGAAAGCGGTGCCGCGTATTCGCGAGCAGCTGCTGAGAATGGGCGTCGAAGTGCCGCTGATCGGGGATTTCCATTACAACGGACACACCTTGCTGGCGGACAACCCGGCGTGTGCCGAAGTGCTCGACAAGTACCGCATCAACCCTGGCAATGTGGGCCAGGGCGCCAAGCGCGGCACGCAGTTCGCGCAGATCGTGGAGAAAGCCTGTCAGTACGGCAAGCCGGTCCGTATCGGCGTGAATTGGGGGAGTCTCGACCCCTCTGTGCTGGCGAGAATGATGGACGCCAATGCGGCTCGCGCCGAGCCTTGGGAGGCGGGCGCCGTGATGCGCGAAGCCCTGGTAGTGTCTGCACTCGAAAGTGCGCGCCTTGCTGAAACGCTTGGACTGGGTGCGGATCGCATCATCTTGTCGGCCAAGGTTTCCTCTGTGCAGGACCTCATCGCGGTCTATCGCGACATGGCGTCCCGCTGCGATTACCCTTTGCATCTGGGGCTGACTGAAGCCGGAATGGGGAGCAAAGGGATCGTGGCCTCGACGGCCGCCCTTGGTGTACTGCTGCAAGAGGGCATCGGCGATACGATCCGGGTCTCGCTGACGCCGGAACCCGGCGGCGCCCGGACCCAGGAGGTCGTGGTCGCTCAGGAAATCCTGCAGAGCATGGGTTTGCGGGCCTTCACGCCAATGGTTACAGCATGTCCGGGCTGTGGCCGAACGACCAGCTCGTTTTTCCAGGAGCTGGCGCAAAGCGTGCAGCACTACGTTCGTGAGAAGATGCCCAGCTGGCGAGAACGCTACGATGGCGTCGAAAATCTCACCCTCGCGGTGATGGGCTGCGTGGTTAATGGCCCGGGCGAGAGCAAACACGCGAATATCGGCATTTCCTTGCCGGGTACGGGCGAGACGCCCGCTGCTCCGGTTTTTATCGACGGCGAGAAGGCCGTAACCTTGCGGGGTGACAACATCGCTGCTGAGTTTCAGGCGATCCTCGACAATTACGTCGCAACGCGCTATTCCGCCAAGCGTCCAGGCAACTGACGCCGTCCGCAAATCAGCAAATCATAGATATGGCACAAAAGATTCAAGGTGTTCGGGGGATGAACGACTTGCTCCCCGACGAAGCAGAGCGCTGGGAAGCATTCGAAGAAATCGTGCGGGACTGGCTCAGGAGCTACGGCTACCGGCCGATTCGTACCCCTATTGTAGAACCGACCGCGCTATTCGTGCGGGGCGTCGGCGAGCATACCGACATCGTCGAGAAGGAGATGTACTCCTTCGAGGATCGTCTCAACGGCGAGCAATTGACTTTGCGGCCAGAGGGGACGGCGCCCTGCGTGCGTGCGGTCACCGAGCACAACCTGCTGTTTGGTCAGCCGCGCCGCTTGTACTACAGCGGGCCGATGTTCCGGCATGAGCGCCCGCAAAAGGGCCGCTACCGTCAGTTTCATCAGGTGGGGGTCGAGGCGCTCGGTTTTGCCGGGCCGGACGTTGACGCTGAGCACATCATCATGTGTGCGCGCTTGTGGGACGATCTGGGGCTTGAAGATGTCACGCTCGAAATCAACTCCCTCGGTGATGCCACAGAGCGCGCGGCGCATCGCGCCGCCTTGATCGCCTATCTGGAAGGGCATCAGGACAAGCTGGACGAAGATGGCAAGCGCCGCCTGTACACCAACCCGCTCCGCGTGCTGGATACCAAGAACCCAGCGCTACAGGCGATTGTGGAGGCTGCGCCCCGGTTGATGGACTATCTGGGCGAGGCTTCGCTGGCGCACTACGAGGGGGTGACCGCGCTGCTGCGGGAGGCTTGCGTCCCGTACACGCTTAACACGCGTCTGGTGCGCGGTCTGGACTACTACAACCGCACTGTTTTCGAGTGGACGACGACCCGCCTTGGTTCCCAAGCGACGTTCTGCGCCGGTGGACGTTATGATTCGCTGATCGAGCAGTTGGGCGGGAAGAGCGCGCCGGCATGCGGTTTTGCCATGGGTATGGAGCGCGTCATGCTGATGTGGGCTGAAGGCATGGAGGCGGGCCCGCTGGTCTCTCCAGATGTCTATGTGGTGCACGTCGGCGAGCAGGCAGGACGCCTTGCCTTGCGGGCAGCGGAGCAGTTGCGCTCAGCAGGCTTGGCGGTGATCTACCACTGCGGTGGCGGCAACTTCAAGTCCCAGATGAAGAAGGCGGATGCGTCCGGGAGCGCTTTTGCCGTGATCGTCGGCGACGACGAGGCTGCGGCTGGAGAGGTGTCATTCAAACCCTTGCGTGGCGAGGGTGAGCAGCGCCGGGTGCCGGTGGATCTGCTTGCTCCAGAGCTGGCAGCGGTTCTGTATGGTGACGACGCCTGAATTTCAAACATTTCTGAATCGGAAAAGAGTATTCGAACATGGCTGCATACGATCTTGAAGAACAAGAACAACTCTCTGCTATGAAGGCCTGGTGGGAGAAGAACGGAAATCTGGTCTCCTGGCTGGCGACCGCTGTTGCCGTCGTGGTGCTGGGCGTTCAGGGTTGGCGCTGGTACCAGGCCAACCAAGCCGCTGAGGCTGGTGCAATCTACGCGTCGGTGCTGCAGTCGGTAGAGAAGTCTGATCCGGCCAAATCGCGGATGTTTGCGGGTAACCTCGTCAGCAAGTTTCCGGGCTTGGTGGCCGCGGATCTCGGCGCATTGCTGGCCAGCAAGGCAGAAGTCGACGCGGGTGACTTGAAGGGCGCAGCGCTCAAGCTGCAGTGGGTGATCGACAACTCGAAGGACCCCGCGCTGCGTGACATGGCGCGCTTGCGGATGGCGGCGGTCCAGATCGAGCAGAAATCGTTTGACGAGGCCTTGAAGACGCTTCAGCCCGCGCCGGAGACCCCATTTGTGACACGGTTTGAAGATCTGCGGGGCGACGCGTATTGGGCGAAGGGCGCAAACAAAGAGGCGGCTGCCGCTTACAAGCGCGCGATAGAAGCCTATGACAAGTCCTCCGACAATGCGACCGGCGCCGCATTCAAGAATGCGATCGAGACGAAGCTTGAGGCGCTGGGGGAGGTATGACCATCAACCACCGGACGCTTCCCGTCATTTTGCTGATCGCGAGCCTGCTCAGCGCATGTTCATGGTTCAAGGGCCCGAGGGGACCTGTCCCGTCCGCGCTGCCAGACGTAAATGCCGCTGCCGACATCAAGCCGCTTTGGCATGTCGATACGGGAGGCATCGGCGGCACGTTGCTGCGACCTGCCGCGACGGCAGACGCTGTTTTCGCGGGCGGTCGAAGCGGCACGCTGGTTCGTCTGAATTCTGAGGGCCGCGAGGTGTGGCGTACCCGCTCGGTCTCGAATCTGACCGGTGGTGTGGGTGTCGGGCCGAGCGTCGTTGCAGTGGGCAGTAGCGAAGGGGTGCTCGCCGCGCACGATGCAAGTAGCGGAGCCTTGCTGTGGAAAGTGCAGACCGGGGGTGAGCTGGGCGGTACGCCATTTGTGGGCGACACGCTGGTCGTGGCCCGAGTTGGTGACAGTCAGCTGGAGGCCTATGCTGTCGCTGACGGCAAACGGCTGTGGAGTTACCAGCGAGGTCAGTCGCCGCTGTCGCTTCGTACGTACTCGGGCATGGCACGGGCTGGAGATTTGCTGCTGGTTGGTTTCCCCGGTGGGAAGCTGGTGGCCTTGACGCTGGCAGGAGGTTTTCCGCGCTGGGAGGCGACCATTGCGGCGCCGCGGGGGTCCAACGAGCTCGAACGGATGAGTGACGTGACAGGGGATCCTGTTGTGTCGGGCGATAGCGTATGTGTTGCAGCGTTTCAGGGCCGCATCGCATGCGTGGATCGTGAGAAAGGCAATCTCAGTGGACCCGCGATTACTCGTCTGCAAGTGGCGTCTTGCTTGATGGCAAGGTGATCGTGTTTGCCGATTCGACAGGCATCGTGTTCTCGCTCGATGCGCAAACCGGGGCGACGATCTGGAAGCAGGACAGGCTGCAGCATCGTGGTGTCGGCCGTCCGGCGTTTGTCTCGGGCCTGGTGGCCGTCGCCGATCGGCAAGGCTGGCTCCACCTGCTGGACCCCATGGATGGCCATTTCGTGGGTCAGTACCGTGTGGACGGTACCGGGATTGAAGCGCCCATGCTGGGCTTGGCGAATGGCCGCTTGGCCGCGCAAGGTCTCGGCGGTACGCTCTCAGTGGTTTCGGTACGTCATTAGGAATTGAGCGGAAAAAGTGAAACCAACATTAGTACTGGTTGGCAGGCCCAATGTCGGCAAGTCCACGCTCTTTAACCGGCTGACGCGGAGCAAAGACGCCCTGGTCGCGGACATGCCTGGACTGACCCGAGACCGCCACTATGGCGTGGGGCGCTTGGGTGACCATGAGTATCTTGTTGTCGATACGGGTGGTTTCGAGCCGACCGCGCGGGAGGGCATCGTCGCGGAAATGGCGCGGCAGGCCGAGTCTGCGATTGCCGAGGCTGACGCCTTGCTGTTCATCGTCGATGGACGGGTCGGACTGACGCCACACGACAAGCAGATCGCAGAGCGCCTGCGTCGTTCCGGCCGGCCGGTCTATCTTGCGGTCAATAAGGGCGAAGGCGTCAACAAGGCGACCTTTTCGGCCGAGTTTCACGAGCTGGCCTGTGGTGAGCCGTATGTGATTTCCGCGGCGCACGGCGAAGGGGTGCGCCTGCTGCTGGATCTCGTCATGGAGCGGTTTCCGCAGTCTCCGGACGCAGATATCGATGAAGGTGTTGGCCCCAAGGTGGCCATTGTGGGCCGCCCGAATGTGGGCAAGTCAACGCTCGTTAACGCGCTCCTCGGTGAAGAGCGGGTGATTGCCTTCGATATGCCCGGCACGACGCGTGACGCAATTGCGATCCCGTTCGAGCGCAACGGCCGGGAATACACCTTGATTGACACTGCCGGGCTGCGCCGCCGCGGCAAGGTTTTCGAGGCGATCGAGAAATTCTCGGTCATCAAGACACTTCAGGCCATCGAAGAGGCCAATGTTGTGGTGCTGGTGCTCGACGCGAGCCAGGATGTTTCGGATCAGGACGCGCATATCGCCGGATTTGTCCTGGAGTCGGGCCGCGCACTGGTTGTTGCGATCAACAAGTGGGATGCTGTCGATGACTACCGTCGTGAGCGGATCAAGGCCGATATCGAGCGCAAACTGCATTTCCTCTGGTTTGCGCGACATCATTACATTTCGGCGCTGAATGTTGCCGGGATCGGTGCGCTCATGAAGTCGGTGGATCTGGCCTATGGTGCTGCGATGACCAAGCTGCCGACGCCGAAATTGACCCGGGCCTTGCAGACCGCGATCACCAAGCAGCAGCCTCCGCGCCACGGGATATACCGGCCGAAAATGCGCTATGCCCATCAGGGCGGCCAGAACCCGCCGGTGGTGGTCATTCACGGCAATGCGCTTGACCACATTGCGGAAGCCTACCGGCGCTACCTGGAGCGCTTTTTCATGGATACCTTCAAATTGCAGGGGACACCGTTGCGGATTGAATTCCGCTCGGCGCGCAATCCGTACGCTGACTCAGACTGATCGCTTTCGCGCTGGCGCTGCCGGGTGCTTACGCGATAAGATCGACACACAACAATCATATAGAGGCCCATACAAACATGAGCAACAAAGGCCAAATGTTGCAGGATCCCTTTTTGAATGTCCTGCGCCGCGAGCACGTTCCAGTTTCCATCTACCTGGTCAACGGGATCAAGCTGCAAGGGCATATCGAGTCATTTGACCAATATGTGGTGCTGCTGAAAAATACGGTCACCCAGATGGTTTACAAGCACGCCATCTCGACAGTCGTACCTGCCCGCGCTGTCAGTATTCCGCACGAAAATCCTGAGACCAAAGAGTAATTTACAGTCTTTGTGTCGGCCAATAGCCGGGGCTTCCGCAGCCGATGCGGGAGTCACCCGGCTTTTTCTGTTGGTCCATCCGCTTCGATAACCACGTTTCAGTCGCCATGTTTGATCGCCCCAGTGCAGCGTCCAACCGCGCGGTGCTTGTACAGCTAGATTTTGGTGAAAGAGCGCTCGCCGAGCGGATCGCCGAGCTCGATTTGTTGGCCCGTTCAGCCGGGGCAGAGACCGTGGCGATCGTGCAGGGGCGTCGTCAGTCGCCGGATCCCGCATTGTTTGCCGGGTCCGGCAAGGTAGACGAAATCGCCGATGTGTTGGCTGCCAACCAGGGCGATATCGTGATTTTCAATCACGAGTTACGCCCGATACAGCAGCGCAATCTGGAAGCGCGCCTCAAGCATCGGGTGATTGATCGCACCTCCCTGATTCTCGATATCTTTGCGCTGCGTGCGAAGAGCTTCGACGGTAAGTTGCAAGTCGAACTCGCGCAGCTGGAGCATCTATCTACACGCCTCGTGCGGGGCTGGACCCATCTTGAGCGTCAGAAGGGGGGCATCGGCCTGCGTGGCCCGGGTGAGACGCAGCTGGAGACGGACCGGCGGCTGCTCGGTACGCGGGTAAAGCTCTTGAAAGGGCGCCTCGCGCAATTGGAGAAACAGCGCAAGGTTCGCCGACGCGCCCGAGAGCGGCAGGAAATTCCAATCGTTTCGTTAGTGGGCTACACCAATGCCGGCAAGTCGACGCTCTTCAACGCGACAACCAAGGCCGGTGCTTACGCGGCTGACCAGCTTTTTGCCACGCTGGACACCACCTCGCGGCGGCTCTACCTGAAGGATGCCGGGCAAAGCATGATCCTGTCGGACACAGTGGGCTTTATCCGCGACCTGCCGCACTCGGTGGTAGCAGCCTTTCACGCGACACTTGAAGAAACCGCGAATGCCGACTTGCTGGTGCATGTGGTGGATGCCTCTTCACCGGACCGTGAGGAGCAGGTTGCGGTTGTCAACACGGTATTGCGTGAGATTGGTGCCGGAGACGTGCCGCAGTTGATGGTCTGGAACAAGATCGATCTGACCCAGGGGGCCGCCGGTGCGGTTGAGGATGCCTGTGGTAATATCGACCGCGTTTTGCTCAGTGCCTGGACCGGCGACGGACTCGACATCTTGCGGCAAGCGCTGGCCACGAGGCTATTTTCGCCCTTGCCCCAGCCTGTGTCGTGGGAGGGCAGCGATCAGGAATCCAATCCCTCATAGAATCTTCCGACCGAGAAGCAACGTGATAACCGGACTGCTCATGTCAATTAACGACCCGCGCTGGGGTAACAACAACGACCCCGACAACAAGCGTAAGGATCCGCAAGGTCCTCCTGATCTGGAGGACTTGTGGCGAGACTTCAATCAGCGGCTCAGCGGTGCCTTCGGCAAACGACCCGGGGGTGGCAGCAACGATGGTGGTGGCGGTGGCCGCCCTTCACTCGGCCCCAGGCAACTCGGAGGCGGCGTGTTTCTGGTGGTCGCTGCGGTGCTGGTGCTCTGGCTGGCGAGCGGCTTTTACATCGTGGATGCGGGCGAACGCGGCATCGTACTGCGGTTTGGCAAAGCTGATGCCGTGACGCCGGAAGGCCTGCAGTGGCGGCTGCCTTTCCCGTTTGAGTCGCATGAAATCGTCAATGTGACCAATCTGCGGACGGTTGAGATCGGTTATCGGGGCGCCGATCGCAGCAAGGACCTTCACGAATCTCTCATGCTGACCGACGATGAGAACATCATCAGTATTCAGTTCGCGGTGCAGTACACCCTGAGTGACCCTTCGGAGTTTCTGTTCAATAACCGTGAGCCTGAGCTGACCGTCAAGCAG
The DNA here is from genome assembly GCA_016718265.1 of Uliginosibacterium sp. Taxonomy (GTDB): domain Bacteria; phylum Pseudomonadota; class Gammaproteobacteria; order Burkholderiales; family Rhodocyclaceae; genus Uliginosibacterium. The sequence goes on along the minus strand of JADKDZ010000005.1, from coordinate 320,318 downwards.
GTTGCCGAGACGGCGATTCGCGAGATCGTCGGCAAGAGCAAGATGGATTTCGTGCTCTACGAGGGGCGTGAGGCGATCGCGAAAGAAGCCCAGATCCTGATGCAGAAAATTCTGAACGACTATAAGACCGGTATCTCCATCAGCAAGGTGACGATGCAGAATGCGCAGCCGCCCGAGCAGGTTCAGGAGGCGTTCAACGATGCCGTGAAGGCCAGCCAGGATCAGGAGCGCCTGAAGAACGAAGGGCAGGCTTATTTCAATGATGTCGTGCCCAAGGCAGAGGGCGCTGCGGCGCGGCTCCGCGAAGAAGCCATGGGCTACGCGGCCCGGGTGGTCTCGCAGGCCGAGGGGGATGCTGCGCGCTTCAAGGCCGTCTTCGCCGAATACGCCAAGGCGCCCGAGGTGACGCGCAACCGGATGTACCTCGACGCAATGCAGCAGATGTACTCCAACACCTCGAAGATCCTGATCGACACGAAGGGGAATGGCAATCTGCTCTATTTGCCGCTCGACAAGCTGATGCAGGCGTCCGGGGCGCAAGGTGCCGCGACCGAAACGCTGCCGGCTGCAAACACAGGAAAGCCCGCTGACCAAGGAGGCACCGCCCGTCAAACGGACGAGGCTAACGAGCCAATCAAGATTACCGAAATCGTGAAGCGATGCGCAGTCGCGAACGGGGAGAGCGCTGATGATGCGTGAACGTTTGCCCTTGCTGGCGGGGTTGGTGCTGTTGCTGGTGGTCATCGCCTCGATGTGCCTCTTTACGGTGGATCAGCGGCAGTACGCGCTGGTGCGGCAACTGGGTGAAATCAAGCGTGTCGAACTCACGCCGGGCATCAAGTTCAAGTGGCCCCTGATTCAGAATGTGCTGTATTTCGACAACCGGATTCTTACCCTGGACGATGCACGTGAGCCAGAGCTGTTTCAGACCGGCGAGAAGAAGAACGTGCTGGTCGACTCCTTCGTCAAGTGGCGGATCAAGGATCCTTCTGCCTACTATCGTGCCTTCAGAGGTAACGAGGCCAGTGCGCGCAAGCAGCTTGAGATCAACGTGAAAGCGAGCTTGCAAGCAGAATTTGGCAAGCGCACGGTGCACGACGTGATCTCGGGCGAGCGGCAGAGCCTGATGGCTGCCGTGAAGGCCAAGGTGGCGAAAGAGGCGGTCAACTACGGTGTGCAGATCGTCGATGTACGCGTCCGTCGAGTCGAGTTGCCGAATGAGGTGCGCGAGTCGGTCTATCGCCGTATGGATTCCGAGCGCAAGCGGGTGGCCAACCAGTTGAGGTCCGAGGGGGCGGCAGAGGCTGAGCAGATCAAGGCCGATGCTGACAAGCAGCGCGAAGTGAAAGTGGCCGAGGCTTATCGTGATGCGCAGAAGATCAAGGGTGAGGGCGACGCCAAGGCGGCCGCCATCTATGCTGAAGCGTTTGGCCGCAGCCCGGAGTTCTATCGTTTCTGGCGCAGCATGGAGGCCTACAAGCAGACCTTCCGCAGCAAGAGCGATGTCTTGGTGATTGATCCTTCCTCAGACTTCTTCAAGTATATGAAGAGCGGTGGCGCCGGGCGCGAGGCCGGCAAGTAAGCCATGTTGCGCTACCTTCTGTCAGCGTTTGCGCTGATGTTGATTCTTGAAGGCCTGTTTCCTTTTCTCGCGCCAGGCCGCTGGCGCGAGACATTTCAACGCATCACGCGGATGGCCGATGGCCAGATCCGCTTCGTCGGCCTGACCTCCATGCTGGCCGGGCTGGTGCTTCTGTTCATTTTCAAATAACTGGTTTCCGCCATGGCTTTGCCAAGTTGGGCCTTGCCCGAGTACTTCGAGGACGTTTTGCCTGCCCAGGCGCTGCGCCTGGAGGGTTTGCGCCGTGTCTTGCTGGATGAGTTCCGCTTGCACGGATACCAATATGTCGTGCCGCCCTGCGTGGAGTACCTCGATTCTCTGGTCTCGGGTGCCGGGCAGGAGATGTCTGATTCCACCTACAAGTTCGTCGATCAGATCTCCGGCCGTACCTTGGGCTTGCGGGCGGACATTACGCCGCAGGTCACGCGGATCGATGCACACTTGCTGAATCGTGCAGGCGTGGCGCGGCTGTGCTACTGCGGGTCTGTCGTCAATGCCATGCCGCGGACCATGACTGCATCAAGGGAGCCGATTCAGATTGGCGCCGAGCTGTACGGCCATGCAGGCATTGAAGCCGACGTCGAGATTCTCCGCCTGCTTGCGCGTACGCTGGCCCTGGCTTCTCTGTCGGCAAGTCGTATCGACGTGGGCCATGTCGGGATTTTCCGTGCCTTGAGCCGCTTGGCGGCGCTGGCGCACGAGGACGAGGAATTGCTGTTCAGCATTCTGCAGGCCAAAGATGTGCCCAGTCTGAAAGATTTTGCTGCCAGGCTGCCCGAGGCGCTCCGTTCGGCTCTGTGCGCGCTTCCGGATCTTTATGGTGATGCCAATGTACTGGTGCGCGCGCGCAGCTTGCTGCCCGACGTTGACGGTGTGCGCGAGGCGCTCGACGAGATGCTGCATCTGGCCAAGCATCTGGCGGACCTGCCGCTGAGTTTCGATCTCGCGGATCTGCGCGGTTACCACTATCACACCGGCCTGATGTTCTCGGCCTATTGCGGCGGTTCGCCAACTGCGTTGGCGTTGGGCGGTCGTTACGATCAGGTCGGGCAGATTTTTGGTCGCGGGCGACCCGCGACCGGCTTCAGCCTTGATTTGCGCGAACTCGTCAATGCATCGACGACAAGCTATGCCAGTGCCGGCGCCATTCTTGCGCCAGCTGTTTCCGAGGCGGGCATGAATGCCTATGTCGTGGAACTGCGCGCGAGGGGTGAGGCAGTGGTGCGTGAGCTGCCGGGACATGAGGGCTCGTGGCGCGAAGCCGGGTGCGATCGACGAATTGTTGCAAGGGATGGCGCCTGGTGCGTGATTCCGCTTGAAGACTAAGGGATACAGGTATGACTAAGAATGTGGTCGTCGTCGGTACGCAGTGGGGCGACGAGGGTAAGGGCAAGATCGTGGATTGGCTGACGGATCACGCCGGGGGTGTGGTGCGCTTTCAGGGCGGCCATAACGCCGGGCATACGCTGGTCATTGGCGACAAGGAATACAAGCTCAATCTCGTGCCCTCCGGCATCGTGCGCGAGGGCGTGCAGTGCTACATCGGCAACGGTGTGGTGCTGGATGCGCATCACTTGCTGTCCGAGATTGCAATTCTCGAGAAGGACGGAATCGAAGTCCGTTCGCGCCTGAAGATCAGCCCCGGCTGCCCCTTGATCCTGCCCTATCACTCGGCGCTTGATAAGGCGCGCGAGGCGAAGAAGAATGCAGCGGACAAGATTGGTACCACCGGGAAGGGCATTGGCCCCACGTATGCCGACAAGGTGGCCCGGCGCGCCTTGCGGGTCTATGACCTGTTCAACCCCGAGCGTTTCGCGGCCAAGCTGCGCGAAGTGCTGGACTACCACAATTTTGTGCTGACCCAGTATCTTGGCGCGGAACCCGTCGACTTCCAGACAACCTACGATCAGGCGATGAAGGATGCAGAAGTCATCCGCCCGATGGTGTCTGATGTGTCGGCTGATCTTTACGCGGCGAACAAGGCGGGCAAAAGCCTGTTGTTTGAAGGCGCGCAGGGCAGTCTGCTGGACATCGACCACGGTACCTATCCCTTTGTCACCTCGTCCAACTGCGTCTCCGGCCAAGCGGCCTCCGGGTCGGGCGTCGGGCCGGGCATGCTCCACTATGTGCTGGGCATTACCAAGGCCTATTGCACGCGGGTGGGTGGCGGGCCTTTCCCCAGCGAGCTGGATATCGACACGGCGGGCGCGCCAGGCGAGCAGATGTCGCGCGTAGGGCGCGAGTTCGGTACCGTCACCGGGCGCAAGCGTCGTTGCGGCTGGTTCGACGTAGCGGCCTTGCGTCGCTCCGCCTGCATCAATGGTCTGACGGGGCTGTGCATCACCAAGCTGGATGTGCTGGACGGGTTGAGCGAGCTGAAGATCTGCACTGGCTACATGCTGCACGGCAAGAAGATCGACTTGCTGCCGATTGGCGCAGATGACGTGGCGGCGTGTGAGCCGATCTATGAAACCGTGCCGGGCTGGACCGAGAGCACTTTTGGCGTCAAGCGCTGGGAAGATCTGCCTGCCAACGCGGTCGCTTATCTTGAACGGCTGGAAACCTTGTGCGAGGTGCCGATTGCGATCGTATCGACCGGGCCGGAGCGTGACGAGACCATTTTGCGCAAGCACCCGTTCGAGGCCTGAGAAGGCCCGCATGCATGCTGTGGCCCCCGCAAGGCGGCTGCAGTGTGCAAACAGAAAGCCAACTAAATTACCTACCCACGCAGCAGACTTGCGAGCCAGAAAAGAACGAGCAGAAAAGAAAAAAGCCAGATCCGAAGATCTGGCTTTCTCTGCGAATTCTGGTGCCCAGGAGAGGACTCGAACCTCCACACCTTGCGGCACTAGTACCTGAAACTAGCGCGTCTACCAATTTCGCCACCTGGGCATCCGCTGCCGTAGCAGCGAGAGACAGAATTATAAAGAAATCGAATCATGAGTCAACAATCAGAAAAACGAGAAAACAGAAAAATGACAAAAAGTACCCCGAAAACCACCGTGTCCCGTATCCGTCGTGCCGACCCCATGTTTGCGCGCGAGTCCGCCAAGTATGACTATCCCTTGCCGTCGCGCGAGTACATCCTGCAGATGATGGTCGAGGCCGGTCGGCCGATCATGCGTGACGAGCTGGCGGAAGCGCTGGATATCCAGGCGGGCGAGCGCGACGATTTTGCGCGCCGCCTGAACGCAATGGAGCGTGATGGCCAGGTGATGTGCAACCGCCGCGGCGCGTACATCCTGCCAGACCGGGCCGACCTGATCCCGGGGCGGGTCGAAGGTCATCCGGACGGGTTTGGCTTCCTGATCCCGGACGACGGCACGGAAGACCTCTTCCTTGGGCCGCGTTCGATGCGCGAGGTGCTGCATGGCGACCGCGTACTGGCGCGCGTTGCCGGGCTGGATCCGCGTGGCCGCCGTGAAGGCAAGATCGTTGAAGTGCTGTCGCGGGCCAATTCGACCGTGGTCGGGCGGGTGGTGGTGGAGCAGGGCGTTGCATTTATTGCGCCGGAGAACCGCCGCATCAACCAGAACATTCTGCTGACGCCGGAATCGGCCAAGCGCAAGCCGCAGGCGGGCCAGATCGTCACCGTCGAGATCACCCAGCAGCCGGGCGCCCATTCTCAGCCGATCGGGCAGATTGTCGAAACCCTGGGCAACTATGCCGATGACGGCATGGAGATCGAGATCGCGCTTCGCAAGCATGATCTGCCGTTCGAGTTCCCCGACGAGGTGAAGGCCGAGGCGAAGAAGCTGCCCACTGCCGTGCGCAAGAAAGACTGGACCGATGGCCGCGAAGACATCCGCCACTTGCCGCTGGTGACCATTGACGGCGAAACCGCCAAGGATTTCGACGATGCCGTGTATTGCGAGAAGCAGGGCAAGGGTTTTCGCCTGCTGGTTGCCATTGCAGATGTCAGCCATTATGTGACGCCGGGCTCGGCGCTCGACAACGAAGGGCTGGCGCGGGGCAACTCGGTGTATTTCCCGCGCCGGGTGATCCCGATGCTGCCGGAGAAGCTCTCCAACGGCCTGTGCTCGCTCAACCCGCAGGTTGAGCGTCTATGCATGGTCTGCGACATGTCGATCAACGCCAGTGGCGACATCAAGGCGTACCGCTTCTACCCGGCGGTGATGTTCTCCCACGCCCGGCTCACCTACACCAAGGTGGCCGCGATGCTGTATGAGCAGGACGAGGCCTTGCGTGCTGAGTTCGCGCCGCTGGTGCCGCACCTTGAAACGCTGGACGTGCTGTTCCGCATCCTGCTCAAGGCGCGTGCCAAGCGCGGCGCCATTGAGTTCGAAACCGTCGAAACCCGCATGGTTTTCGATGCCGAAGGCAAAATCGAGCGCATCGTGCCCGAGTCGCGCAACGACGCGCACCGCCTGATCGAAGAATGCATGCTCGCCGCCAACGTCTGCGCCTCCGAGTTCCTGCAGAAGAACGAACACCCGTCGCTCTACCGCGTACACGCCGGCCCAACGGCCGAGAAGCTGGAGAACCTGCGCGTCTTCCTGGCCGAATTCGGTTTGGGGCTGGGCGGTGGCGACAGCCCGCGCGCGTCGGACTTCGCCAAGGTGGTCGACAAGATCAAGGGGCGGCCCGATGCCCAGCTCATCCAGACGGTGATGCTGCGCTCCATGCAGCAGGCCGTGTATAGCCCGGACAACGTAGGCCACTTCGGCCTCGCCTTTGACGCCTACACCCACTTCACTTCGCCGATCCGTCGCTATCCCGATCTGCTGGTGCATCGGGCCATCAAGGCCGTGCTGCAGAAGACGCAGTATCAGCCGGCAAGCGGCCGCGTCGAACTGCTTAAGGACACGCGCCGTCGTAAAGGGCGCCCAGCACCGGACGCCGAATTCGAGGCCGCGGCCAAGAGCGCTGCCGGGCGTCGCTTGAGCGCCAATGGCGCACTCAAGGCGCTGTGGGAAGACATCGGCGTGCATTGCTCGCAAACCGAGCGCCGCGCTGACGAAGCCAGCCGCGATGTTGAATCCTGGCTCAAGTGCTACTACATGCAGGATCGCGTCGGCGAGCAATACACCGGCAATGTCACCGCAGTGGTGCCCTTCGGCATCTTCGTGACCCTGGACGGCCTGTTCGTCGAAGGGCTGGTGCACATCTCAGATCTCGGGGCGGATTACTTCCATTTCGAAGAAGCCCGCCACGAACTCGTTGGCGAGCGCACGGGCCAGCGCTTCCGTCTGGCAGACCGGGTCAGCGTGCAGCTGATGCGCGTCGATCTGGAGTCGCGCAAGATCGATTTCCGCCTCGTGGAAGGCCCGGAACGGATCACTGAGCGCAGTGGCAAGACGGCAAAAGACGCACAACGCCGCCAGATCGGCGATACTTCTGCCCCCGCTGCGGCGGACGACGTGCCCGCCTGGCGCGACATGCCCGGCATCAAGCCCAAGCGCCCGGTGCGCCAGCCAGGCACGGCGCGCGATGCGGCGCCGTCTGGCGGGCGCAAGCCCGGCGCAGCAGCGAAGCCCGCGCGCCCCGCCAGCGGCAAGACCAGCCAGAAACCCGCAAAAAAAGGAGCCCGCCGTGGCTGAAACCCGCTTCATTCATGGCTTCCATGCCGTGGCCGCCCGTTTGCGCCACGACCCGGAATCCATCCTCGAACTCCATGTCGCCGCCCAGCGCGGCGATGCCCGTGCCCGTGATCTGCTGGCCAAGGCCGAAGCCGCGGGGGTGCGCATCATGCCGACCGATTCCGGCCGGCTGGACGGCATGGCCGGCACGCACCGTCACCAGGGCGTGGTCGCCAAGATCGACCCGCGTCACAAAGTGCTGCACCTCGAAGACGTGCTCGACAACCTCACCGAAAACGCCCTGATCCTGGTGCTCGATGGCATCACCGATCCGCACAACCTCGGCGCCTGCTTGCGTGTGGCCGATGCGGCTGGCGCGCATGCCGTGATTGCGCCCAAGGATCGCGCCGTTGGCCTCAACGCCACCGCGATCAAGGTCGCCAGCGGCGCGGCGGACACCGTGCCTTACGTCGTGGTGACCAATCTCGCTCGCAGCCTGCGCGACATGAAGGAAGCCGGCATCTGGTGCGTTGGCGCCGCCGGTGAGGCGACGAAAACCGTCTACGAAATCGACCAGAAAGGCCCGGTCGCCTGGGTGCTCGGCGCCGAAGGCGACGGCCTGCGCCGCCTGACCCGCGACACCTGCGACGAGCTCGCCAAGATCCCCATGTACGGCAGCGTCGAGAGCCTCAACGTCTCGGTCGCCACCGGCATCTGCCTGTTCGAAACTCGCCGCCAGCGCCAAGGCTGAGTTTGTCCAGTGCAGTGAAAGATGCCCGGAGAGCCCCATGCAGCTTGGTTCTCCGGGCATCTTTTGCGTTTACTTCAGGGGAGTGGCGTTCATGAATAGTGCGTTAACTCGACCCGGCGCTGCTGCTTGGCGGGTTCATCTGGCAGCCACCTGCGTTGCGCTGCTATTGCTGTTGATACTTGCTTTCTGCGCCGTCGCAATGAGTCCGCTCATCACGGATACCTGCGGACTTCTTCATGAAATCCGGCCGTACGCGTTGATCTGTGTGCCTGCGGCTATCGTGGTGATTGCCAGCGCGAGCCCTTACGTCAAGGGACGCTATTTTTCCGATTCAGCGAATGTTTTCTTTGCCAGCTTGTTGGTGCAAGGCGCCTGGTTGTTCGCGCTGGCCCTGGGCTTGTCCGGCTCGTTTGCACTACCTGCGTTTTTGGAGGTCTTCGCCTCCTTTGGCGTGGAGGTCCCTGTGCCAACCTTGCTCGGGGTGTGCATGGGGCATTGGCTCTGGTTGCCGATGGGCCTGCTTGGCGTATTCAGCTTTGTGCAAAAACGCGTGGTTCTGAGCGGGGTATGGCTGCGTTGGTTCTGGGCCGCTGAAGCGTGCCTCTTTAGCTTTGTGTGGGGAGCAATGTATCTGCCGATCTTTGTCTTGGGGTGCGTAATGTGAGGCGGATTGTTTGATGTGCCTTGGAAAGCCGCTCCGGGCGGGCTTCTACAGCCAAGCGCCCCGCAAACCAAGGGCGCTTGGGCTTGTTTGCAATCGGTGCCTGAAGACGCAAGCGGGGTGCGCCTCTCCAGCCTGAGTCGTTTACAAGTCGGTTTGAGGGGCTGCGGCAGCGATCGCATCCTGCTCGGCCACATCGAGCAAGCGCTTGAGGTAGGTCTGCAGATCCGCGGGCCAGGCGTGGAGGCAGGCACTGGTTTGCCTGAAATCGCCCTTGAACATTGCCCGGCTGGCTTCTTCAAAGCCAGGCAGGCTGCCACCGAGCGTCAACATCACGCGGTGTGCAGCATCGCGCGAGGCGCGGGCCCGGTCTTGGAGGACATTGGCCTTGCTCGCAGCGTGGACCAGCTTGCGCAGCGCAACCGAAGCGCCGCCGGGCTGCTGGCTCAGCCATTCCCAGTGCTGCGGCAGCAGGGTGACTTCGCGAGCGATCACGCCCAGGCGCGGCCGCCCAGGCCCGCTTCGGGCGCTGGCGGTGTCCGGCTCGGGTGCCACAGGAGGTAACTGCGCGACGACACGCGCCTCAACCTCCGCTGGCGAGCCACGAAAATCCAGCTCCAGCGCGGCCCCACGGGCGTCGTCTAGCAGCCAGAACGCCGGTGCGTCTTGCCCGGCGGATTGATGATGTGCGGCAATCAATGCGGCCAGGGTGTCGGTCAAGCTGCCGCTGGCAAGCCATTGCGTATTGATGAATGCGGTGTAGCGCGCGGATACGGTCGTTGGCGAAGTCATGTTTTACCCGGGTAAAATAAGCAGTGTGTGCATATTACCCGGGTAAAAATTCTCGTCAAGTGGAACGTTTGCGTGGGCGCTAAACGTCCACTACGCGTCCGGGCACGCTGGGAGGCGGGTGGTTTCGCTCAGCCGGGTAAAACGTGCCGTCCGGGTCGGCGTGGGGCGGTGGGCTGAGTTGCACCAGCACCTGATCGAGCAGCACGAGTCCGCCCAAGGCGATGATGAACGCGCCGACCAGGCGTTTTGCACGGTGGTAAGTTTCGGTGCCGGGGGTTCTCATGATCTCTGCCCTCCTGAATATGCGTGGGGTGAATGGAGTCTGAGCCTTTGCGCGCACCATCGCCAATTGATTGCCTGTACAGGCGCAATAGCCCTGCGCAATCGGCCACATTCCCCCCACGGTGGGCGCCAGGAGGCGTGTTACAATGCGCCGCGGCGGGTCTCCCCGCATTGCAGCGTGGGAATCTGGTCAGGTCCGGAAGGAAGCAGCCATAACCACTCACTGTAAGTGCCGGGGGTCAGGCTCGCCGCCTTGAATTCAGAGACGGGACGTTGCGCAAGCAGCGTCCCGTTTCGTTTTGTGCGTTGCCCGCAAGCGCAGCCCTGCTTGACCTTACCGCAAGGGGAAGGCCCAGACTGCAGGTGTCCGGGGCCCTTAGCTACATCGCGGCCCCCCGCTTTGGCAAAAAGAAAGGCCCGCCGATGGCACGCCCAGTTCCTGATCTCACCCGCGGCAGCGTCGCCCGGCATCTCATCCGTCTTGCAATGCCGGTGCTGGTCGGCCACGTTCTGATGCTGGGCTACGGCCTTGCCGACAGCTACTTCATCTCGCAGATCGATCCGCTGTCCACCGCGCTCATGAGCGGTGTCGGCACCGTCTTCCCGATCTACTTCTTCTTCCTTGCCATTGCACTGGGCATGGGGGCCGGAACGGCTTCGCTGGTGGCACGCGCCGTTGGCGCGCGTGATGAGCAAGCCCTGTCGCAGGCGGGGGACTCTGGTCTGGTCATGGCCTTGGGCCTGGCGGTGTTGAGCAGCACGGTGTTCGTGCTCGGCGGCGACTGGCTGGTCGGCGTGATTGCCGGGCCTGCGCTCGGCGAAGAATCTCGCGCGGTGGCGCGTTCGTTCTTGCACGGCATGGTGCCGGGCTTCGCCATTCTGCCGGTCAACCACGTGCTCGGCGGCATCTTGCAGGGCGAAGGGCGGATGCTCGAAGCAGTCAAGTCGATGGTGCTCTCGCTGCTGCTCAATATCGTGCTCGATCCCTTGTTTATCTTTGGCTTTGGCTGGGGCGTCATCGGTGCCGGCGTCGCCACCAGCCTGTCAATTTTCGCCGGGGCGGGCTACCTGTTCTGGGTTCTGTTGCGGCAGACCGGAGCGGTGCGTATTCACTTCGCCCGCAAGGCGGTGCGCCTGGAGACGATTGCCGAGATCGCGCGGGTCGGGGCGCCCAATGCCGGCAGCCTGATGTTCATGAGTGTCTGCTTTGTCGCCGTCAACCACGCCATCGGCGCGCTGGGTGAGGACGTGATGACCGCCTGGGCGCTCGTGGGCCGGGCCGACGACACCATTCTGCTGATCGGCTACGCGCTCTCCTCAGCCGTATTGACCTTCGCTGGTCAGAACGCCGCTGCCGGCCACTGGGAGCGCGTGCGGGCCAGCTTGCGCGGGTCCATGGCGCTCGGCACCTTAGGCAGCCTGGTCCTGGCGCTGCTCTACAGCCTGTTTGCGCCTAAGCTGTTTGGCGTGATGAGTGAGAACCCCGGCGTCATTGCCCACTGCGTGCAGCAAGTTCGCTGGATTGCCTGGACCTACGCTGGCGTCGTCGCCGCGATCATCTTCAACGCCTTCTTTCTGGGCCTCGGACGCCCCTGGCCGGGCGTCGCCGCCACCGTGCTGCGCATGGGCTGCGTGATCGTGCCCGTGATGCTCTGGCTGGTGTTCGTGCGCCAAGCTGGCATCGACGCGGTGCTGATCGCGTTCGCCGTGCTCAACGCGCTCAGCCTGCCCCTGATGTGGGGCTGGGCAGAATGGCTGCTCGCCCGGCGCGCCATGCCCCGCTCGCTCGCCATGCAGACGGTGCCGTGAGCGAGGCATGGCCGCCTGACTGGCTGCGCAGAAATACCCGGCGCCCGGCGCGCCCCAGCTGCTAAAATCGCCGCCCATGAGCTATCAGGTACTGGCCCGCAAGTGGCGCCCCAAGAGTTTCGAGACCCTCGTCGGCCAGGAGCATGTGGTGCGTGCGCTGAGCCACGCGCTGACGACGGGGCGCCTGCACCATGCCTATCTGTTTACCGGCACGCGCGGCGTTGGCAAGACGACGATCTCGCGCATCCTGGCCAAGAGCCTGAACTGCGAGACCGGGATTACCGCCACGCCCTGCGGCGTGTGTTCTGCCTGCACCGAGATCGATAGCGGGCGCTTTGTCGATTACGTCGAGATGGACGCGGCCTCCAACCGCGGCGTCGACGATATGGCGGCACTGCTCGAAAAAGCCGCGTATGCGCCGGCACGTGGGCGCTACAAGGTCTACATGATCGACGAAGTGCACATGCTGTCCGGCCACGCCTTCAACGCGATGCTGAAGACGCTGGAAGAGCCGCCGGAGCACATGAAGTTCATCCTGGCGACGACCGATCCGCAGAAGATCCCGGTCACCGTGCTCTCGCGCTGTCTGCAGTTCAACCTCAAGCAGATGCCGCAGAGCCACATCATCGATCACCTCTCGCGCATTCTGGGCGAGGAGGGCGTGAGCTTTGAGCCAGGCGCCTTGCGCCATCTGGCCAAGGGCGCGCATGGCTCGATGCGTGATGCGCTGTCGCTGCTGGATCAGGCAATTGCGCACGGCGCCGGCAAGGTCGAAGAAGCCGGCGTGCGCGACATGCTCGGCACGGTGGGCGAAGATCATCTCTACGAATTGCTGGATGCGCTGCGTGCGCAAGACCCGGCGGCGCTGATCGCGGTGGCCGATGGCATGGAGGCGCGCAGCCTGAATTTTGATTCTGCGCTGCAGGAATTCGCGGTGCTGCTGCACCGCATAGCGTTGATGCAGATGGCGCCGCAGGCGCTCGGGGATGCCTTCGAGCGCGAGCGGCTGGCGGCCTACGCAGAATCCTTTGATGCGGAATACCTGCAGCTGGCCTACCAGATCTGCCTGCATGGCCGCGAGGAGCTGGCGCTGGCGCCGGACGACTATACCGGCTTCACGATGAACCTTCTGCGCCTTCACGCGTTCCAGCCGCAGGTGCCGGGTAGCGCGCCGATGCGCGCGCCAGCGCCGCAAACAGCGCCTGCCCCGAGAGCCGCGCCAGCCGTGGCGGTACAGCCTTCTGCAACGGAGAGGCAGGCGCATGCTGGTTCGACGGGCAGCATGCCTGAAGATTCAAGCCCAGAGCGGGTCTCCGGGCAGGATGTCGGTGTGGAAGAGGTGTCGCCGCGCGTGCCTGCTGCGCCCACTCAGGCCTTGGGGCCAGATGTGGACTGGCATGCGCTGATCCAGCAGGCGCAGCTTGGCGGACTGGTGCGCGAGTTGGCCCAGAACTGCGAGATGCTGACCTGTGAGGGGCAGTCGCTCAAGCTGCGGCTGCCGCCGGCCCACCGCCACCTGACCGCGATGCCGGGCACACAGAGCAAGTTGCAAGATTCGCTGCGCCAGATCTTTGGCGAGAACCTGCGCCTCTCCATCGAGATTGGAGACGTCAGCAGCCAGACGCCGGCGCAGCGTAATGATGAAGTTCGCAAGCAGCGCCATGCGGAGGCCGTGGCCTCGTTGGCGGCTGATCCCTTTGTTCAGGAGTTGGTCGAGCGTTTTGATGGAACGCTGGTCGAAGCCTCCGTTAAACCCATCCAGGAGAAGTGAGCATGATGAAAGGCGGCCTTGCCGGGCTGATGAAACAAGCCCAGCAGATGCAAGAGAACATGAAGAAGGCGCAGGAATCCCTCGGCAGTGTTGAAGTCGAAGGCCAGTCGGGCGCCGGCATGGTGAAGGTGCTGATGACCTGCCATCACGACGTGAAGCGCGTCACCATCGACCCCTCGGTGATGGATGACAAAGAGATGCTGGAAGACCTGATTGCCGCGGCCGTCAATGACGCCGTGCGCAAGGCTGAGGCCACCACCCAGGACAAGATGGCCGGTTTCACTTCCAGCCTCAACTTGCCCCCGGGCATGAAACTGCCGTTCTGATGACAACGGGAAGTTGATGGCAGGGCGTGGGAAGCCGGTTTTCCCCACGCCCACGCTTCACGCTCCCCGCTCCCACCATGTCTCTTCTCGACAAGCTGACCGACGCCCTGCGCGTCTTGCCTGGCGTGGGGCCCAAGTCGGCTCAGCGCATGGCGTATCACCTCCTGCAGCGCAACCGCGAGGGGGCGACGCAGCTGGCGGATACGCTCCAGCGGGCGCTGCGAGACATCACGCACTGCGAGCGCTGCAACACCTTTTCGGAAACCGATATCTGCGATCGCTGCGCTGACAGCGGGCGCGACGCGAGCCAGCTCTGCATCGTCGAGATGCCGGCCGATCTGGGTGTGATGGAGTCCACCCAGGCCTACCGCGGCTTGTATTACGTGCTGATGGGGCGCATCTCGCCGCTGGATGGCATCGGCCCGCGCGAGCTGAAATTCGACAGACTGCTGGCCCGAGCGACCGACGGTGTGGTGCAGGAGGTGATCCTGGCCACAAACTTCACCAATGAAGGCGAGGCCACGGCGCACTACGTGGGCGAGATGCTGCGTAGCCGCGGATTGCAGGTGAGCCGGATCGCCCGCGGGGTACCCGTAGGCGGGGAGCTGGAACATACCGATCTCGGGACCGTTGCCCAGGCCTTTGTGGAGCGCCGTGGGGTTTAGGCGCTACAAGATTCCCAATTTTAAGGACGAGCCATGAAACGGATTGCGATGGCCCTGCTGGTGGCCGCGTCGTGCAATGCCTGGGCGGATGAGGCGTCATACAAGGTCGTCGACGAATTGTTGTCGCTGACGCCGACGGCGCGATCACTGGAGGGCATGCGCCGCGAGTTTGACACCCAGATGCAGGGCATGATCTCGACCACCTCGCAGGGCAAGCAGGCGGAGGCGCTGACAGCGGAACAGCGGGCGGTGGCGGCGCGCTTTTCGGCGCAGGTGGGCAAGTTGTTCGATGAACATCTCGCCTGGGACAAAGTGAAGCCCGTGGCGCGCAAGGTGTATCTGGAGAACTTCAGCGAAGCTGAGCTGAGCGAGCTGGTTGTTTTCTACAAGACGCCGCTCGGACAGGCGATGCTGGCAAAAATGCCGACGGTGACCGAGTCGCTGACGCGCAGCATCCGCGATCAGCTCCAGCTTCTTCTGCCAAAGCTTGATCGCGCTGGGCAGCAATTCCAGCGTGAGTTCGGTCAGGCCAGTGCCTCGGACAAAACAGGCGCAACAGACAAGTAGGCAAGGCAGTCGGGCGAGCCTGCTGCAGGCCCGCCCGGCATCCGTCAGGCCCGAACCGGGTAGGGCACACCCCCCAGCGCAACGCTGGGCAGCGTGGCCGCCGGGCGGCAAACCTTGTCGCTCGGGGCGATGACTTCGGCCTCACCCTTGATCACGGCCTTGCCGTCCTGATTGACGCAGACGCAGTCGAAAATCACACGCTGCTTGTCGTCGTACTTCTCGCGACAGCTCACCGTAGCCGTCAGCCGGTCACCCGGTTTGACAGGGCGGGTGAAGCGCATCGTCTGGCCCAGATAGATGGTGCCCGGGCCGGGCAAAATCGTGCCGAGCACGGTGGAGAACATCGCGCCGCCGAACATGCCATGCGCGATGACGCCACCAAACATCGAGCTGGCGGCGTAGTCGTGGTCGAGGTGGGCAGGATTGATATCGCCTGTGAGTGCTGCAAACAGCTGGATGTCCTGCTCGCTGACGGTGCGGCTGATCGACGCGGCCTCGCCGAGCTGAATCTCGGCATAGGTGCGGTTTTCGATGGTGTCGGCCATGAAGGATCCCTTAATCGATGATGTTGTAGCCGCCGTCGACGTGGATCGTGGCACCGGTGAGCGATCGGGCGCCGTCGCCCACCAGGAAGGCGCACAGAGCACCCACGTCGTCGATATCCACCAGCTTGTTCAGCGGTGCGCGCTCGGCCGCGCTCTGGATCAGATCGTTGAAATCCTTGATGCCGCTGCCGGCACGGGTCGACAGTGGTCCCGGCGAAATGGCGTGGACGCGGATGTTCTTCGGCCCGAGCTCTGCAGCCATGTAGCGGGTGGCCGACTGCAGGGCGGCCTTCACCGGGCCCATCATGCCGTAGTTGGCAACGACCTCGTCGGCGCCGTGATAGCTCATGGTCAGCATGCAGCCGCCATGCTTCATGAGCGGCTCGCCCAGTTTGGCCATGCGCATGAAGGAATGACAGGAAATGTCCATGGCGCGGGCAAAGCCCTCGCGCGAGCAATCGGTGACGCGGCCGTGCAAGTCGTCCTTGGGCGCAAACGCGATGGAGTGGACGAGGAAATCGAGCTGGCCCCATTGTTTGTCGATCTCTTCGAATACGGCCTCCATCTGGCCGGGCAGCTCGACATCAAGCGGCAGAAAAATCGGCGCACCGAGCTTTTCGGCCAGTGGGCGAACATAGGGCTCAGCCTTGGCGTTGAGATAGGTGACGGCGAGTTCTGCGCCGTTGTCATGAAATGCCTTGGCGCAGCCGTAGGCGATGCTCTTGTCGTTGGCAATACCGACGACCAGACCGCGTTTTCCTCTGAGACTGAACATGGTGACTTTCTCCTTCATGTGCGAATGCTGTGTGTCTGAATCTGCTAGGGCGGCGGGGCGCTCAGAGCGCGGCGAGATCGATTTCGCCGACGTCGTTGAGCACCCAGTCGGGCTTGTACGGGAATTGCGTCATGATCTCTGGCGTTGTCACGCCGGAGAGCACGAGCACCGTCTTCATGCCGGCTTCCATGCCGCCGACGATGTCGGTATCCATGCGGTCGCCGATCATGGCGCAGTCTTCGGGATGCAGGCCGAGTTTGCGGGCGGCCAGCATCATCATCAGTGAATTGGGCTTGCCGACGATGTAGGGCTTCTTGCCCGTGGCGGCAGAAATAGCGGCGAGAATGGTGCCGGCGGCGGGTTCCAGACCGCTCTCCACGGGGTCAATCATGTCCGGGTTGGTGCCGATGAACTTGGCGCCGTTGTCGATCAAGCGCACCGCCTTCTTGAGCTGCTCGTAGCCGAAGGTGGACGACTTGGCGACGACGACGTAATCCGGGTTGGACTCAGAGATCGAGAAGCCGACGTTATACAACTCGTTGATCAGACCGCCGCCGCCGACCACATAGGCGGTCGCGTGTTTCTTCTGGTTCTGGTTGCGCAGGAACATTGCCGTGGCCATCGCCGCGGTGATGAAGTTGTCGGCGGTCAGCCCTTCGATGCCCAGCCCATCAAGCTTGAGTTTGAGGTCGAGCGGGGTTTGCTCAGCGTTATTGGTCAGGAACAGGAACGGCGTCTGGCTGTCGAGCAGGCGCTGAACGAAGTCCTTGGCCCCCGGGACGAGTCGTTTGCCCCGATAGATCACGCCGTCCATGTCCGAAATGATGCCTTTTGCCATGATGCTGAGCGCCGCACGCGGCTACCGTGAAAAAAGGAAGAACATTACACGAGGCGACACGCCATGTGCCGAAAGTCGCACAGCGTTTGCGTCACACCAAACTTGCCGTCGAGGTGGGCGCGGCAGAAACCGGATCCGAACGCGATCACGGTGGTCGGTTTGGTGTTGCTCCTGTACTATTTCAAAATAATTATTTATTTTAATCAATTGTTTATCGCGCCTGTTGCAGGCGTGGGCTTTAAACCTGATGCGTTAATTGGCTATAATCCTCGGGTTTCTGGATCACAAACACTAGAGGTTTGCAATGAGCAACGACAAACTGGAAGTTTCGGGCGGTGCTTCGTTCAGTTGCAATTGCGCTGACTCAAGCCGCCGCCAGTTGATGGCCGCTACGGCCGCAGTCGGTGGGGCCGTAGGCGTGGGCGTGGCGGCGCCGTTTGTGGCGAGCTTTTTGCCGTCCGAGCGTGCCAAGGCCGCGGGGGCGCCTGTAGAGGTTGATTTGTCGGGGCTGCAACCCGGTGAGATGAAGACAGTCGAGTGGCGCGGCAAGCCGGTCTGGATCGTTCGGCGCACGCCGGAAATGCTTGAGTCGCTGAAGAAGAGCGAGGCGATGCTGGCCGATCCTGGTTCTTCGCGTGCCGAGCAGCCCGACTATGTGAAGGGCGCCGGGCGCGCCATCAAAGATGAGTATCTGGTTTGTGTGGGTCTGTGTACGCACCTGGGGTGCTCGCCTTCCGCCAAGTTCAAGCCCGGTGCCGAGAGTGGCATTGGCGACGATTGGCCCGGCGGTTTCCTGTGCCCGTGCCATGGTTCCCGCTTCGATCTGGCTGGGCGGGTCTTCAAGAGCATGCCGGCGCCGGACAACCTGCCCATCCCGCCGCATACGTATGTCAGCGATACCCGCCTGATTATTGGCGAAGACACCAAAGGGGCTTAACTCATGAGTCAGATGGATACCTTGCTTGATAAGGGTAAGCAGGCCTTGGGGTGGGTGGATGAGCGCTTCCCGCTGACCTCGCTGTACAAGGCTCACCTGTCGGAATACTACGCTCCGAAGAATTTCAATTTCTGGTACTTCTTTGGCTCGCTGGCTTTGCTTGTGCTGGTGAATCAGATCGTGACCGGCATATTTCTGGTCATGCATTACAAACCGGATGCGGCCTTGAACGCTGCCGGCGTGCCAGTCGCGTTCGCCAGCGTGGAGTACATCATGCGCGACGTGCCGGGCGGCTGGATTATCCGCTACCTGCACTCCACGGGCGCGTCGGCCTTCTTCATTGTGGTCTATCTGCACATGTTCCGAGGGCTGCTGTATGGCTCGTACCGCAAGCCGCGTGAGCTGGTGTGGCTGTTCGGGATTGCGATCTTCCTGTGTCTGATGGGCGAGGCGTTTTTCGGCTACTTGCTGCCTTGGGGGCAGATGTCCGGCTGGGGCGCGCAGGTGATCGTCAACCTGTTTGCCGCGATTCCTGTCATCGGTCCGGATCTGTCGATCTTCATTCGTGGCGACTTCGTGGTGAGCGATGCAACACTCAACCGATTCTTTGCCTTTCATGTGATCGCAATTCCCCTGGTATTGCTGGGGCTGGTGACTGCGCACCTGATTGCGCTGCACGAGGTCGGTTCCAATAACCCGGATGGCGTCGAGATCAAGAAAAAGAAAGACACGAATGGAATTCCACTGGATGGCATCCCCTTCCATCCGTATTACACGGTGAAGGATGGTTTCGTTGCTGTGGTGTTCTTGATGGTCTTCTCGGTGGTCGTTTTCTTTGCGCCCGAGGGCGGCGGTTATTTTCTTGAATACAACAACTTCGTGCCCTACGACGCGCTGCAGACGCCGCCACACATCGCGCCGGTCTGGTATTTCACGCCGTTCTACTCGATCCTGCGTGCGACAACGTCGAACTTCATGTGGGTGCTTGGGGCGCTGGCCTTGATTGTTGGCGGTCTGACGGTGGTCAGTACAAAAAGCAAGAATGTGAAGGCGCTGGCGGTCGGCGTGACAGCCATTCTTTTGGCAGGCTTCGCCTTGCTTGATGCCAAGGTTTGGGGGGTCGTGCTGATGGGGGGCTCGGTGATGCTCTTCGGCTTGCTGCCCTGGCTGGATCAGAGCCCGGTCAAGTCGGTCCGCTACAAAGGGGTTTTGTACGCGAGCGTTCTGTCGGTATTTGTGGTCGCTTTCGTGCTGCTCGGTATTCTTGGTACCAAAGCGCCGGGCTATGCTTTCTTTGGCCTGATTCCGGGGGAGCCGGTAGCTGCGGTGTGTTCCGTTCTCTACCTTGCTTTCTTTGCTTTCATGCCATGGTATTCGCGGATGGACGCAACAAAACCTGAGCCGGAAAGGGTGACCTGGAAATGAAACTACTCGACAAGCTGCTGTGCGTGCTCGTCCTGTCGGTGGGAGCGGTGGTGTCACCAGTGCAGGCTGCAGAAGCGCTCCGGCTGGATTCCGCTCCGGTGCGTTTGGACAATGCGTCCTTGCAGAATGGAGCGAAGCTGTTCGTCAATTATTGTTTGAACTGCCACGGCGCTAGTTTCCTGCGCTACAACAGGTTGACACAGATCGGCCTGACGGAAGAGCAGATCAAGGATAATCTGATGTTCTCCGCCGACAAGGTGGGCGAGCAGATGAAGGTGGCCCTGCGCCGTGAAGACGCCAAGCAATGGTTTGGCGTTGCGCCGCCTGATCTGACGCTCGTCGCCCGTGCCCGTGCCTCGGAGTCTGGAACTGGTGCGGATTGGCTCTACACCTATCTGCGCGGATTCTACCGGGACGATACACGACCGACAGGCTGGAACAACGTCGTGTTCCCGAATGTGGGGATGCCGCATGCTCTTTGGTCCTTGCAAGGCGAGCAGGAAGCCCGCTTCGTTACGAAGGACGACGGTCATGGCAAGCAGGTTCGGCAGCTTGAAAAGCTGGAGATCACGAAGCCTGGCCTGTTAATGCCCGAAGAGTACGATGCGCAAGTGGCGGACTTGGTTTCTTTCATCGTCTGGATGGGAGAGCCGGCGCAGGCAACCCGACGCGGCTTGGGCTGGTTGGTGCTGGCTGCATTGAGTGTGCTGGCAGTGCTGACTTACCTGCTCAAGCGCGCCTATTGGAAGGATGTGCATTGATCGGGTGTGCAACCGAAATGAATGTGTTGGCTCGTCACGAGAGCGAGGCGCCACAGGGGCGTCGCGTCGTACGTGATACTGAATATTCCTGGAGTAGTTCTGCAATGATGAATCTCTATTCCGGTACAACGGACCCCTTCAGTCACCGTTGTCGGATCGTGTTGTATGAAAAGGGCATGGACTTTCAGGTGATTGATGTCGATCTCTTCAGCAAGCCCGAAGATATCGCGATCATTAATCCCTACAACCGCGTGCCTGTTCTGGTTGATCGAGACCTCGTGCTCTATGAGTCGAACATCATCAACGAGTACATCGATGAGCGTTTTCCGCATCCGCAGCTGATGCCGCCTGATCCGATCATGCGCGCGCGTGCCCGTCAGCTGCTGCATACCTTGGAGAACGAGTTGTTTTCTCACATCGATGCGCTAGAAAAAGGGCAGAAGGCAGCAGTAGACAAAGCGCGTGCGCAGGTTCGCGATCAGCTTGTGCAGCTCGCTCCGATGTTCACCAAGCAGAAGTTCATGCTGGGAGACGAATTCTCGATGCTGGACGTCGCGATTGCCCCGTTGCTCTGGCGCTTGGAGCACTACGTGATCGAGGTGCCAAAATCGGCGGCAGCTCTGATGAAGTACGCGGAGCGGATTTTCTCGCGGCAAGGTTTCATTGATGCCTTGACGCCGTCTGAGCGTGCGATGCGGCGCTGATTGCCAGCGTTTCGTGCCAGATAGCCAGAGTTGGCCGACATGAGTGATCATGTCGGCCATTTCCTTATAGAACCCGTCTTGTGTGTCGAAGGGCGATGCGCGAGCGAAAATGGATGATCCATGCAGAACTTAGTGCCGACCAAGCCGTACTTCGTCCGGGCCGTTTATAGCTGGTGTGTTGATAACGGGCTGACGCCTTACCTTGCGGTGGCAGTCGATGCTCGGACGCACGTGCCCAGGCAGTATGTGCATGAGGGCCAGATTGTGCTTAACGTTGCCCCGTACGCGACGCATCAATTCGAGATCACGAACGAAGCGCTTAGCTGCCAAGCCCGTTTTGGCGGCGTCGCTCAGCTTCTCTATATTCCGCTGGAGAACATTCTGGCGATATATGCGAAAGAAAATGGGCGTGGGCTGGCTTTTGAGCCTGGCATGGCGACCGGGACCGCGATGGAGTTAGGGGGGGCGGTGGCGTCGGTTTTGGCTCCCGAGCCACAGGTCCCTGATGGCGGGGAGAGCGTGTCTTCAGCTGCCGGGTCTGAGCCTCCAACTTCCCCGCCTGCGGGAGGTTCGCACCTGCGTGTAGTGAAGTAGACTACTCTGGACAATATGCATCTCCTGGCCCCGTCATGAAGTCGCGCTGTGCCCTCCGTGCCATTGCAAGTCTCCGGCCGCTTCTCGCCGCGTGTTGGGCTGGCTTGCCGGGGCAAGCCTTCGCCGGCATGCTGCCAGGGGCGGAGGTGGACGTGATGGGCGGCTCCTTGCTGGTCGGCGGGTCTGTGGTACTGCTTCTGTGGGCAGCGCTTGCCTATCGCAGTCGCCTGCGTCAGCTTGCGCGTCATGCCAAGGCGCTCCAGGCCTCCGAAGAACGATTTCGCCTGATCGTTGAGGGGACGCGTGTCGTCGCGTGGGAGTACAGCGCGGCGTCCGATACCTACAGCTACGTTTCAGCGTCGGCAGAGGTTTTGTTGGGATACCCGCTGGAGGCATGGAAGGCGCCTGGTTTCTGGCGCGACCACGTGCACGCGGAGGAACGCGACACCGTTGAGGCGTTCGCCAGGGCGATGTTGACGGCCGGCGAAGGGCATGAGATCGAATATCGTCTGGTCGCACATGATGGCGCCGATGTTTTCGTGCGAGACCTGCGCACGCCGATGCGTGCCGAGGATGAACGCATCATCGGGATGCGCGGCATCTTCGTCGATATCACCGCGCACAAGCGTTCCGAGGCATTGCTCGAAGATAGCGAAGCCCGCTTCCGCAGCGCGTTTGAGCAAGCCGCGATCGGGGTCTGTCTGTGTTCCCTGACCGGGCGTTACCTGCGCGTGAACAAGCGGTACTGCGAGATCAGCGGTTACCGTGAAGAGGAGTTGCTGCTGCGTGATTTTCGCGAGATTACGCACCCGGACGACGTAGACCCCAACGAACGTTTGCTTGACGCTTTGGTGCTGGGCAAAGCGGATACCTTCTCGATTGAGCGGCGCATGTTGCGCAAAGACGGTGAGCCGGTCTGGGTGCATCTGACGATGTCCATTGTGAGCACGCACCACGGCTCCGGCCAGTTCATGGAGATGATCGAAGACATCACGGCCCGAAAACACGCCGAGCGCGAGTTACGTGCAAGTGAAGGGCGGATGAGGACCATTCTGGCAGCCATGCGCGAAGGCGTCATCATGCGGGATGCAGAGGGACGCGTCATCATCGCCAATGCGGCGGCCAGGCGTCTCTACGGGCTGTCGATGGACGAGACTTTTCCGCCCTTGCTTGAGCCAGAAGGTTTTTCGTTTGTGCGTGAAGACGGCACGCCGTGTCCGATCGATGAGCTGCCTGGGGCGCGGACGCGGAATTTTGGGCGGCCGACGGCGGCGGTGGTCGGTATTGATCGTCGGGATGGGACGCGCATTTGGATGTTGGCGAAAGCCGAGCCTCTGGCTTACGACGCTGGCGTTGGCGCCTACCCGGTGGTTCTGACCCTGAACGACGTCACCGCACAGCGGCGCGCGGAAGAAGACCTCAGACTGGCGGCGACGGTTTTTGACAACAGTGTCGAAGCGATCATGATCACCGACGCGCAGCGCCGGATTCTGTCGGTGAACAAGGCGTTCTCGGATTTGACGGGGTATTCGTCGAGCTTTGTTGTGGGGCAGACCCCGGCCATACTGTCATCGAGCCGTCAGGGGCTGGTTCAGTACGACACGATCTGGTCGGAAGCTGCCGCGAAAAGTGCATGGCAAGGTGAGGTTTGGCAGCGTCGGCGTGATGGCTCCGAGTTTCAGGAATGGCTGTCGATCGGCGCAGTGCGCAATCGGGGAAACACGATTTCGCACTTTGTCGCGGTGTTCTCGGACATTACAGAGCGCAAGAACGCCGAGGCCCGGATTGCCTTCCTTGCGCATCATGACCCGCTTACGGGCTTGCCGAACCGGGCGCTCTTCCAGGACCGTCTCGATCAGGCGCTCGTGCGCGCTGAGCGCAGCGCGACGATGCTGGCACTGCTCTATCTGGATCTTGACCGCTTTAAGACGATCAACGACTCGCTCGGCCACATAGCGGGAGATCGTTTGCTTCAGGCCGTCGCGGAGCGCCTCCATCACTGCGTGCGGGACACCGACACGATCTGCCGGCAGGGGGGTGACGAATTCATTATCGTGCTTGCGGACATCAGTGACCCTGAAATCCCGGCGCGGATCGCGGAGAAGATCCTGCGCAGGCTCTCTGAACCCTTTGAGATCGACGGGCATGTACTGGGCACCTCGTTCTCAATTGGTATCGCGGTGTATCCGGGTGACGGTATGACGCCGGAGCTGTTGATGAAGAATGCCGACACCGCTATGTATCACGCCAAGGAGAACGGGCGGAATACCTATCGGTTTTTTACCGAGACCATGAATGCGAATGCTTTGGAGCGCCTGCAGCTCGAGAACCATCTGCGTCAGGCCTTGGTTCGCGGTGAGCTTTTGCTTCATTTCCAGCCTCAGGTTCAGATCGAAACCGGTCTGATCATGGGCGCTGAGACCTTGATTCGCTGGCAATCGCCTGTGCTCGGCTTTGTGCCCCCGGGGCGATTCATTTCCATTGCCGAGGAGTCCGGTCTGATTGTGCCAATTGGCCGCTGGGTATTGCGTGAAGCGTGTCTGCGTGCTCGACAGTGGGCGCTGCGTGGCTTTGAAGATATATCGGTGGCGGTGAATATCTCGGCGCTACAGTTCCGCCGTGACGATATTGTGGCCACCGTTCGGGACGTGCTGGCGGAGACGCAGTTGCCGCCGGAGTATCTGGAGCTGGAGCTGACCGAGTCGCTATTGATGCAACATGCCGAAGACGTATTGGCGACGGTGCAGCGCCTCAAGGCACTGGGGGTGCGGCTCTCGATTGATGACTTCGGTACCGGCTACTCGTCACTTTCCTACCTCAAGCGCTTTGCGGTTGACCGCCTCAAAATCGACCAAGGCTTCATCCGCGATATGGTCGATGATCCCGACGATGCGGCAATCGTGAGAGCCATCATTCAACTGGGCCGCAGCCTAAAGCTCGATGTGATAGCGGAAGGCGCAGAGTCCCGCGCGCAGATCGAATTCCTGATCAAGGAGGGTTGCCGGGAGGCGCAGGGCTATTATTTCTGCCCGGCCGTCACCCATGAGGACTTCATCGAAATCCTTCAGCGTGGCGCGATCACGCCGCAAGAAAAGCCCCCCTCGGCAAGCGCCAGAGTGGTGGACAGCAAAGTCGTGCCGTTCAGGCGTTGAACAGGCTCTGCAGCCGCAGCAATTCCTTGCCCGCCGCCGGACTCTCCTCCCGCGGAGCCCAGGCCGCACGTTCCTGACTCATCAATGCGCGGTAGGGGCCGGCTTTGGTTTCAAAGAAAAGTGTATCGGTGTCAAGGGCAACAATGCCATGCCAACATCCTGGCGGGATGTCTATCCCCATTCCCGGGCCGCCTTTGCCCAAGACTGAGCGCGCGATGACGGTGCCACTTCCGTCAAACTCGATAAAGCCGAGCGCTCCTTGCAGTACCACCAGGCTTTCCGTCTTCAGCGGGTCTAGATGGCGGTGAGGCTGAATGTAGGAGCCCGGCTGCATCGCCACAAACAAACGATGCACGGCCTCGTCATCTGCGCCGTGCATGCAATGATGTGCCCGACCTCGCGGCGCCACACGTGACAACTCGCAGAGCGCGGTCGCCAACCCCTGGTCGAAGAGGCGACTCAGCATTCCACAAGGTGCCTAGTAAGAGAGCTGAGCGCCAATCGCCACATAAGGTGTCCAGCGGATTCCGCTGCCACCCGTTTCAGGTCTGAAACCAGAAGCGGGTGAGATAGCACAACGCGAGCGACTGCAGCGGGCGTTTGTCGATACGAAAGACCCCACATCTGCAGAAAACTGCCAGCTTCGGTTTCCAAGTGCCTCACTGCTCCAGCCTAGCCCGATGTAAGTTTCTGGACTCGCCTGGACTGCAGCGTCACGGCGGCTCTCGTCACCCGCGAAACGCGTTATGTTTCCATAGCGGAGTACCAGCCCGGCCGTGGCGCGAAGGCCATCAGAGTTGAGTGACCAGTCAGCCATCAGTGATGTGTATGACCGGGCTGCTGCGTTCGGGTTGCGCTGAGTAGCGGGCGGTGCCAGGAAATAGTCGGCGACAGGCAGCGAAAACAGTGCGCTGTTGGTATTCACGAGGCGCAGCTTCAGCCCCACTGGGCTCTCGCGCAAACCGAATTGGGGTCCCAGTCGCAGCCCGACAGGCTGTGCAGTCGCGACAGAACACACGAACAGGATCGGCAGCCAAGCCACCAATCGGGCAGGGCATCGATTCAAACGCATCTCGATCCTCCGTGTTCAATGTTGGGTGTTCTATGCTCAGGCAAGCCCAAACCTGTCTCTGAAAGCGTGCCGCTGAGACTGTCTTAATGATAGTACCGATTGCTCGGGAGGATACCTCCGCGTGCCGGGTGGAGGGGTACCGCTGGTCACTGTTTGCAGACCTTTTCGGGCACTTACAGCTGGCTGGCGGCCTTGACAGCGAGGTAGCGATTGACGGTCTCGATGGCCAGGTTTTCGGGCGTTGTGTCCAGGCATAGAACGCCTTCGGCACGGAGGCGGCGCAAGCAGGTTTCGCGACGGCGGGCATAGCCGACTGCAGAAGCCAGGCGTGCCGCGTCGTGCGCAGTGGATACCGGCTCGGACTGAACGTGGTCCAAGGCTGTTTCGCGAAGGCTGGCGACCAGTACGAGGTGGCGTTTGCCGAGCAGTCGTGCGGCCGCAACCAAACTTTGATCATCCTCGTCACGCAGATTAGTCAGGATGACGACCAAGGCGCGTTTTCGTTCGCGCACGAGCAGACGCTCCGCAGTGTGCTCGAAGTCGCTGACCTGCATGCTGGGCTGCAAATCGTAGGTTTCGCGCAGGATATGTGCGACCGTGCTCGGGGCGTGCTGCACCGGGAGATAACGATCCGGGCCGCCCAGCGTCATCAGCCCCACGCGGTCGCCATGGTTCAACGCCACATAGGCCAGCATGAGCAGTGTGTCCAGCGCGTGGTCAAAGTGCGACAGATCGCCGTCCTTCGCGCCCATTCGCCGCCCGCAATCAAGCACGAGCAGAATGCGCTGGTCGCGTTCGTCCTGATACTCACGCGAGATCATCTTTCCCATGCGCGTGGTGGCCTTCCAGTCGATCTGCCGCATGGAGTCCCCCGCGCGGTACTCGCGCAGCTGAGCGAAGTCCATCCCTTGACCGCGGCGCCTGCGCTGCTGCATCCCGAAGCGCGCATTCCGATAATCGACGGCTTTGAGCGCGTGGCCGGCGAGCGGGGCAAAATTCGGGTAGACGCGTACGCGCTCTTTCTCGCCGAGCTGCATCGACGTCTGCCACGCTCGCCATGGTGAGGTGACGCGGAGTGCGATCTTGCCAAATGCGTGATCGCCACGCAAAAGCGGGCGTATACGGTAGCGGAGACCGTAAGTGTCGTTGCCCGTCGACTGGACGGTTGCCGGCAGCCCCTCTTGCATGAATCCGTCTGGATGATGGTCGTATACCCGGAAATGTCGCGGAACGGCGCTCCCCCAGTGCAGCCGGACTTCGACCGGCGACCACTCCCCTACTGGCAGGGTGTGGTTCAGTACGCGCTGTACGGCCGGGCGGGGCTGGCGGCGCGCTAGCAGCGCGTCCGTGCCGGCCCAGGCGAGCAGCGCAATCCCAGCAAGATTGCTCCAGAACGCCAGTGCGGGCATATATGCCGTAGCGATGCCGAGCGTCAGCCAAACCGTCAGCGCGATAAGAAGTTGTCTGGACGGAATGATCATGACCTGCATGGCGCACGTACGATCAAGCGTCGCGAAGCGGCGCGCAATGTTGGCGATCGTGCATGTGAGTGCCGCATGTTTCTCTCGTGCGCGTGTTTGACGGGTTCAGCGCCTGGGCGCATCCGTGCGAGCCAGCAGGCTGCTCAGCACGCCATCGATGGACAGCCCCTCAATCTCTGCTTCAGGGACCAGACTGATCCTGTGGCGAAGTGCGGGAAGGGCGATGTACTTGACGTCATCCGGCGTCACGAAATCGCGGCCTGCCAGGAGAGCAATCGCCCGTGCTGCGCGGACCAAGGCGATGGCCCCGCGCGGCCCGGCACCAATCCCAATGCCAGGCCACTCCCGCGTCGAGCGTACGATCCGGACAGCGTAGTCCAGTACCGAGTCATCGACGCGCAGCTGCGCAGCAATTTGCTGCATGGCGAGCAATTGCTCCGGCGTCGCGACCTGGCGAACGAGTTCGACCTCCAGTTTGTCGCCGGTGCGACCGTTGCAGGAGGCCGCTACAAGGGCGCGCTCTTCTTCATGCGTTGGATAGTTGATGAGTACTTTGAGCAGGAAGCGGTCAAGCTGGGCCTCCGGCAAAGCGTACGTGCCTTCTTGCTCAATCGGGTTTTGCGTGGCCAGAACCAGAAAAGGGGGGGGTAAGGGAATCGTCTTGCCTTCAATCGTGACCTGGGCTTCCTGCATTACTTCCAGCAACGCGGCCTGGGTTTTGGCAGGCGCTCGGTTGATCTCGTCTGCCAGCACCAGATTCGCAAATACCGGCCCACGACGAATGACGAACTGACTGGTGCGTGCGTCATACAGGGTGTGGCCTGTGACATCGGCCGGCATCAGATCAGGCGTAAATTGAATACGTGAAAACACCCCCCCGAAAGTTTTGGCCAAAGCCTTGACGAGCAGCGTCTTGCCCAAGCCCGGGACACCCTCCAGCAAAATATGCCCCCCGGAGAGCAAGGCGCAGAGCGCGTGCTCAACGACCCCTTCCTGGCCAATAAAAACGCGAGCGATTTCAGCGCGCAAGGCGCGGGCAAGCTCAGTGGCTTCGAGAGCAGTGGTGGGCAATGTCATAATGGAAGTCCTGAAACGGAAGTTGCGCGGCTCAAACGGATACAGTGTAGACGCAGCACGGCCAAAGTATGGCATCGGCGTAAGAAGTCCGAGTGATTCCTGGGGGCTGGTTGCAGGGCATCGTGAACTTCGCTCTGCGGAATATTGCTGATTTTTTCTGCGAGTGCCGGGATGGAGTCGACATCCGGATAGCGGTTGTGAAGATGCGTCAGCATGTACTCAACCTCTTCGCGTAATGGTGCAATCAAGGCTTCGTGGCTGCGGGAGCGGAGCATGAATGCTCCGCAGGCCGACAAATGTTCCCGCAAGCCGGGACGTGCACGGGCAGGATCGGCCCGTAGCGGACCGAAGCGGGGCGCAAAGTGCCATGCACAGGCCAGCAGCAGGATCAGCAGCGCCAAGAGGGCATGCGAGGCGTGATCCATCAGCCATGCGAGCAGGCTGGGATACTCCGGCGCCAGGATCACATATACCGGATGTACGCCATCGGGCAGGCTCATGAGGCGCGCAAAAAGGGTGGCATGGTCCGCAAGCTTGATCTGGCCGTTCGTGAAGAGATCGATACTGCCGACGGTGATAAAGCCATTGCCATGGGGGAGACGTCCGTAAACCGCGACCGTATCGGTGGGCGTGTCGAACTCGCTGTCTTCGGGCTGCTCGGTAACAAAGTGAAAGGTTTCGTCGGCGGGATCATCTTCGCCAGTGACGTCTTCTCCTCTGTTCGGCGTGCTGTCGTCTGCGACCAGCCACCCATCCAGTGTTGCCAGCCAGCTTTCTTGCTGTGTGAAACGGAAGACGGCTGCGCCGCCGAGATCGGCATGCAGCACTTTTCCTTCGATCTCGATGGCCAGGGTCGGTTTGTCGGTATCCAGCTGCCCATGTATCTCCACGCCAAGCGCATCCAGCCAGGCGCTGTCGCGCATCTGAGTATGCAGCGGCAAGACGAGATGCCCGCCACGGCGCACCCAGCCCAGCAAGCGTTCGCGGAGTGCTGCATCGCCGAATCGCTCAGGGTTGGCGAGTAGCAGGCTGGCGTCTGCAGGCAGCTCGTTCAGCTGCGCGATATCCTTGATCCGTGCAGCGGGATAGCCGAGGCCGCGCATCAACTCTGTGCCGGCATGATAAGGATTGACCAGCGCTTCGCCCGACATTCCGGTGCGCCGGGTGACTTTCTCCCACTCCAGCTGGCGAATGAGATAGGCCGCACCCGCACACAGCGCGGTAAGCAGCATGATGACGAGGAGCTTCTGAACTCTAGTCATGCCGAGTACGCCCCCCAAAATTCAACCCCCATTCGTGGCAGATCGTCTCCACCTCGCTGCCGCCGATGGCTTGATGCGCATAGGCAAGGCCTTGCCAACACCCCAGCAGCCGCGCCATGAAGGCCGATTTTTCGGGGGCGTGCGCGCGAACCCGGGTCAGGCAATCGCCTTCGGTGTCGCCACGCAAGAATGGAACATGTTCCTGATGCGCGAGGCGCGACAAGGCTCCGCGGAACAGCAGGCTCAGGGCGCCCCGTACGTCGCCGGCGTGCAAAAGGCTGCGTGCCGCCTCAGGGATGTCTTCCGGCAGGGATTGTGGCCGAATATCGAACCCGGCTAGCGCTGAAGGGGGAGGCGGGCGGCGCGTCGGCGTTGGCAACCAGCCGAATTTGGCCACCAGCGCGATGAGCAGCACGACGACTGTGGCGATGAGGAACCAGCCGCCCACTCGCCCGATCAGTGCAAACAGGTTTCCCAGCACCTCCAAGCCGTTTCCTAAAGCATCGAGCCAGCCGCGCAGCCACTCTGGCGTGGTCGAAGACGGCTGTTTCTTTGCCTGGGGACGCCATTTGAGTTTGAAGTCGGTCTTGTCCTGGCCAAACTCAGGCTGTGCCAGTACTTTTTCCAAGACCTCAGGCGCGCGGGCGCAGGCTTGTTCACGCGCCTCTGCGGCCGTGGCCTGCGCAGGCGGAGAGACTCCCATCGTCATGCCAAACAGGCAAACAATACAGGCCACCCTGACGGCAGTCTCTGCCACGCTCCGTGCGTGGGCATGGGCCAGCCGGCGAAACTGGAGCTCGACGTCCCACGCCTCCAGATCGGTGCGGCGCTTGATATAGAGCATGAAACCGCCCGCGACATACAGGGGTTCCAGTAACACGCTCGCCAGCCAGAGTGGCGTATAGAGCGGCCAGTGAAACCACTTGGGAACCTTGTCGCCATCGAAGAGTGTCGAGAACTGGAAGTCCTGCAACAACTCGTGGGGGACCAGCATCAGCATAAGAACCCAGAAGCCTAGCCAGAAGATGGTTTCAAGATGCAGCCAGGCCAGCGTCTGCCAGTTCGCGGCGCCAGATATCCGGCGGGCAATCAGCGCTTTTCGCTGTCGGGCCGCGCGCCCGTTCAGCCCTTCCAGCACGTCGACGGGGAGCCGGATGCTGCGTGAGAAGCTGAAGCGGCCGATGCTCAGGTTGCGTAACAAGCCGGTCTTGAACAGCAAGCGCGGGAGCGAGGCAAAAGTCTCAGATATCGAGGTGGACTCACCAAACACTGCCCGGCTCAACACATGGACAGCAATACGGTCGAAAGCCGGTTTCAGCCACCACAGCACCATGACGGCCCAGGCAGGCTCCTCCATGCCGTAGCCTATTGTCAGAAAAACGAGCAGCGCAACCGGGAGGCACACGGCGAGCCAGCTGGCATACAAAGCCCGACCGTTCTGGATTGCAAAGCGCACGCCGAGATCAAGGGCCTCCCAGCTATTGCGGGGGCGCAATGCGACGGCCAGGCGTTCAAGATCCATGGCGGCGCCCAGCGAAAACGAAGTACATCAGCGGAAGGACCGTCAGCAGCGTGCCCACGCCGTACTTGATGACAGGCTCCAGTCTGAGCGGGGACCAGAAGGCCTCGATCAGCGCAGCGATGCACAGCATCACCGCCAGCCCGCATACCATGCCAACCAGATCACGGGCGCACTCGTACAAGGCCCTGCTGCGTGTGCGCAGGCCGGGAGCGACAAGCGCCATGCCCAGGCGCAGACCCGCTCCGCCGGACAGCACGATTGCGCCCAGCTCGAACCCGGAATGTCCGATCACGAAGGAGTAGAAATTCTGCCCCAGACCTGCGAGCGACAAGCGTGCTTCGACGATGCCAAAGAAGAGTCCGTTGAATATCAGCGCGAAGATCGACAGCACGCCAAACGTAATGCCACCGGCAAAGCAACGGAAGGCGATGCTGACATTGTTGAAGATGTAAAAGCCAAACATTGCGACGTCCGTAGAGGCATCGCGGGCGACCCGACCCAGGGTGGTGGCGTCATTCGCATACATGGACTCGTACTTCGCGACCTCGCTCGGCGCGATCAGCAGGTAGGCGAGATCCGGCTGTGCCCGCACGGCAAGCATCATCGCGATGGCCGGCCCGAACATCAGAAAAGCGGCAGCCAGAATCCAGCCCTTGTTTCTCCGTACGTCCTGCGCAAAACCACTGGTGGCATAGCGCAAAGCACGCGCGCCAAATCCCGCTTGGGCGCGGTACAACACGTCGTGACCGGACTGCACCAGACGGTGGAGATGATTGACCAGCGAGAGCGAGTAGTCGCGGTCGCGCGCAAGCGCCAACTGTTGGCAGATTGCGCGGTAGCGCTGCGGAAACTCTGCAGCCGCAAACGGCGGCTCCGGTTTTCTGGTCTTGCGCTGACGAGTATCACTCGCAAGGTATTGCTCGAATGCTTGCCAACTCGCCGCGTGCAGCGTTTCAAAGTGTTCTTGCTTCACGCGCTACGCCCGATGACGTGGTTCGCAAGGCCGATCAGACGTCCCGCCCCCCGTGGGCCTGACGCAGCCAGTGCCAGGTGCGGGAGCAGTGCCGCCAACTCTTCCTGACGCGCGGGCGTCAGGCTGTCTGCACGCTCGGCGAAGGCGACAAGTGCCTTTTGTGTGGCCCGATCCATCGGGGTGGCAGGGATCAGCACGTCTGCCGGCGTCATGACGGCAGCCTTCTTTCTCTCAGCGCCACGGTGTACCACGAGGGTCCCCGCTACGATGTCCCCCAGACGCCGGAACTCCTTGTCAAACAGCATGGAAAGGATTCCGAACACGTAAAGCAGCGGCAGGAAATCCACGGTTCTGAGCAGGTTTCGAGTCAGTGATGGGCCCCAGCCGATCGGCGTGCCGTCTGCGAGTACGACGGCAAGACCCAGTGTTCGCTTGCCAGGCGATGCGCCTGAATTCAATACTTCGAATAGCACCGGGTAGAACCACTCCAGTAAAAAATAGTCTAGCAGAAACAGGCCAGTGCCAAAATCGCCCAGCGCGAGCAGAATCTGCGCGAGCAACAGCAGCACCGCAAAGCGTATGCTGGTGTCAATGAGCCAGGCCAGTGCTCGGGGCAGCAAACCAGCAGGGTGCAGCTCGACCTCGATCAGCTCGGGGGTGGTGACGGAACTCAGGGTATCCAGCATAAAAAAGCGGCGACGCCTTTACGACGCCGCCGACATCCCGAAAACGATCACTCTTCGATGAAAATATCGCGATAGGCGGCGTAAATCGATGCGTACATGACGGGCCCCGCTACAAGCAGGCCCAGGCCGAACGGGATAATGGCGATCAGTATCAGGACCATCGCCAGCAAGAAGTAAAGCAAGCCCGCCGACCAGTTGCGGAAACATGCAAAGAAGCTGATTTTCATGGCTTCGAACGGGGGCAATATCGTGCAGCACGATCAGCGCGGGGGCAAACCAGACTGCGGCGTACACCAGGCTGATGAGTGCCACGGCAAGCACGATTGCAATCCCGAAGGCGCCAAGCATCGTGCCCATGTTCGAGAGGCTTCCACTGCCAAGGGCTGTGAGTCCGCCGACCACGGCGACGACACCGCTCGGAATCATCGCAACGATCGTGAAGGCCAGCGTCAGCAGACCCAGGATGATGAGCGGGCCCGCCTTTTGCTGAAACCCGGCAAACAGGTCACCAACGTTCAGGCTCCCGGTCTCGCGTTGATTGTTGGCGGCAATCATGAAGCCCCCCATGAAGACCGGGAAAACCAGTGCGGTAAAGAAGTTGATCAGCGGAATGACCGACAATACAAGCCACACGACGACAAAAATCACGAACATCCCGATCCACGGGCCGGGGGCTTGCTTGAACAAATTCCATCCGCCACCGATCCAGTTCATGCCGCTGCCCGCCGGCACGGTGCGCCCACCCGGGATCAGATTGCCACTGCCGGCGTCCGGATCGGTCACACTGGCGGTCGGTGGGGCGTATGGGTTGTTGCTCAGGCCGGTCATGTATCTCTCCCTAGTGTGGTCATCAGTGCGTCGGCAGCATGCCGCAGCCCCGGGGCTTGCGCAACACTCTTCCGCCAAGCGTCGCTCATTGGCGACAGTGCCCTTGCGGGTTGTTGCTATTCAGCGGTTCAGAGCGATTTCAATCGCCCCTGTCTTTTGCCGCAGCGCCCGGTATGATTCGGGCCTTTTTGCGCGGGAACGTCATGGTGAATTCAATGTTTGCGCGCGCGTGCGGCGTTGACTTTGGTACGTCGAACTCCACGGTAGGTCTTGTCCGTCCGGGTCCCGACATCTTGCTCGCACTCGAAGCAGACAAACCGACATTGCCCTCAGCGGTATTCTTCAACGCCGACGAGGGCAGCACGCATTTCGGCCGCGATGCAATGGCGCAATACCTTGAGGGTTACGAGGGGCGCCTGGTCCGCGCGCTCAAGAGTCTGCTGGGGTCTAGCCTGATCGATGCCACCACCGAGGTGGCGGGGCAGGCGCGCTCTTTCAGGGCACTGCTGCAGACCTTTATCGCAGAACTCAAGCATCGTGCGGAAAGCGCAGCCGGGCGGTCGTTGGACTGCGCAGTCTTCGGCCGGCCGGTGTTTTTTGTCGATGACAAGCCCGATGCCGATCGTGCGGCGGAAGAAGTGCTGGCGGCGATCGCCCGCGAGGTTGGGTTCAGCGAAGTCAGCTTCCAGTTTGAACCGATCGGCGCGGCTTACTATTACGAGCGTACGCTGAGCCGTGAAGAGTTGGTGCTGGTCGCGGATATCGGTGGCGGCACGGCCGATTTCTCGCTGGTGCGACTGTCTCCCGAGCGTGCCAAGTGTGATGAGCGGCGCGAGGATCTGCTGGCCAACGGCGGCGTACATATTGGCGGCACCGACTTTGACCGGGCGCTGAATCTGGCGGCGGCCATGCCCCTATTCGGCTTTGGCAGTGCCACCAAGACCGGCGCGAGCTTGCCGTCGCCACTTTTTTTCCAGCTGGCGACCTGGCATACGATTCCCTTGGCCTACAGTCGCCCGGCCTGGGCAGATTTTCAACAGCTCTATCGCATGAGTGCGGAGCCCGCCAAGCTTGACCGGCTTGCCCGGCTGATTGACCAGCGTGGCGGGCACTGGCTCGCTTTGCGCGTGGAGGACGCCAAAATTGCCTTGTCCGATTCAGAAGAGACGGGGCTCCTGCTCGACGAGATGTTTCCTGGTCTAAGCACACAGTTGAGCCGCGAGGGCTTCGCGGCCGCCACCAAAGACCTGGTTGATCGCACGGCCGCTACCGTGGCGGAGCTCCTCCGCCGTGCAAGCGTGTCCGCGGAGGCAGTGGATACGCTCTTCTTCACCGGTGGCGGCAGCGGCGTCATGTCGTTGCGTCAAGCGATCGAAGCCGTAGTCCCGCATGCCCGTGTTTGCGAGGGCGACCGCTTTGGCAGCATCGGCTCAGGCCTTGCGCTGGAGGCCATGCGACGGTACGGCTGACTCCGCAGCGGCTGTGGTGCGTTGCGCTGTTTGCTCTTTCACTAAAGAGGTAACCAAGCGCCTGTGCTGTGGTAGATGTTTGTGTTAATTATTGTGACTGACTGCGCCTGAATCCGACCAAAGGGGCAGTGCTATTGATCAAGGTCAATAGAATGGCTGTGTCAATTCGTGAATTTCGCTCGCGTGTGGGGGGGTACAGACCTTGTCGGCGCGATGCGAAGCCTGATGAGCACTGCCAGGGGTGTGAGAATGTCGGTCAAAAGTTGTAGTAGATACTTATTCGCTGTCTTGCTGCTAGGCTGCGGGCTTGTCGCCTGCGGCGGCGGGGGTAGCAGCGAAACGAGTGCTCCGGGCAGCGGCACCGAATCACCTGCCAACCCGGCTCAGAGTACCGGCGTGACGACCGACACCCAGCCGCCGAGCATGCCGGGGTCGCCGATTCTGATGGGCGCCACGACGACCACCGCCCAGCTTTCCTGGTCAGCCGCGACGGATAACCTTGGTATTGCGGGCTACGACATCTTGCGGGATGGACGCCTGCTCAGCCAAGTACCTGCGACGGTCCTGACCTATATGAACAGCGGCCTGACTGCCGGCGCGAGCTACAGCTTCAGTGTTCGGGCATACGATGCCAATGGCAATTACTCGCTCCCGAGCCCGGCGCTGGTGGTCGTGTTGCCTACGTCCGGCGCCTCGGGCAGCGTCTCAGGCTCGTCCTCCAGTTCGTCGAGTTCGTCGAGCTCTTCATCTGGCAGTACCGGTGGCGTGACCAAGCCGCCGGTCTCCAGTTCTTCGTCGGGTTCGTCGTCGAGCTCCTCGTCGAGTTCGTCCTCAGGCGGCTTCGCCTCCTCCAGCTCTTCCTCGAGTTCTTCTTCCAGTTCGTCTTCGTCGAGCAGCGGCGGCCAGGCCCAGGCTACGCGCCTGCCAGTTGAAGTGATCGGCGCCGTAGGTCTGGTTGAGTCAGCCAAGCTGACGGTAGTCGGGGACCCCACCGCAGCCAGCTATTTGTGGCTCAAAACACATCGGCTGAATTGGCGCGAAGACGGCGAGTTTGCGACGACTGACAAGCCGGTCAACAGCGTGCGCTCGGGGTCAAAGGGCAGCGTTCGCCTGAACGGGGGGGCTTGGGTGGCGATGACGAATGCCACGGTAAGCTGCGAGCGACATGAGGCCGAAATGGGCTGCATGAACGGCGCGTACATGAGCTTGCGGCTTCGGGTCGCCATGAGCAAGCTGGGCTCACCGGGGTTGAAAGTGGGCGAAAACACCCTTGAGTTCCGTTTTGATGCAACCGATGGCGTGAGCAGTGGCTGGCGTGTGCTGGGCATCGATTTCCGGAATGCCAATGGCCAGAGTCTGATAGCGAACAACTTCACGTGGGATGACCCGGATACCTGGACGCCACCCCTGAACACGGATACGGATATCAAGGCAGGGCGCGCGCTTTGGTCGAGCGCAGCACTGACCGACCTGAACTTTACGCCGAGCACCCGCTCGGCCATCCGGGGCAAGTGCGCAAGCTGCCATGTCTCGGACGGAGAAGACCTCGCGTATTTCAACTACTCCAACAAGTCGATCATTGCGCGGTCGGTATTTCACGGCCTCAGCGAGCTCCAAGGCAAGCAGATTGCGTCGTATATCCGCTCCTTGGATCTGAAGTTGCCGCAAGGCTATACGCGAAAGAGCGCCGGGCGTCCCTGGAACCCGCCCTACCAACCCGGGCCCGGGCTGGACAGCAAGCCGGTCGAATTGTGGGCAGCCGGCGCTGGGCTCGATGCGGTGCTGGATCGCGATCGTGACATGAAGAACTATTTCTTCCCGGGCGGCCAGTACAAAGCCGAAATCATGGGCGCGAACGGATTCCTGAACCCGCGCGAGACGCCGCAGGCCATGCAATATCCCGACTGGAACGCATGGTTGCCGACGATCGCGGTGGAGGACCTGGTGGCGGACCCCTCGCAGCTATCGGGTTCGCCAACCATGAAGGCCTTCAAGCAGGCCAGCGACGCGCTGGAAGCCTACAAGCGTAGCCCGAACGATCAATCACTGGGATCCGCGTTCTGGTATCGCCGCCAGTTTCTGGAGACGCGCAACCGTCACGCATTTCCGACGGAGTTCTGGTTTACCGATCGCGATCAGCCCGCCCCACCGCGAACCGTGGCCTTGTCGATCAAGCAGACCCGGCATAATCTGGCGAAAGTCGCCTGGTATAACGTCCGCCAGTTCGAACTCAACCGGAAATACGGTCTGGAAGACAAGACGCGTCAGTCATGGGCTGCCGGAGCACCACAGGTCAGTGCAGGCTTTCGCAGCTGGGGGGAAACAGCCCGCACCATGTTCGAGACGGCACCGCATTTTGTTGCTGATCATGCGGCACTGACCTTCAATTTCACTCAGGCGGGTAACTACCTGTCGACGGCGTGGTACTCGCTGGAGCAGATCATCAACGGCGGCTACAAGGCCGGTGCCTTCGGGATTGATTGGAACTACCACCCCGGCCATATTGCGGGGATGGCGAGAACGGCCCCCAATGCGCCCTATCACGCCTACCGGATGGCCTGGGCACTCATCTGGATGTATCAGTCGATTCCGCTGCAGGACTGGCGCACGACGCCACCGGTACCCTGGACCCCGCAAAGCTTCGGCTTCTCGCAGCGCCAGTTCGGGCAAGGTCTGGATCTCGTCTATGGTTCGGCCGAACTCGAGGCGCGCGGGGACATCACGCGGGCCGAGCGGGCGCAGTTGCAGGAGTCCATGGCTTTGGCGTTTCTCGGCGTGGCGGAACGTTACCGTCCCGAGCAATGGGTCCGGCGTGTGGCGGACGACGATGCGCATCGATCCGCCGACAATTTTGAAACCGCCAACTACGTCGCGCACTTTGTGCCGAATCACGTGGAAGGCTGGTGCGAGTGGGGGTATCAAGCCGATTGCTACTACGAGCGCATCAAGAACCTGAAAGAAAGTGGCTTGGTGACGCCAACGACCTTGACCCGTCTCGTCAACTGGGCGGCCGGTGTGTGGCCAAAGGGCGAGTGGGCCAAGCTCAGATAGTGCGCGATGCGTGTCCGGAGGGGCGTGACCCGTTGCGCCTCTCCGGGTTCTTTCGCGCGTGACGCGGCTTACTCCTTGATGGCCTCGATGGCAATATCGATGCGGACTTCATCGCCCACGTAGGGCGCGTATTTGCCGGCGTTGAAGTCCGAACGCTTGACGGTGACATGGGCATTCGCGCCGATGGCATCCTTCTTCAGCATTGGGTGCGGCATCGCCTGGAACGAGGTAACGGTGAGCATCACCGGCTTCGAGACGCCTTTCAAGCTCAGCGTGCCTTCAATCGCCACCGGCTTGTCACCCTCGAAGATCACCTTGCTGGATTTGAAACGGGCGGTCGGGTACTTCGCCGTGTCCAGAAAATCTTCACCCTGAATGTGAGCATCAAAGATGCTGGCGCCGGTGTCGACCGAGGTCGTGTCGATAATGACATCCACCTCGCCGGTTTTTGCGACGGGGTCATAGACGACCGTTCCGGTCGTTTTGTTGAACCGGCTGAGCTGGGTAGAGAAACCCAGGTGGTTGTATGAGAAGCGCGGGTAGGTGTGGGTGCCTTCTACGACATAGCTTGCCGGCGCAGCAAAGGCCGGCGTGGCGAGGATCGTCGACAGCGCGAGTGCGATGAGTGATGCCTTGGGTGTACGCATGGTGGTTCTCTCCTTGGGGTGAAAAGCGGTTTATTTGCCCGCCTGGGTGACGAGGTGGAATTTGACCTGGATATCGTTGGCGACCGCGTCGAACGCGGCCCAGGGGCCCTCGCCGATGGCGAAATCGCTGCGCTTGAAGCTGAAGCTACCGTCGAAGGCGCCCAGTGCCCCCTGACTGCTGAAACTCGCGGGGGCCACGATCTCGGCGCTGCGACCCTTGATGCTCAGCGTGCCGGCAACTTCATAGCGGTTGGCGCCGACGGGCTTGATGCTGTGGGCAACGAAGCTCGCGCGGGGGTAAGTCCTGGTGTTGAACCACAGCTTGCCCGCGACTTCCTGGTCGGCTTCGGCGGAGCCGGTGTCGATGCTTGCCAGATCAATCTCGATCCGCGCTCGCGCCTTGGCAGGCTGCGCCGGGTCGACGGCCAGTTCGGCGGAGAAGCGGGTAAAGCGACCGTTCATTGCGACGCCCATCTGCTTGTACCCGAAATGGATACTGCTTTTGTCGGCGACAAGTTGTTTGTACTCTGCGGCCTGGCCCGACATGGGCAGCAGGCAGGCCAAGGTGAGGATCGCGGCAAGGGTTCTCATGAGCGGGGTTCCTTCTGCAACCGGGGCAGCATGCGGCGCAAGATGTCGTCCCGATCAACGAAATGATGTTTGAGGGCAGCGCCAAGGTGAGCGACGATCACGGCCACAAGCAGCAGGTTCAGGCCGAAGTGCAGGGTCTGCAGGGTATCCGCGAGCGCAGGGTTGGGGCCGAGCAGATCGGGCAGCGGCAGCACGCCGAAAACCACGGTCTGGAACCCCTTTGCCGAGCTCATCAGCCACCCGCTCAGCGGGATGGCCAGCATCAGCGCATAGAGCAGGGCGTGGCCAGCATGCGCCGCCATTTGAAGCGCGCGGGCCATGCCAGCGGGCAGCGCGGGCGGGCGATGCGTGAAACGCCAGCCCAGGCGCAGCACACACAACAAGAAGGCCGTCACCCCGGCCCACTTGTGCCAGGCGTAGAGCTTGAGCTTGAGCGGCGAGAGCGGCAGATCGTGCATGTAAAAACCGAGCGCGAGCAAGCCAATCAGCAAGACCGCCATCAACCAGTGCAGCAGCTTGGCGGTGGTCGTGTAATGCAAAGTCATTGTGCGTCTCCTTGTTCAGGCGTAAAGGCGTAGGCGTCCATGGCAATGACGTAATCGTCGATGCCCGCATGCAGGCGTTTGATCGCCGGCGAGCGCCCGGCCGCGCCGAGCGCCACAAATAGCGGCAAGAGGTGCTCTTCGCTCGGGTGGGCCGCGACCCCGCCTGGTGCCAGGCGGCGATAGTCGAGCAGACTGTCGACGTCCTGCGCAGCGAGCTTCTCGGCCAGCCAGTCGGTAAAGGCCTGTACATAGGCGGGTGTCTGCCCGCCTTGCAGTGCCACGCGCTGGTAGTCCGCCAGGTTATGCGTCAGGTTGCCCGAGGCGACCAACAGGAAATTCCGCGCCAGCAAGGGCGCCAGTGCCTGACCCAGGCGGTGCGCCTGCGCAGGGCCGCCGCGGCTCGGTAAGGACAGTGGAATGACCGGCAGATCGGCATCCGGGAACATCAGGCGCAGCGGAATCCAGGCACCATGATCCAGGCCGCGCGACGGATCTTGCGCGACCATCATGCCCGCGTCGCCCAGCGCTTTCGCCACTTCAGCCGCCGCCGCGGGGGCCCCACTGGCGGGATAGTTCAGGGCGTACAGCGCGTCCGGGAAACCATAGAAGTCGTGAATCGTGGCCGGCCGCTCGGCAAAGCCGACCGTCGGCACGGCGGACGCCCAGTGCGCGCTGACGATGATGATTGCCCGCGGGGTTGCCAGCGTGCGGGCCGCATCGGCGAGCGCCCGGCCAGCCGCGCCGGCACACAGGGCAAAGTTCGGCGAACCATGCGGGACAAACAAGGCGGGTTGTGAGGCGGACATTCGACTTTCTCCACAGCGATGCCGCACTGTAGCCGGTGGTTTGATGATTAAATAGCCGAAAATAATCAATTGTTTGTTGAGAGGATTGCAATAATGGATCGTCTGGCGGCCATGCAGATTTTTGTGCGGGTGGCGGAATTGGGCA
This sequence comes from Uliginosibacterium sp., assembly GCA_016718265.1. Lineage (GTDB taxonomy): Bacteria > Pseudomonadota > Gammaproteobacteria > Burkholderiales > Rhodocyclaceae > Uliginosibacterium. The sequence continues at coordinate 279,647 of JADKDZ010000005.1, read as the reverse complement.
GTTTCTCCGCGGCCGCCGCGCAGCTTGACCTCGACCGCTCTGTCGTCACGCGGCAAATCGCCGCGCTCGAAGCCCACCTCGGGATCAAGCTCATGGAGCGCAGCACCCGACGCCTGTCGCTCAGTGCGGCCGGGGCGACGTATCTGGAGAAGTGCCGCTTGATTCTGAACCTCGTTGAGGTGGCCGAATCCGACCTGGCTGAAGAGGGAACGCAGTTGCGGGGGCGGCTGCGCCTGAGCTTGCCCTTGAGCTTCGGGCTCAAGCGTCTGGCGCCGCTCCTGCTGCGTTTTGCCAGCCTGCACCCGGATCTCGCGCTGGACATGGACTACAGCGACCGTCATGCCAATCTGATTGAAGAAGGGCTGGATCTATCGATCCGCGTATCGCCGGGCCTGGCCGATACCGAGGTGGCGCGCAAGATCGGTCGCGCGCAGCTCTGGGTGGTTGCCTCGCCGGACTATCTGGCACGCCACGGCCGACCCCGCACGCCTGCGGAGCTGGCACATCACCAGTGCCTGGCCTATACCGCCAACGGCCAAGCCGCCTGGCCGCCGTTTCGGGTGAATGACACGCTCGAACAGGTACCGCTTCGCAGCCGGATCAGTGCCAACAATGGCGATGTGCTCATTGAAGCCGCCGCGCGGGGGCTAGGCATCACCTTTCAGCCGGACTTCATCTGTGAGGACTATGTGGCGCAGGGCAGGGTCGAGGTACTGCTGCGCGACTTCCCCTTGCCCGAGCTTGGCGTGTTCGCGCTATTGCCCAGCAATCGCCATGTTCCCCTCAAAGTCCGCGCCATGATTGACTTCCTCAAGCAGGGATTGGCGGTGGGCGAAAGCGACTATTGATCCGGCCTTCAAATAGTTGCGAGCGCAGCGCTGGCCGCCCCGCAACGCCTTCGTGTGCAGTGTTTTTCGCGCTCACGAAGGCACGAAGACACGAAGCTTTGCGCATCATTTATCGAGCTGTTTGAGGGCCGACTCTATCAGTCTCCAGCGGGGCTTTTCCCTCAACGGCTCCACCCGTTCACGCTGCTCCGTCACGCTTCCAACAAGGTGTACTTGCAACCATACCAACTGGTTGGTATGGTTGACGCAAACAGGAGAGCATGAATGGTCAGAACCCCGGGTCTTTCGCGAAACAAGCTGCTGAGTGCCGCCATTGATGTGTTCCGGCGCAAGGGCTATGCCGCGACGACGGTCGACGACATCTGCGCCGAGGCCGGCGTGACCAAGGGCAGTTTCTTCCACCATTTCAAGACCAAGGAAGACCTCACGCTGCAGCTGGTCGAGCACTGGAATACCTGGACGGCCGAGATCTTCCGCTCCGCCCCGTATCAGCAGCTGGATGACCCCCTGGCGCGCGTGCTCGGTTACGTGGACTTCCGCATCGCGATTCTCGGCGGCGAGATCGCGGCCTACACCTGCCTGCTGGGCACGCTGGTGCAAGAGGTTCACGCCACGCACCCCGATGTGCGTGCGGCCTGTGAGGCCGGACTCAATGGGCATATCGAAGAACTGCTGCTGCCCGATATCGAGGCCGCACGTGCACGTCATGCGCCGAATGCCGAGTGGAGCGCCGCCAGCGTCGGTTATTTCATTCAGTCGGTATTGCAAGGCTCATTCATTTTCGTCAAGGCCTGTCAGGGGCCCGACGTAGCGCGGGAGAACCTCGCCCACCTGCGTCGTTACCTGACAAGCCTGTTCACCCCAGCCCCACACCCATAAACGGAGAGAAAACCATGCCTTACAGCATCCAGTTGCACCGCGTCTGACTGCCCCGCCCGAAAAGCTCTATCGCGCCTTCATCGAAGCCGATGCGCTCGCCAGATGGATCCCGCCAGATGGCTTCACCTGCAGCGTGCATGCACTTGATGCGCGCGTGGGCGGGAGCTTCCGCATGTCATTCCGCAACTTCACCACCGGGCAAGAGCACAGCTTTGGCGGCGAATATCTGGAACTCGTGCCGAATCAGCGCCTCTGCTATTCGGACCGTTTCGACGATCCCAATTTGGCGGGCGAACTGCGCGTGACGATCAGCATCAAGCCCGTGTCGCTGGGCTCGGATCTCTCCATCGTGCAGGAAGGCATTCCCGACATGATCCCGGCCGAAGCCTGCTACCGCGGCTGGCAGGAATCGCTGCAGAGCCTGGCGCGCCTGGTCGAACCGAATATCACCCAATAGAGCCTGCCGAAGAGCGGCTACAGACAAGGGCAGCGGGCCTTGTTCGCAAACCATGACTTCAACGTAACCTGATGGAGAGCATCAACATGAAGAATTTTCTCGCAATTTATACCGGGTCCGCAGAGGCCATGGTGGCGTGGAACGCCCTGAGCGAGGCCGAACGCCAAGCGCGTACGCAGCAAGGCATTGCGGCCTGGCATGCCTGGGGCGCGCAGCACCAGGCGCTTATCGTGGATGACGGCGGGCCGCTTGGGCACACCAAGCGGATCGACGTCGCCGGCGTCGCAGACATCCGCAACGCCATGATGGGTTACACGATCTTGCGTGCGGCTTCGCACGCCGAAGCCGCCGCGCTATTTGAAAAGCATCCGCATTTCACGATCTTCCCGGGTGACGGCGTCGAGATCATGGAGTGTTTGCCCATCCCGGAAATGGGCGCTTGATTACCCCTGCATAAGAGGAGAAACATCATGTTTACTGAACCTAAAATTGATACACGCGCCGCATTGCCGTATCTGGGTATTCGCCGCCGGGTCAGTATGGGCGAGTTTGGCCCGCTGATTCCAGAAGCGCTGGACCAGACCATGGCCTGGCTCGATGCAGAGGGCATTCAGCCGGACGGTCCGCCCCTGATCCGCTATCACGCCTGCCCGACCGAGTGCGGTGCGGAAGCCTTTGTCGACGTGTGCGTCGGCTGGCCGCTCGCCAAGGCAGTTTCAGCGCCCGAGGGTTTTGAGGCCGATACCTTGCCCGCCGGACGCTATGCCAGCCTGGTCTTTACCGGCGTGGAGAACGGTATGGCCGGCAATGGCGTCCTGATCGATTGGGCACGGGCGCAGGGCTTGCAGTGGGACGCCTGGCCGCTGGCGGGCGGCGAAGGCTTCGCCGGCCGGGTCGAGCACCTGATCGATGGCCCGGAGGACGATCCCGATCCAGCGAACTGGCGGAACGAAGTTGCGATCAAACTCGATCATTGAGAGCTAGACGGCGGCAGGCTGGAGAGCCGCTTCCGTATTGCGTCTACAGGCGCTATGCCCGCAGAGGTCCTATGTGCGGACTTCTGCGGGCATCATGCTTGGAGGCCCTTGTCTGGCAAGCCTCTTCGAGATGTCCGCTTCGGGATGAAGCCAGGCGGGCCGCGGAGGCCGGGGACGCGCTACAATGCGCGCCTCTTTTGATTTCCTGCCCGAGACGTCTGCCGTGACTGCAACCATTCTCCAGAAAATTCCCGCCGGCGAGCGCGTCGGTATCGCCTTCTCCGGTGGCCTTGATACCTCGGCCGCCGTGCACTGGATGCGTGGCAAGGGCGCCGTGCCCTGTGCGTACACCGCCAACCTCGGTCAGCCGGACGAATCCGACTACGAAGAAATCCCGCGCAAGGCCAAGGCCTATGGCGCCGAGATCGCCCGCCTGATCGATTGCCGCCCGCAGCTGGTGGCCGAGGGCATTGCCGCCATCCAGTGTGGCGCCTTCCACATCAAGAGCGGCGGCGCGACCTACTTCAACACCACGCCGCTGGGCCGTGCTGTGACCGGCACCGCGCTGGTGGTGGCGATGAAGGAAGACGGCGTCAACATCTGGGGTGACGGCTCGACCTACAAGGGCAACGACATCGAGCGCTTCTACCGCTACGGTCTGCTCGCCAACCCGGCACTGAAGATCTACAAGCCCTGGCTGGACCAAGCCTTTATCGACGAGCTGGGCGGCCGCAAGGAGATGAGCGAGTACCTCATCAAGCACGGCTTCGACTACAAGATGAGCGTGGAGAAGGCCTACTCGACCGACTCCAACATGCTGGGCGCGACGCATGAGGCGAAGGATCTGGAGTTCCTGAATGCCGGACTGCACATCGTCAAGCCGATCATGGGCGTGGCGTTCTGGCGCGATGACGTGGTGGTCAAGAACGAGACGGTGAGCGTGCGCTTCGAAGAAGGCGTGCCGGTGGCCATCAACGGCCACACCTTTGCCAACGCGGTCGAGCTGTTTAACGAGGCGAACGTGATCGGCGGTCGCCATGGCCTGGGCATGTGCGACCAGATCGAAAACCGCATCATTGAAGCCAAGAGCCGCGGCATCTACGAAGCCCCGGGCATGGCCTTGCTGCACATCGTGTATGAGCGCCTGGTGACCGGCATTCACAACGAAGACACCATCGAGCAGTACCGCATGAACGGCATGAAGCTCGGCCGCTTGCTGTATCAGGGCCGCTGGTTTGACCCGCAATGCCTGATGCTGCGCGAAACCGCCCAGCGCTGGGTGGCCCGCGCGATCACCGGCGAAGTGACCCTGGAGCTGCGTCGCGGCAATGACTACAGCATTCTGAATACCGAAAGCCCGAACCTGACCTACGCGCCCGAGCGCCTGTCGATGGAGAAGGTGGAAGACGCGGCCTTCACCCCGGCCGACCGCATCGGCCAGCTCACGATGCGCAATCTGGATATCTCGGATACGCGCCAGAAGCTCGGCATCTACAGCCGCACGGGCCTGCTCGGCGCACAGTCCGAAGGCAGCATTCCGCTGCTGGCGGGGGATGGCGACAAGTCCTGAGCCCCGTCGCCGCGGCAAGCCCGATGAGCCCGCCCCCTGTGGCGGGCTTTTTCATGGGCGCTCAGGCGGCGCGTTGCTTCAAGGCGGCGGCAGCGGCTTCGCGGACGCGGCGGGCTTCGTCGAGGAGGAATTGCTGATAGTCCTCCAGATCGCCGTCGAAAGGCTCCACCCGGCCTTGTGAGACCAGCCAGAATTCGTCGCACACAGCGCGCAGCAGTGCGCGGTCGTGGCTGACCAGCATGACGGTGCCTTCGAATTCGTTGAGCGCCATGCCGAGCGCTTCGCGGGTGGCGAGGTCGAGGTGGTTGGTCGGCTCGTCGAGCAGCAGCAGATTCGGGCGCTGCCACACGATCATGCACAGCACGAGCCGCGCTTTCTCGCCACCACTCATGGTGCCGACGGCTTGCATCACCATGTCGCCACTGAAATTGAAGGTGCCGAGGAAGGTGCGCAGCGATTGCTCGCTACGGCCCTGGCCAGGGGCGCGCATGTTCGCCGGCAGGTCCCGCGCCAGGCGGACCATGTGTTGCAGCGGCGAGGCTTCGGGGTCCAGCACGTCCAGCTCCTGCTGGGCGAAGTAGCCGATGTTCAGCCCCTTGCCCTCGCTGATCTCGCCGGCAATCGGCTGCAGCGCGTGGGCGACGGTTTTCACCAGGGTCGATTTGCCCTGGCCGTTGGCGCCGAGGATGCCGATGCGCTGCCCGGCCAGCACCGAGCGATTGATGTGCTTGACGATGATCGAGGGCGGCGTGCCGGCGGGCGCATCCGCCAAGGGCGGGTAGCCGAAGCTGGCGTCGAGCATCGAGAGCATGGGGTTGGGCACGTTGAGCGGCTCTTTGAACTCGAAATTGAATTCGGCATCTGCCAGCACCGGGGCAATCTTTTCCATCCGCTCCAGCGCCTTGACGCGGCTTTGTGCCTGCTTGGCCTTGCTGGCCTTGGCCTTGAAGCGGTCGATGAACTTCTGCAGGTGGGCGATCTTGTCGGCCTGCTTGGCCATGGCGGCGGTTTGCAGCGCCATCTGCTCGGCGCGCAAGTCTTCAAATTTGCTGTAGTTGCCGCCGTAGCGCACCAGGCGGGCGTTATCGACGTGCACGGTGACCTGGGTCACGGCGTCGAGAAACTCGCGGTCATGGCTGATCACGACCATGGTGCCGGCATAACGTTTGAGCCAGGCTTCCAGCCAGACCAGTGCGTCCAGATCCAGGTGGTTGGTCGGCTCGTCGAGCAGCAAGAGATCAGAGGGGCACATCAGCGCCCGCGCCAGCTGCAGGCGCATCCGCCAGCCGCCGGAGAAACTGTTCACCGGCTGATCCAGCTCCGCCACACTGAATCCCAGGCCCAGGATCAAGGCCTGGGCGCGGGCGGGCGCATCGTGCTCGCCCGCGTCATGCAGGGCCATATAGGCATGGGCCATCGCCATGCCATCGTCACTGGCCTCGGCGGCGGCCACTTCGGCGCGTGCGGCCACCAGCACGCTGTCGCCTTCGATCACGAAATCGGTCGCGCTCTGGTCGGTCTCGGGCATGTCCTGCGCGACTTGCGCCATCTGCCAGTGCGTCGGGATCGCGACTTCGCCGCTGTCCTCGTGCAGGCTGCCGTTGAGCAGGCCAAAGAACGAGGACTTGCCCGCACCATTGCGCCCGACCAGGCCGATTTTCTCGCCCGGGGCGAAGGTGATGGACGCGCTATCGAGCACGACCTTGATGCCGCGACGCAGCGTTACATTCTTGACAACGATCATGGGGAATTTCAGGCGGGACTTCGTGGAGGAGCGGCATGATAGCCGCCCGCACGTGGCTTACCTAGGCAAGCGCGGAATTTAATCTGTCGCGACAGCCGGCGCATCAGCCCTGCAAGCGCTGCGCAGAGCACGCAATGCCTTCGGCGGGCGGATAGCACTGCCCGGAGAGCCGCTCCCAGCTTGGTTCTTCAAGAGGGTGTTTGCGGCACTCACCCGCCGAGGCCAGCAGCGCTGCGCCGAAATGCGGCGTGTGCGGCCGGGAAGGGCGCCAGCGAACGGTCGAGCACGCCCTGGACGACCGAGATCGTCATGCCGTAGTTGGTCATGGGTACGCCCTGGCCTGCCGCGCGATATTGGCGCACCAGCATCTGCTTGCGTGTGATCGTGCAGCCGCCGCACTGCACGATCAGCGCGTAGGGGCTGAGATCATCGGGGAAGTCACGGCCCGCCATGACGTCGATCTCCAGATTGCCGCCGACGTACTGACGCAGCCAGCGCGGGATCTTGACGCGGCCAATGTCGTCCGCCTGCGGGTGATGCGAGCAGGACTCCGCAACCAGCACCCGATCACCAGGCTTGAGCCGTGTGATCGCGCCAGCGCCTTCGGCCAGCCGCATGAAGTCGCCCTTGAAGCGCGCCATCAGGATCGAGAAGGTGGTGAGGGGAATCTCCGGCGGCGTGTCACCGGTGACCTTGAGCACCACCTGTGAATCGCAGATCACCAGACGGGGCGGCGTCGTCAGCCGCGCGAGGGCATCACGCAGCTCGCGCTCCTTGACAATCATGCCGGTTGCATCGCTGTCGAGAATGTCACGCAGGGCCTGCACCTGCGGCAGGATCAGGCGGCCTTTGGGCGCACCGAGGTCGATGGGGACGACCAGCAGGGCGACATCGCCCGGGCTGAGCAGATCGCCAATCAGACGCGGCTCTTCAAGCTGGCCTTCTGGCGCATGGCGGAACAGCGCTTCCTTGAGGCGATCGAGCGCTGTGCCTTGCAAGGCGGAGACGGCCACGCTCTCAATGCCTTGCTGGGTCAGCGTCTGCAGGGCTTCAGCTGAGGGTACGCCGAGGTCACTCTTGTTGAGGGCGACGAAGAACGGCGTGCTCTTCTCTTTCAGCAGGGCGATCAGCGCCGTTTCAAAGTTCCCGATGCCGGCGCTATCGGTCACCACAATCGCCACGTCGACGCGTGCCAGGGCTTCGAGCGTGCGCTGCGTGCGCTGTTCGCCAAGCACGCCTTCGTCATCGATGCCCGCGGTGTCCACAAACACGATGGGGCCAAGCGGGGCGAGTTCGAGGGTCTTCTCGACCGGATCGGTGGTGGTGCCCGGCACGTCGGAGACGATGGAGACTGCCTGACCGGTGAGTGCATTCATCAGCGAGGACTTGCCGACGTTGCGGCGGCCGAAGATGCCGATATGCAGGCGGAGTCCTTTTGGGGTGTCGAGCATGGATGTCCTCGTCAAGGGCGGGGAGAGCGGTGGCCGAGTGCGGTCATGGCGTCCGCGGAGAGCAGCTGATCGAGCTGGGCCGCTTCGAGCAAGCCCCGGGCGAGGACGACCTCGCGAATCGTCGCCCGGCGCGCCTGAGCTTCGCGGGCGACATCTGCCGCGGTTTCGTAGCCCAATGTGGGCACCAGCGCGGTGACACTGGTCCAGGAGAGCTCGACGAACTCGGCGCAGCGCTCGCGATTGGCGATGAGACCGGTGACGCAGCGCTCGCGGAACATGGTGTTGGTGCGGTCCAGCATGGCCAGCGCACCGAGCAGGGCGTGGGCGATGAGGGGCAAGAAGGCGTTCAGCTCCAGCTGGCCGGATTGCGCCGCCAGGGTGATCGCAGCATCCTGGCTGATCGTCTGCATCGCGGCCTGAGCGACTGCTTCGCAGATCACCGGGTTGACCTTGCCGGGCATGACGCTGGAGCCGACCTGCACGGCGGGCAGGGTGATCTCGCCAAAACCGGCGCGCGGGCCGGAGGCGAGCAGCCGCAGGTCTGAGGAAATCTTGAAGAGATTGACCGCGTGCGCCTTGAGGATGCCGGAAACTTCGACGAAGGGATCGACATTCTGAGTGGCATCGATCAGGTTCTCAGCGCGCGACAGGCCAAGTTTCGTTTCCTCGCGCAGTTTTTCGGTCACGAGAAAAATGTAGTCACGCGGCGCCGTCAGCCCGGTGCCGATGGCGGTGCCGCCAAGATTGACGACACGCAGCCGCTCTTCACACTTGAAGACCCGCCAGCGATCGCGACCCAGTGCCTCGGCCCAGGCTGAGCACTCGGCGCCCAGGGTCATCGGGCAGGCATCCTGCAATTGGGTGCGACCGATCTTGATGATGTCGGCAAACGCGCGTTCCTTATCCTGAAACGCGCTTTGCAGCGCGGCAATCGATTTCTCCAGGCGTCGCAGCAAGCCGATGGCGGCTACTTTGAGCGCGGTCGGGAAGACGTCGTTGGTCGATTGATGCAGATTGACGTGGTCGAGCGGGTGGACGAGCTGATACTCGCCGCGCCGGCCGCCAAGCCGCTCTTCGGCGAGGTTGGCAATCACCTCGTTCAGGTTCATGTTGAGCGAGGTGCCAGCGCCGCCTTGCAAGGCGTCGACGCAGATCGCCTCGCGATGCTCGCCGGCGATGACCGCACGGCAGGCGGCGACGATGGCATCCGCTTTGTCTGCAGGCAAATAGCCCAGATCCTGGTTGGTGCGGGCGCAGGCCAGCTTGACCTGAGCCAGGGCCTGAATCAGCTCGAATGCCGCAGGCTGTGCCGCGACGACGAAGTTCTCCAGCGCACGCACCGTGTGAATGCCGTACAAGGCAGCGGCCGGAATCTGCCGCTCACCGAGCGAATCATGCTCCAGCCGCATGGCGGCCTCAGCAGAACACATCCCGCTTGCCGATGCGGATGTTCTTGAGCATGCGTTCGGCGTTTGCCCTGACCTTGTCGTCCATCTTGCCCAGCTCGGCCTCGATGGCTACTTCGCCTGCGGCGCGCGTTTCCTCACAGGCGTAGTCGGTCAGGTACTCCAGGAAAGTGGTGACCGCATTCGGATCGCACTTGCGTTTGATCAGCCCGGGCTTGGCCAGATCCATGAAATCCTTGCCTGTCCTGCCAAGACGATAGCATGCGGTGCAGAACGAAGGGATGTAGCCCATGGTGGCGAGGTCGTGCACGATCTCTTCCAGGCTGCGGTGATCGCCAAGCTGGAATTGAGCAGTTGCGTCTGCTGGTGCGCTGTAGCCGCCAGGATTGGTGCGGCTGCCGGCAGATATCTGTGAGACCCCAAGGTCATAACACTCGCGCCGCGTTTCAGCCGATTCACGCGTAGAGAGAATGATCCCGGTATAGGGAACAGCAACGCGCAGGATGGCGATCAGCTTCTTGAAATCATCATCTGATACCTTGGCCGGAGGGGTGGCTGCGAGCGGCGAATTTTCAGCAGGCTCCATCCTGGGGACGCTGATGGTATGACAGCCAACGCCGAATTTCTCTTCGAGATGCGCATTGTGCTGCAAGAGGCTCAGGAGCTCGAAGCGCCAGTCGTACAGGCCGAACAGAACGCCTAAGCCAACGTCATCGATTCCCGCTTCCATGGCACGATCCATCGCCGAGCAGCGCCAGTCGAAGTCAGCCTTCTTTCCACCCAGGTGAACGGCGGCGTAGGTCGGGCGATGATAGGTTTCCTGGAACAGCTGATAGGTGCCGATACTCGCATCCCGAAGCTGTTTGAACTCATCTACGCTGAGCGGCGCCACATTCACATTCAGACGGCGGATGTTGCCGTGATGGCGGGTGACGTCATATACCGCGGCAATCGAATCGAGTACGTACTGAAAGCCGCCCTTGGCTGCGGGGTAACCCTCGCCTGCCACCAGCAGCAAGCGTTTCTGGCCTTGTTCGATCAGCAGGGCCGTCTCGCGCTGGATTTCCTCCATCGACAAGGCGTGGCGGGCCATGCCCTTGTTGCTGCGGCTGAACGCGCAGTAGGTGCATTCATTCCCGCACATGTTTGTGATGTAGAGCGGCGCAAACAGCACCATGCGCCGGCCGTAGATCGTCTCTTTGACGTAGCGAGCCGTGTCAAACAACTCTTGCACGAGATCGGGGTCGGAAATGCGACTGAGCGCGGCGACATCTTCGAAACCCAGCCCGGCGAGCGCACGCGCTTTCTGCAGGATGGCCCGTATCTGGAGCGGATCGGCCGGCGGCGCGGCCAGAATTGCGGCGACAGCACCAGGGTTCAGCCAGCTATTGGTGTCGGACTCGGACATTGCAGTTCCTTTTCGCAGGGCAGATTCAACAGACGAGCAGGGCAGACCGGCATGGGGCCTTCGGGTGCTTCCGCTACTTTCGAATAAGAATACCCCCGCCTTGGGGCGTTACTCGTCGGATTGCGTCAACGATACAGTTTGCCGTTGATGCACATCAAGCTGCCACTGCCCGCATTCTGGCTTGATCTGCTCTCGTCTGGCGAGTGAATTATTTTGGGTATTCTCTTGGCCGAAAGGCGTAGCTTTCCAGTCGGGTATTCGGTCCTCTAACGTGGGGTCTTTCATGTCATCGTCCCAAGTACTGGAAGTGGCACTGCACGCCAGGCATCTGGAGCGGGACGATTTACGCCAGATTCTGCTGGCGAGCGCGCCTGCGCAAATGACGATGACACAGCAGGCCGCCGAAAAGGTGCTGCTGCAGCATTGCGGCGATGCCGTCAGCCTGCGCGGCCTGATTGAATTTTCCAACTACTGCGTGAGCGATTGCCTCTACTGTGGCATTCGCAAAAGCAACCATGCGCCGCAGCGCTACATGCTCTCGATGGACGAAGTGCTGGCGGCAGCACGCCAGATTGCCGAGCTCGGCTATGGCTCGCTGGTATTGCAATCGGGCGAGCGGCAGGATGCCCGGTTTGTCGAGTTCGTTGCAGAAGCTGTGCAGGCCATCAAACAGGGCACGCGCTCGGCGCGGCTGCCTGACGGGCTCGGGATCACGCTGTGCGTGGGCGAGCAGTCCCGCGAGAGTTATGCCCGGTTCTTTGAGGCCGGGGCGCACCGATACTTGCTGCGTATTGAGACTTCGTCTCCCGAACTGTTTGCGCGCATCCACCCGCCGACACAGAATTTCGAACAGCGCGTCGCCTGCCTCAAGACCTTGCGTGAAGTGGGGTTCATGGTAGGCACCGGCGTCATGATCGGTCTGCCGGGGCAGACCGTTGATCATCTCGTGGACGATCTGCTGTTCTTCCGCGACATGGATGTCGACATGATCGGCATGGGGCCGTACATCCCGCATGCTCAGGCTGCCTTGCCCGGCAACGACGATATCCCGTCTGTTCCTGAGCGCCTGGGCCTTGCCTTGCGCATGATCGCCGCCGCGCGCTTGCTGCTGCGCGACGTCAATATTGCGGCGACTACTGCCTTGCAGGCAATCGCGCCGGACGGCCGCGAGCAGGGCTTGCGCTACGGGGCGAACGTGATCATGCCGCAGGTCACACCGCAACAGGTGCGACGCAACTACACCCTCTATGACGGCAAGCCTTGTCTGGATGACAGCGCGGGCCAGTGCGCGGCTTGTCTCACGCATCGGATTCACGGCGTGGGGCGCCGCATTGCGCATGATCAATGGGGTGATTCCCTGCATTTTGCACATCGCACCGGCGGTGAGCGTATCGAATTTAAGGCGGGTGCCCACGCGGGCACTGCCGACAGACCTTGAAACAAGGCATGAACCAGGAGGAGGATCAATGAGCCAGTTGGTATATGGAGTATGGGAGGGGAAACCCTATGACTTCCGTAGCGCGCCGATTCCGGCGGGTACGGAGCTTCCTCGCCTTGAAGACCTGGATGACTTCGATCCGGGTAATCCGGTGAAGGCCTTCATTGCTGACCGGGGCTTCCTGGTCTTCGATGCCTCGGTCAGCCTGATCGGTGCCTTTCAGCAGTACATCAGCCGAGCTGCCGAATCCTCATGCGGGAAGTGCACGCCCTGTCGCGCCGGTACGGCGCAGATTCGGGACCAGCTCGAATCGCTGGAGCGCGGCGAAAGCTTCCCTGTCCGGCTCAATGACATCGGCGAGATCGCCCGTATCCTCGCCACATCCTCGTTGTGCGGTCTGGGGCAGACCTGCGCGCGCGCCTTGCTGGATGCGCTGACGCACTTCCGCGACGTCTTCGAGCGCGAGATCGCACTGGCCAAGGCGCCCTCGCAGCACAGCACGCTGTACATGACCGCGCCCTGTATCGAAGCCTGTCCGGCCAAGCTGGATGTGCCCAAGTACATCGATTGCATCAAGGACGGGCGCCCCGATTACGCCCTCCGCACGATTCTGGAGAAATACCCGCTGGCCGCCAGCTGTGGCCGGGTGTGCGTGCGCTTCTGCGAGTCGGCCTGCCGCCGTCAGACGGTTGACGGCGCGGTGGGCATCAAGATGCTCAAGCGTTTTGTGGCGGACCAAGCCTATCCGCTGGCCGAAGGCGTATTCCCCAAGAATCTGACGCCACCGGCCAATGCCAACAAGAAGCGCGTCGCGGTGGTCGGTGCCGGGCCTGCCGGCGTGACCTGCGCCTACCACCTGCTGCTCAACGGCGTGGCGGTTGAAGTGTTCGAGGCGCAGCAGACCTCCGGCGGCATGGCCTCGGTCGGCATCCCGAGCTATCGATTGCCCAAGGATGTGCTCAAGGCCGAGACCGAGGGCGTGATCAAGCGTCTGGGCGGCAAGGTGCATTATGGCAAGCGCCTGGGGCAGGATATCTCCGTTGATGGCTTGCTGGCGCGCGGGTTTGACTCGGTCTTCCTGGCATTTGGCTGCAGCAAGGGCGGCATGCTGGGCATCCAGAACGAAACGCCGACGCCGAAGGGCTATTCCAGCGGTATTGACTTCCTGCTCGACGTGCACAAGCACGTGGAGTGCGGCGAACCCGTTTCGCTCGAAGGCGAAGTCGTGGTGGTGGGCGGCGGAAACGTCGCCATGGACTGTGTGCGCTCGGCGCTGCGACTGGGGGCCAAGAAGGTTCATCTGGTCTACCGCCGCACCCGCGAAGACATGCCGGCCGACCACGAGGAGATCGAAGCCTGCGAGAAGGAAGGCGTGGTCATGCACTTCCTGTGCAACCCCTCGCGTCTGGTGGTCGAGAATGGCCGCGTCATCGGCGTCGATCTCGTCCAGATGCGCCAGACCGATGCCGATGAAGAAGGGCGGCGCAACGTCGAAGCGATTGCCGGCACGGAAGCCATGCTCGCCTGTACCCATGTGTTTGCCGCCATCGGGCAGCAGATCGACCGCCGTTCGCTGGCGCTGGAAGACGGTATCCGCGTCGACCGGAAAGGCATCATCGCGGTGAATCCCGAAACGCTGGAAACCTCGCGTCCGGGCGTGTTTGCGGGCGGCGATTGCGTGCTCGGTGCGCTCACCCTGATTCATGCCATGGATCACGGCAGTCGTGCGGCGGCCGCCATCTGCCAGTACCTTGAGGAAGGGCGTGTCTCGCCGGATCCCGAGTCTCGCATGCAGGCCGTGCTGGCCAACAGCCATCTGCTCGAAGGCGAGGTCATCAGCATTCCGCAACGCTTGCGACTGCGGGCAAGTGTGCCCGAACTTGAGGTCGAGCAGCGCGTCGGCAACTTCGATGAGGTCGAGCTCGCCATCAGCAAGGGTGAGGCTTACCACGAGGCGGAGCGGTGCTTGCGCTGTTATCGGCTGTACTCAGTCGTCACGGCTGAGCCATTCGGCGCTGTTGCCCAAGCAACCCTTTGAGATTTGTCAGGATCAACGAAATGAAGACCTATATCAACGGCAAAGAACTCGGGTTTGAGCCCGGCGAAACCATTCTTTCCCTTGCGCGTCGTCATGACATGCATATTCCAACCTTGTGCGAGCTGCACGATATCGGCCATGCGCCCGGCACCTGTCGAGTCTGTCTGGTAGAAGTGAAGCGGCCCGGCGTCAAAGAGCCCGTGTTCGTCACCGCCTGTGACACCCCGGTGGCGGAGCACTGGCAGGTGCTGACCGATTCGCCCATGGTGCGCGAGAAGCGGCGCCTGCAGGTCGAGCTGCTGATGGCCGACCACCATCAGGATTGCGCCACCTGCTCGCGTCACGGCAATTGTGAGGTGCTGGATACCGCCGATTACGTCGGCCTGCGTTCCTCGCGCTTCCTGCGCGGCACGGATTTCCCGATGCCCGAGACGGATGACAAGGCGGCGATTCAGTTCGACCAGACGCGCTGCATCCGCTGCCTGCGCTGCGTGACCATGTGTCGCGAGATTCAGGGCGTGGACGCACTGGAGATCTCGGGGCGCGGGTTTGCCAATGGCGTGCGCTTCCACAACGGCTTCCGCCAAGAGGAATCGGCATGCGTGGCCTGCGGCCAGTGCGTGCTGGTCTGCCCGACCGGCGCTCTGGGGGAGCGGGATGACACGCAGAAGGTGATCGACTACCTGGCGGACCCGGCGATCAAGACGGTCTTCCAGATCGCGCCCGCGATCCGGGTCGGCTTTGGCGAGGAATTCGGCGTACTGCCCGGCACCAACATCGAAGGCCAGGTGGTGAGTGCACTGCGCCGCATCGGCGCAGACGTGGTGCTCGACACCAACTTCGCGGCCGACCTGGTGATCATGGAGGAGGGGACCGAAGTTCTCGGCAAGCTGAAGAATCGCGAGGGCGTCACCTTTACCTCCTGTTGCCCGGGCTGGATCAACTTCGCCGAGAAGCATTACCCCGAGATCCTGCCGCGCCTGTCGACCACCCGGTCGCCGCAGCAGTGTCTGGGCTCGCTCGCCAAGAGCTATCTGGCCGAGAAGATGCACGTGGACCGCAAGCAGATCCGCGTCATTTCGATCATGCCCTGTACCGCGAAGAAAGAAGAGGCGGCACGCCCCGACTTCACCAAGGACGGGCTGGCCGATGTCGACATCGTACTGACCCTGCGCGAGTTTGCCCGCCTGCTCAAGCGTCAGGCGGTGGACCTCAAGAGCCTGGAGCCTTCGGCCTTCGACAATCCGCTGATGACCGAATACACCGGCTCTGCCGTGATCTTCGGCACGACCGGCGGGGTGATGGAAGCCGCCTTGCGCACCGTGTATTTCGTGGTGAATGGCAAAGAGCTGGAACAGGTGGAAATCGGCGCCGTGCGCGGCAAGGAGAACATCCGCACTGCGTCGATTGATGTGGGGGGCGATGTTGGAACGGTACGGATTGCCGTCGCGCACGGCCTCAAGGCGGCGCGCGAGCTGACCGAGTCGGTTCTGGCGGGCAAGGCGGAATACGACTTCGTCGAAGTGATGGCTTGCCCCGGCGGCTGTGCGGATGGTGGCGGTACGCTGCGCCACAAGAAGCGCTACAAGAAGCATTCGGCCGAGCGCAGCAAGGGGCTGTACCAGATCGACAAGTCCCGAAAACTCCGCCAGTCGCATCACAACGAGCAGGTGCAGAAGCTGTATGCCGAATACCTGGGCGAGCCGAACTCCGAACTCGCGCATGATCTGCTGCACACGCACTATCACAACCGCCGCAACGAAGCGCTGGCCAGCATCAAGAAGATCTGGGATGTGCTGAAGGCATAAACCCGCGGCGCCAGTGGCGCACCGCGAGGGGCACACCGAGCCGGGGCCGATCCGCCCCGGCTCTTTTTTTCTTGCGCGAAGTTGCAAGCTATTGTCTAATGCGAACGAATCGCAATAGCGATAGTTTCTTGTTTAGATGGCGCCAGGATTCGCTGCGCGCTGCTGCAACTTCAGGAGCCCCTCATGCGTGTGATGTCCCCCTCCCTTCCCCCGTGTCGGCCGAGCCGGATCGGTCTGCTGGTGCGCCTTGCAAGCGCTGCGCTGGTGCTGGCGCCGCCCGCGTTTGCCCAGACGAATGCGCCGGCCAAGGCAGAGAAGACGCTCGAGACGGTGCGCGTGACGGCGGATGGCGTCCCGCAGGAAATAGATGCCAAAACCAGCTATCAGGCCGTGACCAGCACCATCGGCAAGGGCAAGCAGGCCCTGCGCGACATCCCGCAATCCGTCACCGTGATCACCGAGAAGCTGATTGACGACAGAAGCCTCGATACCCTGAAAGACACGCTGCATCTCACCTCGGGCGTCACCTTCCTGGCGGCAGAAGGCGGCGAGGAAGACATCCGCCTGCGCGGCTTCTCGCTGCAGCAGACGGGCGACATCTTCGTCGACGGCATGCGCGACCCGGCGATCTACGAACGCGATACCTTCAACTACGATCGTCTCGAAGTGCTGCGCGGCTCGGCCTCGATGCTGTTCGGCCGCGGCTCCACCGGTGGTGTGGTGAACCAGGTCAGCAAGCAGGCCTACATGCTCGATCAGAACGAAGTGGACGCCACCTATGGCACGGGCAACTACCTGCGCGTCGAGTCTGACCTCAACCTGGTGACCGGCGCCGCGTCGGCGGTGCGGCTCACGGGGATGAAGACCCAGGCTGACAACAACGGCGCGGGCGCCTCGATCGACAAGGAAGGCCTGGCCGCCAACTTCCGCCATGGCATTGGCGAGCGGGACGAATACCAGTTCGGCCTCTACTACCTGAAGAATCGCAATGGCATCAACTACGGCCTGCCCTGGCTGACGCCCGAGCCCGGCACCACGGGCGGCAAGCTGATCGACAAAGACCCTAGCGCCTATTACGGCGTGGATAGCGATCAGGCCAACAGCGATGTCACCATCGGCACGCTCAGCCACATTCACCGCTTTTCCGGCCATAGCGAGCTGAAGACCAGCTTGCGCGCCGGCAAGTACAAGCGGGATCAGCGTGCCAGCGCGGTGCGTTTCGCCGCCGCCGCGTCGCAACCGAACAAGACGGCCGTATTCGGCAACAATATCAGCGACAGCACCGTGCTCACGCGCGGCTCGAACAACAAGATCATGGACCATGACAACCAGGTGCTGCAGAGCGACTTCTCCGGCCGCTATACCTGGTTTGGCCTGCGGCACGATGTGCTGACCGGCGTCGACCTCAATCACGAGGCACGCACCACCTACGGCCTGCTGGCCAATGCCGCGCTCAACAAGCCCACCACTACGCTGGGCGATGACGATGGCACGGCCGGCGTCGACGAAGGCCAGCGCGCGGTGCGTCGCGCCGCCGAATTTGAAGCCACCAGCGGCGGCGCCTACTTTCAGGACATGCTCCAGCTGAGCGAGCACTGGAAGCTCCTTGGCGGGCTGCGCTGGGACTACATGGACGGCCGCTACACCAGCTTCAACACCACCAGCGGCGCGATGACCGCCGAGCGTGGCCGGCATGACAGCCTGATGAGCCGGCGCTTCGGCGCGCTGTATCAGCCCACGAGCGAGATGTCATTCCACTTCTCCTACGGCAGCTCCTTCAACACCTCGGGCGACACCTACCAGTACGACGCGCTGGGCTCCAACACCGACCCCGAGAAGAGCCGCAATGTCGAACTCGGCGCCAAGCTCGACTGGCTGAGCGGCAATCTGAGCACGCGCTTTGCGATCTTTCATTCCACCAAATACAACGAGCGCAACACCGATACCGAGAGCGTGAATCCCACCAACTACGTGCTCTCCGGCCAGCGCTACACCAAGGGCTTCGAGACGGATATTGCCGGGCGCATTACGCCTAACTGGGACATGTTCCTCTCCTACACCTGGATACCGGTCGCCAAGATCAAGAAGGGCGCCCTGACCGGTTCCGAGCTGGTGGGCGCGCGTCCCGGCCTGATTCCCAAACATCAGGCTTCGCTGTGGACGACCTACAAGCTGGGGGCCGACTGGCGCTTTGGCGCGGGCGTGACCGGGCGCACCAAGATGTATCCCGCGCAGGTCAACGCCTTCCAGGTCGCCGGCTATGCCACCTATGACGCCATGATCGAGTACCAGGTTCGGCGCAATCTCACGCTCAAGCTCAATGGCACCAACCTGAGCAACGAGCTGTATGCCGACAACGTGTACCGCGGCCACTACGTGCCCGGCATCGGCCGCAGCTTTGCGCTGACGGCCAGCTACAAGTTCTGATTGTCATGCTTTCCGGCCCGCTGCGTGCGGGCCATTATTCTGGATGCAGATCGATGGATAAACGGAGTTTCCTGCGCAGCGCAGGCGCCATGCTGGCCGCCGCTGCCCTGCCTTTGCCCGCCCGGGCGAGCCAGGCCCCGACGCGCCTGCTGGCCGGCTGGCGCAGCGGCGTCGCCCTGCCAGGGCCTGCCACCGGCGAGCCCGGCGATTATGTCGGCGTGGTCGAGATCGACTGGGCGAATGCGCGCATCCTGCTGCGCGCTGCCGTCCCCGTGGCGTCCCGCGGGCATGGTCTGGTCGGGCTGCCTGGGGGGCAGGGCTATCTCGCACAAGCGTATCGGCATGGGCACTGGCTCATGCGTGTCGATGCCGACGGCCACGTGGCGCAGACCCGATCACTACCCGAAGAGCGTGGCCGCGTCTCCGGCGGGCATCTCGCGCTGATGGCGGACGGCCAGCACGTCTGCACCAGCGAGATCGAGCCGCAAACCAGCGAAGGCTGGATCAGCATCCGGCGCATCGACACGCTGGCCAAGGTTGCCGAATGGCCGACCCGCGGGCGCGATCCGCATCAGCTCCTCAGCGACCCGAAGGGGCGCTTGCTCATCGCCAATGGTGGCATCCGCTATGCGCCGGATGGCCGCAAAGGCAAGGTCGACGACATGGCCTCGTCCCTGGTCCAGATCGATCCCGCTTCCGGCACGCTGCTCGGGCAATGGCAGGTGCGCGACCCGCGTCTCTCGTTGCGCCATCTGGCCTGGAACGAAACCCCGCAGGGTGAGACGCTGCTCGGCATCGCCATGCAGGGTGAACACGACGACCCCGCCCAGCGCAAGGCCGCGCCGGTGCTGGCCGTGTGGAACGGGCAGGAGATCCGCATCCCCACCGCTTCGCCGATTGGCGAAGGCTATACCGGCGACATCATGGCCGGGCCTGGCGGTGGCTTCATCCTCAGCGCCCAGCTCTCCGGCCGCGCACTGCTCTGGCATCCGGGCGATGCCGCACGCAT
Source organism: Uliginosibacterium sp. (assembly GCA_016718265.1). GTDB lineage: Bacteria > Pseudomonadota > Gammaproteobacteria > Burkholderiales > Rhodocyclaceae > Uliginosibacterium. The sequence continues at coordinate 260,187 of JADKDZ010000005.1, read as the reverse complement.
GCAGCTGATCGGCGAATTCCATCGCGCCGGCGCCCTGACCGGGCCGGACGCCGAAGGCGGCTTCATGATCGCCGGCGAAAAAGGCCCGGCGCGCTGGCATCTGCGCGACAAAGCCCAGATGCTTGCCTGGCCCATTCCCCTCTCGCCCGACAACCACTGGGCGCTGCTCGACGCCTGAAACGACCTGTCTGGAGAGCCGCACCCACCGGTCATCAACGGGCAGGCTTGCCGCAGCGCCGCACCACACGGACCTGTGCAGCCTGACTTGCCTGTGAGGCCCGGCGGAGGCGGCTCTCCGGGCAGGGCGTGAGCGGCCGGATCTTTGCGCTTCGCCTGATCGGACCGTGGCGGGTGTAGGTCGGAAAAGCCACAGGCGCCTTCCGACGATGGCTTCGCTCAACCCAAGCCATCACGCATCAAGAATTTCCGAACGTCGGAAGGCGCTTCGCTTTTCCGACCTACGATTCGGGCGCGTATTCCGGGTGCGGCCTTGTAGCGGACGAGTGTCGCCCATCTGATTGACACGGCAGGTTGTGGCATATACTGTTTTGTATATACACAAGAGGTCGACGCCATGCCTACTCTACCGACGCCATCCCGGCCCAGGGAAGCCAAGCTGTTTCGCAACAACCGCAGCCAGGCGGTGCGGATTCCTGTGGAGTTCGAACTGCCGGGGGACCGTGTGCTGATCCACCGCGAGGGCAACAAACTCATCATCGAACCCGTGAACCGGCCCACCAATATCGTCGAACTGCTGGCCGAGTGGCGGAAAGACGCGCCGCTGGCGCCGGAAGATCAGCTCCCGGCCATGGATGATGTGCCTGCCGCGCCGGAGGACATATTTTGAGCGGATACCTGCTGGACACCAACATCCTCAGCGACCTGATCCGCAATCCGGACGGTCCCGCCGCACGCCGTATCGAGCAGCTCGGGCCGAAGGCGATCTTCACCAGCATCATCGTCGCCTCCGAGCTGCGCTATGGCTGCGCCAAGAAGGCGTCGCCCAAATTGCTCGCCAAGGTGGCGGGCCTTCTTGAAACCATCCCGGTGCTGCCGCTGGATATTCCTGCTGACGCAGATTACGGCGCCATCCGCGCCGAGCTGGAAGCAGCAGGCCAGCCCATCGGCATGAACGATCTGCTGATCGCCGCGCACGCCCAAGCGCTCGGCCTCACACTCGTGACGGACAACACCCGCGAGTTCAGCCGAATTCCCGGGCTCAAGCTGGAAAACTGGCTGGATGCGTAGCAGGCCCCGCGTGCCGCGTAGAAACCTCTGATCGTCTGACGTACGACATCTCTGGCAGGCGTGCAGATTGGTACGGCACGCCGTGCACACCAATCAAGAAGTGAAACCATTGCTTGGCTGGACATCGCTGCTTGCAAAGCCGCGCCCAGCGCTCCACACCGAGCAGGCATGCGGCTGCGTCGCACCATGCGGACCTGCGCAGCCTGCCTGGCCTGCGAAGTCCGGCGGGTGCGGTTCTGCAGACAGGTCGTGAAACGCGTCGGTACACGCTACGTCAGAACGTAAGCGGTGATTGCCCTTAAAACGCTGCAGCATGCTCGTCAGGTGCGAGATGACTCGGGCGTGAAGCCTGTCATTTCTCCCATAGCGCTTCCATGGGAAACTACGCCCTTTGCGGAATCTGGCCACCGGCCACCGCACACCCGGCACAGCGCACCCATGTTTGAACAAGCCTTCAAGAATATCGACGACGCCCTCTGGAAAGAGAGCGGTTGCACCACCGAGCTGGACTACACCGAGCAGACCTCCTGGCTGCTCTTCCTCAAGTATCTGGACGGGCTGGAGCAGGACAAGGCCGACGAAGCCGCGCTTGAAGGCAAACCCTACAGCTTCATCCTCGACCCGGCCTATCGCTGGAGCACCTGGGCTGCGCCCAAGGATGCGGCGGGCCAGCTCGATCACAACGCCGCGCTCACTGGCGACGATCTGGTCGACTTTGTGGATCGCAAGCTCTTCCCCTATCTGCACGGCTTCAAGCAGCGCGCGACCGGGCCGGACACCATCGAGTACAAGATCGGCGAGATCTTCGGCGAGATCAAGAACAAGATCCGCAGCGGCTACACCCTGCGCGACATCATCGACCACATCGACGAGCTGCGCTTCCGCTCGCAGGTCGAAAAGCACGAACTTTCGATGCTCTACGAAGAGAAGATCAAGCGCATGGGCAACGCCGGGCGCAACGGCGGCGAGTACTACACCCCGCGCCCCTTGATCCGCGCCATGATCCGCGTGACCGCACCCAAGATCGGCGAGCGCATCTACGACGGCGCTTGCGGCTCGGCAGGCTTCTTGTGCGAAGCGCACGACTACCTCAAAAACCCCCCAAGGCGTTCGCCCTGAGCCTGTCGAAGGGCAGGGTCTGTCGACAAAAGACCTCGAAACCCTGCAGACGCGCACCTTCTACGGCAAGGAGAAGAAGAGCCTCGCCTACGTCATCGCGATCATGAACATGATCCTGCACGGCATCGAAGCGCCCAACATCGTGCACACCAACACCCTGGCCGAAAACCTCGCCGACGTGCAGGAGAAAGACCGCTTCGACGTGATCCTCGCCAACCCGCCCTTCGGCGGCAAAGAGCGGCCCGAAGTGCAGCAGAACTTCCCGATCCGCACCGGCGAGACCGCCTTCCTCTTCCTGCAGCACTTCATCAAGATGCTGCGCGCCGGTGGCCGTGCCGCCATCGTCATCAAGAACACCTTCCTCAGCAATTCCGGATAACGCCTCGGTCAGCCTGCGCAAGCTCCTGCTGGAGTCCTGCAACCTGCACACGATTCTGGATTGCCCCGGCGGCACCTTCCAGGGCGCGGGCGTCAAGACCGTGGTGCTGTTCTTCGAGAAAGGCGCGCCCACCCGCAAGACCTGGTACTACCAGCTCGACCCCGGCCGCAACATGGGCAAGACCAACCCGCTCAATGATGCGGATCTGGCTGAATTCGTCGAGTTGCAGAAAACCTTTGCCGATTCGGACAAGAGCTGGAGCGTGGACGCCACCAGCATCGACGCAGCGAGCTATGACCTCTCGGTGAAGAACCCGAACGGCGGCGAGGAAGTCATCCACCGCAGTCCGCAGGACATCCTGGACGAGATCGCCGCGCTGGATGTCGAGAGCGCCGAGGTACTGGCGAGTATCAGGGCGATGCTATGAAGGCGGGGTGGAAAATTGAACAGCTCGGGGATATTTGCGACTTTGAGGGTGGCTCGCAACCGCCCAAATCAGAGTTTATCTATGAGCCGAAGGACGGGTATGTTCGGTTTCTCCAGATACGAGACTTTGGCAGTGACAAAAGTCACGTTCATTCCGAAATCAAAAAGAACCGCTTGTGCCAATCAGATGATATTTTGATTGGCCGGCAGGAGCATCTGTCGGCAAGATCCTGACTGGGCTGGAAGGGGCATACAACGTGCTCTGATGAAAACCATCCCGAACCTTGGCCGCGTGGAACGATCTTGGTTTTTCCATTACCTGAACTCGATGTATTTCAAAGCGACTTGGGAGTGGTTGATAGGTCGTGCGCAGGCAGGGTTTAGTAAAGACGATATTTATCCATTCCCAGTTCCAGTCCCACCTCCCCGAACAACAACGCATCGTCGCCATCCTCGACGAAGCCTTTGCCGGCATCGCCACGGCCCGCGCCGCCGCCGAGCAAAACCGCCAAAACGCCCGCGCCCTCTTCGAAAGCCACCTCCAGTCCGTCTTCAGCCAGCGGGGTGAGGGGTGGCTCGAAACAACGGTTGGCGATCAATTGACGCTGCAACGTGGATTCGACATCACCAAAGATCAACAGAATGACGGCGAGGTTCCTGTTGTTTCCAGCGGTGGGGTCAAGAGTTTTCACGACACCGCCATGGCGAAAGCGCCGGGAGTTGTGATTGGGCGAAAAGGAACTCTTGGAAAGTCTTTCTACCTCGAATCAGACTTCTGGCCACATGACACAACGCTGTGGGTCAAAGACTTCAAGGGTAACGAGCGGCGCTTCGTTTACTACCTGCTATCAGGCTTGAATTTGAAGAAGCTGGACACAGGAACGGCTAACCCAGCGCTGAACCGGAATCTTGGCATCCGATTCAAATTTTCTGGCCTCCGGTGCATCAGCAGCCGGAGTTAACCCAGCAGTTGGATGATCTGAACGAGGAAACCCAACGGCTCGAAGTCCTCTATCAGCGCAAGCTCGAAGCGTTGGATGAAATGAAGCAATCCCTGCTGCATCAGGCTTTCAGCGGCGCTCTATAAGGAATCCGGCACGATGATCAGCCTCGACACCCTGACCCACTGGCTGGCCGCACCGGCCGAATCCGAGCACCTCGAATTCAAGGAGGCCAAGCATCAGTTCGATACCACCAAGCTGCTGCGTTACTGCGTGGCACTGGCCAATGAGGGTGGTGGGCATCTGGTACTGGGTGTTTCTGACAAATTGCCACGCCGCGTGGTGGGCACGCAGGCATTCGTGGCAGCGGCCGATCTCAACGACATCAAATCGCGAATTGTCGACAAGCTGCGTATTCGGGTGGCGGCGGTGGAACTGGCCCACGCCGATGGCAGGGTGCTGGTCTTCGCGGTGCCATCGCGCCCTGTCGGCCAGCCGCTGGATTTTGACGGGGCCTACCTGATGCGGGCCGGTGAGGATCTGGTGCCGATGACGCCCGACCAACTGCGCCGCATCTTCGCTGAGGGCCAGCCGGACTGGTTTGCGCAAGCCGCGAAGGAGGCGGCCAGCGCGGACGAGGTGATCGCGCTGCTCGATACGCAGACCTATTTCGACCTGTGCCGCCTGCCTTACCCTACGACACGAGAGGGGGTTTTGTCGCGGCTGTCTGGCGAAGGTTTGATCGTGCAGACGGCGGCGGGCTGGACGATCACGAATCTGGCGGCAATTCTGCTGGCCAAACGACTCGATGGCTTTTTCTCCGATGCTGGTGCGCAAGGCGCCCCGCGTGGTGATTTACGAAGGTATCGACAAGACCCGCACCCGCGAAGACAAGCCGGGCAACCGTGGCTATGCGGTGGGTTTCGAGAGCCTGGTCGACTTCGTCCATTCTGCGGCGCCACAGAATCACAGCATCGAACAGGTGGTGCGTGAGGAAGTGAAGATGTTCCCCAAACAGGCGTTGCGCGAGCTTATTGCGAACGCCTCTGGTGCATCAGGATTTCTCGGCAAGCGGGGCGTCGGTGATGATCGAAATGTATGCCGACCGGGTTGAGGTATCGAACCCCGGCACGCCGCCGATCAGTGTTGAGCGTTTCATTGATGAATTCCGCTCCCGCAATGAACGGCTGGCCGATTTCATGCGGCGTCTGGGCATCTGCGAGGAGAAGGGCAGTGGCGTCGACAAGGTGGTGAAGGCGGCGGAAGTGTTTCAGTTGCCGGCCCCGGATTTTCGCGTCGGTGAGGTGAGGACGACGGCGCTGCTGTTTGCTCATCAAGATTTTGCGGTGATGTCCAGAACTGACCGGGTTCGGGCGTGTTATCAGCATTGCTGTCTGATGTATGTGAGCAATCAGCGCATGTCGGATCAATCGCTGCGCGAGCGCTTCGGATCCCGGAGTCGAAGGCTGCTACGGTTTCCGCTGGTGATTGGCGCAGCCGACGAGGCGGGAGCGATCAAGGCGGATGAGTCTGAAACCAGCTCGACCCGCTATGCCCGTTACCTTCCGTTCTGGGCATGAAAGTGCTTTAACGCAAACCTTAATCAAGCGATACAAAACAAAAGCCTATGTATAGCAATGACTTAAGTGCTTTAAAGCAAATCCTGTCTGCCCGGGAAGGGCTACAAATCGCAGGGTTCGGGCTGCGGGTGCTGCTGAGCCTAGGTTTCTTGATCCAGTTATGATTCGACGGATTTTCAGTAATGAACGAAGCCAAAACCCGAGCCGAACATGAAATTCCTGCCCGCTGAATTCGAGAACCAGACCTTCCGCCGCGTGTATGACGAGGAGTCCGAGACATGGTGGTTCTCGGTAGTGGACGTGGTGCAGGTGCTGACCCAGCAGCCGGATGCTCTGACTGCCCGCAAATACTGGAACCAGCTCAAAGTGCGCCTGGGTCGTGAAGGCAGCGAACTGGTGACAGATTGTCACCAGTTGAAAATGCCCGCCGCAGACGGGAAGTTGCGCCTGACGGACGCGGCCTCAGCCCAGACCCTGCTGCGGCTGGTGCAATCGGTACCCAGCCCGAAGGCAGAGCCGATCAAGCTTTGGCTGGCAAAGGTAGGCTTTGAACGCATGCAGGAAATGGCCGACCCCGGCCTGTCGCTGAACCGCGCCCGCGAGACCTGGCAGAAGCACGGGCGCAGCGAGAAGTGGATACAGCAGCGCATGACCGGGCAGGAAACGCGCAACAAGCTGACCGATTACTGGGCCAATCACGACATCAAGCAGGGCGAGGAATTCGCCATCCTCACCAACCTGATCCATCAGGAATGGGCGGGCGTGAGCGTGAAAGCGCACAAGACGATGAAGGGTCTGAAAGACCACAACCTGCGCGACCACATGAGCGAGGCGGAGTTGATCTTCACCGCGCTGGCGGAACTGTCCACCCGCCAGATCGCGGAAGCCGATGAGGCGACCGGCATGGCCGAGAACAGCAAGGCAGCCAAAAAAGGCGGGGCGATTGCCAAACAGGCCCGCACGGCGCTGGAGGCAAAAACCGGTAAATCGGTGGTGACGGGCGAGAACTTTCTGCCGCCGGGTAAAGCAACCAAGGCACTGAAGAAGGACGGCAAGAAATGAACCGGCTGCATGCGCTGCACCGTCATCCCTGCGGGCAGTGGTGACACGCGCTTGCAGGCCAGGCCGATATAATCAAGTCATGGAACGCATTCAATCGATCAACCTCGCGCGAATTGACTGGTGTTGTGCTGATCGCGGCATGACCCGGGAAGAGCTCGCCCGTGAGATCGACATTGCGCCCGCTACTTTTGCCAAGGCGATGGCGGGTGAAGCAGGTTTGACTTTCAACCAGCTGCGCAAGCTGGCGGCGTTCTTCGGGCGTGGCACCTTGTTCTTCCTGGAGCCGGGGCCGGTAAACGAGGCGAAGGTACATTCGCCACAGTTCCGCACGCTCGCGAACCAGAAGCCGGAGCTCTCGCACCGGATGAAACTGTTGATCGAGCGCGTGGAGCAACAGCGTGCGATTTTTCTGGCGCTGCGCGAAGAGCTTGATCCGGCTGAAGTGCAGCGTTTCTCGCCGCCCGATCTGGCCGGCCTGAGCATCCCGGCTGCGGCAAAGCGTGTGCGCGAATGGCTGGGGCTGGCAGACCGCAATGATTTCGAGAGCTATCGCCAGGCCATCGAAGCGCAAGGGCTGCTGGTGTTCCGCAGCAATGGCTACAACGGGAAATGGCAGATCGCGAAGGAGAGCCCGATTCTGGGCTTCTCGCTCTACGACCCGGAGTGCCCGGTAATCGTGGTGAAGAAGCTGGATTCGGATGCGCGGCAGTGCTTCACGCTGATGCATGAGCTGGGCCATCTGCTGTTGCACCGTGCAAGCTCGATTGACGACGAGGGCGACCTGTATGCACCAGATGGCGAGGAACGTGAAGCGAATGCGTTTGCCGGACATCTGCTGGTGCCGGACGCTTTCTTGCTAAGCATTCGCGATGACGAGTGCCCGGCCGACGTGGCGGGATTCGATGACTGGCTTGAGCCTCAGCGCAAGGCGTGGGGTGTGAGTGGCGAGATGATCCTGCGCCGCTTGATGGATGCCGGGCGCCTGCCGAAAGCGGCCTATGCGGCGTATCGGCAATGGAATCGCCTGCGGGTGATACCGGAGAAGGACGGTGGCAGCCGCGAGTACCGCAATCGCGAGCCGCGCCACATCTTCGGCGATGGCTATGTGCGCACGGTGCTTGATGCGATGAACTCGCGCCGGATCACGTTGGCCAAGGCCAGCAGCTATCTGGACAACCTGAAGATCACTGATCTGCACAAGCTGGAACGCTTCTATGCAGGTGTTTGATGCCTCTTCCATGATCCACGCTTGGGATAACTATCCCGTTGCGCAATTCCCGGGGCTCTGGGTATGGATGGCGGATCGCGTGGCAAACGGCGTAATCCGGATGTCCGAAGTCGCAGTTGAAGAGGTTGGCCACAAAACGCCGGAATGCGTTGCCTGGCTCAAGGACGCTGGATTGCAGAAGATGTCCGTCACGGAGGCGATCCTCCTGGAGGCCTTTTGCATGAAAGGCCTGCTTGAAATCGAAGAAGACAAATATGGCGCCGGGGTTGATGAAAACGACTTGATCATCATCGCCACGGCGAAACTGAATGGGTGTGAGCTGGTGACGGATGAAGCATTTCAGGCCGCTTTGCCCAAGCGCAAACAGAACTACAAGATTCCTGCTGTATGCGGAATGCAGACCGTCAATGTGGCTTGGGTCGGCTTCCTTGCATACCTCAAGCGGTCTGGCGCGGTGTTTGGTTGATCGCAGTGCCAGAAAGTGAAAGGCCCCGGTGTTCTCACCGAGGTCATAGCGCCGACCGGGTTCTCCCAGCCCACTTGCGGGCAAGTCTAGCGGGCTTCGTCCAGGCCGGACAAGCCTGCCGGTGGAGTTTCTTGATCGGGTTTTGATTCTTGACGGTTTTGTTGGGCGGGCGCGAAGCGTGAGTTTTTTACCAATCAACAGCTTACGATGCGTCCCGGCCTTGATTTTTTCTTGATTCAGTTTTGATTCGATGGTTTTTCAGACGATGAGGCGCCGTTTGCGTCTCATTTTTTTGCAAAAAGTGAGACACAAGCTGGTTTGTGGCTCACAAGTGAGACACAACATGAACGAAGCCGAAACCCGAGCCGAACACATCGACCCCGCGCTGGCCGCGGCGGGCTGGGGAGTGGTGGAAGGCAGCCGTGTCCGCCGCGAGTACCCGATCACGCTGGGCCGCATCGAAGGTGCAGGCAAGCGCGGCAAGGCGCTCACCGCCGACTATGTGCTGGAGTACCGCAACACCAAGTTGGCGGTGGTGGAGGCAAAGGCGTGGGATAGGCCTTTGACCGCGGGTGTCGGCCAGGCCAAGGATTACGCGCAGAAACTTTCGATCCTCTATGCCTACGCCACGAACGGCCAGGGCATCTACGGCATTGACATGCAGACCGGCGCGGAAGGCGAGCTGCCGGCGTTCCCTACGCCCGAGGCGCTGTGGCAAGCCACCTTTGCCACCGAAAACGCCTGGCGCGACCGCTTCGCCGCTGTGCCGTTTGAGGACAAGGGCGGCTATTTTCAGGGCCGCTACTATCAGGACATCGCCATCGAGCGCGTGCTGGCAGCACTGGCCGAGGGGCGCGAGCGCATCCTGCTGACGCTGGCGACCGGGACGGGCAAGACTTTCATCGCATTTCAACTGGCATGGAAGCTGTTTCACAGCCGCTGGAATCTGACGGACTGGCGCACGACGGCAGAGCCGACGCGCCGCCCGCGCATCCTGTTTCTGGCGGATCGCAACATTCTGGCGAATCAGGCGTTCAATTCGTTTTCAGCCTTTGCCGAAGATGCGCTGGTACGCATCGCGCCGGACGACATCAAGAAGAAGGGCAAGGTGCCGAAGAACGGCAGCATCTTCTTCACGATCTTCCAGACCTTCATGAGCGGGCCCGCGACCGTTCGCCCTGAGCCTGTCGAAGGGCAGGAAGTTGGAGGGCGTCGACAAGCTCAGCCCGAACGGAATTTTTACTTCGGCGAGTACCCACCAGATTTCTTCGACTTCATCATCATCGACGAGTGCCACCGGGGCGGGGCGAATGACGAGAGCAACTGGCGCGGCATTCTGGATTACTTTGCGCCGGCCGTGCAGCTGGGCCTGACCGCCACGCCGAAGCGGAAAGACAACGCCGACACCTACGCCTATTTCGGCGAGCCGGTGTTCATCTACGCGCTCAAAGATGGCATCAACGATGGCTTCCTCACGCCCTTCCGCCTGAAGCAGATCGCCACGACGCTGGATGACTATGTATTCACCTCGGACGACACCGTGGTGGAAGGCGAGATCGAGGCCGGCAAGCGCTACGAAGAGAAGGATTTCAACAAGATCATCGAGATCAAGGAGCGCGAGAAGAAGCGCGTCGAGATCTTCATGAACGAGATCGACCAGAAGGAGAAGACCATCGTCTTCTGCGCCACGCAGACCCATGCGCTTGCGGTGCGCGACCTGATCAACCAGATGAAAACGAGTAGCGACCCGAACTACTGCCAGCGCGTGACGGCCGAGGACGGCGGGCTGGGCGAGCAGTGGCTGCGTGACTTCCAGGACAACGAGAAGACCATTCCGACCATCCTGACGACTTCGCAGAAGCTCTCGACCGGCGTGGATGCGCGCAACGTGCGCAACATCGTGCTGATGCGGCCGGTGAATTCGATGATCGAGTTCAAGCAGATCATCGGGCGCGGCACCCGGCTCTACGACGGCAAGGACTACTTCACGATCTACGATTTCGTGAAGGCGCATCACCACTTCAGCGACCCGGAATGGGATGGCGAGCCGCTGGAGCCGGAGCTGTGCGCGAAGTGCCAGCATTCGCCCTGCGTATGCATCAAGGAACCGCCGCCGCCCTGTTATGTTTGCGGCAATCAGCCTTGCACCTGCCCGCCCGAGCCTTGCCACGAATGCGGCCAGCGCCCCTGCGTGTGCCAGAAGAAAAAGAAGGCCAAGGTGAAGCTGGCCGACGGCAAGGAGCGCCAGATCCAGCACATGATGGCGACGAGCTTCTGGCACCCGGACGGCACGCCGATGTCTGCCGCGCAGTTTGTGAGTGCGCTGTACGGCCAGTTGCCGGAATTCTTCAAGGATGAAGACGAGTTGCGCGCCATCTGGAGCGCGCCCGATACGCGCAAGAGACTGCTTGCCGGGCTGGAGGAAAAAGGCTTCGGCCACGACCAGCTTGCCGAGATGCAGAAGATCATCGACGCGGAGGACAGCGACCTTTTCGACGTGCTCGCGCACATCGCCTACGCCGAAGCGCCGCTCACCCGCGAGGAACGCGCCGAGCGCGCCAAGGCGGTGATCGGCACCGAGTACAGCAGCAAGCAGCAGGCCTTCCTGAGCTTTGTGCTGGCGCACTATGTGAGCGAGGGCGTGGAGGAACTGGACGAAACCAAGCTCGGCCCGCTGCTCAAGCTGAAGTACAGCGCCCTGCCCGATGCCTTCGCCGACCTCGGCGCGCCAGATGTGGTGCGCGGTGCGTTTGTCGGATTTCAGCGCTACCTGTACGAGATATGAAATTGGCGCTTTTTCTGCGCTGTAGGGAGACATAGCGCTCAACAGTATGAAAAGGGCAGTCCCATCGGACTGCCCTTTTGCATGGGGGAATGAGGCGTTGCCGCTTATTCCGGCTGGCTGACGAAGGCGATCTTGCTGAGCTTGGCGCGGGCGGCGGCGGCCATGACTTTGGCGACGGCGTCGTAAGGCGTGGTCTTGTCGGCACGCAGGTGGATTTCCGGCGCGTTGGCGGGGTCGGTGACTTGCGCGCCGGCGGCTTGCATCCGTGCATCCAGCGCGGCGGCGTCGAGCTTTTCGCCGTTCCAGAAGATCTCGGATTCGGGCGTCAGCGCGATGTCGATGCGCTCGGCCTGAACATGGTTTTCCTGGCTGGCGGTGCGCGGCAGGTCGAGCTTGACGGCATGCGTCAGCAGCGGTGCGGTGAGGATGAAGATCACGAGCAGCACGAGCATCACGTCGATCAGCGGCACCATGTTGATTTCGGCCATCGGTGCGGTGTTGGCCTCTTTCGAGAATCCGCCGAAGGCCATCATGCGGCTCCTTGTTGCAGATTCACGATGCGGCCGGCCTGGTGATGCGCGCCGGTGGTGAGGTAGGCGAACAGGTCGTGGGCGAAGGCGTCCAGCCGGGTGAGGGTGAGGCGGTTCTGGCGCGTGAAGCTGTTGTAGGCGACGACGGCGGGCAGGGCGACGGCCAGGCCGAGGCCGGTCATGATCAGCGCTTCGCCGACGGGGCCTGCCACCTTGTCGAGGGTGCCGGCGCCGCTCATGCCGATGGCAACAAGCGCGCCATATACGCCCCAGACGGTGCCGAGCAGGCCGACAAAAGGCGCGGTGGCGCCTACCGTGGCGAGCACCGTGAGGCCGTTTTCGAGTTTGGCGGTTTCTTCATCGATCACCTTGCGCATGCTGCGGGTGAGGAATTCGGCCAGGCTGCCGGCTTCGCCGAGCTTGCCGCCGCCGGTGCGCTGGTGATGCTCGCGCGCAAACAGGGCGTGGCTGCTGAGGTGTGAGAAGGGCTCGGATGCGCCGTGGGTATTGATCTCGTTGCGGACTTCGTCGAGCGAACTGGCGTTCCAGAACAGGTCGACGAAGCGTTCGGAGGCGCGGCGCTGGCGCAGTTTGGCGAGCGCCTTGGTGACGATGAAATACCAGGAGGCGAGCGACATCGCGATCAGGATCACGAACAGTGCCTTGCCCAGGCCATCGGCCTGGCTGATGAAGTGGGAGAAGCCCAGGGTTTGAGTTGGCATGATGGTTTTCTTGGCAGTGGGGAGAGGGAAAGGGGTTAACGGTTCAGCTCGAAGACCACCGGGACTTTTACCCAGCCGGTGACGGCCTGCTGGCCCTGGCGAGCCGGCACGAAGCGCCAGCGGGCGACGGCTTCACGCGCGGCGCGGTCGAGGCGGGCAAAGCCGGAGCTGGTGTCGAGCAGCACCTGCAGCGGGCGGCCATCCTCGCCGACCTGTACGCGCAGCAGTACGCGTCCCTCTTCGCTGAGTGAGCGGGAGGCACGCGGGTATTCGGGCGCCGGGTTGTTGAGGTAATCGGCGTCAAAACGCGCTTGAACCACTGGTTCGTGTTGCGTGCTGGCTGCAGAGGCGCTTGGGGCGCGGGTTTCCGGCTGGGGGTCGGCGACAGGCACGACGGGCGCCTCTTTCGGCGCAGGCGCCGCCAGGATCACCGGGGTATCGGCCGCTGCGGGGGCCGTGGTCTGCAACACAGGCGGGGCAAGGGGTTTGGGGCTGGCCTGCCGGACAGCGTTGCGGGGTGTGGCTTTCGGCGGCATGGGTTGCGGCGGCGTGGGCTCGACCCTGGCGGATGGCGTGGCGGCGACCAGCTCCATGTGCAGGGGCTCGATGAGCGGCGCCAGCAAGGTGGGTTTGACCAGCCCGAGCAGGGCGAGGCCGGCGGCCACGTGCAGGGTGCCCACGGTGGCCAGGCTGATGAGCCGATCTGCATTCGGATGGGGGAGGGCGATAGTCATGCGTGCTGGCGTTGGGTGAATGGCTGAGTTGCGACCGTATTGCAATTGCGATCTATTCGCATCCATGTTAACAAGATCTATTCTCATTTGCAAACCTCGCCTCCGAAGGTTTGCTGGTTGTTGCAACATTGTTGCAAGAGGCGAGGGAAGATGCTCCAATCCCGGCTTCTTTCATTCATCACGAGCGGGAGCACGGCATGGCGTTGGCGCGCATCGAACTGCGAGCGCTGGGGTTTCGCTGGCCAGGGGCGGGGGGCGACTTGCTGCATATTCCGCAGCTGACGCTGGCCGCCGGGGAGCGATGTTTTGTGCACGGCGAAAGCGGCTGCGGCAAGAGCACGCTGCTGGGCCTGCTGGCGGGCGTGCTGCGCCCCACGTGCGGCGAGCATCACTTCCTGGGCCAGCGCTTCGATTCGCTGGCGGAAAGCCAGCGCGATGCGGCCCGCGCCGATCACATCGGCTACCTGTTCCAGCAATTCAATCTGCTGCCTTATCTGAGCGCGGTCGACAACGTGATGCTGCCCTGCCGGCTCTCAACTGTCAGGCGTAACCGGGTGCTGGCCAAAGACCGCACGCCGCGGGCCGAGGCGGAGCGCATGCTGGCGGCGCTGGGCGTGCCCGCGGCGCGCTGGCCGCAGCGCAGTGCGCAGCTCTCGGTGGGCGAGCAGCAGCGGGTGGCGGCCGCACGCGCCCTGATCGGCAGCCCGGAACTTGTGCTGGCCGATGAGCCGACCTCGGCGCTCGATGCCACCCGGCAGCAGGAATTCCTGGCGCTTCTGGCGGACGAAGCCGCGCAGAGCGGCGCCACGCTGGTCTTCGTGAGCCATGACATGCGGCTGGCGGCGGGTTTCGACACCGTGCTGTCGCTGCAGGATTTCGCGCCGGAGGTGCGGGCATGAATACCGCCGTCATCCTTCAGCTGGCCCTGCGCAGTGCGTGGAGCCGACGCCTCAGCCTCGGGCTGACGCTCAGCGCCGTGGTGCTGGCCGCCATCCTGCTGGCTGGCGTGGAGCGGGTGCGGTCCGGCGCGCGTACCGGCTTCGAGACGGCCGTGGCGGGCACCGATCTGGTCGTCGGGGCACGCGGCGCCCAACTGCCGCTGGTGCTGCAGAGCTTTCTGCATCTGGGCGGGCCCTTGCCGGCGCTGAGCTGGCCGGCGGCCGAGTCGCTGGCCCGGCACCCTGCGGTGGCCTGGTCGGTGCCTTTGTCATTTGGCGACCAGCATCGTGGCTTTCCGGTCGTGGCGACCAGCCAGGCATTTTTCCAGCATATCCGCCTCGCCGATGGCAAACCCTTGGCCTGGCGTGGTGGGCGCCGTTTCGACAGCGTGTTCGAGGCCGTGATCGGCGCCGACGTGGCGCGGCGCCTGGGCTATGCACTCGGGCAGACGCTGGTGCTGAGCCATGGCAGCCATGTCGACCACGATGAGCATGACGATCACGACCATGCAGAGGCCGGGCCGGGGCCTGCGGCCGAGCACGCCGACAAGCCTTTTCAGGTGGTCGGCATCCTGGCGCCGACCGGCACGCCACTGGATCGCGGCGTGCTGATCTCGCTCGAATCGATGGAGGCGATCCATCTCGACTGGCAAGGCGGCATGCCGGTGCCGGGCGTGCATATTGCGGCGGATCAGGTGCAGAAGTTCCCGCTGGTGCCCGATGGCGTCAGCGCGGTACTGGTCGGGCTCAAGCAGCGCAATACCGTGCTGGCCGCGCAACGTGCCTTCAACGAGATGCCCGGCGAGCCGCTGACGGCGGCCATCCCGGCGGTGGTGCTGGACGAACTCTGGCAGGCCCTGTCGCTGGGTGAGCGAGCGCTGCAGGCTTTGGCCGCGCTGGTGGCGCTGGTCAGCATGGCCGGGCTGGCGGCGGTGATTCTGGCGGGCATGGCCGAGCGGCGCCGCGAGCTGGCGATCCTGCGCTCGCTCGGGGTGCGGCCGTCGCAGCTCGTGTGTCTGCTCGCGCTCGAAGGCGGGTTGATCGGCCTGCTGGGTGGCCTGATCGGGCTGGCTGCGGTGCAGATCGTTCTGGCCCTCGCAGGGGGCTGGCTGCAAAGCCTTACGGGGCTTGATCTTGCGAGCACCCTGCCCGGAAAGCGGGATGCAGTCTGGCTCCTGGCGATGCTGCTCACCAGCACGCTGGCCAGTCTGCTGCCCGCCTGGCAGGCCTATCGCTGGTCGCTGGCCGACGGGTTGAGCCCGCGCTGAATCATGCGAAAACGTCTGCTCCTGGCCTGCGGGCTGCTCGTTCTGGCGCTGGCAATTATTGTTGCGTTTGCTGTCGGCCTGCACTGGGGCGGGCGCTTCGTGGCGCCAGTGCCGGCGTATCGCGAAATCGGCTGGCCGGAACTGGTGCCGAAAGACTGGGACCCGCTGGCCGGACTCAAGCGCGAGGAGATCGCCGACATGCGTGATGCGGACCCGCGCGCCCGTGATCTGCTGCGCCAGATGCGCGAAGCCTGGCTGAATGCCCCCGCCGTGCCCGCATTGGCCGGCCAGGCGGTGCGCATCCCGGGTTACGTGGTGCCGCTCGACGCCACGCGTGACGAGGTCCGCGAGTTTCTGCTGGTGCCGTACTTCGGCGCCTGCATCCATGTGCCGCCACCGCCACCTAATCAGGTGATCCATGTGGTGATGGACCAGCCAGCGCAGGCAGCGATGATGGCGCCGGTCTGGGTCAGCGGCGTGCTGCGTGTCGAGACCCGCGAAACGCCGTTCGGCCCGGCGAGTTATCGCATGGAAGGGCGGCAGCTGACGCCCTACACTCAGCGAGCAGCTTCGGACCCCGCGCCCCCGGCGCATCCAGCACCGGCCAACTGAAACCGCGCAGTCCGGTTTCGGCTTCCGGGGTGTTCCGGGTTAGAATCCACGCCTTGATTTTTCACCGATATTTTCCGGCCACGCCCATGAAAGCCGCAGAAATCCGCTCCGCGTTCCTGAAGTACTTCGAATCCAAAGGTCACCAGGTTGTGGCCTCCAGCCCGGTTGTGCCGGGGGATGATCCCACCCTGCTGTTTACCAACGCGGGGATGAACCAGTTCAAGGACGTGTTCCTTGGCTTCGACAAGCGCCCCTACACGCGGGCGGCCACGGCGCAGAAGTGCATTCGCGCCGGCGGCAAGCACAACGATCTGGAAAACGTTGGTTACACCGCGCGTCACCACACCTTCTTCGAGATGCTGGGTAACTTCAGCTTTGGCGATTACTTCAAGCGCGACGCGCTGAAATACGCCTGGGAGCTGCTGACCGAGGTCTTCAAGCTGCCCAAGGACAAGCTCTGGGTCACCGTGTATGCCGAAGACGACGAAGCCTTCGACATCTGGACCAAGGAAATCGGTGTGCCGGCCGAGCGCTGCGTGCGCATTGGCGACAACAAGGGCGCACGCTATGCGTCCGACAACTTCTGGATGATGGGCGACACCGGCCCGTGTGGCCCGTGCTCCGAGATCTTCTTTGATCACGGCGAAGATATCCCCGGCGGCCCGCCCGGATCGCCCGATCAGGATGGCGACCGCTATATCGAAATCTGGAACAACGTGTTCATGCAGTACAACCGTCGTGTGGATGAAGACGGCAACTACGCGATGGACTTGCTGCCCAAGCCTTCGGTTGACACCGGCATGGGGCTGGAGCGCATCGCCGCCGTGCTGCAGCACGTGCATGCGAACTACGAGATTGATCTCTTCGTGAACCTGCTCGCCGCCGCCAAGCGCGTGGTCGATCAGGCTTCCCCCGCAGGTAACGACTGCGACAAGGATTCGCCTTCGCTGAAAGTGATTGCCGATCACATCCGCGCTTGCGCCTTCACGGTGGCCGACGGCGTGATCCCGAGCAACGAAGGCCGTGGCTACGTGCTGCGCCGCATCGCCCGCCGCGCGATCCGCCACGGGTACAAGCTCGGCGCCCGCGTGCCCTTCTTCTACAAGCTGGTCGACGCCCTTGCGGCAGAAATGGGCAGCGCCTATCCCGAGTTGCAACGCAACCAGGCGCGCGTGACCGACGTGCTCAAGCACGAGGAAGAACGCTTCTTCCAGACCATTGCGCATGGCATGGATATTCTGGAAGTCGCACTTGGCGCGCTCGGCGACGGCCGTGTGCTGGACGGCGATCTCGCATTCAAGCTGCATGACACGTATGGCTTCCCGCTGGATCTGACTGCCGACGTGCTGCGGGAGCGCGGGCTGTCGGTGGATGAAGCCGGGTTCCACTCGGCGATGAATCGTCAGCGTGAGCAGGCCCGTGCCGCAGGCAAATTCAAGATGGCGCAGGGGCTGGAATACCAAGGCGTGCCGACCGTGTTCCATGGCTACGACAAGCTCTTCATCGAAGGCGCCGTTGTCACAGGTATTTACGTGGATGGCAGCCCGGTTGAAATCGCCCGCTCGGGAGATGATGCAGTCATCGTTCTGGGTGCTACCCCGTTCTACGCTGAATCCGGTGGCCAGGTTGGCGACGCCGGCACGATGCAGAACGCGACGTCTCGCTTCGTGGTGGAAGACACGCTCAAGATTCAGGCCGACGTCTTTGGTCACCATGGCCGTGTGGTGGAAGGTGAAATCCGCGTGGGTGATGCGCTGAATGCGCGTGTCGACGGCAATCGCCGCACCGCCACGATGCGCAACCACTCCGCCACCCACCTGTTGCACAAGGCCCTGCGCGAAGTGCTCGGCGCCCATGTGCAGCAAAAAGGCTCGCAGGTGGATGCCGACAAGACCCGTTTCGACTTCGCCCATAACGCCCCGGTGACCGAGGCCGAGGTACGCAAGGTGGAAGCGATCGTTAATCGCGAGATTCTTGCCAACGCAGGCTGTCAGGCCCGTGTGATGGGCATTGAAGATGCGCAGAAGACTGGCGCGATGATGCTCTTCGGCGAGAAGTACGGCGACTCTGTGCGCGTGATCGACATCGGCTCCAGCCGCGAATTGTGCGGGGGGACGCACGTCAGCCGCACGGGCGATATCGGCTTCTTCAAGGTGGTGGCCGAAGGTGGCGTCGCCGCCGGCGTGCGCCGCATCGAGGCGGTGACCGGCGAGAACGCGATGAACTACCTGCTCGACCGCGATGCGCTGCTCGGCGAAGTGTCTGCCAGCCTCAAGGTGCCCGGCGCCGAGGTCAGCCACAAGCTGGCCCACGTGCTTGAAGGCGTGCGTGCGCTGGAGAAAGAGATCGCTACGCTCAAAAGCAAGCTCGCGAGCAATCAGGGCGATGCGCTGGTCTCACAGGCGGTCGATGTCGGCAGCGTCAAGGTACTCGCCGCGACGCTTGAAGGCGCGGACGTGCCAGCCCTGCGTGAAGCGGTCGACAAGCTGCGCGACAAGCTCGGCTCGGCAGCCGTGGTGCTCGCTTCGGTCGTTGACGGCAAGGTATCGCTGATCGCCGGGGTGACGGCCAACCTCACCGGCAAGGTGAAGGCCGGCGAGCTGGTTAACTTCGTCGCGCAGCAAGTCGGCGGCAAAGGCGGCGGTCGCCCGGATATGGCTCAGGCGGGCGGCACGAATCCGCTGGCCTTGCCGGGCGCGCTGGCTGGCGTAAAGGATTGGGTGGCTGGCAAGCTGTAACACGCTGCACCACGTCGCTCAAGCAACGCCCCGCATGACGGGGCGTTGCTTTCTCTGCCGTCTCGGGGGCATGTTCTTTACGGCAGTACGCCTGCCCGTGTGGTGTGTGTTGCAAATCGCGCGATAGCAATATGGTTATTCTGTCGATCCTTTCAGCTTCGGCTGATTCCCACCATGGAGCGATAAATGACGCGATTTCGACTGCTGTTTGGCCTGCTGCTGGTGTTGTTTTCGAGCGTTGCGGGCGCCGGATGCTTCCTGATTTTCTGCTCGCTCGATACAGAAGGCACTGGCCCTGGCTGGTCGTGTCAGCCGGACTGGTTGCAGGCCCATTACTTCAACAAAACTGAGCACCGCTACGTGTTCAGCTCTGCCTGCTCCGTCACCCACGGCGAATACGCATCGAATTTCGTCATCGACACAACGGGAACCTGGAAGCCCGACGGAACGGCCATTCAGAAGTCTGTCGCCTCAAATCCTGCTTTTACCGCGACGATCACCGCGAAATGCAAGAGTGATCCGTGGCTGACCGACACCGTGTGCACGGATACCAAAGTCCGTTATTCCGTTGCGAGCGCTGGCGAAACCCAAGCCATGCGCATGGTCTACGGCTCGCAGCTGAAAGAGTACACGACCGAGCCATTCCCCATGACGGCAAGCCGGCTGGACGCACAAGACAAGGCGGAACTGGCAAAAACGCATGCGGCAAGCCACCTTGTGGATCGACTTCGCCCAAAGAAGCTTAAGATCCAGCCGTAAAGTGTTTAGCTGGGCTCCGGCGAACTGCCCTCGCTGTCTGACGAGCGCCGATGAGTCCTTGCTACGAATGGAATAGGAATGAGCATGCTGCCGAAAATCGTGTTCCTGGATCGCGCCACACTCTCAGTGCCCTTGCGCCCGGTGAATCTGCCACATATATGGGTCGACTATCCCTTGACGGCGGTAGACGAGGTGGCCGGGCGGATCGCTGATGCCAGCGTGGTCGTCACCAACAAGGTGGTCATCGACGAGAAACTGCTGAGCCGTGCGCCGCAGCTGAAGCTGATCGCCGTCGCGGCCACCGGCTACAACATCATCGATATTGCAGCCTGCCAGGCGCGTGGTGTCCGCGTGTGCAATATTCGCGATTACGCGCAAACCGGCGTCATCGAGCATACCCTGATGCTGATTCTCGCCTTGCGGCGCCAGCTCCTGGCGTACCGGGCGGCGGTGCAAACTGGCGCCTGGCAGCGCTCGTCCCAGTTCTACCTGGCCGGGCCGCCGCTGCATGACCTGGCCGGCAGCACGCTGGCGATCTTCGGCCGCGGGGCCTTGGGTGCGGGCATGGCCGAGGCAGCGCAAGCGCTTGGCATGCAGACACTCTATGCTGATCGCAAAGGGGCGAGCAGTGTGCGGCCGGGCTATGTCGCATTCGACGAGGCGCTGGCCAGGGCCGATATCCTCAGCCTGCATTGCCCGCTGAATGCTGAGACCCGCGGCCTGATCGGCGCCGCGGAACTGGCCCGGATGAAGCCGAGTGCGCTGCTCATCAATACCGCGCGCGGCGGTATTGTGGACGAAGCGGCGCTGCTGGCGGCCCTGCAAAGCGGACAGATCGCCGGCGCGGGCGTCGACGTGCTCAGCGAAGAGCCACCCCGGCAGGGCAACCCGCTGCTCAATGCTGACCTGCCAAACCTGATCGTCACCCCGCACGTCGCCTGGGCCAGCGTCGAGACCGTGCAGAAACTCGCCGCCCAGCTCATCGATAACGTCGAGGCCTTCCTCCAGGGGCAGCCGCGCAACGTGGTGGTGTGACGCGCGACAAGCGCCGTGCGATTCACGGCCTGATTGCTTGACGGGCCAAGGCAGCGCGCAGGGCAGGCCTGCTGCGTGATGCCCGTGCGGGCCCGTGTCTGCTTAAGTCCTCCGCCCGCTTGGCCCAAATGCCTCCCGTAATGTCTCAAGTGCGTGAATGACGCTCCACGCCGACATCCCTTCGGCAGCTAGAGGCGGTCGTCAGCGAACTGCGTTTTTGCGTGGAAAGACGGTTCTTGGATCAAAGGCAGGCTTCTTGTTGTCTCGTAGGCAAGTTGCCGATAAGGCAGTCATCCTTGGAGAATTGCGTGGGAAATTGAATTAATTTGGAAATATTTTCCAATAAACGTTATGAGAGTCAATAGCTAATTGCTATGAACCGAGCGCAAAGCATTGAGGTTCGGTTGGTTATTTAGAAAAGGTCTTCTAATTATGATAAAATCGGTACCTTGTCGTTGTAACCGAGGCTGGTAGAGGCTTCCCGCATGGAGACTCTGGCGGATAGTTTGCGGCGTAGTACTAAAGGACTATGTTACAGAGAGGGTGTTTGCGTTTGCGCCTGTCTTTTTGGTTACGAGTAGCTCTTAAATCATAGACACATTCTTAGGTTAATGAGCTAAATATCTGAATTGCAAAGAAATGCAATTATTCGCATCTATACCAAAGTTGTATAAACCACCGTGAATTTGTGCCTTGACAGCCTGGTCTTGGTGTGAAGATAAGTGCTTACCCTTAATCTTCCTTGCTTATAAAGTCTTCGCTATGCTGCGCCACCGAGATCTGGGTTGGTGCGATGGAGTATGCACGCCATGGCGTGCTTCCATCCCGCCCGGGTCTGGTGAAGCGCAGCACATTCTTCAAAAAAATGCAGCGAAAATGAGGAGACTTGAGAGCATGACATTACGACACCATCCGGCCGGACAACCCGCCCGGACGAGAATCAGCCATCTGGTAATGCTGGCCCTGCTGGCGGGGGCGAGTGGGCAGGCGATTGCACAGACAGCGGGAAATCTGATTACAGACCCCGCGTTTAACAATGGCTTAGGGACTTGAAGCTCGCGACAATCCGGGCTTTCAATGTAAATGGCGCTACAAAGAATGCCGCCTGTGTGCCGCTCACTGGCGCGCGGAAGTCTGGTTTCGGGGCAACGAGGCCGGAAAACCAGATCACGCTTCCCAATGTTGCGAGGCTTCAGCCGAACACGCGATACCGATTCTCATATGCCGTGCGTTCGTGGACGGAGGCGCGGAGCGGCACGCGCCAAGGGCGCTTACTGGCGAGTGTCACCGCCACGGAGTTCACTGAGAACCCTAGTACCGCCCGTCGGTACAACCCGATGGTTTATGCCGAGCAACAGAAGCCGACCAAGCATGGTGAGTTTCGTACCCATAGCATGGAATTTGTAACGCCCGTTGGCGATCGCGTCAACCTGCGACCCAACGGTACTGTCTATCCGAATCCTTTTGAGCGACCCACGGAGATCATGTTCCAGGCGTTGGCTGACGACGCCAGTCTCCAGCCTGCCCATTTCTGCGTAACGAATGTCGAGTTGACGCGTCTTGGACCGAACGTCGAAGAAATGCGCCCGACTAAGCCCGTGATTCGGTACAACCAGGTGGTGGCAGCACCTGAGAATAAAGGCGAAAACACATACTTCACAGTAGTTAGTCCCGAGGACGGTTTGGTATTGCAATTGGTTACCGGAGAAGGGGCTGCTTTGAAAGTCGAGCGCAGCGTGACCTTGTCTAGGGATGCATTCAAAATCGACCGGCATAGTGGCCTGAATACGTTTACCTATAAGGCGAATTGGTACGGGCCTGCACGCCTGCGGCTGGTTGATCCGCAAGGAAAAGTCGTGACGCAGACTGAAGTGGTTAACTTCACCTACTCAAAGCCCTATGGTACCTATGCGCGGAATCTCAAACGCGATGCCCTGCATTTCTTTTATCTCGCAGCGCGGGGGAGGCTATCAACGATTATCGCTATCAAGAAGACGAATACAGGAACTTTCAGAGTCGGGGCGTGGCCATAGAAATGAGACTGCTGTCTGCTACGAGGGGACGGACAATTTCGGGAATGTCTTTTAGGCCATGTGAAATCGGTAAGCCGACTGATGCTGGCCGGTATGCGATGCCTGCGATTGATGTATCGGGTGGATGGTATGACGCAGGAGACTATGGCAAGTACGTTGTAAATGGTGCAACGTCACTTTGGGCATTGCAAAACGTAATTGAGTATCACCAGAGCAAGGGGACGCTGGATGCAGTATCCAGACGGTTTCCGCAAGGGGAGCCGGGAGGGCTGGCGGGGATAGACGGGCAGTCAGATCTGCTGGAAGAGGCCAAGCATGAGATGAAGTGGCTGCTCAAGATGCAGATTCAGCAAGACCTGACTGTGCGTGTTCCGACCAAGAACTATGATGTTGCAGGGTCCGCCATAGCTGATACACCAGATCGCATCAATCTGGCCTTGCCGGACGATACGCCAGCCACTGATGGAAGTGGCACTTGGGGCACGCGCTACTATCTGCCGAAACGCGTCAAAATCCAGTTAGGTTTCGATGAGATCAATGCAAAGCATATGGTTTTCAGTGCGGTCCGCGATGCCGCCTGGACGGGGATACTCTGCAACCGGCGTCTTCACCAAAGACAGGCCGCGTACTGACTATCCGACAACGGCTGCTACCTTGACCTTCGCTGCGGTTGCAGCACAGTCGTACCGGATCTGGAAAGACATTGACAAGGTCTTTGCCGACACGTCTGCTCGCTGCCCAGAACGCGTGGAAGGCTGCGTCAGGAACAAGTCCCGTCTATCGCTATGGGGAGTACTCAAACGAGGCAAGGCTTCCCGATGCGCGCAATCAATGAAGGTGGTGGTGCCTACGCGGATACCAAGGCTGCTGATGCGTTTACCTGGGCGGGGCTTGAGCTCTATTTGGCGGAGTCTTCGGTTGGCGGTACGGATAGTCCGGAAGCTCAAAATTACCTTAGAACTCTGAGCGCGTTCGGTATAAATGGTGTTGAGACGAAGGGCTCGCTTTTCAATTCAACTACCTTAAATATGCTGAGAGCTTTTCGTGGAACCACAACAAGCACATGGGCTTGATGTCTGTCATCGTAAACGGGCGAAACGAGGATTTCGTTGCGAAGGTAAAAGCGGCAACCAGTCGTAACATTTCTCAGCCGCTTGTGAGCATGAAAGAAATGCTTTCAGAGTCTGAGGCAAAAATGACGGAATCTCCGTTTGGAGTTCCGCATTCATATAGTGATCCGTTTAATTGGGCTTCTAATGCTGATATCGCAAATACTGGCGGCATGTTCGCGTTTGCGTCTAAGTTTGCAACAGGCCCGAGCTATAACGGTAGAAATGCCAGGAGGGTTGCTAGTTATCTGTTTGGCCATAATCCGCTCGGAAAATCTTACGTCACCGGCTACGGCTCAAATCCCGTTCGTAATCCGCACCACCGGTTGTGGGCCAAGCATGCAGAAATTGCCTTCCCGTCAGCGCCTCCTGGCATGCTGGTCGGTGGGCCAAACGGCAAATGGGAAGGTTCGGCCCTGTCTGCCAAAGTTAACGGGAGGGAAATGGGAAATCCCCCCTGCAGACAGAGGGAAATTACCTGTTCATGACGCAGATTATGCCGGAAGTGCAGCATCTATGAGCAGAAGCAACTTGCTTCAACTGGAGAGCAGCGTTTGATATTTGATCCGGCTACCGGGACGATGGTGAGCCCTTTTGTGGACCCGGGCAAGGAGTCGTCGGGCATTCGGGTCCGCGACTCAGTTGGGCATGGCGGAAGCGCTTGCTACCAGGATCATATCGACCTTTACATGACCAATGAGGTTGCCGTCAACTGGAATGCTGCGCTGTTCTTCCTGGCGGCGTATCTGAACTGATCTGGGCGCCGTTACGTTGGAGAAGGATTTCCGGAGTAAGTGGAAAAACCCACGCTTTGGCGTGGGTTTTTTGATGGATACGTCTGAATTAGCTATCGGCAAGGTAGCGCCGTGGATTTCTAGATACGTTGTTGAAGCCTCTGAAGCCTCTGATATCAGCCCACGAGTCTGCAGCGTTGTGGAGGTCGGGTATCGGTGTAAGGGGGAGGTGTTCTGGCTGTTGGCGAGAAGTGGTGGCTACAAAGCCGCGACTCCCGCTGCCTCCCGCTCTCCCCGGCAGGTGGATTGCCCGTGCTGACTAGTCCGCTGGATTCCTGCCTTCGCAGGAGTCGCGAGTGTGAGGCGCATCAAGTCTCGTCGCTGCGCTTCAAAATAGACATTACCTGATTCTCGGGCGGCATCAAGGCTGCGAGAACGTCAAGCGTGGGCTGCTACGCGGTCTGGACTGACACGATCCTCCGATAGTAAGACTCCCAAGCCGCCGAGCCCTCCGGCCAGTTGGCGAGGAAGCGTTTCTCCCATTCGGCATGGTCGTAGGCGATCGGCAGGGCGTCGATCCAGAGGCTTTGCAGGCGCGCGCCTTGCTGCGAGGGATGAACATTCTTGCGTGTACTGATGCGCGTGAGCAGGCCGCTGCGCTGGCCGGGGGTGGTGGGCATGCCGGCGGCGCCGTTGTTGATGACATAGCCCTTTCCGCCGGGGTGGCTGATCTGGCGCAGGGCAGGCTGACAGGTGTGGGTGCTGGCGAAGATATCGACCTGAGCGCGCTGGAAACTCTCGGCGAGCCAGGCCTGGTTGGCGGGGGCGTCGAGCTCGGTCGGGTCGAACCGCCAGCCTGCGAGTGTGTCGGCATCACCATGCACGATGCCGATGGCGTAGTCCGCTACCTGATACCGCGCGGTCATGGCGAGCGTCGCCAGCCAGGCCTGCACTTCGGGATGCTGCGCGGCAGTGGTCTTGAGACGGGCGTGGATCTGGTTGGATCGCGTCACGACACCGGCATCGACATTGTCGGGATAGGCACAGCCGCAGCCCGCTTCGTCGCCCGCCATGCCCAGTTCAGCTTCCACATTCCCCAGCGTCGCGCGGTGTGCCTGTACCCGGCGATTGATCTCGGCAAAGTCCTCATGGTCGACGTTGAACCAGTTGAAGTCGCCATTGAACACCAGGGTGACCGGGCCGTCTTCCGCTGCGGCCATGGCTTCGATGCGGTCGAGTGCGGGCAGGTTGCCGTAAAGTCCGCCAATGACGTAGAGCGTTTCGGCGCGTTCGCTGGGGCGCGCCGCAATTGACGCCGCGCCGTAGCGATAGCGCAGTGGGCAGGTTCGCCCGGCGTCATCACTCATGATGTGGCCTCTCCCAGCGCTCGCGCACAGTGTTCGGGCAGCTGCCACGGCATGTGCATGGCGTCTTGATCCGGCCGATAGAGCGACATCAGCCGCGTGTCGTCGACGGCGGCCACCGGCAGGTCGAAGGCGATTCGACCCTGCTTGAGGCCAATCACGCGGTCGGCGAGCAAGGGCAGCAAGGTGGGGGTGTGCACGACGGTGATGAGGGTGGCATTGTCGGCAGCCCTGACCAGCAACTGGCACACTTCGGCCGCGGCCGCGGGGTCGAGCGCAGCCGTGGGCTCGTCAGCCAGGATAAGTCGCGGGCCTTGCATCAGCAGGCGGGCAATCGCCACCTTCTGGCGTTCGCCGCCCGAGAGCCTGTCGGCACGGGTCTGGGCGCGGGCGAGCATGCCGACTGCGTGCAGGGCGGATTCTGCGCGCGCCACTTCGTGCGCCGGGTAGTGGCGCAGCCAGCTGCGCCAGCCGGTCACGCGCGACAGGCTGCCGATCAGCGTGTTATCGAGTGCGGACAGGCGTGCCACCAGATGCAGGCCTTGCAGGACTTGCCCGACTTCGCGCCGCAGTTGGCGTAAAGCGCTTGCTGGCAGGGGTTTGTCGAGAGCATGGCCCAGCACCGTCAGCTGGCCGTGTGTGAGCGGCATGAAGCCGCTGAGCAATCGCAGCAGTGTCGATTTGCCGGCACCGTTGTGGCCCACGATGGCGACGCGTTCGCCCGGCGCGATGTGCAATTGATCAACGCGGAGGAGCTCTCGCCCGGCCGCCGCGCACAGGACGGCCTCCAGCGCGATGGATGTTTGTGTCGTCATGACAATGCCTCCCGGATGCGGCGGCTCAGCGCGTCGAAAGACACCACCAGCGCAATCACCACCAGCAATACCGTGGCGAGCCGGCCCCACTGGAACAGTGCGGTGGCTTCGGTGATCAGCAGCCCGAGGCCGCCGGCGCCGATGAGGCCAAGGATGGTGGAATCGCGAATGTTGAACTCCCAGATGTACAGATGGCTGGAGACGAACTGGGGCAGCACCGAGGGCCACACGGCGTTGAAGAACACCTGCATGGGCGAGGCGCCGACACTGCGCACGGCATCGATGGCGGCCATGTCGAGTGATTCGATGGCTTCGGCGAAGAGCTTGCCGTAGCTGCCCATGGAATGCAGGCCGATGGCGAGGATGCCCGCCGTGGGCCCCAGGCCAACAATGCCGACCAGCACCAGGCCGAACACCAGGGTATGGATGGCACGTGCGCTGTCGAGCGTGCCTTTGGCGAGCCATGCCAGCGGCTTGGGCGCGCCCAGATTGCGAGCGGTGAGCACCGCGAGCGGCAAGCCCAGCAGCGCGCCAAGCAGGGAGCCGAGCGTCGCGATGCGCAGCGTGGTCCAGGTCGCACGGCCGAGCCCGGCGAGGTAATCCGCCTCGACCTGCTGGCGGTTTTCGACGCGCAAGAGCGTGCCATCGTCACTGCGGTATTCCAGCCGGGGGTTGCCCAGCCAGACGTCCACGAAGCTGGGCCGGGCGAACTCGCTCGCCGTCTTGATCAGGTTGGTGAGCGGGTTGCGCCCGAGCGACAGCTCATCTTCACGTGCCAGCGAGCCCAGACAGACGACGACCAGCATCAGGTAGCTGAGGCTCAGCGCCAGAAAGCCGAGCCTGCCGGCGCGAATGGACGGAATCCTCGCCAGGGCCGTCAGCATCTCACTTCACCTGCAACTTGCCTGTGGCCAAGCCGGCATCGCGAATCGGCTTGTAGAAGCTGTTGTCACGGCTCACGAAGCCGGTGTAGCGAGGGGGGAGCAGGTTGGGCTGCTTCTTGATTTCGAGGCTCACTTCGACCAGCGCTGCCTGCAGCCGGGCGACAAAGGCCTTGTCGGCAGCCAAGCCCTGGCGTACGGCAACGGCATCGTTGGGCAGCGGTGCGGAGGTCCAGATGATTCTGGAATGCTCGGCCTTGATCAGCCCCTGCTCGATCATCGCGTTGCGGTTGCGATTGTAGTCGGCACCCGCATCCAGGGCGCCCTGCGTCACCTGGGTCTCGATGGCCTGGTGTGAGGTGTGGATCACTTTGCTGAAGTATTTCTCCGGCTCGATGCCTTGCTGCATCATGTGGTGCAGCGGGATCAGGTAGCCCGAAGTCGAGCCCTTGTCGCCAAAGGCGAAGGTCTTGCCCTTCAGGTCCGCCAGGCTGTTGATGCCGGATTTCGGGTGCGTCACCGTAATGGCGTAGTACTCCGGCAGGCCGTCGTACAGGATCGTCGACACCACTTGCGCGCCGGCCTGGTGGTTGGCCAGCACATAGCCCCAGGGGCCGAGGAGCGCGATATCCGTTTCGCCGTTCGCCAGCGACTTGGCCAGACCTTCCCAGCTATCCACCGTGCGCAGCTGAACCTCGCGCCCCAGCTTGCGTGCCAGGTAGTCGGCCAGCGGCCGGTAGGTGGCGTCGTTCTTGTCCTTGTCCGGCTGAAACAGCCCGACGCCGAACTTCAAGGGCGGCTCCGCGGCGAAGCTTGGGCTGGCAAGGCCAGCGGTGGCGAAGGCGAACAGGGCTAACAGGCGTCGAAACACGGGCATCAGGGGCTCCAGGCACAGGGTTGATGCGGTTTGGTCGCCGCTGCGGGGATTTCTTCAGCTCTGGCGGCAGGAAAGACCCGTGCCTGTGGTGTGCCGTGGCGAGGCGCATGCTGCTTGGCTCTGCAGGCAGGTGTCTGCAGAGCCAATGCGGGTGCGGCTTGGCGAGCATCTTTTATTGACACGGCCAAGTGAAGTTCGAAGTTGGTAGCCTGGATGCAGCGCAGCGGAATCCGGGAGATTGCACCTTAGCTGCCGATAAAGCCCCGGATTCCGCTGCGCTTCATGCCGGGCTACGGCCATGGGCTTGTGCAGGAAAGCTCAAACAAACTCAGGCCGGATCAATAGCGCGCCATCACAGCAGCTTCTTCAGGTATTTGCCGGTGTAGCTTTCCGGGTGGGCGGCGATGGTTTCGGGGGTGCCGGCGACCAGGATGCGGCCTCCGCCGGCGCCGCCTTCGGGGCCGAGGTCGATCAGCCAGTCGGCGGTCTTGATCACGTCGAGGTTGTGCTCGATCACCACGATGGTGTTGCCGTGCTCGCGCAGCTGATGGAGCACGCCGAGCAGGAGCTCGATATCGTGGAAATGCAGGCCGGTGGTGGGTTCGTCGAGGATGTAGAGGGTGCGCCCGGTATCGCGCTTCGAAAGCTCCAACGAGAGTTTGACGCGCTGGGCTTCGCCGCCCGAGAGCGTGGTGGCGCTCTGGCCGAGGCGGATGTAGCCCAGGCCGACTTCCATCAGGGTCTGCAGCTTGCGTGCCACGGTGGGCACGGCGTCGAAGAAGTGGTGGGCCTCTTCCACCGTCATTTCCAGCACATCGGCGATGGACTTGCCCTTGTAGCGGACTTCGAGGGTTTCGCGGTTGTAGCGCTTGCCGTGGCAGACGTCGCAGGGCACGAACACATCGGGCAGGAAGTGCATCTCGACGCGCAGCATGCCATCGCCCTGGCAGGCCTCGCAGCGGCCGCCCTTGACGTTGAACGAGAAGCGGCCCGGCCCGTAGCCGCGGGCACGCGATTCGGGCACGCCGGCAAACAGTTCGCGGATCGGCGTGAGCAGGCCGGTGTAGGTGGCCGGATTGGAGCGCGGGGTGCGGCCGATGGGAGACTGGTCGACGCTGATCACTTTGTCGAAATGGTCCAGGCCTTCGATCTCGTCGTAGGCCGCGGGTTCCATCGAGCTGCGGTGGATGTCGCGCGAGGCAATCGCGTAGAGGGTGTCGTTGATCAGGGTCGATTTGCCCGAGCCGGAGACGCCGGTTACACAGGTCATGAGGCCGACCGGAAGCTCCAGCGTGACATTCTGGAGGTTGTTGCCGCGCGCGCCGAGGATGCGCAGCACGCGTTCGGGGTCGATCGGGGTTCGCTGGGCGGGAACCGGGATCGCACGCCGGCCGGAGAGGAAGGCGCCGGTGGTGGAGTGCTCGGCCGAGGCGACGATGTCCGGCGTGCCGTGGGCGACGATTTCGCCGCCGTGCTCGCCGGCGCCGGGCCCCATGTCGACCACATAGTCGGCGGTGCGGATGGCGTCTTCGTCGTGCTCGACGACGATCACCGAGTTGCCCAGGTCGCGCAGGCGCCGCAAGGTGCCGAGCAGGCGGTCGTTGTCGCGCTGGTGCAGGCCGATGGAGGGTTCATCCAGCACGTACATGACGCCGGTGAGCCCCGAGCCAATCTGCGAGGCGAGCCGGATGCGCTGGGCTTCGCCGCCCGAGAGCGTATCGGCCGAGCGGTTCAGGCACAGGTAATTGAGGCCGACATCGATGAGGAACTGCAGTCGGGCGGCCACCTCTTTCATCACCTTCTCGGCCACCTGGGCCTTGTTGCCGGAGAGGGTGGTGCTGGAGAAGAATTGTTGGCACTCAGCGATAGGCAGGGCGCTGATTTCGGGCAGCGACTTGTCGCCGATGCGCACGAAACGGGCTTCGCGACGCAGCCGGCTGCCTTCGCAGGCCGGGCAGGGGCGCATGGAGCGGTACTTGGCCAGCTCTTCGCGCACCGCCATCGAGTCGGTCTCGCGGAAGCGGCGTTCCAGATTGGGGATGATGCCTTCGAAAGGGTGCTCTTTGCTGACGTTGCGACCCGATTCGGAGAGGTAGCGGAACGGGATCTTGCGCTGCCCGGAGCCTTGGAGGACGACTTGCTGGATATCGGTCGGCAGCGTGTCGAAGGGGGTGTCGATATCGAATTCGTAGAACGCCGCCAGGCTTTGCAGCATCTGGAAATAGAACTGGTTGCGGCGATCCCAGCCGCGAATCGCGCCCGAGGCGAGCGAGAGTTCCGGGTGCAGCACGACGCGCTCGGGGTCAAAGAAATCATGCGTGCCCAGCCCGTCGCAACTCGGGCAGGCGCCCACCGGGTTGTTGAAGGAGAACAGGCGGGGCTCCAGCTCCTGCACGGCGAAGCCGCAGATCGGGCAGGCATAGCGGGCGGAGAAGGGATGTTCGCGGCCGGACTCCATCTCCATCGCGACGGCACGGCCATCGGCATGGGCGAGTGCCGTCTCGAAGCTCTCGGCCAGGCGCTGGCGGAGGTCCGCGCGGATCTTGACGCGGTCGACCACCACATCGATGGAGTGTTTGGTGCTCTTGGCCAGCGGCGGCACATTGTCCATGTCGACCACCTGACCATCGACGCGGACGCGCACGAAACCTTGGGCGCGCAATTCGGCGATCAACTCTTCGTGGCTGCCTTTGCGCTCGGTGACCACCGGCGCGAGGATCATCAGCGCGGTGCCTTCGGGCAGGGCCAGGACGTGATCGACCATCTGCGAGACGGTCTGCGCTTCGAGGGCGAGGTGGTGATCGGGGCAAAACGGCGTGCCGGCGCGGGCAAACAGCAGGCGCAGGTAATCGTGAATCTCGGTGACGGTGCCGACGGTGGAGCGCGGGTTGTGGCTGGTCGCCTTCTGCTCGATGGCGATGGCGGGTGACAGGCCCTCGATCAGGTCGACGTCGGGCTTCTCCATGAGCTGCAGAAACTGGCGCGCGTAGGCCGAGAGGCTCTCGACATAGCGGCGCTGGCCCTCGGCATACAGCGTGTCAAACGCCAGCGAGCTCTTGCCGGAGCCGGACAGGCCGGTAATCACCGTCAGCTGGTTGCGCGGGATGTCGATATTGATGTTCTTCAGGTTGTGGGTACGTGCCCCACGAATTCGAATCCATTCCATGAGCCGATTGCGCGCGAGAAAAACCAATCAATATATCGGCGAGCCTCGCTCAGGCCAAGGGGAATTTTCTTTTCCGTTGAGGTAGCATCTCGACCTGTTACCGGGGGCCGCCCAAAGCAAGGCGGGGGCGTCAAACGGGACATGAATCGGCGCCGAACGAATCGTGAACGCGGCGTCAGAACCACTCAATGAAGGAGTACACGGCATGGCATCGGTCAACAAAGTCATCATCATCGGCAACCTGGGCAAAGACCCGGAGACGCGC
Source organism: Uliginosibacterium sp. (assembly GCA_016718265.1). Lineage (GTDB taxonomy): Bacteria > Pseudomonadota > Gammaproteobacteria > Burkholderiales > Rhodocyclaceae > Uliginosibacterium. The sequence continues at coordinate 228,373 of JADKDZ010000005.1, read as the reverse complement.
TACGCACCGAGCGGCGACGCGTTCTGCACGATCACGGTGGCGACCACGGATACGTGGAAAGACAAGAATACGGGCGAGAAGAAAGAGGCGACCGAATGGCATCGCATCGTGTTCAACGGCCGTTTGGCAGAGATTGCCGGGCAATACCTGAAGAAGGGCCGCCCGGTGTACGTGGAAGGCAGCCTGCGCACGCGCAAGTGGACCGATAACAACGGGCAGGAACGGTATACCACCGAGATCCGGGCCGATCAGATGCAGATGCTCGGCTCCCGCGAGGGCATGGGCGACGGCGGCCAGCGTGGTGGCGACGACTACAATCAGGCGCCGGCCGAATACGCCCAGCAAGCGCCCCGCGCACGTCCGCAGCCCCAGGCAGCACCGAGCAAGCCGCAAGCCTCACCGGCGGCCAGCAATTTTGGCGATTTCGACGACGACATCCCGTTCTGATCGCGGCAGCACACGACGGAATGGAAAAGGCCCCGCAGCCGGTCCGGCGCGGGGCCTTCTGTTAGTTGATGGCCTCGCTCGACAGATTCTCAGAGCATGCCTTCCAGCTTTGCGGACAGCGCGGTCAAGGTCGCGCGCATCTCTTCGCTGAAGTCGTACAGGTTAACCAGTTCGTCGGTCTTTTCATGAACCAGGCTTAACACGCTTGCCTCCTGATCGGCACTCAGCCCAAGGTAGGCGAAAGAACTCAGCAATTCAGCTTGTAGCGAGACGCTCAGTGTCGTGCCGCGCTGCCGTGCAAGGGCATATTTCCGGTTGAAGCCATCCAGGGTCGTGCTCAGATCTTTGAGCACATGTCCGATGCCGCTTTGCGTGCGGTTTTCTGCGGCTTGCGAGCGCTCACGCTGCAGGCGCTGGATCGTGTCTGATGCCGAGATCGCTTCGAGCTTGGCGTCGATGCTCTCTGCCGCGATCGCGAGGTTGTCACGGATGCGGCCACACAGATCGCGGTCCTCAACCGGCATGTTGTTGATCAGGATCGTAGTGCGTTCGTAGTTGTAGGCGCCGTGGGTCTTGAACTCGAAAATGCGCCCCATTTTCCGCACCTTGTGAATGACCGCGATCTCGAGTGGCCGATCATCGCCTTTCGGACTGTATGTACGGATCTTGTTGTCGTCGCGCAGCTGAATGACGCCATCCAGACCGTACGAGCCGAGCAGGGACAGGAACGATTGCGCAACCGTACGATGGTCGTGACAGGTGTTCAGTTCTCGCAGGAAATTGATCAAGCCTGCGTACTCGCCAATGCTGATCAGGATGGTAGAGACCATCGACGAGGCTTCTGCTGCCTTCAGGTGCAGCAATGACTCCTGCTCGATGATGCGCTTGGCGACCTCAACCTTCTGTTTGATTTCGGCCATCTTGTAAGGCTTGACGACGAAGTCTGTACCGCCGACTTCATAGCCTTCGATGCGGGAATCCAGGTCGTCCAGTGCGGATATGAAGATGACGGGTGTTGTGGCCCCTTCCGGGTGCTGTCGGATCCGCTGGCACAACTCGAAGCCGTTCATGCCAGGCAGGTCTACGTCCAGCAGGAAGAGGTCCGGCATCACGGTTTCGAGTCGCGCCAGGCAGTCTTCTGCGGTCTCGAAACTTTCAACTGTGTGGCTGGTGCCCAGCGCTGACGCCAGACTGAGGCGTGAGGCCTCTGCGTCGTCAACGATGTGGATCACGAATGCATCGCCCATGTATGACTCCTGATCGGGTTCCTGGATACGCATGGTACCGCAGCGTATGGACTCCCAAGCGCGCCCTCAAGCGGACTTCAGTGCAGTGGCACTAGCTCCCTGGCTGCCTGCGTCCCAGATGGACGCAGCGGGTAGCAGCCGACAAGCGTTCAGCTGATATATCCATCCAAAAAGCGTGGTTTCTTGTGAAACTTCGTGCCTTGACTCAGCCTTGGACGATTCATCGAAGCGGGAGCGTTACCGGGTTTTTAAACGAATTTGCCAACAATTTGCCTGAATTTATCTGAACTTGAAATGGACTGAACTTGAACCGCTGTCGTGCCGTTCGTTCGGGCGAAAACTGAAAAGTTTATGTGTCCAGCCGAAAAATCCATTCCGGGTGGCAGGGTGCGCAGCGACACTAGCCAACACCGCAGTTAATCGATTAATCAGTTTTCTGTATGGCGGATGACGGGAGATCGGGTGTGCGGATGTGTGGGGGAGGGTCCCCGCTACTTTCTGGCGTGGTGTGCTGTTTGGCAATCACTATCAATCACTGGATTGGAGACTGAACTATGAACTACAGACGGAAGCTGCTTGTTACCTCTATGCTGGTTGGCGCAATGGGTTGTTTGCCCTTTGCTCAGGCCGCAGACAAGGGGTATGTCGGAATCTCGATGCCGACGAAATCGTCCTCGCGCTGGATCTCTGACGGTCAGAGCATGGTCAAGTTCTTCAACGAGAAGGGCTACAAGACAGATCTGCAGTACGCCGAAGACGATATTCCCAATCAGCTTGCACAGATCGAAAACCTGGTGACCAAAGGCGTGAAGGTGCTGGTGATTGCTGCGATTGACGGCACCACCTTGTCAGATGTATTGCAGAAAGCGGCTGACAAAGGCGTCAAGATCATTGCCTATGACCGCTTGATCAAGGGGTCGAAGAACGTTGACTACTATGCAACTTTCGACAACTTTCAGGTGGGGGTGATTCAAGCGACTTCGATCATCGATGCGCTGGGTCTCAAGGACGGCAAGGGTCCGTTCAACATCGAGCTTTTTGGTGGCTCGCCTGACGACAACAACGCCTTCTTCTTCTATGACGGTGCGATGTCGGCGTTGAAACCCTATATGGACAAGGGCAAGCTCGTTGTACGCAGCAAACAGATGGGGATGGAGAAAGTCGGCACGCTCCGCTGGGATGGCGCAGTGGCGCAGGCACGCATGGACAACATCCTGTCGGCTTTCTACGGCAAGGATCGCGTCGATGCGGTGTTGTCTCCGTATGACGGATTGTCAATCGGCATCCTCTCGTCGCTCAAGGGCGTTGGCTACGGTACACCGAAGCAACCCATGCCGATCGTGAGCGGTCAGGACGCCGAGATTCCCTCGATCAAGTCGATCATCCGTGGCGAGCAGTATTCGACAGTGTTCAAGGACACCCGGGAATTGGCCAAGGTGACGGTGAATATGGTCGAAGCCATGATGAGCGGGAAAAAGCCCGAGGTGAACGACACCAAGACCTACAACAATGGGGTCAAGATCGTCCCCTCCTATCTGCTGAAGCCGGTGCCTGTCGACAAGACCAACTGGAAGAAGATCGTGGTTGACAGTGGCTACTACACAGAAGACAAACTGAAGTAAGTTTTGCTGCCCCGGAGGCCAGGCGTCTCCCCTGGTTTTCGGGGCTTTTTCGCCCATTGTGCGGGTGGGTTTGTGTTTGAGGTAAAGAGCAGTGGGAACGATTCTCGAAATGAAGGGGATCACCAAACGTTTTCCAGGTGTCGTCGCCCTGAAAGACGTGAATCTGGTGGTCGAGACCGGCGAAATTCATGCCATCTGTGGCGAGAACGGCGCCGGCAAATCTACCTTGATGAAAGTGTTGAGTGGGGTGTATCCCGCCGGCACCTATGACGGAGAGATTCTCTTGGAGGGGCGGCAACACCGCTTCGACTCGATTCGCGACAGCGAAGAGCAAGGGATCATCATCATTCATCAGGAACTCGCTCTGGTGCCGCTGCTGTCGATTGCGGAGAATCTCTTCCTGGGGAACGAGCAGAGCAAGGCAGGCGTCATAGATCCTGAGCGTACGCATCGGCGAACCGTCGAGTTGCTGCGCAAGGTCGGGCTGAATGAGTCGCCTGACACCTTGATTACCGACCTGGGCGTTGGCAAGCAACAATTGGTCGAGATCGCCAAAGCACTGGCGAAGAAAGTCCGTTTGCTGATTCTTGACGAGCCGACCGCCAGTCTTAACGAGAACGACAGCGCTGCCCTGCTCGATTTGCTGCTTGGCTTCAAGGCGCAAGGCATGACCTGCATCCTGATTTCGCACAAGCTCAACGAGATCGCCAAGGTAGCCGATTCGGTGACCGTGATTCGTGATGGCGCAACGGTGCAGACCATGGACTGCCGGACGGCGCCGATCTGTGAAGACTCGATCATCCGGCATATGGTGGGGCGGGAGATGGCTGACCGTTACCCGAAGCGGGAGCCGCAGGTCGGTGAAGTCGTCTTCGAGGTCAAGGACTGGACCGTCTTTCACGCGCAGCATGCGGATCGCAAGTTCATCAAGAGCGTCAACCTCAATGTGCGCCAGGGTGAGATCGTCGGGATTGCTGGCTTGATGGGGGCGGGGCGGACGGAGCTTGCGATGAGCATATTCGGACAGACCTACGGCCGTAACATCAGCGGCAAGGCGCTGATTCGCGGCGAGGAAGTCGACCTGAGCACCGTCGAGAAAGCGATTTCGCATGGCATCGCGTATGCGACAGAAGACCGGAAAGGCTATGGTCTGGTGCTCGAAAGTGAGATCAAGCACAACATTTCGTTGGCGAATCTCAATGGCGTGTCGAAGCGAGGCGTCATCAACGAGGGGCGGGAGTTTGAGGTTGCCAGCGAATTCAGGAACAAGATCAACATCCGCTGCTCGGACGTTTTCCAGTATGTCGGCAATCTATCTGGCGGCAATCAGCAGAAAGTGGTGCTCAGCAAGTGGCTGTTTTCCGGGCCGGAGATCCTGATTCTGGATGAGCCCACCCGGGGCATCGATGTGGGCGCCAAATTCGAGATCTACTCCCTGATTGCGCAACTCGCCAAAGAAGGGAAGTGCATCATCCTGATCTCCTCGGAAATGCCTGAGTTGCTGGGCATGAGCGACCGCATCTATGTGATGAACGAAGGGGCCTTCGTTGCCGAGATGCCGGTGGCTGAAGCCAGCCAGGAAAAAATCATGCGTGCGATCGTTAAAGCAGGGAAAGAGTGACATGAACACTTCAGTCAATGTGGCGGCACGTCCCGCCAGCGAGAAAGTCGCCATCTCAACGGTGATCAAGAAAAACCTTCGTGAGTACGGGATGCTTCTGTCGCTCGCGGCCATCATGATCTTCTTCGAGATCAAGACGGATGGCACACTCCTTCAGCCCCTCAATCTGACAAACCTGGTGCTGCAGAACAGCTACATCGTGATCATGGCGCTGGGCATGTTGCTGGTGATTGTTGCCGGCCACATTGATCTCTCGGTAGGCTCCGTCGCGGGTTTCATCGGGGGGCTGGCGGCAGTGTTGATGGTGGAGTACCACTGGCACTATTTACCGGCAGCGCTGGTTTGTCTCGTGGCGGGCGCTGCGATTGGTGCTTTGCAGGGCTACTTCGTCGCTTTTCATCGCATTCCGTCTTTTATCGTCACCCTGGGGGGGATGCTCGTGTTCCGTGGTTTGGCGCTGGCTTTGCTTGAAGGCCAGTCCGTCGGGCCCTTTCCGCCCGAGTTCCAGCTTTTGAGCTCCGGTTTCATTCCGGATCCGCTGGCGGGTGAAAGCGTCAAGACGACCTCCGTGGTCCTCGGCTGCCTGGTCGCCGCCGGCTTGTTTTATTCGGCCATGCGCGAGCGGAACAACAAGGTGCAGTACGGCGCCAGTGCCGAGCCTCTCGTGTTCTTTGCGATCAAGCATGCGTTGTTCTCGGCCGCGATCATCGCCTTCGCCTATCTGCTTTCGTCATACAAGGGCTTGCCGAATGTGCTGATCGTCATGTTTGGTCTGATGATGTTCTTCGACTTCGTGACCAACCGGACCACGATCGGTCGTCGGGTGTACGCACTGGGCGGCAACGAGAAGGCTGCGCGGCTTTCGGGGATCAAGACCGATCGACTGTCGTTCTACACCTTCGTCAACATGGGGGTGCTGGCAGCGATTGCCGGGCTGATTTTCGCCGCCCGCCTGAATACCGCGACGCCCAAGGCGGGTGTGGGGTTCGAGCTCGACGTGATCGCGGCTTGCTTTATCGGGGGGGCGTCGGCAACCGGCGGTGTGGGGAAGGTGATGGGTGCCGTGATCGGCGCTTTTGTCATGGGCGTCATGAACAACGGCATGTCGATTCTGGGGATCGGGATTGACTGGCAGCAAGTGATCAAGGGCGTCGTACTCGTCGCTGCTGTTTTTGTAGATGTCTACAACAAAAACAAGTAACTTGCCTGCGCTCTGGAAGGTCCCGCGGCCGAGCCCGCAGGGTGTTTCGGTGTGAGGCCGCACTTTCATGGTGGTGCGCAGCCTGGGGCCAACGACGGATTTACGGTGCGTCATCTCCCGTGTGGGGGCAAGGAGTCTGTTTGATGAACATTCTGGTAACAGGTGGTGCAGGTTACATTGGCAGCATCACCTGCGTGCGCCTGATCGAGGCTGGCTATACGCCCGTCATTCTCGACAACTTCTGCAACAGCAAGCCGAGTGTCGTCGACCGTATTGCCGGGGTGGCTGGCGCCCGGCCGGCACTGATCGAAGGGGACATTCGGGATCGTGCGCTGCTTGATCGCACCCTGGCAGCGCACAAGATCGACGCCGTGATCCACTTCGCTGGCCTGAAGGCGGTGGGTGAGTCGGTCGTCAAGCCGCTGGCCTACTACGAGAACAATCTGGGCGGTACCTTCACGCTGCTTCAGGCGCTTGACGCGGCGGGTGTGCGCACGCTGATCTTCAGTTCCTCAGCCACCGTTTATGGCGATCCGGCCCGCGTGCCGATCCTGGAGGATTTTCCGACCGGAGCGACCAATCCCTACGGCCGGACCAAACTGATGACCGAAGAGATCCTGCGCGACATCGTCTGCGCAAGTCCGGACTGGTCGGTCACCTTGCTGCGCTATTTCAATCCGGTAGGCGCCCACCCGAGCGGCATGCTGGGCGAAGATCCTCAAGGCATTCCGAACAACCTCATGCCTTTTATTTCCCAGGTTGCAGTCGGTCGCCGCGAGCATCTCACTGTGTTCGGCAACGATTATCCGACGCCGGATGGTACGGGCGTGCGCGACTATATCCATGTGCTCGACCTCGCCGACGGTCACGTTGCGGCACTTCGTCATGCCGATGGCAAGGCTGGCGTACACATCTTCAACCTGGGAACCGGCCGTGGCAACAGTGTGCTGGAAATGCTAGCGGCTTTTGAGAAGGCTTGTGGGCGCACGATTCCCTATGCCATTGCGCCGCGCAGATCCGGTGATGTGGCTGCCTGTTGGGCCGACCCCGCCAAGGCTGCGCGCGAGTTGGGCTGGCAAGCCCGGCTTGGCCTGGACGAGATGTGCGCCGACGCGTGGCGCTGGCAATCGCTGAACCCTCAGGGCTATCCGGACTGATCCCTCGCGCCTCATTCGTCTATCAGCAAGGAAGACATCATGTTTGATCCGAGCGATCACTCTCATCGTCGCTTCAATCCGCTGACCGGTACCTGGGTGCTGGTGTCGCCACATCGCGCCAAGCGTCCCTGGCAGGGGCAGCAGGAGGAGCCTGACCGTAGTGAACGTCCGGCGCACGATCCGAACTGCTACCTGTGTGCGGGCAATCAGCGGGTAACGGGCGAGAGCAACCCTGACTACCCTGACACGTTCGTGTTTACCAACGATTTCCCGGCCATGATGGCAGACGCCCCTGAGGCGCCTGCCCGCGACGACGATCTGTTCCAGCTCCGGAGCGTGCGGGGCACGAGTCGGGTGATCTGTTTTTCGCCGGATCACAGTCGTTCGCTGCCGGAGTTGAGTCTGGATGCCATTGGCAAGGTCATCCGGGCGTGGATGGATCAGACAGCAGATCTTGGCGCGCAATACCGCTGGGTGCAGGTATTCGAGAACAAGGGCGCCATGATGGGCTGCTCCAATCCGCACCCGCATGGCCAGATCTGGGCGACGAGTGACATGCCGACTGAAGTCGAGCGGGAGGACGATAGCCAGCGCGCCTACTTTGCCAAGCATGGCCGTCCGATGCTGCTCGACTACGCGGAGCGAGAAGCGGCAAGTGGTGAGCGTGTGGTTGTGAAAACCGAGCACTGGCTGGCTATCGTGCCGTTCTGGGCGACCTGGCCGTTCGAGACCCTGTTGCTGCCACGCTTTGCCGCGCAGCGTCTGACTCAGCTCAGCCCTGCGCAGCAGGGAGATCTCGCGCTGGCACTCAAGCGTCTCACGAGTCGCTACGACAACCTCTTCACTTGTTCATTCCCTTACTCCATGGGCTGGCATGGTGCGCCTTTTGACGAACGCGAGGCTGCTGCCTGGCAACTCCACGCCCACTTCTATCCGCCGCTACTTCGCTCGGCGAGCGTGCGCAAGTTCATGGTCGGTTTCGAGATGCTGGCGGAGGCCCAGCGAGACCTGACCCCCGAGCAGGCGGCCGAGAAACTGCGCGCTGTCCACGACATTCACTTCCGCGAGGCCTGATGCCATGTCACAAGGGCTGATTCAGACTGCCACCGACGCCTTTAGCCGGGCGTTCGGTATGGGGCCGGCGCACCTGGTCCAGGCGCCGGGGCGCGTCAATCTGATTGGCGAACACACCGACTACAACGACGGGTTTGTGCTGCCATGTGCCATCGACCATGGAACCGTGGTCGCGGCCTCTCCGCGCGATGATGCTGTCGTACGTGTGCTGGCTGCCGATTACCGTGGCGAGATTGACGAGTTCCGCCTGGATGAGCCGATCAAGCCTCAGATCGACATCCTGTGGCCCAACTACGTGAGAGGCGTGGCCAAGTACCTTCTGGAACATGGGTTTGGCTTGCGTGGGGCCGACCTCGTGCTGGCGGGTGATGTCCCGCAAGGTGCGGGCCTGTCTTCCTCGGCCTCACTCGAAGTGGCCGTTGTCCAGGCGTTCAAGACCCTGCAGGGTTTCGAGTCGCTCGACCCGACCGAGATGGCGCTGATCGCCCAGCAGGCTGAGAACCGTTTTGTCGGCTGCAATTGCGGCATCATGGATCAGCTGATTTCCGCACGTGGCGAAGCGGGCCATGCGCTCTTGATCGATTGCCGCTCGCTGGATACCCGGGCTGTCGCGATGCCGGCCGACCTCGCTGTCGTGATTGTGCATTCGCGCGTTCGCCGCGGTCTGGTTGATAGCGAGTACAACACTCGCCGCCAGCAGTGCGAGGCCGTGGCCAGCCATTTCGGCGTCAAGGCTCTGCGCGACCTGGAACTGGCTGTCCTGGAATCGCGTGCAGGCGAGCTGGATCCGGTGACGTTCCAGCGTGCGCGGCATGTGATCACCGAGAATCAGCGCACGCTGGATGCCGCGGTGGCCCTGGCCGCTGGCGATCTGCGCAAGATGGGGGTGTTGATGGCGGCCTCGCATGACTCGATGCGAGACGACTTCGCCATCACGGTGCCTGCGATTGACCAGTTGGTTCAGATTCTCCAGTCAGCGATTGGTGAGGAGGGCGGCGCGCGCATGACCGGGGGCGGGTTCGGAGGCTGTGTTGTGGCCTTGATGCCCCACACCAGGGTGGCTGCGGTGCGGGCCGCCGTCGAGCGCGACTACCGTGCGCCATCCGGCGAAATGGGCTCCTTCTACGTCTGCCGCGCCTCGGCGGGCGCTGGTGCCATTGCTTGAGCGTGCAAGCGCGTTTGTTCGGGCCATGCCAGATCTGAGCGACCTGAAAGCTGATCTAGCTCCCACGGTGGATGGCCATTGCCGCATAAGATTCCAGGCTGATCACCTTTGAAGGAAGAAACGATGGAACCGTATCTGGCCAGGACGCAGCGCTACACCGAGATGCCTTACCGCCGCAGCGGGCGCAGCGGCCTGAAGCTGCCGGCGATCTCCCTGGGGCTGTGGCACAACTTCGGCGGCATCGACCGTTTCGAGATCGCCCGGGAGGTTGTCAGAACTGCATTTGACCGTGGCATTACGCACTTTGACCTTGCGAACAACTACGGCCCACCGGCGGGCTCGGCCGAAGAGACTTTCGGAGCCCTGATCAAAGCCGATCTGCGACCCTATCGCGATGAACTCATCATCTCGACCAAGGCGGGTTATACGATGTGGCCTGGTCCTTACGGAGACTGGGGATCACGCAAGTATCTCGTCGCCAGCCTCGATCAGAGCCTGCATCGCCTGGGTCTGGACTATGTCGACATTTTCTATCATCACCGGCCTGACCCCGAAACGCCGCTGGAGGAAACCATGGCGGCGCTCGCGCACGTTGTGGCGGCGGGCAAGGCGCTCTACGTCGGCCTCTCGAATTACCCCGCCGACACCTTGCGGCGCGCGGCTGGAATTCTGCGCGAGCTCGGTACGCCCTGCGTGATCCATCAGCCACGCTACAACATGCTCGATCGACGCATCGAGCATGGCCTCCTGCAGGCTCTCCAGGACGAAGGTGTCGGCTGCATCGCATTCTCGCCCCTTGCCCAGGGGATATTGACCGATCGCTATCTGGGCGGGGATATCCCGGCGGACTCTCGTGCGGCACGCCCGGCCGGTTTCTTGCGGCCTGAGCATCTGACGCCGGAAAAGATCGACATGGTGCGGCAACTTAACGCGCTCGCGATCGAACGCGGACAGACCCTTGCGCAAATGGCCTTGAGCTGGGTACTGCGTCATCCGGAGATGAGTTCGGTCCTCATCGGCGCGAGCCGACCAGCCCAGGTGCTCGACGCCGTGAGTGCCGTCAAGGCGGAGTCATTCACCGCGCTTGAGCTCCAGGCCATCGATCAACTGGTGGCTGGCATGGACGCTGCCTGAATGCCACCGGTCACGACGCGTCATCATCATGTCCACACTTGCTGAAGTGGCTCGTCGTGCCGGGGTCACCACGGCCACGGTCTCCAATGTGCTGCGCAACAAGGGCCGCGTGAGCGCGGGGACGCGGGAGCGGGTGCTGGCGATCGTCAGCGAACTGGGCTATCGCCCCAACCTCAACGCACGCGCCCTGGTGGAGGGGCGTCCGCTGACGATTGCGCTCGTGGTGTCAAGCATTGCCAACCCGTTCTATCCGGAATTTGCCGAAGCGGTGGAGCTCGAACTCCGTAAGCACGGCTATTTTCTGCTGGTATGCAATACGAACAATGATCCCGTTCAAGAGCGTGCCTATCTTGACGCCGTGGGCGGCTCCCTTGCGCACGGCGTACTTGCCATGCATACCGACCACGTTCAGCTTGACGAGCTGATCGCGCTTCGGCGTGCCGGTATCCCCGTGGTGCTGAGCATGTGGGAGCAGCCAGACAAGCATCCCGAGCTGCCCTGCGTTGCCGTCAATTTCTATCAAGCGGGCGTCATCGCAGCGGAGCATCTGATTGCGCTCGGGCATACCCGCATCGGCGCCATTGTGGGGAGCGAGCGGACGGGCAAGCACGTCTGGCGCTATCGCGGATTCTGCGATGCCATGAAAGCGGCCGGCATCGCGGTCTCTTCCTCGGCAACCTGCTACTGCGACGATACGATCGATGCGGGGCGGCGTGCCGCGCACAGTGTGCTGGCCGCCAACCCGAATCTGACCGCTCTCTTCACCTCGAATGACCTGCCCGCCTTCGGCGCCTTGCAAGCCGCGGCAGCCTTGGGGCTGGATGTGCCGGGCGATCTCTCGGTCACCGGGCTGACCGACATTCAGCTGGCCCATCAGTTCCGGCCGGCGCTGACGACGGTTGCGGTGTCAACGAGTGAAGCCGCGCGCCTGTCTGTCGAGATGCTGCTCAAGGTCATCAAGGATGGCGCGGAAGCGCCGGTCGATGTGTGGGCGGCCGCGACGCCGCAGCTCGTGGTGAGGGATTCGACTGGCGCGCCACGCGATGCAGCTGCTTGATTGGACAGCCTTAAACCGATGGTGTCTCAGTGTCTGATAGAAATGCTTCAATCATGGGCATGACGCGATCCAGCTCGGCAGCCAGTTGCGCCCGCAGTTGCCTGAGCGTTTCAGTGTCCGCTTGCGTGCTGGCGGCGTGCTCTAGCGCCTGACAGGCATCCACGCTGCGTTTGGCGCACAAGCCGCCGAGGCTGCCACGCAGCTTGTGACAGGCTTTCTTGATCGTTGCAAGATCCTGCTCGTTCAGCGCGCGCTCGATGCGCAGGCTGTCTTCATCGATCTGCTTGCGCACCAGCTTCGCATAGATCTTCAAGGTAGCCGCATCGCCATCAAGTTGATCGAGCGCACCGGCAAGATCCAGGATCGTCGCGTCCTGTGATGCAGGTACCGCGGGCGCTGCGACGGGCTGACTCGGTGCCAGCACCCACTTCTCCAGCATGGCGATCAGCGTGTTGATATTGACCGGCTTGGGCAGGTAATCGTCCATGCCTGCAGCAAAGCACTTCGCCTTGTCTTCTTCGAAAGCGCCTGCGGTGAGGGCGATGATCGGAATGCGCGGTGCGGGCTGCGTACTCTCCCAGCGGCGGATCTGGCGTGTGGCTTCGAGGCCGTCCATGACCGGCATCTGGCAGTCCATCAAGACTGCATCGGGGATCTGCTGCTGTGCGCAAATCCGCTCGACCGCGAGCGCACCGTTTTCGACGGTGTCGACCTGGTAAGCCATCTTTTTCAAAAGGGCGTTGATGAGCAGAATGTTGGCGGGCGTGTCTTCAACGAGCAAGATGCGTTTCCCTGTCGGGCTCTGCGGCGGCAACAAGTTAATGGCCCTGGTCTCGATGGGCCGATCTCTGGACCTGCTCTCCTCATCCTCACTGACCAGATCGACCGGGAGTTCAAACCAGAAGAGGGTGCCTTTTCCTTCTTCGCTTTCGAAGCCGATGCTGCCGCCCATCAGTTCGACCAGGCGGCGGGTAATGGCGAGACCCAGGCCGCTGCCGCCGTAGCGGCGGGTGATGGAGCCATCGACTTGCGAGAACTGTTCGAAGAGCTTGTTCTCTTTGCCTTTGGGGATGCCGATGCCAGTGTCAACGATCACGAAGCGCAGTTTTCGCGCGTGCCCGGGTTCCGCTGCCAGCAGGGATACGGAGAGTTTGATCGAGCCGGCTTCCGTGAACTTGACGGCGTTGCTCGTGAGGTTGGACAAGATCTGACGCAACCGGAGCGGATCGCCCCAGCAGCGCGAAGCCGATGTGGCGCTTGAGGTCTGGAGCTGCAGATTTTTCTGTCTTGCTGCAGAAGAAAACAGGTGTGCCGTTTCTTCTACAAGCTGATCCGGTGAGAAGACCACGCGTTCCAGTTCGATTTTTCCGGCCTCTACCCGCGAGAGGTCCAGGATGTCGTTGAGAATGGCCAACAGGGTCTGACCGGAGTTGTAAATGGTTCTGGCATAGGTCTCCTGTTCCTCCCGGCTGAGCGCCTGCATCAGCAGAAGCTGCGCCATACCCAGAATGCCATTCATGGGGGTGCGGATCTCATGGCTCATTGTCGCCAGGAACTCGCTCTTGGCACGGCTGGCGGCTTCCGCGCTCTGGCGGGCGTGTTGCAACTCGGTGACGTCGACGCGGAAGCCCACGGTATGCCCATTCTCGGTCCGGTGCTCACGTACGCGGATCCAGCGCCCGTCGTCCAGACGTTCGAGGATGTCCATGTTGCCTTCCGCGTGCATGGCCTTGCGCTTCGCTATCCACGCGGATTCGTTGGCGCCGGCCGCGCTGCGCATGCTGGCCTGCAGACTGTTGCGGAGAACGTCGTCGAAGCTGCAATGGTTTTCAACCATTTCCATCGACAGCTTGAACATCTCCCGGTATTTCTCGTTGCAGTAAACCAGCTTGTCATGCTGGTCGTAAATGACGAATGACTCGCCGATCGTGTCGATCGCCGAGCGCATCAGGATGTCGCTTCTGGCCAGCGCCGCCGCTTTCTCGGCGACCAGTCGCTGCAGTTCGTTCTGATCGCGGCACGCGTCTGAAATATCGACCACCACGCCAATGATGGCGGGCCGGCCCTGATACATGATGTAGCGCCCGTGCGCGTCGATCACGAAACGCGAGCCGTCTTTCTTGATTGCCGAGAAGCTGTAGTGCATCGCGTCGCTGGAGTTGTTGGTGCGAGGCGGCACGCCTTTGGGCATGAAGGGGCTGTCTGCCAGCGAGATCAGATCCTTGATGGCCAGCTTGTTGATGATTTCGCAGGGCGAGGCATAGCCGAACATGCTGGCCATGAAAGGATTGACGTAGACGAAATTGCCTTCCTGGAAGATGTAGATACCCACGATCGATTGTTCGACGAGCGCCCTGAATTTCCGGGTCTCTTCGAAAACCTGTTGTTCCAGATTGCTGCGGTACTGCTCCAGTTCCGTTTCAAGCGCCTTGCGCGCGCTGATGTCCCGCGCCAGGCAAAGCTTGAAGCACTGCCCCTCGTAGGGAAAGTGGGCACAGCAGACTTCGACTGTCAGTGTGTGGCCATCCTTGTGCTTCAAATCGGCTTCGAAGAGCCGGGTTCCTCCGGCGCTGACCTGGTTGCAGTGTTCCGCCCAGTGCTGCGCGGTCTTCTCGCCGAGCAAGTCGCGAATGCTCATGGCGAGCAATTCATCATGCGTGTAGCCCAGTTTGCTGCTGCAGACTTCGTTGGCGAACTGGATGCCGCCCGCTTCCCCGGACAGGAACACAAGTTCCTCGACGTGATGAATTGCGAGTCCCAGCAGCGTTCGCTGCCATTCGGATTCGCGATGTTCGGTCGCGTCGAAGACCGTGGCGTGCAGGAGTGGTCGATTGTTCAGATAGATGCTGCGGCAGTGCAGGTCAACCGGCCGTATCTCTCCATTTGCCAGTCGATGTTTGGACGAGAAGCCTTCACAACTGCCCGCGGCGGCCAAATCAAGGTCACGCTGAATTTCGTCTTCGGCGTTCAGGCTGATGTGGGCGAGCGGCATTCCTGCAAACTCAGCATACGTATAGCCGTAGAAACGCTGCGCAGCGGGGTTGGCGCTGAAGATGGTGCAGTCCTCCGGGTCGAGCAGGAAGAGTACGGAGGAGGAACTCTCGAACGTATTCCGGTGGCGGGTTTCCTGCTCCGAAGATTCTTGCCTGATCTTGATCGCCAATCCTTGCGCCTGGCGACGTTGCGTGCTCAACGTCGTGATGACAAAGAGCAGCAGCAGGCTGAGCATGCTGCCTGCAGCCATGATCAGCCAGGGTTCCCGCAACTGCTTAGCGGCGGCGATTTCACGCCCGCCGTAGAGATGAACAGACCACGTACTGCTGCCGATGGGCAATCGGTGCCACATTTCAAACAGTGGCTTTGCCGTGACGGGCGGCATCTGGCCGATCAGGTCGCGCTGGCCTTCAGGGGCTTCAATATCCTCAACATGGAGGCCCGCAGCCGGCTGGGCCCTTTCCGCCTTCAACGCCTCGTTCATGTCCTGCAAACGGATCAGGGTGAATGCAAAACCCACCAACTGTGCCTGGCGTTGGGACAGCATGCGCGGCGTCGTCGCGCCACGATAGATCGGTGCAAACAGGACGATGCCATCCTGTGTTTCGCCCACGGTTTCCTGCACGAGTGAAATTCTGGCGGACGTGGTGACCGCGCCGGTGTCGCGTGCAAGGCGCATGGCACGCCAGAGCGCGGGCTGTGCGGCAAGATCCTGGTCAATCAGCTGCTGGTTTTGCCAGGTTGCAGGAGCCAGGAGCTTGACCCGTGTATCGGGCACTAACGCGGGCTCGACACCGTGGGCGGCCAGTTCGATGTAGCCGATCCCCTGGGTGCCGGTGTGCTCGGCGGGCAGTTCGAGCCCGGCCACGTAGTCGGTCCACTGGACGCGGTCTATCGAGGGATTGCCGCGGATCATCCCGGCAGCGCCGCGCGTGAGCGTTTGGTACTCCCGGCTGAGCCGGTCCAGAAGTTTGACCGCCGCATCCGACTGGGCGTTGAAACGGAGATGGGCCTCGGACGTGGCTGCCCGAAAGGAATGCATGGCGGCGCCCCCGGTCAGCACCAGCACCAGGGCAAATATCAGCCATGCCACGGTGGGAGGTGAGAACTTGTTGGGGATTTCCTTCTCAGCATTCATCGGCGTGGGCGCCTCGGCAGGGGTGTCTCGTCAACGGCAATTCTGGGCCAAGTCTTGATCGAACGACACCGCCGCGTTGCAGGGAACAGTTTTTTTCGCATTCTCCTGGCCGCATGCACCGGGGTGACGTTGGGCGGCTGGAACGGAAAAAAACAGACGAGCGCTTTACAATGCCGCTTCGTCGTGGCGCGGAGACTTGTCGCGGGTCCGCAGCGACTTTCCCAGAGGTTGTCCTGAATGTCAGAGGCCGTTTCAACAGCGAGTGAGTTTTGCAGCACACGTGACGCTGCCCAGCGCCTGGGCGTGTCGCTGACCACTGTTCAGCAGATGGTCGAGAGTGGCTTGCTGGATGCCTGGAAGACAGCGGGCGGGCACCGCCGGATCCGGGTGAGTTCGGTCGATGCTTTTTTGCGTAGTCATCAGAGTGCGACATCCCCAAGCAACATGCCCAAGGCGGTGAGGGTGCTGGTGGCGGAGGATGACCGGCTGATGCAAGCGCTGTACGAGAAAACCCTGGGCGCTTGGGACGCTCCGATCGAGCTCAAGATCGTATCCTCCGGATTCGAAGGTTTGATGGAGATCGGCCGACAGCGCCCTGATCTGCTGGTCGCCGATCTGGTCATGCCGGATCTCGACGGGTTTGCGCTGATTCGAAAATTGCGTGCAGATCCTAGCCTGGCGGCGATGGACATTGTCGTGGTGACCGGCCTGCGTGACAACGACATCGAAGACCAGGGGGGCTTGCCGGCAGATGTGCTGGTGTATCGCAAGCCGATTCCGTTCCGCGAGCTCAAAGGTTACATCCAGGCCAAGGTCGCTCAGCAGCAACGGCAGCTGCGTGCAGCCATCGCGGGATAGCGTGGCTCAGGCGAGCCGGGCAAAGTCCTCCTCATCCAGCTCGCGCCAGACGTTTTCGACCAGGCCTTCCAGCGGCCGGTAGCGTCGCTTGTAATTCATCTTGTCGCTATCCCGGATCCAGTAGCCCAGGTAAAGGTAAGGACGGCCAATGCGGCGGCAGGCGTCGAGCTGCCACAGGATGCCGTAGCTGCCGAAACTGGCCTGTGCCACGTCCGGGTCAAAAAAGGTGTACACGCTCGACAGGCCGTCAGGCAGGCAATCGATCACGCATACCATTCGCAGTGTTCCCCGTTCGCGGAACTCGATCAGGCGCGTATCGACCCGGCTCTGCAGCAGAAACTGCGTGTACTGGTCCTGACTATCCCCGTCCATGCCGCCACCGGTATGGCGCGCGGCCTGATAGCGGTGATAGAGGTCGTAGTGATCCTGTCGGTACTCCAGTCCTGTTTCGGTGGCTACCAGGCTTTGATGCCTGGCCCACGCGCGTTTCATGCTGCGGTCTGGCTGGAAGCGTTCAACCGGCAGGCGCACCGGGATGCATGCCCGGCAGGTATCGCACCAGGGGCGGTAGGTATAGACGCCGCTGCGCCGGAAGCCGTGGCGAACCAGATCGCCGTAGAGGGGCGTGTCGATCAGGTGTCCGGGCGTGGCGACTTGTGATCTGGCCATGCGCGCTGGCAGGTAGGAGCAGTCGTACGGTGCGGTCGCGTAGAACTGCAACAGGGAGTAGGGCAGATCTTTCAGTTGAGACATTTGTGATTCCACGCGCATTTTGCGTATCCGGCGGGCCACTGCCCGGGTCGGCGGTTTTCCTGGGTCCAGTGCGACAGCCCCTGAATGAAAGCCTCGCGATCCATCTCCTGCCCGCCCAGCGAGGCCAGGTGAGCCGTGCTCATCTGGCAATCCAGGATGGCGTAGCCTTCGCGTTCGAGCAATTGCAGCAAATGGGCAAACGCGACCTTGGAGGCATCGGTCCGGTGATGAAACATCGATTCACCGAAGAACGCCCGGCCGATGGCCACCCCGTAGAGTCCGCCGACCAGCGTTTCATCCTGCCAGGCTTCGACGCTGTGGGCCCAGCCGAGCGTATGAAGACGGCAGTAGGCCGCTTGTATCGACTCGACGATCCACGTGCCCGACGCTTCGCGCCGTGGGCCCGCGCAGGCAGCGATCACTTGCGCAAACGCAGTATCGCAGCGGATCTCGAAACGCCCGGCACGCAGGGTCTTGCGCAAGGAGCGTGAGATTTTCTGCTGTCCCGGTATCAGCACCATTCTTGGGTCTGGCGTCCACCAGAGTATCGGGTCGTCTGCCGAAAACCATGGGAAAACCCCTCGGCCGTAGGCATTCAGCAGCCAGTCAGGCTCCAGCGCCCCTCCGGCCGCGAGCAGCCCGTTGGGTTCCCGCAATGCGGTGGTGGCGGGCGGGAAGTCGAAGGGGGTTTCCAGCCAAGGAATCATGCTTGGGCTATCGGACTCAGAGTCGCCAGCCCTCAAGCAATCGCTCGCGAGCGAATTCCGCGGCTTGCACCGCGGTCAATTGGCGCCGTTTGGGATGGGCCGCCGCTCCCGGTCCCTTGTTGCGATACTCGAAGAGGCGCGCATCTTCTGGCAGGAACCAGACTGGCGCGGTGCCAACTTTGGCGACGCCGGCCATCTTCACCCAGCCTTCCGGAAGAATGTGCGCGTCCATGTCGCAGTCGATGAAGACGCTGCTGCCGATTGCGTTCGGGTTTGCGTAACGGCCGTCTGCGAAATCTTGAGGCGGATGCCAGGGGCGACCCAGCGCGCAGGAACGGGCCGGCTGGTTCGGGTCATCGCGCGTCAGTTTGCAGCCCAGAAAGACGAAGCCCCAGGCATTGCCGATCGGCGTGCTGGGCGCTGTGATGCAGGTGGCGAATTCGACCCCGGGCTGCTGCGCACGGGTTCGTGTCAGCAGTTCGCAGGATGTAAACAGGGCTTGGCCGGCGCCGGCAATGAAATCCACGTTGCCACTGATCCGGCACTCTTCGAACAGGGCACGGCCCGCTTGCAGCAGCAGCGTGTGTTGATGCCCGGCGATGCGGACACGCTGGAAGTGCGTCTGGTCGGCGCCTGCCGTGGTCAGGACCGCGACCGCCTGGGGTTTGTCGGTGCGCGTTGGATCCTTCAGATCCTTTGCATCGTTCGTCGGGAAATCAAAACCGTTCTCAATGCTCAGGTTTGCAGCCGAGAAATTGCGTGCCTTGACGGTCAGTACAGCACTGCCCGCGGTTCCCAGAATGCCGCTGCCGTCCGGTTTCTGCTGACCCGCATGCGCGTCGAAACGCAGCATGGTTTTACGCATGTTTTCGCCAAGCAGCGAGACGAAGGGCTTGTCGACCACCAGTTTCTCGGCGTATCGCCCTACCCGGATGAAGATCCGCCGCGGCTTGGTGGCGTAGGCTGGCAAAGCGTCAACGGCGCCCTGGATGGTCTTGAAGGTCGGACGCCCATTGACCCGTTCGCCTGGCAGACCTTTGTGCTGTGGATCCACCGTGATGTCCTCATCCATGCTCGCAGGCATCAGACTGGCACAACCGCTCAGGGCGGCAGACAAGGCAGACAGGCTTGAAACAGCAAGCAGGGCGCGGCGGTTGGGATTCATGGCGGAGGGTCAGGCTGAACTTTGCGAACCGCGAGGATACACGCAAGCGCTTTGTCTGTGCTTGGCCGGCAGGCTGCGCAACCCGTTTGCGTCAAATCTGCGTGCCGCCGGGGTGCCTGAAGAGGCGCATGGACAGGGCATCTCCGAGGCACGTCTTGCGAGCATTCTTCTCGCAGCCTCAGGCTTGGGCGTCGATCAGATTGCCTTTGGGCGGGGTGTCGCTGTAACTGCCCTGGAGCGATGCCATGACTTGCGCCATCCTCGCGCGTGCGGCCATCTGTGAGGCTTCCGCAGCGACCTTCTGGTCCTGAGCGGAGGGATCTGCCGGCGCCAGTGCGGCCCGGCGGACCTGCTCCGCCCGCACAATGGTGTCCGCAGGCGTCTTGCCCTCCGATACCGAAATCTGCACTTCACCGCCGACGGCGTAGCGCTTGCCATCCGGGCCCGTCTCGAAGCTGAAATTCGCACCGCCGACCGCGATACCTGCCGCCGCGGCCAGATGTGCATTTTCGTGGGCGCGCACCTTGCGGTCGGTTTCGGCCAGCTTTTGAACCTGCGCCTGTTGCTCGGACGACAATTCCTTCTCGCTCGCGGCGACAGGCGACTCGCCGGACTCAGCCGCCTCGGCATTCTTGGCGCGCGGCGGGGTATAGGGTGCGAGAGAGGTGGAGATTGAGGCAATCAAGACTGTCATCCAGGGGGCAACATGAAATTAATCTCACCATAGACCATCGTTGCCGGGCCGCTAGCCCGCGCTGACAGGCTGCGCAGGTGCCGGATGCGCGGGGATGTGGGCCTGAAGCCAGTGACTGCAGGCTTGTGCCACGGCGTCCAGCGTCCCGGGCTCGAAGAAGTCAGCGCTGGCGTGCGGGATCTCCAGGATCTGGCGGGGGCCCGTCAGCAGTTTCAGCGCGAGTTGACTGGGGGCCAGCAAGGCCGGCTCGGCGCCCGGCAGCACGATCAGCGTGGGCGTCTGCAGTTGCCGGAGCGGCGCCACGCCGGCCAGGTCGATACGCCCCGCTTTGCTGATCAGCGCGGCAAATCGGGTCGGATGCTGTTGTATCAACCGAACGGCGCCGGCCGCGACCGTGCCGCTCGTGAGGAGGGCCAGCGGACGCTCGGCCATGCCGGGCTGATGGTCGATCCAGGTGCTGACGGCGGCCAGACGCTGGCTGATCAGCGCGATGTTGTAGCGCAGGTCCGGGTCCCGCTTGTCCTCGTGGGGCGTCAGCAGGCTCAGCAGCAGGGTGGCAAACCCGGCCTGCTCAAGCACCTTGCAGAGGCAGGCTTCACGTGATTCACGCAAGCTGATCAGGTGTGGCACCGCACAGATCACCAGCCCGCGCACGTCGGGGGCGAAGGAAAGAAAAGCATCCAGCCAGACTTTGTCGGCCTGGATGCGGAGTTCGGCATGGCGCAGTGCGAAAGGCATGGGTTCTGTTCGTCGGGGGTATGGATTAGCTTCGCTTCACGTATTCTGGCGGCCACGATTGCACAGCATCAGCGGTCGATCAAGTCGTCGCTGCCTGGTCATCGCTAAGACCCCATGCATGCCGATCAGCGGATTGTTGGTCCGGACCAGCGGTCGTGACACACTTTTGCGTTTATACTCCGGCGCGCATCGCGCGGGTCTATCCGGATCTCGTATCGCGATTTGCTTGTGTTCAACAGAGGGAGAAAAACAATGCATTGGTATACCGACGTTCTGAAGAAGTATGCGCTGTTCACTGGGCGTGCGCGTCGCCAGGAATTCTGGATGTTCACGCTGTTCAACCTGGGCATCGCGATTGCCCTGGGGATCATTGGCGGCTTGATCGGCTTCTCGCTGCTCAGCACCCTGTACTCGCTTGCCGTGCTGGTCCCGTCCGTGGCTGTGGGCGTGCGCCGCTTGCACGACACCGGCCGCAGCGGCTGGTTCATGCTGCTGGCACTGATCCCCGTGATTGGCCTGGTGCTGATCTACTTCCTCGCGATCGAAGGCGAGAAGAGCGAGAACGCTTTCGGGCCCGACCCCAAGGCCGCTTGAGACGCGTGTTCCACGCAAGCCCGGATGCAGCCCATCCGGGCTTTTGTTTTTCCAGCGCCAGTTGTTGCCAGCACGGGCTCAAACAAGACGCTTCGGCGACGGTGATCACGCAGGGGCGCCGGTAGGCGATGTCCCGAGGCCTCCCCTGCAGCGCGATTGGGCTGAGCAATCCGGGCAATAGTGGGCTTGCTGCGCTGCGCAAGCGTACAATTGCCGCCTTGCTTAGCCGCACCGCCAAAGGAAGCTCAGCCGTGATCAGGCAACGAACACTGAAAAGCATTGTCAGCGCGACCGGCGTCGGCCTTCACGGCGGTCAGCGGGTGGAATTGTCCTTGCGGCCCGCCGCGCCGGATACCGGCATCGTGTTCCGCCGAGTCGACCTGGACCCTGTGGTTGAAATGCCGGCAGACCCTTATTCGGTCGTGGATACGCGCATGTGTTCGGGGCTTCAGAAGGGTGCGGCCAAAGTCGGCACGGTGGAGCATTTGATGTCAGCGCTCGCTGGCTTGGGCATCGACAATTGCTATGTAGACGTGGACGCGCCGGAAATCCCGATTCTCGATGGCAGCGCGGCGCCCTTCGTATTCCTGCTGCAGTCGGCCGGATTCGAGTTCCAGAATGCACCACGGCGATTCCTGCGGGTGAAGAAGCCGGTGGAATACCGTGAAGGCGACAAGTGGGTAAAGCTGGAGCCCTATGATGGCTTTCGCCTCAGCTTCGCGATCCACTTCAACCACCCGGCCATTGACGGCACGCAGACTGAAGCAACCGTGGATTTCTCCCACCAGGTGTATGCGCGCGATGTGGCTCGGGCGCGCACCTTTGGTTTCATGCACGAAGTCGAGGCCATGCGTAACATGGGACTGGCGCTGGGCGGAAGTCTTGATAATGCCATTGTGATGGACGAGCACCGCGTGCTGAATCCGCATGGCTTGCGTTACGACGATGAGTTCGTCAAACACAAGATTCTCGACGCAATCGGCGATCTCTACCTCGCCGGGCACCCCTTGCTGGCGGCCTACAGTGCCAACAAGTCCGGTCACGCCCTCAACAATCAGATCTTGCGTGTGCTGCTCGAAGACCAGGAGGCCTGGGAGATCGTCAGCTTCGAGCAGGAGACAGCCGTACCCGAGGCCCTGCGGGGTCAACTTGCCTTGCAGCCGGCCTGAGCCATGGTGATCCTGCGTGTTTTGGGCATCCTGCTGGTCATCGCCATTGCCCTGTGTGTGGGGACCGGCATCCTGACGCGTGAGCCGCGCTGTTTTACCTGGGCGTGGCGGCTGTGCCGGGCCGGGGTCGTGGTCGCACTGGTCTTCATGTTGCTGTTGGTATTGGAGCGCCTGGCGATCTTCGTGCTCTAGCTCGCGCGTGTGCTCAGGCGCTATCGCGCTGGATCAGTCTGGGTGTGAAGCATCGGCTGACGGGCGTGTAGCGCTCCTCGGCCGGGGCGTTAAAGCAGAGCCGAACGGCTTCGCGCCCCATGGTTTCCAGTGGTTGGGCAATCGTGGTCAGCGCGGGCTGCACCATTGAGGACACCAGCAGGTCGTCATAGCCGACCACGCGCAGATCCTCCGGAATGCGGACGCCGAGTGCGCGGCAACCGGCCATGATGCCGATGGCGACCATGTCACCGGCCGCGCAGAACACCCCGTCCCAGGCCTCTGCCACGATGCTGGCCGCCAAGGCCTGCCCGCTTTCAAACCGGAACTCGTGGATGCTCCGCTGCTGAGCCGCCACGCCACGCTCGGCGCAGAGCTTGAAGAAGGTGGAGACGCGACCCGGATTGCATTTGAGGCGGCCGTTTTCCTGTGTCTGAGAACTGATGATGCCAGGGCGGCGGCAACCGCGGTCGAGCAGCAGCTCGGTGGCCAGCTTTGCCCCCAGCGCGCTATCACCGTGAATCATGTCCATGCCAATGGCGTCTTCATCAAACACCACCAGCGGCTTCTTTGCCTTGACATAAGCGGCATGGATGGCGGGGCTCGGCGGATCTGCCAGACTGATCACCGCGTCGGCCTTGTTACCCCGCAGCAACTGTTCATAGAGCGTTTGTGCACGCTCGGCCGAGCCGCTGGCGCTGTACTGCGCGAGGGTAAAGCAGGGGTGCGATTCGCTGACTTCCAGCTCGATGCCGCGCAGCGTCTCGGATTCGAAAGCCGACGAGAAGGTGTGCGAAACAATGGCGATGGTATTTGTGCAGCCCTTGACCAGGCAACGCGCGACTTCGTTTGGCACATAGCCTAGCGCCTGCGCGGCTGCGAGCACCTTTTCGCGTGTGCTGGGCTTGATACGCGGGTCACCGCGCAAGGCCCAGGAGACCGTGGTGTGAGAGACGCCCGCCGCGCGTGCGACATCGTGGAGCGTGATGTTGGGCATGGTGGCGGGCGTGGTCTCTCGCTCAGTGCGCGACGGCGTAGTCTTGCGCGTGGAGGAACTGGCCGCTGATGCCATTGGTGGCCAGCACCGGCACGAGTGCGCCGGGCAGCACGCTTTCGACGGCGTTCGGCGCATTGGGCCCGCCGAGGTCGGTGCGCAACCAGCCCGGATCCATCAGGTTCATGGTGACGCCGGTGCCCGCAAGCTTCGGCGTCATGTCGTACACATACTTGTCGAGCGCGGCCTTTGATGCGGCGTAGGCCATCAGCTCGGGTTGATCCTTGATGCCCGAGGTGACGTTGACGATACGGCCCCAGCCCTTCTGCACCATGTCAGGCAGGAAGTGATTGCACAGCAGGATCGGCGCCAGGGTATTGACCTGGAAGCTCAGCGCATATTCGGCGGGCACCACGTCGAGATAGTTCTCGTGATAGGCCGTCATGATCGCAGCGTTGTTGTAGAGGATGTCCAGCGAGCCGCAGATTGCGCGGACGTCGCTAGCCAGTTTGAGCACTGCCGCTGCGTCACTGAGCTCCGCTGCGACCTGGTGCACCGTCACGCCTTGTTGCTTCAGGTCTGCCACCAGGCTGGCGGTGTGTGCCAAGTCCCGGCTGTGCAGGATGAGTTTGCAGCCTTCGGCGGCCAATGCCTGGGCAAGCTGTTTGCCGACGCCGCGGCTGGCGCCGGTGATCAGCGCCCATTTGTCTTGTAGAGGTTTCATGATGTCTCAGGATCTTAAGTGATTGCGGAACGAAAGTGATAGCCCCGGGCAAGTATCCGCCGACAGGCGTTTGCCCGGGATTCGGGGGATCAAGCTGATTAGCGCGCCAGTTCCAGGATGGCGCGGATCGCCGCCTGATCGAGCTTGACGAAGTTGCCGACGCTGCGCTGGCCGTTCTGGCTCAGGCGGGCGGCGATTTCGTCCAGGCGATCAGCGCCGATGCCGGCTTCGCTCAAGCGCACAGGCAAGCCGTTGCGGGTGTAGAAGGCTTCGAAACGACGAATCCCTTCCAGCGCAACGGCTTCCGGATTGCCGAAATCGGCTTCCACGTCCCAGACGCGATTCGCCCAACGTGCAAAGCGCTGGATGTCGTGGCGATAGACGTGCTTCATCCAGGCCGGGAAGACGATGGCCAGGCCGGTGCCGTGGGCAATGTCATACAGGGCGCTGAGTTCGTGCTCGATTTCGTGTGACGCCCAGTCGCCACCGCGACCCATGCCGATCAGATCGCTGTGTGCGTTGGTGCCCGTCCACATCAGCTCGGCGCGGGCGTCGTAATCCTGCGGCGCTGCCAGCACGCGTGGCAGGTTATACGCCACCGAGCGCATGGTGGCTTCGCAAAGGCGGTCGCTGTAATCGACAGCGGTGCTGTTGGTGAAGTAGCGCTCCATCACGTGCGACATGATGTCCGCTGCGCCGATGGCGGTGTCTTTGACCGAGAGCGTGGCCGTCAGCGCAGGGTTCATGATCGAGAACACCGGGCGCAGGTAATCGTCGCAGGTCAGCCCGTGCTTGAGCTGGCCTTCTTCCTTCGTGATCACGGTGCTGCCGCTGCTCTCGCTGCCTGCCGCCGGGATGGTCAGCACGCAGGCTACTTTCAGCGCCGATTTCGGATGCGCCTTGCCGCAGTAGAAATCCCACACATCGCCCTCGTAGGGGACGCCCGCCGCAATCGCCTTGGCGGAGTCGATGACGCTGCCACCGCCCACCGCCAGAATGAAATCAATCTTCTGTTCGCGGCAGATGCGGATGCCGTCATGCACCTTGGAGAGGCGCGGGTTCGGCTGCACGCCGGCCAGCTCGACGAATTCGACGCCGGCCGCACGCAGGCTGGCGATCACGCGATCGAGCAGACCGCTGCGCTTGGCGCTACCCATGCCGGAGTGCAGCAGCACTTTCTTGGCATGGAGGGCGGTTTCGGCGCCGACTTTGGCTTCGCTGTCGCGGCCGAAAATGATCTTGGTGGCATTTTGGAAAACGAATGAATCCATGATGTGTTCCTGTAAGAGAGAAGGGGATGTCGCTGGCGCGAGGCTCAGCGGTTTTCAAAAGCCAGAATCTGTTCGTAGCGGGCCGCAAAGTCGGCGTCAATCTTTTGGCGACTGGCGTCCGCCTGATACCAGGCCAGGATTTCTTCGGCGCCGCGCGCAAACGGAATCGTCGGGCGGAAGCCCGGCACGATGCGGCGGATCTTGCTGTTGTCGAAAATCATCGAATGCGTCTTGTCACCCAGCAGGCCGGCGCCCCATTCCGGATTAAAGCGCGCGATCGTGTCGGAGGTGACATGGCGGATCTTCGCCTCCACCCCGGCCGCGCGCGCCACGATGCGGAAAATCTCGTCCCAGCTCAGCCACTCGTCGCCCGTAATGTGGAAGGCCTCGCCCAGCGCAAAGGTTTGGCCGAGCAGACCGAGCAGGCCGACTGCAAAGTCCTTGTGGTGAGTGAGCGTCCACAACGAGCTGCCGTCGCCGTGCACGATGACCTCTTGCCCCTTGAGCATGCGATCAACCACCGTCCAGCCCCCATCCATCGGGAGCAGTGTTTTGTCATAGGTGTGAGAGGGGCGTACCACGGTGATCGGCAGGCCCTGTTCGCGGAAAGCCTTGAACAGCAAGTCTTCGCAGGCGATCTTGTCGCGCGAGTAAGCCCAGTAAGGGTTGTGGAGCAGGTTCGATTCAACGACCGGCAGCGCCACCGACGGTTTGCGGTAGGCCGAGGCCGAGCTGATGAACACGTACTGGTTTGTCTTGCCCGCGAAGGCATCCAGCGCGGCTTGCACATGCCCGGGCGTAAAGGAGATGAAATCGACCACCGCGTCCCAGCGCCGGCCGGCGATCGCAGCCGTGACAGATGCAGGGTCACGGATGTCCGCCTGGATGACTTCCGCTCCTGCAGGAACAGGGCGGGACGACTGGCCGCGGTTGAGCAAGCTCAGCTCGATGCCTTGCGACAGGGCCAGTGCCGAGCACGCAGAGCTGATGATGCCCGTGCCACCGATGAACAGTACCTTCATGAGGCGTTCCTTTCCGGTAAATGAAGGCCGGTATTTTAACGTTAAAAAATCAGTGTGTCGCGAGTTTTTTGTCGGCACCTTTACCTGACCGCATTGACGTCACCGGTAGGTGACTTATACTGTCACTGCGTAGTGACAAATGGAGGTGGGCGTGACGTTTCGTGGATTACCTGCTGTGCTGGTTGGCGCTGGCGTGCTTGTTTGTGCCGGGTGCGCCGGGCTGCCGCCCGTATCGGCGGAGCTGGCTGATGGGCCGCTGCGCCTTGTTCGCGATGAGGCCAAGCTTCGCCTTCGCGTTGCACCTGACTGGCAGGCCGACGGGCTAAGCGCGCCACGCCTGAGTGAGGTGGTGGTGGACGTCGCGCCCGATCTCTTGCCCGAGGCGTCCGTGAGCCAGGTGGCCTTGATTGACCCGGTTCGCGAGGCGTTTGCCCGCACTGCCGCCGGCCCGTTGCAATTGACGATCCGGATTGGCGAGATCAAGCCGGTGTCGCCCGCGCTGAATGTGCTGAGTACTGCGCTGCTGCTGTGGCCACTCGATACCGGCTCGTTGCGGATCACCGCGACCGTGCGCGACGCCGACGGGCGCGTGGTGGCGGTGCGTGACGAGCGCATTCACGGACACCTGCGCGATCTCGGCAAGGCTTTCGACCCCTACGCCCATTTGCACGCGGCACTGCTTGCCTGGAGTGCGCGCTGCGCGCAGTGGCCTCAATGTTTTTCTGCGGCATCGCCGCAACCCTGACCGGAGATTTGATCATGCATAGACGGAATTTCATCCGCATTCTCGGGGGCGGCTGCGTCGCCCTGACCACCCTGCCAATGGCTGCGTGCAGCAGCAGTTTTCCCGATGAGGCGGTCGCAGCCTGGGCTGGGCCGTCCGCCAGCGCATCGCTGGCGGAATGGGCGCTCGCCTGGGCGCTGCTCAGTCCGAGCGCCCACAACATGCAGCCCTGGCTGGTGGATCTGAAAGAGCCGGACACGATCACCCTCTACGTCGACCGGGAGCGCCTGCTGCCAGCGACCGATCCGTGGTTTCGCCAGATCATGGTCAGCCAGGGCTGCTTCATCGAGGCCCTGCTTATCGCCTTGCGCGAGCGTGGCATGGAGACGCAGCTCGAACTCTTTCCATCCGGTGCCTTCCCCGCCCGCACGCTCAGCGACCAGTCGGTCGCCCGCATCCGCTGGCGGCGTGGCGGCTCGGTGTCATCGGACCCGCTGTTTGCACAATTACAGCGCCGTCATACTGCCAAAGACGCGTATGACACAACACGGCCGGTTTCGCCGGAAGGATTGCAGCAGCTGCTCTCTGTCTCGTGGCCGGAGTCTGTAGCGGTGGGCGGGAGCGTTGATCGCGAGCGGGTCGCTGTCTTGCGCCGTTTATGCATGGAGGCCGCCGAGGTAGAGATCCGGACTCCGGCGACCGTGCTCGAAAGCCAGCGTCTGACGCGTATCGGCCCCGACGAAATCCTGCAGCACCGCGATGGCGTCAGTCTGAATAACCCTGCCGTGCGGGCGATCGCCGCGCTGGGCCTGTTTGACCGTAGCCAGGTTCCACCACCTGACAGCGTTGCCTTCAAGTCTACCCGCCAGCACTACGCAGATGCCTGCCTCAGCGCCATGGGCTTTGCCTGGCTGAGTACCGAACCGGGCCGGGTGGGCGAGGTGGAAGCCGGGCGCGCCTGGCTGCGCCTGCAGCTGCAGGCGATGACACTCGGCCTACAGTTGCATCCGCTCAGCCAGGCGCTGCAGGAATTTCCGGAGATGGACGCGCCGTATCGGGCGATGCATCAAAACCTGCTCGGCGAAGCCTCAGCGCAGCGGGTTGTGCAGATGCTGGGCCGCGTGGGCTATGGCTCGACGCCGAGTGCTACGCCGCGGCGCGAATTGCGTGCGATCATCCGCGCATGAGCCAACCCCGCAACCGTGAGCAGACCGAGCAACGCATCCTCGCCGCCGTCGGCGAGGTGCTTGCACGCGAAGGCTTCACGGGCATCGGCGTCAACGCCATCGCCAAGCAGGCCGGTGTCGACAAGGTACTGATCTATCGCTACTTCGGCGGGCTGCCAGCGCTGCTGGCCGTCTGGGGGCGGAGCGGGCAGTTCTGGCCACGGGTAGAAGACCTGATCGCCGAGCAGCCCGATGTGCTGACACTTCCGCCGCCTGAACGGCTCACGCGGTTCTTCTCGCATTTCATCGACGCCTTGCGCCGCCGCCCGCTCACCCTGGAAGTGCTCGCTGCCGAACTCGTGGCCCGCAACGAGCTCACCGCGGTGCTCGAAGAAGAGCGCGAACGCTGGGGACAGGCCGTCGCCACGCTGCTGGGCGGTGACGATGCGGCACTCTGGCAAGATCACATCGGAGCGACAACCGTTTTGATCGCGGGGGTGCAGTACCTGCTGCTGCGCGCCCGCAAGATTCGCCGTTTCGGCGCCTACGACCTGCACAGTGACGCCAGCTGGGACGCGCTCAAGGCGTCCATCGCCGCGTACGCACAGGCCACCCTGGTTCGACCTGAGCCCGCAGGACACGCCCGCCAAGACAAGCCATGAGGGCGTCGTTGTGCACTGGTCTTCATGTTGCTGCTGGTCGCAGAGCGCTTGATCGCCCCGATGATCTGAAGCCTTGCAGGCAGGTTTTTCACTGTGCGACCCAATACGGCTGCTCTTGCGACTGGCCGATCAAGGCGCATTGCATCAAATACAGGCAATAGGGATTGCCTGAAGAGGCTTGCTGCAAGCGGCTCTTCGGGCATCATCTGAGGCGCTTTGCGCCGCCATTGGATCAGCGGCTCTGTGCGT
This sequence comes from Uliginosibacterium sp., assembly GCA_016718265.1. Lineage (GTDB taxonomy): Bacteria > Pseudomonadota > Gammaproteobacteria > Burkholderiales > Rhodocyclaceae > Uliginosibacterium. Next base: position 198,816 of record JADKDZ010000005.1, on the reverse strand, counting down.
CCCAATGTTCTTCGAACGTGTTGTTGAAGAGCGTGCCGCCCGGCGCTTCGAGATAGCTCGGGACGTGCGCTTCCATATAGCGGCAATAGGCCGGATTCTGGCCCGCCTCGAAATGCCGCTTGATCAGCTCCACATCGGCCTGATGCTTCTCGTGGGCCTGCAGGGCGAAGACCTTCATGCGGAAGAGCTGATCGATATTCACCACCCGCACGCGTGCCAGCTCGATGCTGCCGGGCAGGAAATGGGCGTAATCGAACTTCCACATGCTGCGAAACAGCTCGTACCCCGCATGGTGTATGCCCAGGTCGCCCCAGATATCCTTGCGGCAATTCGGGTGAAGGCGGCGCAACTGCTGGTAATCCTCGTCGTGGATGATGAAGTCGATGTCTTCGCCACGCGGGCGCAGGCCATGGAATTCCATCGCCAAGCCCCCCACCACGATGGGCTTGTGGCGAAAATCGACGCCGATCACGGCAAAGTCGATGGCATTTTCGATGTCAGGTCCCATCGGATTGTTTTCCTTGTTGAACGCTGAGCTGGCACTACGCTTGGCTTGCTGCCCGGAGAGCGGGATTTTCCCAGAAGCGAACCGGTTCCGGCGACGTCTTGAGGTGGGGTTTTGCTTCGCCTGCGGCGACACGGATTACGCCGCGAAGCGGCTAATCCAGGCTACGGGTTTTATGCCCACATGAATGGTGGAGCGTCCTGATCGTGCAGGAATGCGTTGTTTTTGAAATAGGTGTCTAACGGCATCAGTTTGTGAAATAGGCCATCGCTGAAATCATCTGAGTATTCGATCAGCTTGCGCAAGAGATCCAAGCTGTTCAACTGAACCTCGTTGAAGTGATCTCGTCGCCGTATGAGTTCTGGCAGTGAATAGTCTTGCAAATAGTTGAAATGTCGCCCAACCAATCCGGCCACAACATCAGATAACTGGATTCCGACCTCGGCCTTGGAGTCAGCAAAGCGGTAGTCCAGCCGACGAGTTCCGTCGTATAGCTCGGTGTGCTGCAAGGCCTTTTCGACGTAGGTTTCCCTGTCGAATACGTGAGCACCATTTTTGAAGGTGTAGATACGGTGCATGAATTGGCAACTGAGTGTCTATCAACTCGCCTGGCTCGTTGTCGTGAAGGGAAAGTCAGCTCAAGTTTTGAGAGGCGTGTTGCGTACCGCAAGGTCTGCCTAAGTAACCAGGTCGCAACGCTGCGATCCTTTGGTACGTGTTCGTTTACAAAATCCAGGACGCCTTCTAGGAATGTTCGAACGTCAGCGCGAGAGACGTCCGGGTAGTTAAAGCCGTGCAACAGAGCGAGGAATCCGGTCAGATCCTGCGTTACAGCGTGGTGCAGTTCCGTCTTGAGCTCTTTCTGGAACTTGTCAATCTGAATGCGTTCATCGGCCTGCAATGACTCGATAATGTCCAAGATTGACCAGTACAGGGGATCCATGGCCGAGTAATGGATCATTATGTTGTGTTCAACCAGCCATTGCAGGAGCGACGCTAGCTTGCGAGAGCCCAGCACATCTTCGTAGCCGCCTTTAGCTAAATGCTCGAATTTGATCTCGGTAGCACTGGTTTGTACATGCAGCAACTGCCGCAGCCGAGGCCATCCGGTAATCTCATCTCCTGGCATGAGCGCAACTCCTGCGATAACGAACGTCTTATTGTCCGGAGCGTAGCCCCAACTCCCCCGGTTAGACGACGAATGTTATTGGTTTCGTCGTAGTACATTCGAATAGGCGTGTTCCAGTTTCTTAGCGAGCTATTCCTGCTCGAAGTTTCTCGATTTGCATCTCTGCTCCTCTGGTGAAAACCGTGGATCGGTCCGGCGTTGGGCTTCGTTTGCTCAGCGCCAACTCTACATTTCCCTCATTCCTGCTCCGGCTCGCTTTCCAGGCTTCAAGGAAGGAGCGTGACGCTGGCTTCGTTGGTTTCCGCGAGCCCGCTGCCGAAGAAGGCGCCGACGTCCTGAAGTCGTCGCCGCCGGCAAGATCCGATAGCGAGCGGAAGGCGATGAAGGGGAGCTTGTTGGCGTAGGCGACTTGGGCGAGGGCGGCGGTTTCCATGTCGACGGCCTCGGCGGCGAGCGTCATGCAGGTAGTTGCGGTAGTCCGGGTTGGCGAGGAAGGCGCCGCCCGAGACGCCCCGACGCGCAGCTGGGGCTGGGCCGCAACGCATTGTTTGGGCTCGCGCGGGCCACGTGGGCGAGCCTGGGCTGGATCGCGCGTGCTACGGCGAGCATCGTGGGGTCGGCCTCGAAGTCGAAGCGGAATTCGCCCTTCGGGCGTTCGCGGCGTTGAGCACGTAGTTCTCGCGCAGGAACATGCCGGTGGCGGTGGCGCCGATGCGGTAGTCGGGGTAGGGCTTGCCTTGGGCATCGCGCCCGAGTTTGAGCCCGAGGCATTCGATGTTGCCGGGTTGGCCGCAGGCGGCGGGCAGGCTGCCGTCGCCGTGCCAGTAGATCTCGTTTGGCATTGCCCCGCGCTCGGCGACCACCACATCGCCAATATGATGTGCCGGGTTCACGCCGCCCGCGATGCCGCTGAGGATGAGGCGCTCGACGCGGAAGTGGTCGATCAGGCGTTGGGTGCTCATGGCTGCATTCACCATGCCGACGCCGGAGAGCACGATGACGACCGGGTTGCCACGCAGCTTGCCACTGGTGAAGCGCTGACCGGCGATGGTCCAGGTCTTCTTGCCCTGGGTCTCAGCGAGCAGGATGTCGGCCTCGGCACCGAAGGCCGAGACGATGCCGATGCGCGGTGTGCATTCCGAGAGGCAGCGGGCCTGGTTTGGCGCGGCATGGCTGGCGGTGGCGAAGAGCATCCCAGGCAGGTAAGCAGCAGTCGTTTCACGGCAATCTCCGATGTTTAGCGAGGTTTCTCATGGTACGCGATCCGGCTTTGAAGGGTTGCCTGAAGAGCCGCATCAGCGGACTTCTTCAGGCACTATTTCATGTCATGTGCGTGGTTGCCGGTGCGTCCAGGCAAGGCATGGGGCGAGAAAAGCACGTGCGATCAAATGCGGCGCGCTTCACTCGCGTAGAGTCTGTGATTCCAAATCAACTGCCGTACAAAATCTGCCATGACTCCGTTTGAACGCATCCAGCGCGCCGTCGACTTCATCGAAACCCATCTGCAGGCCGAGCTGAACATGGCCGAGATCTCTGCGGCAGCGTGCTACTCCTCCTTCCATTTTCAGCGGCTGTTCCGGGCTATTTCCGGTTTGTCGGTACAGGGCTACGTCCAGCGGCGCCTCTCGAGGCTGCACGCCTGTTGCGCGACAGCCTGCAGTGTGCTGGATGCAGCACTGACGTATGGCTACCAGTCTCACGAAGCGTTCTCCCGGGCCTTGTGGCCGCTTCGGCATCAACCCATCGGAGTGCCGGCGGCAGCGGGGGTTTTGCGGGTCAGGCCAGAATGGGAATTCCTGCCCGCGGTGACCCCGCCAGATCGCCAGCAAGGCGCCGAAATCCGGCTTCACGAGCCCTGTCTGCTGATCGGCAAGACGGGGACAACCAGTCTGGAAGCGGACTACTACGCGGATATCAGCAGCAACTTATCGCGAATTTAGGTGAGACCGAGGCTATCTGCAGATTCCCAACAAGGCGGCGCCGGCCTGGTCCTAGGGGGTGTCGTATGACTATCAGGACAACGGCGACTTCGCCTTCCTGGTAGGCGAGCAGTGACGCATCTGCCCGAGGTCTTGCCTGCGGGCTTCGTCTCGCTGAGTTTGCCGGGCGGGTATTACGCCGAATTCGAGGCGCATGGCCCGGCGAACACGGTGCAGATCGTGCGCGATTACATCTACGGCACCTGGCTGCCAAACGCCCGCTACGAGCGCACCGACGGCCCCGATTTCGAAATTACCGATGTGTGCAATTCGCGCTTCCCGGATGCAATGTGCATCAAGGTCTACATCCCGCTGCGCACACCCGCCTGATGGTTCGCCAGACTTCCGCCTGAGCAGGGTCTGGCGAGGCAGGCTCAGCCGGGCTTGACCTGGTTGGCGATCGGCTCGCCGCGCTCGAAGGCCGTGGCGCTGGCGAGCGTGGTGGTCGCGATGGCGTGCAGGGCTTCGCGGGTGAGGAAGCCCTGGTGCGAGGTGATCAGCACGTTGGGGAAGATCATCAGTCGCGCCAGGATGTCGTCCTGCAGCGGGCGGTCCGAGAGATCGTGGAAGAACACGCCTTCTTCCATTTCATAAACATCCAGCCCCACACCGCCGATCTGCCCACTCTTGAGGGCTTCGATGAGCGCGCTGCTGTCGATCAGGCCGCCCCGGCTGGTGTTGATGAGGGTTGCGCCGCGTTTCATTGTCGCGAGCGAATCGGCATTGATGATGTGGTGGCTTTGCTCGGTGAGCGGGAGGTGCAGCGAGACAACGTCGGCTTCGCGCAGCACGCGGTCGATGCTGGCGTACTCGAAGCCGATTTCTTCTGCGGCCTTGGTGTTTTCGTAAGGATCGTAGGCCAGCAGCTTGCAGCCGAAGCCGCGCGCGATGCGCATCGCACATTGGCCGATGCGCCCGGCACCGAGCGCACCGAAAGTCTTGCCGTGCAGGGTGAAGCCTTCCAGGCCGTCGAGCGAGAAGTTCTGCTCGCGCACGCGATTGAAGGCGCGATGCGTCTTGCGCACCAGGGTCATGAGCAGCGCGAAGCAGTGTTCGGCCACGGCTTCGGGCGAATAGGCCGGTACGCGGGCGACCACGATGCCGTGGCGCTCGGCGGCGGCGATGTTGATGCCGTTGAAGCCGGCCGCGCGCAGCACGACGAGTTTGACGCCGATTTCCTTGAGGCGCTTCAGCACCGTATCGCTGAGGCGGCAATTGACGAAGGGGCAGACGGCATCGAAGCCCTGTGCAAGTTCCACGGTCTTGTCGTGCAGCCGCTCTTCAAAGAATTCAAGCTGATGGCCCGCCTGCGCGTTGGCGGTGGTCAGCGCGTGTTCGTCGTAGGGATGGGTGTCGAAGACGGCGATTCGCATGGCGGGCTCCTGGTTCGCGTGGGTTCAGCTGTTCTCAGCAAGTATGCCGCGCAACTGTCGATTAAAACTGTTCAAACCTTATCGTTTGTTTGGATGTGGAGATCAGTTGCTATTCACGCCAGACTTACAGTTCTGCGAGTTTTCCAGCAATATCGTCATTCAACTATTTGACAAGGGTGAAGTGACATATGGCTGAACGACCGAGTGAGACGCTTGCTGCCGTCTTAGGTTTTCTCGTGCCGCCGATCGGTATGCTGTACGCAGGCCATGCTGCTATGGCGATCGGATTGTTATTTGCGCTGTTCGGCATTGGGGTGCTGGAGGTTGTTGCCCCCCGGCGCTGTGGCTGGGTTCATGGCGTTCCTGCGCTCATTTCCAGACGATGGCGTCAGGCCAGCCTATAGTCGTTGGCCTGTGTTGGCCGGCGCTTTCTTGGCGCTTTCGATGCTGGTGCTTGTGATGCGTGCTTATGTAACTGAATCGTTTCAGGTGCCAACGAGTTCTATGGCGCCGAGCATCCCGTGGGGCTGGGTTCGGGTCTCCAGCGGTACAACCGTTAAAATTGGCAAATCGTGGCGATATGGTTGTTTTCATCAGTCCTCTGGACGCCAAGCAGTCCATGGTATCGCGAGTTGTCGGTCTGCCCGGCGTGCGCGTTCGCTGGTGCTGAATTTGATTGCAGCATCCCGCCAGGGCACTATTTTCTGATGAGTGACAATCGCGATCAAAGTGTTGCAGGGTGCTGGGCTTGTGCAAGATGCCGTGGTCCCGTCTTCCGTAGCGGAAAGCGCTGTTGGTGAGCAGGTCAGCGCCTCAAGCAATCGTGACGTGCATTGCTCTCAGGCGCCGTCGTCTTCCATCTTCTTGAGTGCGCGCGCTAACGGGTCGTCGGCTCCCATGTGTTCGCGCAGGCTTTCCTGGCGGAGCTTGGGTCGTCGCGTCAGGGCCTCCAGTGGTAAACCATGGCTTTGCCACCGCCGTTCTCTTCGACCGCGATCACGCGGCTGCCATCACTGAGCTTGCGCGCCTGTATCGCGATGTTGACGTCAATCGCCCCGGAGAAGTTGTTGGTCTCCGCGCCCGGGATGATCCAGCCAATCTTGCGGCCGTCGCTAAGGCTGTAAACGCTAACTTCTGCGCGAACCTTCGCGTCCGGCCCTTTGTCGCCGTGGGCGACATACAGGTAGTCGCCATCCGAGGCGATGCTGGCCGGAATGATCATGGTGGCTGTGTTGACGTCGAGCTTCGGGATCTGGCCCAAGTCATTGTAGGGCAGGGTGATCGTCAGGCGCCGCTGCGGAGAGGCGGTTTGCAGGCAGCCGTCCATGACGTGCACGCGGCTGGGGAAGCTGAAGCGGTCGCCGGTCGCCAACAGGCAGGTGTCGGACTTGGCAAGGTAGCGGAGACGGACAACGCTCTTGCCGACATCGCCCGCCGGCAGCTGGGCACTGGGGACATTGATGTAGCGGAATTCGCTCCGCGTGAACAACGGCGTCCCGTAGGCATCGGTGCCTGAGAAGGGGATCAGCAGATTGCCGCCGCCGCGCCAGTAGGCCGAATACTCGTTGAGTTTGCCGCCGATCCAGATATTCCCGTTGTCATCGACGTCAACCGTGGCGGTGTAGGGCTCAGGGGCGGAGAACTCGACGAACTCGCTGGCTTGCGGCGCGCCGTCGCCATTGGCGTCGCGCCACATGTAGCGGCGACTCAAGTTGAGACTGTCCGCGGTATTCCAGACCGGGTACTTGCCGGCGGCCCAGGCTTCGCCTTGCCCACTGCCGCGGATGTAGAGCAGGGCGGCAGGAATGGCAATGTCGCTGCCGGGTTCAAAACGATAGACCGAAAGATAGGCGCCGCGCATCTGCGTGGCGTACAGAAAGCGCTTGCCGTCGACAACACGGATGAACGCGGATTCATGCGGCATGACCAGGCGCGGGTCTTCCGGGTAGCGGAAAGGATCCAGCGTGACAGCCGCCTGCCGCCAGCTTTTGCCGGGGGCCTTGCTGTAATCCATTTCATAACACTGTGCTGCGGTGCAGATGCGTGTGCCGTTGCTGGAGGGGTCGATGTCGGGCGCATGCATGAACATGCCCTTCAGATCCCACTGGAAGGTGCCGGCAGGCGTGAAGGCGCGAATGTCCGTGCCCCCCATGGTCTGCATCGGCAAGCCACTGCCGGCCGCGAAAATCTCGCCATTGGCGCCAAAGCCGATGCCGCGCAGACCCCAGAAACGCTTTTCACCCGTGCGGCCTTTCACCGGTCCGGCAAATACACCGCCGACGTCGCCAAATGTGGCGACTTGCGTGGGCGGTGTGCTGCCCGACACGTCAAAAATCTTGTAGTTCTGATCGGGGCCGTTGTCGGCAATCCACAGCCGGCCACTGTTGTCGAAGGCAACCGCTGTCGGGTCGACCACGCTGCGGATGGCCCTGCCGTCACTCAGGCGGACGTAGGGGGCCGTGCTGTCCGTCGGCGGCGGGCTGATTTTCTTCAGGAAGAACCGACCGTAAAAGTTCTCGATGTTTGCCGTCAGGCTGCCGTATGTGCTGATACGCGAATTGGTTTTCGACTTCCACCAGTTCTTGGTGACGCGTTCGCCGTTGAAGTAGGCGCCGCCATCAAAATTGGTCTCATCCCAAAAGGCATTGGTGATGACCATGGGGGTGCGGTTTCGATACTCGGGCGTCACATCGGTTGCGCGAAGGATGCTCATGTCTTCGATAAAATTGCTGACGGCATTGCCGCCGACGATGGAGCTGCCCCTGCCCCCTGTATTCCCCAGCCAGTGATTGACCACCGTCAGCCGCTTGGCGGTGAGCCCGCCGGAGCTGCTGCTCGACGAGCTGGACGAGGAGGATGCGCTGCTTGGCGTGCCCCCGGAGGAGCTTGAGGACGAGCTGGAGCTCGACGACGAACTTGAGCTGGACGAACTCGACGATGAGCTGCTCGATGAACTGGAGGAGGAGCTTGAGCTGGACGAAGAACTCGAACTGCTGCTGGAGCTTGAAGAACTGGAGCTGGACGACGAGCTTGAACTGCTGCTGGAGCTGCTGCTCGGGAGTGCCTGGGTGGTGGCGGTGAGGGTGACGGCGGGGGAGGCTTTGCCGCTGGCATCGATCGCGCGCAGGCTGTAGGAGTAGCGGGTGCCGGCGATCAGGCCGGTGTTGGTGAAGCTGAGCACGGTGCCGCCAAGGCTGGCAATCACGTTGCCGTCCCGCATGAGCTGGTAGGCGACGACGCCGACGTCGTCGGTAGCAGGACTCCAGCTGAGGCTAAGGCTGGTCTGGCCACTGCTGCTGAGGGTGAAGCTGGCCGGTGCGCTGGGGGCTTGGGCGTCCGGGCTGCTCTGGCTATTGGTGCTGACGAGGAACTCGGCGCTGGCCGGCGAGAGGTTGCCGGCGGCGTCCACCGCCTTGATGCTGTAGCGATAGCTGCTGCCGGGCATCAGGCCGGTGTCGATGTAGTTGAGCAGGTTGCCTTGTACGGCACTCACCAGGGCACCGTTGCGGTAGATCTGGTAGCCGGTGACGCCCTGATCGTCGCTGGCGGCACTCCAGCTGAGCGAGACGCTGGTGGCGGATTTGCCTTCGGCGCGGAGGCTGGCGGGTGCACTGGGGGTCGTGATATCGACCACACTGGGGGTCGTTGGGCTGCTGCCCCCACTGCCGCTATTACTTTCGTTCTCGCCACCCCCGCCTCCGCCGCAAGCGCTCAGCGTGCAGGCAGCGGACAGCAATAGCGCAGAAAGAAAGGCCGATTGTTTCATGACGGGCTCCGGCAGCAATGGCGCAAGACTCCTTGCGCTGGCGGTTTTGAAATTTATTACGATAAATAATATCGGAAATGTAATCCTTAAGTTTTAAACCGCAGATAAACGGTAAATCTGTGAAAGTCGAGGGCGTGTCTGCGCAAACGCTTGGGGCGGAACAAAGGGGCGTGTTACCCGGAGGTGCGTGTCAGGCTCGGCTGAAAAGGGACGCTTGTGCGCCAGACCGGGGCGGGGTCGCGACAATTCGCGCGGACAGGCTTCAGGCGCTGTCGTCTTCCATCTTTTTGAGCGCGCGCGCCAGCGGATCGTCGGCTTTCATGTGTTCGCGCAGTGTTTGCAGGGCACGTCGGCCTTGTTCGCCAATGTGGCGTTGCGGGGGGGGCGCTGGCGGTCGGTCGCCGCTGTCGACGCGGACCTTGATCTTGAAGTCGTGGATGTTCTCCCCCGTGGCGAGCAGTGTCGCGCGCAGGCTTTCCTGGCTGAGCTTGAGGCGGGTCGCCAGGGCGGGCGAGGGGACGTGCAGCGTCAGCACCCCTTCTTGCAGATTGGCCACGCGAACCACCTCGCGCATCGCCGGCGGCAAAGCCTTGGCGACCGTTTTTTGCAGGCGCACCAGCCGGCCGGCGTGATCGTGCAGATGCGCGAGGGCTTGCGCGCTGCCGAGTATTTTCTTCAACGGGGTTGAGGCCAAGGGAAACGTCCCCACTTAGGAGCGATTGCGAGTACCGGGGTTGGCTTGCGCTAGCGCAAGCATGCCGTACGGCCCGGGTTGTTCGTCAGGATCGTAACAGAGGGCCCCTCTGCTGCGTGCTAGAATCCGCGCTTTGCCGCGTATCCACTTACCACTTATCACTATGCTCGCAGGCCTTCTAAAAAAAGTGTTCGGTAGCCGCAACGATCGGCTGATCCGCCAGTACATGCAGACCGTTCGGGTCATCAACGGGCTGGAACCACAAATCAAGGCGCTGTCTGACGAAGCCTTGCGAGGCAAGACAGACGAGTTTCGGGCCCGTCTTGCGCAGGGTGAGGCGCTTGACGCCATGCTGCCTGAGGCTTTTGCGGTAGTACGTGAGGCAGCCATCCGCGTGCATGGCATGCGCCACTTCGACGTGCAGTTGATCGGCGGCATGGTGCTGCATTACGGCAAGATCGCCGAAATGCGCACGGGTGAGGGCAAGACACTGACGGCCACCCTGGCGGTGTACCTGAACGCCTTGCCGGGCAAGGGCGTGCATGTGGTGACGGTTAACGATTACCTCGCGAGCCGCGATGCGGACTGGATGGGGCGGATCTACAAGTTCCTCGGCATGAGCGTGGGCGTGATCCTCTCTCAGCAGACGCATGAAGAGAAGCAGGCCGCGTATGGCGCCGATATCACCTACGGCACCAACAATGAATACGGTTTCGACTACCTGCGCGACAACATGGTCGACGCGGTAGAGCGCCGCGTGCAGCGGGGCCTGGCGTACGCGATCGTCGACGAAGTGGATTCGATCCTGATCGACGAGGCCCGTACCCCGCTGATCATTTCCGGCCACGCTGAAGATCACACCGATCTGTACGTCAAGATGAACGCCGTGCCGCCGCTGCTGAGCTTGCAGGAAGGCGAAGGCAGCGATGCCGACCCCGTGCGGGTGCCCGGCGATTACACCCTCGATCTGAAAGGCAGGCAGGTGTTGCTGACGGAGAGCGGGCATGAGCACGCCGAAGAAATTCTGGAGCGTCTGGGAATCCTCGCGCCGGGAACCAGTCTTTACGATCCCGCCAACATCCTGCTGATTCATCATCTTTACGCCGCGCTGCGCGCCCACACCCTGTTCCACAAGGATCAGGAATACGTGGTGCAGGAGGGCGAAGTGGTGATCGTCGACGAATTCACCGGTCGCTTGATGTCGGGTCGTCGCTGGTCCGATGGCCTGCACCAGGCAGTTGAAGCCAAGGAAGGCGTCGAGATCAACGCCGAGAACCAGACACTGGCCTCGATTACCTTCCAGAACTATTTCCGCATGTACGGCAAGCTCGCCGGCATGACCGGTACGGCCGATACCGAAGCCTACGAGTTTCACCAGATCTACAGCCTTGAAACCGTCGTGATCCCGACCAATCAGCCGATGATCCGCAAGGATCAGAACGATCTGGTCTATCGCACCGCCGCTGAGAAGTACAAGGCGATCATCGCCGACATCCGTGAGTGCCATGAACGTGGTCAGCCGGTGCTGGTTGGCACGACTTCGATCGAAAGCTCCGAGCTGCTTTCCGAAATGCTCAAGGCGGAGAAATTGCCGCATCAGGTGCTCAACGCCAAGCAGCATGCGCGGGAGGCCGAGATTGTGACGCAAGCGGGCACGCCGGGCACGATCACGATTGCCACCAACATGGCGGGCCGCGGGACCGACATTGTGCTGGGCGGCAGCATTGAACGGCAGATCGCTCAGCTCAAGGATGCGACCGATATTGCGGAGGCCGACAAGGACGCGCAGATCGCGAAAATCCGCGCCGACTGGCAAGTACTGCATGACAAGGTGCTCGCCGCGGGTGGCCTGAAGATCATCGGGACAGAACGCCACGAGTCCCGCCGGATCGACAACCAGTTGCGTGGCCGCTCCGGCCGCCAGGGCGACCCGGGCGAGAGCCGCTTCTACCTCTCGCTGGAAGACCCGCTGATGAAGATCTTCGGCGGCGAGCGTCTCAACGCGATCATGGTGCGACTGAAAATGCCCGAAGGCGAGCCCATCGAAGCGGGCATCGTCAACCGCTCGCTCGAATCGGCCCAGCGCAAGGTCGAGCAACGCAACTTCGATATCCGCAAGCAATTGCTGGAATACGACGATGTGGCCAACGATCAGCGCAAGGTGATCTACCACCAGCGCAACGAGCTGCTGGAAGCCACCGATATCGGCGAGACGGTGACGGCACTGCGTCAGGGCGTCATGACCGATGAATTCCGCAGCTTCGTGCCCAAGGATTCGGTAGAGGAACAGTGGGACCTGCCTGGTTTCGAGAAGGCACTGCAGGCCAACTATGGCCTCAGCCTCCCGGTGGCCGAGTGGGCCGCAACAGACAACAAGCTCTCCGACGACGACATCCTGGCGCGGATCGTCGAAACGGCCGACAAGGCGTATGCCGACAAACTTGTCGGCATTGACCCGGATGCATGGAAAGGCTTCGAACGGGCGGTCATGCTCAACAGTGTGGACCAGCACTGGCGTGGACACCTGGCGGCGCTGGACCATCTGCGGCAAGGGATTCACCTGCGCAGCTATGCGCAGAAGAACCCGAAGCAGGAGTACAAGCGCGAGGCCTTCGAACTCTTCGAAAGCTTGCTGGACACGGTGCGCTTTGAGGTGACCCGCACCCTGATGACGGTGCAGATCCGCTCGCAAGAGCAAGTGGAGCAGGCCGCCGAGACGCATACCGCAGTCGAGAACGTGCAATACCACCATGCGGACTTTGACGAGGCGCTGGCGGCAGCCGCCGAAGGCGAGAAGTCCCGCCCGATCCAGAACGCGCTGCCACGCGTGGGCCGCAATGATCCTTGCCCCTGCGGCTCGGGCAAGAAGTACAAGCATTGCCACGGTGCTTTGGCGTAAGCCTGTTCCGCAGCGCAAGAGATAAAAAACCAGGCAAATCGCCTGGTTTTTTATTGTGTCAGCCGTCTCCGCATGATGCTTAAGTCATTGCGCAAGCGGGTGCGTGGCGGCCGGTGGCGCAATGCTCAGATCAGGCGCCGGCCAGCACGGCCTGCGTAACGTCCCGGCCACCGCGAAGATTGGTAAAGAGTGACGACAGGCTGTAGATGGGGCCCCAGGGGATTCCCCACCAGCCGAGCGCCAGCGTGAGCAGCGTAAAGCTGTAGCTGTGCTTGAAAGTCCCCTCATTTGCGCGAATGAAGTAGACATCTGAGGAGCGTTTGAAGGTCATCACGATGACCGAAAAACAATAGTCGAAAGTGACGAAACGCGCCCCTCGACGAATTTCTGCATTGATCAGGTCTACGGACATGTTCTCGATACCGACAATCTTTGACATTTCGTCCCTTCTCTACGAATGAATGGAAGCGCTTGGCGCAGCGACGCGGGCATCGCAGGCCTCAGCGGGCCGATAGTGTAATGGCCTGACCCTCGGCTTCTCTCGGCGTCGTCTCCCGGGCCGACGACTGGCGGCGTGGCGAGGGGGTGAAGTTCAGGTGGTATCGCGGGTTTCTGACACTTGAAAAAGGTGCCTGCAGAGGTCCAGCTGGTGCGGTTCTTCAGGCATCTATTTGGGAACGCCGCGTCCCGCTGGGTGCACGCGTATGGCATGCCTCCGAAGCCGGTGCCGACGACGATCTGTACTGTGCAGGACTCCAGCGTGGTCCTGTTGTGTGATACGGCGCAGGCGACATGAGCGCCACGCGCGTGCTGCGTACTGGGCAGAAATGGGCCGCTCACCGCCGAGAGAGGGTTTTTTCACCTTTTTTATATCGGCCTCACTAATCTTGGCAACACGACATTCTGGGTACGTGCAGTGAGCCGTTTCTCGTGGGGACTTCTCATGAATCAGAAAGCGACAGGCTACGCAGCCGGTGCACTGCTGGTGGTACTCGTGACGGCCTTGGCGCGTTCATTGCCCCCAACGATTGAGCCGACCAATCTCGCCATGCTTTACCTGCTCTCGGTAGTGGGCGTCGCCATCCGCTTTGGGCGCGGCCCCGCCGCATGCTGCGCCTTGCTGGGCGTGTTGGCGTTCGATTACTTCTGTGTGCCGCCGCACCTGTCTTTTGCGGTCAGCGATATCCAGTACCTGTTTACCTTTGCGGTCATGCTGCTTGTCGGCATTCTTCTGGCGCACCTCACTGCCGGTTTGCGTCAACAGGCCGACATGCGGGCACAACGTGAACATGCCAGTCATCGCTTGTACGAACTTGCGCAATCCCTGGCGGGGTGTGTGGAGCCCGAGAAGGTCTGCGCCTTGCTCGGCGCGTTTGTGAAATCCGACTTTGCCGGCCATGCCGAGTTGTGGTGGGAAGACTCCACGCATGCCTTGGGGCGGATGACCAGCGATGAGCTGCCGGTGTTGTTTCGTGACGCTCAGGGACATCCTCCCTTGCTGATCGTTGCTGTGATGGAGAGTGGGCAGATCCGCGTACAGGAGGATCCGGCACGCGAGCGCCATCGCTTGCTGTTGTGTCCCCTCGATGCGCCCATGCGTCGCCGTGGCGTATTGGCGGTGACGGTGCCCGAAGCCCGGTTCGAGGATCTCGCTGTGCAGCAGATCGGCTCGCTGGCCCTCTTGGCCGCCACCACGCTGGAGCGCCTGCATTATGTGGATGTGGCCCAGGGGGCCATGCTCGACATGGAACGGGAGCGGCTGCGTAGCACCATTCTCTCTGCGCTTTCGCACGATCTGCGGACGCCGCTGACGGTGATCGTCGGGCGCGCCGATACCTTGATCGACGAGGCGCGTGGCAGCAGCGAACGGATCGCGGGGCTTGCTGAGGACATCCGTCGGCAGGCGATCGCCATGAGCCGTCTGACCGATAACCTGCTTGACCTTGCCCGCCTGCAGTCCGGCCAGGTGCGCTTGCGGATGGAATGGCAGTCGGTGGAGGAAATCGTGGGTGCGGCCGTGGCACAGTTGCAGGATCGGCTTCACGGTCGTGTGCTGAGGATTGATCTTCCAGCCGACTTGCCCCTGGTGGAATTCGACGCGGTCTTGATCGAGCGGGTGCTGTGCAATCTGCTCGATAACGCGGTCCGACACACGCCGGCCAGTGCCGCGATCCGTATCACCGCCGGGGTGGAGCCCGCCGGCTTGTGGATCGGAGTGGACGATGAAGGCCCCGGGCTGCCCGAGGCACTGTGGGCCGATGTGTTCGAACCTTTCGTACGTGGCCCGGCGGCGCGGGCGGACGGCTTGGGCCTCGGGCTGTCGATCTGCCGCCTGATCGTCGAAGCACACGGCGGGACGGTGCAGGCGGCGCCCGCATCGACAACCGCCACGGGGACCTCGCTGCGCATTCGCCTGCCGCGGCGTGAGCCACCCGTGATCGAGCCGGAGCGCGACGCGTCATGAACCCGATCCCCGTCCTGGTGCTCGAAGACGAGCCGCAGATTCGCGGCATGCTGTGCCAGTGCCTGGCAGGCGAAGGGCTGCTTCCACACGGTGCCGGCTCCCTGGTCGAGGCGCGCGAAACACTGCGGGCTGCGGCCTGTCAGCTCGCACTCATCGATCTGGGCTTGCCCGACGGCTCCGGCCAGACCTTCATCCGAGAATTGCGCGCCTGGAGCACGATGCCGGTGCTGGTGCTGTCCGCCCGCAATCAGGAGCGCGACAAGATCGAGGCACTGGACACCGGCGCCGACGATTATCTGACCAAGCCCTTTCAGCGCGGGGAGTTGCTCGCCCGCGTTCGCGCACTGTTACGGCGCGCAGGCAGCAGCGGCGCGCAGCCCGTGGTCGAGTTTGGCGACGTCAGTGTGGACTTCGCTTCCCGTCGTGTGCAGCGTCAGGGCATCGATGTCCACCTCACGCCCATCGAATTTCAGTTGCTGGCCGTGATGATCGCCGGCCAGGGCAAGGTGCTGACGCATCGCCATCTGCTGCGAGAGGTGTGGGGTGGTGCGTTCGTCGACAGCCCGCATTACCTGCGGATCTATGTCGGACATCTGCGCCACAAACTCGAATCCGATCCCGCACGCCCACGCCATTTCATCACCGAAACCGGGACGGGCTACCGGTTCGTCATCTGACTCCCTGTGGAGAGCGTACGCATGAGCAGCAGTGCCTCGAACAAACTTCCAAAACTGATCCTGGCCGCGCTGGGCGTGGTCTATGGCGACATCGGCACCAGCCCGCTCTATGCGTTGAAAGAAGCGTTCAACCCGGCCAGCCACCATGCCTTGCCAGTCACGCCGGAGAACGTGTTCGGGGTGCTCTCGCTGATCGTGTGGAGCCTCTTGATCATCGTCACCTTCAAGTACGTGCTGATCGTGCTGCGTGCCGACAATCATGGCGAGGGTGGCGTGGTGGCGCTGATGGCACGCGTACTCTCCGGCGCAGCTGATACGCCGCGCAAGAAAGCCGTGACGATCGCGCTGGGAATATTTGGCGCCTCGCTGTTTTATGGCGACGGCATCATCACGCCCGCAATTTCGGTGCTCTCGGCAGTCGAGGGGCTTGAGGTGGCCACACCCGCCTTGCAACCCTACGTGGTGCCGATCACGCTGGGTATCCTGATCGCTCTGTTCCTCGTGCAGCACCACGGTACGGCACGCATCGGCGGTTTCTTCGGCTATTTCGTGATCATCTGGTTCCTGTGTCTGGCCGTCATCGGGGTGCGTAGCATCGTGGCACATCCCGAGGTGCTGGCAGCGCTCTCGCCGCATCATGCGATCAGTTTTGCACTGCACAGCCCGAAGCTGGCCTTCTTCGCCATGGGGGCGGTGTTCCTCACCATGACCGGGGGCGAGGCGCTGTATGCCGACATGGGGCACTTTGGCGTCAAGCCCATCCGCTATGGCTGGCTGGGCCTCGTATTGCCGAGCCTGCTGCTCAACTATCTGGGGCAGGGCGCCTTGCTGATCAGCAATCCGGCTGCCGCCGTGAATCCCTTCTATCTGGCGGTGCCCAGCTGGGCGCTCTATCCGATGGTGGCAATTGCTACCCTGGCGACGGTGATTGCCTCGCAGGCCCTGATTACCGGTGCCTACTCGGTTTCGCTCGAGCTGATCCAGCTCGGATTCAGCCCGCGCATGGCCGTCAAGCACACCTCGGGTGCGCAGAGGGGCCAGATCTATCTGCCGTTTGTAAACTGGACGCTCCTGGTTCTGGTGCTGCTCACCGTGATCGGCTTCCGTTCATCCAGCAATCTGGCTGCCGCATACGGCATCGCCGTGACACTGACCATGCTGGTGACCAGCGCCCTGGCGTTTTCGGTTGCCTTGCGCGACTGGAAGTGGTCGCCAGTCCTCTGTTGGGCGATCTTCGCGCCGCTGGCAGGCATCGAGCTGATCTTTCTCGCGTCAAATGGTCTCAAGATCGCGGATGGCGGGTGGTTCCCGCTGGTATTTGGCGGCTGCGTGAGCCTGATCCTGTTCACCTGGCATCGGGGGCGTCAGCTACTGGCGCATGCGCAACGGGCCGATTCCGTTCCGCTGGAAACCTTTGTCCGTTTGCTGGATGCCGAACCGATCCATCGCGTGCCGCACACGGCACTTTTTCTCAACCCGCGCGCCGAGCTGATACCGGGCTCCTTGCTCCACAACCTGAAGCACAATCTCGTGCTGCATGAGCGGACGGTGTTTGTCAGCGTGCTCATCGAATCCGTCCCCCGCGTGCCGATCGAGGACCGCGTCGAGGTCCAGCGCCTGGGGGACACATTCTTCCGGGTGTTTGTGCGTTTCGGGTTCATGGAGGAGCCGGATCTGCCCGCAGCGCTGGTCCGTTGTGCCGAGCAAGGGCTCGCGTTCGATCCGCAGCAGGTATCGTATTTCCTCAACCGCGAGACCATTCTGCCTGCGGTCGAGGTGCCCGGGATGGCGCTCTGGCGCGAACGCCTGTTCGAGTTCCTGTTCCGGAATGCCTCAAGCGCAGCGAACTTTTTCAAGCTTCCCACCAGTCGCGTGGTCGAACTGGGAAGCCGGATCATGATCTGAACGCGTGCGACGAATAGGTGGGTTCATCAACGCCTTGGACGCAACCGTCAATACCCTGATCTCTCGCGCTTAAGCTCAGCCGCGCGCGGCCGTTGAAGCCGGGAAGAGCTCCAACATTGCATCAGGGAAATCGCATGGCTGAGAACCAAGGGCGTTTGGGTTTGCAAGGTTGGGTGGAGCGTATCCGGAATCAGGATATGCCGGTCTTTGGCCGCACCGTGCAAGAGGTGCGCAGTGTGACCGAAGACGAGCTGGCCTCTGCCGGGCGCCTGTCGCGGGCCATTCTGCAAGATGCTGCCTTGACGGCCAAGGTCCTCAAGCTGGGCAACAGCGTGATGTTCAACCCCTCGCACCAGGGCATCAGCACGGTCAGCCGTGCGATTGTCGTGCTGGGGTTTGATCTGGTCGGTCAGATCGTTCTCTCGATCCAGCTCATCGATGCCTTGTTAGCGGGTGGTCTGCGCGAACGCGTGGCGTCCGAGCTGGCGCGCTGCTTTCATGCCGCTGTCCACGCGCGCACCGCAGCGATCGCCAAGGGCAGCAAGGCGCCCGAGGAAGTCTTCATTGCCGCCTTGCTCAGCCACGTCGGCGAGATGGCGTTCTGGTGTTTTGGCGGCCAAGCCGCCAAGAGCCTGGACGAGGCGCTTATCGAGCAGCCGGAGGAGAAACCGGAGGATCTGCAGCTGGATATTCTCGGCTTCCGTCTGCATAGCCTGACGACCGCCCTGGCGAAAGAATGGCGGCTGGGCCCGCTGGTCCTGGCGGTGGCGGAGTCCTCCGGCAAACCCTCGGCGGACGAGCAGGCGATTGCCGCCGGTTACCGGCTCGCACAGGCCGTTGAGCAGGGATGGGAGAGCACGCAGGCAAAAGCCGCGCTGGAGAAATACGCCGAGTTCGTGGGCCGACCCCTGGCAGAAATGACGGAGGATGTGACGCGCAACGCGGTGGAAGCGGCGCGGGTGGCGGCGCAGTTCGGTGCGGCGGAGGCGGCGCGCCTGATTCCCTTGCCGCCAGAAGGCGGCCTCGTGGATATCGCCGCCGAGGTCGCGCAGGTAACGGACCCCGCGCCCGATCCGATGCTTCAGCTCAAGATTCTGCGTGATCTCTCCATGCTCCTGGCAGGCAAGCCCAGTCTGAATGACGTCTTGCAGCTGGTGCTGGAAGGGATTTACCGCGGTCTGGGGATGAGCCGTGCCGTGTTCGCGCTGCAATCGGCAGACCGCAGCAAGCTCGTGGGCAAGGTGGCCCTTGGGCGGGATGCCGAAAAACTCGTTACACGGTTCATATTTCCCCTGGACGGCCGCCCGGGCGAGGTGGTGAACACCCTGTTTGCCAAGGCCAGCCCCTTCAACTTTTGCAAGGGGGTGCCGCAGGGGTTGCGTACTGACCGGCTGGAGGCCGTGACGGGGCGCAAAGAGGCTTTGCTGGCGCCGATTGTGGCGGGTGGGCGGGTCATCGGCCTGTTTTACGCCGACCGCAGTGTCGCCAATCCGCCGGACGACGAGACCTGGCAAGGCTTTCTCCACTTTGCGCAACAGGCGAGCCTGAGCTTCGAGCACGTTGCGGCGCGTGCCGCGGGGAAGAAGTAGCGCGGGGGATCACTGCCAGTCGATGGTGGCACGCATGCCCTGGCCATCGGGGGAGAAAGACATTTTCGTGATGGTGACCGGGCGGCCAGCAAAAGCCTCGGCATAGACCTCCGGTGTGACCAGCCCGCGCCCGGGGCCGCTCGGCAGTACCTGAGTGCGCGATATCCGTCGTGCAAGCGGGTCCTGGATGCGGATCTCACAGTAGCCCCGCACAAAAACACAGCTGACCGAGCCAGGTTGCGACCCGTGGGCACGTGCAGACGCGTTGTCTGCCCTGACTGTGCCGGCGCAGGGCAGTGCAATCGCAATGGCGATCAGCGTGCCGCGCATGAGACGAAGCCCCATTTTGTCTGCCTCTGTGATGCGGTGACCTGCGCTTGGCGGGGCCGTGTCCGCCAGCAGGATGTCGTAGAATGCCACGCTTCCCTTCTCCGCCCCTTATCCGAGGAACCGCCATGCCCGTGAATCTGCCCCTGCCTGTTGCCGATCAACTCCTGCCGGTGAGGGGCGTCCGCCTGGGCACGGCTGAAGCGGCGATCCGCAAGCTGGGCCGTCGCGACCTGACGCTCATCGAGTTGGCGCCCGGCAGTCGGGCGGCTGGCGTATTCACCCAGAACCGCTTTTGTGCTGCGCCGGTGACGGTCTGCAAGGCGCATCTTGAACAAGGCGGGATTCGGGCGCTGGTGATCAACACCGGCATTGCCAACGCGGGCACCGGCGAACTCGGGATCGCGAATGCGCGCGCGAGTTGCGAGGCCGTCGCCGGCGCGCTCGGCATTGCGGCAGACGAAGTGCTGCCGTTCTCGACCGGCGTGATCCTGGAGCACCTGCCTGTCGCCAAGCTGGTGGCGGGTTTGCCGGCGGCCAAGGCTGCACTCAAGGCAGATGGCTGGTTCGAGGCCTGCCACGCGATCATGACCACCGATACCCAGCCCAAGTGTGCGTCGCGCCAGATCCAGATCGGCGGCAAGACCGTGACCCTGACCGGCATGAGCAAGGGCGCCGGCATGATCCGGCCGAACATGGCGACGATGCTGGGCTTCCTGGCGACCGATGCCGCCGTGTCGCAGCCTTTGCTGAATGCGCTGGTCAAGGAAGCGGCAGATCGCTCCTTCAACAGCATTACCGTCGATGGCGATACCTCGACCAACGACAGTTTCATCCTGATCGCGACCGGTGCGGCTGGCGTGCCCGAAATCAGCGCGGCCGACTCTGCTGATTATCAGACCCTTCGCGCGGCGGTGATTGATCTGGCGGTCTGGCTCGCACAGGCCATCGTGCGCGACGGCGAAGGTGCGACCAAATTCATGAGCATCGTGGTCGAGGGGGGCCAGTCGGTCGACGAATGCCGCCAGGTCGCGTATGCCGTGGCGCATTCGCCGCTGGTGAAAACGGCCTTCTTCGCCTCCGACCCCAATCTGGGCCGCATCCTCGCTGCGATTGGCTATGCCGGCGTCACGGATCTGGACGTCGGCAAGCTGCGGGTCTGGCTGGGTGACGGCCAGGAAGAAGTGCTGGTGGCCGAGCAGGGCGGGCGCGCCGCGAGCTATGCCGAAGAAGCCGGTGCGCGGATCATGAAGAGCGCCGAAATCACCGTGCGCGCCGATCTGGCGCGAGGCACGGCGGCGGCTACGGTCTGGACCTGCGATTTCTCCTACGACTACGTGAAGATCAACGCCGACTACCGCAGCTGATCATGTCGCAGGGTCTCCACACGCTCGGGCAGCGGTTCTATCCCGGCTTCGAGATGCCCCTTGCCTATCGGCCGGGGCTGGAGATCCTCCCGGCGCAGACAGAAGCCCCGCGGCTGGGGCTGTGCCTGCTTGAAAGCGGCAGGCTTTCGCTGGCGCACGCGGGCGCGCTGGAGGGGCCCGCGCTGCTGCTCCTGGATGAAACCGCACGGCCGGCTTGTGTGCCATCGCCCGACGTGCGTGGAGCCAGCCTGTACTTTCATCCGGAGGTCGTGAACTCTGCTTTTGCCAGCCGGATCTTGCCGCGCGCGGGGGACGCGGATCTGCCCCTCAGCAGCGCCCAGGATCTCTACCTGTTCGAGGCCTTCCTGGGCCTGAACGGTCAGGTCGCGCTTGTTCCGCTCAACCCCGTCAGCGCGGGGCGTCTTGGGCGTTGCTTCCGCGAGATCGGCGCTCTGATCGAGACCCAGCCGCATGAGGTCTGGCCGTGCATGACGCGTTCATTCCTGATCGAGGCGCTCTTCCTGCTGCGGCTCGTACTCCAGGAGGCACATGCTGCAGCACAGCCTGCGGTGCGCGATCCCCGCCTGGAGCGGGCGCTGGCCCTGCTGCATGAGCATTTCCATGAACCCTTGAGTCTGGACGAAGTGGCCCGGCATAGCGCCACCAACCGTACTACGCTCAATGCCTTGCTGCGTCAGCGCACCGGTTTGCCGATGCGGGCCTATCTTGTGGAGTTGCGCATGCGCATGGCCGAAAGCCTGCTGCGTGACACTGAGCTGCCGGTGAGTGTGATTGCCCATCGCGTCGGCTACGAGAATCCCAGTCACTTCATCCGTCAGTTCCGCAGCCAGCGCGGCGTCACGCCGAACTGCTTCCGCCAGACGCGCCACTGAGTAAAATTGCAGCGCCGCATATTGCGCCTGCATTCCCGCGCTTTCGCTGCAGCCACGATCCTCGCACACTGCCCCCGTTCGGGTTCAACCCTTGTTTGAAGGAGCATGTGCATGTTGCGAATCGCTGTCGCCCTGTTGTGTCTGGCTTTTTCTTTTCTGCTCCGGGCCGCCGGGCCGGAAGTCGAAATCCGCAGGATCTCGTCCGTAGACACTTACGGCACGAGCTTTCTCGTCAAGAGTCCTGCGGGCATTCAGGTAGTGATGGACCCTTATCTGGTGATTGAAGGGCTCAAAGCGGATGTCATCACCGTCACCCATACGCATGCGGATCATATGGATGCTTTCTTCCAGGAAGACATGCTTGCGCTGGGCGTGCCGCTCTTCGTCAATACGAAAATGAACTGGAAAAAAGGGGACGTCAGCGTCTTCAGCGTACCAGCCATGCATAACCCGGTGCCCGTGACGCCTGATCGCCCGACCAATACGATCTTCGTCGTCGAGGTGGCGGGCCTGCGGATTGCCCACTTTGGCGATCTGGGCCAGAGCGAATTCACCCCGGAGCAGCTGGCTGAACTGGGCCGGATCGATGTGGCCTTCATGCAGTTCGACAACAGCTTCTCGGATCTCAAGGCCAGCGAAGGACGTGCGTTTCGTCTGATGGACAGGATTTCGCCACGCCTCATCGTCCCCACGCATGCGGGCGGCGATTCCTGGCCGAAATTGCGTGAAACCTATGGCGAACCGCTGGCCGCGGGCGAGGTCTTGCGCACAGCCGCCGACAAGCTGCCCGAGAAAACCCGCGTCGTGGCGTTGGCTCATCCCAAGGAATGAGGCTTGAACGAGGCGGCAGGCGGAATGTCTTGTCGCGTCTGCCGCGATCGTGGTATCAGTGCGGGCATGAACGCTGATGATCAATCTTTTGCCGCGGCGAGCCTTCTGGAGTGCGCCCGATGAGCGTGCCCAAGCCTGTGAAGGGGCTTGCCGCCACCCTTGCCGACGTGGCTGCCGCCTATCAAGCCGCGGCCGTGATCCCGCACTGCACCGCCTGTTCCAGACCCTGCTGTCGGCTCGATGTGCTGGTCCTTGAAATGGAGTGGCCGCAGATCCGGACACTGTGGCAACTCACCGAGACGCGTGCTGCTTTTGACGCGCGCCTGGCTGCGGGCAAAGGGCCGGTGGAGATCCGGCCCTGGAACGGACTGTATTACGTGCACAGCAAGCCTTGCCCGGCCTTTGACGCCAGCTGCGGGCGCTGCCGCGTGTATGGGCAGCCCGCCAAGCCTGCGGGCTGCAGCGATTTTCCGGTGTATGAGGACGGAGCTGAGCTGGTCGCCGATCTGCGCTGCGAGGCGGTGGATGTCGCGGCGCTGACGGCGCAGCTGGCGCAGACCCTGGGCGAGGGTGCGCGCGTTCTGCAGTCTGCCGACCGGGAGTTTCCGTTCCTGGTCACCCTGTCGGTGAAGCAGACCACGGCCCGTCGCGGCGACCGGCAAAAGCGGCGATGAGTGCTTTGTGGACCTGTTTGGCATGCCTGGAGAGCCAATACTGGTGCGGCTCTCCAGGCAGATATTTCTGGTTTGAGTAATGTCCCGTTTGACCCCTTATCTCGCGGCCTATCCTGCCGCCTTGCAGGCCCAGGTACAGCAATTGATCAGCGCGGGCGAGCTGGGGGAAATCCTGCGCCAGCGCTACCCGGCCACGCATGCGGTGCGCAGCGAGAAAGCGCTGTACGACTACGTATGCGCGCTCAAGGCGCAGCACCTGCGCAGCGCACCGCCCCTGGCGAAAGTGGCGTACGACAACGCGCTGCACGTCATTCGCCACGCGCTGGGCACGCATACGACGATCTCGCGGGTGCAGGGGAACAAGCTCAAGTCCAAACGCGAAATCCGGATCGCCACGCTGTTTCGCGACATGCCGGAGGCTTTTTTGCGCATGATCGTCGTGCACGAATTGGCCCACCTGCGCGAGCGCGAGCACGACAAGGCGTTCTACCAGTTGTGCTGCCACATGGAGCGCGACTATCACCAGCTTGAATTCGACCTCCGCGCCTACCTCTGCTGGCTGGAGGCGACCGGGCAAGCCCTGTGGTCGTAATCCGCGCCGCGTTCCGGGCCAAATAAAGCTGGTCAAGGCTGCGGACAAAAGCTGAGAATACGGGCCCGGCAGCTTGTTGCCGGCGCGATCACTGCCGTCTCATCTCTTCTTCGACCCGATGCACCGCTGCTCCATGGCTATTCCCACGTTCGATCACCTTCCCGACATCAAACTCATCGCCTGCGATCTGGATGGCACCCTGCTGAACGAGTTTCACGCGATTCATGACGAGTTCTGGCCGCTCGTTCACGCACTTCACGCCCGTGGGATTACCTTCTGCCCTGCGAGCGGGCGGCAGTATCACAATCTCCTTGAGTGTTTCAAACCCATTGCCGACGAGCTGATTTTCATCGCTGAGAACGGCGCCTACGTGATGCAAGGCGGACGGGAGCTCAGTTCAGAATGCTTGCCGACCGAGGCTGTGCGCGAGCTGGCCGGTGTGACGCGCGCGCTGCTGGCGGGCGGCGCCGAGGTCGGGACGGTGCTGTGCGGCAAGCGATCAGCATACATCGAGTGGGATCATCCCGCGTTCATGGCGGAGGTCGGCAAGTACTATCAGCGCCTGCGCAAGGTCGACGACCTGATGGGGGTGGAGGATGAATTCCTCAAGGTGGCGGTGTACGCCTTCGACTCCTCGGAGCGCGTGGCGGCGCCGGCCTTCATGCCCTTCCGCGATCGCTTCCAGGTCGTGGTCTCGGGCCAGCACTGGCTGGATGTGATGAGCCCGGCGACCAACAAAGGCTCAGGCATCCGCCACATCCAGCAGAGTCTGGGCATTACGCGCGATCAGACGATGGTGTTCGGGGATTTCCTCAACGATCTGGAGATGATGGACGAAGCGACCTACTCGTTTGCCATGGCGAACGCCCATCCGGATCTCAAGGCCCGCGCGCGTTTCATTGCGCCGCCTAACTCCGACAACGGCGTGGTGCGCACCATCAAGGCGATCCTGCGGCTCGATTGAGAAGCCGGTCGCAAGGGGACGCATGGCGAGGTTCTGCCGATACGGGCCGATTTGCGGTGCATCAAGAATTGCTGCCGATGTGGCCGTTTGTAATACGCCTAAAACCTTGGCCTGCAACCATGCGCGTCGTTGTAAAAAACAAGGCGCAGCATGAATCGACGTATGTTTCTCGGCAGCTCACTGGCTGCCTCTCTATCCTTGCTGCCGGTGTCCGGCCGTGCGCAGGATGCCCTTGGCCGCCGACTCATTGTCGTCGGCCAGACCGCCGATCTTTCCGGTGGCATGCAAAACATCGGGCGAGATTACTTCACCGGCGCCAAGCTGGCGTTTGATCAGGCCAACGCAAGTGATGCGCTCGGCGGCCGTCGCATCAAGTTCATCGGTCTGGATGACGGTTGCGACCCTGGCCGTGCTGTGGCGAATGCCAAACGCTTGATCGACGACGAGCGCGTTGACCTGCTGTTCGGTCTGACTGCCGAGTCCTGCGTGGAGGCGGTGGCGAACTCGGCCGCGTTCAAGGATTCCAGTATCGAGATATTTGCGCCCGTTTCAGGCGTCGACCACCTGGCCGCCAAAGGCCGGGTCACCTATCTGCGCCCCGGCAGTGCCGAAGAGATGGTCGAAATCGTGGCGAAGTTCTCCAGGCTGTCGCTGATGCGCATGGCGTTCGTCCATGCGGCTTCCCCTTCAATGCTGGCGGTGCGCGATGCGGCGCTGGCCGGCCTGAAGGCAAGGGGACTGACACTGCCCCGTACCTACGTGCTCAAAGAGAGCGCGGGCAATGCGCAGGCTCTCGTGAGTACCATGGCCAGCGATCAGACTCAGGCCGTCGTCATCATGGCGGATTCGATCTCTGCGGCGCTGCTGGTCAAGCAGTTGCGGCCGCGTCTGCCGACGATCTTCATCTGTCTGGGCTCCACCGTGGATGTGACCAGCGTGCAGCAACTGGTCGGCGCACAACTGGCCAACGGGCTGATGGTCTCCCGCGTGGTGCCGGACCCGGCCAACAGCCTGATTCCGGTGGTGACGAGTTTTCAGCGCGCCCTGAGCAAATACATGGACGAAGCGCCCACATCTGCCGGGCTGGAAGGCTACATCGCAGCGCAGGCGCTGCTCGCTGTGCTGCGCAAGGCCGACAATCCCCGGCAGCTGCTGAGCGCTGCGCAGCGCCGGGTGGGCGTCTTTGACGCAGGCGGCTGGAAAGTGAATTTTGCCAATAGCCGCGCGGTCGAGAAGGTCGAAATGGCCATGCTGACCCGCGACGGCAAGCTTCTTTGAGGCGCGCTCAAACCTGAAAGCGGGCGGCCGTTTGGGTCAAGTCTTCCACCAGGGCATCCAGGCTCCTGGCGCTGGCGTCGACACCGGCTAGCTGACGGGCGCTCTGGTTGGTCATGTCGGCGATATGCCCGATCTGCTCGGCAATCAGATGGCTGCCCGCAAGCTGTTCGCGCAAAGTATCGGATATGCGGGTGTTGGCATCGTTGGTCTGGCTGCTGGCCTCCTGGATAGCCTGGATCAGGCTCTGCGTTTCTTTGGCCTGACTGAGCTGGCCATCGAACTGGTGGACCACCTTGCGTACGTCGGCAATGGCGTCCGTCGCGCTGGACTGGATGGCGACCGCCAGGGTATCGATTTCTGCGGCGGACTTGGTTGTGCTTTCGGCGAGCTTGCGCACTTCATCGGCCACGATGGCAAAGCCCCGGCCCTGTTCGCCCGCGCGGGCCGCTTCAATCGCTGCATTGAGGGCAAGGAGGTTGGTCTGATTGGCGATTTCCTTCACTGTTTGCACGATGCTCGAAATGGCGTCGGAGCGCTGGGCCAGCTCTTCGATGACATGCTCGGTTTTTGTCATGCTGTGCGCAATCGCCTCAAGGAGTTGATTGCCCGCTTCAATGTTGCGCTGTCCGCGTGCGCTCAGCTCAAGCGAGTGGGCGGCCAGCTGCTGGGTTTCTGCGGCGCTGTCGCCGACCTGGCCAATACTGACGCTGAGCTGCTCGGTGGCGGCCGACACGGCAGACGAAGCACTCTCCTGCCCGGATGCGGCGTGCGTGAGTTGCGATACCGCTTGGGCAATGGCTTGCGTCTGTTGATTGACAAGCAATGACTTCTCCCGGATATCCCTGACGATCGTCTGGAACTGCATGAGCATGGCATTGATGGCTTGCGCGCACTGACCCAGCTCGTTCTGGCCACGTACGGGGATGCGCAGGCTGAGGTCGTGATGCTGCTCGATGCGGAGGGCGCAGAGGCGCTGCTCGTCGATGGCGACGATGATGGTGCGGGACAACCATACACCACCGAGGATCAGGCCAAGCAGTGCCAAGGCGCTCGCGCCAAGCATCCAGGCTCCGGCCTGGTGTGCCAGCCGCGCGCTGGCGGAAATCTGGGCTTCTGCCTGGGTTTTGGTCGTTTTCTCGATATGGCTGATGAGTGCCGCCAGCGCGGTGGCAAGTGGGCGGTCCATGCCCTTCACCAAGGCATCCACCTGCTTGCCCGCGGTCGGGTCTTCCGGCTTGTATTGCTTGAGGGCTTCACGGTACTTGGTGCCCAGCGCACGGTGCTCGTTCAGCGCCTTGGTCGCCAGTTCCGCATTTCCGCCAATGCTGCCCAGCTGCTTCTCCAACAGTGTCAGCGAGGCAGCCGTTCGTGCTTCTGCTTCGCCAAACTGCTTCAGGTATTTGTCGTGCTCCGCCTGATCGTTCCCCCGGATCAGGATGTTTTTCCATTCCTGAACCTGGGTTTTGAACTGGCTGAGGGTCGCGCTGCTTGCGACGAGCAGCGCTTCGTTTGCGATCAGGACTTGGGTATCCTGCTCGCTCCGCGCGGTCAGGCTATTGAGCTGTGCCATGCCGTAGCCGGCCACCCAGATCAATCCGATGCTACCCAACACGACGAGCAGTAATAGCTTCTTCCGGATACTCATGCGCGAAAACATTGATTTTCTCCCTGGCCCGTATCGGCTTGTCACCGCTAAGAATAGGACGATCCTGTGCAGGGGCGGTGTAAATTTTTCGCTATCAGCAAAGATGCGTCGATGAACGCCGCAGAGGATCCGCTCGATTGCTGGCAGGCATGGTGTGATGGGTCTGCAGTCCCCAACCCCGGGAAGATGGCCGTGGGCGGCATACTGCAAAGTCCTGATCAGCTTGAGCACACCTTCTCTTTTGCGTTGGGCCGCAGCGGGTGCAACAACGAAGCCGAGGCCTGTGCGCTGCTGGCATTGCTGCAACGGGCGGCGCGCCTGGGCGTGGGCCGTCTCCTCGTGTGGTCTGATAGCGACGTCGTGGTGCGGATTGCCAGCAATGAAAACAGCATGGAAGCTCGGCGGCTGGCGCCGGTGTTTGCAGAGATCAGACGAGCGATGCAGGCGTTTGAAGTGCTGGAATTACGCTGGCTGCCCCAGCATCGCAATCAGCGTGCAGACGAGCTGTCACGGCTGGCGCTGGGGCTGGGGCCGCGTGTCGCAGCGCCGCCCAGGAAGCGGCGGCGGAAGTCTTGAGCGCAGTATCCGCATAAAAAAAAGGCTCTCGAATATGAGTTCGAGAGCCCTGAAGGTCTTACAGGAGAAGAAACAAGTGCTCAGGAGCGCGCGCCGAAGACGTAGCGCCCTGTGTTTGCGGGGGTGTTCGCACTGCCTTGGGGCGTCTGCGTTGCCCCAAAGCTGGGCGCGCGTCCGGCCGCCGTTGGCATGATCGGGTCTTGAATCCAGCCAAGCTGGTTGCGAATGTCCAGCGCGGCGGTGACGAGTTCGAGGTCTTCACTTTCTTCTGCGAGATCAAGCAGTTGTAATGCATAGCGCGTATCGGTAAAGAAGCGCTGGGTGTTGAGTACCACCCCTTTTTCGTGACGCAGGCGGATCTTGATGCGGGCGAGGGTCTGAAGTGTTGCGTGGTCCATGTCGCTTGGCAGAGTGGTTGTGATTGGCTTTCTTTCAGCAAGCGCTGTGCCCGTTCTGCGATGCCGTGGTTTTTTTCGCGCTTGAGGGGACAGGGGGGGCGGCCGGAACCGGATTGCACCGCCATCGAAGCCTGGGAGGGGGCGAGCGCCTGCCCAGACGGGCCAAAGCGTCGCGCAGGCGTAGCCCGCGGCGTAAACAGCAGCTTCGTTCGACGACAAGCGATGCGTGTCCACACGCACGACCCGGAGGCAACCGATGACTCTGCGCCCCCTCTGGCAGCCCGATCCTTATGCGGCCTCCGCCACGCACCTGCATGCCTTTCGCCGTGACATCGAGCGAAGGCTCGGGCGCCGCTTTGCGGACTATCCGGCGCTTCATGCCTGGTCGATCGCGCAGCGCGCGGACTTCTGGTCGGCCGTGTGGGATTACTGTGACGTGGTGGGCGAAAAGGGCGCGCGCGTGCTGGTCGAGCCCGATGGTATGCGCAGTGCGCAGTGGTTTCCGGACGCCCGCCTGAATTTCTGCCGCAACCTGCTGCGTCAGCGCGGGCCTCATGAGGCGCTGGTATTCCGCGGGGAAGCTGGGGTTCGTCGCAGCCTGAGCCATCAGCAGCTCTACAAGCAGGTGGCCGAGTGTGCCGCGGCCTTGCGCGCCGCGGGGGTGGTGCAGGGCGACCGCGTTGCGGCGTACATGCCGAACATTCCCGAAACGGTGGTGATCATGCTGGCCTGTGCCAGCCTGGGCGCGATCTTCTCGTCGGCCTCGCCGGACTTCGGGGTGGCGGGCGTGCTTGATCGCTTCGGCCAGATCGCGCCGAAAGTTCTGTTTGCGGCCGATGGCGTGTTCTACGGTGGCAAGCGCATCCCGGGCCTGGACCGGGTGGCGCAGGTCGCTGCCTGCTTGCCGACGCTGACGCAGCTTGTCGTCGTGCCCTACATCGAGGCGGAGAGCCCTGTCGTCGCGCACGTACAGGCCATTCCGCTGGCGTGTAGCTGGCAGCATTTTCTCGCGGCGCAGGCGGCGGTGACGGAGATCGATTTCGTTCCCTTGCCGTTTGATGCGCCGCTCTACATCCTGTATTCATCCGGCACCACCGGCATGCCCAAGTGCATCGTGCACGGGGCGGGCGGCACCTTGCTGCAGCATCTGAAGGAGCACCAGCTGCATTGCGACGTGCACCCGGGTGATCGCCTGTTCTACTACACCACCTGCGGCTGGATGATGTGGAACTGGCTGGTGAGCGGCCTGGCCAGCGGTGCGACCCTGATCCTCTACGACGGTGCGCCCTTCGCCGGGCGCGACAACATGCTGTGGGACTACGCGGAGGCCGAGCGCATGACCCACTTCGGGGTCTCCGCCAAGTATCTGGACGCGGCCGCCAAGCTGGCGCTCAAGCCGGCGCAGACGCACGACCTGAGCTATCTGCGCATGCTGATGTCGACCGGCAGCCCGCTCATGGCCGAAGGTTTTGAGTACGTGTATCGCGACATCAAGCGCGATCTCTGCCTGGCTTCGATTTCGGGCGGGACCGACATCGTCTCCTGCTTCGTGCTCGGCAATCCGCTGGCGCCCGTCTGGCGCGGCGAGATCCAGTGCAAGGGGCTGGGCATGGCCGTGGCGGTATGGAATGAGCATGGCGAGCCTGTATTCGGCGAGAAAGGCGAGCTGGTCTGCACCGAGGCGTTTCCGTCCATGCCGGTCATGTTCTGGAACGATGCCGATGGCAGCCGCTATCGCAGCGCGTACTTCAGCCGCTTCCCGGGCGTGTGGTGCCATGGCGACTGGTGCGAGGAGACGGCGCAGGGTGGCATGATCATCTATGGGCGCTCCGACGCGACGCTGAACCCTGGCGGGGTGCGCATCGGCACGGCCGAGATCTACCGGCAGGTGGAGCGTCTGCCGGAGGTGATGGAATCGATCGTGATCGGGCAGGACTGGCAGCACGACGTCCGCGCGGTGCTGTTCGTGCGCCTGTGCGAGGGCCTGGTGCTGGACGACGCGCTGATCGCCCGCATCAAGCAGACGATTCGTGACAATGCCAGCCCGCGCCATGTGCCCGACTGCGTGGTGCAGGTGGCCGACATTCCGCGCACCCAGAGCGGCAAGCTCGTCGAGCTGGCGGTGCGTGCGGTGGTGCACGGTCTGCCGGTGCGCAACATCGAGGCGCTCGCGAACCCGGATGCGCTGCGCTACTTTCAGGATCGCCCGGAGTTGCGCGCCTGACCCGGTGCGGCTGGCAAGCCGCCCGTGTTTCCGGGTAAGGTGCGGGCTGCTTGCCCATTGATGCCTGCCGCGCTACGGCGGCGCGCTTTTGCCACAGGACACCAGAATGTCATTGAATCCGCCCTTCATTGCCCCGCAACGCTTTCGCGATGCCGACGCGGCGTATGAACAGGTCCGCCTGATTTATCAGAACAGCATTGCCTTCCTGACGGACGCGCTGCAGCGTTTTGTGGCGGGCGAGACCTTTGCGCCCGAGCCCGGCAAACGTCAGCCGCGCTTGCGGGCCTTTTACCCCCTGGTGCGGATTCACACCGATACGGCGGCCAAGCCGCCGGGGGCGGATCGCCACCTGAGTTATGGCGCCGTCGCCGGGCCCGGCCACTACGAGACGACGCTGACCCGGCCGGATCTGTTCGCCAACTATTACCGCGAGCAGTTCCGCCTGCTGTTGCTGAACCATGATGCCGACATCGAGGTGGGCACCAGCGCGCTGCCGATCCCGATCCATTTCTCGTTCGGTGATCACGAGCACATCGAGGGCAGCATGAGTGCCGAGCGGCGCGCCCAGATGCGCGAGCTGTTCGATCTGCCCGACCTGACGGTGATGGACGATGGCATCGCCAATGGCACCCATGAAACGCGCCCGGGCGAGGCGCAGCCGCTCGCGCTCTTCAACGCGCCGCGCGTCGACTACTCGCTGCAGCGCTTGCGTCACTACACCGGCAGCTCGCCAGAGTTTTGCCAGAACTACGTGCTGTTCACCAACTACCAGTTCTACATCGACGAGTTCGTCCGCCTCGGGCGCGAGGCGATGAGTGATCCCGCCAGCCCCTACACGGCTTTCGTCGAGCCGGGCAACGTCATCACCCGGCGGGTGGGCGAAGCCGCGCAGGCGAATGATGCGCTGGGCAAGGCGCCGCCGCGGTTGCCACAAATGCCGGCCTACCACCTGGTGGATGCGGCGCATGGGGGCATCACCATGATCAACATCGGCGTGGGGCCGGCGAATGCCAAAAACATTACCGACCACATTGCCGTGCTGCGTCCGCATGCCTGGCTGATGCTGGGCCACTGCGCGGGGCTGCGCACCACGCAGGAGCTGGGCGACTACGTGCTGGCTCACGCCTATGTGCGCGAAGACCATGTGCTGGATGAAGAGTTGCCGGTCTGGGTGCCGATTCCCGCGCTGGCCGAGATCCAGCTTGCGCTGGAAGCCGCGGTCGGGGAGGTGACCGGCCTGCAAGGCGGCGCGCTCAAGCGCATTCTGCGTACCGGTACGGTGGCCACCACGGATAACCGCAACTGGGAACTGCTGCCGGACAACACGCCGCAGCGGCGTTTCTCGCAGAGCCGCGCCATCGCGCTCGATATGGAGTCTGCGACGATTGCCGCGAATGGCTTCCGCTTCCGCGTGCCCTACGGCACCTTGCTGTGCGTGAGCGACAAACCCCTGCATGGCGAGATCAAGCTGCCCGGCATGGCGAATCATTTCTATCGCGAGCGCGTGGACCAGCATCTGCGCATCGGCATCCGCGCGCTGGAGATCTTGCGCGAACGCGGTCTGGACGCGCTCCACAGCCGCAAGCTGCGCAGCTTCGCCGAGGTCGCCTTCCAGTAAGCGGCCGATCCGGCATTATTCCGTTACCCCTCTGGAGAGCCAAGTGCAGAGCGGCTCTCCAGAGGGGTTGTTATGCATAAATGGTTGAATCGTAGTGCGGTCTTAGCCGAGCTGGCCTTCCACCGAGGCCAGCAGGTCCACGCAGGCTTCGATCCGCTTCTGCGCATCCGCCCGGCTGAGCGACAGGCGCGCGAGCAAGGCGGGGTCGAGCAGCACGCTGAGTTTCTCCGGGTCATCCCCCCGCAGCAGCCCTTCGGTGACGACCTCCGCCAGATTCAGGATGGTGGCCAGGGGCCCGGCCTCGGCGGCCAGCGGCTCGCCCGACCAGCGCAAGGCATTCTGGATGCTGGGCGGGAAGTTCCAGCGCAGCGCGAGCTCGGCGCCCACCTCACAGTGGTCCAGGCCGAACAGCTGGCGCTCCTGGGCGAGCAGGGTGGTGCTGTCCGCCGCATCGATCGGAAGCTGTTTCGCCACGTCCGGCCAGGCCAGGTAGAGGAGCACCAGACCAATGCGCTGCATGAGGCCGGCGGTGTAGGCAAACTCGCGATTGACGCCCTGGTGCTTGCCGAGCTGCCGCGCGACGCCGGCGCAGATCATCGCATGGCGCCAGAACGCGGGCATGTCCAGCCCTTCGACGCCCGCGAAGGCACGAGAGATGCCGGAGGCGATCACCAGAGAACGCAAGGCACTCAGGCCGATCAGGGTCACGGCCTGGTCGATCGCGCCGATACGCTTGGACGCGCCAAAGGCACTGGAATTGGCCATGGCCAGCACCCGCGCCGAGAGTGACTGGTCGAGCTTGACATCGGCGACCAGCGTGCCGATGTCGATGTCATCCTTGACGAGAGAAGCGATCAGATCCTGTACGACACGAGGCATGCTCGGAATACGGGGCAGATCGACGAATAGCTGTTCCAGGGGGCTCATGGCAGATGGCAGGTACGGTCGGGCCAGTGCGCATTATGCCCGGTTTGCCCGCTGACCCTGTGCGGAAGGGCCGGCTGCTACGGACTTTCGGTGTCGCCGGCTGGCTGTTCAGGGGAAGCCCGTGCCAAGGTCTGCATAATGCGGAGTCGCGCCGAATCTCGCTCAAGGAACCTGTACATGCGCTTGCGGACGAAGATGTTGATCTCGCTCGGCAGCAGTTTGCTGGCTGCCGGCCTGCTGATCTCCGGTTACTTCGGCACGCGCGTCGCCGACACGATGGTGGCTTCATCGAAAGCCAATCTCGCTGCCCAGTTGCAAGTGCTGTCCGAGCTGATGGATGCCTACCGGCTGCAGACCGAGCAGCTGGCAAACGACCACTTTCGCGCGTTGGCGCAGCGCCTCGCTGGCCGTTGGTCCGTGCATCCCGAGGCCACTACCCTGACGGCCGGCAAGGCTTTCCCGACCCTCAAACTCGACGCCAAGCTGGTGAATAACGACGAGACCCTGCCGGATCGGTTCACGGAATCCATGGGCTCGGTGGCCACGCTCTTCGTGCGTGCGGGCGACGACTTTGCCCGCGTGACCACCTCGCTCAAGAATGCGGAAGGAAAGCGTGCGGTCGGCACCCTGCTCGACCGGCAGCACCCGGCCTATCAGGCGCTTCTGGCCGGCAAGCCCTATGTGGGCCGCGCCCGCCTGTTCGGGCGGGATTTCATGACGCGCTACGAGGCGATCAAGGACGACAAAGGCGCGGTGATCGGCGCCCTGTTCGTGGGGGTGGATTTCACGCAGAGCTGCGCGGCGCTGAAGGATTCGATTGGCAAGATGCGGGTCGGCCATGCGGGTTACTTCTTCGCGCTGGATACCGCGCCGGGCCAGGGACGGGGCAGCGCGATGATCCACCCCGAAGCCGCCGGGCAGAATCTGCTTGCCAAGGAAGGCGCGAACGCTGCCGCCGCGGCCGTGTTTGCCGAGGTCGGCGAGCAGGCGGCGGGCCAGGTGGACTACCCCTGGACGGGGAAGGCGGGGACGGAAACCCGCTATGCCGCCTTCCACCACTACGCGCCCTGGCAGATGCAGCTGTTTGCCAGCATCGCCCGCGAAGAGGTGACCCGGCCGGCCTGGCAGGCCGGGCTGCAGCTTGCCGCGGTGATGCTGCTCAGCTTGTCGCTGATCACGGTGTTTGTGGTGTGGCTGGTCAATCGGCTGGTCATCCGGCCCCTGGGGGGCGAACCGGCGGACGCGGCGGCGGCCGTGCGCCGCATCGCTCAGGGCGATCTGTCGGCACGCTTGCCGCTTGCCGAGGGCGACACGGACAGCCTGATGGCCTCGCTGAGCCAGATGCAACGTACCCTGGGCGCGCTGGTGGACGACATCCACCAGATCAGCGACGCGGCCGCGAGCCGGGGCGACTTCAGCCTGAAGATCGATGTGGCGGGCAAGGCAGGCTTCATGGCCGAGCTGGCCACGCTGCTGAACACCTTGTCGAACGTGACGGAAACCGGCTTGCGCGATATCTCGCGGGTGGCCCAGGCCCTGGCCGAGGGCGATCTGAGCCAGCAGATTGCACAGTCCTATCCGGGCTTGTTCGGCCAGACGACCTCCAGCGTGAACCGCACGGTGGCAGCGCTCTCGCAGATCGTGGCGGCGATCCGCAATATGGTGGCGGCAGCGACGGCGGGGGATTTCAGCGTCCGGCTCGATGCAGACGGCCAGCGCGGCTATGCCCGGGAGCTGAGCCTGTTGCTCAACCAGCTCTCGACGACCACCGACGAGGGCTTGCAGGCGATTCGCGCCGTGGCGCAGGCACTGGCGGCGGGAGACCTGTCGCAGACCGTCCGCGCGGACTTCCCCGGCGTGTTCGGCCAGACCACCGGCAGCGTGAATCAGACGGTGCAGGCGCTGACCCAGATCGTGGAAGACATCCGCAGCATGGTGGCGGCGGCAAATGCGGGGGACTTCAGCGTCAAGATCGCCCAGGCCGGCAAGCAGGGCTATACGCGGGAGCTCAGCGGGCTGCTCAACCAGCTCTCCGACGTGACTGAGGCAGGGCTGACCGATATCCGGCGGGTGGCAAGCGCCTTGTCGGCAGGGGATCTGACCCAGACCGTCAGCCAGCCTTACCCCGGCATCTTTGGCGAGACGACCGAGGGCATGAACCGCACGGTGGCGAAGCTGAGCGAGCTGATCGAAGGCGTGCAGCAAAGCGTCGCCTCGATCAGCCATGCCGCCCACGAGCTGGCGGCCGGGAACCGGGACCTTTCCACCAGAACGGAGGAGCAGGCCAGCAGCCTGGAAGAGACGGCCTCCAGCATGGCGGAGCTGACCCAGACTGTGCAGGAGAACCTCGCCAAGGCGCAGCACGCCAATACCCTCGCGCAAGGCGCGAATGCGGTGGCCGGCCAGGGCGGGGTGCTGGTTGAGCGCGTGGTGGACA
The DNA here is from genome assembly GCA_016718265.1 of Uliginosibacterium sp. Lineage (GTDB taxonomy): Bacteria > Pseudomonadota > Gammaproteobacteria > Burkholderiales > Rhodocyclaceae > Uliginosibacterium. The sequence continues at coordinate 163,085 of JADKDZ010000005.1, read as the reverse complement.
CGATGCGCGAGATCCAGGAAAGCTCGCGGAAGATTGCCGACATCCTGAGCCTGATCGATGGCATCGCGTTTCAGACCAATATCCTGGCCCTGAATGCTGCGGTGGAAGCCGCGCGGGCAGGCGAACACGGGCGGGGATTTGCCGTCGTGGCCAGCGAGGTGCGCGTGCTGGCGCAGCGCAGCGCGACCGCCTCCAGGGACATCAAGGCGCTGATTGGCGCCTCGGTCGAGAAGATCACCTGTGGTGCCACGCAAGTAGCCGACGCCGGCGCGACGATGCGCGAGGTCGTCGGCAGCGTGCAGGCCGTCAGCACCCTGATCGAAGCCATCCACCTTGCGAGCCTGGAGCAGGGCAGCGGGATCGAACAGGTTGCGCGGGCCGTCACCCAGATGGACGAGGTGACCCAGCAGAACGCGTCGCTGGTTGAAGAAGCCAGCGCGGCTACCGAGAGCCTGGATGCTCAGGCGCGTGGCTTGCAGCAGGCGGTTTCTCTCTTCCGCCTGAAAGAGGCCGGCGAGCGCAGTACGAAGCGCTTGTCGCTATGATTCGCAAACCTGCCGGTTGCAAGGATCAGAAGCAGGCCTTCATTTTTGTGCAAGCCAACGAGAGGTAACGACGCCATGCATGACCCATCGACGCCTGACAAACCGGTGATCAGCCCGGCGCTGATCGCGCTCTACGACACCTACACCCACGCGCCCTTGCCCCGGCGCGTATTCATGAAACGACTTACAGCGGTAACAGGCAGCACGGCCGCCGCTGCAGCGGTGCTCCCCCTGCTGGAGAACAACTACGCCCAGGCGGCCGTGGTGCCGGCGGCGGATCCACGCCTCAGCGTGCAGCGCACCCAGTTCGTCGTGAATGACTTGCCCGTGGCAGGCTACCTCGCGCAGCCTGCCGACGCGCCCGGCAAGCGCCCGGGCGTGATCGTCATTCATGAGAATCGCGGGCTGAATCCGCATATTGAAGACATTACGCGACGCTTGGCGCTGGCCGGCTTCCTCGCATTTGCGCCCGATTACCTGAGTGTCGCGGGCGGCACCCCCGCTGATGAAGACAAGGCTCGCGAACAGATCGCGAAGCTGGGCCAGGAGCAGGTGAGGGCGATATCGCTGGGCGCGCTGGCGTTTCTGCAGGCACACGCCGCATCCAACGGCAAATGCGCCTGTGTGGGCTTCTGCTGGGGCGGCGGGGTGGCCAATCAACTGGCGGTCGGCGCGCCGACGCTGGCGGCTGCGGTGGTGTTCTACGGCATGCAGCCGGCTGTGGCAGACGTAGGCAAGATTCAGGCTGCCGTGCAGCTTCACTACGCCGAATTCGACGACCGCATCAACGCCGGAGCCGACGCCTACGAGGCCGCGCTCAAGGCAGCGGGCAAACGCTACGCGCTGTACCGCTATCCCGGCGTCAATCATGCGTTCAACAACGATACCAATGCCGCGCGCTACAACGCCGAGGCGGCGGCACTGGCCTGGGAGCGGACGCTGGCGTTTCTCAAGGAGGCGCTCGCGTAGCACGGGGGAAGCGCGGAAACGAAAAAGCCAGCCTTTGCGGGCTGGCTTTTTCTGAAACCTGGGGCGACATACCGGGTTCGAACCGGTGACCACTGGAATCACAATCCAGTGCTCTACCAACTGAGCTAATGCCGCCACTGCTTTACTACTTCACTGGCCTGCCCGAAGGGAATCGAACCCCTAACCTACGGCTTAGAAGGCCGTTGCTCTATCCAGTTGAGCTACGGGCAGATTCCATGCGATCGGACAGTCCCTCGGTCCAGCAACACTTTTGGTCGGGGTGAGAGGATTCGAACCTCCGACATCTTGCTCCCAAAGCAAGCGCGCTACCGGACTGCGCTACACCCCGAGGGACGCGAATATTATTCGAGAACCGCGCGAGTGTCAAACATATCGCGCGTGCGAAGTGCCGGGCACGGCGCCGGGAGTGGGCGCCACAGTTGTTATCGCATCCGGGCTGTGCGCGGGCTGTTGGCGTAGTCTATAACCATGTAGTGATATAATGCGCAGCCTTGGTGACCGATGAAGCTCAACATGCAAGCACTCGACGATTCCGCCCTGACGCATATCGCGAACTATTTCCGCGCGCTATCGGAGCCCAACCGCCTGCGCATTCTCAATTCCCTGCGCGACGGCAAGAAAAATGTCAGTCAGATCACGCAGCTGACCGGTTGCGGGCAGGCGAACGTGTCGAAGCATCTGGCGCTACTGCATGAGGCGGGGCTGGTGCTGCGCGAGGCACAGGGCACGGCGTCCTATTACAGCATTGCCGATCAGGCGACCTTCAGTTTGTGCGACGTGGTGTGCGGGAATGTTGCCAAGATCGTCGAGCGCCAGCATCTGAGTGCCAGCGCCCTCCGGGCACAGCTGAGTCCGCCGGATTCCCGTTAAGAAGTCGCGGCGTTTCAAGCGCGCGAGTCACCCCAGCGCAAGGTAGTGCGGTCGTCGCCGACATAAATCGTGTGCCCGGTGCGATCGACGCAATAGCGCGACGACACCACCATCTCGGCCATGGTCATGGCCGTGCCGACCCGGGTGTACTCGAAGATCACGCTGCGCACCACGGTCGCCCCTTGGCGGATGTGGCAGCCATGGCCGATCCAGGTTGGGCCGATGATGGTGGTCCCCGCTTCGATCTTCACGCTGGAGCCAATGTAGACCGGGCCTTCGATGTGGACATGATCCCAATCCACATTCGTGTTCAGGCCGACCCAGACGCCCGGCCGCACCTGAGTACCCGGCATGTCCATCTGCGCGATTTCGCCGCGCAGCACACGCTGCAGTACCGTCCAGTAGTCGGTGACCCGACCGATGTCGATCCAGTTGAAGAAACGTTTCTGAGAGAAAAACGGCAGCCCTTTCTTGACCAGGGCGGGGAACAGCTGGCTGCCAATGTCGTAGGTCTGGCCGGGCGGGATCAGATCCAGCGCGGCCGGCTCGAAAATATAAATACCGGTGGAGGCCTGCGTGCTCTTGGCTTCCTCGGGGCTGGGTTTCTCTTGAAACGAGAGCACTTTGCCGTCTTCGTCCGAGACCACGATGCCGTAGTTCTTGACTTCGGCCAGCGGCACATCAAGCGCCACCACGCTGACCAGCGCGCCTTTGCTCTGATGCTCATGGAGTGCCGCGCCGATGTCGAGGTCGATGATGGCATCGCCGCACAGCACCAGCGTTGTTTCGTCAAAGAAACCACTGTTGTCCTGGATGCGCCGCATGCCGCCGGCAGATCCCATCGGCGCAGGAATGATGTCGCCGTGCTCGTAGGCGCCCTCGTAGGAGTAGCCGATCTCTACCCCCCAGCGATGCCCGTCACCGAAATACTCTTCGATCTTGCGGTGCATGAAGGCCACGTTGATCATGATTTCCCGCACGCCATAGCGCGCAAGGTGCTCAATGATGTACTCCAGCACGGGCTTGCCGAGGATCGGGATCATCGGCTTGGGGATGTCTTTCGTCAGCGGACGGACCCGGGTGCCTTGCCCGGCGGCAAGAATCATTGCTTTGGCCATGCCTGCTCCTGAATACAGTGACAAAGGAGACATGGTACCGGGATTAGTGGCGCCTGATGTGACACGGGAGAGGCTGGCGCAGAACGGGCGCAGAAAAGCAAAAGAGCCTGTCTTTCGACAGGCTCTTTTGGCATGACTGGCGCGCCCGGAAGGATTCGAACCTCCTACCCCCTGGTTCGTAGCCAGGTACTCTATCCAGATGAGCTACGGGCGCATTTGAGAAGCGGGATTATGCCCAAACTTTCTCGGCTTTGCAACACCGTGAAGTGCTGCAAGTCTTTTGGCGGAGAGCAAGGGATTCGAACCCTCGAGACAGGTTTTGCCCGTCTGCTCCCTTAGCAGGGGAGTGCCTTCGACCACTCGGCCAACTCTCCGCAAAAGAGGGCGCATTCTAGCGCCAGAGGCTGAAGGCGTCAATCGTGGTGACCGGGTGAAATCCGTGCCGGCTGAACAGTGGTTTTCAGTCATGGACTGAGGCCGAGGTGTCGCCCGCCACGTAATACCAGCGCTCGTCTTCGCGCACGAAGCGGCTGACTTCGTGCATGCGCTCGGCGCGGCCGTCGATGCGGCAGCGGGCGATGAATTCGACGGTGCCGTGGGTGTCGTCCTGCAGGGTGTGGGCGATCACCTGCAGGTTGATCCACTTCGGCACCGGGCCTTCATGCGCCAGGCTGGCCGGGCGGGTGTCGGGGTGCCAGGTGGCGAGGAGGTAGTCGTTCAGCCCCAAGGCGTAGGCCGTGTAGCGCGAGCGCATCAGGGCTTCGGGCGTGGGGGCCGGCGTGCCGTGATGGTGGACGCCGCAGCAGCGCGCATAGGTGGCTGGAGAGCCGCATGGGCATTGGCTCTCCGCGATGCTGTTTTTGCTGCTTCGGCTCATGGCTGGCCCTCGATGGCGCGGTCCATGAGCTTCGCCTTCAGGTCCTGCACGTCGCTGGTCGATGGGTTCGGTGCCGGCAAGGCGGGCTTGGCCGGTGGCGGCGAGACGACACTCATTTTGTCTTCGGCGTTCACGCGCTCGGCCTTCTTGCCGGGCGGGACTTCGGTGCCATACACCCAGCGGCCATTCGCGTCTTTCCAGCGGTAGAGTGCCTCGGGCGTCGTAACGGCGGCCTGCCAGCGCGCCGGGGCCAGCCAGCCCGTTTGCCAGGCCGCGCCCGCGAGTACCAGCAGAATCAGGATCAATACGGTTTTCATGCGGAGGAGGACTCAGGTGAGTGCGGGCGACGCAGCGTTTCGCGGGCTTCCATCAGCGCAAAGCCCAGCAGGTTGAGGCCGGGCCACAGCCGCGGCTGGCGCGTATAAGGGTGTTCTTCGGCCAGGCCAATGCCCCAGATCGCATCGGCCGGGCTGGCTTCGACGAGGATGGCGTTGCCCGTGCCGAGCAGGTAGTCGGCCAGTGCCGGATGCTGGCTGAATTTCGCCACATTGCCGCGCACCACGATGGCAAAGCGCGCGGCTTGCCAGCGCGCCTCGTCGAAAGCAGCGATCTCGCGCCCGAAACGCTTCACCTCCGCCGGAAAGCGCGAGCGCAGGATTTTCGCCAGCGCGAGCGCGTCGCCAAACACGCGCGCTTTCTCCGCCATCATGTAATGCTCGGCGGTGCGGTAGGCGACGCCATCGAGCGTAAAGCCGGCGGCATACCACTGGGCGAGGCAGGTTTCGGTGATGCGCCCGGCAGGGTCGAGAAAGCTGCTCCAGAAATAGACGTAATCGGGCTCGGCACCCGCCGCCAGTGCTGCGCGCAGGGCCTCCACCGAACGGATGTCTGCCAGGGAACGGTTTGTCTGCATGCTCAATTCAGACGCGCGTCGAGGATCTGTGCCACTTCGTCATCACGCAGCACCACCGGATTGGTCTTCATGCTCGACCCCCGGCACTGGGCGATGATGCGCGGGTAATCCTCGCGGCACACCTGCCAGCGCGACAGGGGCGGCAGGCCGAGGGCTTCCGTCCAGCGGGCGAGGCCGTCAACCAGCGCAGCCTGCGCGGCGGTGTCCGTCAGCGTGTCGTCCTTTGCCAGCAGGCGGCCGATCCTGGCGTACTTCGCCAGGGCGGGGGAGTCGGGCACGCGCTCGCGCAAAGCCTGCAGGTTGATGCGGGTGGCGGCGGCCAGCAGGGTGCCGCAGACCATGCCATGCGGGATCGGAAACAGCGAGCCCAGGGGCTGGGCCAGACCGTGCACCGAGCCCAGCCCGGCCTGTGCGAGGCAGATGCCGGAGAGCAGGGCTGCCAGCGCCATATTGGCGCGATGCGCGGACTGGTCGCCTTCGCCGGCATGCCAGGCGGGCAGGCTGGTGATCGCCGCCTGCAGGCCAGCCAGCGCCAGCGCATCGGTGACCACGTTTGCGCGCAGCGAGACATACGCCTCCAGCAGCTGGGTGAAGGCGTCCATGCCATTGGCCGCGATCAGCGCGGGTGGGCAGGAGGCCAGCAGATCCGGGTCGATGAGGGCGTACTCGGCGATGAGCTTGTCATCACGAAAGGATTTCTTGAATCCCTCGGCCCCCTGGCGGGTGATGACGGCGTTCTTGGTCGCTTCCGAGCCCGTACCGGCTGTGGTCGGCACCGCGATGAAGGGTGTGGTCGGGCCGGCATAGGGCAGCTCCGGGCCGACGCCTTCCAGATGATCCATGATCGAGTTGCCCGTACGCAGCAGGCCGGCGATGGCCTTGGCCGCGTCCAGCGGACTGCCGCCGCCGATGCCGACCACGCCGGCTATGCCCTGACCGCGCCACTGCGCGACGGTTTCGTCAATCAGCTCGGGCGAGGGCTCGCCCGCGACGCGCAGCGTGTGGGTGGTGAGGCCGGCAGCCGTGCAGGCCGCGAACAGCGCGCGGGCTGCAGCCGTGCCGAGAAAGGATTCCCCGCCGGTCACGACCAGCCAGACCGGGCCGATTTCGCGCATCAAGCCGGGCAATTGCTGGATCGTGCCGGCCCCGAAAACGATCTTGGGCACGCGCAGGCCCGTAAATGGCATCAGCATCTCAGGCCTTCGGAAACAGGCCATGCATCGGCACGCCCTGGCGCGGCTCCGCCATCATCGGCGCGACCGCATCGCGCCACACGGCGTAATGCGCCGTCTGCTTGTGAGCGGCCGCATCGGCGGCGCTGGCATAGGCTTCGTACAGAATGAAGTGGCCCGCGTCCGCCGGGTCCTGCAGCACATCAAAACGCCGGTTGCCTGGCTCCTGCACCGAGGCCTCGTGGTTGAGCCGGGTAGCCTCGATGAAGGCGGGGATGAATTCGGGTTTGACGTGAACGTGAACAAGGGTGACCTGCATCGTTTTCTCCAGAAACCGGGACGTGCGGAGAATACCAGCCGAGCGCCCCCGTTACCGCATCGCCGTGAAACCGGACACGGGGCCGCCCGCCCGCCTTATTCCGTCAAGCTCAGCCACGTATTGACCGTTCTGTCTTGAGCGGCATTGGCAAAGCGCAAGGGATTGCCGTTTTGCCAAGGGGGTGCTGACGCGAAGCAGGAGTTCTTTTGCATTTGCCGGGACGGCAGGCAAAACTGTCTGGAAGGTCTGGGTTGTCCCGGGCAACACGGTGGAGAGCTTCCAGTCGGTCGAAAGCGGGGCCCCGATCAGCGCGCCGCTGGCGTTGGCAAATTGCAGGACGACTGGCCAGTTGTAATAGAACGGGGCGACACCCCTGTTCTCCATCTTCACGGTGACGTGCAGCTTGCCGTCGCTTTGTGGCGCCCATGCGGCGGCTGGGACGTTGAGCTCATACCCCAGCATCTTGTGCGCGCGGAGCGCGTTGTCGTATCTGGTGCCGGTTAACGGTGTGTCAAATGTGCCGCTGCTGAGCCAGCTCACGTGGGTGGTCTGAATGGCGGTTGTCACATCTTGCCCAACGGTGTTTGGCCATGTGTCCCAGACGGTTGATTGAATCTCGGGGCGAATTTCCCCACCGATTGCAAATTTCTTCCATTGATCAGTCAGTGCGGCAGAGATCATCTGCGGCCAGAACTCCCACGACACAGGGCCCAGCGTCCGGTAGGCAAAAGAATCGTCGTGATAGCCGAAAGCGGTTTTGAGTTGGGCATCCGTCGTTATATTCGGGTAGCGGAGGAGAATCTGGGTGCGTTTGAAGGCTTGTTTATAGGTATTCAGCAACAGGTCTTTATCGGACTGCAGCATGGTCCAGCCGACGGGTTCCCCAGCCTTTGGATGGTCCAAGACGTGCCATTCTCCCCAAAATCCGTATAGTCCAGCCGTAATAAATCCGATTCGTGAATCCCCATCGTAGCGCGCGCCCATTGCTGAAATGAAGTTCGCAAAAGCCTTGATCAGCCGTTGGTCGCGATAGTCCGGCGACACGCTTGGTGTTTCGGAAAGAAGGTTGTTGGACTCCGAGTAACTGTAGGTGGCTAGCCCCGCGTCAAGTAGAAACTGCGGGATACCGGTTGCGCGCTTCGGATAATCAACGTATACGCGAAAAATCGCGTGGTGGCCGCGCCCTGCGATAGCGTTGAGCTGTGCATCGAGTTTGCTCCAGTCAAAAGTCGTATAGTCAGTCATTATGTCGCGTAGAGGGATGTAGAACCACTCTATGCTATGAGGGAATATCGACGTCTTTCTCGCAAACGGCATAAACCCTTTGAGCGGATTTGTTAGAAGCCCTTGTACGTCAGAAGAGTAGGTCAAGCGGATGTTCTTTTCCGCTGAAAATGGAGTCACGATAGCCGGCGTATTTGAGCCGCCAGAGGAACTGCTGCCCGAAGAGCTTGAGTTGATACTTGGGATGCCCGAGCCGGAACTGCCCGACGAGCTACTGCTGGGTGAGCCGGAGCTGCTCGAAGAACTGCTGCTGGATGAACTGGAACTGCTCGATGAGCTGGAACTGCTGCTTGAGCTGCTGCTGGAGGAGCTGGCGCTGCTCGGGGGCGCAGCAAGAGTGCTCAGCCGGATCGTCGCGGCGGCAGACTGATTGCCGGCGGCATCGCGTGCGCGCACGGTCAGCGTGCAGGCGGTAGCGGGCGTCAGCCCGGTCAGCGTATAGCTCAGGCTGGTGGCAGCCAGGCTCGCGATCACGACTCCGTCCCGGCTGATCTCGTAGAGCACGACGCCGACTTCATCCGTGGCCGCATCCCAGCTCAGGCTGATCGTGCTCGTGGTCGTGCCGCTCGCCCGCAGTGCGCCCGGTGCGGTCGGTGGGGCCGCATCCTTGCTGGTGGGGGCGGGTGCGGCGACGGCGGCGACTTCGACCGAGACCGTCGACACATTGCCGGCGGCATCCCGGGCCTTGACGGCGTAGCGGTAGGGCTGTCCGGGGCTGACGCTGCTGTCGACGAAGACCAGGGTTGTCGCACTCACGGCGCCCAGGTAGCTGCCGTTCCGGTAAACGTCATAAGCCGCCACCGCGACATTGTCGGCCGCTGCCGTCCAGCTCAGCACAACACTGCCCGGCGTGGCGCCCGCGACCCTCAGGTTGGCCGGTGGCGCGGGCGATTGCGTGTCCGCCATGCCGGGCCCGGTGCCGGAGCTGGAACTTGAGCTGGCAGCGACCTCGCCTGTATTCGGCACGGTCTCGCCACCCGCACCTCCGCCCCCGCCGCAGGCGCCAAGACCGAGAATGAATAGCAGGATTGTGGCGTAGCGGCCGAGGCCGGCGCTCAGGTTTATCATGATGTCTCCGGAAGAACTGCAGGTGCGCTGAAGCGCTTGCACAATGCCGGTGTTCTGGCATAAGGTCGCCGGATTTTACGTCAGCGTCCGGCATACTTGCGTGTCAGACGCCGGACGGCACGGCTCACCTGTGAGCGCCTGTCTGTCGGGAGAAGAACCGGGTCATGTGTTACCTCATCGCCTTCATACGTGCTCGTCGTGCGCAAAGCCTGTGCGGGTTGCTGGCAGGATTTGTGCTGGCGGCAACCCAGGTGGGGGCCGCCGAGCCACCAAGCGAGCCGCCCGCGCTTGAGCGGATCTATGCCGACTTTGCGCTCGCACGGCATGCCAAAGACTTCCCGCCCGACCGCGATGTGCTGCGCCGTTGCCAGCGGGCGAAAGATAAAACCTGTCTGCGCCTCTATCGAAAAGTCGTGTCGGCCCGCCAACAGATCCTTGCCCGGGTCTCGGCGGCGGGCCTGCGCGAGAATCTCGACCTGATCCGTCAGTCCTGCCAGCAGCCTGAGCCACCGGCCAAAAGCTTTGCCTGCAGTGGCGCCGTGATGGCCTGGGCCTACTATCGCGAGCCCGCGCTCGACGCGCAGCTGCTGGTCGAGGTGCAGGCGCTGGACGACGCACTGCGCTCGCACGTGTTCAATGAGGACGATACCTGGCTGGGCTTGCGGCCCGCGCCGCAGCGCTGGGCCGACTACCTGCAGCGCGCACCGATAGCCTGGCCGACCCCCGAGGCCAAGCGCATCGCCATTGCGAACCTGCACACGCCACCGCCGCCGCCAACCTGGCTTAGCCTGCCGTGGCGCTGAGCGGATATCGCCTGCATCGACGGGGGGGGGGGGGGGCGGGGCGGGGGCGGCCCCCCGCCCCCCCCCCCCCCCAGCCCCCCCCCCCCCCGGCCCCCCCCCCCACCAACCCCCCGCCCCGGGGGGCCGGCCGGCGGGCCGCGCGCGGGGCGGGGGCCCGCCCCCGCCCGGCCCCCCCCCGCCCCCCCCCCCCGGCCCCCCCCCCCGGGGGGGGGGGGGGGGCGCTACCCGCGGCGGGGGGGGGGGGGGGGGCGGGGGGCCCCCCCCCGGGAAAAAAAAAAGAAACACAAGAGCCCCCCCCCCCGGGGGGGGAAGCCCTGCCCGCAGAGCCGCATGCAGATTGGGTCTCCAGCCTGCACTGCCTGGCCGCTCCATGCACCGCGCGTCTTCAAGCGACCATGTCGCAGAGGCCCGCGGGGTGCGGCTCTGCAGGCAGGCGCTGCCCGCGGCCATTCGCCCGTGCGGGCGACGACTGGGGGGCGGATTTTTGCGTTTCGTCGCACCGCAGCCGCCGCGCCGTGGCCGCCGCGCTAGCCTGCGTACAGGGCCTGCGGCGCGCGACCCGAAACGGGCGTAAGGTGCCGGGGCGTTCCCCCACCCTCCAGGAGTTCAGCATGAAAATCGTCGTGTTCGGCAGTACCGGTGGCACCGGCCTTCAAGTCATCGACCAGGCATTGGCCCGCGGCCACGAAGTCGTCGCCTTCGCGCGGAATCCCGCCGCGATCACGCAGACGCATCCCGGCGTGCAGGTGGTGACGGGCGACGTGCTCGATGCGGAAGCGGTTCGCCGCGCCGTGGCGGGCGCCGATGCGGCGGTGTCCGCCCTCGGCGTGCGCCTGGGCCAGCCGCCCGGCACCGTGCGCTCGGAAGGCACCCGGCAGATCGTGGCCGCCCTCACGGCAGCCGGCGTGCAGCGCTTCGTCAGCGTCTCCACCGTGGGCGTGGGCGACAGCTTTGCGCGCCTGAGCTGGGCGGGCCGCCTGCTGCTGCCGCGCATCATTGGCGCCGAGCGGCTGCTGGAAGCCGAGAAGCAGGAACAGCTGATCCGCCGCAGCACGCTGGACTGGACGATCATTCGCCCCGCGCGGCTGGTCGACGCGCCGGCCACCGGGGCCGGCCAGCTCGACACATCGTTGCGCACCGGTCTCAGCGCCAAAACCACCCGCGCCGATCTGGCCAAAGCCCTGCTGGACCAGCTGGAGAACCGCCGCTTCCTGCACGCCTGCCCGACGCTTGTCAGCTGACCCAGCATGCCTCGCGAAGCCGCATGGGGATTGGTTCTCCGGGCAATGCCTGGGCGGCGCCGGGCAGCGGGACGACCAAACCGGAACGCCCAGCCGGGGCGTGGGCTGGCGTCAATGCTGCGCAGCCCGTTCTCGTCGTCCCCGCGCAGGCGGGGACCCCGTGACTTTCTCCGCCCCCCAAGCCACTGGATGCCTGCCTGCGCAGGCATGACGCGTGCGTGGGGCAGGGCCCGCGCCGGCTTTGCAGGCGCAGTTCAGACAACGGTATGTGCCCGTTGGGAGGCTGCGGGTGAGCGATTGTGCCCGCCCGTTCTCGTCGTCCCCGCGCAGGCGGGGACCCAGTGACTTTCTCCGGCCCCCCAAGCCAATGGATGCCTGCCTGCGCAGGCATGACGGGGTCGTGGGCATGCGGGGTGTGTTCCGGCCGATTCTGCGCAGCCGGATTCATTGCGAGCTTCTGGTTTGTGCGCTCAGGATTACTGCGCGGGCCTGACTTGGATGTACCACGTCGCACTGTGCTTCTGAATCGTTGCGGTCGTAACCGCGAGCGGGCCATCAGCTCGCAGGGTGCGCACCGCGCACCCTGCTTGATCCTTCTGGAGTCATTTTACGATGGGATAGATTGCTCTGCGACTCAAGATCGCGCTGCGTTTAGCGAGCAATGGGAGCGAGGTTGAGCGCCGGGTAGCAAGTCTTGCATACCTACCCAAAGCGTGAAGCGTCCGATATGCGGAAATACTCCGGATACGCGATAACAAGCAACGCCATCAAAGCTTCGAGCGCTTCTAAACCGTGGGCGCTGGAGCACTGAAAGTGAGGCTCCGCCAACACACTCAAGCAGCAGGCTTCCTATAGTGTGTGCCGTACCCTGGGAGATGCCAGTAGCGCCAGCTACCGCCATTTCGAGACTTTCTTGCGACTCGACTTTAGGTGATTGCCCTCGCTGCTCGGTGACAAAATACGCAGTATTGCCGTCGCAGCCTGCGATGTACTTAGTGAGTAGGTGGCGTAGCTTTCGGTAAGGATGGGGGCGAATGAACTGAAAACGGAAGCTACTTGGGCCTTCGTATTGAGTTTCAAACCAGCAAGACAGCGGATCAGACTTCCAAGTAGGGCGCACAACCCCAACGTCAGAGTAAGACGCGATAGCACGATACCGTGCCGTGACTTCGACAAGAAATTCGCGTGCGTTTCGGTAGGTGGCCATGAGAAACCTAGATTAATTTGAACAGCGATATTGCGCCACAACTTGCCGGTTTTCTTGACAAACTGCCGGCAGTCAATTCATTGAAATCGGCTCTGCGCCTGAATACCTACGGTGTTGCTCTACGTCTTTCGGCTCGCTAAATGGGCAGAAATAGCTGCAGTCGCCGAGACTGCTTATGAGTGTCGGCGCCGAGTAATTACGTCGCTTCAAACTCGGCCATCATGTTACAGCGCCGTGATCCAGTCGGGCGAGAGTGGGATCACGCTCACAGGCTAGCGCACGATGCCAGCGCGCGCCCACGACACCCAAAAAGAAGCCCTTGGGCTGACCGGAGTCGGCGCAAGGGCGAAGGGGACCGAGGAGAAAAGGGGTCAGCCGCGGGCGTGGCGAAGCTGGGCGTGGGCGGCGAGCGGGGTGGTTTGGCCGAAGATCGTGAGTTCGGTCGCCACATCGGATTCGTTGCGCACGACGATTTCGCCCGGCTTCACTTCCACGCGCAGGTGGGCGCCGCGGAAGAAGATGCGGAACGGGATGCGGCCCGCAACTTTATATGCGGATATCTTCTTTACTATGAGTCAGCGCTTGCACCGGGCGCGTACGGAACGCTCTGACCGAGGAGCCACGCCTCGATCATTTCATTGACGGTTTCAGGCGCTTCTTGTTGAACCCAGTGAGAGACGCCAGGCAGCCTGCGAAACGTCAGGTCGCTGACATACATCTCTGTTCCGTCGGTGCACTCGATCCCCAGTACTGAATCAGCCTCGCCCCATAAGAAAAGCGTTGGAACCGTTATTTGCCGTGTTGTACGTTTGCGACCTCGAACGAAGTCCCGGAAGGCGGCTCGATAATAGTTCACCATCGCGGTCAGCGCGCCGGGTCGCGCAGCGGATTGCTGGTAGGTGCGAAGCACCTCCTCCGGAAAGCGCGACTTGTCGACAGCCATATCACGAAAGCTTGATGCAATCGCCGCATAGTCGTTACGAGAGAGCATCCACTCGGGAAACCACGGAAGCTGAAAGACAAAGATGTACCAAGACTTTAGCAATTGCCGGACGTTGAGCAGTTGCTTTTCCCAAATGGCGGGATGGGGCACATTCATGATGATGAGTTTTGAAATGGGCAAGCGGCCAAACATCGCGTAGTTCCACGCGATGAGCGCACCCCAATCGTGCCCGATCAGCACCACTTCTTTAGCGCCGGAAGCTTCGATCAGTGCCGCAACATCCGCTTCGAGCGTTTCGTAGGCATAGGAATTTACGCCTGCTGGTTTGGATGTTCCGCCATACCCTCGAAGATCTGGGGCCCACACACTGAATCCAAGGCGCTCCAGCAGCGAAAACTGGTGACGCCACGAGAAAGAAGACTCCGGGAATCCGTGCAAACACAGTGCGAGCCTGTCTCCCTCTCCGGTGGTTGCGACATTGAAGTCGATGCCATTCGCACGGACGGTCTTATAGCTCAGTGTTTTCATGAAAACATTCTGCTGTTAGCTGCGACTTGTTATCGTTTAACGCCGAAGGCGACCTCAGCGCACCCTATCTGCGGATTTCTTTACGGACACCAAAAAGAGCGATGCAGCCTATCGGTACGAGTAGCGTCCATTGCGGCAGAACGAATAGTGCGCTGAACCCCGAGAAATACAGCGCAACAAAGATGAATACCACGCCAAAGCTAATCCACAGGATGCCTATAAAGGCCGGCAATGCAAATGCGTTGCAGCTCTGTCGTTACGTGACGACCAGAGCAATGCAAGTGCCGACAGAACGAGTGTGACGGTCACCAAATGCCAGCACGCATACAGCAAAAGACTGATTGGCTCTGGTAGCGCAGATGTCAGCAGTGGAGCATGGATTTCCAGTGTGCCGCCGATCGTATGCAGAAGTGCAGTAAATGCTGCGAGAAACGCGGAGAGAAGAAGTGCACGATTTTGTTTCATTCCAAGCCCCTGGTAAGCCTTGGGTGAATTCTATCGTGGCCGGGGCACGTGAGGAAATTCGAATATCATTATTTCGCCATAGTTTCCGGTTATCTGGATCGCGTCCGGTATCGTTACTGCAAAACCGTGTCATGGAAAAGGTCTATTTGAGGTAGCGCACTAACTTCTGAAGCGATCAGTGATCGTTCGCTTATCGCGATTGCTACTGATAGAGCACTTCGTGGATATGCGATCGTCAACGTAGTGTCTCGGTGATCTTGCCAGGCACGTTGGAGGCACATTCATAACCGTGCGGCTATTACGCCGGCGTGCGGACTAGCGCCCAAAAAGAAGCCCTTGGGCTGACCGGAGTCGGCGCAAGGGCGAAGGGGACCGAGGAGAAACGGGGTCAGCCGCGGGCGTGGCGAAGCTGGGCGTGGGCGGCGAGCGGGGTGGTTTGGCCGAAGATCGTGAGTTCGGTCGCCACATCGGATTCGTTACGCACGACGATTTCGCCCGGCTTCACTTCCACGCGCAGGTGGGCGCCGCGGAAGAAGATGCGGAAGGAATACGATTGCCATTGCTTGGGCAGCCAGGGTTTCATGCTGAGCTTGCCATCACGCACGCGGACGCCGCCGAAGCCTTCAACGACCGACATCCAGGTGCCGGCCATCGAGGTGATGTGCAGGCCGTCTTCGGTATCGTTGTTGTAGTCGTCCAGATCCAGGCGTGCGGTGCGCAGGTAGAAGGCGTAGGCGCGCTCTTCGTAGCCGATCGACGAGGCGAGGATCGAGTGGATGCAGGGCGAGAGTGAAGATTCATGTACCGTGAGCGGCTCGTAGAAATCGAAGTTGCGCTGGATGGTTTCCTTGTCGAAGCGGTCTTCAAACATGTACACGCCCTGCAGCACGTCGGCCTGCTTGATGTAGCAGGAGCGCAGGATGCGATCCCATGACCAGTGCTGGTTGATCGGGTATTCGCCCGCCGGGATCTGGGACATGGGCGTGAGGTCCTTGTCCATGAATCCGTCATGCTGGATGAAGACGCCGGTTTCTTCATCGACCGGCAGCACGATCTTGGCGGCGATGTCGGCCCAGGCGGCGAGTTCGTCTTCCTTGGCGTTGAAGGCGACTTTCGCGGTGATCTCGGCGTAGCGCTGCGGGTTGCTGGCTTTCACGAACGCGAGGCTCTCGGCGGTGTATTGCAGCGTCCACTGTGCCAACAGGTTGGTGTACCAGTTGTTGTTGACGTTGTTTTCGTACTCATTCGGGCCGGTGACGCCGAGCATGACGTAGCCCTTGCGCCGATCGGACCACTGCACGCGCTGACGCCAGAAACGGGAGACGCCGATCAACACTTCCAGACCGAATTCGGCGAGGTAGTCGCGGTCGCCGGTGTGGTTGATGTAGTTGTAGATGGCATAGGTCATCGCGCCGTTGCGGTGGATTTCCTCAAAGGTGATTTCCCACTCGTTATGGCACTCTTCACCGTTGATGGTGACCATCGGGTAGAGCGCGGCGCCGTCCTTGAAGCCGAGTTTCTGGGCGTTCTTGATGGCGTTGTCGAGGTGGCGATAGCGATACACCAGCAGCTGGCGGGCGATATGCGGCTCGGCGGTCTTGAGGTAGAAGGGCAGGCCGTAGGCTTCGGTATCCCAGTAGGTGACACCGCCGTATTTCTCGCCGGTGAAGCCTTTCGGGCCGATATTCAGGCGCTCGTCTTCGCCGGTGTAGGTCTGGTTCATCTGGAAGATGTTGAAGCGGATCGCCTGCTGGGCGGCAACGTCGCCTTCGATGCTGACGTCACAGCCTTCCCACTTGGCGGCCCAGGCCGCGGCTTGCTCGGCCAGCAGCGTGTCGAAGCCCTTGCTCTGTGCGGCCTGCACGCTGCTGCGGCTGGCGGCTTCGAGCGCATCGGGCGCGACATCAAGCGAAGAAATATTGGCGACAAATTTGCTCAGCGTGGCGGTCTGGCCTTCGGCGAGTGCTGCGGTGCTGGCGTAGCCGATGTACATGTCGTGACTCAGCGTTTCTGCTGCAGCGGTGGCGACCTGGCCGTCGATGTCCAGCTGGTAGCGGAAAGCGGTGGCGAGGCGGAACGCGGTCTTCTTGGTTTCGCCGGTGATGATGGCCGTGCCATCGGTGGCAGAGCGGGCAACTTCGACCCAGAACTGCTCGTCGTAGTTGGAATCCTGATTGAATACGTTCAGGTCCAGATGCGGCTCGAAACGGATCTTACCCGCGAAGTTGAGGGCCTTGATGGCATAGCGGATCGCGCCATTGTGGCTGTCAACCAGGCTGGTGATGCGGGTGGACTTCACTTCCACGCGCTTGCCGGAGGCGAGCTTGGCGACAAACTTGCGCTCAAGATAGCCTTCCTTCATGTTCAGCACGCGGCTGAAGGATTCGACTTCGCAGGTGGCAAGGTCCAGCTCTTCGCCATCAATCTGGATGCCGATGCCGATCCAGTTGGTGGAGTTGAGGATCTTGGCGAAGTATTCCGGGTAGCCGTTCTTCCACCAGCCCACGCGGGTCTTGTCCGGGTAATACACGCCGGCGACATAGCTGCCGCGCAGGGTGTGGCCGCTGTATTTTTCTTCAAAGTTGGCGCGCTGGCCCATCTTGCCGTTGCCGATCGAGAAAATGCTCTCGGAGACTTCGTTCAGCGCGGGGTCGAAGCCTTCTTCGACGATGTTCCAGGGATCGGCTTTGATGTAGTTCTTCATGGCGTAGTACGCTCCATTCTATTGAATTCGGGTGGCTGGAGAGGCAAGCGCAGTGCGGCTCTCAGGGCAGGCGTTTGAGCACGGTGTCGATATCCACGCCGGCGAAACCGGGCATCAGGATGTGGGCTTTGCCCAGCACGTCTGCCGAGCCGATGCCCACGCATTTCATGTGTGCATTCAGCGCGGCCTCGACGCCTGCGGCGGCGTCTTCAAACACCACGCAGCGCTCCGGCGCGACATTCACCGCCCGGGCTGCGGTGAGGAAGACTTCCGGGTCCGGCTTGGCATTGGTGACGCTGTTGCCGTCGACGATGGCATCGAACTGATCGACCAGGCCGATGCGCTCCAGAATCAGGCGGGCATTCTTGCTGGCGGAACCCAGCGTGGTCTTGATGCCGCGGGCACGCACACCGGCCAGGAATTCGCTGACGCCGGGCAGGATTTCTTCGGCGCCGATCTTGTTGATGTAGTCCAGATACCAGTCGTTCTTGTTCTTCAGCGCCAGCTCGAACGCGGCGGGGGCCAGTTCGGTTTTGCCGATGGACAGGATGATCTTGAGCGATTCGACCCGGCTTACGCCCTTGAGGCGCTCGTTGTCGTGTTCGGTGAAGTCAAAGCCAAGACTGGTCGCCAGACGCTTCCAGGCGAGGTAGTGGTACTTGGCGGTGTCGACGATCACGCCGTCGAGGTCAAAGATGCAGCAGTCGATCATGGTGGGCATCCGGCAGGGTTCTGGGTTAGGGCAGGGGTGGGTATGACCGGGTTTGTAACCGGTTACAGCCAGCGGCGATCATACAACGCACAGGGGTTTTTCGGGAAGTCTTGTGGCCACAGTCTGGGGCACGGGCAAGTTTCCCGTCTCTTGCGCTGCAGGGTTCATGGGGCCTCCGAGCGAATCGCGTGTGTTTGTCACCATAGCGCCTTCCTTCGCCGTCATTGCAACAACGGCGCCTTTGGGCTGCTTGCGGCGGCGAACGGGTGCGGCTGTACGCATGGCTTGCCTTAGCAAGCGGCGGGCCATCGGCTTTTCCGGTGTACGCACGCGCATCGGTCATGAACGGCGCCGTTGCAGTGGTAGTGCTGTGGCAATGTCCCCCCGAACGCACAAAACCGGTTTGCGTGCGGGGCTTTTGACCGAGCGATATCGGGCTTGGTGAGCCCGTTCATGACGAGAACCAAGGAGAGACAGGTGGCCACAAAAAAGCTGTTATCAAGGCTGGGGCGAGTGGGGCTGGGGGTGGTGGCTTTTCTGCTGCCGGGGCTGGCGCTGGCAGAGGGTAGCCGTTCGCTGTATCCGGCAGGGTATGAAGCCGCCTATACCGACGAAGGGCGCGCCAACCTCGATCTCACCGGCGGCGCGACGGTTTATCTCGGTGTGGTGCAACGCCGAACCTTTATTTACGTGTATGCCCAGGCCGGGGAGAACATCCTGCTGGGTTCGCGAAACCGCATCTCCAACAATGCCGGCACGATCAGCCTCTACAGCCCGCAGAGCTTCGGCACCAAGGGGGCGGAGACCATTCCCGGGACAGCCGATTTCATCTGTTCGGCCGGTACCGACGGCTTGATTGCCACCCGTGCACAGGAGCTTGCCGGGCCGCGGAGCGTGGATGGCACGGGCAATCTCTCCGGCTTTGTACCCTGCCATTACACGGCGCCGACCACCGGGATCTACGGGGTGCTGTTCTCGGCCACCGGCTCGTCAAATACCAACGGTGTGATTGATCCGCCTGCCACGGCGAAAGACTCGGTATCCGCGTGGGACGTGACGGTGCGCAGTGCCGATACGGCCTCGATCACCGATATCACCGGGCGCGTGTTTACGTATGCGTGGTCGGCGTATACCGCGGGCAATGGCGCCAACAAGCGCTTGTACTCCAATCTGTACTACGTGACGGACGACGGCTACCGCTACCGTCAGAGCCTGAAAGGGATCGATCCGAATGGCGGCACGTTCTTCGCCAATGCGCTCGGGTTTCGCGACCAGGGCGAGCCGCTATACAAGGATATCCGCGGCCTGAATCAGACGGTTGCGACAGGGCTACCTGCCGGCGTGACCTCCGACGGTGCGCAGTTCCCGATCTTTTTCAGCGACGTCAGTGCTGCCGGCGGTACCGATATTGACGCGACCCTGGGTGCACTGGGCATTCCGGCCGCGCCCAAGCCTCCGCAGGTCAATGCCTTCAGCTTTGTGTACCCGCCAGCCAGCAGTTCGACCAGTTACGTGGGGCAGGGTGGCACCTTCAATTTTCATGTGACCGACACGATCTCGTTCCAGATCATCATCAGCCGCGACGGCGTGGACTGGGACCCGGGGACGACGACGAACCGCGTGCTGACGGGGACCTCCGGCACGGGGGACTATGCCATCACCTGGGACGGCAAAGACAACGCGGGCAACAACTTCCCGGTCGGGGGCGGCTACAAGTTCCGCATTACCGGCCGCAATGGTGAGGCGCACTTCCCCTTTGTGGACGTGGAGGGTAACTTCTACGGCGGCCCGGCGCTGACGAAGCTCAACGGCAACACCATCGATTCGATTGTTTATTACGACGACCGCGGTTATGTCACCAAGGGTGGCACCGCGGTCGGCACACTCAACGGGAATATCTGCGGGAATTCCGGCTGGGCGGAGCCGTCTCCCTTGTTCTCGCTGCTGGGCGTGGATTCGTCCGACGCGAATTTGAGCGGCTCGGGCAAGTATTACCGCTGGTGGCCTGAGGGCGCAAACAACAACAATGACTGCGTGTCGGCGGGGCAAGCTTACGGCGATGCCAAAGCCCTGAATCTCTGGACTTACCAGAGCACGACACCACAATCCAATACCTTTGACATCATCGACGCAGCGGATGTGACGGCCACCGTCTCGGCGCCGGTCAGCGTCGCGGCGGGTGGCAGCGTGTCCGTCAACGTGGCCTTTGGCAACGTCGGTTCGCAGGCTGCTGCGGATGCAGTTTATACACTGAGCCTGCCTGCGGGGCTGACGAACGTCTCCTGCGGCGGCGCGACCTGCGGCTATGACGCGGGCACCGGTGTGGTGACCGTGTCGGGCCTGCCCGGCTCCTTGTCCGCCGGCCAATGGGTCAACATGAGCTTGAGTTATACCGCGCCTGCAACCGGCAATGTGCCGGTGTCGGCCGCGGTGTCGACAACCACCAGCCAGGGCCCCAACCTCGCCACGGACACCGCCGGCGCGATCACGCTGGTGGGCGGCTCGACGACCGCGGATGTGCTGACAACCGTCGCCGCGCCTGCCGCCTCTGTGGCCGGTGGCGTGGTGGCCGTGACCGTAAGTTACGCGAATGCCGGGGCGGCGGACGCCAGCATCAGCGCCTATTCGCTGAGTTTGCCCAGCGGCTTGAGCGATGTCTCTTGCAGCGGCAGCGGCGTGTCATGCAGCTATGCGGCCGGCACCGGGGTGGTGACTGTTTCCGGCTTGCCGGCGACGCTACCCGCGGGGGCGAGCCTGCCGTTCAGTTTGCACTACACCGCGCCGGCCTCCGGCATCGTGACCGTGAATTCGTCCATCACCCCCGCGGGTGCCGACACCAATCCGGCCAACAACGCCGCCAGCGGCGCCACCACGGTGATGGGCAGCGGCGCGGATGTGGTGAGCAGCGTCTCGGCGCCGGCCACAGCCACACCGGGCAGCGTCGTCAAAGTGCCGGTGTCATTCGGGAATACGGGTACGGCCAGCGCAAGCGGCGTGGCGTATTCGCTGACGGTGCCCGCCGGGTTGACTGGAGTGAGCTGCGCGGCACCTGCCGTGTGCAGCTACAGCGGCACCACGGTCAGCGTGACGGGTCTGCCTGCGACGCTGGCAAGCGGTGAATGGGCCAGCCTGATGCTGAGCTACAACGCGCCAGCCTCCGGCGTCGTGCCCGTGCAGGCCAGTGTGAGCACGGTGTCGGCAGAAACGAACACCGCCAATAACAGTGCCAACGGGAGTACGACGATCGTGACCTCGGCGTCGGGTGCCGACGTCAGCGTCACCTTGGCGCCGCCCACCTCGGCCGCGCCGGGTGCCAGCGTGAGCGTGCCCGTCACGTTTGCCAACGGGGGGCAATCCGCCGCTGCCGGGGTGACTTACAGCCTGAGCCTGCCGCCCGGCTTGAGCGGCGTGTCCTGCTCGGGGGGCGGGGTCACCTGCAGCTATAACGCGAGTACCGGTGCGGTGACGCTCTCCGGTCTGCCCACGGCGCTGGCCTCGGGCCAGACCGCAGCTTTCAGCGTGCGCTACACCGCGCCCGCGGCTGGCGCCGTGCAGGTGAATGCGTCAATCGCCACCAGCACCGCAGAAACCAGCACGGCGAACAATACGGCGACCGGCAGCACAAGCATCGTGAATGCCACGACCGCAGACGTGACCACCACCGTATCACCGCCGGCCAGTGCCGTGGCGGGGAGCACCGTGACCGTGCCGGTCAGCTTCAGCAACATCGGTGCCAACACGGCAGCCGGGGTGAGCTATACGCTCTCGCTCAGTGGCGCGCCGGCCGGTGTCGCCGTCAGCTACAACGGCAACCCCTGCACCTACAGTGGGGGCGCTGTCACTGGCTGCAGCCTGCCTGCGAGCCTCGCTCCCGGGGAGCGCATCGCCCTGAGCCTGAGCTACACCGCCCCCAGCAGTGGCAGCCTCACGGTTACCGCCAGTGTTGCGACCACGACGGCCGAGAGCAACAGCGCCAACAACTCGGCCCATGCGCCCACCAGCTTCCAGGCGCCGGACATGCGGATCGACCTCAGCACCCTGCCGGCCAGTGCGCGCGCCGGCGCCCCCTACACCGGCAGCTTTACCTGCAGCAATATCGGCACGGCCGCGGCTGCCGCGGGTACGACCTGCACGCTCAGCGGATTGCCCACCGGGGTGACGGTAGGTGCCTGCACCCTCAGCGGCGGAACGCCCTGGGTGGCAGGGGATGCCGTGCCCGCGGGGCAGATGGTGACTTGCGCGGTCAGCGGCACGCCGACCAGCACGGGTGGCCTCAGCCTCAACGGCAGCACCGGCGCCAGCGGGGATAGCAATCCCGCCAACAACACCGCCGTGCGCGCGCTGACCGTCAGCAAGCTCGCGACACCGGTGCCGACGCTGAGCGCGTGGGCCTTGCTGTTGCTGGCACTGATGCTCGTAGCAGGCGCCAGGCCTCGCCGTCGCCAAGGTTGAAAGGGGTGCTTGGCGACGACGCTGACCGGTGGTGACTCAGGGCGGAGTGTTTTGCAGGCAGGCCCGCTCGGCGATTTTCACCGGGGCCAGGTTCTTCGCATCGAACTTGACGGCCCAGGCCCGGAGCGGGGCGTGGTGCTTGGGGAAGCCTTCGCAGGCGGCCATGAGCAGGCGGTCGAGGGCGGCGCGGTAGCCGCTGATGGCATAGGCTTCGCCGCAGCGCATCATCATGTACCAGCCAGGTTTGTAGGGCCAGACGCGCTCGCAGCGGGCGGCGATGGCTTCTGCCTGGCCGCTTTCGGCGCGCCAGGCCTGCACGCGCAGGCTCTCGGCGACGGGGGCAAAGAGCGAGAGGCGTGAGACCGGTGCCAGCGCGGCGAGTGCCTCGGCCGAGGCGTCTGCGGTGACCGCGGGTTCCACGTCTCTTAGCACAAGATATGCGGTGCGGACTGCCATCCAGTCGACCATAGTCCAAGATAATGTGCCTAGGCCTACGATGCAGGCGATCTGCCCGAGCCAGCGCGGCAGACGCAAGGTGGGAAGGGTTTCGTCCTGTGCGTCGAGCGCACCGATGCAGAGCGCCATGGGGATCAGGAAATAGGTGTACCAGAGCGGGTATTCAACCAGGCTGTGCAGGCCGGTGACGGCGACGCAGCTCAGCACCCACAGACTCAGCGGGCTGGGCTTGCGCAGCAGGTGTTTGAGGTACCAGCCGAGCATGCCGCCCACGGCGAGCAAAGCGACCGGCACGCCATATTCGGCAGCGAGTTGTAGGGGCAGGTTGTGGGCATGCTCAGCAAATTTCGAGAAATGCGCCTGCCCGGTTTTGGCCATGGCGTCGATCGAGAGCTTGTAGAAGCTGCCGGGGCCTTCGCCCCACCATGGGCTGGCCTGGATTGCCAGCCAGGCGGCGTGCCAGTCGTAGAGGCGCTGGCCGTTGGAGCCGGCGTCTGAGGCACGTGCCAGCGAAGAGGTGATGCCGAATACCGCCAGCAGGTTGCCGTAGCTGACCAGGAGTTGCGCGAGGATCGACAGCCCGGCCACCACCAGCAGGGCCAGCGCACCGCGCCGCACCGCAAGCTCGCGGCTGCGCCACAGGCCCCAGATGCCCAGCACGAGGAAGGCGGCGGTATACAGCCAGGCGCCGCGCGAGGCTGAGGCGGCGCCACTCAGGCACAGCCAGGCGGCCAGGCCGGCAAATACGGCGAAGCCGAGCGCATACACGACGCGCAGATAGCAGAGCGAGGCGAGGCCGAGAAAGATGAGGTCGGTGTAGTGGTTGGCCTGACCGATGTTACCGAAGGCTTGCTGATAGATCTTCGGCATGATCAGCCCGCCGAGCGACCAGCCCGCCAGCTGGGCCACGCTGGCCAGCGACTGGAGCAGCGCGCAGAGCAGCATGCCTTTGGCAATCCAGGGCCCAAGGGCGACGGGTTCCCGCTGCTGGCCGATGCCGTAGCAGAGCAGGAAGAGCGCCAGATAGAGCGGCGCGCCGCTGTTCGCGCCGACGCCGGTGGCATGGAGCAGGCTGGCAAACAGGAGGAGCGTGGCCACCAGGGCGAAGCTGCCAAGGCGGATCCGCACAGACGTCTGCCCGAGTAGCGCATACCCCACTAGCAGGCTGCCGAAAGCGGCGAACCATTCGGAGTGAAAGACGGTGTGTGGACTTGCGTGCTCATTCGCCATCGTGGCGCAGGCCATTATCAGACCGCCAAGCATAGCCAAATAACGGCCAGCTGCGTCTCCATTCTGCTTGTCAGAGAAATTCACAATAAGCAATCCGTGCTGTAGTTATGGCCTAAGCCGATGCTATCTGCTTTTGGCCCCGGCAGGCGCAGGCGGCGGCGTAAAAGTTCTTGGTGTGGCGGCCTGGCGCGGGTGTCGCTCGGCGATTGTCTGCTTCGATGCGAGAATCACGCCTCTTTCCCGTTCATTCTGACGCCGCCCTCGCGGCACTCTGTTCATGCCGATCATTCCTTTTCAGGCGCTGGCCTGCCCGCTGGAGGGCGATCCACTCCACCCTGCGGCGTCGCGCTGGTGCTGTGCCGCCGGACACAGTTTTGACGTGGCCAGCCAGGGCTATACGCATCTGCTGCCGGTGCAGAACAAGCGCTCGCGCGACCCGGGCGACAGCAAGGAAATGGTGGCAGCGCGCCGGCGCTATCTGGAGCGTGGCGTGTATGAGCCGATTGCGGCGCGGGTGAGCCGCATCGTGCTGGCGGATCTGCCCGCCGACGGCCGCCTGAGCTGCCTGGATGCCGGCTGTGGCGAGGGCTATTACCTGCGCCAGCTGGCGGCGAATGTCGGTGAGGCGCAGACCCTGGCGGTGCTGGGGCTGGATATCTCGAAGTGGGCGGTGCAGGCTGCCGCGAAGCAGGACAAACGCATGACCTGGGTGGTGGGCAGCAATGCCCGGCTGCCGGTGCGCACGGCGACGCTGGACCGGCTGCTGTGCCTGTTCGGCTTTCCGGTGTATGGCGAGTTTGCGCGCGTGCTGCAGCCGGGGGGTGAGTTGCTGCAGGTCGATGCAGGGCCGGACCATCTGCGCGAGCTGCGCGAAATCATCTACCCAAGCCTGAAGCCGCCGCGTGCGGGCGACGCGGCCGTGCCCGCAGGTTTTGCGCACGTCGAGACCGAGAGCCTGCGCTACCCCATCGAACTCGATTCCGCGGAGCAGATTGCAGATCTGCTGACCATGACGCCCCATCTCTATCGCGCGACTGCCGAGGGCCTCGCCAAGGCGCGCGCACTGACACGGCTGAGCCTGACGGTGGATGTGCGGTTGGCACGCTGGCGCCGGTGTGAATAGCGCTGCCCGGAGAGGCGCACTCCGTCTGGGTTTGCGAGGCGTCGTGCTGGAAAGGACCCGCCACTGCGGGGGAGGGCTGGGCATGCCTGCAGGCCCTTGCGGGGTGCGGCTTTTCAGGCAGGCATGAAAAACCCCGGACGCGTCCGGGGTTGTAAGCGGGTGGTGCGCGGCGATCAGGCGCGCTTGTCGTGTTCAATCAGGGCGTAGGCGGAGTGATTGTGGATCGATTCGAAGTTCTCTGATTCCACCACGTAGGCATCGATACGGGCCTCGGCATTCAGCTGGCCGGCGACGTCGCGCACCATGTCTTCGACGAATTTCGGGTTGTCGTAGGCGCGCTCGGTGACGTACTTCTCGTCCGGGCGCTTGAGCAGGCCGTACAGCTCACACGAGGCCTGGCCTTCGATCAGCTCGATCAGCTCTTCAATCCACAGGTGCGCGTTGGTGGTGGCGGTGACGGTGACGTGCGAGCGCTGGTTGTGCGCGCCGTAGGCCGATATCTTCTTGGAGCAGGGGCACAGGCTGGTGACGGGCACCACGACCTGCATCGAGAAGGTGTAGCGGTTGCCGGGCAGTATTTCGCCGACGAACTGGACTTCGTAGTCCATCAGACTTTGGACGCCGGAGACCGGCGCAGTCTTGTTGATGAAGTAGGGGAAGCGCATTTCGATGAGGCCGGTTTCGGCTTCGAGGCGACGCACCATCTCGCGCATCATGGGCTCGAAATTCTCGATCGAGATCTCGCGGTCGTAGCTGTTGAGAATCTCCACGAAGCGCGACATGTGGGTGCCCTTGAAGTGATGGGGCAAGCCGACATACATGTTGAAAGTGGCGACGGTGTGCTGCACACCGCCGGCGCGGTCCGCCACGCGGACCGGATGCCGGATGGCCTTGATGCCAACCTTGTTGATGGCGAGCTGGCGGCGGTCTTCTGAACCCTGCACGTCAGCCATGTTGGCGGGGGAGGTGTTTTCTGTGCTCATTGTCTGGATGCGGCTGCTTGGTTGGGCGAGCCGTCTGCGGTGGAGGGTGTGGCGCAGTCTAATAAACCCGAGCAATTAGCTCAACTATCGCGGCGATGGCCTGTGACTACGGCGACGCCGCGATGGTTGCGCGGCATCAGCTCTGCGGCAGACCCGCGAGCCGGGCGAGGATGCGCGCGCGCAGGCTGTCGCGGTCGAGACCGGCGACACGGAGGATCTGCTGCTGGTCGCCGTGGTCGATGAAGTGATCCGGCAGGCCGAGGCGGAGGACGGGCGTCGTGAGCGCGGCGTCTTCAAGGCAGCGGGAGACTTCGCTGCCCACGCCGCTGATCGTGGCGTTTTCTTCCAGCGTCACGATCAGGGTATGGGTGCGCGCGAGCGAGGCCACGAGCTCGGCGTCGATAGGTTTGGCAAACCGCATGTTGGCGACGCTGGCATCGAGCTCTTCACCCAAGGCCAGCGCGTCGGTCAGCATGCTGCCAAAGGCGAGCAGGGCGACTTTGCGGCCGGTGCGGCGCATCTCGCCTTTGCCGATGGGCAGGGCCTGCATGGCCTGTTGCGGGACGGTGCCATTGCCCGCGCCACGCGGGTAGCGCACCGCACTGGGCTGGTCGAGCTGGTAGGCGGTGTAGAGCATCTGCCGGCATTCGTTCTCGTCCGACGGGGTCATCACCACCATGTTGGGGATGCAGAGCAGGTAAGACAGATCGAAAGCGCCGTGGTGCGTGGCGCCGTCGGCGCCGACCAGGCCGCCGCGATCGATGGCGAACATCACCGGCAGGTTCTGCAGGGCGATATCGTGAATGAGCTGGTCGTAGGCACGCTGCAGGAAGGTGGAGTAAATCGCCACCACCGGCTTGAGCCCTTCGCAGGCGAGGCCGGCGGCGAAGGTGACCGCGTGCTGCTCGGCGATGCCGACGTCGACGTAACGGTCGGGGAATTCCTGCTCGAAGCGCACAAGGCCGGAGCCTTCGCGCATGGCCGGGGTGATGCCGATCAGACGCGAGTCTGCCGCGGCCATGTCACACAGCCAGTCAGAGAACACCTGGGTGTAGGTGAGCTTGCTGCCCCCTTTGCCAGACTGGATGCCCGCCGCGTGGTCGAACTTGCCGACACCGTGGTAGAGCGTGGGGTCGGCTTCGGCGAGCTTGTAGCCCTGGCCTTTGCGGGTGACGACGTGGAGGAACTGCGGCCCCTTGAGCTTGCGGATGTTCTGCAACGTGGGGATCAGCGCGTCAAGGTCGTGGCCGTCAATCGGGCCGAGGTAGTTGAAGCCGAATTCCTCGAACAAGGTGCTGGGCGAGACCATGCCTTTGACGTGCTCTTCCACCTTGCGGGTCAGGGTCGGGCCGAGCACCTTTTCGCCGGCACGGCGGGCCATGCTGTAGGTGGGGCCGGAGAGCATGCGGGCGAGGATCTTGGTGAGCGCACCCACGGGGGGGGATCGACATCTCGTTGTCGTTGAGGATCACCAGCAGGTTGGCGTCCATGTCGCCGGCGTTGTTGAGCGCCTCGAAGGCCATGCCGGCCGACATGGCGCCGTCACCGATGACGGCAATCGCCCGGCGATCCTCGCCTTTCTGCTTGGCGGCCATCGCCATGCCCAGCGCGGCCGAGATCGAGGTGGAGGAGTGGGCGGTGCCGAAGGTGTCGTACGGGCTCTCGCAACGCCGGGGGAAGCCGGAGATCCCCTCGAACTGTCGTAGCCCCGCCATGGCCTCGCGCCGGCCGGTGAGGATCTTGTGGGCGTAGGTCTGGTGGCCAACGTCCCAGACGATGCGGTCCTCAGGCGTCTGGAATACATAGTGCAGGGCGACAGTGAGCTCAACCGTGCCGAGGTTGGACGAGAGATGCCCCCCGGTCTTGGCGACGGATTCCACCAGAAAGGCACGCAACTCTTCGGCAAGCGCAGGCAGTTGCTTGCGGTCGAGCTGGCGCAGGGCTGCGGGGGAATCAATGGTGTGCAGCAAGGGTGAGGTGCTCATCGTGGTCGTGCAGCGCGGTGTGGTCGGCATCAGAACTGGCGGCTGATGATGTAGTGATTGAGGGCCTTGAGCGGCCAGGCAGCTTCGCCAAAACTGGCCAGCGAGGCATCGGCGTCGCCGGAGAGTGATCGGGCAAACTCGCGCGATTGGGCGAGGCCCATCAGGCTGACGTAGGTCGGTTTGTTGTGGCTGGCATCTTTGCCGGCCGTCTTGCCCAGCGTAGCGGTGTCAGCCGTGGCGTCGAGGATGTCGTCAACGACCTGAAACAGCAGCCCGATGCATTTGCCGTAGTGGTCCAGCTCGGCCATCTGCTCGTCGCTGAGCGCGCCCGCCAGGGCACCGAGCAGGATCGCTGCACGGATGAGCGCGCCGGTCTTGTGGATGTGCATGTATTCGAGTTCGGCGCGATCCAGACTTTTGCCGACCGAGGCGAGGTCGATGGCCTGTCCCCCCGCCATGCCGCGGGAGCCGGACGCACGGGCAAGCGTATGAATCGCGCGAAGCTGGCGCGCCGGATCGGGGAAAACTTCCGGCGCAGACAGCAGGTCGAAAGCCAGGGTCTGCAGCGCATCGCCAACGAGCAGGGCGGTGGCTTCATCGTACTGGACGTGTACCGTGGGCTTGCCGCGGCGAAGGCTGTCGTCGTCCATGCAGGGCATGTCGTCATGCACCAGCGAGTAGACATGGATGCATTCGAGCGCGCAGGCAGCCAGTTCAAGGCTCCTGGCCGATGCACCGGAAAGCTCGCCCGCGGCGAAAACCAGCAGCGGGCGGACGCGCTTGCCCCCGCCCAGCGTGGTGTAACGCATCGCTTCGTGGAGCCGTTCGGGTGCGAGCTCGGTGCGCGGAAGATGGGTTTCCAGTGCGTGTTCAACCGTGCGCTGGTACTGCGCCATCCATTCAAGGAAGCGGGTTTCACTCATGATGCCTGTCCGTTCTCGTTCGCCACCAGATCGTGCAGCACGCCCTGCTCAAGTACCCGGACGCGCTGTTCCGCTGCGCTCAGCGTGCTCTGACAGTGGCGCAGCAGGCCGATTCCGCGTTGATAGGCGGCGAGCGCGTCTTCCAGCGGGAGGTCGTCGCGCTCCATGGCAGCGACGATGGCTTCGAGCTCGGAAACCGCGGTTTCAAAGCTCGCCGGAGCGGTGGCGTGTTCTTTCTTGACCATGAGTGCAGCGGGTATTCCGCAGGGTGGTCCCGTGTGGGTAAGCGCTCCATTATAATTTAAGGCTTGACCATTGTTCGGGGTTTGCGAGATTCGCTTACCCTGAACGGGTGTTTCGGGGCAGGCTTGCAAGGGCTTGCCCGATGACACCGCCCATTTTTGCAGGAGACTGTTCGTTAATGACCGATATTGCTTCGCTCGATAAACTGGCCGCCGTGGAGTCTCAGCTGCCGGTTTCCGCTTATTTCGATGAGCAACTTTTCGAGCAGGAGCGCCGCATTCTCTTCGATGCCGGACCCGGCTACGTTGGGCATGCCTGCATGGTGCCAGAGGAAGCGGATTTTCACACCCTGGCGTGGCAAGACCATGCGCGCATGCTGGTGAATAATCCCGATGGCGCGTACCTCATGTCCAATATCTGCCGCCATCGCCAGGCGATCATGCTGCAAGGGCGCGGCAAGGCCAACAAGATCGCCTGTCCGGTGCATCGCTGGGCCTACGATCAGGAAGGGCAACTCCTGGGGGCGCCACGCTTTCCGCAGAACCCATGTCTACATCTGGACAGACAGAAACTGGAGTCCTGGCAGGGCTTGCTCTTCAAGGGC
Organism: Uliginosibacterium sp.; assembly: GCA_016718265.1. Taxonomy (GTDB): domain Bacteria; phylum Pseudomonadota; class Gammaproteobacteria; order Burkholderiales; family Rhodocyclaceae; genus Uliginosibacterium. The sequence goes on along the minus strand of JADKDZ010000005.1, from coordinate 133,327 downwards.
CCGCGTTCAGCCAATGCCGACCTGGCCGGGATGCGGCTTGCGCCTGCTTTGGATTTTTCAGGCTATGTGCTGAATCGGGTTGAATTGCATGCGTGCAACTACAACTGGAAGACCTTCATCGAGGTCTATCTGGAGGACTATCACGTTGCGCCGTTTCATCCAGGATTGGGGCGATTCGTGACCTGTGACGACCTCTCATGGCAGTTCGGGAACTGGTACTCCGTGCAGCGAGTCGGGCTCAACAAGCTTGATCGGCCGGGCAGCCCTGCCTATGCGCGATGGCATCGGGCGGTGGAGGAGAAGTACAAGGGCGAGGCACCGCCCCACGGCGCGATCTGGCTGACCTACTTCCCGAATGTCATGGTGGAGTGGTATCCGCACGTGCTGGTGGTGAGCCACCTGGTGCCGCAGGGCGTACAGAAGACGCTGAATGTGGTGGAGTTCTACTATCCGGAGGAGATTGCTGCCGATGCAGAGTTTGTCGAGGCTGAGCAGGCTGCCTACATGGAGACGGCGATCGAGGACGACGAAATCGGTGAGCGCATGGATCGTGGGCGTCGTGCCCTGTGGCTGGCGGGTCGGAACGAAGTCGGTCCCTATCAGTCGCCGCTGGAAGATGGTATGCAGCATTTCCACGCCTTTTACCGCCGGATGATGGGTGCGCATCTCAATGATGTTGCCTGACCCCGGGTATCTGGCGGTTTTCGTGCTCGGACTGCTGGGCGGCACCCATTGCATTGGCATGTGCGGCGGTATTGTGAGTGCGCTCTCGATCCCGTCGGCGAGTGCCGGACCGATCTGGCCACGCCAGCTCGCCTACAACCTCGGGCGCATCACCACCTATGCCATGCTTGGCGTGCTGGCAGGCGCAGTGGGTTCGGCGAGTCTGGTGTTCAATAACTATTTGCCGGTTCAGCTCACCCTGTATGTGCTTGCCAACTGCATGATGATAGGAATGGGCTTGTACCTGATGGGACTGCCGCAGGCGTTTCTTCCGCTGGAGAAACTGGGGCAGCGGTTGTGGCGGCGGGTGCTGCCGCTGTCGCAGCCGTTCATGCGGGGGCAAAGTGCGGCGAAGGCTTATCCGCTTGGCGTGTTGTGGGGCCTCTTACCCTGCGGCCTGACTTATGGCGTGCTGTCTACAGCGCTGATGAGCGGCTCTGCGCTGCGTGGGGGCGCCTTGATGCTAAGCTTCGGCGTCGGTACGTTGCCGAATCTGCTGCTGGCAGGCGTGTTGCTCGCGCGCTATGGAAAGCTGATACGCAGCAAGCTGTTCCGCACAGCTGCCGGCGTGCTGGTAATGAGTTTCGGTGTGTACGGCCTGGTGCGTGCACCGGAGTTGGGCGGCAAACTATGGGCGGGCGTGGTCTGTGGTGTTTGACCTTTGCCGCGAGTGTGTGAGCCCTGCGTCACGGGCAGCGCGTCAAGACAACAAGTTTAAGGAGCATGCGTGAACATTCTGTTGGCGATCGATGGTTCGGAACACTCAGGCAGGGCGGTGGACGCTTTGCTCACCTTTGCGCCTCACCTGCGGAGTGTGCCGAATGTACACGTTCTGTATGTGCACTTGCCCATTCCGATCGGGTTTGCGCTGAAGCATGTTCCGCGAGAAGTGGTGGATAGCTACTACCACGAGGAAGGGCAGGCGATCGTCAAGCCGGTGGTTGCCAAGCTGGAGGCCGCGGGAATCGTTCCCACCGGCCACGTCCGCGTCGGGTCGCCGGGCGAGACGATCGCGCATGCTGCCAAAGAGCTGGGATGCAACTCCATCTGGATGGGCACACATGGACGAGGCTCGGTGACGCAGGCGCTGCTGGGCTCCGTCGCGTCGCGTGTGGTGGCCTTGTCGCAAGTCCCCGTGACATTGCTGAAGTAAGGAGCGGAACATGGAAGTGCTTGAGATTGCGGTAGGTGGAATGAGTTGTGAAGGCTGCGTCAAGTCGGTCACGAAGGTGTTGAGTGGCATGCCGGGCGTCTCTGAGGTCAGCGTCTCTTTGGCTCCGGCGCGTGCCCGCATGCGCCTGGATCCGGGACTGTCCAACGTAGCGGCGATCAAGGCCGCTATTCAGGGCGCCGGCTTTGAAGCGGGCGACGCCGTGCAATAAGCGGTGAAAGCGGGTCGGGAGTGCTTATAATTGGCGCGCCCACATACAATTCAAATGATTCCCGGCTTGGCAGCATTTGCATCGGCGGTTCGTCCGCACGGTGGTCCGGCGAATCTGTACTCAAGGAGAGAGAGCCTCATGGGTTTCAACAGCGTGCCTCCCGGGGATGTACCGAATGACGTGAACGTCATCATCGAGATTCCCTCACATGCCGATCCGATCAAGTACGAGGTCGACAAAGAGAGCGGGGCGGTCTTTGTTGATCGCTTCATGGGGACTTCGATGTCCTACCCGTGCAATTACGGTTATGTGCCGCATTCGATTTCGGGGGATGGGGATCCGGTCGACGTACTGGTGATGGCGCCGTTTTCGCTGATCCCCGGTGTGGTGATCCGCTGCCGTCCGGTGGGCATGCTACGTATGGAAGACGAGGCGGGAGAGGATTGCAAAGTTCTGGCCGTCCCCGTTTCCAAAATCACTTCCTTGTACGACAACATCAGTTCCTATCAGGACCTGCCTTACCTCCTGCTGCGTCAGATCGAGCACTTCTTTCAGCACTACAAGGATCTTGAAGCGGGCAAGTGGGTGCGCGTGTACGGCTGGGACGGCCCCGATGCGGCACGGCAGGAAATCTACGCCGGGGTGGCCGCTTATCGCGCTCAGTCTGGAGACTCGACCGACTGAGCGGTGCGAAACTCAAGTCCGTCGGGCGAGATCTGCAAGGGCGCTTACTTGATCGAGAATGGCTTGCGGGATAGGGGTTTTTCCGGCGAGCATTTGGCGGATCAGCGCGGCGTTGTCCTCAACGCTGCACCCTTCGCCTTCAGATTCGGCGTATTCGAATTCTGCCTGGTCGAACAGTATTTCACGCTGCCCAGTCACGAGGCCCAGTAAGCGTGGTCTGCGCCGGGGGGCTGCATAGGCTTCCCCCTCGGTGCCGCGCATCAGCAGCGCGCATCCCCGTTCTTCGATCAGGACCGTTTCCAGGGATTCCATGAATGCTGGGTGAGTAACGGCGACGACTCGGACGCTGCGCCCACGGCAGGGGTCCAGCAGTTTTGCCAATGTATGTCCACAATTACGCACGCCCAGGCGTGGCCGCAGTGAAAGCAGCCAGTCCAGTCCGCGAGCCAGCAGGTCCAGCCTCAGACATGCGATCTTTTGCTCGGCCAAAGCGATAGATGCGGCAGGGAGGCTGGTTTGTGGGTGGATGTCCAGGGCTTCAAGTAGCTTGAATGGACTAACCCGCGAATCGAAATCATGACGCCCCTGAATCAGTGTCGGGATGCCTTCTCTCGCGAGCAAGAGGGCAAGTAGCGGCATCAGGTTGGCTTGTTTGCGCGCCCCGTTGTAAGTCGGCAGGATGACGGTGCGGGGACCTGCGGGCGCATCGAGCTGTCGCGTTCGCGCGTCGAGTGCACGTTTGAAACCCAGCAGTTCATCTGGTGTTTCACCTTTGATGCGCAGTGCCAGCAAGATGGCACCTAGCTCCATGTCGGGTACCGTGCCGTCGAGGATGGCGCCGAACAAGGTTTCTGCCTGGTCTCGTGTCATCGGACGAGCGCCCTTGGTGCCCCGTCCGATTTCCTTGATGATTGTCGCGAATTCCATCAGGACATTATCCGGGTGCCAGAGGTCGTTGCCAAATCTGGCAACGTTTTCAGACGTGGCTTGTGTCAAGTTGTCGGGTGTATGCAGGAGAGAAACGATGTTCAGGCGGGAGAGAGTACTCAAACGGAGTCGGGTCGTTGCGTGCTTGTTTGCTTCGCTATTGCTGTCGGCTTGTGCGCCGGTTTGGAAGAAACCTGAGGTCATGCTTGGGAAGATCGAGCTTGCGGGCGGTACTATCCTTGAGCAGCGCCTCAAGCTGAAGCTCAAGGTCCGTAATCCAAATGATCGTGACATCCCCGTCGAGAAGCTCCGTTTCGAACTGCTTGTAGCCAGCATGTCTTATGCGAGCGGGCAATCCGACGTGCCAGTGAGCATCCCTCGTCGAGGAGAAGCCACACTTGACCTTGACGCGTCGTTGCAGCTCGCCCGCCTGCTGGGCAATCTGGCTTCCCTCAAGGGGGAGGAAGACCGTTTGCATTACCGCCTCAAGGGAGAGGTTGTTGTGCAGGGGTTTGGGGCGGTGCCGTTTGACCATCCAGGATCCTTGGACATCGCCTCACTCAAGCGCCTCTTTTCCCGTTAGTTGGCGGCTTCACTTCAGATCTTGCCGTTGGCATTCCAGATTTGAGCTCAGACGCTGCTGCGGTACTGGCTGCAAGCTGCGCCTGCAGCTACACTTCGCGTCATGGCCCTGCCTTGTTGGGGGGTAGTGCGTGACGAGTGTGTACTCGAGAGGGTTTCATGTCCAAGTTATTGCTCTTTGTGTTGGTCCTGGTGGTTATTTATGTGCTCCGGAAAAGTATGAGCAAAGCGACGCATTCGGCGGAAGGCTTAACGCGTGCGCCGCGAACGGCGGAGGTAGAGACGATCAACGCATGTGCGCACTGCGGTGTACTTGTTCCGCGAAGCGAGGGTTTGGTCTCAGCTCAGGGCTTCTTCTGCAGTGCTGAGCACATGTCACTGGGGCCTCGAGATCAGGCATGAGTGCGGGCTTGCGCAGACAGAGTGGAGCCAGCGAGGCGCGAGCCGTGTCGATCCGCTATTTCAATCTCTACCGCCTGGTTGTGGCGTCTGTGTTTGCCATTTTTGGCAGTGTCATTCATCTTGGTCAGGCGGCTCCCGAGCTTTTCGAGACGACGGTAGTCGCCTATTGGCTGCTTGCCATGCTGTTTGCGGTGCTGCAGATGCAAGGGGATGCATTTGCGGAACGGGCACTTGGGGTCGAAGTGGCGGTCGACATTCTGGTGCTGGCTGTCTTCATGTATGCCAGCGGCGGGAATCGCAGTGGCGTGCCTTTTCTGATCATGACCTTTGTCGCTGGGGCAGGGCTCGTGGGGCGCGGCAGGATGGTGCTCGGGGCTGCCTCGTTCGCGACCTTTACAATTTTGCTGGAACAGCTGTATCGCTTGTGGACGGAGCAGCAAAATACCGTCGATTTCACGCGGGCGGGCATTATCTGCGTCGGGTTTTTCTTTGTTGCGATCGTCGCCCGCTTTCTCGCACAGCGGGCTTTGATCAATGAGGCGCTCGCAGCGGCGCGTGGCAAGGACCTTGAGCGGCAGTGGCGGGTGAATGCGCGAATCATTGAAGACATGCAGGATGGGGTAGTGGTTGTCAATGCCGATGGCGTTGTTCGGCATGTGAATCCCCGTGCAGAGGAGTGGCTAGGCGCAGCGCTGCGTTCTGGCGACCATCTGGCGCGCGCTTCAAGCATCCTGTTTCACGCTTCTGGGGAAATGGCCGAAACCTGCTACGTCGAGAGTACGGGTAAGAATCTGCGCTTGCGCTATGTGGAAGTTGGCCACCCTGGGTTTGCGGGCGACCGGATCATCTATCTGGAGGATACAGATCGGCTTCAGGCGCAAGCACAACAGATCAAGCTGGCGGCGCTGGGGCGCCTCACTGCCAATATTGCGCACGAGATCCGCAATCCTCTCTCGGCTGTCAGTCATGCAGGAGAGTTGTTGGCAGACGAGAAGCGGCAGGAAGTTCAGGTGCGTTTACTCCGGATCATTCGGGATAACGCCGCACGGATCGAGCGCATTATTCGCGACGTTCTGGAGTTGGGGCGTCGTGATCGCGGCATGCCGGAGTCTCTGGACTTGGTGGAGTTCGTGCGCGGATTTGTCGACGAGTTTTCTTCTTACTCGTCTATCCCGAGAGTGGCAGTCCGGATCGTAGCTGACGATGTCAGCGTACCGGCGAAAGTTTTGTTTGATCGTGTCCATCTCTACCAGATACTGAGCAACCTTGTGGGGAATGCGTGGCGATATTGTTCAAAGTCAGAAGACGCAATCCAGTTGCTTTTTCGTGATCTGGATGAGCGACGCATAGTGCTTGCGGTAATGGATGACGGCGCAGGGATCAAGCCGGACGATCGGCCCAAACTGTTTGAGCCATTTTTTACCTCGGATCCAAAAGGGACCGGATTGGGCTTATATACCGCACGGGAGCTGGCCGAGGCTAACGGGGCGAGCCTTAATCTTGCTGAGAGCCCGCTGGGCGCTGAGTTTCATCTTGTAGTGAGGAGAATTGAATGACGGCAGAAGCAGGGGAACGCCGCATCCGTGGCAAGGTTGCCGATGTTCTGGTTGTGGATGACGAAGATGATATTCGCGAGTTGATTGAACTATCACTGCTCCGGATGGGGTTGGGGGTCGATTCCGCGGGCTCGGTGGGCGAAGCAAAGAGCAAGCTTGAGGACGGACACTATCGTCTGTGCTTGACGGATATGAGAATGGCCGACGGGGAGGGGCTGGAACTTGTCGAGTACATTTCCAAGCATTGTGCTGACGTCCCGGTTGCCGTCATTACCGCCCATGGCAGCATGGATAACGCAGTGGCAGCGCTGAAGGCCGGAGCGTTTGACTATCTTTCGAAGCCTGTGTCATTGGAGCAGCTCCGGGCACTCGTCAAGTCCGCCCTCGAAGTACCCAAGCCCCAGCTTAAACCAGTGAAACCCGTGTATCAGCTCACAGGTGAATCGCAGGCGATGCAGCAGGTTCGGACGATGATTGAGCGGCTTGCGCGCAGTCAGGCGCCGGTCTACATCTCGGGCGAGTCAGGCAGCGGGAAAGAGCGCGCTGCGCGCCTGATTCACGGACTCGGTCCGCGCGCAGACAAACCCTTTGTGGGCGTGAACTGCGGCGCGATTCCGGAGAACTTGATGGAGAGTGAGTTTTTTGGTTACAGGAAAGGCGCATTCACCGGTGCGGAGTCCGATCGTGATGGATTCTTTCAGGCCGCGAATGGTGGAACGTTGTTTCTCGATGAAGTCGCTGATCTTCCGCTTCCCATGCAAGTCAAATTACTGCGCGCGATTCAGGAGAAACGTGTGCGGCGTGTTGGTGATACCCAGGAGATTTCTGTTGACGTCCGGATCGTTTCAGCGACGCACCAGGGGTTGAAAGATCGAGTCGACGAAGGGCGCTTCCGTCAGGACCTGTTTTATCGGCTGAACGTGATAGAGCTCAAAATGCCCGCGCTCCGCGAGCGTCGGGACGATATCGAGATGCTTGCTACAGGCATACTTGAACGACTCTCCGCCGAGGCCGGGATGCGTACGCCGCACTTGACGAGTCGGGCCGTACAGGCGCTGCAGGCGTACTCTTTCCCCGGCAATGTGCGGGAACTCGAGAATATTCTAGAAAGAGCCTTGGCACTTGCGCTGGGCGACGAGATCGATATCGAAGATCTGAATCTGGAGCCTGCAACAAACGATAAATCAAGTGCTGAGACAGTGTCTGGCGGCCCTTCTGCGAGTGAGGCGCTGCAAGACTATCTTGATCATGTCGAACGCAAGGCAATCGTCGATGCGTTGGGTAAGACTTCGGGCAACCGAACGGCCGCCGCGCGTGTTCTCGGGGTGACATTCAGATCGCTGCGATACCGCATGGAGCGTCTGGGAATGAAGGGCGAGCGGGGTGATCCGGCGGATACCGGAGATGTACATTGACGCTTGCCGTGAACGAAGCAGCTTTGCCGCTGTTTACGCTCGACGATGAGGGCTGGATTGTCGAGGCGCGGCACGTAGTCTCGCCGAATCAGGATGCGCGCCCGGACACGCAGTGTCCCAGCCTGATCGTTATCCATGCCATCAGCCTTCCACCGGATGACTTCGGTGGGCCAGGCGTTGAGCAACTCTTTACGAACACACTTGACCCGAGCGCGCATCCTTATTACGCGGATATCTGGTGCCTGCGTGTATCAGCACATTTCTTTATCCGGCGCGACGGTGAACTCATCCAGTTTGTCTCGACCCGTGCACGAGCTTGGCATGCAGGCGTATCAGAGTGGAAAGGGCGATCCCGATGCAATGACTTCTCGATCGGGATTGAGCTGGAGGGATGTGACACGCGTCCGTTTGAAGCGGCGCAGTACTCGCGGCTAAGTGCTTTGGTGCGTTGTTTGAAGCACGCATTTCCGATAGAAGATGCCGTGGCACATAGCACGATTGCGCCAGGGCGCAAGACGGATCCCGGTCCGCTGTTTGATTGGAGTTGCTTGCAAGACATTTTACCTTGTACGCCAGATTGAACTGCTCTGTGTATCCGCCGCGCGGTCCATCTTTTCGTAAGGTGTGGGCTACTACCGGCAGTAGTCGTGATGAGATGTGATACTAGCGGGTGTGGGTTTCCGCTGGCAGCACGTAACCGCGCAGAAGTGGCTGATGGATGCCTGCGGTGCTGACGCTCTTTGCTTGTTTTGTTGCGTCATAGTTACGAAAACAGTGTGTTGCGCGGAGAGTTTCGGAAAAAGAACTTGATTCGTAGCCGCTTTTGGATTACAGGATAATGACATCACAGAAATTTGTGGTTGCTGGAATGCATGGCAGTCTGCATGAGAGCAAGTCGGCGCTGACGATTTGACGCAGGAGCCGATCATTGTGTGGTGCTGGAGTCGGTAGTCAGTGTTGAAGTAGTGGTTTGATACCTGGGGTGCCTCTGGCATTTTCAGAAGAATGAAGTTCGTTACCGCGCATCTGCGCGGCTTTGCGCTAGTGTGCTTGTCAGAGCAACGGCGCGTTTTACTACGCCGATGAATCGAAGAGGCGATAACCTGGAGGGAGTGATATGGCAACAGCAAAGTCGACAGACAAAACTAAAGTGGTCGCAAAGAAAGCGACCGTGAAAGCGGTAGCGAAGCCCGCGAGCAAGGTAGCAAAGCCGGCTGCAAAGAAGGCAGTAGCCAAGTCGGCTCCGGTAAAGGCCGCAGCGAAGAAAGTCTCTGCTGCAAAAGTGACCGGTAAAAAAGCAGTGGCCGCGAAGTCCGTCGCTAAAGCGGGCGCGAACGCCAAGCTTGCTGCCAAGAAGCCCGTTGCCAAACCAGCAGTGAAGAAAGCTGTGGCAGCGAAAACCCCCACGAAAAAGGTAGCGGCGACCAAGCCCGTTGCTAAAGCGCCAACCAAGAAGGCCGTGGCGTCTAAGCCTGCAGCCAAGAAAGCGGTTGCGGTCAAGGCGAGCGCCAAGCCTGCAGCAAAGAAAGTCGCTGCCAAGCCTGCCGCAGCAAAAGCAACCGTGAAAAAGACGGTTGCGGCCAAGAAGCCTGTTGCGAAGAAGCCCGTAGCGAAAAAACTTGTTGCGACGAAACCGGTGGCGAAGAAAGCTGCTGCCAAGCCGGTCGCCAAAGCTGCGAAGCCTGTCGCCAAGGCCGCGAAGCCGGTCGCCAAGGCCGCGAAGCCGGTCGCCAAAGCCGCGAAGCCTGTCGCCAAGGCGACGAAAACGGTTGCCAGCAAGGTGTCGAAGCCTGTGGTGAAAACTGCTGCCAAGGCTGCGAAGAAGCCCGCCAAGGTCGCTGCAAAGAAAGTGGTTGCAAAGGTCGCTCAGAGCAAGCCTGTGGCAAAGCCTGCTGCTAAGGCAGTTGTTGCGCCCAAAGCGGTTGCTAAGAAGGTTGCTTCCAAGAAACCAGTCCCCAAGAAGCCGGTCGGCAAGAAGGCAAGTGGGGCGGTAGCCGGGAAGCCTGAAGCATCGGCTGTTGTGCCGACTGTTGCGGAGGCAGAGAGTGCACCGGCAACGGGTTCAGATGTGACGCCCGAATTCAAGGAGCACCCGTTCCCCGCTAAGGATCGGCCCTGATCGCAAGGTAGAAAGGGCGCTTCGGCGCCCTTTTTTTCTATTCATTGGTTATAGTCCGTATGCATAGCTAGGATTGGCGCGGGTTTGGCGTGGGATTGACAAAAACGATTCAAATCAATAGACTGCGAATCGTCAAAATAACAAGTGGCAATAAATTCGATTGATGTAGCGATAATCTCGAATGGCTGTCACACCTATTTGTCCTGATGAAGTAGTCTTTTTCGGCAAACCACTCCGGTGAGCCCTAGTCAATAGAAGTACCCCGAAAGTTGTGTCGGGAGATGCTTGGTGAGCCCCTCACCGTTCCAAGTTATGGGGCCTGACGATTCCATGAATGAGCGATGCTTGAGCGATAAGACGTTCGGGTGTCCTTTGGCGTGGGGCATTTCGCGCAGGAGTAATGCAATGAACTATATGGTCAGTCTGTCAAGGTTTGCGCGCCACGCGATGGCTTTCGTGCTGCACTTCGTGCACGGGGGGTTCGTGATGATCGGCGTGATTGTTATCGGCTCAGTCGGTTTCCTTGCCACCCAGCATAGCGCTGAAGCAACGAGTCCAAGACTGTTGTTTGCAGAGTACGTTGAGCGCGGTGTACTTGCGCGTAGCGAGCCTGCAGAAGACGCAGAAGTTGTGCAGGCAGAGCCAGCAGAATCCGGTTTGAGCGAGGAGCAGCACCGTCTTGTCGCTGCAATATCAAAACGTCACCGGGTGTCGCCAGTGATGATTGGTTCGCTTTTGAAAACGATAGACCGCGAGGCTCGTGCCAATAATCTGGACCCGCTGCTCGTTCTTGCCGTTGTCACGGTTGAGTCCGGATTCAATCCTTTTGCGGAAAGCGTGTTTGGCGCACAGGGTTTGATGCAGATTATTCCCAAGTACCATCAGGAGAAAATTGCTGCCGACAAAGGCGTCACCGCACTCTTCGATCCGGCTGAGAATATACGTGTGGGGTCGCTGATCATTAAAGAGTACTTGCGCAATACCGGAAGTCTGGAAACAGCGCTTCAACTCTATGGCGGTGCCTCCAGTGATCCCGGGATGTCGTACTCGACGCGCGTGCTTAATGAGAAGGATCGCTTGAAGCAAATCGCGATGAGCAGCAAAAACCGCATGGTGTCATCCCGTCAGGCGGAGCCTCCTGCAAGCTGAGGGCGCCGCTGATTTTCAAAGTGCCAGCCGGATGCGGTCCAGTGCTTCTTCAATGCGTGCCTCGCTCATCGTGTAGGCCAATCGTAGATGCTGTTGGGCAAGGTATTCACCAAAGTCCCGTCCAGGTGTGGTGGCGACGTGGCTGTGTTCAAGGAGCCGGCGCGACAACTCCGTGCTGTCGCTCGCGCAGTGCTCGCTGTTAGCGTAGATGTAGAACGCTCCCTCTGGTTTGCTGTCGATGCGGAAGCCCAGTCCTTGCAGGCCGGCAAGCAGCTTGTCGCGGCGAAGGCCAAAGAGCTGGCGGCGCTGTTCAAGGATGGCAAGGTTGTCGCTGGAAAAAGCGGCGAGTGCGGCGTGCTGGGCGGGCGTTGAAGGAGCGATGTACAGGTGTTGCGCCAGTTTTTCAATGTGGCGCGTCAGCATTGTTGGCACAACGAGCCAGCCGAGGCGCCAGCCGGTCATGCCGAAATACTTCGAAAAGCTGTTCACGACAAGAACTTCGTCATGTCGTGCAAGCACTGACTTCGCCGGGCGCCCGTAAACCAAGCCTTGGTATATCTCGTCCACCACCAGGCAAGCGCGACGCTGTCGGGTGATGGCGACCAGCCCATCAAGGCGCTCATCGTCAATCAGGGTGCCTGTGGGGTTGGAGGGACTGGCAATCAGAACAGCCTTGGTGTCGGCTGACCAGGCGTCTTCAACCTGCGACAGGTCGGGCTGATAGGCTGCCTGTGCTTTCACCGGTAAAGACTTGACTCGCCCCCCAAATGCCTGAACGAACTGGCGGTTACAGGGATACCCTGGATCACTGAGTAACCACTCGTTGCCTGGATCTGTGAGCGCGGCGACAGCGAGTAGCAAGGCCCCTGAGGCGCCTGCCGTGACAACAATCCTGTCCGCTGAAACCTTTGCATCCAGGTGTTCTGCATAGAATGCCGAAATGGCTTCCCTGAGTTCCGGCATGCCCAGCGCAGGGGTGTAGTGAACACGGCCAGTCTTGATGAATGCCTGTGCCGCCTCGACGACGGGTTCTGGTGTCGGGAAATCCGGTTCTCCAACCTCCATATGAATGACGTCGCAGCCTTCTGCCTGGAGTTGCTGGGCGCGGGCCAGCAACTCCATGACATGAAAAGGAGGAATATCGCGCATCCGCCGCGCGAGCAGGCTAGTTGTAGTGAGAGGCACAGAAGCTTGTCACGGTGATTGACGTAGGGCTGAGTTTAGTCCTTCAGTGTTTCCTCTGTCGAAGCGTCAGACGCCTGAGCGCACGCTTGGTCTTGGGGTCCTGGGCACCATCCGAGTCAGAGCATGGCTCGCTAGAGAGGTGTATAAACCTCTGAATTTTCTTCAAAAAAGTTATGCATGTTTCTAATTTATAAGAAGATCTTCTTAATAATCGATTCATTGCTACAATCTAGTGACAAGTAGTCGCACAACATGGTGGTCTCATGCGCTTTCCGCGTAAGTTTGCAGGTATTTTTGGGCTCGTTTTTCTCGCCTTGGTCTTGTCTCCCTCTGCGGGCGCCAAGACGAAATCGCGCACTGAGCCCCAAACTCACAAAGTTACAAGCAAGCCGTTGGCCGCGACTGTAAGGTCCAAAGTCGGGCGCTATCCGATTGTCGGGAAGAAAAGTGACAGGGCTCGCCTTGCCTCGTCCGGTGTATCCAGAAAAACAACTAGAAAAGTCGCGCGGATTGAGTCTGAGCGCGTTGCAAGCAGGGCTGTGGAAGAGGCTGATTTCGACAGCGCTGGCAATCCCTTGCTGCGGTCCGCTGCGTTTTATGTGCAAGACGTGAGGACCGGGCAGGTCCTGCTGGAGAAAAATTCCAGCTCGGTAGTGCCAATCGCCTCCATCACCAAACTGATGACGGCGATGGTGGTGCTGGACGCGCATCTTCCGCTCAACGAGGTTCTGGAAGTTTCGGAAGACGACGTCGATAGGCTCAAGGGGACGAGTTCCCGGCTGGCGGTCGGTACCCGCATGAGCCGTGAGGAATTGATGCGTCTGGCTTTGATGTCTTCAGAGAACCGCGCAGCGTCGTCGTTATCGCGTAACTACCCCGGGGGGCAGAAAGTCTTTGTTGATGCCATGAATGCCAAGGCTCAGCTGTTGGGGATGGGTGACACCAGGTTCTATGACGGTTCCGGCTTGAATCACAGCAATGTGTCTTCGGCGCGCGATCTCGCTACGCTGGTTTCCAATGCCTCTCACTACCCGCTTATCCGCGAATTCACGACAACGGCCGAGTACACTGCGGAGCTCGCTGGCGGGCGCATCCATACCTTCCACAACACGAATTCCTTGGTGAGAAGTCCGGAATGGCAGATCGAGGTTTCGAAGACCGGCTTTATCAATGAATCTGGCAAGTGTTTGGTCATGCAGGCCTGGATGGCCAACAAACCCTTGGCTATCGTGCTGCTGGATTCCTGGGGGCGGTTTACCCGGCTGGCTGATGCGAACCGTATTCGTCGCTGGCTTGAGGAGGTCTTGCCTCGAAATGGCGCGAAAATGGCCGGGACGCCCCCAAGCGCAGAGACATCAATCAACTGAACCGGTTTTAAACCCCAGAGTGGCTGCTGCGTGCCACGTAGCCGAGCGAGCGGGAGATCTCCGCTGCCGTTGCTTTAACGATTGAAGCCCAATCCGGATTGAAGCGTTCCACTGGTGTAGAGAGAGACAGGCCGGCGACCAGCTTGCCCAGGTCGTCACGTATGCCTGCCGCGATGCAGCGGACGCCGCTCTCGACTTCTTCCATGTCGTAGGCTAACTGTGCCGTGCGGACCTGAGCCAGATCAGCTTCCAGCGCCGCGAGATTAGTCAGCGAGGCAACAGTCGCCCCTGGAAGGCCTGTTCGCGTGGCGTAGTCACGGACTTCGCCAGGTGTGTCTTCAGCGAGAAAGAGCTTGCCAGTTGCAGTAGTGTGCAGCGGCGCTCTTGCGCCGACGATGTGCACGACCCGGACGGCAGAGCGGCCGCTTGAGGTTCGCTCGACATACACGATCTCGTCACCCGAGCGTACGCCAAGATTCACGCTCTCGCCCGTGTAGGCGTGCAGACGGAGCATTGCAGGCATCGCGACTTCGCGAACCGAAATACGGCTTTTGACGAGATTTCCCAGCTCGAGCAAGCGGATACCAAGCCGGTAACTGCTGTTCTCCGTGCGCTCAACGAAGCCCTGCGCGATCAGCGCGCTGAGGATGCGATGCGCCGTTGACGGGTGGAGGCTGGTGTCGTGCGCCAGTTGTTTGAGCGTGATGGGATCACCGTGCGAGGCGAGCGCGTCTATCAGCGTCATCATTCGGTCGATGACTTGAATCGATGAGCCTTTGCTCTCTTTGTGATCAGGTGCGTCGGACACTGGCAGGTTGTCTTGCATGGGTGAATCTTACTTGATGGAATCTGTTTTCGCCATATGAAATTCCGGCGAAAATTAGGGCCGTATGCAGACTCCGCTCGGTTGCGGTTCCGGAAACCGAATCCTGCACGCCGGTGGCTCGATCGCTGGCGGATTGCCGCAGACAGCGGATTGCATCAAATCGCAAATACTGTCGCGTGTTGTTTGCGCCCGCAGCGGTCTGAGATACTGCAAGGCCACCAGGAGATTGCCGTGCACAAAATCGTCGTCCCACTTAAGCGAGTACTGGATCACAACCTGAAAGTGCGCATACTGCCCGACGCGCAAGGCCTCGATCTGGCGGGTCAGAAAATGGCTATGAACCCCTTTGACGAGGTGGCGCTGGAAGAGGCGATACGCCTGCGCGAACGCGGCCTGAGTTGTGAGGTCGTTGCCGTGAGTTGTGGCGTGGTCGATGCTCACGACGTCTTGCGCCAGGCGCTGGCACTTGGCGCGGACAGGGCGGTGCTGCTTGAATCGAAGGCGGTGCTGCAGCCGCTGGCGATTGCCCGTGTGTTGAAGGCATTTGTCGAGCGTGAGGCCGCGTCACTCGTTCTATGTGGCAAGCAAGCCATCGATGATGATTCCGCACAAGTTGGGCCCATGCTTGCGGCAATGCTGGGCTGGCCACAGGCCTGCTTTGCCACGGAGATCAGCGTAGTGGACGGGCACGCGCATGTGACGTCGGCTATCGATGGTGGTGAGGAAGTGTTGCAGCTTCAACTCCCCGCAGTCATTACCGCAGAATTGCATCTTAATACACCACGCTTCGCCTCATTGTTGAATGTCATGAAGGCCCGGCGCGCAGCGATCGAAACCGTTGCAGCGGAGAGCCTCGCGCTTGATCTTGTGCCACGACTGGAAGTGTTGGGGTACCAGATGCCGCCGCCACGCCCTGCGGGAAACCGTCTTCACGCGACGGACGCGTTAATTCGAGAATTGGCGGAGCGTGGATTTCTTCAGCGAGGCTCCGCATGACGACACTGCTGATGTGCGAGTTACGCGATGGGGTTTTTCACCCGGCCGTTCCACGCGTCATGACTGCCGCAAACATCCTTGGTCAAGACACGCATGTGCTGGTGGCGGCTGAGCCCTCCGATCCGGCGGTGGCCAGGCTCGCGCGTCTGGCCGGCGTTACGCGTGTGCGCTGCGTCAGTGCCGCGCACTATCGTGACCACGGTGCAGAGAACCTGGCGATGCTCATCGCCCAGATGGCTGTGGACTATCGCCACATCGTGTTTCCAGCGACGCCATTCGGTAAAGCACTGGCCCCGCGTCTCGCCGCAATGCTGGACGTTGCGCCTGTCTCTGATGTTTGCGAGATACTCGGCCCGGACCAGTTCATCCGCCCGATGTATGCGGGAGATGTGCTTGTGACGCTTCGCAACCGTCAGCCCGTGTGTGTCATGACGGTGCGCCCCAGCGCCTTCAAGCCGGCGGAGGCTCTCCAGGCACCCGCGCAGATCGATGAGGCGCCGAGCGGCCCAGACATGGGTGTCTCCCGGCTTCTCGCCCGCAGGTTGGCTGTTGGCGGGCGCCCGGCGTTGAGCGTGGCGCGCTGTGTCGTCGCCGGTGGGCGCGGCTTGGGCAGCAAAGATAACTTTGAGCGCTTGATTTTTCCTTTGGCTGACCGCCTTGGCGCCGCGATAGGTGCTACCCGCGCTGCCGTCGATGCCGGATTCGCGCCTCACGATTGGCAGATTGGCCAGACCGGTCAGATTGTTGCGCCAGAGCTGTATGTCGCGGTCGGCTTGTCGGGCGCTGCCCAACATCTGGCGGGCATGCGTTCGGCCGGTCTCATCGTCGCGATTGACCGTGATGTCGATGCCCCAATTGTCAAGATGGCCGACTACAGCCTGGTTGGGGATCTCAATGTTCTGGTGCCAGACCTTCTGGCTCAGCTTGCATAGCCCGGGCGCTGGGGCACGTCGATGGTGGCCTGTGCGCAGCGTCCCGACTGAGGAAGGCCCCCCGCCGCTCCACAAACAAGCTGTTGCCGGCGAGGCGTTTGGCCTGCTTCTTGGCATCAGCCGCCGCGGCTGAGATTTCGTGATGCGAGCTGAAAGCGCCGGGTTGAACGATGAGCGCGCCGATGGATAGCGCCGGTAGCCCGTGATGAATGAGCTGCCCCTGTCGGTTTTCGGTCACGATGTAACCGCGTCGGGCGTCCTCTTCCGTGAGCACTGCTGACAGGCGGCGTTCTATCTGCACCAGGCCGCGCTCGCAACGCGCCTGCCAGTCCGGACTCTGGAACAGTATCAGGAAGTCATCTCCACCAATGTGGCCGACAAAGTCTACACGCGGGTCGGCGATATCGACCAGAACGCTTGCAACGAGCTGGATCAGATCGTCACCGCGTCGATAACCGTACACGTCGTTGAACGGTTTGAAGGCGTCAAGGTCCGCATAGCAGGCCACGAAATCGGCTTGTTTGCTCAGCAGGCGTTGAATGTGCTCATCGATGGGGACGTTGCCCGGAAGCTGCGTCAGCGGGTTTGCGTAGCGTGCCGCGCGGATCTGCATGTCGGTGATAAGCGTGACCATATCCGGGCTATGGCCGACGCCGCGATAGTGACCATTCTCAGTAATGATGAATCCTTCATGCAAGGCGCTCGGAGACGCCCGGGTGACCAGACGAGCCAGGTCTTCGATTGGCATGCTGGCATCCACCAGCAGAGGAGAGGCATCCATCAGGATGCTGCACGGACGGCGGCCAAAGATCTCGCGGCGAAAGGGTCGAGCGAGGTCGTCAATCAGCTTTCCCCGGTGGATTAAACCCAAGGGCATGCCTTCCGCGCTGATCACCGGGAGCTCCCTGAGTTGCGGGTGACGTTCAAAGTGTTGGAAAACGCTGTCGCAATTCAGGGACGGCTGGACCGGCACAACTTCCTGCAGCAAAGCACGCGCGGTCACACTATGACCGGCACTTTTCCCGGAAGACGGGAAAACCGCAATCCGCCCGCCGCTCAGAACATCCAGCACTGCGCTGTCAGGCGTACGCGCAGGTATAGGACTCGGCCTGGCTACAAAGAAGCCTTGTGCAAATGGAATACCGATATCTCTCACCGCGAGAAAGTCCTCCTTGCGCTCAACGCCCTCCGCCACCAGAAAGGCCCCACAGGTTTCCGCCATCCCATGCATGGCACGAACGAGTTGAAATTTGAGTCCATCTTCAGCAATCCCGTCGATGAAATGACGGTCAATCTTCACGATGTCCGGATGGATTTCGGTCCACATGCGCAGGTTTGACATCCCTTGCCCCAAATCGTCAATGGCGAAGCGATAGCCCTTGCTGCGAAATGCGTCGAGTGCTTTCCTGAATGCGCTGAAGTCATTGATCTTCTGATTCTCGGTAATCTCGATGACGATCCGTGAAGGCGCGAGTTTCAGGCTTCTCAGCAGTGCTTGCGTCTGCCCATTCTGAAAATTCGGATCAAACAGGCTGCGTGGCGTCGCGTTCAGGAACAGTGTGCCCGGCAAGCCCAGCGAAGCGAATCGCCGCAAAATGATCTCGCGGCAGGCCTGGTCGAGCTGCATACTCGAACCGCAGCGCTCCGCCGCCGCGAACAGCTCCGTCGGGCCGGGAAATTCTGTTTTGTCACGCGGGCGAATAAGGGCCTCGAAACCGAGGTAATGACGAGAGCTGAGGCCAAGGATCGGCTGGAACTCCACATCCAGCAACTGCTGGGCAATGATCCGGTGTAGCCGTCGACTTTCCAGTATGCCCGAATCATTTACGGGCGCATCGGTCAGAAAAACAGGTAACTCCGGGTGGCAGGGCAGTGGCGACATGACGGCTCCTTGCAGCTGAAGAACCGCGCCAGTATTCGGTGAGCGTGTTGCAGCGGCATGTCACGCCAAGAGGGCCAAATTGACTTGGCGCAAACACGAGCGTGGAGCGCGGCGCTTATTGCGTCAGGTCGACATCCAGTACGGGCTGTCGCAGGCTCGTGCTTGATCGGCTCAGCAAGCGCCAGACACTTACCATCCCCTTGCCCTTCAATCGCAGCGTAACCGGATCCTCAAACACAAAGCGGTACTTCAGACGCAAGAAAGTCGCCGAGTCACACAGGATCGTGTTCGGCATGCTCTCGGTCGTGATCCGGTGCGCGAGATTGACCGTGTCCCCCCACAGGTCATAGATGAATTTCTTCTTGCCAACGACCCCCGCGACAACCGGGCCCGTGCTGATGCCAATGCGCAATTGAAGGGGTACGGCGGTCTTCAAGTGGTCGTCCCGGGCGAGCCACTCGCACATTTCCAGCGCAAGTTCCGCAACCGCCTGGCAGGGGTCGGGCAGGTGATCGTCCAGCCCCCCCGCCACCATGTACGCGTCGCCAATCGTCTTGATCTTCTCCAGCCCATGCGCTTCCGCCAGATCATCGAATTTGCCGAACACATGATTGAGCAAGGCGAACACCGCTTCGGGTGGCAGGTGCGCCGCCAGTTCGGTGAAGTTGACGATGTCAGCAAACATGACGGAGACATCCTGCGCGCCGTCAACGACGGTCGCCTCAGGATCTTTCAGACGTTCTGCGATGCGTGCCGGCAAGATGTTGAGCAGCAGGCGCTCCGACCGCGCCTGTTCCAGCGCCAGCCGGGCATGCGCGTCTTCCAGCTTGACCAGGGTCTGGTTCCGCTCGTGAATCGCGAAACGCATGCTCAGATACACCAGCACCGAAATCGTGGCAAAGTTCAGCGCAAAGAAAAGCAGGGAAATGCGACGCGGAATCGTGCTTGCGCTGAGCTGCGAATCCGCGAGGAAGAAATCCATCGCCCCGGTCAGCAGCGTGAGAACCACATACGCCGCAAACCACGGGCCGGACTCCTCCACCCCCAGGCAGAGCAGTGCGCACAGCGGCGCCAGCAGCCCCCACAACACCAGACCCGAGGCCGACACGAAGTCACCCAGCGCCCACTGCGCGACAAACGGGAAGAACAGCAGAATGCACAGCAAGGTCGTCCGGAACAGCTTGAAACGCCCCCACGCTGCATACACCAGCAGGTTCCCGGCAATGGCCACTTGCAAGCCGAAGGGCAAAGACGACGACAAGCGCGGCCCCGCCAGCCAATACACCAGCAGCCACATCGCCGCCGCAATGCTCACCAGCCCGCTGACGAAGTAGAGCAAGGACTTCTGCTGGCGCAGATCATCGCTGTCGTCCGGGGTGATGCCGGCAGAGCGGAGGCGGTGGAGGAGGGCGTAAGCGGGCATGCGATCAGCCGCCGCCGGAAGACGAGGAGGAAGAGCTTGAACTCGATGACGAACTGCTGGAAGAGGCGCAGTAGCGATACACCAGCGTTTGTAGTGCTCGAATGGGGTATGCAATAGCCGGAATTAACTACCGTTCGGAAGAGGAGAAAGCGTGACTTCCAGATAAGGCGATCATCGAAGCTCTCTTCAGGATGCTCGGGGCCTTGAAACTTTCGTCTGGGTGTCCTACGAGGACTCTCGATGGCAAAGACGTCGTTCTGGCAGGGTCGTTGGCGGTCTCATCTGGGTTAGGAGATACGACTGAAAATTGGCTGCCGGGAGAATTGGCAGCAAACCCATAATGACCATTCGGGCCATGTGACCAAATTGCAAATCACCTGTGCGTATCTGAAAGACAGAAGTATTGATGCTGGTTTGATCTAGGCAACCTAATGTCTCAATTTCTGTTACGAAATTGAAGCCTTGAAGACCTCGGCGGTTGCACGGCATTAGCCCCTTGAAGTGCCGCAGGTTAATTGGTTGGCATAGGTATCTTCCTGAGTCCACTCCACTAACACCAGGATCTCGCCAGGCAGGATTCCCCTAGTTCCCGCCATTGCCGCACCCTGGGGCAGCGCTGGGGATTGCTTCCTGAATACGTCTTTGAAATTGCCAAATGGGTTACGCCGGGCACGGTGACCCACCAGTGACTGGCTGCAAACCTAAGGACAGCGAGTTGGCTTGGGCCTCCTCCAGCTGCCATTTGAGTCTCTGCGAATCACAGCCATTCTCCGGTGAATGCGTAGAATGAAAACGGCAGCGGACCTATTAGAAGGGCTATGACCGTCAGAGATATAGCAATCTCCAGGTAGTTGAACCGGTATTTCGTGGCTGAAAACCTGCTAGCCCGTCTGCTTGGCGGAGGTTCTAGGCAGTATTTGCATTCAATGACACTTGTTAGTAGGTGAGCAGACACTTCGCGAGGTGGTGCATCTTGAGAGAAGCGGATGTTTTTGGTCTTTGTCATAATATGTGTTCTAGCTTTCTTGTGGCAAAGCCGGAACGGCGGGGGAGTGAGCGACCTATCGCACTTTTGTCTGCGGTGCGCGATCTGGCTGTTAACGTTTTCCCAGACTTGTTCGGGTCGAGAGAGCACCAGTCCTTAGGTATGTCTTTGTCCGCCTTGGATAGACGTTCTCGTTCCATTGGATCGTTCAAGCCAGATCCCAAGCACCCTAAGTACTTAGCACACTTCTATTTGATCCGCACCCTCCGATAGCGAGATCAAAGCCACTCTCCAAAACAAGATTTCTCAGAGATCCGAATCCCGGATGCAGCGATTGACCTGGACGTCGGATGATTTCCTATTACCGTCCTTGCTTGACATAGCTGCTAGCGGTTCAAGTACACGCTTTAATGATGGCCCAAGATCAAATCGTTCATTGATATCGGTAGAACTCCGGACGGCTGCTCAACGGCAGTACTTTGCTCGCTCGTAGGCGCGTCAAAATACGCGGACAACTCACCTGCTGAGCAAGTGTTATCCGTGACCCAAGTCCTCGTCTGATCTGGTTTGGCTTGAGGTGGAGATACAAGTACGGCAGGGTAGGCTTGGCCGTTGAACCAGATTCCTTGCGTTGCGTTACGATCGGAAAAAGTGGAAGAATTTATAGGGAAGCTGCTGCGATTGGTCGTAGCAACATTGTTTCGCATAGGCGTATAAAGTAGCATCCAGATGCAGTCGCCATTTCCGTCTTTGGGAGTGTCAATACCTAACGTCTTCCAAGGTATCCGTCCGATGATTTTGATGGGGCTACCTGTGGATGGAAAAGCCTTGGTGGAGGTAGAGCAGTCACTGACGACCGCTCCCGTCGGGGTCGCAGGGCACGGCAGAGCGCCTGGTGTATTGTCTTCCGCCTGTGCATAGGCGATCAGCGCGTCCTTGGCGGCACTAAGCTTGGTTGGTTTGCACTTCATTGTGTTGCTCAGAGCGGAAGTTTGAGTTGACCCCCCTGATTAGCAGCAGTGTTCCAATCGTAAGGGCTAGCAGAAGAACCGCTGTAAGCGCATATCCCCCAGTGGTACTCCTCACGGCGACACCTTTCCGGAAGTGTCGGTGGCGAGTTTTCCTTGCTCTCCGACTTTGAGCTCGACCGTTTTGCCCTCGCCGAATCGTACGCGTGCGGTCGCCGCGCTGGTGCTATTAACGGATGGCGCACCGAAATGGGGTTCGCCATTGATCCACACGGTCGTCGGTCCGCTGGTGCGGCGGACGATGCCGTCGAGGCGGATGTTCTGCGTGACGGGAGTCGCTGTCGGGCGTTGGATCGGGACGTTGCGGCGGCGGAGTTCGTCGAGTTGGGCGCGGCGTTGGGGGGTGTTGAAGAGCCGCTCCAGTTCTGGTTCTTCAGCTGCCATGGCTGAAGAGCAAGGCAGGGCGAGCATGATGAGGATGCATGCTTGTAGCGCCTTATGCAGCAAGCCTTTGCGGGCAGGCATCATGGTTGCTCCTTGCTCTCTTCGGCGGGCGCGATGCTGAGCCAGTCGAACTGGCAGCGGGTGTCGAGACTGCCCGGCTCGCCAGAGGCAGCGTTGCTATCGCTGAGGCTGCAGGCGCTGGGGTGCACGACCGCGCTCGGGATGCCCTGCAAGCGCTTGAGGAGCCGCAGGAGGTCACCTTCGTGCAGCAGCGCAGCGCGCCATTCCATGCGGCTGGAGTAGGTGGCGTAAGGTGCGGCGCCGGGAATCGCAGCCAGCTGGCGCTGGGGTTGCAGGCTGAATTCGGACTTTGGCAGGCGCAGGCTGCGCTCGATTTCGCGGAGTTGGTCGATCCACTCCAGGCGGTGCTCGGGGCCGATCACGCCTTGTGTGCGCAGCGTGTTGAATTGCTGGATGGCGAGGCGGACGGCGGGCTCGTCCTGCTGCGTGCGCTGGAGCCGTTCGTGCACCTGGCGGGCGTCGGCGATCAGCTTGTCGTGCTGCTGCCGTTGTCGACCGAGCTGGTGTTGCGCCCAGGCATGGAGCGCATAGCCAGCGCTGGTCAGGATGAGGGCGGCGATGAGGCTGCCAGCAAGGTGGCGGATCATGGTGGCCCCTCGGCAAGGCGCAAGCGTACCTGAAAGCTGGCGCGGCTTTTCTGGGCGACAAGGTCGCTGCGCAGGGTTTTGTCGGATTCGCTGTCGAAGGGCATTTTGAGCCCGGCGATCTCGGCTGCGGTGTAGCGCTTCAGCGTGGCGGCAAACGCGTGAATTCTGGCGGTGGCCGTGCGGGCGTCGACGAGGTCTTCGGGCAGGGAGGCGTCGAGGGTGAACAGGCGCGAGGGCGGGGCGCCGGTTTTGCGCTCGCCGGTGTCGGGCGAGTCGGTTTGCCAGCCGAGCGTTTGCAGCCGGATATCGGGGAACTCGTCGAGCGCGCGTGAGATGTGTAGCAAGGCCGCGCTCGGCTGGGGCTGGTTGATGAGCCGGGTGTGGCTGGCCACGATGCCTTGCAAGGCTTCCAGATTGATGGGTTGCTCGGGCAGGCTGGCGAGGAGTTGCTGGTAGCGTACCTGGTCGGCCTGCATCTCGGCGTGCAGGCGCTGGTCTTCCAGCACCATGTGCTGCGTCTCGCGGAAGCTCGCCAGGGCGGTGAGCGCGAATCCGAACCCGAGGCAGGCGCCTGCCGCGGCAATCGCATTGCGGATGCGCCAGAGCTGGAAGAAGCGCCGGTCGGCCGGCGGGGCGAGTTGCGCAGGGCCTTTTTCGCGCAAGGCAAGGTGGATCAGGAGCGGCGCGCAGTCCGAATCGGCGAAGTTGCGACGAATGCCGACCTGCCGGGCGATTGCGTCAAGGCCTGCCAGGCGGAAATCGAGCTGGGAATTGAGCTTGCTGATCGCGCTGATCTGCTCGGCGAGCCTGGCAAAGTCTTCTCGGCGTACCAGAAGCCAGACGGGAAGCCTGGCGTTGCGGGTCGTCCAGCGCTGTGCCGTGAGGTATTGGGCGGTTTTCTGCGCTTCATGCAGGCAGGCTTCGCCCCAGCTGAGCAGCGGGCCGTCGGGCGCTGGCGAGAGCCGGCTGAAGCGCAGCGAGCCTTGCTCGAAGTAGGTTTGGCGGATGCCGCTTGCCGACAGGCTCAGAATCAGTCCATTGGTGCTGTCCGGTTGGAGGCCGGCCAGTATTTGCCGCGTGAGCAGCGAAGCCGTGCTGATGCGGGCGAGGCGCGCTTCGGCGTCGCGCAGGCATTGCAGCCAGGGCTCCAACACAGGGGGATGGGTGAGGGCGAGCATGAGCACGCGCTCGTCGCGCCGCCCATCGACGCTGCGCCCGAGCGACATCGACGTGGCATAGGGTGTGCCGAAAAACTGTTGCATCTGGCGCCGCGCGATCAGCGCCTTGCGGTCTGAGCCGGAGACCGGGGGGATCTGTTCAACGTGGTAGCCCTCGCTGGGCAGGTCGAGCAACACGTGGTGAATGCCGTTGCGGTGCCGTCCGATCCAGTCGGCGAAGGCAGGCACGCCGTAGGCGGAATCGCCCTCGGCAAACCGTGCCAGACAGAGCAGTTGACCCGCTTGCCAGGCCCAGACGGACAGACCCTGTTGATCGAGGTAGTGAAGGTAGCGGGTCGCGAACATGGACACGAGGCTCACATTTTCATGCGGGTGATGACATCATAGACCGGTCCTAGAACCGAGAGCGCGATCCACATCATCAGCCCGCCGAGCACGAGGATCAAGAGCGGCTCAAGCATGACCTGAAAGCGCTCGATCGATTCGCGTACATCGCGTTCATAGAAATAGCTGACGTTATGGAGCGCCTGATCAAGCGAGCCGGTATGTTCACCGACGCGCAGCATCCGGATGACCAGCGGCGGGAACAGGCCGACGCTGGTAAAGGCAGCCGTGACGTTCTGGCCTTCGGCGATGAGCTGCTCGACGCGCTCCAGCGCCTGGCGCAGCACCCGATTGCCGACGACGTCCTGGGCTACGCGCACGGTGTCGATAATCGCGATGCCCGATGCGTACATCATGGCAAACAGGTTGGCGAAGCGCGCGAGGATGATCTTGCGGTACACCGGCCCCCAGAGCGGCATGGCGAGGCGAAAGGCATCCCAGCGCAGCGCGGCACCGCGATTATGTTTGATCAGCGCGACAAAGCCGATAACGACCGCGACGATGCCCGGAAGAATCAGCGCCCAGTAATGGCGCAGCAAGTCAGAGAGCCCTATCAACAGGCGGGTTTGCAAGGGCAGGGCAGTGCCCGCCGAGCGGAACAGCTTGGCCAGCTCGGGGACGACGTAGAGCATCGAAACCACCACCGCCATGAGGGTGACGGCGAGCACGATGCTGGGGTAGATCGTCAGGCGTTTGACATACGCTGCGAGTTCGTCTTCGCGCTTGAGTGATGCGGTCAGCTCCTTGAGCACGTCCGGCAGATTGCCGGTCGTCTCGCCTGCGCGTACCAGCGAGCAAAACACCGGGCTGAAGACCAGGCTGTGCTCGCCCAGCGCCTGGGAGAGCGGGCGGCCACCTTCGATAGATTCGACCACTGCGGCAATGGTGTTGCGCATGCGTGGGTGCTCGGTGGAGTCGCGCAGATCGGTGAGGGCATCGATCAGCGGCACGCCGGAGCGTGAGAGCTGCTCCAGGTGAAAGCAGAAATGGATGCGCTCGCGAAGCGGAATCTGGGCCAGACGATGCAGGGCGACTTGTCGGGCCGGGTGCGCGTGAATGAGATCCAGATTCATGCGCTTGAGCCGCAGCTCCAGGTCCACGAGGTTGATCGCTTCGGTCTCGCCGCGAACGATTTTCCCGGCGGGGTTCATTGCTTTGTAGGCAAAGATGGCCATGGCGACGCTTAGTGCTCGGCGCTGAACATGCGCTCGGTCAGGTCGATTACGCGGGCCAGCTCGTCGAGCGAGGTCGTGCCCTCCAGCACACGGCGCACGCCGTCTTCCGCCAGGGTGCGGAAACCCTTGGCGCGGGCGGCATTCCGCACTTCGCGAAAGGTGGCGCGGCGCGCAATCAGCTCGTCGATGTCGGCGTCCATGCGCATCAACTCCATCACCGCCATGCGGCCCTTGTAGCCCTGATGCTCGCAACGCGGGCAACCGACGGGCTCATAGAGCATGGGCGGTGCGCGATCGGCGGTGAGGCCGAGCAGCTTCAGTTCGTAGGGCAGAGGCGCGCGCTCGCGGCGGCAGTGCGGGCAGAGCTTGCGCAGCAGGCGCTGGGCCACCACGCCAATGATGTTGCCGGCGAGGATGTCTGGAAGAATCCCAATGTCAAACAGGCGCGGGATGGCGCCGATGGCTGAATTGGTGTGGAGCGTGGCGTAGACCTGGTGCCCGGTCATCGAGGCGCGAAACGCCATCTCGGCGGTCTCCTGGTCGCGGATTTCGCCCACCAGAATCACGTCCGGGTCTTGTCGCATCATAGAGCGGATGCCATTGGCAAAATCGAGCTTGCTCGCTTCAGAGACCGAGGTCTGCCGGATCATGGTCATCGGGTACTCGACCGGGTCTTCGAGGGTCATGATGTTGATGCCCTCGGAGTTGATGTGATTCAGGATCGAGTAGAGCGTTGTCGTCTTGCCACTGCCGGTCGGGCCGGTGAACAAAATGATGCCTTCCGGGCGCGCGATCATCAGGCGCAGCAGTTCAAGCTGGGCGTCGGCCAGGCCGAGGTTTTCCAGTGGGACGATGCCCTTTTTGCGGTCGAGTACCCGCAACACGATGTTTTCGCCATGAATGGTCGGCTGGGCGGATACGCGGAAGTCGACGGGTTGCCCGCGCACATTCAGCGAGATGCGCCCGTCTTGCGGGGCGCGTGTTTCGGCGATGTTGAGCCCGGACATGACCTTGATCCGCACCGCCATTGCCGGCCAGTAGGACTTATGGAGGACACGGATCTGGCGCAGCAAGCCGTCAATACGGTAGCGGATGCGCAGAAAGCTGGCTTCCGGCTCGAAGTGGATGTCGGACGCTTCGCGTTTGACGGCATCGGCCATGAGCGAATCGATGAGGCGAACGATGGGCTGGTTGTATTCGTCACTGGCGGCGAGCGAGCGATAGTCGATTTCGCCGGTCTCGATTTCGGTCAGGATGCCGTCAATCGAGAGCTCGAAGCCGTAGTACTGGTCGATCGCACGAACAATTTCGTTCTCGCCAGCCAGGAGAGACTCAATCTGCGATTCGGGGGGTAAATGGGTCCGCAAACGGTCCAGCGCGACGATGTCATCGGTATCGGAGGAGGCGATCGTCAGGCTGCGGGCTTCGGCGTCCCAGCGCAGCGGCAAGATGCGGTGTCGGCGGGCCAGGTCTTCGGGTACAAGCGCCAGCGCATCCGGGTCTGCGATGGCGCGGGAGAGATCAACGCCTTGTTTGCCCAGTGACTCGGACAGCGCGTCGCGCAGCGCCGCCTCGGTGACAAACCCCATCTGTACCAGCTGTTTGCCGAGCGCCAGACGGGTCATGCTCTGTTCGAGCAGAGCGATCCGGAGTTGGTCGTCGGTGATGACGCCGTGCGCAATCAACAACTGGCCGAGCGGTTGGTGTCGGACTGCTGGAGGCGTCATGTCAGGTCAATTGCTCGTTTCGGCTGCGAGTTGCTGTGCGCGGCGTTGTGCGATTGCCGGGTCAAAACTGGCAGTGCTTGCCTGAGCAGCTGCCGCGGCGTGTTCATAAAACTGACGGGCAAGTTTTGCTTGCCGAAGATGGTCAAGACTGATGGCGAGGTTGTAGAGCACATCCGGGTTCTTGTTGTCCAGGCTATAGGCTTGGAAGAAGGCTTGCTGTGCTTCCTTCCAGCGTGCTGCACGGGCATACAGGCCGCCTAACGCAAAATGCAACTCGGGCGATTCTGGTTGTTCGGCGATGAGGGTCTGAAGCGTACTCTCCGCGTTGCCTGGGTCGGAATCGGCAAGCAGGGTGAGCAATTGCGAGCGGGCAGCCGGATTTTTCGGGTCAGCGGTCAGTGCCTCACGGAGGTAGCGTTTGGCTTCATCTGGCCGACCAGCGCGGAGCGCGAGTGTGCCGAGCGCGGTCAGGGCGTCGGCATTTCTGGGGTCTGCGCGGAGAGCCTCTCGAAACAGCTGGTGCGCGCTCGCAAGCTCACCCTTCTCGTAGGCGGCGCGGGCGTGTTGCAGCACCGTGATTTCCTGGCTTGCGGACGGTGTGCGCTTCAGTCGCAGCGGCGGCGCTGCAGGCTCGGCGTTGGCCGCTACCTCGGGGTTCACGGGTGCGGGCGGCGGCACGGGCACCTTGCGCGTACGTGGTCGCTCGATCTCGACGGCGGGCGTTTCATCGCGCAATGGAGGTGCAAGCGATTGCGGCACGACGGGAAGCGGTTTCTCACTCAGACCGGGGCTCACGGTGGCGAAATTTCTCTGGGTGATCTGGCTGCGCGGTTGTGTCGCCCACCAGAGGTAGAGCAGACCGGCCGCCAGGCACGTGAGCGCGACAAGCGCGACGACCAGTGGCAGCTTGCTTGGTGTGGGTTGCTTGGTCTCGAAGAGCTGGCGGGCAGATATCTGCAGGCTGTCTGCAGGGATGGTCAGGCCCGCAGGCTGAGCGGCAGGACTCGGTTTCTCGTTACTCTGGCGCAGTGAGGCCTGCGCGGCGATGGCTTCGAGTTGAAGCGTTGAGATCGGCGGGGCGGCCTGCTCGGACGGCGTCGTGGCGTCCTGGCGGGCTTGCTCGGCCTGCCTCAGCGCATCGATCAGCAAACTCACGGACGGCTCCCGGGAATCGTCGCCGGCCCTGCAGCGCTTTCAAAGAAGCGCTCGTTGGGCACCAGCGCCTTGAATGCGCTGAAGTCGCCTTCAAGGCTTGCGTCACGAATGATGGTGGGCCTGACAAAGATCACCAGTTCGGTTTTGCGCTTGGTGTCGTCCCGATTCTGAAATAGCCCACCCAGCCAAGGGGTTGCGCTGATACCGGGCACAGCGTTGTCGTTGTTCTGCAGGAGATCTTCCATCAAACCGCCCATGACAGCGATGTTGCCATTGGCAACGCGCATGACGGAGTCGAACTCTCTCGATCGGATGAGGGGAATAGTGTTGCGGATCGACGTGCCCGTTTTGAAGAGATCCAGACTGGGGTCGTCCTTTTGTCCGATAACCCGCGAGATGCTGGGACGGATACTTAGTGTGACCGTGTCGTCGTCCCCAACTTGCGGTGTGAGCGAGAGAACGAGTCCTACGGGTACGGTATGCAGCGTCGATGTGACGGTTGTCTTGGCTGCGGTCGTTGCGGTCGCTTCGGTTTCTTTGATCTCGTAGGTGAAATACACGCTGTCGTCGACGACTTTCATGACGGCTGTCTGATTGTTGAGAACCGACAGCTTGGGACTTGAAAGTACCTTGACGGTACCAAAGGAATCCAGGAGCTTGACAGTGCTGGAGAAATTTCCGCCTCGCGAAGCGTAGTCGAGTTCAACGAGGTTTGCTGACGGGCCGCTGATGCTGCCAGCGGCTTTTTGAACAATCTTCAGCCCCGTATCAAAGAGGTTAAGTGCCGACCAGTCGATGCCTTGTTGGTAGTTTTGAGAGAGCTGAACTTCGGCCACTGTTACGTCTATCAAAACCTGGCGTTTGACCCGAGAGAGGACCGTGTCGAGAAACGCCTGTACTTTCTCATGTTGCCGGGACGTCGCGCGAACCGTAATGACGCCGGTTTCCTGATTCGAAATGACAGTCGCGGTTTCTTTGATCTCTGAACACTTCAACTGGCGAAAATCCGTCGCACTGGCACTTCGACCGGAGGTGTTATCCGGGTTATTGCTCGAACCCTGGGAGGCTGCGACTGTTGTGACGTCGAGGTTCTCTCCTGCTTTTGTCAAAACCAGGTCGGTGCAGAATGTGGCCGGTAGTTGCCGATCGGTTTCCCGCAAAAGGTCTTTCAGGTTCTGGATCAAAGTCTCATAGAAATGATTCTTCGATGCGCTATTGAGTGAGTTGCTGCTGCCGTTTGGGTTGACGGCTGACTTGTTGCTGCCGGACACCCATGACCCAACAGCACTCGATATGGCCATGGCGTTGGTCGAATCGCGGCTCATATTCACATAATCGACGCGATAGGTACGCAACATCGGACTATCCGGCATAACGACGAGGTTGGGGCCGTCGATCTCGAACCGCATGTCGACCTGACGCGCGATGCGATTCAGCAGCTGGGGCAGGGTCTGTTCCAGCGCGTTCAGCGTGACGGTGCCCGTGATACCGGGGTGGATGTCGACATTGACCTTGGCATCCCGGGCAAGCGCAAACAGCAGCTCATGAACGGGAACCTTGTTGACCACAACCGAATAGGTCTCAGTCTTCGCTTGTGGTTTTGGCGGGGGCAGTACAAAGCTGCGTTGAACGGGCTGCGGAATCTCGTTTGGCAGCGGCGCGGGAGCTGTAGGGGCTTTGATGTGCTGCGCCGTATCCAGCTTGACGGGATTGGACGCGGAGCAGGCGGCCAGTGCCCAAACCAAAGACAGTAGTGACCACTTCCTTCCGTGCAGAGTCACGTGCAAAGCTCCTGATTGCCGAGGTTGTTGTGAATATTAGCGCACATTTGCTGCCCGACCGTCGTCATTCAGGGAGACACGCGTGGCTCGGCCCGATATTCGGCATTCGCAAACAAAAAAGCCCGCGTGAGCGGGCTTGCTGGCGGTAGCCAAGTCGGTTTACTCGACTTTGGCTTGCTTGAGCATCTCACCGAGCATCTTGGTAATGCCCTGTTGCTGCATCCCTTGCTGAAGCTGCGCCTTGACTTCTTCGAACGCCGGCGGCTCAGGCTTGCGTGAGTCTTCCATCAGAATCACGTGGTAGCCGAACTGCGTTTGCACCGGCTGGGTCGTGAATTTGCCTTTCGCCAACTTGGTAAGTGCTTCAGCAAATGGCGGGACGAAGTTCTGTGCCATCGACCAGCCGAGATCGCCACCCTTCTCTTTGGAGCCTGTATCGGTCGAGTCTTTTGCCAAGTCCTCAAATTTTGCGCCGGTTTGCAGTTTGGTGATGATCGCCTTAGCGGTGTCTTCTTTCTCAACGAGAATGTGGCGTGTCTTGTATTCCAGATCCGTCATCTCTTTGACGCGGCGGTCGTACTCAGTCTTCAGGGTTTCATCCGAGATGGGGTTTGCTCTCACCCATTCGTCGATGTAGTAGCCGACCAGCACAGACTGGCGCGCCAACTCCATGCGCGAAGCAACTTCTGGCTTCTTGTCGTATCCTTTTTTGCGGGCAGCCTGGGCGATGACTTCGCGGCGGATCAGTTCATCGCGCGCGGCTTTCTTCAGGGCGTCGTCGACTTTGGCGCCTTGCATGACCTGTTCATCGATCAGCGCGTCGCTGAAGGTGGCAGGGATTACGGTGCCATTAACTTTGGCTACCGGTTTGTCGGCCGCCAGTGCAGCGCCGCTAACCAGCAAGAGTGCTGCGAGAAGACTACATGCATTGAGTTTCATCAGTTATTTCCTGGTGGAGAAAATGGAGTGGATCCTACTTTGACTAACCACGTTCGTCGGGGGTGTGCGCGACGATGCTGAGCGCATGGATTTTAGCCGGAATCAGTGCCGAGAGGAGCGCATAGACTTGACGATGACGCTCTATCGCGGAGAGATTGGCGAATTTTCTGGAAACGACCGTGAGCGCAAAATGCCCGCCGCCCCCTGCTGCGCCGGCATGTCCCGCGTGCCGATGGCTCTCGTCAAGGATTTCGATGTGCTCGGGGGCAAGCGACGCAAGCAGGTCGCGGATGGCGTCCGTGGCCGTCACTCGGGCTTCCCTTCGTCCTTCATGTAGCGGGAGAGAAAAGCAGCCTGGGCGACAATGAAAACCAGCATCAATCCCATGATGCCAAACAGCTTGAAATTGACCCAGGTGGACTCTGAGAAACTATACGCCACGAAAAGATTGAGCGTACCGACCGCCAGCAGGAACGCAATCCAGGCAAGGTTAAGGCGGCCCCAGACTTCATCGGGTAAAGATATCTGCTGGCCCATAAGCTTGCTGATCAGGTTTCGCTTCAGGAATGCCGCACTGAACGCCAAGGCCAAGCCCATTGACCAATAGATGATCGTTGGCTTCCACTTGATGAAAGTGGGGTTGTGTAGCGCCAGCGTCAGTCCGCCGAATACCACCACCACGCCGCAAGAGAACCACAGCATCGCATCAATGCGCTTGAGTACCAGACGTGCGTAAAGAAGCTGCAGGACAGCCGCTCCGATAGCGACGGCCGTTGCGACATAGATGCTGGCAAATTTGTACGCAACGAAAAACAGCAGGATCGGGAAGAAATCGAGGGCGAGTTTCATTTGGCGGAGGATTATAGACGAGTCTTGCTTAGAAGCAGAAAAGGACTTGGAGTTTCCTCCAAGTCCTTGTTTTTTGGTGGGCCCCCCGAGAGTCGAACTCGGCACCAACGGATTATGAGTCCGCTGCTCTAACCAGGCATGAGCTAGAGGCCCCTAAAACCGGGATCAGCCTTCGCCGTCAAGGAAGCTGCGGAGCTTCTCAGAGCGGCTGGGGTGGCGTAGCTTGCGCAGCGCTTTGGCTTCGATCTGACGAATTCGCTCGCGGGTAACGTCAAACTGTTTGCCAACCTCTTCGAGCGTGTGGTCCGTGTTCATTTCGATACCAAAGCGCATCCTCAGAACCTTGGCTTCTCTCGGAGTGAGTGAATCAAGGATCTCTTTGGTGACATCTTTGAGCGATGAGTATAGCGCCGCATCTGCGGGTGCCAGCGTCGCCGTATCTTCGATGAAGTCGCCCAGGTGGGAGTCGTCATCGTCGCCGATAGGCGTTTCCATGGAGATGGGCTCCTTGGAAATCTTCATGATCTTGCGGATCTTGTCCTCAGGCATCTCCATCTTCACGGCCAGGGTGGCAGGGTCGGGCTCCAGCCCGGTTTCCTGCAAAATCTGGCGCGAGATACGGTTCATCTTGTTGATCGTTTCGATCATGTGCACCGGGATGCGGATGGTGCGGGCCTGATCGGCGATCGAGCGGGTGATGGCCTGCCGGATCCACCATGTGGCATAGGTTGAAAACTTGTAGCCGCGACGGTACTCGAACTTGTCCACGGCTTTCATCAGGCCAATGTTGCCTTCCTGGATCAGGTCAAGGAACTGCAAGCCACGGTTGGTGTACTTCTTGGCAATCGAGATCACGAGACGCAAGTTCGCTTCCGTCATCTCGCGCTTGGCGCGACGCATCTTTGCCTCGCCGGTACTCATCTGCTTGTTGATATCTTTGAGGTCTTTGAGCGGGATCCGGATGCGGTCCTGAAGGTCAATCAGTTTCTGTTGCTCTTCAAGTACAGCGGGCTGCAAGCGCATCAAGGTGGTGGCATAAGTCGCACCAGAGGCGATTTCGTCTTTTAGCCAGTCGAGATCCGTCTCATGCCCAGGGAAAGTCTTGATGAAGTGCTGTCGCGGCATGCCCGCACGCTCGACGCACAAGTCTAGAATCTTGCGCTCATGCTTGCGCACACTCTCAACCATGTGCCGTACGCTGTCGCACAGGCTCTCGATGACACGGGCAGTGAAACGAAAGTTCATCAGTTCGGCGCTGATCTGGTCGTGCAACTTTTCGCATGCCTTGTCGTGGCGCCCTTTCTTGGTAAGCACGGGCATCATCTTCTCGTGCAGGCCGCGGATGACTTCAAAACGCTCCAGAGCATCGGCCTTAAGCTGGATGAGGGACTCGGTCAGAGCTTTGCTGCCATCAGCATCTTCGTCCTCTTCGTCTTCCTCTTCCTCATCGTCGACGCCGTCTTCGCTTGCTTCAGGAAGCTCTGCTGCGGCTTCAACTGCGTTCGGGTCAATCAGGCCGTCGACCATCTCGTCAATGCGCATCTCGTCCCTGGCGACTTTATCCGCCATGGTCAGGATGTCGACAATCGTGGTTGGGCATGCGGAGATCGCGATGACCATATGCTTAAGGCCATCTTCGATGCGCTTTGCGATCTCGATTTCGCCTTCCCGGGTAAGTAGCTCAACCGTACCCATTTCGCGCATGTACATGCGAACGGGATCCGTTGTGCGGCCGAACTCCGAGTCTACGGATGAAAGCGCCTGTTCCGCCTCCTCTTCGACTTCTTCGTCGACAACGGCAGCGGGCACGCTGTCTGACAACAGCAGATCTTCAGAGGCGGGCGCAACGTCAAAGACACGGATGCCCATGTCGTTGAAGGTCGAAATGATCGACTCGATCTGCTCGGCGTCGACCAAATCATCCGGTAGGTGGTCGTTGATTTCCGCGTAGGTGAGATAGCCCCGTTCTTTTCCCAGCGCGATCAGGTTTTTGAGCCGGGTGCGGCGGACTTCTGCATCGTTGCTGTTGTCGGCCGGAAGGATTTCCAGCGGGAGATCTTTGGCTTTATCTTTCGCCCGACCTTGCTTTGTTTTGGGCAGGTCCTTGCGCGGTTCTTTTGCTTTTTCCTTGGCCATCAGAGTCCTCGGTTCAAGGGCGATTTGTTTGGGAAAACCGTCAATTCTAGTCTATTGGGCATGTTTTTGTCCAGTTTTAAGCTTCTGTTTTAGCGAGAGAAGCTCGAGGTATTGGCGGCTCTGGTCACTGTCGAGTTTGCCTTGCGCGGCAAGTTGCTGGAGTTGTTGAAATCGTAAATCGAGGGATTGCAGCCGCAATTTTTGCAAGATATCGGCAAGTTCTTCGTCTGCGGTTTCTCGTGTCAGCGGGTGCTGTTCGCTTTGCATCATCAGCTCCCCGGCGATCTGCTGCTGAGGGGTGTCCCGGAAGCGCTCCATCAGTGTGACCAGGATCGCATTGTCGGCGCAGCCGTCGTCGTGCAGATCAACCAGACGTTGGATGAGGGGCCATTCGTCGGCGTGTCCGGCGAGTTCATACAGATCGGCAGGGAGCTTCGCGCACAGATCCGGAAAGTGCGCCAACGCACTGAGCAGTTGGCGCAAAATACTGAGTTTGTTGCTGCGCGGCGCGCGCGCGGGAGGCGCCGCTCTTTTGCCGCTGCTCGTGTTTGCCTTGATGCCCAGCGCCGCCATGATTTCTTCGGGCGTCAGCCCGCTCTCTTCCGACAGCATTCGCACCGTCTGCAATCGCAGGATCGGCGCTGAAATTCGAGGTACCAAAGCTTTAGCGTCGTGAATCATGCGCGCACGGTCCTCCGCTGTGGAGAGGTTGAGATCCGCCTTCAGTACCTTGAGCAAGTACTCGGAAAGAGGCATCGCTTCGCCAACAGCGCGATGGAATGCTTCCAGGCCGCTTTCCCGAATGTAACTATCCGGATCATGTTCGGGGGGCAGGAATAAAAACCGGATCTCCTTGTCGTCTGCGAGGTGCTCCAAGCTGTTTTCAAGTGCGCGCCGCGCCGCCTTGACGCCGGCCTTGTCTCCATCAAAACAGAACACCACCCGTTCGGCTTGGCGAAACAGCTTCTGGATATGCATGGGGGTTGTGGCGGTTCCGAGCGTGGCGACGGCACTGCCAAAGCCGTACTGGGCGAGCGCCACGACGTCCATGTACCCTTCCACGACGACGACGCAACCACTGTCGCGCAAGGCTTGACGAGCTTGCGGGAGGCCGTAGAGTTCGCGTCCTTTTTCGAACAAGGGCGTTTCGGGAGAATTCAGGTACTTCGGCTCACCGGGGCCGATGATGCGCCCACCAAAGGCAATGACATTACCGCGTTGGTCTTGAATCGGGAACATGACCCGCTCCCGGAAACGGTCATACCGACGCCCAGCATCGTTTTGCAGCACGAGCCCCGCTTCGACAAGCGAAGCATCGTCATAACGAGGCCCAAAAGCCTGCTTGAGCGCCTGATGTCCTGGCGGCGCATATCCAATGCCGAATCGCGCTGCGATCTCGCCTGTCAGCCCTCTCTTCTTCAGGTATTCAATGGCCTCCGGCGCCTTTTTGAGCTGTTCCCGATAAAAGCGAGATGCTTGCGCCATGATTTCGATGAGCGACTGAGATTGTGCGCGATGCGCGGCGTCTCCCTTGTCGTCCTCGGGGACCTGCATGCCCGCTTGCTGGGCGAGATCCTTGATCGCGTCGCGAAACGATAGTCCGCTGTATTCCATGAGAAAGCCCACTGCCGTGCCGTGCGCGCCGCATCCGAAGCAGTGATAGAACTGCTTGCTGGGCGTAACGGTGAAAGAAGGGCTTTTCTCGTTGTGAAACGGGCAGCAGGCGACGTAGTTTGCGCCAGCCTTTTTGAGCGGGACGTAGCGCTCAATCAGGCTGACGATGTCTGTGCGAGCCAGTACATCCTGAATGAATGATTCAGGGATCATGCCTGTCTCGGAATGCGGCCGGATTGCTTAGCCATGCCTTGGTGGCACGCCTTCATCAGGCCTTGCTCAGTGCGGCTTTGACACGCCCGGAGACGGCACTCATGTCGGCGCGTCCCGCCAGTTTCGGCTTCAGTACGGCCATGAGTTTGCCCATGTCGGCCGGACCTGTTGCGCCTGTTTCCGCGATGGCAGCAGCGATGCTGTCATCAATTTCTTTGTCCGATAAAGCGGCAGGCATGTAAGCGGACAAGACGTCGATCTCGGCGCGCTCGGCGTCGGCAAGGTCGGGGCGATTGGCAGAGTCATACTGACTTGCTGAGTCGCGCCGCTGTTTGATCAGTTTGTCTGCGATTGCGATGATGCCAGCATCGTCCAGCATGATGCGCTCGTCCACTTCCCGCTGCTTCATTGCAGCCATCAGCAGGCGGATGGCGCCGAGCTTCGCCGTGTCTTTGGCGCGCATCGCGGCCTTCATGTCTTCGGTGATGCGATCCTTGAGCGTCATGGTTATCCTCCGTTAAGTTTCACCACGCTAACGCAAAAACCCGGTCGCCCTGATTGGGGCTCCGGGTTGATGCTATGCCTGGATTGAGCGGTGGCCGTGCGTCAGGCGCCAAGGCCTGCAGCCAGCGCGTTCAGTACATCTTCGGCGGCAGGGTCTGGCTGCGCAGGCGCTTGTGGAGGCGCTTGACGGCAGCAGCTTTCTTGCGCTTACGTTCGGTGGTGGGCTTTTCGTAGGATTCGCGAGCACGCAATTCCGTCAAAGTGCCGGCTTTTTCAATGGTGCGCTTGAAGCGGCGGATAGCGACTTCAAACGGTTCGTTTTCTTTGAGGCGTACACCTGGCATTCTGGATTCCTTGGCGAACAGGTATGTAAAGAGTCCGCTAGTCTAACTGCTCAGCCGAGAAAAACCAAGTGATGTGTAAGGAAGTGGTACTGAAACGGCGGGGGCGATCAGGTAAACTGGGGATATGGCGCGAATATTAGTTTTAGGTGTTGAGACTTCCTGCGACGAAACCGGCATCGGTCTGGCTGAAGTTGGTCGAGGTTTGCTCGCGCACCGGGTGTTTTCTCAAATTGACCTACATGCCGCTTACGGTGGTGTCGTGCCGGAGCTGGCGTCACGCGATCACGTGCGACGAACGGTTCCACTCGTCAATGAGACGCTTGCCGCGGCTGGCGTTCGCCTTGAGGATCTCTCTGCTATTGCCTATACAACCGGGCCTGGCTTGGCGGGGGCGCTTCTGGTGGGGGCGGGCTTTGCCGAGGCGCTGGCCTTGGCACTGGATATTCCAGCCATTCCTGTCCATCACCTTGAAGGCCACCTGCTGTCTCCCATGCTCTCGGCAGAGCCGCCAGCCTTTCCATTTGTGGCACTGCTGGTGTCAGGTGGACATACGCAGCTGATGTCCGTATCCGGGGTAGGTGATTACGTACTGCTTGGCGAGAGTGTGGATGACGCAGCAGGCGAGGCCTTTGACAAAACAGCCAAACTGCTGGGGCTTCCCTACCCGGGGGGGCCGATATTGTCGAAGTTGGCCGATCAGGGGGTAGCCGCGCGTTTCAAGCTGCCGCGGCCGATGCTGCATTCGGGCGATTTGATGTTCAGTTTCAGTGGGCTGAAAACAGCAGTGCTGACTGCCACGCGGCAGCCCGATTTTACGCCCGCAGACATCCCCGACCTTGCTGCGGAGTTCCAGGCAGCCGTTGTGGATGTGTTATGCGCCAAGGCGAAGGCTGCGTTGAAGCAAACTGGCCTGACGCAATTGGTTGTTGCGGGCGGTGTGGGCGCCAATGCGCGTCTGCGCCATGTGCTCCGCGAAGAGCTCGGGCGCCGGGGCGCGCGTGTGTATTTCCCGGAGCTGGAATACTGTTCAGACAACGGCGCGATGATTGCTTTTGCAGGCGCGCTCCGCATCGCTACAGGGAAGCAGGGGGCCTCGACCGGCGGCGTCTTTGCTGTCCGGCCGCGCTGGCCTTTGGCCGAACTGGCTTAAGACTTCTTGCCGATTTTTCCTTCTTTGCCCGCGAGCAGACGGGCGATGTTGGCTTTGTGGCGCCAGATCAAAATGCTCGCCATGGCGAGTGTGCTGGCAACCCATGCGGGAGAGCCCGTAAAGAGTTGTGCAAACAAGGGTGCTGATATGGCAGCGGACAAGGCCGCTGCAGATGAATAACGAGACAGTGCCGCAACGCTGATCCATACGCCGATGCTGGCAAGGCCGAGAAACGGTGAAATACCCAGTAGAACGCCTGCAGCTGTAGCGACGCCCTTGCCTCCTTTGAACCGCAGGAATACCGAGAACACGTGACCAAGGAACACGGCGAGCGCGATCATCGCTTGCTCCGGCACAGAGATGCCCAATTGATCTGCCCACACGCGAGCCGCCCACACGACCAGGCCTCCTTTGGCCGCGTCACCCACCAGGGTCAGCAGGGCGGCAAGTTTGTTGCCACTGCGAAGTACGTTGGTGGCGCCGGGGTTGCCGGAGCCGAAGCTGCGCGGATCGGCGAGCCCCATGAGTCGACTGACGATCACGGCAAAAGGGACAGAGCCGATCAGGTAGGCACAGGTGATGAGAGTTAGAATCTTGGCCATATCCAAAAGGGGCTTGGCCCCGAGGTCGAAAAACGATGGATTTTATATTTGTCGAGGGTTTGCAGGTTGAGGCGCGGATAGGAATATATCCCCGCGAACGTTCTGCCGCCCAGATGCTCGAAATCAACCTGACGTTTGGCGTACCGGATGCTGCGGCCGAGCGCGACGACATTGCTGACACGATTGACTACGACAAAGTGGTCAGCCGCATTGCAGAAGTGCTGCAACAGCGCCAGTTCAACCTCCTGGAAACCTTGGGCGAATATCTGGTTGCGCTGCTGTTCGAGGAATTTGGCGCGCCCTGGGTTCGGGTGTCGATCGCCAAGCCGGGCGTGATTCGCACCGTCCGGCGTGTTGGCGTCTACATCGAGCGTGGGAGGGACGGCTGCGTGCCCGTCCCGCCCTCGCCCGGCCCAATCGGGATGCCTCGCAACTAGCGCGCGGGTTTTGGCGCGCACATTGTGAGTCACTCAGGCCTGTGCGATTCTGAGGCCTTCCAGCGACTTGTTCTCTTCGAGCCACTTGGCGACCCATAGCGGCTTGCGGCCGCGGCCCGTCCACTCCAGCGAGGCGTCTGCCGGGTGACGGTATTGTGCGGCCACCTTCTTGGTTTTTTTTGCTGGCTGGGCAGGCTTTGCTTGGCGACCAGATTTAGCAGAAGCTGGCTTGGCAGATGACGGACCGATCAGGTCTTCGAGCGAAACGCCTGCTTCGGCGGCCATTTTCTGCATTTTCTTGATGAGATCACGCTTGGCGGTATCCGTGCGACGGCTGATCTCAGCCTCGACACGGGATTTCAGGCGATTGAGTTCGCCGAGAGAAAGACTGGAAATGTCCATTTTAATTCCTGATATTTGATTGTCAGGTTTGGTTTCAAACCCTTGAGCGTCAATCTGCACGCGCGTAAAAATACTTCAGGCGTAAATAATTACAGATACATTCTGCCACCCGAAGCTTTTCAAACGCAATATATTGTGCACGGCGACTTGAATCCGCCGTTTAAATTGTCGGAGCGCCAGAGTTTATTTCAGGCGCGAGGATGGCTTGCACGGTAGAGTTGTTCGAGCCGCTCGCGCGCAATATGCGTATATATCTGCGTGGTCGATATATCGGCGTGCCCCAATAATAATTGCACGACGCGAAGGTCGGCACCATGGTTCAGCAAATGCGTGGCAAACGCATGGCGCAACACGTGGGGAGAAATCAGCCGAGGGTTAATGCCCGCCTCGACAGCGTGTTTCTTGACGATATTCCAGAACATCTGCCGCGTCATCGGGGTGCCGAAGCGGCTGAGAAAAAGGTCGTCATTGGGGGCCTTGGATAATACTGGCCGCGCCGCGTCGAGATATTTCTGCAGCCATTCAAGCGCCCAGGCACCGAGCGGAACGAGTCTTTCCTTTGAACCCTTTCCGATTACCTTGATCAATCCGGCATTCAAATCGGTCTGATATATTTTCAGGCCAACCAGTTCGCTCACGCGCAGTCCAGTTGCGTAAAGGGTTTCGAGCATGGCTCGATCGCGCAAGCCGAATACCGTCTCCGCGTCGGGTGCGGCGAGCAGGTTTTCGACCTGATTTTCGCTCAAGGTTTTCGGCGACCGTTCTGCGACCACGGGTGGATCAAGTGAGGCGCAGGGATCTTGCGAGATAACGCCAGCGGCAATCTGCATTCTGTAGAAACGCCGTAGCACCGACAGGACGCGGCGCTGGGACGTGGGTTTGACCCGTCGCGCAAGCGTGGCGAGATAGCGCTGGAGGCAGGCTTTATCGGCAGAAATGAGCGAGAGGGAGGATTCTGCCAGCCACCCGGAAAATAACTCCAGATCGCTGCGATAGGACGAAAGGGTGTTTTTTGACAGACCGTCCTGCAGCCATAATTCATCGAGAAAAGCATCTATTTCGGGGACGCTTTTTCGGTGTGTGGGCGGATTTAATTCCCGGCTTCGCGCGCCAGCAGCCATTGTTTGGTCTGAATCAACCAGTCTGTTGTTTGTTTGGCAAAACCGCCCAGGCTCTGTTTGCCCACGACGCGATGGCAAGGAACCACGACAGGAAACGGATTCGCGCCGCAGGCTTGCCCCACCGCACGCGGCGCGGAATCAAGCCGCTGCGCGATATCGCCGTAGGTGCAGGTGCGCCCTGCAGGCGTGGCCGATATTTCCGCCCAGACGCGATTTTGAAACGCAGTGCCCCGCTTCAAAAGCGGCAGCGTCATCACATATTCGGGCTGTGCCAGGTAATGCGCTATTTCACGGTGGAATAAATCGCCCAAGGCGTGCTGAGTGGCCTGAAGCGGCGTACCCGGCGGGAGGAAGAGGATTTCTTCGATGGCCGATTCGGCCCACCGCACCCCGAGCACGCACACCGGCAATTTCAGAATGGGCGTGATCGGAGAAAGTGCGGTTGGCATTTGATTATTTCCGGACTTCGCCGTTGCCGAACACCACCCATTTTTGCGAGGTCAGGCCTTCCAGCCCGACCGGGCCACGGGCGTGAATCTTGTCGGTCGAAATCCCGATCTCTGCGCCCAGCCCATATTCAAAGCCGTCAGCAAAGCGCGTTGAGGCGTTGATCATGACCGAGGCCGAATCCACCTCGCGCAGGAAACGCATGGCCCGGGTGTAATTCTCGGTGACGATGCTGTCGGTGTGTTGCGAGCTGTAGCGATTGATGTGTTCAATCGCTTCGTCCAGCCCGGCGACGACCTTGATGGCGATGATCGGCGCGAGATACTCCTCGCTCCAGTCTGCTTCAGTCGCCTCCTTCAAGAAGGGCTTGCTGCTTGCTTCTTGGGACAGGATGGCCAGAGAGGCAGGACAGCAGCGCATCTCCACGCCCTTGCCCGCGAGCATGGCGCCAATGGCGGGCAGCTGGGCAGCGGCTTGCGAGCGGGCCACCAGCAGGGATTCGGCGGTGTTGCAGGTGCCATAGCGCTGCGTCTTGCTGTTCTCCACGATCGGCAAGGCCTTGGCGGCATCGGCATCGTCGTCCAGATACACGTGGCAGTTGCCGTCCAGATGCTTGATCACCGGCACACGCGCCTCGCGGCTGATGCGCTCGATCAGGCCCTTGCCGCCGCGCGGCACGATCACGTCAACGAATTGCGGCATGGTGATCAGCTCGCCCACGGCGGCGCGATCGGTGGTCTCGATGACCTGTACCCCGGCGGCCGGCAGCCCGGCTTCTTCCAGACCTTCGCGCACACAGGCGGCGATCGCCTGATTGCAGTGCAGGGCTTCCTTGCCGCCGCGCAGGATGGCAGCGTTGCCACTCTTCAGGCACAACCCGGCGGCATCCGCCGTCACGTTCGGGCGTGCTTCGTAGATGATGCCGATGACCCCCAGCGGCACACGCATGTGGCCG
The DNA here is from genome assembly GCA_016718265.1 of Uliginosibacterium sp. Taxonomy (GTDB): domain Bacteria; phylum Pseudomonadota; class Gammaproteobacteria; order Burkholderiales; family Rhodocyclaceae; genus Uliginosibacterium. Next base: position 91,599 of record JADKDZ010000005.1, on the reverse strand, counting down.
ACCTGGATGCCGGAGGGGCGGCGCTTCACATTGGTGATTTCTCCGATCGGGTCGGGCAGGCTGGCGATCTGCTCCAGGCCCGCCGCCATCGATTCGATGCCTTTGGCGGTCAGCGTCAGGCGATCAATCATCGCCGCCTCCAGGCCGTCCTGGCGGGCCTGCTCCAGATCGCGCGCATTGGCGGCGAGCAGTTCCGGGGCGCGGGCGCGGATCTTCGCCGCCATCAGCGTGAGCGCGGTGTTCTTGGCCTCGGTCGAGGCGGCAGCCATCTGGCGCGAGGCTGCGCGTGCCTGGCGACCGACCTTCTGCATGTATTCCTTGATATCCATCTCAGTGTCCAGCAATGCTTCGATTCGGGTGCTCAATTAGACCATCGCAAGGCGTCAGCGTCCATTCAGCCGCACTTATGCGCCGCGTGAGGGCTTAAGCGCGGCGCTGCATCTGTCAGAATGTTGCCAGACACAGACGCGCCGGTTCGCCGAGCGCGCAGGCCGAGCGGCCGTAACTCAATGGAGAGCGTGATGCAGAAATTTGATGTGGTGGTGATTGGCTCCGGGCCGGGCGGCGAGGGCGCGGCAATGCGCTGCGCCAAATCCGGCAAGAAGGTCGCCATGATCGAAGCCTATGCGCAGGTGGGCGGCGGTTGTACGCATTGGGGGACGATTCCTTCCAAGGCACTGCGTCAGGTGATTTCGTCCTTGCGCGAAATGCGTGACAACCCGCAGTTCCACGATGCGCTCGATCCGCAGATCGGCTTTCCGGCGCTGTTGCGCACCGCCGAAAGCGTGATCCGCAAGCAGGTGAGCATGCGGCAGAATTTCTACGACCGGAATGGCGTGCAGGTGATCCACGGCCGGGCGCGCTTCCGTGATACCCAGACCGTGGATGTCGCGCTGAGCAATGGCGGGCAGGAAACGCTGCAGGCCGAGCAGTTCGTGATCGCCACCGGCTCGCGCCCCTATCATCCGCCCGAAATCGACTTCAGCCACCCGCGCATCCACGACAGCGACAGCATCCTGCGCCTGAGCGAAACGCCCGAATCCATCACCATCTACGGCGCTGGGGTAATCGGCTGCGAATACGCGTCGATCTTCCGCAACCTTGGCTGCAAGGTGAATCTCATCAATACGCGAGATCGCCTGCTGTCCTTCCTCGATGACGAAATCGTCGACGCGCTCGCCTACCATCTGCGCGAGCAGGGCGTGCTGGTGCGCCACAACGAAGAGGCTGAGCGGGTCAGCGTGGAAGACGATGGCGTGGTGCTCGAACTCAAGTCCAACAAACGCATCAAGACCGATTACCTGCTGTGGGCCAACGGGCGACAGGGTAATACCAACGACATGGGGCTGGAGCACTTGGGCATCACGCCCGACAAGCGCGGCGTCATCGCCGTCAACGCCAACCACCAGACCGTGGTGCCCACGATCTATGCCGTCGGCGATGTGATCGGCTGGCCCAGCCTGGCGTCGGCCGCCTACGATCAGGGGCGCCACGCCGCGGGGCATCTGGTCAATGGCCAGTGCGACGAGATACTCAGCCGTGAGATCCCCACCGGCATCTACACCCTGCCGGAAATCAGCTCGTTGGGGCGCACCGAGCGCGAACTCACCGAGGCACGCGTGCCCTACGAAGTGGGGCACAGCCTGTTCAAGAGCCTCGCGCGCGCGCAGATCACCGGCCAGACCACCGGCATGCTGAAGATCCTGTTTCACCGCGAGACGCTGGAAGTGCTGGGCATCCACTGTTTCGGCGCGCAGGCGTCCGAGATCATCCACATTGGCCAGGCCATCATGTCGCAGCCCGTGCCGCACAACACGATCCGCTATTTCATCAACACCACCTTCAACTACCCGACCATGGCCGAAGCCTATCGGGTGGCCGCCCTGAACGGGCTGAACCGCGTGTACTGAGCCGCACGTCAAGCGTACCGAGAACGAGGTGTGACGCAGATCACGACGTAGAGGAGAAGCCCGGGCATAAGCCTAAAGTTTATCGGCTGAAGCCCGAAATCCCCTGAGTGCCATGGCGGGAGCGTTTCCAGCCGGGCCTCACAACAGCTGGCGAGATGTCCAGCGACGCGGCTTGCGTGTGCGCAGGCCCACAAACGGGGGAGCAAGCGAGCGATGAAGTTGTCCATTTCCAAGCGTTTGATTTTGTTGGTGGCTTGTGGCGTGCTGGTGTTGCTGGTAACAGGCTTTGTGGGCTACACCGGCAGCCGTGCCCTGATCGGCGATCTGCAGCATACCAACGAGAAAATCATCGCCAAGCTCAGCACGCTGTCCCGCGTGGAGGCCTCATTCCTGCTGATCCGGGTGAACGCGCTTTATCATCTGTCATACGAAGACGCGGCACGCAAGGCGCCGCACGACGAGGCGATCAAGGGGCTGGTCCAGAAGATCCAGGACGGCTTCAATACCTACGATCCGCTTGCTGCCGATGCCAAAGACCGCGGCTTGCTGGAGAACGACCGGCAGCTGTTCAGCCAATACCTCGTTGCACTCGATCAGGTGCTGGACAAGTCCCGCGCGAACGATCGCGAAGGTGCGGCCGCGGTCATCGAAAGTGCCTGGAAGCCCGCGGGCGGCAAGCTCACGACAGCCTTTGCCGAACACTCCGCCTTCAACACCGCGCTTGCCGACGCGATCGTGCAGCGGGCGACTGCACGCGGGCGAGCCGGTAGCCAGCTCACGCTGGCCTTGCTCCTGGCGGGTGGGGCGGCAATGATCGCGATCGGCTGGTTGCTCAGGCGCGGCATCATCCGCTCGTTGCACGCCATGCGCGCCGCCATGCAGGCCGCGGCGAAACTCGATTTCACGGTGCGTGCACAGGTGCCGTCACATGACGAGATCGGCGCCACTGCGGCAGCGTTCAACGGTTTGCTCGAACAGGTACAGGCGAGCATTGCGGCGGTCTCGGCCGGTGCGGAGCGACTGTCCGCCGCCGCGACACAGATGGCGCAGACGGCTTCGCAGGTCGCCGTCGCCTCCGTGCATCAAAGCGAGGCGGCTTCCAGCATGGCGTCGTCAATCGAAGAGATGTCGGTCAGCATCAACCACGTGGGCGAGCGGGCAGGAGACGTCCACCGTTTCTCAAGTGAATCGGGCGTGCTCGCGAATCAGGGCGAGAAAGCCATCAGCTCGACCGTGGAGGGCATCAGCCAGGCTGCGGATGCAGTCAAGAACGCGACCGGAAGCCTTCAGTTGCTGGAGACCCAGAGCGAAAAGATCTCCAACGTGGTTGCCGTCATCAAAGAGGTGGCCGACCAGACCAACCTGCTCGCGCTCAACGCAGCCATTGAGGCAGCGCGGGCGGGCGAGCAGGGCCGGGGCTTCGCGGTGGTGGCCGATGAGGTGCGCAAACTGGCCGAGCGCACGGCGACCTCAACGCTCGAAATCTCCACCACCATCGCGTCGATGCAGTCGGGGGCACGTGATGCCGTTGCCAGCATGGATCAGGTTGCCGAGCATGTGGACGGCAGCGTTCAGCGTGCGGGCAATGCCAACGATGTCATGCAGCAGATCGGGCAGGGCAGCCGGAATGGGGTCGCGATGGTTGAGGAAATCACCGGCGCCATACGCGAGCAAAGCCAGGCCAGCTATAGCGTCGCGCAGCAGATCGAGCGGATCGCACAGATGGCCGAAGAAAGCAGTTGCGCAGCCAGCCAGGGCGAAACGGCTGCACGGGATCTGGCCGGCTTGGCGACCGAGATGCAGCAGCTGGTGGCGCGTTACCGTGTTTAGCGGTTGATCGGCGTGGGCAAGATCGCCTGTTCGAGGGCAATCAGGTCTTCGAGGCTGTCCGCATCGCGCAAGCGCGCGGCATGCTGATCCAGCGAGACGAGCGTGGGTGAGAGCGTGGCGAGCCAGCGCTGGGCGCCGCGCTCACCCGCGTCCAGATTGGCCTGCAGGCTCGCTAAGGCAGTTTTGGGCAGCAGGCTGAAGACCGGCTGCCAGTGGCCTTCTACAAGGGCGACGGCTGGAGAAGCAGACGCGGCGCGGCTCAACAGGCAGGCATAGTCGGGAGGCAAGCTGGGCGCGTCTGTCGGGCAGGTCAGAATCCAGTCGTGCGAGGCCGCGACCAAAGCCGCTTCGAAGCCGGCCAGCGGACCGGGGAAGTCCGGTCGCAAATCGGATACCACGCGGTGACCCCAAGCGCGATAGCGGTCGAGGTTGCGGTTGGCGACGATCAGCACTTCATCCACCTGCGGGGCCAGCGCCTCGATGACCCAGGCAATCAGCGGCCGGCCACGAAACAGCACCAGACCTTTGTCTTGGCCGCCCATGCGCCGGCTGGCGCCGCCGGCGAGGATGACGCCGGTGAGTTTGCGCGCGTCCACTCGGGTCTCGGGCATGGCATGGGCACTCTGCGAAGTCGGGCTGTCGAGCCTATCGCAGAAGTGCCCTCGCGCAAACCACCCATGCCGCATGCGCGCGCCGTCTAGGCGGGCGGGCTGGCGTCCCAGTGTCGAACCATCTCGCGCAAAATGCCGGTTTCGGCGGCATGGGCGCGCCGATCGGCGCAGATCACTTCGAATACGCTGCGGCAGGCCACGGCCTGCTTGGCCGGATCGGTGATCTCGTCAAGCAGCCGCCCGACGTCTTCGGGCGTCACCGCGATCATGTCGCGGCTTTCAGGGCGCCGGTCGCCCAGATCGGCGCAGAACTCGGCCATGACCCGCTGGAACTGTGTGCTGTCATACCCCAGCCTTGCCTGGATCGCCGGGCTCTGCGCGAGCGACAGCTCACGTGGGTCTGGCATGCCATCGGCAAAGATCGCGACGCTCATGATCCGCGCAAGGGCGTCGCTGCTGTTTTCTGGATAGGTCCGCATGATGGGCTCCGTGTTGTCAGCCTCATTCGTCGCTGGAGGCAAAGCCGAACAGCGCGAGCAAGGAGGTGAAGAGGTTGTAGATCGACACGTACAGGCTCACCGTCGCCATGATGTAGTTGGTCTCGCCGCCGTGCACGATGTTGCTGGTCTCGTACAGGATCATCCCCGCCATCAGCAGGGCGAACGCGGCTGAAACGGTCAGTGACAGCGCCGGAATCTGCAGGAAAATGCCTGCCAGCGCGGCCACAAACGCGATGATCATGCCGGCGAACAGAAAGCCGCCCAGGAAGCGGAAATCCCGCTTGCTGCTGAGCACCCAGGCCGAGAGCCCGAAGAACACCGCGGCCGTGCTGCCCAGCGCCAGCATCACCACCTGGCTGCCGTTCGCGAGGCTGAGATATTTGCTGACGATGGGGCCGAGCGTGTAGCCCATGAAGCCGGTGAGCGCGAAGACCGACGGCAGCCCCCACACGCTATTGGCCAGGCGGGAGGTGAGGAAGAACAAACCGAAGAAGCCGACCAGGGTGATGATCACGCCGGGCGACGGGAGTTTCAGGGCGATGCTGGCGCCGGCCACCGCGGCGCTGAACAGCAGCGTCAGCCCGAGCAGGGCATAGGTGTTGCGTAGCACGCGGTGGGTACTGAGCAGGCCCTTGTCGGCGGTGCGGCTCAGGACAATGGTGTTGGGGGCAGACATGGTCTTTCCTTTCAATGAATAGTGAGTGGGTCAGGCAAAGCGGGCTTCGGCGCTGATGCGATGCCGGTGGACCTGCTGGGCGCGCTCCAGCCGCTTGCTGACCAGCCGCGTGGTGCGGGCCAGCGCGCGGTCGACGAGCCGGATTACGTCGCTGTCGAGGTCGTCCAGGACCGCCAGCGGCAGGTTCGTCAGATGCACTTCGATCTTGCAGTGCTTGTCGACGCCGCCACGCGGCCCGTTCAGATCGCTCAGAAAGATCTCGATGCGGGATATCCGCTCGCCGAGGCGCGAGAACGACATGAGCGTCCGCCGCTCAATGTGCTCGCGCAGCACGTCGTCGACTTCAAGATCCTTGGAATGAATGATGGTTCTCATGATGCGTCCTCCGTCAGGGGGTGGTTGACGCTGCTTACTCTAGATGCCACGGTTAATCAGTACAATTCGTATTAGTTGAGTAAATTGTTCGCATTTATCGAATGGTGGCGACCATGAACTACAAGCATCTCTACTATTTCTGGGTGGTGGCCAAGGCGGGCGGCATCCTGCGTGCGGGGGAACAGCTCAACACGACGCCGCAAACCCTGAGCGGGCAGATCAAGCTGCTGGAGGAGCGGATGGGCAAGCCCCTGTTTCGCAAGCAGGGGCGCTCGCTCGCGCTGACCGAGACCGGCAAGCTGGCGCTGAGCTATGCGGATGAGATTTTCTCCTTGGGCGCCGAGCTTGAAGAGCTGCTGCGCGGCGAGTTGCCCGATCAGCCGACGCTGGAGTTCCGCGTGGGCGTGGCCGATGCCGTCCCCAAGTCCATCGCCTATCGCTTGCTGGAGCCCGCCTTGCAGATCCCTGAGCCGGTCAAGCTCGTCTGTCGCGAATGGAAGCTCGACAGCCTGCTGGCCGAACTGGCCCTGCACCGGCTCGACCTGGTGATTGCCGACGCGCCGATTCCGGCCGGCGTCAGCGTCAAGGCCTTCAACCATCACCTCGGCCAATCGGGCACCAGCTTCTTTGCAGCGCCCCCGCTGGCCGCCCGCTGCCAGGGCAGGTTTCCCGCCCTGCTCGACGGCATGCCGATGCTCGTCTTCGGCGAGCAGGCGGCTCAGGGTGGGCGGGTGAGCCGCTGGCTGCGCGCACACAAGGTCGTCCCGCGGGTAGTCGGGGAGTTCGATGACGGGGCCTTGATGAAGGCGTTTGGCCGTCAGGGGCGCGGGGTGTTCACCGGCCCGACGGTGATGGAGCACGAGATCGAGGCGCAGTTTGGCGTGCAGGTGATTGGTCGCACGACCGAGATTGTCGAGGAGTTCTATGCCATTTCCATCGAACGGCGCATCACCCATCCCTGCGTGGCTGCCATTACGCAGAGCGCGCGCGACCTGCTCGGCACCGAGGGCTAAAGCGGGGCCGGGTCAGTCCGCAAACGCCCGTACAGGATGCGGTCGGTCAGCTCGCCCGCTTTGCTGATGCCCAGTCGCTGACAGCCTTCGCGGCCGAAACCGTTCTTCTCCAGCACCCGCATCGAGGCCGGATTCCAGGCAAACACGCCCGCTTCGAGGCGGAGCAGGTCGGTGTCCGTGAAGCAGTGCCGGCAGGCCGCGGCGACAGCGGCACTGGCATAGCCCCGTCCCCAGTGCGCCTCACCCAGCCAGTAGCCGATTTCGGCGCTGTGGGCGAAGACGCCTTCGCGGCGGTGAACGCCCAGCCCGCCCCTTAGCGTGCCCTCGGCCTCGATGGCCCAGGCAAGCGGCTCGGCGCCGGAGAGGCAGTGGTCGATCCAGAATCGGGCATCGGCCAGCGTGTAGGGGTGGGGAAACAGGTGGGTAAGGTTGCGCGCAACCCGAAGGTTGTTGGCCTCGTGCGCCAGCGCTGCCGCGTCTTCTTTTCGCCAGGGGCGCAGCAGGCAGCAGCCCGCGTCCAGTGTTGCCCTCACGTGTTTACCCCCCGATGTATGACATCTCGACTTTCTGTTGACCAAGCTGTGCCGAGCCACGCAGCTCCGAGTAACGATCAGCGCGGTCTCGCCACACGCCGCTGACCCAGTCGGCCAGGTGCGCGTCGTCGGCTCCTGTGCGCAGCATGCCACCAAGATCGTGGCCGACATTTGCGAAAAGGCAGGAGTAGAGCTTGCCTTCAGGCGAGAGGCGCAGCCGGCTGCAATCGTGGCAGAAGGCTTGCGTCACCGAGGCGATCACGCCGATTTCGCCGCCGCCATCGGCGTAGCGCCAGCGCTCGGCCACTTCGCTGGGGTAGTCACGGTCGATGGGCTGGAGCGGAAACTCGCTGCCGATGCGTGCCAGGACTTCCCGCGCAGTCAGCACTTCGTCCATCCGCCAGCCGTTGCTGCAGCCCACATCCATGTACTCGATGAAGCGCAGCACGTGGGCCGTGCCGCGGAAGTGGCGCGCCATCGGCAGGATGTCCGCCTCGTTGAAGCCGCGCTTGACCACCATGTTCACCTTGATCGACGTGAAGCCGGCGCGCTCGGCGGCCTCGATGCCGGCCAGCACGTCGGCCACCGGGAAGTCCACGTCATTCATGCGCCGAAAACGCGCATCATCGAGCGCATCCAGGCTGACCGTCACCCGGTGCAGCCCGGCCGCCTTCAAGGCTGCGGCATAGCGGGCGAGGAGTGCCCCATTGGTGGTCAGTGTCAGCTCCAGCGCCGGGATTTCCGCCAGCATTGCCACGAGCCGGTCCAGGTCGCGGCGCAGCAGCGGCTCGCCGCCGGTCAGGCGAATCTTGCGCACGCCCAGGCCGTGGAAGACGCGGGCGAGTCGCCGGATGTCCTCGAAGCTCAGCAGCCGGTCACGTGACAGAAAAGCGTGCTCGCGACCGAACTTGTCTTTCGGCATGCAATACGTGCAGCGGAAATTGCAGCGATCCGTCACCGAAATCCGCAGGTCACGCAAGGGCCGCCCCAACTGGTCGACCAGCGGGCCATCGACGCGCGCGGCCTGGCGACGCAGGCTGGAGAGGGGGATGCGGATTTCCGGGACGGGGGGAGCGAGCATGGCTGCATTATGGCGGGCGTCGAACCCCGAATAAACCGCGCCGACGTAGGGGCATGCCTTGATTTGGCACAAGATTGGGCGCGAGCCTCGCGTGTTGCGCGGCGATACGCCCCAAAAGCACTGCCCGGAGAGGCGCACCCCGCTTGCCTCTGCGGGCAGGTGTTTTCCGGCCGCTTAGCGCACTTGGCTATTTGCTTTGAAGAAAGCATTCTTTCGCCCGGGTGGCGCCTGGGGGTAAATTGACGCCTTTTCCCCGCAGGAGCTTCCCCCATGCGCTTCGATACCCTGGCCATCCACGCTGGCTACTCCCCCGACCCGACCACCAAGGCCGTCGCGGTGCCGATCTACCAGACCACCTCGTACGCCTTCGACGACACCCAGCACGGCGCGGACCTCTTCGACCTGAAGGTGAAGGGCAATATCTACACCCGCATCATGAACCCGACCACCGACGTGCTGGAGCAGCGCGTCGCGGCGCTTGAAGGCGGCATCGGCGGCCTCGCGCTGGCATCTGGCCAGGCTGCGATCACCTACGCGATCCTGACGATTGCCGAAGCGGGTGACAACATCATCGCCACCAGCGCGCTGTACGGCGGCACCTACAACCTCTTCGCACACACGCTGCCGCAATATGGCATCGAAGTACGTTTCGTCGACGCGTCCGACCCGGCCAGCGTTGCCGCCAAGATCGATGCGCGCACCAAGGCTGTGTATTGCGAATCCATCGGCAACCCGCTGGGCAATGTCGTCGATTTCGGCGCCTTTGCCGAAGTCGCCCATGCGCACGGCGTGCCGCTGATTGTCGACAACACCGTGCCGTCGCCTTACCTGACGCGGCCTTTCGAGCATGGCGCCGACATCGTGGTGCACTCGCTCACCAAATACATGGGCGGCCATGGCACCAGCATTGGCGGCATCATCGTTGATTCGGGCAAATTCCCCTGGGCCGAGCACAAGGCACGCTTCCGTCGCCTCAACGAGCCGGAAGTCAGCTATCACGGCGTGGTCTACACCGAAGCCCTCGGCCCGGCCGCCTTCATCGGCCGCGCCCGCACCGTGCCACTGCGCAACATGGGCGCCTGCATCTCGCCCTTCAACGCATTCCTGATCTTGCAAGGCCTGGAAACGCTGGCGCTGCGCATGGATCGCCACTGCGAAAACGCGCTCAAGGCCGCGCAATTCCTGCAGACGCATCCCAAGGCCGCCTGGGTGAATTACGCCGGCCTGCCCGGTCACAGCTCCAAACCCTTGGTCGACAAGTACTTCGGCGGCAAGGCTTCCGGTTTGTTCACCTTCGGCGTGAAGGGCGGGCGTGAAGCCGGCGCGCGCTTCCAGGATGCCTTGAAGCTGATCACGCGTCTGGTGAATATTGGTGACGCCAAATCGCTGGCCTGCCATCCGGCCTCTACGACGCACCGCCAGCTCTCGCCTGAGGAGTTGAAGAAGGCGGGCGTGTCGGAAGACATGGTTCGCCTGTCGATCGGCATCGAGCATATCGACGACATCATTGCGGATCTGGATCAGGCGCTGGCGGCGGTTTAAGCGACCAGACTGCTCGCTGAAGCACTGCCCGGAGAGCCAAGCGTGATGCGGCTTTCCGGGCAGTGTCCGTTTACGGACCGTTTACTGCCGGGTGGCAAAGCAGGGTGACTTGGTGCCGGGCGCGGGTTTGGGCGGATAGAGCCCCTTCGCCACGGCGTAGCGTTCGCAGCCCTCGCGGCTGGCGAACTGGTAGTCGAGGTTCTGCAGGCGGATGGAATAGGGCAGCTCTTGCGCCTGGCGGGTGCAGAGCAGGCTGGCAGCCATCTGCTGCGCACCCGTGCCGGGGCTGGCCTTCTCGGCAGATTTCAGCATGTCTTGCCGGGTTTTCTTGCACTGCTCGGGGCTGGTGGTGCGCAGCTGCACAGTCACCCGGCCTTTCTCCAGGACCTGAAGGTGGGTAACGACGTCCTCAGCGGCCGTCGACGCAGGTGCGGAGGCAGCGGCGGGTGGCGTTGCCGGCTCCACGCGCGCGCCGGCGGCTGGCGGGCTCTCTGGCGTCTTGGGGCGCGTCGGGGCTTTGCTGCTGCAGCCTGCAATGATCGCGATGATCAGTGCAGCCGCCAGCGGACGTATCGGGGCGAAGGGAGTCACGGCGAAGGCCTTTTCTCTGTGGTAGGGGGAGGGGTGAGTGCGTCCAGCCAGGACGCTTTTTGTTCTGCGGTGGCAAAGCTGGCTTCAATGCTGTGGCGGGCAATCTGCTGCCAGGTGGCAATGTCCCAATCGAACGCCGCCTGGACGGCGCGGATGTTGTCGCCCAGATAGCCGCCGAAGTAGGCCGGGTCGTCGCTGTTGATCGTCACTTTCACGCCAGCGGCGAGGAGCTGCGGCAAGCTGTGCTGGCGCATGTCGTCAAAGACGCGCAGGCGCAGGTTGGAGAGCGGGCAGACGGTGAGCGCGATGCCTTCGCGTGCCAGGCGGGCGAGCAGGGCGGGGTCTTCCACCGCGCGCACGCCGTGGTCGATGCGGCGGACCTTCAGGATGTCTAGCGCCTCGTGAATGTAGGCGGGCGGCCCCTCTTCGCCGGCATGGGCCACGACGGGCAGGCCCGTCGCCCGGCAGCGCTCGAAGAGGCGGGCGAACTTGGCCGGCGGATTGCCGCGCTCCGAGGAATCGAGCCCAAAGCCGTGGAGGCGGTCGAGATAGGGTTCCGCCTCGTTCAGGCAGGCGAGGCAGGCGTCTTCACTCAAGTGGCGCAAGAAACACAGGATCAGGCGCGTGCTCATGCCCCACTCGGCCTTGGCGGCGGCTGCTCCGGCTTCCAGCCCACGCAGCACCGTCTCAAACGGGATGCCGCGTGCAGTGTGCGTCTGCGGGTCGAAAAAGATCTCGGCGTGGACGATGTGGTCGGCCCGCGCGCGGCGCAGGTAGGCCAGCATCAGGTCGTGGAAATCGGCTTCGGTGCGCAGCACGTCGGCGCAGGCGTAATACAGGTCGAGAAAGGATTGCAGGTCGGCAAAGTTGTAGGCCGCGCGCAGAGCCTCGACGCTGGCGTAGGGCAGCGCGATGCCATTGCGCCGGGCGAGCGCAAAGGCCAGCTCGGGCTCCAGGCTGCCTTCGATGTGCAGGTGCAGCTCGGCCTTGGGGCAACTCAGGGCGTAGTCAAGGGCGTTCATGGTTCCATGATCCGGCGGACAGTGGCGGGGCAGCGCGTGAGAGGGCGCCATCCTAGCGCGTGTGGCGATGGATGTGCCGACCTTCCGGCGGATGACGGGAGAATATATTGCCCCTTGGAGAGCCGCTTGGGGATTGGCTCTCCGGCATGCCGAAGCAGACCGGGCTTAGAGGTCGTCAACGGGCGGCGGGCTGGAGAGCCAGTTCAGCTCGCTGTCGCGCAGGAACTGCATCGGCCAGGGCTCAGGCGTCGCCGGCCAGGCCGTGAAGCCTCGTACCGCCAGCTGAAGCGCTTCCAGGCTTGCTTGCGAGGGCGATTCCAGCATCGCATTCAGCATCGGCATAAAGCCGTCAGGCTTCTGCGGCGCCTGGCTCACCACCCGGGTCAGCCACTTGTGGAAGGGGTAGAGCATCTCGTTGTGGGCAAGAATCAGGCGGCAGGCGAACAGGGCGAGCTTGGCGGTGGACTGGTTGAGCAGGTAGCGGTCGCCGGTCTGCAGGGCCTGGCCAACGTACCAGCCCCAGGCCTCAAACTGGGCCAGGAAGCGGATGATCCGCGCGTCTTTGCCCGCCTTCGGGTAGTGGCAGGCCGCGTCGAGCACGGGCTGGAGCGTATCGATGCGCGAGAACAGGATCGTCGCATCCTTGAAGGCGAAGCGCGCGGGCTCGCTGCCGCGTTCCGCCACCGTCTGGATGAAAGCCAGATCAATGTACTTGCCGTCGGCATAGCCGCCCGGATAGGTACAGAGGGTATCGCTGAAGAAGCCGAGCTCACCGCGTGCCAGGCGGGCCTGATAGTCGGCCGAGCTGACGACGATGGCGATATCGACATCGGAATTCTCACGGTAGAAGCCGTGCGCCAGCGAGCCGGTCAGCAGCAAGGCCTGAACCTCGGGATCGTGTTCGAAATGCGCGACGACGCGTGCAATCGAGGCTTGATGGTGGGCGGGGAGGGCGGAAAGCTCGGTCATGCGTGGGGTCTCCCTTAAAACCAGGTGTTGGCGCGATACGCCGCGTATTCGGCCGGGCGGATCGTCATCAGGAATGCTTCTTCCAGCGTGCGCCAGTACAGAATCTGCACAATGGCGACGCAGCCGACAACGCAGCTCAGCCAGGCGCCGCAGCGGAGCGATTCTCCGGCAATCCAGCAGATGAAGCCGGTATACATCGGGTGACGGAGCTTGGCGAACAAGCCGCCGGTCACGAGGCGCGGAATGTTTTCAACGCCGCGCAGCTGAATGACGCCGCCGATGACAAGTACGTAGCCGACGCCCGACAGGACCGCTCCCAGGGTAGGCAAGGCGTCCGGCAGGGCGACGGGCCAGGGGTCATTGACCGGCATGTTGAACCAGCCGACCCACATCGCAATCATGGCGACGAAGGTGCTGAGATAGGCAATCCGGTTTCCGCTCTTCAGGCGCTTGCGCCGTTTGAGTTCCTCATAGGCTGTTCGGGCAAGGCAGCCACCGAGAAATAATCCGGCAAACAGCAACCAGACCAGCATGACGAAACCTTCCTTTACACGATTGTGCCGAAGCATAAAACAAGACAGCCCGGCGGAACCGGGCTGTCGTTCAGGCTTTAAGGCAACGCTAATCCGCGTGCCCGGGCGGGCTTACTTGGGTATCGAGCCTTCCACGCCTTCCACATACACGCTCATCTTGCGCAGGTCGGCGTCCGCCATGGTCTTGCCCGTCGCGACGAGCTCCTTGCCGGTGTTGTCTTTCAGCGGCCCGGTGAAGGGGTGCAGCTTGCCGGCCTTGAGGGCATCGCGGCGTTCTTCGGCGAGCTTCTTCACGTCGGCCGGGGTGGCCGGGCCAAAGGCTTCGATGTTGACCGCCCCATCCTTCACGCCATACCAGATGTCGGTGGTTTTCCACTCACCCTTCATGACCTTCTCGACCTGCTCGTTGTAGATCACGCCCCAGTTGAGCACCGAGGCGGCGAGTTGGGCCTTGCCGCCGAACTTGCTCATGTCCGAATCCCAGCCAAAGGCGTACACGCCTTTTTCCTGCGCGGCTTGCACGACGGCGGGCGAGTCGGTGTTCTGCATCAGCACGTCAGCGCCTTGCGAGATCAGGGTCATCGCGGCTTCGCGTTCCTTGCCCGGATCAAACCAGGCGTTCACCCAGATCACCTTGGTCGTGGCTTTCGGGTTCACGCTACGCGCGCCGATGGTGAAAGCGTTGATGTTGCGCACCACTTCGGGGATCGCGATCGAGCCGACCACGCCGAGCTTGCCGCTCTTGCTCATCTTGCCGGCCACCACGCCCAGCATGTAGGCGCCTTCATAGGTACGGACGTCGTAGATGCCCAGGTTCTTGCTGGTCTTGTAGCCGGTGGCGTGCATGAACACGGTCTTGGGGAACTGCTTGGCGACCTTGTCCATCGCGTTCATGTAACCGAACGACGTCGCGAAAATCACCTTGTGGCCCTTGGTGGCGAGGTCACGGATCACACGCTCAGCGTCGGCAGTCTCGGGCACGTTTTCGACGAAGGTGGTCTTGACCTTGTCGCCAAACTTCGCTTCCACCGCCTTGCGCCCCACGTCATGCGAGTAAGTCCAGCCGTGGTCGCCGGTCGGGCCGATGTAAAGAAAGCCGGCCTTGACGGGCTCTTCGGCAAAAGCGCCGCCACTGAACGTCGCCGCAACAGCGGCAACCGAGGCCAGGCGGGCGAGGGTACGGAACAAAGACATCGTGAAACCTCCTAGAAAGAAAACAGAAATTGAACCCGGTGAATCGGGCGCTGCAACAGTGAGGCGCTAAGAAACGACTCGCTATGGTAGTGCAGCGAGCGGTCGCAATTATGATGCCAATCAGAGACGGGCTTCGAAGTCTGCGTGAAAACGCGCTGCGCCTTGGGCAGCCTGATAAACTTGCCGCCTTGCAAATCGGGCACGGCGGCTGCTTCTCAAGGACTGCCCGTCACCCCGATTCGCCACCCACCGCCACCTATTTTCGTGCCCTTGCATGAACGAGCCTGCTCCTGAAACCCCTGCCGCGCGCACCGTGCCGCCACGTCTGGCCTTGTGGAATGTCACCAAGCGCTATCCGGGCGTGATTGCCAACGACGACGTCTGTCTGGACGTGATGCCTGGCGAGATCCACGCCGTGCTGGGCGAAAATGGTGCGGGCAAGAGCACCCTGATGAAAATCATCTACGGGGCGGTGCATGCCGACAAAGGCCATCTGATCTGGAACGGCCGCGAAGTCCACATTGCGAACCCTGCCGCCGCCCGGCATCTCGGGATCGGCATGGTGTTCCAGCATTTCCAGCTGTTCGAGACCCTGACGGTTGTCGAGAATATTGCGCTCGCGCTGGAAGGCAAATTTGACCTGAAAGCGCTGGCGCTGCGGGTCACGGAGGTCTCCGCCAAGTACGGTCTGCCGCTGGACCCGCATCGTCTCGTACACAGCCTCTCGGTCGGTGAGCGCCAGCGGGTCGAAATCGTGCGCTGCCTCTTGCAGAACCCGCAGCTCCTGATTCTGGATGAGCCCACTTCCGTGCTCACCCCCCAGGCGGTGCGCCGGCTCTTCGGCACCCTGCGCCAGCTGGCGAGCGAAGGGGTGAGCATTCTGTACATCAGCCACAAGCTCCACGAGATCCAGGAACTCTGTGACCGCGCCACGGTGATGCGCGGCGGGCGCGTGACCGGCGAAGCCATCCCGGCACAGGAGACCTCGGCCAGCCTGGCGCGGATGATGATCGGTCGCGATTTGCCGGTCTGCGTGTCGCCGCCGTTTGCAGGCGAGCAGACGCCGGTGATGGAAGTCGCCGGCCTGTGCTACACCAATGAAGACCCTTGCTGTGCGTCGCTCTTCGACGTATCGCTGACGCTTAACGCCGGAGAGGTGCTGGGCATCGCCGGTATTTCCGGCAATGGGCAGGCCGAGCTGCTGGCGGCGCTGTCGGGCGAAATCCTGTCAGCGGCTGACGCCATCCGGATCGAAGGCAAGCCGGTCGGGCGGCTGGATGCCGGCCACCGCCGCGATGCCGGGCTGGCCTTTGTGCCGGAAGAGCGCCTCGGGCGCGGGGCCGTGCCGGCGATGAGCCTCACCCGCAACGCGATGCTCACTGCCCACCGTCAGGCCGGCATGTGTCGTCACGGCCTGCTGCGCTTCGATGCCGCGCGGTCGTTTGCCGAGCGTTGCATCGCGCGCTTCGATGTGCGCTGTGGCGGCACCGAAACCCTGGCACGCAGCCTCTCGGGCGGCAACCTGCAGAAATTCATCGTCGGCCGCGAAGTGATGCAGAACCCCAAGGTGATGATCGTCGCCCAGCCGACCTGGGGCGTGGATGTCGGCGCCTCGGCGGCCTTGCGCCAGACCCTGATCAATATCTCCCGCACCGGCGTCGGCGTGCTGGTGATCTCGGAAGAGCTGGAAGAACTGTTCGAAATCTGCGACCGCATCGCCGTGCTGGCCGGCGGGCGCTTGTCCGAGGCCGTGCCCAAGGACCAGACCGACGCGGAACGAATCGGCCTGCTGATGGCGGGCAATGGGCTGGTTGCTGAGACCCTCTGACGTATCTACAATATCGTCAAGATGTATATCCGAAGCGAGGTGTGAGATGCAGATATCGATTGCGAAATGGGGCAATAGCCTTGCCGTGCGGATTCCGGCCGAGCTCGCGCGCCACTTGGCCCTGGAAGAGGGCAGTACCGTGGAGATCGACGAAACCGTGCGGGGCACCCTGGAACTCGTGCCGATGAACATTGTGGCGCGCGAAGCCTGGCTGCGTGAGCATCTTGCGCAGTGTGCCGCGCGCCTGGAATCCCAGCCGCTGACAAGCTCGACGGCGGAACTCTTGCGTGCCGCAGAGCGTTACTAGGCCGCGCATGCGAATCTACGTCGACACCAGTCTCGTGATTGCGACCCATGTGCGCGAGGCAGAGAGTGCCCGTGCGCTGGCCTGGTTGGCCGAGAATGGCGACAAGCCGCTGCTGTTCAGCACCTGGTTGTTGACGGAATGTGCAAGCACCCTGTCAATCAAGCAGCGTCGGGGAGAAATCGATGCCGCCCTGCATGCCGAGGCCAGTGCGGGCATCGATGCGCTGGTGCGGCACCTCGGCCCGGCACACCCGCCGCTGGAGAGCGATTTTCTCGCTGCCCGTGGCTTTTGCAGCCAGGCTGCGTCGGGTCTGCGCGCGGGGGATGCTTTGCACCTGGCGATCGCGCTGCGCCTCAGTGCCAGCCATTTCGCCACGTTCGATACTACGCTTGCACGCGCCGCTAGCCTGCAAGGCCTTATTGCTGTTCCAGCCCCTGTCTGAGCTGACCTCATGCACCTTCTCGAACCCCGTGCCAACCCCTCTCACCTGATGCGCTGGTCAGGGCCGCCGATCGCGATCCTGCTGACCCTGCTCGCCGCGGCCGCCCTGTTTGCGGCCTTGGGCAAGCCGCCGCTGCAGGCTTTTTATGTTTTCTTCATCGAGCCGCTTGAAACCTCGAACGGCTGGAGCGAGTTGGCCCTGAAAGCCTCGCCACTGGTCCTGATTGCCCAAGGGCTGGCGCTGGGCTTCCGTGCCCGGATCTACAACATCGGCGCCGAGGGGCAGCTGTTGATGGGGGCTGTCTTCGCCAGTGGCGTGGCGATCTATACCGAGGGCATGGAAGGCGTCTGGATCCTGCCGCTGATGGTGCTCGCGGGGGCCTTGGGTGGCGCGTTATGGGGCGCGGTGCCGGCCTGGCTCAAGACGCATTTCAACGCAGAAGAGACCTTGACGACGCTGATGCTGACCTATGTGGCGACCTACCTGCTGTCGTATCTGGTGAGCGGCCCGTGGCGGGACCCCGGCGGCACGAATTTTCCGCAGTCGATCCTGTTTGGCGAATCCGCCATGTTCATTCCGCTGTTTGAAGGCTTGCGGCTGAACTCCTCGATCTTCATCACCTTGCTGGCCGTGCCGGTGTTCTGGCTGTTCGTGGCGCGCAGCTTCCGCGCCTACCAGCTCACGGTGGGCGGCCTCGCCCCCGCGGCGGCACGTTACGCCGGGTTTTCGGGCCGTGCGGCCATCTGGATGAGCCTGGTGATTTCGGGCCTGACGGCGGGCCTTGCCGGGGCGATGGAAGCCGCCGGGCCAGTGGGCCAGCTCACGCTCTCGCTCTCGCCGGGTTATGGCTATGCTGCGATCATCGTGGCCTGGGTGGGGCGCCTGCATCCGGTGGGTATCCTGCTCTCCGGGCTGCTGATGGCCTTGATTTATATCGGGGGCGAGGCCGCCCAGGTGTCGATGCAGCTGCCGTCGGCGATCTCGTGGCTGTTTCAGGGGATGCTGCTGTTCTTCTTGCTGGGCGTCGATGTGTTTGTGGACTACCGTTTCCGGCGTCGCCGGGACAAGCGCTTGATGGTGCGCGAGGAGGCTGGCGCATGATGATCGACTCGTTGGTACCGATCCTGGCGGGCACGCTGGCCGCCGCAACCCCTTTGATCTTTGCCGGTCTCGGCGAGCTGGTGGCCGAGAAGAGCGGCGTCATCAACCTGGGTGTCGAAGGCATGATGCTGATCGGCGCGGTGGCGGGGTTTGCCGCCGCCTTGTCGTGGGGGACTTCCGCAGGCTTGCTGTTTGGCGCTTTTGCAGGCGCGCTGGCGGCCTTGCCGTTCGCCTTCCTGACCCTGTCGCTGGGCGCCAATCAATCCGCATCCGGACTCGCGACAACCATCTTCGGGATCGGGCTTTCCGCCTTCATCGGCCAGTTTTACGTCAGCCATGCGCTGCCGGGCATGAAGGCCCTGGCTATTCCCGGACTGGCCCACATTCCGCTGCTCGGCCCGGTGCTCTTCAACCAGCCTCCGGTGGTGTATCTCGCGTTTGTCATCTATGGCGCGCTGGCCTGGATGCTGGCCCGCACGCGCTGGGGACTGGTGCTGCGCGCGGTCGGTGAATCGCCCGAGGCCGCTCACGCGATTGGCTATCCCGTGCTCGCGATTCGTTACGGGGCGGTGTGTTTTGGCGGCGCGATGGCGGGCCTGGGCGGCGCCTATCTGTCGACAATCTATACGCCACTATGGGTCGAAAACATGGTCGCCGGGCGCGGCTGGATTGCGGTGGCGCTGGTTGTCTTTGCGGCCTGGAAGCCCACCCGCCTGATGTTCGGTGCCTGCCTGTTCGGTGGCATGACCATCCTGCAACTACAGGCGCAGGGCTTCGGGCTGGCGGTGCCCTCGCAATTGCTCTCCGCCGTGCCCTACCTTGCCACCATCCTGGTATTGATGGCGATCTCGCGGGATCGCAAGAAACTTCAACTCAATCTGCCCGCCTCGCTGGGCAAGCCTTTCGTGCCCGGCGAGTAACGTGGCATGGGCGCGTCACGAGAGCTGCCGTTTCCAGGCCGCGAGCGCACCGACAAGTTCCGTCGAGGCGCGGTGATAGCAGCCGTTGCTGCCCAGTTCAGCCCGCGCCTGATCGGGCTTGCCCGCGCATGCCAGCTCGGCGATCGAACCCGCACACTGGTGGAATTTTCGATGCAGTTCGTCGATGCGCCGGTAATCGGCACCTTGCTTTGCGGCGTGCGGGAAGTCGTTCTTCAGCCAACGGCCGAAGGCGCACTGGTCGTTTGCCTTGATCGTTGCCACCGGCGTTTCTGAGTACCCTTCCTCCACCACTTTCAAGAGCCGCGCTTTCCAGCTGCCATGCGCGGCAATCGCTTTGTCGATCTGCTCGCCGACCCCCATTCTGGAAGCGAGCCCCAGTCCGCCATCTTCCGTCTGCTTCGGGTCGTCGAACAGGTGAAAGACCGACACGGCGCCATCGATATTCTGCGTGGCGGACGACATGGTGTTGAGCGCTTCCCAGAAATCACCCAGTCCGCGTTGATTGGTTTCCGACAAGGCTGAAATCTGCTCCATGTTGCGGGCGACATCCTGGCCCGCAATGGCTTGCTGCTCGGAGGCCTCGGCAATATGCCGTGCCAGATCCTTGGTGTGATCGGTAGCGGCGTTGACCGATTCCAGGTGCTCGATGCTCTGCTGCATCTTCTCGGTGCCGGAGATCACGGTGGAGGCCGTCTGGTCCATGACATCGTCCACGGCCTGGGTCAGGCGCTGGATGTCGGTGACCATTTTGCTGATTTCCAGTGTGCTGCCGGTGGTGCGCTCGGCGAGTTTCCTGACTTCATCGGCCACCACGGCGAAGCCGCGCCCGGTTTCGCCCGCGCGCGCCGCTTCGATCGCGGCGTTCAAGGCCAGGAGGTTGGTCTGATCGGCAATGTCCTTGATCACCTGCGAGACGGTGCCAATCCCCGTCACGGCCTCGTTGAGTGCCGCGATCCGGGTGCGGGAGTCGCCCACGGCGCTGACGGCGGCCTGCGAGGAGGCCATGCCTTCTTTCATGACCACCCGGCCCGATTGAACGCGCTCGCCGGAATCGTCCGCTGCACGCGAGGTGTCAGCCGAGCAACTGGCCACCTCGGCCACCGCCTGGCAGAACTCTTCGGTCGCCGCTGCGACGGCGGCGACCCGATCGTGCTGTTCGTTGATTCGTTCGTTGATGGTGTGGGCCTGACTGTTCATCAGCTCCATGCTTGACAGGCTTGAGCGGGTGGCCTCACGAATATGATCGATGCTGACCAGCCAGCGTGTCTGCATGATCGCCAGCGAATTCATCAGGCGCCCGATCTCGTCGGGTCGACGGATGGCACGACGCACCGACAGATCGCCCTCCGCCAGCACGTCAATGCTTGCGCGAAGCTCCCGGATGCGCTTGAAGATGCCAAAGTGTGCGAGCGCGATCAGGGGGATGATGGGCAATAGCGCCAGAATGCCGGTGGCCATGTCCAGCCAGGCGGGCAGGCCAAGCTTCATGACGATGACGTTGGTGATGATCGCCAGCGACATCAGCGCGAACAGCAGGTAGAACGAGACCGACAGCGGCAGGGCGCGGCGTCGGCGCGTCTTCACTTTGTCTTGCTGTCCCATGCTGGCGTAGTGCTGCTCCGCCTCGCTGATCTGTTGCCGGCTGGGGCACTTGCGTACCGACATGAAGCCGGTCGCTTCGCCGTTTTGGGTGATGGGCACGACCAAGGCGTCCACCCAGTAGTGGTCGCCGTTCTTGCAGCGATTTTTGACCATGCCACGCCAGGGAATGCCCGACTTCAGGCTGGACCACATGTCGGCGAAGGCCGCCGCGGGCATGTCCGGGTGGCGCACCAGATTATGGCTGGACCCCACCAGCTCATCGCGTGTGAAGCCACTGATGGCGATAAAGGTCTCGTTGGCGTCTCGGATGATGCCTTTCAGGTCGGTCTGCGACACCAGGTAGGTATTAGCCGGGAAACTCACTTCCTTCTGTGTGACAGGCCCGTTATTTTTCATGGCTGATCCCGTAAGTTTTAGTTGTGTTTGGCGCCTTTTGGGGGCTTTCTATCTACCCATTTGGCTGGCATGCCCGACGGAGACGACCGCATCGGGGATACTGGCCTTAGCGGCATTTTCTGGCCAAGCTTGAGCGTCAGCACACCGCAGCTGTGTGTGACGATTCAAGGGGGTCTGGCGTGTTCGATAGAGCGTGGCTCGGGAGGAGCGATGGAACTGTTTGCATGGGATGAGCGCTACCACACAGGCGAACTTATTGTTGACCGGGAGCACCGCGGTCTGTTTGCCCTGATCAATCGTGTCGCCGAACTGGACGCGGCCCAAGCGGGGGACGCCGCCTTGCGCGCGGTACTTGACGAGCTGGTGCAGTATGCGCAGACGCACTTTCGCCACGAGGAAGTGCTGATGCGCGATGTCGGCTGCGATCCCCGCTTTATTGAAGTGCACGAGACGGTGCATCGCGAGTTTGCCCGCCAGGTCGAGAGAATGTTGCCGCAGAATGGCGCGTCGACCGATGCCGAACACCTGCTACGTTTTCTGGCGAGCTGGCTGGCTTTTCATATTCTGGGAATCGATCAGTCCATGGCCCGCCAGATCCGTGAAATCCGCACGGGGGGCGCAGCGGCCACCGCCTACGAACGTGAGCGCTTGAAACAAGCCGATCCTGCGACGACCAGCCTGCTCGCGGCGATGCAAAATCTGTATGGCATGGTTGCGGAACGCAACGCGGCCTTGCAAGACTTCAACACAAAGCTCGAAGCCCAGGTGGCACTGCGCACCCGCGAACTGGAGGCCGCCAAACAACAGCTGGAGAGCGATATCAGGCGGCGCGAACTTGCGGAGAAAACCCTTGTGGCGCGCAATCAGCAGCTCGAAGGCCTGAACGCCCGGCTCGCCGAGATGGGGACGCAGTTGGTTCAGGCGGAGAAGCTGGCCAGCCTGGGGCAATTTGCGGCAGGCGTGGCCCATGAGATCAATAACCCGGTCAGCTTTGTCATCGCCAATCTCGGGGCGGTGGCGGAATACCTGGACAAACTGCAGCAGGCGCTCGGCGAGTGGGAGCGACACAGTGCCGCGCGGCCGCCGTGGATCGAGGATTGCTACCGCAAGCTCGATATCGAACACATTCGCCAGGATGCGCAGCCCTTGGTCAGGGAGTCTCGCCACGGGCTGGAGCGCGTAAAGGATATCGTGCAGGAACTGCGCGAATTCTCGCAGGTGGATTGTGCCCAGGAGTGGGCGTGGAGCGATCTGAATCATCGTCTCGATGCTGCCCTGAGCTATTGTTCGCATGCGATGGGCAAGATCGAGACCGTCAAGGCTTTGAGCGATTTGCCCATGGTGCATTGTCAGTCCGCGCAAATTGGTCAGGTTCTGCAAAGCCTGCTCGGCAACGCCCTGGAAGCCATGCCCTCGGGCGGCGTGTTGCGGCTGCGCAGCGGGGTGGATGGACAGCAAGTCTGGCTGGATATCAGCGATAGCGGCGTGGGCATCGCGCCCGATATCCTGCCCAGCATTTTCGATCCGTTCTTCACCACCAAGCCCGTGGGGACGGGCAACGGCATGGGCCTTGCGCTGGCGTATGGCATTGTCAAGGCCCACCAGGGGCGGATCGAGGTCTCCAGCGTGGTGGGGCAGGGGACCTGCATGCGGGTCTATCTACCCATCTCCGGGGCACTTCCTCGCCCGGTATGACGCCTCGCGCGCCACCGGGGCGGGGCGCGCATCCAGGAGAAGGTTTTAGGGTGCGCGGCTGTCGTGTGCCTCCGGCTCCAGCATCACCGAGCCGTCTGGCCCCCAGCTGACGCGCGTGATCCCGGGCTCCATGGCCTCCAGGCGCTGCGCTTCCATCTCGGCGGGGGTGAGGTCGCCACAGTCGATCCGCATCAGATCCGCGAGTCGCCGGTTTTCGAGCTGCAGATCGCGATTGGCGAGCGTCTGCGCAATGGCGGCGACCAGCTCATAGTCGTTCCACGGCTTACCGATAAAACGGTCGATGCCGACCTCGTTGACGGCGCGTAACAGCCCGTTCAGGTCGGCGTAGCCGGAGAGGATCAAGCGCCCGGCGTCAGGCTGGACGGCCTTGACCGCCTTGAGGAAACTTACGCCGTCCATCTCGGGCATGCGGTAATCGGTGAGGAAGAGATCAAACGGACTGTGGCTGGCGCGGGCCAGCGCGGCTGTCGCAGAGGTGAAGGCTTCTATCTGCAGATCATAAATGCGATTGCCATAGCTGCACGGGGCTATGCGGAGCAAGCGGCGCAGCGACTGGATGATGGCAGGTTCGTCGTCGAGAATCAGGATCTGGCTCATGATGCCTCCGGGGCGTGAGGAGCGTCGTTGGCGGGCGCTTCGGGCGGATCGATGGGCAGCACGATCCGGAATTCGGTTCCTTGGCCGGGCGTACTGGAGACATCGATCCGGCCTTTGTGCCGGCTGATGATGCCGAATACGAGGGAAAGGCCCAGACCGGTACCAACGCCGACCGGCTTGGTGGTAAAAAACGGCTCAAAGATGCGGTTGAGGTGTTCGGGCGGGATGCCCTGGCCGTTATCACGGATGCTGATCCAGACCTGGCCGGGTTCCTCGATTCCGCTGCTGATCACGATTTCGCCCGTGGTTTCGATGGCCTGGGCGGCATTGATCAGCAGATTCATGAAGACCTGGTTGATTTGCGAAATCGCGCAGCGGACTTCCGGAATGCTCCCGTAGGCTTTGCGCACCGTGCACTTGTACTTGAGCTCGTTGGCGAGGATGTTGAGCGTGCTGTCGAGTCCCTTGTGAAGGTCGGCGAAGTCCCAATCGTGTTTGCCGGCGCGGGAGAAATCCCGCAAGTCCTGCACGATCTTGCGCACCCGGTTCAAGCCTTCGCGGGATTCTTCGAGCAAGGGGAAGATGTCGGCACGCAGGAAGTTGTAGTCCTGCAGTTCCTTGATGCGGCGTATCTGTTCGAGCTGCGGGCAATCGGGGTGCTGGTCTTCGATCAGGGTGGTATAGGCGTCACAGATCTCGATCAGCGCGGCGGTGTACTCGCCGAGCGTGCCGAGGTTGGAGTGTACAAAGCCTATCGGGTTGTTCAGTTCGTGGGCAACGCCAGCGGCGAGCTGACCGATGGCCGCCAGTTTCTCGGATTGCAGGAGCTGGTTGTGGGCCTCTTCCAGCCGCTTGCTCAGGGCACGAGACTCACTCAGCGCCTGCGTAATCTGGTCCTCATGGCGCTTGCGCTCGCTGATATCGGTGAGCACGCCGTCAATGAAGACCGGCAGCCCCGCCTCGTCACGTGTGACTGTGGTGAGATCAGATACCCAGATGTAATCCCCGCTGGCCAGGCGGAGTCGATATTCCTGGGTGTAGCTGGCCCGCGCTTTTGCCAGGTGCTCATCGACCTCGGTGCCAACCCGGGCAGGTCATCCGGGTGGATCATCTCGGCGAAGCTCGGCGTGCCGGCGACAAGCTGTGCTGGCTCGTAGCCCCAGCGGCGGACATTCTCCGAGACGTACTGCGCGGGCCATCCCGGCTCCAGACGCCAGCGGAAACACACCGCGGGGCTGGCTTCCACCACCTGGACCGCCTGCCGCAGCGCCTGTTCTGCGCGCCGCTTGCGCACGATGCGCCAGGTTTCGTTGGCGATCAGCTGAACGCTGTCTACGTCGGTTTCGGTGTAGTGCTCCGCCTTGTTGCCCACGCCGGCCATCATTCTGAGCAGTCCCCCCTCCAGCACCGGCACGCTTACCAGTCGGGTCAGGGGTGAGTGTCCTTCCGGCAAGCCGTGTTTGTGTGGATGGCTGAGGTAGTCGTTGATGATGACGGGCCGTTTCTGGCGTGCAGCGTCGGCCCATACGCCGGCCTGGCTGATCGGGTAATGGGCGTCAAAGGCCGCGGTACAGTAGTGGCTCAGGGTGTTGTGCGACCATGCGACCAGCTCGATGCTCTCCTGATCATCATTCACAAAGTGAATAAACGCGATCTGGCTGTCCGTCAGCTGTTCGGCAACATCCTGGGCGTGCGCCATGAAGGCGGCCTCGTCCAGCCGGTCGGCCTGTGCCGGCAGGGCGAGCAGTGCGCTGGCGCGGCGTGCTTGCAGGGCCAGCATGGCGGCGTCGTTGCGTTGGCGGGTAATGTCGAGCGCGAGGCCGTTCCAGATGATCGAACCGTTTTCGTCAAACCCGGGTTCCCGGCGAGAGTGGAAGTTGATCCAGCCCCAACTGCCGTCACGGCGGCGCATGCGCAAGTCCATATCGAAGTCGCCCTCCAGCGAGCGGAGCTGTTCCTCGCGCACGGCCGGGAGCTGGGCCGGGTCGAGCTGGGCGAAGAAGAGACGCATGTCCGCCAGCAAGTCTGCGGCGGTAAAGCTGAAAATGCGCTCGACGCCCGAGCTGGCGTACAGAAAGCGGCGCGTGCCGTCTCCGGTTTGTGCAACCTGATAGATGAAGCCTTCCGGCAGGTTGTCGCCTAGCCGGCGCAGCTGGGCTTCACGCTGACTCAGCTGGGTTTCTGCTAGATGGCGTTGTGTGACGTCCAGCGTGATGCCGCCGAGGGCCGGCTGCCCGGTGTCGAGCGGGATGACGAACTTTGTCGATTCGTAGTAGCGGCCATTGAAACTTTCTTCAACGCGTTCGGCTTCGCCTGCAGCCAGGATGCGCAGATCGTCGGCCACCATCCTGTCGCCTAAGGCCCCCGGGAATATCTCGTTGGAGCGCTTGCCGATCATGGCTGCAGGGTCCAGCCCCAGCAAGGTTTTGAAGCCGGCGTTGGCGATCAGCACGCGGGACTCATGATCTTTCACGTAGGCAGTGCCGGGCAGGTGATCGATGAAGCGCTGCAGCGTGCCCCAGGTCTCGGCCAGGGCATTGGCGCTGGCCTCGGCACGAACACGCGCATGGTGTTGTCGCAGCCACAGCAGGCACGCGAGAAACAGGATCAGTGTGAAAACTCCAACACCCAGGCTGCTGCGCAGCGCCGGCGCGTAGACCTCGGCCGTGTCAATCTTGGTGGCTATTTTCCAGGTCGTCCCCGCAACGGGGTGGATGACCCGCAGCACGGCCGTGCCGCGGTAATCAAGCCCGGGGGCAATGATCGTTTGCGTGGTGCCGAGTTGCGCCGCAGAGAGGCCAGCTTTGCGAAGATTCAGCCGCCTCGCCAGCGGTTTGGCATTATTGCTGGCAAGCGGATTGAGCACATCGGCTTCGTCCCCCGCGGGGCGCAAGAGGACGGTTTCACCGCTGCGACTATTCAGTGGCCAGGTTTGCAGGAAAGGGTAGAGATAGCGCGTGGGGTCGATTTCCATCAACGCGAAGCCAATCGTGCGGGGGCCATCCGGGGTTTTCAGGCGCAGCGGAATCGTGAAGCCGAGGCGGTAGCGCGTGGGGCCGTGCAGGTAGAAGTCGACCAGCCCGGCTTGATCGCCGCCCGGTCTGTCTGCCTCGGGCAGCCGCTGTGCAGCGGGCGGGGTGGGGTCGGAGCTGGTCAGGAAGTTGCCGCTGGCGTCGTAGAGATCTATCCGGCTCGTCTCGGCGTGGCGCTGCAGATAGAAGCTGAGCGTTTCGCGCAGTGCCGCATCCTGCTCGGCGTGCGCCTCAGCGCTTTGCCAGCTGAAAAGCGCCTGGGCGAGCGCGCCAGAGCTGGGCTGCATCATGCCGTTGCGCTGATCGTGAAGCCAGCGTTCGAGCTCGTGCGCTTTAAGCTCGGCGATGATGCTGAGGTTCGCCTCGGCTTGTGATCGAGCCTCGCCGTAGAAGTGGCGACAGACAAGGCTGATCAGGATGCCTGCCCCGAGAGCGGCTACCAGCAACCATCTCCAGGCATAGGCGCTGGAGAAGCGCATATGGTAAGGGTTTGCAGGCAAGGTCTGTTTGATCGGCGTATTCATGGCGCGTCCTTTGCTTGCCGACACGCGGAATGCTTCGCGCACGTGCTCGCGGAGTTGATCGTCTTCCCAGGGTTTGGTGAGGAATTTGTACACCGCCCCGCGGTTGACGGCGTCCATCACCGCTTCCAGCTCGGTATAGCCGGTGAGGATGATGCGCAGCGTATCGGGGTAGAGCTGGCGCACGCGGGCAAAGAATTCGGTGCCGCTCATGGCGGCCATGCGCTGGTCCGAAATGACGACCTGCACGGTGTTCCGTGCCAGCAAATCGAAGGCTTCGGCCGCCGTCTGCGCGATGAGGACTCGATAGTTTTCGTGGCGAAAAACGCGGCTCATGGCGCTGAGGATCGAGGTTTCGTCGTCAACCACGAGGAGCGTCTGCACGTAGGTGCTGGTGTGTGCGCCCAGCCGCAGGCGCACATTCTCGGCAAGCAGCTTGGCGACCGCATCGGGTTGCAGCGGGTGGTTGAAGAGGTAGCCCTGCATGGCATCGCAGTGGTGGTTGCGCAAGAAGGTGGCTTGCGCCTCGGTTTCGACCCCCTCTGCCAGCACCGAGAGATTCAGCCCGCGCGCGATGGCAATGGCTGCGGTGGCAATGGCGGCATTGGCCGGGTTGTGGGTAATGTCGCGAATGAAGCTTTGATCGATCTTGAGTTTGTCGAGCGGGAAACGCGAGACGTAGGCGAGCGAGGAGTAGCCGGTGCCAAAATCGTCGAGCGAGAGCTTGACGCCCAAAGCCTTGAGTCGATGGCTGGTGGCAATGGCGGCGTCGATGTCGCGGACGAGTGCCGACTCCGTGATTTCGATCTCCAGGTAGTGGGGTTTCAGCCCGCTTTCCTGCAGCGCCTGGGTCACCTCGTCGACCAGCTTCTCGCCGCGGAACTGGCGGGTGGAGACGTTCACGGCGACGCGGATGTTGGGCAGGCCAAGGTCTTGCCAATCCTTGTTCTGCGCGCAGGCCTGGCGGAGCACCCAGTTTCCGATCGAGATGATGAGACCGCTCTCCTCCGCAATCGGGATGAACTCGCCCGGGCTGACCGCGCCCAGAGTCGGATTGTTCCAGCGCAGCAGGGCCTCCACCCCGATGATGTTGCCGCTGTTGAGGTTGTTCTGAGGTTGGTAGAGCAGGTGGAATTCGTTGTTGGCCAAGGCCTGGCGAAGCTGCAGCTCGATGGCGAGTCGCCGGCGCGCATCGGTATCCATGTCGGGGGAATAGAAGCTGAAGCAGTTGCCGCCGCTGGCTTTTGCGCGGACCAAGGCAGTGTCTGCCGCCTTGAGCAAGTCGTCGCCGCTGTCGCCGTCGCGCGGGGAGACGCTGATGCCGACGCTGGCGGTGATCTGCAGCTGAGGGCCGCCGGCATCTACCGGCAGGGCGATCGCCGCCTGCAGGCGCAAGCTCAGGTTCAGCGCGTCGTCGGCGGCATGCAGATTGCCGAAGATGAAGCTGAATTCGTTGCCGGAGAGCCGCGCCACCGTGTCGCCCTGCCGGATCTGATTGCCCAGGCGCTGGGCCATGGTTCGCAGCACCTGGTCGCCGACGCTGTGGCCCAGGGTGTCATTGATCTGGCGGAAACGGTCCAGCTGCACCAGCACGACGGCAACATTGCGCTGGTTGCGTCGCGCACTGGCGAGGGATTGCTCCAGGCGATCCAGGAACAGGTTGCGGTTGGGGAGCCCGGTCAAGGCGTCGAAGCGCGCGAGGTGATGGATGCGGTCGATCAGCTGGCGTTGTTCCGACGCGTAGCTGGACTGTGCGATGAAATGCGTGACGACGCCTTCTTCGTCACGCACCGCAGATATCCTCAACCAGGCGTCGTAGTCGCTGCCGTCCTTGTGGCGGTTGATGACGCTGCCCTGCCAGCAGCCGTGATCCTGCAGGCTCTTCCACATTGCATGGTAGAAGCTTAAGTCTTGTTTTCCGGAGCGGAAGACCCGCGGTGTCTTGCCCAGCAATTCGTGCGCGGCATAGCCACTCATGCGGGTCAGCGCGTCGTTGACGAGCAGGATGAGGCCGTCGGTATTGGTGATGCAGATGCTGTCGGAGCTGCCTTGCAGCACGGTCAGCGCCAGGCGGTACTCGATGTTGGCGTCCAGATGCAGCGCCAGCAGGTGCCGGTGCCGGACGGCGGACCCGAGCGCCTGGGGTAGCCGGGCGAGTGATTCGGTGAAGACGTAGTCATCCGCCCCCAGCGCAATGGCGCGGGCAGCATGCGCGTGTTCGTCAGCCGCAGCGAGCAGCAGAATGACGGGTACATTCCTGGTGCGTTTCCGGATGAATTCCAGAATCGCGAGTCCGCCCGTCAGATCGTCGGTCTGGATTTCGGCCGCCGGGTGCAGGGCGCAGAGCACGCAGTCGAGCCCGCCCGCCGCCAGCACGGCATCCAGCGCCGTCAGGCTATCGAGTCTGGCCAGCGCGATGTCCTCGTTCGCTTGCGTCACGGCGGCGGCGATGGCGTCGAACAGCGGGGGCGAGGCGTCAATCAGCAGGGCCTGGAGTGTGCGTGGCATGGCTGGCCTCAAGTCCGGACGCAGACGACGAGATGCCTTTCCATGGCGCTCTCGTAGTCACGGATCTGCTTGATGAGAAGTTCATCGAGCACGTACTCGGTCGCCAACAGCAGCATGCCATCCGGGCTGTAGAGGTCACGCGCGAGCACCATCCCGCATTCCAGTTCCTGGCCGCTCAGGCGCCGCTCCAGGATGGGCTTGCGGGGCACGCGGCCGATCAGCTCGCCGAAAGCGTCGGCGACGGCGGGGTCGTAGCGGAACTTGCGGCCTTCGAGGACGTAGAGCTTGGCTTCCTCGACGGTCATGCGCTTGGCACTGACCAGGCCGAGCTGGGCGCCGTCATAGTCGTTGGCCAAGGCCAGGATGCGGGCGCCCAAGGGGATTTTCTCGCCCGCCAGGCTGTCGGGGAATCCCTGGCCGTCCCAGCGCTCGTGGTGGCTGCGGATGATTTCCGCCACCCCGCGCATGTCGGGCATCGACATCAGTGCTGCCGCGCCGTTGAGGGGGTGTTTGCGTGCCAGTGCGGCTTCTTCGCCGTTCATCTTGTTCATCGGCTTGCTGAAGAGCAGGTCGGGGTAACCGATCTTTCCAATGTCATGGAGCAGGCCCGCCAGCAGGATCTCGTGGGTCAAGTCGGCGCCAAGCCCCATCTTCTCGGCCAGCTTGCGGGCGATGTCGGCAACGCGGCGGCTGTGGCCGGCCAGCGCGGGGGCGCGCATCTCGATCAGGTTGGACAGCACCTGGACCGAGGTGAAGAAGGTCTTCTTCAGTTTCTCCATCGCCAGTGATATTTCCTGGTTGGCGATGTGCAGTTCTTCCGTGCGGATGCGGACCTTGTCCTCCAGCGTCGCATTCAGCTCGCGGAGGGCAAGGTTCTGCTCGGCGGTGAGGGCTTCCAGGCGCTGCTTCTCCCGTTGCAGCCCGCTGAGCTCCAGCGCTTGCTGCAGGATGCGGCACAGATCATCGTCATCCCAGGGCTTGGCAACGTAGCGGTAGATGCCGCCTTCGTTGATGGCGGCAATGGCAGAGCTGACGTCGGCATAGCCGGTGAGCAGGATGCGCAGGGTGCCCGGCCAGCGCTGCCGGACCTGGGCCAGCAGCTCGGCGCCATTCATCCCGGGCATGCGCATGTCCGAGACGATCAGATCGATGGCCTCGGCTTCCAGGATGGCAAGGGCTTCGGCGCCGCCGCTGGCCACCTGCACCTGATAGGCCAGCGGACGCAGGAGCCGGCGCAGGGCGCTCAGCACGTTCGGCTCGTCGTCGACCAGCAATATCTTCGGGGCCTGCGCGAAGCCGGCTGGCCAGGCGCTTGGCGGACTATCCTGCGAGGTCATGGCGGGTCTCGTCGGTTTGGCTGATGGGCAGGATGACGCGGAAAGTGGTGCCGGCGCCGGGGGTGGAGCTGACCTCGATGCGGCCATTGTGTTTCTTGACGATGCCAAACGAGAGTGACAGGCCAAGACCGGTGCCTTTGCCGATCGGTTTGGTGGTAAAGAAAGGTTCGAAGATCCTTTGCATGACTTCGGGAGGCATGCCGCTGCCCGTGTCGCTGACTTCTACCCATACCTCGTGATCAAGCTGTCCGGTGCGGACCGTGATCGTGCCGCGCACGTTGTCCGGCATGGCGTGGGCAGCATTGACGAAAAGGTTCATGAAGACCTGGTTGAGCTGGGAGGGCATGCACTGGATTTGCGGGAGTTCGCCAAACTCCTTGATGACGTCTGCCTTGTATTTGATCTCGTTGTTGACGATGTTCAGGGTTGATTCCAGACCCCGGCGCAGGTCGACCCACTGCCAGTCGGCCGTGGCGTCGACGTGCGAGAAGTCTTTCAGGTCCTGCACGATCTTGCGGACGCGTTCGATCCCTTCGCGCGACTCGCGCATCAGATCCAGTACGTCGCTTTTCAGGTAGTCGAGATCAATGCGCTTGCGCAGCCCGGCCAGTTCGGCGCGTGTGGCCGCGCTGGCGATCTCGCTCTCCGCCTTGACGCTGGCATCGATCAGCGTGAGCAGGTCGTCAATGTAGTTCTGGAGTGTGCCGATGTTGGAAAAGACGTAGCCGATCGGGTTGTTGATTTCGTGGGCCACGCCCGCTGCGAGCTGGCCGATCGAGGCGAGCTTCTCGTTCTGCAGCAGTTGCTGCTGGCTTTGCACGAGGCGCTCCTGGGCTTCATGCAGCTGGATGTTGAGTTCGGTGACTTCCTGCAGGCGTTGCTGCATGGCCTCTTCAATCAACTTCCGGCTGGCGACGTCTGCTTCGAGCGCGGCCTTGGCGGTGACCAGTTCGCTGGTTCGCTCGCTGACGAGTTGCTCCGCGGCACTGTGGGCATGACGCAGATCTTCTTCTGCGGCTTTACGCGTCGTGATGTCGACCAGGGTCTCGATGGCACCGATGACTTCACCGTTGGCATTGCGCAGGGGCGATGCGGCG
This sequence comes from Uliginosibacterium sp., assembly GCA_016718265.1. Taxonomy (GTDB): domain Bacteria; phylum Pseudomonadota; class Gammaproteobacteria; order Burkholderiales; family Rhodocyclaceae; genus Uliginosibacterium. The sequence goes on along the minus strand of JADKDZ010000005.1, from coordinate 59,794 downwards.
ATGTGCAGCCAGCGGTTGGCGCGGACGTCGTTGCCCTCGAAATGAACCTCGGCTTCGTAGGCGCCTTCGGCGGCGGGGGAGCGCCAAGCCAGGCCTTTGTAGTGCTCAAGCAAGGCACCTTCGTCGATGTCGTGCATGACCATGTCGGCGAGCAAGGGGCGTTTGGCTTTCTCGAAAGCACGCCAGGCTTCGTCGGAGCCGACGATATCGCTTGCCGAAATGCCGGAGATGGCCTCGCAGGCGCGATTCCAGTGCGTGACAAGGTGGTCTTTGTCGATCACGAAAGTCCCGACCGGGTAGCCTTCGATGATTTCGGTCAGCATCTGCAGCATCGAGGCTTCGGCGCCTTCCGCACGCATGCGTGAGGTGACATCGGTGCAAGTGGCGATCTGCACGGTGCGGCCCTCGAATTCCGTGGGGCGCATGGTGACTTCAAACCAGCGGTCTGTTCCGTCTCGCATTGGCCAGGGCAGCGCGTCTGCCCAGCTTTGGCCGAGCGTGAAGTCGACCCAGGCTTCACCGCCGAGTTCGAGCAGGCTCTTGGCCTGCAGCTCCCGCAGGTTCATGCCGACCACGCGAGAGAAAGCGGTGTTGGCAAACAGGACGTCCTCCCCGTCGATCACCAGGACGCCGACATCGACCATGTCAAACAGCAGAAAATTCTGCCAGCTCAGCAGGCTGAAGGGGGTCAGCATGAGGGGTCTCGCGGGCGGAGGACGAGGATGCTGCCTTGTCCTTTATGTGAAAGCGCCTGTAGCTGGCCGATGTATTCAGCGCCCTGCAGGGTGAGTGGTACGTGTTTGACATCGGGGGCCTGGACGAGGGGGGTGGATATTTCGGGTAATACGTCGGCCAGGTTTCTTCCGAGAGCCAAACTATCGCCGAACAGATCCAGCATGGCGTGATTGGCGAACATCAGCCGCCAGTCCGCGTCGATCCCGAGCAGCGGGATTGGCAGGTCATGCATGATTTCCTGCATGGTTTGCAAGGCTTCCTGCGCAAAATCCGCGCGCTCGGCAAGCAGTCGGTTGGCGTTGGCAAGTTCGGTATTCACCTCGACGAGCATGTTGTGCAGCATGCGATTCTCGTCCTGGATCCATTTGTGCCGCAGTGCTTCACGAATCGAGAGGCGGAGGATCTCGTCGTCCCAGGGTTTGGTCAGAAACTTGTAGACCGCGCCCTCGTTGATGGCGGAGGTGACACTTTCGAGGTCGGTGTAGCCCGAGAGGATCATGCGCACACTGTCGGGGCTGCGGTCGCGCGCCATGCGCAGGAAGGTGGTGCCGACCATGTGCGGCATGCGCTGGTCGGAGATGATGACGTCGACTTTCTCGGTGGCAAGGATATCCAGTCCGGCCTGGCCGGAAGGCGCGGTCAGTATCCGGTAGTTGTCCTTGCGCAGCAGGCGGCGCAAGGCGGCGAGAATGTTCTCTTCGTCGTCGACCAGCAGCAGGGTACTGGGGGTGACTTCGATGGCTGTGTTGCCCGGCCCCTGGATGACTTCCATGTTGCCCTCGCTCTTCGGCAGAAACGGGTCAGAACCTGTCGGAGCAGACGCGACGATGGATTCCCCGTTTTCGATCTATGCATGGGTGAGCGGTTTCTTCTGGCCCAAGTCCAGAAGAACCGGCATCAACGCTTCTATCGGCGAGTGACGGGCGAACTTGATGTTTCGGTCAGCCGGGTGCCTGTGTGGGTGGGGTCAGCGCTTTCTGCCAGAGACCTGTGTCGAGGTAGCGACCAAACTTGTAGCCGGAGCGCTGCAGCGTGCCGACCGGCACGAATCCCAGCGCTTCATGCAGGCGGATGCTGACCGGGTTGGGCAGTGCGATGACGCCGATCATCTCTCGATAGCCCTGTTCCTGCGCGCGGGCGATCAGCGCTTCGTAGAGCATTCTCCCGAGACCCCGGCCGCAGGCCGCGGGTGCAAGGTAAATCGAAGATTCGACCACGTGGTGGTAGGCGGCGCGTTCGCGGAAGTTGCCGTAATAGGCGTAGCCGAGAATCGCGTGTCGGTCTTCGAGCGTCAGCCATGCGTACTCAGGCTGTTTGGCCTGAATGCGTTGGGCCATGGTATCGGCACTGACGGCGTCCAGTTCGTAGGTGACGGTGGTATTCAGCACGAAGGGGTTGTAGAGCGCCGCGAAGGCTGTTGCATCCTCGGGGCTTGCCGGGCGGATCAGCATGCGTCGCTGCTCAGGCAGCCTGTTGCGGGTGGAGTGCTGCCCGCGCGACCGTGGCACTCTCGAGGCCGCCGAAGCCATGATGTGCGTGGTCCGCCTGAGCCCCGGCTTCGTTTGCCAGCCGGGCGTCCTGACGGATCGCAAGCTCGCGGTAGTGGTGGGCAGCTTCGGCGTCGGTGTCGCGCAACAGGCGGGCGAGTGTGATGGCAGCGGCGGCGCTGCCTTGCGGACTGTCGGCTGCCAGCTGGAAAAGTTCGCGCGCCTCGTCGGTACGGCCGAGTGTGTGCAGCGCCATGCCGTAGCGGTACTGGTCCTGAGCCAGCAGTTCAGCGAACTTGCACGGCGCAAATATGTTGGCTACCTCCCGCGCTTTGGTAAGCGCCAGATGGCGCGCCTCCCAGTGGGGCGCCTCCGTCTTGGTCCACGCGCTGTCGAACTCCTTGATCAACTCCGGCAGCATCCGTCCGAGCAGGGCCTGGGCCGCGCTCTGCGTGGAGCGGGGCGGAACTTCAGGGAACTGGTCCAAGGCCAGCAGTCGGTCACTCAGACATGGGGGCGTATCGTCTCTGGATGAGGCTTGTTTGAGTGCCTGATTCAACCAGGCTTCATTGCGCTCGGCGGTGATGCCTGCCGCAAGTGCCGTACGTAAGGTGCCGTGAGGCGGAAAGGCGGGATGTGGCTGAGTCTCGGCTTGTGCCCAGAAGTTTGGCCAGAATTGCTCGGCCAGAAAGCGTTGGCCAAGCGCCTGCGCAATCAGGGCGTCTGCCATCAGCCGCTTTCCGACCACCTGCCCGCCCAGTCGGTCGGCCAGGTACTCGTTCTGCCGGGCCATGACAAAACTGAAGGCCTCGAAATAGGGGATGAATGACTTGAGTGGCCACCAGGCGAGCCGGGTAAGAAAAGATGAATTTCCGGTTCTGACAGCCTGCGAGGATTGCCGCCAGGTTTCGCGCAGCCGGTAAATCCAGGCACTGGTTCGGCCCTGGCTTCCGCTGGCGTGCTCGATCTCGTGCGCAAGCAAGGCGGCAAACTCCTTGCGTGAGAGGATCTGCATCAGCGGCAGACCCAGCATCAGCGTGTTGCGGGCGTAACCGAATAGGCCGAGCCTCGGTGTTGGGTGCAGGCGAAGCTCGAATTCTCCGGTCAGCCTCACGCCATCAATCCGGATACGGGCGGATTTTGTGCGGACCTTGTCGATGAGGGCGAACAGCTTGGCGGTCTCTTTGCGTCGAAGGCGACGTCCGCCAGGCGTCGGCAGCGGGACCCGGACCAGGGCGTAGAGCAGGGGCAGCGCAATCAGCCCGAGTGCCAGCGCAGGATGCAGGAGGATTGGCGTCGTCGCCCCGACAGCGTGTTGCACGACGGCAATGACGGCTATCCCCAGGAGCAGGCAGAGTGCCAACGGATAGCTCAGGCCCGCCAGCGCCAGGAAAACAGTCTTGGCACGGTAACGCTCGGGGCTGACGGCATGTTCCCGTTCCAGACGCGTCATGAGTGCTTGGTAATCTTTGCTGGTCATCGGAAGCGGAAAGTCCGGTCGTATTGCGCACTCGCAGCAAGCCGCATGCCACCAAGGGTTATTGAGTTATGTATTTAGTAGAGGCTCGAAAATACGCACTGTGGGGATGTCCAGGGGCGACAGTCGCTGCGAAACGCGGCGTGTGGACTGCCGATAAATGTCACATTTGCCAAAAATGGTAAATATGTGAGTGTCGAGAGGGGCTGTCAGGCGTGTTCAGCGGACGAGTCTTGCGGCGTGGGTGGATTTCCGGCCTCGCGAGCGCTGCGGATTGTTCAGCACGGGGGTTGCAAGGGCTTTGGTTTGTAGATATTAAGTGATAGGTGCTTGCGCGGTGACCGGCCGGCCGCGCTTGCCGGCCGCGATGTGCCCCGTGTTGATCGCCGATCAGAAGCGGCTATTCGTGAAGCAGCTTTTCGGGTTTGTGCTTGTATGATGCGCGCTGACACAGAACGGACCTCGGCGGTCACCTCTCCATGAGCCTCAGCACGATCGATGACACAAAAACCTGGTTCGGGATGGTGTGGCAAAGAGTCTTGGCACACTTCAAGCTGAAGGCTTTTGGCACGACCTTATTCATGTGCGTGTTTTTCACGGCCTACATCAATTTGCTGAAGAACCCGCTCTTTCCTGTCTGGCAGATGCCATTGACCTTCGTCGATCATGTGGTCGGCTTCTACCCGCCGGCGCTGCTGGTGTATTGCTCGCTCTGGGTTTACGTGTCTTTGCCGCCGATGCTGTTTACCGATCGGCGCGAGCTGGTGCGCTATGGCCGTGATGTGGGGCTGGTCTGCATTGCCGGCCTGCTGTGTTTCTTATGCTTGCCGACGGCAGTTCCGCCGGCCAACATCGATTGGGCCATGTACCCGGGCATGGGTTTTCTCAAAGGGGTCGACGCAGCCGGCAATGCGTGTCCCTCTCTACATGTGGCGACAGCGGTGTTTTCGGCATGCTGGCTGGGGGCGCAGCTGAAGGTGCTGGGCGCCAGCAAGGGCCTTCGATGGGCGAACTGGTTGTGGTGCGCAGCGATTGTCTACTCCACGCTGGCCACCAAGCAGCACGTCGCGCTCGACGTGCTCGGCGGCTGGGCACTGGGTGCCGGTGGTGCCTGGCTTTCGCTGGCGCGAAGCCCCTGGCGACAAAGCAGACCGCAAACGGTTTAGTCGAGCAAAGCCAGCTTGTTGGTTTTTGCCAGCGGAGGATTCTTGGCGAAATAGCGCTTGATGCCACGCAGCATCGCTTCCGCCATTTTCTCCTGATAGGCACTGTTGGTCAGGCGTTTCTCTTCTTCCGGGTTGGAGATGAATGCTGTTTCAACCAGCATTGAGGGGATGTCCGGCGCCTTGAGCACCGCAAAGCCTGCCTGCTCGACTTCATTTTTATGCAGGGTATTGATCGTGCCGAGCTCGCCCAGGACGGCCTTGGCGACTTTCAGGCTGTCGTTGAGCGTGGCGGTCTGCGAGAGGTCCAGCAGGGTCTTGGCAAGGTGGCTGTCCTTGACGCCCAGATTGACGCCGCCGATCAGGTCGGACGCGTTCTCCTTGTTCGCCAGCCAGCGCGCTGCGGTGGAGGAGGCGCCGCGGTCAGACAGGATGAAGACCGAACTGCCGCGTGCGTCGGGTCGGATAAAAGCGTCTGCATGGATCGAGACGAACAGATCGGCCTGAACGCGGCGCGCTTTCTCGACGCGCTGACCGAGCGGGACGAAGAAATCGGCGTCCCGAGTCAGCATGGCGCGCATATTGGGTTCAGCGTTGATCCGCTCCTTGAGCAATTTTCCGATTGCGAGCGTGACATTCTTTTCGTACGCGCCACCCCGGCCCACCGCGCCCGGATCTTCGCCGCCATGGCCCGGGTCGATCGCAATGGTGATCAGGCGACTGATGTCAGGTTTGCTGCGCGCGGTGCGGTTGGCGTTGTCCCTGGCGCCGGCAGACTTGGGGTCGGCGGTGCGGCCGCCGTCGCCCTTGGGCAGTGATGGCGTATCGCTACCGGGTCCGGAGCTGACTACCGGGCCGCTGTCGGCAGGGAAGGTTGTCGTCGGTGGCGTCGTGTCTTCTGGCGCTTTTTTTTCGATCAGCGCCAGCAGCGGATCAAATGGCTCGGTCGGGTATAAATCGAGTACCAGGCGATGGCCGTAGGTGCCGACGGGGGGCAGGGTAAAGATCTGTGGGGCGATCTCGCTTTTGAGTTCGACGACCAGGCGGACGACACCGGGACGGTTGCGACCCGCGCGGATCAGCTTGATGTACGGATCGGCCTCGGAGATTTTCTCTGGCAGGCTCTGCAGCACGCTGTTGAACTCGATGCCTTCGAGATCGACGACCAGCCGCTCGGGGTTTTTAACGATCTGATGCGAGAACTTGAGGGTTTCTGCCCCTTCAAGCGTGATCCGCGTGTAATCGCGCGCAGGCCACACACGTACCGCAATGATCTTTGCTGCCGTCTGCGCGAGGCCGACGGGCGTCACCAGCAGCGTCATGAGCGCGCCGCCGGCCTGTAACAGGCGCCGCCGCGTCTTCATAGGGGCAGGTGGAGTCGTTTCAGGCATATGTCCCCCTTCTCGCTGCGTGCGAAGCATTGCAAGACGCGCCCCGATTCATGGAGTGCCAGGTGCAGTTCGAGATCCGGAGGGGGGATATAGGGGAGTGCTTTGTCTGCCCACTCGACGAGGCAGATTCCGTCAGCACCGAAGTATTCGTCCAAGCCAGCATCGAGAAACTCTTCAGCAGAATTGAATCTATAAAAATCAAAATGATACAGAGAAAATCTCGAAATGGTATAAGGTTCAACCAAGGTATAGGTCGGGCTTTTGACGCTGCCGGCGTGCCCCAGCGCACGAAGCAGCCCCCGGCTTAAGGTGGTCTTGCCAGCGCCGAGATCACCGCTGAGCCAGATCACCAGTCCCGGGCTGAGTACGGCGGCCAGTGCGGCCCCGATAGACTCGGTTGCACGCGCGTCAGCGAGGTGAATTGGCTCGCTGAAGGCACTATGATCGGCACTGTGATGCAAGACGGACATGACAAGCTTTCTGGTTCTGAAGCGGCCGCGCTCGTGGAGCGACTGCGTGAGCAAGGTCGGCAACTGGGCTTTGCCGCGCTGGCCATTGCCGGTGTCGACCTGAGTGACGCCGAGCCGGGCTTGCTGGCATGGCTGGCGGCCGGTTTTCATGGCGGCATGGATTATATGGCGCGACATGGTCTCAAGCGTGCCCGACCGGCAGAACTTGTGCCGGGCACGCTGAGTGTCGTGTCGGTGCGAATGGACTACCTGACACGTGCGCCGGTCGAGACAGCAGATGCTTCTCAGGCCGCCATCGCGCGCTACGCCCACGGGCGGGACTATCACAAGCTGATGCGGGCGCGCTTGCAGCGCCTTGCGCACTGGCTGCAGGCAGAAGTGGCCGGGTGCGGTGCGCGGGTGTTCGTGGATTCTGCGCCGGTGCTTGAAGTGGAGCTGGCAGCTCGGGCGGGCTTGGGTTGGCGCGGGAAACATACGCTGCTGTTGAATCGTGACGCCGGCTCATTCTTTTTTCTGGGCGAGATTTATCTCGATCTGGCCTTGCCCGTCGATCCACCGCAAACGGCGCACTGCGGTGATTGCCGTCGCTGCCTGGACGTGTGCCCCACCGCCGCAATCGTCGCGCCCTACCGTCTGGACGCGCGGCGTTGTATCTCTTACCTGACGATCGAGCATGAAGGCCCGATCCCGGAGGCGCTGCGCCCCTTGCTGGGGAATCGCGTCTACGGCTGTGACGACTGTCAGCTCGTCTGCCCCTGGAATCGCTTTGCCCGCGTCACGGAAGAGCCGGATTTTGCGGTGCGCAATGGGCTTGATGCGGCCTCGATGGTCAGCTTGTTCGCATGGTCGGAGTCAGAATTTATGGCCCGGATGGCAGGCTCTGCCATCTACCGCATTGGCTATGAACGCTGGTTGCGAAACCTTGCCGTTGGTTTGGGCAACGCGCCGACGACGCCAGCGCTTGTCGAGGCGCTGCGGGCCCGGAGTGATCACGCGTCGGCGCTGGTGCGTGAGCACGTGCAGTGGGCTCTTGCAAGGCATGGTTGTTGAGCGTTGCGTGTCCGGCGGTAGAATTCGCGTTTTTCCATTTCTGGCTTGCAACAAATCATGGCTTTCGCGGATAACCTCAAACAACTTCCTGGCGTGTCTCACCTCGCCGCGCTGCAACTCCTTGATGCCGAGGGCGAACAGCTTGCGAGCATCGAGCACAAGCCGGGGCAGATCGGCTCGCTGACCCTTTACAACCACCTGGCGCAGTTCTATGGCGCCATCACGCCGGATGCGGCGCGCAAGGGTCTTGAGTTGTACGCCGAGCACACCGAGGATGCGCGCGCCAACCCCGGCAAGCATCCCAATATTGACCGTCTGCTGGAGATTGTCGCGACGGGCAAGGTGCTGACGGTCAAACAGGTTTTCGCAGTAGCATAAGCCTGCAGGGTACGTGCTCTGTGCGGATAGACCCACCCATCATTTCCAATAGAGGGAATCATGAAAATACATCAAGCACTCGCTTTGACAACCGTGATGCTCGCGTCGGCGCTTGCATTTGCCCAGGCAAAACCCGAGCAGCAGATTGAATACCGGAAATCGGCCATGACGGTCACGGCCCGAAGCATGGGCCCGCTGTCGGCGATGGCCAAAGGCGACATGCCCTTCAACAAGGAGGTGGCCACGCGCCACGCCGACGTAATCGCTACCTTGAGCGATTTGCCATTGCTGGCGGGTGCCTACGGTCCGGGCACCGACAAAGGGGCGTCACACAAGAGTGACCCCAAGGTCTGGAGTGAGCCGGAAAAGTTCAAGGCTGCGTATGACAAGTTCACCAGCGCTGCCAAGGCCTTGCCTGCCGCTGCGGGGGATCTGAAAACCTTGCAGCTTGCTCTCGGCGATCTGGGCAAAACCTGCAAGGGCTGCCACGACGACTACCGGATGAAGTAAGTGCTCGTCTGATCGAAAGCCGGCGCAGGATGCGCCGGTTTTTTTTTCGTGCTTACACTTTGTTCGCGATGAACCACACCGCCAAGGCCGCGAGTGCAAGGACAACAGCGCCCCGAATCACGGAGCCCCCTTGGGCCTCGCTTTCGGCGTGCCCCTCGGGTACGCGCTTGTTGCCGGTCAGCATAGGCGTCACCAGGTCCTCGCGTTTGACGATGCGGTAGAACAGGATCGCCGCAACATGCAGGGCCACGAGCGCGATCAACACGCCCGGATTGATCTCGTGGATTTCCCAGAACACGTCAGCGACGGCATTGCTGACGTGTTTGAAGAGCGGCCCTTCGATGCCAAAGTCTTCAACGTTGAGGAACAAGCCCGAGACAGCCTGGAGCAGCAGGCTCGTCAGCAGCGCGACGACCGAGAGTGCGCCGAGCGGGTTATGGCCGATCGAGGGCGCCCGGTGCGTCCTGAACAGGCGCAGATAGCCCGCCACCGCGGCGGGTCCGCGCACGAAGTTCGAGAAGCGCGCGTGTGTGCCGCCGACAAAGCCCCAAATCAGGCGGAACAGCAGCAGTGTCAGGATGGCGTAGCCAAAACGTGGGTGCCAGTCCATCGCGCCCGAGACCTCATCAGCTATTTCGGCACTGACAACAGCACCCACCACCAGCAGCAAGAGGCTCCAGTGAAAGAGGCGCAGGGGAAGATCCCATAAGCGGATTTTGCGCGTCGCGGCCTGAGTGTCTGTCACGGTTTTCTCCTGTAGTTGATGGGTGCCAGTATGAACGCATCCTTCCCAGACAAAAAAGGCCCTACAAGGGCCGTTTTTTGTGTGTGCCGTGCGGTGCGCTTACACCACCGCCTCGTCCTTTTGCTTCTGCGGCTTGATGAACTGCTCGCGCGAGACACCGAGCCACATGACCAGCGGGCTGGCAACCAGCACGGAGGAGTAGATGCCGAAGCAGATCCCGATAGCCAGCGCCAGCGCGAAGTAGTGCAGGGTCGGGCCGCCGAAGAAGAACATCGACAGTGCCATCATCAAGGTACAGGCGTGGGTGATGATGGTCCGCGAGATCGTGCTGGTAATAGCGTGGTCCAGCACTTCTGGTACCGAAAGACCACGCATGCGGCTGTTGCGGAAGGTTTCGCGCACCCGGTCAAACACGATCACGGACTCGTTCACGGAGTAACCGAGCACGGCCAGCACGGCCGCCAGCACCGGGAGCGAGAACTCCCATTGAAAGAACGCAAAAAAGCCGACGATGATGATCACATCATGCAGGTTGGCAATGATGGCCGAGACGGCGAAGCGCCACTCGAAGCGGAAGGCAAGGTAGATCACGATGCCGATGACCACCATCAGCAGGGCCATCCCGCCGTCCGATGCCAGCTCCTGTCCCACCTGTGGGCCGACGAATTCCACGCGCTTGATGGAGGAAAGTTCGGTCTTCTGTGCAGACTGACAAGATTGCCGGGTCGTTTCGATCCCTTTGTCCGATACCGAAGAGATTGAGCTGACCGCGCCCCCGGCAAGCTGGCAGGTTTGCTCGAAGACGGCACTCGATTGCGTACTGAGCTTCTGACCTTGACCGGCCTTGTTGGGAATGCGGATCATCACGTCGCGCGACGAGCCGAAAGTCTGCACCTGGATGTCCGGGTGGGTCTTTTCCAGCGCTGCACGAATCGTGTCCAGACTCGGCGACTCGGTGTAGCTGACTTCCATTACCGTGCCGCCGGTGAATTCGACGGAAAAATGCAAGCCTTTGTAGAAAATGAAAAAGACGGCGAGCAGGAAAGTGATTGCCGAAATTGCGTTGAACACCAACGCGTGCTTCATGAACGGCAAATCTTTTTTGATACGGAATAATTCCATGGTGTTGTGTTCTCCGCCTGGGCTTAGACGCCCGGTTTCCAGATCTGACCGATTCCCAGCTTGTCCAGTTTGCGGCGATAGCCATAGACAAAGTTGGTGATCATGCGCGAGACCAGCACTGCGCTGAACATGGAGGTCAGGATGCCAAGGCAATGGACCACGGCAAAGCCCTTGACGGGGCCTGAGCCGAAGGCAAACAGCGCGATGCCGGCTATCAGCGTGGTGACGTTGGAGTCCAGAATGGTATCGAAGGCACGCTCGTAGCCGGCGGTGATGGCCGCCTGGGGCGAGACACCGTTCCGCAACTCTTCCCGGATACGCTCATTGATCAGCACGTTCGAGTCGATGGCCATCCCCAGCGTCAGCGCGATCGCGGCGATGCCCGGCAGGGTCAGCGTTGCCTGACAGAATGAGAGCACGGCGATCAGCAGGAGCACGTTGGCGCTGAGTGCGATGGTCGAGATCACACCGAACAGCATGTAGTACGTGCACATGAACGCGGCAATCGCGACGAAGCCCCAGAGCGTCGAGTTGAAGCCCTTCTGGATGTTCTCCGCGACGGCGCTGGGTCCGATCACACGTTCTTCAATGATGTCCATGGGAGCGGCCAGTGAACCGGAGCGGATCAGGATCGCCAGGCGTGTCGTGTCTTCGGCCGAGAAATTGCCCGTAATCTGGAATTTGTTCGAGAACTCGCCCTGGATGGTCGCCACCGAGATCGCTTCACCCCGACCTTTTTCAAACAGGACGATGGCCATCTGCTTGTGGATATACTCGCGCGTCGTGTCGCGCATGATCAGGCCGCCGGCCGAATCCAGATCGACCGACACGGCGGGTTGCTGGTTGCTGTCAAAGGTCGCGCTTGCCTTGACGAAGCGGTCCCCCGTCAGCACGACTTGTTTTTTCACCGCATGCGGGACTTCCTGCCCATCGCGAATTTCGGGGAAGACGTCGACCCCCGGCGGCGGGTTGATCGGGTCGGCCCCTTCGGCCACCATGCGCACCTGCAGCGTGGCGGTACGGCCGATCAGATCCTTGGCCTTCGACACATCCTGCACACCCGGCAGTTGCACGACAATGCGGTCGAGCCCTTGCTGCTGGATCACAGGCTCGGCGACGCCCAGCTCGTTCACCCGGTTATGCAGGGTAACGATGTTCTGCTTGATCGCTTCTTCCTGGATGGATTTGCGCGCCGGGGCGGTGAGGGTGGCGATGAGCCAGAAGTCGTTGCCCTCTGTGCGCTCTGCGAATTCGAGATCGTCGCGCGCATCGCGAATGATGTTCTGTGCCTGCTTGCGGTCGGCTTCGCTGCGCAGACGCAAGGCCAGCTTGTCGCCTTCACGGCTTACGCCACCATGGCTGAGTTTCTTCTGGCGCAGCAGTGTGCGCAGATCACCGGCGGTCGCGTCGATCTGCTTGGAGACAGCGCCCTGCATGTCCACTTGCAGCAGGAAGTGCACGCCGCCGCGCAAGTCCAGACCCAGATACATTGGCAAGGCATTGATCGCGGTCAACCACTTCGGGCTGGCCGAGAGCAGGTTCAGGGCCACGACGTAGCCGGGGTTCTTCGGGTCCGGATTCAGCGCACGATCAACGCTCTCTCGCGCCTTCTGCTGCGTGTCGATATCTTTCACGCGGACCCGCAAACTGGCCTGATCACGGACGACACCGGAGTTTTCGATCTTGGCACTGGTCAGAATCTCCAGCACGCGTTTCTCCAGATCGTCATCGACTTTCAGCGATGAGCGGGCCGTGGATACCTGGACGGCAGGGACTTCGCCAAAGAAATTCGGCAAGGTGTAAAGCAGCCCGAAGATCAGCACGACGCCAATCATCAGGTTCTTCCAGATCGGGTAACGATTCATGGTCGGAGAGGGTCAAAAGTGAGTGTGATCTGAGGCCGGGGCGGGGCATAGCCCGCCGCGCACATCAGGCGTTCTTGAGTGATCCTTTTGGCAGCACCGTGCCGATGGCCGATTTCTGGACCACGACCTCCACGCCGCTGGCGATTTCGACCTTGACGAAGGTGTCGCCCACGCTGGCAATCTTGCCGGCAATGCCGCTGGCCGTGATGATTTCGTCCCCCGTCGCGAGGGCTTCGAGCAGTGCCTTGTGTTCTTTGGCGCGCTTGGCTTGCGGGCGGAAAATCATGAAGTACATGGCGACGAACATGATGCCCATGAGCAAAAACGGGCTACCCAATAAGCCAGGATCCGCGGCGGCTGCTCCGGCTGTTTGCGCGTACGCATCTGAAATCAGAAACACATTCATCTCCATAGGCTTAAGGATTAACAAGGGCGCGAGTATAGCAGGGCATATATCGTGGTGGCCGGTGCGATCTCAAGGACTGTTGCTGGGCTGGTGCGGCCTGGATTCTGCCCCAGGCGGGTGCCAGCGTCCCGCAGGCGATGCCTGAAGAACCGCACCAGATGGACTTCTCCAGCATGCCTTTTCGCACGCTCAGGCGCCGCGACCACGCCGTGTGGCGAAATCCTGCTGGAAGCCGGCAAAGTCGTCGGCGTCGATCGCTGCGCGCATTTCGCGCATCAGCTGCTGGTAGTAGTAAAGGTTGTGAATGGTCATCAGCCGGGGGCCCAGCATTTCCTTCGCCCTGTCCAGGTGGTGCAGGTAGGCGCGCGAGAAATGCCGACAGGTATAGCAGCCGCAGGCCTCGTCGATCGGGCGCGTATCCGCTTTGTGCCTGGCATTGCGGATCTTGAGGTCCCCCCACTGCGTGAAGAGCCAGCCGTTGCGGGCGTTGCGGGTCGGCATCACGCAGTCGAACATGTCGATGCCTTGCGAGACGCCGTACACCAGATCCTCCGGCGTGCCGACGCCCATCAGGTAGTGCGGCTTGTCCGCGGGCAAACGGGGGCCGGTATGCGCGAGCACGCGGTAAAACTCTTCCTTGGGCTCCCCAACAGAGAGACCGCCGATCGCAAAGCCGTCGAAGCCGATGCGGTTGAGAACGCCCAGCGACTCGTCGCGCAGGCTCTCGTACATGCCGCCTTGAACGATGCCGAACAGGGCATTGCGGTTGTTCAGGGTGTCGTGCGCGTCGCGCGAGCGTTGCGCCCAGCGTGCCGACATGCGCATCGATTTCGCGGCTTCGTCCACGCTGGCGGGGTAGGGCGTGCATTCGTCGAAAATCATCACGATGTCGGAATTGAGCACGTGCTGGATGCGCATTGACTCCTCGGGCGTGAGGAAGAGCTTGTCGCCGTTCACGGGCGAGGAAAACTTCACGCCTTCTTCGGTGATCTTGCGCAGCGCACCGAGCGAAAACACCTGGAAGCCGCCGGAATCGGTGAGGATGGGTTTTTGCCATTGCATGAAATCATGCAAGCCGCCGAAGGCCGACATCACGTCCAGCCCCGGGCGCAGCCACAGATGGAAGGTGTTGCCCAGGCAGATCTGCGCGCCAATGTCGTCGAGCTCGTGCGGGCTCATCGCCTTGACGGTGCCATAGGTGCCCACCGGCATGAATACCGGGGTCTCGACAATACCGTGTGCGAGGTGCAGGCGGCCACGGCGGGCCTGACCAGTCGTTTTCAGGAGTTCGAATTTCATGATCTTGGGGAGTCAATAAACATGGCGTCGCCATAGCTGAAGAAGCGGTACGACTGCGCAATCGCGTGGGCGTACGCCCGGCGGATGGTGTCGATCCCTGCCAGCGCAGAGACCAGCATCAGCAAGGTCGACTTGGGTAAATGGAAATTGGTGATCAGGGCATCGACGACGCGGAACCGATAGCCGGGCGTGATGAAAATCCCCGTTTCCTGGCTCCCCGCAGCCAGTGTGTCGCCCTGTGCTGCCGATTCCAGCGCACGCAGGGCAGTCGTGCCGACACTGATGATGCGGCCGCCAGCCGCGCGTGTTCGGGCAATGGCGTCGACGGTCTCATGCGGAACGCAATAGCACTCGCGGTGCATCTGGTGCCTGGCGAGATCGTGTTCCCGAACCGGCTGGAAGGTGCCCGCGCCAACGTGCAAAGTCACAAAAGCCCGACGGATGCCGTGCGCATCAAGCGCCGCGAGCAAGGCTTCGTCGAAGTGCAACCCTGCCGTGGGCGCCGCAACACTGCCCAACTCCCGGGCGTAAACGGTCTGATAGCGCGTTTCGTCAGACGCGGTCGCCGCATGCTCGATGTAAGGCGGCAGCGGCAGCTTGCCAAAACGCTCGATGTAATTGACGGCTGTATCGTCCGGCGGGAAGCGCAAGTGAAAGAATTCGCCCTGAGCACCTGTGCGGCCCAGTACTTCAGCCTCGAAAGCGTCAGCAAGACGAAGCCGAGAGCCGGGCTTGGGGGACTTGCTGGCACGGATCATGGCTATGACTTCATGATCGCCAAGGGGGCGCTCGATCATCACCTCGACCTGACCACCGCTTTCCTTCTGGCCAAACAAGCGGGCGTGCAGCACGCGACTGTCGTTGAAAACAAGCAAGTCGTTCGGGCGCAAGAGGCCCGGCAAGTCGCGGAAGATGTGGTCATGCAATGATTCGGCGCGCACGTGCAGCAGACGCGAGGCCGCCCGGTCAGGCAGCGCGGTTTGTGCGATCAACTCGGGCGGCAGGAAATAATCAAAATCTTCAAGAGTCAGCATACAGATGGCTTGATACGGCGGTGATGTTCAGCGATAATGCGCCTCCTTCCCGTGCCGGGATGGCGGAATCGGTAGACGCAGCGGATTCAAAATCCGCCGCCGCAAGGTGTGAGGGTTCGAGTCCCTCTCCCGGCACCAGGCTTCTCTGGCCTGAGTCAGTTCCATCGGCATCCCGCAAAGGGGCGCGATTATACCGGAGCGCCGAAGCCGCTGGTTCGTGTTTCTGCCAAAATCCTCAGCTATCTCTGATCGCGCCCGATGTGGCGTATCTGCCTCTCCTCTGCGTCCCCCCGCTTGCCCGCTTCAGGTGCGAATACGTGTCTGAGAACGTACAATGCGCCCGTAATTTGCCCGCCATGCTGGAGATGCCCCTGTTCCCATGAAGCGATTTTTTCTGAGCTTTTGTGCCCTGCTGCTGGTGCTCTTCACCCTGGAGTTGCTGAATCCGGTGCAGGCGTGGGTGATTCAGCCGTGGACGGCCGCGCTGGCGAATCTATGCGGAGCGATTGCCGGGGCGTTCGACGAGAACGTGCTGTCGCAGGGCAAGTTGCTGCTGAATCGTGCGACGGGTGGCGGCGTATCGATCGAGGCGGGGTGCAATGGGGTGGAGGCGTGCCTGATCCTGTTAGCCGCGATGTCTGCCTACCCGGCGAACTGGCGTCTCAAGATCGTCGGCGTGGTCTTGGGGTGTCTGGCAGTGCAGCTCGTCAACGTGGTGCGTGTCATCTCGCTGTTCTATCTGGCGGGCTGGAACGCGGAGGTATTCGAGTTTGCGCATCGTTACCTCTGGCAGGCCCTGATCATGCTCGATGTGCTGGTGGTCTGGCTGATCTGGATTCGCCAGGTGGCGCGACGCGATGTGCCCGCGCAGGCGGTGGCTGATGCGTAACCTTGTCAGCAGCTTTTTTCTGCGAGCGCTGTTTTTCCTCATCCCGGCCCTGGCGGTGTGGTACGTGCTGCGTCACTGGATGGTCTGGTTGCCGGCGCATCTGAGCGGCGAGTTGCTTGCGGCGATCTTTCCGTTCTGGGTGCGGGATTACGAGCTTCACGGCACGGTGCTCAGCCTCGTGAGCTCTATCCAGGTGCGGCAGTCCGGGCGGATCGCAGACCTGATCTTCGAAGTGGATGTCTTGGCCTATTGCTACGGCCTGCCCTTGCTGTCTGCCTTCTTCCTGGCGTCCAATGCGCGGCGCCTGGTGTGGAAGATTCTGGTGGGCGGATTGATCTTGATCCCCTTGCAAGTGTGGGGCGCCTGTTTTCATTTGCTCATGCAGGTCAGCGCGCATGGCGGCGACGCCGCGCTCTGGCGAACCGGCTTTACTGCCTTTCACCTGAATGCGTTTGGCCTGTGCTACCAGATCGGCTACCTGCTGCTGCCGACGCTGGGGCCGGTGATGCTCTGGCTTTGGCTGGAGCGCCGATTCATGGTGACCGTCATGTTTGAGGCCGCGCTTGCCGATGAAACCAGGAAAGTTGCCGATACGACGCGCGAATAGCGCGCATCAGTCAGACGCTGAGTGAAAACCCGTGCGGGACAGGAAGTCCACGATTTGCTGTGTGGTCTGGACCGTGTTGTCTGGGGACAGGATTCTGCCGGCAAGCACATGCTGACAAGGATCGCCGACTTCTCCAGCGTCAATTCGCTGAAAGCGCGTGCTGTCGGCGGGCATGCGCGCATATATTGCATCGGTGGCTGCCGGATCCACGATGCCGTCCCTGGACGAGCGAAGGATGAGCGTGGGCACGGCGTAGTCATTCAGACTCAATTCTCTGGCTAACACCACGAGCTGCATCATCGGCACGGTCGCGGCGACGGGGTAGCGAATATTCCAATGCGCGGAATGCGCTTCGTTGACGGGTTTCCAGCTCAACCATTCACCGACGATTCGCGGTACGACCCTGGCAAACCATGGCCAGAGCAGCAGGGCTGCGAATCGGCGCCGGGGCTTGAAGTTGGGCGACACCATGATCAGTGCATCCGGCTTCGCTGTTTTGCCGGCTGCGGCCAGCCACAGGCCGAGGGTGCCGCCCGTCGACGTGCCGATGACAATGACGCGCTCCCCGAGCGCCTCCCCGATTGCGAGCGCCTCGATGCCCTCGTTGATCCAGTCGGAGAGTGTGGGTGTGCGCAGGGCTTCCGGGTTGCGATGTCCGTGTCCTGGCATCCGGGCAAAATAAAGGTTTGCCCTGAGCGTTTGCGCGACCTGCTCCGGGACAGGCGAAATCTCTTGTGGTGAGGCCGTAAAGCCATGCAGGTAAACAATCGCCAAGGGTGTCCTGTGCCGTCGCACAGGGTCTGCCCAGTCAATGCGGCGCTGGTCGCCCGCGCGCAAGTCGGTCTCATTTGCTTCGCGTGCCCGGATCCAGGTATCGAGGTCGTCCGGGAGCTGAGGCGATTTGAGCCTGAGCGTTCTGTCCGGCCTTGGGCCGAATGCGAGCAGGGCCAGTATGGGGACGAGCGATCCGAGAAGGATCAGGGTGCTGCGCGCCATGTTATTCACAACGCCCCGTAGCATTGAGTGATGGCGAATCCTACTGTGGTGAGCCTGTCAGTACCGGTATCTCGTCCTCTATTGCATCGGTTTAACAAAAATTGACGCCGATCGACTGGGGTAAGGCGGCTGTGCGTGGCCTGCTCCTGTAAGCCCGCGCTGACATAGAATCCCGCTTTCTTTCCGATTACGATGTGCCATGCCCCTTGATCGTCGCGCGCGTGAGTTCTTGCTGATGTTGCATCGGATCGACGCGCCACGCATGCATGAGCTGCCTATTGAAATCGCGCGGCGCAATTTCGACAAAATGCTTTTCTTGTATCGGGGTGATGCGCACGAAGCTGTCGCCGCCAACGACATGTCGATCCCACGGCGTGAGCATGCGGGTGGTGCACTGCCGGTGCGAATATACCGTCCGGCGTGCGTTGGTGCTGAGAGTGTGCCTGCCATGCTCTGGCTGCACGGTGGCGGCTGGTCGCTGGGAAACGTGAATGCCTATGACCCGTTCTGCCGCGCGCTGGCCGATGCATCGGGTGTCGTTGTGGTGGCGCTTGAGTATCGGCTTGCACCAGAGCATCGCTTTCCCGCTGCGCTCGACGATGCCTGGGAAGCGCTGCGCTGGTTACGACGGGAATTCGTGACACTGAACGTTGACCCGGCGCGTATCGCAGTAGGCGGGGATTCGGCCGGCGGCAACCTTGCCGCGTCGCTGGCTTTGATGGCACGGGATGCGGGCATCGTGCTTGCGCATCAACTCCTGATCTATCCTGCGGTGGATTGCCTGGAAGAGCTGCATCCCGGAATGCCCTATGCCAATCAGCATTTTCTCGATATTGACGGACTGCGCTGGTTCCGTTTCAACTACCTCGCTGCCGAGGCAGATCGCCGCGATTGGCGCGCTTCCCCGGCACGCGCGCCGAACCATGCCGGTGTCGCTCCTGCGTTGGTGATCACAGCAGAATGCGATCTGCTCACGGCGAGCGCTGCCGCGTACGCGAACACTTTGGCACAGGCCGGTGTGGCGACGTGCTACCGCGAGATTGCTGGCACGATTCATGGATTTATGACTTTCCCCAGAATTTTCCCGGTTGCCGACGATGTCATCCGATTCATCGCTAGCACTTTGCGCGAGAGTTTCGGGTTGCAGGAGGATGTATGAGTGTAGACAAACGACCTGAGCAGTCTTTGCTTGGCCGAGCCACTGAGTATCGAAGCGACTATGCGCCGGAGTTGCTGTTTCCGATTCCGCGTCAGCAAAAACGCGACGAACTGGGGATTCTGGCTGGCGCATTGCCTTTTGCTGGCGAGGATCTGTGGAATGCATACGAGATATCCTGGCTAGATCTGCGGGGCAAGCCACACGTCGCAATCGGGACCTTTCGCGTGCCAGCGGAGTCGCCGTGCCTGATTGAGTCAAAATCGCTCAAGCTCTATCTCAACTCATTCAATCAAACTGTTTTTGCTGACGTTTCGGCCGTCGAGGCCTGCATTGCCGCGGATCTTTCAGCGGCAGCGGGAGCCCAGGTGCGTGTTGTTGTCCACCTGCTGTCCAGTCAGCCCGAGCGCTTTTTTGGTTATCCGGAAGGTGTCTGTATCGACGGGCTGGAGATCGACGTACATCGCTATGATCCGGCGCCAGAGCTATTGCATGCGCGTGCGGCAGAGGTGAAAGAGAACGAATTGCTGTACTCGAACTTGCTGAAGTCGAACTGCCTCGTTACCGGGCAGCCGGATTGGGGCAGTGTGTTTGTGCGATACAGCGGTCCGGCGATTGATCGAGAAGCCTTGTTGCAATACGTGATCTCTTTCCGTGAGCACAATGAGTTTCACGAGCAGTGTGTCGAGCGTATTTATTGCGACATCATGCAACGCTGCGCGCCTCGGCGCCTTGCCGTCTGGGCACGCTACACGCGCCGGGGCGGTCTGGATATCAATCCTTTTCGTGCCAGCGACCTGGTTTGGCAACCCGAGAACGTTTTTGATATCAGACAGTAGCGGCCTCGGCCGTTTCGATCGTCGATACCCGATTCCGGCCTTGACGTTTTGTCAGATACATAGCCTGATCCGCCATCCGCTGGATGTCGAGTATGGACTTCTCACTATGCTGATTGCTGGCGACGCCGATGCTGGCCGTGATGTGGGTGAGTGGTTGTCAACACGGAGACAGAGCGCTTCTATCTTGCCCCGGATGGATTCCGCCAGTTGCATTGCGTCGCTGAGGGCTGTGTTTGGCGGAAATACAGGTTCCACTCCGGCAACAGCAGGGCAGTGCTGATCGCGCCCGCCGGCAGAACGATGCACAGTAACTGGTTCTGGAATCTGCGGAACTCCTCGCTTTCCGGGAAGTAGGCTTCGCCGAAAGGCAGTTGTTTCAAGCCCGGCATGTCTGGGCCTCCGTCTTTGCGTCGATACGGCGCCTGTCGACCGTTATCGCCTTGTCGTGCGGATGCGCCGGCCAGTCGGGGTTTCGGTCATGTTTGTATAGACCATGTTCGACAGAAGGTTTTGGAAATATTCCGTTGCTCGCGTGCTGCTTTGCTGATTACGGCGTGAGCAAGGGGCTCATTCATCGGCAGGCGTTCGTTCGCTTGGGCTGGAATGTTTTGCCAGGCCGACACGTTGGGCACGATATATCCCGTGGTGCCCCGAAAAAAGATAGCTCACCACATGCTATACCCGCGTAGATACCGGCCTCCGCGCCAAAGAGCTCCATCGCCATCAAGGTGGACGCGATCGGCGTATTGGCGGCCCCTGCAAAAACGGCGACGAAGCCCAGACCGGCGAGCAGGGGGAAGGGCATCTCGAGAATCGGCGCGAGCGCATTGCCCAAGGTGGCGCCAATGTAGAACAGCGGGGTGACCTCCCCACCTTTGAAACCACTTGCCAGTGAGCCAACGGTAAAGACCAGTTTGCCGACGAAGTCATAGGCAGGAAGAGGCTGATTGAAAGACTCTAGAATCGTCGGGATGCCAAGTCCGATATAGCGATCGGTGCCAATACCCCAGACAGCGACCGCGATCACGATGCCACCCAGCAGCGGACGAAGGGAGGGTAGCTAATCTTGCTCTTTATCCACGCGCTCAATGTGGTGGGTTGCCAGGGCGAAGCTTCTCCCGGTGAGGCCGAATGCTGCGCCAGCCGCTACAGTGGATAGGAGCAGCGTCACGCTGATCTCGGGAATGAACGGGATGACATAGTGTGTGTGGTGAACCCCCCACAACAGGCCGATCTGATCAGCCACAATGGCAGCAGTAAAGCAGGCTAGTATGGCGTCATAGCGCAGACGCCCGATGGCTAAAACCTCCAGTCCCCAGATCGCGCCTGCCAGCGGGGTGCCGAACACGGATGAGAAGCCCGCGCTGATCCCTGCCATCAGGATGATGCGACGGTCGTCATGGTGGAGCCGGAACAGGCGAGTAAGCTGGTCTGCAAGCGCCCCCCCCATCTGTACCGCCGTTCCTTCGCGTCCAACCGAAGCGCCAAACAGATGCGAGATGATGGTCCCGCCAAGCACCAGTGGGGCCATGCGCAGGGGAACCACCTTCCGAGGGTCGTGGATTTCATCGATCAACAGGTTGTTGCCGGCTTCAACTTGCTGCCCGAAGCGCAAGTAGAGCCAGCCGACGCCAAAGCCGGCCAAGGGGAGCAGCCAGATCAGCCAGCGCTGGGCGTCGCGGGCTGCCGTTGCCCAATCCAGCGCAAACAGGAAAAACGCCGAAGCTGAGCCCGCAAGCGTTGCGACCAGGGAGCCCAGCACGAGCCATTTGACAAGGTAAGCCAGCGGTTCGAGGTGTTCGGAATACTTTCGTAGGCTCATGCTGACTTGGGGGCTCCAGATAGATGGCTAATGCGCTCGCTGCACTCGCAGCTCAGGCCAGATTCTACCCAAGAAGGCCTGCGGACGGCGGGAGCGGGCTTCGCATCAGAACTGCGGGGGACGATGTCCTTGCCGTCCATCTGAATCTCGGTGTTTTAGCGCGTTCGACGACGTACGGGAAGCAGCGTGATCTGCCGGATCGATAGAATGCGCTCCGGTTGAATTTCTCTTCACTTCAATTTCCATCTAATTGGCATTGAGTGATTTCTATCTGTTCGGAGCGTAATCGTGATCTCAAGATCTTCATGTCGGCTTGTTTCTGTATGGGTTTGTATGCTGCTGTGTGCGTGCGGTGGTGGTAGCGGCAGTTCTTCGGCATCTTCCTCGTCGACCGATGTCGGGCATGAGCAAGCTGCGGAGCTGAATGCGCCCGACAATTCTTCTTCGGGTGTGGCTACCATTCAGGCCGCTTCACCGACACCGCCTTCCAATACCACTTCGGTGCCTTCGGCTCCGGGAGCCTCACAGGTGGTGTTTTCCGGTCGAACCTGGGAGGTCAGGTCTTCGCCCGAGCGCGGGGGCCCGCGTTCGAATCTATTTGACGCGAAGAATGTCTGGGTCGACAGCAGAGGCTTCCTGCACCTCAAGATCAGTCAGGCGGACGGCGTCTGGAGCGCTGCGGAGTTGTACACGACCGAACGCCTGGGCTTCGGTCGCTATCAGTTCAAGATTCTTGGTCATCCGGAGACGATGGACAAGAGCATTGTGTTTGGTCTGTTCAACTATCCGACCGAAGATGTAGGCGTCGACGGAACCAACGAGATCGACATCGAGTTTGCGACCTGGGGAGGGGCGCAGACTGTGCATGGGAACTGGTCTGTCTGGCCCGCCGTACCAGGAGTCGACTATACCCATAAGGCGTATGACGCAGCCTTGAACACGGATCAGAGCACGCACCGATTCGTGTGGTCGAAGAAATCGGTGATTTTTCAGTCCTTGCGCGGGCAGAGCGACACCAGCAAAGGCCTGTACCGGCAGTGGACGTTTGCACCGCGCGACTTCTCGACCCGGATTCCGCAAGCAGCCATGCCGCTGCACATGAATCTGTGGATCTACAGCGACAGCGCCACCCCGGTGCCGAGCGACGGCAAAGAGCGTGAGATCGTCGTGACCGAGTTCAAGTACACGCCGCTCTAAGCCTTCTGGCGCGGGCATGCCGTATTCGCTTGCCCGCCGCGCTGGCGGGCGCCTGCACGCTGTCGTCGATGTCTCACGCTGAGTCTCGGCACGAATCCTGCGTCAGCGACAAACGTTAACGTTCGCGGCGGATTAGTTCACATCCTTTGCACCTTGTTGTGCCGATAATGGATTTCATGAACCAGCGTTGGGCATCTGCCCCCTGCTGCGAAAACAAATATAAAGCCCTATGGAGAGATTTTTATGGCAACACACTACCAAGTCCTGTTTTTCGGCAGGATTCATGAAGGGTTTGATCTTGCTGACGTGAAACGTGTAGCGGCGCAGCGGCTGAAAGCCTCTCCTGCAATGGTTGAGCAGATTTTCAGCGGCCAGCGCGTCATCTTCAAGAAAGGGCTGGGCGCGGAGCAGGCGCAGCAATACCTGGACACGCTCGGGCGGCTTGGAATGCAGGCGGAGCTTGTGGCGGAAGCGCGCGATGAGATCATTTGGTGGATCAGGCGGCCGGTCACCCCTGTGGGCTTCGACCCCGAGCGGATCGGTTCCAACCTGGCCCATGCGCAGGCGCTGCTGGATCGTATCGCCGCAGTGCCCGTAAGCGCGTGAGGGCGCTCGCGCAAGCGGTTTGGCCGCTGCCGCGCGGTCAGTGGCGGTCGGTCGGATTCTTCTTTGCCTTGCGCTGACCGGCAGCAGACGCCTTTCCTCCCGAGCGGGCCTTGCTGCGTCCGGGGTTGGCCGCTTTCTTTGCGCCGTGTGCGGCAGCACGGCCGGTTTTTGCAGAAGAGCTTGGGCGCTTCGCGGGTTTGGATTGCTGGCCTTCCGGCGCCGTTTGGGGCACGCGATGTTCGGGCGAGAAACCGCGCTCTTCACTGCGTCGTATTGTTTGCTGAATCAACTGTTCGATGGCGCGCAGCATCGGCGCTTCGTCGGCACATACCAGTGACAGCGCAACACCGGACGCACCCGCACGCCCGGTCCTGCCAATGCGGTGTACATAGTCTTCAGCAACGCTTGGCAAATCAAAATTTACGACAAGCGGGAGCTCGTCAATATCCAGTCCGCGGGCGGCAACATCGGTCGCCACCAGAATGCTGATCTCGCCCTGTTTGAAACGATCCAGTGCGCGCTGTCTGATGTGCTGAGGCTTGTCACCATGACTAGCATCGGCCGGAAAGCCTTGATACTCAAGGGTCTCCAGCAGGTGTCGACACCCTTTTGGTGCGGACAAATACAGTACCTGCTCCCAGCGGTGTTTCTTGAGCAAATGGCAGAACAGTTCGGTTTTGCGTTTCTTGTCGACGGTGACAAGCGATTGCTTCACGCTGCTCACGGCTGTATTGCGTGGGCTGGCATCGATCTGTAGCGGCGCGTGGAGCAAGCGGCCGGCCAGGCTGCGGATGTCAGCAGAAAAGGTGGCCGAGAACAGCAAGGTCTGGTGCGGGTGCCGGAGTGCGGCGAAGACAGCGTCGAGCTCGCGCGCGAAGCCCAGATCAAGCATGCGGTCGGCTTCATCGAGCACCAGCGTGCGGACTTCGTCAAAATGGAAAGCGCGCTGCTGATAGAGGTCGAGCAGGCGGCCGGGCGTCGCGACGAGCAGGTCAGTACCATTACGAAGGTATTTAAGCTGCGGCCCGATGCTGACGCCGCCGTAAGCAACGAGGCCGCGCAGCGGCAGGAAATGGCCGTAGTCGCAGAAGCTGTTGAAGACTTGCTCGGCCAATTCACGTGTCGGGACGAGGACCAAAACACGCACGTCACCGGGGCCGACAGAGGTTTCCTCGTTGGCCGGGTTTTGCAGCGCGGGCAGGGCGAACGCGGCTGTCTTGCCGGTGCCGGTCTGGGCGGCAGCCAAGAGATCACGACCAGCCAGGGCCGCCGGAATGGCCTGTGCTTGCACGGGCGTTGGCGTCTGATAGGCGAGCATTTCCAGCGCGCGAAGCAGGGGGTCTATCAGATTGAGATCAGCGAAGGTCATCGTACGGGCTCGCGTGGCGAGAAAGCGCGGTGGCGAAGTGTGCCAGATCGGCGTACTTCGGGCACGCTGTTTGATGGCGTGACCGCCACGCTTCCTGCAAGGACGTATCTGCCGTGCGCACATGTTGCCCATGACAGCGTGTGACGGGAGGCTGCTCGCAAGGCTTGTCCCCAATGTGTGTCGACAGCCCTGTGGATAAGGTGTGGGCGGGGTGGCCAAGTGGCTGAGACGCCGGGGGAAAACCGCGTTGCGTCATTGTTGCCCGGGGTGGCGTGTTCGATATCCAGATTGTCCCCACACAGTGTTGGCAGGGGTGTGGATAAGGTGTGGGTTCTGGCGCTAAGCCATTGGCGGTACGGCTTAAAGTGGTTTGTTGCGCATTTATTGCACAGCGATTGCGGGGTGTGTCAGCGCCGTACCTGGGTATTCCACGGCTTGTCCTAAACTTGCCGGATTGCGTGTGGCGGAGGGCAATTCGGGGGAGTCCGCGCCACTTGTCCCCGCTGGGCGTCGTCTAGTCTGTGAGTAAGCTGTGGGCGGGCGTGCCAAGTTACTGAGCATCAGAAAAACCGCGTCGTGCGCAATCATTGCGCAACGACGCGGCAAACTAACGCTTGTGTGCGGGTGATGAAACTAGTTGCAGAGCTGTTCGCTCAGCGCTGCTACCTCTGATAGCCACGCGGCGCGTTGTGCCGGTGTGCTGAGAATGATCGACTCGAAATTCAAGCGCTCGACGCGGGGAACGCCGCAGAAGCCCCACACGCAGCGTTTCCAGAAGTTGTCGAGGGGGTCTCCGTAGCGTGCAAGCTCGACTTCACGCGGTGTATTGGAGGTCGTGAACACCAATGCAGCCCCTGGCCTTGAGCAGGCCAATGATTACGCCTTCGCCTTTCTCGTTGGTTCCGAAACGGTAGGCTTCGCCCGCCCGCAGGACCCGGTCCAGCCAGCCTTTGAGAATCGCCGGAGCTTGTGCCCACCAGTTCGGATGCACCACGACAATCGCATCGGCACTGAGTACCAGATCTAGATGCTCGCGCACCTGGGGCGGAGCGACGCTACCGCGGGCAAGTTCATCCGGCGTGTAGACGGGATCAAAACCTTCGGCATACAGGTCGCAGACACGCGCGTGATGGCCTTTGGCTTCGAACGTGACACGCACCGTGTCGGCAATGGCATGGTTGAAGCTGCCTGGCTTGGGGTGAGCGAGTACGATCAGGACGTTCATGCTGGGGTATCGAAAATGGGGGTTGAGAGTGGGAAATGGGGATGGGGAATGGGTGGGTTTCTCGCCAATCCCCGTTCAATCATACCGCTCCGCGTATTTCTCTTTGTTTGCCATTGCTCAGCGCAGGCAGTGCGGCGAGCTCTACCGTTGCGGCACCACGTGGCCGGAATCCGGTCAGCTCGCGGAACACGGCCCGTACCTTGTCGGCAGGGGCCAGGTTCTTGATGTCGGCTTTCTCCAGACCTGCCAGTTGCATCAGTTCCGACCAAGGCAAGCCGTCGTCCATCGGAATCAGATGCAGGTTGCTGCCGTGATGATTCAGCGTGACGGCCTTATCGATGTTGTCCTGAAGATGACCCCAAGGGTATCACCGCCAATGTCTTCTCCGTACCGTGCAAGAAGAGCCGGGACGTCTGCCACGTTTTCGAGCATGCCGGCAATGAACTGCAGGCGGTTCTCGTCAGCCAGCAACGCAACCTGCTGCAGTACGGTCAGGGGCGGTTTGCGTCGTCCTGACGCGTCAAGCATCTCGCCTTCCATCACGATCAATTCACCGCGAAAGGCTTGAAGCTTGCTATCCGTGCACGGTTCATTGAGGTTGGCATTACAGAGATAGCCGGCTTGTTCGTATTTGTTCAGCAACATGGGTGTCTTCCTGGTTAGGGTTCAGTTTTGAGGGTGGATGACATTCGCAATGGGCGTTCTGTCCTGCTCCGATGCAGCCTTGCTGGCCCGGTTCGCGTCCCGGAATCAGATTGATCAGCGAGCCGATGGCGTGAGCCGGGCGGCAGGGCACAGCTTGCGTCGCCTGACAGATTATTTCGTGCAGATTCTTCGGCTCACTGCCGGGTTTTACTTGGCACATTCAAGGCTCCCTTGCGGTGCTCAACAACACTCATGCTCAATCTGTTCGAGCAGCTGCAACGCTTCGGCGTCGCCATGCATGTCGAGTTGATCGCGCAGGATGTTGAGATGCGCGTGGATCAAGTACAGCTCGTCGTAGGTCGGGCCACTCACTGGACTGAGCTTCATGGCAAAGAGCTTCCAGAACGCGTTGGTCTTCTCCGGGTCTTCCATATAGGGCTGCAGCAGGCCGATCAGCCGCCTCGCCTGGCCGGCACAGTCCAGACCGATGAAGCTGACATAGCGGTTGCGCTCGGCTGCAGTACTCTCCTGGCAGGAATCCGCGGCTTCAGTCATCGTCGTCTATCAACGCAATCGCAATGCCTCCTGCCGTGTCGAGGTCGGTCGTGAGCGCCGCGCAATGGTCTGAGGTGTTGATGCCATACAGCGCGAAGCCTTCACCGCAGGCGATGGGTTTGACGCGAGAGGGAATGTCGTTATCCGAGCACACCGAGAACGGGATGCCCGGAAATGCCTCGCGCAGGGCGATATCAACGTCTGGCCGCGCAGCCCCGCCATTACCCAGTACGGTGCAGATGTGCGCGATGAAGTCCGGCGTGAGGCTCATACATCCTCCTCGACCGCTTCCAGATTCGCCGCATACTGTGCCAGCGATGGCGGACTGATGCCCATGATGCGGGCCAGCCACGGAGGAGGGCTGGCCAAAGATTTCTGCAGGCGTGCCACGCTGATCTGCGCGGGGCCCGACACGGGGATCTTGATCGGATGAATATTGGCGCGGATTACCTTTGCGGCGGCCGGTCCGCCTATGGATTGCACATACAGCACATCGCAATCGGCAATCAGATTTGTGCGAGCGACGTTCTTGTCCTCGGCCCCCTCCGTCTCCAGCGTCGAACGGATGCTTATCAGCCGGGATTCACTCGCAGACACCTGATAGATCAGAAAACGCTCGCAACTGCCGAAGTGCCCGTCGAGGACTTCGCCAGTGTTCGAGGCGCAAGCCAGGCGGATCGAGCCTGGCATGTCGCCTTCCTGATAAGCGTCCAGCGCTGGCAGATCGCTGCCTGTCACACCCTCACCCCATAACAGGCGCACGGCGCGCTTGAGATCCTCTTTCTCCATCTGGCAGATGCCGCCATCGCCATCCATGGCTTCTCGCAACAATTCTACGGAGGAGGTGGCGAGCTTTGCTTCGGTAATCGGCAGATCGATCTTCTCGGCGAGCGCAAGCGTCAGCTCGCGTGGTGTGACTTTCAGTTCCAGCGCCGCCAGACCGATACGCAGTGCGGCTTCGCGAGTGATGGACGTATTGCTCATGGCGGGGCTCCTGGGTAGGGTGGGTTCTTCGCTGCGCGACAACCCACCGCTCTTGGTGTGACGTCATGGGTGGTGGGTTGCCCCTGCGGGCGAGCCCACCCGGCATGTCACATATATACGATGCAGGCTTCGCCCGAAGCGCAGGTGGCCTGGCATTTCGGGCCGTCATCACTGTCTTCACATTCATTGCAGGTGTCAGCCTTGATCTTGACGATGCCGCCCTTCTCATAGATCGAGTTGGTCGGACAGACCTTGATGCAGTCTCCACAACTGCTGCACTCGGCGACGACGATCTTCATTGCCATGATGTTTCTCCATAATTTGGGGAGTCGGGAGCGGGAAGTGGTGAGTCGGAAGTCCGCCACGCGGCGCGGCGCGCGCATCTTTTCCCACTCCCTACAGACCACTCCCCACTCCCGATACTCATTCCACCCCATCCACACGCTTTGCCCGGACCGAGATCGGCAGGCGAGGGGCTGGAATCGGGTCGATGTAATAGACGCCCCCGTTACCCAGCCTGATTTCGCCTCCCCACTTCTCTGGAGAGTCGAACTCGATGGAGGTGATACTGTCCTCGATGTCGCGCTTGGGCAGATAGAACGACAATCCACCTTCTGCGCCTTTACGAACCATGATGTTGGCCATGATCTGGGTACTGGGTAATGGGAACTTGGAACCGGGATATTCGGGGCTGGGCCGGGCTGGCTTACCAGTCCCCGGTGCCCAGTCCCGAATTCCCGCTATTAGCGAACGATGTCGTAGTTGTAGTCCGTGACAGCCATGAACTTCGTCTGTTCGTCGAGGCGCTCCAGTACCGCATTGGTCAGCGTGGTAACAAGGTACATGCCGCCCTCGTAGCCCAGCGTGGTCATGCGGTGCAGGTGATGACGATCAAAGATCGGGAAGCCCAGACGGATCAATGGCACTTCAAACTCCGGCCCTTTGTGCAGCGTGTCGCGCTGGATGTACTTGCCGTAGCTGCTGCCGACGACAAAGTCCGGCTTGTCGGTAAAGCACAGGCTGCGCAGGTGCCATAGGTCATTGCCAGCGTAGATCTTGCCATGCACGCCGTAGGGCGAGGACTCGAGCAGCGCCTTCATCCGCTTTTCCCAGCGCTTGTTGCTGTTGTTGCAGAGGATATGGGTGGGCTCAATACCAAGCTCCAGCATGACCTTGACGAGGCCGAGCAGGAAGTCCGGATCGCCGAAGACAGCCATTTTCTTGCCATGCAGCCAGGCATGGGAGTCGGTCATCATATCGACCAGCCGGCCACGCTCTTTCAGCAATGACTCAGGGGATTGGCTTGCCGGTGAGTTCAGAGACCTTCATCAGGAACTCGTCGGTCCACTCGACACCCATCGGGATGTTGATCTTGGGCACTTCGTGATTCCAGGTGCTTTCGATGAATTTCTTGCTCTTCTCCAGCGAGGTTGGCTGCAGCAGGAGGGTCGTGATGGCATTCGGCGCATCTTTTACTTCATCGATGGTCGTGCCGCCAGCGTACATCTCGTACTCGCCGTTCGCCGGCGTGTCGAGCACTTCTTCCGGATCACTCAGCATCGAGTAGGAAACGTCCATTTCCTTCAGCATCCGCTTGATGACGCGGTAGTTGCCCAGATAGGTCTCGAACCCCGTAACGATGTTGAGTTTGCCGTTCTTGCCAGGAGCCTTGTCCTCCATGGTATTGAGCGTGAAGTACTTGGCGATGCCTTCCCACATATTGTCCCAGCCGGTGATATGCGAGCCGACGAAGGACGGAGTGTTTGCGTAGGGAATTGGGAAGTCTTTGTCGACATAGCCTTCCCTTGCGGGCGTTGCCGATAAATGCGCCAAGATCGTCGCCGATGACTTCTGCGATGCACGTCGTGCACAGCAATCATCTTTGCGTCATACAGCTTGGTCGCGTTCTGCAGGCCTTCGTGCACATTTTTCTGGCCGCCAAACACGGCTGCATCTTCCGTCATCGAGTCGGCGATATAAGCGATCGGTTCCTTGAAGTGACGGTTGAAGTAGGTGCGGAAGTAGGCAACGCAGCCTTGCGAACCATGGATGTGAACCATGGTCTTCTCAAACCCCATGCCGCACAGGGCGCCTCCAAGCGGCTGGCAGACTT
This sequence comes from Uliginosibacterium sp., assembly GCA_016718265.1. Taxonomy (GTDB): domain Bacteria; phylum Pseudomonadota; class Gammaproteobacteria; order Burkholderiales; family Rhodocyclaceae; genus Uliginosibacterium. Next base: position 29,659 of record JADKDZ010000005.1, on the reverse strand, counting down.
TGGCCGGATTGATGGTCAGGGCTTCGCGCTTGAAGTTGAGGTCCTGATACTCCTGCGTAGTGGTCCAGGCGAAGGTCTCAGCGACCTTGTCCTTGGAGGGCATCTCTTCCCATTCTTCACGCTTTCTGTTGAGCAGGTCTCGGTATTCCGGTTCATTGAACAGCGGAAAACAGGGTTTTGTATCTTCGACGGTTTGCATTTTGCATCTCCTTGCCCGGCCAACTAGCTGTGGACGCGGGTGAAGGTTGATTGATCGCGGCGCACTCGCGCCACGGTTCATGTGCAGGGTGCGCGGCGCGCACCCAGCGTCTTACGCAGCTTTCTGTTCGCCTTCGGCCTCACCCTTTAGCCAGGGCGCTTTGAGCATGTTCCAGCAGGGATTATTCAGCGTCATGTCCATGTCCCGGGCGAAGACGGCAAAACCGTCATAACCGTGGTAGGGGCCGGAGTAGTCCCAGGTGGAGCTGGCGGAAGGGCACACCCATCTTGTGGAAGGCGTACTTTTCCTTGATGCCCGAGCCGATCAGATCCGGTTTCAGTTGGCGGACGAATTCCTCGAACTTGTAACCAGTGACGTCGTCATAGATCAGGGTGGCGTCCTTCATTTCCTTCATGGTGCGGTCGTAGTCATCGTTGTGCGCGAACTCATAGCCGGCACCAATAACTTCCATACCCAGATCTTCGTAGGCGCCGACGGTGTGACGCGGACGCAGGCCACCCACATACAGCATGACCTTTTTGCCCTGAAGGCGAGGCTTGTACTTGGCGATGATCGCGTCCATGGCCGGCGTGTACTTGGCGATGACCCGCTCAGCACCCTCCTGAATCTTCTCGTCGAAATGCGAGGCGATTTCGCGCAGACTTTCCTTGATCTTGGTCGGACCGAAGAAGTTGTACTCAAGCCAAGGAATGCCGTACTTCTCTTCCATGTGACGACTGATGTAGTTCATCGAGCGGTAGCAGTGAAGCAGGTTCAGCTTCACCTTAGGCGTGTTTTCCATCTCGGTGAGGTGCCGTCGCCAGACCACTGGGCTACCACGCGCAGGCCCATTTCTTCGAGCAGGATGCGGGAAGACCATGCATCGCCACCGATGTTGTAATCGCCAAGAATGGCTACGTCATACGGCGTTCCTTTGCGGTTGCTGATGATGTAGTCGCGTACCGCGTCGTTGGCGATGTGGTGGCCAAGAGACTGAGACACACCACGGAAGCCTTCGCAGCGAACCGGCACGATAACTTTGTTGGTTTCGGCAGCCTTCTTCTTGGCCACCGCTTCGATATCGTCCCCGATCAGCCCGACCGGGCACTCGGATTGCACCGAGATCCCCCTTGGAGAGCGGGAACAGGGTTTCCAGTTCATCAATTAGCTTGGCGAGCTTCTTGTCGCCACCGAAAACAATGTCCTTCTCCTGGAAATCTGAGGTGAAGTTGATGTCGCAGAAGGAATCGACGCCCGAAGTGCCTGCGAAGTAGTTGCGGCGGCCACCGCGGGAGTAAGCACCACAGCCGACCGGGCCGTGCGAGATGTCGATAATGTCCTTGATGGGGCCCCAAACCACGCCCTTTGAGCCAGCGTAGGCGCAGCCGCGTGGGTCATCACACCCGGCAATGATTTGCGGTTGGAAGTGATGCACTTCTTGGACTGCTCAATGGATTTGTCATTCACCATAAGGTGTTTGGCACGATCCTTCTTGGCCTTCTCAGGATAAACCTCCAGCACCTCTTCAATGAGGGCCTGGGCTTGCTCGCGGGTGAGCTCAGACATTTGATTCTCCTTTGCACCGGGCTATCGCTCGCCACGGGGCACAAGTGTTGAATATTCAGTCAGGCACTCTTCCACGTATCGTCGGAATCGCGCCTGGTTTGAAGTGGTGCTTCTGGATCAGGCAGCCAGTTCGGCAGCGGTTTTTCCAACGATCTTCTCGTCTTCCGCTTCCATGATCCCGAATTCCATCAGCAGTGCTTCGAGATCTTCCATTTCAAGTGGCGTCGGGATGATGAACTTCTTGTTGTCGACGATCTTGCGTGCCAATGCGCGGTACTCGTCTGCCTGTTTCGCGTTCGGGTCATACTCGATGACCGTCATGCGGCGGATTTCAGCGTGCTGCACAACGTTGTCGCGTGGTACGAAGTGAATCATCTGGGTGCCGATCTTGGCCGCCAGCGCCTCGATCAGTTCATCTTCGCGGTCCGTCTTGCGGCTGTTACAGATCAGGCCTGCAAGGCGTACGCTGCCGGAGTTGGCATACTTCACAATGCCCTTGGCGATATTGTTGGCGGCGTACATGGCCATCATTTCGCCCGAGACAACAATGTAGATCTCCTGCGCTTTGTTTTCGCGGATGGGCATGGCGAAACCACCACACACCACGTCACCCAGCACGTCGTAGAACACGAAGTCCAGGTCTTCCTCGTAGGCGCCTTCTTCTTCGAGGAAGTTGATCGCGGTAATCACGCCACGGCCAGCACAACCCACGCCTGGCTCCGGGCCACCGGATTCAGCGCACTTGATGCCTTTGTAACCGACCTGAAGCACGTCTTCCAATTCAAGGTCTTCAACCGAGCCAGCGTCTGCGGCCAGCTGCATTACCGTGTTCTGCATTTTTGAGTGCAGAATGAGTCGGGTAGAATCGGCTTTCGGGTCACAACCGATAATCATGACCTTCTTGCCGGCTTCGGCCAGAGCGGCCACGAGGTTCTGGGTAGTAGTGGATTTGCCGATACCACCCTTGCCGTAAATTGCGCATTGACGCAGCTTTGCCATGGTGCTTCTCCTTGAGGGGAACGTTGTTCGGTGTCAGGCATGGGTGATGCGGTTTTGCTGCACCACACTTGCCGACGACTCGATTGCTATGTCGCAACGCCTGTGCCAGAAACTGTTGTTGCTATACAAGGCTTTGAAAAATAATGACTATTCCGGATTCTGCAGGCCGCGACAGCCGTGCGGCTTGCGACAATGACGCTGGGCTGTGTAAGGATGGCGACAAGCCTTTCGACAATCCGGCCTTGCCGTCGAGCGCGCGCTTGCCGATCAACCGCTGCAATTTGCCGGCAATCATTCTGGGCGGCGTCACTTTTCAGAATCAGCCTTCATCGATTTATCTGGATGGCATCGCAGAGCTGCACCGGAAGCTGTTCGAACGCCTCGACCGGATTGATGTTGTCGGGCAGCGGGCGCAGATCTTTCGTGATTACCTGACCGTGACCTTTCGCCTCGACGATCTCGAGGACGCAGGCTTGACCGAGAAATCGAAGAAGCGCGCGAATGCGAATTGGCAAAGAATGGTGCGCGGCTGGAGCTTCAACTCCGATAGCCGTGAAGGCGCCGTGCTCAAGGGCTGGGTAGAGAGCCGTTTTGGCCTGCTGCCGCGCTTTCATGGCGAGCCGCTGCGGGATTATTCCGAACCTGGTTACCGGCGCTATCTGGAAATGCGCTCGGCAGGTCTGTATGGCACCAATGCCTTGGAATCTCAACTGGATCTGCTGTTCGCCTACGGTCAGTACGAGTATCGGCGACAGGGCATTCTGGCGCCGTTGCGCCTGTACCGGGGCATCAACCGCATTGGCGAGCACGAAATTCTCGCCAAGCGCGGGCGTCACCGCTACGTGCTGCTCAATAACCTGAGTTCATTTACCCGTACCCGGGATCGCGCGACGGAATTTGGCGACTTACATTCTGGAAGCAGAGATTCCGGTACAGAAGATTTTCTTCCACAGTGAGTTGCTGCCTGGCGTACTCAAGGGTGAGGACGAGTGTCTGGTAATTGGCGGTGTATACGAGGTACAGATCCGCAGCGACTGAGTGGGCGCCCTTCGTGGGAGTGGGCAAGCAGTGTGGCCGCGGTAATCCTGAGGCCCGGATGGCGTTGGGAAAGTTCGCGCACATGCGCTACCATGCCTCGCGGCCGTGAGGGTCGGGTGTCAATACCCACGGCCATTGGTAATGATTTCATTCAACGGGGAGTCTGTGCATGCAACCAATGTATACCGGTGGTTCGGAGAGCGTTCGGGCCGAAAGCAGTCGCGGCGAGTTCTTGCGCGCAACCTATCTTCATCTGGCGGGAGCGATTCTGGCTTTTTCGGCGTTGTCCTTTGTGCTGAATGCCGTTGGGCTAGGCGCTGCCATGCTGAAGATGCTGGGGGCAAGTCAATACATGTGGCTGGGCGTGCTTGGGGCCTTTATGGTCGTGGGCTGGCTGGCAACGAACATGGCAGATAGGGCTGAAAGCAATCAGAAACAGCTGCTTGGCCTGTCTTTGTACGTGCTCGCCGAAGGTGTCGTGTTTGCGCCAATGTTTGCCGTCGCCCGGTGGTGGCTCCCGATGCGATTCCGGCGGCTGTGCTGGTAACCCTGCTGCTATGTGCCGGGCTTACCTGGACCGCTTTACAACAAAATCCGACTTCTCGTTCCTGGGGGCATTCTCAAGATAGGCGGCATGTGTGCCCTGGGGCGATTGTGGCGGGCGCCTCTTCGGTTTCTCGCTGGGGATCTGGTTCTCCGCAATCATGATCGTGTTTGCAGGGGCTGTGTGCTGTATGACACTGCCCAGATCATTCATCACTATCCGGCAGACCGGCCGGCGGGCGCCGCGCTGCACCTGTTTGCATCGATTGCGCTGATGCTGTGGTATGTCCTGCGCTTCCTGATGGCATTGACCGGCCGCGATTGATCGCGTAGCTGGCGAAGCAGGTCTGTGCCCCGCATGCCGGGGCATTTTTTCGCCCAGGATTTTTGTTTGCCTTAACCGCTGTGCGCCCAAGCCGGGGCTCGCTCAATCAAGGCGTCGGCCTGTTCGGTGCAGCGGCGGTAAGCGGCGGCATCCAGCTCGCGCAGCCAGCGCGTCGGCAGAGCCTGTTCGCCATGCAGCGCGCCCATGATCATGCCCGCAATGGCGCCTGTCGTGTCGGCATCGCCGCCTCTATTCACGACGTCGATCAACGCTGTCTCATAGCTGTCGCATAGATCAATGGCCTGCAGCACGACGCGCATGGTATCGACGATGTAGCCACTCGGGTTCTCGACCGGGCGCGTGCGAAACCGAAATTGCGGGAATGCGCCGACGAGCAGGTGGGCTTGCGCCATGATTGCGCGGATGCCGGCCCCCGAGAGACCCGCCTGGATCATGTTAACCACTGTGAGGGTTGCTGCGTCGGTCAGCGGATTGTGGTGGGTGACGCGTGCTTGAGCCAGCGTGGCGTGCAACGGTGTCGGCCGGGGCGCCGAGCAATGCCAGCGCGATAGGCGCGCAGCGCATGGTTGCGCCGTTGCCGGCGTCTTCGGAAGGGGGGACGCGTGCCAGGCCGGTGCGGCGAAAATGTGAGATGCCGCGCCGGACGGTATTGCCGATATCCACCGGCTTGCTGCGCATCCAGGTGTCGAAGGCTCGTGCGTAGTCTTCTTCGCTTGGCGCGTTGCGGGAATCGATCCACGCCTTGCCGAGGGCGAGCGCCATGGTCGTGTCATCCGTGACGGCCCCGGACGGCAGACGTAGCCAGCCCCCCCCCCGAATCTTGTCGTGACAGCCGTACTGGCTGCGGATTTCGCGGGGGGTCATGAATTCTACCGTCGCGCCGAGAGCATCCCCTAAAGCCAAGCCCAGCATTGCGCCACGGGCGTGTTGACGCAGTTGTGCGCGTGCTTCACGGCGCTGGAATGTGGTGATCGCCGGCGCGGGGATTGGCGTCATGAATTGGAGCGAAGCATACATGGTGCATCCATTCAGCTTGGGCTATCCGTCACGCTGCTGCGCAAGGACTTTTCTGGTTCGAACAATCGCTTCCCGCTACGAGGTCTTCGGGCAGCGCAAGGATCTGACGAATCCGACTCAGATCAAATCCTGCAAGCCGGACGTCGCCAATTTCGATCAAGGGCCGGCGAATGAGCAGCGGGTCCGCAAGCATGGCGCGCAGGGCAGCCGTCGTGTCATAGAGCCCGGGCTCGATTTCACCTGACTTGAGCCGGGGAGAGTTTGGATTGAACCAGTCACGTACCGGCAGATCCATCAAGAAGTCCAGCAGGCGAAGCTCGGTCCAGGGCTCGGTGAGGAGGTTCCGCACGGCCACGGTGTAGCCCGCTGCGGTGAGCACCCCGCGTTGTTTGGCATTGGTCTGACAGCCCGGTTCCTCCCAGAACGTGATCTGTGACATATCAGCTCCCGGCGACCGAAGACGCATGCCTTGCGGCGGGTGTGGGGGAGAGCGTACCGGGCGGATAGAGCGCCTCTCCGAGCTCGTTGATGATGGCCCCTTCAACCGGGCAGATTTCAGCGCATTGCGGTTTGGCATACTCGCCCACGCACTCTGAACAGCGGCTTGGGTCTATCTGGAAGTGGGGACTTGCCTCGAAGATTGCCTGGTTGGGGCAAAGTTCAACGCATGCCCAGCAATTCACACAGCTTTCAATGATCTCGAGTGCCATGCCTTGCGCTCCTTGTGCCGTCTACGCAGTCTGGTCAGACTGGTTATGCGCGCTTCTGTGCCTCAAAGGGCGCCTGCGCGAGTTTTCCGTCTGCGAGCATTTGCTGCCAGGTGGCGGCGACCGCATCTTCGATCGGTTCCATCGCGTGTTCACCGTTCGGCAGGATGCCAGCCGATTCAAGCTTGCCCCACGGTTCAAAGCCGATGCGCGCGCACAGCACGACTTCGCAGTCAGCGAGCACGGCGATGGTGCGCGCCAGTGTGTTCTCGGCTTCACCGCAGTCGGACTCGCCGCCACAGTATTGAGCCGCTTTGCGGACACCAAGAAAACGTACCCCCTGGCTGCTGGCTTCGTAGATCAGGAATTCCCTGGCGTGGCCGAAGTGCTGGTTGACGAGGCCCCCGCCGCTGCTGGCGACGGCCATATGAACAGGACGCCCGACAGGCTTGGTGGCTTGTTGCAGGGGGATGACCTCTCCGTGTCGGGCTGCACGCTTGGCGTCCAGTTCGGCATTGATGGCTTCGCGGAGCGCGACACGCCGCTCCATCGCCGCCACCTCGTCGATGAGCATGGAATCAACCTTCTCTATCGAGAACTCTGCCCCGCGGTCCTCTCCTAGCATGCCGACCGCATCGGCGCGGCACTGGCGGCAGTGTCGCATCATGTTCATGTCACCTGCGCAGGCGTCTTGCAAGGCTTCCAGCTCTTCGGATGTGGGGCCACGCTGGCCGCTCAGGCCAAAGTAGGTGCCGTGGGCCGGATCAGAGATCAGTGGCATCACATTGTGCAGAAACGCGCCTTTGGCTCGCACCACACGGGACACCTCTTTCAGGTGCTCGTCATTGACACCCGGAATCAGCACCGAGTTGATTTTGACCAGAATGCCACGCGCGACGAGCATCTCCAGTCCTTTCTGCTGCTGCGCGATCAGGATTTCAGCGGCGGCGCGTCCGTGAACGCGCGCATGGTTCCAGAATATCCACGGATAGATCTTCGCGCCGACATCCGGGTCGATGCAGTTGATGGTGATGGTGACGTGATCCACCTTGGCCGCTGCGATCTGGTCGACGTAGTGCGGCAACATGAGGCCGTTCGTGGACAAGCACAGCTTGATGTCTGGCGCCCGTTTCTGGAGTTCGCCGAACACCTCGAAGGTGCGGGCAGGGTTGGCCAGTGCGTCGCCCGGGCCGGCGATTCCCAGGACGCTCATTTGCGGGATGGTGGCGGCGACAGCCAGGGTTTTCTTCACGGCCTGCACAGGCGTCAGCACTTCCGACACCACGCCCGGGCGTGACTCATTGCTGCAGTCATACTTTCGATTGCAGTAATTGCACTGGATGTTGCAGGCGGGTGCGACAGCAACGTGCATACGCGCGAAATGGTGATGCGCTTCTTCGGAGTAGCAGGGGTGGTCCTGAACCTTGCGCTGGATGTCGGCAGAGAGTTCGTCGAGCGTCGAGCTTTGGGAGCCACACCGAGCAGAGGTGCAGCCGCCGGTGCTGAGATTTCCAGAGGGCGAGGTGTGCATGTCGGGCTCCTGATAACGTGGTTTGCTATCGGGTCAGCAAATGCCATGCCGTATTGAGAAGCCCTTTTAAAATCAATTGGATGGGGTCGAATAACAGCCCTGTCGCCTACACGACAGGGCTGTCTGTGAGGAAGCGAACAGCCTGGGTTCAGACCTTGAACTGATCGACCGAGGCGCGCAGGTCGGTGGCGAGCTGTTCGAGGTCGCGGGCAATTTCCGCGGTCTCGGAGGCTGCGGCCGAGTTCTCGTCGGTCATCTGCGCCACCTGCTCGATCTGCTTGGCGATTTCGTGTGCTGCCACGTTTTGCTCGGCCAGCGACTCGGTAATGATCTGCACCGCACCCGCCACGCTTTGTGCCGAATCGCGGATGCCCAGCATGTGGCCACTCGCCTGATTGGAGAGATCCTTGCCTTCATCGACCTGCATCACCACCGTCTTCATGTGATCCACGGCCTTGCGGGTGGAGCCTTGCATGGAGGTGACGGTGAGGTTGATCTCCTGGGTGGATTTGGCAGTGCGCTCAGCGAGCTTCCTGACTTCGTCGGCCACCACGGCGAAGCCTCGACCGGATTCGCCGGCGCGGGCCGCTTCGATGGCGGCGTTGAGAGCCAGCAGATTGGTCTGGTCGGCCACGTCCTTGATGACGGACATGATGCCGTTGATCTGGTCGGACTGGCGGCCCAGAGAATCAATCGTTTCGCCCGCTTCACGCACGGTGTGGGCAATCGTTCCCATGCCGTCGGTGCCTTTCTCGATGATTCCCGCGCTCACCGACGCATCTTCGCCGGCCGCCTTGGCGCGAACGAGTGCGTCACGGGAACTGCTGGTGACGTGGTCGATGGAGACCGTCATCTCTTCAACGGCTGCTGCCATCGAAGAAGCCGCCTCACTCTGCGCATTGCTTGACTCCGCCACACGCGCAGATGCTGCAGACGCGTTCTGCGCCGCCGATCCGATGCGCTCGGCATTGACCAGCACGTTGCGGACAGAGGCCTGGATCTCGGTCACCAGGGTATTGAACGCGCGAATGGTCTGGCCGATTTCGTCTTCGGACTTGCTGTGGATGCGTAGCGTGAAATCTTTCGAGCGGGCGATGGCGACGATGTTCTGACGCATGGCCTCGACGGGTTTGACGATGGAGCGGACGATCAGCCAGGAGAAAACGCCCAGCAGCGCGCCGATGGTCAGCACCGCACCGGTCATCGCTGTTTGGGCTCCCGTGCTTTTCGCCTCGGCAGCGTTCTGTGCGTTGAGGGACGACTTTGCCGTCTCGTCAATCAGAGTATCGAGTGCTGCCTCGACAGCAGCTTGGGGTTTGAGCGCATCCTTTGTGATGAGCGTTTTCATCGAGTTGATGTGGCTTAAGAGCGCATTGTCCGGGTCTAGGGTTACCGCGGTTGCAATCGACTTGTTAATCGTTTGCTCGATCTTGTTCCACTCCATCATTTTTGACTGAAAATCAGTCCAGGCAGCCTCAGCTGCGCCGTTTTTGGGCAGCTTGGCATAGACCTCCAGGTTTACTTGGAGTGTTTGGCCCAACTTCGTCTTTTTCTTGTGCAGAGCCTCGAAACGTTCGATGACGTCATGTTCTTGTCCCCAGCCTTGAGACTCTAGGTTGAGTAAACGCAGCTGCAGGATCGTGCTGCGTATGCGTTCAATTTCCCGGATAGCCGGCAGATGAACTTTCGCTGTTTCTTTGAGTGCTCCTGATACCGAGACAATTCCGACCCAGCCGATACCGCTTCCGAGCAACATTCCTGTAAGCGCTATCAAAGCGAGGAAAACCAAGCGGCTTCGGATACTGACCAGCTTGCTGAGAATTGTTTTCATGGTGTCCCCTTTGAAATTTGTTGATCGAATGCTTTATTCCTTCAATGAAAAATTAACGGCGGCAGCAGCCCTTTTCTGTGTGATTTTTGGTGTCTTGTCGAGTTGGGAGTGCGTGACTGCGGAGATGGCAAAAATGCCCTGCCGTCAAAGCGACAGGGCATTTGGGGTGCGTGCAGTCCGGGCCGACTAAACCTTGAACTGCTCGACGGAGGCGCGCAGGTCCGTGGCAAGCTGTTCGAGGTCGCGGGCGATCTCGGCCGTCTCGGTGGCTGCGGCCGAGTTCTCGTCGGTCATCTGTGCCACCTGCTCGATCTGCTTGGCGATCTCGTGGGCGGCCACGTTCTGTTCGGCCAGCGATTCACTGATGATCTGCACCGCACCGGCCACACTTTGCGCCGAGTCGCGGATGCCCAGCATGTGACCGCTCGCCTGGCTGGTGAGGTCCTTGCCTTCGTCGACCTGCATCACCACGGTCTTCATGTGATCCACGGCCTTGCGGGTGGAGCCTTGCATGGAGGTGACGGTGAGGTTGATCTCCTGGGTGGATTTGGCGGTGCGCTCGGCGAGCTTTCTGACTTCGTCGGCCACCACGGCGAAGCCGCGACCGGATTCCCCGGCGCGGGCAGCTTCGATGGCAGCGTTGAGGGCCAGCAGGTTGGTCTGGTCGGCCACGTCCTTGATCACGGCCATGATGCCGTTGATCTGGTTCGACTGGCGACCCAGTGAATCGATCGTATCGCCCGCATCGCGCACGGTGTGGGCGATGGTGCTCATGCCCTCGGTACCTTGCTCAAGAATGCCGGCGCTGGCGGCGGCGTCTTCGCCGGCGGCCTTGGCACGCATCAGGGCTTCGGTCGAGCTGCTGGTCACGTGATCGATGGAGACAGTCATCTCTTCGACGGCAGCAGCCATCGAGGCGGCGGCTTCGCTCTGGGCGTTGCTGGATTCGGCCACGCGGGCAGAAGCCTCTGAGGCGTTCTGTGCGGCGGAGCTGATCCGCTCGGCATTGGTCAGCACGTGGCGGATGGATTCCTGGATCTCGGTGATCAGGGCATTGAAGGCGCGGATGGTCTGGCCGATCTCATCCTCGGACTTGCTGTTGAGCCGCAGGGTGAAATCCTTCGAGCGGGCGATGGCTACGATGTTCTGGCGCATGGCCTCAACCGGCTTGACGATGGAGCGCACCACCAGCCAGGAGAAGATCACCAGCACGCCACCGAGCACCGCGATGGCCAGCACCATGGCGGCCTGGGCGTTGGTGCTCTTGGACTTGGCGGCTTTCTGGGCTTCGGCAGACGACTTGGAGGTTTCTTCCGCCAGCGCACTCAGCGCGGTCTCCACCGCCGCCTGCGGCTTGAGCTGGTCTTTGGAAATCAGGCCTTTCAGAGTAATGAAATGGCTCTGCAACTCACCGTCGGGATCCAGCGTTGCCGCGGTAGCGACGGAGGCATTGATCTTTGCCTCAAGGGCCGTCCACTCGGTCATCTTGGCCTGGAAGGTCTTCCACGCCGCCTCTGCGGCCGGGCCCTTTGGCAGGGCCCCGTAGGTTTCCATGCTGCGTTGCAGATCCTTGCTGATTTTGATTTTCTTCTTCGACAAGGCTTCAAAGCGTTCGTTTACGTCGTATTCCTGCAGCCAGGTCTGGGACTCGATGTTCATGAGACGAAGCTGTGCAATCGTGGCGCGCATGCCTTCAATTTCCCGTATTGCGGGGAGGCGAACTTCTGTCGTATCCCGCAGTGCGCCGGCAACAGAGAGAATGCCGACCCAGCCAATTCCGCTGGCCAGCAGCATGCCGACGAGTGCTGTCAGAACGAGAAAGACGAGGCGACTACGGATACTGACGAGCTTCCTGAGCAGTTTCTTCATTACGGATGTCTCCCGAACGCGCATACGGAGCAGGGCAGGCGGTGCCCGATAAACCACGTCTACGGCAGCGTTATGTACTTCTGTAACAAATCGACTTAAGTATTGTTTGCGTACCGTCAAGCTTGAATCAGCTTCGTGAATCGTTGTTACTAAATCAGACTACGTGCGCAGATCGGGGCGCCTCCATCTTGGTTCCGGATACCTGCCCGGGCAGGCAGAAGTACTTTTTGGGAGCTGAAACAGGGGAGACTCTTGCGTGCAATGTCATGGGATGAATTGGGGAGCTTGTTGTGAAGAAAGAAAGCGCTTGCATAGGGTGCGGCGGCTTTGGTTGCATTTGTCGCTTGCTCGGCACATCTCCGGCAACATTTGAGCCATCCGCTGCCACAAAGGCGTTGTCGCCAGGCAGGGGTGCCGCGTTTCTTGCCATCCTTAAGTGACAGCGTCCGAGCGGGGTGTATTGCGAAATGAAAGCGCTTTCATTATGCTGAGTGGAGTTGCTGGGCGCGCGTCAGGAACGCCGTCTGTTGCGGATTGTTTTCCTCTTGAACAAGGTTTTTGAAATGAACTCTCCCGAAGGCTGTTTTGTCGAGATTGAGGGCGAACGCTACTACGCGATTGCTGACGTCGATCAGATGCCGCCGTTTTTCATGTCGCTGGTTTCATCGAGTGATTTGTGGATGTTTCTCTCGTCCTCAGGAGGGCTGACGGCCGGGCGTGTTCAGCCGGAGAAGGCGATCTTCCCGTATTTGCCGGTTGACCTGATTCACCTGGCCGCCGCCGATACGGGTAGTCGAACCCTTGTCACCGTTGAGGCTGCGACGGGTTCGCGTCAGTGGGAGCCCTTCAATCTTGAGCAGTCTGATCGTTACGAGACGCGGCGGACGCTCTACAAGAACAGCTTGGGAAACCGGGTGATCTTCGAGGAGGAGAATCTTAGCCTCCAACTCAAGTTCTCCTACGCGTGGGGGGCTGCGGGGGACTTCGGCTTCGTGCGGACAGCCCGACTTGAGAACCTCGGAGTCGCGCGCGTGCTGGAAGTCTTCGACGGGGTGCAGAACCTGCTGCCGGCGGGGACGCCGCGGTCCTTGCAAACAACCTCCAGTGCGCTGGTGGATGCCTACAAGTGGAACGAGGTCGATCCGGCCAGCGGCTTGGCCACCTATGCGCTCTACGCGCAGATCAGCGATCAGGCGGAACCCTCGGAATCGTTGGTGGCGACCACCGCGTTCAGTCTGGGCCTTGCGACTGCGCGGGTCCGGATTGCAGCCAGCGATTTCCAGGCCGTGCGGGCCGGTCGGCTAGTGCCCGAAGGCAAGATTCGTCGCGGCGTCAGAGCCGCCTACTTCCTGCAGGCCTCGCTGGTGCTGGCGCCCGGCGAGAGTCAGCGTTGGCAGATCGTGGTGAACACCGGGCAGACACAGGCCGAGGTCGTGGCGCTCCGCCAGGCCTTGCGCGCGCCGGCGGCGGTGGCGCAGCAGGTGCAGGCGGCGCTGGCGGAAGATCACGCGGCGTTGCGTGATCTGCTTGGCCGTGCCGATGGTTTTCAGTGCGTGGCGGACCCACGCGTCGGTACGCATCACACAGCCAACGTGCTGTTCAACATCATGCGCGGGGGGGTGTTCCCCTGCCAGTACGCGATCGAGCGCAGCGATTTCGTCGCCAACCTGAGCACCCGCAATCCCCTTGTTCAGGCCAGACATGCTCATTGGCTGGCGACACTGCCCGAACGGATCGGGCTGGAAGACCTCAGCGTCGCGGTGAGCACGCAGGGCGATCCGCAACTCAGCCGTTTGTTGATGGAATACCTGCCCCTGGTCTTCAGCCGACGGCACGGTGACCCGAGCCGTCCGTGGAACCACTTTGCCATTCGCCTCAAAGACGAGAACGGGCAGCGCCGCCTCGCTTATCAGGGCAACTGGCGCGATATCTTCCAGAACTGGGAAGCCTTGTTGCTGAGCTACCCCGCGTATGCCGAACACGTGATCGCCAAGTTCGTCAATGCCTCGACCCTTGATGGCCACAACCCCTACCGGATCAGCCAGGACGGTATCGACTGGGAAGAGCATGATCCGGAAGATCCGTGGTCCAACATCGGCTACTGGGGCGATCATCAGATCAACTATCTGCTGCGCCTGCTTGAAGCGTGCAACAAGCACTACCCGGCGCGCCTGCGACGCCTCCTCAACCAGCGGCTGTTCTGCTACGCCAATGTGCCGTACCGCATTGCCGATTTCGACAGCCTGCTGCGTGACAGCAAGTCCACGGTCAGCTTCGACCATGATGAAGCCGCGCGGATTGCTACGCGCTGCGCCCGCATGGGGCAGGACGGCAAGCTCGTGCTCGACGCGGGCGACGAGGTCCATCTGGTTGGTCTGGCCGAGAAACTGCTCGTACCGCTGCTTGCCAAACTTGGCAATCTTGTCCCGGGTGGCGGCATCTGGATGAATGCCCAGCGGCCGGAGTGGAACGACGCGAACAATGCCCTGGTCGGCAGCGGATTGTCGATGGTGACCCTGTACTACATGCGTCGCTACGTCGCCTTCTTGCAGACGCTGTTGCGGGGTGGGGACGCGCATTTCGTCGTTACCGCGCAGGTGGCGGCCTGGTTGCAGCAAACCTCACGGGCGCTGATCGATGCCCAGCAGGCCATTCAGGCGGACCGCTGGACACCGGCTGCGGCCACGGCGCTCTTCCAGGCGCTGGGGCGTGGCAGCAGCGCGTATCGGCAGACGATATATGCCGCCCGCGGCCTTGCCGAGCAGCAAGACGTTGCTTGTGACGCAATCCAGGCGATGCTGGGGGCCACACTCGCCGTGCTTGATCAGAGCATCCGCGAGAACCGTCGCAGCGACGGTCTTTACCATGCCTACAACCTGCTGCTGAGCGCCGAGGGCGAACTCGACATCGGCCACCTCTACCCGATGCTGGAAGGCCAGGTCGCCGTGCTGTCGTCCGGCGTGCTCTCTGCGCAGGAATCCGCCGAGCTGCTCGACACCCTGTTCAGCTCTGACATGTATCGCGAGGATCAGCACAGCTTCATGCTCTACCCGGATTCGCCGCTGCCGTCTTTCCTGGAGAAGAACAGGATTCCGGCGGCTGCGATGGAGGCCTTGCCTTGCCTGAAGCAACTGGTAGCGCAGGGTGATACCCGCCTGGTATTGCAGGACGCCGACGGGCAGTACCGATTCGCGGCGAATTTTGACAATGCCAAGGCGATGAAGCCGGTGCTCGACAGTCTGGTCGGGCTCGACGACGCAAGCCGCGCGCAAATCGAGGCGCTGTACGAAGCCGTGTTTGAACACAAACGCTTCACGGGGCGTTCCGGCACCATGTTTGCCTTCGAAGGCCGTGGCAGCATTTACTGGCACATGGTGTCCAAGCTGCTTCTGGCCGTGCAGGAGGCTTATTTCGCGGCACACGACGGGGGCGAGAATGCGGCGCTGATCGCGCGTCTTGGGCGTTTGTACTACCGCGTGCGTGACGGGCTCAGCTTCAACAAGACGCCTGCCGAGTATGGCGCCTTTCCCTGCGACCCGTATTCACACACGCCCGGCCACGCCGGTGCGCAGCAACCCGGCATGACCGGGCAGGTGAAGGAAGAAGTCATCACCCGCCAGGGCGAACTGGGGCTGGTCGTGGAAGACGGCGCCATCCTCGTCTCCCCGCTGCTGCTGGATGCGGCCGAGTTCTTGTCAGCAGACCAGGTATTTACCTATCTGGGTGTGAACGAGCAGTGGCAGACGCTGGGCGTCCAGGCGGGCGAGCTGGCCTTCACCTGGTATCAAGTGCCCTTCGTGATGCGTCGCTCGGCCACGCTCAGCGCAGTGCGGATCACCGTGTTTGACGCCGCCGGCGAGGCCCGTGTACTGGATGACAACCGGATTCCGCCCAGCGATGCCCAAGCCCTGTTTGGGCACACCGGCGCGATCCAGCGTGTGGAAATCGACATTCCCGCAACACGCTGCCTGACGCGCTGAGCGCCGCTACAGCATGCCTTGGAGAGCCGCACCCAGCTTGGCTCTCCGGGCAGTGATTCTTAGCGCTTTGCGAGCAGCAGCCCGCATTCAAGGTGGTGGGTGTAGGGGAACTGGTCGAATATGGCGGCGGACTGGATCCGGTGGCTATCCTGCAGGGCGGAGACGTTGTCGCGCAGGGTCTGCGGATTGCAGGAGATGTAGAGGATGCAGGGGAAGTGGCGCGCCAGCGCCAGCGTGCCCTCATCGAGCCCGGCGCGCGGCGGGTCGACGAACAGGGTGCTGAAGCGGTAAGCGGCGAGATCAATGTCGCGCAGGCGGTTGAACGCGCGCTCGCCCGCCAGCGCAGCGCTGATCTCTTCGCTGGCCATGCGGACCAGAGTTACGTTGCCGACGGCATTGGCGGCCAAGTTGTGTTCGGCAGCCTTCACTGAGGACTTGCTCAGCTCGGTAGCCAGCACGCGGCGGAAATGCGGGGCGAGCGCCACCGTGAAATTGCCATTGCCGCAATAGAGTTCGAGCAGATCGTCGCCGATGGCTTGCGCCTGCTGGCAGGCCCAGCCCAGCATGTGCTGGTTGACGCCTGCATTGGGCTGCGTGAAGGCGCCTTCAATCTGCTGGTACTGCAGCGTGCGTTCGCCCACCTGCAAGCTTTCGATCAGCCAGTCGTCCTGCAGCGTGATCTTCTGCTTGAGGCTGCGCCCGATGAGCTTGACCTGCAGTTGCTCGGCCAGCGCACGTGCGGCGGTTTCCCAGTCCGCTTCCAGCTTGCGGTGATAGATCAGGGTGATGAGCATCTGCCCCGACCGGGTCGCAAGAAAATTCACCTGATAGAGCTTGTGACGCAGCACCGGGTCGGCCTGAACCGCCGTGCGCAGGATGGGCATCATGTCGCAGATGGCGCTCACCGCAGTCGGAAAGTTCTCCATCAGGATCGGGCGACGCGGATTTTCGGGATCGAACATCGCGTAATCGATGCGCTCGCCTTCGTGCCAGATGCGGAATTCCGCCCGCTGCCGGAAGTGGCTGGGCGCCGAGCGGAACACGGCCGGCTCGGGCAGATCGAACGGGGCGAAGTCTGCCTGGAACTGGCTGAGCTTGGCCGCGAGCTGGCTATCGTACTGGGCGGGATCAATGGCGGGCAGCGACATGGCGGGCGTCAGGCAGGGCAAATCGGGGCGCAAGGATACCGCGCCTGTGGGCCGCGTGCAGCACGAAGAAAGCCGCGGAATTTGCGTGCGCGCACACCTGCCCGGAGAGCCGCATGGGGATTGGCTCTCCGGGCAGGTGTTTTCAGTGCGCGGCGCGCGGGCTTAGCACGGGCTTTCCCAGGCCTCGGTCTTGGCCGAGCGGAACAGGGCGTCGATCACGCGCATGTTCTGGATCGCGTCCTCGATCGGGTAGAGCCAGGGCTTCTGATCCAGGATGGCTGTGGCAAAGGCGTTGGCCTGCAGGGTGTACTGATCCACGGCCGGAATCTCCTCGACCCGGATGCCGCCACCATAAAGATCGCTGCCGGTGTCGATGAACAGGCGAACGGGCTGGTCCGGCGGCGCGTTGAACGGGATCTGCACTTCGAGCCGGCCCTTGCTGCCAAAGATCTGGACCCGCTGGTAAGGCACCATCTGCGTGGAACAGGCGAAGCTGAGCTGGCGGTTGCCGGGGAAGCGCACGAGCCCGCTGCAGAGCCGGTCGGTGCCGAAGTTCGGGTCGAAATCGAAGGCGCCGATGACTTTTTCCGGTTCGGCGTCCAGCACGAAGCGCGCGGTGGCGACGGCATAGCAGCCAATGTCATACAGGCCGCCGCCGCCGATATCGGCACGGTTGCGCACATTGTCCGGGTTGTCGTTGAAGTAGGAGAACGCGGTCTGGATGGCGCGCACTTCTCCGAGCGCCGCTGCGCACGATCTCGCGTGCGCGCAGCCATTGCGGGTGAAAGCGGACCATGAAGGCTTCAGCCACCAGCTTGCCGCTCTGCTCGCGTGCCCTGATCAACTGCTGCGCTTCTTCCGTGTTCAGCGCGATCGGCTTCTCGCACAGCACGTGTTTGCCGGCTGCCAGCGCCTTCAGGGTCCAGGGCACATGCAGGTGGTTGGGCAGCGGGTTGTAGATGGCGTCGATCTCCGGATCGGCCAGCAAGGCTTCATAGCTGCCGTAGGCTTTCTCGATGCCGAGCTTGTCGGCGGCGTTGCGCGCGCTGTCAAGGCTGCGCGAGCAGATCGCGGTGACGATTGAGCGCGCGTCTTGCTGGATGGCTGGGATGACTTTCTGCACACCGATGTTGGCAGTGCTCAGAATGCCCCAGCGTAATGGCTTGGTCATAAGGTTCTCCGTTGTGGGGGCGCATCCGGCCGAAGCAGGCGGATGCGCCGAAGCGTCTTGTCAGGTGCTTACTGTGCCAGCCGCAGGATTGCCGCGACAGCGTCGCGATCCAGTTTCACGAAGTTGCCGACCGTGCGTGCATTGCCGTCGGTGCACTTGTCAGCCATCTCGGCGATGCGGTCGTCGTGGATGCCCAGGCTCGCCAGGGTGGTGCCAATCCCCAGCGAGCGGAAGAAGGCTTCCATGCGGGCGATGCCCTCGCGCGCCACAGCTTCAGGGTTGAACACATCCAGCTCGACATTCCAGACGCGTACCGCCCATTGCACGAAACGATCAAGGTCGTGATGCAGCACATGCTTCATCCAGGCCGGGAAGACGACGGCCAGGCCCGCGCCGTGGGCGACGTCGTAGATGCCGCTGATCTCGTGCTCGATATCGTGCGAGGCCCAGTCGCCCACGCGGCCGGTGTTGAGCAGGTTATTGTGGGCGATGGTGCCGGCCCACATGAATTCGGCGCGCGCATCGTAATCCTGCGGATTCGCCAGCACCTTGGGCGCTTGGGCGATGATGGTCTTGAGGGTGGCTTCGATCAGGCGATCGGTGAAGGCCACGTCGCGCACATTGGTGAAATAGCGCTCCATCAGGTGGGCCATGATATCGACGGCCCCGCAGGCCACCTGGAAAGGCGGCAGGGTAAAGGTCAGCTCGGGGTTGAGGATCGAAAAGCGCGGGTAAAGCAGATCCGAATTCACGGCGCGCTTGAGCCAGCCTTCTTCCTTGGTGATCACGGTGCCGGTGCTGGCCTCAGAGCCCGCAGCGGGAATGGTGAGCACGGTGCCGATCGGCAGCGCGGCCTGTGGCGCGCCCTTGCCAAGGTAGAAATCCCACACGTCACCTTCGATCATGGCGCCCATTGCGATGGCCTTGGCCGAATCGATGGTGCTGCCGCCGCCCACGGCGAGGACCAGCCCTAGCTGATGCTGCTTGCACAGCTTGACGCCTTCATGCACGAGCGAGAGGCGCGGATTGGGCTTGACGCCACCCAACTCGACCCACTCGACACCTGCTGCACGCAGCGAGGCGGTGACGCGGTCATACAGGCCGGATTGCTTGATGCTGCCGCCACCAAAGTGGAGCAGGATCTTGCGGCTGTAGGGGGCAACCTCCGCGCCGACCTGATGCTCGGTGCTACGGCCAAAAACGATTTTGGTCGGATTGCGGAATTCGAAGTTATCCATTTTGAATGGCTCCTGTGTGGGGTGTCTGTTGTGTTGCGGACGCGGGTCGGGGGCGGGTCGTTCCGCGTAAAACCAGTTTCGGGCTCATCACCAGGGTCTTCTGGCGTGGCTTTTGCCCGGCAATCAACCGCAGCAGCAGTTCTGCGCTGCTGGCGCCCATTTCCTGCGCAGGCTGGGCGATGGTCGAGAGCGGGGGCTCCAGCATGGCGGCGAATTCGATGTCATCAAAGCCGATGAGTTCCACGTCTTCCGGTACGCGGATGTTTCGCTGGCGCAGGGCCCTTGCTGCGCCGATTGCCATCAGATCGTTGGCCGCGAAAATCGCGTTGAAGGGCAGGGGCGCGCCTTTTCCCGCCAGGCCAAGCAGGGCGCTGACCGCGTGATAGCCGCCTTCCGGGGTGAAATCGCTATTGATGACGCGCAGGCGTTGGGCAGGAATACCCAATTCGTGTAGGGCTTCTTCCACGCCTGCGAGCCGCTCCATCGATTGCGAGAGCTCAGCCGGGCCGTTCAGGAACAGCAAGTCGCAGTCTTCCCGCGAGTAAAGGTACATCACGGCTTCACGCGCGCCGTGCTGATTGTCGACGAAAACGCCAAAACGCGACTCCCGCCGCTTGATGACGCGATCAAGCAGCACGACCGGAATCCCCTTGGCTTCGAGTGCCTCTACCTGCGTATCGAGCGCTGAACCGGCCGAGTTGAGGATCACGCCGTCGACGTGCTTCTCGATCAGCGCCCGGATGTAGTCGCTCTCCTTTGCCACACTGCGCCCCGCGTTGCAGAGAAACAGGCTGTAGCCCTCTTGGTTCAAGACTGCTTCTGCGCCGCGAACCAGCAGGGCAAAGAAAGGGTTGGCGATATCCGGGATGATGAGACCGATCGAGCGGGACTCGCCGGTCGCCAGGCATCGCGCGGTGGCAGAAGGCTGGAAACCGGTGTCGGCGAGGATTTTCAGTATGCGGGCGCGCGTGTCGTCGCCTACGCCGTCTTCGCGCCGATTCAGCACGCGCGATACGGTGGCCTTTGAAACGCCTGCTTGTTTGGCAATGTCGGCAATGGTGAGTTTCACGGTGCTGCGTCGATACCTGAAGCTGAGGCGGAAGTGCTTGGAGAAACCGGTTTACGAAACCGGTTACGTGATGCTAGATTGCTTCCGCTTTCAAAGCAACGGCCAATCGTTACAGGAGTGAGAAATGTCCCTCGGCAGCGAGAACTATCGCCATGTGGTCTTGTTCAAGTTCAAGGATGAGACGCCCGCTGCGACCGTGCGCGCCATCGAGCAGGCCTTTTCGGACTTGTGTGCGGCCCTGCCATTCGTACGTGGCTTTGAGTGGGGCGTCAATTCAAGCCCGGAGAACCTCAGCATGGGCTTCACGCACTGCTTTATTGTGAGTTTTGCCGATGCGGCGGCGCGCGACGTGTATCTGCCGCACCCGCTGCATCAGGCGTTCTGTCGCCAGCATCTTGACGCGCATCTGGAGAAAGCCTGCGTGGTGGATTTTCTGCCCAGCGCCTGAACGGGCGACTGGTGCCTCAGCAGCTGGTTTGCGTTGCGTCAGCCCAGCAGTTGGGGGTCTCGTAAATCCGCACGTTCTTGAGTTGGAGCGACTTGTTGCAGAGCGCGGCAATCGGGGCTTCCAGCATATCGAATGCCAGTTGTGCGAGATTCTCGGCCGTCGGTACGCGGTCAAGGATGACGGTGCGGTGATCCGGAATGCTCGCCAGCAGCGCGAGCAGGGCCGTGTCGCCGGTATAGGCCAGAAACGCGTGGTCCCACTGGTCCACGATCAGGTCTTTGATGACAGCCTTGACCTCGCCAAAGTCGACGACCATCCCGTTGCGCGGGTCACCGTCCATCCGCGTGATGTCGCCGGTGACCGTGACTTCGATGGCGTAGCGGTGGCCGTGCAGGTGACGGCACAGGCTTCGGTGATCGGGGATGCGGTGCCCGGCATCAAATTCGAGTCGGCGGGTAATGATCACGATGACGTCTTCAGATAAAAGCGAAATTGTAACAGTGCGCACCGGGCATGAGCCGATGCGATCTTGAGGGCGCTGTTGTAGAATGCCGCCTTTTACCGGCTCCAGATGGTATTGCAATGGCCCTAATTGTTCAGAAATACGGCGGCACCTCGGTAGGGAATCCTGAGCGGATCAAGAACGTGGCAAAGCGTGTGGCCAAGTGGCATGCGCAGGGGCACAAGCTGGTCATCGTCCTCTCGGCGATGAGCGGCGAAACCAATCGCCTGATCGCGCTGGCCAAAGAGGTGCAAAGCACGCCGGATCCGCGCGAGCTGGATGTGGTGGTCTCCACGGGCGAGCAGGTCACCATCGGCCTCTTGAGCATGGCGCTCATGGAGCTGGGCATCAGCGCACGCAGCTACACCGGCCCGCAAGTGCGCATCCTGACGGACAGCTCCTTCACCAAAGCCCGCATCCTCAAGATCGATGAAGACCGCATGCGGCGCGATCTCGACGAAGGCTGCGTGGTCGTGGTGGCAGGCTTCCAGGGCGTTGACGACGCGGGGAACATCACGACGCTGGGGCGCGGTGGATCGGATACCACCGGCGTGGCTCTGGCCGCAGCCTTGCGCGCCGACGAGTGCCAGATTTATACCGACGTGGACGGCGTCTATACCACCGACCCGCGCATCGTGCCGGAAGCCCGCAAGCTGGATCGCATCACCTTCGAAGAAATGCTCGAAATGGCGAGTCTGGGCTCCAAGGTGCTGCAGATCCGCTCGGTTGAATTCGCAGGAAAATACAAAGTCAAACTAAGGGTGCTTTCGAGCTTCAAGGATGAAGGCGAAGGCACGCTGATCACGTTCGAGGACGACATCAAGATGGAACAGCCGATCATTTCAGGCATCGCCTTTAATCGCGACGAAGCTAAATTCACGGTCGTCGGGGTGCCGGATCGTCCGGGTATCGCGTATCAGATCCTGGGCCCGATCGCCGAAGCCAACATCGACGTCGACATGATCATCCAGAACGTCGCGTCCGACGGCACCACCGACTTCTCATTCACCATCCCGCGTGGCGAGTACGATCGCTCCAAAGCGATTCTGGAGTCCGTCTGCCAGCATGTAGGTGCGCGTGAGATTCGCGGCGACCGCACCATGGCCAAGGTTTCGGTGGTCGGCGTGGGCATGCGTTCTCACGTTGGCATCGCGAGCCGCATGTTCCGCACACTGGCTGAAGAGGGGATCAACATCCAGATGATCTCGACCTCGGAAATCAAGATCTCCGTTGCGATTGAAGAGAAGTATCTCGAACTCGCCGTGCGCGTCTTGCACAAGGCTTTCGACCTCGACGAAGTCGTCGCCTGAGAGAGCCCCATCTAGGACAAGGCCCCGCAATCAGCTGTGTGCTGTTTGCGGGGCCTTTGCACAGATGGGCCACTGCGTTCGCTTAGTCTGCCCTGGCAATCCAGACCGTTTCAGTCTGGGGGAATTGCCTGGGCAAACAATGCTGAATGCTTAGCGGCAGACCAGTACCGGCGTTTTGCAGTGCGTGAGAACCTTGTGCGTGACCGAGCCGATCAGCAGACCACTCAGGCCGCGCCGGCCGTGCGACGCCATGTAAATCAGGTCGCAGCCGCAAGCGCGCGCCGTTTCGATAATGACCTCGTAGGGCTCACTGTGTATGGCGGTCTGTGTCTTGGCCGGTACACCGATGTGCGCAGCCACTGCGGCGGCTTTTTCGAGGATTTTCGCCGCCTGGATCTGAGAGGTCCGCACGTAGTCAGACCGCGTCTCAGGCGCCAGCATCACACTCTCGCTCCCTAGCGGAACCGGAAAATCCGGCTGAACATAGAGCAGGGTGACCTTTGCTTTTTGCTCGGCAGCAAACGCTATGCCCTTCTCGACCGCCTGGTGCGAGAGGTCTGTGCCATCAGTAGGAATCAGAATGTGCGAGTACATGAACGGGAGGTCCTTTGGCCTATGAAGTGACTGCCATCATAAGATAATCCCGTTTCAACGGTAGGGATGATCGCCCGAGTTTGTTTCAGCGCAAGAGTTCCAGTCGCAGATTCGCAACGCACGCTACGCGTGCGCTGCCCAGGGCTGCCGGGCATCGCTGGCCCGGCAGCCTCATATCGGCGAATTGCCCCAGCCGTTCAGGCTGATTTCGATGTTGTCGTACCAGATTTCGAAGCTCGGCACGGCGGCGCCGCGTGGGGTCTGGGTCCAGCCCAGAATCTCGATCCGGTCCAGCTTGCCGTTCTGGGGGTGGCGGTTGAAAATTCCTTTCGCATCGAGGTAGGTCTTGCCGTCGATGCGCACGAATATCTCTCCGTCATTCTTCTCGTTCGCGCGTGTCGTGCCGGAGTTGAATTTCACGTAGAGCTCGAACACGTGCCAGCCGGTGCCCCAGTCCGCCGAGCCGAATATCTTGCCCTGCGGGCGGGTCACGCTGAAGCCGGGCAGCCCTTGGGCTCTGCCCGGGTAACCCAAACCGTCAAAACCCAGGATGCTTGCGGTGTCACTCTCTGTGTCCGCGCCGTCACCGTAGGAGACACAATACATGCCGCCCAGATCGACACCTGTGTAGTCGAGGCCGAAGGTCGTGTTTGCATAGCCGACGGGCGCGTCTCGCTGCCCGAACACTTTGACGAATTTGAAGCCGTGCTTGGCCCCCGGCATTTTGGCGCGGAAACGGATGTAGACGTGATCGGTGTTGTAGGGCGTGAGGTCAAAGCCCGACCAGGGTAGGCAGCCTGGTCGCCGGATATCGCGGGTATGTCGTCTTCAGACTTTTGCCGCTGCCACCATAGGCACCACTTGCGGTGGTTTCGATGACCGGCCAGCCACTGTAGAACGAAAGAACCGGGCCTGATGTTGATGGGCGACTTCTCCGTGGAACGTGTAGGGCATCGCCAGGTTATCGAAATTCTCGAAGAACAGAATCTGCACCGGTTTGCCTCCGCTGCTTGAACTGCTCGAAGACGAACTGCTGCTCCCGCCACTGCTGCTGGAGGATGAGCTTGAGCTGCTGGAAGACGAAGAAGAGGAAGACGAACTCGAAGAGCTGGACTTCCCGCCACTGCTGCTCGAAGAGGACGACGAAGACGAGGATGAAGAACTCGAACTGCTGGACGACGAACTCGACTTCCCGCCGCTGCTCGAAGACGAGCTGGAGCTGCTTGATGAGCTGGAAGAGCTGGAAGAGCTCGAACTACTGCTGGAACTCGAACTGGAGCTTGAACTGCTCGACGAGCTCGAACTACTGGGCGCCGCCGCCACCGCCGTGCTCACCTGAATTGTCGCCGCCAGCGACACATTCCCCGAGGTGTCTCGTGCCCGTACCGTCACGGTGTAGCTCGTCGACGGGCGCAGCCCGCTCGCGGTGTAGTTCGTCGTGGTGCTGGTGAGGAGGCGATCACCGTGCCGTTGAGCAGCACGTCAGACCGCCACCCCGTATCGTCCGTGGCCGGCAGCCAGCTCAGGCTCAGACTGCTGGCACTGATCTGCGTCGTGCGCAGGCTGCCCGGCGCTGTGGGCGCCTGCGTATCCCGCGCCGTCACCAAGGGCGGCACATTGATCACCAGCTCGCCTGACGCCGGCGACAGGTTTCCGGCCGCATCGCGTGCCTTCACCTGATAGCGGTGCGTCGCATTCGGATTCACCGCCGTATCCAGAAACACCAGGGTATTGACACTCACGCTGCCCAGAAAGCGCCCATCCCGATAAATGTCGTAAGCCGACACCCCCCGGTCATCACTCGCCCCGCCCCACTTGAGCAGCACACTCGTCGCCGTCAGACCCGAGAAGCCCAAGGCTTCCGGCGAACTCGGCGCCTGCGTGTCGGGTGTTGCGACCGATCCGCCTGAGCTGGAGCTCGTCGTCTGACTCGGCACCGACTCCCCCGAAGACTCCGAACCGCCACCCCCGCCACAGGCGGCGAGAAAGAGCAGGGACGCGCAGAGCACACTGACACGACGGGGGAGAAACAGCATGACCAGACCTCACTGCGTGACAAGCACGCGCAAACATGAACGAAGACATCGACAGACCAACCCATGAAGACAGCGCCAGCCAGGATCCTTGGCGCCCAATCCGGTTGATTTTCGATTGACGGCCATGCTAAGGCGGACGCAAGGGCGAGCAAAAGCCATTGGTCGGAAAAGGACAATGGCATTCATCGCGCTTGGTTTTTTGGTAAAACGCGACGATCTTGTTGCTCCGGCCTTCAAATAGTTGCGCGCGCAACGGTGGCAGCCTCGCAACGCCTTCGTGTGCGGTGCTTTTCGCTCTCACAAAGGCACGAAGACACGAAGCTCTTCGCATCATTTTTCAAGCGATTTGAGGACCGAATCTGTAGTGAAGCGCCGAGGAAGGGCGAACAGGGCTTGCCCGCCCTTTGTAAAAGTGCCCGCAGAGCCGCACTCCGCTTGGTTCTGCAAGGAGCAGCCTGAAGACGATTGCTGCAGGCGGCTCTCCGGGGTGTTTCGCAGGGGCGAGCGGCGCGGTGCCGACAACGAGTCTCGCGCCCTTATCCCGTTCCGCGGTTTCGCCAGTGCGAGAGCGCACTAAGTAGCGCGGCCATGTCTGCGAGATAGATCAACCCTGCGGCCGGTGCGGCCCGTTCTGTCAGGTGTTTGCCGCCGACCCAGATCTCGACATGGGCGGGCAGCTGCTGGCGCAGTTCGGCCAGGCCGGCATGTGCCTGGCGGGCGGGAAAGTGACTGGAGAAGGCGAGGGCGACGATGTCGAACTCCCCGCTGATGGCCGCATGAGCAATATCTGCCAGCGGCGTCTGGATGCCCAGCGAAGTACAGCAGGCGCCTTCCGGCGCAAGCATGGCTTCGGCCATCAAGAGCCCGAGGCTGTGCTGTTCGTCGGGGAAGGTGGTGAGCAGGATGCGGGGTCGTTGCGTCGGGTTGTGCAGGGCCTGAATGGCGCCGCGCAGGACGGTTTGCAACTGTTCGGTGTACAGGTGCTCCTCGGCCACACTGACTTCGCCGCGCTTCCACGCCAGTCCGACTTCAACGCTGAGCGGGCCGACCAGTTCCGTGACAAAGCGTTGCAAACCCAGTTTGAGCAGGTTTTGCTGCAGGTTCTGGCGCAGTTCGCCGCTGCGCTGGCGGCGCAGCAAGGCGAGGAATTCCGCATGTTGCGGTTCGTCGGTTCCCGCCGGCGCGTTGCCCAACCATTCTTCAAGACTCGCCGCATCGGCAGCGAATATCTTGCCCGGGCGCATGCCCTGGTCGATCAGGCGTTTGATCTGGCGCAGGCGTTCCAACTGCTCGGGCGGATAGACGCGCTCGCCATTCGCATCGCGCAAGGGCTGCGGAAAGCCATAGCGGCGCTCCCACACGCGGAGCGTGTCTTTCTGCAGACCGGTATCGCGCTCAACCGCGGCAATGCTGTGCCCGGCGACAAGCTCGGCGGACTCTTCCATGGTTTCTCCTCTTCCCGCAGGCACCTGCTTGCGGACATGTCTGTGTGGGTATTGGGTTCGATCCGGCTGTGTGGTCGCAGCATGATAAAGGTATTGCCTGGACAAAATTCTTTGTTTTGGCGTTTTGTCCAGGACAAAGTGCTTGACCGAGCAACGTATGATTGCTATGTTAGGGTTGTGATTGATTTTTGTCCAGGACAAATAGGGGGTCAATATGTATCGCCAAGCTCTCAACCGCAGTGCCCGGCGTGTTCCGCACCCCGCTCTGCCTGTAGCACGGCAACTTGCATTCGCAATGCTGCTCACGGTTCTTATGGTGTTTTCAGCGCTGTCACCCGCGAATGCTCAGCCGAGCCACGCGACGCAGGAAAGCGGCTTGTTGCTCGTGTTGCATCGTTTGCATCGCCCGACACTGATGCCGACCGCTGCGGTTGTTGTCCAGGACAGCACGTATATCTCTCAGGAGGCTCGTCATGAAAGCCGGTGAATTGGATCGCTGTTTTAGCCTGAGCCGTCCTGCAGCGCATTGCCGTGGTTGGCGGCGGCGTGGCCGGCTTGGGCGCGGCCTGGCTGCTCGGGCGGCAGTACGCGGTGACCTTGTTCGAGGCCGGCAGTTATGCGGGCGGCCATGCCAACACGGTCGAGGTGAGCGTTGACGGCATCTGCCATCCGGTCGACACCGGCTTTCTGGTCTTCAACCGCCGTACCTATCCGAATCTGTGCGGCCTGTTCCGCGAGCTGGACGTGCCGGTCGCCACCAGTGACATGTCGTTTTCGGTGAGCCTGCAGGCGCCCGAGATCGAATGGGCCGGCAGTGGTCTGGCAGGCTTGTTTGCGCAGACCCGCAATCTGGGCCGGCCGGCATTCTGGGGCATGCTGCGCGACTTGGTGCGCTTCAACCGCGAGACCACCCGGCTGGCGCGCGAACACGACGCAGCGCAGATTTCACTCGGCGATTACCTCACCGAGAATGGCTATGGCGCGGCGTTTCGCGACTGGTACCTGCTGCCCATGGCGGCCGCGATCTGGTCTTGCCCCACGGCGCAGATGCTGGCCTACCCGCTGAACACTTTCCTGCGCTTCTGTCACAACCACGGCCTGCTCCAGATCGTCGATCAGCCGCAGTGGATGACGGTGCGGGGCGGCTCGCGCGAGTACGTCACGCGCATGCTGGCCGGCATTCCGGATCTGCGCTTGAACGCGCCGGTGCAGACGGTGACGCGCCATGCCGATGGCGTGGAGATTCACACCGCAGCGGGCACCGAGCACTTCGATGCCGTCGTGTTCGCCTGCCACAGCGATCAGGCGCTGCGCATCCTGGGCAGCGGCGCCACGCCGGCCGAGCACGCGGTGCTGGGGGCCGTGAAGTATCAGCCGAACCGGGCCGTGCTGCACACCGACGCAGCCCTGCTGCCCAAGCGCCAGAACGCCTGGGCGGCGTGGAATTACCTGGCGGGCGAGGGCAGCCCGGACAGCCGGCCGGTGAGCGTGTCTTACCTGCTCAACAAATTGCAGCCGCTGCCTTTCAAATCGCCGGTGGTGGTCTCGCTGAATCCTTTCCGTGCGCCGGATCCCGCCAAAGTGCTGGCTGAGTTTGACTACGACCACCCAGTCTTCGACGCCCTGGCCATCGACGCCCAGGCCCATCTGCCCGCACTGCAAGGCCAGCGGCACACCTGGTTCGCCGGCGCCTGGACGGCGTATGGCTTCCACGAAGACGGCCTCAAGTCGGGGGTGGATGTCGCGGCGATGCTGGGAGTCGTGGCCCCGTGGCGCGCGCGCAGCCTTGATCTGCAGGGGGTGCTCTCGTGAAGCCGCTCCTGCTCTATGGCTCCGTGATGCATGCCCGCCATGCCACAGCCAGCAACGCTTTCAGCTATGCCATGTTTACGCTTAGCCTGCCCTTGTCGCAACTGGCCGCGGCCGCGTCGCCTGTGCTCGGGATGGAGCGCTTCCGGCTGTTCTCGTTTTTCAACCGCGATCACGGCCCGCGTGACGGCTCGCCGCTCCTGCCCTGGATTCACTCGATCCTGCAACACCATGGCCTGGCGGAGGTCGCGGATGGCGAGGTGGTGCTGCAGACCATGCCGCGTCTCTTCGGCTTTGTCTTCAACCCGGTGAGTTTCTGGTATTGCCACGACCAGGCTGGCGGCTTGCGTGCCGTGTTGTGCGAAGTGAACAACACCTTCGGCGAGCACCACAACTACCTTGTCGCCCACGACGACCGGCGGGTGATTGATGCCGATGACGTGCTGCGCGCCGAAAAGGTGTTTCATGTCTCACCATTTTTCGCCGTGCGTGGCGAATACCGCTTCAGCTTCCGGCAGCGAGCCGATCGGCATACGGTGGCGATCGACTACTTTGATCAAGATGCCAAACAGCTGACCACCCGGCTCGTCGCGACACCCGAGGCGCTGACGGCGAAGCGCCTGCTGGGCGCCTGGCTACGCTGCCCCTTGCTCACGCTGGGCGTGGTGGCGCGGATCAACCTGCAAGCCCTTCGCCTCCTGGCCAAGCGCGTGCCCTTCTTTCACAAACCAGCCCTGACGGCGGAGGAGACCACATGAATGCCACCCAATCCCTGCGCGCGGTTTCCAGCCCCGCCTTGCCGCGCGCCGCACAACTGGTTCTGGCGATGCTGCGCGGTATTCAGGGCGGCAGCCTGGCCCTGCACCTGCCGGATGGCAGCCAGCACATCGTCGGCAACGGCCCGCTGCAGGCGACGCTGACAGCGCAGGACTGGCAGGTCTTCGAGCGCATCGTCAGTCACGGCTCCATCGGCTTTGGCGAAGCCTTCATGGCAGGTCAGTGGCAGACCGATCATCTGCCCGCCTTGCTCACGCTGCTGGCGAAGAATCGTGCCGCGCTGACCAAGGCGATCCATGGCAACTTCTTCCGCCTGATCGCCCATCGCCTCTGGCACAGCCTGCGCGCCAATACCCGCAAGGGCTCGCGCAAGAACATCGAGGCGCATTACGACCTCGGCAATGATTTCTATGCCTTGTGGCTGGACGAGACCATGAGCTATTCCAGCGCGCGCTATGCCGCGCCGGACATGGATTTCGTCACCGC